>NZ_CM131436.1:0-1565000 GCF_051810745.2 Rhizobium sp. F40D2
CGACATGCCGGGGTAGATAGATCTTTACCGTCGTGCCCCTGTCGATCTCCGAATAGATCTTGATGTGGCCGCCGCTCTGCTTGATGTAGCCGTAAACCTGGCTGAGGCCGAGACCGGTGCCCTTGCCGGGTCCCTTGGTGGTGTAGAATGGGTCGAAAGCACGCTCGATCACGTCAGGCGACATGCCGGTGCCGGTGTCGGTCATGCTGACCATCACATATTGCCCGGCATCGACCTCCGAATGCATGCGGGAATATCGCTCGTCGAGTTCGGTATTGGCGGTCTCGATGGTCAGATGACCGCCGCCGGGCATGGCGTCGCGGGCGTTGACGGCAAGGTTCAGAATAGCATTCTCAAGCTGGCTCAGATCGGCAAAACTCGGCCAAAGGCCGCCGGCAAGCACGGTCTCGATCCGGATCTGCTCACCGAGTGTACGCCGCAACAGCTCCGACATGCCGCCGACCAGCTTATTGACATTGATCACTTCAGGGGCGAGCGGCTGCTGGCGCGAGAAAGCGAGAAGGCGCGCAGTCAGGACCGCGGCCCTCTGGGCGCCGTCTTTGGCATTCTGGATGGAGTTCAGCAGGCGGGGATCCTCATGCCCGGTCATCCGTCGCTGGGCGAGATCGAGGTTGCCGATGATGATCGCCAGCATATTATTGAAATCATGGGCGACGCCGCCTGTGAGCTGACCGATCGTCTCCATTTTCTGCAACTGGCGGACCTGCGCTTGCGCCGCGGCATTCTCGTCCATCTCGTGTCTGAGCTCGGCGGTGCGCTGGACCACCGTCTGTTCGAGCCGCGTATTGAAACTGTTGAGTTCATTGCGGAGGCGGTTCTGCCGGCCATGCGCGATGATGATCATCTCCATCAGCCCGATGATGATGATCGCATTGATGAGATAGGTCGACAACCCAACCCATTGGCCGGCGCTGACCGGCCAGAAGAGATTCTGCGGCTCGACGAAAAACTGCTGGACGATGAAAGCGGCAAGCATTGCCGCGACAAGGCCCGGCCCCGCGCCGCCTATGAAACTCGCCAGCAATATCGCCGGAAGGACACTCAGGAAGGGAAAGGCGGAGAGATAATCGCCGGCGGCAAGCCTCAAAAGAAACGTCAGGCCAACGAAGGCAACTGCCAGTGGATAAGTATAACCCGGCCTATGACGCAGCCAATCCGTGGCACTCAGCAAATCCATTCCAGATCCCTCCTTACAGCGCCGCATCTTTTCGGACGCGCTAAGGGCACCGTAACACTTTGAATCACTGCATAATTTTATCCAAAAATCGATTTCTATCTGAGGAATTATGCAGTCGCCATCGCAGGCGGCATCCCAGCTTTTACACATCGAATATCACCCGGCAATATGCTGTTTCTCGCACTGCCCGGCACGACATCTTGACGAGCCGTGCCGGGAGTCCACATAAATCCGCATGCCCGACAAGGGGAAATGGGTGGACGCGAACATGAAAGACATATTCATCGTCGAAGACGATGCATTGATTGCCATGCTGCTCGAGGACATGCTCGCCGATCTCGGCTACCGGGTTTGCGCCAGCGCGCCGGATCTGGAACGGGCGCTAGCAGTCGCCAGGGACACGGAATTCGACGCTGCAATTCTCGACGTCTCGCTTGCCGGGCAGAGTTCGCTGCCGGTCGCAAAGCTGCTCGACGAACGCGGCAAACCTTATGTCTACGCGACGGGATACGGCGCCGCGCCCGCCGGCAGCAGCCCGAGCACATTGCCCGTGCTGCAAAAACCCTTCCAGCTCAGCGAACTCGAACAGACGATGAAGCGGCTTACCGAAACCTGACGCATGTCGCCCGGACGCGTGCAGCGATTTCGGAATAACATAAAATAAACAGTTCTGGTTAGCGCACTTGATCGAGCAGGCGCTTGCATTCCAGCAGGTCGTAGAGCGCCTCCTGAAGCAATGCCCTGTCTTCCTTGCCAACACTCGACTTGCCGATCGAGACTTCCTGCTCTTCCTCGCCAGCCACAAAATTGAAGAATCGGCGGGTAATCGGTGGCTTGGCGCGGCCGACAATCTGGTCTTCCTCGGCCATGCCGACGCGCGGTTCCCCGACACTCGTCTCCTGCGCGCCCGACGCAAGCGCCTCGACGCTGGCGAGATCGCCGTGGCCGACTGCTATGACGAACTTGTTGCCGTTGGTTTTCAGAAGCTTCTGCACACCCTTGATCGTATAGCCGTGATCATACAGCAAATGCCGGATGCCCTTGAGGAGATCCACATCCTCCGGTCGGTAGTAGCGACGGCCGCCGCCGCGCTTCATCGGCTTTATCTGCGGAAACCGCGTCTCCCAAAAGCGCAGCACGTGCTGTGGCAGATCAAGATCGTCTGCGACTTCGCTGATGGTGCGAAAGGCATCGGGGCTCTTGTCCAACGTCATACTGCTACGCGACCTCGCGGCTCGATCCTACGGCGACTCATCATATTTCAACGGTTTGGCGCCGACAATTCAAGTCACGTCTCGACGTTGCGCACAGCGCAAGACGGTGCGAAGGGAAAAAACACCGTTTCGAAACGGGAAGCCGATGATCAGGAGGCCGGATTCTGCGGCTTCAGCTTGACCTTGCGGGCGACATGCGCCTTGAGGATGCGCGTCTTCAGCACGTTCGACGCCTTGAAAGTCATGACTCGGCGGGGAGAAATCGGAACCTCCTCGCCGGTCTTGGGATTGCGGCCGATCCGCTCGTTCTTGTCGCGCACCTGGAAAGTGGCGAAGGAGGACAGCTTGACGGTTTCACCACGCACGATGGCGTTGCAAACTTCGTCGATGACAGTTTCCACAAGTTCCGCAGATTCGGTCCGGGAAAGCCCGACCTTGCGGAAAACGGATTCCGCCAAGTCTGCTCGCGTCACTGTCTTTCCGGTCATGGTTTCCCCGCCCATTTCAAATATTTTGTGAAATCGCGCAAAGAGTATTTGTCTTGCGCCTTACGGTCAAGCTCTTGTTCGCCGCCAGTTTTTTGGATTCGTGCCTACCAGCGCAGCAGAACGGCGCCCCAGGTGAAGCCGCCGCCCATCGCTTCAAGCATCACGAGGTCGCCCTTCTTGATGCGGCCGTCGCCGGCAGCGGTCGCGAGGGCGAGCGGGATCGAGGCAGCAGAGGTATTGCCGTGCAGGTCGACTGTGATGACAACCTTCGCCGCATCGATGTTCAGCTTCTTGGCCGAGCCGTCGATAATGCGCCGATTGGCCTGATGCGGCACCAGCCAGTCCAAGTCCTCGGCGGTGGTCCCGGTCGAATCGAAGGCAGCCTGAATGACATCGGTGATCATGCCGACGGCGTATTTGAAGACCTCGCGGCCTTCCATGCGCAGCTTGCCGACGGTGCCCGTCGTCGACGGCCCGCCATCAACATAGAGCTTTTCCTTGTGCGAGCCGTCGGAGCGCAGATGCGCCGTCAACACGCCACGATCGGCAACGGTGCCCTCGCCTTCGGTCGCTTCGAGCACGATCGCACCGG
The DNA here is from genome assembly GCF_051810745.2 of Rhizobium sp. F40D2. Taxonomy (NCBI): domain Bacteria; kingdom Pseudomonadati; phylum Pseudomonadota; class Alphaproteobacteria; order Hyphomicrobiales; family Rhizobiaceae; genus Rhizobium; species Rhizobium sp. F40D2. Next base: position 3,493 of record NZ_CM131436.1, read on the forward strand.
CGCCGTCGCCGAACAGCACGCAGGTGGTGCGGTCGTTCCAGTCGAGAATGCGTGAAAAGGTTTCAGCGCCGATGACGAGAACGCGCTTGGCAAGGCCGCCACGGATATAGGCATCCGCCGTCGTGACCGCATAGACGAAACCGGTGCAGACGGCCTGGACGTCGAAGGCGAAGCCGTGGCTCATGCCGAGGCGGTTCTGGATGTTGACCGAGGTTGCCGGAAAGGTGTTATCAGGCGTCGAGGTGGCACAGATGATCAGATCGATGTCGGCTGGCGTCAGGCCGCCATTGGCAAGGGCAGCACGGGCGGCGGCCTCGCCCAGCGACGCTGTCGTCTCGTCGTCGCCAGCGATATAACGCTGGCGGATTCCAGTGCGCTGGACGATCCATTCGTCTGACGTGTCGACGATCGCCTCCATGTCACCATTGGTCATCACGCGCTTCGGAAGTGCGGCTCCGAACCCGCGAACCACTGAACGGATCATATTCGATTGAACCCCATTGCTCATGCAGCTTCCGGGCCCATCGGGGGCAGCCGCTTGGCATGATATTTCTTAAGATCGTTTTCTATTTTCTGATTGAGGCCATTCTTGGCCATGTCGTAGCCGACTTCGATAGCTGCGGCGATGCCTTCGGCATTCGCCCCGCCATGGCTCTTGATAACGATGCCGTTCAGGCCGAGAAACACGCCGCCATTGACCTTGCTCGGATCGAGCTTCTCGCGAAGCATGTCGAAGGCGCTTTTGGCGAAGAGATAGCCGATGCGGGCGAGCAGCGTGCGCGACATGGCAGCACGCAGATATTCGCCGATCTGCTTGGCGGTGCCTTCGGCGGTCTTCAGCGCAATATTGCCTGAGAACCCTTCGGTGACGACGACGTCGACCGTGCCCTTGCCGAGGTCGTTGCCCTCGACGAAGCCGGAGTATTCGAGCGAATCGATGTTCGCCTCGCGCAACAACCGGCCGGCCTCCTTGACCTCTTCCTGGCCTTTCATCTCCTCGACGCCTACATTCAGAAGGCCGACCGTCGGCCGTTCGACCTCGAAGAGCGCCCGCGCCATGGCGCCGCCCATCAGGGCGAAATCCATCAGCTGCTGGGCATCGGCGCCGATCGTCGCACCGACGTCGAGCACGATACTCTCGCCTTTCAGAGTCGGCCAGATCGCGGCAATCGCCGGGCGCTCGATATTGGCCATGGTGCGCAGACAGAACTTCGCCATAGCCATCAGCGCGCCGGTATTGCCGGCCGAGACCGCGACATCGGCCTCCCCCGTCTTCACCGCCTCGATAGAGCGCCACATGGTGGAGATATAACGGCCGCGGCGCAGCGCCTGGCTCGGCTTCTCACCCATGCTGACGGCGAGCTCGCAATCGTGAAAGACCGATTTTTCCTTGAGCTTCGGAAACTTGGCGAGAACCGGATCGCACTGTTCCTTGAGACCGTAGAAAACGAAGGAAATATCCGGATGCCGGTCCAGCGCCTTGGCGGCACCGGGGATGACAACCTGGGGACCAAAGTCGCCACCCATGAGGTCGAGAGATATTCTGATCACGCGTCCCTGATCCTTCTTTTCGCCGAGGGCGAAATTTCGGCCAAAATACCGGTTTTGGCGTCGCTTACAACTGAATTATGTCAAATGCCAGAGGCGCTTCAGTCCTTTTTCCAATCCTTGAGGGCAGCGAAAGCCGAAGGCTTTTTATCGTCCTCGCCGCTATCCTCGATATGGCCTGCGAATTCGATGCCCCCCTTGCGCGGATAGGGATCGATCGCGAGAGCGGCGAATTCGGCAACCACCTCGCCGGCATCGATCGTATCGCCGACAAAGGTCTCCGGCAGATCGGGACCGTCGGGATCGAGCAGCATCTCGCCGGCATCATTGCCGGCCTGGCGGGCAAGCTTGGAACCCTCCGGCACGAAGATCTGCTCGAAGCTCTCGTCGATGGCGGATTCGACCGGCTCCAGCGTCACCACGCAGGATTGGACGATCTTCGCCTTCACGCGGCCCTTGATGCGCACGCCGTCGCGCTTCCAGCGGGCAATCTGCAGATCGGCGTTGAGATCGTCGACGGAGACGACATTCCAGCTCTCGGCAAGCGCCTTCAACTCGTTTGCGTCGGCCTCGACATGAACCTCGACGGGGTTGGCCGAGATATGACCGACCTTGACGTGATAGGAGAAGGGAACATCGTCCCGATCGTTCTTCATGATTTCCTCCTCAAGCGACAGGTGGGCGGGCGACCGGTGAGTGGGCAACCGGCGGCAGTGTCGCCGAACCGGTGGCGATCTCCTCTTCGGCGAGGGCCGACAAATGCGCTTCCGCGGCCATCATCCAGTGGGCGAGGCCGGACATACCGGCGGGCACCGGGCCTTCCGGACAGATATTGCGCGTGAGCGCGAGCGCGAGCGCTTCGGTATCGCCGGTGTCCATCGCCTTCGAATAGGCTTCGAGCCGGCCGTAAAACATGCCGGCGAGCTTCTTCATGCGCTTCGGCACGCTGTTGTCGCCGATGCCGAGTTCGCGGATCGAATAGTCGATATCCTGAAAGAAGGCGTCGACGATCTCCTGAGCGATCTCCTGTCCGCTTGTGGCGGAGATGCGCGTGCGGCGAAAAAACAGAATCATGGCAATCGACAGCATCTCGAAACGGCCCATGACCGTATCCGGCACGTTGAGCCGCTCATAAATCTCTGGCATGCGCGCGGCCGCCGTCAGCACCGCATATTGCCTGTCGACGATTGCCTGATTGTTGTTTTTCTTGCGGAAGAGCCCGAAGATCATTGTTTTTTCCGGAAATGCCTCATTCTTCACGCCGGCTGGCCTCTGGCCTTGTTGCATGATTTCGAAAGCTGGTTTACCGAAGCAGGCGCGAATTGCAATGCCGATCGTGGCCAGTTTCGGGACGACGCCCTCGATGCGTCAGCGAAGCAAATTCGGGATATTCGACCCGGAATGGCCACAATGGTTTTGCAGGAGGTAAAGCGTGCAAGGCCCCAAATGGCTGCTATCGATACTTTAGGGAGTAGATGTCGTTGAAGAAACGGTATTTCAAGTCTGACGTAAAATTCTTCAGCAGTGCGGCCATTGCCCTTATAATCGCCTCCACATCCGCTCTTTCCGGTTGCCAGACCGGCACGGTGCTCAATGGTGGATATGTCGCCGACCAGCAGTCGCTGAACCTCGTTCCGGAGGGCTCGAGCCGCGAGCAGGTGCTGCTTTCGCTCGGAACCCCGTCGACGACGGCGACCTTCGACGGCGAAGTCTTCTACTATATCTCGCAGCGGCGCACGCGCGCGGTCGCGTTCCAGAAGCTGAAGGTCGTCGACCAGAGCGTCTTGGCGATCTATTTCGACAAGGATGGCGTCGTCAGCCGCCGCGCCAACTATGCCCTGCAGGACGGCAAAGTGTTCGACACGATCGGACGCGTCACGCCGACCGGCGGCAAGGAACTCACCTTCCTGCAGCAGATGCTTTCCGGCGGCAGCGCTGCGAGCGCTGCCCGCAGCTTGTTCGGCGGCGGCGCCGGCGGCACGCCGCAGAATCCGAGCAGCTTGCGCTGATCGGACAGATCGTCAACGAAAAACCCGCCTTCCGGCGGGTTTTTTAATGGTCGGGGTATGGCACTGCGGCGAACCGCGGTGCCTGCATTTGTCAACCGGCGAGAACAGCGAGCAGCAGCAGCGCGACGATGTTGGTGATCTTGATCGCCGGGTTGACGGCGGGGCCGGCAGTATCCTTGTAAGGATCGCCGACAGTATCGCCGGTGACCGAGGCCTTGTGCGCATCAGAGCCCTTCATGTGACGCACGCCGTCCTTGTCGACGAAGCCGTCCTCGAAGCTCTTCTTAGCATTGTCCCAGGCGCCGCCGCCCGATGTCATCGAGATGGCGACGAAGAGGCCGTTGATGATGACGCCGAGCAGCGATGCGCCGAGAGCGGCAAAGGCCGAGGCCTTCGAGCCGGAGATGAGCAGCACGCCGAAATAAACGACGATCGGCGCCAGCACGGGCAGCAGCGACGGTACGAGCATCTCACGGATCGCGGCCTTGGTGAGAAGGTCGACCGCCTTGCCGTAGTCCGGCTTCTCCGTGCCCTGCATAATGCCGGGCTTTTCCTTGAATTGACGGCGCACCTCTTCGACGATCGAACCGGCGGCGCGGCCGACGGCGGTCATGGCGATGCCGCCGAAGAGATAGGGGATCAAGCCGCCGAACAGCAGGCCGGCGACGACATAGGGGTTCGACAATTCGAACGAGATTTCGCCGATATTGGCGAAATAGGGATACTGGTCGCCATGCGCTGCGAAATACCGCAGGTCGTTGGCATAGGCGGCAAAGAGCACCAGCGCGCCGAGACCGGCCGAGCCGATCGCGTAACCCTTGGTCACCGCCTTGGTTGTATTGCCGACAGCGTCGAGCGCGTCGGTCGACTTGCGCACCTCAGGCGGCAGATGCGCCATTTCGGCGATGCCGCCGGCATTGTCGGTGACCGGGCCGAAGGCATCGAGGGCGACGATCATGCCGGCAAGGCCGAGCATGGCGGTAACCGCGATGCCGGTGCCGAAAAGGCCGCCGAGCTGATAGGTGGCAAGAATGCCGCCGACGATGACGATGGCCGGCAGGGCGGTCGATTCCAGTGAGACCGCCAGGCCCTGGATGACATTGGTGCCGTGACCGGTGACCGAGGCCTGAGCGATCGACACGACCGGACGTTTGCCGGTGCCGGTGTAGTATTCGGTGATGACGACGATCAGCGCGGTGACGACAAGGCCGACAAGGCCGCAGACGAACAGGTTCGTGCCGGTCACGTCGGCGCCGGCGACCGTGCCGAGCGAGCCCCAGCCGACCGTCAGTGAGGTGGCAGCGCCGAGACCGACGATCGATAGCAGGCCGGTGACAATGAGCCCCTTGTAGAGCGCGCCCATGATCGAGCCGTTCGAACCGAGCTTGACGAAAAAGGTGCCGATGATCGAGGTGATGATGCAGGCGCCGCAGATCGCCAGCGGATAGATCATCGCCGACTGGAGGATCGGCGCGCCGGCAAAGAAGATTGCGGCGAGAACCATGGTCGCGACGACGGAAACCGCGTAGGTCTCGAAAAGGTCGGCGGCCATGCCCGCGCAGTCGCCGACATTGTCGCCGACGTTATCGGCAATCGTTGCCGGGTTGCGCGGATCGTCCTCGGGAATGCCGGCTTCCACCTTGCCGACGAGGTCGCCGCCGACATCGGCGCCCTTGGTGAAGATGCCGCCGCCGAGACGGGCGAAGATCGAAATCAGCGAAGCGCCGAAGCCGAGCGCCACCAGCGCATCGATGACTTCGCGCGAGCCGCTCTCATGGCCGAGGCCGAAGGTCAAAATAGTATAGTAGATGGAGACGCCGAGCAGCGCGAGGCCTGCCACCAGCATGCCGGTGATCGCACCCGACTTGAAGGCGATGTCGAGGCCGGCGGAGAGGCTGGCGGAAGCCGCCTGGGCGGTGCGCACGTTGGCGCGGACGGAGACATGCATGCCGATGAAGCCGGCAGCCCCGGAAAGCACGGCGCCGATCAGGAAGCCGATGGCGGCCGTGGCGGAAAGAAGCAGCCAGGCTGCGATGAAAACAACGACGCCGACAAGGGCAATGGTTCTGTACTGGCGGGTCAGATAGGCCTGAGCGCCTTCGCGGATATAACCCGCGATCTCCTGCATGCGGCTATTGCCCTGATCGGCGGCAAGCACCGACCGGGTTGCCCAGGCGGCATAGACCACCGAGAGCAGACCGCATGCGATTACGCATAAAAGAATCGTCATTTCGCTCTTTCCTCCCAAAGGCCGGAGCTCACTCCTTCTCCGGCAGATACGCCGCCGAATCGCCTTCCTCTCCACAGAAATGCCACAGCTAAGCGGTGCGGAGATTGCGTGGTCGATCACGTGGCGTCAAGACCGCAACCAGCGAAAACCGTTGCAGTGCGAAGAAAGACTTAGGGAGATTGTTTGGCGGCTAAAGACTTACTTCTTCGTCTCGCCGCGAACCTGCTTTGCAATGCGGTCGAGCACCGCATTGACGAGCTTCGGTTCGTCGTCATCGAAGAAGGCCTGGGCGATCTCGACATATTCGGTGACGATGACGGCCACCGGGACGTCCTTGCGGTCGGTAATCTCGAAGACGCCAGCGCGCAGGATGGCGCGCACGGTGCTGTCGAGGCGCGACAAGGCCCAATCATCCTGCAGGGCTGCGGCAATCAGCGGATCGAGACGGGTCTGATCACGCACGACGCCGGAGACGATGGAACGGAACCAGCCGGCATCGGCCTTCAGATAGGTCGCGCCATCGAGTTCCTGGCCGAGACGGTGCGCCTCGTATTCGGCGACGATTTCCAGAACGCCGGTGCCGCCGACATCCATCTGATACAGTGCCTGAACGGCAGCAAGACGCGCAGCGCCCCGCTGGTTTGCAGTCTTGACCGGCCGTTCCGTCTTGTCGTCGTTCATTCGTTATGCACCCAGTTTCTGCTTCAGCTCGATCATCGTCAGAGCCGCACGAGCGGCAAATCCGCCCTTGTCCTTGTCCGAGCGGCGCGCGCGCGCCCATGCCTGTTCGTCGTTCTCGACGGTCAGAATACCGTTGCCGATGGCAAGGGACTCGCTGACCGCAAGATCCATCAAAGCGCGGGAGGACTCGTTCGACACGATATCGAAGTGATAGGTCTCGCCGCGAATGACCATGCCGAGCGCGACATAGCCATCATAATGCGTTCCGCCATTGTCGTCTCCATCGAGCGACATGGCAATCGCCGCCGGAATTTCCAGTGCGCCGGGAACGGTGACGACCTCGAAGGTGGCGCCGGCCTGTTCCAATGCGAAGGTCGCGCCTTCGAGCAAGGCGTCGGCCATGTCGTCGTAGAAGCGGGCCTCAACGATCAAAATATGGGGAGCGGTCTCTCTCGGCATGGTTCACCTTCGTTTTGTGGGGCGTTTTCCACTCGGCAGCCCGCGGTCAAAACATGCCTTCAACAGAATGGCAAGCACTTTCGCCCGATGCCGCAACGCCAAAGAAGAAATATCCGCAAAGGCATAGCCGCGCCGCGCCTGCACTGCTCGGCACGCCTCTCGACGCGGTTTTTCCGCATGCCTGGAAAACGGCAATTCGAAGGCGGATTTCATGAACAATTCTTAATGACTTTTCAGTGGCTTAACCTATTGAATCGAGAAGAGGAGAGTGCCAATTCCATGTCGTGACAGACGATCCTCTGCAACGACAGTCGACCGTCAAAGCAGATGAAAGGAAACAATCATGAACCGCGTTGTCACCATCAGCATCGCTGCAGCCCTCTCCTCCCTCGCATTTGCCGGCGTCAGCCGGGCCGAAAGCCTCGGGATGAACACCGCCCGGGGCATCGAGCAGACACTCCGGACCTTCCACGGCAATGATTTCAACGTCGAGCAGGTCCATAACTGGCGCAACCTCGACGACGAGAACACCGGGCCGCGCTCGGCGCCGGAACGTTCCGGCCAGGCCGTTCACGCCATTCAGGCCTCGATCGACGCCAACAGGTCGCTTGCCCATCGGCTCAATAACGAGGGCGTCGACGTCCGCAATATCGTCAACGCCGAACAGGCAGCCGACGGAAGCCTGACCTTCTACGTCCGCTGACGCTTCAGCGCATCGCGTTCCCTTCGGTGCGCGGCGCTCAAAGCATGGGCGGCGGTCTCCTCTCCGCCCATGCCTTTCTCTGCCATGCCTTTTCTCTGTCATGACGGGATTTTCGAGAAAGCCATTGAATTTTCCCGGGCGATGATGGCTTCTCTTCCTGCGACAGGAGGACATCATGGCTAGGGAATCGAAGGCGGTGATCAATATCGGCGACCTCAAGCTCGATCATTGGAAGCAGGGCACGCTTTATGAAAGCGTCGACACTTCGTTCGGCACCCTTCTCGGCCTGACCGGCCTCGGCATCAGCTACAACGAGGTGCCACCGGGCAAATCGGGCTGCCCCTTCCACAACCATCATGTCGAAGACGAGCTTTTCTACGTGATTTCAGGCACCGGCGAATACCGCTTCGGCGACGAGCGCCATGCGATCAAGGCGGGCGACGCGCTCGGCGCACCGGCCGGCGGCCCGGAAACGGCGCACCAGATCATCAACACCGGCACGGCTCCGCTCGTCTATCTCGGCATATCGACGATGGCGAAGACCGAGATCGTCGAATATCCGGATTCCGGAAAGTTTCTTGCCAAGACCAACAGCGCCAAGACAAACGGGGCCAAGACAAACGGGGAAGGTTCCAAGCCTCTGCGCTTCCGCCATATCAGCCGGCCGGAGACCGATCTCGACTATTGGGACGGCGAACCCGGCGCTTGAAGGACCCGATATGACCGATATTCCGACAGTTGAAACCGAGCGGCTAACGCTCCGCCCGCACCGCCTTGACGATTTCGAGGCGCATGCGGCACTCTGGGCGGACGAAGAGGTCGTTCGCTTCATCACTGGCGTCCCATCGACGCGCGAGCAGAGCTGGAGCCGCATGCTGCGGATTGCCGGCATGTGGCACCATATGGGCTTCGGTTTTCTTGCGATCGAGGAAAGGGCGAGCAGCCGGTTCATCGGCGAAGCTGGCTTCATGGAATCCCGCCGCGAGATGGAACCCTCGATCGAGGGGACGATGGAACTTGGCTGGGCGCTGATGCCTTCTGTACACGGGCGCGGTTATGCCACCGAGGCGCTGACCGCTTTGATCGGCTGGGGGCAAGCGCATTTCCCCGGAAAACCGATGAGCTGCATCATCAGCCCGGAAAATCCGGCCTCGTTGAGGGTCGCAGCCAAACTCGGTTTTCGCGAGACCACGCGCACGCAGTACAACGGCGAGATCATTCAGTTTTCACGTTAGGGAACTCCGCCAAGCGTGCAACGCAGCGCGCGCCGTTGCGGGCTTGCTGACATTTTGCCGATATCGGCAGGCAAGTCCAAGCAAACGGATATCGACGACTTCAGCTTGCGTCCCCGGATGGGTCCGGGCTTCGCACCTGCTACGCGCAAGGAACGCGCTTTAGAGTCGCGGACAAGAGGCAGAAGCGTTTGGAATAGTGACGTCCGCCACCTTGACACAACTAAGCATCACAGGCGAGTCGCGTGGTAATTGCAGCCGGCATAAACTCCCATCCATAAGAGGCTGATCACAAATATGACCATTTTCATTGTCTGCCATAAGGATTTGCCGAGCTACCCTCCGCCAGAGGGCGCGAAAATCATATGGCTCAACTCCAAATTACCGTTGGAAAACAGGGGAATGGATGTCATTGCCGGCTATGATTTTTTCAGCGAGCCGGAGGAGCTTCACGCGAAATTGTCAGGATCTCTTGGAACGATCGTAATCGCGAAGGTCGTTTCGGAAGAATCAGCAAAACCTCGTACCATTACTATCTGGCAGTATCGTAAGTTTTTAACGCGACTGAAAATCGGAACGCCGAATCCCGAATATCCCGGCATGAACACAGCAACTTCAGAAGAAGCATGGATCACTAGACCAGAGGATCCGGAATTTTATTTAGAAGATTTCTTTCTGCCTCGGCCATTAAATCTCCATAACATATCTCAACACTATGCGCGCTTTCACAATATTGTTGACTTCCTCAGATATACGGCGTTTGCAATCGAAGCAAGCACACTAACGCAAGCCGAAGCTTTGCCGTTTTTCAATTCCAGCACTTTCGTTCCTGGAGGTATTGAACTCGGCACGTATCCGACGGACTGGTGGCTGGATACTTTTGTCCGCATGGTGGCGCCGTCGTTTGAATTTGCTAAACGATATCAACCGTTCCAAGCCGATGACCCCGTGCAGAAACGTGCGATCTCATTTTGCCAGGAGCGCCTGGGAAGCTATCTTCTCGTCAAACGGATAGCCGAACTCTATGGCAATACCCTACCCGGCTCCTTGTTCGGAGATATAGCTACCGTATCGAATGATGGGGTCTATAGAAGCGGCGTATAAACCGAGGCGGCCCAATTCCAAACGCAACACCGCAACTCTCATACTGGCATTAGAAGCGGCTGAGCCAATAAAGCTGTCGAGAGCATGAGACCGAAAAGTGTAAGCGGTTTTCGGACGACATCATGCTCTACTCCGAATACAGAACAGGATGATTTTCAGATCCGGCCTAAAATCATCCTGTTCTAGATAAAACTGACTGACGGATAGTCGAGCTCCCACACCCCATCCAGGCTGACCGGCGGCAGTTCTGCGAACAGTGTGGCGCAAGCTTCACCTCAAATAGTAGCACCAAACAGGCCCGAATTGCCGTTCTGCGGATGTCACAAGCAGATGGTAGCCCTTCGCGAAGGACAATACCTTGACGATCAATCAGCCCATTCCTTCTTTGCCGGCCGGCCTTCCTGATTTGGCGCTTCTCACAGAGAAGGCTGCTGGCACGGGATCGGTCATCATCTATCAGCCTTATCTCGATGCTTCGCAGCTCAGCCAGCTCGATGTGGCGGCCATGCCGCTCGACATCTCGTTCAATACACAGGCTACGACCCGCGAATATGAACTCTTCCTCACCCTGCATCAGCATCACGAGGCGATCGGCCTCGGCGAGGACGTCTTTTGGGGGCTACTCTCCAGTAAATTCGAGATGAAGTCGGTGACGAGCTTTCCGTCCTTTGTCACGGAGGCGGAAAAGGCCAGGGCCGAAGGTGCTGACGCCTATCTTTACAATCCGCTGATCGGTCATGCGGCAATCTACAGCAACGTCTGGGAACATTCGCTGCTTGGCGGTCACCCCGGTATGGAACCGATCTTTCTGCATATCCAGGAGCTCGGCTATCCGATCGCGCCGCCACAGGACAAGACTGCCTTCGCGTTCTGCAACTACTTCTGCGGCAACCGGAAATTCTGGTCCGGCTACTTCGTCTTTTGCGAACGCATTCTCGAATCGCTGGAAAACCAAGCGCGCGCCGGCACGGCGGCGGGCGCCGCCTATGCCGGTACGGCTAATTATTCACGCGATGCCAACGCGAAGATGCGCCCATTCGTGATCGAGCGACTGCTCGGGCTTTATATCCAGCAGGCTATCGCCTCCGGATTGAAGGTCGCCGCCTTCGTACCGACCGTTGCCGATTTCGAATGGAAGTTCGGTGTCCGCCTGGGCCGGATGCTGCATGGCCTCTTCACCGCCAAGGAAGCTTTTCTGCAGAGCCGTGACGAGGCTCTCCTTACCGCGTGGCAGCAAGGTCGCCAACCGCTCGTCAAGCAGCCGCATCTGATCTGGGGGGCTGATGATCCGCCCGGCTGGATGCCGCGCGGCCAGTTCATCGGGGGCCGCGAATTGATGCGCGCCTATGCCCAGCAGACCTCGGGCGCTTCTCCGGTACCGCAGCAGCCGGTCCGGACGGAAAGGCCGGCTATACCGGCCGCGCCGAAAATCGAGCAGCCGCTCCGCAATTCGTTGCTGCCCTTTGCCGGCGGATGGCAGGCCCACAGGGACCGTCATTGCATCTGGATCGTGACGCCGGAAAACTACAATCACAGCCACGCGTTTGACGAAGTCGCACTCGGCCTGCAGGGCGCCTTCGAGGAGCTCGGCGGCTCGGCACCGATCGTCCGCGACATGAACGCGTTCGCCGGCCGTGCGCCGATCATCTATGGCGGCAATCTTCTCGCCGCCGAAATCGTCAGCCATCTGCCGAAGGACAGCGTCGTCATCAATCTCGAGCAGGTGTCCGAAGAAAGCAGCTGGATCAATTCGCGCTACACCTCGGTCCTGAAGTCGCTTCCGGTTCTCGACTACAGCCCGCGCAACCGGGAAAATCTCGCCGCTAAGGGCATCGATCACGCCGGCGTACTCGAAATCGGCTATAGCCGCTGCCTCAGCCAGATAAGCCACGCCGCCGTCAAGGATATTGACGTGCTTTTCTACGGCTCGATGAACGAACGCCGCCACCATATCCTGAAGTCGCTGAAGGACGGCGGGCTCAAGGTCGCGCATCTCTTCAACATCTATGGCGCGGAACGCGATGCGGCGATTGCCCGTTCCAAGATCGTGATCAACATCCATCATTATGCGAGCGGCGTTTTCGAGATCGTCCGCATTTCCTATCTGCTTGCCAATCGCGTTTGCGTGCTGACGGAAGGCGACATCCGCGATCCGGACCTTCGGCCCTTCATCGGCGGCTTGGCAATCGAGCCCTATGACGACATGATCGAGCGCTGCAACAAGCTGATCGCAGATGCCGACGAGCGCGATGCCATTGCAGCGACTGGCCTTGCGGCCATGCAGAGCCGCTCGCAGGCGGACATGCTGATGAGCATCATGAAGGCGGGCGCCTGATGAAGGCGGCAGAAAAGGTACGTCATGCGCATTGAGACCGCGGCCATCGAGGGCATTGTTGCAATCACGCCGCCACGCTTCGGCGATCACCGCGGCTACTTCTCCGAGGTATTCAAGGACGCGTGGTTCCGGGAAAATGTGGCCGACGTCACGTTCGTCCAGGACAATGAATCGCTTTCGGCGCAGGCCGGAACCGTCCGGGGGCTGCATTTCCAGATCCCGCCCTTCGCACAGGGCAAGCTGGTGCGCTGCCTTGCCGGCCGGATCATGGATGTCGTCGTCGATATCCGCGTGGGATCGCCGAGCTTCGGCAAATGGCTCTCTCAGGAACTCTCGCCGGAAACCGGCAAGCAGCTGTGGATACCGGCCGGTTTCGCACATGGATTCGTAACGATCGAGCCGAACAGCGTCATCAGTTACAAAGTTACCGCGCCCTACAGCCCGCAGCATGATCGGGGGATTGCGTGGAACGATCCGATGATCGGCATTCGCTGGCCCTTTGATGAGAGAGACATGGTATCCTCCGACAAGGACAAGACGCTGCCGCGGCTTGCCGATTTGCCAGGTCATTTTTCTTTTCCAACACTGCAACCCCAGGATTGATCGACGATGCGCATACTGGTCACGGGCGGAGCGGGCTTCATCGGATCGGCATTGGTGCGCCATCTCGTCAGCGAGATCGGCGCCGAGGTGCTGAATGTCGACACGCTGACCTATGCCGGAAATCTGGCATCGCTGAAATCCGTCGAATCGGCGCCGAACTATCAATTCCTGCGCGCCGACATCTGCGACCGCGCCGGAATGCAGGAAGCATTCGCGTCCTTCCGCCCCGACATCGTCATGCATCTCGCGGCCGAGAGCCATGTTGACCGCTCGATTTCGGGGGCGGCCGATTTCATTCAGACCAATATCGTCGGCACATTCAGCCTGCTGGATGCCGCACGACATTATTGGGATGGGCTTGACGCTCGCCGCAAGAGCGCCTTCCGCTTTCTGCATGTCTCGACGGACGAGGTCTACGGCTCGCTCGGCGACGACGGCCTCTTCGAGGAGACAACGCCTTACGATCCGTCCTCACCCTACTCCGCCTCCAAGGCCGCGAGCGACCACCTAGCGATCGCTTGGCACCGCACCTACGGCCTGCCCGTCGTCGTCTCCAATTGCTCCAACAACTACGGCCCGTTCCATTTCCCGGAAAAGCTCATTCCGCTGATGATCCTCAACGCACTGGAGGGCAAGCCTCTTCCGGTGTACGGCAACGGCGTGAATGTCCGCGACTGGCTCTATGTCGAAGACCACGCCCGCGCGCTCTTCACGATCGCATCCAGAGGGCGTCCCGGCGAAAAATACAATGTGGGCGGCCGCAATGAGCGCAGGAACATCGATGTCGTTCATCGCATCTGCGCTATTCTCGACGGCGTCCACAGTGACAAGGGACCGCATGCGCGTCTGATCACCAACGTCACGGACCGTCCCGGACACGACGCACGCTATGCGATCGATGCCTCCAAGCTCGAAAGCGAACTGGGCTGGAAGGCGCAGGAGACCTTCGAAACCGGCATCGAGAAGACTGTGCACTGGTACTTGGAAAACGAATGGTGGTGGAGGCCGCTGCGCGAAAACGTCTACTCCGGCGAACGCCTCGGCGTTTTCAAGGGACGATAAGGGATGCGTATTGCCGTTACCGGCAAACAGGGCCAGGTCGTCCAGTCGCTGCTCAGACGTGGCGCCGAAACGGGCGTCGAAATCAGCGCGGTCGGACGCCCGGAATTAGACCTCGCGAATCCCGAAAGCATCGCAGCCGCCTTCTCGGCTTTGCGGCCGGATGTGATCGTCTCTGCCGCCGCCTATACGGCGGTCGACAAGGCCGAGAGCGAAGCCGAGCTTGCTTTTTCCGTCAACGCGGCGGGCGCCAGGGCGGTTGCCGAGGCTGCCGCGCGGATCGGGGCCCCGGTCATCCACATTTCGACCGACTACGTCTTCAGCGGCGACAAGGCCTCCGCCTATTCCGAAGAGGATGCGACGGCGCCGATCTCCGTCTACGGACGTTCGAAGCTCGCGGGCGAGAAGGCCGTCGCGGCGGTAAACCCGAACCATGTCATCCTGCGCACCGCCTGGGTCTATTCGCCCTTTGGCACCAATTTCCTGAAAACGATGCTGCGGCTTTCCGAGACGCGCGATCAACTTCGCGTCGTCGCCGATCAGAGGGGATGCCCGACCTCGGCACTCGACATCGCCGACGCGATTCTTGCGATCGCAACCCGTCTCGTCGCGGACCCTGCGCCATCGCTCCGCGGCACCTTTCACCTGACCGGCAGCGGCGAAGCAAGCTGGGCGGATTTCGCTGAAGCGATATTCGCGGCGCTCCATAAGTCCGGGGGCAAAAACGTCGGCGTCGAGCGCATTCCGACGGCGGACTATCCGACACCGGCCAAGCGGCCCGCCAATTCACGCCTCAACGGCGACAAGCTCGCCAGAACCTATGGAATCCGGCTCCCGGAGTGGAAGCAGTCCATGACGATCGTCATGCAAGACTTTTGAATAAAGGTCTCTAAGGAGAAAGCATGAAGGGAATTATTCTCGCCGGCGGTACGGGCACGCGTCTGCATCCGATCACGCAAGCCGTCTCGAAACAGTTGATGCCGGTCTATGACAAGCCGATGATCTACTATCCGCTGACGACGCTGATGCTCGCCGGCATCCGGGAGCTGTTGATCATCACCACGCCCCACGACGTCGAAGCCTTCAAGCGCCTTCTCGGCGACGGTTCGCAGTGGGGAATTTCGCTGACCTATGCCGTACAGCCGAGCCCGGACGGCCTCGCCCAGGCCTTCATCATCGGCGCCGACTTCGTGCATGGCGACAGCTCGGCACTCGTTCTCGGCGACAACATCTTCTACGGGCACGGACTGCCGGGAATCATGAAATCCGGCACGAGCCGGCGGGAAGGCGCGACGGTGTTCGCTTATCACGTCACCGATCCGGAACGCTATGGCGTTGTCGGCTTTGATAAGAAGATGAACGCGCTGTCGATCGAGGAGAAACCGAAGGAACCAAAATCGAACTGGGCGGTGACCGGCCTCTATTTCTACGACCAGCAGGTGGTCGATATCGCCGCCAACCTGAAGCCGTCACCGCGCGGTGAATTGGAAATTACCGATGTCAATCGCACCTATCTTGAGCGCGGCCAGCTTTTCGTGGAGCTGATGGGCCGGGGCTATGCCTGGCTCGACACCGGCACACCTGATAGTCTGCACGATGCCGCAGGTTTCGTCAGCACGCTGGAAAAACGCCAGGGCTTCAAGATCGCCTGCCCCGAAGAAGTCGCCTGGCGCATGGGTTACATCTCGCAGGACGACCTCGCCAAGCTCGCGGAGAAGCTCGGCAAGAGCGCCTACGGCCAGTATCTGACGAAGCTGTCCCCGGATTGGTGAGCTATTTGTGCCCCCGGCGGTGCAGGTTTCGATTCAGGCGCTCGGGAATTCAGCCAGCCGGGCGGCGTAACGCGCCATGGTGTCGACTTCGAAATTGACGAAATCGCCGGCCTTGCGCTCGCCCCAAGTGGTGACTTCGAGCGTGTGGCGGATGAGCAGGACGTCGAAATCCGTGCCGTCGACCGCATTGACGGTCAGCGACGTGCCGTCGAGGGCGATCGAGCCCTTGGGGGCGACGAATTTCGCCAGATGCTCGGGCGCGCGCAGGCGATAGCGGGTGGCGTCGCCCTCCGATGTCACCGAGAGAATTTCCGCCTTGCCGTCGACATGGCCGGAAACGATGTGGCCGCCGAGTTCATCGCCGATTTTCAGCGACCGTTCAAGATTGATGCGGCTTCCTTCCCGCCAGGTGCCAATCGTCGTCAACCGCAGCGCCTCTTCCCAGGCCTCGACCTCGAACCAGCGGCCGTTGCTGCCTTCGGCCGGCAGACCCGTGACGGTCAGGCAGATGCCGGAATGCGAGATCGAGGCGCCCATGTCGATCGTCGTGGGATCGTACGCGGTCGCGACCCGCAGCCGGATGCCTTCCTTCAGCGGGGAAACGGATTCGACCGTTCCGACATCGGTGACTATTCCGGTAAACATCAAAGCCCTCTTTCGTATTCGTCCAGGCGATCTTCGCCGAACATCTGCGTGCCCATATGGGCAAAACCCGATGGTATGTCGGTTGCATCAAGCGGCGATTCAATACCGCCCTCGCCGATGACGAGAGGTGCCTGATAAAGCTGGATGCGGTCGACGAGACCGGCTTCGAGAAAAAGCCGCGCCGTCTTGGCGCCGCCCTCGACTAGAAGCGAGGAAATACCGCGTGTTGCCAAGGCCGGCAGCAGGATTTCCGGATGATAGGGATTGCAGTAGACGATCTCGACACCGGCGGCTTCGAGAGCGGTGCGGCGAGAGTCTGCATCGGCTGCGTCAGTGGACGAGACCCCCCCCCTGCCCTGCCGGGCGTTCGGGGCTCCGATCGATTCACTGGATCGATCGGTCCGGCTTCGCCGGCACGCGCCTCACTCCCCACAGGTGGGGAGATTGGCTGGGGGGCAGCTCCCTGCCCTACCTCTTCCGTTGCGGACGGCGACCCGCTGTCTTGGAAACTCAGATCGCGCCTCTTGCCGATCTCCCCCTTGTGGTGGAGATGTCCGGCAGGACAGAGGGGAGTAACCCTTCCTCAGACCCTAATGGCGAAATCTCTTCACTCGCCACCACGATCACCGGGACATCCCGCGCCGTTTGAACCAGCTTGCTCGTCAGCGGCAATGCCAACGAGGGATCGAGCACGATGCGGATGGGAGACTGCCCTTCAAGGTCTGGTGTCCGCACCGTCAGCAGCGGATCGTCCGATATCGCAGTGCCTATTCCAACCAGGATCGCGTCGGTTTGGGCACGCAACGCCTGAACCTCAGCGCGGGCCTCCGGGCCGGTTATCGCCACCTGCCCCGCGCCCTCGCGACCGATCATGCCGTCGGCGGAAACGGCAAGCTTGAGAGTCACATAAGGCCGGTTCTTCGTCTGGCGGGTGAGATAGCCGGCAAGCGAGCGCCGGCCCTCGGCCTCCAGCACGCCGGCATCCACTTCGATGCCAGCCTCACGCAGCATGGCGATACCGCGGCCGGAGACGCGCGGATCGGGATCGGTGACGCTGATGACGACACGGGCAACGCCATAGGCGATCAACGCCTCGGCGCAGGGCGGGGTCTTGCCGTGATGCGAGCAGGGTTCGAGCGTCACATAGGCGGTGGCGCCGCGGGCAGCCGCGCCAGCCTCGGCAAGCGCCTGCGGCTCGGCATGCGGGCGGCCGCCGATGGCGGTGACCGCTTGGCCGACGACGACGCCGTCCCTGACGATCAGACAGCCGACGGAGGGGTTGGTGGCGGTGCGGCCGAGATGCCGGCGCGACAGGCGGATCGCTGCCGCCATGAAACTCTCGTCATGCGGCGTGACGCTCATGGCTCACCTGTCCAGCGGGTCGCGGGCGATCTTGGCGTTGATTTCGGAAATGACCTTTTCGAAATCCTCGGCAAGCGAGAAATCCCGATAGACCGAGGCGTAGCGTACGAAGCCGACATCGTCGAGGCTCTTCATCGCTTCGAGAACCTGCAGGCCGATCTGCTCGGAGGAGATTTCGGTCTCGCCCGAGCTTTCAAGCCGGCGGACGATGCCGGACACGGCACGCTCGATGCGGTCACGCTCGACAGGGCGTTTGCGCAGCGCCACCTCGAAGGAGCGCACCAGCTTGTCGCGGTCGAACGGCACCTTGCGGCCGGTCTTCTTGATGACCATCAGCTCGCGTAGCTGCACACGTTCGAAGGTGGTGAAGCGGCCGCCGCAATCCGGACAGATACGCCGCCGGCGGATGGACGTATTGTCCTCCGCCGGACGCAGATCTTTAACCTGGGTATCTTCCGAACCGCAATAGGGGCAGCGCATCGCTACTCATTATCCCATGTAGTCATACATTGGGAAGCGGTCTGTGAGGTTGACCACCTTGCCGCGCACGGCGGCTTCGACGGCGGCGTTGCCTTCATCGGAATTGGCGACCTTCAAGCCGTCGAGAACCTCGACAATCAGATTGCCGATTTCGCGGAATTCGGCCTCCTTGAAGCCGCGGGTCGTGCCGGCCGGCGCGCCGAGGCGCACACCGGAGGTGACGAAGGGCTTTTCCGGGTCGAAGGGAATGCCGTTCTTGTTGCAGGTGACGTAGGCGCGGCCAAGAGCTGCCTCGGCGCGCTTGCCGGTGGCGTTCTTCTTGCGCAGGTCGACCAGCATCAGATGGTTGTCGGTGCCGCCGGAGACGACATCGAGACCACCAGCGATCAGCGTTTCGGCCAGCGCCTTGGCGTTCTTGACGACCTGGGCGGCGTAATCCTTGAACTCGGGCTGCAGCGCCTCGCCGAAAGCGACGGCCTTGGCGGCGATGATGTGCATCAGCGGGCCACCCTGCAGACCGGGGAAAACGGCCGAATTGAATTTCTTCGCCAGATCCTCTTCATTGGTGAGGATGACGCCGCCGCGCGGGCCGCGCAGCGACTTGTGGGTCGTCGTCGTCGCGACATGGCAATGCGGGAACGGCGAAGGATGCTGGCCGCCGGCAACGAGGCCGGCGATGTGAGCCATGTCGACCATCAGATAGGCGCCGACCGAATCGGCGATCTCGCGGAAACGCTTCCAGTCCCAGATGCGGGAATAGGCGGTGCCCCCGGCGATGATCAGCTTCGGCCTGGTTTCCTTGGCTTTGCGCTCGACTTCATCCATGTCGAGCAGGTTGTCGCCTTCGCGCACGCCGTAGGAGACGACGTTGAACCACTTGCCGGACATGTTGACCGGCGAACCATGCGTGAGGTGGCCGCCCGAATTCAGGTCGAGACCCATGAAGGTGTCGCCCGGCTGCAGCAGCGCCAGGAACACGGCTTGGTTCATCTGCGAGCCCGAATTCGGCTGGACGTTGGCAAAATTGACGCCGAACAGCTTCTTGGCGCGCTCGATTGCCAGTTCCTCGGCGATATCGACGAACTGGCAGCCGCCGTAATAACGCTTGCCGGGATAACCCTCAGCATATTTGTTGGTCATGATGGAGCCCTGAGCTTCCAGCACGGCGCGGGAGACGATGTTCTCGGAAGCGATCAGTTCGATCTCGTGCCGTTGGCGACCGAGTTCCTTTCCGATCGCGCCGAAAATCTCGGGATCGACGTCCGCAAGCGAGCGATTGAAGAAGGACTCGGTGGAAGCATTGGTCATGGGCGGGCTCCTCAACTGGAATGCGCTGAGGTATTAGCCTTCCGCCGTGGCAAGGGCAATACGGAGAACGACATTTGCTGAGCAAAGCGCGCTCCCATCATTTTGCGACAGCGCCGCGCTAGAGCGGGATGATTTTAGGTGGAATCGCAATTGGGATTGAACGAAGCCGCTTTCGCGGCATTTGGAGGATCTGATTGCATGAAGCGCTCCTGATTGAAGGAATGGGCTGTTTTGCCCAACCTTCAATCAGGAGATGACGATGACGGAGATGAGCCCTCTACGCCGGCGCATGATCGATGACATGACGATCCGCAATCTTTCGCCAGCAACGCAACGATCGTATTTACATGCGGTAACGAAGTTCTCGCGCTATTTCGGGCGATCGCCAGACCGTCTTGGACTGGAAGACGTGCGCGCGTTTCAGGTGCATCTGGTTTCATCGGGCCTATCATGGCCAGCCTTGAACCAGACAGTTTGTGCCCTGCGGTTCTTCTTTGGCGTCACGCTTGGTCATGGCGAGATACCGGAGCGCATTGCCTATGCCCGGACACCGGCCAAGCTGCCGACGATCCTCAACGGCGACGAGATCGTGCGGTTTCTGGAAGCCGTTCCAAGCCTGAGGACCCGTACCGCACTGACGACAGCGTATGCGGCGGGGCTGCGCGCCTCGGAAGCTGTCCATCTCAAGGTCCGCAACATTGATGGCGAACGCGGCATCATCCGCGTCGAGCATGGCAAGGGCGGAAAGGATCGCAACGTCATGCTGTCAGCGCAGTTGCTCGCGATCCTGCGGGTCTATTGGCGGCTGGCGAGACCGAGGTCTGGCTGTTTCCGGGTCGGGACGAGACCAAGCCCATCGACGTCCAGGTTCTGTATTCTGCCTGCCGTTCGGCGTGCGCCGCGGCCGGCATCGACAAAAGGGTAACGGTGCATACGCTGCGCCACAGCTTTGCCACCCATCTTTTGGAAAGCGGAACCGACATCCGCATCATCCAAGTTTTGCTCGGCCACAACAATCTGTCCACCACGGCACGCTACACGAAGGTTTCCAATACCCTGATCCGCAGCACGACCAGCCCGCTCGACCGACTGACGCTGGAGGTGGTGCCGCCAAGCTGAGCAAGTTTCGCCATGGCGGCGGGACTGGAGGTGGCGGATATTTTTCGCCGCCACGGGGAAAGATATCGTCAAGCCCACGACACCCATCTCGGGCGTGTCGAACGCCGGGTCATGAGTGCGGTCGAGATGTGCCGGACCGCTCGCCTGGGCGGGCATGTCCAGCAATGTCAGGACTGCGCGGCGTTCCGCATCGCCTATAATTCCTGTCGCAACCGGCATTGCCCAAAGTGCCAGGGACAGGCGAGCCGTGACTGGCTTGCTGCCCGACAGGCCGACCTTCTGCCTGTCGGCTATTTCCACGTGGTCTTCACCCTACCGCAGCAGATCGCCGCAATTGCCTTCCAGAACAAACATGCCGTTTACACGATCCTGTTTCGCGCCGTCGCCGAGACGTTGCGCAAGCTTGCTGCCGATCCCAGGCATCTGGGTGCAGAGATCGGCTTCATCGCGGTGCTGCACTCCTGGGGACAGAACCTCCATTTTCACCCTCATATCCACTGCATCGTGCCGGGCGGCGGATTGTCGGCGGACCAGTCCCGTTGGGTTCCCTGCCGGGCAAACTTCTTCCTGCCCGTGCGCGTTCTGTCATCCCTGTTCAGGCGGTTGTTTCTTGAAGAGCTGAAGCAGGCCTACGACCTGGACCAGCTTCGGTTCTTTGGCGATATCGCCGGCCTGGCCAATCCGGCGGCGTTCAATCACATTGTCAAAGAAACGCGGCGTGTCGCCTGGGTGGTCTATGCCAAGCCGCCATTTGCCGGACCCGAACAGGTGCTGGCCTATCTCGGGCGCTATACCCATCGCATTGCCATCTCCAATTCCCGCCTCGTCAGCATCGATGGCGATCGAGTCACATTCCGATGGAAGGACTATCGAACGGGCGGCAGGCAAAAGGTAATGACGCTCGATGCCCACGAGTTCATCCGCCGTTTCCTGCTTCACACCGTTCCGGACGGCTTTCACCGCATTCGTCATTATGGCCTGCTTGCCAATGGCCATCGGCAACTGAAGCTGGACCTGTGCCGAAGCCTGCTCGACGTCCCGCCGCCGGAACACCCGGTCGAAGAACCGGACACAAAGCCACCACCTTTGCTGCACCGCTGCTCCTGTTGCGGCGGAACCATGACGATCATCGGCGCGTGGACCCCGCTCCAGCCGGTACGTCGGCCAGCATGGAACGACAGTTCATGATCATACCACGCGCGGCATCATTGCAACGATCAGCGTCGGCATGCCGAAGAGCCGCGGTGCGAGTGCTTTGGCCAATCGTGCCCGAGCGACGTTTCGGTCGATGCAAACCAGCCGACAGGCGCGTCAAAGACACCGCAAATACCGGCAAGAATCTCCTTCCATACCTGTCCACGGGCTCCGGCAAGGCTCAACCCTGCAAAACGCCATCCACCGCTTCGGCTAAATCCCCATAGCGCCAAACAACCCGCGCCTTCGCTCAATCCGGCTTCAATGAGGTCCGATCAGTGAATGCCGCACGCACAGCGCCCGGACCTCACAGAACCCTCCAGATTCCCTTTTGGACACAAATCAGATTCACCCTTCTGGCCGGTAAGGAGGCCGGTCTGGATGGCGAGACCTTTTTCGAATGATCTGCGAGAGCGTGTTGTCGGGGCGGTGACGCAGGAGGGGCTGTCGTGCCGGGCTGCGGCCAAACGCTTCGGTATTGGCATCAGCACCGCGATCGATTGGGTACGGCGGTTCCACACAACGGGCAGCGCAGCACCCGGCCAGATGGGCGGCCACAAGCCGCGGGCGATCTGCGGTGGCCACCGGGAATGGCTTGTCGAACGCTGCCGCGCGAGTGCGTTCACGTTGCGCGGGCTGGTCGCGGAATTGGCGGAGCGGGGTCTGGACGTGGATTACCGGTCCGTCTGGGCCTTCGTCCGGGATGAAGGGCTGAGTTATAAAAAAAGACGCTGGTCGCCAGCGAACGGGAGCGACCCGACGTCGCCGCCAGGCGGGCGCGCTGGCTGAAGCATCGCCATCGCATCGATCCGGCCCGTCTTCTCTTCATCGACGAAACCTGGACGAAGACGAACATGGCGCCGCTCAGAGGCTGGGCGCCGCGTGGCGAACGGCTCTTGGGCAAAGCTCCTTTCGGCCATTGGAATACGATGACCTTCATCGCCGCGCTTCGAACCGACCGCGTCAGCGCACCATGGATCATTGATGGCCCCATCAACGCCGAGCGCTTCCTCATCTATGTCGAAAAGGTGCTGGTGCCAGAGCTCAAACCTGGCGACATCGTCGTGATGGACAATCTCGGCTCGCATAAAGCCAAGGCGATCCGGGTCGCCATCCGCAGGGCAGGCGCCCGACTATTCTTTCTGCCGCAATACTCCCCAGATCTCAATCCGATCGAGAAGCTCTTCGCCAAGCTCAAACACGGGCTGCGACAGGCACAGGCCAGAACCCGCAACGCCATCGACGACGCACTGGCAGCCATCCTCCAAACCGTCTCGCCAAAAGAGTGCCTAAACTACTTCAAGGAAGCCGGATATGAACGGACGTAAAATCATCCCGCTCTAAGGACCGATGGTCACGTTACCGAGCGCCCTCCCCCGCATAAAAAAACCGCGCCGGGAAGGCGCGGTTTGAAGATGCGATGCAGAGGCCGCAGTTTATTGGACCGGCTGTTCCATGCCGGCCGTGGTATCGAGCGCCAGCTCGGCATTGCCGTCCATCTGATAGATGTCGTCGCGGAACTGGACGATGCCGTCCGGCATGCCCCAGGCGGAGATGTAGACAAAATAGACCGGAACTTCGGTGCCGAGCTTGATCGGGGTGTTGACGCCGGTCGCGATCACCTGCTCCATCTGCTGGCGGTTCCAGCCGGGGGTCTCGCGCAGCAGCCAGTTGGTCAGGTCGCGCACGTTCTGAACGCGCACGCAGCCCGACGATTCGAAGCGCATCAGCTTGTTGAACAGACCCTGCTGCGGCGTGTCGTGCATGTACTCGCCGTTCTTGTTGTAGAAGTTGATCTTGGTCGAGGCCATGGCGTTGATCTTGCCGGGGTCCTGACGGAACATCAGGTTCGGGGCCTCGCCGTTCCAGTCGACGGTCTCGGGGGCGACTTCATTGCCCTTGCCGTCGATCAGGCGGATGGCGTTCTTTTCGAGATAGGTCGGATCCTTGCGCATCAGCGGCATGATGTCCTTCTCGACGATCGAGCGCGGCGCGGTCCAGTAAGGGTTGAGGATGACCTCGTAGATCTTCGAATTGACGAGATGCGTCGGGCGGCTCAAACGGCCGACAACCGCGGTGTGGCGCGTCGCGACGCTGCCATCTTCGACAGCCTCGACATAGGCGGCCGGGATGTTGACCATCACGTGGCGGCGGCCGAGATCCTCGGGGAAAGTCTGCAGACGGACGATATTGGTGTTCAGCTGTTGCAGGCGAACATCGGCGGGGATGTTCATCGCTTTCAGCGTGAATTCGCCGAGGACACCGTCGGACGGCAGGCCGTGGCGAGCCTGGAAACGCTTGACCGCGCCGTCGACATAGGAATCGAAGGCGCTCGACATGCCGGCTTCGCGCGGCAGGTCGCCGGTGATCGCCAGACGCTGGCGCAGCGCCTGGACGGCGGGATGGCTGACGCCGAGCTGCAGGCGCTGGTCGCCGGGATTGACTTCGGGCCAGCCGCCGGCCGCCGCGATCTGCTGATACTGCATGATCGCCTGCTGAGCGCTGGCCACCGATTGGGGGCCAAGGATCGGTGTATTGGAAACGACGGCGCTTGCCGTGCGCGAGGCAGCCTTTGCGTCAAACTGGTCGTCCCAGTTGCCGCGGCGCGGCGCGTTGATCAGCGTTTCGAGCGCCGATTGCGCGAAGGCCGGCGCGGCAATCGCGCTTACGCCAACCGTTGCCGCGGACGCAAGGAAAGCGCGACGCGAGAGAGCTTCATTTCCGTTTTTCTTCGACATTGTCCCAACCACTGAATGCGGCGATAAAGAGAAGCCGCGGCTCTTTGCGATATCACTGCGCCTTAACGCAGATCTCTGTGCATTTGTTGTCCCGGCATATCAAAACTTTCAGCTTGCCTCATCACAAGATTGCGATGCGGCAGCCTGACCATTTTTGATCGGTCCATTGAAAGCGCCGGTTGTTAAGCCATCCGCTGCCACACCAATATGGCCAATTCGTGTTGCCGGGCCGGAAGACGGACTATTCGGCTACCGGAGACACGACACAACGAACCATATGACGGGCTAAACCGTGCCGGTTAATAACGGCTAAAAAACGGCTTGGATACGGGCGACAATGCTTGCGTACCTCACGTTGCAAAGATGCCACGCAGTGCCAACGGCAAAACCGGACGCGCAGGGACACGTCCGGTTTTCTGCAACCCTGAAGGAGGTCGAGGGTCTTAGAGGCGATACATGATCGAGTCGTTCCAGAAGCGGTCGAGGCGCTGGAGCAGCTTGTTCATCTGGGTGAACTCGTCGGTGCCGATGCCGCCGACCTTGTCGATCGAGGTGATGTGGCGTTCGTAGAGCTTGGCGACCGTTTCGGCGATGTCCTGGCCGGTTTCGGTCAGGCTGATGCGGACGGAACGGCGGTCGATGCGCGAGCGCTGGTGGTTGATGAAGCCGAGGTCGACCAGTTTCTTGACGTTGTAGGAAACGTTGGAGCCGAGATAGTAGCCGCGGGACCGCAGCTCGCCGGCGGTCAGTTCGGAATTGCCGATGTTGAAAAGCAGCAGCGCCTGGATGGCGTTGACGTCGCTGCGACCCTGACGGTCGAACTCGTCCTTGATGACGTCGAGAAGACGGCGGTGAAGACGTTCAACAAGATGAAGGGATTCCATGTAAAGATCACGGATGCCCTGATCCTGCTGGTCACGGAAGTTCGATACCGCTTGCGGCTTGATTTTCGTGTTCATATTGACTGCCTCACTGTTTGGTTGGCGGTGTCGTTTTCTTCCCGCCTTGAGTGAGACCCTATCGAATACATATAAAATTCGACTTAAACCGCAGGCTTAACGGAGCCTTACTGGAAACCCCACGTTGTCTCAGGGTAAATCAACACTTACCTGGCGGCGGTGCCGGCGCTTTTCCAGCCAGAGCAGCAGGCGGAAAATCAGGTAGACGACGGCGACCATCACATGCAGCAGGATGATCAGTTTGTTGGGTCCGAAAATATTGGGCAGCAGGCCGTACATCAGGATTTGCCCGCCGGCGGCCAGCACCCAGATGACCGGTCCCCAGGAGACGGTGAGCCAAAGGCCAAGGGAGGCGACGGGAAAAAGCACGGCGAGACTGGTGCTCGCCACCTTCCACGGCAGGCTCAAAAGATCGAAGCGGCCGGCGCCGACCAGCGAATAGCCGACGAGCATCGCCCAATATTGCAGGCCGAACCAGAAGCAGGAAACGGCAACCAGTCTCAGGAAAAGAACGAAGAGGATATCCGCCAGCGTGCGTTTCGGTATCGTCGGAGAATCGGTTTCCATAGCGCAGACATCGGTTCGGGGTTGCATGTTCACAGGAGCGCAGCGCATCTGACGACGCGCTGAAGACGCTCTATCACATCGCGCTCGCGCGTAACGCCGAAAATCGATTTCGGGTTATACGCCTGAGGTTTTTCCGCCGCGGCCAATCGTCCGGTTTGGATTTTTCGGGGGTCATGATAATGAGCGCTCCGATAAATGGAATGGGCCAGGGGCAAATATCATGCAGGATAGAACGCATCTCGTCGACGACATCACCGGCCATCGCCGCATGCGGCGCAACCGCAAGGCGGATTGGACACGCCGGCTGGTGCAGGAGAACCGGCTGACGGTCGACGACCTGATCTGGCCGATCTTCATCGTGCCCGGTTCCGGCATCGTCGATCCGATCCCGGCCATGCCGGGCGTCAACCGCACGAGCATCGACAAGGCCGTCGAGGCAGCACGCGAAGCGGCCGGCCTCGGCATTCCGGCACTCGCGACCTTTCCGAATATCGAAATGGAGCTGCGCGACGAGACCGGCTCGAACAGCCTCGAAGCCAACAATCTGATCAATCAGGCGACGGCGGCGATCAAGAAGGCGGTGCCCAATATCGGCGTCATCACCGACGTCGCGCTCGATCCCTTCACCAGCCATGGCCATGACGGCATTTTGAGAGGCAGCGAGATCGTCAACGACGAGACGGTCGATCAGGTGGCGCGCGCCGCCGTGACGCAGGCGGATGCCGGCGCCGACATCATTGCGCCGTCGGAGATGATGGACGGGCGCATCGGCGCAATCCGCATGGCGCTCGATGCCGCCGGCCACCAGAGCGTAGGCATCATGAGCTATGCAACGAAATTCGCCTCCGCCTTCTATGGCCCCTATCGCGAGGCGATTTCGACGGGCGGGCTGCTGAAGGGTGACAAGAAAACCTATTATATCGACCCGGCCAACGGCACCGAGGCGATCCGCGATGCGGCCCTCGACGTCGAGGAAGGTGCTGATATGCTGATGGTCAAGCCCGGCCTGCCCTATCTCGACATCTGCTGGCGGATGAAGGAGGCCTTCGGCCTGCCGACCTTCGCCTACCAGGTTTCCGGCGAATATTCACAGATCAAGGCAGCGGCGATGAACGGCTGGATCGACGGCGAGCGGGCAATGCTCGAAACGCTGCTGTCGTTCAAGCGGGCGGGATGCGACGGTATCCTCACCTATTTCGCGGTCGAGGTGGCGAAAATCCTCGCGAAGCGGTGATTGCGAGCATGATGCCGAAAAGTGTATGCGGTTTTCGGGTGACATCATGCTCTATTTCTTCGATTTAGATGCGTATGTTTCAGGCAGATCCGGCCTGAAACATACGCATCTAGGAAGAATTATTGTATTTTGTTCTACCGATACCATATCTGCGGCATCGCTTTTCCGCAGGAGATTGAGATGAGCTACAACCCCAATCCGCTTTATGCCGCACCGGAGGACTGGCGCGCCTATAGCGGCGTGTTGAGCCGCCGTGTCTTCGCCTTCATCCTCGACTATCTGATCGTGCTGCTGCTCTGCATCCCCGCAGCGATCGTGCTGTTCTTCCTGTCGATCGTCACGCTCGGGCTCGGCTTCCTGCTCTACCCTGCCCTCTTCGTCATCGTCGCCGGCATCTATTTCGGCCTGACTGTCGGCGGGCGGAGCCAGGCCTCGCTCGGCATGCGCGCGATGGGCATCGCCATCGTACGCGTCGACGGTCGGCCGATGGATTTCCTAACGGCAATCGTGCATCTGGCGCTGTTCTGGATCCTCAACTCGGTGCTGACGCCGCTCATCCTGCTTGCAGGCCTGTTTACCGAGCGCAGCCGTCTCATCCACGACCTGCTGGTCGGGACAGCGACGGTTCGCACCGCCTGAGCGTTGGCTCAAGACCGCGGCTAAACCATTCAGCGGAGACGAAATAAAGTCTCCGCTTTCTCTTTGCCGGGGGCGCCACCGCTCCATATCTAAAATTAGAAGACCGATATGAAGGGCGAGAAGTGCCCAGCTGTTGACGTTTTTTATTCTTAGGTCATGCTGTCAGGAAACGGCACGGTCTCGACAAGGAAATTTCCGCGACAGATGAATACGCAGACAACGCCATCTCCGCAGTTTTATCTGACGGCTCCGGCTACGTGTCCGTATCTGCCGCATGAGATGGAGCGTAAGGTTTTCACCCATCTGGTCGGCCCGCGCGCCGCCGAGATGAACGACATCCTGACGCAAGGCGGTTTCCGCCGTTCCCAGAATATTGCCTACCGCCCGGCCTGCGAATCCTGTCGTGCCTGCGTTTCCGTGCGTATTCTCGCCCAGGAATTCGAGCCGACGAAATCGATGAAACGGGTGCTTGCCGCCAATTCCGACGTCATCGCCACCGAGTTCACGGCCCAGCCTTCCAGCGAGCAATATTCGCTTTTCCGCCGCTATCTCGATTTTCGCCACCAGCAGGGCGGCATGTCCGACATGACCGTGCTCGACTATGCGATCATGGTTGAGGACACGCATGTGAACACGCGAATCGTCGAGTACCGCCGGCGTGAAGAAGGCTCCGGGCTGGAGCAGCGCCCAAAGGGCGAGCTGCTTGCCGCCGCGCTGACCGACACGATGAGCGACGGGCTGTCGATGGTCTATTCCTACTTCAATCCCGATCTCGAGCGGCGATCACTCGGCACCTTCATGATTCTCGACCATGTCAGGCGCACGAAAGCGCTGGGCTTGCCGCACGTCTATCTCGGCTACTGGGTTCAAGGGTCGCGAAAAATGGACTATAAGACGCGCTTTCAGCCGCAGGAACATCTGACACCGCGCGGCTGGGAACGTTTTGATCCCTCATCCATGCCCGAAAGCCCCCACGACTGAATGTCCACCGCTCTTTCCGATCATCGGAAGGGCCTGCTGCTGACGGCGATCGGCGGGCTGGCGCTTTCCATGGACATCCCGCTCGTCCGCCTTGGCGGCGGCGATATCTGGTCGATCCTGGGGACGCGAAGCGCAGCCACGGTTGTCGCCACGTTCGTCATCCTTGGAGCAATGCGCCTTGCCTCGGGCAAATGGCCGATGCTCGTTCCGGGGCGAGCCGGCCTGCTCGCCGGTCTGCTCTACGGCCTCTCGTCCCTCACTTTCGTGCTGGCGGTCTTCAATACGACCACAGCCAATGTCGTCTTCATCGTCGCCTTCAACCCGATGTTCGGGGCGCTTCTTTCCTGGACTTTCCTCAAGGATAAGCCGCAGGCCGCAACACTGATCGCCATGCTGTTCATGATCCTCGGCGTCGGATTGATCGTGCGCGAAGGGCTTTCCAGCAGTCATTTTTTTGGCGATGCCATGGCGCTTCTCAGCGCGTTTATTCTTGCCGCAGCTATTTCAACTGGGCGCGCCTCGCGCCGGGAAATGGGCTTCGTGCCGCTGCTTGCCGCCATTCTGCCGGCCGTACTCGGCCTCGCGCAAGCTCTACCCACGGGACTTTCCATCGTCCATCCCGGCTGGATCCTCTTCAATGGCGCCATCGTCATGCCGGTAGCCTTCTGGTGCCTTGCGACCGGGCCGCGCTACATCTCCGCCCCCGAGGTCGGCATGTTCTACCTGCTCGAAACCGTGCTCGCCCCGATCTGGGTCTGGCTGATTTTTTCGGAAACGCCGGCGACGATGACACTCGTCGGCGGCGGCATCCTGGTAGCGGCGATCGCCGGGCATTGCTTTTGGATGGTGCGGGGCAGAAGCATCAGGCCATTGGCGGGATAGGCGTTGTCGCCCCCATCTCTCATGTTATAACTCCGTTACCACATGAAAGGATGAGGCGATGAACGTCACGATCCGCAAGATCGGCAATTCCGAGGGGGTTATCATTCCTAAAGAAGTGTTGCAGCGGTTGGGTCTCAGCAGCGGCGACTGCCTCGAACTTCGGGAGATCGAGGGCAACATTCAGCTCGTACCGGAATCCGCGGACCTCGCCGAACAAATGCGGGCAGCGCGCATCGGCATGGAAAAATATCGGGTGGCGCTGCGCGAACTCGCGAAATGACACGGCTTAAATGGCTCAGCCGCCAAGCGGTTGAAAATATGCATAACGAGCAGATTGCAGAGCATGGTGTCTTGTCTGGTCTGCGAGATGCCAATGCGTTGGAAACCAGCTTGGCACGTCCACTTAACAAGGCTGCGTATGGCGAGACCGACATCTTCGTACTCGCCGCAGCCTATCTCTACGCCATCGTTAGAAACCACCCATTCGTCGATGGAAACAAACGTACAGGCTATCTCGCGGCATTTACGTTTCTCTACATCAACCGGCACGTCATCGATGCTGACGACGCGCAGGTCATTGCATTTGTATTGGACGTCGCCGCCGGCGAGATCGACGAGCAAGGCGCGACGCGCTTCCTTCGAGATTTCAGCGTGCCACTCAGCCCGTAGCCTTCATCTGTTGCTGTTCTAGTTCCCTGCCAAGTCCTTCGACCACATGCGCCCAGCCTTGCCGGGTTTTTTCCTCGTGTTCGGCCCATTCGGCGCACATTTCGTGGGTCAGCGTCAGGCGGCTGCCGCCGCCCAACGGCTCGATGTCGATTTCGACGCGGTCGCAATTGTGGTCGTGGTCCTCGACGGAAAAGCTGAAGACCATGCGTTGCGGGCGCTTCAGTTCCAGGAAGACGCCCTGGTGAAAGGCGTCGCCGGTGGGACGGCGGTCGACGATGAAGAAGCGGCCGCCGACATGCGGATCGATATCGGCGCGGATGACGTGACCGTCATCGGTGGCAAACAGGAAGCGTCGGGCGATTTCAGGGTTGAGCCAGGCGTCGTAGACGACAGCAGGCGGAACTCTGTAGGTATGGCAGACATGCAATTTGATGGTGCTGGCGGGCATCGATTTTCCTCCGGTAACGGCGCGCGCCTTCTCCAAGCGCGCGGGCCACGACCGTTCCGTCCGCCCACAGACCGGCCTTCTCTTCTTTTGGATAACAGCGAAGAGATAGAGAAGTTCCGGCGCCCGCCAAGAGACGAGCACGGAATTTTTATGTCGCAAGCCCGGAACCGCTGCGCACTGCCGGGCATCATGCATTAGCCGGCAAACTTACCGCTGCGCGGAAAGCCCTTCGGCACGGTGCGGCCGGCGGTGGCGCGGTCGGACAGCCATTCGGCAAGCTCGTCCTTGTTCTTCGTGAAGGTGCGGCCGGCGCTGTCTTCCCAGACGAGGCCGTCCGATATCGCGAAGCAGCGCACGTCGGAAATGCCGCCATCCTTGTAACGCTGCAGACGCACGCCCTTGCCGCGCGACATTTCCGGCACCTGTGCCAGCGGGAAGACCAGCAGCTTGCGGTTTTCCCCGACGACGGCGACATGGTCGCCGCTGACGGGCACGAGCAGCTGCGTCTCCTCGGGCAGCGCGACGTTCATGATCTGCTTGCCCTTGCGCGTATTGGCGACCAGCTCGGCCTCCGGAACGACGAAGCCGTTGCCGGCTGTGGAGACGATCAGCTGCTTGCGCGAGGGATCATGGACGAAAGCCGTCAGCACCGCCTGGTCGTTGTCCATGTCGACGATGATGCGTAGCGGCTCGCCATGGCCGCGACCGCCCGGCAGCTTGTCGCCGCCAAGCGTGAAGGCCTTGCCGCCTGTGGTGACGATCAGGATCTTGTCGGTCGTCTGCGCCGGGAAGGCTATCTTCAGGCCGTCGCCTTCCTTGAAGGTCAGCGTCGCCGTATCGGCGATATGGCCCTTCAGCGCGCGGATCCAGCCCTTTTCGGAGATGACGACGGTGATCGGTTCCTTCTCGATCATCGCCTGCTGGATTGCTTCCTCGTCGGCCTCGGGTGCATCGGCAAACTGGGTGCGGCGGCGGCCGACTTCGGTCGCCTTGGCGAATTTCTTCTTCACTTCGCCGATTTCCCAGGCGACCGTCTGCCACTGCTTGTCGTCGGAAGCAAGCAGCGCTTCGATCTCGCCCTTTTCTTTGGTGAGTTCGTCGAATTCCTTGCGGATCTCGAACTCTTCCAGCTTGCGCAAGGCGCGCAGCCGCATATTGAGGATCGCCTCGACCTGAATGTCGGTGAGATCCCAGCGCGCCATCATCACAGGCTTCGGCTCATCCTCCTCGCGGATGATCCTGATCACCTCGTCGATGTTGAGATAGGCGATCAGAAGGCCGCCGAGGATTTCGAGGCGCCTGTCGATTGCGGCCAGGCGGAAGCGCGAGCGACGCTGCAGCACCTCGCGGCGGTGATCAAGCCACTCCTTCAGCACTTCGTTCAGCGCCATGACCCGCGGGATGCGGCCCATGGACAGCACGTTCATGTTGAGCGGGAAGCGGCTTTCGAGCTCCGTCAGCTTGAACATCGATTCCATCAGGATCGTCGGATCGACGCTGCGGGTCTTCGGCACCAGGACGACACGGATGTCCTCGGCCGATTCATCGCGGATGTCTTCCAGGAGCGGCAGCTTGCGGGCGATCAGCAGCTCGGCGATCTTTTCGATCAGCCGCGATTTCTGCACCTGGAAGGGAATTTCGGTGATGACGATCTGGTAGCCGCCGCGACCGAGATCCTCGGTCTGCCACTTCGCCCGCACGCGGAAGCCGCCGCGGCCGGTGCGGTAGCTATCGATGATGCTGTCGCGGCTGTCGATGATGATGCCGCCCGTGGGGAAATCCGGGCCGGGAATGAATTCGACGAGCTTTTCGACGGTCGCATCCGGATGTTTGATCAGGTGCAGCGCGGCGTCGCAAAGCTCGTGGGCATTGTGCGACGGGATCGAGGTCGCCATGCCGACGGCGATGCCGGAGGAGCCGTTGGCGAGCAGGTTCGGGAAGGCGCCGGGAAGGACGGTCGGCTCGGAATTCGATTCGTCGTAGGTGTCGCGGAAATCGACGGCATCCTGATCGATGCCTTCGAGCAGCAGTTCGGAGACCGCCGTCATCTTCGATTCGGTGTAACGCATGGCGGCGGGGCTGTCGCCGTCGATATTGCCGAAATTGCCCTGGCCGTTGACCAGCGTATAGCGCTGCGAGAAATCCTGGGCGAGACGGGCAAGCGCGTCGTAGATCGACTGGTCGCCGTGCGGATGGTAGTTACCCATCACCTCGCCGACGATCTTGGCGCATTTCCTGAAGGCCGATGTCGGCCGCAGACCCATCTCGTTCATCGCATAGACGATGCGGCGATGCACAGGCTTCAGCCCGTCGCGCACGTCGGGCAAAGCACGGTGCATGATGGTCGACAGCGCATAGGCGAGATAGCGCTGCTCGAGCGCCGCCTTGAGGTCAACCGGTTGGATGTTGTCGTCGTCTCCGCCGGAAGGCGGCAAAATCTCTTGTCCCATAGGTTCTGACTAGCCCAGAAGAGGCTGGCGGGCAAGGAATCCAGGCCATAGCAGCTGTGGATGAAGTCTTGGCACTGACATCAAAGGATGAGACAAACGTTCCGCCGCAATTTGGACTTCGTTTGCCGTTCCTTTCAACGGAAATTTAGAAGTCCGCAAATATAAAGCGGGCCCAATCCGTAGTAGCGTAACTGCAGATTTCCAACCGCCACCACGCCACCAGAGGAATCACCCCATGAATTTTTACCGGACAACGCGGCTGATGCTGTCGGGCGCCGCCTTTTTCTCGCTCGCCGGCTCGGCTTTCGCTCTCGACGGCACCGATCTCTTGAAGAAGATCAATGCCGCCTATGCCGCCCAGGGTGGTACGATTGCGGCTGAAAGCGTCGATATCGACGGCACGACCGTCACGTTGAAGAATGTCACCGTCAAGCCGACCGGCGGCGAGAGCCTGCCCATCGGCGAAATCACCCTTTCCGGCGTCGAGGAAGACGAGGATGGCGGCTACTACATCGAAGAAGCCGCCTTCCCTGACATCAACAAGACGGAAGACGGCGTGACCGTGACGGCGCAGGAGCTAACGCTCGGCGGCATCTCCGTGCCGGCAACGCCGGGCGGTGACACGCTCGACACCATGATGCTCTATGAGACCGCCCATATCGGCCCGCTGAAGGTGGTCAAGGATGGCGCGGAAGTGTTCTCGCTGCTCGAAAGCAACATGAACCTGACGCTGCGCGAAGACGAATCCGGCTTCGATTTCGATGGCGCCTTTAAAAGCATGAAGGCTGATCTCACCAAGACCGAAGATGCGCAGAGCAAGGATGCGATCGAGAAGCTCGCCCTGCAGCACGTCCAGGGCGACATCACCATGAAAGGCGCCTGGGAACTCGCCCCCGGCACGATCGACATTTCGGAATTCGCCTTCGATTTCACCAATGTCGGCAAGCTGAACCTCGGCTTCAAGATTTCCGGCTACACGATGGCCTTCATGAAATCGATGCAGGATGCAATGAAGGAATCCGAAGCCAATCCGAACAAGGAACAGTCGCAGCAGGCGCTCGGCCTTGCCATGCTCGGCCTGATGCAGCAGCTTTCCTTCGAGGCCGCGCAGGTGCGTTTCGACGATGCCTCGATCACCAAGCGCGCGCTCGATTATGCCGGCTCGCAGCAGAACATGTCGGGCAAGCAGATGGCCGATTCGCTGAAGGCGATGACGCCGATCATGCTGGCGCAGCTCAATATCCCGGAACTGCAGAACGCCGTTTCGGCTGCCGTCAACACCTTCCTCGACGATCCGAAGAGCCTGACCGTCAAGGCCGCTCCCGAAAAGCCGGTGCCGTTCCCGACGATCGTCGGCGCTGCCATGGGCGCTCCGAACACGCTGCCGCAGGTGCTCGGCGTCAAGGTTTCGGCAAACGACTGATCGCTTGGTTTCCTTAAAGAAAAGCCCGGCAATTCCGTTGCCGGGCCTTTTTCGTTTTCAGACGCGGTGGCGGGAGACTTCGGCGATGGCGAGGGCTGCGATATCGAGCAACTCCTCACGAGATGCCCCGTCCCTCGCCTGCACCGACATGCCCTGGACGATCGCGGCGACGAAGCGTGCCAACGCGCCGGCATTGGTCCCGGCTTTGATATCGCCTTCGCGGATGCCGCGCTCGATCCTTGCTGCAAAACCGCTCAGCGACTGGCGGCGCAGCGCCGCAACATGATCGGCGACACCATCGTTCTCGCTGGCGCAATTCAGCACCGCCGTCGAGATCATGCAACCTTTCGGATGCTCAGGCGCCGCGAAGATCGCGGCCGAGCCTTGCAATATACGCTCGAAGGCGGACACGGTATCGATCGGCTCGCCGAGGGCGGAGAACGTGTCGGCTCCCAGCATCCGGTATTGCTGCAGCGCCGCGCGATAGAGTTCGGCCTTCGAATTGAAGGCGGCATAGAGGCTTTGCGGCGTGATGCCCATAGCGGCCGTGAGATCGGCGATCGAGGCACCCTCGTATCCATGCGCCCAAAAGGTTTCCCGTGCGGCCGCCAGAACCGTCTCGCGGTCGAAGGCCGGTGGGCGGCCGCGGCGGCGGGCGGGAGGATTTTTCATGTCGGCATCATTTTTCACAGTGATCACTCTAGAAATTCGAGACGGCTTGCTGTATTCAGGAACGGTCATTGTGATTATAGAAGGTTTAATCTGATGAGTCTTCCCCTCGAAAAGGCAGATGCCAGCGGGCATTCGTCCCTTGGCGCGGCTGTTGACGCGGCAATCACAAGTGCGCTCGACGAAAAGCGGCTGGTCGGAACGGTCGTGCTCGTCGCCCGCAACGGCGAGATCATTCACCGCCGCGCAGCAGGTTTCGCCGACCGCGAAAATGGTCTGGCAATGCGCGAGGACGCGATCTTCAGGCTTGCCTCCATCACCAAGCCGATCGTCACCATCGCCGCGATGCGGCTCGTCGAGCAATCGAGGATCGGGCTCGACGACGCCGTGACCAGATGGCTGCCGGACTTCCGGCCGAAGCTGCCCGACGGCAGCGAGGCCACCATTCGCATCCGTCACCTGCTGACACATACATCAGGCCTCGGCTACGGCTTCTCCGAAGAGGACGGCGGTCCTTATGTCAGCGCCGGCATTTCCGACGGCCTCGACCAGCCGGGACTGCGGCTGACCGAGAATCTGCGGCGGATCGCCAGCGTACCGCTGCGTTTTGCGCCGGGCAGCGACTGGCAATATTCCCTTGCCATGGATGTTCTCGGCGGCGTCATCGAGGCGGAAACCGGTGTATCGTTGGGTGAGGCCGTTGCCGAACTGGTGACAAGACCGCTTGGCCTTGCCGACACGGCGTTTTCGGTTCGTGACGACAGCCGGCTTGCCGCCGCCTATATGGACGCTTCACCGGAACCGGTGCTCATGGGCGAGAATGCGGTGGTGATGTCGCTGATGGGTCCCATCCGTTTCGCGCCGAACCGCATCTTCGACCCCGCCTCCTATCACTCCGGCGGCGCCGGCATGGCGGGAACGGCTGGTGACGTTCTGGCCGTACTCGAAACCATCCGTAGAGGCGGCGCGCCGCTGCTTTCGACGGAAACCGTAGGGATGATGACAAGCGACCAGGCCGGCGGGCACCGCCAGCAGTACGAACCCGGCTCCGGCTTTGGCTTCGGCTGGTCTGTTATCACCGATCCGGCCGAGGCAGGCGTCCCCTTCCCCAAGGGCACGCTGAAATGGGGTGGCGTCTATGGCCACAGCTGG
The DNA here is from genome assembly GCF_051810745.2 of Rhizobium sp. F40D2. Lineage (NCBI taxonomy): Bacteria > Pseudomonadati > Pseudomonadota > Alphaproteobacteria > Hyphomicrobiales > Rhizobiaceae > Rhizobium > Rhizobium sp. F40D2. Next base: position 40,147 of record NZ_CM131436.1, read on the forward strand.
TTCATCGACCCGGTCAACAGGCTGACCGTCGTTGCGCTGACGAACACGACGTTGGAGGGCATGTGGGGGAAGTTCACGGTCGATCTTCGCGAGGCGATCTATGCGGCATTGTGAACAATCCGGATAAGCAAAAGGCCCGGCGACAGCGGTCGCCGGGCCTTTTGCATTCAGAAAAGGAACGAACTCAGTCCTTCTTGACCGGCGGGATTGGTCGGATCGAGAGTTCGCGCAGCTGCGTTGGGGTTGCCGGGCTCGGGGCGCCCATCAGCAGATCCTGGGCCTGCTGGTTCATCGGAAACAGCGAGATTTCGCGCAGGTTCTTGGCGCCGACGAGCAGCATGACGATGCGGTCGATACCGAAGGCAGCGCCGCCATGCGGGGGCGCGCCGTACTGGAAGGCACGATAGAGGCCGCCGAAACGGTCTTCGACGTCCTGCTGGCTGAGACCGACCTTCTCGAAGGCGGCGACCATGGTTTCCGGCGACTGGTTACGGATCGAGCCCGAGGCGATTTCGAAGCCGTTGCAGACGGCATCATATTGGAAAGCCTTGATCGTCAACGGATCCTGGTTCTGCAGCGCGTCCAAGCCGCCCTGCGGCATCGAGAACGGGTTGTGGGCGAAGTCGACCTTCTTGTCTTCCTCGCTCCATTCGAAGAAGGGGAAGTCGACGATCCAGCACAGTTCGAAGCGGTCGCGGTCAACGAGGTTCAGTTCCTCGCCGGCCTTGGTGCGCGCCTCGCCGGCAAACTTATAGAACTTTTCCGGCTCGCCGGCGACGAAGAAGCAGGCATCGCCATCGCCGAGACCGAGTTGGGTGCGGATCGCATCGGTGCGCTCCTCGCCGATGTTCTTGGCAAGCGGGCCGGCGCCTTCGAGCTTGTCGTTCTCGCTGCGCCAGAAGATGTAGCCGAGGCCCGGCTGGCCCTGGCTCTGCGCCCAGGCGTTCATGCGGTCGCAGAAAGCGCGCGAGCCACCGGTCTTGGCCGGGATCGCCCAGATCTGGACCTTCGGGTTGGAGGCGATCATGCCGGCGAAGACCTTGAAGCCGGAGCCGGCGAAATGCTCGGTCACCGCTTCCATGACGATCGGGTTGCGCAGGTCCGGCTTGTCCGAACCATATTTGCGGATCGCCTCGTCATAGGGGATGCGCGGCCATTCCTTGGTGACCGGCTTGCCTTCGGCGAACTCCTCGAACACGCTTGTCATCAGCGGGCCCATCGTGTTCCAGACGTCCTCCTGGGTGACGAAGCTCATTTCGAGGTCGAGCTGGTAGAATTCGCCCGGCAGGCGGTCGGCGCGCGGGTCTTCATCGCGGAAGCACGGCGCGATCTGGAAGTAGCGGTCGAAGCCGGCAACCATCAGCAGCTGCTTGTACTGCTGCGGCGCCTGCGGCAGGGCGTAGAAGGTGCCGGGATGGATGCGCGACGGCACGAGGAAGTCGCGCGCGCCTTCAGGCGAAGAGGCTGTCAGGATCGGCGTCGTATATTCGGTGAAGCCGACATTACCCATTTCGCGGCGCATCGCCGAGATCACCTGGGTACGCTTGACGATGTTCTTATGCAGCGTTTCGCGGCGAAGATCGAGGAAGCGGTATTTGAGGCGGACATCTTCCGGATAGTCCGGCTCGCCGAACACCGGCAGCGGCAATTCCTTGGCGGCGGAGAGCACTTCGATCTCCTGGGCGTAAAGCTCGATCTCACCGGTCGCCATCGCCTTGTTGACGGTGTCTTCGGTGCGGGCCTTGACGAGGCCGTCGATGCGGATCACCCATTCGCCGCGCACGGTCTCGGCCATCTTGAAGGCCGGGCTGTCCGGATCGGCTACGACCTGGGTGATGCCGTAATGGTCGCGAAGGTCGATGAAGAGAACGCCGCCATGGTCGCGGACGCGATGGACCCAGCCGGAGATACGGACGGTCGAGCCGACATCCGTCTTGCGGAGGGCGGCGCATGTGTGGCTGCGATAGCGATGCATGATCTCAAATCCTGGCATGTGGCTGAAGACGGCAGCAAGGGTTCAAAGACCCTCAAGCGCCGACAAGAAAATCGGGCGGAAAAGCGCATGGACGCTCCGATTTGTCAAGGCTTGGCGCGCGCCGCCCGCCTGTTTGGCACGCGTTTATGGCGAGGCAACGGCCCGGATGCTGCGGCAGTTTGGCTGCGTTTCCCGTATTGATGAAGGCGCCTCTCAACTTTAAAAGGATCGACATTCTCACCTTGGAGCGCCCGCATGCCTCTCCTGACCCGCCGCAACCTTCTCAAGGCATCCGCCGTCGCGGGCGCCTATGGTGCCGGCATCGGCATTGCCGGCAAATTCGGGCTCGCCGAGGCGGCACCCGAGCCGCAGCTGCTGACGGCTGTGAAGACCGAGGCCATGCTGACCGAGGCCGGACCGACCCGGGATATCATGAGCTGGGGCACTGACGGCATGCCGCCGGTTCTCAGGATGACGAAGGGGCGCCCCTACGCGGCGCGGCTGAAAAACGGGCTCGACGAGCCGACGACGATCCACTGGCACGGGCTTCGCATCGACAATCGCATGGACGGCGTGCCCTTCATGACGCAGCCCTATATCTATACCGGCGACAGTTTCGATTATGCCTTCACGCCGCCCGATGCCGGCACCTTCTGGTATCATCCGCATTGCAATACGCTGACGCAGATGGGGCACGGCATGACCGGCGTCATCGTCGTCGAAGATCCGGCCGATCCTGAATTCGATGCGGAGGTGGTGCTGAACCTGCGCGATTGGCGGCTTGGCGGCGACGGGCAGTTCATCGCCCCCTTCCGGCCGCGTGACGCCGCCAAATCGGGCACCTACGGCACGGTGCGCACCGCCAATTGGCATCGGGAGCCGCAATATGACGCGCCGGCCGGCGGGCTGGTGCGGCTGCGCATCGCCGTGACCGACGTGACGCGGATCTTCTCGCTGAAGATGGAAGGCGCCGATACGACCGTCATCGCAATCGACGGCAATCCGGTGCCGACGCGTTTTCCCCTCGATCTGTTGCAGATCGGTCCGGGCCAGCGGCTCGATCTTGCCGTGCGCATGCCGGATAGCGAAGGCGCCGTCGCAACGCTCGAGGATATCCGTGGCACCACGCCAAAGACGATCGCCAGCCTGCGCGCCACCGGATCGTCGCTGAAGCGCGAGATCGGCGATCTCGGGGCGCTTGCCGAAAATCCGGTGCCGAAGGCCGATCTTTCCGCCGCCGAAGAGATCCCGCTGGTGCTGAGCGCCACGGCCGAAAATACCGCCACTGACAGCATCTGCGGGACGCTCGGCTACAGCTTCTGGGCCATCAACAAGGTGCCTTGGCCGGGCGACACACCCGATCCGACGGCGCCGCTGGCGGAACTGAAGCTTGGCAAGAGCTATATCTTCAATCTGGAGAATACGACGCCGCACGCACATCCGATCCATCTGCACGGGATGAGCTTCACGGTGATTTCCTCTTCGACGCGGCAGGTGATGCCGCTCGTCTCCGATACCTATCTCATCCAGCCGGACGAGAAGGTGCAGCTCGCTTTCGTCGCCGACAATCCCGGCGACTGGCTGCTGCACTGCCATATCATCGAGCACCAGAAGACCGGAATGACCAGCTACCTCAGAGTGCGCTGAGGCGGCCTGTGCCGCAGTTTCGACGTAATTCTTGGCCAGCAATGCGCGAAGCTTATGCTGTTGTATTGACATATCGAAGCGAAAGGAGAAGGAAGGTTCAACCGACCTTTTCCTTGCGAATGAAATGATATGATCGAAACCACCGCCGATTTGGCGGCCGCCTGCAAAGAGCTGGCCAAGTCCGACTTCATCACCATCGACACCGAATTCCTGCGCGAGACGACCTTCTGGCCGGAGCTTTGCCTGATCCAGATGGCAAGCCCGACGACCGAAGTGCTCGTCGATCCGCTGGCGAAGGGCATCGATCTCGCCCCCTTCTTCGAGCTGATGGCCGACCCGAAGGTGCTGAAGGTCTTTCACGCGGCCCGTCAGGACATCGAAATCATCTTCAATCGCGGCAACCTCATTCCGCATCCGATCTTCGACACGCAGGTCGCCGCCATGGTCTGCGGCTTCGGCGACAGCGTCTCCTATGACCAGCTGGTCAGCCGCATCAAGAACGTCCATATCGACAAGTCGTCGCGCTTCACCGACTGGAGCCGCCGGCCGCTCTCCGACAAGCAGCTGGAATATGCGCTGGCCGACGTCACCCATCTGCGCGACGTCTATCTGTCGCTGAAGGCGGAACTCGATCGGGAAGGCCGCACCTCCTGGCTCTCCGAGGAGATGGACATTCTCGAGGCGCGCGAAACCTACGACCTGCATCCCGACGATGCCTGGCAGCGGCTGAAGATGCGCCTGCGCAAGCCGCAGGAGCTGGCGATCCTGAAATTTGTCGCCGCCTGGCGCGAACGCGAGGCGCGGTCGCGCAACGTGCCGCGTTCGCGGGTGCTGAAGGACGATGCGATCTACGAGATCGCCCAGCAGCAGCCCAAGGATACCGAGGCGCTTGGCCGGTTGCGCACCATTCCGAAGGGCTGGGAGCGCTCGACCTCCGGCGGCGCCGTCATCGAGGCCGTCAACGCGGCGCTCGCTCTTCCGAAAGCTGATATGCCACATGTGCCGCGCCAGGCGCAGGCGCCCGAAGGGGCCGCTGCTGCCGTCGAATTGCTGAAGGTGCTCTTGAAGCTGATTTCGGAGAAACACGGCGTGGCGCCGAAGGTTATCGCCAACAGCGAGGATCTCGACCGGATCGCCGCCGAGGGCGAGAAGGCCGAAGTCGCCGCCCTGCACGGCTGGCGGCGCGATCTTTTCGGCGAGCCGGCGCTGCAGCTGATCCAGGGTCAGATTGCTCTGCGCTTCGTCGGCCGCAAGGTCGAAACGGTCAGCCTCTAGGTTCAAGTGTTGCGTGTCCGCGCGGCGTTGTAAGACGATATTCGAATTCGCTTGACGCTTTTTTCCCAGCTGAAACAATGGCTGACGTCAAATCACGGCGAAGAGGCGGCATGCGGGAAATATCTCCGACGCAGAACTGGATCCTGATCACGATGGTTCTGGCCGCCAGCGGCGTCGTCTATGATCTGATGTTCTACTCCAATCAGACGCCCGTTGTCGGCGCGATCTTCGCGCTGTTCATCGGTATGCCGATCATTGCCTTCGAGCGCAAGGCGCTGTTCCGCACGCTATACAGACGTATCCAGAAGCTGCCGACCTTCGCTTTCATCATCAGCGAGCTGGTGATCTACGAGATCCTGATGAGCATCGGCTTTGCCGGCGCTGCTCTGCTGCTCTCGTCGCTCGGTATGGTGAAGCCAACGTCGTTCCTTGATCTCGTCATCATGCCCTACGAGGTCTTCCTCTATGCGCTTGCCGTCTGCTCGGCGCTGATCTTCATCCTGCGCGTGCGGGAATTGCTCGGCCGCGAGGTATTCGTGAGCATGCTCGTCAGCCGCTATCGCAATCCGGTCAGGGAAGAGCGTGTCTTCCTGTTCATCGACCTGGTCGACTCGACGGCTTTTGCCGAAAAACACGGCGACCTCCGCGCCCAGCAATTACTCAGCTCGCTGTTTGCCACCTTCGCCGAGCCCGTCAGGCGCCATAAGGGCATGATCAACGACTATGTCGGCGATGCGGCGATCATTACCTGGCCGCTTGCGCGCGGCATCAAGGGCGCGCGCTGCGTGCGCTGCATCTTCGACATTCTCGCCGATATCGAAGCCAATGCCGCCGGCTGGCGGAAAAGCTACGGACAGGTGCCGAAGCTGCGGGCCGCCCTCCATGGCGGCGAGATCATTACCGCCGAAATCGGCGTCGATCATCACAAGATCAGCTATTTCGGCGACACGGTGAACACCACCGCCCGGCTGGAAACGCTCTGCCGCAGCCTCAATCGGCCAGTACTGATTTCGGCCGACCTTGCGCAGCGCATGAAATTTCCCGACGATATATCCTGCGAGGATCTCGGCACTCATGCCGTCAAGGGGCGCGGCCAAGCGCTCGGCGTCATGGCGCTTTCCTCGCGCGCCGTCACCGTTCTAAACACGCCGGCCGTCATTCTGCACGGCTGAGCAAACGCATTTGACTTGCTTCACCAAAGCTTCACCCAACCGTCAATGCGCTGACACGGAAGCCCTGCTAAGCGGAAGCCCTTCGCATCCGCTCCATGGGGACATTATGAAGAACCTCCTTTTTGCTTCCGTATCGCTTTTCATCCTGATGACCGGCTTCGCTTCGGCCGACCAGCAGCTGTTTCCGGCCAAGCTCGCCGGCCAGGCGATCCTGCCTGCCAACACCATGGTTCCAGCTCCGGCCGATGCCCCTGAATTCCTCAAGCATTCCGGCAAGTTCACGACGGCGGACCGCAAGCGCACCGAAGCGCTCGGCACAGTTCCCGGCAAGGACGGCGCCCGCGTCACCGACCTGAAGCTTCCCTTCGACGGCCAGGCGATCCAGGGCTTCTCCGGCATCAAGACGATGGCTGACGGCACCTTCTGGACGCTCACGGACAACGGCTTCGGCTCGAAGGCCAATTCCTCGGACTCCATGCTTTTCCTGCACCAGATGAAGTTCGACTGGGCAGCCAACAAGGCTGAAGTCGTCAAGAATCTCTTCCTCTCCGATCCGAACAAGATCGCCCCCTTCCCGATCGTGCTGGAAGGCACCGATGCGCGCTACCTCACCGGCGCTGACTTCGACATCGAATCGATCCAGCCGGTTGCCGACGGCTTCTGGCTGGGCGACGAATTCGGTCCCTATATCCTGAAGGTCGACACGGCAGGCCGACTCACCGACGTCATCCCGACGACGCTTGACGACAAGCCGGTGCTTTCGCCCGACAATCCGCTGATCCAGCTCCCGGGCAACCCCGCTGCGAAGATGCCGGTCTTCAATCTGAAGCGCTCCGGCGGCTTCGAAGGGCTCGCCAAGTCGAAGGACGGCACCAAGCTCTACGGCCTGCTCGAAGGCGCCATCTACAAGGATGACGGCCAGATGGAATCGGTCGACGGCCATACCGCTGTCCGCGTCATCGAATTCGACGTCGCCGCCAAGAAGTGGACCGGCCGCAGCTGGCTCTATCCGTTCGAAGACAAGGGTGTCTCGATCGGCGACTTCAACATGCTCGACGACACCACCGCTCTCGTCATCGAGCGCGACAGCGGCGCCGGCACCAAGGACAAGGCCTGCCCCGACCCGAAGCAGCCGAAGCCGGATTGCTTCGAGGCCCCGGCCGAACTGAAGCGCGTCTACAAGATCGAGTTCAACGACGCCAATGCCGGCAAGGCCGTCCGCAAGATCGGCTATATCGACCTGCTTGATATTCAGGACCCCGACAACAAGAAGAAGGCCGGCAGCAAGGACGGTGTCTACGACATGCCGTTCGTGACCATCGAAAACGTCGACCGCGTCGATGCCACCCACATCATCATCGGCAACGACAATAGCCTGCCCTTCTCGGCCGGTCGCGCCGTCGACAAGGCTGACAACAACGAGTTCAGCCTGCTTGAGGTTGGCGAGTTTTTGAACGCGAAGTGATTCGCGGTTGATTTGAGACGGAGGGCGGTGCGTGAGCGCCGCCCTTTTGTTTGGTAAGTTGTGGATCTGATGGTGTGCGGTGCCAGCATCCCTACTCGAACCGAAACGCCAGCCTCTTGTTCGTCAATCTCGACAGCTGCTGCAGGCGGCCGTCCAGGCGTTCGCCGGCGAAATCGCGGTATTCCGGCGGCACGACGAATTCGAGGTCGAGGTCTGGGTTCGACGATTTGCGGAAGCTCAGGCTTCTGACGATGCCGGGCATCGAGGCCGAGAAGAGGTAGACGACGCGCAGCATGCCGCCGAGCAGCTTGGCGCGTTCGATGAACTGGGGTGTGGCGATCTGCGCCAGCGGGCCGGTGGCGCCGTCGTCGTGCAGGCCCTCGAAACGGTAGTAATTGGTCAGCGCGATGAAGGCGCGGCCGGGATGGCTGATGCCGACGAAGGAGGAGTGGGCGATGACGTTCAGCGCCTGCAGGCCGCGATAGTCGGGATGGGCGCGCCAGCTGATATCGGCCAGTAGACAGGCGGCCTGACGATAGCGGCTTTCCTCTTCGGTTTCCTGGACGCCGAACAAGGGCATCATGCGGCCGGTCCATTCCGCCAGTTCGCGGGCATGCTCGGGCGAACGGGCACGCAGGATCGCCAACTCGCCGGCAGCGGCCAGCAGCGGATCCAGGCGGCGCTCGGCCTCCGACAGCAGCGAATAGAGATATCCCTCACGCACGCCCTGCGCCGAGAAGGAAATCATCGACGGTCTCATCGCGCTCAGCACTTCCGTCATGGCGACGGCGCCGAAGGGCAGCAGCGAACGGCGGTGCTTGGAAACGGCCTGAAACGCAGGCTCCCTGGACTCACGCGCGGTCACCACCTGTTCGAGGAACAGCATCATCGCTTCAAGCGATACCTCGTAGCCCTGCATCATGTGCAGCGGATAGTTGGTGATTTCCATATGCAGCTTGGCGATGTTTCGCCAGGTGCCGCCGACTGCGTAGAAGGTGCGCCCCTCGCCTTTCGACAGCAGCTTTGCGGTCTTTACCTGTTTGCGGGCAAAGGTGCGGGCCTTGGAGAGCGAGCCGCCGGCATATTCCGACAGGCGCAGGCCGCCGAGCGGCAGCGTGATGCCCTTGCCGAACTCCTTGCCCCTGATATCGATCAGTTCAAGCGAACCGCCTCCGAGGTCGCCGGCGATGCCATTGGGATTGAAGAAGCCGCTGATGATGCCGAGCGAAGCGAATTTCGCCTCCTCTTCGCCGGAGAGCACACGGATCTTGCGGCCGAGAATGGTTTCCGCCTGGTGGATGAAATCGGGACCGTTGCTCGCCTCGCGAGCGGCGGCCGTCGCCAGCACATACATGGTGGCGGCGCGTGCCTGATCAGACAGGGCCTTGAAACGGTGCAGCGCCGCCAGAGCCCGGCGGACGCTGTCCTCATCCATCTTACCGGTGACGGCTATGCCCTTGCCGAGGCCGCAGAGGACCTTTTCGTTGAAAAGAATGGTCGGCGAGCGGGACATGCCTTCGTAGACGACGAGACGAATGGAATTCGATCCAATGTCGACAACGGAGACCGGGGCGATCCCCGGAAGGCGCCCCTGGGCTTCAGATTCAACCATTTAGGTCCAGTTTTACTTGTTGTTGCGGCCTTCGAGCAGGCCGGCGATCAGTTTCGGCGCGCTGGACTTCAGAGCTTCACCACGGCCCGACAGGCTCGGATTGGTCATGAAATACTGCTGCGCATTGAACGGTTCCTCGCCTCTGCGCACTTCCATGCGCCGCGACGTACCGTCGGGCAATATCTCGTAGCTTTGTTGATTGTCAATCACGTTGCCGAGCATAATCTGGGACAAAACCTGCTCGTGAACGGTCGGATTCGTCAGCGGAACCATGGTTTCGACGCGGCGGTCGAGATTTCGCGGCATCATGTCGGCCGAACCGATATAAACCAGCGCCTTGTCGGACGGCAGGCCGTGGCCGTTGCCGAAGCAGAAGATGCGGCTGTGTTCGAGAAAGCGGCCGATGATCGACTTGACGCGGATCTTCTCCGAGAGACCGGGCACCTGCGGACGCAGGCAGCAGATGCCGCGCACGACAAGATCGATCTCGACGCCGGCATGGCTGGCGCGATAGAGCGCGTCGATGATGTCGGGATCGACAAGCGAATTCATCTTCATCCAGATCGCCGCCGGCGCACCGTTCCTGGCATGCTGGATCTCTTCCTCGATGTGACGCAGGATGCGCGGGCGCATCGTATAGGGCGAGATGGCAAGCTGCATACCCTGTTCCGGCTCGCCGTAGCCGGTAATGAAATTGAAGATGTTCGCCATGTCATGGGCGATGACCGGATTGCAGGTGAAATAAGACAGGTCGGTATAAATCTTCGCAGTGATCGGGTGGTAGTTGCCGGTCCCGAGATGGCAATAGGTCCTGAGCTTGCCTTCTTCGCGGCGGACGACCATCGACATCTTGGCGTGGGTCTTCAGCTCGATGAAGCCGAAGACGACCTGCACGCCGGCGCGCTCGAGATCGCGCGCCCAGCGGATGTTCGCCTCTTCGTCGAAGCGGGCCTTGAGTTCCACCAGCGCCGTCACCGATTTGCCGGCTTCGGCGGCGTCGATCAGCGCACGGACGATCGGGCTGTCGTTGGAGGTGCGGTAAAGCGTCTGCTTTATCGCCAGGACGTCAGGATCGCGTGCAGCCTGGAGAAGAAACTGGACCACCACGTCGAAAGATTCGTAGGGGTGATGAACCACCATGTCCTTTTCGCGGATGGCGGCGAAGCAGTCGCCGGCATGCTCGCGGACGCGCTCGGGAAATCGCGCGTTGTAGGGCTGAAACCTGAGATCGTCGCGTGGCGCCTTGGTTATCTCGGAAAGCGTGTTCAGTGCCAGAAGGCCCGGCAGGACGGCGACGCGATTTTCGGGGATGCTGAGCGCCTGGACGACGAACTGGCGCAGCGAGGCCGGCATTTCGGAATCGGTCTCGATGCGGATGACCTTGCCGCGGCGGCGGCGCTTCAGCGCCGTTTCGAAGAAGCGGACGAGATCCTCGGCCTCTTCCTCGACTTCGATATCGCTGTCGCGGATGACGCGGAAGGTGCCGGAGCCCTGTACCTCGTAACCCGGATAGAGCCGGTGAATGAAGATGTTGGCGACATCCTCGAGCGTGATGTAGCGGATGGTGTTTCCATCGTCCGGCAGACGGACGAAGCGGTCGAGCGCCGGCGGCAGGCGCAAGAGCGCCGTCATCGGCTCGCGGCCGTTCTTGCTGACGAGCTGCAGGCCGATCGAGAAGCCGAGATTCGGAATGAACGGGAACGGATGGGCCGGATCGATCGACAGCGGCGTCAAAACCGGAAAGATCGCCTGTTCGAATTCGGCGGCGAGCCACTGACGGTCGGCATCGCTCAAGGCGCCGGGGCGAACGATCAGGATGTCTTCCTTGGCGAGATATTGCTGCAGCACGGCGAGCGAGGCCTGCTGCTCCATCTGCAGATGATCGATCTCCTGCAGGATCGAGTCGAGCTGCTCGGCGGGCGTCTTGCCGTCGGGGCTGCGGATGGCGATGTTCTGGCGCACCTGGCCTTCGAGGCCGGCGACACGCACCATGAAGAATTCATCGAGGTTGGCGGCCGAGATCGACAGGAAGCGCACGCGCTCGAGCAGCGGATGCTCGGTATTCAGGGTTTCCTCCAGGACACGGCGGTTGAACTGCAGCCAGGAGAATTCTCGGTTGATGAAGCGCTCGGGGCTCTTGAGCAGCTCTTCCAGCGGTGGAGTGTTGTCGTTGGTTTCCGGAGTGAGTTCCTGATGTTCTGCGACTGCGCTATCCATGATCCACCCCGTTCTCAATCGCCGAAGGCAATTATATCAGTTTCACGACGGAACTGTGACAGTCAATCGGCCGACTCCGAATTTCCCAATTCATTCAATACTTCAGCAGCAAGAGACCGGGTGATCTTCGTGCCGCGCGACAGCGCCAGCCGGTCAAGCCTTTCGACGATCGTCTGGGCCGCGTTCAGCGACCGCTCCATCCGGTTGACGATATAGAGCACGAGTTTGTCATCTATATAAAGCTGCCGGTCGGCGAAGAGCTTGACGATCACCTGCGACAACAGCGCCTCGTCGGGCTCACCGATCTCGACGACCGTCGCAGCCTTCAGGCGCGAGCGCAGATCGGGCAGCAAAACCGGCCAGGAGATCGGCCAGAGACGGCTGGTCATCAACAGGCTGGTGCCGTTCTCGCGCACGCTGTTGATGACGTGGAAGAGCGCGTTGTCGTCGAAGCCGAGGCGGTCGGCATCCTCGAACAGCACCGGGCCGGCGGCGGCGGCAATTGCCGCGTCCGAGCCCAGCCCGGGATGGATGTCGGCGGCGCCGCTCAATTCCCGCCAGATGCGGGCGAGATGCGATTTTCCCGAGCCGACCGGGCCGGCGAGCACGACGACCGGCGACGGCCATGCCGGCCAGGCATCGACGATCGACACCGCGGCGGCGAGGCGCTCCGAGATCAGCAGGTCGTCACGGCCGCTGGCGGCAGCGTGCGAAAAGGCCAGCGGCAGCTGCTCTCCGGCTTTGCGCTTCGGATCAGCGTTTTTCACGTCATTCATTGGGAACTGATTTCGTCTTCCGGGCGCGGCCGCCTGATGCCCCGCCAAAATAAAGATCGCTCTGAAGGTAACGTGAAAGCGCGAAACGAACAAGGACGCCGACGGCAGCCGCAGCAGGCACCGCGACCAGAAGCCCGACGAAACCGAAGAGCGCGCCGAAAGCAAACAGCGCAAACATCAGCCAGACAGGGTGAAGCCCGACGCTGGAACCGACGAGCTTTGGCTGCAGGATGTTGCCTTCCAGGAACTGGCCGCTGAAGAAGACAACGAGCACCAGGCCGATCCAGGGATAATCCGGCCAGAACTGGACGATCGCCACGCCGACGGCGAGAACGAGGCCGACCAGCGAGCCGACATAGGGAATGAAACTGATCATGCCGGCGAAGAGCCCGATCAGCAGGCCGAAATTCAGACCGACGAGAGACAGGCCGGCAGCATAATAGACGCCGAGGATGAGGCAGAGCGAGCCCTGGCCGCGGATAAAGCCGGCAATCGCCTGATCGATCTCGCTGGCGATCTGGCGGACGTCGCTGATATAATCGCGCGGGATCCACTGATCGACCTTGGCGACCATGCGGTCCCAATCGAGCAGGATATAGAAGGCGACGACGGGGGTGACGACGAGCAGCGATATGACGTCGACGATCGCCTTGCCGGAATTCCAGATCTGCGCGAAGAGCCCGGTCAAGAAGCCCATGCCTTCGGAGAGGATGCCGGAGAAATTGTCCTTGAGCGTGCCGGCCTGGCTCCTGATCCAGTCCGGCAGCAGCGAGTTTTTCGAATTGTCAATGAACTGCTGCAGCTGGCTGATATAATCCGGCAGCCGCTCGGCGAAATCGTTGAACTGGCTGACGAGCACGGGAATGAGGATCATCAGCGCCAGGGCGAAGGTGATGACGAAGGCTATCAGGATGCCGACCGTCGCCATCATGCGGCTCAGGCCCAGGCGCTCCAGCCGGTCGGCGACCGGATCGAGGAAATAGGCGATCGCCATGCCGGCGATGAATGGCAGCAGGATCGAGCTGAAAACGTAGAGAAAGACGACGAAGAAGACGAGCACGGCCAGCCAGAAGAAAATCTGACGCTTGAGACTGTTGCCGCTGACTTGCTGTGGCATCGCTTCCCCGCTGATCGCTTACCGCCGCCAAACGCCGCATCCGAACCGACGCCGCCATTCAGCAAATAGGATGCAGCCGCAAAGATGGTCAACCCTGTCGCGCCAAATCCCGGAAAGGCCCGGGGAAGACGCGGGAAATTGGGGGCTTTTGCCATGCGGCGCTTGCATAAAAGCCCCTGTCATGCAATTGCGACCGGCAGATGACGCGGCGCGTCTGCCGCCTGAAATAGCCATCGGAGACCAGCATGAGCCAGTCTGGGAAAAACGGCCTGACCTACAGCGACGCGGGCGTCGACATCGATGCCGGCAACCTCCTCGTCGAGAAGATCAAACCGGCGGTGCGCTCGACCCGACGCCCCGGCGCCGATGGCGAGATCGGCGGCTTCGGTGGGCTCTTCGATCTCAAGGCCGCAGGCTTTACCGATCCGGTTCTCGTTGCCGCCAATGACGGCGTCGGCACCAAGCTTAAGATCGCCATCGATGCCGATTATCATGACACCGTCGGCATCGACCTCGTCGCCATGTGCGTCAACGATCTCGTCGTGCAGGGCGCCGAGCCGCTGTTCTTCCTCGATTATTTCGCCACCGGCAAGCTCGACCCCGACCAGGGCGCGGCGATCGTCGGCGGCATTGCCGCGGGCTGCCGGCAGGCCGGCTGCGCGCTGATCGGCGGCGAGACGGCCGAAATGCCCGGCATGTATTCCTCCGGCGACTATGATCTCGCCGGTTTTGCCGTCGGCGCTGCCGAACGCGGCAAGCTACTGCCCTCCGGCGATATCGCCGAGGGTGACGTGATCCTTGGGCTTGCCTCCTCCGGCGTGCATTCCAACGGCTTCTCGCTGGTGCGCAAGATCGTCGAACTCTCCGGCCTCGGCTGGGATGCGCCGGCGCCATTTTCCGAAGGCAAGAAGCTCGGCGAAGCGCTGCTCGAGCCGACCCGCATCTATGTGAAGCCGCTGTTGAAGGCGATCCGCGAGACCGGCGCCATCAAGGCGCTGGCCCATATCACCGGCGGCGGCTTCCCGGAAAATATTCCCCGCGTGCTACCGAAGCATCTGTCGGCCGAGATCGATCTTGCCGCCGTCAAGGTTCCCACGGTGTTTTCGTGGCTCGCCAGGACGGGCGGCGTCGAAACCAAGGAGATGCTGCGCACCTTCAACTGCGGCGTCGGCATGATCGCCGTCGTCGCTAACGAGAATGTCGCGGCCGTTTCCGCCGCACTCGAAGCCGAGGGCGAAACCGTCGTCACGCTCGGCCGCATGATCGCCCGCGCCGAGGGTGCTGCCGGCACGGTCTATAAGGGCACGCTTGCCCTATGAGCGCGAAGCGCAAACGCGTCGTCGTCCTCATATCCGGCAGCGGCTCCAACATGATGGCGCTGGTTGCGGCGGCCAAGGCCGCCGACTATCCAGCCGAAATCGTCGGCGTGATTTCCGACAAGGCGGATGCCGGTGGGCTTGCCAAGGCGGCCGCCGAGGGCATCGCCACCTTCGCTTTCCCCCGCAAGGATTATGCCAGCAAGGATGCGCATGAGGCGGCGATCTTTTCCGCACTCGATAAGCTTTCCCCCGAAATCCTTTGCCTTGCCGGCTATATGCGGCTGCTGACCGCGACCTTCATCCAGCGTTACGAAGGCCGGATGCTCAACATCCACCCTTCCCTGCTGCCGCTGTTTCCGGGCCTGCATACCCATCAGCGCGCCATCGACGCCGGCATGCGGATCGCCGGCTGCACCGTGCATTTCGTCACCGAAGGCATGGACGAAGGGCCGGTGATCGGCCAGGCGGCGGTCCCGATTCTCACAGGTGACACGGCCGAAAGCCTCGCCGCGCGTGTGCTCACCGTCGAACACCAGATCTATCCGCAGGCGCTACGGCTCTTTGCCCAAGGCCGTGTGACCATGGAAGGCGCCAAGGCCGTCGGCGCTGAGGCTTCCGCCGCTACGCCCAATGCCCACCTCATCTCGCTTATCGGCGACCGCGCTTAAGCCGCCAGCGCCCGCAGCGGATGCAGGGTGCCGTCGCTGTAGACCAAGCGGCCGGCGCGGAAGGTGGCGCGGATGCGGTTGATGTCGCCGCGCTCGACCGCCACCAAATCGGCGCGCTGGCCGAGGGCGATTTCGCCGCGGTCAGAGAGGCCGGCAGAGCGGGCCGCATTGCCGGTCGCCATGGCGACGGCTGAGGGCAGACCGCCTTCCACCATGTCGGCGAGTTTGAAGATGCCGGGCACGAAAGCGGCCGGGTGATAATCGGCGGCGATGACGCTGAGGAGACCGGCCCTGGCGGCATCGAGGGCGCTGAGATTGCCCGACATCGACTGGCCGCGCAGCGCGTTCGGCGCACCCATCAGTGTCCAGAGACCGCGGCGGCGCGCCTCTTCCGCAGCGGGTGCGGTGACCGGAAACTCGCTGATGGTGACGCCGAGATCGTGCATCTCGGCGACTTTTTCGACGCTGTCATCATCATGCGAGGCAAGCGACAGCTTGTGCTTCAGCGACAGCGCGACGATCTCTTTCAGCTTGGCTTCGATGTCGGGGTTGTTTCGCATGGCGATGCGCTTGGCGACGATCTCGGCAGCCATTTCCTCGGAGATGGCGCGGCGTTCGGAAATGCTGAGGATGTAGCTTTGCAGATTGTTGTACTGCCCCTGGCCCGGCGTGTGGTCGGTGAGCGAAACCATGTCGATCTGATCGGCATTCAGCAGGCGCTCGAGCGCCGGTGCTGCGCCAACATTGGTGATTTCGTAGCGGGCGTGGACGCGGTGGTCGATCAGCAGACCGTCGCGCAGGCGGTTGATGCCCTCGATCACCGCCGAGGTGGTCTCCAGCGAGCGGACGTGGCCGTAGACGCTTTCGGTGGCGAAGGAGACGGCGGCAAAGGCGGTGGTGACACCGGCGGCGGCAAGTTTCTTGTCGAGCTCGTGGATGCCGAAATCGATCGGCATCGTCGCGTTCGGGCGCGGCGCGATCTCGCGCTCGATCATATCGCCGTGAAGATCGACGAATCCCGGCATCAGCAGCCGCCCGCCGCCATCGATGGCAGCCCCGGCGACCGGCTCCGGCCGGATTTCGGCGATGGCGCCGTCTTCAACACGCACGGAACCTACACTCACCACCTCGTCTGGGAGAACGAGGGTGAAATTGCTGAGCCACATGGGCTTTCTCCTGACCGCATAGATGATTGACAGACCGCAGCGGATAGAACCGCTTCGTGACAGTCGTATGAAATTTAAAGCGCGCTCACCTTAAAGCGGAAACTTGCGCTTTGGAAATGGTCAGATGCACCGCCTCACGAATTCACGGCGTCGATCTATCCCAGCATCGATCCAAGAGTTCCAACGTCAACCAGTTGACTAGTCATAACATAACTATTAATATTATAACTATGCCCTCAGTCAAACGTTCTCCAGTCGCGCTCGCTGTCCTTGCAATGCTCATGGAAGAGCCGCTGCATCCTTACCGAATGCAGCGGCTCATCAAGGAGCGCGGCAAGGACGAGGTGATCAATGTCACGCAGAGGGCAAGCCTTTATCAAACAATCCAGCGGCTCGAACGCGAGGCTTTGATCGCCCAGCAAAAAACAGTCCGAGATGACAAGCGTCCCGAGCGGACCGTATACGAGATCACCGAAAAGGGCCGCGACGTCGCGCTGGCATGGATCCGCGAGATGTTGTCGACCTTGACGCGGGAATATCCGGAATTCCCCGCAACCATATCATTTCTTGCTCTGCTCACGCCGAACGATGTGTTGGGTCTGCTTGAGCACAGGGCAAATGCCATCGAGTCGGAACTTCGCCGGATCGACGGAATCCTGCAAGAGGCGCAGGCCGTACCAAGGCTCTTCCTGCTCGAGATGGAGTATCTCCGAGCGCTTCAAGCAACCGAGTTGTCTTGGGTCAATGCCGTCGTCGAGGACCTGCGCGCCGGGCGCATCACCTGGACAGACGAGTGGCTCAGGCAGATTGCCGTCCAGTTCTCCACCCACTCCACGCCCGACAAGGACTAGCACCATGAAGGTTTTGATTATCGGCGCAGGGACTGGCGGTTTGGCACTCGCTCATCTGCTTAAACAGGCCGGCGTTAGCATTGCTGTTTATGAGCGCGACATCGCACCGAACGCGGACACCGGCGGCTATCGCGTCGGTATCAGCCCGGCTGGGAGCCGAGCGCTAAAGGCCTGTATACCCAACGAACTCTACGACCTCTATGTTGCCACATGCGCCAAGTCGCCATGCTATTTCAACATGTTCACGGAACATCTTGGTGAATTGCTGAGCTTCGACATCGGTGACGCGGCTGCGAATACTCTCGACGGTGAAAAGAACGTCGTTCGAAAGACGCTGAGGCGGGTTCTGCTCAGGGGGCTTGAAGACCACGTCTCCTTCGGCAAAGCGCTTCAGGGGTACACACGTAACGCAGACGGGTCCGTCACCGCTTGCTTTCAGGATGGTAGTCTCGCGACGGGAGATGTTTTGGTCGGTGCTGACGGCACGAACTCTGCTGTGCGCAGGCAATATCTACCGCAAGCGCGTCTGGAAGATACGGGGATCGTGTCGCTCGGGGGCAAAATTCCAATGACGGCCGAGACCAAAGCTCTGCTGTCGGACAAGATGTTGAGAGGCATGTCGATGATTATGGCGCCGATGGGTTTCGGCGCGATAATTCACTCGCTCGAGTTCGCCGACAGCCGCAGCGACCCCGATTTTGCCGCTCGTTGGCCGGATTTCGTCGAAGCACTCGACGAGGACAGTATCGGCTGGGGCATTTGGGGCGCTCGGCAGAATTGCCCGCGGGATACGGCCGGCCTGAGCGGAGAACAATTGAGAGAATTGGGCCTGGAACTCGCTCGGGACTGGCATCCGCATTTGCGTGCTCTCATCCGTATGACGGAGCCCTCGACGATCCACGATGTCAAGGTCAGGACTTCCGTCCCGCTGAAACCTTGGGCGAGTTCGAACGTCACACTGCTCGGTGACGCCGTCCATACGATGACACCCGGACGAGGCGCCGGCGCCAATACGGCGCTTCGCGACGCCGCTCTGCTTGGGCACATGCTGGTCGCAGCGGACCGAGGACAAAAGCCGCTCGTCGAAGCCATACACGCCTATGAAGCCGAAATGCTTCGCTACAGCACCGAAGCAGTACTAGAATCGAAAAAGCATATGGATGCCAGCCATCCGGCTCATCGGCCGATTGTCGGCACAGTCCAGCTCGCTGCCATGCGCGGCGTCATGCGCATCATCAACGCAACCCCTGTATTAAAGCGACGTGCCTTTCGGCAGATGATGCGAGTTCGCGGCGAAAACTAACGAAGATCGCGGGTCATCCTGGGATCGCCGCCGGCTGCAACTTGGCAACCGAGGCCTCGATCGCCGCATCCGCTATCGAAGTTTACCCCGGTTCAACAAGGCCCATTGCAGCAGCATGATCGTCTTGGCGTCGAATATCTCGCCGTTTTCGATCATCCGGGCGGCTTCGTCGAGCGGGACTTCGAGAACTTCGATATCCTCGTGCTCTTCGTCCAGGCCGCCGCCTTCCGCCACGCGGTCGGCAATATCGATCAGCGAGACGAAGAAGTGGACGACTTCGGTGATGGCGCCGGGCGAGGTGTAGCATTTGAACAGGAAGCGCGCATCGCGCAGGTGATAACCGGTTTCCTCCATCGCCTCGCGGCGGATCGCCTGTTCGGGATGATCGTCATCGAGGAGGCCGGCCGGCACCTCGATCATCCAGGCGGGATCGCCGTTGACATGGACGGCAAGGCGGAACTGGCGGACGAGGATGACGAGATCGCGTTTCGGATCATAAAGCAGAATGCAGGCGGCGGGCGTCCGGTGGTAGACCTCCCGCTTCAAGCGCTGGGTTGCGCCCTTGCGGTCGATATAATCGAGCAGGTAGCTGCTCAATCGCGTCCAGCCATTCGACAGCGTTTCCTCGCCGACGATCTTCACCCGTGATTTCGGTTGCATCATGCTGCGTCCTTGCGAAGCCAGACCTTGTTGTCGTGCACGGCCGCCCCGCCATAGGGCGCAACCGGGTCGGCGCCGGTGAGGACGTTGATACCCTCGCCGTCGATATGCGCCTTGTTCGGCCAGAGGCCTTCGGCGATCAACACGCCAGGTTTGACTTCGGTGGTGATGCGGGCATGAATGCGCAGATCGCCGCGGCTGTTGCCGATGCGGACGAGATCGCCATGGGCGATATCGTTGGCTTCGGCGTCGGCCGGATTGATCATCACCTCGGGGCGGCCCTCCTTCTGCCGGGACGTCTTGGTCTCGGAGAAGCTCGAATTCAGGAAGTTGCGGGCGGGCGAGGTGGCGAGGCGGAAAGGATGCCCCGGATCGGCGACTTCGATGACGTCGACCTGGTCGGGGAAAGCCGGAAGCTGGGCATGCGGCCCGAGCGCGCCGACCGCCGCCGGCGGCTTGTTCGGCGCCGGCTGATTGATCCAGTCCGGGCGGAAATGGAATTTGCCGTCAGGATGAGCAAAGCCGTTCAGAAAATGCGCCTCCTCGAAAGCCGGCTGGCGATCGAACCATCTGTGTTCAAGGAAATGGTCGTAATCCGGCAGGCCGCTCGATTCCAGCACGCGGTCGACCATCTCGCGGGCTGTAAAACCGAAGCCGGGTCGATCGGCGACGCCGAGACGCTTGGCCAGTTCCTCGATGACGAAGAGATTGGTGCGCACGGTTGGCGGCGGCTCGACAAGCTTCGGTCCGAGCAGGATATGGTTCTGGCCGCCGGCCCGGTAGATGTCGTCATGCTCGACGAACATCGTCGCGGGAATGACGATGTCGGCAATGTCGGCCGTTTCGGTCATGAACTGCTCGTGCACGGCGACGAAGAGGTCGTCTCGGGCAAAGCCGCGTCTGACGAGGCGCTGTTCGGGGGCGATGTTTGCCGGATTGGTGTTCTGGATCAGCATCGCCGTCACCGGGCCGCGATGGCGCAGCGCCACGGCATCGCCGGTCAGCACCCGGCCGATCTGCGACTGATCGAGCATGCGGATATCGGCATCCTTCATCGAACGGCCGGTCAGTTCCGCATTGTTCATGCGGAAGATATCGCTGTTCGAATGGAAGGCGCCGCCGCCCTCATATTGCCAGGAGCCGAGAACGGTGGCGACCGAGGCGGCGGCATGCATGGCGACCGCGCCGTTGCGCTGGCGGGTGAAGCCGTAGCCGAGGCGGAAGAAGGTCTTCTTCGTCGTGCCGACGAGGCGGGCGAAGGCTTCGATCTCCTCGACCGATAGACCGGTGATATCGGCGGCCCATCGCGGCGTCTTCGCTCTCAGATGCGCTTCCAGGCCTTCGGGATCGTCGGCATATCGCGCCATATAGTCTCGGTCGGCATGGCCGTCGCGGAAGGCGATGTGCATGACGGCGCAGGCGAGCGCGGCATCGGTGCCAGGCTTGACGATCAAGGCCATGTCGGCCTGCTTCATCGTCGGGTTATCGTAGATATCGATGACGACGATCTTAGCGCCGCGCTCCTTGCGCGACTTGATGGCGTGGGTCATCACATTGACCTGGGTCGAGACCGCATTGGTGCCCCAGATGACGACGCAATCGGTGCGGCCCATCTCGCGCGGATCGGGGCCGCGCAGCGTGCCGGTCGCCATGGTGAAGCCGGTCCAGGCCGGATTGGTGCAGATCGACGAGAAGAAGCCGGAATAGCGCTTGGCATGGCGCAGGCGATCGATCGAATCACGCTGCACCCAGCCCATTGTGCCGGCGTAGAAATAGGGCCAGATCGCCTCGCTGCCGTCCTTTGCCTCGGCCTTCATGAAGGCTTCGGCAATCTCATCCAGCGCATCGTCCCAGGAAATCGGCTGCCACTGCCCTGCCCCTTTGGCGCCGGCGCGGCGCAAAGGGTGCATCAGGCGGTCGGGATGATAGAGCCGCTCGGCATAGCGGGCGACCTTGGCGCAGATGACGCCCGAGGTGTAGGAATGATCGTTGGCTCCACGCACGCGGCCGATGCGGCCGTCCTCGGCGATCTCGACCTCCAGCGCGCAGGTCGATGGACAGTCGTGCGGACAGGCCGTGTAGCCCACCCTGGTGTCCGGCTTCGGGGATTTGGCATGGATGGGGGTCGCAATGTTCATGGCATTTGTATATTCCAAGGCTTGCACGGCCAAAAGCCACAAAACTTTCCCATGACGCGAATTCATACGGGCATCAGCGAAAATGAACTACCGCCACATCTATCATGCGGGCAATTTTGCCGATGTGTTGAAACATGCCGTGCTGGCGCGGCTGATCCGCTACATGCAAAAAAAGGATGGGGCCTTCCGCGTGCTCGACACGCATGCCGGCATCGGGCTCTATGATCTTTCATCCGAAGAAGCGCAGAAAACCGGCGAATGGCTTGAGGGCATCGGCAAGCTGATGGAGGCCGACCTCGGCCCCCAGGTTTCCGAGCTGCTCGAGCCCTACCTTACAGCCATCCGCGAACTCAATCCCGAGGGCGGCATCCGCTACTATCCCGGATCGCCGAAACTGGCGCGCATGCTGTTCCGGCCGCAGGACCGGCTGTCGGCGATGGAATTGCATCCCGAGGATTTTGCTCGGCTGCATCGGTTGTTCGAGGGCGATCACCATGCCCGGATTACCGAGCTCGACGGCTGGCTGGCGCTCGGCGCCCATCTGCCGCCGAAGGAGAAGCGCGGCATCGTGCTCGTCGATCCGCCCTTCGAGGAAGAGGACGAATATCAGCGCCTGGCCGAGGGGCTGGAAAAGGCCTATCGCCGCTTTCCCGGGGGCACCTATTGCCTGTGGTACCCGCTGAAGAAGGGCGCGGCGATCAAGGAATTCCACGAGAGGCTGCAGGCGCTCGACATTCCGAAGATGCTCTGCGCAGAACTTTCCGTTCGCAGCGACCGCGGCATCACCGGATTGACGGGTTCAGGCCTCGTCATCGTCAACCCGCCCTTCACGCTGAAGGACGAGCTGCACCAGCTGCTGCCGGCGCTGAAAGACCATTTGGCGCAGGACCGCTTCGCCTCGCACCGCGCCTTCTGGCTGCGCGGCGAGAACAAGTCGGTCAAAGAAGATTGATCCTTTCCGAAAATTGATTCCGATTTTCGGGCTTATGCACTAGCCTCGGTAACAGTCGATACTTTTCTACAAATTTCATCAGGTGTCTTATGAAGCTGCTTTGTTCGCCCGCCTCGCCCTATTCCAGCAAAGTCCGGATGGCGGCGCATTTCCTGGATCTCGAGTTGAACGCCATCCGGGTCGACACCAATACCGCGCCGGCGATCCTGGTAGAGAACAATCCGCTCGGCAAGATCCCCACACTTCTGACCGATGACGGCGCCTCGATCTTCGACAGCGTAGCCATCATGCATCATTTCGACCGGCTGACGAAGGGCGGGCTCTACCCCTCGAAGAAGGGCAAGCGTACCGATGCCGAGGTCCTCGAAGCACTCTGCGACGGCATCTGCGACTGCCTGCTTGCAATCGTCTACGAGCGGCGCTTCCGCGACGAGGAAAAGGTTCACCAGCCCTGGATCGGCCGGCAATGGAAGAAGGCGACGGCGGGGCTTGCCCATCTTGGTGCCAATCCGCCGAAACTCGGCAAGAGACTTAACGGCGGACATTTCGCGCTCGCCGCCACGCTCGATTATCTCGACCTGCGCTTCAAGGATCAGTGGGAAGCCGATCATGCGCCGCTGATCGACTGGCTGGCGCAGTTCGAAAAGAAATTCCCTGCCCATCGCGAGCTCAAGGCGAGCGCGTAAGTCCCCAGCGGAAGGGCGCCTGCGAACAGGAGCGAACAGCAAAAAGCCGGGCGACGTGCCCGGCCTCTGCATGTCGGAATGCGCAATCGGCTTAGAACTTGACGCCGATACCGAGCTTGACGCTGTTCTCGTCGTAACCGCGCGAGAAGCTGCCGGAGTCGAGGTCGTAATCCTTGCTCTGGTAGTCGGTGTAGCGATATTCCAAGCGCGTCGTGATGTTGTTTGTCACGAAGGCTTCGACGCCGGCGCCGACCGTATAGCCATAGTTCGTCTTGCTTTCGTCCGAGGTGCCGTCGGAAACCTTGACGTTGCCGAGGGCAAGACCGGCCGTGCCGTAGAGCAGGAAGGGGTTCATGTCGTAGCCGACGCGGCCACGGACGGAGCCATTCCAACCGTACTTGTTCTTGACGCCGCCCGAGGAGACGTCGTCGCCGCTGTAGCCCAGATCGGATTCAACGCCGTAAACGATCTGACCCTGCTGCCAGTTGTAGCCGGTGAAGACCTGGCCGCCGAAACCGTAGGTGTGGCGGTCGGAACCGAAGTCACCCATGTTGTAGGTGCCGGCACCGCCGAGGTAAAAGCCTTCCCAGCTGCCGGCCGGCTTGACCGGGGCTTCCTGGGCGACCGGTGCTTCCGGAACCTGGTCGACGGCATCGGCCGCCTGAGCTGCCGAGACGCCCGCAATTGCAAAAACGGAGGCCATGAGGCCAGCAATGAGTACACGCATACTTAGTCTCCTTTCAGTCCCGCGCCGCTTATCATCTGTCTATCAGTGAAGCATTGGCGGGGTATTGCCAGATGTCCCTTCCGGATCGAGACTGAAATTGGAACTCAAATGCGGATTTGAAAGAGCCAAATTGTGATATCATTGTGGCTGCCGCATGGCTGAAATTCGATGTTGCTTGCCTGCAACATACACTTCATTAACCCTACTGAAGAGTTAAACTGAAAATACTTATTTTAGGAAATCGCATTCTTAAATAATACATAGAATATCCCGCCCACGGATGCAACCGCAACAGCCTATTTATATAATCTCCGCCCGCGCCTATATAGTCGGCAGACAGACTCGCGGGATTAGAAGGCAGGATTTTGAACCACAAAAGACTTCGCTCGGCCCTTGTAACAGGGGCTGCTAAAAGAATAGGCCGGGCAATCGCCGAAGACCTTGCTGCAAATGGCTTTTCCGTTGCCATTCACGCCAACGGCTCTCTCAGTGAAGCCGAAGAGCTGGTGGCGGAATTGCGGCAGAAGGGATATCGGGCGATCGCGCTCAAGGCCGACCTTACCAATATCGGCGAAACCGGCGAGCTCGTAAAAAGAGCGTCGGAAGACCTCGGTCCGCTCGACCTGCTCGTCAACAACGCCTCCATCTTCCGCCAGGATTCGGCCCGCAGTTTCGATGCCCAGGCATGGGCGCAGCATTTCGACGTCCATGTGCGGGCGCCGTCGATCCTTGCCGCAGCCTTTGCCGAACAGCTACCCGACGATGCGACCGGGCTGATCGTCAACATCATCGACCAGCGGGTCTGGGCGCTCAATCCCGGCTTCTATTCCTACACGCTTTCCAAAGCCGCACTCTGGACGGCAACACAGACGATGGCGCAGACCTTTGCGCCGAGGCTGCGCGTCAACGCCATCGGCCCCGGCCCGACGGTGCGCAGCGCGCGACAGTCGGAAGAGGACTTCCAGGCTCAGATCGACGGGCTTATCATGAAGGCGGGGCCGGGATTCGGCGAGTTCGGGCAGACGATTCGCTTTCTCTTCGACACGCCCTCGATCACCGGCCAGATGATTGCCCTCGACGGCGGCCAGCACCTCGCCTGGCAGACGCCCGATGTGGCGGAGATTACGGAATGAATGGACGAAAGCTGCCGGATGGCGGCGTTCTCTACGACGATACGGACGAGAGCGAAGACGAGATCGAGGTGGAAGGCGACCTTTCCGCCGCTGCCCCGCTTGCGACTGCGGTCGACTGGAACGCCGGCAGCCTCAACGAGACCGGGCTCATCGGCGCCGAGCTGATCGGCGAATTCGTCAAGCGGCTGCCGAACAGCCCCGGCGTCTATCGCATGTTCAATGCCGAGGGCGACGTGCTCTACGTCGGCAAGGCACGCAGCCTGAAGAAGCGCGTCGGCAATTACGCCGTCGGCCGCGTGCATTCCAACCGCATCGCCCAGATGGTGCGGCAGACGGCGAATATGGAATTCGTGACGACGCGCACGGAAACCGAAGCGCTGCTCCTGGAAGCAGATCTGATCAAGCGCTTGCGGCCGCGCTTTAACGTGCTGCTGCGCGACGACAAGTCCTTTCCCTATATCCTCATTACCGGCGACCACCGGGCGCCGGCCATTTTCAAGCATCGCGGCGCGCGGGCCAGAAAGGGCGACTACTTCGGGCCTTTCGCTTCGGCCGGCGCGGTCGGGCGGACGATCAATTCGCTGCAGCGCGCCTTCCTGATCCGCACCTGCACCGACAGCGTCTTCGAAACACGCACGCGTCCCTGCCTGCTCTATCAGATCAAGCGCTGTTCTGGGCCGTGTACCCATGAGGTCAGCGACGAGGGTTACGGTGAACTGGTGCAGGAGGCGAAGGACTTCCTGTCCGGCAAGAGCCAGAAGGTGAAGTCGCACATGGCCGAGGCGATGAACCAGGCGGCCGAGGACCTCGATTTCGAGCGAGCGGCGATCTATCGCGATCGCCTGGCAGCACTTTCGCATGTGCAGAGCCACCAGGGCATCAATCCGGCCGGCGTCGAAGAGGCGGATGTTTTCGCCATCCATCACGAAGGCGGCGTCTCCTGCATCCAGGTGTTCTTCTTCCGCACTGGCCAGAACTGGGGCAATCGCGCCTATTTCCCTAAGGCCGATCCGCAGCTTTCCGGCGCCGAAGTGCTGAATGCCTTCCTCGCGCAGTTCTACGACGACAAGCCGGTGCCGAAGCAGATCATGCTGTCGGAAACGATCGAAGAGATGGAACTGCTTGCCGCAGCGCTCAGCGAAAAGGCCGGCCACAAGGTTGCGATCCTCGTGCCGCGGCGCGGCGAGAAACGCGATCTCGTCGACCATGTCGTCGGCAATGCGCGCGAGGCGCATGGGCGAAAGCTTGCCGAGACGGCGTCGCAATCGCGGCTGCTCGAAGGTTTCAAGGACACGTTCGGGCTTGCCTATGCGCCGCAGCGCATCGAGATCTACGACAACTCGCATATCATGGGCACCAATGCCGTCGGCGGCATGGTGGTCGCGGGACCGGAAGGTTTCGTCAAGAACCAGTACCGCAAGTTCAACATCAAATCGACCGACATCACCCCCGGCGACGACTTCGGCATGATGAAGGAGGTGATGACGCGGCGGTTCTCGCGGCTGATCAAGGAGGAAGGCATTCCCGACCGGACGGCGCAGGCAACCGCAGCCGACGCCGCCGACATGCCGTTTCCGACATGGCCCGACGTGATCCTCATCGACGGCGGCCAGGGGCAGATGACGGCGGTCCGCGCCATCCTCACCGAGCTCGGCATCACCGACAGCGTGACGGCGATCGGCATCGCCAAGGGTGTCGACCGCGATGCTGGGCGCGAACGGTTCTTCCCGCCGGGGCGCGAGAGTTTTACCCTGCCGCCGCGCGATCCGGTGCTCTATTTCGTCCAGCGCATGCGGGACGAAGCGCATCGTTTCGCGATCGGCTCGCATCGGGCCCGGCGCAAGAAGGAAATGGTGAAGAACCCGCTCGACGAGATCGGCGGCATCGGACCCTCGCGCAAGCGCGCGCTGCTTCAGCATTTCGGCACGGCGAAAGCGGTTTCGCGCGCCGCTCTCTCCGATCTGATGGCGGTGGAAGGCATTTCGGAGGCCGTCGCCAAGCAGGTCTACAACCATTTCCACGACGACGCCGCGAAATAACCGGCGCCCGTCGCAAATTCCACGCAAAGGCAGTGAAAAGACAGAAAGAATGTTGACGGTCCGCGGTCAAAGCCGTCATCTACCGCATCGGCCCGAAAATTGGACTCGATATCAGGAAAGCCCGATGCGTCGATTCAAAGTGTTACAGCGTCCTGAAAAGACGCGCGGCGCTGCAGCGGCGCATCAAGTCAGAGAAACGATCCCATGGCATCGCGTGCGTACAGCATCCCCAACCTCCTGACCTACGGCCGTATCCTCGCGGTACCGCTGATCGTTCTCTGCTTCTTCATCGAGGGCAGGCTGTCGATCAGCAACACGGCGCGCTGGGTGGCGCTGTGGATCTTCGTCATCGCCTCGATCACCGATTTCCTCGACGGCTATCTCGCGCGCATCTGGAATCAGACCTCGAATATCGGCCGCATGCTCGATCCGATCGCCGACAAGCTGCTGGTCGCCTCGATCCTGCTCCTGGTCGCAGCCGACCAGACCATCGCCGGCTGGTCGATCTGGGCGGCGATCACCATTCTCTGCCGCGAGATCCTGGTTTCCGGCTTGCGCGAATATCTGGCGGCGCTGAAAGTCAGCGTGCCGGTGACGCGGATCGCCAAGTGGAAGACGACGCTGCAGCTGGTCGCCATCGCCTTCCTGCTCGCGGGACCTGCCGGCGACGAGATTTTCCCCTATACGACGCAGACCGGCATCGCGCTTCTGTGGATCGCCGCACTGCTGACCATCTATACAGGATATGATTATTTCCGTGCCGGGCTGAAACACATCGTGGATGACGAGGAATGACGCGGCTTGTCTATTTCGCATGGGTGCGCGAGCGCATCGGCAAGGGCGAGGAGGAGATCGACCTCCCCTCCTCCGTCGTCACAGTGACCGATCTTCTGAATCATTTGAAGACGCTGGGCGAAGAATATGAGGCCGCACTTCAATATCCCGACGTGATCCGCGTGGCGCTCGACATGGAGCATGTCGAACATGACGAGCCGATCGGCGCCGCACGGGAGATCGGGATATTTCCGCCGATGACGGGGGGGTGAGCGAGATGAGGGCGGGCGCGGCATGTTCCCCCTTCTCCCCTCGGGGAGAAGGTGCCCGAAGGGCGGATGAGGGGGCCGCGGGGAACAACGCTGCCCTTCGCTTGCGCTCAGTGCGTTCGCGGCTTTTGCCGCTCACCCCCCTCATCTGTCCTTCGGACATCTTCTCCCCGCTGGGGAGAAGGGGAGGTTGCATTGACGCTCCCCCTCACCATCCGCGTCCAGCGCGAGGACTTCGACCTTCAGGCCGAGGTCGATCAACACTCCAAAAACAACCCCGGCGTCGGCGCGATTGTCACCTTCTCCGGCTTCTGCCGCGATGACGGCGGAACCCTCGCCGCCCTCGAACTCGAACATTACCCCGGCATGGCCGAAGCCGAGATGACCCGCATCGGCGAACTCGCCATCGAGCGCTTCGGGCTGCTCGGCCTCACCGCCATCCACCGCTACGGCAAGATCGCCGTGGGCGAGAATATCGTCCTCGTCGTCGCAGCCGCGCCGCATCGGCAGGCGGCATTCGATGGGGCCAATTTCGTCATGGATTTCCTGAAGACCGCGGCACCCTTCTGGAAGAAGGAACACGGTCGGGATGGCGCCGCGGGCGACTGGGTCGCGGCGAAGGATGCCGACGATACGGCGCGCGACAAGTGGAAGTAATCAGAGGACGACCCGCTCCCTGCGGCTCATGACCAGGAGCAGGACGAGCAGCGAAAAGATGACGAAATCGCGCCAGACGAAGGGGCCATAGGCGCCCCATAAGGTCTCGACGACAGCGAGGGCAGCGGCGCCGCCTGCCGAGCGCAACGGATCGGAATAGCCGCCGACAGCCGCAATCAGCAGCACTTTCAGCCCGAACATCAGGCCGGCGCCGAAATCCATCGAGCCGTAATAGAAGGTCGCGAGGATGCCGCAGATCGTGGCGACGAGGCTGGCTGCCGCATAAGCGACGAGAAAGACGCGGTCGGCGCTGGTGCCGCAGAGTTCGGCGGCCAGCGGATCGTCGGTGACGGCGCGCCAGATGCGGCCCCAGGCGGTGCGCCTGAGGATCAGCGTCCCGATCGCGACGACGGCTGCCATCAGCGCCGTGTCGATCAGCTGGATATAGGTGAGCGTCACCTTGAACGGGCCATCGTTCCAGAAGACGACCGTGTCGTTCAGGAACGGCGGCAGCCAGATGGCACGGGTATTGGCGGCAAGCCGGGCGGTTTCCATCAGCACGATCATGATCCCGAGGGCCGCGACGATCACCGTATTCGGAGATTTGCTGACCAGCGGCAGCATGATCGAGCGGCCGATCCATAGGCCCGCCGCCAGCGAATAGGCGATGGCAGCGCAGGCGCCGACGGCAAGAGCGGCCGGCAGCACCAGCCAGAAGCGGTTGAAGGCGAGCTCGGTAAACAACAGCAGGATCTGGCCGGAGAAAGCGAAGATCGCCCCATAGGTGATGTCGGCCCGCTTCGTCACGCCGAAGGCGACGGCATAACCGAAGGCGAGCGCGGCATAAAGAGCGGCGAGCGGAACCGCATTCGCCAGCTGCTGCAAAAGATAGGCCATTCCATGCACTCCGCGTCGCCAAATTATAACTGGTAAAACTTATTTCACCAGTTATAATTTCATCATGAGCTTTTCCTGGACCCCTCACCGCTTTGCCGGCGGCGCACTGGCGCTTGATGTCGCCAACAGCGTCGTGCTGCGCCATGATGCAACCCGGCGGATCGACCGCTTCGCGGTTCGGGACCAGATGCAGGACTTTCCGCGCGCCGCTGCCGAATTCTGCGCCGAACGGGCCCTTTTCGGCGATATCGCGCCGGTGGCGGCGGAAAACGAGACGGATTTCCTCGCGCTGCGGGAAGCGATCGACCGCTATTTCCGCAAGCGTATACTGGATGGCGGCGACGACCAATTGCTGGCCGGTCTGCTGGAGGCGCTGGCAAAAGTTCTGCGCGAGGCAAGCCCCGAGAGCGTGGCCGCGGCCACCGCCCATTCGGTGCTGCGGCTGGTCGCCATGCCGGATGCGGAACGCATGAAGATTTGCGGCAATTGCGGCTGGCTGTTCATCGATCGCAGCAAGAACAGGAGCCGCGCCTGGTGCGACATGGCGGTCTGCGGCAACCGCGCCAAGGCGAACCGGCACTACCGCCGCAAAAAGGAGGAGACGCCATGAGAAAACATCTGATCGTAACGGCGGCAGCGGCCAGCCTTCTGCTGTCTGCCTGCCAGCGCCAGGCGGAAAACCTCGTCGAGGTGACCGGCCATCTCTTCGTCTTCAACTATCGGGTGGCGAGCGCCACCTATCTGTTGACGCTGAAGAAGACAGGTCCCATCCCCGACGGTTCGGTCATCATCGCCGAATTCGAAAATCCTCAAGGCGGCGATCCGCTGGTGCTGAACCAGAAAATCTATCCGATCGACGACAAGATCGCGCTGCAGAGCCAAAACCTGCACTGCGTGCGCAAGGACCGTCCCTATTCCGTCAGCCTCCGGCTGGTCGACAAGGACGGCAAGGTGCTGCAGGAATTGAAGACGCTATTCCGATCCGACCTGGACCAGACCGTGCTGCCGAGCAAGCCACTTGTCGTCGGTGCGCTTTATGACAAGAACCCGGAGGTCTTCAAGCCGGACGGCAGCGTCGATTTCTCGAATACCGACAAATGCCCGGCATAGAGGACGTCCGGGCATAGAAAAGCCGGAGCGACGCCCCGGCTTTCGAGAGACAATTCAAGGCATTGCCAGCCAATGCCGAAGCGCGGCCTTAGCCGACGACTTCGGTATCGGAGAACCAGTACTTGATTTCCTGGGCAGCCGTTTCCGGAGCATCCGAGCCGTGAACGGAATTTTCGCCGATCGACAGGGCGTGAACCTTACGGATCGTGCCTTCATCAGCGTTTGCTGGGTTGGTCGCGCCCATGATCTCGCGGTTCTTGAGGATGGCGCCTTCGCCTTCCAGAACCTGAACGACGGTCGGGCCGGAGGTCATGCCTTCGACGAGTTCGCCGAAGAAGGGGCGATCCTTGTGCACAGCGTAGAAGCCTTCGGCTTCGCGGCGGCTCATCCAGACGCGCTTGGAGGCGACGACGCGCAGGCCGGCATCTTCGAGCATCTTGGTGATGGCGCCCGTCAGGTTGCGCTTGGTTGCATCCGGCTTGATCATCGAGAAGGTGCGTTCAATCGCCATAGTCAAATCCTCTGTTTTCTCGGGAAAAGTGGGCGGTCTTTACCCGCCCCACCGCCCGAAAACAAGGGGTCGACGGCAATTTCACGCCGCTGTCACAGTCCGGCCGCGGCTTTCGTGGAGATCGAGGCAGCGCTCGAACCAGCCCAGGACGGGATCGTCGGCGGCCAGCATGGCGAGACCGGCGCAGACGCGCAGCCATTGCAGCGCGCCGAAGACGATATAATCGGCAAAGAGCGGCGTTTGCCCGCCGATGAAGGGCTGGAATTTCAGCATGTGCCGGAGCGGCTCCAGCTTGGCGCCGAAGGCGGCTTTCTCCGCGTCGCTGTCGGCGGCAATCACCTCCAGCGGCTTACCGAGCCTGACCTCGCGGCTCTCGCGGAAATAGGCCTTGTCTCCCTCGTCGAGGTTGGCGTGGATATCAAGAAGGGCGATCCGCATGATCGCCGGATGAATGATCATCTGCGAATAGCCCTCGACCATGCGCGACAGCGCCTTGCCGCCCTCGCCGTTAAAAAGCGACGGCCGCTCGGGATAGGCCTCTTCGAGATAGAGGGCGATGTCGAAACTGTCGGGGATCAGCCGGCCGTTGTCGTCGAGGACGGGCACGGTCTGCGAGACGCCGCCGCCGATTGCGCGGATGCGGGCATAGGTCGTCGGGATTTCCTCGAAATCGAGCCCCTTATGCGCCAGCGCCATTACCGCCTTCCAGCAATGAGGTGAGAAGAAGTGCTGTTCATCGGCGCCGCAGAGGGAATAGAGGGCTCGGGTCATGACAATCCTTTCGAAATCGCAATTCCCAGCATTCCACGACAGAAAGCGCCTGCGATCAAATCAGGAAATTTCATGGCGTCATCACTCCCGCTTCTAGGGAAACTGGCTAGACTGCCGATACGCCAAAGGGGGAACCGCATGCTCAGGCAATACAGGATGTTCGCCGCCTATAATCGCTGGGCCAATGCCCAGGTCTATGCAGCCGCGGCTGATATCAGCGACGCGGAATTCCGCAGCGACCGCGGCGCCTTCTTCGGCTCGCTGCATCGCACGCTCAATCATCTGATGGTCGCCGACCGGATATGGATGAAGCGCTTCACCGGCACCGGCGAGGCGCCGACGAGCCTCGATGCCATTCTCTATGAAGAGAGGCATGCGCTTGCCGCCGCCCGCAAGACGGAAGACGAGCGGATCATTGCCTGGACCGGCGCGCTCGATGAGGCAAGGCTTGCCGCCAACTTCACCTACTCGCCGGTGTCGCAGCCGATCGAGATCACCCAGCCGCTGTGGACAGCGCTCTCGCATCTCTTCAACCACCAGACCCATCATCGCGGCCAATGCCACATGACGCTGACGGCGCTCGGCAAGCCGAGCCTCGGGCTTGATCTCATCTACTTCCTGCGCAGCGAGGGGCGAGAGTGGATGTGAGGCCTTCATCATCAAGACCGCATTAACCGCCTTTGCGGATTCGGTCGCAAAGTCGGCGCTTCCCCGCCAAAAATTCAGCCACTCTTAAAGCCTTGTCGGCATAGCGGAATGAAGGGAAAAGCCGGGCTGCGAGGGATCGTCATGCAGAATGCAAGCGCAAACGCACTGGTGCCGCGCGAAGCGGTGCGCCCGGCGCCCATGGCCGACATTCAACGGATCGCGCAGCATATGGTGCGCCTGAATGTCGCGGCGCTGCCGCGCAACTACGAACTCTTCCACGAGGCAATCATCGGGCTCAACGCCGGTCTTGCGCAGGATATCGCCGCGCTCGGACCCCAGCCGCAACAGGCGATGCTCGATGAACTCGG
This sequence comes from Rhizobium sp. F40D2, assembly GCF_051810745.2. NCBI lineage: Bacteria > Pseudomonadati > Pseudomonadota > Alphaproteobacteria > Hyphomicrobiales > Rhizobiaceae > Rhizobium > Rhizobium sp. F40D2. Next base: position 73,050 of record NZ_CM131436.1, read on the forward strand.
ACTGAAATACCGTCTCGTCAGCCATTGCGGGCTGGCGGCCGAGGCTTCGCAGAACGAGGCGAGCCGGATGCTGCGCGAAGCGGCGGAGAGGCTTGCAGAAGGGCTGCGACACAGAGAAGCCTTTGCACGCGCCTGCGCCACAATCCTGAAATCCGTCTCTGGCCACGAGGACCAAAGCCTTGCCGCGTTCATCGGCGAGGTCGATTACCTCTCCGCCTCGCTTTCGACGGTGCTGTCGGCGGAGATGGAAATCGGCGCCCGGCTGGAGGACGATGTCAAGAGGCTGGAAACGCTGGAGCGCGGCATTTTGGCAATGCAATCGGCCGCCGTCGCCGACCGGATTACCGGACTTCCGAACCGCATCGCGCTGAACCGGGAGATCGCCGATCTCTATGAGCGCGAAGAGGGTTTTGCCGGCAGCGCGCTGGTTATGGTCGATATCGACAATTTCACCGAACTCAACGACAGATATGGCACCCAGGCCGGCAACAAGCTGCTGAAGAAGCTGGCGGGCCTTTTCCGCAAATCGATCAAGAAGAACGACTTCGTCGCCCGCACCGAGGCTGACGAATTCGCGCTGTTGTTTTCCAACGTCGGCATGCAGGATGCGATGACGATCGCCGAACGCCTGCGCGCCTCGGTCGAGGATAATCTCGTCTTTGCGACCTCCGACAAGGCCGATCACGGCAGGCTGACCATCTCGATCGGCCTGGCGCTCAGCACCGACGCGGCAACGCCCGGCCAGTTGCAGGCCAATGCCCGCGTGGCGCTTCTTGCCGCACAGTCCAACCCGCGACGGCCGGTGCAGGCTTTCGGCCACTGAAGGCGCGGACCGGCGGACAGCGCGCTTGCCGGCGACAAGCAGGCTTGTCGCGGGATAAACAAGCTTACCGTGGGACATGCAAGCTTGGATAAGCGCTCTTGCCTTGGCGGGCGCTTTCGGCCAAAACGCCGGCCATGATCACGCTCACCGATATTTCCGCCCGCATTGCCGGGCGCCTGCTTCTCGACAATGCCAGCATTTCGCTGCCTTCGGGCACGAAGGCGGGGCTCGTCGGGCGTAACGGCGCCGGCAAGTCCACGCTGTTTCGCGTCATCACCGGCGATCTCGGCTCGGAGACCGGATCGGTGTCGATCCCGAAGGCGGCACGCATCGGCCAGGTGGCGCAGGAAGCCCCGGCGACCGAGGAATCCCTGATCGAGATCGTGCTTTCAGCCGACAAGGAACGCGCCGCCCTCGTTGCCGAGGCGGAAACGGCGACCGATCCGCACCGCATCGCCGAAATCCAGATGCGTCTCGTCGATATCGACGCGCATTCGGCCGAAGCGCGCGCGGCAAGCATTCTGGCCGGCCTCGGCTTCGACCAGGCGGCGCAAGCCCGCCCCGCCTCCTCCTTCTCAGGCGGCTGGCGCATGCGCGTGGCACTCGCCGCCGTGCTGTTTTCCGAGCCGGATCTGCTGCTGCTCGACGAGCCGACCAACTATCTCGACCTCGAAGGCACGTTGTGGTTGGAAGATTATGTCCGGCGCTACCCGCACACGGTCATCATCATCAGCCACGATCGCGACCTCCTGAACAATGCGGTCAATGCGATCGTCCATCTCGACCAGAAGAAGCTGACCTTCTATCGCGGCGGCTACGACCAGTTCGAGCGGCAGAAGGCGGAAGCCGACGAGCTGCAGACCAAGGCCAAGGCCAAGAACGACGCTGCGCGCAAACATCTGCAGAGCTTCATCGACCGCTTCAAGGCCAAGGCTTCCAAGGCCCGGCAGGCGCAGTCGCGCGTCAAGGCGCTCGAGCGCATGGGAACCGTCGCCGCCGTGATCGAGGACCACGTACAGCCGATCACTTTCCCCGAGCCGGAAAAGCAGCCGGCCTCGCCGATCGTCGCGATCCAGAGCGGCGCCGTCGGCTACGAGCCCGGCAATCCTATCCTGAAGAACCTCAACCTGCGCATCGACAATGACGACCGCATCGCCCTGCTCGGCTCGAACGGCAACGGCAAATCGACCTTCGCCAAATTCATCTCCGGCCGGCTTGCGCCGGAAAGCGGCGAAGTGAAGCTGGCGCCGAGCCTGAAGATCGGCTTCTTCGCGCAGCATCAGCTCGACGACCTCATTCCCGAGCAATCGCCGGTCGAGCACGTGCGCCGGCTGATGCCCGGCGCGCCGGAGCCCAAGGTACGCGCCCGCGTCGCCCAGATGGGGCTTGCGACCGAGAAGATGGCGACGGCCGCCAAGGATCTTTCCGGCGGCGAGAAAGCCCGCCTGCTGATGGGGCTTGCCGCCTTCAATGCGCCCAATCTGCTGATCCTCGACGAACCCACCAACCACCTCGATATCGATAGCCGCCGGGCGCTGATCGAGGCGCTGAACGATTACGAAGGCGCCGTCATCCTGATCTCGCACGATCGTCATCTGATCGAGGCGACGGTCGACCGGCTGTGGCTGGTCAATGGCGGCACGGTGACGACCTTCGAAGGTGATATGGACGAATACCGCGACCTGATCGTCACATCCGGTAAAAAAAAAGAAGAAAAGCCGCAGCTAGCTGAAGACGCGACATCGAAGGCCGACCAGCGCAAGCTCAACGCCGAACGTCGCGCCTCGCTGACGCCGCTCAAGAAAAAGATCAACGAAATCGAATCCTTGACGGCGAAACTGGAGAAACAGATTCACGCGCTTGACGCGGAACTTGCAAATCCCGCCCTTTACGAAAAGACGCCGGCCAAGGCCGCCGAGAAGGTAAAGCAGCGCGGCGAGGCTGCGGCCAAGCTGGCTGCCGCCGAGGAAGACTGGCTGATGCTGTCGGCCGAATATGAAGAAGCCATGGCGGGATAGCCACATCCCTTCGAGGATGATGTCGCCCGAAAACCGCTGACACTTTTCGGCATCATGCTCAGTCCAAAGCGCGGCGAAGTGCCACGTGTCGGCACAAATCCGGCCACCATCAACCAATCGTTAACCATAATTCGAAAGGTTGTCTCAACATTCGGCACCGATTTGTTGAGCCCTTTCGATGTATCGCTTTTTTATTCTGTCCTGCATGGCCCTCACGGCCACCCTGTCTGCCTGCAGCGCCACCAAACAGGCCCCGGATACTTCGATCAAGACCTCCTCGGTGATCGCGCCCGAGGAGCGGAAACTTGCCTTTGCCGGCGACGATGCGGCGCCGCGCATGAGCGGCTGGCACCAACTGGCCGGGCGGACGCTGGAAGTTTCCTCGCTCGCCGAACTCAAGCTGCAGGACAAGGAAGTGATCCTGAGCTTCGATGACGGCCCGATTCCGGGGCGGACCGACAAGGTCTTGGCGATCCTCGACCGGTTCGGCGTCAAGGGCAGCTTCATGATGGTCGGCGAAATGGCCGAAATGCATCCGGCGCTGGCCCGCAAGGTCGCCGAGGACGGCAACACGATCGGCAGTCACACTTACGACCACGCCGACCTGACTTCGCTTGATTTCGACGCAGCGATGGCCGAGGTCGTCAAGGGCGAATTGGCGGTGACCAAGGCGACGGGAACCGACGTGTCCTTCTTCCGCTTCCCCTATCTGGCCGAGAGCCACAGGCTGCGCACCGCGATTGCCATGCGCGATCTGGTGGTCATGGATGTCGATATCGACAGCAAGGACTATTTCGCCATCACGCCGGCCTCCGTGACGCAGCGGACGATGGACCTGCTGCACAAGCGCGGCCGCGGCATCATCCTCATGCATGACATCCACAAACGCACGGCAACGATGCTGCCGACCCTGCTCTCCGAACTCGAAGCCGAAGGCTACAAGGTGGTGACGCTGAAGTTCAAGAAGACGCGGGCGCCGAGCAACCTCGTCGCCTCGGCCGATTTGGTGACGACGCGGTAAGGCTGGGTTGCCAAGTTTAGACCGGCTGCCTAGATCTGTTCGACGTCAACGAAAGCGGGCAGGTCGAACATGAACCTTCATCTCGAAACGGACGACGATCCGCGCACCCGCCAGTTCGTCGACGGGCATAACCGGATTTCGGACGCGGCGTTCAGAACAGCTGAATTTGCCAGGGATCGCGACGCGATCAAGGCGCTGATCGAGCGGCAGGACAGGCTGATCGTGCCGATGCGCCGCGGTGCGTGGCTGTTCGATTTCCGGCAGAGCAAGGACAATCCTCTCGGCGTCTGGCTCCGTCTGCCTGCCGACCAGGAGCCGCTGCCGGATGCCGATTGGGAGCCCGTCTTCGATCTCGATGCCTTCTGCATCCGTGAAGGCAAGCGCTGGAACTGGCGCGGCGTCGTCACCTGCCCGTGGGAGCCGACGCGGGTTCTTCTGACGCTTTCGGACGGCGGCTCGGATCTTCTCCGGCTGCTCGAATTCGACGCCGAGAGCAAACAGATCGTGGGGGGCGGTTTCGACACGCCGGCCGCACGATCGCATGCCAATTGGCTGAGCCGCGACGAGATCTGCTATTTCGGCTCGATCGACCGGTATTCGGCGACGCGCTCCGGATGGCCACGGGTCGGGCGGCGATTGAACCGCGGACAGCGGCCGGAAGATGCCGCCGTCATGTTCGAAGCCGCGAATGAAGACGTCTATGGCTTCAATCTCATCATCGACCCGGCCCTGTCAGGCGGTTCGCCGGATGCCGGATTGATCGACATTTTCGTCGCTGCCCATGAGATCGGCGTCGCCAGCGCTTTCCTGACCGCCGCCGACGGCACGCGGCGGCGCATCGATCTGCCCAAGGAAGCGGACTTCCAGTTCAATCACGATCACTGCCTCTGGCGGGCAAAGACCGATGAGCGCGTTGCCACCGGCAGCCTCGTGCTGCAGCGCTTCGATCCCGGCTCGGAGACAGTTCCGCTCGGGCCGGAGCGGATCCTGTTTCAGCCTGGCGAGGGCCAGTCGATCTCGCAGATGATGCTGATGCGCGAGTGGTGTGTCTTCATCATTTCCGACCGGCTGCGTCCGCGTCTCATGGTGCTGGATCTGACAAAGCCCGATGCCGAACAGCGCGAGATCGCGCTGCCTGCCGAGATGCAGACGGCTCATTTCAGGCCGCTCTATGCGGATCTGCATCTTGGCGACGATACACTCTGCATCATCGGCCAGGGCTTCCTGCAGCCGCCGGCCTGTTACCGGCTCGAGCTGTCGGATCGCAGCAAGGAGGCCGAGCCGATTTTCATCGCCACAGCGCCCAGCTATTTCGATGCGGCCGATATGTCATCCGAACTGCTGGAGGCGGTTTCCGAGGATGGAACCAGGGTTGCCTACCGGCTGGTCCTGCCGAAGCAGTGGACCAAGGGAGCGCTGCCGGTGTTGCTTTATGGCTATGGCGGCTTCGATGTTTCGCTGTCGCCGACCTATTCCGGCGTGACGGGACACTGGCTGGAACAGGGCGGCGCCTATGTGCAGGCCTATATCCGCGGCGGCGGTGAATTCGGCCCCGACTGGTATCGCAGCGCCAAGCGGCAGGGGCGAGACCGGGCGTTTGCCGATTTCGTCGCCATCGCCCGCGACCTCGTCACCCGCGGCTACACCGTGCCGTCGCGCATCGCCTGCCAGGGCGGCAGCAATGGCGGCCTGCTGACCGGTGTGATGCTGACGCGCTATCCGCACGATTTCGGCGCCGTCTGGTGTCAGGTGCCGGTGCTCGACATGACACGCTTCCACCTGTTCAGCGCAGGCCAGGCCTGGATGGACGAATATGGCGATCCGGAGATAGCAGCGGACCGGGATTTCATGCTCGGCTATTCGCCGCTCCATAATGTCCGGCCGGCGATCGAGGTCACCTATCCGCCGATCTATATCGAAAGCTCCGCCAATGACGACCGGGTGCATCCCTCGCATGCGCGCCGCTTCGCCGCGCGGCTGGAGGAAGCGGGACATCGGCCGTTCTTCCATGAGTTCGGCTCGGGCGGGCATGGCGGCGACGGCAATTCCGAAGAGCGCGCCGCCCGAGCGGCAATGGGTTATAGCTTCCTTCGCCAAACTATCATGACGTAAGACGGGCCATCATGCGGTAGGATGGAAGAGAATGAAGGGGAGAGCTTGTCGGCGCTTTCCTTTCTGCTAAAAGAAGCGCAATAAATCATACTTTTCACAGGCTCGAGCGAAACCATGTCTCCTATCAACCTCGCCATCGTCGGCGTCGGCAAGATCGTCCGCGACCAGCACCTCCCTTCAATCGCCAAGAACGCCGATTTCAAGCTCGTCGCCACGGCAAGCCGCCATGGCACGGTCGAAGGCATCCACAGCTATACGACGATCGAGGCGATGCTCGACGCCGAGCCGTCGATCGACGCCGTCTCGCTCTGCATGCCACCGCAATATCGCTACGAGGCGGCCTATAAGGCGCTCGTCGCCGGTAAACACGTCTTCCTGGAAAAGCCGCCCGGCGCAACGCTCAGCGAAGTGGCCGATCTCGAAGCGCTTGCCACGAAACAGGGCGCATCGCTGTTTGCCAGCTGGCATTCGCGCTATGCGCCGGCCGTCGAGGCCGCCAAGGCGTTCCTAGCTTCGACGACGATCAAAAGCGTGCACGTGATCTGGAAGGAGGATGTCCGCCACTGGCATCCGAACCAGGACTGGATCTGGCAGGCCGGCGGCCTCGGGGTATTCGATCCTGGCATCAATGCGCTGTCGATCGTCACCCATATCCTGCCGCGGCCGATCTTTATCACCGAGGCCGTGCTCGAGTTTCCCGAAAACCGCGATGCGCCGATCGCTGCCGACATTCACTTCCGCAATGCCGACGGCCTGCCGGTTCGTGCCGAATTCGACTGGCGCCAGACCGGCATGCAGAGCTGGGACATCGTCGCTGAAACGGCAGCCGGCCAGATGGTTCTCGCCGAAGGCGGCGCCAAGCTTTCCATCAACGGCACGCTGACCTTCGCCGAGCCGGAGCAGGAATATCCCTCGCTCTACCGACGCTTCGCCGAAATCATCAAAGCCGGCACGTCGGATGTCGATCTGGCGCCGCTGCGCCACGTCGCCGACGCCTTCATGCTCGGCAAGCGGAAATTCGTGGACGCGTTCCACGACTGAGCCGTCGGCGGCGATGCGACGCCTTCTTAGACTGGCAGGCTGAGCAACAAGACCTGCCGCAAGGTCAGTTCTTTCAGAGGTCGACAATCGCCGCCATACCGGCGCCGATTGTCGGTATCTCCAGTGAAACGCTCAGGCCTTCTTCTCCCACCGCCCTTCCGGCGTCTGCTGCCAATAGGTGAGCTTATGCCCCTCGCCTTTCAGCTTCTTCCATTGCGCCCGGGCGGCCTCCAGTTGTGCCTGGTCGTGGCCGTCGAACATGAAGACAACGCGCTCATAGGCGTCGACCGGCGGCGGCTCGGCGCCGTCGATGATGAAACGCACGGTCGCCGCATTGGCATTGCCTGATGTCACCGTCAAAAGCACCGGCTGGCTTTCGGCGAAATCGCCCTCGTCGGTGCCGTGCGGCAGAAAACTCTCCTCGCGAAACGTCCAGAGATACGCGTCGAGAGCATCGCGCCGCGCCGGCTCACGCGTCTGGACGGCGACGCGCCAGCCGCGCTCGACGCTTTTGTCGATCAGCGGCGGAAGCGCGTCTTCCAGCCTGGTTTCGGTCAGATGATAAAAGAGAACGTCCGTCATCAGGATTCATAATGGGCGCGAACGAGCTGGTCGAGCAGGCGCACACCAAAACCGGAACCCCAGGACTGGTTGATCTCGTCCTGCGGCGAGCCCATCGCCGTGCCGGCGATATCGAGATGCGCCCAGGGCGTGTCCTGTACGAAGCGCTTGATGAAATGCGCAGCGGTAATCGAGCCGGCCTGCCGGCCGCCGGTGTTCTTCATGTCGGCGAACTTGCTGTCGATCAGCTTGTCGTAGTCCTTGCCGAGCGGCATGCGCCAGAGCTTCTCGTTTGTGGAAAGGCCGGCTTCCGTCAGTTGGGCGGAAAGCTGGTCGTCATTGGAAAACAGGCCGGCATGCACACTGCCGAGCGCCACGACGATCGCGCCGGTCAGCGTGGCGAGATTGATCATGAATTGCGGCTTGAAGCGGTCATTGCAATACCACAGCGCATCGCAGAGCACGAGACGGCCTTCGGCATCGGTATTGATCACCTCGATCGTCTGGCCGGACATCGAGGTGACGATATCACCGGGACGCTGGGCGTTGCCGTCAGGCATGTTCTCGACCAGACCGATGACGCCGACGGCGTTGACGGCGGCCTTGCGGGAGGCGAGCACGTGCATGAGGCCGGTGACGGCTGCCGCACCGCCCATATCGCCCTTCATGTCCTCCATGCCTGCGGCCGGCTTGATCGAAATGCCGCCGGTATCGAAAACGACGCCCTTGCCGATGAAGGCGACGGGACGATCCTTGGCTTTGCCGCCCTTCCACTGCATCACCGCCAGGCGCGGCGGACGCACCGAGCCCTGGGCGACGCCGAGAAGGGCGCCCATGCCGAAACGGCGCATTTCCTTCTCGGTCAGGATCTCCACTTCGACGCCGAGCTTTTCCAGCTCCTTCGCCTTGGCGGCGAACTCGACCGGGCCGAGCACGTTCGGCGGCTCGTTGACGAGGTCACGGGCAAGATTGACGCCGCCGGCGATCGCTTCGGAATCGGAAAACGCCTTCTTGGCGCCGGCCGGATCGGCGGTGACGATCGTCACCTTGACGGATTTCGCCGCCTTTTCCTCGTCGTCGTTCTTCTTCGTCTTGTAGGTATCGAAGCTATAGGTGCGCAGCAGCATGCCGAGGGCGAAATCCGCAGCTGCGCGCGCGCTCGTCTGAAGGCCAGGCACGTCGATGAAGACGGCGGCCTTGTCGGTATTCTTAATTCTCGCTGCCGCGGTACCGCCGGCCTTGAGCCAATCATGGGCGGTGAGATCGACGCCCTTGCCAAGCCCGATGACGACGATGCGCTCGACGGATGCGCCTTCCGGGGCGACGATATCGAGCGCGCTCATGGATTTCGCGGAGAATCGGGCGATCCTGGCGGCCTTGGCGATCACCCCTGCCGGATCGACTGTTTCGGCGCCCGCAGCGCTGTCGGTGTCTGTGGTCTTCAACAGGATCGCCAGGCCGCCAGTGAGCTTCGCCGACTTTGAAAATGAGATTTCGAACTTTGCTGACATGTCTTCTCCGCTGGGATTCTTTGAAATCCGTCCGCCGCGGATAATTTCGCGTTTGGCGGGTCTGTCAATGGCTTGCGACAATTGTTATGGTCGTCCGCGGTCATCACGGCCCTCATGTTATCGTCAGTTTCGTAGTTATTCGCGTTGACAGTTTTTTCGAAAAATCGCCCGCGGGGTCCGGTAATCCGCCTGCCGAAAACGACCTTCGGTGCCTTCATGCTGCTGTTCTGGACGTGGTGGGCGCTGTTGATCGTCTTCCGCGCCGTCCCCGGGATAGACATCTATTTTTCCCAGCTTTTTTTCGTGCGTGCAGATTGCGACGCGGCGGCCGCGGCCGGGAGCATCTGCGGCGGCTTTCCCTATCGCGACTCGGGGAATTTCGACCTTTTACGCACCGTCTTCTTCCGCCTGCCCTATGTCGTGGCGATCGTGATGGTATGGAAGTTCATCGAATGTCACCAGCAGCATGGCGCAACCTTCAACGCCGTACGGGCGCGCAAGCTGAAAGTCGCGCTCGGAACGCTGCTGATCGGACCGGTGCTGCTGGTCAATGTCATCCTGAAAGAACATTGGGGCCGGCCGCGGCCGATACAGACGGACATTTTCGGCGGCGCGCTGCATTTCGTCGAGGCGGGTTCGCTTGCCGGAAAATGCGTTTCGAACTGCTCTTTCATCTCAGGCGAGGCAGCAAGCGCCGGCTGGCTTTTCTGCCTTCTGCTCTTCGTTCCGAAATCCTTGCGTTATGCCGTGGCAGCACCCCTGGCGGCGGTCTCGATCCTGACGCCTGCGATGCGGCTATCCTTCGGCGCGCACTACCTTTCCGACGTCGCTCTCGGATGGCTTTCGTCGCTTGTCGTCTTCGCCGCGTTGCTGGCGTTAACCGAGTCGCAACAGCATCAAAAAAATTCTGAAAATCGAATGAATTTTTGACACCCGCTTGTCGCAAAACAGCGACAAAGAGCGTAGAGGGTTTCTCCTGCAAAGCCGTTTGGGCGTGCAGGTGCTTTCAAGGGCAGGCATGAAACTACTCGAGACATACATATTGCGGCGCGTCGGGCAGATGTTTCTCGTGGCGCTCCTGCCCGTCCTGGCGATCATTTGGACGACTCAGGTTTTGCAGCGCATCAACCTGGTTACCGACAGCGGCCAGTCGATCGGCTCGTTCGCCAAGCTCGCGACGATGATTCTGCCGTCGATCATTCCCGTCGTCCTGCCCTTCGCCCTCGTTATCGCGATCACCCAGACGCTGACGACGATGAACAACGATTCGGAGCTTACCGTCATCGACGCGGCCGGGGCGCGCCGCAGCGTGCTGATCCGCCCGATCCTGCTGCTTGCCGCCGTCGTCAGCGTCTTTTCCTTCTTCGTCGACAATGTCGTCGAGCCGCGCGCAAAAACCGTCGTGCGCCAGATGATCGCCGAAACCTATGCCGACCTACTGTCTTCGGTGATCGAAGAAAAGACCTTCCGCAAGCTTGACGATGGCCTGTATGTGCAGATTTCGAAGCGGATGGCCGGCCGCATGCTGAAGGGCCTCTTCGTCGCCGACGAGCGCGACCCGGCCTACGAGCTGATCTATTATGCGAAGGAAGGCGCCGTCGACGATACGGGCACGACGCTGATCATGCATGAGGGCGAGGTGCACCGCAAAACGCCCGACGGCAATGTCTCGGTGATCAATTTCGATTCCTATTCCTTCGACCTCTCGGATATGACGGAGAATCGCGGCCAGGCGACGCTGCGCGCCAGCGACCGTGACCTGTGGTTCCTCCTCAACCCGGATCCGGCCGACAAGGACTATACGATCCGGCCGCAGAGCTACCGTGCCGAGTTGCATCGCCGGCTGACGGACTGGATTCTGCCTGTCGTCTTTGCGCTGTTTTCGCTGGCGATCGCCGGCGATGCGCGCTCGCACCGTGAAGCGCGGCTGCATCCGATGGTGAGCGCGCTCGCCTATGCTTTCGCGCTGCGATGGGCGGCATTCTACGCGGCCAATCAGATCGACACCGATCCTGAATATATCGCCGTTCTCTATGCCATACCGATCGTGAGCGGTATCACCTCGATCGTCTTCCTCGGCCTGCACAAACGACTGGCCGTACCGTCGTTCGTCCGCGACCGGATGTCGTCTTTCTGGAGACGGACGCAGGAACGGCTGCTGGCCGCGACCGGCAGGGCCGGCGGAGACGCCGCCCAATGATATTCGGGACATTGTCGCGCTATTTCTTTCGCCGCTACCTGGTGACGATGGGCTGGTTCCTGATCGGCGTCTCGGCGATTTCCTTCCTGCTCGATTTCAGCGAAACGGCGGGCCGCATGTCCGGCCTGCCCGGCTACACGATCGGCGGCGGCATCCTGATGACCGCCGTGCGCCTGCCGCTCATCCTGCAGCAGACGGTGCCCTTCATCGCGCTGTTCGTCGGCATGACGGTGCTGATCGGGCTCAACCGCAAATATGAGCTGGTCGTCACGCGCGCAGCCGGCATTTCGGTCTGGCAGTTCATGTTCCCCTTCATTGCCGGCTCGCTGATACTGGGCCTTCTGACGATGACGGCGCTCAACCCGCTGGCCGCCTGGGGGCAGCGCCAGGCCCTGCTCGTTGAATCCGACTGGCGCGGCGAGAACGCGGTTCTGCGCAAGGCGCCGCAGATTCCGTGGCTGCGCCAGATCAGCGGCCGGGACGACGTCATCATCGGCGCCCACACGGTTCAGGAGAACGGAACCAAGCTGATCGACGCCGTGTTGATCCATTTCGATTCAAGCGGTCAGGTCATTCTGAGACAGGACGCCGCGACGGCAAAATTGGAAGATGGTTACTGGCAACTTAACAACGTTGTCGAGCGCAAGCCTGGCGAAATCCCCGTGCGTAAAGCTTCGGTTCAACTTCGCACCAATCTGAAACAGGACTTCGTCCAGGAGCGGCTGACAGCGCCGGAAACAATTGGTTTCTTTGACCTTTCCAACCGCATTGCCGCGGCCAAATCCTTCGGTATCTCGACCAAGGCGCTGGAAACGCAATTCAACTCCCTGTTGTCCCAGCCGCTGCTGCTGGTGGCCATGACTTTCATTGCTGCAACAGTGTCCCTGAAATTTAGCCGGTTCAACCAATCCCGCTCCGTGATTCTGGGTGGCATCCTCTCGGGCTTCATGCTTTATGTCATCACCGTGCTTGTAAAGGCATTCGGAAGCAGTGGAGTTGTGCCCCCCTTCGTGGCGACGTGGATACCGGTGATCGTCGCGCTGGCCTTGGGTGCGACTATTCTGCTTCATCAGGAGGACGGCTAGTGGCGGCAGGCGACCGCAAGTATTTTAGTAAACAATTGGTTGCCCTGCTCGTCGGCGCGACTCTAAGTTCCTATTTCGGCAGCGCTGCGGTCTCCTACGGCCAGGCCAGCGCGCCCGACCAAACGATTGGAAAGAAAATTCCGGCAGAGGCCAAGCTTCTGCTTTCGGCCAATGAACTCGTCTATAACCGTGACGCCGATCTGGTGTCGGCGGTCGGCGGCGTGCAGATCAACTATGCCGGCTATAAAATGGTCGCGCAGAAGGTCGAGTACAATCAGAAGACCGGCAGGATGATGGCGCTCGGCAATGTCGAGCTGGTCAGCCCGGACGGCAACCGCATCTATGCCGACAACCTTGACGTGACCGACAATTTCGCCGACGGGTTCCTGAACTCGCTGCGCATCGAAACCGCCGACAATACGCGTATCGTCGCCGAAAGCGGCCAGCGTGTCGGCGGCACGATGATGATTCTCAACAAGGGCGTCTACACCGCCTGCCTTCCCTGCGCCGAAGATCCGAAGCGCGCGCCTTTCTGGCAGGTCAAGGCCAAGCGGGTGATCCAGAACGGCGTGACCCACACGATCCGTCTGGAAAGTGCGCGCTTCGAGCTACTCGGCTATCCGATCGCCTTCCTGCCCTTCATCGAGGTCCCCGACAATACGGTGAAGCGCAAATCGGGCTTTCTCTTCCCGACGATGAGCCTGTCGCAGAATCTCGGCTTCGGTCTTTCCATTCCTTATTACTACGTGATCTCGCCGAGCATGGACGCGACGGTCACCACTACCGGCTACACCGCCCAGGGTTTCCTCGTCGAAGGCGAATTCCGCCAGCGCTTCGAAAACGGCACGCATATCCTGCGCGTCGCCGGCATAGACCAGGCAAAGCCGGACAATTTCAGCTCCGGCACCAGCGATGCCGAAGCCAGTCGGCGTGGCATGGTGGCCTCGAAGGCCGAATTCCGCATCAACCCGCGCTGGACGTTCGGCTGGGACGTCATGGTGCAGAGCGACAACAATTTCTCGAAAACCTACAAGCTGCGGGATTTCACCGGCACGGATCGCACCAACCAGATCTATCTGACGGGACTTGGGAAACGCAATTATTTCGACATGCGGGCGTTCTATTTCGACGTCCAGGATGCCGATCGGAAGAACACCGCCGAAAAGCAGCAGGCGATCGTCTATCCGGCGCTCGACTACCACTATGTGGCGCCGCAGCCGCTAGCCGGTGGCGAACTGTCGGCTGATGTCAACCTGACGAATATTTCGCGCACCCATGACGACTTCTATACCGTCGATGGCTTCGACCGCTTCCGCGGCCTGAAGGGACAGACCTCGCGCCTGACGGCCGAACTGCAGTGGAAGCGCACCTATGTCACGCCGACCGGCCTGGTGATCACGCCACTTCTGGCCGCGCGCGGCGACGCCTTCGCGCTCAACATGGACAACCCCACGGGTTACACTGGCAATTATCTCGACGACAATTCCGCCACCCGCTCGATGTTCACCGCCGGGCTGGAGCTACGTTATCCGATCCTGATGACGACCGAGAACAGCACCCACATTCTCGAACCGATCGCGCAGATCTATGCCCGCCCCGATGAGCAGCTAGCCGGCCGGCTGCCGAACGAGGATGCGCAGAGCTTCGTCTTCGACGCCACCTCGCTGTTCGATCGCGATAAATTCTCCGGCTACGACCGCGTCGAAGGCGGCACCCGCGCCAATGTCGGCATCCAGTATACCGGGACGTTCGACAGCGGCTACAAACTGCACGGCATCTTCGGCCAATCCTACCAGATTGCCGGCCAGAACTCCTTTGCCACCGATGACCTCGTCAATGTCGGTGCGGACTCGGGCCTGGAGACCGACCGTTCCGATTATGTCGGCCTTGGCGGCGTCGAAACACCGTATGGCGTTTCCGTCGCGGCCTCCTACCGCCTCGACGAGAAGGATTTCGAGTTCCGCCGCGGCGACCTGACGACGGCCTACCAGAACGACACCTTCCAGACGCAGGTGACCTACACCCATCTCAGCGCCCAGCCGGCCTATGGCTTTGCAGAGGACAACGACGAAATCCAGACCAGCAGCAAAGTCAAATTCAAGGATTACTGGGCGATCTTCGGCGGCATCGCCTGGGATCTGAACAATGATGTGCTTAGCCGCCGGACGCTCGGTCTCTCCTATGAGGACGAATGCACGATCTTCACGATCGCCTATACGGATACCCGGGACTCCGACGACGAGTCGGCCAGCGACTGGACGATCGGCGCAAGGCTGACCTTCCGGACGCTCGGCGACATCAAGATTGGCACAAACACCCTTGAGTGACGGGCGGCCGGCGCAAACATGGCCTGAAGCCATTCTTTCGCCGTATGCCTGTGCAGGACATTGCCGCCAGTCGTTATCTGAGGCATAGGGGTTTCGCCGCGTGCCTCGCACTGTGGTAAAAAACGCCGCGAACAACGTCTCGCGGCGCTATCGGGAGGTCAACAGATGATTGACGCGAAAAGAGCCATAACCAAGTTCCTCGCCGGGGCAGCGCTTACCTTGCTGACGGGGTTTGCCGCGCCGGCATTTGCCGCAAGCGAGGTCAAAGCCGTCGTGAACGGCACCGCCATCACCAGCGGCGACGTCGCCAAGCGCCAGGCCTTCCTGCGCCTTCAGCACACCAAGGCCGACGCCAAGGCTGCCGAGGAGCAATTGATCGACGAGACGCTCAAGCGGCAGGAGGTCTCTCGCGTCCACATGTCGGTCTCGCAGCAGGACGTCGATGCGTCTTTCGCGCGCTTTTCGGCCGGCAACAAACTTTCCGTCGAGCAGATGTCGCAGATCCTCGATCGCGCTGGCGTCGGCGTCGACCATTTCAAGGGTTTCATTGCCGTGCAGATGAGCTGGCCGCGGGTCGTCAACGCGCGCTACGGTTCGACTTCACGGCTGTCGAACTATGATCTCGTTTCGCGCATGATGCAGAACAACAAGCAGAAGCCGGTGACGACCGAATATATGCTGCAGCAGATCATCTTCGTCATTCCGCAGGCCAAGCGCAACGCCATCACCGGCAAGCGCAAGGGCGAGGCCGAAGCATCGCGCTCGAAATTTCCGGGCTGCGACCAGGCAAAGGTCTTTGCCGCAACGATGCGCGACGTTTCAGTGCGCGATCTCGGCCGTATGCTCGCTCCAGAGATCCCGCCGGATTGGAAGCCGCTGGTTGAACAGGCCAAGGGCAATACGACAGGGACCCGCGTCACCGACAAGGGCGTCGAATATCTGGCGATCTGCAGCCAGCGCCAGGTTTCCGACGACCAGGCGGCCGAAATGGTCTTCCGCCAGGAAGATCTTGGCAAGGCCAAGGGCGGTAAGGACGCCAGCCCGGAAAACGAGAACAGCAAGAAGTACCTGGATGAACTGCGCAAAAAGGCGCAGATCGCCTATCGCTGACCTGCGATGACGATACCGTTTTCGCGACCGCTTGCGCTGAGCCAGGGCGACCCCGCCGGCATCGGGCCGGATATTACGCTGATGGCCTGGCTGCGGCGGCGTGAACTCGGGCTGCCGCCTTTCTTCCTGATCGGCGATCCCGATGTGTTGGCGTTGCGAGCCCGCCAGCTTAACCTTTCGGTTTCGATCCGCGAGACGGATAACGCCAGCGAGGCTGCCGGCATGTTTGCCGACGCGCTGCCCATCATGACGGTGCCTGCCGGTATCGAGGTGGTTGCCGGCGAGCCGCATGCGGCAACGGCGAAGGGAACGATCGCGGCGATCGAAAAAGCCGTGTCGTTTGTCATCACCGGCGAGGCGCTTGCGGTCGTTACCAACCCGATCGCCAAATCAGTGCTCTACGAGGCCGGTTTCCGGTTTCCCGGCCATACCGAATTTCTCGCAGATCTCGCCGCCAGGGCGACCGGGAGGCCAGTGACGCCTGTCATGATGCTGTCGGGACCGAAGCTTCGGGCCATTCCCGTCACCATCCACATTCCGGTGCGGGACGTGCCGCAGGCGCTGAGTGGTGAACTGATCGAGGAAACCTGCCGAATCGCCCATGAAGACCTGCGGCAGCGCTTCGGCATCGCGGCGCCGCGGCTCGCGGTTGCCGGCCTCAACCCACATGCGGGTGAAGGCGGGGCGATCGGCAGGGAGGACGAAGATGTCATCCGCCCGGCGATCCAGCGCCTGCGCGACGAGGGCATCGATGCGATCGGCCCCCTGCCCGCCGATACGATGTTCCATGACGAGGCGCGGGCGCGATACGACGTCGCCGTCTGCATGTATCACGATCAGGCGCTGATCCCGGCCAAGGCCCTCGGTTTCGACGACAGCGTCAACGTCACGCTTGGGCTTCCCTTCGTGCGCACCTCGCCGGATCATGGCACTGCTTTTGGCATCGCCGGCAAGGGACTGGCGCGCGAGCAGAGCCTCGTTGCAGCACTGAAGCTTGCCGCCCAGCTCGGCCGCAGCGCGGAAAGCCACCGCTGATGGCAGCACTCGATGGCCTGCCGCCGCTTCGCGACGTCATCCAGCGTCACGGCCTCGATGCGCGCAAGGCGCTCGGGCAGAACTTCCTGCTCGATCTCAACCTCACGCAGAAGATTGCCCGCACAGCGGGTGCCCTCGACGAGGCGACCGTCTTCGAGGTCGGCCCCGGCCCCGGCGGGCTAACACGGGCGATCCTGGCGCTCGGCGCCCGGAAGGTCATCGCCGTCGAGCGGGATACACGCTGCCTTCCGGCACTCGCCGAGATCGCGGATCACTATCCCGGCCGGCTGGAGGTGATCGAAGGCGATGCGCTGAAGACCGATTTCGAGGCCTTGGCGCCGGGAGGCCCGATCAAGATCATCGCCAACCTGCCCTACAATGTCGGCACACAGCTTTTGGTCAACTGGCTGCTGCCGAAGGCCTGGCCGCCATTCTGGCAGTCGCTGACGCTGATGTTTCAGAAGGAAGTCGGCGAGCGTATCGTCGCCTGTGAAGACGACGACCATTATGGCCGGCTCGGTGTGCTCTGCGGCTGGCGGACGCAGGCGCGCATGGCCTTCGATGTGCCGCCGCAAGCCTTCACACCGCCACCAAAGGTAACGTCGACGGTCGTGCATCTGACGCCGCGTGAAAACCCCATCCCCTGCGCTGTCGGCAATCTGGAAAAGGTAACTCAGGCGGCCTTCGGCCAGCGCCGCAAGATGCTGCGCCAAAGCTTGAAACCGCTCGGCGGTGAGAGGCTGCTCGTCACGGCCGGGATCGATCCGGCGCGGCGGGCGGAAACCTTGTCGGTGGAGGAATTCTGCCTGCTTGCCAATTCGCTCTAAGCGCGTCGCGATCTTTCAGATCTCGCTGCTTGCGCTTTAGGTCCTTATTTTCTCGCATGTCGTTATGGCAGCGCGTCGCGCTTTGCCTGGGAAAACCGCTGCACAGTTTTGCGCGACATGCTCTAAAGCGGGTCGCGTCAAACCTGATTCCTGCGACGCGCTTTAGCTCTTTGTTTTTACGCATGTCGTTGCCGCAAAACCGCTGCACACTTTTGCGCGACATGCTTTAAAGCGACGGCGTCTCTTCCAGCAGCTCGCGGACGAAATCGAACATGCCATGGCGGCGGTCGCGGCGCAGGCGCTCGGCCTTGACGATCGACTGGACGGCGTCGAAGGCGGCGTTGAGGTCGTCGTTGACGATGACATAGTCATATTCGCGCCAGTGGGCGATCTCGGCGCGGCTGTTGGCGAGGCGCGTCTGGATGACATCCTCGGAATCCTCGGCGCGGCGATGCAGCCGGGACTGCAGCTCGGTCATGGTCGGCGGCAGCACGAAGATCGAAACCACGTCGGCCGACATCTTCTCCTGCAATTGCTGGGCGCCCTGCCAGTCGATATCGAAGAGCATGTCGCGGCCCTCGGCCATGGCCTGCTCGACCGGCTCGCGCGGCGTGCCGTAGAAATTGCCATGCACCTCGGCCCATTCGAGCAGCGCGTCGCTATCGCGCAGCCGCTCGAACTCGCGCACACTCTTGAAGTGGTAATGCACATCCTCGATTTCGCTCGGGCGGCGCTGGCGCGTGGTGACGCTGACGGAGAGGCCGATTTGCCTGTCCTTCTCCAGCAGCGTACGCGCGATGGTGGACTTGCCGGCGCCCGACGGCGACGAGATGACAAGCATCAGACCGCGGCGGGCGATCTGGACGGGCGAGGATTTCGCCGGATTCATGTCCTACTCCAAATTCTGGACCTGCTCGCGGAACTGGTCGATCACAACTTTCAGCTCGATGCCGGCGGCAGTGACCGCCGAGGCGTTCGACTTAGAGCAGATGGTATTCGATTCGCGGTTAAATTCCTGTGCAAGGAAGTCCAACCGGCGTCCGGCAGGGCCATCTTTCACCAGGAGATCGCGCGCCGCGGCGACGTGCGCCTTCAGACGATCGATTTCCTCGCGCAGATCCGCCTTGGTCGCCAGCAACGCCGCTTCGGCATGCAGCCTGTCGCGGTCGAGCGCGGCCATCCCGTCCATCAGCAAGGCGACCTGACCGGCAAGCCGCGCGGCGATCTCCTGCGGAGAGCGTGTGGGATCGGCCTCGATCGTCCGCGTCAGGCCTTCGATCGTCGTGACATGGTCGAGAAGAATGCGGGTCAGCGCCGTCCCTTCCTGCTCCCGCATCGCTCTAAGATCGGCAAGGGCGGCCATTAGGCCGGCGGCGATATCGGCGTCACGGGCGGCAAGCGCCTCCTCACCATCCTCGCTTTCGCGGAATTCGACGATGCCACGCACCAGAAGCAGCGTATCGAGCTTTAGCGGCGACGGATCGATTATCCCGTCCAATTGCTCGCGCATGGCCAGCACGGCGGCAAGCGCTTCCCTGTTCAGCACGGCCTCAAAGCGGTTCTCGTCAGCCGTGACGGAGAGCGATGCCTGCAGATTGCCGCGACTGAAGCTTTCGCCGGCAAGGCGGCGGACATCCGCCTCCATGCGCTCGAGGCCGGGTGGCAGGCGCAGCCGCAGGTCGAGGCCCTTGCCGTTGACCGAGCGCAATTCCCATGCCCAGCGCCAGCGGCCGCTCGTTCCCTCGCGCCGCGCAAAACCGGTCATGGACTGCAAAGCCATACGAGCCTCCAGAAGCTATCAGTTGATCTTCTTTTTCTTCGGCGGCACGACGGCCGCGCCGTCATCCGCCGGCTGCTCTTCCGGCTGGCCGTCGACGGCGATGTTGGGGTCCGAGCCCTTATCGGCTTCGAGCTTGCGCCAGCGCTTGACGTTGGCATTGTGCTCCTCGAGCGTCGCCGCGAAAACATGGCCACCGGTGCCGTCGGCGACGAAATAGAGGTCCTGCGTCTTCCAGGGATTGGCGACGGCCTCAAGCGCATCCTTACCCGGATTGGCGATCGGCGTCGGCGGCAGGCCCTTGATCACATAGGTGTTGTATGGCGTCTCCCGCTTCAGGTCCGACTGGTAGATCGGCCGGTCGGCCGGTTTGCCGTCGCCGCCGAAAAGACCGTAGATGATCGTCGGATCTGACTGCAGGCGCATGCCTTTGCCCAGTCGGTTCAGGAAAACGGAAGCGACATGGGCGCGTTCGTCAGCAACGCCGGTTTCCTTTTCGACGATCGAGGCGAGCGTGACGAACTCTTCCTTGGAACGCAGCGGCAGCGAGGTGTCGCGCTTGTCCCAGATCTGATCGACGAGTTTCTGCTGTGCCGCCGCCATCTGCTGGATGATTTCCGAGCGCTTGGTGCCACGCGAGAACTTATAGGTATCCGGGCGCAGGCTGCCCTCGGCCGGCAGCGCGGCCGGCAAGTCGCCTTCCAGTACCTGATCCTCCAACATGCGGTTGAACATCTGGCGGACCGTCAGACCCTCGGGGAAGGAAACGGAATAGAGAATGGATTTGCCGGACTTCAGAAGCTCCATGATATCGCTCATCGAAGCTCTGGCCTTGATCTCATATTCGCCGGCCTTCAAGCTCTCACCGGCTGACAGATGCGTTGCCGTGATATAGCGGAAGATGCGGGCATCGCTGATGATCGCATTGCGCTCGAGATTGGAGGCAATTTCGGCGAGACCGGCGCCGTTGCGGATGATGAAATTGGTGTTGGTCTGCAGCGGACCGGGGTTCCGGTAGGTCGACGTGGCGTAATAGAAGCCGATGACGGCGACGACGCAGACCAGCACCGCCATCGTCATGATGAAGTTCAGGAATAGAACGACCTGGCCGCGGGCTTTCTTGGACCGTTTCGGCGGCTCCGGAACGCGCTCGGGACGCAGGGCTTCGCTCGGCGACTTCGGGATGATCGGTCCCTTCTGCCCCTGGGTATCGTTGCTCTGGTTCGTCGTATCGCTCACCGGCAATCCTCTAAAACTTGACCCTCACTTCGCTATTTCGCGAAGCAATGCGGCAAAAGCAGGTTCTGCCGCCGTTCAACGGCGCCGCTGCCGGCTGTTATGCTCCCGCACGCCCTGCTACGCAACGCGGAGGACCTGGCCGGTTTGCGATGTAAAGGACACCCATTACACCGCGCGAGACCCTTATTGCGCGTAACGGCGCAGGACCAGCGACGCGTTCGTGCCGCCGAATCCGAACGAGTTGGACAGCGCCACGTTGATTTCACGCTCGCGTGCCTTGTGCGGAACAAGATCGATCGCCGTCTCGCGTTCGGGATTGTCGAGGTTGAGCGTCGGCGGCGCGACATTGTCACGGATGGCAAGCGTGGCGAAGATCGCCTCGATGGCGCCGGCCGCGCCGAGAAGGTGTCCCGTCGCCGACTTGGTCGAGGACATGGAGATTTTCGACGCTGCACTGCCGACCAGCCGCTCGACAGCGCCGAGTTCGATCGTGTCGGCCATGGTCGATGTGCCGTGGGCGTTGATGTAGTCGATGTCGGCCGGCGTCAGCCCGGCGCGCTTCAGCGCCATCGCCATGCAGCGGCCGGCCCCCTCGCCGTCTTCGGACGGCGCGGTGATGTGATAGGCATCGCCGGACAGACCGTAGCCGACGACTTCAGCGTAGATCCTGGCGCCGCGCGCCTTGGCATGCTCCAGCTCCTCGAGCACGACGATGCCGGCACCCTCGCCCATGACGAAGCCGTCGCGGTCGCGGTCATAGGGGCGCGAAGCCTTCTGCGGATCGTCATTGTGCTGGGTCGACAGCGCTTTGCAGGCGGCAAAGCCTGCCAGCGAAATGCGGCTGACGGGAGATTCCGTGCCGCCAGCGACCATGACGTCGGCGTCACCCAGCGCGATCAGCCGCGCGGCATCGCCGATCGCATGCGCGCCCGTCGAGCAGGCGGTGACGACCGAATGGTTGGGGCCGCGCAGCTTGTGGCGGATCGAGACCTGGCCGGAAACGAGATTGATCAGGCGGCCGGGAATGAAGAAGGGGGAGATGCGGCGCGGGCCCTTGTCGCGCAGGGTGTAGCCCGCCTCGACGATGCCTTCGATGCCGCCGATGCCGGAGCCGATCAGCACGCCGGTGGCGATCTGGTCCTCATCGGTCTCGGGGTGCCAGCCGGCATCGGCAAGCGCCATATCGGCGGCGGCCATGCCGTAGATGATGAAGGGGTCGACCTTGCGCTGCTCTTTCGGCTCCATCCACTGATCGACATTGAAGGTGCCGTCGGTGCCGTCGCCGATGGGAATACGGCAGGCGATCTTGGCGGGAAGGTCGTCGACCTCGAATTCGGTGACGAGGCGGGCGCCGTTCTGACCGGCAAGCAGCCGGGACCACGTCACCTCGGTTCCGCATCCCAAGGGTGATACCATACCGGTACCTGTTATGACGACACGTCTCATCGCGTGCTTTCCCCCGTCTCTTATGTTCTATGGAGAAATATGCCGAAAAGAAAAGGGCGGACTCCAGGCCCGCCCTTTCTCAAAATTACAGAATCAGGCCTGGGCCTTCTCGATAAACTTAACGGCATCGCCGACCGTCAGGATCGAGTCAGCAGCGTCGTCGGGAATTTCAACGCCGAATTCTTCTTCGAAAGCCATGACCAGTTCGACCGTGTCGAGCGAGTCAGCGCCTAGATCGTCGATAAAGCTGGCGCTCTCGACGACCTTGTCGGCATCGACGCCAAGATGATCAATAACAATTTTCTTTACGCGTTCTGCGATATCGCTCATGTCGGTTTCCTCGACCTTATGTCCTGATCGGAATGCCGTTGCGGCACCCCTACCCTGTTTCAGCCTGCGATGTTTTCAGACATCCTCGGCAAACTCGTTTACCCGGCTTCAGAGATGTCCCAGGCTTGCGAAAAGCCCGCCGGTCCGTCTGCTTTCTCGGGACGACTGTTGACAGTCATGGCCCGCTTAACATGCTTTAGGTCCGCCGCAAAGCGAGAAAATCAACGGTTCGTGATTGCTCAACATGCTATTGGCGGAAATACTCCCATGGCAGCGGTTTGTCGTTTCAGATCATCGCCATGCCGCCGTTTACGTGCAGCGTCTGGCCCGTCATATAGGCAGCCTCGGAGGAGGCAAGATAAGCGACAGCCGAAGCAACTTCACCGCCCGTGCCCATGCGCTTCATCGGGATCGCTCCCATGATCGCTTCCTTCTGCTTGTCGTTCAGCTTGCCGGTCATGGCGCTCTCGATGAAGCCGGGCGCCACGCAGTTGACCGTCACGTTGCGGGTGGCGATTTCCTGGGCGAGCGACTTGGTGAAGCCGATCATGCCGGCCTTGGAGGCGCAGTAATTGGCCTGGCCGGGATTGCCGGTGACGCCGACGACAGAGGTGATGTTGATGATGCGGCCATAGCGGCGGCGCATCATCGGATGCGTCAATTCGCGCGTCAGGCGGAAGGTCGACGTCAGGTTCACTTCGAGAACCGCGTCCCAATCCCCGTCGCTCATGCGCACGAACAGGCCGTCCCTGGTGATGCCGGCATTGTTGACCAGAATATCGACGCCTTCGAGTTCGGCTTCGGCCTTCTGCCCGAGCGCCTTAACCTCATCGCGATCCGAGAGGTTTGCCGGGAAAATCTTGACGCGCTCGCCAAGATCGGCCGCCAAGGCTTCCAGCTTCTCGACGCGGGTGCCATGCAGGCCGACGATGGCGCCCTGCTTATGGAGAAGGCGGGCGATTTCCTCGCCGATACCGCCCGATGCGCCGGTGACGAGAGCCTTGCGGCCAGAAAGATCGAACATGGAAGCGTTCCTTATATCTGGATATCTGGAAATACCAATCAGGCCATGAGGGCGGCGACGGCCGCGTCGATATCCGCCGGACCGTTGACGGAGATTCCGTTGATTGTCTTGTCGATGCGGCGGGCAAGGCCGGTCAGCACCTTGCCGGAGCCAAGCTCATAAAGCGTGGTGACGCCATTGCCGGCGAACCATTCCACCGTCTCGCGCCAGCGGACCTGACCGGTCACCTGCTCGACCAGCAAGTTGGCGATCTCGTCGGCTGTGGTTAAGGGCGCCGCACGGACATTGGCAATGAGGGGCACGACGGGATCTGATTTGGCGACCTTTGCCAGTGCTTCGCGCATGGCGTCGGCGGCGGGCGCCATCAGCTTCGAATGGAAGGGTGCGGAGACCGGCAGCAGGATGGCGCGCTTGGCGCCCTTGTCGGTCGCCAACCCGGCGGCCTTTTCGACGGCTGCCTTCTCGCCCGAAATGACGATCTGGCCGCCGCCATTGTCATTGGCGATCTGGCAGGCGCCGGACGCCGCAGCCTCTTCGCAGACAGCAACGACGTCGGCATGCTCGAGGCCGATGATCGCAGCCATGGCGCCGACGCCGACGGGGACGGCCGCCTGCATGGCGTTGCCGCGGATGCGCAGCAGCCGTGCCGTGTCAGCAAGCGAGAACATGCCGGCGGCGCAAAGGGCAGAATATTCGCCGAGCGAGTGGCCGGCGACGTAGGCGACCTTGGACTTCAGATCCAGTCCCTTGGCCTCAAGAATGCGGACGACGGCGATCGAGACGGCCATCAACGCCGGCTGGGCGTTCGCCGTCAGGGTCAAGGTATCCTCGGGACCGCTGAACATGACGTCGGAAAGCTTTTCACCGAGCGCCTCGTCGACCTCGTCGAAAACGGCGCGGGCTTCCGCGAAACTCTCGGCCAGATCCTTGCCCATGCCGACGGCCTGACTGCCTTGACCGGGAAAAGTGAAAGCAATGGTCATTCTCGTGTCCCTGGCTCACGCCCCTGATTGCGCGCCCCTTGAGGCCGTTTTGCCTCCAATTGACATTCTTTCCGGCAGAGTCAAGTGGCGGCTCATTCTCCGCAAAGCCTTTCGCACCGGCATAAAAGCCCGGTTTTTACTCTTGCACTCCGCCAAATCCGGCCTAGATTTGCCCGGTCCTTCCCAAGGCGTCAGCTCTCTCCCAAGGTTTTCTCATGAAGTACAATTCACTCGGCCGCACCGACATTTCCGTTTCAGAAATCTGCCTTGGCACGATGACCTGGGGTTCGCAGAACAGCGAAACCGACGCTCATGCGCAGATGGATTACGCCGTCGAAAAGGGCGTCAATTTCTTCGATACCGCCGAACTCTACCCGACCACCCCGGTTTCGCCGGAAACACAGGGCCGGACCGAAGACTATATCGGCAGTTGGTTCGACAAATCAGGCAAGCGAGGAGATATCGTGCTTGCGACCAAGGTCGCCGGCCGCGGCCGCGAATATCTGCGCGGCGGCGATGGTGCGGATGCCAGGAATATCCGGCTGGCGCTCGAGGCCAGCCTCAAGCGGCTGCGGACGGATTATGTCGACCTCTACCAGATACACTGGCCGAACCGTGGCCATTTCCATTTCCGTCAGAACTGGAGCTACAATCCCTTCAACCAGGATCGCGACAAGGCCGTCGCCAATATGCTCGACATTCTGGAGACGCTTGGCGCACTGGTGAAGGAAGGCAAGATCCGGGCGATCGGCCTTTCCAACGAAACCACCTGGGGCATCCAGAAATACCTGACGCTGTCAGAACAGAAGAGCCTGCCGCGCGTTGCCAGCGTCCAGAACGAATATAATCTGCTCTACCGCCATTTCGACCTCGATCTCGCCGAGCTCTCGCATCACGAGGATGTCGGTCTGCTCGCCTATTCGCCGCTCGCCGGCGGCATCCTGTCCGGAAAATATGTCGATGGGCAGAGGCCGAAGGGCTCTCGCGGCTCGATCAACCACGATATCGGCGGCCGCCTGCAGCCGCTGCAGGAGCCGGCGACCAAGGCCTATCTGGAGATCGCGGCAAGATACGGCCTCGATCCGGCGGCCATGGCGCTCGCCTTCTGCCTGTCCAGGCCCTTCATGGCCTCGGCCATCATCGGCGCCACCTCGATGGAGCAGCTGAAAGTCGATATCGGCGCGGCCGACCTGACGCTTTCGGCCGAGGTATTGGCGGAGATCGCCAAGGTGCATCGGCAGTATCCGCTGCCGCTCTGACCCTGTTGCTCTCGTCTGGCCCGACGCGACCGATCGGCCTGCGTCGGGCTTGCATGTCCGATTAGGCTTGCCTTCCCGCAAAAATCCGTATAAGCCGCCCTGTTCGTTAACCCGGTCTTCTGGCTGGTGGCTGAACGGAGGGCCGGTTTCCTCTTGGAAATCGTTCGGAACGGAAGCGTTCCAGCCTCCCGTGTCTCCGCTCTCGACCGTCTCGGAAACGCTTTCTTGCCTGGGTCCGCCCAATCAGGAGCAGTCGTTGAGGCTTAGCCGCCGAATATCGGGTTGAACCAAACGCAAGAAAGGCAAAGCTGTCATGGCTCTTTATGAACATGTATTCCTTGCCCGGCAGGATATTTCCGCTCAGCAGGTCGATGCCCTCGTAGAACAGTACAAGGGTGTGATCGAAGCTAACGGCGGTAAGGTCGGGCGTATCGAGAACTGGGGCCTCAAGTCCCTCACCTACCGCATCAAGAAGAACCGCAAGGCGCACTACGCCCTGATGGACATCGATGCACCGGCTGCTGCCGTCCAGGAAATGGAACGTCAGATGCGCATCAGCGAAGACGTTCTTCGCTACATGACGATCGCCGTCGAGAAGCATGAAGAAGGTCCGTCTGCCATGATGCAGAAGCGCGACCGCGACGACCGTCCGCGTGAAGGCGGCCGTGGCCCGCGTGAAGGCGGCTTCGGCGATCGTGACCGCGGCCCGCGTCCGCCGCGTGAAGGTGGCTTCGGCGACCGTGAAGACCGTCCGCGCCGTCCGCGCGAAGACCGCGTATAAGGGAGACCTAAGATATGTCTGAAACTTCCTCCGCTCCGGTCCGCCGCCCGTTCCATCGCCGCCGCAAGACCTGCCCGTTCTCCGGCGCCAACGCGCCGCGGATCGACTACAAGGACGTACGTCTGCTGCAGCGCTACATTTCCGAGCGCGGCAAGATCGTTCCGTCGCGCATCACGGCCGTTTCCCAGAAGAAGCAGCGCGAACTCGCCCAGGCGATCAAGCGCGCCCGCTTCCTCGGCCTGCTGCCCTACGTCGTAGCCTAACAGAATATGTGACCCCCAGATTGCTGATCTGGGGGTCGCCTCCCTTCCGCGATGGGCGCGGATCGGAACTCTTAAAACCCATGTTGAGACGTTTCTGAATACGATTCAGCAACATCCTCTAACTGCTTGATGAAGCAGGACAGCGACCTTGAACCGACCGAACCCTAAAACGCTGCTGATCGGCGCCCTCGCCGGATTGACCGCCTTCCTGCTGATGCTGGGGGCGAGCATGCAGCCGTCGTTTTTCAGCGTGCTGCTCTATACGGCCTCGGCGCTGCCGATCCTGCTCGTCGGTCTTGGCTGGGGCAACGCCGCCGCCATCGCGGCCGTCGTCACCGCAGCGGCGCTCGGCGCGGCCCTCTTCTCCCCTTCTTTCGCGCTGATCATGACGCTGGTGACGCTCTTGCCGGCCGGCTGGATCAGCCATCTCGCCAATCTCGCGCGTCCCGCTTCCGAACTCGGCGGCCCCGACCATCTGCTTGCCTGGTATCCGCTTTCCGATATCCTGCTGCATCTCTGCGGCCTGGTGACGCTCGCCGTCATCGTCATCGGCGTGATGATCGGCTACGGGCCTGCGGTCACCGATCAGATCGTCGATCTGCTGATCGCCTCAGTCAAGGAACAGCAACCGGAATTCATGCCCGATCCGGCCGCGACCGCGCAGACCAAATCGCTGATCGTGCTGATGCTGCCGGCTTTGCAGGGCGGCATGTGGGTGAGCATGCTGTTTGCCGCCTATTATTTCGCCGTGCGCATCGTCGCAGCGTCCGGCCGCGGCCTTCGCCCGCGCGAGGACATCCCCTCGTCTCTGCGCATGAACCGCAACTCGATCTTCATCTTTCTCGCCGGGCTTGCCGCCTGCTTCTTCGGCGGCGTGCCGGCGCTGGTCGGCGCGACCGTGACCGGCACCTTCGGCGCCGGCTTCATGCTGTCCGGTTTCGCCTCGCTGCATTTCCGCACGCGCGGCAAGGACTGGCGTTTGCCGGCCCTCATCCTCAGCTATCTGGCTTCGATGCTCATGCTCTTGCCAGCTCTCCTCATCCTCGTCCTCGGTCTCAGCGATACGCGCAAGGCGATCGCGCTGACCCCGACGAAAGATGCCGATGCCCCCAAACAATCCGATACGAAAATCTGAGACACAAGAAAGGCAAAAGAAAATGGAAGTCATCCTTCTCGAACGCATCTCCAAGCTCGGCCAGATGGGCGAAACCGTAAAGGTTCGCGACGGCTTTGCTCGTAACTACCTGCTGCCGCTCGGCAAGGCGCTGCGCGCCAACGCCGCCAACAAGACCCGCTTCGAAGCCGAGCGCGCGACGCTCGAAGCCCGCAACCTCGAGCGCAAGTCGGAAGCCCAGAAGGTCGCCGACGTTCTCGACGGCAAGTCCTTCATCGTCGTGCGCTCCGCCGGCGAAACCGGCCAGCTCTACGGCTCGGTCGCTGCCCGTGACGTCGTCGAAATTCTCGCCGCCGAAGGCTTCAACATCGGCCGCAACCAGGTTCACCTCAATACACCGATCAAGGCGATCGGCCTGCACAAGGTTGAACTGCAGCTGCATGCCGAAGTCGAAATCCATGTCGAGCTGAACGTTGCCCGTTCCGCCGAAGAGGCAGAGCGCCAGGCCAAGGGTGAAGAACTCACCTCGGTCGACGCCATCTACGGTGTCGACGAAGACGCTCTGCGTCCGGAAGATTTCTTCGATCCGGAAGCTGACGGCGTCGACGAAGACGAAGCATAATATCGCCGGAGCAATCTGCGACAGGAGCCCGGCCATCGCGCCGGGCTTTTTCGTTGGGGATTTTCCGGATGTTTTTGCTGCGGGCCTTATAGCATCGCGCTAAAATAACATTCTCCGAAATGGATGGGCTGAGTCGGCGCCATGCCGTGTCATACGGGTGACACTGACAGTATTTCTCCTTTGTGTTGCCCGGGACTGTGGAGAAGTCGAACAACGTGCACAGCGTTCAGGATTTAAGCGAAGCGAGCCCCCGCTCCTTTCGCAGCCTCTTGATTTTCGTGTCCGGAATTGCAAATCCGGAGCTGGAAAAAGACAGAACGGATGATGATGAACGACGCCGCTCGAAAGATTGCAGCCGTTGCTCCCTCGGAGCAACACTATCGCGAAGCACCCAACAACATCGAAGCCGAGCAGGCGCTTCTGGGTGCCATCCTGATGAACAACGACGCCTATTACCGGGTGTCCGACTTCCTGAAGCCGATCCATCTTTACGAACCGCTGCACCGGAAGATCTTCGAGGTTGCCGGCGATATCATCCGCATGGGCAAGATCGCCAATCCGGTGACGATCAAGACCTTCCTGAAAGCCGACGAAAAGGTCGGCGACATGACGGTGTCGCAATATCTGGCGAGCCTCGTCAGCAACGCCGTCACCGTCATCAATGCCGAGGATTACGGCCGGGCGATCTACGATCTGGCGCTGCGCCGGGCGCTGATCACCATCGGTGAGGATGTCGTCAACATCGCCTATGACGCGCCGCTCGACATGCCACCGCAGTCGCAGATCGAGGACACCGAACGCCGCCTCTTCGAACTGGCGGAAAACGGCCGCTACGACGGCGGCTTCCAGGCCTTCAATGATGCGGTTGCGTTGGCGATCGACATGGCGGCCGTCGCCAAGGAACGCGACGGCGGGCTTTCCGGCATTTCCACCGGCATCCATTCGCTGGATTCCAAGATGGGCGGCCTGCAGCGTTCAGACTTGATCGTCCTTGCCGGACGCCCCGGCATGGGCAAGACCTCGCTTGCGACCAATATCGCCTATAATATCGCCGCCGCCTACGAAGGCGAAGTCCAGTCGGACGGCAGCATGAAGGCGAAAAACGGCGGCGTCGTCGGCTTCTATTCGCTCGAAATGTCGTCGGAACAGCTTGCCACCCGTATCATCTCCGAGCAGACGGAAGTCTCCTCTTCGAAGATCCGCCGCGGCGACATCAACGATGCCGATTTCGAAAAGCTCGTCGCCTGCTCGATGATGATGCAGAAGGTGCCGCTCTATATCGACCAGACCGGCGGTATCTCGATCGCCCAGCTATCGGCGCGGGCGCGCCGTCTCAAGCGTCAGCGCGGCCTCGACGTGCTGGTGGTCGACTACATCCAGCTCATGACCGGCTCGGGAAAATCCAGCGACAACCGCGTGCAGGAAATCACCCAGATCACCACCGGCCTGAAGGCACTCGGCAAGGAACTCAACGTTCCGATCATCGCCCTGTCGCAGCTCTCGCGCCAGGTCGAAAGCCGCGACGACAAGCGGCCGCAGCTTTCCGATCTTCGCGAATCCGGCTCGATCGAGCAGGACGCCGACGTCGTGCTCTTCGTGTTCCGCGAGGAATATTACGTCAAGAACCAGGAGCCGCGCGACATCAACGATCCGAAATATCCGGAATGGGAAGCGTTGTTCGACAAGGTCAAGGGCACGGCCGATGTCATCATCGCCAAGCAGCGTCACGGGCCGACAGGCACGGTGAAGCTCGCCTTCCAGTCGGAATTCACCCGTTTTGCCGATCTCGCCGATCCTTCCTTCATCCAGTACGAGGAACATTGACGCGGTTTCCCGCGTCAATTTCCATAGGCGCAATTCCGGGCGCAAAACCGCTGCACACTTTTGCAGAATTGCGCTAGAGACCTGCTGCCCGCAACATGGCAACCGTTGCGACGCCAATCACCACACTCACAAGCATTGGCAGACGGCGCGCGGCGATTGCCGTTGCCGCGCAGGCCAAGGTCTCTGCCCAGCCCGCCGCAAAGGCGGTCGGGGCAATGACCGCCATCAGCACAGCCGGCGGAATGGCCTCGATCGCCGCTCTCCGCCGCTCATTCATCTCGACATGACGGATCAACACGAGGCCGCTGACGCGGGTGAACACCGTTGCGGCTGCCATCGCGAGGATGGCGATGATGCTGTTGAGATCGAGCGTCATGCCGCCTGCTCCCGCAGTCTGCCCTGCCATAGGGCCGTTGCCAGCCCGGCCAAAGCGCCGGCGGCGATATACCAGACCCCTGGCACGAAGTGGTGGACCGCAACGGATGCAGCGCCACTTGCAGCAAGGACGGCGCCGGTTTCCGGCCCCTTCCAGAAACCCATGACGAGCACGATGAAGACAGCCGGAAAAGCGAAGTCGAGGCCGATGGCCGCTGGATTGCCGAAAAAGGCGCCGAGCAGTGCGCCTGTCAGCGAAGAGCCGACCCAGGTGAGATAGAAGGGCGTGACGATGCCGGCATACCAGGCCGGTGTCAGCCGTGTGCTGCCCGCGCGGAATTCCGCCATAGCCCACAGTTCATCTGCGAGGAATAGCATAGCGATATACCGTTTGACGCCGGAGAAGGACTGCATCTTCGTGCCGATCGACGCGCTCATCAGCACGTGGCGGATATTGACCAGCAGGGCTGCAAAGCCGACGCCGATCCAGCTTGCCGGATGGGTCCAGATGTCCATGGCCACGAATTGCGAACCGCCCGCAAAGACAAGCGCGCTCATCAGCGTCGTTTCCAACGGGGAAAGCCCCTTGGTGGCCGCGACCGCGCCGAACACCAGGCCGATCGGGAACACGGCGACAACAAGTGGAAAAATGGCGCGCATTCCGGCAAGAAATTCGCCGGATGGCCGGCTGTGCTGCAACATGGCAATCTCCCGATCAAGATCGCGGAGGATTACCCGAGCCCGCCACGGCCGTATTGAACGAAAGTGATCAGCCCGTGCGGAATTGGCCGGGCGTTACGCCCGTGCGTGCCTTGAAGTGCCGGGTGAAATGCGCCTGATCGGCAAAACCGCATTCGAGCGCAATATCGGCCGGCATGTACCCCTGCCGCAGCAGCCGACGGGCCACCTGCACGCGCCGATCCGTCAGAAAAGCGTGCGGGGTGATGTGATATTCCTTGCGGAAGGCGCGGATGAGGTGAGCGCGGCTCAGACCCGCCACTCCGGCCAGTTCCTCTAGGCCGACATCGCTGTCGAAGTTCTCGATGAGGTATTCGCGGGCGCGGGCCACCGCGCTTCGTTCCTGCGTATCGACGGGCACGATGATTGTGCTGCCGTGACGGGCAAAGATCGCTGCCAGCACCGAAAACATTCCCTCGTCGGATTCCAGCGCGCCTGCCCCGCTCTCGAGCGTTCGATGGGCGGCGTGAAAGGCATTGGCGAGCTGTGGATCGCGTGGAAGCCCGCCGGAGAAAGAGGGCGTCGCATGGAAAGCCTTGCCGGTGACATCCTCCAGAATATCGACGAACAGCTTCATGTCGGGATAGATCATCCGGTAGCGGTAGCCCTCGCCGCCCGGAGCGCCGTCGTGGATTACACCGGGATCGATGAGATAAAGGTCGCCCGGGCCGGTTTCCTCCCGCCTGCCGCTGAGAGTGGCGATCTGGCTGCCGCTTTCTATCGCGCCGATGCTGAACGTGTCATGCGCATGCGGCGCATATTCGTGCGTCAGGAAGGTGGCGCTCAAACACTCCATGTCGCGGAAACGGCCATCCCGCCAGAAGCGGGCCGATTCCACGTTCGCAAGCGGCATGGCCGCCGCCGCCTGTTTTTGCGATACGTTCTGCATCCGCTGAGATTATCCCGGAAGCCTGCACGCGTCTTGAACAAAAGTGATCATAAGACAGGCAAAGGGTGGCATGTGACCTGCCTTGGCCATAATGCTCTCTAAAGCGCGTCGCGATCTTTGAAATTCGCCCCCTGCACTTTAGCTCTTTGTTTTTACACATGTCGTTATCGCAAAACCGCTGCACACTTTTGCGCGACATGCTTTAGACTGGTTCAGGCGATTTCCTTCCATTAGTTCACGGCGATTCATGACAGATTTTCCTATCCCCTTCGAAGATGACGATGTTTTCGCTTCCGCCGGCCTGCGGCTGACCGTCGACCTGACCGCGCTGACGGAGAACTGGCGCGACATGGCGCGCCGCTCCGGCGCCGCGCGCGCCGCAGCCGTCGTCAAGGCGGATGCCTACGGCACGGGCATCGAGGATGCCGGCGAAGCGCTCTATATGGCGGGCGCCCGGGATTTCTTCGTTGCCACAGTCGACGAGGGCGTCACGCTTCGCCTTTATGCGCCCGAGGCGCGCATCTTCGTGCTCTCGGGCATATGGCCGGGCACCGAGCGGCGCTTTTTCGAAAACGATCTGGTGCCGGTGATATCCTCCGACGAGCAGCTCGCCTTCTGGATGGCGGTGCTTGCCGATTACGGCGATTTCCCCTGCGCACTGCAGGTCGATACCGGCTTCAATCGGCTCGGACTGCATATGGACGATGCGATTGCGCTCGCCGACGACGTTTCGCGGCCGGCGAGCTTTGCGCCGGTGCTTGTCATGAGCCACCTCGCCTGCGGCGACGAGCCCAGCCATGCGATGAACCGGCAGCAGCTCGAATCATTTCGCAGGGTTAGCGCCGCCTATGAAGGTATCGATTCAAGCCTTGCCGCCTCGGCCGGCGTTTTCCTTGGCGAGGATTATCACTTCGACCTGACCCGTCCCGGCATCGCGCTTTATGGCGGCGAAGCGGTTTGCGGCCTGGCCAATCCGATGCGGCCCGTGGCAACCGCGGAAGCGCGCATCATCCAGGTGCGCAGCGTCGAGGCCGGCGAGACCGTCAGCTATGGACGGGCGCTGCAGCTTCACCGCAGAAGCCGGCTGGCGATCGCTTCGGCCGGGTATGCCGACGGTTACATGCGCGGCCTGTCGAGCGGCGGCGTGCCGCTGCGCCAGGCCGTGCCGCAGGGCGGGCAAGGCTTCATCGCCGGACACAAGGTGCCGGTCGCCGGCCGGATCACCATGGATCTGACAATCTTCGATATCACCGACCTGCCCGACAACGCCGTGCGCGCCGGCGATTATGTCGAGCTGTTCGGAAAGAATATGCCGCTGGACGACGTGGCGCGGGCGGCGGGCACGATCGGATACGAGATCCTGACCAGCATGGGGCTGCGCCACGAACGGCGCTATGTCGTCGACGAGGAATAGCTTCCCCGTCAGCGGCTGCTGAGCGCAAGGCGGACGCCGAGCGCCAGGAAAAGCGCGCCGAGGCCGCGATCGAGCCATAGCCCGATTTTTGGATTATGCCTGAGCGCATCGGCAAGCCGCCCTCCGAGAAGGACGAGCGGCGGCTCGATGAAAGCGGCGACGACGATGATGAGCCCGCCATGCAACATGAGCTGAGCCCATGCCGGCCCTGCCCCTTCGACGACGAATTGCGGCAGGAAGGCCAGGAAGAAAATCGCCACCTTCGGATTGAGCAGCGACACCAGAATTCCCTGCCGGTAGATTTTCGACGCCGGCAACCTTTCACCGGCAGCCTTTATCAGGCCATTGCCGCCGCCGGCGCGCAAAGCCTGGATTCCCAGCCAGACGAGATAGGCGGCGCCGATCCATTTGACGGCGGAGAAAGCGACTGAAGAAGCGGCGAGGACGGCGGAAAGGCCGAGCGCTGCCATCAGAACATGCAGGCAGGCGCCGGACCAGACGCCGAACAGTGCGGAAAAACCGGCGCGTTTTCCGCCTCTCATCGTGTGACCGAGGATGAAGGCGATGTCGGGCCCGGGCGACAGATTGAGCAGAACCGCCGCCGAGAGAAATGCAAACCAGTGCGCGAGCGAATAGTCGAACATCTTCCACCGTTCAGGATGAGCAGGGGCAAAGGATAGGGACGGAGGCGCTGATGGGAAAATCATTAGTTTTGATCCGTCGCGATAGCCATTATCTCCGTCACGACAATGATCTGATGACGCACACGTCTGCTTCACTCGAGACCCCGGACTGAAAGAGTATTTGATGGCGAAGGCCAGGACACAATTCATCTGCCAAAATTGCGGCACGGTTCATAACCGCTGGGCGGGCAAATGCGAGAACTGCGGCGAGTGGAACACCATCGTCGAAGAAGACCCGATGGGCGGGATCGGCTCCGGTCCCGGCAAAACGCCGAAGAAGGGCCGGCCGGTGGCGCTGACGGCGCTGTCGGGCGAGATCGAGGAGGCGCCGCGCATCCATACCGCCATGTCGGAGCTCGACCGGGCGCTCGGCGGCGGCTTCGTGCGTGGCTCGGCGGTGCTGATCGGCGGCGATCCCGGTATCGGCAAATCGACGCTGCTGATGCAGGCTGCGGCCGCCCTTGCGCGGCGCGGCCACAAGATCATCTACGTCTCCGGCGAGGAAGCCGTCGCCCAGGTCCGGCTCCGTGCGCAGCGCCTTGCGGCCGCCGATACCGACGTGATGCTGGCGGCGGAAACCAACGTCGAGGATATTCTGGCGACGCTTGCCGAGGGCAAGCGGCCGGACCTCGTCATCATCGATTCCATCCAGACGCTGTGGAGCGAGCTTGCCGAATCCGCCCCGGGGACGGTGACGCAGGTGCGCACCGGCGTGCAGGCGATGATCCGTTTCGCCAAGCAGACGGGGGCCGCCATGGTTCTGGTCGGGCATGTGACCAAGGACGGGCAGATCGCCGGACCGCGCGTCGTCGAGCACATGGTCGATGCCGTGCTCTATTTCGAGGGCGATCGCGGCCATCACTACCGCATCCTGCGCACGGTCAAGAACCGCTTCGGCCCGACCGACGAGATCGGCGTCTTCGAAATGTCGGACAAGGGACTGCGCGAGGTCGCCAACCCCTCCGAACTCTTCCTCGGCGAGCGCAACGAAAAATCGCCGGGCGCTGCCGTCTTTGCCGGCATGGAGGGCACGCGCCCGGTGCTGGTCGAAGTCCAGGCGCTGGTGGCGCCGACCTCGCTCGGCACGCCGCGACGCGCCGTGGTCGGCTGGGATTCGGCCCGGCTGTCGATGATCCTGGCGGTACTGGAAGCCCATTGCGGCGTCAGGCTCGGCCAGCACGACGTCTATCTCAATATCGCCGGCGGCTACCGCATCACCGAACCGGCGGCCGATCTCGCCGTCGCCTCGGCGCTCGTTTCCTCGCTTGCCGGTATTGCCCTTCCCGCCGATTGCGTCTATTTCGGCGAAGTCAGCCTGTCGGGCGCCATCCGGCCGGTTGCGCACACCGCCCAGCGCCTCAAGGAAGCCGAGAAGCTGGGCTTTTCCGCAGCATTGCTTCCGTCCGCCTCCGCCGAACTGCCGAAGGGTTCCGGCGGGCGCTGGAGCGAGGTCGAAAGCCTGCCGGATCTGGTTGCGCGCATCGCCGGGTCGAAGGGGGCGCTGCGTGTGGAAGACGAGGTTTGATCCTTTCATTGCCAAGATTGGTGATGATATAGGAGGCACACGATAAGGCACGACACGGCCGCCCAGCGGCAGTCCTGGAGTTGAATTTACATGCCCATTACGATTTTCGACGGTATTGTCATCGGCGTCGTGCTCTTCTCCGCCGTGCTGGCGATGGTCCGCGGCTTTTCGCGCGAGATCCTCTCGATCGCAAGCTGGGGCGGCTCGGCGGCCGCCGCCTATTACCTCTATCCGTACCTGCTGCCCTATGCGAAGAAATACACGGATGACGACCGCATCGCGATCGTTGGTTCGGCGGCGGTCGTCTTCCTGATCGCGCTCATCGTCATCTCCTTCATCACCATGAAGATCGCCGATTTCATCATCGACAGCCGTGTAGGCGCGCTCGACCGCACGCTCGGTTTCCTGTTCGGGGCAGCGCGCGGCGTGCTGTTGCTGGTCGTCGCCGTCGCCTTCTGGAACTGGCTGGTCGATGTCGACCACCGTCCGGCATGGGTCAACGAAGCGAAGTCGAAGCCCTTCCTGGACTCGATGGTCGTGAAGCTGAAATCGGTTCTGCCAGAGCAATTTGCCCAGATGATACCGGCGAGCATCCGTGATAAGCTTCAGCCGCCGGCACAGGGGGCGCTGAAGGCACCAATCCGCCGACGGGCGACCAGGCGCCGGCGGAAGACGCGCCGACCGCGCCTACACAGCAGCCGGCGAATTGACACAGTGTTCAAGAGCTTGACCTGCCATCCGGCAATTGCCATTTGAGCGGGAGTTGAAATGAGGGGTCCGGCCGGGCATTCCAGCTCTGTCGGGCTTCAGCTATTTCTGGAAATGCCGATCCATTCTTGTGAGAGCAGAGGCCCGCAGAAATGAACCAGTCCCATTCCTTCCCGACCGACGATCCGCTCGACGGAGATACGCTGCATGAAGAATGCGGGGTGTTCGGAATTCTGGGACATCCCGATGCCGCGGCACTCACGGCTCTCGGCCTGCATGCTCTGCAGCATCGCGGGCAGGAAGCGGCCGGCATCGTCTCGTTCGACGGCAAGCGCTTCTACCAGGAGCGCCACATGGGGCTCGTCGGCGATCATTATACCAATCCGATGACGCTCGCCCGCCTGCCCGGCAGCATATCGATCGGTCATACGCGCTACTCGACAACCGGCGAAGTGGCGATGCGCAACGTGCAGCCGCTCTTTGCCGAACTTGAGGAAGGCGGCATCGCCATTGCCCATAACGGCAATTTCACCAACGGCCTGACGCTGCGCCGCCAGATCATCGCGACCGGCGCCATCTGTCAGTCGACCTCCGATACCGAAGTGGTCCTCCACCTCATCGCCCGCTCGCGCCACGCCTCCACATCCGACCGCTTCATCGACGCCATCCGCCAGATGGAGGGCGGCTATTCGATGCTTGCGATGACGCGCACCAAGCTGATTGCCGCGCGTGACCCCACAGGCATCCGCCCGCTTGTGATGGGCGAACTCGACGGCAAGCCGATCTTCTGCTCGGAAACCTGCGCACTCGACATTATCGGCGCCAAGTTCATCCGCGATGTCGAAAACGGCGAAGTCGTCATCTGCGAAATCCAACCTGACGGCTCGATCAGCATCGATGCGCGCAAGCCCGGCAAGCCGCAGCCCGAGCGCCTCTGCCTGTTCGAATATGTCTATTTCGCCCGGCCGGATTCGGTCGTCGGCGGCCGCAACGTCTACACGACGCGCAAGAACATGGGCATGAACCTCGCCAAGGAATCACCTGTCGAGGCCGACGTGGTCGTGCCGGTGCCGGATGGCGGCACGCCGGCGGCGCTCGGCTACGCACAGCAAAGCGGCATTCCCTTCGAATACGGCATCATCCGCAACCATTATGTCGGCCGCACCTTCATCGAACCGACCCAGCAGATCCGCGCCTTCGGCGTGAAGCTGAAGCATTCCGCCAACCGGGCGATGATCGAAGGCAAGCGCGTGGTGCTGGTCGATGATTCCATCGTGCGCGGCACGACGTCTCTGAAGATCGTGCAGATGATCCGCGAGGCCGGCGCGCGCGAAGTCCATCTGCGCGTCGCCAGCCCGATGATCTTCTTCCCCGACTTCTACGGCATCGACACGCCCGATGCCGAAAAGCTCCTGGCCAACCAGTATGCCGATGTCGAAGCCATGACCAAATATATCGGCGCAGATCTGCTTGCCTTCCTGTCGATCAACGGGCTCTACCGCGCCGTCGGCGGCGAGGATCGCAATCCGGCCCGCCCGCAGTTCACCGACCATTACTTCACCGGTGACTATCCGACCCGCCTGCTCGACAAGAACGGCGAGTCGATGGGCAACAAGCTTTCGATGCTTGCCAGCAACGGCTGAGCCGCCGCTGCTTTAACCTCCCTTCCGAGGGGCTGTTACGCCCCTCGCCTTCGCAAGCAAATCCGGAACCGGAGCAGATGAACATCAATCTTGAGGGCAAGATCGCACTCGTCACCGGTGCATCGCGCGGCATTGGCTATTTCACGGCGCTGGAGCTTGCGAAAGCCGGCGCCCACGTCATCGCCTGCGCCCGCACAGTCGGCGGTCTCGAGGATCTCGACGACGCGATCAAGGCCGTCGGCGGCACGGCGACGCTAGTGCCCTTCGACCTGGCCGACATGAACGCGATCGACGCGCTCGGCGGCTCGATCTTCGAACGCTGGGGCAAACTCGATATCCTCGTCGCCAATGCCGGCGTGCTCGGCGTCATCTCGCCGATCGGCCATATCGAGGCGAAGGTGTTCGAGAAGGTGATGACCATCAACGTCACCGCGACGTGGCGGCTGATCCGCTCGGTCGATCCGCTGCTCGCCCGCTCGGATGCCGGCCGCGCCGTCATCCTGTCATCGGGTGCCGCCCATAAATGCCGGCCCTTCTGGAGCGCCTATTCCGCCTCCAAGGCCGCCGTCGAGGCGCTGGCCCGGACTTGGGCCGGCGAGAGCCAATCGACGCCCTTGCGCATCACCAGCGTCGATCCGGGCGCGACCCGCACGGCGATGCGCGCCCAGGCGGTGCCGGGCGAAGATCCGCAAACGCTGCCGCATCCTTCCGAGGTCGCCAAGGCGATCCTGCCGCTGCTCGGTCCCGGCGTGACCGAGACGGGCAAACTGTTCATCGTGCGGGAAAACAAGCTCGCCGATTACCGGCTGCCGGAATAAGCTAGGGCCTCACTTGGCTGCAACGACCGGGAAAAGATGCGCGAAGCCTGTCTCCGACGGGCAGAGCGCATTGAGGTCCACCGCTCCCTGAATGCCGTCGACACTGCCGTTGTCGGCAAATTGCCAGATCGACCAACGACCGCATGCTTCCTGCGCCGGCTCCTGGAATACGCTCCGCAGCCAGAGGTAATGGTCGGGGAAGCGTGATTCATTGCCTTTCAGATACTGATCGTAGAATTCCTGGGTGACGTAGAAAATCGGCTTTTCCGGAAAGGTGCCCTTCAGCTCGGTGAAGAAGGCGTTGACCTCTGTCGCCATTTCCTCAAGCGTCGGGACCTTGCGGCAATTGCCGACAAACTCCAGATCGACGGCGATGGGCAGGGTTCCCGGCTGCTTCGGCACGGTCGCCAGGACATTCTGCGCCTGATCCTTGCCCGGGCGGCAGAAGGTGAAGAAATGATAGGCGCCCCTGACCATTCCGGCATCGCCGGCGCGCTGCCAATTGTCGGCAAACCTCGAATCTTTGTGATCTCCGCCTTCGGTCGCCTTCATGATTGCGAAACGGACGTTCGGCTGCGAGGCCACCGTCTTCCAATCGATATCACCCTGGTGATGGCTGACATCGATACCCTGGATCGGATAGCGGCTCAAAGATGGATTGTTGAAGCGAAACATGCCGAAATCGTATGCGAAATATGCGGCGGATGCGACTGCCAGAATTACAGTCGCGCCAAGAGTCCATCGGCCCATTCGTCTCACGCATTTCCCCCTGTTTTCAGTCGCTTCGCCCCTGCCTATAAGCGATTTGCGCCGCGAAAATGGCGGACAAGCCGCGCCGCCGGGATCGTTGCTCGCCCCTCTTGACCAAACGTCATTCCCACGCCATAAAACGCGGCATGAAAACGGTTATCTGCATTATCTGCGGAAAGATTATTCGCTAGCGCAAGCGCTGGCCCGGCCGTTTTCGTCTCCCAAATAGTCAAGATGCGAAACGCCCCGGTCCGCCGGTCGCGATATTTTTCTGATTGTGCTTATGGGAGAGTGGAATGGGCGGCATGCCGGAACTGAAGCTGTACAATACGCTGACACGGGAAAAATCGGTCTTTGCGCCGATCGATCCCGACAATGTCCGCATGTATGTCTGCGGCCCGACCGTCTATGATTTCGCTCATATCGGCAACGCCCGCCCGGTCATCGTCTTCGACGTGCTGTTCCGGCTGCTGCGCCATGTCTATAGCGAGGATCACGTCACCTATGCCCGCAACATCACCGACGTCGACGACAAGATCAATGCGCGGGCGCTGAGAGATCACCCGGGCCTGCCGCTCAATCAAGCGATCAGGGCGGTCACTGAAAGGACCGAGACGCAGTTTCACGCCGATGTCGCCGAACTCGGCTGCCTGGAGCCTGATGTCGAGCCACGCGCCACCGACAATATCAAAGAGATGACCGAGATCATCGAGAAGCTGATCGCCAACGGCCATGCCTATGTGGCGGCGGGCGAAGTGCTGTTCGACACCAAGTCCATGGCGGATTACGGCCAGCTTTCGAAGCGCCCGCTCGACGAACAGCAGGCCGGCGCTCGCGTCGCCGTCGATGCGCATAAGAAGAACCCGGGCGATTTCGTGCTCTGGAAGCTGTCGAGCCACAATGAACCCGGCTGGGAGAGCCCATGGGGCCGGGGCCGGCCGGGCTGGCATATCGAATGCTCGGCGATGAGCCGGCGTTATCTCGGCGATATCTTCGACATCCATGGCGGCGGGCTGGACCTGATCTTCCCGCACCATGAAAACGAGATCGCCCAGTCGCGTTGCGCCCATGGCACCGAGGTGATGGCGAATGTCTGGATGCACAACGGCTTCGTGCAGGTCGAAGGCCGCAAAATGTCGAAATCCGAAGGCAATTTCGTCACCATTCACGATCTGCTGCACACGCGGATTTTCGGCGGCCGCAAATGGCCGGGCGAGGTGCTGCGCCTTGCCATGCTGATGACGCATTACCGCGAACCGATCGATTTCTCGATCAAGCGGCTGGAAGAGGCCGAACGCCTGATTGCCAAATGGCCGGCGGCGGAAGCCGGCGATGCCACGCCTGATGAAACCGTGCTGAACGCGCTCGCCGACGACCTCAACACGGTCGCGGCGGTGCAGGCCTTGCATGCGCTGGCGCAGGCCGCCCATAACGATCCCGCCGCGGCCGCCCGTTTTGCCGCGACGGCTGCTTTCCTCGGCATATTGCCGAAGAAAGCCGAAATCGACGAAGCCGTCGCAGCGGCGGTCGATGCGCTGGTCGCCATGCGTCTTGAAATGCTGAAGGCGAAAAACTTCGCCGAAGCCGACAAGATCCGCGACGAACTGACGGCGAAGGGCATCCAGCTGAAGGACGGCAAGGATGCAGCGACCGGCGAGCGGGTGACGACCTGGGGGGTCAAGCGGTGAGACCAGTGTCTTCGGATAAGGCCCCTCCCCAGCCCCTCCCCACAAGGAGGAGGGGCTACGACGCCGTACTGCTCCGAAGCGACGCCACCGCAAACGCAAACATTCGAGGCGGGAATGAAGGCGGCGCCACGAGAAAGCCCTCCCTCTTGTGGGGAGGGTTGGGAGGAGTTTTCTTTTTCGCATTCCCATTGTTGCGGAGGGATTGTCCATGACCACCTATACCGGCGGCTGTCAGTGTGGTGCGGTACGTTTTCGCGCGAGCGGCGAACTCAAGGATTCGTCGATCTGTCATTGTCGCATGTGCCAGAAGGCGTTTGGCGCCTATTATGCGCCGCTGGTCTCGGTGCGCGGCGCCGATTTCGCGTGGACGCGCGGCGAGCGGAAAAAGTTCCGCTCTTCCAATTTCGTCGAGCGCGGCTTCTGCGGCGATTGCGGGACGCCGCTCTCCTACGAGGCGCCTGACGGGGTTGCGATTGCCGCAGGCGCCTTCGACGATCCTTCGGCGTTTCCGCCGGTGGTGCAATACGGTATCGAGGGCAAGATCGGCTTCGTCGATCAGTTGCACCAACTGCCGGGGCACCGGACGGAAGAGGATGCGCAAGCCGCCCCCTTCGTGCTCGAACTCGTCTCCTACCAGCATCCCGATCATGAGACACAGGCATGGCCACCCAAGGAGCCCAGATGACAGCGGACGCGGACAAAAACGGCGGGTGCCAGTGCGGGGCGGTGCGTTACCGCGCCGAAGGCGAAGTCGGTTATCCCCATCTTTGCCATTGCCGCATGTGCCAGAAAGCGGCCGGCAATTA
This sequence comes from Rhizobium sp. F40D2, assembly GCF_051810745.2. NCBI lineage: Bacteria > Pseudomonadati > Pseudomonadota > Alphaproteobacteria > Hyphomicrobiales > Rhizobiaceae > Rhizobium > Rhizobium sp. F40D2. The sequence goes on from NZ_CM131436.1 coordinate 115,420, forward strand.
TTTCATGCCGCTTGGCGGCGTGAAGCACAGCAATTTCACCCTGACGCGCGGCGCGGCGAAATGGTTCCACTCCTCCGACCTCGTACGGCGCGGTTTCTGCGGTGATTGCGGCACGCCGCTGTTCTACGATATTCCGGGGACGGATTTCATCAACATCACGCTCGGCTCGCTGGATGATCCCGACGCGGTCATGCCGGTGATGCAATCGAACACAGGCCGCAAGATGTCCTGGTTTCACGCGCTTGACGGCCTGCCGCTCGAACCAGAGCCTGAAACGCCTGACCGCGAGGATGCGATTGCGGCAAGCAACCATCAGCATCCCGACCACGACACGAAAAGCTGGCCACTCGGAGAAAGCTCATGACGGACACGATAAAAACAGGCGGTTGCCAATGCGGCGCCGTGCGCTTCCGCATCTCAGGCAAGCTGGGACGCCCCTCGATCTGCCATTGCCGCATGTGCCAGAAGCAGTTCGGCGGCTTCTTCTCCGCGCTGGTCACCGCGCCTGAGGAAGGGATGGAATGGACGCGCGGCGCGCCGAGCTACTTCCAGTCCTCGGTCAATATCGACCGCGGCTTCTGCAGCGATTGCGGTACGCCGATGACCTATCGCCATCCGGGCGGCTTGGAGCTTGCGATCGGCACTTTCGACGACCGCAGCGATCTGGCGCCGCTGATCCAGGTAAATTACGAGGCCCGCCTGCCCTGGGTCGAGCAAATCTTCGAGGCGCCGGTGCTGAAGGATCAGGATTTCTACGCACGGCAGGAGGCGATCATTTCCTTCCAGCATCCCGATCACGATACCGAAGTCTGGCCGGCAAAAGGCGTGAAAATATGACCGAGATTCCGCGCACGCTCTATCCCGAAATCGAACCCTATGCCGCAGGCCATCTCGATGTCGGCGATGGTCATGTGATCTATTGGGAGCGCTCGGGAACGCCTGGCGCCAAGCCGGCCGTCTTCCTGCATGGCGGCCCCGGCGGCGGCTTCTCGCCCGCCCATCGCCGGCTTTTCGATCCGGCCCTCTACGACGTCATGCTGTTCGACCAGCGCGGTTGCGGCAGGTCGGCGCCGCATGCGGAGCTCAATGCCAACACGACCTGGCACCTCGTCGCGGATATCGAGCGGCTGCGAGAAATGACCGGCGTCGACAGCTGGCAGGTGTTCGGCGGCTCCTGGGGTTCGACACTGGCGCTCGCCTATGCCGAGGCGCATCCGGCGCGCGTCTCCGAACTCATTCTGCGAGGCATCTATACGCTGACCAAGGCCGAGCTCGACTGGTACTATCAGTTCGGCGTCTCAGAAATGTTCCCGGACAAATGGGAGCGCTTCATCGCTCCCATTCCGCCCGAGGAGCGGCATGAGATGATGCATGCCTATCATCGCCGCCTGACGCATGAGGACAGAAGGTGCGCCTTGCAGCCGCAAAGGCCTGGAGCATCTGGGAAGGCGAAACGATCACGCTGCTGCCCGAGCCTTCGACGAGCGGCAAGTTCGAGGAACCGGAATTCGCCTATGCATTCGCACGCATCGAGAACCATTTCTTCGTCAATGCCGGCTGGATGGACGAGGGACAGCTGATCCGCGATGCCGGCCGGCTGAAGGATATTCCCGGCGTCATTGTCCATGGCCGCTACGACATGCCCTGCCCGGCAAAATATGCCTGGCTCTTGCACAAGGCCTGGCCGAAGGCGGAATTCCACCTGATCGAGGGTGCGGGTCATGCCTATTCGGAGCCCGGCATTCTCGATCGGCTGATCCGAGCGACGGACAAGTTTGCCGGGAAGCCGGACTGATTGTTTCAGGATTGAGGCAGCCCCTCACCCCAGCCGTCTCCCCGCGCGCGGGGAGAGGGGACGTGCCCTGCGATACGGCGCGGCATCCGCACCACAACAACACCCGCTTGCCGGGAGGAAACGACATGAAAGAACGCATCTATCTCTTCGACACGACGCTCCGGGACGGGCAGCAGACGCCCGGGATCGATTTTTCGGTCGAGGACAAGATTGCGATCGCCGCGATGCTGGACGAATTCGGCATCGATTACGTCGAGGGCGGATATCCCGGCGCCAATCCGACCGACACCGCCTTTTTCAGCGAGAAGCGCACCAGCCAGGCCCAGTTCGTCGCCTTCGGCATGACGAAGCGGGCGGGCGTTTCGGTTTCCAACGATCCCGGCATAGCCGGGCTGCTGCAGGCGAAATCCGACGCCATCTGTTTCGTCGCCAAGAGCTGGGATTATCATGTCGCGGTGGCGCTCGGCTGCACCAATGAGGAAAACCTCGAAAGCATCGCCGAAAGCGTCAAGGCGGCGGTCGGCGCCGGCAAGGAAGCTATCGTCGATTGCGAGCATTTCTTCGACGGCTTCAAGGCCAATCCGGCCTATGCGCTCGCCTGTGCCATGACCGCCTATGAGAGCGGTGCCCGCTGGGTCGTGCTCTGCGATACCAATGGCGGCACGCAGCCGCCCGAGGTACGCGCCATCGTCGAGGCGGTGATCGCTTCAGGCATTCCCGGCCGCTGTCTCGGCATCCATGCCCACAACGATACCGGCCAGGCGGTCGCCAATTCGCTGGCTGCCGTCGAAGCCGGCGTCCGGCAGATCCAGGGCACGCTGAACGGCATCGGCGAGCGTTGCGGCAACGCCAATCTGGTGACGCTGATCCCGACCTTGGCGCTGAAGAGCGCCTATAACGCACGTTTCGAAACGGCGATCGACGAGGAGCGGCTGCTCAACCTCACCCGCCTTTCACATGCCTTCGACGAGCTGCTCAACCGTTCGCCCGATCATCAGATGCCCTATGTCGGCGCCTCCGCCTTCGCCACCAAGGCCGGCATCCATGCATCGGCGCTGCTCAAGGATCCGAAGACCTACGAACATGTACCGCCTGAGAGCGTCGGCAATTTCCGCAAGGTCATGGTGTCGGACCAGGGCGGCAAGGCGAACTTCATCAACGCGCTGAAGCGGCGCGGCATCGTGGTCGCCAAGGACGATCCGAAGCTCGATCTGCTGATCTCGATCGTCAAGGACCGTGAATCGATCGGCTATGCCTATGAGGGCGCGGATGCGAGCTTCGAACTGCTGGCGCACCGCACGCTCGGCACGATCCCAGAATTCTTCACCATCGAAGGCTTCCGCGTGATGATCGAGCGCCGCTTCGACAGTCTCGGCCGCGTGAAGATCGTCTCGGAGGCGGTGGTCAAGATCACCATCGACGGCCAGACGCTGATGTCGGTTGCCGACGCCGAAGGGCCGGTCAACGCGCTTGACCTGGCGCTGCGCAAGGATTTCGGCAAATACCAGCACGAGATCGATGACCTAGTGCTCGCCGATTTCAAGGTGCGTATCCTCAATGGCGGCACGGCAGCGATCACCCGCGTGCTGATCGAATCCACCGACAGCGACGGCGTGCGCTGGTGGACGGTCGGCGTTTCCGAGAACATCATCGACGCTTCGTTCCAGGCGCTGATGGATTCCGTCATCTACAAGCTCATGAAGAACCGGCAACTGGCCGGCAAGATCGCGGCGGAATAATCTGTTCCGCCGGTTCGGCTAACCGCGGGCAAACGCCGCCAGCGTCTCGCCCGCCATCCTATAGCGGATCCACTCCTTCTGCGGCTCCGCGCCAATCGCCTCGTAGACACGGATCGAGGGTTCGTTCCAGTCGAGCACGCTCCATTCGAAGCGGCCGCAACCCTTCTCCAGCGCGATCTGCGCCAGACGCCGCAGCAGCGCCTTGCCGGCGCCCGAACCGCGCGCGTCCGGCGTTATGTAGAGATCCTCCAGATAAAGACCGTTCTTCGCTTGCCAGGTCGAATAGCTGAAGAAATAAACCGCCATGCCGATGGCTTGACCGTCGCGTTCGCAGATCAGCGCATCCGTGACTGAACCGTCCCCGAAGATCGCCGCACGCGTGCTCTCCTCGGTCGCCTCGACCTCGTGGATCGCCTTTTCATAATCAGCCAATTCGCGGACAAATCGCAGGATCGTTGCCGCGTCTGAAGGCGTTGCCGGGCGTACGGTGAGGGTCATGTGAGAGGCTCCTGGTCTGGCGCTTGGCGTTCCAGATGAAAGAACCTGCCGGGCCTGTCAACTGAATGCGCAGATCATCAGCGGGGTTTGCGAGTTTGTTCCCTCGATTGGTCCACCTGTCGCCCGCTCGCGGTAGTCTGGAACAGGATTCGGGTTTTTGGAGGCCGATATCAGCCTTTGCCGCTATCATCCGTTCATTCTTCCCCTATCCGCTTCAAATCCTCTTAGCCTTTATTCAACGAAATGAATTGGCCTATTCACGGCGCTTAAGCTAGGCCGGATCAGAAGAAGAACAAAGATGGAAACACCCCGATGTCAACCGATGCATCCGTTCCCTTGGCCAAGAACGAAGACAGTCCGCGCGGTTTTGCCTTCGCGCTGACAGCCTATCTGCTCTGGGGCTTCCTGCCGATCTACATGAAGGCGGTGGCGCATATCTCGCCGGCAGAAGTGATCGCCCACCGCATCGTCTGGTCGCTGCCGCTGGCCGGCATCGTGCTGATCGTGCTCGGGCGCACAGCGGATATCGCCACGGCGCTGCGCTCGCCGCGCATGCTGGCGATGGCGGCGCTGACGGCGTCGCTGATCACCGTCAACTGGGGCACTTATGTCTGGGCGATCGGCGCCGGCCATTCGCTCGACGCGGCACTCGGTTATTTCATCAATCCACTGTTCAGCATCTTCCTCGGCGCGGTGCTGCTGAAGGAGAGGCTGCAGCCGCTGCAGATCGCGGCGATCGCACTGGCAGCACTTGCCGTCGCCATTCTGGCATTCGACAGCGGCGGCATTCCGTGGGTGGCGCTGACGCTGGCGATCAGCTGGGGTTTCTATGCCTTGCTGCGCAAGACGCTGCCGCTCGGGCCAAACCAGGGCTTCTTCCTCGAAGTGCTGATCCTCAGCGGTCCTGCCCTGCTCTATATCCTCTATCTCGAATTCGGCAGCGGCCAGGGCCATCTCTACCGCACCGGCCTTGCCGACACGACGCTGCTGCTCGGCTGCGGCGTCATCACCGCCGTGCCGCTGATGATCTATGCCAACGGCGCCAAGCTGCTGAAGCTGTCGACGATCGGCATCATGCAGTATATCGCGCCGACGATGATCTTCCTGATCGCGGTCTTCATCTTTCACGAGCCTCTCGGCACGGCGCGCATGATCGCCTTCCCGCTGATCTGGGCGGGGCTGTTCCTCTATAGCTGGTCAATGCTGAAGGAAGCCGCGGGCGCTGAAGCCGTAGGAGCCGTTCGCCTACATCTTCGAGATCACCGCGTCTTCGCCGTCACGATCGGCGGCGAGCTGGGCTGCCTGGGCCATGATTGCCGGAATGATGCCGGAGATCTCATCGACGACGAGCGGCTGCACTCGGTGGGCGGTGTGCAGAAAGCCCTCTTCGGTCATGTGACGCATCAGCTCCATCATCGGATCCCAGAATCCGTTGACGTTGGCAAAGACCATCGGCTTTTCGTGGCGACCGAGCTGCGCCCAGGTCATGATCTCGACGATTTCCTCCAGCGTACCGATGCCGCCGGGCAGCGCGACGAAAGCATCGGAACGCTCGAACATCGTATGTTTGCGCGCATGCATGTCAGGGGTTACAATAAGTTCGTTAAGCTGACCGAGCGAGTGGCGGGTGGCTTCCATATCGATCAGGAATTCGGGGATAATGCCCGTGACCTGACCGCCGCCTGAAAGCGCGCCGCTGGCAACCGCGCCCATGATGCCTTTGGTACCCCCGCCATAGACAAGGCGCAGGCCGTATTCGGCGATCTCTCGTCCGAGAGCACGCCCGGCCGCCATGTGGGAGGGATCGCGTCCCGGCCTTGAGCCGCAGTAAACGCAGATGGATCGAATCGATACAGATTGGTCGGTCATAGAGGCAAACAACTATTCCATTTCAATGCAGTCAAGAAAATTGACTGAAAAGCAGCCTACCTAGCTTGCCGAATTGCTTTGAATGCTTGGGAAAAGCAACGGGAATCGCTAGCAATTTCGGTTACTACGGCAAATTGCCGTCTTGGGAGACAGAATGATGAAGAACCGTGCCGGCTTGCTGGCCCTTGCAGTGCTCGTAATCGCAATCCTACTGATGGTTTTTTTCGTCATGCCGCGCATCGGCGGCGATGCAGCCAAGGTCGGCGACGCTATCAATCAGGCAAGCACGGAGCTCAAGGACACGGTTAACGAGTCGGCAAAGACATCGCGCTCGGCTGTGGCCGACGCGGCCGGCGTCGCCGACAAGGTGGGGCGCCTATCGGCCAATGCGAGTGTGTCGCTTAGCGAACTCAAGGCGCTGTTTGCTGACGGCAAGGGCCCCGCCGACGACGTCTTCACCGCTGCCAAGACCAAGGCCGTCGACGCGCTGACCGCGCTTGCCGGTTTCGCAATTCCCGATGGACTTGATCCGGCGACCCAGGCACTTGCCGTCATGGCGAAGGACGGCGGCACGAAGGCGCTCGCCATTGTCCAGTCGCTGCCGGAGAACATTACCGATGCGCTTGCCGCGATCGCTAAGGCCGAGGCTGCGCTGACCGGTGCGCCTGAGCCCGCGGCGAGCACGGCAGCGGCGAATGCCGGCCCGAAGCTTCCCGCCTTCGACGTACTGCGCGTCGAGCCCGACGGCTCGACGGTGATTGCCGGCTCCGCAGAACCGAACGGCAAGCTCGAAGTGCTTGACGGCGAAAAGGTTGTGACGACAGCGAATGTCGATGCCAGCGGCGATTTCGCCGCCGTACTCGACGATCCGCTTCCGGCGGGCGACCACCAGCTGGTGCTCAAGTTTACCGGCAAGGACGGCAAGAGCACGCTTTCCGAAGAAGTCGCGACCATTTCCGTGCCGAAGGACGGCAACGGCGCCAATCTGCTCGCCATGGTTTCCAAACCTGGCGCGGCGAGCCGCATCATCACCGCGCCGAAGGCCGGCACCGAAGTCGCCGATGCCTCCAACCCGATGGCGCCGCCGGCAGACAAGCCGGCAACGGGCGAAGGTTCGGCTGCGCCTGCTGTCACCGCTGCGCCAACCGGCGATCTGGCGCTACAGATGCCTAAGCTCACCGACGCCGCCTCCGGCGACCCGGCGACGGCCATTCCCGGCATCGCCGCAGCCGACAAGTCGAATGCGCCCGATGTGATGGTCAACGCCGTCGAAATCGAGGGCAACAAGATTTTCATTGCCGGCACGGCGCGCGCCAACGCCAAGGTCCTCGGTTACGCCGACGACAGCCTTGTCGGCCAGGACACCGCCGGTTCGGACGGCCATTTCGTCATCGACGGCGTGGTGGCGCTCTCGGTCGGCGACCATAAAATCCGCGTCGACGTCGTCGATCCCACCGGCAAGGTGATCGTGCGTGCAGCGGTGAATTTCAATCGCCCCGCCGGCGACCAGGTCAGGGTCGCGGCGCAATCCGTCCCCGCCGACGCAAACGGTGCCTCCTCGATGGTGCCGCTCGACGAGGGCGAGCTCGGCAAGCGTAAAGCCGAAGTCGGCAAGGCCTTCGGCCTGCTGAAGGGGCTGTTTGCCGATGGCAAGCTGCCCGGCGCCGAACAGCTTGCGGCGGCGCGCTCGGCAACCGAATTCGCCTTGCGCTCGGTCGCAGATTTCCGTCCGGGTTCCGATGCGCCCGACACCTTCAAGCAAGCGTCCGGCGCCGCCTCGCAAACGGCGACCAGCGCATTGAAGATGCTGCAGGGCCTGCCGAAGGATGCAAAATCCGTCGGCGCAGGCCTCGACGGACTAGGGGCGATCGTCGCCGAACTCTCCGCGTCCCCCGCACCGGCGGCACCGGTCGCAAACGACGCGACAGGCAACCAGCCGAAGACGATCGAACAGGCGCCGCTGACGGCAAACAATGCGGCAGTGATTATTCGCCGGGGCGACACGCTGTGGCAGATTTCGCGTCGCACCTATGGGCTCGGCGTGCGTTACACGACGATCTATATGGCCAACGAGGACAAGATCATCGATCCGGATCGTATCCGCCCCGGCCAGATCTTCGGCCTGCCGAAAGATGTGCTGCCGAACGCCGAGGAACTGCACCGCAAGCGCCTTTCCGGCCAACACCTCTAAGCGATAAACAAAATGACGAGGCCGGGCGGGCTCACCGCCCGGCCTGTCTTTTCCTGAACCCCGCATTTGTTGTATTCGTCCGCTCGACACCCTATCTGGCGATGGCGGCTGCGGATTGCGGCAAGTGCTTTCAGGGCACCTACCGGTTCCGTGCTCTTGCCGGCATCGAAGCGCGGCAATCGCCGCAAGCCCATCCGGGCTGGAGACAAGCATGGCAAACGGCAAGACAGTCTCGGAATCCAACCTGCTGCAGACGCTTCTCAACCTCTGGCCCTATATGTGGCCGGCCGGCCGACCCGACCTCAAGATGCGTGTCGTCTGGGCCTCGGTCTTCCTGCTGGTTTCCAAATTCGTGCTGCTGCTCGTCCCCTATTTCTTCAAGTGGTCGACCGATGCGCTGAACGGCAGGATGGATCTGGCCGGCTCGGTGCCGCCGCTGCTCGCCGGCGCGATCGCCCTGGTGATCGCCTATAACATCACCCGCCTGATCCAGCTCGGCCTCAACCAGCTGCGCGACGCGCTGTTTGCCAGCGTCGGGCAGCATGCGGTGCGCCAGCTCGCCTACAGGACCTTCGTGCATATGCATGAACTGTCGCTGCGCTTCCATCTGGAGCGCAAGACCGGCGGCCTGTCGCGCATCATCGAGCGTGGCACCAAGGGCATCGAGACGATCGTGCGTTTCACGATCCTCAATTCGGTCCCGACCGTCATCGAATTCCTGCTGACGGCGGCGATCTTCTGGTGGGGCTACGGCTTCTCCTATCTCGCCGTCACCGCCTTTACGGTCTGGGCCTATATCTGGTTCACGATCCGCGCGTCCGACTGGCGCATCGCCATCCGCCGGTCGATGAACGACAGCGATACCGACGCCAATACCAAGGCGATCGACTTCCTCCTCAATTTCGAGACCGTCAAATATTTCGGCAACGAAGAGATGGAGGCAAAACGCTTCGACAAATCGATGGAACGCTACGAAAAGGCGGCGACCGATGTCTGGACCTCGCTCGGCTGGCTGAACTTCGGCCAGGGCGTTATCTTCGGCATCGGCACGACGATCATGCTGGTGCTGTCGGCACTCGCCGTGCAGCGCGGTGAGCAGACGGTCGGCGATTTCGTATTCGTCAATTCGATGCTGCTGCAGCTTTCCGCGCCGCTCAACTTCATCGGCTTCGTCTACCGCGAAATCCGTCAGGGCTTGACCGATATCGAGCAGATGTTCGACCTGCTGGAGGTCCAGGCCGAGGTCAAAGACGTGCCCGAGGCGGCCGAGCTCCGGATCGGCCAGGGCGCGATCGCCTTCAAGGATGTGCACTTTTCCTACGACCCCGCCCGTCCGATCCTGAAGGGCATTTCCTTTGAAGTGCCGGCCGGCAAGACGGTTGCCGTCGTCGGTCCTTCGGGCGCCGGCAAGTCGACGCTGTCACGGCTGCTCTATCGTTTCTACGATATCCAGAGCGGTGCGATCACCGTCGACGGCCAGGATATCCGCAACGTCACGCAGAAGAGCCTGCGCTCGGTGATCGGTATGGTGCCGCAGGATACCGTGCTCTTCAACGATACGGTCGCCTACAACATCCGTTACGGCCGCACATCGGCGAGCGACGGCGAGGTCTTCGCGGCGGCCGAAGTGGCGCAGATCGCCCATTTCATCGAAATGCTGCCCGAAGGATTCGAAACCAAGGTCGGCGAGCGCGGGCTCAAGCTTTCGGGCGGCGAGAAGCAGCGGGTGGCGATCGCCCGCACCATTCTCAAGGCGCCGCCGATCCTGATCCTCGACGAGGCGACATCGGCGCTCGACACGACGACGGAACGGGAAATCCAGACGGCGCTCGACGTGGTTTCGAAGAACCGCACGACGCTGGTCATCGCCCACCGGCTCTCCACCGTCATCGGCGCCGACGAAATCATCGTTCTAAAAAGCGGCGAGATCGCCGAGCGCGGGACGCATACCGCCCTGCTCGAGCGGAATGGCCTCTATGCCTCGATGTGGAACCGGCAGCGCGAGGCGACACAGGCGGAGGAACATCTGAAGCAGGTGCGCGAAAGCGACGACCTGGGCGTGATCACGCGGCTTGCCCCGGCAAGCTGAGCCGGGAGCGACACGGCCCAAGCTTTTGTTGTTCAGAACTCCGGCGTCGGATCCAGCGCCGGTGCCGCAGCATTGCCCCGGAGACGGTTTTTCGCTAACCAGCAAAAAACGACAACGCAAGGAGACCGGCAGCATGAGCCTGTTCAACACGGTTCGCAACACGATCGTCCCCGTGCATAAGGAGGGTTATCCCTTCGTTGCCGCCTTCTTCGTCGCGTCGCTGATCCTGGGCTGGATCTTCAAGCCGCTCTTCTGGATCGGCATGATCTTCACGCTGTGGTGCGCCTATTTCTTCCGCGATCCCGAACGCGTCACCCCTCAGGACGACGATCTGGTGATCTCTCCCGCCGACGGCAAGGTCTCGGCGATCCAGATGGTGACCCCGCCGGCCGAGCTCGACCTCGGCTCCGAGCCGATGCTGCGCATCTCGGTGTTCATGAACGTCTTCAACTGCCATGTGAACCGGGCGCCGATGCGCGGGCGCATCGTCAGTATCAATTACCGCTCCGGCAGCTTCGTCAATGCCGAACTCGACAAGGCGAGCGAGGACAACGAGCGCAACGGGCTGGTGATCGAAACCCGCCACGGCCAGATCGGCGTTGTCCAGATCGCCGGCCTCGTGGCGCGGCGCATCCTCTGCTGGGCAAACCCCAACGAACCGGTGGATGCCGGCGAGCGCTTCGGGCTGATCCGTTTCGGCTCGCGGCTCGACGTGTTCCTGCCCGCCGGTGCTGCGCCACGCGTCTCGCTCGGCCAGGTGGCAATTGCCGGGGAAACTGTAATTGCCGAATTCGCCTCCGCCAAGGGTCCCATCATCAGCCGCCGCAGCTAAGGCGCGTCGCAATCTTTCAGATTCGCTCCTCGCGCTTTAGCCCTTTGTTTTTACGCATGTCGCTATCGCAAAACCGCTACACAGTTTTGCGCGACATGCTCCAGGTTCAGATTGGAACGCGATATGGAAACGCCCTTTCCGCCTTTCGAGCCCAATGGTCCGGATGATTCCGCCCGTGGCCCGCGCCTGCGCGAAATCCCGCTCCGTCTCGTCTTTCCGAACCTCATCACCATTCTGGCGATCTGCGCCGGGCTGACCGGCATCCGGCTGGCTTTCGAGAACCGTTACGAACTCGCCGTCTCCATGGTGCTGGTCGCCGCCTTTCTCGACGGCATCGATGGGCGCGTGGCCCGGCTGATGAAGGCGACCTCGAAGTTCGGCGCGCAAATGGATTCGCTCGCCGATATCGTCAATTTCGGCGTCGCCCCCGCCCTCGTTGTCTATGTCTTCGCGCTCGACCAGGCGCGCTCGCTCGGCTGGATCGCCGCGCTGATCTATGCGATCGCCGCCGGGCTTCGGCTTGCCCGCTTCAACGTCATGGCTGAACGCGAGAATAAGGCGAGCTGGCAATCGGAATATTTCGTCGGCGTGCCGGCGCCGGCTGGCGCCATGCTGGTGCTGCTGCCGGTCTATCTCGGCTTCCTCGGCCTGGCGACGGACCGCACCTTCGCCTATGTCTCGTCAATTTATACCGTCGTCATCGCCTTCCTGCTGATCAGCCGGCTGCCGGTTTGGTCGGGCAAATCGGAAGGCAACCGGCTGCGGCGCGATCTCGTGCTGCCGATGATGCTCGGCGTCGTGCTCTATGTGGCTCTGCTGATGAGCTACACCTGGGAGGTGATGGTCTTCACCGTTGCCGCCTACCTCATATCGCTTCCCTTCGGCGCGCGGAAATGGCGCCGGAAATATGGGACGCTAACGATCGAGGAACTCGGCGTCGGCGACGACGATATCGGCCGTCACATCTGACGCAAACGCATTTCGTGATTTCTTCGGGTGATGGGATTGCGTCTCTCTTCGTCTCCCGGATCCCCGGGAAAACCGTTGCGCGCTTCTTCCCGGAAAAACGGCCGCGCACTTTTATTGGAACTGCTCGCTTCAGTAAGTATTAGCCAACGTAGGCTTCAGCTAAGCCTCGCGAATTGTGGTGCGCGTTTACAAATCCTGATAGGCTGCGTCCCCGTTTTGGCGTTATTTGTGACCAAACATCAAACGACAAAATACCCTGGGAAGAACCGCGTGAGGAGAGTATCGTGACTTCCAAAAAGAGCAGTAGCGACAAACAGCAGACGGCCAAGCCCGATCTCGCCGCCAACTATCGCCCCGTCGGCCTCAAGGCGGTTGCCGCAGCATCGCTGATGGCGAAGCACAAGCCGACCAGCGTAAAGAAATCCGCTTGAAGCGTCGGCACGACCAAGGAAGAGCGGCGGATAGCGTTCAGAAGAAACTGAGCTGGCCGTCCGCAGGCCGCTTTTCGGGGGCCTTCAGGGGCTTTTCGACGACGACCGGCTGCTGCAGGTCGGGCCCCATATTGGCGACCTTGTTGACTTTGTCGGAGACCGGGACGGCCTCGAAAAAATCGTCCTGAACCGGCCGCATCACGTCGGCCACCTCGCGCGGTTCCTGCATCTTGCAATCCAGCCAGCGCGCAAAATCTTCAGGTTTGATAACGACGGGCATGCGATCGTGGATCGCCGATATGCCTGAATTGGCCGATGTCGTCAGGATCGCGCCGGTGTCGACTTCGGACCCATCCGCCGAGGACCATGTCTCCATCAGCCCGGCAAAAGCAACGACCCCGCCCTGACGCGGCCTGATCCAATAGGCCTGCGGCCGCTCTCCGCTTTCTTTGGACGGGCGACGCCATTCATAAAAGCCGGAGGCCGGGATGAGTATGCGGCGATGACGCATGGCCGCCCGGAAGGAGGCCTTGCCGATCGCGGTTTCGGAGCGGGCGTTGATCAACAGCGGGAAGTCCCTCGGGTCCTTGACCCAGGTCGGAGTGAGACCCCAGCGCACGAGCACGGCGCGGCGGTCGGCCAGGTTGCTGCCCTTCTCCCGGCCCTCGCCTGCTATGACGACAAGGATCGGCTGCGTCGGCGCGATGTTGTAGCGCGCCGGAAACTCATCGAGATCGAGACCGGAGAAAAATTCGCGCAGGTCGGCGCTGGAGCTTGTCAGGGCGAAACGTCCACACATCGGCTTGTCTTTGCACCCGGCTTGAGTCCGGTCAAGGCGCGTCAGCCTCTCGGCCCAAAGAGGATAATGCTCGTTCCCGCAAGGCAGACCAGCGCCCCGCCAATATCATAGCGATCAGGCACGCGGCTTTCGACCAGCCAGAGCCAGAGCAGTGAAGCGGCGATGTAGATGCCGCCATAGGCCGCGAAAGTGCGGCCGGCAGCCTCGCTCGGCACCAGCGTCAGAAGCCAGGCAAAAAGCGCCAGCGAGACCATTCCCGGCGCCAGCCACCAGACGGGCTTTCCAAGTCTCAGCCACGCCCAGAAGGCGAAGCAGCCGGCGATCTCGAAGACGGCGGCAAAGGCATAAATGATGTAGGTCACGGAAGCACCTTTCGCGCCTTCGCATTTCTTCGGCAGTATTCATCGGGTAGGATGGGCCATCACAGCAAGAGCCATTTCATGATCTCCACCGCCAAAGCCGCCTCCTCCGCCATTCTCGAACGCGACGGACGATTCCTTCTGGTGTTGCGGCGCAATCCGCCTTCTGCCGATATGTATGCGTTTCCAGGCGGCCGCGCCGAACCGGGCGAGACACCGGAGCAAACGGCGTTGCGCGAATTCCGTGAGGAAACCGGCATTTCGGTGCGCAATCCGCAGCTGTTTTCGACCTATGACCTGAAAACCCATGCAGCCGATGGCAGCCTCAGCAGCCATTTCTTCCTGTCGGTCTTTCGCGTCGAGGCGGATCGGGAACTGGTGGCTGAGGCCGCCGACGATGCGGCGGCGCTCGGCTGGTATACGGTTGAGGAAATCCGGCGGCTGCCTGTGCCGCAGAGCGTGCTCGAATGCGCAGAGCGGCTAGAACAGGATGATTGAGGCCGGCCTATAATCTGAATCCTGTTCTGAATCAAAGTTAGAGCACGATGTCGTCCGAGAACCGCTGCACTTTTCGGCATGATGCTCTGGCGGGCGGCGAATAGGAGTGGAAACTCTCAAGGCCCGCCTTGTTGCCGTCATGCTCAACGTATCAACTGGGAGCATGATTCCCATTCGACGCGTTCTCCTGTCCCTGCTCGTGCTCGCCGGCCCCACCATGGCGCAGGGCAAGATCACGCCGCCTCCACGGGAGGAGGAGATTGCGCCGCCGCCCGCGGTGACGGTGCCCTATGACGACAAGCTGGCACGGCTCGCCGAGGTGTTGGGCTCAGTGCATTATCTGAGAACGCTCTGCAAGGCGGCAGGCGGCGACGAGTGGCGAAACGGGATGCAGCAACTGCTCGATTCGGAGACCGGCAACGCGCCGCAGCGCAAGGAAAGGCTGACTGCCGCCTTCAATCGCGGCTACCGCGCCTTCGCCTCGGTCTATACGGATTGCACGGCAGCGGCCATCGTGGCAGAAGAGCGCTACCGTAACGAAGGTGCAACACTTGCCACAGAAATTACCTCGCGTTTTGGAAATTGACGTTTAATTAACCTGTTTTCGCATGTGGACGTGTCGTTTTGGGAAAAGGCTGTTAGTGTTGTTAACGGTGCAGTAAGACATGAGAAGTTCTGAGGAAAAGACAATGGAAGCAAGCCTCAACGAGATCGACGACATGATCGTCCACGAGAAGATGCAGGCGGCTCTGGAGTACCAGAACGAGGCTTGGGCCGACGGCATGGCCGACGGAATCGAGCCTGAGATCATCGCTGATGCAGCTATTGGGCATGCCTTGCGCGAGACGATCAGATTGCACGGGGAAAGCAGCGCCGAAGCCTTGCTGGATTCGCTGCGTGAACGCATGCTTGCCGGCGAATTCTCCGCGAACCGCACCCTGCAATAATTGTTATCAGAGAGTTTGATGCATACCGGTAAAGAGAAAATTTCGCGAATTCCGCTCGCGCCGGTGCTGCTTGCGTTCAGCCTTGCCGCCGGCAATATTTTCCTTGCCCCGGCAGCCTACGCGCTTTCCGAACTGCACAAGATCCCCGGCCAGGCTGCCAACGACGCGCCGGCTGCGGCGGGAAGCGCTCAGGGACAGAGCCAGCCGCAGGGCGGGACCGCTCCCAGCGTTCCGATGGCCGATCCGCTGGTCAACAGCCAGAGCAATCAGGGTGTCGACAAGACGCCGGGCGCCCAGGATGCTTCCAAGCCCACCGAAGTGATTTACGACATCAGCAAGGTGCCCGAGCCGGTTCGCAAGATGCGCGAGCAGATCGTCGAGGCGGCTGCCTCCGGCGATCTCGAACGCTTGCGACCGCTGATGGGCACCGGCACCGAGCAGACACAGGTGACTGTGGGCGAGCCCACGGAGGATCCGATCGGCACGCTGAAGGATCTTTCGGGCGATCCCGACGGAGACGAAATCCTCGCCATCATGCTCGACATCGTTTCGACCGGCTTCGTGCATGTCGGCCAGGGTACGGCAGACGAGATGTATGTCTGGCCCTATTTCGCCGAGAAGGACCTAAAGTCGCTGACACCGCCTGAGCGTGTCGAATTGCTGCGCATCGTCACCGCCGGCGATCTTTCCGATATGCAGGAATTCGGCGGCTATAATTTCTACCGCCTCGGCATTACGCCGCAGGGCAAATGGAAATTCTTCACGGCGGGCGATTGACGTCCACCACGCTTGCGCCTTTGGCGTTTCGCCTTTAGGTGGGACGCTTGCGATCCACCTCATGAAGACATACCTCTGAGCGATGACCAACGCGACAGGTTCCGCCATGCCAGCCGTATTCCTGAAAGACCGCTCACTTCTCTCCATCAGCGGCGTGGAAGCTCAATCCTTCCTGCAGAACCTGATCACCACCGATATCATCTCGCTTGAGGCCGGCGAGGCGCGGCCCGGGGCGCTGCTGACGCCGCAGGGCAAGATCCTGTTCGACTTCATGATCTGGCGGGAGGGCGACGGCTATACGATCGAAACTGACGCCGGCCAGCGCGATGGCCTGCTGAAGCGGCTGACGATGTACAAGCTGCGCGCCGCCGTCACGCTCGCGCCGCGCGCCGAAGAGGGTGTCACCGTTTCCTGGGGCGAAGGGGCCATGGGTGGTGAGAACAACCAGGGCGTCCGGGATAGTCGCTTCGCCAAGGCAGGCGTTACGTTGATCCGCCAGCCCGGGAAACACGGCGACGGTGAAGAAGCGCTCTACGATGCGCTGCGCATCGCGCACGGCATCGTCACGTCAGGATCGGACTTCGCCTTGCAGGATGCCTTTCCGCACGACGTGCTGATGGATTTCAATGGCGGCCTCTCCTTCAGGAAAGGCTGCTATGTCGGCCAGGAGGTCGTTTCGCGCATGCAGCACCGCGGCACCGCGCGCCGGCGCGTCGTCACAGTGTCCGCTGCTACGGCTCTGCCGGAGACCGGGACGGAGATCTCCGCCGCCGGCAAGCCTGTCGGGACACTCGGTTCGGTCGAAGGCGACCATGGATTGGCGATCGTTCGCATCGACCGCGCCGGGGCGGCAATGGCCGCCGGCACGCCGCTGCTGGCCGGCGAGACACCCGTTTCCCTCGTCCTGCCGCAATGGTCCGGCCTTGTCTTTCCCACCAGCGCCGACGAGGCCAGTGCGTGACGACGATGAAAGCTCCGCGCGCCTGGCAACGCATGCTATCCGGGCGCAGGCTCGACCTGCTTGACCCCTCGCCGCTCGATGTGGAACTGATCGACATTGCCCACGGGCTGGCGCGTGTTGCCCGCTGGAACGGCCAGACATCGGGTGATCATGCTTTTTCGGTGGCGCAGCACAGCCTCGTCGTCGAAGACATTTTCCGCCGCGTCAATGATGCGTCCCCACAGGACTGCCTGATGGCGCTGCTGCATGATGCGCCCGAATATGTGATCGGCGATATGATCTCGCCGTTCAAATCGGTGGTCGGGGGCGGCTACAAGACGGTGGAAAAGCGTCTGGAGGCCGCCGTGCACCTGCGCTTCGGCCTGCCGCCGCATCCCTCGCGGGACCTCAAGGACCGCATCAAAAAAGCCGATACGATCGCCGCCTATTTCGAGGCGACGGTGCTCGCCGGTTTCACACCCGCCGAGGCACAGAAGTTCTTCGGCCAGCCGCGCGGCATCAGCAGGGAGATGCTGATGATCGAGCCGCTGCCGGCAATCGAAGCGCAGCGGCTGTTCTGCGAGCGCTTCGCGGCGATCGAGACCGCGCGGGAGATGGTCTCGTGAGTTTCATCGTCGTCTCGCCGCTGTCGCGCATCGCGGAGATGGCGGTGCGCCACAAGGCGCGTGACATGATCAGCCTGATCGCCAAGGAGCAGGCCTTTCACCGGCCGGGCGTGATCGTGGCCGACCGCCATCTGACGCTTGCGATGAACGACATCACCTTCAAGGGCACCGGCGGCCTGGTGGCGCCCGACGAAACCCATGTGCAGGGGATTATCGACTTTGCCGCGTCGTGGCGGCAGGAGACGCCGCTGCTCATCCATTGCTGGATGGGCGTCTCGCGCTCGCCGGCAGCAGCCCTGATCGCCGCGCTGTCGCTTGCGCCGGATCAGAGTGAGGAAACGCTTGCGCGCCGGCTGCGGTCGGCCTCGCCTTTCGCGACGCCGAACGCCCGGCTGATCGAGATCGGCGACGCGCTGCTAAATCGCAGCGGCCGGCTTGTTGCGGCAGTGCAGGCGATCGGGCGCGGTGCCGATGCCGACGGCAACGCCCCTTTCGTGCTTGCGATCGGCGAGCCCGCCTGCGGTTGACGCTGCCGCCATCTGCCCCATCTAGGCCCGACCACGTAGAAAAGGCCAGATCATGCAACAACAAGCAGCCGACGTCCTTCTTGCCACGCAAACGGCGCTCAGCCAGGCGAGCGCGCTGGCGGTGCAATATTCCTTTTCCGTCCTTGGGGCCGTGATTCTGCTCGTTCTCGGCTGGGCGCTTGCCGGTTTTGCCAGCCGCTGGGCCTATGAGGGCCTGTCCCGCGTCCATGGCATTGACGAGACGCTGGCGCGCTTCTTCACCAATGTGCTCCGATACGCGCTGCTCATCCTGGTGTTCATCACCGTGCTCGGCCAGTTCGGCGTCCAGACCGCCTCGATCATCGCGACCCTCGGCGCAGCCGGCCTGGCAATCGGACTGGCGCTGCAGGGAACACTGCAGAATATCGCCGCCGGCATCATGCTGCTGATCCTCAGGCCGTTCCGGGTCGGAGAATACATCGAGACCAGCAGCGTGGCCGGTACGGTGCGCGAAATCGGCCTGTTTGCGACCGAACTCAGAACCGCCGACGGGCTCTACCGGTTGGCGCCGAATTCGACGCTATGGAATACGCCGATTACCAATTTCAGCCGCGAGGCGACGCGGCGGAACGAGTTGAAGATCAAGGTGGAGGATGACATCGATCAGTCGATGGAAACATTGATGGGCCTTGCCAAAGCCGATTCCCGGGTGCTGAAGTCACCGGAACCGAGCGTCTTCGTCGACGGCCTCGGTGACGGCGCGATCTTCGTGACGCTGCGCTATTGGGCAAAGACCGGTGACTGGTGGACGGTCAGCCGGGACATGACGAAACGCGTAAAACTCGCCTTCGACGAGAACAATCGGGCCGCGTTGCCGGATGCGCCGAATGCCGCGCCGGCAAAGACGTCCAACGGCAGATCGGCCGCCGAAAAGCCGGCACTGACGCGGCAATGAGACAGTGATCCAGGAACTGATGCAGCAGACTATTGAATGACGCCGCAGGATAGTCTTTCCCCCGCATCTCCCGAGGGCTGGCTGCGATAGTCATCCGAGTTGGCGTGCACCACCAATGCGCGGCCGCGAATGCCGTCGGTCTTGCCATCGAGCGTGACCATGCTGTCGAAGACCTGCGCCCTGAGCACGCCGTCCTGCCCGACATATTGATTGGGCATATCGCCGGCATGCGGTCCCTTGGCGGCAAGGATGCCATGCTCGGCCTTCTCAGGGTTAAAGTGACCGCCGGCCGACTCGTGATGGGTGGCGGCGTCGCATCGGCCTGTCTCATGAACATGGAAGGCCACCCATTTGTTCGCCGGCAGTCCTGATATCTCGACTTCGATCAGCACACCGCCGGTGGCGGCAGCCGTCAGTTGCGCGCGGCCGTCCTCCTTGCCGTCCTTGCCGACGAAATTGGCGACCGCCGTCTGCTTGTCCTGGGCACCCGCCGGCAACGCAACGGCAAGCAGGCTCAGGGCGGCGATGGTGCACATGGCTTTCATGGAGATCTCCTTCCGTCCGGTTGTCCTTCTGAACGTATCAACCTGGAAGCTGTTCCTCATTTAAAGCGCCGCGTGTCCGACAGGAGGCTCTATCACTTGGAAGTGGCGCTATGCGCAGGGAGCGCAGAACTGGAAAAGCCGGCCAAACGGCCGGCTTGCAGATGACCGGATTCGGGAGCGGCTCAGGCGACGGCGCTGAAGTCGAACTGGCCGTAAGTGTTGCGGTAGAGATCGTCCCGTTGATCGTCGGTCGTCGGCGCCGTCTGCTGCAACGGATAAGGGACGGCGATGCTGCTGTCACGCGAGTCCATCATCAGCGCAATCAGGCTGCCGGAAAATTTCGGCTGCGTCTCGCTGGTGTTGTCCTCCTCCAGGAGTTCCTTGATGATGCCGGGCTTCTCATCAGCGGCACGTTCGCCGCGGCTGAGTACACCATCGCCATTGGCATCAAGCCGCGAGAGTGTCGCCAGATATGCATATGACGTATCGGAAACGGATGTGGTGCTGGTCATACAAACCTCCATTCACCGCCTTTTGCCGGTGGTGTTTGTACGCAATACGAACGTGGAAAATCACTGATTGACTCGCTGGTTAAACTGATTTGCGCGGTGCGTCAATAAGTTGTTAACTTCTCATTAACGATGATTGACAACGGTTAACGAGACGGCCCGAGGCTGAACGTCCGCCGGCGCCACGCGAGGAGGCTCTGCGGTATTTCAGCAATTTTTCACATATAAAACAAATGTCTAACGACGCGAAGCCGCTGCTGCACTGCAACCGAATATTAATCCCGCCCGTCCAGAATGAGCGTCACAAGATACCACCTGGACGTTTAGTTTATGAAAAATCAATTTTATGGCCACTTTTGGAAGAGTTTTCAATGCGATGAGGTACGTCCATCAAGTGACGGCGATTGCCTTCGCGGCCGCCCTGCAGAGGCCTCGCCATGAAAGCTGAAGCGCTCTTCTGGCAGCAATGCAGCCAGGCCATCACCGCCGATGGATCGGTGGACGCACAGCGTCTGATGGAGCTTGTCATCGCGACCTATCGTGTCCATGAAAGCGACTATGACGAGATCGAAAGAAGCGCGGAAACGCTGCTGAGGGAGAACCATGCGCTGCGAGGCAATATGTCAGCCCTCAGCCAGGCATTCGACGGCCAGCAGAGACTCTTCGAAATCATCCTCAACAACCTGCCACTCGGTCTCAGCGTCTTCGACGCAGATCAGCGGCTGACGCTTTCCAATATTCGCTTCGGTCAGCTCTTCGGCCTCACCCAGGCCGATGTCACTCCCGGTGCGACAATCGCCGATCTCATCGACAAAATGCGCGGTTCGGAAGGCACTGGCGCCAAGCCCGGCCGGCGAGCCGGCCGACATTCCTCCGCAGCCGCAAAAAGCAGCGGTATCCGTCGGCGCGAATGGCTGATGGACGACGGCCGCGTCATCCAGAGCATGGTGACCATCCTTGCCGACGGCAGCAACATCGCCATTCATGCCGATATTACCGAGGATCGAAAGGCGGCCGAGCGCATCACCTATCTCGCCCACCACGACCCGCTGACCGGTCTTCCAAACCGCATCCATTTCCGCGAGCAGGTCGATTCAGCACTCGCAGAGCGCAGACGGGACGAGCAGCTCGCCCTCATTCACCTCAACCTCGACCGGTTCAAATCGATCAACAACATGATGGGCGTGTCCGCCGGCGACACGATCCTGCAGCAGGTCGCCGCGCGCATCCGGGCCTCGGCCGGTTCGGAGAACACCCTGGCGCGGCTAGGTTCGGACGAATTCGCCATCCTGCAGACAGGCAGACAGCAGCCGTGGAACGTGACGGCGCTGGCCGAGCAGATCCGCCGCGAGCTTTCCTTGCCAATCCTGCACGGCGAAAAACAGATAGAGCTCAGCGTCTCGATGGGGATCGCAGTCGCCCCGGGGGACGGTGATGAAACCGATATCCTGCTGAAGAATGCCGGCGTGGCGCTGTCCCACGCCAAGGCGGACGGGCGCAAGCGCGAGCGTTTCTTCGCCGGCGAGATGGAAGCGCAGATGCAACTGCGCCACGCGCTGGAGGCGGACCTCAGAGCAGCCATCGAGAAGGAAGAATTCGAGCTGCATTACCAGCCGCTCTATGACCTTTCGCAGCGGCGCATCTGCGGCTTCGAGGCCCTGATCCGCTGGAACCATCCGATCCGCGGCCGTGTTGCGCCAATAGATTTCATTCCGCTCGCCGAAGAGGTCGGCCTCATCGTCGATATCGGCCGCTGGGTTTTGCGCCGTGCCTGCAACGATGCAGTAGAATGGCCTGAAGACATCAAGGTCGCGGTTAACGTTTCGGCGATGCAGTTCAGCAGCAGCGACCTGACCAGGGATGTCGGAGAAGCGCTGGCGGCCGCCTCATTGTCGCCGCTGCGGCTGGAGCTCGAAATCACCGAAAGCGTGCTGATGGAAAATCTCGGCGAGGTGCTGCCGATCCTGCATGCGCTGAAGGAGCGCGGCATCCGCATTTCGATGGACGATTTCGGCACCGGCTACTCCTCGCTGAGCTATCTCTCAAGCTTCCCCTTCGACAAGATCAAGATCGACAAATCCTTCGTCAACGACATCGTCGACAACAAGGAAGCGCATGCGATCATGCACGCGATCATTCTGCTCGGTGACGCGCTCGGCATGCGCGTCACCGTCGAAGGCGTCGAGACGGCCGAGCAACTGGCGCTGCTCGAATGCGAGGAATGCGACGAGATCCAGGGCTATCACATCAGCCGGCCGAGACCGGCCTGCGACGTGCCCCACCTTCTCTCCCTGCCGCCGAAGAATGGTGGCGTAATGCATCTTCCAAGGTGCTGAACGGGCTTCAATTGCGACTCGCGCGACAAGCGGCTACACAATCGGCAACGGTCCCCGAGCCTTCGTTGTCGCGTGCTTCGACCGAGATGCCGTATCCGCTTCCGCTCCGATGCCCTATCGACGGAAAAGATCATCCTCTTAACAGGTGGCGCAATGTTCGAGGCTGAAGCCTTCTTTCCTCATGAGACACTCGCTGCGGCGCTGATCGCACACGCGGCCGATGGCGACGACGGCTCGCATGACCTTGCCCATATCCTGCGCGTCTTCCGCAACGCCATGCGCATCCATGCTGGAGAAGGCGGAGACGATCGGGTGCTTGCCGCTTCCGTGCTGTTGCACGACTGCGTCGCCGTCGAGAAAAATTCGCCGCTGCGGTCAAAAGCATCGGCTTTGGCAGCGGAAAAGGCATCGGAGATCCTGGCGGAACTCGGCTGGAGCGAGGCGGATATCGAAGCCGCGGCTCACGCCATCACCGCGCATAGTTTCTCGGCCGGGGTGGCGCCGCAGACGCTGGAGGCAAAGATCCTGCAGGATGCCGACCGGCTGGACGCGATCGGCATGATTGGCGCGGCACGCTGCTTCTATATTGCCGGGCGGCTGGGATCCGGGCTCTACGATCCGTTCGACCCGGCGGCGGCGGAGCGCCCGCTCGACGACAAGCGTTATGCGATTGACCATTTCCGGACGAAGCTTTTCAAACTGGCGGACGGGTTCCAGACCGAGACCGGCCGCAGTCTGGCGGCTTCGCGCGACAAAAGCCTGCGCGATTTCCTCCAGGCATTCATGGACGAGATCTAAAGCGCGTCGCGATCTTTCAGATCTGCTTCTCGCGCTTTAGCTTCTTGTTTTTGCGCATGTCGTTGCCGCAAAAGCGCTTCGCGCTTTGCCTGGGAAAACCGCTGAACACTTTTGCGCGACATGCTTAGGAGAACCGTATGCATATCAGCGACCTCTTCATCTACCCGCTCAAGAGCGCCCGCGGCATTGCCCTGCCTTCGGCCGACATCGATGCCTATGGGCTTCCCGGCGACCGGCGGGCGATGATCACCGACGCACACGGGCACTTCATCACCCAGCGCGAATTGCCGGACCTGGCGCGCATCGAGATCCGGTCGGAGCCCGGCGCCTTCCGGCTGCTGATGCAAGGAAAGCAGGACATATCCGTGCCGCCGCCTCGGCCTGACACCCGCATGGATGTGAGCGTGTGGAAATCGACCGTCAGCGCCGCCGTCGCCGATCGCGAGAGCAACCGGCAGCTTTCCGAATGGCTCGGCTGCGAGGTGCAGTTGGTCTTCTTCGACGGCCAGGCACGGCGGACGGCGAATGCCGAATGGGCCGGCGAAGGCACGCCGGTCACCTTTACCGACGGGTACCAGATCCTGGTGACGACGACCGGCTCGCTGAAGGCTTTGAACACCGATCTCGTCGCCCATGGCGAAGGCCGCGTCGGCATGGAACGTTTCCGTCCGAACATCGTCATCGATATCGACGAGGCCTGGCCGGAGGACCGCTGGGCAGCGATCGAGATTGCCGGCATCCGCTTCGATCTCGTCAAACCATGTTCGCGCTGCATCATGACAACGCAGGACCAACTGACCGGTTCACGCGAGGTGCCGAACCCGATGCCGGCGATGGGCCGCATCCGCATGTCGGCCGACCGGCGTGTACCCGGCCCGCTCTTCGGCTGGAACGTTACGCCGCGCGGCAGCGGCAGGATCACGATCGGTGACACCGTCCGCGTCGTCGAAGAAAGGCCTGAGGGCTGGGCGTTGAAGGTTCGTGCGCGAGCGTAGGTCGAATTGCGGAAGGCTGCTTGACGGGGCTTCTTTACACACGCAGCAACGTTCTCCCTCACCAAGTCAGTTTATGGAGGGAGCAAGAGGAGATGCGACCTGCGCATTGTCGCGGGTGGATGCGGTGGGATGCTCGGCTCAAGGCCGAGCATGACGGAGGGTGGGGCTGCCCACACTAACTCATTCAGCCCCATGACAAGCTGGGGCTGCTGTCTGGACTCTACCATCACGAGATGCCGCCGCACGACGATTGGGAGCGGCGGGGTCGGATCTGACGCCAAGTCTCTGGCGGGTGAGCTGTCTCCAGCGACTTTAGCCCCACTCTCCGTCATGCTCGGCCTTGAGCCGAGCATCCACGTCGCACCCATCGGCAGTCGTGGCATGGATCCCAGGCTCGAGGCCTGGGATGACGGAGAGGGAGGGTGCGTTTAGGCCAAACTCGCCATCAGTGCAGCGGATGAGGCGTCACCGTTCCTGGTCGAAGGCGGTGCCGCGCAGTCCACCTCCTACCCGCGAGCGAGTGCGGCGTCGATCCCCGCCATGACTTCGGCCGGCAGCGGTCCCTTTTCCAGTGCGCCGGCATTTTCCTCCACCTGGGCGACGGTGCGGAACCCTGGAATGGGCAGGGTGCGCAGCGACTTTGCCCAGAGCCAGGCGAGCGCCCCTTGCGTCAGCGTGCGGCCGCCCGAGGTCAGGAGATCGCGAACGGCGTCGAGTCTTGCGGCAAATTCCGGGGCCATGCGCCCGTCCTTGAAGTAAACCATCCAGTCGAGGGCCGCGCCGCGTACATCCTTGGCGCCGACAGCCTTGTCGGCGGTGAACTTGCCGGTCAGGAGCCCCATGGCCAGCGGACCGCGATTGATCGAGATCAGCCCCTGCCTTTCGATCACCGCGATCATCTCCGGCACCGGATCGAAGACGTTCATCGTATGCTGCACCGAGACATAGCCCTGACGGCTGGCATGGCGGGCGGCGCGATCGGGAAAATCGGTGCTCCAGCCGAATGCGCCGATCTTGCCTTCGGCGCGCAGCGCCTCCAGCACGTCGAAGACGGCATCGGACTGTTCCAACGGAAAATCATTGATGTGGAACTGTAAGAGATCGAGACGGTCACGCTTGAGGCGGCGCAGCGAGGTCTCGACCGAACGGCGGATGAAGGCCTCATCGGCGAAGGCGCCGGTTGCCTGCTTGGTGTCCGGGTCGGTGGCAAAGCCGAATTTGGTGGCAACGGTAATATCGTCGCGATTGCCGATTGCCCGGCCGAGAACGTCTTCGGAATGGCCGGCGCCGTAATTCGAGGCGGTATCGAAGAAGCGGATGCCGAGTTCGATGGCGCGGCCGATCGCTTCGACGGATTCATCGTCGTCGACCTCGCCCCAGCCGAGCGGCGTGTCACCGGCAAAGAAGGGGCCGCCGATTGCCCAGCATCCCATGCCGAGACGCGGAATTTCGCGGCCGTTCCAGAGGGTGATCGTCGTCGGTGTTGCGGTCTTGGTCAGCATGGGATCCTCCTTGGCTGGCAGTCTTCCAAGACATAGGAAGGGCTCCCATGCGGGTAAACCGCCAAATCCGGAGGATGTTTTGCACCGGTAAAAAACGGAGGTCAGGCGGAAATATCATTCGGACCGGAAAGCGTCCGCAATGCTGGATTGAGCGCCTTGAGTGCCGCCTGGACGAAGCCGTCGCGGGCTGCCGCGGCTTCGATGCCGCGCGGTTCATAGACATGGCGATGCAGAAAGAACCCCGTCAGGCGGAATGCCGCCGCGAGACTATCGAAGTCGGCCGCGTGATTGCCCTCGATAGCGAGAAACGGTGGCAGGAGCAGCATCTTGTCCGCCCAGGGGGCACCAGCGCTGCGGCTGACGGCGCGGCCGGATTTCGGCGAGACATAAACGAGATCGGAACGGGCGCCGGTCGCAGCGCATTCGGCGAGATCGAGGCCGAAACCGAGATCGTTCAGCACTGCAAGCTCGAAACGCACGAAGAGTTCGCCGGCATCGGCCGGGTTGTGCAGGTGGTCGAGGATAATCTCCAGCGCTTCGAAGAGGTGCGGATGCGGGTCACGCTCCGGCAGCAGCCGCAGCAGCGCACCCATCGCCTGAACGCCGTAGACGGCGGTCGCCGTTTCCATCAGGCGGGCGGCGCGCAACGTCACCGGCTCGACGCGGAATTCGCCGAGATGTTCGTCCAACCTGGCGCGCCAGATGACCTCCACGGCATTGCCGGCCTGCAGGACCGGCTGCATGGCGCGCGACCGGCCGGAGCGCACCAGGCCGAGATGGCGGCCGCGATCGCGCGTCATCACCTCGGCGATGACACTCGTCTCGCCGTGGCGCTTGACGCCCAGGATGATCGCATGATCCTGCCACTGCATCGAAAGAAGTCCTTGCGGCTGACGAATCCATCCTAGAGCATGATGCCGAAAATGGGAAAGGCCTAGCTGCTGTCACGGACCGCGTCAGGCGACAGCCGGGAATAGCCTCAGCAGGAACTGACGCATCGCCGTTTCGTCGAAAGGCTTCACCAGAAGCGGAATGTGCTGCAAGTCCGGCGGGAAATCGCCGGTATCGGAATAACCGCTGACGAAGCCGAAGGGAATGCCGAGATCGAGAAGATGACGGGCAAATCCAAAGCTCATGCCCTCGCCGAGATTGACGTCAAGAAGGGCGAAATCATAAGTCTCCGCAGTGACGGCAGCCCTCGCCTGCTCCACACTGCCGACGATATCGATATTCTCGACGCCGGCCAGGCGCAAAATATCCTCCGCCTCCATCGCGATAATCAGGCTGTCTTCAAGAACCAGAACACGGATTGCGCTCATGATTCCCTGCCCTCCGTCGGGCGCCAGTCGCAGCGCCCCGGCCGTTTCGCCAACATCAATGCCCTCCGGTGCCCCGCATGGCACGCTGTCGGTGAATTCCGCCACCATTTCTGAATGAACCATTTTTCTGCCCGGTCGATAAGAATCAAATCGGAGGAAAGACGACGACCGAGCTTATTTTCCCTGATGCTAATGCGCATTTAAAAAAGACATAAGCCCGGCGCTAGATGAAGGGACGTTTACTCTCTCCGAGCCCTTCCCAGCCGGCAATCGCCATCAATTCCTCGCCGTTCAGAACCTCGCAGCCGCGCTCCTGCCAGCGGATCAACCCGCGTTCACCGAGCTTTTTCAAGGTCTTGTTGGTGTGGACGATGGAAAGGCCGAGCGTATCGGCAATGTGTTGCTGGGTGATGGGGATGAATTGGCGGCCATTGAAGAGATTAAGCTTCCGGCCGCGCTCAAACAGAAAAGCGATCAGATAGGCTGCTCTTTCCAACGCCGTGCGACGGCCGATGCTGAGCAGGTGTTCATCCAAGATTCGCTCCTCGCGCGCCGCGATCCAGGTGATGTCGAAGGCAAGCGAGGGGTGTTTGTTATAGAGCGTCATCAGCCTGTCGCGCTCGAAGACGCAGAGAGAAACCGGTGAAAGCGCTTCGACGGAATGCTGCATCTCGCCGGCGATCGTTCCCTGCAGGCCGATCAGATCGCCCGGCATGATATAATTCAGGATCTGGCGGCGCCCATCCTCCAGCATCTTGTAGCGAAAGCCCCAACCGGCAAGCACGGTGAAAAGATGCGCGCTATGCGCGCCCTCGACGAGGATGGTGGAGCCGGCATCGACGGCAAGTTCACCTCTCTTGAAATTGGAGACGAATTCCAGTTCGTCGCGGCTGAATTCCCGGAAATGCGGCAAGGGCCGCAAAGGACATTGCTGGCAAGGGGTCTTGAAGGAATTGACCGATCTCGACGTCACCATACCCGCCCCTGCCGTCGCAAAACTGGCGCGCCGTCTTTGGCGCGCCGTTCATGAAGGAATGCACAAGTTACCGAATTGTTCCGTGAGCGATGCGGTTTTTTTATTTGGAAACAAGGGGCTGGCAGCCGAATGACCAAACTCTTGTCATCCCTTATTTCGGGAAATCGAGACCCATTTCGCGGAATCGTTCGGGATCATCACCCCAATTCTCGCGAACCTTGACGAACAGGAAGAGGTGGACCGGCTGCTCGAGGATCTCCGACAATTCCTTGCGGGAAGCCGTCGAGATCGCCTTGATGGTCTCACCACCCTTGCCGAGCGCTATCTTCTTCTGGCTGTCGCGCTCGAGATAGATCACCTGCTCGATCCGCACCGAGCCGTCTTTGCGCTCTTCCCACTTCTCCGTTTCGACATGCGAAGCGTAGGGAAGCTCCTGGTGCAGCCGCAGGAACAACTTCTCGCGGGTGATCTCGGCAGCGAGCTGGCGCATTGGCAGATCGGAGATCTGGTCTTCAGGATAATACCACGGCCCCTCCGGCAGCGTCGCGGCCAGATAATCCATGACATCGTCGCAGCCGGAGCCGTTTTCGGCCGAGATCATGAAGGTGCGATCGAAGGCGATCTTCTCATTGGCAGCGGCCGCGAGGGCCAGCAGATCCTCGCGGTTGACGCGGTCGATCTTGTTGAGCAGCAGGATCTTCGGCTGCCGGACTTCCTTGAGGCCTTCGAGGATGGCTTCGGCGTCGCCGCGCAGGCCGCGCTCGCTGTCGATCAGCAGCACGATCAGATCGGCATCCCTCGCGCCGCCCCAGGCGGAGGTCACCATGGCGCGGTCGAGCCGGCGGCGCGGCTTGAAGATACCGGGTGTATCCATGAAGACGATCTGGGCGTTGTCGTGGATCGCGATGCCGCGAACGATGGCACGTGTCGTCTGCACCTTATGGCTGACGATCGAGACCTTGGCGCCGACCAGGCGGTTCACCAGCGTCGACTTGCCGGCATTGGTCGGTCCGATCAGCGCGACGAAGCCCGAATGCGTCGGACCATTGGTTTCTGCAGCAGCTTCGGCCGCGATATCTTCTTCTTGTGTCATTGTCCCGTCAGTTTCCGGCAGGCGATTGCTGCCAAATGCCTTCGCGCTCAAGCATCTTCGTCGCCGCAACCTGTTCGGCGGCGCGCTTCGACCGCTCTACGCCGGTTTCCGGCTTTATGCCAGCAACTTCCACCGTCACCCTGAAACGCGGATCATGATCCGGTCCGCTGCGTTCATCAACCCGGTAGTTTGGTGTGACGCCGAATTTCGCGTGCGACCATTCCTGCAACTCGGTCTTGGCGTCGCGCTTGGCGCCATCGGCCCTGACCGCCCTGCCCTGCCAGTAGCGCAGGATGAAGCGGCGGGCAACTTCGAGGCCGCCGTCGAGATAGATCGCAGCGATCAGGCTTTCGACCACGTCGGCGCGCACGTTCATCATCCGCTTGCCGGTCAACTTCTTCACGTCGGCGCCGGTGCGGATATAAAGATGAAGATTGAGTTCGTCGGCGACCGCAGCGCAGGTTTCGGCGCTGACCAGCTGGTTCAAACGAACCGAGAGCTCGCCTTCCCCCGCCGTGCCGAAGGTGCGGAACAGAAGCTCGGCGATGCAGAGCCCGAGAACCCTGTCGCCGAGGAATTCCAGCCGTTCGTAGTTGCCGCCCTTCTCCGTGCGGGCGCTGGCATGGGTCAGCGCCCGGTCCAGGCGTTCCTTCTCGGCGAAGTCGTGACCGATCAGGCCTTCAAGCTTTGCGCGGTCTGCCGCAGAAAGCGTCTGCGCCTTGCTCATTCAACAACCTTGAAGAGGCGGTCCCAGCGCATGTTCGTCGGCCACTTCCAGATTTCGCGGAAGGAGGTGTCGTTGCCGAGCGAGAAGAAGATGACGCTGGCGCGGCCGACAAGATTTTCCGCAGGCACGAAGCCGACGTCGAAGCGGCTGTCGAGCGAGTTGTCGCGATTGTCGCCCATCATGAAATAATGGCCTTCCGGCACGATGAATTCACGGGTGTTGTCACCGCGCGACACGGGAGACTGATCGAGCGTGTCGTAAGTCTTGCCGTTATCGAGCGTTTCGCGGAAGACCGGCACATCCGCGCCCGGATCGAGCTTGTAATCCGACGTGAAGGTACCATCGGCCACCTTCGGAACCGGTTTGCCGTTGACATAGAGCACGCCGTCGGTGACCTGGATATGGTCGCCCGGCAGGCCGATGCAGCGCTTGATGTAGTCGATCTCGGGGTTCGGCGGGAAGCGGAAGACGACGATATCGCCGCGCTTCGGGTCGGCACCGAACAGGCGGCCGCTGAAGATGTCAGGCGAGAAGGGCAGCGAATATTTCGAATAGCCGTAAGCGAACTTATTGACGAAGATGTAGTCGCCGACGAGCAGCGTCGGCATCATCGAACCGGACGGAATGGTAAAGGGCTGGAACAGCACCGTACGGATCACCATCGCCAAAATCAGCGCCTGGATGATGACTTTGATATTTTCCCAGAGGGCGTTCGGCTTGGCTTCGACTTTTTCGGACACGCAGTCTTATTCCTTCAAGACGCCGCGGCGGCGCAATTCTTTCTGTCGTTCTCTCTAGCGACTTCGGCCGGTTGCGGCAATGGTGACAACGCCAAAAGCGACGAGAGGTCGCGATCGACAGCTCCCGGGACCGCGACGACAGCCCCGAGGTCGCGATCAGAGGCCCTCGGGCAACGCCTCGATAATCACGAAGGCCTGCGCCAAGGGATAATCATCCGTTATTGTCAAATGAATGGCGGGCCTGTGGCCCGCAGGCAGTATCGATTCGAGGATCAGGGCGGCGGCACCCGACAAAACCATGGTCGGCTTGCCGCTCGGCAGGTTGACGACCCCCATATCCTTCCAGAAGACGCCCTGGGCTATGCCGGTGCCGAGCGCTTTGGAACAAGCCTCCTTGGCGGCGAAGCGTTTGGCATAGGAGGCGCCGCGATTTGCCCGGCGGTCGGAACGGGCGCGCTCGATCTCGGTAAAGCAGCGATGGGTGAAGCGCTCGCCGAAGCGCTCGATGGATTTTTCGACGCGGCGAATGTCGATCAGATCGCTGCCAATGCCGATGATCATGCCGGAACCTTCCGTCGCTTAAGATTTCTTGACCAGGTTCATACGCTCGGCATGTCGCCGGCCGGGCCGGCCAGACGCAGACGCGCCCGCTCCAGCAGCCGTGTGTGGCGGCGCGCCTGAAAACCCCTCACGGTGTAGAATGTCAGCGCATAGAGCGCAACGGAGGTGACGATCCCCGGCGGAATGGCGCCGACGAGCATCGGTTCCAACACCGGCCTCCACAATTCGGTGAAGTTCAGCCTGTGAAAGAGGGCGGCCAGATCCACCGCCTGACCAGCCAGATGATCCTCACGGCTCAGCAGCAGATGTCCGATCTCCCAGGTGATGCCCCAGATAAACGGATAGGTCAGCGGATTGCCGAAGGCCGCGCAACCAAGGGCGGCGGCCACCATACTACCGGAGAGAAAATAGGTAATGACGAAGGCCATGACGAAATGCACGCCGATGAACGGCGTCCACGAGACGAAGACACCGGCAGCGACGCCGGCCGCAACCGCATGCGGCGAAGCGCTGAGGCGCAGGATGCGCATTGTCAGGTAACGGAGCGGGCGAAGGAAACCTTTGCGAGGCCATAGAAGCTCTCGCATCTTTTCCTTGAAGCCCGCGGGCTTGCGACGGCGAAACAACATGGCCGGTATTTAGTGCAGCGCACATCACCATGACAAGAGCGGCAAATGATACCGCCGAAAAAACAGCTCAGTCCTCGCAGCAGGGAAGAGCATTGTCATGCCGAGGGGCGTCCGAACGTCCCTCACTCGCCTCAAGTATAAAGTTCAGTATTAGCGCGTGCGGAACAGACCGCGGTCGACCTGGCGCTGACGAAACTCGAGATCAATACGATCGAGCGAGCCGTTGAGATATGCCATTTCACGTTCCTGCGTGGTCGGAGCGCGGAACGCGCGAGCGATTTTCCTGATAGGGTCAAACATTGTTTAGTCTCATCTTCTGTTTACGTTTCGATGACCAGAAGATAGGCCTGGCAGGGGCCAATTACTACAGCCGCAACATGGAGACAGCCATGCGCTCAATGCATTGCTTGCCTTTCTAGCGTACCACTTCACCATAAAACGATCATAAAATGTGCAACTCTGGGCTCAAATTTCTGAGGCTTGGCAAAAGCTCACTCGTAGAGCCGCCGGACCGTGGCGATACAATCCAGTTCCTTCATCTGGGCGAGCAGCTGATTGAGCTGACGCAGGTCCCAGACCTCGACCTCGAGCATCATTTCGGTGAAATCCGCCGCGACCCGCACCGTATTCAGCAAACGGATATTGACGTCGAGGCTGGCGACCGTCTGGGCGACCTTGGCAAGCGTGCCGGGCTCATTCAACCCGTTCACCATGATGCGCGCCATGAAACGCGACTTGTTGGCTTCGTCGAGATCCCAGCGGACGTCGATCCAACGGTCGGGCTGATCGTCGAATCGCTGCAGGCTCGGCGACTGGATCGGATAGATGGTGATGCCCTTGCCTTGGTCCATGATGCCGACGATGCGATCGCCGGGGACGGCGCCTGTCGACGCAAACTTGACGTCGACATTGCCGGACAGGCCGCGGATCGGCCCGATATCGGCGTCGGTGTCGATGTCCGAATGGCCGCCGTCGAGCCCAGGCTTTGTCTTGCCAGGGATCTTGAAGATCATACCAGCCGCACTGCGGACGTTGAACCAGCCGTCGTCGCCTGAGGGTTTCACCGTGACGCGCTCATCCTGATGGTCGGGATAGACGGCGCGCAGCACATCGAGCGAGGACATCTCGCCGCGGCCGACGGCGGCGATCGCATCCTCGACATCCTTCTGGCCGAGACGATGCAGCGCCGGCTTCATCGCCTCGCGTGAGAAGATCTTGCCGGCCCTGTCGAAGGTGCGCTCGAGAATGCGGTGGCCGAGGCCGGCATATTGTTTGCGGATCGCCATGCGGGTGGCGCGGCGGATGGCGGCGCGCGCCTTACCGGTGACGACGATCTCCTCCCAGGCGGCGGGTGGGACCTGCACGCCGGATCGGATGATCTCGACCTCGTCACCGTTGGCAAGCCGCGTCACCAGCGGCATGATGCGGCCATTGATCTTAGCGCCCACCGTGGTATCGCCGATATTGGTGTGCACCGCATAGGCGAAATCGATCGGCGTGGCGCCACGCGGCAGAGCAATCAGCTTGCCCTTCGGCGTGAAGCAGAAGACCTGGTCCTGGAAGAGTTCGAGCTTGGTGTGTTCGAGGAATTCTTCCGGGCTGTCGCCCTCGGCCAGCGCCTCGATCGTATGGCGCAGCCAGGAATAGGCGTTGGATTCACGCGACAGGATGTCGCCGTCGGCATTGGTGGCGCCGTCCTTATAGAGCGTGTGGGCTGCGATGCCGAATTCGGCGATTTCGTGCATGCGTTTGGTGCGGATCTGCAATTCGATGCGCTGGCTGGACGGACCGACGATGGTGGTGTGCAGGGAACGGTAATCGTTCTGCTTCGGCGTCGAGATATAATCCTTGAAACGGCCGGGCACAACGCGCCAGCGGGTGTGGACGATGCCGAGCGCCCGGTAACAGGACGGGATATCTTCGACGATGAGCCGAAAACCGTAGACATCGGAAAGCTGCTCGAAGGAAAGCGACTTCGACTGCATCTTGCGGAAGACCGAATAGGGCTTCTTCTGCCGGCCCTTGACATAGGCGCTCGTCAGGCCGCTGGCGACCAGCAGGTCGCGCAGTTCGGCCTCGATCTTCTTGACGATGCCCTCATTGCGCTTGGAAAGCTCCTCCAGCCTTTTGGTGACGGTCTCGTAGGCCTCGGGGTTCATATGGCGGAAGGAGAGCTCTTCCAGCTCCTCGCGCATATCCTGCATGCCCATGCGGCCGGCGAGCGGCGCATAGATTTCCATCGTCTCCTCGGAGATGCGGGCACGCTTGTCGGCCGACATATGATCCAGGGTACGCATATTGTGCAGGCGATCGGCAAGCTTGACGAGCAGCACGCGCACATCGTCGGAAATGGCGAGCAGCAGCTTGCGCAGGTTTTCCGCCTGCTTGGCCTTCTTGGTGACGAGATCGAGCTTCTTGATCTTGGTCAGACCCTCGACCAGGCGGCCGATATCCTCGCCGAAGAGTTCGTCGATCTCGGCACGCGTCGCCGTCGTATCCTCGATCGTATCGTGGAGCAGCGCGACGGCGATCGTCGATTCATCGAGATGCATGTCGGTGAGGATGGCGGCGACTTCGAGCGGATGGGAGATATAGGGATCGCCGCTGGCGCGCTTTTGCTGGCCATGCTTCTGCATGGCGTAGACATAGGCTTTGTTCAGCAGTGCTTCATTGGCATCGGGCTTGTATTGCTGAACCCGCTCCACGAGCTCGTACTGCCGCATCATTCCAAAGCCACTCCGGTAAAAATAAAAGCGCGCCAATCAACGATTGGCGCACACATGGGCAATAATATGCCTAAGCAATAAAGGCGCAAGATTGACGATTGGTAATCATCGCTCTTTCGCATCGCATGAAACTTTTCCAGTTCGCATGCGACCGGGATCACATACGACCGGGGATCAGCCCGCGCGCTTAGTAGTCGTCGCTCTTTTCCGGCGGCACCAGGCCTTCGATGCCGGCAAGCAGCTCTTCTTCCGACATCTGGTCGAAAGTGATCGTTTCCGGCAGGTCGTCCTGCTCTTCGCTGTCGGCTGCGGCGACACCGCCTGCGGCGATCAAGCTGGCCGGATCGGGCTCTGGCTCGTCGACTTCGACATGCTTCTGCAGCGAATGGATCAGATCTTCCTTGAGATCGTCGGGCGAAAGCGTCTCGTCGGCGATTTCGCGCAGGGCGACGACCGGGTTCTTGTCATTGTCGCGATCGATGGTGATCGAGGCGCCCTGGGAAATCAGCCGGGCGCGGTGGCTGGCGAGCAGAACCAGCTCGAAGCGGTTCTCCACCTTGTCGATGCAATCTTCAACTGTGACACGGGCCATTGCCTGTCCTTTACGGTCGTCATTTCGGGATTAGCACGCCCGATACAATTAAAACCGGGCAAATACAAGTTTTTCATTCCGGCTCCCCTCGTCTTTATAAGGAGCCGATCTAATTTATAAGGAGCCGATCTAAATTTCCATGGAGAATGTCACAATTCCACCTGGGGTTGCTTGGAATATGCCGAATCGTGCCCTAAGTCTTTCATATATGAATAATTGTTAAAGTATGGATCAGAGCAAAAACCAAAACACAAATCATTGATTTTATTGGATTTTTGTCCCGAGGATTTCGATTGCTCTCATTGGATTGGTAAGCGATGTTTGACCCACGCGAAAAAATTGCACTCTTCATTGACGGCGCCAACCTCTACGCTGCATCCAAGAGCCTCGGCTTCGACATCGATTACCGCAAGCTCTTGAAAGCATTTCAGAAACGCGGCTATCTCCTACGGGCCTACTATTATACCGCTCTGATCGAGGATCAGGAATATTCCTCGATCCGGCCGCTAATCGATTGGCTCGACTATAACGGCTATAAAGTCGTCACCAAGCCCGCCAAGGAATTTACGGATTCAATGGGCCGCCGAAAGATCAAGGGCAACATGGACATCGAGCTTGCGATCGACGCCATGGAACAGTCCGAAACGGTCGATCATCTGGTCATATTCTCGGGCGACGGCGACTTCACCAATCTGGTCGAGGCGCTACAGCGCAGAGGCCGCAAGGTCTCGGTGATCTCGACGATGGCGACGCAGCCGCCGATGATTGCTGACGACCTGCGCCGCCAGGCCGATCATTTCATCGATCTCTTGTCTTTGAAGGCTGAAATCGGTCGCGATCCCGCGGAGCGGGCGCCACGCCAGGTCGAAGTCGTCGCCGCCCCGGCCAGCGATTTCGAGGACTGATCCGGGATGATTGCCGCGCGAAACGGCAATCCCAAGCGGCGAGATCAGCCATTATCCTTCAGCAGGCGGCTCTTCTGCCGGTTCCAATCGCGTTCCTTCTCGGACTCGCGCTTGTCGTGCAATTTCTTACCCTTGGCGAGCGCCAGCTCCATCTTCGCCCGACCGCGGTCGTTGAAATAGATCTTCAACGGGATCAGCGTCATGCCCTCGCGGTTGACGGCAGAGCGAAGGCGGTGGATTTCACGCCCCGAGAGCAGGAGCTTGCGGCGCCGGCGCGGCTCGTGATTGAAGCGGTTCGCCTGCAGATATTCCGGCAGATAGGAGTTGATCAGCCAGATCTCGCCGCCCTCATCCGACGCATAGGATTCGGCGATATTGGCCTTTCCCTCACGCAGCGACTTGACCTCCGTGCCCATCAGCACGAGGCCTGCCTCGTAGGTATCGATGATCTCGTAGTTGAAGCGGGCCTTGCGGTTTTCGGCCACGACCTTGTTCACCACGCGCTGGCTGCCTTTGGGGGCCATGACAATATTCCCTTCGAGGCGCGGGAAAAGCCGCGCCCTCATTGCTTGCCCTTTATGTAGGGGAACGACCCGGCCTTGTGAAGACGGCCGGCCTTCTCAGTTCAGCAGTCCGGCATGGCGCAGGGCGGCGTCGATTGCCGCTTCCGTTGCCGGCTCCAGCGTCGACAGCAGCGGCGAGCGGACGTTGCGGCTCATCCGCCCAAGCCGCGACAGGCCGTATTTAGCGCCGCAAAGACCGGGTTCCAGGAAGATCGCCTTGTGCAGCGGCATCAGCCGATCCTGATATTCCAGCGCACCGGCATAGTCGCCTTTCAGCGTCGCCGCCTGGAAATCGGCGCAGAGGCGCGGGGCGACATTGGCCGTGACCGAGATACAGCCGACGCCGCCATGGGCGTTGAAGCCGAGCGCCGTCGCGTCCTCGCCGGACAGTTGCCGGAAATCCTTGCCGCAGGTGATGCGCTGTTCGGAGACGCGCTCGATTTTGCCCGTCGCATCCTTGACGCCGACGATGTTGCCATGCGCCTTGGCAAGCGCACCCATCGTTTCCGGCGTCATGTCGACCACCGAGCGGCCGGGGATATTGTAGATATAGATCGGCAGATCGACGGCCCTGGCAATCGCCGAAAAATGCGCGATCAAACCCTTTTGCGTCGGCTTGTTGTAATAAGGCGTGACGACCAGAACGGCATCCGCACCGACCTTTTCGGCGTGCTGAGCGAGTTCGATCGCCTCACCTGTATTGTTCGAGCCGGCGCCGGCCATGACGGGAACGCGCTTTGCGGCAACCTCGATGCATAATTCCACGACCCGTTTGTGCTCGGCATGCGACAGCGTCGGGGATTCGCCCGTCGTGCCGACAGGAACGAGACCGCTGCTGCCCTCCTTGATCTGCCAGTCGACATGCGCGGCGAAGCTGTCTTCGTCGATCAGTCCGGCATCGGTGAAGGGGGTGACGAGGGCGGGAATGGACCCATTGAACATGCAAAGCTCCTCACGGCCAAATCCTTGCTTCGGCCGCATTCCATGAATATTTTGCGCACCATAGAGCGCCGAAATCATCGCGACAAGCGCGGAGAGTTCGGTTTAGGGCAAATTCCGATAGCAGATGTGAATGAATTTTACCTGGTACGGTAAGGTTTCGTTAAGATGCCTCTAGCCAAATGGCAGGGCGTGTTTTCGTTGCGAGATCCCGGATGAAGAAAGCTGTCCTGATTCTGTCCGCCTTCGGCATTATTGCCGCCGCGTGGAGCAGCGTAGCGTCGCCGCTGCCCGGCGAAAGCACGGCCATGCCCGCCGTGAAGCCACTCGGCTTCATTCCCGAGACAGCCATGCCGGAATCGATCACAACAGGGGCCATTCCGCGCAATCCGGCCGTTGCGCCCGTCAACAGCGACCTGAAAGCCGGCCTCGACGCACTTTCCGACAAAGACCCGCGCCTGGCGCTGTCGATCCGGGACAATATGCGAGACGGTACACTCGATCGCCATATCCTCACCTGGGCGATCGCCGTTTCCGGATTGAAGGGCGTTCCCTCCTATGAAATCGCCAGTGCTGCGCAGGAACTCAAGAGCTGGCCGGGCCTTTCGCGGCTGCGCGCCTATTCCGAGCGCGCGCTCTATGACGAAAACCCCGCCCCATCAGCCGTGCTTGGCGCCTTCGGCGATACCGCGCCTGAGACGATGCAAGGCGCCGTTATCCTCGGCCGGGCGCTGGTTGCAATAGGAAAGCAGGCGCAGGCGGCGAAATATATCCGCAAGGTCTGGCGTGGAGAGGCTCTCGACAAGGCGACCGAGGACAAAATCCTCATCGAATTTTCCGCGTTGTTGACGCCGGCCGACCATAAGGCACGGATGGACTATCTGATGTATCGCGGCCGGGTGGCGCAGGCCAAGCGCTTCGGCGACATGGGCCAGGCGCAGTCGCTCTACAAGGCATGGTCCGCCGTCGATGCCAAAGCCGGCAATGCCGGCGCGCTGCTTAACGCCGTCGATGCGAGATGGCGCAGCGATGCCGGCCTGCTGTTCGCGCGGATCGAATATCTGCGCAAGCAGGACAAATATGCCGAGGCGGCGGCACTGCTGGAACAGATGCCGCCCGAGCGCAGCGAGCTCGTCAATTCCGGCGAGTGGTGGAACGAACAGCGCATCGTCAGCCGTGGCCTCGTCGACCAGGGACAGTTCAAGCCTGCCTATCGCATCGTTTCAAACTACGCCGCAACGAGCCCAACGGATATTGTCGAGGCTGAATTCCATGCCGGATGGTACGCGCTTCGCGGCCTGCAGGATCCGGCAACGGCGGAAAAGCACTTCCGCAAGATCCTCCAGATATCGAACGGGCCGATTTCGGTTTCACGCGCCTGGTATTGGCTGGGACGCGCGGCGGAGGCCGGCGGTCCTGGCAAATCCAGTGAATTCTATGCGAAGGCTGCAACGTTTCCCGGCACCTTCTATGGCCAGCTCGCAGCAGAACGGCTGGGGCGAAAGACGCTGAACGTTACCTATCCCTCGCCGAGCACGGCCGACCGGCAAAACTTCCAGGCACGCGAAGCCGTACAGGCAATCGCCCGACTGGAAGCGGCGGGCCATGGATGGCGGGCCGACATTCTCTATCTCGCTCTCGCCGACCAACTGCAGAGCCCCGGTGAACTGGCCGTGCTTGCGGCACAGGCCGAGCAATCCGGCGATCATCATCTGTCGCTGCAGATCGGCAAGATCGCCTATGGTCGCGGCATCGATGTCGCAGCGCTCGCCTTTCCGGTCGGCGTCATCCCGGCGAATGCGAATATTTCAG
Organism: Rhizobium sp. F40D2; assembly: GCF_051810745.2. Classification (NCBI taxonomy): domain Bacteria; kingdom Pseudomonadati; phylum Pseudomonadota; class Alphaproteobacteria; order Hyphomicrobiales; family Rhizobiaceae; genus Rhizobium; species Rhizobium sp. F40D2. The sequence continues at coordinate 154,507 of NZ_CM131436.1, forward strand.
GCTCCGGCAAGGCACTCGCCTATGCCATTGCCCGGCAGGAAAGCGCCTTCAATCCCGCCGCGGTTTCGGCGGCGAACGCACGCGGCCTGCTGCAGCTTCTGCCGGGAACCGCCCAGGCGGTGGCCAAGCGCCACAACATCGCCTATTCGAAAGACAAGCTGACGGCCGATGCCGGTTATAACGCCACACTCGGCGCGCATTATCTCGGCGAGCAGATCGATGCCTTCGGGGGCTCCTATATCCTCACCTTCATCGCCTATAATGCCGGGCCGAAGCGCGTACCGGAATGGATAGGCCGCTACGGCGATCCGCGCGGCAAACCAATCGACGAGATCGTCGACTGGATCGAGCGCATCCCCTTCCCCGAAACGCGGAACTACGTCCAGCGGGTGATGGAGAATTACGAGGTCTACAAGGCCCGCCTCGGCCAGTCGACCGATATAGAGCGCGACCTCATCGGCGGCCGCAGCGCCTCCTGACGCTGTTTGGCGCGGCTCGAAAAGCAGGCTACATCTTCGGGATCAACAATTCTCGAGGGATGCGATGCCGGATACGGATGCAGGCGGTTTCCAGGAACGATTTTACACCTCTTTCGACGGGCTGACGCTTTATGCCCGCGACTATCGACCCGGCGAGGCGGCAAGCGAGGGACGACTGCCGGTCGTCTGCCTGCCCGGCCTAACCCGCAATACGCGTGATTTTCATCCGCTTGCGCTACTTCTCTCCCGGGACACGACAGCCGCACGCAGGGTGATCGCGCTCGATTCGCGCGGGCGGGGAAACTCGGCATGGGATGAGAACAAGGCGAACTACAATCTCGCTGTGGAGGCCAGCGACGTCGTTACCGCCTGCGCGGCCCTCGGCGTCGAGCGGGCGATCTTCATCGGCACGTCCCGAGGCGGGCTGATCCTGCATCTGATTGCAGCGACACGGCCGGATCTTCTCGAAGCCATCATCCTTAACGATATCGGGCCCGTGATCGAGCCCGAGGGGCTGGCGCGGATCCGAGATTATCTCAACGCCCGCAGAAGGCCAGCGAACTGGAACGACGCGGCCGATATATTGAACGAAAATCATGGCGCGTCGTTCACCGCGCTTGGAAGAGAGGACTGGCGCGAGATGGCACGTGCCATCTATCGTGACACCGGCGGAGGACCGGTCGCAGATTTCGATCCGGCGATCGCGGAGGCACTGAAATCGGTCGATCTCAGCCAACCGCCACCCGATCTCTGGGGGCAATTCGAAAGCCTGTGTCGATTTCCCCTCATGCTGATACGTGGCGAGAATACGTCTCTACTCTCAAAGGAAACGGCCGATGAAATGGCCCGCCGGCATCCGAACTTGATCTGGCATGCTGCCGAAGGGCAAGGGCATGCCCCCCTCCTGCATCTCAGCAGCATTCCCGCAGCTATTCGAGCTTTTCTCGCCACCTGCGGATAGTCTGATTGACGCCGGACACCCGGCAGCGATCCCTGCCATTTATCAAAAGACAAAAAGCCCGGCTCGAGAGCCGGGCTTTCCTGATTTACCGAAATCAGATCAGATTAGAACGAACGCTGCAGACGGAAGTAGCCCGTCGTGGAGTCGTCTTCATCTTCCGGATCGAGGTACTGAACCGAAGCCTTGGCGTAGAAGTTGTCGACGATCTGGTAATCAACCGTCAGACCAACCTTCCAGGCATCGCCGTCAGCGAAGTCGCTGCCGTCAACACCGTAGTCGCCGTAGTACTGAACAGCCGGGGTGATCTTCAGCTTGTCAGTCGCCTTGATGGCGTATTCAGCAGCGACGGCCCATTCAGCAGCGTTGTAGTAGGCGTTCGGGTTGGTGGAGTACACAGCGGCGAGGCCGAGCGTGCCGGGGCCGATTTCAACCGTACCCATTGCGCGGACGGCGCCTTCTTCGTTGTCGGTGTCATAACCAGCAGTGATCTGGTAGCTGAATGCACCGGCAGTACCACCGAGACCGACGGCAACGCCCCAGTTGTTGGCTTCTTCGCCATCATAGAACGGGCTGTCTTCCAGCTCGTCAAGGCTGATGCCAGCGTAGAAGGTGCCGCTCTCGTACTGATAACGGATGGAGTTATGCAGCGTGACCGGAGAACCGATATCGTCGGTTTCGCCGGAGAGGCCGTCGTCCCACCAGCTGTAGAACAGACCAGCGCGGAAGCCGGCGACGTCGAGGTAAGCGGAGTCGAGCTTGGCTTCCTGATCGGTGGCGTTGTCAGCATTGAACTGCATGACGATCACGCCGGTCAGCGGACCATACTCGGTGTCGCTCTTGGCCGTGAACTGAACCTGACCGCGGGTAACCGCATCCCAATCAGAATCGCCGCCGACATCTTCGCCGATGTTAACCTGGAAACGGATGTAGCCTTCGATCTTGAGGCAGGTTTCGGTGCCCGGGATGTAGAAGTAGCCGGTGCCGTAAGCGTCGCAGACGCGAACATATTCAACCGGTTCCGGCTCGGCAGCAACGATAGCGTCAGCAGCCTGAGCACCGGAAACTACTGCGAGAGCAGCAGCGGAGCCGAGAAGAAGGCTCTTGATGTTCATAAATGACCTCCAATTCAAAGTTTCGATCGGGTTTGGGATCTTTCGCTGAGCAGCGTTCCCTGCCCCATTCCCGTGTTTCAAGAAGTGGACGATCAGTCGCCCTCGCTTCCGATGTTGAAAATACAAGACGGAAGCCGTCACGCAATCACCAACTTACTCGGATGGGGGTTTGAGGGAGCCTTCCCGCCTTTCTGTTGCTCAAAGGACACAAGTCGGGCAGCCGGCCTCGATTTCCTTTATGCTTTGTTAAGAAAACCCTGATTTTGCGGCGCCTTAGGTCGGCTCAACAGTGAGCGACACATGGGCTGCGCGGCACATGTGCGACGCTTTTTTGACAAAATCCGGATGCTGAAGGGATATCGCCACTGCAACAAGCGTAACCGGACATGCACAGATCCGGTTACGCTGCCTGCCGGCGGCATGGGAGCGGGCGGTGATTCCCTGCCGGTGATTCTCCCACTCAAGGCGGCGCGATTTCTCATTGCGCGGCCACGAAGCATGACCGTCCAGCGACCAGCAGACATAACCGCCTAAGCACAGGTGGTTGTCTGGCGCACGATGAGGATTGAACTGAGCTGGGAAAAATCAAAGTGGCGGAGAAGATGGGATTCGAACCCACGATACGCTTTTGACGTATACTCCCTTAGCAGGGGAGCGCCTTCGACCACTCGGCCACCTCTCCGGTGCGGCCTAACTATGGTGACCGGTCTGTGAATGCAAGGGTTTTTTCAGGTTTCACCAGAAGAAATGCAGTGGCTGGCATTTCGGACGGTTGCGTAAACAGACCGCATTTCCAGGCGTGATCGGGAAAATTTGATCGCGCTTCGTTCTTCGACGGTAAAGCTGAGCTTTGCCGTCCAGCGTCCGATAGGATTGGAGATACCAACACGGCGTCCCCGCCGGGGCGATTCCTTGCGGAATCGGCTCCCGGCTCAGCCGAGCAGGCGCTTGAGATCGGCCGAGGGGTCGGCGAGAATCGATCTGTCGGGGTTGGTCCCGGATTCCAGCAGCTTTTTGCCGGTCACATAGGCTTTGGCGTCGTTGATGGCATCGACGGCAATCAGCAAACCTTCTTTGAAATACCAGATAGAATGGGCGCCTTCGCGGGCGCCGGGGCGCTGCAGCGTTTCGTCATAACCGAGATTGAAGCCGGCGATCTGCAGCTTGACATCATACTGGTCGGACCAGAACCATGGCTTCGGATGATAGGGCTCGCTGCCGCCGGCGATGACGGCTGCCGCCGCTTCGGCCTGATCGACGGCGTTCTGCACCGATTCGAGCCTGATGCGGCCACCCTGCCAAGGAAGGGCCGCGCAATCGCCGGCGGCAAAGATCGCCGGATCGGAGGTGCGGGCGAATTCGTCGACGACGATGCCGTTGGCGACTTCGAGGCCGGCTTCCTTGGCGAGCTGGTCATTCGGCACGACGCCAATGCCGACGACGGCAAAGTCGATGTCGATAATCGATCCGTCGGACAGTGCGGCGCCAGTGACGCGTCCGTCCTTGCCGACCAGATGCTTGAGCCCGGTCTTCTCGCGGATCACCACGTCGTGGGACTCATGGATCCCGCGCATGATGTCGGCCGTCTCCTTCGCTGCGACGCGCTGCAGGATGCGGTCGGCCATTTCGATGACGGTGACCTCAAGGCCGAGATGGCGGGCCACGGCTGCCGCCTCCAGGCCGATATAACCGCCGCCGATGATGAGCACGCGCCGGCCGGGACGCATCTCCTCGGCGAGCAGATCGGCATCGCGCTTGTCGCGGGCGACATAGACACCTTCAAGATCGCCGCCGATTGCGGCCGGCAGCCGGCGCGGCGTCGAGCCGGTGGCGAGGGCCAGCGTGCCGTAGTCGAGAACGGAGCCATCCTGCAGCAGAACCTGCTTGCTGTCCGGCTTGATCTGCTCGGCCCATGTGGAAAGGCGAAGGTCGACGTCATTATCGCCATACCAGTGCTCGTCGCGGAACAGCAGGCGGTCGAAACTCATTTCGCCGAGCAGATATTTCTTCGAAAGTGGCGGGCGCTGATAGGGCGCGACGTCTTCGGCGCCAATAAGGGCGATCGGGCGCGTGTCCTTCAAGGCACGTAGCTTGGCCGCCATTGCGAAGCCGGCCTGCCCCGCGCCGATGATAACCAGTCTATCCGTCACGATCTCACTCCTGAAACGAGGCCCGACACCCATGCCAAGGCCTATCCCCTGCCCCATGCGCCGTCAACGGAAAGCGGCTTCTTACCTTCAGCCGATCTCGATCCAGCGACGCTCGTGGAAGGACTGTGCCATGGCATGCACCGACTTCTCTATCCTGAGACCGTCTTTAAATGTCACGATCGACGACGGCTCGCCCGATATTGCCCGGATCAGCTCGCGGCATTCGATGATCTTCAGATCGTTGAAGCCGAGACCGTGGCCGGGCGCCGGGATAAAGCGATCATAAGGCCGATGGGCGGGCGCCGCCAGTATCTTGCGGAAACCCTGTTCGGAGCCGCGACCCTCGGCCTGATAGAGCTCGAATTCGTTCATGCGCTCCTGGTCATAGACGATCGAGCCTTTCGAACCATAAATCTGCAGGGCGATGCGGCCCTTGCGGCCCCAGGCGGCGCGGTTGGCCATCAACACGGCGGAGATGCCGCCGCCAAGCCGCATCAGCACGTTGGCGGCATCGTGATTTTCGACGGCACGGCGGCCACCCTCGCGCAGCGGGCGGTCGGCATAGGGTTTCACCATGTCGGTAATGACGGCCTCGACATGGCCAAAGAGATACCAGAGCAGCGACAGCGGGTGCACGGCGAAATCGTCGAGCGCGCCGTAGCCGGCGGAAAGCTCGCTCTTCCAATAGAAGAAGACATCGGGATCGGCCATGAAATCCTCATCCATCTCGACGCGGATATGATTGACCGTGCCGATGGCGCCCTCGCCGACAAGCGTCTTGATGTGCCGCATGACGGGATTCTGAATGTAATTATAGCCAAGGGCGGCAACCTTGCCGGAACGCTTCGCCGTTTCCAGCATGCGCTCGGCATCGGCATAGGCCGGCGCCATCGGCTTTTCACACCAGACGTGTTTGCCGGCTTCAAGCGCTGCAATGGCCATCTCGGCGTGGAACTGATTGGGTGTGGTGACCGAAACGATATCGACCTCGGGGTCGGCGATCAGCGCCCGCCAGTCGGCCGTCGCCTTCTCGAAGCCAAATTCACCGGCCCGCGCCTCAGCGAGCCCGGCATTGGCTTCGGCCAGATGCACGAGACGCGGACGCTCGACATCGCCGAACACCGTCTTCACCGCATTCCATGCCAGCGCGTGGCACTTGCCCATATAGCCGGTGCCGATCAAACCGATGCCGAGTGGCTTCATTTCCGTCTCCTCCAGAGTTGCGCGCGGATTTTTGGAATATTTGGATCATTTTGACAAGAGACCCATCCACGGTCATCGGCACCATATTTTGGGAGAATCGTCTAAAAGCCTTGAATTACAGGCGATTAAAAACAATTAGGCGTGTCGTTTGAAATCGTCTATGCTCGGCGATATGGAATATTTGTTTCATCTCGTGAGCCGCAAGCATGGATAACGACCCCCAGAGGCAGGCGCGTGTGCCACGCGATTTCGAAAGCCTGCGCAGCACCATCATCGAGCGCAAGGCGAGCATGCCGAAGCGGCTGGCGCAGGTCGCCGCTTTCGCGCTCGGCAATCCCGACGAGATCGCCTTCGGCACGACGGCGAGCATCGCGGCCGCCTCCGACGTCCAGCCCTCGACGCTGGTGCGCCTGGCGCATCATCTGGGTTACGGGGGCTTTTCCGACCTGCAGAGCATCTTCCGCGAAAGATTGCGCGACCGGACGCTGAGCTATGAAGAGCGGCTCGTCACGCTGGAACAGGCAAGCGGCGACGACGAGGACGCCAATCTGCTGTCCGGCTTCATTGCCGCGGCCAGCCAATCGGTCAACCGGCTGGCGGCGACAGTGCAGAGCGACACATTCACGAAAGCGGTGGATATCCTTGCCGCCGCCGAGACGATCTATCTGATTGCCAAACGGCGCTCCTATCCGCTGACGGCGCATATGACCTACGCTTTTTCCAAGCTCAACATCCGCCACCAGATCGTCGCCTCGCCGAACGGCGTCGATCCTGAAATGGTGCAGTTCGCGACACCGAAGGATGCGGCGATCGCCGCGAGCTTCTCGCCCTATGCTGCCGACAGCCTCAACCGGAGCCAGGAACTCGCAGACCGCGGCGTCCCCGTCGTCGCCATTACCGATTCGGCCTTCTCGCCGCTTGCCGCCTGCGCCACGCACTGGTTCGAGGTGGCCGAGGCCGATTTCGCCGGCTTCCGCTCGCTCTCGGCCTCGATGGCGTTGACCATGGCGTTGCCGGTCGCCATCGCCGAACGGCGGCGCAAGCGCCAGCATTCAAAAGCTGGGAAAGCGAAAATGGAATAAACATTCCGAATTGACAAAATATCGGAACCAATGTTTCATTATTCACAAATTCGCAGGCACTGGAAGCCGGGCAAAATCTAGCGGGAGGACATCATGGTACAATCGAATCCGGGTTCACGGCCGGAGCCGGCGCTTGATGTAATCACGATCGGCCGTTCCTCGGTCGATCTTTACGGCCAGCAGATCGGTTCGCGGCTGGAGGATATCGACTCCTTCGCCAAATCCGTCGGCGGCTGCCCGGCCAATATCGCCATCGGCACGGCGCGGCTCGGCCTCAAATCCGGCCTCATCACCCGCGTCGGCGACGAGCAGATGGGGCGCTTCATCCGCGAGCAGTCAGCGCGAGAGGGCGTGGCAACAGATGGCATCGTCACCGACAAGGAGCGGCTGACGGCGTTGGTGCTGCTTGCGGTCGAGGCCGAAGGCGTGTCGCCGATGATCTTTTATCGCTCCGACTGCGCCGACATGGCGCTCGACGAAGGCGATATCGACGAGAATTTCATCCGCTCGTCGCGCGCCGTCCTGGTTTCCGGCACGCATTTCTCCAGGCCGAATACCGAGGCCGCCCAGCGCAAGGCGATCCGCATCGCCAAGGCGAACGGCCGCAAGGTGATCTTCGACATCGACTACCGGCCGAACCTCTGGGGCCTTGCCGGCCATGCCGAAGGTTTCGAGCGCTACGTGAAATCCGACCGTGTTTCCTCGAAGATGAAGGAGACGCTGCCGGATTGCGATCTCATCGTCGGCACCGAAGAGGAAATTCTGATCGCTTCCGGCGCCGACGACGTGCTCGGCGCACTGAAGGAGATTCGCCGCCTGTCGCCGGCGACGATCGTGCTCAAGCGCGGCGCCATGGGCTGCATCGTCTATGACGGGCCGATCGCCGACGACCTCGAAGCCGGCATCGTCGGCGAGGGTTTTCCGATCGAGGTGTTCAACGTGCTCGGCGCCGGCGATGCCTTCATGTCCGGCTTCTTGCGCGGCTTCCTGCGCGACGAGCCGCTGAAGACCTGCGCCACCTGGGCCAATGCCTGCGGCGCCTTCGCCGTCTCCCGGCTGCTCTGCTCGCCGGAATATCCGACCTGGGCGGAGCTCGACTACTTCCTGAAGACCGGCAGCCAGCATCGGGCGCTGCGCAAGGACGAGGCGATCAACCATATTCACTGGGCATCGACCCGGCGCGGCGAAATCCCGCTGCTCATGGCGCTGGCGATCGACCACCGTTCGCAGCTCGTCAGCGTCGCCGACGAGCTCGGCGTCGGCCATGAGAAGATCGTCGCCTTCAAACGGCTGGCAGTCTCTGCAGCGGCACGGGTTTCGAATGGCCGTGACGGCTACGGCATGCTGATCGACGAACGTTTCGGCCGCGACGCCTTCTTCGACGCGGCGACGAAGAATTTTTCCTGGATCGGCCGGCCGGTGGAACTGCCGGGCTCGAAGCCGCTGCGTTTCGAATTCGGCCAGGATATCGGCTCGCAGTTGGTGGAATGGCCGCTCGGCCATTGCATCAAGTGCCTGTGCTTCTATCATCCCGACGATCCGGCGGAATTGAAGAGCGAGCAGCAGGAGAAGCTGCGCACCCTGTTCGAGGCCGCCCGCAAGGTTGGGCGCGAGCTGCTGGTGGAGATCATCGCCGGCAAGAACGGGCCGCTGACGGATGAGACGATCGCCACCGCGCTGGAGGAACTCTATGCGCTCGGCATTAAGCCGGACTGGTGGAAGCTCGAGCCGCAGGCATCGAGCGAAGCCTGGAAGAAGATCGATGCGGTGATTGCCAAAAATGATCCATGGTGCCGCGGTATCGTGCTCCTGGGGCTCGAGGCGCCCGCCGACGAGCTGATCTCCTGCTTCGAGGCGACGCTGGCTGCCCCTTCCGTGAAGGGCTTTGCCGTCGGCCGAACCATCTTTGCCGATGCGGCGCGCGCCTGGCTTTCGGGCGCAATGAACGATGAGGAAGCGATCGCCGACATGGCCGGCCGCTTCCGACAGTTGACAGAGGCGTGGCTGAAGACGCGCGGCCGTCAGTAGGAAATAGGAAGAAGACCCCTCCCCAATCCCTCCCCACAAGGGGGAAGGACTTAACTTGAGGCACCGCCTCCGCCATAAGCAAGCATCCTGCGGATGAAACCTTGCGGCGCGAACGCAGAGAGCCGAAAAGGGTAGTCCCTTCCCCTTGTGGGGAGGGGTTGGGGAGGGGAAAACAGACAAAGTGTCAAAAGTCCGGGAGGCCCCGATGGGCAAGACGATACGGTTGACGATGGCGCAGGCCGTCGCGCATTTCCTCAAGAAGCAGATGACTGTTGTCGACGGCAAGAAGGTGCCGATTTTCGGCGGCGTCTGGGCGATCTTCGGCCATGGCAACGTCGCCGGCATGGGCGAGGCGCTCTACCAGGTGCGCGGTGAATTGACGACCTATCGCGCCCACAACGAACAGGGCATGGCGCATGCCGCCATCGCCTATGCCAAGGCGAATTTCCGCAGCCGCTTCATGGCCTGCACGACCTCGATCGGCCCCGGCGCGCTGAACATGGTGACGGCCGCGGGCGTCGCGCATGTCAACCGCATTCCCGTTCTCTTCCTGCCGGGCGACGTCTTCGCCAACCGCGTGCCCGATCCGGTGCTGCAGCAAATCGAGGATTTCGGCGACGGCACGGTTTCGGCCAATGACGCCTTTCGCCCGGTTTCGCGCTATTTCGACCGCATCACCCGGCCCGAGCAAATCATTTCAGCGCTGAAGCGCGCCATGCAGGTCCTGACCGATCCGCTGGATTGCGGCCCGGTGACCTTGTCACTCTGCCAGGACGTCCAGGCTGAGGCCTATGATTATCCGGAAAGCCTGTTCGATGAAAAAGTCTGGACGACCCGCCGGCCGCAGCCGGATGCGGACGAGCTGGCCAATGCCATCGCGCTGATCAAGGCCTCGCAGAAGCCGGTGATCGTTGCCGGCGGCGGCGTGCTGTATTCGCAGGCGACGAAGGAGCTAGTCGCCTTTGCGGAGGCCCACGCCATTCCGGTCGTCGTCACCCAGGCCGGCAAATCGTCGATCAACGAAACCCATCCGCTGGCGCTCGGCTCGGTCGGCGTTACCGGCACGTCGGCGGCGAATGCGATCGCCGAAGAGACGGATCTCGTCATCGCCGTCGGCACCCGCTGCCAGGATTTTACCACCGGCTCCTGGGCGCTGTTCAAGAACGATAGCCTCAGGATGGTCGGTCTCAATATCGCCGCTTACGACGCGGTGAAGCACGACAGCCATCCGCTGGTCGCCGATGCCCGCGAAGGGCTGAAGGCGCTTTCGGCGGGGCTTTCCGGCTGGAAGACGCCAGCGGCACTGACAGAGAAGGCGGTTATCGAAAAGAAGGTCTGGATGGAAGCTGCGGCGAAAGCCATGGCGACGACCAATGCCGCCCTGCCCTCCGATGCGCAGGTGATCGGCGCGGTGGCGCGCTCGATCGGCGGCGAGAATACGACGCTGCTTTGCGCTGCGGGCGGTCTTCCCGGCGAGTTGCACAAGCTCTGGCCGGCGACGGCGCCGGGCAGCTATCACATGGAATATGGCTTTTCCTGCATGGGCTACGAGATCGCCGGCGGGCTCGGCGCCAAGATGGCGCATCCTGAACGCGATGTCGTCGTCATGGTCGGAGACGGTTCCTACATGATGATGAATTCCGAGATCGCCACCTCGGTCATGCTCGGCCTCAAGCTCAACATCGTCGTGCTCGACAATCGCGGCTATGGCTGCATCAACCGATTGCAGATGGGAACCGGCGGCGCCAACTTCAACAATCTGCTCAAGGACTCCTATCACGCGGTGATGCCGGAGATTGATTTCCGCGCCCATGCCGAAAGCATGGGCGCCATCGCCGTCAAGGTCGCCTCGATCGCGGAGCTGGAGCAGGCGATCATTGATTCGAAGAAGAACGATCGCACCTCGGTATTCCTCATCGACACCGATCCCTTGATCACCACCGAGGCCGGCGGCCACTGGTGGGATGTCGCAGTGCCGGAAGTCAGCCCGCGCGCAGAAGTCAACGAAGCGCGTAAAGGCTATGTCGAAGCGCGCGCTTCCCAGCGCATCGGCTGATTCGGCTGCCATCATTTTCCGGAGGAGCGACCCACACCTCCGCACTATTTTTAAGGAGACTATAGATGAAGGCCAAACTTGGCATGTCGCCCATCGCCTGGTGGAACGACGATCTTCCTGAACTCAGCGACGACGTGTCCCTCGAGGAATGCCTGCGGCAATCGCGCAGCGCCGGTTTCACTGGGATGGAACAGGGCCGTCGTTTCCCCAGCACCCCCGAGGAAATGCTGCCCATTCTGCGCGCCGCCGACGTGACGCTCTGCGGCGGCTGGTTCTCCGGCACGCTGGTCAATGAGGAGCTTGCCGCCAACAAGGACCGCATCGCCCCGATGATCGAATTGTTCAAGGCGGTCAATGCGCCCTGCATCGTCTACGGCGAGGTCGGCCGCTCCATCCAGGGCGACCGCTCCAAGCCGCTCGCCACTAAGCCGCGCCTTGCCGACGACGAGATGAAGGCCTATGCGCGCCGCGTCACGGAATTCGGCGAATGGTGCGCCGAGCAGGGCATGCCGCTCTCCTATCACCATCATATGGCCGCCGTTGTCGAAACCGAGCCGGAACTCGACGCCTTCATGCGCTCTTCGGGCGAAGGCATTCCGCTGCTGCTCGATGCCGGCCATCTCGCCTTTGCCGGCGGCGACGTGCTGCGCGCCATCGACAACCACCACGCCCGCATCAACCATGTTCACGTCAAGGACATCCGCAAGTCCGTCGTCGACGGGCTGGACCGCAGCCGGCAATCCTTCCTCGACGCAGTGGCGCTCGGCGCCTTCACCGTCCCGGGCGACGGCTCGCTCGATTTCGGCGCCATCGTCCAGCGGCTCGCCGACCACGGCTATGAAGGCTGGTTCGTCGTCGAGGCCGAGCAGGATCCGCGCAAGGCACCGCCGCAGAAGATGGCCGAGATCGGCCATGCCGAATTGATGCGCGTCATGACGGCCGCCGGTTACACGGTGGAGACCGAAGGTTTCCCGAAGGGATAACGGAAAAGAAAACCCCTTCCCACCCCCACAAGGGAAAGGGATTTAATTTGAGGCATCGTCTGCTCCAGACAGCGTCACCTTGCAAAAGGAACGCCGCAACATGGGTGAGACAGCGCCGCAGATTAAGCCCCTCCCCCTTGTGGGGAGGGTTGGGACGGGGAATTTCAACGTACGAGGAGAACCACCAATGCCAAACCTCAAGGTGAAACCATCGGGCACGCATGGCCGCGTCACGCATGTCACCCCTGAGAATGCCGGCTGGACCTATGTCGGCTTCGATCTGCACCGGCTAAAGCCGGGCGAGACGGTTTCGGGAGAGACCGGTGATCGGGAAGTCTGCCTCGTCTGGGTTACCGGCAAGGGCAAAGCATCGGCCGGAACCAGGGATTTCGGCACGCTCGGCGGCCGCATGAACCCGTTCGAGGGCGCGCCGCATGCGCTCTACATTCCGATGGAATCGACATGGTCGGTGACTGCGGAGACCGATCTGGAGCTCGCCGTCTGCTCGGCGCCCGGCGGCGGCACCTATCAGGCAAAAGAAATCCCGCCCGGCACGCATCCGCAGGTGACGCGTGGCAAGGGTACGAATGTGCGCTACGTCAACAATATCATGCCGGAGGACGACAGCTCGGCGCATTCGCTGCTCGTCGTCGAGGTGATCACGCCGGGCGGCCACACCTCCTCCTATCCGCCGCACAAACACGACCAGGATGACCTGCCGAACGAAAGCTTCCTGGAAGAGACCTATTACCATCGCCTCAACCCGCCGCAGGGCTTCGGTTTCCAGCGCGTCTACACCGATGATCGCTCGCTCGACGAAGCGATGGCGATCGAGAACGGCGACGTGACGCTGGTGCCGAAGGGCTACCATCCTTGCGCGGCGACGCACGGCTACGATCTTTACTACCTCAACGTCATGGCCGGGCCGAAGCGGATCTGGAAATTCCACAATGCCGTCGAGCACGAATGGCTGATCAAGGCGTGAGGACTGCCTCAGATCGCTAAATAATCTGACAGCGCCGAGCCGCCGCTGATGGTTCACTGCCTCCATCCAACAAGGATGGAGGATCATGATGAATAGCTCGAATATTACCATTGCAGGCCGCAACGTCCGCTCTTCGCATCACAGGCCCGGCCTGTTGCCTGCGGCAGTCACGGCCGTCCGCTGGCTGGCACGCAAGATCGGCGAACGGCGCAACCGCAATGCGCTGATGGAACTTTCCGACGATCAGTTGAAGGATATCGGCCTTTCCAGGGGGCAGACGGAAAGCGACGTTCACGTCTATAGTCGCTACTGAACACAGGCAACAGTTGTGATACTGTGCCGCGGGTCGCCTCGTCGGCGGCCTGTCCGGCTGGGAATATAAGATGTCGCAGTTTTCAACAGCCTTGCTCCTGCAAACGAAGACCGTCGCCATTCGTGACATCGTCTGCGATGGCGGCTGCCGCCATAAGGGCAACGAGGAATGCGCTCACAAGACGAGCCTCGTCTATCCCTATCGCGGCGTCTTCATGCGGCATGTCGGCCGCAATGATACGGTGGCCGAGGCCAATCAGATGCTGTTGTTCAATGCCGACCAGGGTTATCGGATCAGCCATCCGATCGAAGGAGGCGACGCCTGCATCGATCTGGCGATCGACGAGACCATGCTCGAAGAGCTCGCGCCGAAGGACCAGGTGCGGCCGGGTGCGGCCTTTTCATTCCGTCGCCAGCGCCGGCGGATCGATCCGCGCGCGCAGGCACTGGTCGCGCTCCTGCGTCATGGTCTCCGCCGCAACGTCGCCGAGACGCTGGAAGCGGAAACATTGGCGCTGACGCTGGTGCGCCGCTCGCTCGGCGAGCGCACATCGCATGCGGCGGGCGCCAGCGTCGGTCGGCAGAAACTCGTCGACCGGGCAAAGCTGGTGCTTTCCTCCGATCTCGCCCGGCGCTGGACACTTTCGGAAATCGCCTCCGAAGTCGGCGTCTCGCCTGTTTATCTCACCCAGGTCTTCCAGCAGGTCGAGGCGACGCCGCTTTACCGCTATCAGCTGCGGCTCAGGCTTGCCCGCGCACTCGATCTGCTCGGCCAGTATGAAGATCTGACCGCGCTCGGCCTCGATCTCGGCTTTTCCAGCCACAGCCATTTCAGCGCGTCCTTCAAACAGTCCTTCGGGCAGACGCCGGCCGAATTCCAGCGCTCGGCGCGGTTGCGGCGCAAGTAGTGATCCCGATCGATCGCTAAAGATTTCGACAGCGGCGATGCGGTCTTCGATGATCTGATGAGCCTGTCCCGATCCGGGGACGATCAATGGAGGATCATCAAATGAAGAAGACCACATGCGCTGCCTGTGACTGCGAACTCGGCGCGGAGACCATCACCGTCAAGCTCGGCGGCAAGACTGTCGAGGTTTGCTGCCAGGAATGCGCCGAGGCGCTGAACGAGGCTGAAGCCGCGACATCGGCCGCTTCGGCGGGCAAGGAATAGACGGCATCGGGCAAGAGCCGCGCTCCCGAGCGCGGCTCTTGCGACTCAGGCGGGCAGAAGCCCGTAGCGCCAGCCGCGGTGCCTGGCGTTCTGCGACAGCACCAGAAAGGCAGGGATGAACATGCCTGCCTCGGCAAAGACCGGTACCATCCAGATTCCTTGCTCGCCGAAGGCGAAGGGCAGCAGGAAGGTGAGCGGAAGGGTGAAGAGATAGGGCCGCGACAGGCCGAAGATCGCCGCGCGCGGGGCATCGCCGATCGACTGGAAATAGGACGACAGGATCAGCATCTGCCCGAAGAGGAAATAGGCGGCGATCGTCCAGGGCAGGATTCGCCTGACCTCGGCGACAATGGCGGGGTTGGCGACGAAGACGGCGCCGAGGCGGCCGGCTAGCAGCTCGACGGCGATCTCGACCAGACTGCAATAGACGAGCGCCGAAAGCATGGCGATCTGCAGGCTGCGGCCGACGCGAAGACTAAGGCCGGCGCCGTGATTGTTGCCGGCAATCGTCTGTAGGGCGATGCTGAGACCAAGCAGGGGCAGATAGGTGAAAGTCATGATCCGGGTGATAATGCCGTAAGCGGCGACCGTCGCGACATGATTATGGGTGCTCCAGAGTGAGATATTGACGAGAATGGCGGCGGATGCCAGCGATATGCCGATGAAGCCGAGGCTCATCGGCGCGCCGAAAGCGACGATGCCGCGCCATTCGGAAAAGGCGAATCCTCGGTAAGGCCTGAGTGCCGCCGGCCGGCGCCAGCGATAGGCGAGCACGGCGGCGAGACAGACGAATTGCGAGGCAATGGAGCCGGCGGCCGAACCGAGCACGCCCCAATGCATTACTGCCATGAACAGCCAGTTGGCGAGGATGTTGAGCAGCGAGGCCGACAGCGTCACCAGCGTCATGAAGCCGATCTTGCCCTCGCAGCGCAATCCGTCGAGATGCAGCGACAGGAAGAAGCTCACCGGCGCAAAGGCGATCATCGCGCCCATGAACAGCATGGCGCCATCGGCCACGGCGGCCGTGCCGGCGCCGGCGTCGATGATCTGCCGGCCTAGGGTCCAGTAGAGGATGTTGAGGATGAGGGTGACGGCCAGCGCCAACATATGGGCGCCGGCAAATAGCCTGCTTGCGCCCTGGCGATCGCCGGCCCCAAGCCGACGGGCGAGGATGCTCGCCATGCCGTTCGAAACGAGCGATTGCAGGGCGATCAGCAGCATCAGCCCCGGGAAAATCAGGCTGACGGCGGAGAGCGCGTCGGGGCCGACATAGGCGCCGAGGAAATAGGCGTCGACGACGGTGAAGAGGCCGTTGACGGTGGTGATCGCGACGATCGGCGCCGCCGTCCTGATGAAGACGCCCGGCAACCAGCCGGTGAGAAAGGCATTGTCTTCTGAAAGATCGGTCATGGAGAAATCCGTGCGGTATGGCGAGGTCCGATCCGGGTAGAAAACATCCGGATACAGGCGGCCTCAAAAGGAATCAAAAGTGATTTAGAGATCGAGCACCAGATGCGGCACGCCGTTCGAGGTCTTCCTCGGCGAGACGCCGTCGGCATCGATTTGCGCGGTCACACGCCGGCGAAAGGCTGAAAAGCTCTCGAAGGTCACGACATCCACCGCTTCGTCGAAATGGATGGTGATCCGGTGGAGTTCGCCGCCCGGCAAGGCCGAGAGCGCCAGGACTTCGCCGGTGAACGGCTGATTGAGATAACGGCCGCGAATATGCGCGCCCACGAAGAGGGGCGTCTTCGCAGCCGCATTGGGTTTTGCCGCTAGCGCCGCCAGCGTATTCCAGTCACGCGCGCCGTGCTGGCAGGCAATCATTTCCAGGGCGGCACTGTGGGTCAGCGCGGTGCCGCGATCGTTCATCGCCTGGCGCAAGCGCCTGGCCTGGGCCTTCAATTCGTCAATGGCAGGATAGGTCTTCGTCATGGAGTGAGCCTTCGCAAGGCATGCTCTTCGACTGTAGATGGGAGCCCGCATTGCCGCCAGTCAGCATGCACAACGGCCGTGACCATGATCGCGAGAACTTCACCATGGATTTTCATCCGCGAGCGGCCGGTGCCTCGAACCGGCCTTTGTATGCGCGAAGGCCACCGATATGTCAACAATGGCCGATATGCGCCGGGCATGAACAAATTTGGGGCAAAACTGCCCGAAATCGGTGCGATTTTCCCGCAAGTCCCCAATAAGCATTCAATCTTAACGATGTTCTTCAGCAATCGTCAGCATTCTTCAACTAATATCCCATGGTAGAACAAGCGGAGGCTAAAAGGGCCTTTCAGATGCACCTCGACACAGAACACCCCAAGCCGGAACGTGCTTACAGGGAATTCAAGCTCGACAGGCCCGGCAATATCATCTTCGTCGGCCATCACCTCAGCACCGGAACGCAGGTGCGCTGCCTGATCCGCACGATCACGCTTGCCGGCGCACTGCTCGAAGTCAGCCCGAACCTGGAAATGCCGAGCCATTTCTTCCTCGAAATCCTCGGCATCCATGACGAGATCGGCGCGACCATGGTCAAGCGCGAAGGCGAATGGGTGACGGTCAGCTTCAACATGCTGCTCAATCCGGAATTCCTGCACCACGTGCTGCGGCTGAGCTTCGAAACCTGAGGCTTCGTCCAACCTGCGCCTTGTGGCGGCGCGGTCTCCTCGTCTCGCCTCTTCTCGAGGCCAGATAAGCCATGATCGGAATGATCCAGAGAAGGCCGCGCCATTCCGGGCCATCGAGCGGGTCGGCCATGGGATCGCGGCGCATGCGGCGATTGCGGGCTTCCACTTCCTCGAACAGAACGATCCAGTTGAGAAGCATTGCTTCATCCTCCATCTATTGCTGGAGCACTTGAGCTAGGCCTTCACGCCTCTCCGATGTAGAGGCGCTGGGGAAAGGGGGTTTTCATCCATGAAAGATGCGAGCTGGGACGATCTGCAGCTTTTCTTCCATGTCGCGACGGGCGGCGGGCTTTCGGCGGCAGCCGCGCGCACCGGCCTCAGTGCGCCGACGATCGGCCGGCGCATGCTGGCGCTTGAACGGGTAACGGGCCGATCGCTGTTCAGCCGCGGTCCCACCGGTTATCTGCTGGCGAAAGATGGGCAGGAACTGCTCGACCGCGTGCGGCTGATGCAGGATGCGGCGCGGGCGATCTCCGACTGGCGCGGAGAGGTGCTGACACTGCCGATCGTCTCGACGGCCGCCGACAGCTGGACCTCGCGCTTCATCGCCGATCATCTCGCCAGCGTCTGGACACAGAAAGACAGCTTCCGCATGTGCTACAAGACCTGCGATACAGGCGTCGACTTCACCTATCGCGAGGCGCATATCGCCGTTGGCCACACCCGGCCGGACAGCGGCAACGTCGCGATCCGCCGCTCGGTCAAGGTGGCGCATGCGGCTTACCAGGCAGCGGATTATGACGCGGCCAACTGCAACTGGATCTCGCTCGGCACCGATGCCGCCGTCACGCCGGCGGACAAATGGACGTTCGAACAGCCGGACTATTGGATCACCAGTTGGACGAACACGCCGCATATGCTGTTTCATCTGATCCGCGGCGGCGCCGGCCGCGGCGTGCTTCCCTGTTTTATCGGAGATCAGGACCGCAAGCTCGTCCGCGCCGGGCCTCTCATCGACGCGCTGACCTACGATATGTGGATCGTCGCGCATGACGACGAGAGGCAGCGGCCGGAGGTCAGGATCGTCATCGACCGCCTGGCAGCGCTGTTTGCCGATCATGAAGACCTGTTTGCCGGGCAGAGGCCGGCGATATAAAGCGAAAACGCGGGCCGTCAGACCCGCGTTTCCCCTATCGCCTTGTTTTGAATGTCTGGGAGATCGACTTGCCCTTAGGCAGCGAGATGCCGCTCGATCTCGTCCACCGGCATATTGGTATAATCCTTTGCCACCTCAGCGGTAATCGCGGCCTGGGTGTCGGCACGGAGCGCCGGCCGCAATGTGCCGAGTGCCTTCGGCGGGGCAACGATAACGATGCGACGGGCGTTCTTCTTCTGCACCAGCTCGTCGAGCTTTTCCGCCACCTCTTTCAAAAATTCGGCTTCGGCCTGATCCTGCCAACTGGTCTCCTCGACAGCGCTGCCGCTCAAGCCGTCTGCGGCATGGGTCCGGCCCGGCTTATCGGCGCCAATCTCGCGATCCGGCGCGCTCGGCTGCGTCAGGGTTTCAAGCACCTTCAGGTTCATCAGCTGAGCGTCGCCAGCATTCTGCATGATCAAAGCCTTGGCTCCGTCGCAGACCACGACCCATGATTCCCAGGGGATTTTGACGTTGGTCATTTTCAACTCCTCGCTGTCGTCATTTGAAGCGCGCCGTGCTTCATCGATCAAGGCAGAACGCCCGGCCATTGAAAGAGTTCGCAAAAATTGCCGCGAAATCGATCGGACAGCGATCCGATCGGCCTTTGCTGCGTAGAATGGCAGGTTCGGAGATCGACTATGAAGACAGCATTGTGTGCTTATGCCGGCACCTTTCTCACCCTTCTCGTCTGCGACGGGATATGGCTTGGCGTTGTGGCGCGCAATTTCTATCGCGACCAGCTGGGAGCGCTGATGTTGCCCTCGCCCAATCTTGCAGTCGCCGCGCTGTTCTATCTATTCTTTGCCGCCGCGGTGGTTGTGCTTGCGGTGCTGCCGGCATTATCGGCGGGCTCGATCGGCACGGCCCTTCTCCACGGTGCCATTCTGGGACTGGCGGCCTATGGCACTTACGACATCATCAATCTCGTAACGCTTCGCAACTGGCCGCTCACGATGAGCCTCATCGACATGGCCTGGGGCACGTTGCTGACGATGCTGACTGCCGTCGGCGGATATTTTGCCGTCAGAATTCTTGGTTGAAACGAGATGTGCAGATGAATGCCCGCGTCCCGATAACGAACATCGGGGCGTCCCGCTTGGGAACAAAGTTTGAACTCGTTAAAATTGTAATTTTATCCTTGACGAATGTGCAAAACATTCATGTGACCTTCATCGTGATCAAGACCCCGCTTGATCGTGATCAAGACCGCTCGCTTGTGATCAAGACCCGCTTGCTTGTGATGAAGACCCCAAATGCGTCCTGACTGACGGAGAATGTGAATGTCTATGCTCCGCGCCACACACCTTGCCACGGTCAAATCCGCTGTCTACGACCAGCGCTGGGAAGAATTCAGCGTCAAGCGGCCAGCCCGTATCGTCGCCGTCCGGCCCTGCCTCACCGGCGTCTCGATGCGAAGCGCCGAGATCATCGATATCTCCCAAGGCGGCGCTACGTTCATCGTGTCGACCACCGCCGGCCTGCCAAAACATTATTATCTCAACATTCTCGGCCTCGCCTACCGGATCGGCTGCGCCGAGGTCTACCGGCACAAGGAACGCATCGGGGTGCGGTTCATCAATATCATGGATCCCGAGGTTCTGCGCCGCGTCGTCCGCACTGATTTCCTTGTCGGCAACATGGAAGCAATCGCCGCCCGGCGGGCGCCGATCTTCCGCGCGTAAACAGGCTGGCTGCAGAAATAATCTTGCTTGCGTCGGCGATGCCCGGGCCTATTGTTGCGCCGATCATCAATATATCCGGGAAACCGCCTTCGCATGTCCGCCTTTTCGCGCTTCACGCCTCTTGCCCGCGCCCTGCCCTCCACAGTTCCTTTCGTCGGTCCCGAGGCGATCGAGCGCCAGCGCGGGTTTGCCGTTTCGGCTCGCATCGGCGCCAATGAGAACGGCTTCGGTCCCGCTCCTTCGGTGTTTGCAGCGATGCGCGAGGAGGCTGGCAATATCTGGAAATACAATGACCCGGAGAATTTCGCGCTCCGGCAAGCGCTTGGAGACCATCTCGGCGTCCCGGCCGCCAATATCGCCATCGGCAGCGGCATCGACGAGTTGCTCGGCCAGATCGTCCGGCTGGTGATCGAACCCGGCGCGCCCGTCGTCACCTCGCTCGGCGCCTATCCGACCTTCAATTTCCACGTTGCCGGCTTCGGCGGCCGGCTTGTGACCGTTCCCTACGCTAACGACCGCGAGGATCTCGACGGCTTGCTCGATGCCGTCAAGCGTGAGAACGCGCCGCTCGTCTATTTCGCCAATCCCGACAATCCGATGGGAAGCTGGTGGGATTCAGACAAGATCGTCGCTTTCGCCCGGGCGCTGCCCGAGACGACGCTGATGGTGCTCGACGAGGCCTATAGCGAAACGGGGCCGGCAGGGTCGCTGCCGTCGATCGCCTCGCTGATCGAGCTGCCGAACGTCGTTCGCACCCGCACCTTCTCCAAGGCCTACGGACTGGCCGGCTCACGCACCGGCTACGCGATCTCGACAGCCGGAACGGCGCAGGCTTTCGACAAGATCCGCAATCATTTCGGCATGAACCGGCTGGCGACGGCGGCGGCACTCGCCGCTCTCAAGGACCAGGCCTACCTCGCCGAAGTGGTCGGGAAAATCCAGGCGGCGCGGGAGCGAATCGGCGGCATTGCCCGGGCTAACGGGTTTGAGCCCCTGCCCTCGGCAACGAATTTTGTGGCGATCGACGCCGGCCGGGACGGCGCCTACGCGCGGGCGATCGTCGACGGGCTGATGGAACGCGGGGTTTTCATCCGCATGCCCGGCGTGGCGCCACTCGATCGCTGCATTCGCGTCAGCGTCGGGCCGGAGCCGGATATGGCCCTGTTCGAAAACGCACTGCCGCAGGTGCTGAAGCAGATCGGCTGATGAAGCGTGATGCCCGAAAAGCGTCAGCGGTTTTCGGGCATCATGCTCACTCTTTGATGTGACACAACAAGAACCGCGGCCGGTGGAGGATCCGGCCGCGGTTCCGTTCTCCTGGCGTCGGGCCTGTTGAAGGCGCCCTGCCGGCTCCCCTCGTTCCGAGGTTCTTATATCTATTCCCACCATGTCGGCAGGATAGGTTCAGTGGACCGTCATCCACTCTCGGGCGGCGCGCAGCGCTGCCACGATCTGCATCTTGTCCATGGCGGCGGCCACATCCGCACGAAGCTCGGCGGCGCGGTCGTTGCCCTTGATTGCGGCGATGTTCAGCCATTTGTGGGCTGCGACGAGATCGACTTCGCAGCCGCGGCCGGTCGCATACATCAGACCCATTTCACAGAAGACATCGGCGCTGTTGTCGCCACCCATGGTGGCCGTTTCAGCATTGTGCATTTCAAAGCGTGCCATCGGTTTTATCCCTGTTAGCCTGTTTATGACTTACCCTGTTTTACCTCCGGGCCTTGCCGTCTATTGCGGCTTGCGGCCCTTGCGGTCCGGCGGGTTTGCCCCGCTCGTTTGATGGGTTCACTATGCCGAACGGCTTTCAAAAAACGCCTAAAATCCATGATTAATTCTAGACAAACAAAGTGCAAATGCTTGGTAAATTTGGGTTTTTGTTAAACATCAGATGCCTTGCAGCTTAAGGACTTTCGCTCGAATTTTACGAAAGATTCAGATCTGAAAATAAAGGGATCGTTCATCATGAAATCATCAGCCGATATTTTAAAAGGCCGCCGCAGCGGACTTTTTCTCAGCAGTTTTTCCGCCTCTAAAGCTCGTCGCATCGAATTTGATTCATGCAACGCGCTTTAGCTTGTTGTTTTTATGCATGTCGTTATCCCGGAACCGCTGCACACTTCCGGTCGACAGGCATTGGCACGGAAAATGACCACGCATATTTACCTTTACGTTCGCGTCAGTTATTTTCGCGCCCGATCAGGGACATCATGGAGGAAAAGATGATCCGCAGCTTCGTTCTCGCCAGCGCCATAGCGATAATCGCGGGCGTCGCCCATGCTGAAGAGCCGATCATCGGCAACTGGAAGACAGCGGCCGGCGATACGGCAATGATCGTCTCCTGTGGTGGCAGTTATTGCGTGACGTTGAAGACCGGTAAATATGCCGGCCGGAAGATCGGCACGCTTGCGGGAACCGGCGGCAGCTATGCCGGAGAGATCACCGACCCGGCCGCCGACAAGACCTATAGCGGCTCGGGCAAGATTTCCGGCAATTCGCTGAGGATGCAGGGCTGCGTGATGAAAGTGCTCTGCAAGTCACAGACCTGGACGCGGCTCTGAGCGCATAAGGCAGCTGGACGACGATCATCGGACGCGGGGATGCCGATGCACCGGCATCCCCGCGGCCTTTCCCACCCCTCGCCCGGGCGATCCGGCAATGCCGAACACGTTGAGCGTGGCTTGGCAAACCCTCGTAAATTCTCCCCCAATCCAGCCCCGAGCGTGCCCCGCAAGGTGAACGGTGGATGAACCGGCGTCTCAGCACTCGTTCAGCCGCCCCATGGCAAAACTCTTATCACGATAGAGTTGCGTATCGGGGGCAACGGCGATGGACATGTATATTCTGGCAAGACGGTTCAGCATTATCACACTGTTTGCGGCGATCTTCGCGATCACGTTTTCGGCGGTGGTGGTGCATAATGGCGGCGGTGGCGCACAGTCGCATTTTGGGGCGAGCTATACCTGCCTGGAGCGAAACGGCACTTTCTGCGCGCCATCGGTGCAGTGACGCTAACCGACACCAAGGAGGATAAAATAATCGGATTCCGCCGGCGCGCGTCGTTTGCTTGTCAAAAACAACTCTCTATAATGCGTCATGAACAAACGAATCTCCCCTTTGTCGCCTCTCGACATATCTTCGCCACCTCCTTTCCAGCCTCAGAGCTTTGATGATCCCGCCAAGGCGGTGGAAGCGCTGACGGCGCTTTACGAGCGCAATACGGCGTTCCTGATCAAGAGCTTCTCCGAGCTTGCGCAAGGCGCTCCGATCTCCTCGCGCTACCGTGCTTTCTATCCCCAGGTCAGCATCGAGACGACAAGCTTCGGCCACGTCGATTCGCGCCTTTCCTACGGCCACGTCACGGCACCGGGCATCTATACAACGACGGTCACCCGACCGAAGCTCTTCAAGCATTATTTGAAGGAGCAGCTGGCGCTCCTGGTGAAGAGCCACAATGTTCCGGTCATCGTCTCGGAATCAGCGACGCCGATCCCCTTGCACTTCGCCTTCGGCGAGGGTGCGCATGTCGAGGCATCGACCAACGCCTTTATCGACATTCCGATGCGCGATATTTTCGACACGCCCGATCTCAACACCACCGACGACGAGATCGCCAATGGCGAATATATCCCGCCGCCGGGAGAGCCCTCGCCGCTTGCGCCGTTCACCGCGCAACGCATCGACTATTCGCTTGCCCGTCTGTCGCATTATACTGCGACGCATGCCGAGCATTTCCAGAATTTCGTGCTGTTTACGAACTACCAGTTCTATATCGACGAATTCTGCAGCTGGGCGCGCAAGCTGATGGCAGAGGGCGGCGACGGTTACACCGCTTTCGTCGAGCCCGGCAACATCGTCACCCTGCCCGGCTCGATGGCGCCGGAAACGGATGCCGCACTTACCCGCCTGCCACAGATGCCGGCCTACCATTTGAAGAAGAAGGGCCATGCCGGGATCACCATGATCAATATCGGCGTCGGCCCCTCCAACGCCAAGACGATCACCGACCACGTCGCGGTGCTGCGCCCGCACGCCTGGCTGATGCTCGGCCATTGCGCCGGCCTGCGCAACAGCCAGCGGCTGGGCGACTATGTGCTTGCCCATGCCTATATGCGCGAGGACCATGTTCTCGACGACGACCTGCCGGTCTGGGTGCCGATCCCGGCGCTCGCCGAAGTACAGGTGGCGCTGGAGGCAGCCGTTGCCGAAATCACCGGTTACGAGGGCTTCGAGCTGAAGCGCATCATGCGCACCGGCACCGTGGGGACGATCGACAACCGCAACTGGGAACTGCGCGACCAGCGCGGGCCGGTGAAGCGGCTCTCGCAGGCGCGCGCGATCGCGCTCGACATGGAATCGGCGACGATCGCCGCCAACGGCTTCCGCTTCCGCGTGCCCTACGGCACGCTGCTCTGTGTCTCCGACAAGCCGCTGCACGGCGAATTGAAGCTGCCGGGCATGGCGACGGCCTTCTACCGCACGCAGGTCAACCAGCATCTGCAGATCGGCATCCGCGCCGTGCAGAAGCTTGCCGCCATGCCGACGGAAGCCCTCCATTCGCGCAAACTGCGCAGCTTCTTCGAAACCGCCTTCCAATAGGCCGTTTCCTCACCGTCCCGCCACAACAGGTGCTGGGTGATCCGCAAGCATCTGCGGTCTGCCGGCGGCGGCATTCAGCCCTGCTATCAGCAGGGTGAAGGCGACGAAGGCGAAAGCGGTGCGCTGGAGAATCTTCAGCCCGTCGCTTTCGTCGAACTCCGACTGACGCTTTTCATGGCGGCGTGCCCAGATCTGGCTTGCCAGCGCGATTTCAAGAATGCTCATTGCCGTCCTCCTCGACAGGTTTCGATGAAGCGTTGTCGAGTGCTGCCTTGCGATTTCGACAGCTGACCGGCACAAGAATTCTTTCCGGCGCTGTCGAAATGCACGGAGGTCGTTCGTCCAGGCGTATGGAACACGGCAAAGGAGGCTTTCTGCGATGAAATATCTCTGTCAGGTATGGTTCGACGGCGCGATACTCGACGCCATGACGAAAGAAGAGAAGGCCGAGCTCGACGCGAATTCGCTGAGCTACGACAAGGACCTCGCCGGAAGCGGGAACATGATCGTCGCCCAGGCGCTGCAGCCGCCAAAATCGGCAGTGACGGTCCGGATGCGCAGCGGCGAAATGTCGGTAACGGACGGTCCCTTCGTCGAGACCAAGGAGGCGCTCGGCGGCTTCATCCTCATCGATGCTAAGGACCTCAACGATGCGATCCGCATTGCCGCCGGCATCCCGCTTGCCAGGCTCGGCGCGATCGAGGTGCGGCCCATCCACGAATTCGCAGCTCAATGAGGAGGTATCAATGAAGTTTCTATGCCAGATCTGGTTCGACACGGAAAAAAGCAAACTGGTCCCTCAGAGCGAATGGGATGCGCTCACACAGGAGTGCATCGCCAGCGACAATCGCTGGCGCGAGAGCGGTCATCTGCAGGCGGCGTTTGCCTTGCATGAGCCGTCGACGGCGATCACGGTCCGCCTGCGCAATGGCGAAGTCTCCGCGACCGATGGCCCGTTTGCCGAAATCAAAGAGCATCTCGGCGGTTTTGTGTTGATCGAAGCCGGGAATATCGAGGAGGCGAAGACCATCGCGTCCAGTTTTCCCATCCTCAAATATTGCTCGATCGAAGTGCGCCCGGCCTATTCCATTCAGGATGGGAGATAGGCATGCGCTACATCTGCCTGATCTACAATTGCGCCGATACCGACGGCACGCTGACACCTGATGAAACCGATGAACTCATCAAAGCGCATTTCGCCTTCGACGAGGAACTGCGTCGCGACGGCATCATGATCCATGCCGATGCGCTCGAAATGCCCGACAAGGCGACCGTGCTGCGTGTCCGAAACAATGCGCTGTCTTCAACCGATGGCCCCTATGTCGAGACGAAAGAGCATCTGGCTGGCTTCTACGTCATCGAGGCGCCCGACATGGCGGCGGCAAAAGAAATTGCCGGGCGGATCCCCTCGGCGCGCTTCGGCGCGGTCGAGCTGCGACCCGTGCGGATGCTGACGCTGCCGGACTGAGGTGCCAGATTGGAAAACGTGATCGAGGAGATCTACCGTACACAGTCTCGGCGGGTGCTGGCGACGCTGATCCGCCTGCTCGGCGATTTCGACCGGGCCGAGGAAGCGCTCCACGACGCCTTTGCGGCGGCGGCGCGGACATGGCCGGCGGACGGCATTCCCGGCAACCCTTTCGCCTGGCTGGTCTCGGCGGGCCGCTTCAAGGCAATCGACACGATCCGGCGGCGGGCGCGTTTCGATGCTTCCCAGCATCACATCGAGGACAGCCTCTATACGCCTGAAGCAACTTACATCGGCGACATGGAACCGATCGAAGACGATATGCTGCGGCTGATCTTCACCTGCTGCCATCCCGCCATTCCGGCCGATGCTCAGATGGCAATGGCGCTTCGGGAAGTCTGCGGACTGACCACCGAAGAAATTGCCCATGCCTTCCTCGTTCCGGCGCCAACGGTCGCCCAGCGGATCGTCCGCGCCAAAGGCAGGATCCGGGCGGAGAAGATCCCCTACGAGGTGCCGGGCCACGAGGCGCTGCCGCAGCGGCTCGACCAGGTGCTGCACGTGATCTACCTCGTCTTCAACGAGGGCTATTCCGCTTCTTCGGGCGAAGACGTGGTCCGTGCCGATCTGACCGCAGAGGCTATACGTCTGGCGCGGCTGCTTCTGGCGCTGCTGCCGCATCCCGACGTCTCCGGCCTGCTGGCGCTGATGCTACTGCAGGAGTCCCGCCGCGCCGCCCGCAACAGCGGGCGGGGGGCGCTGGTGCTGCTTGCCGATCAGAACCGCTCGCTCTGGGATCATGCGAAGATTGCGGAAGGCCTGGCGCTGCTTGCCGAAGCCATGAGAGCGGGAGAGATCGGCACGTATACACTGCAGGCGGCGATCGCCGCCGAGCACGCGAGGGCCCCCGTTGCGGACGAGACCGACTGGCGGCGGATTGCTTTCTATTACGATCTGCTTCTGGCGGCCCAGCCCTCCCCGATCGTCGAACTCAACCGGGCCGTGGCGATCGCGATGGCGGAGGGGCCGGCGAAGGGGCTGGAACTGATCGATGCCATTCTGGAACGCCGGGAGCTGCAGACCTATCATCTCGCCCATTCGGCGCGCGCCGATTTCCTGCGCCGCCTCGGCCGGCGGCAGGAGGCGATCGCAGCCTATGAGAAAGCGCTGTCGCTCTGCCGGCAGGAGCCGGAGCAGGCATTTCTCAGAAAACGGATTTCAGAGCTTGCCGCGACGCCCGAGCGGCAGTGAGATCGCCGTGCCGGTGAGCGCCGAGACGATGATCAGCAGGTGGGCGTTGACGCTCGCTTGGGCCAACGCGGCCAGGGCCAGCCGCTCGCTCGAAGCCCCGAGAGCAATGGCGCCGGCGGTGATGCCGGCCGGATAGGTGCCGACGCCGCCCGGCGCATGGACCGGCAGCACGGAGGAAAGCTCGCCGCCGAGCGCACCGCCGAAGCTTGCCGCCATCGGCAGCACGCCCATCAGGCCGAGAGCCCAGGCCAGCACCATGACCTTCACCAGCCAGTTGACGATGGTCATCGCCCAGGCGCGGGCAAAGGCGACGGCATCGAGCGGCAAACCGTTTTCGATCTCGGCGACGAATTTCTGCGCCTTTTCCGGCAGCAGCCTGGCGGCGAGGCGCAGCAGCGGCTTGCGGGCGGCAAAGGCTGCGACCGGCAGCAGCAGAAAGCCGGTCCAGAGCGACCAGGCAACGATCGGATCGGCGGAGGCAACGGCAAAACCGATGCCGGCGGCGGCGACAAGCGCGTGCAGGTCGAGCAGCCGCATGACCAGGAGTGCCGAGGTCGCACGCGTCAGCGGAATGCCGAACTCCGAGCGCATCAGCAGCGGAAAACTGGTCTCGCCGGTGCGGAAGGGCAGCATGATATTCAACAGGTTGTGGATCTGAGTGACGCGGAAGAGGACCGCGAACCGGCCGGCCGTCTCCTTCGGAAAGTAATCATAGATGCGCCAGGTGCGCAGGAAATAGGTGCTCGTCAACAGCACCAGTGCGCCGATCACCGGGCCGGCACCGACGTCGGCCCACTGCCGGATAATGACAGGCCAACCCCAGAACCATTGGATGAAGAGGGCATAGGCTGCGACAATGACGACCGTCAGCACCGTCATGCGATTGCGCATAAACCAGGATTGCCGGCTTTCAACGATCGAACTCTTCATGTAGTAGGCATTCCTCGCTTGGCGTCGGCATCGGCCCCGTTCGCCAGGCCTTTTAGGAGAAATGACGGTTGCGCACAACGGCGGAGTTGATGGGGCGATGGCGGCGAAGCCGCTTCCCTGCCGACGATCCGAGCGCTGACCGGTAAATCACTCGCCTTGCCGGCTTGACGTGGAGATCGATGTTGGAGCGGATTACCAGAAGCATTCCGAGCGCGAGCCTTTTTCTGGCAGCCTATTTCCTGCTCAATATCGCGCTTCGCATTGCCTTGCCGCATACGCTCGATCTCGACGAGGCTGAGCAATCCTTCTACTCACAATACCTGCTTGCCGGCTACGGCCCGCAGCCGCCCTTCTACAACTGGATACAATATGCCATCGTTTCGGTGACCGGCATATCGATGTGGGGGCTCTCGGTTCCCAAGAACATCATTCTCTTCGGTTGCTATGTGTTCTACGGACTTGCCGCCCGCGAGGTGCTGAAGAACCGTTCGCTCGCAGCCGTCGCCATGCTGAGCCTGATTACGCTGCCGCAGGTGGGTCTGATGGCGCAGCGCGAGTTGACCCATACCGTCGCGCTCTTGTTTGCGACCTCGCTCTTCCTCTTCGGTTTTTTCCGCACGCTGCGCCAGCCGACGATGACAAGCTTCCTCGTCATCGGCATCGCCACCGGCATCGGGCTGATCTCGAAATATAATTTCGCCATCCTGCCGGCCGCAGCCTTCATCGCCGTGCTGCCGGATCGGGAGTGGCGCAGCCGTCTCATCGACTGGCGTTTGCTGCCGGCGATCGTCGTCGCCATTCTGATCGTGCTGCCGCATGCGCTCTGGCTGCCCGACAATCTCCTCAGCGCCTCTGCGCCGACGCTGGAGCGGATGACCGCCGAACATGTGGCGCCTGCCGGCATCCCCCGCATCGGGCAAGGCCTGTTATCTCTCATCATCGCCGTCCTCGGCTTCGTCGCATTGCCGATCGTTCTTCTTGCCGCCGCCTTCCGGCGGGATTTCTTTCGCGCGCTCTCCTCGTCCAGCCCGATGATCCGGGTGGTCGAGCGGATGATGCTCGTCAGCCTGCTCGCTTTCGTCGGCGTGATCCTCGTCGCCGGCGCAAGCGATATCCACGAGCGCTGGCTTGACCCCTGTCTGCTCGTCCTGCCGATCTATCTGTTCCTGAAACTGAAAACCGCAGATCTCGATCTTTCCGCCGGCCTTGCGCGCTTCCGACCCGTCGTGCCGGTGTTCATGGTCATCATCCTGTCGATCCTTCTCTTCCGGATCATCGGCATTCAATACATCGGCACCTATACGAGAACGAACGTCCCCTTTGCCGGCTACGTCGCCGAACTGACCGCGACCCGCAAGCCGGTTCTCATCGTGGCTGGGACAAAGTTCGTCGCCGGCAATATGAGGCTTCAACTACCCGATGTTCCGGTGGTGATACCGTTCTTCCCAGGCTCCGGGGTTCCCGAATATGCGACCGCGAAGGGGCCGGTGCTGGTTATCTGGCGCGGCGAGACCGCCGAGGACCCGACAATCTCCCCCGGTTTTGCCAACGATCTGGTGAGATCGGGCATTCATCTGCAGGAGTTGAACACGCTGACGCTGCCCTATCTCTTCGGTGACGGCAAACGCAGTTTCTCCATCGGTTATTCCTGGGTAGAGGGGGGCGCGAAATAGCGTTCCCACAGGTCAGCCGATTGCGGGGAAACCGGCATTGCCCGCTGGCAACCGGTGGACACTTCATGTACTAGCCTTCCGCAAGCGCGGCGGCGGCAGTAAGGATTGCCTGGCCGTCCGGCCTTTTGGAGATGAAAGTTGCAGACAACCGTTGAGCCCATGCGCGGTACGAATGATCCGGTACAATCGCTCGAGCTGTCGCTGGTCGTGCCCATTTTCAACGAAGAGGAAAGCGTCGGTCCGCTCGTCGAGCGTGTCGTGGCTGCGATGGCCGGCTATCCCCATCGCTGGGAGCTGATCCTCATCGACGATGGCAGCACGGATGCGACGCTCGTCAACGCCCGCAAATTCGTCGGACGCGATGGGCTGACGCTCAGGATCGTCGAGCTGCAGCGCAACTTCGGCCAGACTGCCGCCATGCAGGCCGGTATCGACACCGCCCAGGGCCGCCTGATCGCAACGATGGACGGCGACCTGCAGAACGATCCGAAGGACATTCCTTCGATGGTCGCCGAATTGGAACGGCGTGAACTCGACCTCCTTGTGGGATGGCGCAAGAACCGCAAGGACGGCCTGTTCTTGCGCAAGATTCCCTCCTGGTGCGCCAACTACCTGATCGGCCGCATCACCGGCGTCAAGCTGCACGATTACGGCTGCAGCCTGAAGATCTACCGTGCCTCGATCATCAAGCAGGTGAAGCTGATGGGCGAAATGCACCGCTTCATCCCGGCCTGGGTGGCCGGCGTCGTCCCGAGCTCGCGTATCGGCGAGATGGCCGTCACCCACCACGCCCGCGAACACGGTGTTTCGAAATACGGCATTTCGCGCACCTTCCGCGTCATCCTCGACCTGCTGTCGGTGATGTTCTTCATGCGCTACAAGGCGCGGCCCGGGCATTTCTTCGGCTCGCTGGGTCTCGGCCTCGGCGCGGTCGCCATGCTGATCCTCCTCTATCTCGGCTTCGACAAGTTCATCATGGGCAATGACATCGGCACGCGCCCGATGCTGATGGTCGGCGTCGTGCTGCTGCTATCGTCGGTGCAGATGATCACCACCGGCATCCTGGCGGAGATGATCGCGCGCACCTATTACCGCGACGACGCCTCTCCGAATTATATCGTGCGGCAGATCTTCGACGATCGAAGCCAAGCTTAAGCCGGCAGCACGATGCTGGAGCGCGCGACGAGGACGATCAAAACCGCGGGCCTGCTGCTTGCGGCTTATTTCGTGCTCAACATCGTGCTGCGCATCGCGCTTCCGCATTCGCTGGAGCTCGACGAGGCAGAGCAATCTTTCTTCTCGCAATATCTGCTGGCGGGCTACGGCCCGCAGCCGCCCTTCTACAACTGGATGCAATATGCCGTCGTTTCGGTGACGGGCATGTCGATCGGCGCACTGATCGTGCCCAAGAACATCCTGCTGTTCCTGTGCTACCTTTTTTACGGCCTTGCCGGGCGCGAAGCCTTGAAGGACCAGGCGCTTGCCGCCATCGCCATGCTGGCGCTGATCACCCTGCCCCAGGTCTCCTTTATGGCGCAGCAGGATCTGACCCACACAACGGCGCTGCTCTTTGCCAGCGCATTATTTCTCTACGGTTTCTTCCGCACCCTCGACCGGCCCGATATCGGCAGCTATCTACTGCTCGGGCTTGCCACAGGCATCGGGCTGATCTCGAAATATAATTTCGCGCTGATGCCAGCCGCCGCCTTGATCGCTATCCTGCCGGATGCCGAATGGCGGCGCAGGGCGTTCGACTGGCGCATGCTGGCGGCGATCGCCACCGCGCTCTTGATCATACTGCCGCACGCGATCTGGCTGCGGGACAATCTCGCATTCGCCTCCTCCGATACTTTGGTGAAGATGGCGGCCGGCAACGAACCGCCCGGCATCGCGCGAGCCGGCAAAGGCCTCATCGCCTTTGTCGTCGCCATCATCGCCTTTGCGGCCCTGCCGGTCGCCATCTTTGCCGCCACCTTCCGCCGGGATTTTGTCCGTGCTCTTTCGGCCGGCAATCGCTGGACCGGGATGATGGAGCGGATGATGCTCGCAAGCCTTGCCGGCATCGTTCTCATCGTGCTCTTCACCGGTTCCACCACTGTGCGGGAGCGCTGGCTCGACCCGTTCCTGCTGGTGCTGCCGATTTATTTCCTGGCGAAGATGCAGGCGGCCCGCATCGCCCTTTCCGCCGGGCTGCGGCGCCTCCGGCCGGTGCTGCCGGTGCTGATGGCCTGCGTGCTGATCGCACTCGGCCTGCGTGTCGTCGGCGCCGGGGTGATCGGCGTCTACAGCAGGCCGAACGTGCCGATGGCGGGCCTTTCCCGCGAAATGACGCGGCAGGCGGAACCGGCGCTGGTGATCGCCTCCGACACCTATATCGGCGGAAACATGCGGCTGCAATTTCCCGATGTGCCGGTGGTCATCCCGGATTTTCCGGCACCGGGCATTCCCGCCTATGCCGAGGCGAAGGGACCGGTGCTCGTCGTCTGGCGCGGCAAGAAGACGGCGACGGCCGCCGATGCGGTCATGCCGGAACGATTTTCATCGGCATTGGCAACGGCGGGCATCGCACCGCAGGAGATAGGCTCGCTGTCGCTTCCCTATTATTTCGGCCGCCAGGGCGACAATTTCGCGCTGGGCTATGCCTGGGTTCAGCCGGGGATCAGATAGATGACCGAGACCGACAGCCGCGACATCCGCTGGATTTTCCTCCTGCTGGCCGCCTATTTCGTGCTTCAGATCGGCGTGCGGCTGGCGACCTCGCATTCGCTCGATCTTGACGAGGCCGAACAGGCCTTCCGCTCGCAATGGCTTGCGGCCGGCTACGGCCCGCAGCCGCCCTTCTACAACTGGCTGCAATACACCGTCTTCCAACTTACAGGCGTCTCGCTTGCCGCACTTTCGGTGGTGAAAAACCTTCTGCTGTTTATGTCCTACCTGCTCTACGGCCTGACCGCGCGCCTTCTCCTGCGCGACAAGGCGCTGGTGGCGATATCAACACTGGGGCTGCTGACCATCCCGCAGATGGCTTTCGAGATGCAGCGCGACCTCACGCATACGGTCGCGGTGTTCTTCTCGGCCAGCATCTTCTTCTACGGCTTCATCCGCAGCCTGAAGCAGCCAAGCCTTGCCTCCTATCTGATCGCCGGCATCGGCATCGGCTTCGGCCTGCTGGCCAAATACAATTTCGCCATCCTGCCGGCGGCAGCGCTGATTGCCGCGCTGGCGGATGCGCGCCTGCGGCCGCGGATCTTCGATAATCGGCTGGTACTGACGGCTGTCGTGGCGCTTATCATCGTCCTGCCGCATCTCTTCTGGCTGAAGGACAATCTCGATTTCGCCACCGCCCGCACGCTGGAGAAGATGACCGCGAGCGGCGATGCGAGCTATCTCATGCAGGTCACCATGGGGGTCAGCTCGCTTGTTCTCGCCATCATCAGCTTTGCCGGATTGACGGTGGCCGTCTTCGCCATCGTCTTCGGCAAGGCTCTTCGTCAGGCGCTCACCGCCGGCTCGGAATGGACGCGGCTCATCGGGCGGATGATGCTCGTCTTCCTCATCGGCATTTTGTTTCTGATCGTCTTCGGCGGTGCGGCCGGCATCAAGGACCGCTGGCTGGTGCCGATGCTCTTCATCCTGCCGCTCTATTTCTGCCTGAAGATCGAGGCCGCCAGCGTCACGACAGGCCGGGCCTTCCAGCGTTTCATGGTCGCCGTCGCCATCATCATGATCGGCGTGCCGGCCGCCCTTTACGGCAGTGTCGCGGCGGCACGCTTCACCGGTCATTACGAACGATTGAACAGGCCCTATGCCACGATGCTGGAAAGCTTGCGCAAACAGGCCGAGCCGATGGCGATCCTTGCCGGCGACAGCCTGCTTGCCGGCAATCTCAGGCAGGATATTCCCGGCGTGCCGGTCTTGTCCGTCGATTATCCCGGCTTCCATCCGGATCTGACCGGCCGACGACCGCTTCTTCTCGTCTGGCTGATACCGCCGAAGGGCGGCAGCGAAGCACTCCCGCCGGCCATGGCTCAATGGCTCCAAGCCAATCTCGGCGCCTCCGCGCCTGGGGCTTCGGTGATCGACGTGCCCTATTTCTACAGGCGCGGCGATGACAGCTACCGTTTCGGCTATGCCTGGATCAACCAGCCGAACTGACCGCAGTCACGATTTCAGCTCCTTCCAGGCCAAATCCAGCGCCAGCCTGGTAATCCTTGCCATCTCGTCCACCTCCGCATGGCTGATGACGAGCGGTGGCGAGGCCAGCATGCGGTCGCCGGTGGCCCGCAGCACGAGGCTGTTGGCGAGCGCGTGGTTGCGCACCAGGGCCCCGATCTGATCGGGCTTGTCGAAACGGGTGCGCGTGCTCTTGTCGGCGGCAAGCTGCAGGCCGCCCATCAGGCCGATACTCTCGGCCTCGCCGACCAGATCATGGTCGGCGAGCGCCGCCCAGGCCTTGCCGAAATAGGGGCCGATATCGTCGCGCACGCGCTCGACCAGTTTCTCCTCCTCGATGATGCGCAGGTTTTCGAGGGCGGCGGCGGCGCAGACCGGGTGGCCTGAATAGGTGAAGCCGTGATTGAACTCGCCGACCTCGTTGATCAGCACATCGGCGATGCGGTCGCTGACGAGGACGCCGCCGATCGGCAGGTAGCCGGAGGACAGCCCTTTGGCGATCGGCGCGAGATCGGGCTCGACGCCGAAATGCTGGTGGCCGAACCAGGCGCCGAGACGGCCGAAACCGCAGATCACCTCGTCCGTCACCAGCAGGATATTGCGCACCTTGCAGATGCGGTCGATCTCCGGCCAGTAGGTCTCCGGCGGGATGATGACGCCGGCAGCGCCCTGCACCGGCTCGGCGACGAAGGCCGCAACATTCTCCTCACCCAGCTCGTCGATCTTCGCCTCGAGCTCGCGGGCAACCTTGAGGCCGAATTCAGCAGGCGAGAGATCGCCGCCCTCGCCGTACCAGTATGGCTGGCCGATATGGACGATGCCTGGGATCGGCAGGTCGCCCTGCTCGTGCATATATTTCATGCCGCCGAGGCTGGCGCCGGCGACGGTGGAACCGTGATAGCCGTTCTTCCTGGCGATCACGATCTTCTTCAACGGCTTGCCGACGGCGCTCCAGTAGACGCGGGCCATGCGGAACCAGGTGTCGTTCGCCTCCGAGCCGGATCCGGTGAAGAAGATATGATTGAAACGTTCTCCGGCATGAGAGGTGACCCTCTGCGCTAGCAGCGTCGCCGGCGCCGAACTCGTGCCGAAGAAGGTGTTGTAATAGGGCAGCTCGTTCATCTGCCTTGCGACGGCGTCAGTGATCTCCCGGCGGCCATAGCCGATATTGACGCACCAGAGGCCGGCGAAACCGTCGAGATATTTCCTGCCGCGATTGTCGAAGATGTGGACGCCCTCGCCGCGCTGGATGATGCGCGTGCCTTCGGCGTTCAGCTTCTTCATGTCGGCGAAAGGATGCAGGTGGTGCGCGGCGTCGATCGCCGCAAGGTTCGAGCGTGGGTAAGTATCGGGCATTAGGTGAAGACCCTCGCGGATTGAAAGGCTGCTATCGATGGGATAGGAGCTTGGCCTTGTCCAGGAGGATTTTCAAGGTCATGGCGAGCGACAGGATGGACGGCAAGGCCGAGGGCGGCGATCCGCGTTTCGAAATCCTGATCGTTGGCATGAACGGCGATCTGCGCGGCAAGCAGCTTCCATCCGGCGCCGAAGGCAAGGTCTGGGCCGGCGAGATCCGCCTGCCGACCTCGACGCAATCGCTCGACATCTGGGGTGACGACAATGACGACATTACCGGCCAGTCGCTGACGATTGGCGACCCCGACGGCATGGTCGTTGCCGACCGGCGCAGCCTCGTGCCGATGCCCTGGGCGCCGGAGGGTTCGATGCAGGTGCTCGCCACCATGCACGAATTCGACGGCAGCCCGAGCTTCATGGACCCGCGCGCCATCCTGGCTTCGGTGGTCGAGCGCTACCGCGTGCGCGGGCTGACGCCTGTCGTTGCCACCGAGCTGGAATTCTACGTGATGTCGGGGGACTGGCGCCAGACCGGGCGCCCTTCCCCGCCTGAAAGCCTTACCTATCGCGACGAGCCGAACGGTTTCCAGCTCTACGACATGAGCGCCGTCGATGCGCTCGACGGCTATCTGCAGACGCTAAGAGCCTATGCGAAGGCGCAGGGACTGCCGGCGGATGCGACCACGGCGGAATTCGGCCCGGGCCAGTTCGAGGTCAACCTGCTGCATCGCCCCGACGCGCTGGCTGCCGCCGACGATTGCCTCTATCTCAAGCGTATCGCCGAGCAGGCAGCGCGCCGCCACGGGCTGAAATCGACCTGCATGGCCAAGCCCTATTCCGACCATGCCGGCTCCGGCCTGCATGTACATGCGAGCGTCATCGACAGCCAAGGCCGCAACATCCTCGATGCCAAGGGCGGCGAACCGACGCGGCTGAAATCGGTGACGGCAGGCCTGCTCGACACGATGCGCGCGGCGCAGTTGATCTTCGCCCCGTTCGCCAATTCCTATCGCCGCTTCCAGCCGGGCTCGTTTGCACCGGTCGATCTCACCTGGGGCAGCGGCCATCGCGGCACGGCGATCCGCATACCCGACAAGGACGGGCCGGCCGCCCGCATCGAGCACCGCGTCGCTGGCGCCGATGCCAATCCCTATCTGCTGCTGGCGGCGATCCTCGGCGGCATGCTGCTTGGCCTCGACAGCGAACTCGACCCCGGCGAGGAGACGACACCCGGCCACACGCCTGCCAATGCGACGCGGCTGACCCATGATTTCCTCAGCGCGGTCGAGACCTTCCGCACCTCGCCCTTCATCGCCGATATCTTCGGCGCAGGCTATCAGGCGCTCTATGGCGACACCAAACGGAAGGAGGCGCTTGCGCATCTGCGCACCGTCTCGGATTTCGATTATCGCACCTATCTGCCGCGGCTCTGAAGCTCACGCCGCGGCCGACTTACGCGGCGGGCTCGCGCCGTTCGGCCGCATCCACCTGCGCCGCCAAACCCTGCTTGACGAGAACCTTCAACTCGCCCGGATGCAACCGGATCGAGACATTGCGTTCAAGCGGGAGCAGCTCGCCGTCCATCACGCAATTGGCCTTGGAGCGCAGTTTCGGGAAATGCAGGTGCACTTCAGCCGGGTGCATCACCATAACGTCGGCGTTTTCGCGGACCTTGCCGCGCAGCATGTCCATAGCGAGGCGGGCGACACCGAGGGGCCTCAGGGGGTTTGCCGTATAGAAGCCGAGTTCGCCGCTTCTAAGATTATCGGCATAGAGAAGCGCGTTTTCGCCGAAAGGATTGTTGGAGACCGAGATCGCCGACACCCAGCGGCGCTCCCGCATGCCGGCCGCCTCGAACTCGACTTCGAATTCCGGCGGATTGAACACGACGCCCAAGGCTGCCTTCGTGCTCGCACGGATCTTACCCAGCCTGGAGCGATAGCTGTAGGCGTTGCGGTAGCGCACCATACGGGCGTGCAGGCCGGCGGAAAACTGGTGGATAAAGGGGCGGCCGTTGGCGCTGGCAATATCGACATTGTCAATCTCGCCGGTGGCAAGCACATCGAGCGCCTGCCAGATATCGAGCGGCACACGCAGCGAGCGGGCAAAAAGGTTCATGGTGCCAGCGGGCACGACGCCGAGCGCAATACCGTTTTTCCAGGCGATCGATGCCGCGGCCGAAATCGTGCCGTCGCCACCGCCGGCGACAATGCCGTCGATATCGTCACGCTTGGCCGCCCGCTCCATGGCGGGAATAATCTCCTTTCCGGAGAAGACGATGGCGTCGAAATCGTGCCCCGCTTCGCGGAACGCCTCCTCCGCCCTCTTTTCGTAGGCCGGCATGTCGGTGGTCCTGAAGGTGCCGCCGTCGCGATTGAAAAAGCCTACAAGCTTCATAAGGGCTCCCGTCCCTGGCGCGGAAATGGTCCTGCCTTTGCCTTGAGATGGTTGCGGCATTCGCGATTTCAAGCGCATCCGTCTTTCCGAGGGAATGACAGAAATGCAAATATTGCAACGGACATATGCACATAGCAGGACGCTGCACTGCGAAAAATGCACTCGACGCCTGCCCGCCCATCACGGATAGATCAGATATCGGAGAGATCGTCTCCACTTCCCGCCATATACCACGATCGCCTCGCGGCCGCGCTTGCGCCGGAGGCCATTGCCAAGCAGAAAACCGTCCCGAGGAGCGCTCGTGAGTGAGATCGCCATCAATGATTCCGTCGGAAGCCAGCCGGATGACGAGCTGCCGGCGGCAACGACCGTCGCCCTGGTTCAGCTGGCGCTCGCCTGCGGCGGCTTCGGCATCGGCACCGGCGAATTCGCGATCATGGGCCTGCTGCCGAATGTCGCCGAGACCTTCGCGGTGACGACGCCGCAGGCCGGGTACGT
The DNA here is from genome assembly GCF_051810745.2 of Rhizobium sp. F40D2. Classification (NCBI taxonomy): domain Bacteria; kingdom Pseudomonadati; phylum Pseudomonadota; class Alphaproteobacteria; order Hyphomicrobiales; family Rhizobiaceae; genus Rhizobium; species Rhizobium sp. F40D2. Next base: position 192,875 of record NZ_CM131436.1, read on the forward strand.
CATCAGCGCCTATGCGCTCGGCGTCGTCATCGGCGCGCCCGTTATCGCCGTGCTCGCCGCGAAAATGGCGCGCCGAACGCTGCTCCTGACACTGATGCTGATCTTTGCCGCCGGCAATATCTTCAGCGCCATGGCGCCGACCTTCGAAACCTTCACGCTGCTGCGCTTCGTCAGCGGCCTGCCGCATGGCGCCTATTTCGGCGTGGCGGCGCTGGTCGCCGCCTCGATGGTGCCGGTGCATCGCCGCGCGCGGGCTGTCGGCCGCGTCATGCTCGGCCTCACCGTCGCGACACTTCTCGGCACGCCCTTGACGACGTTCTTCGGCCAGTCGCTCGACTGGCAGATCGCATTTTTCTCCGTCGGCGTGCTCGGCCTGCTGACGGTGGTGCTGATCTGGTTCTACGTTCCCCAGGACAGGGTTTCCGAAGAGGCAAGCTTCCTACGCGAACTCGGCGCCTTCCGCCGGCCGCAGGTGTGGTTGACGCTCGGCATCGCCGCCGTCGGTTACGGCGGCATGTTCGCGATGTTCAGCTATATTGCTTCGACGACGACCCAAGTGGCAATGCTGCCGGAAACGGCCGTTCCGATCATGCTGGTGCTCTTCGGCGTCGGCATGAATGCCGGCAATTTCATCGGCTCGTGGCTTGCCGACAAATCGCTGCTCGGCACGATCGGCGGCTCGCTCGTCTATAATATCGTCGTGCTGACCACCTTCTCGCTGACCGCCGCCAACCCCTACATGCTCGGCCTCTCGGTCTTCCTCGTCGGCTGCGGTTTTGCCGCTGGCCCGGCGCTGCAGACCCGGCTGATGGATGTCGCCGCCGATGCGCAGACGCTTGCTGCCGCCTCCAACCATTCCGCCTTTAACATCGCCAATGCGATCGGCGCCTGGCTCGGCGGCCTCGTCATCGCCTGGGGTTACGGTTTCGCCGCAACCGGTTATGTCGGCGCAGCACTTTCCTTCCTAGGCCTCTTCGTCTTCGCAGCCTCAGCACGGCTGGAGCACCGCAACCGGCGCACGCAGGCCGCGTAAAGCATCTCCGCTCGCAATGCGCGGAGGTGCGACATTCTAGCGTTAAGCATTTACCCCGCTTGACTTATTCCGCGTTCGAGACCACCTAGCATCACACGTGGACGACACTTGTCTTCCACGGATTTCAACGGAGCCATCACTCAGATGCCAAGCGACAGTAGCAGTCGATTGCCTTTGCCGTACGCGGCCCTCGTGCGCTGACCGACTCCTGTCGGCTCGCCCGTTCGGGACGCTACGGCGGATCGACGGAAAGGCGAGCCTCAATGAACATCAATCGCTTCCCACTTCGGGCAGGCCATGCTGCCCGTGCCTTCATCAACAACAGCCGCGGTGCAACGATCGCCGAACGCGTCGATGCATTGAACGCACTGACCGTCCAAGAAGCCGGCCGTGTGCTGACCGGCATGCCGCTCGACTATGCCGTCAATATTCTCGACCGGCCGGAGCTTCGCAACGCCGCGCAGATCCTGGCGCTGATCAGTGCCGAGGATGCCGCACGGCTGCTGCACGGCATGTCCAACGACCGTGTCGCCGACGTGCTGCTCGAACTCGACGGCGAGACCCGCGCCCGCCTGTTTGCCAGCCTCGACGAACCGGTGCGCATCGCGATCCAGCACCTGATGGGCTATCCGCCGCGCACGGCCGGCGGCATCATGACGACGGAGTTTGTCAGCGTGCCGGGGAACTGGACGGTTGCCCAGACACTCGACCATGTGCGCCAGGTCGAACGCTCGCGCGAGACCGTCTATGCGATCTATGTGCTCGACGAGGTCAGCCATGCGCTCATGCATGTGGTGACGCTGCGCCGCCTCATCACCGGCGAGCCTGAGGCTTCCATCCTCACGGTGGCGCAGAAAGGCACGCCGGTTTCGGCCGATCCGCTGATGAAGCAGGAGGATGTCGCCCGGCTGATCCGCAAGCACGACCTGCTCGCCCTGCCGGTCACCGACGACCATGGGCAGATGCTTGGCATCGTCACCGTCGACGACGTGATCGATACGATGATCTCTGACACCACCGAAGCGGCCCAGAGGTTCGGCGGCATGGAGGCGCTCGGCCAGCCCTATATGAAGATCGGCTTCGCCGGCATGATCCGCAAGCGCGCCGGCTGGCTCGCCGCCCTGTTCCTCGGCGAGATGTTGACGGCAAGCGCCATGCAGCATTTCGAAGGCGAGCTGGAAAAGGCCGTGGTGCTGACGCTGTTCATCCCGCTGATCATGAGCTCGGGCGGCAATTCCGGTTCGCAGGCGACCTCGCTGATCATCCGGGCCTTGGCGCTCGGCGAGCTGAAGCTTTCCGACTGGTGGAAGGTGCTATTGCGCGAACTTCCCACAGGTATCGTGCTTGGCGCGATCCTCGGCCTCGTCGGCTTCACGCGCATCGTCTTCTGGCAGTCGGCCGGGCTCTATGATTACGGCCCGCATTGGCAGATGGTCGCCATCACGGTGTTTGCCGCCCTGATCGGGATCGTCACCTTCGGCTCGATCTGCGGCTCGATGCTGCCCTTCGTGCTGCAGAAGCTCCGGCTTGATCCGGCCAGCGCCTCGGCCCCCTTCGTCGCCACGCTGGTGGATGTCACCGGGCTCGTCATCTACTTCACGGTGGCACTGCTCATCCTCAGCGGGACGCTTCTGTAGAGCCAGCAAGCCCGAGGGAAATCATTTTCCCTCGGGCAGCTTCAACGGTCCGTGTGTCTTGATGCTGCGGATGGCGAAGTTCGAGCGGATGTCGCTGACATTCGGCAGGGTCAACAGCGTTTCCGTCAGAAGCCGCTCGTAGGCGGCGAGGTCCTCCACCACCACTTCGGCGAGGAAATCGGCGGTGCCCGAAATCAGGAAGCAGGAGACGATCTCGGGGATGGCGAGCAGCGCCTTCTGCTGCGCCTCGGAATTCTCGCGGCTATGATGGACGACCTTGAACTCGACGAAGACGGTCAGGCCGAGGCCGACTTCCTTGCGGTCGATATCGGCGGTGTAACCGCGGATGATGCCGGAGCGTTCGAGATTGCGGATGCGGCGCAGGCAGGGCGACGGCGAAAGGTTTACCTTCTCGGCGATCTCGACATTGGTGGCACGCGCATCCTCCTGCAGGCACTTGAGGATGGCGATATCGAATTTATCGAGATTTGGCATTTTCGCGATTCCTGTTGGCGTCGTTTGGCAGAAGATTGCGCGTATCATGATTTTTGAGCCAGAGATAGCAAGGACATGCCCTGCCGTCTCGGACTAATCTTTTCCTCGACCGGAACGCTCCGGATGAAGGAAGGGACAGGACGATGACCACAATTGCATTTACGAACGACAAATCGCCATCGCAGGCCCTGGGTTATGCCGGCGGCACTGTTACCGTACTGATCTGGGCGACATGGTTTCTTGTCACCCGCCACAGCGCCGCAACGCCGCTCGGCTCGATCGACATCGGGCTGATCCGCTTCGGAATTCCCGCACTGGTGCTTTCGCCGGTCTGGCTGAAGACAGGTCTGCTGCCGAAGTCCATGCCGCTGCACCTGCTGGCGATCATGGTGTCCGGCTCGGGCGCCGTCTTCTTCCTGCTGACCACGCTGGCAATTCATTCGACGCCAGCTGCCTCTTCGGGCATTCTGCTCGGCGGCTCGATGCCGCTCGCAGCGGCTCTGATCGGCATCGTGCTGTTTGGCGAAAGACCCGATACCACCCGTATCGCCGGGCTTGCGGCGATCGTCGCCGGCGTGCTCGTCCTGCTCACGCACAGCCTTGCAGATGCCTCGCTGCCATGGACGAGCTTCCTGCTGCTCCCGGCCGGCGCTGTTCTCTGGGCGAGCTATACGCACGCCTTCCGCCGCTCGGGCCTGACGGCTGTGCAGGCAAGCGCGCTGATCGCCGTCTGGTCCTTCCTGATCATGGGCGTGCTTGCCCTCATCTTCGGCATCTCGCTGCCGCAGGCGCCTCTCCCGGAAATCGGCCTGCAGGTTCTGAGCCAGGGTATTCTTTCCGGCCTCGTCGCCATGCTGGCCTACGGCACCGCCGTCAGAACCCTCGGCGGAACTCAGGCCGCAGCCTTCACGGCGCTGACACCGGTGCTGGCAACGCTGGGTGGCGGTTTCCTGCTTGGCGAACCGATCGGGCTGACGGAAATCAGCGCCGCCGTGATCACCGGCATCGGCGTGGCACTTTCCACAGGGATCGCCGCCCGGCACCGCTGACCACCGGCCGAAGCCAACAAAGTCGAAGGCCGCCGACAGCCATCGCTGCGGCGGCTTTTTCAATGAAGGTAATTTGGGTCGCTCAAGCCTGGATGACGACGACCCTGGCACCGACTTCGACACGGCTATAGAGGTCGATCACGTCGTGGTTCATCATGCGGATACAGCCGCTCGACATGGCAAGACCGATCGATTGCGGCTGGTTGGTGCCGTGAATGCGGAAATGCGTGTCGCCGCCGCCGCGATAGAGATACATGGCGCGTGCGCCGAGCGGGTTGTTCGGGCCGCCCGGCATGCCGCCGGCGAGCTTGCGATAGCGCTCTTCGCGGCGCTGCATGTTTTCGGTGGGCGTCCAGCTCGGCCACTCCGCCTTGCGGCCGATATAGGCGTTGCCGGCAAAGGCCAGTCCCTCGCGACCGACGCCGACGCCGTACCGCACCGCCCTGCCGTCACCGAGGACGTAGTAGGCGCGGCGCGCTGGGGTATCGACGATCACCGTGCCGGCTGCATGGGTGGTTTCATAGGCCATTTCCTGGCGGCGGAGCTCCGGCTTGATCTTGTCGATCGGCACCTGCTTCAACGGGAATTTTTCATCCGGAAGTGCGGCGTAATTCGTCTGGCTGTTCAGGCCGGTCGAAGAGCAGCCGGCGACAAAAAGCGGCAGAGCGATCAGAAAGCCCCGGCGGGAGATCGTCATGAATGTGTCCTTAGTGCGTCAACAAGATGTCGCAAGCTAAGGAAATTATGGTTAACGAACGGCTAACGGCAGCCGGCACCAAGTGATCACGAAGGCGTCAGCACGTAAAAATTGTCGGCGGTGGGGATAGTCCGCCTCACATATTCGGATAGACCGGCCCCTCGCCGCCCTGCGGCGGCACCCAGTTGATGTTCTGGTTGGGGTCCTTGATGTCGCAGGTCTTGCAGTGCACGCAGTTCTGGGCGTTGATGACGAAGGTGTCCTTGCCGTCCTTCTCAACCCATTCATAGACGCCGGCCGGACAGTAGCGCGTCGACGGGCCGGCATAGATGTCGTGTTCCGAACGCTTCTGCAGGCCCATGTCCTTGACCTGCAGATGCACCGGCTGGTCCTCCTCGTGATTGGTGTTCGACAGGAACACCGAGGACAGACGGTCGAAGGTCAGGACGCCATCCGGCTTCGGATAGGCGATCGGCTTGTGCTGTGCGGCTGGTTCCAGCGACTGCGCATCGGTCTTGCCATGACCAAGCGTGCCGAAGACGGAAAAGCCGAACAAGGTGTTGGTCCACATGTCGAAGCCGCCGAGCGCCACGCCGAGCGCCGTGCCGAACTTCGACCACAGCGGCTTGACGTTCCTCACCCGCTTGAGATCCTTGCCGATGTCGCCCTGGCGCCATTCGTTCTCGATCTCGGCCACCTCGTCATGGCTGCGGCCGGCCGTAATTGCCGCCGCGATCTTCTCGGCCGCCAGCATGCCCGACAGCACCGCATTGTGGCTGCCCTTGATGCGGGGAACGTTGACCAGGCCGGCCGAACAGCCAATCAGCGCCCCGCCCGGGAAGGAGAGCTTCGGCACCGACTGGTAACCGCCCTCGGTGATGGCGCGGGCGCCATAAGAGAGCCGCTTGCCGCCCTCGAAGGTACCGCGGATCGCCGGATGGGTCTTGAAGCGCTGGAACTCCTCGAAGGGGTAGAGGTAGGGGTTCTTGTAGTTCAGATGGACGACGAAGCCAACGGCGACCAGATTGTCTTCCAGGTGATAGAGGAAGGAGCCGCCGCCGGTCTTCATGCCGAGCGGCCAGCCGAAGGAGTGCTGCACCAGGCCCTGCTTGTGGTTCTCGGGCTTGACCTGCCAGAGCTCCTTGATGCCGATGCCGAACTTTTGCGGCTCGCGGTCCTTCTGCAGGTCGAATTTGGCGATCAACTGCTTGGCGAGCGAGCCGCGCACGCCCTCGCCGATCAGCACATATTTGCCGAGCAGTTCCATGCCGCGGGTATAGTTCGGGCCGGGCTCGCCGTTCTTCTCGATGCCCATGTCGCCGGTGGCAACACCGATCACCGCGCCCTTGTCATCATAGAGCACTTCGGTGGCGGCAAAGCCCGGATAGATCTCGACGCCGAGCTCCTCGGCCTTAGTAGCCAGCCAGCGACAGACGAGCCCGAGCGAGACGATGTAGTTGCCGTGATTGTTCATCAGCGGCGGCATCAAAAAATTCGGCAGGCGGATCGAGCCGGCAGGGCCGAGCAGCAGGAAGTGGTCGGCGTTGACCTCAGTCTTGAAGGGATGATCGGCTTCCTGGCGCCAGCCGGGCAGCAGTCTATCGATGCCGATCGGATCGACGACGGCGCCCGAGAGAATATGGGCGCCGACTTCCGAGCCCTTCTCCAGCACGACGACCGAAAGCTCCGGATTGACCTGCTTCAGCCGGATCGCCGCGGACAGACCGGCCGGACCTGCGCCGACGATCACCACGTCGAATTCCATGCTCTCGCGTTCGGGCAACTCAGTCGTCTCGGTCATTCATTCATCTCCGCTCGGCGGCACACGGCCGTCATCCTCATAAGCACTTTCTTGTCAAAACGAGAAAGCGTTGTCGAGCCGGGATACGACAGCCAATCTTCAATTCGCACAACGATAGGCCTTGTGTGTTCAAATTATATAACGCTTACGTCAACGTCAATTAGTAAACCCCGCCGAACCGATCACACTGCCTTTCCTTTTCCGCCGCTTGCGCCTTATACATCGCTCAAAGAGTTTGGAGGACAATCATGGATCTCGGCATCGAAGGCAAACGGGCGCTCATCCTCGCCTCCTCGCGCGGGCTTGGCCTCGGCATCGCCGTAGCGCTGGCGCGCGAAGGCGTTAACGTGCTGCTTTGCGGGCGCAGCGGCGAGCAGCTGGAGGCCAATTGCAAGGCGATCAACAGCGAAGGCAAAGGCCGGGCCGACTGGATCTGGGCCGACCTCGGGGATGAACGCTTCGTCGAGACGGTGACGAGCGCAGTGAAGGAGAAGTTCGGCGGGCTCGATATCCTCGTCAACAATACCGGCGGGCCGACGCCTGGCACGACCGAGGACATGACCGGTGAAAAGCTCGAGACCTATTTCCTCTCGATGGTCGCCCGCGTTATCACGCTGACCAATGCGCTGCTGCCCGGCATGAAGGCACAGGGCTGGGGTCGCATCCTGACGGTCGCCTCCTCAGGCGTGATCGAACCGATCGCCAATCTGGCGCTGTCGAATACGCTGCGCCCGGCGCTTGCCGGCTGGAGCAAGACACTTGCCTCCGAAGTGGCGGGCTTCGGCGTTACCACCAACCTGCTTTTGCCGGGCAGCATCCTGACAGGCCGTCTCGACGATCTCGACGGGGCGGCGGCAAAGCGGACGGGCAAGAGCCTCGAAGAGATCCGCACCGACAAGGAAGCGCGCATTCCGGTCGGCCGCTACGGCAGGGTCGAGGAATTTGCCGCAGCGGCTGCCTTCCTGTGCAGCCAGCCGGCAAGCTACATCACCGGCTCGCTGATCCGCTGCGATGGCGGCGCGGCCCGATCCGTCTGACGGCTGCTTTAAAGGCGTCGCAGCAAACTTGCTTCATGCGACGCGCTTTAGCTCTTTGTTTTATGCATGTCGTTATCCCGGAACCGCTACACACGTCCGGGCGACATGCTTTAGCCGACATGGGCGGCCGCAGCCCATGTCGCAACATTTTGGACCATCAATCCGACATGGGCCGGATCGTCTGCGAGTTCAGCGAGCTCGGAAAGACGATGGAAGCCCGTCAGGATCGCAATGCGCCGTCGGTCGAGCTTGTGTCCGGTCAGCATTTCATAGGCCGATACGATGCGTGCGGTCAGATCCGGTGAGATGAAATTCGAGTAGATGAATTCCTGGTGCAACGGGCCAAAACCTGAATCGGCGAAATCGTAAATGCCGTTGAGCCTCCCTTGCGCATGGTCGAAGGCCATGTTCCAGCCATGGCCGTCGAAGAAGCCGAATACCGTGCCGTGGGGATCGGGCGGCAAGGTTTCGAAATCGGCAATGACGGCCTCGGCAAAACGACTGACGTCGGGCGGCAGTAGCGGCAAAGCCTTCGTTCGCACCGCGTCGGGCGATTGCCATGGCGGGATGGCTCCGATCCCGGCTTGACGCAGACGATCGGCATCAAGCACGTGCAGCTCGGCGTAAAACCGTGCTAGGTCATCGGCGAGGTGCCGGCGAACGCCCTGCCCCAGCGCCTCGTAATCTTCGGCAATGAGATGTTCGCCTTCGAGCTTGGCATGGCTGGAAAAGATCGGTGGCCCGTCGTGAATGTGCATGTCGGGAACCGCCATCGACAACGACGGCCTGATGATGTCGAGCAGGGCGGCTTCCTTCACAAGCGCTCTTTCCGCGGCTGGATGGCGGGGAAACTTGAAGATCAGCGTGTCATCGACGTCGACGGCAAGTGAATCCCAGCTCTTCGCCGCCAGTTTGAAGACGGAGCCCGTGAGTTTAGGAAACACGCTGATGATGAGAGAGCGAAATTCGCTGGCGTTCAACTCGGTCATGACGACCTGCCTTCTCTGGTTTTATCCCGTGTTTTTCGCCGGGCAACGAGCGGCACGCGGACCGATTTCGTCTTGTCGCGAACCGCCTGCCCGTCGGCCGTCAAACGGCACCGGATTACACTGGCCCTATATTAGTACAGTTTGAATATTACGGAATATTCATTACAAAAATTTAAGCCGTTATAACCACTTAGTGATTGCGCCCCGGGAATTATGTCTTTTTTGCGCCGCAATATAAGCGGCTCAATCCGGGCATAAAAATCGCCCCCCCGTTCAACACCCCGGTCTCGCCCATGAAGAAATTTTGGATCACTGTCAGCGTTATAGCAGTTGCCGCCGTCGGCGTCTGGCAATTCGGGAATCTGATCCCGTATACCTCCCGCATCCCCTACCTCTCGCAGTTCATCAAGCAGCCGGACGGCGGCAATGGCGGGCAGCAAGGACAGGGCGATCAGGCGCAGGCCGATCAAGCGCAAAACGGTGGGCAACATCAGGGCGGCGGGCGCAGACGCGGCGGCGGTGGCCCGACAGTCGTGAAGACCGTCGCAGCCTTAAAAACGACGCTGCCGACGGATGTGACGGCGTCCGGCTGGGCCGATGCCGACGACAACACCACCATTGCCGCGCAGGAACAGGGCCTGATCGTCAGCATCAATGGCCAGGATGGGGCGACCGTCAAAGCCGGCGACCTGATCGCCAAGCTCGACGACCGGACGGCCAAGGCCGCGGTCGACAAGGACAATGCGATGATCGTCCGGGATACGGCAACGCTTTCGGAATCCGAAACCGCGCTGGTGCGTGCGCAGGACCTCTTCGACCAGAAAGCCGGCACCCAGCAGAGCCTCGATCAGGCGAGAGCCGCCCGCGATACCGCCGCCGCGACGGTCGATGCCGATAAGGCGACGCTGGCCTCCGATCAGATCATCCTCGATAATACCGATATCCGAGCCCCCTTCGACGGCCGGCTCGGCGATATCGCCATCAGCAAGGGCGCCTTCCTCAACGCCGGCTCGGCGATCGTCACCATCGCCAAATACGATCCGATCTATGTGAAATTCCACCTGCAGGAACGCTATCTCAGGGAATTGAAGACCGCGCTCGCAGCCGGCCCGGTCGAGGTCAGCACGGTTCCCGCTTCCACCAAGGGGCATGTCCGCAAGGGCGAGATCAGCTTCTACGACAACACCGTCGACACCGCCTCGGGCACGATCCTCGCCAAGGCGAAATTCGAGAATGCCTCCGGCGCGCTCTGGCCAGGTCAGTCGGTCAACGTCGTCGTGCATTTCAACAATGACGAACAGCAGGTGGTGGTGCCGACGGTTGCCGTCAGCCCCGGCCCGGAGGGCTTCTTCGCCTTCGTCGCCAAGGACGGCAAATCGCATCTGACGCCGGTCACCGTTGCCCGCGCCAATGGTGGTTTCACCGCCATCGCATCGGGTCTTTCGGAAGGCGACCATGTTGTCGTCGAGGGCCAGGGCCAGCTCAGCGACCAGCAGGCGATCAACGAGCAGTTCGACGAAAAAGCGCTTGATGTCGCCTCCGCCGACGAGCCTCGGCAGACCCAGCAGTCCGAGACGATCGCGGTGGGAGCTCAGCAATGATCCCGAATTTCTGTATCCAGCGCCCCGTCGCAACAACGCTGCTCGCCATCGGCGTCATTCTGGCCGGCCTTGCCGGTTACCGGCTGGTGCCCGTCGCGGCTCTGCCACAAGTCGATTTTCCGACAATCAACGTTTCGGCGCAGTTGAGCGGCGCCTCGCCGCAGACGATGGCGACCTCGGTTGCCACGCCGCTGATCAAGCAGTTCGAGACCATTCCCGGGATCAGCGAAATCAGTGCCTCGAGCTCGCTCGGCAGCAGCAGTATCGTGCTGCAGTTCGATCTCAACCGCGATATCGACGCGGCCGCAGCCGACGTGCAGGCGGCGATCTCGCATGCCACCCGGCAGTTGCCCGACAATCTGACGACGCCGCCGAGCTATCGCAAGACCAACCCGGCCGATGCGCCGGTCATGCTGCTCTCCGTGCAGAGCAACACAATGCCGCGCAGCAAGCTCGACGAGATCGCCGAGGACATCATCTCGCCATCGCTGTCCACGCTTCCCGGCGTTGCCCAGGTCAGCGTCTACGGTGCGCAGACCTATGCGGTGCGCGTCGAGGTCGATCCCAACAAGTTGCTCACCCGCGGCATCGGCATCGATACCGTCAACAAGGCGCTTGCTGCCGCCAACAGCCAGCAGCCGGTGGGAACGCTGCAGAACAATTCGCAGAGCATGACCATCACGGCGAACACGCAGCGCACCAATGCCGAACAATTCCGCTCGCTGGTCATCGCCAATCCGAACGGCGCGCCGATCCATCTCGGCGATGTCGCCGATGTGCAGGACAGTGTCGAGAACCAGTATACCGGCAGCTGGTATGACGGCCAGCGCGGCATCATCCTCGCCATCCAGCGTCAGCCGGATGCCAACACGGTCGATGTCGTCGATGCGATCAACGCCAAGCTGCCGCAGCTCCACGCCGAAATCCCGCCTTCGGTGAACACCGTCGTCATGAACGACGCGGCAAAACCCATTCGCGCCGCCATTTCAGACGTGAAGTTCACACTGTTCCTGACGATCGGTCTCGTCGTTCTCGTGATCTATCTCTTTACCGGCCATGCCACGGCAACGATCATTCCGGGACTTGCCGTTCCGCTGTCGCTGATCTCGACCTTCGGCATGATGTATGTGCTCGGCTACAGCATAGACAACATCTCGCTCTTGGGGCTGACGCTCGCGGTGGGGCTGGTTGTCGACGACGCGATCGTCATGCTGGAAAACATCCTGCGCCATGTCGAGGAAGGCATGCCGGTGCGGGAAGCGGCGATCAAGGGGGCCGGCGAGGTCAGCTACACCATCATCTCCATGTCGGTTTCGCTGATTGCGGTGTTCATCCCGATCCTCCTGATGGGCGGCGTCGTCGGCCGCGTGTTCAACGAATTCGGCATGGTGGTCGCCATCGCCATCATCTCGTCGGCGATCGTCTCGCTGACCGTGACGCCGATGCTCGGCTCGCGGCTCTCCAACAACCACAGCCGCCCGCCGCTCCTCATCCGCATCTTCGATGCCGGTTTCGAACGGACGCTCAACGGCTATGACAGGGCGGTCGGCTGGTGCCTTCGCCATCGCCTGACGATCCTCGGGGTTTTCGTCGGCTCGGTGGCGCTGACGATCTATTTCTTCATGACGCTGCCGACGAGCTTCTTCCCGCAGGAAGACATCGGCCGGCTGACCATCAGCACCCAGGCGCGCCAGGATATTTCCTATACCGCCATGGAGGCGCTTCAGCAGCAGGCGGCAGCCGCCGTCAAGGCGAACCCGGCGGTCAACCACGTGATGTCGACGATCGGCGGCAACCCGAACAAACCGCAGAACAACGGCTCGATGTTTGTCGAGCTCAAGGACAAGAAGGAGCGCCCGCCGCTAGACCAGACGCTGCGCGAGTTGCGCACGGCGATCAACAAGATCCCCGGCTTGCAGGCCTTCGTGACGCCGAACCAGAGCCTGCGCTTCGGCGGCCGCCAGACCGCCAGCCAGTATCAGCTGGTGGTGCAGGCTCTGAACGCCGACCAGACCAACCTCTGGGCCGGCAAGATCCAGGCGGCGATGCGCAGCGACCGAGGCCTGTTCACGGATGTAACCTCGGACGCCCAGAACAACGCCCTGCAGGCCAATATCGTCATCGATAGCGAGCGGGCAGCCGCCTACGGCATCGACAACGACACGCTGCGCACGACGCTGCAGGAATCCTTCAGCGGCTATGCGGCCGCGGAAATCCAGTCGACCGGCGACAGCTACGACGTCATCGTCGAATACGATACCAGCAAACCCTGGGACGACCAGAAGCTGTCGGAAATCCGTGTCGCCTCCGCCAATGGCAGCCTGGTGCCGCTGTCGAACTTCGCCCATGTACAGCGCACCACCGGGCCGGTCACTATCAACCAGACGGGCCAGCTGGTTTCGACCACGGTATCCTTCAACCTGCCGGAAGGCGTGTCGCTCAGCAATGCCACGGCGGCAATCGAGCAGATCAAGAAGGACATCAGCGTGCCGGCCGACGTCTTCACCTCCTATGGCGGTACGGCGGAGATCTTCCAGCAGTCGCAGGGCAATACGCCCTATCTGATCCTGGCGGCGGTGCTGACCATCTATGTCGTGCTCGGCGTGCTCTATGAGAGCTTCATCCATCCGCTCACCATCCTCTCCGGCCTGCCGGCCGCGGCCTTCGGTGCGCTGCTGGCGTTGAAGATCATGGGCTTCGATCTGTCGATCATCGCCCTGATCGGCCTGTTGATGCTGATCGGCATCGTCAAGAAGAACGCGATCATGATGATCGACGTGGCGGTGGAGACCATGCGCACGACCGGCGAAAAGGCGACGGCGGCGATCCACGAGGCCTGCGTGCGGCGCTTCCGGCCGATCATGATGACGACCTTCTGTGCCCTGCTCGGCGCCCTGCCGATCGCGCTCGGCACCGGCGCAAGCTCGGAGCTGCGCCAGCCGCTCGGCATCGCCGTCGTCGGCGGCCTCATCGTCTCGCAGATGCTGACACTGTTCATCACCCCGGTCATTTTCGTCGAGATGGACCGCTTCGGCGATTTCCTCGGCCGCCTGATCGGCGGAAGGAAAGTCGAGGAGCCGGTGGTGCACGAGGCAAGGGCTATGGCTGCCGAATGATGACGGCCCTCTGAGTTCAGTATCGCCAAGCCTTGCGGCGCACTTCTTTTCCCCGACTGGGAGAAGAAGTGCGCCCGATCACTTCAGCTTTCGATCCTCTTGAATGTGTCGCGCCTCTGTGGCATCACCCGCCCTCCTGAATCCGGGGCGTGCTTACGTCCCTTCGCGGAGCCACGCTCCGTCTCCAATAACAATCGGCATGAAGAGGTGCGGGCATGGCTCAGGCGCTGGGTTTGGACTTTGGCACGACGAATACGGTGCTTGCCAAGGCGGATGGCGGGGCGACGCGCTCGATGGCATTCACGAGCACAGAAGGCACGGCCGACAGCATGCGCACGGCGCTTTCCTTCATGAAGGATGCGCAACTCGGCGCCTCGGCACTAAAGGTGGAGGCGGGTCATGCGGCGATCCGCCAGTTCATTGACAATCCCGGCGAATGCCGTTTTCTGCAGTCGATCAAAACCTTTGCGGCGAGCCCGTTGTTCCAGGGCACGCTGATCTTCGCCAAGCGGCATAATTTCGAGGATCTGATGGAGGTTTTCATCAGACGGCTGCGCAATTACGCCGGCGACAACTGGCCATCCAACGTCAGCCGCATCGTCACCGGCCGGCCGGTGCATTTTGCCGGAGCCAGCCCCGACCCTGATCTTGCGACCGAACGTTATAACGAGGCGCTGTCGCGCTTCGGCTTTCCCGAAATCCACTATGTCTACGAGCCTGTCGCCGCCGCCTTCTACTTCGCGCAGAACCTGAAGCAGGACGCGACCGTGTTGGTCGCCGATTTCGGCGGCGGCACGACCGACTATTCGCTGATCCGCTTCGAGACCCACGCCGGCAAGCTGACGGCAACGCCGATCGGCCATTCCGGCGTCGGCGTCGCCGGCGACCATTTCGACTACAGGATGATCGACAACATCGTCGCGCCGCAGATCGGCAAGGGCAGCCATTTCAAAAGCTTCGACAAGATCCTTGAAGTCCCGTCCAACTACTATTCCAGCTTCGGCCGCTGGAACCAGCTGTCGATCTTCAAGACGACGCGCGAATTCGAGGATCTGAAAAAGCTGGTGCGCACCAGCCTGGAACCGGAAAAGCTCGAAATCTTCATCGACCTCATCGACCATGACGAGGGCTATCCGCTCTATCAGGCGGTGTCGGCGACGAAGATGGCGCTGTCGGCCGCCGAAGAGGCGCCTTTCGATTTCGCGCCGCTTGGCCGCGGCGGACATCGCAGCATCCGTCGCAGCGATTTCGAAGGCTGGATCGCCGAGGATCTCGCCCGCATCGAGGTCGCGCTCGACGACGTGCTCGACAAGACCAAGACGAAGCCAGGAGAGATCGACAAGGTGTTTCTCACTGGCGGCACCTCCTTCGTGCCGGCGGTGCGGCGGATCTTCAACGAGCGCTTCGAGCGCGACCGGATCGAAAGCGGCGGCGAGCTTCTGTCGATCGCTCACGGCCTGGCGCTGATCGGCGAGCGCGACGACATCGCGCAATGGACTGTGCAATAGAGCTTGCAAGGGCGGCCAATGTGTCGCCTGCCCTTTCAATGCCCATTTCTCTTCGTTAAGCTTGCCGCATGATTTCCGCCAACGACCTTTCCCCAGCCGAGCTTGCAGCGCTTCTGCATTTCCATGCGGATGCCGGCGTGGAGTGGCTGCTCGAGGAAGAGGCGATCGACCGCTTCGCCGAGTTCGAAACGATGAAGGCGGCCCGCCGTCCAGCGACACAGGCGCAGCCACAACCTTCCGCCGCCGGGGAACGTGCCGCGCCCGGCGAAAGCCGGACACCGCCGCGCCCGACTGCAGCGGCACGCCCAGCCCCGGCCGAACGCGCCGCTTCCGGCCCGCAACCGGCGATCCCGGACGGCGAGGCAGTGCAGCAGGCGCGTTTCGTCGCCGAATCCGCGCGGTCGCTGGCAGAGCTCAAGACCGCGATTGAAGCCTTCAACGGCTGCAATCTCAAGCACAGCGCCCGCTCGACCATCTTTGCCAGCGGCGATGCCGAAAGCGGCATCATGGTGATCGGCTCGGCGCCGGGCGCCGAAGACGATCGCGAAGGCATACCCTTCTCCGGAAAATCCGGCCAGTTGTTCGACAAGATGCTGGCTGCGATCGGGCTGACGCGTTCGGCCATTCTGCTGACGCAGGTCATCCCCTGGCGGCCACCCGGCAATCGCGCGCCCTCGGCAGCGGAAATGGATATCTGCCGGCCGTTCATCGAACGGCAGATCGCGCTGGCCGAACCCAAGGCGATCCTGCTGCTCGGCAATTTTTCGGCCCGCTTCTTCTTCGGTGATAACGACACGATTCATGGCCTGCGCGGCCGTTGGAAGGAAATTGCCGCTGCGGACTGTGTCATTCCTGCCATAGCCAGCCTGCATCCGCAGGATCTGTTGACCGCGCCCGTCAACAAGCGGCTGGCTTGGAACGACCTGCTTGCCTTTCAAGCGAAGCTTAAGTCCCTATCTTTGCTCAGAAATTAGCCAAAGTTCAATAATTTATGAATCGATCTATGCGCTTGGCGCATGGCTGCATCCCGCCGTGATGCATTGCGGAATCAATGCTGCACCGCAATATGAGGTGGTGTCTTGGGAGGAACCACAGGAACCAAGGCCATGAACAAGCATTTTCGTCCTATCCATAGCGGGTTTGAAACCCTTCGCCTCGCCGGCGACCAGTTTCGTTCCACCCACGGCTACAGCCGTTTCGGCTTTGCCGCCAACGAACAGATGACTGCCCGCGGCACCGGTATCAACGGCCGCACGGCGCGCCCTGACGCGATTTTCTCGGACTTCCAGCAGTATTGATCGGCAGGCGCTTCGCCTGCCTTCAAGAGTAAAAAGCAACAAGATGACCATCCTGATATCGCTTCTGCGCAACATCGAAACCTTCGAGCATTTCCGCGCCGCGGTCTCCGCCGCGCGGGAGTATGAACGCGAGCTTTCGGTGAAGCCGGCCGATACCGGCAGTGATGGCCCAAGTGCCGCGGCAATCGTTCTCTGATCAGACGGCCATTTCCTCGAACTGGGCTTTCGCCCATTCGAAGGCTTGGTCGACATAGGCGAACTTGACCGCCTGCCAGGCGCAATATTGCTCGACGAAATCCCGTGATATCCAGAGATGTGCCTTGCGTGGTTCGTCATCCCAGCCGACGCAGCCGCGCTGCGCCGCCTTTGCCAAGAGCCGCTGCAGATGGGTGCGCGACATCATAAAGTCGGCCGCAAGCGCACGGGTTTCGATGCGGCCGACGGAATACCTCCCCGGTTCGCTGCTCTCTATATCCATCCGGGCGATGAAGTTGTCGACGACGAGGCCGCCGGCTTCCGTCCAGAGGAACAGCGCCACCTGTTCCGGCGGCTCGCGCCAGGCGGCGTCTTCCAGGCAATGGCGGGCGATGCGCGGCTGAACCAGCCGCATCAAGGATGGGTTCGCCTGAAAAAACGCTGCCCTTTGACCGCCGTCAAGCAGATCGAGCGCGCCGAGATTGGAATGAATCCAGGCAAACATCGCCTGATGGCTGACGTCGGCCGGCTCGAAATGACGCGGCCGCCGCCGCTCCTCGCCGGGTGTGTGGACAATGAAGCGGTAGGTATAAAGCTCTTCGATGAAAGCGAGCACCGTGTTGCGGCTCGCCACCTTATGCGCGGTAATGCGTCCGGTCAGCCGAACGGCGGTGAAACCCGAGGTCGGGTCGCGCGGATCATATTCCAGGTTGAGGGCATAGGCAGTCTGGGTCAGAAGCCAGCGCTGATGCGAGGCGAGCAATCGCGCCAAACGCGGGCCGGCATCGAACATGCCGCGCATCTGCCCAGCCAAAAAGCGGATGCTCAGCAGAAAGGAACAGTTTCCCGCCAATTGCTCCGCCGTGAATGCCATTACGCTTTTCTCCACCTCCCCTCGCCTGCCGGCGGTCGGAGCAACGACACCGAGCGCTCTTCCGGCATCAGCGGCCATTCAGACATGCACAGCTTCGAATAAATGATACTCTCTCATCTTCAACAAACATATTCCGGGAAACAGGGATATCCCAAGAATTCACCATTCTTTTCGCTCGCGGCGAGCAATTTCAAGTGCGGCAATCCTCGCATTAAACCCTTTCATATCATTAACTTGCGGCGTCAGGCCGGCGGCGTCGTGGCTTTGCGCGCCTCCCGCTGCTCGATGCCCAGCTGATGCTCGCGATAGATGATGAAGATGCCGGCGGAGACGACGATGAGCGTGCCGATCAGCATGGTCACGCTCGGCACGTCGCCGAAGACGAAATAGGCGACGATGCCGCCGAGCAGGATCGAGGTATATTCGAACGGCGCGATGGTGGAGACATCGGCATGGCGGTAGCTTTCGGTCAGCAGGATCTGCGCGACGCCGCCGCAAAAGCCGGCCGCGATCAGATAAAGCGCCGACGGCCATGGCAGGATGAGCCAGCCGAACGGCAGGGAGGCCAGCGAGAAGACCGAAGCGGTGAGCGAGAAATAGAGCACGATCGTCGCCGTCTTCTCCTCCTCGACGAGACGGCGCACCTGGATCATTGCCATGCCGCCGAGAACGGCCGAGATGAGCACTGCGAGCGCGCCGATGGCCTGTTCGGCTTCCATGCCGCCATCGCGGAACAGCGTCAGTTTCGGCCAGGAGACGATGGCGACACCGACGATACCGACCAGGACGGCGCTCCAGCGATAGATGCGTACGGTCTCGCCGAGAAAAACCGCGGCGAAGATAACGGCGACGAGCGGCAGCGCATAGCCGAGCGCGATCGCCTCCGGCAGCGGCAGATGCAGGAGGCCGTAGAAACCGAAAGCCATCGACATGATGCCGATCGTGCCGCGCTTGAGGTGGCCGACCGGATTGGCAGTGTAGAAAGCGGCGCGCAGCTGCCGGATATAGGCGAGATAGGCGATGATCGGAAAGAGCGCGAAGAAGGACCTGCAGAAAGTGACCTGACCCGGCGGGATGTCCGAGCCCGCCAGCTTGATGAAGGTCTGCATGGCCAGGAAGACCACGACCGACGAGACTTTCAGCGCAATGCCTCTCATCGGGTTTTTGAGAACCGCGTGCATGATCCTGGCTCTTGATACCGACTTAACAGGAACGGGAAGACGCGTTCGACTCGGGAACGCTGGGGATGACGTCTTCTATCGTAGCGGAAGAAAATCCCGATTGGCGAAAAATCGCAAGCAGCGCGGAAGAATCACCAAATTGCTTTCCGCCGCGGGCTCGACGATGCGGCAATGCGCGCCCTCGCGTCGAATTTTCGCTCTCTTCAGCCATTCACCCCGAAATGTTTACCTCTGACCGCTCGGTGTTAACCAATTGAAAACCATAGGCACGCATCGTTTTTGCTGATTTCGAAATTTCTTCGCCCCCCAGACAATTGCCCGCCCTTCCAGGATCATTTGATGAAGCCGCTCAGCGCCGAAACCATTGCCCAGTCGCAGAATGCGACACCGCGCTCGATGCGCGTCGTCACTGACGGCATCAGCACCGACCTTGAGCGCTTCAGCGCCGACAACACCAATATCGTCAAGCAGATCAAGCTGCTCGCCATCAATGCGCTGATCGAAGCGGCAAGAGCAGGTGAGACCGGAAAGGGCTTTGCGGTCGTTGCCAATGAGGTGCAGCGGCTGGCGCAGATCGCAACCGACATCACCGGCAGGTTCGAGAGCAATGTGCTCGGCCGCATCGGCCTCAGCCGCGCCATGGCGGATTGCCTGGTCGAAGAGATGGAGGGCGTCCGCCTCACCGACCTGGCGCAGACGCTGGTGCAGCTCATCGTCCGCAACCTTTTCGAGCGCACCGCCGATGTGCGCTGGTGGGCGACGGACCCGGCACTCTGGCAGGCGCTGCAGAACCCCGATCGGGACACCGTCGCCTTTGCGGCGGAGCGTCTCGGCGCCATCAACCGCTTCTATACGGTCTATCTCGATCTGGTCGTGACCGATCTCTCGGGCAAGGTGGTCGCATCCGCCAACCCCAAGTTCCAGCGCAAGATCGCCGGGGCGAGCCTTGCCGGCGATCCTTGGTTCCGCGCGGCGTCTGCATGCTCCACCGGTGACGCGTATAGTGTCGACGAGGTCAAAGCGAGCCCGCTTCACGACAACAGGCATGCGCTCGTCTATGCCACCGGCATCCGCGAGGGCGGCAAAATCGACGGACGGCTGATCGGCACGCTCGGCGTCTATTTCGACTGGCAGAACCAGGGCCAGGCGATCGTCGAAAAAGAGGCGAACCTGCCGCCGCAGCTGGCGGAGAAAACGACGGTCATGCTGCTCGACGGCAAGAGCCGGGTCATCGCCACCACCAATTCCGCCCTGCTGTTTTCCCATTTCGCCCTCGCCAATCCATCCGGCCGGGCCAAGGGCAGCTACTACGACAATAGCGGCTCGATCGTCGCCTTCGCGCGCACCCTCGGATACGAGGATTACGACGGGCTCGGCTGGTACGGCGTCGTCGTCCAGCGGACGGAAAATGACGCGACGATCAAGGCAGCGCTCAATCTGAAATAGCGCCTTCTAGCCGGCAGCGGCGCTCATCCGCTCCAGACAGGATATTTTGCCTGCGAACTTGGTGTTCGCGGGCAATTTGCTTTAACTTTAGTTCAGACTTTAATGTAATCATGCCCGGCAAATTTATGGCAGAGTGCGCCCGCCTCTGTATTCCGCGGTTGTCAAATAACGGTCTTCAGGAAACACCATGCGAACAGATACCGGCCAGGTCATTCATCTGGCAGATTACCGTCCCACCGACTTCGTGCTGGAACGCGTGGACCTGACTTTCGAACTTGATCCGACGGAAACAAAGGTCGAGGCACGCCTGATCTTTCATCGCCGCCCGGGCGCCGATCCGGCAGCGCCGATCGTGCTCGACGGCGACGAGTTGACGCTGTCGGGGCTGCTGTTCGACCAGGTCGAGCTCGACCCTTCGCGTTTTGACGCAACAGCTGAAAGCCTGACCGTTCGCGGCCTGCCGGAAAGCGCGCCTTTCGAGCTGACGATCACCACGGTCATCAACCCCGAGGCCAACACCCAACTGATGGGCCTTTACCGCACCGGTGGCATCTACTGCACGCAATGCGAGGCGGAAGGCTTCAGGCGCATCACCTATTTCCCCGATCGCCCCGACGTGCTCGCACCGTTCACGGTCAATATCATCGCCGACAAGGACGCCAATCCGCTGCTCTTGTCGAACGGCAACTTCCTCGGCGGCGCCGGCTACGGCCCCGGCAGGCATTTCGCCGCCTGGTTCGACCCGCATCCGAAGCCGAGCTATCTCTTCGCGCTCGTTGCCGGCGATCTCGGCGTCGTCGAAGACACGTTCACTACCATGTCCGGCCGCGAGGTGGTGCTGAAGATCTATGTCGAGCACGGCAAGGAGCCGCGCGCGGCCTATGCGATGGACGCGCTGAAACGCTCGATGAAATGGGACGAAGAGAGGTTCGGACGCGAATACGACCTCGACATCTTCATGATCGTCGCCGTCTCCGACTTCAACATGGGAGCGATGGAGAACAAGGGCCTCAACGTCTTCAACGACAAATACGTCCTTGCCGATCCGGACCTCGCGACCGATGCCGACTACGCCAATATCGAAACGATCATCGCGCATGAATATTTCCACAACTGGACCGGCAACCGCATCACCTGCCGCGACTGGTTTCAGCTCTGCCTCAAGGAAGGCCTGACGGTCTATCGCGACCATGAATTCTCGTCCGACCAGCGCTCACGCCCGGTCAAGCGCATCGCCGAGGTGCGTCACCTGAAATCGGAGCAGTTCCCGGAAGATGGCGGCCCGCTTGCTCATCCGGTGCGGCCGACGAGCTATCGCGAGATCAACAATTTCTACACGACGACGGTCTACGAAAAGGGCAGCGAGGTCACGCGCATGATCGCGACGCTGCTCGGCAAGGACGGCTTCAAGAAGGGCATGGACCTCTATTTCGATCGTCATGACGGCCAGGCCGTGACGATCGAGGATTTCGTCAAATGTTTCGAAGATGCGAGCGGGCGCGATCTCACGCAATTCTCGCTCTGGTACCATCAGGCCGGTACGCCGCTCGTCACCGCATCGGGCAGCTATGATGCGGCGGCGGCCACCTTCACCCTGTCGCTCGAACAGATGATCCCGGCAACGCCCGGCCAGCCGAGCAAGGAACCGATGCATATTCCGATCAGCCTGGCGCTCTTCGGCGAAAACGGCGGTAAGATCGAGCCGAGCTCGGTCGAGGGCGCGGAATATGCCGGCGAGGTGCTGCATCTCACCGGCCGCACGCAAACGGTAGTGTTCCATGGAATCGGCTCGCGGCCGGTCGTTTCTATCAACCGCAGCTTCTCGGCGCCGATCAACCTGCATTTCGATCAGAGCCCGGCCGATCTCGCCCACCTCGCCCGCCATGAGACGGATCACTTCTCCCGCTGGCAGGCCCTGACCGATATGGCGCTGCCGAACCTCCTCAAAGCCGCGCGCGATGCCCGCGAGGGCAAGCCTGTCGTCTGCGAGGCGACCTTCGTCGAGACGCTGATTGCGGCCGCCGCCGATGAGAGCCTCGAGCCCGCCTTCCGCGCCCAGGCGCTGGCACTGCCGAGCAGATCCGACATCGCCCGCGAACTCGGCGGCAACAACGATCCCGATGCCATCCATGCCGGCCGGCAGGCGATCCTGAAACAGATCGCCGAGGCCGGAAAGGATGTTTTTACTGGCCTCTACGCCGCGACGACGACATCAGGCGCGTTCAGCCCGGATGCGAAAAGCGCCGGTCTGAGGGCGCTGCGCAATACGGCGCTGACCTATCTCTCGCATGCCGAACAGACGCCGGCCCGCGCCAAGGCGGCCTTCGATGCGGCCAACAACATGACCGATCTCAGCCATGCGCTGACGATCCTCGCCCATCGTTTCCCCGACAGCGCCGAGACCGGCGAGGCGCTCGCCGCTTTCCGTGAGCGCTTTGCGGAGAATGCCCTCGTCATCGACAAATGGCTTGCGATCCAGGCCGGTATTCCCGGCGCGAAAACCCTGGATCGGGTCCGCGCCCTGATGGACGATCCGCTGTTCAAGCGGACCAATCCGAACCGGATGCGGTCGCTGGTCGGCACCTTCGCCTTTGCCAATCCGACCGGCTTCGGCCGCGCCGACGGCGAAGGCTATCGTTTCCTCGCCCGCCAGATTCTCGATATCGACGAGCGCAACCCGCAGCTTGCCGCCCGCATTCTGACTTCGATGCGCTCCTGGCGCTCGCTCGAACCGGCGCGCGCCGATCACGCCCAGGCGGCGCTGAACGAGATCGAGCAGGCTGCCGCTCTTTCGACCGACGTGCGCGATATCGTCGAGCGCACGCTTAAGGGGTAATTTGCTTCGGCCGGCCGCCGCGAAACATTCGGCGGCCGGTTGCCGTGCAAATCGAATTGCCCGAAAAGCACGCGATTTTAAATAGTTAACGGATTTTTACCTTTGCCTCTGGACAAGGCGAATCACCCATGATTCTCTAGGTCAGGTTCGAGCGAGCGGCGCGCGAATCACACGAGGGACAAGGCGAAGAGATGATGGACGTGCGGCGGGCAACCGTGGCCGGAGGACGGCTGCGTGTCGATTTTGACGGGTTGAAAGCCTGGCGAGACAGCCTTTCCGGCCATGCAACATCGGACCCGCTTCTCCGTCATCTGCCGAAGGCAGAACTGCTGTTGAAGCGCGCCATTCCGGCGCTGATCGTTGCCTTCCTCTTTGTCGTCGCCGCCTCGCATTTCTTCGGCATGGTCAGCGAATATTCCCGCCTGGAAGCCTCGGCCCGCCATGCCACCGCGCTTTCGGCCGCGACCGCCTCCGCGGTATTTGCCGATACATCCGACATTTTCGACAGCGGCGATGCCGCAGAAGCGCAGGTGCGGCTCGCCAGGTTCCTGCCACAGGACCGGCTCGACAGCGGCGCCTTCGTGCTGCTCGTCCAGGCAAGCGGCAAGGTCTTTGCCGCAACGACCGCCGGACTTTCGTATGTCGGCAGCAATGTCGGCGATTTCTTTCCCGAGGTCTCGGCGATTCGGCGTTTCGGCGATCGCGCCGGCGTCATCGAAACGACGATCGGCGGCGTACCGCATTACGCCGAGATCACGCTGATGGGCAATGCCGGCGGTTATATCGTCGCCGCCACCTCGCTCGACGAGATCAGCCGGCTCTGGCGCGAGCAGCTCGCCCTCAACGTTACGTTGTTTGCCGGCATCTCCTCGATCCTGCTGGTCATCCTCTATGCCTATTACACACAGGTGAAGCGCGCCCGTGACGCGGACGACATCTTCCTGGAATCGAACCTGCGCGTCGAGACAGCGCTGTCGCGCGGCCGCTGCGGCCTTTGGGACTTCGATTTCGAGAACCGCGAATTCTTCTGGTCGCGCTCGATGTACGACATGCTCGGCCTGCCGGGTTCCGACAAGACGATGGGCTTCGGTGAAGCCGCGCGCCTGATGCATCCGGATGACGGCGGGCTCTATGAGATCGCGCGCGCCATCGCCAAGGGCCACTCCGGCCAGGTCGATCAGATCTTCCGGATGCGCCATGCCGGGGGCCACTATGTCTGGATGCGCGCCCGCGCCCAGGTGATCCGCAGCAATTCCGGCCGCGTGCACCTGATCGGCATCGCCATGGACGTGACCGAACAGCATCGGCTTGCCCAGCGTTACGCCGAAGCCGACCAGCGCCTTGCCGACGCCATCGAATGCACCTCGGAGGCCTTCGTGCTCTGGGACAAGAACGATCGGCTGGTCATGTGCAACACGCATTTCCAGCAGGCTTACGGCCTGCCGGACAGTGTGCTCGTGCCCGGCACCGAGCGCTCGATCGTCAATGCCGCCGCTGCCCGCCCCGTCATCGAACGGCGGATTGCCGATGCCGACGGCCCCGGCTATTCGCGCACAACGGAAGTACAGCTTGCCGACGAGCGCTGGCTGCAGATCAACGAGCGGCGCACCCGCGACGGCGGCAGGGTCTCGGTCGGCACCGACATCACGCTGATGAAACGTCATCAGGAGCGGCTGCGCGAATCCGAACGACGGCTGATGGCGACGATCGGCGATCTCTCCGCCTCGCGCCAGACGCTGGAGATCCAGAAATCCGAGCTTTCGACGGCGAACGCCAACTACCAGGCGGAGAAGGAGCGCGCCGAGGCCGCCAACAAGGCGAAATCGGAATTCCTCGCCAATATGTCGCATGAGCTGCGCACGCCGCTCAACGCCATCCTCGGCTTCTCGGAAATCCTGCAGAACCAGATGTTCGGGCCGCTCGGCTCGCTGAAATACGACGAATATGCCCGCGATATCCATGACAGCGGCAAACATCTCCTCAACGTCATCAACGACATTCTCGACATGTCGAAGATCGAGGCCGGCCATCTCAGGCTGCACTGCGAGCGCATCGATCTGGTGCCGCTGATCGAGGAAAGCCTGCGCTTCACCGCCATTCCGGCGGCCGAGAAGAACATCGTCATCGATCAGCGCATCTCATCCGGCCTGGCGCTGACGGCCGACCGCCGGGCGATGAAACAGGTGCTTCTCAACCTGCTCTCCAATGCGGTGAAGTTCACCGACAATGGCGGCCGCATCGCGGTGCGCACACGCCGCATCGACGGCGCCGTCCTCGTCACCATCGCCGACACCGGTATCGGCATTCCCCGCTCGGCACTGTCGAAGATCGGCCAGCCCTTCGAGCAGGTGCAGAGCCAATATGCCAAGAGCAAGGGTGGTTCCGGCCTGGGCCTCGCCATCTCCCGCTCGCTGACCGCACTGCATGGCGGCCGCATGAAGATCCGCTCCCGCGAAGCCGTGGGCACGGTGATCTCGCTGCGTATTCCGGACGATGTCTAAGGAACGGCGTCGTCGCGTCGATGCGTCAAGCCTTCACGACACTCAGGAAGATCTTCCTGACCGCTTTCGAAAGCCGCTTCACCTCGCCTTCCAGCGTCTTGATATCAGGGCAGTCGCCGGCGCGGCAGACCAGTTCGACGAGCCCGGCCGGCGCGTCCTTTGGATCGAACAGGCCGTCGATGCAGAGGCGGATGAGCTGAGAAAGACTGGTGTAAAGGGCGAAGGCCTCGAGGCATATGTCGAGATCGGCCGTCGTCATCAGCCTGTCGCCCAGCACCTTCAAGGCCTCGCCAGTGCTCAGCCCGTTGACGGCAGTGGCGACGCCATTGGTGGGGGCAATCAGCGCCAGATATTGAGCGATGAATTCGAGGTCGATGACGCCGCCGGGAATCTGCTTCAAATCCCATAGGCCCGATGGCGGCTTCTCCCTGTCGATCAACTCGCGCATTTCGGCGACGTCATGCGCCACCTTGGCAGTGTCGCGATCTGCAGTCAGCACCTCGCGGATGATGTGTTCCGCCTCGGCAACCAAGCTGTCATCGCCTGAGATCAACCGGGCGCGGCTCAGCGCCATATGCTCCCAGGTCCACGCCTCTTCACGCTGATACTTGCCGAAGGCATTGATGCGGGTGGCGACCGGCCCCTTGTTGCCGGATGGGCGCAGCCGCATGTCGACCTCGTAGAGCACACCTTCGGCGGTCGGCGCCGACAGGGCGGCGATCAGCCTCTGGGTCATGCGGGTGAAATAACGCGTCGCGTCGAGCGGTTTTGCCCCATCGGATTCGGAAGCCGCATCGTCATAGTCATAGAGCAGGATCAGATCGACGTCGGACCCTGCCGTCAGCTCGAAGCTGCCGAGCTTGCCCATGCCGGCGACGGCGATGCGCCCGCCGGGATAATCGCCGTGCGCGGCCCGCATCTCGCTGACCACGGCCTCGAGTGCGGCTGCGATGATAAGGTCGGCTAGATGAGTGAATGCGCGGGCGGCCATCTGGCCGTTGATCGCGCCGGTGAGCAGACGGATGCCGATCAGGAAGCGCTGTTCGGCGGCGAAGATGCGCAGCCGGTCGAGCACCTCCTCATAGTGGCGCGCCTGGGCAAGCGAGCCCTTCAGCCGCTCGCCGAGATGATCGCGCGTCGGCAGTTCGGCCATCACGCCGGGATCGAGCATGCCGTCGAAGACATGGGGCTTCGCGGCAATCACCTCGGCAAGGCGAGGCGCCGCGGACATGATGTTGACGATCAGCGACAAGAGCGCCGGGTTGCTGCCGAGCAGCGAGAACAGCTGGATGCCTGAGGGAAGGCCGGAGATGAAGCTGTCGAACCGCAGCAGCGCCTCGTCGGCGCGCTTGCTTTCGCCGAAAACCCGCAAAAGCTCCGGCGCCAGCTCGGTCAGCCTTTCGCGCGCCTCGACCGATTGGGTCGCGCGGTAGCGGCCATAATGCCAAGTGCGGATGATGCGGGAAATGTCGGACGGCCTGTTGAAACCGAGCTTCTTCAGCGTTTCCAGCGTATCCGGATCGTCGCCCTGGCCGGTGAAGACCAGGTTTCCGGTACCGGTGGAAAGCTTGCTCTCCTGTTCGAACAGATGGGCATAACGCCGCTCGACCGTCTTCAGCACGCCGACCAGCCGTTCGGCAAAGCTCGGCGTATCGGTAAAGCCCATCATGAAGGCGATGCGCTTCAGGTCGGCATCGGTCTCCGGCAGCAGGTGGGTCTGCTCGTCGCGCACCATCTGGATGCGGTGTTCGACATCGCGCAGGAACCAGTAGGCCTCCGTCAATTCGTCCCGGGTCTCGGCGTCGATCCATTTCGCCTTGGTGAGTTCGCCGAGCGTCTCTTCCGTCGCCCGCCCGCGCAGTGCCGGCATGCGGCCGCCGGCGATCAGCTGCTGGGTCTGGACGAAGAATTCGATCTCCCGGATGCCGCCGCGGCCGAGCTTGACGTTGTGGCCCTTGACCGCGATGGCACCGTGGCCCTTATGCGCGTGGATCTGCCGCTTGATCGAATGGATATCGGCGATCGCCGCATAATCGAGATATTTGCGGAAGACGAAAGGGGAAAGCCCGCGCAGGAAATCGTCGCCCGCCGCAAGGTCGCCGGCAACGGCGCGCGCTTTGATGAAGGCGGCCCGCTCCCAGTTCTGGCCCCTGCCCTCATAATAGATCATTGCCGCCTCGACCGGGATCGCCAGCGGCGTCGAGCCGGGATCGGGGCGCAATCTCAGATCGGTGCGAAAGACATAACCATCAGCCGTGCGCTCCTGCAGGATCCGTACCAGCCGCCGCATCATCCGGGGAAAGATCTCGATCGTGTCGTCCGGATCGGGCACGATGCCCGCCTCTTCATCGAAGAAGATGACGAGGTCGATATCGGAGGAATAGTTGAGCTCGCAGGCGCCGAGTTTGCCCATGCCGAGCACGATCAGTCCGGAGCCGTCGCTCGGCGACGCCGGATCCCGCAGCCGCAGCTTTCCACCCTCATGGGCCGCCAGCAGCAGGTGGTCGATCGCAGCGGCGACCGAAGCCTCGGCAAGCTCGCTCAGCCAAGCCGTCGTCGCCCGCCCGTCGAAGATGCGCGAGAGATCGGCGAGCGCGACGAGGAAGGCGACCTTGCGCTTGATGATGCGCAGCCTGGTCATCACCGCCGATTCCGCCGGTGTGACCCCCTCGCCTTCCGGCCGCCAGCAATCGCGCGCCTCGGCGACCAGCGCCTCGATCTGTGGCTCCAGCGGCTCGGTGATGGCGCCGGCGAGGACGGTGGGATCGAGATTGGCGATTTCACGCAGATACGGCGACAGCGTCAGCGCAGCGGCAATGAAATCGCGAAGCGGGCCTTCGGTCTTCAGCATCGCAGCCACCGACGGCTCTTGACTGCCGGCCTCCTGGAGGTCGGCCAGCGCCAGCTTCAGCTCCGTCTGGCTCAGCGGACGCAGCAGCCCTTCGGCCACATCCTTCAGGCCATGCGTCGATTTCGTCAGCATGCGCTCTCCCTGGCTTTCGGCGGAAGGAGCGACCACGTCGAATCGCGAACTCACTCCTTCGGTCGGGATTAAACTAGGGTCTTGGCGCCAAACCGCCAATACGCGATTCAGCCCATCGGATTTCGGCGGAAAAGATCACGCCGCCTTGGCCGGGAAGATCATGCTGACGGTCAAGCCGCGCTGTTCGGGCTTGTCGGGATCGGTATCAGAGAGCTCCAGCCGGCCATTGTGCAACTCCATGACGGCTTCCACCAGCGAAAGGCCGAGCCCGGTGCCGGGCTTCGAACGGCTTTCATCGAGGCGCACGAAGCGCTTCACCACGTCGTCGCGCCGTTCGGCCGGAACGCCCGGGCCATGGTCGGCGACCGAAAGGCAGATGCCGTCCGGGCGGCGGGCAAGCTTCAGCGACACTGTGCCGGCGCCTTCGGTATCGGCGGAATATTTGATCGCATTGTCGAGCAGGTTGAAGATCGCCTGGCCGATCAGTTCGCGATTGCCCTGGACCTCGACGCCCGGTTCGACGCTGGCGCTGAGGCCGAGCCCGGCTTCCTCGGCCGCCGGCTCGTAAAGCTCGGCGCTGTCGGACACGATCGCTGAAAGCTCCACCGGCGACATTTCCGCCGCCACCGATCCGGCCTCGACGCGGGAGATCATCAGCAGCGCATTGAAGGTGCGGATCAACTGGTCCGATTCGGAAATAATGCCTTCGAGCGCTGTGCGCCGCGTCTCGCCATCGGCCATATCAAGCGCATCGGCCGCCTTGTTGCGCAGCCGCGTCAGCGGCGTCTTGAGATCGTGGGCGATATTGTCGGAGACCTGCCGCAGGCCCTCGTTCAGCTTTTCGATGCGCTCCAGCATGGTGTTCAGAGACATGGACAGGCGGTCGAACTCATCGCCGGAGCCCACGACCGGCAGGCGCTGCGACAGGTCGCCTGCCATGATCTTCTTGCTCGCATCCGACATGCGGTCGATGCGTTTCAGCGCATTGCGACCGATGGCAAACCAGATGATGATCGCGCCAAGCCCCATGATCGCCAGCGCCACCATCAGCGCCTGGCGCACCAGGAGACGGAAACGCTCGGGATCGCCGAGGTCGCGGCCGATCAGGATCCGCAAGCCGTTGTCGAGCACGAAAATATTGGCGATCGCCTTGTGGCGGCGCTCGACGCCGCTGTCGGTATAACGCTGATAGATGAAGGGCGCCGAAGTCCAGCCGATTTCCTCGAAGACACCGGGCTGCACCGAGGCGACGTTGCCGGCGAGAATATCGCCGGAGGGACCGGCGATGATATAGAGATTGGCGCCCGGCTGGCGGGCGCGCCGCTCCATCGTGCGCAACAAAAGGTTCATGCCGCCGGTGTCATAGGCGCGCTGCACCTGCTCTACCTCCTGCTTGACGGCGTCGCGGATCTGGCCGGTCAGCAGCCGTTCCGACATCGCCGTCACATAGAAGACGAGCGTCGCGGCGCAGATGGCGAAAAGCAGGATGTAGAGTGCCGAAAGACGGACTGCAGTGGACTTGAAGAGAACCCTGAAGCGGCTCATCCCTCATCCTTGATCATGTACCCCGCGCCCCGGATGGTCTTGAGGAGCGGCTGGCTGTAGTCCTTCTCGATCTTCGAGCGCAGGCGCGAGACATGGACGTCGATGACGTTTGTCTGGGGGTCGAAGTGATAGTCCCAGACATTTTCGAGCAGCATGGTGCGGGTTACCACCTGGCCGGCATTCTTCATCAAGTATTCGAGCAGGCGGAATTCGCGCGGCTGCAGCGGGATTTCCTTGCCGCCGCGGCGCACCTCGTGGGAAAGCCGGTCGAGTTCGAGATCGCCAACACGATAGACGACGTCCTGCTCCGGCGTGCCCTTGCGCCGGCCGAGCACCTCGACGCGCGCCAGCAATTCGCTGAAGGCATAGGGCTTCGGCAGGTAGTCGTCGCCGCCGGCGCGAAGGCCGGTGACGCGGTCATCGACCTGGCCAAGGGCGGAAAGGATGAGAACCGGCGTGTGGATGCCCTTGCGGCGCAGCTCGCTGATGACGGAGAGCCCGTCCCGACGCGGCAGCATGCGGTCGATGACGATGACGTCGTAAGTGTTCTCCGACCCCATGAACAGACCGGCCTCGCCGTCGCTGGCGTGATCGGCGACGATCCCCGCCTCGCGAAAGGCTTTCGTGAGGTAGACCGCGGCTTCGAGATCATCTTCGATGATGAGAATCTTCATGCGGCCGACATTACCCACCGGCTGCGTTTCGGCAAGGCTCAAAGCATCTTCCTGCGGGGCGGCGCTCATCGCGATCATCCTTCAGAGGTCAGAACAATCAAGCCGCGCGGATTTTCATCCGCACGGCTCCTGTTTTCTTAAGCGATCAGCCCTGGCCGTTGATCGGAAGTGCGACGAAACGGCTTCCTTGGCTCGACTGGATCTGGAAGAGCGCGCGGGTGCGGCCGTCCTTCTTGGCCTGGTTCAGCACCTTGACGACATCGGCTGCAGTGGAGACCTCCTGGTTATTGACCGAGGTGATCTTCTCGCCTTCCTTGATGCCCTTGTCGGCGGCGTCGGAGTCGGGGTCGATGCCAGTGATCGCCAGGCCCTTGCCGTCATCGGAAGGACCGACCGTCAGGCCGAGATCGGCAAGCGCCTTTTCGGACGCCGGTGCCTCGGGCTGCTGCGGCTGGCTGTTGTCCTCGGCGTTCGCATCCTTCTGGTCGGCCGGCAGCGTGCCGAGCTCGACGGTCAGAGGCTGGGCCTTGCCGGCGCGCCAGACCGAAAGCTCGACCTTGCTGCCCGGCTGCATCGCGCCGATGCGGCGGCTGAGATCACGCGCATCCTTGATCGTTTCACCGTTCAGCGCGGTAACGACGTCGCCAGCCTTCATGCCGGCCTTATCGCCAGGCGACCCGGCCTGCGGGGCGACGACAAGGGCGCCGCTCGGCTCGGAAAGGCCGATGGATTCGGCAATATCCTTGGTCACCGGCTGGATCTGGACACCCAGCCAGCCGCGCGAAACCTGGCCATCCTTCATCAGATCGGCGACGACATCCCTGGCTGTCGAAGCGGGAATGGCGAAGGCGATGCCGACGCTGCCGCCGGACGGCGAGAAGATCGCGGTGTTGATGCCGACGACTTCGCCGCTGAGGTTGAAGGTCGGACCGCCGGAGTTGCCGCGGTTCACGGCAGCATCCACCTGCAGGTAATCGTCATAGGGGCCGGAGCCGATGTCGCGGCCGCGGGCCGAGACGATGCCGGCCGTGACCGTGCCGCCGAGGCCGAAGGGGTTGCCGACGGCGACGACCCAGTCGCCGACGCGGACATTGTTGTCATCGGCCCAGTTGACGTAGGTGAACTTCTTGCCCTTGCCGTCGACCTTCAGCACGGCGAGATCGGTGCGCGGATCCTTGCCGATCAGCTTGGCATCGAGCTCGGTGCCGTCATTCATGACAGCGACAAAGGCCTGGCCATCGGAAACGACGTGGTTGTTGGTGACGATATAGCCGTCCTCGGAGATGAAGAAGCCCGACCCTTGAGCGACCGGACGCAGACGGCCCTTGCCGCCGGGGCCGTTCTGGCCAAAGCGCCGCTGATGGCCCTGCTGATCATTCGGATCCTGGCCGAACTGCTTGAAGAAGCGCTTCAGCGGGTGATCGTCGGGAAGATCGTCGAAGCCGCGGCCGTTGAAGTCGAAGGAGAAGCCGTCATTGTTATTGTCGGAGACGGGATTGACGCGGTTTTCGACCCGGACGGAAACGACGGCCGGCGAAACGGCATCGACGACATTGGCGAAGCTCGGGACGGAGGGCGCCTGAACCTTGACAGCTTCGGCGTAAGACCGGGTGATTTCCAGCGGAACGCCGGTTGCAAGCACAGCGGCTGCGATACCGGCGACGGTAGACGCCTTGAGCACGGTGGCGAGGGACGGACGTCCGTTGAAATTCTTAAGCATTGGAGCACCTTCTCTTGTTCTTAAATCTTCAGCCCGGCAGCGCCGGGTCAGTCGATGCATCAAGATATAGGATGGCGCACATTACTGCGAACTGTCCGGCCAATGAAAAATTGGTAATGTATGAAAACGCTTGGTCGCGGCGGGCGATTGCCGCCGGCGGAACGTTACTTTTCCAAAAGCTCGCTCAACTTGGCCTGTTCGTCCGCCGTCAGCTTGCTGCCCGTTGGCTTGCCTGACCGTCTGCGGGCAAAGATCAGCAATGAGAGCCCGCCGGCGAACACCAGCAGCGCCGGGGCACCCCAGAGCAGGCCGGTCTTGATACTAAACCGCGGTTTCAGCAGCACGAATTCGCCGTAGCGCGAGACGATATAGTTCAGCACCGCCTCGTCGCTGTCGCCGTCGGTGATGCGCTCGCGCACCAGCAGGCGCAGATCCTTGGCGAGATCGGCATTGCTATCGTCGATCGACTGGTTCTGGCAGACCATGCAGCGCAGCTCCGCCGAAAGGGCGCGCGCCCGCGCTTCCAAAGCCGGGTCGGCGAGCACCTCGTCCGGGTTGACGGCGAAGGCGGGCGCGGCCAACAGCAGCAAGACGAAAGCCAGCAGGAGACGCCGCATCATTCCGCCGGCTCCATTGCAGGCTCTACAGGCTTTGCCGCCTTCGCCTTCCGGCGCGGAGCACCGACGCGCAGGCGCCGGTCGGACAGCGAGACGAGGCCGCCGGCAGCCATGATCAGAGCGCCGCCCCAGATGCAGAGGATGAACGGCTTCCACCAGATGCGCACGACAATGCCGCCATCCTTGGTGGCGTCGCCGAGCGAGACGTAGAGCTGGCTGAGGCCGAAGGTCAGGATGCCCGCTTCCGTCGTCGGCATCTGGCGGGCGGTGTAGAGGCGCTTGGCCGACCAGGTGTCGGCGACCGCGACGCCGGCGCGGCGGATGGTGAAGTGGCCGCGCTCCTCAGTGTAGTTCGGCCCGGTCGCCGGCTGCATGCCGTCGAAATGCAGGCTGTAACCGCCGGCGTCCGTGGTCTCGCCGGGCTTCATCTCGATGACGTGCTCGGTCTGGAACGTCGTCACGGCAACGATGCCGAGCACGGTGACGCCGAGCCCGGCATGGGCAAAGGCGGTGCCGAAGGCCGAACGCGGCAGGCCGGTCAGGCGGCGCCAGGCGACACTGCCCGCAACCTTGCCGATGCCGGCGCGATACCAGAGATCGGCAACGGCGCCGAAGACCAGGAACAGCCCGGCGGCGAGGCCGAGCACCGAAAGCACCGGCCCGCCATGCTGCAGATAGAAGAAGATCACCGCGGCAGTGAAGGCGATGCCGGCGACGACATAGAGCCGCTGCAAAGCGCCGAGCAGATCGCCGCGCTTCCAGGCGAGCAGCGGCCCGAAGGGCACGATGACGATCAGCGGCGCCATCAGCAGACCGAATGTCAGGTTGAAGAAGGGCGGCCCGACGGAAATCTTGTCGCCGGTCAGCGTCTCCAGCAGCAGCGGATAGAGCGTGCCGGTCAAGACCGTGCCGCAGGCGACCGTCAGGATCAGATTGTTGACGACGAGCGCGCCCTCGCGCGAAATCGGCGCAAACAGCCCGCCGGCCGAAAGCTTCGGCGCGCGGAAGGCAAACAGCGACAGCGCGCCGCCGATGAAGATCAGCAGGATGCAGAGAATGAAGACGCCGCGGGAGGGATCGCTGGCGAAAGCATGCACCGAGGTCAGCACGCCGGAGCGGACCAGGAAGGTGCCCATCAGCGACAGCGAGAAGGTGAGGATGGCCAGCAGCACCGTCCAGATCTTCAGCGCCTCGCGCTTTTCCATGACGAGGGCCGAATGCAACAGCGCGGTGCCGGCAAGCCAGGGCATGAAGGAGGCGTTTTCCACCGGATCCCAGAACCACCAGCCGCCCCAGCCGAGTTCGTAATAGGCCCAGTAGGAGCCCATGGCGATGCCTGATGTCAGAAAGGTCCAGGCGGCCAGCGTCCAGGGCCGCACCCAGCGGGCCCAGGCAGCGTCGATGCGGCCTTCGAGGAGCGCGGCGACGGCAAAGGAGAAGCAGACGGAAAAGCCGACATAACCGAGATAGAGCAGCGGCGGGTGGATCGCCAGACCGACATCCTGCAGGACGGGATTGAGATCGCGGCCCTCGGCCGGCGCCGGATCGAGCCGCAGGAAGGGATTGGAGGTCAACAGGATGAACAGCGTGAAAGCGACCGAAATCCAGGCCTGCACGGCAAGCACATTGGCCTTCAGCGTCTCCGGCAGGTTGCGCCCGAAGACGGCGACCAGCGCACTGAACAGCGTCAGGATCAGCAGCCAGAGCATCATCGATCCCTCGTGATTGCCCCAGACGCCGGAATATTTATAGATCAGCGGCACCAGCGAATGCGAGTTCTCCCAGACGTTCTCGACCGAAAAGTCGGAGACGACATGGGCATAGGTGAGCACGCCGAAGGAGAAGGCGACAAGCGCAAACATCGCCAGCGAACCGATGGTCGCCACATCCATCATCGCCCGGTCGTGGCGGCGGGCGCCGATGACCGGCACGATCGAGAGGATGAGCGCCGTTGCCAGCGCCAGCACCAGCGCGTAATGGCCGATCTCGATGATCATTGCGTCGCTTTCGCCTCCTGGCCCTGATTCTCCTGGCCCCGGCTCTCCTGGCCCTGACCTTCTTTTCCTGGGCTCTCCTGGCCTTGACCTTCTTTCCACAGCCCCTGCTGCTTCAGCCTGTCGGCCACGTCCTTCGGCATATAGGTCTCGTCATGCTTGGCAAGCACGGTATCGGCGGTAAAGACGTTGGTCCCCGGCGCAAACATGCCTTCGGTGACCACCCCCTGCCCTTCGCGGAAAAGATCCGGCAGGATGCCGGTATATTTGACCTTCACGGCATTGGCGCTGCCGTCGGTGACGGAAAATTCCACGGTCGAGCCGGCGCCGCGCACGACGCTGCCCTCACCGACCAGGCCGCCGAGCCGGATGCGGGTTTCCGGCGCCACCGGGGTCTTTGCCAGATCGGCCGGCATGTAGAAATAGGCGACCGACTGGCTGAAGGCGAACATGACCAGCAGCACGGCGGCGGCAATGAAGCCCATGCCGCCTGCGATCACCGCCAGGCGCTTCTGCTTGCGGGTCATTGCGTCGCTCCCTCCGTGGCTATGCCGAGTTCCTTGGCCAGCGCCAGCAATTGGCTGCCCTGTTCGCCGGGCGGCGGAAAGGCGGCAAGCCCGCGCTTCAGCGCAGCGGCGGCACGATCCTTATCGTTCAACACGGCATAGGAACGGACGAGCCGCACCCATCCCTCGAAATTGTTCGGATCGGCGCTCAGCTTGGCATCGAGGCTCTCGACCATGCCGCGGATCATCTGCTGCCGGTCGCCGGCATTCATGCTCTGCGCGGCTGCGACATCTTCCTGCGTGGGAATGCCCGGGGCAGCCTGATCGACGCCCGGGGCAGCTGCCTGGCCGGCGCCTGCCGGCGCGCCGCCATTCATGGCGATATGCTCGTTGACCAGCGGCAGCCAGGGCGCATCGGCCGGCGATTGTTTTGCCAGCGCCTCGAAGGCCTGGCGCGCCTCGTCGCGTCGTCCTGCCTGCTCCATGCTGAGGGCGACGTAGAAGCGCGCGCGCGGGTTGTCGGGTTCCAGCGTCAGCGATTGTTCCAGCACCTGACGCGTCTCCTCTGTCACCACACCATCGGAGACCGCCATCAGCGTCTCGGCAAGGCCGTCCAGCCGGGCCGGGCTCGGGCCGAGAAGCCGGATGGCGTTGCGATAGGCCAATTGCGCATCGTTCACGCGCATGGTGCGCAGATAGATCGGCGCCAGCACGTCCCAGCCCTTGCCGTCATCGGGCTTCTCAGCCAGGTGCCGTTCCGCCTTGACGATCAGCACCGCCATATCGTTGCCGGGATTTTCCAACCGCGCTTCCAGCGGCTGCGAGGGCAGGTCCGGCCTGCCCGTCGTCAAATAAAGACAGAGCCCGAGAAGCGGCAGCACCAGCAGCACGAAGGCCTCGGTGAAACGGTGATGCCGTGCGGGTTTCGGCGCCTCTTCCGGCTCACCGGCAGAGGCGGCAATCAGCCGACGGCCGATTTCCGCCCTCGCATAATCCGCCTCTTCAGGCGTGATCAGCCCGCCATTGAGATCACGATCGAGTTCGCGCAGCTGGTCACGATAGACCGCCCTCTCGCCCGCACGGATATTCTCCGCCGCCTTCGCACCGCGCAGAAGGGGGTAGAGCAGGATGGCAGCGACGACTGCCGTTAGAACGGCAACGAGAATCCAGAACAGCATATCGGCCCAAATACGTGAAGCAGGCCGCCATTCCAACTGCCAAAGCCGGAATGACGAAGATTTGAGGCTATAAGCCGCAATTCATCGGCTTCAGCCGAGCGGCGACCAGCTGCCGTCCTCGTTGCGGCAGGCAGCGCCGCGCACCACGGTATCCTTGCCGTCGATCGTCAGCGTATGAGTATATTGCCGGCAGTTTTGCGAACCGACTTGATAGGGTGCTGCGGCAACGACCTTGCCGGTGACGTTCTTGCCGGTCCACAACATCGGCTGGCCGACGGCGGCGCCTTCCAGCGCCCGATATTCCGCCTCGAGCGCCCGCTGCTTGTCGCTATCGCTCAGCGTCACGCCGCTGCGGCCGACAAGGCCGCCCTGCAGCGCGGTGAGGAAGGAGGTCGAGGCCGAGGCCTTGCTCGAAAAAATGCCGCGTGAAGCAGCACCCTTCGTCGTCGTGCAGCCGGATAGCGCGACGACGACGATAAGAGCGGAAGCGACCATGCCTTGCGAGCGTAAAATCATTGCGTCGAACCACGATCAGGGGTCAATTTCAGCCGATCGAAGTGCAGCGTCCCCGTGTCAGCATTAAGGCAAAGCATGCTATGCATTTGCCGGTATCTTTGTGACATCAAGCAGTTGCTCATGCAACATCCTTTGTGATGCCGGGCAGGATAAGCTTCGCCTTGAGCCCGCCCCATTCGCCGCGGGAAAGCTCGAGCCGCCCCTGATACTCACTGGAAATCTCGGTGACGATCGAAAGGCCCAGCCCGGTTCCAGGCTTGCTTTCGTCGAGCCTGCGGCCGCGCTTCAGCGCCTCGCGGATCTGGTCGGGCTCCAGCCCCGGCCCGTCATCCTCGACGGCGAGTTCCACCCAGTGGCGGCGCGCGCTCGCTTCCGCGCCCCTGACGTCGTCGCCGGCCTCGACGGCCGAAAGCCGGACCTTGCTCCTGGCAAAACGCGCCGCATTTTCCAAGAGATTGCCGACGGTCTCCTCGAGATCCTGCTGCTCCATGGCGACGGCCAAGTGCGGCGGCGAGACGACGAGATCGAATTCGGTATCGACGTTCAGCCGGCGCATGACGCGCACCAGCCGCTCGAGTGCTGGCTCGGCATCGGTGCGGGCAAGCACGGATTCGCGCTGCGCAGCGATACGGGCCCGATTGAGATAGGACTGCACCTGCCCTTGCATCGATTCCGCCTGGCTGCGCACCAGTTCGCCATGGGGTTTTTCGAGCACGCGCGCCTCGTTCAGCAGAACGGCGATCGGCGTCTTCAGCGAATGGGCGAGATTGCCGACCTGCATGCGGGCCCGCTCGACGATGCGGCGGTTGCTGTCGATCAGCGCGTTGACCTCATTGGCAAGCGGCAAGATCTCCCGCGGGAAATCGCCCTTCAGCTGCTCGCTCTCGCCGGCGCGGATGCGCTCCAAGGCGGCACGGGCCTTGTCGAGCGGCTTCAGGCCATAGAGAATCGCCAGCGCATTGACAATCAGGCTGCCGACGCCGAAGCCGGCGAGCGCCAGATAAAGGCTATGGGAAAAAGTGCGCACGTCGTCCTCGACGACATCGACATTGCCGGTGACGCGGACGCGCGCCGCGCGCCCGTCAGTATCGAGCACCACTTCGGTTTCGGCCACCTGGACGCGGTTCCCCGAGGCATCCGTCACCTGGTAATAGCGCTCGTAATTCTTGTCGAAGGGCGCCTCGACGACGGAAGGGACCGGAATGAGCGCCGAGCCGAGCGAGGGCGACACCAGCGGCGCCGTCGTGTAGGTGCCGAGCGGCTCGACCACCCAGTACCAGCCGGTCTTCGGCTGGGCAAAACGCAGGTCGCCGAGCTGCGGGCTGCCGCTGAGCGCGCCCTGATCGCCGATCGTCACCGAGTTGATGACGTTATAGAGCTGCGCCCGCAAGAGATCCTGGAAACCGCGCTCGGCGCTCTTGCGGTAGAGGGTGGAAATCAACAGGCCGATCACGACAAGAGCCACCGTCGACCAGACTGTGGTCAACAGCAAGACACGTGCAGTGAGGGACTTAATTCGCATGTTTCGGCGCTTGGATGCGGTAACCGAGACCGCGCACCGTTTCGATCAGATCGACGCCCATTTTCTTGCGCAGGCGGCCGACAAAGACCTCGATCGTGTTGGAATCGCGGTCGAAATCCTGGTCGTACATGTGCTCGACAAGTTCGGTGCGCGAGACGACCTCGCCCATGTGATGCATGAGATAGGCAAGCAGGCGGTATTCGTGCGAGGTCAGCTTCAGCGTCGTGCCGTTGACCGTCGCCTTCGAGGATTTTGTATCGAGCCGCACCGGCCCGCAGATGATCTCGGACGAGGAATGCCCGGCCGCACGCCGGATCAGCGCCCGAATGCGCGCCAGCACTTCCTCGACATGGAAGGGTTTGGTGACGTAGTCGTCGGCGCCTGCGTCGATACCGGCGACCTTGTCGCTCCAGCGGTCGCGCGCCGTCAGAATCAGAACCGGCACGCCGCGGCCGGCGCCGCGCCATTTTTCAAGAACGGTCACTCCATCCAGCTCCG
Source organism: Rhizobium sp. F40D2 (assembly GCF_051810745.2). NCBI lineage: Bacteria > Pseudomonadati > Pseudomonadota > Alphaproteobacteria > Hyphomicrobiales > Rhizobiaceae > Rhizobium > Rhizobium sp. F40D2. The sequence goes on from NZ_CM131436.1 coordinate 231,922, forward strand.
GCAGGCCGATATCGAGAATGATGGCGTCATAAGGTTCGGTGTCGCCGAGGAAATGGCCTTCCTCGCCGTCGAACGCCTGATCGACGACATAGCCCGCCTCCTTCAGCGTGTCGGCCAGCTGCCGGTTGAGATTGACGTCGTCTTCGACTACCAGAATGCGCATCAGCCCGCCTTCGTCCGCTTCAAATCGATCTGCCCTGAATAGACCGATTCCGCCTACATCGGAACCTTTACCGTCACCTTGCGTGGACGCTGGCCGTTGCCCGACACCAGAACGGTGATGATGCAGGTATCGCCCACCGGCTGCACGGAGAGAAGCTGGCCGCCCGTCTGTTCGACGACCTGGGCTGCGGCGGCGCTGCAATCGCCTGCTACGCTATGAACGAGAGTGCCCGCGCCATCCGGTGAAGGCGCCGATACCACCAGTCCGGCGGCCAATGCTGCGACGCTCAGAGGAAAGGCCATGTGTTATGCTTTCAAGGTAATGCCAACGTGGCCAGAATATGTACTCACGCGACCTGAATGGCAAATGAATGCGCTGTCATGCAGGGCATTTAGAACTGTCCTCGACTGCTGGCGGCAGCTACTGAAACCGCCACGCGGCAAGCTCGGTCGCCTCCCCCCGCGTGGGAAAAGTCTGCAGCACTAAGCACGCACGGAGTGTTGGGCGTGGATGCTCACTTGACCCGAGGATGGATAGCTGCGCACCGCGGACCGTCGAGAATTGCGATCGCAGCTTTTGCCGACCGGTCGAAGCTGTTATGTCCTTGCTGTTTCCGTCCGGCAATTTCAGCACCAATGCCTAATTCCTTTCGCTTCCGCTCGGCGCAGACGGTCACCGTGCTTGCCATCACTCAATTGATCGGCTGGGGCACGACGTTCGACATGCTCGGGGTGATGGGCCGCATCGTGGCGCCCGCTCTCGGTCTGCCGAATGAGGTGGTGTTTGCCGGCCTGACGATCATGATGATGGTCAGCGCCATCGTTGGCCCCGCGACCGGCCGCTGGCTTGCCCGCTACGGCGCCGCTCGGGTGCTTTCGGCCTCATCGCTCATCTTTGCGCTTGGCCTGCTTCTGCTGTCCGCCGCAAACGGCATCGTACTTTACGCCGCCGCCTGGATCGTCATCGGCATCGGCGGCGCGTGCGGCCTTTCGGCACCGGCCTATACGGCCGTCGTCGAGCGCGAAGGGGCGAACGGCAAACGCGTCATTGCTATTCTCATGCTGTTCACCGGGCTGTCGAGCACCGTCTTCTGGCCGATTCTCAGCCTGCTGAACGAAACAATGGGATGGCGCATCACCTTCCTCATCTGTGCCGGCCTGCAATTCTTCGTCTGCCTGCCGCTGCATCTTTTCGCCCTGCCCAAACCGATCGTAATGCAAATCGAAGGCGGCGCGGCAGACATTGCCCCGGTGCCGCTGTCCAAGGCGGCACGGCGCAAAGCCTTCCTGCTGATTGCGGCGGCGACGACAATCTCGACCTTCATCACCTTCGGCATCTCGCCATCGCTGCTCGAAATCTTCCGCCAGTCCGGCGCCTCGCCGGCCTTCGCGCTGCAGCTCGGCTCGGCACGCGGCGTGCTCGGCATCTCGGCGCGTTTCCTCGACATGCTGCTCGGCCGGCGTGGCAACCCCATGCTCAGCGCTGTCATGGGCATCGGCCTGATGATGATCAGTTTTCCGATCATGCTGGTCGCCGGTTCCTCGACACCGCTGCTCGTCACCTTCGTTCTGCTCTACGGCTTCGGCGCCGGCGTCATGACCGTCGCCCGCGCGCTTCTGCCGCTGGCGTTGTTTTCACCGGCCGAATACGGCCTGCAATCGGCCCGGCTGTCGCTGCCGCAAAATCTCGCCAACGCCATCGCTCCGGTCATCTTCACCGCCATCCTCGACCGCGCCGGCACCGAGCCGGCCCTCATCGCCTGCGCCGTTCTCGCAGCCTTGGCGCTGACCTTCGTGCTGATATTGATGGCGATGGTTCGGGGCGCCCATGCATCGCAACCGAGCCCGGTCGCTTCATAAGAGCGCGGCCAGGCTGCGGCGTTCTCCGTCAGCCATTCTTAATGTATCCTGATTATCGTCTATCCCTGGACGGGTACGCCTTCTCCTACGCGCGCCGCCACTAAGGCCGATTGACGATCGATCAGCTGCCGTTTTTGGCGAATCTTTTGAATCGCTTGCAGCTTCTTTTTCCAAAGTTGAGTCTGGTGGCTCTGAAGTTGAGTCAACTTTCGAGCGACATCGATGCGGCAGGTCACTTACCATTTGAAATTCTGCTGAAATGTCGCCTGGCATCCCAAGGCTTTATGCTCACAGGGGCCGTTTCACCGCCGTGCAGCTGTCGTAATCGGCGGCAATGCGTTTTTCCCGGAGCGGCCGCACCCGCTCGATCGACAGCTGATAATCGGGATGAGCCTTGTAGGCGGCAAGGGCCGCCTCATCGTCGAATTCGCCGTAGACCACGAGATCGATCTCCGTGCCCAGCTGATCGGTCTTCACATTGGTGCCGATTTCCAAGAGCCGCGCATGCGGAATGGCGGTCAGGATCGAAAGCCCGGCCCTCACCTCCTGCAGACGTTCCTCCTGCACGGTGAAGAAGACGATATGGCGGATCACGCGAAGCTCCTGTCGAGGTTCAGAGGGTCAGCCGCGCGATAGCACGCAAGCCCCAGGCCTTCAACCGCGCGATCGCGCCATCCGCAGCATCGGGACGCATCGCCGCATGGAAGGCCATGGCATAGGCCGCGAGCTTCTCCGCCCGGTCGGTGCCATTGACGATGCGTCGCGCGTTCACCCAGTCCTCGGTCGCCGCGTTCAGGTGGTCGGCAAGCTTGTGGCCGGTAAAGCTGCCTTGCAGCATGCCGTCGATCAGGATCTTCACCGCTGCATCCATCTCCATCGCCCGGTCGGGATCGGCAATGAGGTCGATGCCCGTCAGCGTGCTCATCGCCTCATAGTTCCGCTTGTGGGTGAGTTGCACCAGGCCGCGCCCGAGCCAGCTGCGGCCATCTTCATCGGGCCGCCAGTAGGGCGTCTTCACCCAGGAAAGCCGGCCTGCGGCAAAGGCCGTCTCCAGGATCTCGACGGCGCGGGCATCGCTTTGCGCCAGCGTCTCCCGCACCGGCTGCATCGTGTAGGCGGTCTCATGATAGGCGGTCGCGAGGATATAGGCGAGCCACCGCCGGTCGGCATGAGGAAACCGCTCTTCCCAGGTGTCGAGAATCGCCGTGATGCCCACTACCTGAAGATGCGTCAGCTCTCCCTTGAAGAGCTCGTCCTTCACCGCATCGAAAAATAAACTTCGGTCCATGTGGACAACCATTCTGTGCTTCCTGGGAAATATCATGGTTAAGACCGCCTTAATCGATTAAAATTCATTTAATCGTTTAAAGTATTTAAGCCACTGATTTACACGTCTTTTGTCTTGTGCAATGCATCTTCTTGCCCTGAAGCCTTGCCGCGAAAAGAGGAGACTTCCGATGCAGACGCCCGCCACCCCGCAAGCTACCATTCCCCAGCACCTCGTCGACCAGATGGAAAACGAGTGGCGCCAGATTCGCCTTGAACGGGAAAATCCGCGCCCGGCCCAGCAGCCTCAACAGCAACGCTGAGAGATAAAGGCAAAGCGGCGCGGATGTAAGGCCTGCCCTCATCGCGTCGCAGCCTCAAACCGCTTCGCCAGCGTTTCCAGCGAGCGGGTGAAGATCATTTCGTCTCCCAGCGCCCGCGCCAGCACCAGCGCGCCTTGAATGCCGGCGACACCTTCCTCGGCGAGCGTTTGCGCCTCTTCGTCAGAACAGCCTGCCCGGCTCAACGCCGAACGCAAGGCGCCGATCCAGCGGATGAAATAGTCGCCGATCGCCGCCGAAAACCGCTCCCTTGTGTCGTCAAGCGCGAAGGCGCCCACGAGGCAGATGCGGCGGCCGGATCTGAAGTAATCATTCACATTGACCCACATCGCCGCGATCGCCTGTCGGGCGTCGTCCTGTCTCAGCGGCCGATAGATCGCCTGCTCGAACCAGGCGTCGATATCGGCAAGCACCGCACCTGCCATCTCCTCCTTGCCGCCGGGAAAGAAGTGGTAAAGGCTGCCCTTGCCGAGGCCGGTGCGTTCGGTGATGCGGCTGAGCGACGTGCCCTCATAGCCGAGTTCGCGGAAGATTTCCGCCAGCAGCGGCACGACGTCGGCGCGTTCGTAGACGGTCTTCACCGGCGGAGTTTCCTTGGCCTCGCTTGCGTCAGAGGCCAAGCTCGGTCAGGCCGGGATGATCGTCCGGCCGCCGGCCGAGCGGCCAGTGATATTTGCGCTCAGATACTTGGATCGGCAGGTCGTTGATGCAGGCGAAGCGGCGCTGCATCAGGCCGGCGGCGTCGAATTCCCAGTTCTCATTGCCGTAGGAGCGGAACCAGTTGCCGCTGTCATCGCGCCATTCATAGGCGAAGCGCACGGCGATACGATCGTCGGTGAAAGCCCAGATCTCCTTGATCAGCCGGTAATCCAGCTCTTTCGCCCATTTGCGGGTGAGAAAGGCGACGATCTCGGCGCGGCCGTTGACGAATTCGGCGCGGTTCCGCCAGCGGCTGTCCGGTGTATAAACGAGCGAGACGCGCTCGGGATCGCGGCTATTCCAGCCGTCCTCGGCAAGGCGGACTTTCCGGGTGGCGGTCTCAAGGGTGAAAGGCGGGACGAGGCTGGTCACGGGTGCTCCTGTACTGAACAGTAATTCTTGTACCGTTTGGTACAATGATTTGCAAGGTGGCCCGAGCAGCGTTTTGCTGCTCCCCTCACCCGCGGGAGCGCCGCAGCAGATCGGCGCTCTCCTTCCTCCATCGCAGCGGCAAGGCATCCGGGCGCAGCACGATCTCTTCGGGCGTGAAACGCCACAGCCGTTCCGCCCGTTCAAAGCGTGTGATTTCGGGCGCATCGAGCAGTACCTCGACCTTTCCCGCAAGTTGCAGCATGTCGCCGGTTTCAAAGTCGACGAAAGCCAGCCCGGCCTTTGGATTGACGAGAAAATTGCCGAGCGTGTTGAAGAACCGATTGCCGGAAAAATCGGGAACGGTCAGCACCCCATCGGCACCGACATGCACGAAGCCGACGCTGCCGCCGCGATGGGAGACATCCACCTGCCGCTCGCCATTGTCGCGATCGAAATAGGAGGCGACGAAGAAGGTATCGGCGCCCTCGATCATCTCGCGCATGCGATCGTCGAGTTGACCGGAATGCAGCGGCGCCACCTCTGTCGGGCTATTGGGATCGCGGATAAAGACGGAAGTGCGAGGCTGGATATATTGCGGGCAATTCCCGAAGCTCTGGCCGACGCGCAGGCGGAAGGCTTCGGCATCCGTTCTGCGGATGACGCCGTTCAGCCGGTTGCGCCGCCGGGTCTCGAGCTGGATGCCGAGCATTGCAATCGCGTCGCCATCCTCCATGCCGGCATCGGCGGGATCGACCGGGTCGCGCGGCAGGTCGACATCGAGGCTCTCCGGATCCGGCGACGACATGAAACCCGGTCGCGCAGCCCGCACCGTCGCCCAGACATCACCTTTGGCATCGACAGCGCCGAGCACCACGAAAGGGAGCATCGGAAAAAACGCGCGGTGCTGTTCGGGCATCGCCGTGCGGACGAAATTCCGGCCGGGTCCGTCCATGCGTTCTACGACCCCGACGCTACGCTGCATGGCCAGTTCACCCTGATGCCAGGGTGACGTCTCGTTTTCTCTAGTCTGCTCCAGCATGACGGCCTCCTTGCGGGCACCATTTGGGAAACCGGGACGGTGAGCCGTCCCGGCGCAGTCTCATGCGGCAAGGCCGATCTTCGTCTTGCGAAAGCCGACGAAACCCGGAAGCGCCGCGATGCGGGCAAGCCAGGCGCGGACGCTCGGATAGGCCGAGATGTCGACATTGCCCTCCGGCGCATTGGCGATGTAGCTGTAGAGCGCGACGTCGGCGATGACAGGATTATCGCCGAGCAGGAAATTGCGGCCGGCGAGCTCCGCCTCGATCAGCGCCAGAATGCGGTGCGCCCGGGCGATCACCTCATCGGTGCGGAAATCGGCGCCGAAAACGGTAACCAGGCGGGCAGCGCACGGTCCATAGGCAATCTCACCAGCAGCAACCGAGAGCCATTTCTGTATTCGCGCCGCGGCCAATGCCTGTTCCGGCAGCCACTCGGTGCGGCCATATTTGCGCGCGAGATAGACGAGGATGGCAGAGGAGTCGGTGATGACCGTGCCCTCATCGTCGAGGACCGGCACCTGGCCGAATGGATTGAGCTTCAGAAATTCCGGCGCCTTGTGGGCGCCCGCCGCCAAGTCGACCTCGACCAGTTCATAAGGCACGCCGAGCAGCGCCAGGAACAGGTGAACCCGGTGCGAATGGCCGGAAAGCGGGTGGTGGTAGAGTTTCATGATGGTTTCCTTAGGTCTTCCCGATCGACGGGCCATGATTGACGATGGCCGCCTGCGAACCATCTGCGGGCTAATCTATTGCCTTCCATTTGATTGCAGTAGAATGCTAATCTGGAAAGCATATTCCCAATTTTTGGAAGGATAGAATGGACCGCCTCGACGCCATGACCGTGCTTCTTGCCGTTGTCGAACAGGGTAGCCTATCGGCCGCCTCCCGGCATTTGCGGTCGCCGCTGGCAACCGTCAGCCGCAAAGTTTCCGAGCTGGAAACCCATCTGAACGCCCATCTGCTGCAGAGAAGCAACCGGAAGATCACGCTGACGGAGGCCGGCCGCTCTTATGTGGAGGCGGCGCGGGAAATTCTCGATCGGGTGGAAGAGGCGGAACGGACGGCGGCCGGTGAATACAGCGTGCCGAAGGGCGCGCTGACGATGACCGCGCCGATCGTCTTCGGGCGGCTGCATGTCCTGCCTGTGGTGGTGGATTTCCTGAAAGCCTATCCCGATATCAATCTGCGACTGATGCTTGGCGACCGGCTGTCGAACCTCGTCGAGGACCATATCGATGTGGCGCTCCGGATCGGCAACCTGCCGGACAGCAACCTGATCGCCACCAGGCTCGGCGCGATCCGCCGAACGGTCTATGCCAGCCCGGCTTATCTCGCACGGCAGGTCACGCCTCGGCATCCGGGCGATCTCGCCGCGCATGACTGCATCACCTTCGACAGCATGGCCTCTCCGCTGAGCTGGACATTCACCGAAGGAAAACGCGGTCTCAACGTGCCGATCCGCTCACGGCTAGCCGTCAACACCGCCGAGGCTGCGGTCGATGCGGCGGTCGCCGGCCTCGGGATCACCCGGGTGCTATCCTACCAGGCAGCACGCGCCGAGAGTGCCGGCCTGCTTACGCCATTGCTGACCGATTTCGAACCGCCGCCGACACCGGTGCATCTCGTCTATCCCGCGCAGGGATTGGTGCCCTTGAAATTGCGGGCGCTCATCGATTTCGCCACGCCGCGCCTGCGCGCGACGCTCAACAGATCTCAGGCGAGTTTGCCCTCTTCCGCCTTATAGAAATACTGGCTGGCGACCAGCCAGCCCTTCAGCGGCCGCAACGGCGGAATGCAGGTGGCGAGCATGAAGGGGCCTGTGACCAGAAGCTGCACCCAGATCGGCGCGGTAAACGCCACCTCCAGCCAGACGCCGAGCAGCACGCTCGGTATGCAGGCAAAACAGATGACGAAGAAAGCCGGACCGTCGGCCGGATCGGCAAAGGAATAATCGAGGCCGCAAGCCTCGCATTCCGGCTGCAGCGTCAGGAAGCCTTTGAACATATGGCCCTGGCCGCAGCGCGGGCAGCGACCCCTGATGCCGGTCTGCAGCGGAGGTAGTGGAGGATATTCGGTTTCCATGATGATCACACCTTGTTTTGCACGGGCATCAACCATTCAATGCCGGCAACAATGAATGCATTCAATATAAATACATTGTTGAGATATTACCAGTCAATTCGTCAGAATGCCGCAGAGTTCCGCAAGCCGGGCCGACCGCGGATTGTGCAAACTTCATTTGAAGGGGTCGCAAGAACCGATCGCTTGCCTGAAGGGCTCAGCTAGCGGCGTTGGCGGCTCAGAAGAACGAAGCTGCCATTTCCGGCGGCCCCTCAAGCGCATGGGCCATGAAATCCAGCGCGCCCTGCAGCTTCTCCCGGCTGATCGGGCCGCCGAGGCAGACACGCACGGCCTCGGGCGCGGCACCTTCGACCGTGAAAGCATCGCTTGCCACGACGCCGATGCCGGCGGAGCGCATGTGGCTGCCGAAGGTGGAGCGGGTCCAGCCGTTGGAGAGCGGCAGCCATATGTTGAAACTGAGCGGATCGGCGCGGTAGCTGCCTTCAGGCAGGAGCGCGGCGACCATCTGCTGGCGCGCGGCGGCTTCAGTGCGGATGAAGCGCAGGATCGCGTCGGCCGTGCCGTCCTCGATCCAGCGGGTGGCGAGCGCCAAGGTCAGCGGCGAGGCCATGACATTGTTGGCGCGCATGGCGCTGACGAAGGGCCACACGGCTTTGCTATCCGGCGCCACGACATATGCAAGACGCAGGCCGGCGCCGATGCATTTCGCCAGCCCGCCGATATGCCAGGTGAGATCGGGCGCCGTTGCCGCAAGCGGCGGCGGACCTTCCAGTGGAATGAAGCCGTAGGCATCGTCCTCGACGATCGGCACGTGATATTTGCGGGCAACCGCTGCGATTTCCTCGCGGCGCCTGGCCGGGATGGTCAGCGTCGTCGGGTTTTGCAGCGTCGGATTGAGATAAAGCGCCTTCGGCTGCAAACGCTCGCAGGCTCTGGCAAAGGCGTCCGGCAGGATGCCGTCTTCATCCATCGGCAAGCCCGCAAGATTGAGCCGCAGCTGGGCGGCGATCGAGCGCATGCCGGGATAGGTGATGATTTCCGAGAGCACGGTTTCGCCCGGTTTGGCCAGCAGGCCGAAGATCGCCAGCAGGGCCGGATGGGCGCCAGGCGTCACGAAAATCCGCTCCTGCGAGGGCGCCAAGCCGCGACGGCTGAGCCAGGCGGCGGCGGCATCCTTGTCCATAACCGAGCCACCGAAACCCTGATAGCGCAGAAGCGGAACGAGGTCCGCTGTCAACGCCGCCATGCCCTCGCGCATGCGGGCGATCAGTTCCGGATCATCCGGTTCCGGCGGCATATTCATCGAGAAATCGACGACAGATGCCCGGCGCGGATCGGGCGCCGTACCAGGCGCGAAGCCCTGGCTCCCCCTGCCCGCGCCACCGGTGACGAAGGTGCCGCGGCCGACATGCGAATCGACCAGCCCGCGCTTCTGCGCCTCGACATAACCTCTCGCCACCGTGGTGAAATCGACATTCAGCCGCTTGGCGAGTTCGCGTTGCGGCGGCAGCCGGTCGCCGGCCACGAGGTGGCCGCTGCGCAGATCCATTTCGATCACATCGGCGATCGCCATATAACGAGGGCTGCTGCTGCGCCCGAGATCGGGATGCCAGTCTTTCATGTCGTAATCCGTGCAGCCTGAGTCTTGAATGGATTGACTGTATATTGTTGCACGGTGACGCTGTCACGAAAAATGTCAGCTTGGAACTGAAGGCGCGCGGCTGATTGGATGTATCATCGCATTTGCCGCGCCGCGAGGGCGTCGATGCCAGTCAACCTTGCCGACAGAGCCCACAGGCATTCGGCCTGCTCGGGGTCGGTTGCATGGTCGCTCACACCACCTGGCTTGCCGTCGATCGCCCGCTTCGCCACTTCGCAATCTTCGCAGTAGAGGCCTCCCATGCCGTCAAGCTGAGGCGAGGTCGCCGCCCATAGCTGCGTTGCGGCGCCTTGCGATGGGGTTTTGAACGTCGGATCGATGGGATTGCCATCGGCGTCGATCCAGCCGGCACCGATCATATCTTCCTTTGAAAGATGACGTTGCAGGGGCGTGAGGATCTTGCCCGGATGCAGAGAGAAAGCGCGGATGCCGGCACCCTGGGCGAGCCTGTCCAAATGCAGGGCGAAAAGAGCGTTGGCAGTCTTGGACTGGCCATAGGCCTGCCATTTGTCATAGCCGGTCTCGAACTGCACGTCGTTCCACCGGATGCCGGAGATTTGGTGACCTCCAGATGAAACCGAAACGATACGGGCATTGCGCGAAATAGCCGGCCAAACGCGGTTCACCAACGCGAAGTGGCCGAGATGATTGGTTGCGAATTGCGCCTCCCATCCATCACCGACGCGCGTCTGCGGACAGGCCATAATCCCGGCGCTGTTAATCACAATATCGATGCTGTGGCCGGCAGCGATGATGCCTTCAGCGAAGCGGCGAACGCTGTCGAGACTGGAGAGATCGAGCCGTTCGATCTGCACACCATTGACGCCGACAACGGCGTGGCGCGCCGCTTCGACGTTCCTTGCGCCGATGATCACCGTGGCGCCGGCTCTCGCTAAGGCGCGCGTGGTCTCCAGCCCGAGGCCAGAATGGCCGCCGGTGACGATGGCGCGCTTGCCGGAAAGATCAAGACCGGCCAGAACCTCATCGGCGGTGGTGCGGGTTCCAAATCTGGAGCCGACGGGGACTTGTTTCTCATTCATGATGATTGCCTTTGTTCTGCGACGTTGCCTGGAGGACGGTTGCGAGAATAGAGCGTGGCAATCAGACGATCTATGCGCTAAAGTCCGTAATCTCTTCGCCATAGTCCGGACTTCCGCATGGATCCTCTATCCACTGTTCTCGCATTGCTCAAACCGAGAAGTTATGTCTCTGCCGGTCTGGACGCCGGCGGCGTTTGGGCGATCGATTTTCCACCCCCTGATGGCATCAAGTTCAACGCAGTCATTTCAGGCACATGTTGGCTGAGTGTCGACGGCGTATCCGACGCCATTCGGCTTGAAGAAGGAGACTGCTTTCTGCTGACAAGCAGCCGGACCTTTCGTCTCGCCAGCGATCCATCTGTCAAAGCAATCCCAGCCGATACCATTTATTCGGTCGCCCGCGACGGCGTTGCGACCTGCAATGGCGGCGGTGATTTCTTCCTGATTGGCAGCCGTTTTTCCTTTTCGAGCGGAAATTCGGACATCCTGTTCGGCATCCTGCCGCCGATCGTCCATGCGAAGAGGGATTCCGATCATGCCGCCGTGCTGCGGTGGTCGCTCGATCGCATGACTCGAGAACTCCGCGACCGGCAGCCGGGCGGTTTTCTGATGGCAGAGCATTTCGCCCATGTCATGCTGATGCAGGTGCTGCGCCTTTATATCGCATCGCCGGACGCCCGCGGCGTCGGCTGGCTCTTCGCACTCACAGATAGGAGGATCGGTGCGGCCCTCGAGGCCATGCATGCCAATCCAGCTCGTAAATGGACATTGCAGTCGCTGGCTGAACGGGCTTCGATGTCCCGATCCACCTTTGCCCTTCATTTCAAGGCAAAGGTGGGGCTGGCGCCGATGGACTATTTGACGCGCTGGCGCATGCTTGTCGCAGGAGACCGCTTGGCGAATTCTGCCGAAGCAGTTGCGAGCGTCGCCCTATCGCTCGGTTACGACTCCGAAAGCGCGTTCAGCACCGCCTTCAAGCGGGTGATGGGAAGCTCGCCACGACAATATGCCCGGCGTTAAGCGGCCGGTAATGACAAGCGAACAATATCGGCGCTCCATGGGCCTTGATTGGTAAAGGCATCGCCGGGCAACTCGCATCGGCCTGCCGATTCCGTCCGATGCAGTCTTGCACCCGCCTTCCCATCTCTTACCTATTTAAGAAGGAATGTGCCGGCCTCCATTCCTTCGCCGGCGCTCTGTCAGGATGAAAGCATGAATATCGATCCGATTTTGCGGTCAATCGTGGCCGTTCGTTCTTCCATCCCGGAAGATGCCTTCACAGCAGAGACGCTGGGCACTGTCCGGGAGGGCAGCGGTGTGGTCATTCGCGACAATGGGCTGGTGCTGACCATCGGTTATCTCATTACCGAGGCCGAAGAGGTCTGGCTGACCACCCATGACGGGCGCGTCGTTCCCGCACATGCGCTTGTCTATGATCAGGAAACCGGCTTCGGCCTGGTGCAGGCGCTCGGGGCTCTCAATGCGCCGGCCGTGGATCTCGGCGACGCGGCAAACGCCAAGGCCGGCGATGCCGTCGTGCTTGCCGACGGCATCGGAGAATTCGTCGAGGCCAACATCGTCGCCCGGCAAGAATTCGCCGGCTACTGGGAATATCTGCTTGATGATGCGATTTTCACGGCGCCGGCCCATCCCTCATGGGGCGGTGCGGCGCTGATCGGTTCGGACGGCAAGCTTCTGGGTATCGGTTCGCTTCGCCTGCAAATGAGCCAGGGCGACGAGGTCGCCGATATCAATATGGTCGTGCCGATCGACATTTTGACTCCGATCCTCGACGATCTGTTGAACCGCGGAAGCGTCAACAAGCCGCCGCGGCCCTGGCTCGGCGCATTCTCCGCCGAGAGCAATGGCGGCGTGGTGGTGATGAGCGTCGCCGAAGGCGGTCCGGCCGCCCAGGCGGGTCTGCGCCAGGGCGATATCATCTCGGAGATCCGCGACGAAGAGGTCGATGGCCTGGCCGATTTCTACCGCAAGGTCTGGAGCAGCGGCCCGGCCGGCGCCGAAATCCCGATGCGGATTCTGAGGAACGGCCGGGAAGCCTGGCTGCGCATCAAGTCCGCCGACCGCAACAATTTCCTCAAGAAGCCGCAGCTGCAATAAGGTCGCCGACCGCCGCCGAATGCGCTTTCTGTTTGCGCGAATTCTACCGGCGGAGATCTCCGGCGATCCAGCCGATCGCGGCCTTCACCCGACGCGGCACGAATTGCCGCGACGGGTGAACCGCATGGATCGGCAGGCTGTACTTTTCCCAATCAGCAAGCACTTCGGTCAGCCGCCCGGCGGCAATATCTTCCTCGACCAGCACCAGCGGCGCATAGACGAGGCCGGCATCTTCCACTGCCGCAACGCGCATGGCTTCGCCATTGTCGATACCGATATTGCTGTTGATCTTTGCCGCCAGCACCCGCCCATTTTGATCTTCGAAATGCCATTGATCGCGCGGGACGAGGTTGAGGCTTAGGATGCAGCGGTGCTCCTGCAACTGCTCGGGATGGGTTGGGGTGCCGTTCTTTCCGAGATAACCGGGAGAGGCGCAGCAGACGAAGTGATAGGTGCCGATCCTTCTTGCTATCAACGAAGATGGCCGCAAATGCGCCACCCGAATGGCAAGGTCATAGCCTTCGGCGATCAGATCGACGTTCCGGTCGGTCAGATTAAGCTCCAGACTGACAGCGGGATGCTGATTGGCAAAGCGAGCAATGGACGACGCCAAGCGCTTCACGCCGAGCGTCGTCGGTCCGCTGATGCGGAGGTGGCCGGATATTTCATGGTTGGCGGGGCCGGCAATATCGTTCAGCTGCTCCAGCTCATCGATGACCCTGCTTGCTCTCTCCAGAAATCTGAGGCCGATCTCGGTGAGCCTCTGGGTTCGCGTGGTGCGCTCGATCAGCTTGACACCATAATCTGCTTCCAAAGCCTGAATGCGCCGGCCCACCATGGCGGGCGACAGGTTGAGCCTAGCGGCAGCTTTGGCAAAACTGCCGGCCGTCGCCACGGCTACAAAGGTCTTCAAATTGATGAGATCGGGCATTCGATACTTTTATGCAATTATATTCCGCCATTCAATGCCATTCATGATGGGTTCGCGGTCGACTATATCGACGTCATTCAACTCGATGAAGGAACCGACCACATGAAAACCGCTATTATCGGAACTGGAAACATGGGCGCCGGCTTGGCGCGTCGCCTGGCAGGCAAGCGTGAGCTCATCCTGGCGTCGCGGAATGAGGCCGTGGCAAAGTCGCTTGCCGAGGAGATCGGCGCGACGAGCGCATCGATCTCCTCCGCCGTGGCCGAGGCCGACATTCTGGTCCTCGCGCTGCCTTATGCTGCGGCGCTCGAATTTGCCGGAACGGCAGTATTGCAGGGCAAAATCGTCGTCGACATCACCAATCCGCTCAAGCCCGATTTCTCCGGCCTGCTGTTTGGTCACGACACGTCGGCAGCCGAGGAAATCCAGAACAGGGCCAAAGGCGCCAAGGTCGTGAAGGCCTTCAATACCATCTTTGCCGAGCTGTTTGCGGCTTCCCCAAAGCACACCTCCACCATACCGGTCTTCCTGGCCGGGGACGATGATGCTGTCGAAACCGCCGTAGCGCTGGTGAAGGACGCCGACTTTTCTATCGAGAAAACCGGTTCGCTCGATGCCGCTCGCCTGCTCGAGCCCTTGGGAATGCTGAATATCCGCCTTGGTTACGGCCTCGGTCGCGGTACCGGGATTGCCCCGAAATGGGTTGCCGTCGACGGCTGACGTCACGGCTGGTCTCGCCCATGCGGGACCAGCCATTTCTATCGCCTCAAATGAATGAGCTGCCAGGCCGTAGCGACCAGCGCCGTTCGTTGACTTGAGATGGCGGTTGAAAGATGGTGGCGTCGTGCCATCTTGAGGATGGAAATCCGTCTGGAACGAGCGGCGACAAGGAGTTTTGCGGCCCATGTTCGATCATGTCTCCATCGGCGTAAAAGACCTCGAAAGAGCCCGCCGTTTCTATGATGCGGCGCTGGCGCCGCTCGGATATGAGCGCCTCTCCAATTCCGACACCATGATCGGCTATGGCCCGGAACGGGTCGGGCTCTGGGTGACGCAGGTCGAGCAGCCGGTTCTTGCCGATCTGCGGTCCGGGCTGCATTTCTGTTTCGTCGCGCCTGATGAAGCCGCGGTCGATGCCTTTCACGCGGCAGCGGTCGCCTCCGGCGGCACGGATAATGGCGAACCGGGCATCCGGCCGGATTACGGGCAGTTCTATTATGCCGCCTTTATCATCGACCCGGACGGCTACCGTCTCGAAGCCTATTTCCACAAAGGCGAGCTGTAATAAGCTTTAGCCTTTACGCAATTCCGGACGGAAAACCGTTTCAGACTTTTCCGGGAATTGCTCAGGCCGCAGCTCTCGATATCGAGACGCGGCAGCCGGAGGCTACGAGCGCCTCGCCTGCGACGTCGAGGAACAGCCGGCGGAACCAGCGCGCCCGGCCGTCGGCCTGGTCGACGCGGCGATAGAGCATCGTTACCGGATCGGCCGGCAGCGAAAGCGGCGGCGCACAGATCGTCAGCCCGTGCAATTGCGCCATGCAGCGGCCGATCGATTCCGGCACGATGGCGATGGCCGGCATCGCCCGCAGCGCCGTCGGCAGGGCGGAAAAGCGCGGCACCGTCGCCACCACACGCCTGACATGGCCGGTGCGGCTCAGCTCGGCGTCGATGCTGGTCGACGCATTGCCCTCAAACGAGACGGTGACATGGGCGACATTGGCAAAATCCTCAAGGCTTAATGGCGCCTTCAGCTTGAGTTGAGCCTCGTCGTAAATGCAGATCGAGGCCTGGTTGAAAAGCGGCGCGCGGATGTGCCAGGAGGCCGGCTCGTCATGCACGGAAACGCTGAAATCGAAGACCCCCTCGTCCAGCCGGCGCGCGGCATCGCGCTTTTCGGAAGCGACGCCGATCAGCCGGGCGCCGGGTGAAAGCTGCAGCAGACGGGCGGCAAGCGGGCCGAAAAAGGCCGATTCGAGATTGTCGCACATGCCGATGCGGAACTCGCCCTGCCAGCTTGCCGGATCGAAGTCGGCCTGCGGGCGGATGGCGCGTTCAATGCCCGAGAGCGCATCCTCGATCGCCGGGGCAATGGAAAGGGCGCGCGGTGTCGGCTGCAGTCCGCGACCGACACGCACGAAAAGTTCGTCATCAAGCGTCTCGCGCAGCCGTCGCAACGCGGCCGACAGGCCCGGCTGGCCGAGCAGCAACCGCTCGGCGGCGCGGCTGACGTTGCGCTCCTGCATCAGCACCGAAAAGGCCAGCAGAAGGTTCAGGTCGATTTTGCGAAGGGTGGCGTCATTCATCATCACGAGTAATACCTGGCATGGCTACTATCAATTTGCAATGGGGCAGGAAGATGTACATTTTTTCGTTCCCTGCCGTCAGCGCAACCTCCCTCGACGAGGCGGCAGCAAAAAGGAACGTTTCGATGACACTTTCCAAATCGAAAAGCGGAGCGGGGCTGGCATTGCTGCTGCTCTGCGCCGCCAATTTTCTCGACGCCATGGACGTCTCCACCATCGGTGTCGCGCTTCCTGCCATCCAGGCCGAACTCGGCATGGAGGCGACGTCGCTGCAATGGGCAGTCAGCGCTTATGTTCTCGGTTATGGTGGCTTTCTGCTGCTCGGCGGCCGGGTGGCCGACGTCTTCGGCCACCGCCGCGTCTTCCTCTGGTCGCTGGCGATTTTTGCCGCCGCCAGCATCGCCGGCGGCTTCGTCGACAGCGGCCCGACGCTGATCGCCGCCCGGCTGATCAAGGGCATTGCCGCCGCCTTCACCGCACCTGCCGCTCTGGCACTGCTGCTGTCGGTCTTCGGTGAGGGATCCGCACGGGCCAAAGCGCTCGGGGTCTTCGCCTCCACCGGCGCCACCGGCTTCGTGCTCGGCATGGTGCTCGGCGGTGCCGCGACGATTTTCAGCTGGCGGGCAACGCTGGTCATGGGTGCGCCGGTCGCCATCCTGACGCTCTTGATTGCGCCGCTGGCGCTGCCGGCCGACCCGAAAAGGACAGGACCGCGGCCCGCTTTCGACTGGGCCGGTGCGCTGACGATCACCCCCGGGCTGCTGCTCTTCGTCTTCGGCATCACCAATGCCGCGGCCGCCGGCTGGCAGGCCTTTGTGACCTGGGGCTCGCTGCTGGCATCGCTGGCGCTGATCCTGCTCTTCCTCGCGGTCGAAGCGCGCCACGCCGATCCGATGGTGCCGCTCGGCATGTTCCGACGGGCGAAACTTAGGCACGCCAATGCGATTGCCGCACTCTTCCAGGGCGCCTATGTCGGCTTCCAGTTCCTGGCGACGCTCTATTACCAGAACGTCCTCGGCTGGTCGGCCTTCACCACCGGCTTCTGCTTTGCGCTTGGCGGCGTCTTCGTGATGTTCCTGGCGCCCCGTTTTGCGAGCCTCGCGCAAAATCGCGGCGCCACCGGGCTGATGGCCGCAGGTGTCGGTCTGCAGGCATTCAGCTACATCTTCTGGGTGACCGCACTCGGACATGTCGACCCGATCCTGCTCGTGCTGTTCTCGCAGATCCCGCTCGGCCTCGGTTATGCACTGACCTACCCTTCGGTGCAGGTCGCAGCCCTTTCCGACGTCGAGGATGACAAATCGGGGCT
This sequence comes from Rhizobium sp. F40D2, assembly GCF_051810745.2. NCBI lineage: Bacteria > Pseudomonadati > Pseudomonadota > Alphaproteobacteria > Hyphomicrobiales > Rhizobiaceae > Rhizobium > Rhizobium sp. F40D2. The sequence goes on from NZ_CM131436.1 coordinate 249,108, forward strand.
CGCTTCCGGACTGCTCTTCGCCTCCTTCCAGATCGGCGGCGGCATCGTGCTCGCAGCCGCCTCCGCAGTGTTCGGCGCCGCACCGCATTTCGGCTGGGACCCTTATGTCGCCGGCATCGCCTTCGTGGCGCTGCTTGCGGTCGCGATCACCCTGCTTGCCGCCGCCGGCCCGCGGACATCGGCCGCCCGGACGTCGGCCTATCAGGCCGCGGAATGACCGTTGCGCCCGCACCCTGACCGGTGCGGGCGCTTCATAAGATAAAGCGAATATTAGCAGCAGAATCCCATTGCCTTGCCTCGGCGAAAGGCGCATGGTCTCGCCTTCGGCAGCCATTGTACGGGCGCTGCCGACTGAGGGTTTTCATCCCCTCGCCCCGACGAAAGGAGGGCCTATGTCTTCCACTTCCGAAAAGCCGCATCTGACCTCGTCCGATCTCGACATGCTTCAAGGCGTGCTCGACGACGCCGGCTACGACGCCAGAATCCTGATCAATGACCAACGGGTGTTCAACGTCGCGGCCGTGCTGCTGATCAGGTTGTTCCAGGAGGGCGTCACCTCGCCGGCCATGCTCTCAAAGGCTCTCGAATACCATTTCGGCAAGCCGCAAGAACCGCCGAAACCGATCACCCCGATCTGCAACCGATATGCGATACAGGGATTGCCGCGCGAAAGACGCGCCGCCGGCTGACGCGCCGCGCATCTTTCAGACGCGCCAAAGGAGCCCAATCACTTTGAACCTGCGGAAATTCCTGTTCCTATGTATCGGCGTTGCAGCGGCCGGTTATTTTGGATGGGTGCAGTTCGGCGCTTACCAGCAACGGCAGCGTGCCCAGGATCTTGCGGGAATTGACCTGGAGCGCCGGGCGGCGCTCCTCGAAGCGGACGGCTGTCAGACACGGGTGGACCTGCTTCTGTCGATGACCGACCGCCTGCTCAAGGCCGGAGGTATGCGGGTGCCGTTCGACATCGGGCGGGATATAGACCTTTGCCTGGCGCGCGGCATCATGTCAGCATCGGGCCGAGCGGAAATGGAAAGAACCAAACTGATCCGCCTGTTTCCTACCAATGACTAAAGCGCGTCGCGCTTGTGGAAATATGGCTTTCTTGCGGCAATGGCCTTAATGGCACCGCAATTTCGTTGTAAGAGAGTGGCTCGCTGATTTGGCCGATGCGGCATCTGCGGTGACCGGAATCCGGCCCGCCATTTTCCCGATCGCGAAAGCATGGTGACGTCCCGCCTCAACGTCGGGTTTGGCTTTTGGTGATCTCTCAGGTCATCCGCCTCCAGACTTCGATGCGGTTTCAGCAGGCATCATTTCATTCAATTCCTGCGGCCCGGCGTTGTCGGGTCGCCCTCAAAACGATCCCGCGATCTCCGGTCGCGATCGACGAGCGGGCGAACACCGCGCAGGCTACGACTTTTCAGTTTTCGATCAAACGGGAGATTTATCCATGGCAAAAGGACAGGTAAGAAGCAATCGCGAGGTCCGGAAGCCGAAGAAGGACAAGCAGGCGGCGAAAGTGGAAAGCACATTCGCCAACCAGATGAAGACGGCAACCACGACCGCCCCGCATGGCAGTGCTCCAAAGAAATAAAAGATCTTAGCGAGCCTCCGCCCCTTCGCAGAGAAAGCGCAAATCGGGATCGATTTGCGCATAGACTTATGCGTGAACTGAAGGTGACTGTGCGTCCCATCGGCCGCGCTGCGGTTCGGCGTGACATTATCACCCATTGACATGTTTCCATAAAAACAGGAAGTGCTGCAGCCATGGTCTCTCTTCACACAATGTCTCGTTTCGATTATCCGCTCTTTCTCATTCGCTCGGCTGTGGTGATCGCACTCGGCCTTTCGAGTATCGCGGCCTTTCATGGCGCTATTCTGTGATCGAATCCGCGCGCCGCAACGAGAGCAAGGAAATCCAAGTGGTCCCTTTGGGCAAACCCGCCGAAAACTCGGAGTCCTCCGAGGGGCACAACGCGCTTTTCGCTGAGAAGCGCTGGTTGAAGATCCTTGCAGGATATCGTCAGCCGAGAGCTGGCCGCAGCGCTTTCGAGCTTGCCGTCACGGTCGTCCCCTTCGCGCTGTTCTGGGCTGCCGCATGGGCCGCGGTTCATTACAGCTTCTGGCCCGGCCTCGTCCTCGTCGTTCCCGCCGCCGCTTTCTTGTTGCGGCTGTTCATGATCCAGCATGATTGCGGCCATGGCTCGTTTTTCGCACGCCGCGGCGTCGACGACTGGGTTGGACGAACGATCGGCGTCCTGACGCTGACGCCGTACGACTATTGGCGCCGGGCGCATGCGGAGCACCACGCCTCGGCAGGGAACCTGGACGAACGCGGCGTCGGCGACATCGAAACGCTGACGATCGCCGAATACAATGCGCTGTCGCGCTGGGGCCGGCTCGGCTACCGGCTCTACCGGCACCCGGCCGTGATGTTCGGGATCGGGCCGGCATGGCTGTTCATCTTCAAGCAGCGCCTACCCTTCGGCATGATGCGGTCCGGGGCCCTGCCCTGGGTCTCCACAATGGCGACCAATCTTGCCATCGCCGTGGTCGCCGCACTGCTGATCTGGGCCGTTGGGATCGTCCCCTTCCTGCTGGTGCATCTGCCGACCGTGCTTCTGGCCGGCGCTGCCGGTGTCTGGCTGTTTTATGTCCAGCACCAGTTCGAGGAAACGCATTGGTCGAAGGAGCCGGACTGGCAGTTCCAGCATGCAGCCCTCCACGGCGCCTCGCATTACGACCTGCCGCCGGTGCTGCGCTGGATCACCGGCAATATCGGCATCCACCATGTCCATCATCTGTCGAGCCGGGTGCCCTATTACCGGCTGCCGGAGGTGCTGCGAGACCATCCTGAGCTTGCCGACCTCGGCCGCATCACGCTCATGGAAAGCCTGCGCTGCGTCAAGCTGGTGCTCTGGGACGAACAGACGAAACGGCTGGTCTCGTTTCGCGATGCTGCGCGGCTCGCAGCCGCGCAGTAAGCAGGGGCCTCAAAGCGCGTCGCCCCAAATCTGATCGATGCGGCGCGCTTGGTCCTTTGTTTTGGCATGTGCCATCTAGCCTCCCAGGCGGCATGCATTAGCGGTATCCTGTCACATCCGCCGGCTTGCCCGGCTCCTGCACTTCCACCATGTAGCGCCAGCAATCCGGCCGTGAACCGTCGATGTCATCGAAGCCGTAGACCTTGGCCAGTCCACCGCTCGACAGCGACTGGCCGTTCCAGCGGGCGCGGTCGGGATCGGCGGCAATCGCCGCCACCGCGCGGCCGACGAAGTGCGGGGTTTCGGAAATGGCGAAGTGCGGCTGCACCTTGGTTGCGTCGCGCCAATTCCCCTCGTTGACGCCAAAGGCATCCAGCATCATTTCGGAGCGCAGCCAGCCGGGCGTGACCGCAACGGCCGTGGCGCCGTGTTTCTCCAGATCCTGCGCATGCGCCCAGGCCATGCGGGTGACGCCGGTTTTGACGAGGTCGTAGAAGGGCGACAGCCGATAATGGGTGGCATTGTAGTCGGCCGTGCCGTCGGTCACCTCGACCAGCAGCCCGCCCGGCCGCTTTATCATCAGCGGCAGCGCATAATGGGCGGTGATCAGATGCGTGTCGATGCCGAGCCGCAACAGGCGCAGGCCCTTGTCCAGCGAATGCTCCCAGACCGCCTTATCCCATTCGAATAGTTTTTCGCCGCCCCAGATGTCGTTGACGAGAATATCGAGCCGGCCAGCCTCCGCCCGGATACGGGCGACCAGCGCCTCGACCTCAGCCTCGGCGAGATGGTCTACCCGCACGGCGATACCCCTGCCGCCCGCGGCAGTGACAAGTTCGGCCGTTTCCTCGATCGCCTCCGGCCTGGCATATTCGGATTGCTGCGCGCGCGTCGTGCGCCCTGTCACATAGACGGTGGCGCCGGCAGCGCCGAGTTCCACTGCAATGCCGCGGCCGGCGCCGCGCGTTGCACCGGCGACCAAAGCCACTTTCTCCCGCAAGTCCGCTGTCACTTCTCCATCCTCCACGTTAGAGCGGGATGATTTTACGTCCGTTCATATCCGGCTTCCTTGAAGTAGTTTAGGCACTCTTTTGGCGAGACGGTTTGGAGGATAGCTGCAAGCGCGTCGTCGATGGCGTTGCGGGTTCTGGCTTGTGCCTGTCGCAGCCCGTGTTTGATCTTGGCGAAGAGCTTCTCGATCGGATTGAGATCTGGGGAGTATTGCGGCAGAAAGAATAGTCGGGCGCCGGCCCTGCGGATGGCGACCCGGATCGCCTTGGCTTTATGCGAGCCGAGATTGTCCATCACGACGATGTCGCCAGGTTTGAGTTCTGGCACCAGCACCTTTTCAACGTAGATGAGAAAGCGTTCGGCGTTGATGGGGCCATCAATGATCCATGGTGCGCTGACGCGGTCGGTTCGAAGCGCGGCGATGAAGGTCATCGTATTCCAATGGCCGAAAGGAGCTTTGCCCAAGAGCCGCTCGCCACGCGGCGCCCAGCCTCTGAGCGGCGCCATGTTCGTCTTCGTCCAGGTTTCGTCGATGAAGAGAAGGCGGGCCGGATCGATGCGATGGCGATGCTTCAGCCAGCGCGCCCGCCTGGCGGCGACGTCGGGTCGCTCCCGTTCGCTGGCGACCAGCGTCTTTTTTATAACTCAGCCCTTCATCCCGGACGAAGGCCCAGACGGACCGGTAATCCACGTCCAGACCCCGCTCCGCCAATTCCGCGACCAGCCCACGCAGCGTGAACGCACTCGCGCGGCAGCGTTCGACAAGCCATTCCCGGTGGCCACCGCAGATTGCCCGCGGCTTGTGGCCGCCCATCTGGCCGGGTGCTGCGCTGCCCGTTGCGTGGAACCGCCGCACCCAATCGATCGCGGTGCTGATGCCAATGCCGAACCGTTTGGCCGCAGCCCGGCACGACAGCCCCTCCTGCGTCACCGCCCCGACAACACGCTCTCGCAGATCATTCGAAAAAGGTCTCGCCATCCAGACCGGCCTCCTTACCGGCCAGAAGGGTGAATCTGATTTGTGTCCAAAAGGGAAATCTGGAGGGTTCTGTGAGGTCCGGGCGCTGTGCGTGCGGCATTCACTGATCGGACCTCATTGAAGCCGGATTGAGCGAAGGCGCGGGTTGTTTGGCGCTATGGGGATTTAGCCGAAGCGGTGGATGGCGTTTTGCAGGGTTGAGCCTTGCCGGAGCCCGTGGACAGGTATGGAAGGAGATTCTTGCCGGTATTTGCGGTGTCTTTGACGCGCCTGTCGGCTGGTTTGCATCGACCGAAACGTCGCTCGGGCACGATTGGCCAAAGCACTCGCACCGCGGCTCTTCGGCATGCCGACGCTGATCGTTGCAATGATGGCGCGCGTGGTATGATCATGAACTGTCGTTCCATGCTGGCCGACGTACCGGCTGGAGCGGGGTCCACGCGCCGATGATCGTCATGGTTCCGCCGCAACAGGAGCAGCGGTGCAGCAAAGGTGGTGGCTTTGTGTCCGGTTCTTCGACCGGGTGTTCCGGCGGCGGGACGTCGAGCAGGCTTCGGCACAGGTCCAGCTTCAGTTGCCGATGGCCATTGGCAAGCAGGCCATAATGACGAATGCGGTGAAAGCCGTCCGGAACGGTGTGAAGCAGGAAACGGCGGATGAACTCGTGGGCATCGAGCGTCATTACCTTTTGCCTGCCGCCCGTTCGATAGTCCTTCCATCGGAATGTGACTCGATCGCCATCGATGCTGACGAGGCGGGAATTGGAGATGGCAATGCGATGGGTATAGCGCCCGAGATAGGCCAGCACCTGTTCGGGTCCGGCAAATGGCGGCTTGGCATAGACCACCCAGGCGACACGCCGCGTTTCTTTGACAATGTGATTGAACGCCGCCGGATTGGCCAGGCCGGCGATATCGCCAAAGAACCGAAGCTGGTCCAGGTCGTAGGCCTGCTTCAGCTCTTCAAGAAACAACCGCCTGAACAGGGATGACAGAACGCGCACGGGCAGGAAGAAGTTTGCCCGGCAGGGAACCCAACGGGACTGGTCCGCCGACAATCCGCCGCCCGGCACGATGCAGTGGATATGAGGGTGAAAATGGAGGTTCTGTCCCCAGGAGTGCAGCACCGCGATGAAGCCGATCTCTGCACCCAGATGCCTGGGATCGGCAGCAAGCTTGCGCAACGTCTCGGCGACGGCGCGAAACAGGATCGTGTAAACGGCATTTTTGTTCTGGAAGGCAATTGCGGCGATCTGCTGCGGTAGGGTGAAGACCACGTGGAAATAGCCGACAGGCAGAAGGTCGGCCTGTCGGGCAGCAAGCCAGTCACGGCTCGCCTGTCCCTGGCACTTTGGGCAATGCCGGTTGCGACAGGAATTATAGGCGATGCGGAACGCCGCGCAGTCCTGACATTGCTGGACATGCCCGCCCAGGCGAGCGGTCCGGCACATCTCGACCGCACTCATGACCCGGCGTTCGACACGCCCGAGATGGGTGTCGTGGGCTTGACGATATCTTTCCCCGTGGCGGCGAAAAATATCCGCCACCTCCAGTCCCGCCGCCATGGCGAAACTTGCTCAGCTTGGCGGCACCACCTCCAGCGTCAGTCGGTCGAGCGGGCTGGTCGTGCTGCGGATCAGGGTATTGGAAACCTTCGTGTAGCGTGCCGTGGTGGACAGATTGTTGTGGCCGAGCAAAACTTGGATGATGCGGATGTCGGTTCCGCTTTCCAAAAGATGGGTGGCAAAGCTGTGGCGCAGCGTATGCACCGTTACCCTTTTGTCGATGCCGGCCGCGGCGCACGCCGAACGGCAGGCAGAATACAGAACCTGGACGTCGATGGGCTTGGTCTCGTCCCGACCCGGAAACAGCCAGACCTCGGGTCTCGCCAGCCGCCAATAGACCCGCAGGATCGCGAGCAACTGCGCTGACAGCATGACGTTGCGATCCTTTCCGCCCTTGCCATGCTCGACGCGGATGATGCCGCGTTCGCCATCAATGTTGCGGACCTTGAGATGGACAGCTTCCGAGGCGCGCAGCCCCGCCGCATACGCTGTCGTCAGTGCGGTACGGGTCCTCAGGCTTGGAACGGCTTCCAGAAACCGCACGATCTCGTCGCCGTTGAGGATCGTCGGCAGCTTGGCCGGTGTCCGGGCATAGGCAATGCGCTCCGGTATCTCGCCATGACCAAGCGTGACGCCAAAGAAGAACCGCAGGGCACAAACTGTCTGGTTCAAGGCTGGCCATGATAGGCCCGATGAAACCAGATGCACCTGAAACGCGCGCACGTCTTCCAGTCCAAGACGGTCTGGCGATCGCCCGAAATAGCGCGAGAACTTCATTACCGCATGTAAATACGATCGTTGCGTTGCTGGCGAAAGATTGCGGATCGTCATGTCATCGATCATGCGCCGGCGTAGAGGGCTCATCTCCGTCATCGTCATCTCCTGATTGAAGGTTGGGCAAAACAGCCCATTCCTTCAATCAGGAGCGCTTCATGCAATCAGATCCTCCAAATGCCGCGAAAGCGGCTTCGTTCAATCCCAATTGCGATTCCACCTAAAATCATCCCGCTCTAGAAAGGAAATATTCCCGCTGCATATAAACGAATGTTCGTTCATAAATAATGCGGATGCAAGAGGAATTCCATGCCGCGACGCCGTACGATCTCCGATGAACAGCTTCTCGCCATGGTGCTGGCGCTGATCCAGGCCGAAGGGCCGGATGCCGCGACCTTTGCGGCTGTAGCCAAAGCCAGCGGCCTTTCCGGCTCGACGCTGGTGCAGCGTTTTGCCACGAAGGCGGCGATGCTGCGCGCCGCGCTGCTATACGCCTGGGATAGGCTGGATGCAGAGACGGCAAGGCTTGCCGGAAGCGTAGCGAAAACACCGGACGGCGCCGTCGCGCTGCTCGTCGGCCTGTCGCAGGATTACGGCGACAATGCCGCCGCCTATGGCGAGGGACTGCTGGTGCTTCGCGAGGACTTCCGCGATCCGGTGCTGCGTGCCCGGGGGGCGGCCTGGGGAACGGCGCTGACGGCGGCAATCGCACGCTGTTTCGGATCGGCAAGCGCGCCGGAGATCATCGCCCGGCTGATGCTGTCCCAATGGCAGGGCTCGCTCACCTGGTGGGGCTTCGGCGCTGAAGGGCCGGTGGACAAATATGTGGAGATGGAATTGCGCCGCTTCCTCGCAGCGGTAAAAAGCTGAGCCGCTTACGCCTCTTCCTCTTCCTCGTCTTTCTCTTCACCCACGGTCAACGGCCAGTCGACGACGTAGTCTTCGAGATCGTCGATATCGATTTCGTTTTCGTTGATCGTGCGGCCCCGCGCGGAAATGCCGGCGGCGTGAACGGTTTCCGGATCGCCGGAGATCAGCGGATGCCACCAGTAGAGATCACGGCCTTCATTGACCAGCCGGTAGCCGCAGGTGGGCGGCAGCCAGGCGATATCGGGCACGTTCTCCTTGGTCAGTTGCACGCAATCCGGAACGAAATCCCAGCGGTTCTCGTAGCTGGAGCAGCGACAGCTTTCGCCATCGAGCAGCTTGCAGCGGACCGAGGTGAAATAGATATCGCCGCTATCCCATTCCTCGATCTTGTTGAGGCAACAAAGACCGCAGCCGTCGCACAGGCTTTCCCACTCGGCGATGGTCATTTCGGCAAGCGTCTTACGCTTCCAGAAGGGCAGATCGTTCATCGTCGTTTCTTGCAACAGCGGCCCGCAAATTGACGTGACAGCCATCTATCTCTCTTGTTATCGGCCGCAAAATCAATCAATTCTTCAGCATGCTCCAGGTATCGGAGAGCTTTGCGGCCATATGGAGGCCTCGCGCTTTCGTCGCTTTCCGACGGCCGGAGATGAGCGAAGCGCGATCAGGCGGGAATACAGGACGTGCAGGATCCGGACAACCCTGAAAGAGGTCCCGAAGCGGGCCCCAAAGAAACGGTGAATAACACGGCGGAGAAGCGGCCGGCGAAGAGCCGCCACATCCTGCTGCGCATCGATTCGTGGATCGATTCGACCGTCTGGAACGCCGGCTTCCGCGCCGCCGAGATCTGGGAAGACATCACCATCTTCTTCCGCCGCTTCCGCGTGCGCGGCTGGAAGCGCATGGTCTTCGAACTTGCCGGCGAAGGGCTGACGCTTGGGGCGGCCGGCTCGGTGCTGATGCTGCTGCTTGCTCAGCCGGCCTTCGAGGCGACCAAGGAAGACTGGCGCAACCGCGGCGATTTCGCCGTCACCTTTACTGACCGCTACGGCAACGTCATCGGCCATCGCGGCGTCATCCACCAGAACTCCGTGCCGATCGACGAGCTGCCGGATTCCCTGATCAAGTCGGTGCTGGCTACCGAAGACCGACGCTTCTTCGACCATTTCGGCATCGACGTGATCGGCCTCTTCCGCGCCATGGTCACCAACGCCCAGGCCGGCGAAGTCGTGCAGGGCGGCTCGACGCTGACCCAGCAACTCGCCAAGAACCTGTTCCTCTCCAACGAGCGCTCGATCGACCGCAAGATCACCGAAGCGTTCCTCGCCTTGTGGCTCGAGTCGAACCTTTCCAAAAAGGAAATCCTCTCCACCTATCTGGACCGCGCCTATATGGGCGGCGGCACCTTCGGTGCTGCAGCAGCGGCGCAGTTCTATTTCGGCAAGAACATCACTGATGTGAACCTTGCCGAATCCGCCATGCTGGCCGGCCTGTTCAAGGCGCCGGCCAAATATGCGCCGCATGTCAACCTGCCGGCGGCGCGTGCGCGCGCCAACGAGGTGTTGACCAATCTAGTGCAGAGCGGGCTGATGACCGAGGGACAGGTGATCGCCGCCCGGCGCAATCCGGCGACCGTCGTCGACCGCAACGAGGTGGAATCCCCAGACTTCTTCCTCGATTGGGCTTTCGACGAGGTGCAGCGGCTTTCGCCGCGCTTCCACCAGCATTCGCTGATCGTGCGCACGACGATCGACATGGGTATCCAGCAGGCGGCCGAGGAATCGGTCGAAACGTCGCTGCGCGAATTTGGCGAGGCCTACCACGCCAAGCAGGGGGCCATGGTGATGATCGAGAACGGCGGCGCGGTACGCGCCATGGTCGGCGGGCGGGACTACGGCGAAAGCCAGTTCAACCGCGCCACCAGGGCGCTGCGCCAGCCGGGCTCCTCCTTCAAGGTCTATACCTATTCGGTGGCGATGGAGAGCGGGATGACACCGCAGACGACGATCGTCGACGCACCGATCTCCTGGGGCAACTGGAGCCCACACAATTATGCGAACCACTATGCCGGCCGCGTAACCCTTGAGACGGCGATCGCCCAATCGATCAACACGGTGCCGGTTCGGCTCGCCAAAGAGAAGCTCGGCATTCAGCCGATCCGGGCGATGGCGAAGAACCTCGGCGTCGAAACGCCGATCCGCGACGACGTCACCATCCCGATCGGCACATCCGAAGTGACGGTGCTCGATCAGGCGACGGCCTATGCCACCTTCCCGGCCGGCGGCTACCAGTCGCGCCGCCACGGCATCACCCAGGTCCTCGATTACGACGGCGACGTGCTCTACGATTTCGACCGCGATGAGCCGGCGCCGAAACGTGTGCTCTCCGAACAGGCCGACGCCTATATGAACCAGATGCTGTCGCGCGTTCCCTATGTCGGCACGGCCCGCAAGGCCGCACTCGACAACGGCATTGTGACAGCTGGCAAGACCGGCACGACCCAGGCCTATCGCGACGCCTGGTTCGTCGGTTTCACCGGCAACTACACCTGCGCCGTCTGGTTCGGCAATGACGACTATACCTCAACCAACAACATGACCGGCGGCTCGCTGCCGGCGATGACCTTCAAGCGCGCCATGGACTACGCCCATCAGGGCGTGACGCTGCGCGCCATTCCCGGCATCGAAAATCCCCTGCCCTCGGAAAAGGATCTCGCCAAGACTGTCGCCGCCAAGCCGCAGGACGGATTGCCGCAGCTCATCCGGCCGCGCATGCTCTCGGTGCAATCGACGAATATCCTCAAAGCCCTCGGCGCAAAGCTGAAAAATGCCGCCCCGCTCGCGCCGGCGAAGGTGGCGAGCGCAGAATAGACGCGGCATGGATGCGGCTAACGCTGCCCGGAAGATCAGCTAGACCTGCCCCTTATCCGCCTGCCGGCACCTCCCCGTAAACGGGGCGAAGGGGACAAGCCGCAACCTCTCCATTCCTCGCTAAGCTTTCGCGGGGCACGTCCCCTCTCCCCGTTTTTGCGGGGGTCCTAAGCACGGGTCGAGACCAGTGGCTCAACCTCGGTTGGGTTTGGGTGAGGGGCAAATCATAGTCGCGCATGCCCGCGCCTCTGGATAGATCGGCATGCATGTCGTCGCATGGCATTCCACCCTGCCAGAATCAGTGGTAACCCTTCATCTCGATATGGTTTCCAAGGTCTTGACGTGTTTCGATTTCCCCTCTTCATCCTGGTCACCCTGATCGTCGCCTTCGGCGGCGGGATCATGATTTCGCTGTATGCGCTGGATGCGACACAGGGTTTCGGGGCGATAAAGCTCGGTGCCTGGGAGGCCTTTCCGGCGTTGCAGACGGTCGAGGCCGATCCTTATGCCAAGTCGCACCGGGCACGCGCCGGTAAGCTGCTTTACGGCAGCGCCGAGGGGCTGACCTTCACGGCGAGCGTCGACGACGACGGTGCGCGGCTGAATGCCGGCTGCCGTTACCGCATCAGCGGGCAAACGCCGCCTGCCCGGCTCTGGACCCTCTTTACCGCCGACAATGGCGGCAATCCGGCGGCGGTGAGGACCGGGCATCCCTCAGCGCTCAATTCCTGGACAGTGCTGCGCCAGCCGGACAGCAGCTTCTCGATCGAAATCTCAGCCGCGGCGCAATCGGGCAACTGGCTGGCCTTGCCGGAGGCCGGCACTTTCCGACTGGTGCTGACGCTGTTCGACACGCCGACCGCCGGCAGTTCCGGCGTTATCGACCTCGCCATGCCGAAGCTCACCAAGACCGGATGCGGCAATGCTTAGGATCCTCTTCGCCATCCTGACCGGCCTTTTCGGCGCAGCGCTGCTGCACCTCGTCATCATCCTGTCGCTGCCGCATTTCACCGGCAAGGATGCGGCGACCCGTGTGGAGGCGGAGGGCGACCTCAACAATTTCACCCTGCTCGGCGACCAGTATGACGAGGCAGGCCTTGCCAATGGCGACCCCTTCGTCCGCACCGCCGTCTGTTCCTTCGACGTCGAGGATGCGCCGGTGCATTTCACCGCCAAGGGCAATGTGCCCTTCTGGTCGATCGCGATCTACGACAGCGCCTCCAACGAGGTCTTCAGCATGAACGACAGGACCTCGGTCGGGGGCGCGCTGGATGTGCTGGCCGGCGGTCCGATCCAGCTGACCGACTTGCGCAAGAACCTGCCGCAGGAATTGCAGCAGGCGATCCTGGTGGAAATGGCGCGGCCGGACGGCTATGCCGTGCTGCGGACGCTGGCGCCGCAGGCAAGTTTTAATGAGGCGGCGCGGAACTTCCTGACGGAAGCCGGCTGCGCGCAATTCACCGCCCGCTAAAGTTGAACGGACGTTACTTCTTGTTGACGCGCGGCGCGGGCGCCGGGCCATGTCTCGGGCTCTCGGCCAGCCGCTCATAGCGGACACCGGTGAACCAGAGAATCTTGGCTTCGCGGGGCTCTTTGTCCGGGCGGCGCGGCGCCCGCGGCTGCCGATCCGCCAATGCGACTACTATTGCCATTCTCGTCTCCATGCACTGCCCGAGACGGATGAACTTACGATGGATTTCACCCTGCCCGCCAATGTGCGAGCCGGCGCGTCCTGCGGTGGCGGAGTGACCGAACCGAGGGCATTCGCGCCTTTCCCACGGCACTTGGTTGAAATACCGTGATCAGGAGTTTCAACGATCCAAACACTCAAATCGCGTCGTTCCCATCCGAATTGAGACAGATGACAGTTAACAGTTTACTAATATTCGGCGGAAGCCAAACACAGTTCACGTTACCTCCTCTGTAACGCGCGAAGAGTTGATTTGGTTTCACGCCACCCGCCCAAGGCCCCGGCCGAGAATAGAAGTATAAAATCAGAAGTAAATCATATGGTTGAGAAGAGCGCGGCACGCCTACCCAGCAACAAAGGGGCAATGTTGCAAAAATGCTTCATGAAAATATTTAATTGCAGCCGACTCCGATACGCGTATGGTTGCTCCGGTCGATCACGCATTTCCGGCCCCGATCGATCGCGGATATTCACGCTTTTGCCGGAATGCGGAGGCTAGCGATGTCTTTGCTGGTGAATTCATATTTCTCGCCTGACGATCTCGACGTTCTGCGCGGTGCGCTCGATGCCTGGTGCGCGGAACGGCGCGTCGACATCAAAAGCGTCGAGGCGCAGTATGCGGCATCGGCAGCACTCGACCTTTATCAGGCCGGTCACGACAGCCGCGAAAAACTGCTGGACGCGCTGCGCGATCGCAAGGCCGCCTGACCTTTTCCCTTGTGATGCCAGCGATGAGCAATCGTCGCAGTGCATCTTCAAACCAGACTTATGATGTTGCCGGCCAATCACATGGCAACACGCGCTGCGTGTATATTTCTGGCGCATTTTAATAAAATCTTCAGCATGCATTAACCCTACCGGTGTAGGATTTGTTCATAACCCATGTGGCCCGGCATGCGTTCCGCCAGCGCATATCGGCCCGGGGTTCCCCTTGGTTCGGCGTTTTCGGGGTGTTCTTGTGCGTGACCGGTTTCGAGACCTAGAGGGCCCATTGGCCGTCAGGAAAAAGGACGTGGTATTGATGGCGACCGTCAGCAGTTTCGAGAACCTGTCTCATCCGACACGGTCCGAACTGCGCCAATTTGCCGAGCTTTTCATGCCGCTCTTTCAGGCCTCCTCCGACGAGGCCAAACGACAGGCGGTCGCGGCGCTCTCCCAATGCGAAAACATGCCGGCGGCCGTGGCGCTGTTCATCGGCAACCAGCCGATCGAGATCGCCGCCCCTTTTCTTGCTGCCTCCAAGGCCATCGCCGACGATACGCTGATTACCATCGCGCGCATGCAGGGTGCAGCGCATGTCAAGGCGATCGTCAGCCGCGATTCACTCTCGCCGAAGGTCATCGATGCGCTGGTGGCGCTGCGCCAGAGCCAGCCGCGGTCGCCCGCCGCATCGGGGCTTATCGCAGAATCACAGACGGTGCCGCTTTCGCCGGCGCCTGGAGAAACCAACGAGGCGGATGCGCTGCGGGAACAGCGGGTTGCCAATGAAGAGGCGTTGCGCGAGCGTATTCTCAGCCTTGCCGGTCATTTCGGCCGGGCCGACGACGACAGGCTCGGCCTGCGCACGCTCACCGACATTCAAGAGGCGCTGCTGGTGCGCTTTGCCCGCTCGCGCGAGGCAACGCATTTCGCAACCGCGCTGGCCGATGCGCTGTCGGCCAGCCGCTGGCTTGCCGAGCGCATCATGCTCGATCTTTCCGGCCAGCAGCTCGCGACGACGCTGACGAGCCTCGGCATGGGCTTTCTCGACGCCGTCTTCGTGCTGGAAAAGGTCTATCCGCATCTTGCCGAACAGCAGCACAACGTCACTCGCGGCTGGATGGTTCTCGATGCGCTCGATCCGGAAGAATGCCACGAACGGGTGGAAGCCTGGCGCCGCGCCGATCGCTACACCTACAAGCCCGAGGTGGCCAATGCGTCTGCACCTCAGGAAACGTTGAACCACCGCTTCATCCATCAGGCGCCGGCGCAGCGCGACTTGCGTATCCTCGGGCGGCGGTCCCGCTGAAATCCAGAGCACCGTCGGCCCTCAGCCATCCCGCGCAAGCGGGATGATGTCTCCCAATTCCTCCGCTTCGAGCTCGACGATCCAAAGATCGGGGTCGAACCGGCGTTCACGCTCCAGCATGGCGCGCACCGCTTCCGGCTCGCTGCGCGACAGGCGTATCTCGAACAGACGGCCGCCCGCCTCATCCGCGCCGAAGGCGGTCTGCGGCGCCGGCGCATAGAGCGTTTCCAATCCATCGCGAAAATGCTGGCGGATGAAGATCGCACCCGCCTCCTCCGCACCCTTCTTCTCGACGGCGGCGAAATCGCCGCTGGCGAAGACGCGGCGCAGGAGGGCGGAAATGAAGATGTCGGCGCGTAATCTCATCGGCGCGGTATAGACCGGGCCGCTGTCGGCGGCAATGCGGCAGCAAGGATTGCCCGGGGGTCAGACCTTGACGGCCAGCCGCAATCCCCCCAATGCCGTCCACGGACGGTGATCGGAGCGGAAATATCCTTCATCATCACGAAATTGCCGCCGCCCATGTCGCGCCGATAGGTCTGGACGAGGAAGGGCGCGGTGCTGCGGCCGGCGGCAAGGCCGACGCGATCGGCGAAGATGCGTCGATTGCGGCAATTGGCCGTGTTCCAGACGACGTCGCCGGGCCGCTGTGGCTGCGCGAATTTGCGGTTGTGGGTGGGGAGATAACCGTTCTCGTCGATGGCCGCACAGAAGGCGATTCGCTCGTCCGAGGCTGCTGCTGGTTCCTGGATCGGCGGCAGCAGGCGGTCGGTGAGTTCTGTAAAGGCCGCCATCATCTGGGCCGGATCGGAGCCCGGTATCGGCCGATAGCGCCGGTCAAAGAGCGCATCGAGACCGATCTGCCCCTCGGCGACGGCACGTTCGAGAGCGCCGGAAATCTGCCTTGCCACCGATTGCGCTTCCTCGATCCAACGGCTGTCGGCGGTCTTGACGCCGGCGCTCGCCGTCAGCTGGATCAGGGTTTCGGAGAGGCCGACGACGCTGTCGACACGTTTGGCCGCCTGCTGCAGCCTGACATTGGAGCCGGCGACCTCGTCCGACATCTCGCCGAGTTTTTCGACGAAGCCCGCGCATTGCTGGTCGACCGCCTCGGTGGTGTTGGCCATGACCGTCGAACTGTCGAGGACGCGGGTGATGACATGTTCCATGCTTTCGAAGGCTCCGCGCATTGCCTCCGATTTGTCACGCACGCCGGCAGCACTGTCGCGCGCATCGCTACCGACGGCCGATAGCCGGTCGATTTTCACCCGCAGTTCGTCCAGCGTCTGCTGGATCGAGCCCGTCGCCTTCGACGTCTGCAGCGACAGCGCCCGCACCTCGGCGGCGACCACCGCAAAACCCTTGCCCGCATCGCCGGCGCGTGCCGCCTCGATCGCGGCGTTCAAGGCCAGCAGGTTGGTCTGGCGGGCAATGGTGCTGATCTCCTCAGCAATACCGTCGACATCGGCAAGCGACTTGGAGAAGCCGGCGATCTCGGTGCCGATCTCTTCGGAGGACCGAACCATGTGGCCGATCTCGGCGACCGAGCCGGTCAGGCGGTCGGCCGATTCCTTCAGCATGTGGCGGGCCTCGGCCGCCGTGCGGTCGGTCTCACGCAGCGACACAGCAACCGAACGGTTGGTTTCGGCAATCGACAGTGCCGTGCGGGTGACATGATCGAAAGCGGAGGCATGCCGGGCCGACATCGCCGCCATGTCCTGGATGGCGCCGGCGATATCGACGAGATCTATGCCAAGGGTGGAAGCCTCTTCTCCAAGGCGCAGCAGGATGTGGCGCAGCGCCTCCGGATCAGGGACTGCCGCCTTCGCCGGTTCTCCAGCCAGATCGTCTATCGCTTTCAGCGCATGCATGACCGACGCTCCCCCGCCCCAATCGGAAAAGCTTCGGACAACATGGTTAACAAGTTGCAAACGGAAGCCGCGCCTTAGACTTAGGTTGTAGAGCAAAGCCGGCCGTACCGCTAAAGCGCGTTGCCTCCAGGCATGTCTCCGTCCCAGGAGATACCTTAAATCGCGCCGATTTCCTTGAGTTTCTTCAGCACCGCCTGGGTCGGCTCGCCGTTTTCGGGCAGGTTGTAGTGCTTCTGGAAATGGCGGATGGCCGCGCGGGTCTGCTCGCCGGCGACGCCGTCGACACCGACATTGGCATAGGCCATGTTGGAAAGGCCCTTCTGGATCTTCAGCACCAGATCGACATTGGTAATTTCGCTTGACGGAACCTGCTTTGCGGATGACGGAGCGGTTTTGACCGTCTTTTCGGCGCTGCGGATCGCCGCTGCTACCGGGTCTTCCGCCGCCGCCTTCGAGCTCACATCCTCGGGCGGCTTTTCCACGGGAACGGTTGAAGGGCCCGCGGCATCGATCTTCAGCGCTGCCAACACCTCCGGCGTCGGATCGCCGGTCTGGGCCATGCCGACGGTTTCCTCGAAGAAGAGGATGGCCGCACTGGTGCGTGGGCCGATGATGCCGTCGGGTATGCCGTTATAGAGGCCGCGGCGCACCAACTGCTGCTGGACTTCCATGACAAGCTGGCTCGGCTGCTGGCCGGGCGCGGCCGGCGCCGGCGTTGCGTTGGTTGGTCGCGGCATCCTCCGGCCGCTCGATGCGGAAGGTGGTGACGTCGCCCTGCTGCTCCTCGGCCGGGCGGCGGGCGCCGAGCACGTTGGGAGACTGCGGATCGCGGGTGCGGAAAATCGGATGGGGATGCACGCCCGGCTGATACCAGAGCGCATTGGCGGCGACGAAGGAGAAGATGACGACGAAGGTTATCGTGCCACCGGCAACCGAGGGATTGCGGCCGATGACGCCGCCGAGCACCGAGGCGCCCTGCAGGCCGAGGCCGCCCAAGGCGGCCGCACCCGACATCAGCAGGCCCGGCTGCTGCCGTCCCCTTTTTCCTTTAGGCGATTTTCGCTTGCGCGTGGCCATCGAAACGCCCCTCCCCCAATTCTGCACCTATATTGGCCGCGCCCTTCAGCCGCGGCGGGAACTCGACAGTCGCGCCATGGCCGGCGTCTTCGGCGCATACGGCGCCCGAGCCATCCACCGCGATCTCGATGGTGATGATCGTGCCTTCGCCGGGCTGGCTGGCGATGGCGAAATGCCCGCCATGCAGCGCCACCAGCCCCTTGACCAGAGACAGACCAAGGCCGGTGCCTTCGAAGCGGCGGGTATAGTCGTTCTGGATCTGGACGAAGGGCTGGCCGAGCAATGCCAGCTTGTCGGCCGCAATACCGATGCCGGTGTCGCTGACCGTCAGCTTGAGGATACCGTCGCGCGCCGCCGCATCGACCGAGACGACGCCGCCAGCCTCGGTGAACTTTATGGCATTGCCGACAAGATTGATGAGGATCTGCTGGATGGCGCGCTGATCGGCGACGATCTCGCCGAGGCCGCGCTGGATCCGGCTTGTCAGCGTCAGGCCCTTGGTCTTGGCCTGCAATGCCAGCATCGATTCACAGGACTTTACCGAGCTTGCTATATCGAAAGGTTCAAGGATCAGCTCGTAGCGACCGGCTTCGATCTTGCTCATATCGAGCATGGTGTTGACGACAGACAGGAGATGCGCGCCGGATTCGCGCACAAGGCCGACATATTCGCGCTGGCGGTCGTTTTCGAACTTGCCGAAATATTCGCCGATCAGGATATCGGAAAAACCGAGAATGGCGTTCAGCGGCGTGCGCAGTTCGTGGCTGACGGCAGCGAGGAAGCGCGACTTGGCGTCGTTTGCCGATTCGGCATCGGCGACGCGGTTCTGGGCCTCGGCCCGCAGCTGCTGCTCGACGGAGACATCGCGCAGCTGGGCAATGACGGCGGCAAGTTCTCCGTCGGCGTCGCGCCGGGCCGTCATGTCCATTCGGAGATAAGCGAACTGGCGTTGATCGCGCGCGACCGAGGGGCGGTCGATGCGCAGATCGACACACTCGGCATCCTCGCCCCGGCGCAGGCTATCGAGCGCCTGCAGGAAAAGGATGCGGTCGGAGACATGCACCTGCTCCAGGAAGCCCCTGCCCTTGGGATCGCGCATCCAGGCGAGAAAATCGCGCCGGTCGCGGCCGCCGATCGTGGCCACACTGCCGTGCGGGTCGAGGAAGAAGACGAGGCCGGGGGTCGCGGCAAGGAAGAAATCCTCGGCCGACTGTGTCGCGATCCCGGCGGACGAGCCCTGACGGGCAAGTGCGATGCTGCCGACGGCGGAGAAGAGAAAGGCGGCGCAGACCATGGCGACCCCTGCCGGCAAGGCGACAGCCGGACTGGTGACCGCCGAAAGGCCGATAGGAGCGGCAATAAGAGCAGCCGACGAGACCAGCACGAGGCGGCGCAGGATCGCGAGCTCGCGCTGGCGCACGGCTTCGCCGCCGCCCGTCCGGGAGAGCCAGCTTGTCGCCGCCCGGTCTACGAGCGCCGTCACCCAGCCGCCAATGTTACTCAATACTCGCACGCAATACCCGCCCAAAAAGGCTGTCTGTCGATCCGGACAATAGGCCCCGGCGGCTTAAAGAAAGGATAAGGCAAAAGCGCTGTTCACAGCCGGAAAGGGCCGAAAATCCCGTTTTGAAGCATCCGGAAGGCTCTTTGCCTTTTGTGGTTAATGGCAGGTAAGCGACGGATTTTCCTCATATTTCAGCATTCCGTTAACTCTTGTGGCAAGGCGAGCCGGCAAAAGCCGTGCAATTGCAAGCAGGTGCTGCCCTGATACTTAACGGCGATCGCTCGCATTCGACTAAAATGTCCGTCAAATGCCGTTCGCTAAAATTTGAACTAAATTTGCCGCAAATGCGCGTGAGTTTCGAAAAGCGGCATTCGCAACTTGGCGGTAGGGTGAAAACACACCGGACAACCGGCCTGATTCGGCGACAAGAACCGAACGGGAAAACAGGATGGGCAACGACAATGTGGTTTCTGATCAAAGGATCCTTCTGGTTTGGCCTTGTGCTCGTGCTTCTTTCCGTCTTCAGCACGGAGGGTTCCGACAAGTTCGCCAGCGGCCCGCAATTGCAACTTTCCGACGCCTTTACGGCGGCAAGCGGCGCCTATGACTATCTCACCGGCATGTGCTCGGAGAAGCCCGAGGTCTGCGCCAAGGGCGCCGAAACCGTCACCGCACTCGGCTACCGGGCGCGTGAAGGCGCCCGCGTCGCCTACGAACTGCTCGACAGCCAGTTCAAGGACGAGACGCCGGCGATAGCAAAGCATGCCGAACCGCAAATACCGGTGGCTCTCACCATGCCCTCCCTTACAGCACCCGCCATCCAGGAAAAGGTACGCGAGGCAAAGGCCGCGCTGAACCAGCCGATGCCCTACCGCCCGCCGGTCGAGGATGACGCCTCCGCCGAGACGGTTGTCACCGGCGCGATCCCGCTGCCGACGCCGAAGCCGGCAATCTGAATATTCTGACCTTGCATCGGTGGTCCGCATGACGCGGAACTGCCCCATGCCTGACGTGCCTGCCCTGTTTAATTCAGCATCTTGCTGCGCCGTGAGGATGCCCATCCCTCACGGCGTTTCTTTTTAATGCGTGTCATCAGGAAGCGTGCCGCTGTTCCGAGATAACGAGATGCGCGAAAACAAAGAATTGAAGCGTGCCGAATCAATCCTGTTCGACGCGACGCGCTTTAACGGTTCAAATCCGCCGGTCTTTCACCTATATGCAGTTTTAAGATTGAAAGGCTTAACCATGGCATCCCTCGACCAGATCATCGACGACTTCGCCTTCCTGGACGATTGGGAAGACCGCTACCGCTATGTCATCGAACTCGGCAAGGCGCTACCGGACCTCGCCGAGGAGAAGCGCACCTCCGAAAACAAGGTGATGGGCTGCGCCAGCCAGGTGTGGCTGGTGACGCATACGACAGGCGATCCCGAGAACCCGGTCATGAGTTTCGAGGGTGATTCCGACGCCCACATCGTCCGCGGCCTCGTCGCCATCGTGCTTGCCACCTATTGCGGCAAGACGGCGTCGGAAATCGCCGGGCTCGATGCCTTCGAGATCTTCTCCAAGATCGGCTTGGTGGAGAACCTGTCATCACAGCGTTCGAACGGACTGCGATCAATGGTCAACAGGATCCGCGAAGAAGCAAAGCTTCGCGCCGCGGCCTAAACGCGCTTACGATCAAGGGCTCTGACAGATGCCGCGCGCAACGCGATTCGGAGAGCGCTTCGGTCAACGAATCAGTACATTAACACTTGCTCATAGTATAGGAATACATTCAACGGCTGTTGGTAAAGCATAGAGCGGCGGCGGCGCCGCAAGCACAGACAGAAAAGCCGGGCACAAGACCCGGCTTTTGTCGTTGATGGCTTTCGAAAAAGCTCAGCCGCGGCCGCGCTTGCGGCGCTGACCCAGGCCCATTTCCTTTGCCAGGCGCGAACGCGCTTCGGCATAGGCGGGCGCTACCATCGGGTAGTCGGTCGGCAGGTCCCACTTCTCGCGGTATTCTTCCGGCGAGAGGCTGTGATGCGTCATCAGGTGACGCTTGAGGGATTTGAAGTTGCCGCCGCATTCCAGACACGTGATCTGCTCGTCCTGTACGGACTTACGGACAGAGACTGCAGGCTTCTGTTTTTCGACGATGGCCGCAGCAGGCTGCGGTACGGACGTGTTGCTCAGTGCCGAATGCACGTCGGAAATCAGATTTGCCAGGTCACTGACCGGGACTACATGGTTGCTGACATAAGCCGCGACGATGTCGGCCGTCAGTTCCACAAGCAGCTCCGGCGCATTGCCGGTCGCCATTTCCGTCATATTTTTTCTCCTGTTAGCATGCTCAAACGGCCTTTGACTGTTACGTCAAAGACCCGCCTCGTAGGAGCGAACAGCAAAAGCACGGGCAACGACCTTCTGTTTCGAAAAACGCGAAATCCACCCCTAGATTCCGAAGAGCGAGACCTGTTCTAATACTGCCTGACTGCAAATCACTACGTCATGCCCCAGGCGATGGCCCCAGTTTAGACATAAAAAATCAAAACTGAGGGACTTGGAAGCAGTACGATTGCGATTCACAATCAGAACTCTACTTGCATTTTCAAATACCATCGTTTGGTCGAAAGGCCAATTATTATTTGTCGTTTTTCTTGAGAAAAAATGACAGACGAAGAATTAAGGCGCTTACGGGCAAGCTTTACTCACAGCTTCCTGTGCATAAGTTTTGCATAAATCTGGTAAAGCAGCGAAACGGCACAGGCTCAGCGCTTACGCATATCGTCACGGACCGAGACGTCGGCGAGCGCGTACCCCGAAAGGTGGGCGGCTCTGGCCAGCAGATGGGCAGAGACCGGCGCCGTCAGCAACAGGAAGACGAAGCCGGCAATGGCGCGGGCAAGAATCGCCAGATCCTGCGAATAGAGGCCGGCGGCGAGAAGCAACAGGCCGGAACCAACCGTCCCCACCTTCGAGGCCGCGTGCATGCGCGTATAGAGATCCGGCAGCCTGACCAGGCCGATCGCTGCCGAAAGCGCAAAGAGCGCACCTGATATCAGCAGCAAGGCAGTGATGCCGGCCAGGATATAATCCATCATCGCTTCTTCCCTCCCGCACGCCGTTTGGCGTCCGCCCTTGCCGGAGATGCGGACGCCGGCGATTTGATGTTGCCGCGCGACAGCACGAATCGGGCGAAGGCGACCGTTGCCAGGAAACCGACGAGGCCGAGCGAGATGGCGATATCGATATAGAGCGAAAAGCCGGTTTTGACCGCGATGACAGCGATGAAACCGATGGCGATGCCGGTCAGCATATCGAGGGCTAGAATACGGTCCGGCAATGTCGGGCCGGCAACGACGCGCCAGCACGTCAGAATCAGCGCCAGGCCGAGGATGACGAGGGCCCCCGAGGATGCGGCCGCGACGATGGCGGCAGGTGTGATCACCGGAAAGCCTCCATGATCTTGCGTTCGAAACCATTGGCAATATCGCGCTTGGCTGTCTCGGGATCGGAGCAATCGAGCGCGTGGACATAGAGCGTGCGGCGATCTGTGGAGACATCGACCGATAGCGTGCCGGGTGTCAGGGTGATGAGATTTGCCAGCAGCGTGATCTCGAAGTCGCTCGTCACCGTCAGGGGGAAGGCGAAGATGCCGGGCTTCAGTTTCATGTCGGGCGAGAGGATGGTGAGCGTGACCCTCCAGACCGACAGCGATAATTCCTTCAGGAACAGGAGGGCGAGCGAGAACACCAGGCAGGCGCGGCGCAGATATCCCTTGCCGCCGAAGGGTTCGCGGATGATGGCGAGCGAAAGGGCGGCAAGCAGAAAGCCGAGAACGAGATTGTGCAGCGAGGCGCTGCCGGTGACGGCGACCCAGGCAATGGCGAGCAACAGATTGAAGAGAAAGGCGATCACCGCGCGCCTCCAGGAAAGACCGAATGAATATAGGCTTCCGGATCGGCAAGACCGGCAGCGGCCGATTGCGACAGCGCCAGCAGCTGTTCCGGCAGGATGCCGAAGCCGACGACCAGCGCCGTCAGCGCGGCAAGCGGCAGGCCGGTGCGCCAGACGGCTGCCGACGGCTTCGCTACCATCGGCGCCGGCCGCCAATAGGCAATCAGAAAGAGGCGGCCGAAGGCGATCGTCGTCAGAAAACCGCCCACGAGGATGACAGCCGCCAGCCACCAGGCACCGCTATCGAGCGCCGCTTTGACGAGAATGACCTTCGGCCAGAATCCTGAAAAGGGCGGCAGACCGCAGGCGGCGAGGAAGAGCATGAGGGAGAGTGCGGTGAAGCCGCCGCTCTGGCGATAGAGACCGCCGAGCGCCGACAATAAAAACCCGCCGCCGCGCCGGGCGATTTCGCCGGCGGCAAGATAAAGCGCCGTCATCAGCACCATGGAATGGAGCGCATAAAATACCGCGCCGCCGATGCCGCCGCCGGAGCCGCCAAGTGCGATGCCGGCGAGCATATTGCCGATGCCCGATATGACGACATAGCCGAACAGCCTGCGGATATCGTTTTCGGCAAGCGCGCCGAGCGCGCCGACGAGGATAGTCGCAGCGGCTATAAGCGCGATCAGCAGGCTCAATTCCTGGCGCTCCACCGGCAGCAGCATGACCACCACCCGGATCAATGCGTAAATGCCGACCTTGGTGAGCAGGCCGGCAAACAGCGCCGACACCACGATGCGCGGCGTATGATAGGCGGCGGGCAGCCAGAAATTGACTGGGAAGGCGGCCGCCTTCATGGCGAAGGCGAGCAGGAAGAGACTTGCCAGCGTCATCAGCGGCGCCGTGGCGCGCAAATCCCTCGCCTTTGCGGCGATATCGGCCATGTTGAGGGTGCCGAAGACGGCATAAAGGATGCCGACGCCTATAAGAAACAGCGTCGTGGCGATGAGGTTCAGCACCGCATATTTCAGCGCGCCGTCGATCTGCTGACGTTCGGAGCCGAGGATGATCAGCCCGAAGGAGGAAATCAGCAGCACCTCGAACCAGACATAGAGATTGAAGATATCGCCGGTGAGAAACGCACCACTGACGCCGGCCATCAGCAGCATGAGCAGCGGGAAGAACCCATATCGCCGGCCGCTCTCACCGATATCGGTGAGCGCATAGATGCTGGCTGCGAGCGCCGCAAGGGCTGACGTGAAGGCCATCAACGCCCCGAAGAGGTCGACGGTGAAAGCGATGCCGAAGGGCGGCAGCCAGCGGCCCATGACCATGGTAAGCGGCCCTTCGGCCACGACCTTGGCAAGCAGCGCCGCATCGATCAGCGCCAGCAACGCAAGGCCCGATATCGCGAGCCAGGCCTGCAGGCGGGGGAAAGCGCGCAGCATCAGCAGGACGGCGCCGAGAATGATGCAATGGGCGACCGGCAGGATGGTGAGCCAATGGCCGATCGGCACCGGGGTGGTGATGAGGGCGGCAGAGAGATCGACGGATGGAGTGGCCATCAGGTGCGGCCTTCGGGGACGCAGGGGGCGTACCGTAAGGTAGGGCAGAAGGGGGTAACCACCAGCACCGACATCTGCATCAATACCCCAATGGCGGCAGCGGCCGATCGTCAGGCTCGGCGGCGCGCATTTCGCTGGTGTCGTCGGTGCCGAGATCCTGGTAGGCGCGGTAGGTCAGCACCAGCAGGAAGGCGAAGAAGGAGAAGGAGATGACGATCGCCGTCAGGATCAGGGCCTGCGGCAGCGGGTTGGCGGTGCCGGCGGGCAAGGCGTCGAGACCGGCGGAGATAATCGGCGGCACCTCGCGCGTCAGCCGGCCTGATGTAAAGAGCAGCAGGTTGACGGCATTGCCGAGGATGGCGATGCCGAGCATGATGTTGATCGTGAACTTCGACAGCATCAGATAGATGGCGGCGGCGAAGAACAGGCCGACGAGGATCGCCAGAAGCGGCTCCATCATTCCACCTCCTTTTCTTCCAATGTCAGCGCGATCGAGGTGATGGCGCCGAGCACGACGAGATAGACGCCGAAATCAAAAAGCATGACGCTCGACAACGGCACTTCGAGACCGAAGAGGTTCGGATAGACCCAAAGGCCGGTCATGAAGGGAACGGCAAAAAGGATGGAAAGAAGACCTGCGACTGTCGACAGTAGCAGGCCAAAGCCGGCGATCGACAGCGGATGGAAGAAAAGCGCACGACGAACGGCGGCAACGCCAAGAGCAATGCCATAGATCGCCAATCCCGAGGCGGCGATCAGCCCGCCGATGAAGCCACCGCCCGGCTCGTTATGGCCGCGCAGCAGCACGAAGACGGAAAAAAGCAGCATCAGCGCGGTGAGGAACGGGGCGACGGTGCGGAAGATCAGCGTGTTCATCAGCCTTCTGTCTCCACCGCGGGATCATTGGCGGCAAGCTTGCGCTCGGTGCCGGCGCGGATGCGGATCAGCGCCAGGATGGCGAGGCCGGTGATCGCGACGACGGCGATTTCGCCGAGCGTATCTGTGCCGCGGAAGTCGACGATGATGACGTTGACGACATTTGCGCCGTGGGCAATCGTTTTCGAATAGGCGTTGAAGAACACCGTCAGCGCGTCGTTGAACGGCACCTGCGTCGCCCGCATCAGCAGAAGCGTGAAGCCGAAGCCGCAGACAAGCGCAAGCGCGCCGTCGAAGAGCCTGCGGCCGAGCGGGCGCCGATCGGCCGGCGAGAGGCGAAGCCTGGTCATGACCAGGGCGAGGATGACCACCGACAGGGTCTCGACCATGAACTGGGTGAAGGAGAGATCCGGCGCCCCGAACAGCAGGAAGATAATGGCGACGGCAAAACCCTGAATGCCGAGCGAGACGATCGCCGTCAGCCGGTCGCGGGCGGCGAGCACGGCGGCAAGGCCGACGGCGGCGATCAATAAAACGACCCATTCATAGAGCCTGACATCGGCCGGCCAGGCGGGAAGGTGCGGAAGCTCACCGTAGACGATGGGGGGATGATGAGGATGGCAGCGATCGAGAGGAAGGTGCAGGCAACATAGACCTGCAGCCGCCCCGGCTGGAGAACACGCATGGTGCGGGCAGCGAAGCGGACAAGGCCTGATATTGCAAGGTCGAAACCGTGATCCGGGCCGCTGCCGGCGGCGCGCAGGAAGACAATCATCAAGAAGCGGGCGCGATCGAGCTGCCAATAGACGCCGATACCGAGCAGCGCGGTCAGGCCGGAGAGCGCCAACGGCCCGCCGAGATGCGGCGTCAGCGAAATGTCGATCTCTACAGGCTCCTGGCGGATGGCGGCGGCGATCGACGAGGACAGGACGGCGTGAGTGAAGTTGGAAAAGATGGCGCCAAGCAAGCCGAGAGCGGCGAGAACGGCCGGGCCGAGCCAGAGCAGGACGGGCGCTTCGTGCGGATGGTTCGGCGTTTCCACGGGTTGGCCGAGAAAGGGTCTCAGCGCCACGGCGAAGGCGATGGCGAACATCAGCGCATTGCCGAAAACGGTTATGGCGGTGATGGTAAGCGCCCGGACATCACCACCGGTGAGCGCCGTATAGATCTCCTCCTTGGCAAGAAAGCCGAAGAAGGGCGGCAGGCCGGCCATGGAGAACGCCGCCGCCAGCGCGATCGCCCATGTCAGGGGGCATCGCCCGCTTCAGGCCGCGGAGCCTGGTGATATCGCGCGTGCCGGTCTCGTGATCGATGATGCCGGCGATCATGAACAGTGCGCCCTTGAAGAGGCAATGCGCCACCAGATAGAGCGTGGCGGCCTCCACCGCATGTTCGGAGCCGAAGCCGATCAGCATAACGAGCAGGCCGAGCGATGAGACGGTGGTATAGGCGAGCTTGAGCTTCAGATCGGTCTGGCGGATGGCGAGCGCGGTGCCGACAACAAGCGTCAGCCCGCCGAAGAAGGGCAGAAGGATTTCCCAGGCGGGGGTCGCCCCCAGGATCGGATTGAGCCGCATCAGCAGATAGACGCCAGCCTTTACCATAGTGGCCGAATGCAGGTAGGCCGACACCGGCGTCGGCGCCTCCATGGCGTTCGGCAGCCAGAAATGAAAGGGAAACTGCGCCGACTTGGTGAAGGCGCCGGCAAGAACCAGGATGAGGGCAGCGAGATAGAACGGGCTCTCGCGCACGACATCGCCAAATCCCATAAGCTGCGACAGCTGCGTGACGCCTGATATGTTCCAGAGCAGCAACAGGCCGGCCAGCAGGCAGAGCCCTCCCCCGCCAGTCACGACAAGCGCCTGCAGGGCGGCGCGCCGCGCCGCCGCGCGCTCGTGATCGAAGCCGATCAGCAGGAAGGAAGTGATCGACGTCAGCTCCCAGAAGATGAAGAGCATCAGGAAGCTGTCGGAAACGACGATGCCGAGCATGGCGCCCATGAACAGGAAGATGAAGGAGAAGAAGCGGCCGTGGTCCTTGTGTCCCTTGAGATAGCCACCAGCATACAGCACGATCAGCGTGCCGATGCCGGTGATGAGAAGCGCGAAAGCCAGCGACAGGCCGTCGAGGAACCAGGAGAAGGAGAGATTGTAGCTTGGCACCCAGGCGTAGCCGCCGGTAACGACCTCGCCGCGCGCGATCGCAGGCACGAAACGCAGGAAATGCAGAAAGGCGAGCAAGGGAGCGATCGCCAGAAGCCATGAACCGTTGGCACCGAGGATGCGGATGACGAAGGGAGCGACAAGAGCGCCGGCAAGCGGCAGACATAGGGCCAGAAATGTCAGAGCCGTGACATCGGCCATGTCTCCTCCTCTACCGGCAACAGACGAAAGCCGGTAAAAACCGGCTGCTTCCTGACTTAGGCGAAATGGTAGAGCGTCTCAAGCAATTTCGATCGAAGGGCGAAAAGGGGCAGCGATGGCGGGATGGATCAGGCCGCCGATCGGGAACGACGCGTCAGGAGCCGGGCGACGCAGCCATGCAGGATGAAGAGCAGAATCGTTAGCGGCCAGAGCATACAGGCGAAGAGCCCGGCCAAACGATGGAGCGTCAAGCCGTCATGATTGGCCCAGCCCTCCAGCAGCGTGACCGCCATGGCGGCCACGGCTACGAGGCCGTAGAGCAGGACGATTGCTGCTTCAAACACTGATGATCCCTCAATACACGTAGCATTAACCCTAACAGGAAACCGTTAACGGATGTAAAAAGCAAGCGTCCTCACCCCATTGAGGTATGCAGCCAATCTCACGGCGCACCGATCTAGAGCCTTTCCTGGTCAGCTTGAAGCATTCTGCCGGAGCAGATTTTCGTCAGGGCAGAGGCGATTGGCGACGGGCATACCCCTTGGTACGTCCGAGCCAATCGCCTCTGATCCTGGCTAGAGATGCCCGGCCCACCGGCCGCACCGCTTCGCCACGGCGAAGCGATAAGTGCGTCCGGCGATTCCTAAGTCTTGCAGATTTGCCAGGCAAACATGCGGGAGGGTTGGCTGAAACGGGCCGGCTGATCGACCGGCCGGCTTGGCCGTAGAGCTTGGCTACGACGCGCGCCGGCCGGTCGACCATCCGACTCCGGTTGAGCCAACAGAATGCTTCAATCTGACCAGGAAAGGCTCTAGACTTGATGAACGGACGACGGCGCACCACATTTTCTGGCAAAATGGAACCGCCCCACGGCGAAAGGAGCATGGCATGTCCGAAACTGCAACCACCGCCAAGATCCACAAGACCGACGCTGAATGGAAAGAGCAGCTCACCCCCGAGCAATACCGCATCACCCGCCAGCACGGCACCGAGCGCGCCTTTACCGGCCCCTACTGGGATTCCTTCGAGACAGGGCTTTACCGCTGTGTCGGATGCAACGCGCCGCTTTTCCGCTCCGACACGAAATTCGACGCCGGCTGCGGCTGGCCGAGTTATTTCGAAGCCGTCTCGCCCGATGCAGTGACCGAGCATCGCGACACGGCCTTTGGCATGGTGCGCACCGAAATCCGCTGCGGCAGCTGCGAAGCCCATCTCGGCCACGTCTTCCCCGACGGTCCGCCGCCGACCGGCCTGCGCTACTGCATCAACGGCCATTCCATGGTGTTCGAGCCGGGGGAATAGGTGTTCGGCGCAGCAAGCGGCTCCCGCCTCTTGCCAATCCTTTACCCCCACCTAAAGCAATACCTAGGGAACTGCGCCCTGCCCGGCTACTCGTGCTCGGCAGGGCATGGCCAGGTCGTCGGCGCCGAGAGGCCGGCCGGCAGTTTGGTCGAGGCGTCGCCGCAGGCAAGGTCGATCTGGGTCTGTTCGAGGCCGGATGCGGCCGAGAGGTCAAGGCCTTCGATGCGGGTCAGGAACATGAAAGCGCGCTCGAACATCGCCGGGCCTTCCAAACTTGCGCCGGAGAGATCGGCACGGGAGAGATTGGCGAAAGAGAATTTCGTGCCCGTCAAGACCGCCTTGTCGAAATCGGCGCGGCCAAGTTCGGCTTTTTCGAAACTCGCGCCGGCAAGCCTGGCGCCGGCGAAATTGGCCCGCTGCAGCTCGGCGCCGGCAAAGGAAGCGCCTTCGGCGATGATATTGGCGAAGCTGGCGCGATAGGCTTCGATCTTGGCGAAGCTGGCGCCTTCGGCGTGTGCGCCCTCGAGCGAGGCGCGCACCAGGGTCGCCTTCTCGAGATTGGCGGATTTGACATTGGCGCCGGCGAGATCGGTCAGCGAGAAATCGGTGCCGACGAGGTTGGCGCCTTCGAGATCACTGCCCTGCAGCATCAGGTTCTTCTTGGTGCATTCCTGCCAGTCGAGCTTCGGCGAGGCCAGGCTGCCGCAATCAGCGGCCCGGGCGGCGACCGGCGGAAATGCCAGAAGGACGAGGGCAAGGAGACCGAGCGACGATCCGTGCATTGCCATTGAACTGTTCACCTCCATACCATTCTGAGGCCTCCCGCGAAGCAGGCCGCCTCCGCTTTCTTACACAGCTCAGACTACAATAAAAAGATGGCGAGCGCCGTTCACAATGGCAATGCCCCAGGAGGTCAGGTGCCGGATCAGGCCGAAGGCAGGCGAAGCTCCATGCAGGTGAGGTCCAGCCAGCGGCCGAATTTGGTGCCGACCTCAGAAAATCTGCCGGCGATGCGAAAACCGAGCTTTTCATGCAGCCGGATCGAGGCCGCGTTCTCCGCCTCGATGCCGGCGATCATCACATGGATATTGCCGGCTGCGGCACGGACGATCAGCTCGCGCATCAGGCGCTCGCCGATGCCGGCGCCGCGGCAATCCTTGTCGACATAGACGGAATGCTCGACGGTGTGGCGGTAACCGTCGAAGGCACGCCAGTCGCCATAGGAGGCATAGCCCGCGATCTTGCCCGACAGCTCGGCGACGATGACGGGAAAGCCGCGGGCCTTGCGCGCCTTCATCCATTCCCGCCGGTTTTCGAGATCGACCAGCATGTCGTTCCAGATGGCCGTCGTGTGTTCGACGGCGTGATTGTAGATATCGCGGATGGCGGGAAGATCGGTTTCGGTGGCGTCGCGGAGGAGGACGGGGTTTGTCATGATTGCCTGTTCGTATTGTCTCCGACAGGCGGCATACGCCCTGCCCCAAAAGATGTAAACGGCCGATCCGGCTGCGGAGGGCGTCGGGCGCGATGTTTATCAGACACCAGGCGCCGACAGGCTGAAACAGGTGAAGACGGCCGAATAATGCACGGCCGCGGCGGTGACGACGAAACCGTGCCAGATGGCGTTCTGGAAGCGCAGCTTCTCCCAGACATGAAAGATGACGCCGAGCGAATAGATGACCCCGCCGATGACGATCAGCAGCATCGAGGCGGAAGGAATACGCGAGGCGACAGGTTCGGCCACCAGCACGCCGCTCCAGCCCATGGCGAGATAAAGCAGGATGGCGAAACGGTCGTAACGGCCGGGAAAAACGCATTTCAGGATGATGCCGGCAGCGGCAAACAGCCAGATCGCCAACAGCATGAACAAGAGCAGCGGATCGTCGGCGCCGCGTTCGAGGAAGGGCGTGTAGGTGGCGGCGATCAACAGGAAGATCGCCGAATGATCGAAGCGGCGCAGATACCATTTGGTGCGCGAGACCGGCCAGGCATTGTAGGAAAAGGAAATGGCGAGCGTCAGCACCAGCCCGACGCCATAGATCCAGGCGGCGGCGAGTGCGCCATCGGAGCTCCAGAGCGTGGCGTAGAAGATCAGCACCGTGGCCCCGATCAGCGCCAGCACGAGACCGACGCCATGGATGATGCCGTCGGCGATCAGTTCATATCTGTCGTAAGCCCAGCGAATGCCGTTGAACTCGGCCATGCACGCCAATCCGTTTCATACCCCGATTGCAATCGTCGCATCGAACGGAGGGGCACGCAACTGCGGCAAAGCGCACGGGCGGTAAATCTTCGTGACAGGCTGTTTTGCGGCGGGGCGGCCGCGCAGATCAAACCTTTTGCCGATCGACCAGCACCGAGCATTTGGCGTGGCGCACGACCCGGTCGGCGGTCGCGCCGATGAAGTAGTTGGAAAAATCCGGAACATGCGAGGCAACGATGATGAGGTCGGCGCCATAGCTTTCGGCGGTCGAGATGATCGCTTTGGCGGGTGGACCGTTGCGGATCTCGACGGTCGCCGCAATGCCGGTTTCTGTTATCAGCGCCTTCAGCTGGTCGCGGCTGTCCTGCATGGCGTCCTCAACCATATTGGCCGGCAGTTCGATCGCGACATAGGTCGGCACATCCTCGATGACGTTGAGCGCGACGATCTCGCCGCCGTCGTCGAGCAGAGACGCGGCCTTGCGGAGGATCTTCTCGCCCTTTTCCATGCCCCCGAGTGCAATCGCGACGATGATCTTCCTGTACATGGCTCCCTCCATGACTGAGATGTATAAGTATCCCCTAAAGAAGATATGGACGCGTTGACCACGATCAAGTGGGCGCACAGTCATCGTCAACATCCGTTCAACAGTTCATCGTCAAAAACGGGCCTTTTATGAACAATCGCAATTCGCCATATAGAGACGGCTGAGAGGGCACAAAGGCGAATGAACCGGCGAAACTTCCTTGGGCTTGCTGTGGTCGGCACATTTACCGCCACCGCCGGCACGCCTTCCACTCTACAGGCCAGATCAGAGGCAGGAGAACAATCCATGACGACCGAAACTTCCTATGCGCTGACCCGGCCCGCCTATATCGACCAGTCGCATCTCCTTGTGAGGGACCTTGCTCTCGTGTCCGGCTTCTACAGATCGATGCTTGGCCTGAGTGTCATCGAGAAGACGGCGAGCAGCCAAGTGCTGGGTGTCGGCGACCTGCCGCTGCTGACGCTGACGACGGCCAAAGATGCCGCGATCGCGCCGCGCAACGCGGCCGGCCTTTTCCACACCGCCTTCCTGATGCCGGATCGGGCCGAACTGGCGCGCTGGCTGCGCCATGCGGCCCAGAACAATGTCGTTCTCGACGGCGCCTCGGACCATCTCGTCAGCGAGGCGATCTATCTTTCCGACCCCGAAGGCAACGGCATCGAAATCTATGCCGACCGGCCGCACGAACAGTGGAAGTTCCAGCAGGACGGCATGGTGGAGATGGCGACTTTGCGCCTCGACCTGCAGGCGCTCTACGACAGCGCGCCGGACGAACGCTGGGGCGGCATGGCGGAGGGAACGGCGATCGGCCACCTGCATCTGCAGGTCGGCGACATTCCGCAGGCCGATGCCTTTTACCGCGACGTGCTCGGCCTCAAGCTGATGGCGAGCCGTCCCGGCGCAAGTTTCTTTGCGACCGGCGGCTACCATCACCATCTCGCCGCCAATATCTGGAACAGCCGGGGTGCTGCCGCCCGCGCCGACAATATGACCGGCCTTTCGGACTACAAGGTCCGGTTCAACGACAAGGCGACGCTGGATGCGGCGATCTCCAAGCTCGATGCGCTGGAGATCAAGAGCGAGAAGCGTGATGGCGGCACCTTCCTCAAGGATCCGTGGGGAATAGGCCTGACGCTTTCGGCGTAATTTCCGAGGCGCGGATCAGGCCGAAACGGCCGAAAACATTCGCGCCATGCGGGCAAAACCATGCGTAAGAAGAGGTGTCGCGTGCGGTTTGCCGGATGACCCTCCGCCTCAGGGAACCGGAACCGTATCGGCGCGTTTCCGTGACGAAGCAATGGGCTTCGGGGGACCTCACCGCATGGGCATCGCCAATGGCATCCGCAAACAGGCCAAGAAGATTGCGATCGGCGAACGCCGCACCAGCGCTTGGGCGCAGACGCTGAAGGAGGCAGCCGAAGAGCTGCCGCCGGCACCGCTGCACCGCCTCGAGAAGGACGGGCTGGATATCAGCATGGCCTGGGCGATCATCGGCATCTTCGGCATTCTGGGGCTTGCCGCCGTCTACCTGATGTCGCTGATCCTGATCCCGATCACCCTTGCCGTCGTCGTCGGCATGATCCTTGGCATGGCAGCGGAAAAACTCAGCAGGATGGGCGTGCCGCGCCTTGCCAACGCCTTCATGCTGTCGAGCAGCGTGGCATTGGTGATCTTCCTGGTGATCAACTCGCTCGCCGGCCCGCTGATGACCTTTGCCAATGAGGGACCGGCTTTTGCCGAGCGGACCATCAACCGCGTCATGCCCTATCTCGAGCGCATCGAATGGCTGCATATCACGCCCGCGACCTTCGAAAGCGGCCCGATGTCGATCGGTGCGCTGCTCGAAAACACCGGCAACGTGCTGCATGTGGTGACCACCAGCCTGACGCCGGCGCTGGTGCAGGGGATGATCTTCTTTGCGGCGTTGCTGCTCTTCCTCGCCAGCCGCGTCAACCTGCGCAAGACGATCATCATGACCTTTCGCACCCGCACGCAGCGCCTGGCGGCCATCCGCGTCATCAATGCCGTCGAGCAGGTTCTCGGCTTCTATTTCGCCACAGCCTCGTTGATCTACGTGGGGCTCGGCGTTGTCATGACCGTGATCGCCTATGCGGGCGGGCTGGCGGCGCCGGTGCTCTGGGGCTTCTTCGCCTTCCTGTCGAGCTTTATTCCCTATCTCGGCATCACGCTGATGACGTTTGCCGTTGCGGTCGCCGGCATCCTGACCCATGATGACATCGTCATCGGCCTGATGCCGGCCGCGGCCTTCTTTACCGTGCATCTGGTCATGGAGAACCTGATTTTCCCGGCGGTGATGGGACGGCGACTGGAAATCAATCCCTTCGTCGTCTTCATCGCCATCCTGTTCTGGACGTGGATGTGGGGTGCCGTCGGCGCCATGCTGGCCCTGCCGCTGTCGCTGATCGTCATCACAATCATCGAGGAATTGCTGATCGAGGAAAAGCCGCAGCCGCAATTGCCGAAATGATCAACCGGGGAGATAGTGGTGGCATCTGATCTCACTCTCAACGAATCCGATCACGACCAGATGGTCAGCGGTCGATCGCTCTGGGGGAAAAGCGGCATTCGGCCGGAATGGCGGCCGATCGGGCAGAGCTTTTCCACCGACATCGCCGTGATCGGCGGCGGCATCACCGGCGCACTGGTTGGCGAACATCTGGCGGCGCGCGGTTTTTCCGTTGTTATCATCGACCGGGAGGAGCCCGGTTTCGGCAGCACCGCGGCAAGCACGGCGATGCTCCAATGGGAAATCGACAGCACGCTCACCGAACTTGAGGACTATTATGGCTTCGAACGCGCCGCGGGTATCTACCGCCGCAGCGGGGCAGCAGTCGCCGGCCTTTCCAAACTGATCGCCGCACGCGGGATTGCCTGCGGCTTCCGGCCGCGCAACACGCTCTATCTCGCCGCCAACCAGGAAGGCGCGCGCGAGCTTCTGGAGGAGCGCCAGCTTCGCCGCCGGGCCGGCCTGCCCGGCGTCTATCTCGAACATCCCGACCTCTTCACCCAGTTCGAGCTCGACCGGGATGGGGCGATCTATTCGCCGGGTTCGGCCGAGGCCGATCCGCTGCTTCTGACCTGGGCACTGATCGACATGTCCGTTCGGCGCGGCGCGCGGCTGGTCAATGCTTCCGTCACCGCGCTTCACAGCGAAGGCGAACACGTCACGGCCGAGACGGACGGAGGCCATTTCATCGAGGCGCGGCATGCCGTGCTTGCCACCGGCTATTCGATGCCGGGCCTCGACATGCCGAAGCTGCACCGCACCAGTTCGAGCTGGGCGCTCGCCACCGTACCCCAGGATCCGGACAATTTCTGGCGCGACCGGGCACTGATCTGGGAGGACAGCCACCCCTATCTCTACATGCGCACGACTGAGGACAATCGCATCGTCGCCGGCGGCGAGGATGACGGCACGGCCGATGCCGAAGCCCGCGACCTCAAGCTACCGGCCAAGATCACGGCAATTCGCGAGAAGATAAAGCGGCTATGGCCGAGAGCGGATACGCGGGTGGAACACGCCTGGTGCGGAACCTTCGGCGAAACGGCCGACGGCCTGCCGCTGATCGGCCCGGTGCCCAAGATGCCGCATGTGTTCGCAGCCTACGGCTACGGCGGCAACGGCATCACCTTTTCCTACCTCGCCGCCCAGATGATCGGCGCCATGCTGGCCGGCATGCATCGCGACTGGTTCGAGGATTTCGCGCTCGACAGGGATGGGCCGGGCCTGCGGCGGTTTGGAGAGGATAGGCTGGGGATAGGAGACGCGTTGCGCTAGAGGCTTCGCGTTGGCTGTTGTGCCGTGGCCACAAACTACTCCGTCGTCCGATCGTCGCCCCTATCCTCGACGTCCGCCAGACGAACGAACTCAGTGCCCTTCATCTTGAGATCAACCAGCGCCTTCGCCACACCCTCGCCCGCGGCATGGGTTGGCTGGTTGACGTGGGAGATGACGACATCGCCGTCCTTGGCCGAGGCGATGCGCTTTTCGGTGATGACGGCACCGAGCAGCGAGCCGCCGTCGCCGTTTACCGAATAACCGGCGATGCGATAGCCCATGGCGCGGATCTCGCCGATGGCGGAAAGATCATACTTGGCGGTCGAGCCGCGGAACCAGTGCGGCGCGGGAATGCCCGCCGCTGTCATGGCCGCGGCCCCGCCCGCGACTTCCTGCTTCACCGCCTGCGGCGAGCCGGCCGAGGCGATGCCATAGATCAGCGTCGGCGTGTCGACGGCCGGGATATGGTTCTCTCCGTGATTTTCGAGTTCGAACAGATCGGGGTTCTGCAGGAACACCGCAAGAGCCGCGGGATTGTGCTTCAGCCAGCGGGCGGTGACGAAGATTGTCGCCGGAATGCGTTCGCGCACCAGGGTCGACAGGATGCGCTCGTCCGCCTGCCCCATGCAGGCATCGAAGGTCAGCGCGATGCGGGCATGGCCGGCGATATTGGAACGGGCGATGTGCAAATGCGGCTCGACGAGCTTTACTTCACGCGTCTTCGGGGCCAGAGCGCGCACGGCTGGCGGTGCTGACGGCAATTCGTCCGCCGATGCGACGGGGAGGGCAGCGAAAAGGAACGCCGAAGCGAGCAGGATACGATTCATGTGGGACTTCTACGATTTCGTCGGCCGATTTTAGCGGCTGCTTTTGCATGGCGCCATGTGGCCGGATGTCGCCGCGACTGCCGCAACAAATTCAACGGCATCAATCGTAGAGATAATATTTGTCCCACTTCTCGCGCGGCACCTTGTCCCCGATCCGGTAGTTGAGCTCACGCACGTTGATATGCTGCGGGCCGGTGATGCAATTGTAGGAGAGATGGTACCAGTCGCCCTTGCTGCGGAAGACGGCGCCCGGCGCCTGCAGCGAATTGTCGCCGGGGATCGGATCCTTGAAGGTATAGGCGATCACCTTGTCGGGTTTGAAGCCGGCGCTGTCCTGGTTGATGCGGCTCATTGCCTCAGTGTCGCAGCTCTGTTCCAGACGGGTGGAGGGATCGAGTTTTTCAAGCTGCTTCTTGATGGCGGGATCGACGGCAAAGGCAGGAGCAGCAAGGCTGAGGAGGGATACAAACAGGAGCAGATGTTTCGGCATTGCGGAGAAATCCCTTGCTGTTGTCCATTCTTCACCCTGCCACCGGCAGCTTGCCGGAGGCTTGGCACGTGCAAATTTCGCTCTGCGATAGCGGACATTCTTAAATATTATGGTGACATCAAGGCAGGGCCGGCACGGCGGCCTCCAAGCCTGTGGAAGCTTATCCACCTCCTTGGCGCAGGCTTGCCGCTTGATCCGGAACCAGTGCGCCTCTATCTCTTGCCAACCCGATATCCCGATCCGGAGCCATTCCTTGTCCGTTTTCAACAGCCTGCCGACACCGCCCGCCGCACCGAAGAAGCCCGTCTCCGATACGCGCCACGGCATTACCCGCACGGACGATTATGCCTGGTTGCGCGCCGATAACTGGCAGGCCATGTTCAAGGATCCTTCGATCCTCGACCCGGAGATCCGCCGGCATCTCGAAGCCGAAAACACCTATATGAACGCGGCAATGGAAGACACCAAGCCGCTGCAGAAGCTGCTGTTTTCCGAAATGCGCGGCCGCATCAAGGAAGACGACAGCTCGGTGCCGGTCAAGGACGGCGCCTATGCCTACGGCACCTCTTACGTGACCGGCGGCGAACAGCCGCGCTATTTCCGCATCGCCCGCGATGGCGACGTCGCCGACGAGACGATCCGTACGGTGCTGCTCGACGGCGAC
Source organism: Rhizobium sp. F40D2 (assembly GCF_051810745.2). Taxonomy (NCBI): domain Bacteria; kingdom Pseudomonadati; phylum Pseudomonadota; class Alphaproteobacteria; order Hyphomicrobiales; family Rhizobiaceae; genus Rhizobium; species Rhizobium sp. F40D2. The sequence goes on from NZ_CM131436.1 coordinate 286,831, forward strand.
AAGGAGGCATCGGGCAAAGCCTATTTCCGCCTCGCCGGTCTCGACCATACGAGTGATCACAGCCGCGGCATTTGGGGCTATGACGACAAGGGCTCTGAATTCTTTACCCTGAAAGTCCGCGACCTCGCGACCGGGCAAGACCTTGAAGACCGGATCGAGAATACTGGCGGCGGCGGCGTCTGGGCGCCCGACGGCAAGAGCTTCTTCTATTCGGCGCTCGACGAGAACCACCGGCCCTCGAAGGTGTTCCACCATATTGTCGGCCGGCCGCAATCGGAAGACAGGCTGGTCTATGAGGAGGCCGATGCCGGCTTCTTCATGGGGGTCGGTGGCTCGCTGCTCGACGACTTCATCTATATCGACATCCACGACCACGAGACCAGCGAATACCGGCTGCTGTCGACCAAGGACCTGACGGCCGAACCGAAGCTGGTGGCGGCGCGCGAGGAAGGCATCGAATATTCGCTGACCGAGGGCGGCGACATCTTTTACATCCTGACCAATGACGGCGGCGCCAAGGATTTCAAGATCATGGAAGCGCCTGTGGACAATCCGGGCAAGCAAAACTGGCGCGAAGTCGTTGCCCACAAGCCCGGCACATTGATCATCAGCCACATGGCCTATGCCCGCCATCTTCTCTGGCTCGAGCGCAAGGATGGGCTGCCGCAAATCATGATCCGCGACCGCAAGACCGGCGAGGAACATGCGATCGCCTTTGCCGAGGAAGCCTATTCGCTCGGACTTTCCGGTGCAGCGGAATACGACACGGATGTCATCCGCTTCTCCTATTCCTCGATGACGACGCCGTCGCAGCTCTACGACTACAATATGGTGACGCGCGAACGCACGCTGCTCAAGACTCAGGAAGTGCCGTCGGGCCACAATCCCGACGACTATGTCACCCGGCGCGTCTTCGCGCCCGCCTGGGACGGCGAGACAGTGCCGGTCACCCTGCTCTATCGCAAAGACACGCCGCTCGACGGCAGCGCGCCCTGCTTGCTCTATGGCTATGGCGCCTACGGCATCACCATTCCGGCCGGCTTCAACACCAATTGCCTGTCGCTTGCCGATCGCGGCTTTGTCTATGCCATCGCCCATATCCGCGGCGGCAAGGACAAGGGATTTTCCTGGTATGAAGACGGCAAGATGGACAAGAAGACGAATACCTTCAAGGACTTCGTCGCTGCGGCCGATTATCTGAATCAACAGAAGTTCACCTCATACGCGAAGATCATCGCCGAGGGCGGGTCTGCTGGTGGCATGCTGATGGGCGCCGTCGCCAATATGGCGCCGGAGAAATTCGCCGGCATCATCGCCGCCGTCCCCTTCGTCGACGTGCTCAACACCATGCTTGACGATACGCTGCCGCTGACCCCGCCGGAATGGCCGGAATGGGGCAACCCGATCGACAGCCAGGAAGAATACGAGCAGATCGCCTCTTACTCGCCCTATGACAATGTCGGCGCCAAGGCCTACCCGCCGATCCTGGCGCTCGGCGGCCTGACCGACCCGCGCGTCACCTATTGGGAGCCTGCCAAATGGGTGGCGAAGCTGCGCGACCAGACGACCGGCGCTGCACCCATCCTGCTCAAGACCAATATGGACGCCGGCCATGGCGGCGCGTCCGGTCGCTTCCAGCGGCTGGAAGAGATTGCCTTCGAGTATGCGTTTGCGATCAAGGTGGCTGGGAAGATGTGAGGGTTGATGGGGCGTACTGAGGGAGAAGGAAATGCCAGTCTACATCGCTCTCCTCCGCGCCGTTAACGTCGGCGGCACCGGCTCGCTCCCGATGGCCGAACTCAAGACCATCTGCGAAGACCTCGGCTTCGCGGATGTGAAAACCTACATCCAGAGCGGCAACGTGCTTTTCCGTTCGGATGAAACGGTAAAGACTGTGGAGGAAAAGCTCGATGCGGCGCTCGGGCAGAAGATGGGCAAGCGGCCGGGGGTGATGGTACGTAGCCGCAAGGAACTCGATGCGATTGCCGCCGACGCGGCCTTTCCCGATGCCAAGCCGAATTTCCTGCTCGTCTATTTCCTGCCCGAAAAGCCGCCCGGCGATGCGCTTGACAAAATGGTGGCGCCCGATGGCGAGGAGGCGAAGCTCGCGGGCCGCGAAATCTGGGTGCATTATCCCAAGGGGTCCGGCCGCTCGAAGCTGAAACTTCCGGCGCTGAAGCCCGGGACCTCGCGCAATCTCAACACCGTGCGCAAACTCGCGGAGATGGCGGCCGCGATGGAAGGCTGAGAGTCCAACGCAGAATTTGATTCAAGCGAGGGACCTCAAGCCTTTGTTTTATACATCGTCAGTCCCTTGTCGTCTGTTTGGCCTTGTAGCCGCTGATCTCTTCGCCGGCGGTCTTGGAGAAGCGCAGGTTCCAGATGGTGGCGGTGATCGAGATGATGGTGACGACGATGAAGGCTATGGAGAAATCGCCAAGCGAAGGCGTTTCGACATTGTTGAAAGCCATCGAGCCATGCAGCGCCAAGGCGCCGATGCAGATGCCGAGCGACAGCATGAGCTGCTGGAAGGTGGTGTAGAAGCTCGTGGCCGAGCTCATTCGCTCTTTCTCGATCTCGTCATAGGCAATGGTGTTATAGGCAGTGAACTGGAACGACAGGAAGAAGGCGCTGAGTACCAGGACGATGAAGATCAGCGGCATCGGCCAGTCCGGCCGGAAGGCGGCGCAGAGGCCGTAACCGACGGTGCCGAAGATGCCGTTGAGGACCAGGCTTCGACGGAACCCCAGCCGGCGGAAGACGAGCTTCGCCATCGGCTTCATGGCGAGCGCGCCAAGCGCCGTGGCGATAACAATCTGGCCGGCTGCAGCCGCCGACAGGCCGAAGCCGATCTGGAAGAGCAGCGGCAGCAGGAAAGGCTGCGCACCCTGGGTGATGCGCGTCAGCGACCCGGCGATCACCGACGTGCCGAAGCTCGGCACCTTCATCAGCGAAAAATCCATGATCGGCGACGGATGCCTGCGAGCATGCCTGAGATAGCCGATGCCGAAGAGCAGGCCGACAGCGATCAGGAAGATCGAGAAGGCGCCCTCGCCTTCATGACTCGACATTTCGAAGCCGAAAAGCAGCGAGCCGAGCGAGAGGCCTGAGAGAATGAAGCCGATCGTATCGAACGGACCGCTCGCCTTGCCCTTCACCTCGTCGATATAGATCGAGACGAAGATCATGCCGATGATGCCGATCGGCACGTTGATATAAAAGATCCAGCGCCAGTCGAGATAGGTGACGAAGAAGCCGCCGAGCGGCGGGCCGACGATCGGGCCGATCAGCGCCGGCACCAGCAGCCAGGACATGGCGCTGACCATATCCTTGCGGGAAACGCTACGCATCAGCACCAGGCGCCCGACCGGCATCATCATCGCCCCGCCTATGCCCTGGAGCAGCCGCGCCAGCACCAGGAACGACAGGGTCGGCGCAAGCGCACAGAGGATCGAGCCGATCACGAAGACGGCGATCGCCGCGCGGAAGACGGTGCGGGAGCCGAAACTGTCGGCCATCCGTCCGCTCGCCGGAATGAAAATCGCCAGACTGAGGAGATAGGAGGTCAGCGCGATCGACATGGCCGGGGCGCTGACGGCGAAATCGCGCGCCATGGTGGGCAGCGCGGTCGCCAGCACGGTCGCATCGATGTTTTCCATCAGCATCGCACTCGCGACGATCATCGCGATCACCCGGAAATTGGGCGTGGCGCGCCGAACCATCGGCGCCTGGTAAATCTGATCCGACATCGTCCGGGATCACTCACGGTGGCGCGGTGGAGCACACGAGGCTGCAAGGCCGCGGGGGATGACATGGCGTATTGCCAAGGGGAGACGATTTTCTATACGCCCGCGATCATGGCGGCGCTATGTCCATTATGGCAAAGCTGCTTTGCCGAGAGGTAAAGGCAGATCACAATTCCTTGCATCGACCTGCTCTTCGTGAAGGGTTTCGGGGTCTTCACCCGAGCCGGCTTGCGCCGCAGCCACCCCGGCCCTACCTATGAGGCATGACCTCCACGCTGCAGAAAAACCGGGCCGGCGCGCCCTTTCCATTCGACAACAGCTATGCCGGCTTGCCCGCCCGCTTCTTTGCGGCACAGACGCCGACAGCGGTGGCGGAGCCCTGGCTGATCAAGCTCAACGAGCCGCTGGCCGTGGAGCTCGGTCTCGATGTCGAGACCCTGCGCCGCGATGGCGCGGCGATCTTTTCCGGCAACCTCGTTCCCGAGGGCGCCGAACCGCTGGCGATGGCCTATGCCGGCCATCAGTTCGGCGGATTCTCGCCGCAGCTCGGCGACGGCCGGGCGATCCTGCTTGGCGAGGTGGTCGACCGCAGCGGCAGGCGCTACGATATCCAGCTGAAGGGCGCCGGCCCCACGCCTTTTTCGCGCCGCGGCGACGGGCGGGCGGCAATCGGGCCGGTGTTGCGGGAATATATCATCAGCGAGGCGATGTTTGCGCTCGGCATTCCGGCCACACGGGCGCTGGCGGCGGTGACGACAGGCGAGCCGGTCTATCGCGAAGAGGTGCTGCCGGGCGCCGTCTTTACCCGTGTGGCGGCCAGCCATGTCAGGGTCGGCACCTTCCAGTTTTTCGCGGCCAGAGGCGATACCGACGGCGTGCGGGCGCTCGCCGATTATGTGATCGACCGGCACTATCCCGAGCTTAAAGAAGCTGACAATCCCTATCTCGCACTGTTTTCGGCGGTCTCCGAGCGCCAGGCGGCGCTGATCGCCCGCTGGCTGCATGTCGGCTTCATCCACGGGGTTATGAACACGGACAATATGACCGTCTCCGGCGAGACGATCGATTTCGGCCCCTGCGCTTTCATGGACAACTACGATCCGGCGACGGTGTTCTCGTCGATCGACCAGCAGGGGCGCTATGCCTATGCCAACCAACCCGGCATCGGCCAATGGAACCTGGCACGGCTCGGCGAAACGCTACTGCCGCTGATCGACGAAGAGCCGGACGGCGCGGTCGACAAGGCGAATGCGGTGATCCGGGCCTATGGCGAACGGTTCCAGGCGCATTGGCTGGCCGGCATGCGTGAGAAAATCGGCCTTGCCGGCGAAGAGGACGGCGATCTGGAGTTGGTGCAGGCGCTGCTGTCGCTGATGCAGGCGCAGGGCGCCGATTTCACCCTGACCTTCCGCCGGCTGTCGGATCTTGCCGGCGATACCGCCGCGGAGGCTGCTTTTGCCGCAAGTTTCCGGGAGCCGGAGGCCGTCAGGCCCTGGCTTGCGCAATGGCGCGAAAGATTGTCGCGCGATCCGCAGACGGCGGCTGAGCGCGCCACGGCTACGCGCAGCGCCAATCCGGCCTTTATCCCGCGCAATCATCGGGTTGAACAGGCGATCGAGGCGGCGGTCGAGAACGGCGATTTCTCGCTGTTCGAGGCGCTGCTGACGGTGCTGGCGAAACCCTATGAGGATCAGCCCGGCTTTGCCGCTTATATGGAGCCGCCGAAGCCGAGCGAACGGGTGCTTGCGACCTTCTGCGGGACGTGAGCGGGTTCACTACAACCATACCGTGACGTCTGCATGCGGCAAATGCGGCCGTTGAAAGGCATCTCCTTCGCGCTATCTGGCTGATCGGCGGAGCTTTTCCGCCGCATCTTCATCCGGCGAACCTCAGCGGGAGACAGCCCATATGGCGATCGTCGTCACCTCCATCCTCTTCATCATCATCGGGCTTGCGCTCGGCGGCGGCGGGCTCTGGCTCGTGACGCTCGGCGGCAGCGTCTTCTACCTGTTCGCCGGGCTGATGTTCCTGATCACCGCCGGGCTGCTTTTGATGCGCAAGGCGGTGGCGCTCTGGGTCTATGCGGTGCTCGTCGTGGCAGCACTCGCCTGGGCGATCTGGGAGGTGGGTTTCGACTGGTGGCAGCTCGGCCCGCGCGGCGGCATGATCATCCTGCTCGGGCTCTGGCTGCTGACGCCCTGGATCCGCCGGCCGCTCGGCTTTCGCAGCCCGACGGGCATCACCTATGGCGCCAATCCCTGGCCGCTCGCCGTGCCCGTCATTCTCGCCATCGTCGTCGCGCTCTATTCGATGACGACGGATCCGCACGATCTTGCCGGCGAACTGCCGAAGGATGCGATCGCCGCCAATCCCGCCTTCGGCGGCAACGTGCCGGATGGCGAATGGCACCAATATGGCCGCACGCCGTTCGGCCAGCGCTATTCGCCGCTCGACCAGATCACGACCGAGAACGTCTCCACCCTCAAGGAGGCCTGGCGATACCAGACCGGCGACGTCAAGCGGCCGGACGATGTCGGCGAGACGACCTATCAGGTGACGCCGCTCAAGGTGAAGGACACGCTCTATCTCTGTACGCCGCACAACTGGGCGATCGCCCTCGACGCCAAGACCGGCAAGGAGAAATGGAAATACGACGCCAACTCCGGCATGAACCCCGACCGCCAGCACCAGACCTGCCGCGGCGTCACCTATTATGCCGATCCGGATGTCGCCGCCGGCCAGCCCTGTGCCGAGCGCGTCTACCTGCCGACCTCCGATGCGCGGCTGATCGCGCTCGATGCCGCGGACGGCAAGGTCTGCACCGGTTTTGCCGACAACGGCGTGCTGCACCTAGAAACCGGCATGCGCTACAATCCGGCCGGTTATTATTACTCCACCTCGCCGCCAGTCGCGGTGGCGGGCAAGATCATCGTCGGCGGGGCGGTGAACGATAATTATTCCACCAAGGAGCAATCCGGCGTCATCCGCGCCTTCGACATCAAGACCGGCGCGCTGATCTGGAACTGGGATTCCGGCAATCCCGACGTGACAACGCCGCTGGCCGCAGGTCAGACCTATACGACCAACTCGCCGAACAGCTGGTCGGTCTTCAGCGTCGACGAGGCGCTCGGCATGGTCTACATCCCGCTCGGCAACCAGGTGCCCGACCAACTCGGCATCAACCGCAGCGACAATGTCGAGAAATTCTCCTCCTCGATCGTCGCGCTGGATATCGCCAGCGGCCAGCTGCGCTGGGTGCGCCAGACCGTCCATCACGATCTCTGGGACATGGATGTGCCAGCCCAGCCGGCGCTGATCGATCTGACCAAGCCGGACGGCACCGTAGTTCCCGCCCTCATCGGCCCGACCAAGCAGGGCGATCTCTACGTGCTCGATCGGCGCAGCGGCGAGCCGATCATCCCGGTCAAGGAAATCGCAGCACCCACCGGCGCGGTTTCCGGCGATCATACCGCGCCGACCCAGCCGATCTCCGATCTCACCTTCTCGCCGGAGCCGCTGAAGGAAAAGGACATGTGGGGCGTGTCGCTGTTCGACCAGCTCGCCTGCCGCATCGATTTCCACCGCTACCGATATGAGGGCCGTTACACACCGCCGTCGCTTGTCGGCACGATCGTCTATCCCGGCAATTTCGGCACCTTCAACTGGGGCAGCGTGGCTGTCGATCCGGAGCGGCAGATCATGTTCGGCATGCCGACCTATCTCGCCTTCACCTCGCGCCTGGTGCCGGCCGCCGATATTCCGCCGAGAGGCCAGGACGAGAAGGGCAGCGAACAGGGGCTCAACCGCAATGACGGCGCACCCTACGGCGTCTTCATGGGGCCGTTCCTCGGGCTCTTGAAAATCCCCTGCCAGGCACCGCCATGGGGCTATGTCGCCGGCGTCGATCTGCGCACCGGCAAGATCGCCTATATGCACAAGAACGGCACTGTGCGCGACATGACGCCGCTGCCACTGCCCTTCAAGGTCGGCGTGCCCGGCATCGGCGGACCGATGCTGACCAAGGGCGGCGTCGCCTTCCTCGGCGCAGCGGTCGACAACTATCTGCGCGCCTACGACGTGACGAACGGGCAAGAACTCTGGCAAGCGCGGCTTCCGGCCGGCGGCCAGGCGACGCCGATGACCTATACGACAAGCGACAACAAACAATATGTCGTCATGGTCGCCGGCGGCCACGGCTCTGTGGGTACCAAGCCTGGGGATTATGTGATTGCTTATACGCTGCCGTGATGGGGAGGTTGCCATCTCAACGCAGTGCTTTTGGCCGTGGGTCCTCGGGTCAAGCCCGGGGACGACGGAGAGTTGGGTAGCCTGTGTGGCAAGGACCGTAAGTGAGCGGTGATTTTGTTGGAGTTGCCGCCTATTTTTTACGCGATCCCAACGCAAAATCGCTGGGGCATTTTGCTGGAATTTCTCCAGGTGATCTCGCCTCCTGCCGCATACACTTCCCACCCTCCGTCGTCCTCGGGCTTGACTCGAGTACGACGGAGGGTGGGGAAACCTATTAGGCAAGAGGCGAGAGTAAAGACCCCTCCCTACAAGGGGGAGGGACTAACCTGGGGCAACGTCCTGCCACCACAAATACGGCACTACATGCTGCATCGATACGAATGAAATGCGACGGGCGCCACACGGCAGCCGCTCCCCCTTGTGGGCAGGGGTTTTCACGCGCGGACCGGACAGGCGCCGGCATCCTCCCCGATTCACACCATTTCGACAATCATCCGCCCCACCTCGGCAAAGACCGGGTTAAGCTCCTTCACCGGCGCGGTCGCCTCGGCGATATAGACGGCAGCGACGATTGGGCCGCGGTTGGGGGGCCAGATGACGGCGATGTCGCCGAGGGAGCCGTTCGGGCCGGTGCCGGTCTTGTCGCCGACTTTCCACTCCGCCGGCAGGCCGGCTCTCAGCCGCTCGCCGCCGGTCGTGCTTGCCACCAGCCAGGCGATCAGCCTGTCCGAGGAGGCTTCGCTCAAGACCGAGCCGAGCGTCAGGTTGCCGAGCGTGTCGAGCATCGCATCCGGTGTCGTCGTGTCGCGCGGATCGTCCTTCCTGCCCTCGTTCAGCGTCGGTTCGGTGCGGTCGAGACGGGTGGTGCCGTCGCCGATCGAGCGCAGCCAGTCGGTCAACCCCGCCGGGCCGCCAAAACTTTCGAGCAGCAAGTTGCCGGCGGTGTTGTCGCTGACCGTCACCGCCGCCTCGCAGAGTTCTGTGATGGTCATGCCGTCGGCATCGGCGTGTTTTTCGCTGAGCGGCGAATAGTCGACAAGCTTGTCCTTGCCGTAAGTCACCCGCCGGTCGAGGCTCTCCTCGCCCTTGTCGGCGCGGGCAAGCACGAAGCCGGCGGCCAGCGCCTTGAAGGTGCTGCACATCGGAAATGCCTCGCTGCCGCGATAGTTGAAGGAAATGCTCGTCTCAGTGTCGAGCACCGAGACGCCGAGACGGCCGCCGGTGCGTTTTTCCAGCGCCGCAAGACGCTTCTCGACGTTGTCGTCGTCCTCGCCGGCCTTGTCCTCGGCATGGGCGGGCAGGCCCAAAACAGGCAGGCAGAACGCCCAGCCTATGAGCATGCGGCGGGTAAGACTGAGATCCATGACATCCTCCGGCGGTGAGGAGAACAGAGCTAAGACGCGATTGCGGCGGCATCTCGTCCCCGCGGCAACCTTGTTGCCGCCGAGCGACTTCGTCGTCCGCCGAGCGAGTAATTCGGCCGCCGAGCAACCTTGTTGTCCGCCGCGGCGACTATGCCGCTCGCCACGTAACCTCGACGGTCACATGCGACAATTCCGTCAGCGCCGAAAGCCTGCCCTTGTAGAAGGCCGGCTCGCGCGGTGCGGAGGTGACGACGGCGACGATGGCGGCGTGATGGCCAGGGCCGACCTGCCAGATATGCAGATCGGTGATCCGGTCTTCCTCAGTCTCGATCGCGTGGCGGATTTCCGCCGGCAGCGTCCCGCCGTGCGGGACGACGTCGAGAAGGACACCGCCCGAGGATCTCATCAGGCTCCAGGACCAGTTGGCGATAACCAGACCGCCGACGATGCCCATGATCGGGTCGAGCCAGAGCCAGCCATAGAGGCTGCCGAGCGTCAGCGCCGCGATGGCAAGCACAGAAGTCATGGCATCGGCGATGACATGCAGATAGGCGGCGCGGAGATTGTTGTCGCCTGGCTTTGGGTGATGATTATGGGCGTGATCAGCATGACCGTGATGGGCATGATCGCCATGATGGTGGTGATCATGGTGACCATGCGCGTGATGGCTATGCGCGTGGCCGCCGGCAAGCAGCCAGGCGCTGACGAGATTGACGGCAAGGCCGATCACCGCGACCGCGATCGCCTGGGCAAAGCCGATCGGCACCGGATTTGAAAGGCGCAGCCAGCTTTCCCAGGCCATCAGCAAAGCGATCAGGGCAAGAATGATGGCGCTGGCGAAGCCGGCGAGATCACCGAGCTTGCCGGTGCCGAAGGTGAAACGCGGATTGCGCGCCTGCTTGCGGGCAAAGAGATAGGCGAGCGCCGAAATCGCAAGCGCGCTGGCATGGGTCGACATATGCCAGCCATCGGCGACCAGCGCCATCGAGCCATAGGCGGTGCCGGCGGCGATTTCCGCCACCATCATCACCGCCGTCAGCACGATCACCAGCCAGATGCGCCGCTCGTTCACCGCATGGTCGGCGCCGAGGAAGATATGATCATGTTCCAGCGCGCTTGCTCCAGCATTCTCGATCCCGGTACTCATTACAGGCTCCTTCGTCACGGCACTCAGCGGATATAGGTTCGCAAGACTTCCGATATTTCCTCGACCGCCTCGGCCCTTGCGGCGTCGTCCTCGGCATTCAGCACGTGTTCGCGCAGATGATCGTCCAGCACCTCGCCGGTCAGCCCGGTCAGGGCGCCGCGGACGGAAGCGAGCAGCTGCAGGATTTCGCCGCAGGGGCGCTCGGCCTCCAGCGCCCGCTCGACGGCCTCCATCTGCCCCTTCAGACGGCTGACGCGGGCGATGAGTTTCTTTTTCTGCAGGGTGGTGTGAGACATGGGCCTCATATAGCATAGGGGGTATACTATTAAAAGGGAAAAAGGGATCGATGCCGATCTGCGGCGATCAGCCATTGACAAAGGCGGCATTTGCGACGATTGATGCGCCATGATCAAAAACGCGCACCAGAGCCGCTCGTATTTTTGGCTGTACCTGTAAAGGGCGGCTGGACAGATCATATTGTCAACAAGCCGCCGTCAGGCGGCTTTGTTGTATCGGCAGCGTCCTGACGGCAGACTATCAAAGGACGCGAAGACCATGACCGAAATCGAAGACAGCGAAATTTCTCTGATGCGCCCTTCTGTGGTGACGATCCGCGCTGCCAAGCCCCGCGACCTGCCCGAACTCAATTCGATGATTGCGCTCTTGGCCGCCCATCACGGCGATGCTGCGCTAACCACGCCGGAGCAATTGGAGCGCGACCTGTTCGGCTCGCTGCCATGGATCACAGCACTGGTCGCCGAAACCAGCGAAGGGTTGATCGGCTACGCCATTCTCGTGCCGCTCTACAGGGCGCAGGAGGGAAAACGCGGCATGGATCTGCACCACCTCTTCGTGCGCGACGGCCATCGCGGCCACGGCACCGGTCAACTGCTGGTCGACCGCGCCCGCGAGACCGCGCGCAAGGCCGGCTGCGGCTACCTCTCCGTCAGCGCCGCCACCGGAAACGTGCTGGCGCACCGCTTCTACGAACAGCTGGATTTCACCCCGCGGCCGGTCACCGGCATGCGCTACATGCAGTCGATCGCTTGAGCTGCGGGCTCTTTCGCATGTCGTTGCCGCAAAACCGCTGTACACTTTTGCGCGACATGCTTTAGCGCCCCGGCACCGCCTTCAGATAGGCGGCGATCGCCTCGCGGTCGGTGGCCGGCAGATGGGCAATGTTCTGCTGCACATCGACCATCGAGCCGCCGACGCTATCGAAATCGGGCGTGAAGCCGGTTTCGAGATAGCTGGCGATATCGGCCTCGCTCCAGCCGCCGACGCTTTTGGAGGCCGGCGTGATATCGGGTATGCGGCCCTTGCCTTCCGGATTGGGGGCGCCGGCGAGCCACTGGTCTGCTCGGAAGCCACCGAGCGCATCCCGCGGTGTGTGGCATTCGCCGCAATGACCGGGGCCTTCGACCAGATATTGCCCGCGCTTGATTTTGTCATCGCTCTTGGCGAGCGCAACACGCGGCTGATCGTTGAAATAGAGGAATTTCCAGCCGCCTAGCGCCAGCCGGATATCGTAGGGGAACGGCAGCTCGTGCGGAGGCGCGACCTTGGCGCTCTTCGGCAGCGTCTTCAGGAAAGCGAAAAGATCGTTGACGTCCTTGTCGCTCATGCGCGCATAGGAACCATAGGGAAAGGACGGGTAGAGATGCTGACCATCCGGGCCGACGCCGCGCTTCATCGCGTTGCCGAACTCGGCGAGCGTCCAGCCGCCGATGCCGGCCTTTTCATCGGGCGAGATGTTCGGCACGTGGAAGGTGCCGAAAGGGCTCTTCAGCGCCAGACCGCCTGACAGCGTCAGCCTGGCGTCGCCTTCGGAACCGGGGGCTGCATGACAGCTGACACAGCCGCCCGCCCAGAACACCGTCTGACCGTTTGCCGCATCCGGCGCGCCGAGACCGGCCCAATGGCTTTCCGGCAGCGGATCGGGTGCGGTGACGCCATAGAAGGCGCCGCCACCGAGGACGGCAACGCCAATCAGACAGAGCAATAACCGGATGAACCTGCGGACCATGCGCCGCCTCCCCTCTTGCCGATGTTTCCGCAGTCGGTCCCACATAAGGCGATCCGTGCCGGCAGCAAGCCGGGCACGGATCGCGCATCCAGAGCATTCCGTTTCCCGCGCGTCACGCGGAAGCAAGCCGCGCACCTTTGCTGGAATTGCTGTCGTTTGTTTGGGCAATTCCGGAAGCAGGCCGCTGCACACTTTTGCTGGAATTGCTCAGTCGGCCTATCACTCCTTGATACGATAGGCCTTGTGACAGCCGCCGCAATTGGCGCCGAGCGTATTGACCGTGGCGCCAACGGCTGCGGCATCGGCCGGAAGCTGAGCGAGCGCAGTTTCGGCGTCAGTGGATAGCTTTGCGGCGCGCGCCTTGAAGTCATCCATGTTTTCCCAGACCTTCGGGCTGACCTCAGCATCGTTCATATCGCTGCCCGGCTTGAACTGATCGGGGAAGACCTTGGCAGTCGTGGCAATCGTCGTCAGCGCCGCCTTCACAGCCTCGGCATCATAAGGCTTGGTGCCCTTGGCGATGGCGGCGAGCGCACCGGCCGAACCGCCGATCTGCTTCATCAGCGCAATGCGCGAATCATGGGTCCCATCAGCGGCGGTCACCGAACCGAACGCGATGCCAGCCATTGCTGCGGCGGCAGCTACTGCTTTCCAATTCATGTATTCCTCTCCATATTCTTGAGGCCAAGGCGGCCGACGGCCAATCTGCACTGGAAGCATGACAAAATCCATGGCGAGAAGTGGTCACGTTTTGCCGGATCGCCATAAAAACAACGTGATACGCTGCGGCGACGGCTCAGGCGCTTTTCCAGCCCTGCCAGAGGCTGAAGGCGGAGACCGCAACCAAGAGCAACCCGGCGAAGCGGCCGACAAAGGCCGTGACGTCAGGATTGGCGACAAGCAGGTCGCGGCTGCGGCCGGCCGTCATCGCCAGCGTGCCGTAGATGGCGAACTGGGTGGCAACCGTCATGGCGCCCATGATCAGGCCCTGCAGCCAGACCGGGCCGTATTCCGGTCTCAGGAACTGCGGATAGACGGCGAACATGAAGATATAGGCCTTCGGATTGACGAGACAGGTGACGGCGCCCTGGCGGAAGGCCCGCCAGCCGGAGCGCGCTGTGCCCGGCCCGACCGCCTCGACGGTGATCGAACTGCGGATCAGCGAAATGCCGATCCAGATCATGTAGGCGACGCCGGCAAAGAGCAGAACGTTGAAAAGCTGCGGCAGCATGGTGACGAGCAGACCGACGCCGGCCGCGCCATAGGCCGAATGCACGGCGCCGCCGGCCATGATGCCGCCTGTTGCCGCCAGCCCCCGCCTGACGCCGCCGGTCAGCGAATTGGCGAGCACGAAGAGCATATCCATGCCCGGCACGATGATGATGCCGAAGAGAAGGGTGAAGAAAAGCCAGAGGTTTTCGTGGTAGTTCATGTCAGTTACCGCCTTGTCGGTGCATGGGCCGTTTTGAAAGACCCTGATTGATTTCAATTCGATAGGCGGCTCTATACGCAAACCCAACTGACAGTGTATTGTCAGGAGCCTAAGGGATGGGAGAGGCAAAATGCGCAAGGCCTCGCGGCTTTTCGAGATCATTCAGATCCTGAGGCTCGCCAGAAAGCCGATGACGGCGGCTGTCATGGCCGAGACGCTCGAGGTGACCGTGCGCTCGATCTATCGCGACATCGCCGCCCTTCAGGCGATGCGGGTGCCGATCGAGGGCGGGCGCGGCATCGGTTACATCATGCGGCCGGGCTTCGACCTGCCGCCGCTGATGTTCTCGATCGAGGAGATGGAAGCGATCGTGCTGTCGCTGGCGCTGCTCGAACGCACCGCCGACGAGGAGCTGAAACAGGCCGCCCGCCGGGTCAACCGGAAAATATCGGGCGCTGTGCCGGCGCCGCTCCGCCAGGCGATGGACAGCAAGGCGCTTTATGCCTGGGGCTCGACCGCGCAGCCGGCGGGCTTCGATCTGGCGATCGTGCGCCGGGCGATCCGCGACGAATGCAAGCTCATGCTCGGCTACCGCGACGAGCTCGGCCGCGCCACGGAACGGACGATCCAACCGATCGCGCTGATCTACTATTCGCAGACCGCCAATATCGTCGCCTGGTGCGAACTGCGCCAGGCCATCCGCAATTTCCGCAGCGACCGGGTGGAGCACTGCGCGGCAAGCGACCAGTTCTTCAAGGGCGACGGCGACAGGCTGCGGGAATTGTGGACGAGCGGCTGGACGGAAAAGGCTGTGCCGGTGTGAAATATGACGCCAGAGATCGCCGTCTGCCCCTCATCCGCCTGCCGGCACCTTCTCCCCGCTTGCGGGGCGAAGGGGTATAGCGCGACCTCTCTGTCCCTCGCCAACAATCTCGCAGGGCACGTTCCCTCGCACCGTTTACGGGGAGAGGGTTAGGGTGAGGGGCAGCTATCCGCATGAACCGGGCGTGCAAACCGTCCCAGCCTAATAAACCAGCGTCCGGCTCTCTTCGCGACCGAAGCCACGGATTTCGATGCGGTCGGGGTGGAGTTCGACGATGGCGAAGGCGTTTTCGGTTTCGGTGTCGACCACGCCCTTGAAATTGACGAAGTGGCAGGCGCCGGCCTTGCCGTAATTGCCGACGTGGTTGTGGCCGTTGAGATAGGCGACGACATTGTCGTGCGCGGCGAGCAGCGCGACGACGCGGTCGCAGTCCCACATGTCGTGCTCGCCGGCGGGATAGACCGGATAGTGATTCATGACGATCACCTTCTCGCCGGCCGCTGCAGCGCTTGCGATTTCATCGGCGAGCCAGGCGAACTGCTCGTCGCTCAGCGCGCCGTTCCACGGATGGGCGTTTCTTTCGCCCCTCGCCTGCAGTTCAGCCAGCATCTTTGCCGCAAGGGCGCGATGCGGATGGCCTTCGGGCGGCGCGAAGGTGCTGACCTCGTTGCCGTCGAGCACCACGAAACGCCAGCCGTGGCGGCGGAAGCTGTAATAGGGCGACGGCATGCCGAGGCGCGCGGGGATTTCGGAGAGATGGCCCGAAGAGACCGAGAAGTCGTGATTGCCGAGCAGGAAGAGCGCCTCGTGCCGCAGCTTCTCGTAGGCCGGCAGGATGTCGTCGAAGCTTTTGAAGCTGCGGTCGATGACATCGCCAAGCGTCATGACGAAGCTCAATTCCTCGCCGTTGAAGACCTCGATCGCCTCGGCGAGTTTGGCGAGGCTGTTGGCGTAATAGCGGTCCATGGCCGCATGCGGAGGGATTGCCGCATATTGCGGGTCGGCGATGATGCCGAAGCGGAACAGGGGAAGAGCGGAGGAAGCCATGGAGCGTGATTAGGAGCGGCCGGTGACAGGGATGTGACGGCTTGCCGTCGAAACTAAACACCCGGCGTTTGTGGCGCCGGGTGCTGAACTGAAAAGCAGAGACATCGCCGCCCATGGCGGCGAGTCTGGTGCTGCTTACTTCGTGGCTTCTTCGTAGCGCTCCAGGACGTAATCCCAGTTGATCAGGCTATCGACGAAGGCCTCGAGGTATTTCGGGCGGGCATTGCGATAGTCGATGTAATAGGAGTGTTCCCAGACGTCGACGCCGAGGATCGGGGTGGCGCCGTGGACGAGCGGGTTTTCGCCGTTCGGGGTCTTGGAGATTTCGAGCTTGCCGTTCTTGACGGAAACCCAAGCCCAGCCGGAGCCGAACTGAGTGGCGCCGGCATTGGCGAAATCGGCCTTGAACTTATCGTAGCCGCCGAGATCGGAGGCGAAAGCCGCTTCCAGCTTGCCCGGCAGCTTGTTGCCGCCGCCACCCTTCTTCATCCACTTCCAGAAATGGATGTGGTTGTAGTGCTGAGCAGCGTTGTTGAAGAGGCCGGCATTGGTGCCGAAGGACTTCTTCACGACATCTTCGAGCGACAGATCCGAAAGACCGGCTTCGGCGGCGAGCTTGTTGCCGTTGTCGACATAGGCCTTATGGTGCTTGTCGTGGTGAAACTCCAGCGTTTCCTTGGACATGAAGGGAGCAAGCGCTTCGTAATCATAGGGAAGTTCAGGCAATTCGAAAGCCATGTCAGATCTCCTCTTGGCAATAGATTGCGTCATCGGCAGGTGTGGCGGAACATAGGAGGGGAAAGGGGAGAGGCAACCAGCGAAATGTCAAAAAACGATCCGTCGAAGGAAAATTTGCCTCAGTTGCAGAGTTGGAATCAGGCGCGCAAATCGTTTGGGATGCCCGCCTCGAAAACCGTTTCCCCGGCGATTCACTGCAACGGAGACCCGAGATGAACAGGAATATAATCCCGCTTCTGGCCATGGCAGCATTTCCCCTGCTTTCCGGTACGGTGCATGCCTCTTCGGACGATGCCTGGAAACAGCTGGCAGCCGACGTCGAGGCCAAGTGCAAGAAGGCGGCGGTCGCGCTCGAAAGACCTGCCGCCAGCGTCGATCCCTTCGGCACCATCCGTTATGGGCTGGCTTTGGTGACGGGCAAGCCGAAGGGCGCCAAGGGGCTGGTCGCCCAGATCTGCGTCTACGACAAGCAGAAGAAAACCGTGGAGATCGGCAGCGAACTGGATGCCAAACAGCTTGGCCTCACGCCGCCAAGATAGGCTGTGTCGACACAGTCCTCTCTCGGCGAATCTGTGCCTTCGGTCACGTTTCGAAGGGAACCGGACGCTACTCTTAGGAGTTGAAGTCTGGGCCTTAGGGAGGTGCGGGATGTCAGAGCTTCGCGGCGGGGCGGAAGATCAGCAAAAAATCTATCAGCGCTGGGCGCCGGTTTATGACCGCGTCTATCGCGGCATCCTCAGCGACGCCCACCGCAAACTGGCGGCGCTCGCCGCCGCGGCAGGCACCGATATTCTGGAAGTCGGCGTCGGCACCGGCCTGACGCTCAGGCACTATCCCAACCGCTGCCGGGTGACCGGCATCGACATTTCCGAACACATGATCGCCCGGGCGCGCGAAAAGGTGCGCCGCGAGAAGCTGCAGCATATCAGCGCGCTCGAGGTGATGGATGCGCATGCGCTGCGCTTTGCCGACCGGTGTTTCGATGCGGTCTGCCTGCCCTTCGTCATCACGCTGATTCCCGAGCCCGAGCGGGCGCTCGACGAATGCGCCCGGGTGCTGCGGCCGGGCGGCGAAATCATCCTGGCCAGCAAGCTCGGCGACGGCGCCGGCCTGCAGGGCGCGATCGAAGCGGCGGTGGCGCCGCTGGTGCGTCACATCGGCTGGTCCTCCGCCTTCCGCATCCACCGCATCCTCGCCTGGGCCGAGCGGCGCGGCGATTTTTCCGCTGCCGAGATCCTGCCGGTCTTTCCGAACGGCTTTTTCAAGATCGTCCGGCTGAAACAGCGCGGACTTTCCGCCTGAATTAAAAATTTTTCCGCATCGCGGAGCCTGATGCTACCGTTCGCCTGAGGGGACCGCATGACATCGGATATCTTCTTCTTCATCGTGGTGGGCTTCAGTGCGCAGATTGTCGATGGCGCACTCGGCATGGCCTTCGGCGTGCTGTCGACGACGAGTCTTCTGGCCTTCGGAGTGCCGGCGGCCAATGCCAGCGCCATGACGCATGTGGCTGAGATGTTCACCACGGCCGCATCCGGCATTTCGCATGCCTATCATCGCAATGTCGACTGGCGTCTGGTGGCGCGGCTCGCGCCGGCCGGCATGATCGGCGGCGCGCTCGGCGCCTACCTGCTGGCCAATATCGATGGCAAGGTGATCGCGCCCTTCGTGTCGGCTTATCTGATCGCGATCGGCCTGTTGATTCTCTACAAGGCCTTTCGGCCGCCGGCCAAGCGCGAGGTGCATGACTGGGCCGTGCCGCCAGTCGGCTTTTGCGGCGGTGTTCTCGATGCGATCGGCGGCGGCGGATGGGGCCCCGTCGTCACCAGCACTCTGGTCGGCCGCGGCCACGACCTGAAGCGGGTGATCGGCTCGACCAATTTCACCGAATTTACGGTGACGCTGACGATTTCGCTGACCTTCATCCTGACGCTCGGCTGGTCGGAGCTCAATTCGGCGATCGGCCTGATCATCGGCGGCGTCATCGCGGCCCCCTTCGGTGCGATCCTCGTCAAGCGGATGCCGGTGCGGGCGCTGATGGTGGCGGTCTCGATGGTCATTATCGTGACATCGGCAATACGGATCCTCTAAAGCGCCTGGACTATAGATTCCGACCGAAATAGACCTCTACGGAAGCGATCTTCTCACCGCGGAAGCGCAGGCTCTCCATGTTGGCGAAGCTTCCGCCCTCCAGTTTTTCGGCGCGGTAACGCACCGCTGCCTCGTCGCCATCGACCGCCAGGAATTCGATGTGGATGGCGCGGAAGAACGGCTGCTTCGGCCAGCAGCGCTCGAAATAGGTCGCCCGGTCGATATGGTCGTCACGCGGGCTGGAGAAGGTGAAATCCTCCGTCAGCATGGCGATGACTTTATCCTTGCGGTCTTCCAGATAGGCGGCGTAGAGATCGCGGACGGTCTGCTGCCTCGTGTGCATATCGTTCATGGCAATATCCTCCGATTAACCGATTGCATCTCGCAATCAGTATATCTAGCACTTTTACCCGAGATGATCCAGTTTCGGCGCAATCGCGCCCTCATGATCGAAGCCGAGGCAAGGAATGACCGATACGCAATTGCACGCGGCGAACATTAGCGCAGGCTCGATCTACTGGAAGCGCAACCTCGCGATCTCGCTGATCGGCTCCTTCACCACCATCGTGGCGATGACGCTGCTGCTGCCTTTCCTGCCGCTTTATGTCGAGGAACTCGGCGTCAGCGACCATGCGGCGATCGTGCAATGGTCTGGCATCGCCTATGGCGCCACCTTTCTGGCTGCGGCGCTGGTCGCGCCGCTCTGGGGACGGCTCGGCGATATTTACGGGCGCAAGCTGATGCTGGTGCGCGCGAGCCTCGGCATGACGCTGGCGATCTCGCTGATGGGCATGGCCGGCAATGTCTGGCAGCTGGTGGCGCTGCGCCTCTTTGTCGGGCTTGCCGGCGGTTATTCCTCCGGCTCGATGGTGCTGGTGGCGACGCAGACGCCGAAAGACCGCTCGGCCTGGGCGCTCGGCCTTCTCTCCTCCGGCATCATGGCCGGCAATCTCGTCGGGCCGCTGATCGGCGGGGCGCTGCCGCCCATCATCGGCATCCGCGGCACCTTTCTCGCCGCCGGGGCGATGATCTTCCTCGCCTTTCTCGCCACCACCTTTTTGATCAAGGAAGAGAAGTCGCCGGCCCGCAAACAGGCGGCCAAGGCAAGCGGCGGCTGGAAATCCATCGCCGACAAACGGCCTGTCATCGCCATGCTGGCGACCGGCATGCTGTTGATGTTCGCCAATATGTCGATCGAGCCGATCATCACCGTCTATGTCGCGCAGATCGTGCCGGCCGCCAACGAGGTGACGTTGATCTCGGGCATCGTCATGTCGGCGGCCGCCCTCGGCAGCATTCTTTCGGCCTCGTGGCTCGGCAAGCTTGCCGACAGGATCGGTCATTGGCCGGTGATTTCAGGCGCGCTCGCCGTTGCCGGGCTGCTGCTGATCCCGCAGGCTTTCGTCACCAGTTCCTGGCAACTGATCATCCTGCGCTTTCTGATGGGCGCAGCCCTCGGCGGGCTGTTGCCCTGCATCGCCGCCGTCATCCGCCACAGCGTGCCGGACAGTGCGGCCGGCAGTATTCTCGGGTTCTCCATTTCCTCGCAATATGTCGGCCAGGTGGCCGGCCCGATCCTCGGCGGCTTCGTCGGCGGCCATATCGGCATGCGGGCGGTTTTCCTCGGCACCTCGGTGCTGCTCGTCGCCGGTGCTGCCTATGCCTGGCTGGTGCGGCCGCGAGATCAGAAGAGATCGGACCCAGCTTAGGGCCGTCCGCAGATCAGCTCGACGCCCGAGCGGGCGATCGCTTCCAGCGTCTCGCGGCTGTCGCCGGCGCGGGCGCGCACGGCAAGCGAATGCATGACGGCGGAGGCGAGTCTTGCCATCATCTGCGGATCGGCGCCCTCGGGAAGCTCGCCGTTTTCGACGGCAAGGCGCATGCGCTTTTCGATCTCGCCGTCGAAATCGTTGAGGCTGCGGCCGAGCACCTCGCGGACGCGCTCATGCTTGATCGCCTCGACCGTTGCCGTGCCGATCAGGAAACAGCCGCGTGCGGCGGTTGCACCATGCAAATAGATCGAAAGCGCGCTCTCATAGACGCGGGCGAGATTGTCGCGCAGCTGAAGTGACGGATCGAGCGCTTCGGCCAGCGCATCCATGCCGTCCTGCCGATAGCCCTCCAGCGTATCGAGATAGAGATCTTCCTTGTCGCCGAAGGCACCGTAAAGGCTCGGACGGTTGAGGTTGGTCGCAGCGCTCAGATTGTCGAGCGAGGCAGCCGCAAAGCCCCTGTCCCAGAAAACGTCGCGCGCCTTGCCGAGTGCCGCCTTGGCGTCGAAGGCCCGTGGGCGACCGCGTTTCTTCTCGTCCTTCATATTCTGTACCGTTCCGCATTGAATTCTTGACGAGAGCTATTTTATGCGAAACAGTACAGATGTTCAACGCCATTAACGGGCGGCATCGCCCGGCTCATCAGAAGGAAGTCTGTCATGAAACTCTATATGCACGCCGCGGCATGCTCGCTTTCGCCGCATATCGTCTGCCGGGAGCTGGAGCTCGACATCGAGCTCGTCCAGGTCGACCGGCAAACCCACAGAACAAGCGACGGCAAGGATTATCTCGCCATCAACGGCAACGGTTATGTGCCGGCATTGATGCTCGACGATGGCAGGGTGCTGACCGAGGGACCGGCGATCGTGCAGTTCCTCGCCGACAGTGTGCCGCAAGGTTCGGCCATGCTGCCCGAGGTCGGCAACCTCAAGCGCAACGAGGTACAATCCTATCTGAATTTCATCACGGCCGAGTTGCACAAGCCGATGGTGCTGCTGTTCAACCCGCTTTACTCGAGCGTGCACGAGCAAATCCGGGCGCTGATATCGAAGCGGCTCGCCTGGCTGGACGGCCGCCTCGCCGGCCCCTATCTCACCGGCGAGGCCTTCACGGTGGCGGATGCCTATCTCTTCGTCTGCCTGAACTGGTCGCCCTGGACCGGCATCGATCTCCAGCAATGGCCGGGCTTGCACGGCTTCATGGCCCGCGTGGCGGCACGCCCGAAGGTGCGGGAAGCGCTGCAGGTAGAGGAGCTCGAGGCCTTCGACGCGGACGGCGTCTATTTCGCGCCGCAGGCCTATCTCGCCTCATCAGGCCGGACCGGCTCGCCGGTGCGGCCGTAAGATCAGGCCCTGTCAGAGGGCGTTGACCGCCACCGGCAAAGCGCGCTTGTGGGCGGTGGCGCGGTAGGCAGCAAGGATGCGGCGGCGGGCGATCTCGCCGACCGGCTTGCCCTCGAGGAAATCGTCGATCTCGTCATAGCTGACGCCATAGGCCTCCTCGTCGGGGCGCAGCGGCCGCTGATCCTCGAGATCGGCGGTCGGCACCTTGAAGACCAGCTCATCCGGGGCGCCAAGCCGCTTTGCCAGCAGACGGACGCGGCGCTTGTTGAGACCGGCGAGCGGCAGAATATCGGCGGCGCCATCGCCGAATTTGGTGAAGAAGCCCATCACCGCCTCGGCGGCATGATCGGTGCCGATGACGAGACTGCCGAGCGCGCCGGCAAGGGCGAACTGGGCAATCATGCGCTGACGGGCCTTGATGTTGCCGAGGATGAAATCCTGCCGGCCGGCATCGGCAAAGGCGAGGCCGCCGTTTTGAGCAGCCGCCAGCATCGCATCCGCCGCCACCTTGATGTTGACCACCATCGCGCGGTCGGCGCCGATCGTTGCGAGCGCCCGCTCCGCATCGGCCTCATCGGCCTGGACGCCATAGGGAAGGCGCACGGCAATGAACTCCGCCCCATGGCCGCTGTCCCGCAGCTCGCGCACCGCCTTCTGGGCAATCAGCGCCGCCGTCAGCGAGTCGACGCCGCCGCTGATGCCGAGGACATAGCCGCGCATGCCCGACGCCACGAGATAATCCTTGAGGAATTCGGTTCGCCGCTCGATCTCACGCTCGGGATCGATCTCGGCGGCAACGCCCAGTTCACGGATGATCTCACCTTGTTCATCGGACAGCACGGTCATGGGGTTCTTCCTCTGTTGTGGGATTCGCGGGCGGAAAGATATGGGAAGGTAAGTAAGAGGTTCCCTCATAGCAAGAAAGCGGCCCCTCACCCTAACCCTCTCCCCGTAAAAACGGGGAGAGGGGACTTGCCTCACGAGCGGCTAGTGGGGAACCGAGAGGTCGCGGCATATCCCTTCGCCCCGCAGGCGGGGAGAAGGTGCCGGCAGGCGGATGAGGGGCGGATGCGAGCACTACCTTGCGATCGTAAACAGCTCCACCGGCTCGGCAAAACCCTTCAGCCGATGCGCCCCGACGGAGACGGCATCCCCTGCCCCGGCCTCGTTGCAGAACGGCGCCGACATCAGCACGGGCTCTCCCAATTCGCTGCAGGCGGTCTGGATGCGGCTGACCAGATTGACGTCGCCGCCGATCAGGGTGAAGTCGAGGCGGCGGCCGGAGCCAACATTGCCGTAGCTGACTTCGCCGTAGTGGAGCGCGATACCGGCCTTCACGCCGATGCCTTCATATTGGAAATGGTCGATCTCATCGAGGATGGCGCGGGCCGATGCCAGCGCGGCGCCGCAGGAATGGGCGGCGTCGTAACCTGGGAAGAAGGCGAGCACGGCGTCACCCATGAATTTCAGCAGTTCGCCGCCTTCGCGGGTGATCGCCGGCACGATCCGGTCGAAATAGGCATTGAGCAGGCCGAGCACGGTGCTGCCGGGCAGCCGGTTCGACAGCTCGGTAAAGCCGCGCAGATCGCAGAGCAGCAGGGCTGCCTGCATCGATTCGATCTCGCCGCGGCGGATGCGGCCGGCTAGAATCCGGCTTGCCGTCAGCGGGCCGATATAGGTGTCGAGCAGGCTGAGCTCGACCTGGCGAAGTATGCGCAGTTCGCTGGTGTTGCGCAGCGCCGGCAGGATGCGTTCGATCAGTTGCTGCTCGGAGGCGGTGAAGCCGCCCGGTCGCCTGGTGCCGAAGACGGCGGCGCTGACCGGGCCGTCGCCATTGCAGAGCGGCGCGATGACGAGCTGCATCAGGCCGCGATCGGCAAAGACATCGATATGCTGCCAGCGGCCATGCACGCTTTCGCCGGCGCCGACGACCAGCGGTTCGCGGGTGTCCATGACCTTGCGCAGCGGCGTATTGGCAATCGCAACGCGGGCGCCGTGTTCACGGTCGTGGATCTCGACCGGCTCGCCCGGCCCCCAGGCGATGGTGCGGCCGATGAACTCGGGATGCAGCGTCATCAGGTGCAGGGTCAGCCGGTCGACGGGTAGGCCGAGCGCCTGAAGCCTGCGGCCGAGGCCGGAGACGAGGCCCGCCTCGTCGAGCGCATGGCATTCGTCGCCGGAGAGCCATTCGATGATCGAGAGCAGCGCACCGGCGCTGACGGCATTGCCGGCCGCCTTCGGCTGAAACCGGCTGGCATCGGGGGCATAGATCGCTTGTCATGGCGTTCTCCTCCTTCAAACTCTAGTGAGCGCCGCCGCCGGAGAGTTGACCGGGTTTGCTGAGAAGCAGGCTTGCCAGCAGGGCGACGACCAGGGCGACGCCGAGCAGGAAGAAGGTGTCGCTGAAGGCCATGATATTGGCCTGCTTGCGTATTTTGAGCGCGATGGCGACGATGGCCTTGTGGCCGGCGAGCGCCTGATCGCTGACGCCGTGGCTCATGAAATAGGCCGTGAGTCTCGCGACCCGATCACGCGTGGCCTCCTCGAAGACGGAGACCGAGTTGGTCAGGATGTTCGAGTGGAACTGTTCGCGCTTCGACAGGAAGGTCTGCAGCGAGGCAATGCCGACCGCACCGCCGAGATTGCGCATCATGTTGAAGAGCGAGGACGCCGAACCGGCATTCTCTGGCTCGATACCCGATGTGGCGATGGCCGAGAGCGGGGTGAAGACGAGCGCCTGGCCGATGGCGCGTACGATGTTCGGCCAGAACAGCTGGTCGCTGGCATAATCGCCGGTCATGTGCACGTTCATGAAGTTCGAGGCGGCAAAAAGGGCAAAGCCGACGACGATCAACAGGCGGATGTCGAAACGCTTCATCAGCCTCGGCACCAGCGGGATCAGCAGCAGCTGCGGAATGCCGGTCCATGCGAGAACCATGCCGATCTGCTCGGAATTATAACCCTGGATCCGGGTGAGATAGATCGGCAGCACGAAGACCGAACCATAGAGCGCGATGCCCAGCAGGAAGTTCGCGACGATGCCAAAGCCGAAATTACGGCGCATGAGCAGACGCAGGTTCAGGAGCGGATGGGCCGTCTTCAGCTCGATGACGATGAACAGTGTCAGCGAGACGGCGGCGACAACAGTCAGGCGGAGGATGAAATCGGAGCCGAACCAGTCTTCCTTGTTACCCTCTTCCAGCACGGTCTGCAGGGCCGCCAGGCCAATCGCCATGGTGACGATGCCAGGCCAGTCGCCCTTGGCGAGCAGCTTCAGGTTCATTGGCGCCCGGTCGAGCGAGGCAAAGAGCAGGCCGATCATCAGCGCGCCAGGCACCAGATTGACGTAGAAGATATATTCCCAGCCCCAGTTCTCGGTGAGATAACCGCCGATGGTCGGGCCGATGGCCGGTGCGAAGGTGGCCGAAAGGGCAAACAGCGCCAGGCCGATCGGCTGCCTCGCCTTGGGCAGCAGGGTGATGATGATGGTGAAGGCCATCGGGATCAGCACGCCGCCGGAAGAACCCTGAATGGCGCGCAGGACGATCATCTGCTGCAGATTGGCCGCAAAGGCGCAAGCGACGGAGAAGACCAGGAAGAGGATGGCGTTGACGAGCAGATAGTTGCGCAGGGAGAAGACGCGCGTCAGCCAGCCGCTTAAGGGAATGACGACGATCTCGGCGATCAGATAGGAGGTCGAGATCCAGCCGCCGTCATCCGTGCCGGCGCCGATGGCGCCCTGGATATCGGCAAGCGAGGCATTGACGATCTGGATGTTCAAGACCGCCATGAAGGCGCCGAGGGTGGAGCCGACGACGGCCATCCACATACGGACCGGGCTGATGGCGGCGGGGTGGGCGGGCGCCGCCGCGGCGGGGCGCGTGAGCGAATTGCTGTTTGCGGCGATCTGAAGAGTGGCCATGGCTGATCTCTTTCCGGTTCTCGCGGAAAACCTTCTCATGACGGGGTTCGGGCGAATTTGGGAAAAGGCGGAAGGGTTATCCGGCGTGGCTGGATAATTCTTCCTCGGCCACAGAGGTCTCTGCAGCCTTGGTATCGATTTCGGGCTCGACCGACATGCCCGAGCGCAACAGGCCGCTCAGCGCCTCGTCGTCGATGACGATCTTGACCGGGATGCGCTGGACGATCTTGGTGAAATTGCCGGTGGCGTTATCAGGCGGCAGCAGCGAGAATTCGAGGCCGCTCGCCGGTGAAACACTGTCGACATGGCCTTTGATCGCCATGTCGGGAAAGCTGTCGACCTTGATTTCGACCGGCTGGCCGGGGCGGACATGGGTCAGCTGCGTTTCCTTGAAATTGGCGACGACGTAGACCGCGTGCAGCGGCACGACGGCCATCAGTTGCGTGCCCGAGGTGACATACTGACCGACGCGGATCGAACGGGCGCCGACCGTGCCGTCGACGGCGGCGACGATATCAGTATAGGAAAGGTTGAGTTCGGCCTGCTGGCCGGCGGCTGCCGCCCGATCGCGCTCGGCAATCGCCTGCTGCCGCTGCGTTTCAAGGACCGGCACCTTGTTCTCAGCCGCAACGAGTGCTGCCCGGTCGCGCTCGACGGCGGCGGCGGCCTGGTCGCGGGCCGACTGACTCTGTTCGGCGCGCGATTGCGTGCCGGCGCCGCTGGTGATCAGCCGGGCCGAGCGGGCGGCATCGGAAACGGCAAAATCGAGCGAGGCCTGCGAGGCATCGATCGTCGCCTTGGCCTGGCCGATGACCGACTGCTGCAGGGCGATCTGGGCGTCGATATTGGCGATGGCGGCTTCGGCTGCCTTCACGGCGGCCCTCGCTTGGGACAATGCGGCCTGGAAGTCGCGGTCGTCGATGCGGGCGAGAACCTGGCCTGATTTGACCGGATCGTTGTCATTGACCAGCACCTGTCTGATATAGCCGGCGACCTTCGGGGCGACGGTGGTGTAATCGGCCTTCACATAGGCATCGTCGGTGGATTCGATGAAGCGGCCGACCGTCCAATAGCGATAGCCGAAATCGCCGGCAAAACCGACGCCGGCAAGCAGCGCTACGGCGATGACCGCGCGCTTGACGATCTTGCGGCCGGTTTTCTTCGGCGCGTCCGCAGCAGCGGCTTCGACGACAGGTGCTTCGGCTACCGGGGCGCTCGGCGCTTCGGCCGCAGGCGCGTCATCGGCCTGCCGAGCCGTGTCGAAAACATCCTTGCGGGGCAACTCAACCATTGTGTTTCTCCTTCAATGCCGGCCCCATTGAGAGGCCCTGTTCGATTGAAGGGACAATGCACCCTGCCGTTCATTGTGATAATCTGCTTAAATCGGGAAGGATCATCAACTCTCAGCGGATAATCCGAGGGCAATATGGATCGGCTGACAAGCCTCACAGTCTTTGGCCGCGTGGTGGAATGTGGCGGTTTTTCCGCCGCCGCGCGCCGGCTCAACATGTCGGTCACCATGGTCGGCAATCACGTGCAATCGCTGGAGGACCGGCTCGGCGTCAGGCTGCTCAACCGCACGACGCGCAAGGTCAGCCTGACGGAAACCGGCAAATATTATTATGAACGCTCCTCGCAGATCCTCGCCGAACTCGATGAGGCCGACCGAACGGCGGGCGCACTCAGCACCACGCCGCGCGGCACGCTGAAGGTCTATAGCAGCAGCGCCATCGTGCGTTTCCTGCTGCCCGTCGTCAGCGAATATATGGAACTCTATCCGTCGATCGCGCTCGATTTCAGCATCGGCGAGCGGATGGTCGACATGATCGAGGACGGCTACGATCTGGTGATCCGCACCGTGCCGCCACCGGATTCATCGCTCGTCGCGCGCAAGCTGACGCCCTGGCGCCACGTGCTCGTCTGCTCACCGGCCTATCGCGAAAGCCATCCGATGCCGCAAAAGCCGGCCGAGGTCGCCGATCACAATTGCCTGCAATATGCCTATTATCCCTATGGCGAGGAATGGCGCTTCGCGGATGGCGAAGGCCGGCAGGAAAGCGTCAAGATCGGCGGCAACACCATCTCCAACAGCGCCGAGATGCTGCGCTTCCTGACGCTGAATGGCCAGGGCATCTTCCTGGCGCCGAGCTTCGTGGTCTTCGACGACATCGCCGAAGGCCGGCTGGTGAAGATCATGCCGGACTACCGGCCGGTCGAATTCAGTATCAACGCCGTCTACCCCAATCGCAGCCACCTGGCCACCAAGGTAAGGTTGTTCATCGATCTCCTGGCGGAGAGATTTGCGGAGCATCGGAAATGGATGACGTGAGGCGTGAGGCGGCAGACCTCAGCGCGAGAGGCTGCCCCTCACCCTAGCCCTCTCCCCGTCCGACGGGGAGAGGGGACGTGCCCTGCGAGACGTTGGCGAGGGACGGAGAGGTTCACGGCTTGTCCCCTTCGCCCCGCAGGCGGGGAGAAGGTGGCGGCAGCCGGATGAGGGGCGGATCGGGCTCTGCTTCGCCGAGCCACCCGGCCCTGCGCTTGCGCTCCGGACGTTCGTCATTGCAATCGATTCACTGGATCGATTGCTCCCGCTCCGCGGGACTATTCCTCACCCTCACTCTTCACTCTCGCTTCTGCCGTGGGCCCAGTCCATGTAGAGGTCGAGCGCCTTGCGGGTGACCGGGCCTTCCTGGAGGTCGCGGTCG
Organism: Rhizobium sp. F40D2; assembly: GCF_051810745.2. Lineage (NCBI taxonomy): Bacteria > Pseudomonadati > Pseudomonadota > Alphaproteobacteria > Hyphomicrobiales > Rhizobiaceae > Rhizobium > Rhizobium sp. F40D2. The sequence continues at coordinate 315,238 of NZ_CM131436.1, forward strand.
TCGAGGCGGATGACGCCGACGACTTTGGAGTAGTTGCCGGTGGTGAAGATTTCGTCGGCGGCGAGGAAATCCTCGACGGAAAGGGTTGCTTCGACGACGTCGAAACCGGCCTTGCGCAGGAGGTCCATGACGCGGGCGCGGGTGATGCCGGCGAGGAAGGTGCGGTTGGCGGCCGGCGTCATCACCACGCCATCGCGCACCAGGAAGACGTTGGACGAGGCGGTTTCGACGACATTGCCGTTGAGATCGCGCACCAGCGCATTGTCGAAGCCGCGGCTGCGGGCTTCGGCGATCATGCGGCCGCTGTTGGGATAGAGCGAGCCGGTCTTCGCCTCGGTCATCGCCGTTTCCGGCGACGGGCGGCGATAGGGTGAGACGGTGAGGCTGGTGCCGCCATGGCCGCCCATCGGCGCCTCGAACAGGCAGAGCGCGAAGCGGGTCGATTCCGCATCGACGGAGACGACGCTGCCGGGCGAACCATGTTCGCCCCAATACATCGGCTTGATGTAGATCGGCGTGGCGCCGTCGAATTTTTCAACGCCTTCCCAGGCGAGTGCGGCGATTTCCTCGGCTGATTTCACCGGCTTCAGCCCCATGGCGAGCGCAGAGCGGTTGACGCGCTGGCAATGCAGGTCGAGATCCGGCGCGATGCCGTCGAACCAGCGAGCGCCGTCGAAAACCGTGGAGCCGAGCCACATGGCATGCGAGGTCGGCCCGATCAGCGGCGGATTGCCCGGGAGCCATTCCCCGTCGACATGAGTCCAGGTGGTTGAACGCGGTGATGTATCGACGGCCATGTTGCCCTCCCCTCTGAAGTCGGCACAGCAAAAGCCGCCGCGGCAGGCGGGGTCAAGGACAAATCCGGGCGGCAAATGCGGAAGCAAGAAAATGCCGGAGGATGGCGTCGGGCCGCAATATTCGTGCGCGGCGCCCGCGGCGTAAGCGATGGGTGCATCAGCAAAAGTGATGGAATGGACAGTTGGAACGGAGGCCTGCCGCATGCGATTATGGGAAGAAATCGCGAGACAGCAGCAAGGGAAGACGCCGATGAAAGCCATGTATTATGAAGCCTTCGAACAGGCGCCCGAGATCCGCACTCTGCCCGATCCGACGCCTTCGGAGGACGGCGTCGTCATATCGGTCGGCGCCAGCGGGCTCTGCCGCAGCGATTGGCACGGCTGGATGGGGCATGACCCCGATATCCGCCTGCCGCATGTGCCGGGACATGAGCTTGCCGGGCGGGTCGTCGCCACCGGCCGCGGTGTGATGCGTTTCAAGGTGGACGACCGGGTGACCGTCCCGTTCGTTTCCGGCTGCGGCCATTGCACCGAGTGCCATTCCGGCAACCAGCAGGTCTGCCCGAACCAGTTCCAGCCGGGCTTCACCCATTGGGGATCCTTCGCCGAATATGTGGCGATCGATTATGCCGACACCAATCTGGTGCACCTGCCCGAGACGATCGACGATGCGACGGCGGCAAGCCTCGGCTGCCGCTTCGCCACCTCGTTCCGCGCCGTCGCCGACCAGGCGCGCACCGGCCCCGGCGAATGGATCGCCGTGCATGGCTGCGGCGGTGTCGGCCTGTCGGCGATCATGATCGCCACCGCGCTCGGCGCCAATGCGATCGGCATCGACATATCCGAGGAGAAGCTTGCCTTCGCCAGAGAGTGCGGGGCAGTGGCAACGGTCAATGCCTCCGGCGTCGCGGATGTGGCGGAGGCGGTGCGCGAGATCACCAAGGGCGGCGTGCATGTGTCGATCGACGCGCTCGGCCATCCCGCCACCTGCTTCAACTCGATCAAGAACCTGCGCCGGCGCGGCCGGCATGTGCAGGTGGGGCTGATGCTCGGCGAATATGCCACGCCGCAAATCCCGATGGCCCAGGTGATCGGCCACGAGTTGGAGATCTACGGCAGCCACGGCATGCAGGCCTGGCGTTACGACGCCATGCTGTCGATGCTGGCGGCCGGCAAGATCGCCCCGCAGAAGCTGATCGGACGCCGCATCAGCCTCGAGGAAGCCGTGCCGGCGCTGATGGCGCTCGACAAGGCAGAGGCGACGGGGATCAGCGTGATCACGCGGTTTTCGTGAGGCGCTGCCACGATTTCGCTTCTCCCCAGCGGGGAGAAGATGCCGGCAGGCAGATGAGGGGTGAGCGGCAGAGCCGTGAATGCGCTGAGCGCAAGCGAAGGGCAATCATGAAGGTGTTGCCGAGCGGCCCCCTCATCCGACCCTTTCGGGCCACCGATCGGGGTCGAGCCACAGGTCTCGACCCGTCCTTCGGACCCCCGCTGGGGAGAAGAGGGAGCCAAGTTGCACACGAGCCATCCCTCTCGGGCTTCGCGCTTTGGCGCAGGCATGGCAAGCCAAATACGATGTCGTCGAAATGATAGGGCAGGCAGGCAGGCAGGCAACCCGCCCTACTCAGCCACGCCGATCGAGGCCAGGTACTGCGCCGAAGCCCGGATCTTCGACTTATCCTTGATCTCGATGATCAGCCGCGGATTGCTTTCGAGCTTGGCAAGGGCGGCGAAGACGGCGTGCCAGTGGATCGAGCCCTCGCCGAGGCTCCAGTGGCGATCGGCATAACCGTCGGCGTCCTGCAGATGGACATGCTGCAGACGGTTGCCGGCGGCCTTGACGTAATAGTCCACCGGCGGCGCGCCGGTATAGCCATGGGCATAATGGGCGTGGCCGGTATCGATCGAAACCGCGACGGCGGGCGAATTGAAGCTGTCGGCGAGCGCCACGCGGATATGAGGATCCTTGTCCTCGATGTTTTCGAGCACCATCGTGCAGCCGATCTCCTCGGCGCGCCTGACGGCATCGCGCAGCGTCAGATGCACACGCTCGACCAGGTCCTCGCGGCCACCGTCATTGTTGTCGAGGTTGTTGTAGGACCACGAGGTGTAAGGGCTGTGGACGACCATCTGCGTCGCGCCGATGGCGGCGCAGACATCGAGCCCCTGCTGCAGCCGCCTGGAAACAACGGCGCGGATATCGGGATCCTCAGAGGCGATGGTAAAACCCCAGAACGGGCCGTGAATGCCGAGACGGCCGGTGTGACCGTCGAGAAGCCTGCGGGCGCGCTCGGCGAGCGGCGCCCAGTCGCCGTTCAAAACCTCGGCCTCGGCAAAGCTCTGCAATTCGAGATCGCGGGACTTTTCGAACAGCCAGTCCCGATGAAGCTCGACTTCATCTAGCGTCATGGCGGCGCCGACGACGGGGAGAGAAGACATGGGTGTGCTCCATCGATGAACGCCGTGACGGCGTGGGGGATGGCCGGAACAGCCGCCGCGTTCTATGCGCCCCTTCTGTGTCGGCGGTATTACAGGCGGGGCGCCTCCCGAAAACCGGCACCGATCCGGCACATTTGCCGCAGCCTGGCAGGTCTTGCGGAAACGACCCGCCGCACCGATATCGGGGCCAGCGGTTCCTGGCGCATATATTGTGATGGTTGCCAAAACCGGCGCAAAAGTCTAACGGCTGCGCCCGCAAGAAAGGGCCAGCAAGAAAAGCCCGCAAGAACAAGAAAGAGACATGATGTCCAACTCATTTGTGAACGTGCATGCCGGTGAAGAGAGGGATGATGAGGCGAAGCGCTTCTTCGTCCTTGGCGACCGGATCGAGCGGCGGCTTCGCATCCGCGGAAACTGGCTCAACCTCTTCGACGTCACCGTACCATCAGGCAGCCGGACGCCGAGACATGCGCATGCGAGCCCCGAGGTCTTCCGCATCCTTGAGGGACGGCTGACGATCTGGCGCCTTTCCGACAATGGCCCCGAAGAAATCGAGGCCGGCCCCGGCGACATCGTTGCCATTCCGCCCTTCATGGTGCACGGCTATTCCAATCGCGGAACCGTTCCGGCAATCTTTTCCGCGGTCGTCGATCGCGACATGGCCGAGTTCATCGAAGCGGAAGGCGTAACAGAGCCCCCGAAGGCCAGCCCTTCAGCGGAAACCATCGCCCGCATGACGGCCGCCGCCAATGCTTATGGGATTACGATCCTGGCGGCCTGACGGCGCGAACGCATGATGCCGGAACGTTTCGAGCTGTTTCGGCATCATGCAGAAATGCGAAAAATTCTCCAGAAACCCCGGCCGGAAACACCGCTCTGCCGTCCTTTTCGAAACTGTCACATCGCTGCAATAAGATGATTTTGCCCGGCGCCTCTTGCGCCGAAAGCATTTCACCGCCAAAATTGCGACATGCCCGACAGCGACCCATCCAGTACAAGCTCCATCCGTTCCAGCCGCGATCTCCCGGCCGAGGAAGGTGGCGACCGCTGTAGACGACGCGATGGCGTCCGCCTCGCCTCGGTTGATCCCGCAGAGCGCTGGTATCTTCCAGATCATTGCGAATGACGGGCCGCCTCAATGTCAACACGACAATGGAAGGACGAAGGGCGATGCTGATATAGCGTCTCTTCGAATGCCTCGCCGCGCCGCCTCAGGCGGCATTAAAACCTCAACGAATAGGGTCCCTGTGTTTCTGGAAATTGGAATTGTGGCGTTTCTCACCATCCTCAATGGTGTGCTCGCCATGTCTGAGCTGGCCGTCGTGTCTTCTCGGCCAGCCCGCCTGAAAGTCCTCTCCGACAATGGCAGCAAGGGTGCGGCGCAAGCCATCAAACTTGCCGAAAACCCCGGCCGCTTTCTCTCCACGGTTCAGATCGGCATCACGCTGGTCGGTGTTCTCTCCGGCGCTTTCTCAGGGGCCACGCTCGGGGGCCGCCTGACCGGATGGCTCGAGACACAGGGGATGTCGCCGACGGTCGCCGACGCGATCGGCGTCGGTTCGGTCGTCGTCGCCATCACCTATCTTTCCCTGATCGTCGGCGAACTCGTTCCAAAGCAGATCGCATTGCGGGAACCCGAAGCCGTTGCGGCGAAAATGGCGCCCGCCATGGCGGTGCTTTCGAAAATCGCGCTACCGCTCGTCTGGCTTCTGAACGCCTCCGGAAATCTTGTGCTGAAGCTCCTCGGCCAGACAGGAAAAGGCGGCGATAACGTCTCCGACGAGGAGATCAAAACCGTTCTCGCCGAGGCGCAGTCGGCCGGCGTGATCGAAAGCGAAGAGTCGGCGATGATCTCAGGCGTCATGCGGCTGGCGGACCGCACCGCCCGGGCGCTGATGACGCCCCGGCGCGATGTCGAGATTATCGATATCGACGACAGCCTTGATGAAATCCGAACGCAGCTGCACCGGACGAAACGGTCCCGGCTGCCGGTTCGCAAGGGCAGTTCGGACGAGGTGATCGGCATCCTTCCGGTCAAGGATTTTTACGACTCGATGTCCGAACACGGCAGTGCCGACATCAAGGCCCTGACGCAGGACGTGCCTGTGGTTTCAGACCTTTCAACCGCGATCAATGTGATCGAAGCGATCCGGAAATCGCCCGTCCACATGGTGCTGGTTTTCGACGAATACGGCCATTTCGAGGGGATTGTTTCGTCGGGCGACATTCTGGAAGCGATCATGGGGGCTCTGCAGGAGGGACCTGTCGACGAACAGGCCATCGCTCGCCGCGACGACGGTTCCTACCTGGTGTCCGGCTGGACGCCGATCGACGAATTCGCCGAGTTCCTGAATCTCAAGCTCGATGACGATCTCGAATATCAGACCGTGGCCGGCCTGGTGTTGGAAGAGCTGAAACATCTGCCGGAATTGGGTGAGAGCTTCACGAGAGACGGATGGCGCTTCGAAGTCATCGATCTCGATGGGAGGCGTGTGGACAAGATACTCGTGTCTGCGGAGTGACGGTCGGCGGGTGCCTTCGTTTCCGGCCGCAACATCGACACGATCCGCATCCAGCACAGGAATGATTTCGAAACAGGAGTGAACGCCATGGCATGGTCTGCCAGCCAGTATGTGAAATTCGAGGACGAACGCACACGACCGGCACGCGACCTTTTGGCGCAAGTGCCGCTGCAAAGCATCCGCAGTGCCGTCGACCTCGGCTGCGGGCCGGGCAACTCGACCGAGCTGATCATCGAGCGTTATGGGGCGGCAGGCGTCTCGGGCCTCGACAGCGACATGAACATGCTGGAAGCGGCGCGCAAGCGGCTTCCCGGCACGGCCTTCGTCGAGGCCGATCTCGCCAGCTGGCAGCCGGCTGAAACCGCCGACCTGCTCTTTGCCAATGCCGTCTTCCAATGGCTGCCCAATCATCTCGATATTTTCGACCGGCTGATGGACGGGCTTTCCCCCGGCGGTGTGCTGGCGGTGCAGATGCCCGACAATCTCGGCGAACCCACCCATCTCTTGATGGAGGAGAGCGCGCATGCCGGGCCTTGGAATGCCGCCTTCGAAGAGAAGAGCGTGCGCCGCAAGGGGCTGCCTGCGCCGCCCGCCTACTACTCCAGGCTGATCGCCAAGGCCTCGCGCGTCGATATCTGGCACACCATCTATAATCACCCAATGGCGGATGCGGCGGCGATCGTCGAATGGGTGAAGGGAACCGGGCTGATGCCCTATCTCGCCCGGGCCGGCGAGCAGTATCGCGAGGCATTTCTGGCGGATTATCTCGGCCGGGTGGAAAAGGCCTATCCGAAGATGTCGGACGGCCGGGTGCTGCTGCGGTTTCCGCGGATTTTTATGGTGGCGGTAAAGGGGTAGTCGGACGCTGATCAGTGCTTTCCAACTCGGACGAAGCCCAACCCCTCCCCACAAGGGGAGGGGCTAAGATGCCGCACCGGTTCACGTAATCCTCAATCGTAATAATCCGTTGAAGGGTAACAGCCTGCAAGACCTCTCCTTTTGGTCACTGCCCGACACCACAGTTTAGTCCCTCCCCCTTGTGGGGAGGGGTTGGGGAGGGGTCTTGGACAGCCGGATTGAGGAGCTGCGCGCCCCAGCACGCGCCAGATAATGTCAAATGCCTGTTATCCCCCGCCCTCATATGTTGCGGCCAAAGCGGCGCGCATTATAGTCGGCCGGAAAAACTCGGAGATGACATCATGGACGCTACCCCTACCCCGCCGGTCACCCTCGTCATCTTCGGCGCCACGGGAGACCTGACACGCCGGCTGCTGGTGCCGGCGATCATCAACCTGACGCGCGGCGGCCTCGTCGGCGAGGATCTCCACATTCTCGGCATCGGCATCGAGCCGGGCGACGACGAATTCCTGCGCAAGCGGCTCGACGAATTCCTAAAGCATCTGAGCGGCGAGGAGCAGACGCAAAAGGACGATGCCTGGGAGAGCCTGCGCCGGCGGATTTCCTATATGGCGGGGGATTTCACCAAAGACGATATTTTCCTCGAAATCGGCAAGCGACTGGGGCCGGATGCCAGTGCGGCCTTCTATCTTGCCGTGCCGCCGTCCTTCTTCGGATCGATCGTCGAAAAGCTCGCCGCTCATGGCCTGACCGATGAAAAGGATGGCACCTTCCGCCGCGTTGCCATCGAAAAGCCGTTCGGCACCGACCTCGCCTCGGCGCGGGCGCTAAACGCGCAGATCCTCGCGCAGATCGAAGAAGGCCAAGTCTACCGGCTCGACCATTTCCTCGGCAAGGAGACGGTGCAGAACCTGATGACGGCGCGTTTTGCCAATATGATCATCGAGTCTTTGTGGAACAGCCGTTACATCGACCATGTGCAGATCACCGCCGCCGAGATCGTCGATGTCGGCAGCCGCGGCAAGTTCTACGACGCGACAGGCGCGCTGCGCGACATGGTGCCGAACCACCTCTTCCAGCTTTTGGCGATGATCGCCATGGAGCCGCCAAACAGCTTCGATGCCGAGGCGATCCGCAACGAGAAGAGCAAGGTGCTGAAGGCGCTGCGCATCTATACGCCCGAGGAGGCGAAGACGCATGGCGTGCGCGGCGCCTATACCGCCGGCCCGCTCAACGGTGCCGATCTTCCGGCCTACCGCGACAGCAAGGACGTTTCGCCCGACAGCCGGACCGAGACCTATGTGGCGCTGAAGCTCTATGCCGATACCTGGCGCTGGGCGGGCGTGCCCTTCTACCTCAGAACCGGCAAAGCGCTGACGGCACGCGACACCGAGATCGTCATCACCTTCCAGCCGGTGCCCTTCGCCCAGTTCCGCGAGACCGAGGTCAATCGCCGCCTGCCGCCGAACCGGCTGGTGATCCAGGTGCAGCCGGACGAAGGCATGAGCATGGAAATCTCGATCAAGTCGCCGGGTCTGTCGGTCGATACCACGCCGGTCTCTCTCGACTTCCGCTATGCCGACAAGTTCGATATCGGCAAGACCACAGGTTATGAGTCCCTGCTTTACGATCTCTTTATCGGCGACCAGACGCTGTTCCAGCGCGCCGACGGCATCGAGGCCGGCTGGGCGGCTGTGCAGCCCTTCCTCGATATCTGGGGCAAGGACGAGAGCGTGCCCGACGCTTATGCGCCGGGCAGTATGGGACCGGCCTCAGGCGACGAACTCATCGAGCGCGATGGGCGGCGCTGGCATGAACTCGGCGTACTCCTGCAGCACGACAAGAAAGAGGCCAAATAGCGCCCTTCCCTAGTCCTGTCAGTTTCCGCGATCGCGGCAAGCCGGGCTGGCGGAAGCGCCGCTGTTGCCGCCTTCGGTGGCGAGGGCGCCGCGGGCCTTGCGCGGTGGGCAGCGCGCCCAGTCGACGCGGCCGCTCGGGACGCCGTTGTCGACGCTGCCGGTTTCGATCGAGTCGAGCGGGATGACCAGCCCGCTTTCGGGCTCCTTGCCCGGCGCGGTGCCGAGCGGCGGCGTGCCGTCGAACCGGCCGCTGGCATCCATGCCCATATTCGACTGGGCGAGGACCGGGGTAGAGAGGCTGAGGAGAGCGATCGAGGCTGCTGCAATAAACCTGCGCATGATGCTATTCCTTCTGATTTCAGCGATGCTGATAGAAACAGCAATCCGGCTTGCTTGTTCCTTATCGAACGGGCGCAGACGATCAAAGTTTGGCGAGTGGCATAGAGCCCTGCGGCGACGCCGCAGGGGTCTTTCTGTTCTGCTGTCGTTCAGACGAACTGGCTTAGGCCAGGGACGGAAGCCACGACTTCGTCGACGACCTCTTCGCCGGCATATTGCTTGGCGATCGCGATGGTTTCCTTGGCCAGCGAGGTGATCTCTCCCATGCCGAGGCCCTCGCCCATCAACTGCTGGCCGAGGCCCATGATGCCGCCGCCGCCCAGCGAGTTCATCAGCCCACCGAGCAGACCGCTGCCGCCAGCGCTTGCGCCGTTGAACTGGGCGACAAGATCGGCGCCGCCGGGGATCGCCTCGATCATCCGGGCGACCGGACCGTCGGCGGCCTCGCGCTGCAGGAAGCCGAGCATCATGCCGAGCGCCTTTTCGGCCTGCTCCGGAGAAATACCCACGCGATCGGCGATCTGGGTTACAATTTCAGTCATCGTCAGCCTCCTGTTTTATTGACGTTAACGTCAGCGTTAATCGAAATGCGAGCGCAACTCAATGTCCGGTTTTGCTTTCGATGCAAACAGTTGTCCGCATCTGCCTGCCTGCTTATAACAGAGAAACGATGGTTCGATGAAGGCGGCGCAAGCCCGTCTTCCGACAAAGAGCGGCAGCGCCGAAGGGAGAATTGCGGATGATCGAGGATGGCAAGATTTTCATCGGTGCGAGCCGCAATCCCGACGATAGCATCAATAAGCCGGAATATCTCGACCTGAAATTCGGCAACCGCCACGGCCTCGTCACCGGCGCCACCGGCACCGGCAAGACGGTGACGCTGCAGGTGCTGGCCGAAGGCTTCTCCCGGGCCGGTGTCCCGGTCTTTGCCGCCGACATCAAGGGTGATCTTTCCGGCATCGCCGCCAAGGGCGAGGCCAAGGATTTTCTCACCAAGCGGGCCGAGCAGATCGGCTTCACCGACTATGAATTCGACCAGTTCCCGGTGATTTTCTGGGATCTGTTCGGTCAGAAGGGTCATCGGGTGCGCACCACCGTCGCCGAGATGGGGCCGCTGTTGCTCGCCCGGCTGATGGATGCCTCCGAACCGCAGGAGGGCGTCATCAACATCGCCTTCAAGATCGCCGACCAGGCTGGGCTGCCGCTGCTCGACCTCAAGGATTTCACCTCGCTGCTGAATTATATGGGCGAGAACGCCAGCGAGCTCTCCAATCAGTACGGGCTGATCTCCAAAGCCTCGGTCGGCTCGATCCAGCGGGCGCTGCTCGTTCTCGAACAGCAGGGTGCGGAACATTTCTTCGGCGAGCCGGCGCTGAAGATTTCCGACATCATGCGCACCAGCAATAACGGCTACGGCCAGATCTCCGTGCTTGCCGCCGACAAGCTGATGATGAACCCCCGCCTTTATGCCACCTTCCTGCTCTGGCTGCTGTCGGAGCTGTTCGAGGAACTGCCCGAGGTCGGCGACCCGGACAAGCCGAAGCTGGTCTTCTTCTTCGACGAGGCACATCTGCTCTTCAACGACGCGCCGAAGGTGCTGACCGAACGCGTCGAGCAGGTGGTGCGGCTGATCCGCTCCAAGGGTGTCGGCGTCTATTTCGTCACGCAGAACCCGCTCGATGTGCCGGAAACGGTGCTCGCCCAGCTCGGCAACCGCGCCCAGCACGCGTTGCGCGCCTATTCGCCACGCGAGCAGAAGGCGGTGAGGACGGCGGCCGATACCTTCCGCCCGAACCCGGCCTTCGATTGCGCCACCGTCATCACCAATCTCGGCACCGGCGAGGCGCTGGTCTCGACGCTCGAAGCCAAGGGCGCGCCGTCGATCGTCGAGCGCACGCTGATCCGCCCGCCATCCGGCCGCGTCGGCCCGCTGACAGATGGCGAGCGCCAGCAGATCATGGACAGAAGCCCGGTTCTCGGCGTCTATGACGAGGACATCGACCGCGAATCCGCCTTCGAACTGCTGGCGGCGCGCGCCAAGAAGGCAGCCGATGCCGATGCCGCCAAGCGGGCGCAGGAAGAAGCGGCACAGCAGCAGCAAGGCAGCACCACCTCCGGCTGGAGCCTGCCGGGCTTCGGCGGCAGCAATGACGACAACCAGCAGGGCCGCGGCCAATCGCGCGGCCGGTCGTCCGGCTACCAGCGCGAGACGGTGGTGGAAGCGGCGATGAAGAGCGTCGCCCGCACGGTGGCGACCCAAGTCGGCCGGGCGCTGGTGCGCGGGATCTTGGGGAGCTTGAAGCGGTAGGCGTTTCTAGGGGCACGCCCCTCATCCGCCGGCCGGCACCTTCTTCCCGCATGCGGGGAGAAGGGGATGTGCCGCGACCTCTCCGTCCCCCTTGCCTCTAGCAGGGCACGTCCCCTCGCCCCGTTTTATACGGGGAGAGGGTTAGGGTGAGGGGCAGCTGCTCTTCCTCTGGAAGGAGGCAAGATCGTTCCCCGGCTTGAACCGCAAGCCTTCATCCCCTAAATTACCTGCCATCGACCATTTCAACAGGATGCGTGCCGCAATGGATTTCAACCCGATCGCAATGCCAGTTCGCCTTGCCAACGGGGAAATCCATATCCATGCCTGCATCCATCACTCTCTCCAAAATTTCATGGGCCACGCCTGACGGGCGGCCGCTTTTTTCCGATTTCGATTTAAGCTTCGGCGCGGAGCGTATCGGCCTGGTCGGGCGCAACGGCGTCGGCAAGACGACGCTGCTGAAGCTTGTTTCCGGTGACGCCAAGCCGCAGTTGGGAACGATATCGGTCGGCGGCAGCCTCGGCATCCTGCGTCAGAATGTGCAGGTGGCATCTCACGAAACTATTGCAGATCTCTTCGGCGTCGCCGGGATGCTTGCCATTCTCCACCGCGCCGAAGCCGGCGAGGCGACGGCCGACGAGCTCGCCTCGGCCGACTGGACACTGGAAGCGCGCATCGCAGCTGCGCTCAATCGAACAGGGCTAGACGCACAGCCGGAAACGCCGCTGGCCGAACTTTCCGGCGGGCAGCGCACCCGGGCCGGGCTTGCCGCGCTAGTTTTCACCGCGCCGGATTTTCTGCTGCTCGACGAACCCACCAACAATCTCGACCGCGACGGCCGCGAGGCGGTGATCGCGCTGATATCGGGCTGGCGGGCCGGCGCGATCATCGTCAGCCATGACCGGGAATTGCTCGAAAGCATGGATGCGATCGTCGAACTGACATCGCTCGGCGCGACGCGCTACGGTGGCAATTGGAGCCATTATCGCCAGCGCAAGGCGCTGGAGCTTGCGGCGGCAGAGCACGATCTCGGCGATGCCGAAAAGCGCATGGCCGAGGTCGCCAGGAAGGCACAGGCGACGGTGGAGCGCCAGGCGCACAGGGATAGCGCCGGGCGGAAGATGGCCGCCAAGGGCGGCATCCCGCGCATCATGCTCGGCGGCATGAAGGAGCGCAGCGAAACGACGGGTGGCGACAATGCCCGCCTTGCCGACCGCCGGCGCACCCAGGCGCTGGAAGAGGCAAAGGCCGCGCGCGAAAAAATCGAGATCCTGCAGCCCTTGTCGGTGCGCCTGCCGCCGACCGGGCTCTCTGCCGGCAAAACCGTGCTGAAAATGGAGGGCGTCACCGTGGGCTATCGGCCGGGCGATCCCGTCATCGAAAATCTCTCCTTCGACGTGACGGGGCAGGAACGCATTGCCGTCACCGGCCGCAACGGCTCGGGCAAGACGACGCTGCTTTCGCTCATCACCGGCGACCTCAAGCCCTGGAAAGGCACCGTCGCCGTGATGACCGGCTTTGCGATGCTCGATCAGAAGGTCAGCCTTCTCGATCCGTCCGCCTCGATCCGCGATAATTTTCGCCGGATCAATCCGTTTTCCGATGAAAACAGCTGCCGGGCCGCCCTTGCCCGCTTCATGTTCCGGGCCGATGCGGCGCTACAGACCGTCTCGACGCTCAGCGGCGGGCAATTGCTGCGCGCCGGCCTCGCCTGCGTTCTCGGCGCCGCACCGCCGCCGCTGCTGATCCTCGACGAGCCGACCAACCACCTCGACATCGATTCGATATCCGCGGTTGAGGCGGGCCTCAGCGCCTATGACGGGGCGCTCATCGTCGTCAGCCATGACGAGACGTTTCTCGAAAACATCGGGATAAGGCGGCGGTTGGAGCTGACTGGCGGCGATCCGGCGGAGTGATTTCGGGATGCTCCTTGCATCCGGCAGCCGCGAGCGTACCGGCTTCGCCCCTTCAGGGTGAGGCCTTCTTGGGCACCGAGCACCTCGCGGCTCCCTTGCCTCATTCTACGAGCAATGCTATTTCCATTTTGCAACCGTTCGAGAAAGGAGGATCACGCTATGCAATATTATTTCCGGCATCATCGCCAGCGTGGTCCCGTCAACGCCCTGCAAATGCGTTTGCAGGGCTGACCAGAGACCGTTTCTCGACATCTCTTCCTGGTCTGCCCTTCGTGGCCAATGCGGCGCCGTAACCCAAGTTTCGTGCGTGCATTCCGCAATTTCCCGAGCCGACAGGCGCAATTCCGTGATGGCTGAACGCCCCGGATCGCGCTCCCCGGTCAAGACCAGAGAACGATCATGACCCTCATCAATATCCGCAATCTCGGCGTGACGCTGGGCAATCCGCTGTTTTCCAGACTCAATCTTGTGGTCGATTCAGGCGACCGCATCGGCCTCATCGCCGCCAACGGGCGAGGAAAGTCGACGCTGCTTGCCTGCATCACCGGCATGCTGGAGCCGAGCGAGGGCGAGATCACCAAAGCGCGCGGGCTGACCGTCGGCCATGTCGCGCAGAACGTGCCGACGGCACTTTTCGACACGCCATTCTACGACGCGGTGCTGCAGGCGCCGCCCGCCGATCAGGCCGAAAGCGAGAGCTGGCGCGTCGATGTGGTGCTGGAATCACTGGAGGTCCCGGAGGTCATGCGCTCCCGGCCGCTCAAGCAATTGAGCGGCGGATGGCAGCGGCTCGCCATGCTTGCCCGCACCTGGGTCAGCGAACCCGACGTGCTGTTGCTCGATGAGCCGACCAACCATCTCGACCTCGAAAAGATCGCCCAGCTGGAGGGCTGGCTGAACGCGCTGCCCCGCGACGTGCCGGTCATCCTCTCCAGCCATGACCGCGCCTTTCTCGATGCGACGACCAACCGGACACTGTTCCTGCGGCCGGAGCAATCGCCGGTCTTCGCCCTGCCCTATAGCCGGGCGCGCGCCGCCCTCGACGAGGCTGACGCCTCGGAAGCCCGGCGCTACGAGCGCGACATCAAGACGGCGGAGCAATTGCGCAAGCAGGCGGCGAAGCTCAACAATATCGGCATCAATTCCGGCAGCGACCTGCTCGTCGTCAAGACGAAGCAGTTGAAGCAGCGGGCTGAGAAGCTCGAGGATGCGGCAAAACCGGCGCATCTCGAGCGCTCGGCCGGCGCCATCCGGCTTTCCAATCGCGGCACCCATGCCAAGGTGCTGGTGACGCTGGAGGATGCGGCGGTGACGACGCCGGATGGCACGCTGCTGTTCAAGACCGGCCGGCAGTTCATCTGCCAGGGCGACCGGATCGTGCTTCTCGGCCTCAACGGCGCCGGCAAGTCGCGACTGGTCTTGATGCTGAAGCAGGCAATCGAAAGACTGGAGGCGGGACAAGATGGCCTCAAGGCGACGCCGTCGGTCGTCCTCGGCTATGGCGACCAGGCGCTTGCCGACCTTGCCGACAAGGATACGCCGATCGGCACGATCATCCGCCGTTTCGATGTCGGCGATCAGCGGGCGCGGGCCCTGCTTGCTGGGGCCGGCATGACGATCGACATGCAGGCAAAACCGATCGGCCAGCTTTCCGGCGGCCAGAAGGCGCGGCTCGGCATGCTGGTGCTCAGGCTGACCGAGCCGAATTTTTACCTGCTCGACGAGCCGACCAACCATCTCGACATCGAGGGACAGGAAGCGCTGGAGAGCGAGCTGATGACGCAGGAGGCGAGCTGCCTGCTGGTCTCGCACGACCGCAGTTTCGTGCGGGCGGTGGGAAACCGGTTCTGGCTGATCGAGAAGAAGAAGCTGGTGGAGGTGGAGAGCCCGGAAGGGTTTTTTGCTTCGGTTGCGGGATGATGGATGGTGAGGGTGTGCCGTGTAGCCACCTCATCCGACTCTTCGGGCACCTTTTCCCAGCGGAGAAGGTGCCCGTCAGGGCGGATGAGAAGGCCGACGGCACGACGCCAAAAGCAGCCCAAACCTACCGTTTCGGAGCCACCAGGCAGAAAAAGGCGCCTTGCGGGTCCATGGCCTGGATGATCCAGCTGCCGCCGGGGACTTCCATTGGGCCGTGGACGACCTTGCCGCCGCCGGAGTTGACGCGTTCGATCGCGGCATCAAGCGCCGGCACGATGAAATAATAGCTCCAGAACGGCATCGGGATGTTTTCCGGCTTGGTCATCATGCCGCCGATCTGCTTGCCATTACGGGCGAAGAGGTAGTAGACGCCCATCGGGCCCATGTCCATTTCGCTGTCCTTGGACCAGCCGAACAGCTTGGAATAGAAGGCTACAGCGTCTTTGCCGTTGCCGGCATAGAGTTCGTGCCAGCCGATATTGCCAGGAGCATCGGGGGCCAGTTCCGGCCAGGTTTTGTCCATCGGCGCCGGCGTCATAATGCAGAGCACTGCGCCATGCGGATCGGCGACGACGGCGAAGCGGCCGATACCCGGGATATCGTCCGGCGGACGGCGGACCGATCCGCCATTGGCGACGAAATCCTTGGCCGATTGATCGACGTCGTCGACATCGACATAACCCGTCCAGTTCGGCGGAATGCCCTTCCCCTCGAGTTCGGCCGGAAATTCCATCAGGCCGGCGACGCCGATGCCGTTCGCCTCGAAGATCGTATAGGTCGGCATGCCCTCCACCTTCATCTCGGAGGTGGTCCAGCCGACGACCGAGCTGTAGAATTTCGCGGCAGCCGATGTGTCGGGGGTCATCAACTCGCACCAGATGAACTTTCCATGCGTCTCAGACATC
The DNA here is from genome assembly GCF_051810745.2 of Rhizobium sp. F40D2. Classification (NCBI taxonomy): domain Bacteria; kingdom Pseudomonadati; phylum Pseudomonadota; class Alphaproteobacteria; order Hyphomicrobiales; family Rhizobiaceae; genus Rhizobium; species Rhizobium sp. F40D2. The sequence goes on from NZ_CM131436.1 coordinate 331,104, forward strand.
GTACTCTCCCTTTAGAGGCGCCCCTTTTCCAAGGTTTGAGCGCCGTGATTGTCAGATCTGCCGGGCGTAATGCGCTTCCATGAATTGCTTCCAGGCGCCATCCGGCTGCCTGGCGCTGGAGATGAAGGTGCGGTGATCGGCGTCGACGAAGGTGATCTGCTCGCGGTAATCGGCAAGACCTTCGCCGTTGAAGTCGGGCCCGGTCGTATAGAGGTCCAGCACATTGCCCGAAGCATCGAGCTCGCCCTCATAGACCCACATGAAGTCCATCATGCTGCCGATCCAGCTGCCGACATACTTGGCCTTTGCGGCGTTGTAGCCGAGCGTCAGGATGCTGGTGGCCTGCTTGCCATCCGGCATGCGGCCGGTGCCTTCGGCGACGAACCAGATGCCGTGCAGCGAGCGGACGGTCTCCGTCCAGGGCTCGCCGCCGGACATTTCGGGTGCGGTGACGGTCCAGTCGCCCACCAGTCTTTCCAGGAAGGAATGTTCCTTCAGCACTTCTGCGGTCTTCATCATCCTTCTCCCTTGCGTGATGTTGGCTAATGCCTTTATCGGCGCAATTCCTAGGAAGTCGCCTGGTGACGTCTGCTCGAATTTGCGCTGGCCAGCCAGGGCATGATGCCGAAAACCGCTGACCGTCTCCGGCATCATGCTTTGGCTCAGTGACAGCAGGATGGCGCCTTGGGGGCCTCCTCATATTCGTCATGACGGCGCACGAAATTCATCGTGCCCTCCTCGTTGCGGCCTTTCGGGGCGCGATCGAGGATCATCAGGGTGCCGATCAGTTCCTCCGGCCCGCGGGCGTAACTCGAGTAGGTGTGAAAGACCTCGCCCTTGTCGTTGCGGTAGAAAGCGCTCAGACCCGGCAGTTCGTCATTGGCGTCAGCCGGCTGCAGTGGCGTGAAATTGTAAAAGACCTTGTCTTTGGCAAGATCTTCGGGGCTGAAAGAGACATGATAATCGAAATTGAAGTCGCTGCCGAAGGACGAAACCCAGGGGAATTTCCAGCCCATGCGGCTTTTATAGGCGGCGATCTTGTCGAGGGGCGCGCGCGAGACGGCGACCCAGGTGACGTCGTGGTGGTTCAGATGCGGCAGGGCGCCGTCGACGTGATCGGACAGGAAGGAGCAGCCGGGGCAACCGGCCTCCCAATCCGGGCCGAGCATGAAATGGTAGATCAAAAGCTGGCTGCGGCCATCGAAGAGATCGGCCAGCGACTTCTTTCCCTCGGGCGTGTCGAAGACGTAATTCTTGTCGACCTTCACCCAGGGCAGCGCCAGCCGCTCGGCGTTGATGCTGTCGCGCAGCTTCGTCGCTTCCTTTTCCTTCAGCAGCAGGGCACGGCGGGCTTCGATCCATTGCTCGCGGGACACAACCTCATTCTGCATGGGATGCGCCCTCCTCCGGCGCTGCCGGCGAGCCGACCTCTCCTTCTCCTTGACTAAATACATTGATATCAATAGAAATAGAGCATGTCAAATTCGATCGAGATTCCCTTTTCCACGACGCTGCTGGTGCGCGACACCTGCCTTTGCCTGCATGTGCAGCGGGCGGCACGGGCGCTGGCCCGGCTGTTCGACGATGCGCTGCGGCCGGCCGGGCTGACTAACGGGCAGTTTTCGCTGATGATGTCGCTGAATCGGCCGGAACCACCGCCGATGGGACCGGTCGCCGCGCTGCTTGCCATGGACCAGACGACGCTGACGGCGGCGCTGAAGCCGCTGCAGCGCAAGGGTTGGGTGACGGTGATGGAAAATCCGAAAGACCGGCGCGGCCGGCTGCTTGGTCTCACGCCCGACGGCAGGGCGGCGCTGGCAAAGGCGCTGCCGATCTGGAAAAGCACGCATGCAGCCCTCGACGACGCGCTGCCGGAGGGCGGCCCCGCACGGCTGCGGCAGGATCTGCAGGCGGTATCAGGGATTATGGGCGAAACGCCGAAACCGGCCAGGTCGGCGCGCCGACCGCGTCATAGTGGGCGGGCAATGGCCGGTTAGAGCGGGCAGAGCTCGCCTTGGGTTCTCAAGAAATCGCGTCGTTCCGCCATGCAACCACAGTGGCCGGGCGTGGGTGCTCGGGTCAAGCCCGAGCACGACGGAGATTGAGGGGTACGCTTGGCTAGAGGCGAAAGGTCGCCCCTTGCTCCGTCGTCCTCAGGCTTGACCCGAGGACCCATATGACGAGCACGACGTTCGTGTCAGCAGCAAGAAAAGCGACGGCCTCCAACCTAAGTCGGAAGCCGTCGCCCGTATTTTCACCGATAGCGTGCCAATCAGGCGACCGTGACCGGAACTTCGGTCGAGGTGCGCATGGCGTGGCTATAGGGGCAGACGATATGGGCTGCGGCGGCGAGCTTTTCAGCAGTTTCGCGGTCGAGACCGGGGATGCTGACCGTCAGTGCCACGTCGATGCCGAAGCCTGTGCCATCTTCGCGCGGGCCGATGCCGACCTTGGCGGAAACCGTCGTGTCTTCCGGAATCTTGACCTTCTGCTGGCCCGCGACAAATTTCAAGGCACCGAGGAAGCAGGCGGAGTAGCCGGCGGCGAAGAGCTGCTCGGGATTGGTGCCGGTTGCTCCGTCGCCGCCCAGTTCCTTCGGAACGGTCAGCGTCACGTCCAGAACGCCGTTTTCGGAAACGGCGCGGCCGGCGCGGCCGCCGGTGGCAGAGGCTTTGGTCGTATAGAGAATAGGCATGACGATCTCCTTTGGTTGGCCCTTCGATCGGGTTGGATTTTAATTATCGCACAATTAAATTGTACGCAAGTGAATTTTGCAAATTGCATTTCGATATGGAAAAGAAGACAATCACGGCCTTAAGGATGATGGATATGAAAGCGCAGACGATAAAAACGATGGAGATACCGCAGGAGGAGAAACGGCTGGAAAAGCAGCTGTGCTTTGCGGTCTACGCAACGGCGCATGCTTTCACTCGCGCCTACAAGCCGATCCTCGACAGGGTGGGCCTGACCTATCCGCAATATCTGGTGATGCTGGTGCTGTGGGAACGCGGCGAGCTGCCGGTGAAGACGATCGGCGAACAACTCGACCTCGATTCCGGCACGCTGTCGCCGCTGTTGAAACGGCTGGAGCAAAGCGGGTTGATCAAGCGGCTGCGCGACCTGCGCGACGAGCGCCAGGTGATCGTGTCGCTGACCGCGAAAGGTCAGGCGATGAAAGGGGAAATCGATACGATCATGACGGCGATCGGCCAAGCGGCAGGCTGCACGCTTAAGGAAATGGCTGACATGCGCGACATGCTTCATCGGCTGCGCGGCAATCTTGGCCGGGCCGGCACAAACGGCGGCTGACCACATCCGCCCGATTAGCCTAAAACGGTGTGGGCCTGAGGATCAGGGCCGCTTCACAGCCGCCTTGGCCGGCGACCGGCGTTTCTTTGCAGGCGCCGCTTCAGGTGCTGCCTCGGCCTCCTGCTGCAGACGCAGGGCCTTCAGCTTTTCCGTCTTCTTGTCACGGGCCGAAGCCTCGGCCGCGATGATGGCGCGCGCCGTGTGATCGGTCGCTTCCGCCTTGTCGCGAGACGAAAGCTTGGCGGGATTGAAGAATTCTCCCTTGGTGGCGGTCATGTGCCCCTTTCTCAGGTGATGACGGAGGCTTTAGGCCATGGCTAAAAGCCGTGATTCCGCGGCCGAGCCGTGTCTCCACGGTTGACCGGGCCGCGAGTCCGCGGTTGGCCGCGATGCCGCGGCCGGGGATTATCGGGCGCGGAGTACCTTCTTCGGCGCCGGCAGCAGGCCTTCGCGCTGCAGCTTCTTGCGGGCAAGCTTGCGCTGGCGGCGAATGGCTTCGGCCTTTTCGCGGGCGCGCTTCTCGGACGGCTTTTCGAAAGCGCTGCGCGCCTTCATTTCCCGGAACAGGCCTTCCCGCTGCATCTTCTTCTTGAGCACGCGGAGCGCCTGATCGACGTTGTTATCCCTGACGAGAACCTGCAAAACGATATCCTTCCTGTCGGCGGCCGGGCCGCGCTGTGATGGTAAAAACGGCGGGACTACTTGCCCGTCCGGATGCTCGAAAACTTCAGCCAAGGCTCGGCGCCATCAGACTTGGCCGCTTCCTCGGGGGAAGCCCTGGAGGGCGATTCGCCGGTATCGATGTCGGCCTCGGTGATGCGACGCTCGAAATTCTCCGCGTCGAACCGGACGCGATATTGCACATGCCCGTGGTCGTTGGGCAGGATGCTGGCGATCCGGCAGCGCTTATCGGCCTTCGCCGTACGGGTGAGGCCCGATTTCAGCACGATCATATCGCCGATTTGATAGTCTGGTCTGCCCATTCCAGCGTCCCTTCAACTCTTCGGCTGCTCACCGGTCAATCAGGATAACCGCGGCCAATTCGGATATACCGGCGATCAAAGCAAAAAGGCCGGGTTGGCACCCGACCTCTTCCAGTCACTCAGCCATTTCTCTGCCAGTCGGTCAGCTCGCTGCCAGTACATCCGTGGTCAGCGCGCTGCCTGCATCTGGACAGCATAGGCGAATGACAAATCATGCGGCCTGAAGGTTGTCGGCCGAATTCTTGCCCGACTTCTTGTCGCGGACGAGATCGTAGCGGATCTTCTGGCCTTCAACGAGTTCGCGCATGCCGGCGCGTTCGACCGCTGAAATGTGGACAAAAACATCCGTAGAACCATCATCGGGCTGAATGAAGCCAAAACCCTTGGTGCCATTGAACCACTTGACGACGCCTGAATTCATAACGATCTCCTTTTCAACCGTTGTGTTCGCCTGCGGAAGAATGTCCGACAAGCCGTATCGATGTTGAGAGGATATCTGACGGAGCGCTTCAGCGCGTGGACAAAGGTCGCAAGCAATTCGATACGCACCATGTAGGTTATTTACCGAATTAAGCAATGGTTTTTTGAAAATAAAACTTTTCCGGGCGTCGGAAACGGCAAGTTTTACCCACTGAACCGCCGCTTAGCCCGGGCAAGATCGGGCGACCGGATCGCGGCCGCCCCGCTGACATCACTGCCAGACGACGATCGGCGCCTTTGTCGGCACGCGGTCGTAGAGATCGATGATATCCTGGTTCATCAACCTGACGCAGCCCGAGGAGACGGCCTTGCCGATCGAGCGCCAATCGGGATTGCCGTGCAGGCGGTAGAGCGTGTCTTCGCCGTTGGAGAAGATATAGAGCGCGCGGGCGCCGAGCGGGTTCTTCAGGCCCGGCTCCATGCCGCCGTTCTCGATCGAATATTTGACCAGTTCCGGCTGGCGGGCGACCATCTCGTTCGGCGGCTTCCAGCGCGGCCATCTCTGACGCCACTGGATGACGCCCGAGCCCTGCCAGGCGAAACCCTCGCGGCCGATGCCGACGCCGTAGCGCATCGCCATGCCGTCACCCTGGACGAGATAGAGGAAGCGCGACGGCGTATCGACGACGATGGTGCCGGGTGGCTGGCCGGTGGGATCGACGACGCGCTGGCGATAATAGCGCGGGTCGATCTGCTCATAAGGAACGGCGGGAATAAGAAAGCCGCCATCCTCGACGGGCCCGTACATGACGGCAAGCTCGGCCCCACTCGGCACGCTCGACGCCCCAGGCGACTGGAACAGGCGCATGGGCGAACGGTAGATGATCGTCGTATCGCCCGATGTGACCGTATTGGCCGAAGAGGCGCAGCCGGTGAGCGCGGAGGCTGCGGTCAATGCCGAAAAGGAAAGAAAGCTGCGGCGGGAAAGATGTCTATCGAAGCTCATGACGCGGAACTGATTTCCTCTGATGCGGGAGCCGGACGAGACCTCGCCTGAGCGGCGATTCGTCCGATGCCGAGAACAACATCAGAAGATCTATCGGCTTGCGCCAAATAAACCATAGCTTCACGCAGACGTGTCCGGCCTTGAGCAGACGATATCAGCGGCGCTGTTGCAGCGCTACATCACAACGATCTCCGCCTTGGCAGGAAGGCGGTCATAGAGATCGACGACGTCCTGGTTCAGCATGCGCACGCAGCCGGATGAAGTGGCCTTGCCAATCGACTGCCAGTCGGGTGTGCCGTGGATGCGATAGAGCGTATCCTGGCCGTCCTTGAAGATATACATGGCGCGGGCGCCGAGCGGGTTCTGGAGCCCCGGATTCATGCCGCCGTTTTCGGCCGAAAAGGCGCGAACCTCGGGCTGGCGCGAGACCATCTCGACCGGCGGCGTCCAGCGCGGCCATTTCTGCTTCCACTGAATGACGCCGCGGCCGGACCAGGCGTAACCATCGCGGCCGAGGCCGACGCCGTAGCGCATCGCCTTGCCGTTAGCCTCGACGAAATAGAGGAAATGCGCCTTGGTATCGACGATTACCGTGCCGGGCCGCTCGGTCGTCTGATAATCGACTTCCTGGCGCAAAAACTGCGGCTGTACGCGGTTGACCGGGATCGCCGGCAGGGTGAAATCCTCGTCCCGCACCGCGCCATACATTGACATATGCACCGGATTGTTGAGCGGCAGGCCGTAGGTCTGATGGAACTGGGTCTTGTAGAGTTCGCGGGTCTGCGGCACCGGCTGATCGGGAATCGGCCGCACCCGGCGCGGATCGACACCAGGCGGCTGATAGAAGACCGGCGATGTCTCCTGGACGAAACGGGCGGGCGAATCGGCGGCGACATCGGGAATGAGGATGTTGCAGCCGCTCACCGACCCGGCTGCGATGACGAGCCCGGCAATCGGGACGACCCGGCGCAGAAAATTCATGGAACCACCCTTATCAACGATCGGCGAGACAGCGATATCTACCGCGACGATGGCATCCGCGGCTGGCGCGAGGCTGGCGTTGGGGGCGGAAAAACCTAAAATCGGGAAACGTGAACCTGCCGTCGGCGGCGGGTTCACGGATCGGCAAAAAATCAGGCCGCCACCCCGTGGAAGAAGCGTATGCTCTGTTCGATCTCGGCCGGCAGCGCCGAGGTGTGGTTGCCGGCGACGGTTTCGGTCTCGATATGGGTGCCGGCGGCGCGGGCCCGGCGGGCGAGCAGACCGGCGCGGTCGTTGAAATGCGGTTCCTCCGTGCCGTGGACGACACGGACCGGACATTTGAAGCTATGGGCATAACACAGCGCCGAACGCACCTCGAATTCATGCGCATTGCTGTCGTCGAAGCGGATATCCTGGGGATAGCGCTTGAAGAAGCGGAAGGCGTCGGGATTGCCCGATATCGGTGCGGCAGCCCGGAATTTGTGGGTGCTCATCGCCGTCAGCATGGTCAGCGTGCCGCCGATGCTGTGGCCGGCGATGAACAGCCGCTCTGGATCGACGCCCGGCAGATGCGCCAGCCGCTCGGTGGCGGCAAGAACGTCGTCGACCTCGTCATAGAAGCCGGAGAAATTGCCCATCTGGCCGTTTTCGCCACGCAGCGACGGCATCATCACGACATAGCCGGCCTCGATATAGGGTTTCATCAACTGCCAATGGCCGATGCCCATGGCATTGCCGCCGTGGAGGAAGAGCACGGCGGGCTTGGCGGCGCGCTCGCGCTTGTACTTCGAGACCCAGGCGGCCAGTTCGAGTTCGCCGTAGCCGGAGCGGTAAAAGATCTTGTCGGCGTCGGCAGGCGCGCTCAGCGGTTCGTATTTGTCGGGCGCCGGGCCCTTCTGCAAAAGCTTGGTACGGAATTGGTGGCGGACCTTGGCATAGTCATGCTTGGCAAGCCGCGGTTCGTCAGGAACCTCGAACGCCGCCGCCACTTGCGGCAGGAGGAGCGCGCCGGCAAGTCCCGTCAGCAAGGCACGGCGTTGGCGGAAAAAGGCATTTCGTTCATGCGAGCTCATAACGCAGCACCCAAATCACTTCCCCGGCACACAAGATTTGCACCGGAAGATCGTTGCCGCCAATACACATCCTGTTGAAATTTTGGGACTGCGGCATTGTTGCACAGGAGATTGCCCCTCACCCCGGCTTGGCGTCGATCATGGCGATCAGGGTGCGCAGCCGGTCGGCCTCATAAGTGGGCTTGTCGGGGCGAAGACGGGCGATGCGGGGAAAGCGCATGGCGACACCCGATTTGTGCCGGGTCGAGCGGTTGATGCCTTCAAAGGCCACCTCGACGACGAAACCGAAATCCTTGTCGGCGCGCACGGCGCGCACCGGCCCGAAACGCTCGGTGGTATTGTTGCGCACGAATTTGTCGAGCACTTCGAGCTCGGCATCGGTGAAACCGAAATAGGCCTTGCCGACGGGCACCAGCTGTTCGCCGTCCTCGTCGTCGGCCCAGACGCCGAAGGTGAAATCGGAATAGTAGCTGGAGCGCTTGCCGTGGCCGCGCTGGGCATACATCAGCACCGCATCGACATTATAAGGATTTCGCTTCCACTTGAACCAGGGACCTTTCATCCGGCCGGCCTGGTAGATGCTGTCGCGCCGCTTGATCATCACGCCCTCGATGACCGGATCAGGCGGGGCGGCGCGGAGACGGTCGAGCTCGTCCCAGGACGAGAAGGGCACGAGCGGCGAGAGGTCGAAACGGTCGTGGGGGGCGCGGTCGATGATCTCGGCCAGCCGATCGCGCCTATCGGTAAAGCCACGGCCCCGCACATCCTCGTCATCGTCGAAGAGCAGGTCGTAGGTGCGGATGAAGGCGGGGTAGTCGGAAAGCATCTTTGCCGTCACCGTCTTGCGATTGAGGCGCTGCTGCAGGTCGGAGAAGGTGCGGGTCGGGCTGTTGGAGCGGGCGGTGCCGCCGACCAGCAGCTCGCCGTCGACGACGCCGGAAAAACTGATGGCGTCGAGAATATCGGGAAAGGCGCCCGAGATGTCGTCGCCGGAGCGGGAATAGATCTTGCGCCGATCGCCGGACCGGGAAAGCTGGACACGGATACCGTCCCATTTCCATTCAGCGGCGTAACTGGCCGGATCGAGACCGCTAAGGTCCCCCTCCTCCACCGCATTGGCGAGCATGACCGAATGGAAGATCGCCGGTGTCGCCAGCACCGGTTTTTCGCCGCCGCCCGCCAGCCATTCGAACAATGTCTCGTAGGGCGGCTGCAGGCCGTGCCAGAGGGTTTCGATTTCGGTGACGTCCTTATCGCCGAGATCGGCCAGCGCCTGCTTGGCAAGACGGGCGGAAACGCCGATGCGCATGGCGCCGGTCGCCAGCTTGATGAAAGCGAACCGACCGGAGGAATCCAGCCGGTCGAGCAGATCACGGACGAAACCGCGCACCTCCGTGCGGCCAAGCGCATTCATGTCGGTGACAACAGCGCCGAGACGCGGCTGGGAAAGGGCCGAGCGGTCGATATCCCGCTCATTGTCCCAGACGAGCGAGATGGTTTCAGCGAGATCGCCGACATAGTCGTAGGAATAACGGAACAACACCTCGTCCATGCGCTCCAGCACCAGTTCGCGCAGCATGGCGGGCTTGACGTTGCGCACCTCCAGCGTGCCGGCGATGGCGGCAAGGCCGTAGCCGCGGTCAGGGTCCGGCGTGTCGCGGAAATAGTCGGTGAGCAGCTTCAGCTTGCCGTTGCGGCTGGGCGTGAGGACGAGGCGGTCGAGGAGGTCGGCGAAGGCTTTCATATCGGCCTCCGCGTTTGGGAAGAAGACCCCTCCCCAACCCCTCCCCACAAGGGGGAGGGACTAACTCGTGGCGCTGCCTCGGCCCAAAGCAACGCGGCTGCATGCTGGGCTGTCTGAGGTAAAATGCGGCGGGCACGCCACGGTAGCCCCTCCCCCTTGTGGGGAGGGGTTGGGGAGGGGTTTTGATCCAGCACATAGGTCATCTCAATCCGCCTCATCCTCGTAACCCACCAGATGCAACGGCTTCGCCTTGATGCCCTGGAGCTGGCACCAGCGCACCAGGGCCTCCTCCCGGCCATGGGTCACCCAGACTTCGGCCGGGTGCAGTTCGCGGATGGTTTCCGTCAGTTCCGGCCAGTCGCAATGATCGGAGATGACGAGCGGCAGTTCGACGCCGTGCTGTTTGGCGCGCTGGCGCACCATCATCCAGCCGGAGGCAAAAGCCGGCAGCGGCTCGTTGAAGCGCCGGGCCCAGCGGTCGGCAAAGGCCGAGGACGGGCCGATGACGACCGCGCCCTTGAAGGCGGATTTGTCGCGGCTTTCGATCGTGGCCGGCAGCAGCTCGCCAAGATCGATGCCCTCGCCGACATAGTAGTCGCAGAGCTTTTCCATGGCGCCGTGGATATAGATCGGCTCGCTGTAACCGGCATCGCGCAGCAGCCTTATGACGCGCTGGGCCTTTCCCAGCGCATAGGCGCCGACGAGATGGGTGCGCTCGGGAAATTGCCGGAGCGAGGCGAGCAGCTTGCCGATCTCATCCATCGGATCGGGATGATGGAAGACCGGCAGGCCGAAGGTCGCCTCGGTGATGAAGACATCGCAGGGAACCGGCACATAGGCGGCGCAGGTCGGATCCGGGCGGCGTTTGTAATCGCCGGAGACGACGATGCGGGTGCCGTTTTTCTCGATGGCGATCTGCGCCGAGCCGAGCACGTGGCCGGCCGGATGAAAGCTCACCTTGACGCCGTTGACGAGCAGTTCCTCGCCGAAGGCGGCAGCCTGCTCGCTGGCGCAGAAGCCCTCGCCGTAACGCAGGCGCATGATGTCGAGCGTCTGGCCGGTGGCAAGCACGTTCACATGGCCCGGCCGGGCGTGATCGGAATGGCCGTGGGTGACGAGCGCACGCTCTACCGGCCGCACAGGATCGACATAGAAGCCGCCTTCGGGGCAATAGAGCCCTTCCGGGGCGGGATAGAGCAGCGCATCAGGTCTCATGAAGCAAGAGATAGCGGCAAATGCACGCGAGGCCAGAGGCAGCGATCATCATGGGAGCCTGTCGAGAAAGGTCAGTACCGCCGCATTGAACTCCGCCGGCCGTTGCAGCGGCGCGAAATGGCTGACGCGTTCAAGATAAATCATCTCAGCGTCCGGAATGCTGCGGGCAAGATGTTCGCCATGCTCGGGCTTGATGAATTCGTCGTGCTCACCGAGCACGATTGCGACCGGCACGCGGATCAGGTTGAGGTCAGCAGCCTGATAGTTCGGCTCCGTGCGCATCATCAAGCTAACCGCCTCGACGAAGCAATTGAAATCATCCGGCGTGGCGGACAAGGCCGCATAGTCGCGGGCATGGCGGCTGAAACAGCGGTCGATGACCGGGGTCGGAACGAATTCCAGCGTGCCGCTCGGATCCATGTTGCAGGCGAAGAAGAAGACGCCGTCGACCCGCGACGGCGCCGTCGCGGCGAGGATCAGCGCGATGCAGGCGCCGTCGCTCCAACCGATGAATGCTGCCTTTTCCAGACGCAGGTCGTCCATAACCGCAAGCACGTCTGACGCCATCAGTTCATAGGTGTAGGGACGGGCATCTCGGGTGCTGCGGCCATGGCCGCGGCTGTCGATCAGCACAACGCGGCGCCCGCTGTCGAGCAGCGCCGGCAGCTGATAGCCCCAGTTGCCGCTATGGCCGAGGCCGCCATGCAGCAGGATGACGGCAGGGCCGGTCCCGTAGCTCGCATACCAGATGCGGGCGCCATCGCGCCCTACATGACCTTCGACAGACGCCGGCGGCAAGGCGGCCGCGCCGTGTTCTGCAAAACGGATGAGCTCGTCGTCCTGTTGTTCCATGGCGATACCGATCCTCTCCGGGGTATGAACTGCCGGCATAGAAAAGCCGGAAAACAGTCCAAGAACAACCAGAATCGCTTTCTAGCTGTTGTCTCCTTCGATGCAATCAGGGGGAGCATGATGGGCAGGAAGCTTTTCTATTGCGTGGGCGCGGTCGCACTTGCCGCGGCCGGCATCTATCTCAACAATACCAGCCTGCTTGCCGAGCATCGGTCGGGAAGGCCGGTCCTGCTCGCCCATCGCGGCATCGCCCAGCGCTTCAACGAGACCGATCTGAAGAACGACACCTGCACGGCGAGCCGCATGCTGGCGCCGAAACATGATTATCTCGAGAATACCATCCGCTCGATGGAGGCAGGCTTTGCAGCCGGCGCCGATATCGTCGAGATCGACGTGCATCCGACCACGGACGGCGCATTCGCCGTCTTTCACGACTGGACGCTCGACTGCCGCACCGACGGGCACGGCGTCACCCGCGAGCATTCGATGGCGGAGTTGCGAAAGCTCGACATCGGCTACGGCTATACCGCCGATGGCGGCAAGAGCTTTCCCTTTCGCGGCCGCGGCATCGGCATGATGCCGACGCTTGCCGAGGCGCTATCAACCTTTCCGGATCGGCGCTTCCTGATCAACGTCAAGAGCCGCGACCCTTCCGAGGGCGAAAAGCTCGCCGCAGTGCTCAACCGGCTTTCGGCCGAACGGCGGGCTGACATCATCGTCTATGGCGGCGACGAGCCGATCGATGTCCTGCGCCGGCAGGTGCCCGAACTCAAGACCGCTTCGCGCAAGAGCCTGAACGGCTGCCTTTTCGGCTACATCGGCTATGGCTGGATCGGCGTGCTACCGGATGCCTGCAAACACGCCATGATGCTGGTGCCGATCAATATTGCGCCATGGCTCTGGGGCTGGCCGGACCGTTTTCTCAACCGGATGCAGGACGCCGGAACCGAGGTCTTCGTGCTCGGCCCCTATCGCGGCGGTGATTTTTCCACCGGCATCGACGATCCCGCGCTACTGGCGCGACTGCCGCCAAACTATGCGGCGGGCATATGGACGAACGAGATCGAGGCGATCGGGCGGCTCGCGAAATGAGGGGCATCGCCGCGGTCGGCTTAGAACTCCTCCCAATCGCCGCCGGCAACTGCGGCATTGCCATGGAAGGCCGCACTTACCTTCGCAGCCATTGCCCGCGGTGCCGATGTGACCGGCCTGGAAGAGGCGGTTGCGGCGGCGGGACGCGATTGCCGCGTGCCCAAGCTGCCGATATTGAACTGCCCCAGCAGCTGGAATAATGCGGCGGCCTCCTTGGCAAGGCTATGGGCAGCAGCCGTCGATTCCTCGACCATGGCTGCATTCTGCTGGGTTCCCTGGTCCATGGTGTTGACCGCGGTGTTGATTTCCTTCAATCCCGTCGCCTGCTCCTTGGAACTTTCGACGATCGCAAGAACATTTCCGTTGACCTGCTGAACCTGGGCGACGATCTCTTCCAGGGCCCTGCCGGTTTCGCCAACGAGCGTCACGCCGCTCTTTACATGCTCGTTCGAGGCGCTGATGAGCTCCTTGATCTCCTTCGCCGCTTTGGCCGATCTCTGAGCAAGTTCCCTGACTTCTTGCGCCACAACCGCAAAACCTTTGCCGGCGTCGCCGGCGCGTGCCGCCTCGACGCCTGCGTTGAGGGCCAACAGGTTGGTCTGAAACGCGATTTCGTCGATCACGCCGATGATATTGCTGATTTCCGCCGACGAGGTCTCAATCTTGCCCATGGCATCGACCGCGCTGCGCACCACCGCCCCCGAGCGTTCGGCATTTTCACGGGTCCGTCGCACCAGTTGGCCTGCCTCCTGGGCGCGGTTGCTGGAATCGGAGACCGTTGTGGTGATCTCTTCAAGGGCGGCTGCTGTTTCTTCGACGGAGGCCGCCTGCTGCTCGGTGCGCTTCGACAAATCGTCCGAGGCGGAGCGAACCTGCTGGGCTCCGGCGGCGATGCCGGTCGCGTTCGAGGCAACCACCTGCATCGCCGTGCGCAGCTTGCTGACGGCGGCGTTGAAGTCGGTCCGGAGTTTTTCCAGAGTCGGAATGAACGGTGTCGGAACTTCCTGGGTGAGATCCCCGCCGGACAAGGCCATCAGGGATGCCGCGAGCTGATCGACATTGCTGACGCGGGCTGTGACGTCGGTCGCGAATTTGACGACCTTGAACACCTTGCCGTTCATATCGAAGATCGGATTGTAAGAGGCCTGGATGTAGATCTTTTTTCCGCCCTTTCCGATACGAAGAAATTCGTCAGCCGCGAACTCCCCGGCTGACAGACGCTCCCAGAACCGTCGGTAGTCGTCGCTGTTTGCGTAAGCGCTGTCGCAGAACATCGAATGATGGCGGCCCTGGATTTCCGCCAACTGATAGCCAAGTGCCGACAGGAAATTTTCATTCGCGGTCAGGATCTCGCCTTTGGGGGTGAACTCGATAACGGCCTGGGCGCGCGACAGTGCGCTCAGCTTGCCGGCATCTTCAGCGCTTCGCAGCTTCTGTCTGGTGATATCGGTGGCGAACTTCACCACTTTGTACGGTCTTCCACCACTAAAGACGGGGTTATAGGAGGCTTCGATCCAGACTTCCTTGCCACCCTTGCCGATGCGCTTGTACTGACGCTGATCGAACTCGCCTCGGCCGAGCCTCGCCCAGAATTCGCGATAATCGGCTGAAGCAGCTTCTGCCGGCTCGACGAACATCCGGTGGTGCTGGCCGACAATCTCGGACAGCTGGTAGCCGAGCGCGGCACAGAAATTGGCATTGGCCGTCAAGATCTTGCCGGTAAGGTCGAACTCGATGATCGCCTGTGACCTGCTCATCGCAGCCAGTACGGCCTTTGCGTCAGATCCGAAGCCCAATGCTATTTTTTTCATCCTGTTCCCCTAACTCAGATCCACGCGATCGATTGCTGCGACCCACTACGGGCTTTGCTGGACGAGCACCCGAAAATAAAATCCGCTAAATTCTTTAAGTATCCATTAACCGGACGGTACGGTACCAGGGGCCGATAGCGTCTGGACGTCCACACAGAATAATTGAACAAAACCAATTTGTTATTTCGCGGCGCTGGCAAATCTCCGGCGCTGACGCGAATGCTCCCGTCGCGGATCTTCTCAATCGAAATGGAATTCTTCCGCAGCCAGCGCCCAAAAACCAGAAGGCGTGTTTACTGTTTGTTAAGCATCAATCGTTCTTATTTTCGTGTTCCCGACGGCTTGTTGACCTTCCAACTTCCTCTGTAGCGACATGTTGCACCGCACTTCGAGCGTGTAAAATCGTCGATCGGCACGAGCGGATTCGGACATCACCCACCAAGCCGCCGGACGTTACGTGGTGATCGGAGAAAGACATGGAGCTCGAGACCGAGTTCAATCGAATTGAGGAAACCGCCGCGGGCTTCAACACGCATTACGAAGTCTTCAAATACGTGAAGGGTCTCACTCTGGGTCTGGGAATGACCGCTTTTCTGATCATGACGCTCCCCACCGTCGACTTCGTCGAGATAGGCGCGACAAAGATCATCACCAATTGGCCGGCGGAGATGGTCGATTTTTATGACGCCCACAACCTGATGGTCGACAGCCCCGTCATCCGCAGGATGCTGAGATCGACCAGCCCCTTCAACTATGATGTCGCAGCGATCAATACCGACCGCGGGGAAGGCAAAAAGTCCACGGTCATCGAGTTGTTTCACCGTTACGGCATGGAAAGGGGAGCCTATTTTCCTGTCCACGATGCCGCGGGTGGACGCGGTGCGATGTCTATTTCGGGGTCCCGGAATTTCAGCATGATCGAAATGGCGAAGATCCTGTTTATCGCCACGTTGATCTACGATCGGCTCTCACAGCTGACATTGAACGAGAAACACAAGCCGATTGCGTTTACGCCGAGCGAGCTGGACTGCCTGAGGCTGACGGCGGGTGGAAGGAAGAGCGTTGAAATCGCAAAGCTTCTCGATCTCTCGGAAAATGCGGTCAACCACCACATCGGCAGTGTGATCAAGAAGCTCGGATGTGCGACGAGAACGCAGGCGGTCGTCAGCGCTCTGCGTCTCAATCTCATTCGAATTTAAGGTGCCGACGGAGGAACTTTAGAGAGCCTGCGCCTGCAGCAATCCGGGGATTTCCTCCGGAGAGACCGGCTTGGAGAAACGATAGCCTTGCGCCTCTTCGCAATGCGCGTGGCGCAGGAAATCCATCTGGGCGTCGGTTTCGACGCCCTCGGCGAGAACCGAAAGCTTCAGCGTCTGCGCCAGCGAAATCACCGCCGAGGCGATGGCGACGGCGGTCTTGTCGCCCGGCAGTGCCTCGACCAGCGAACGGTCCATCTTCAGGCGGTCGAAGGGGAAGGTCTTTAGCGCCGCCAGGCTGGAATAGCCGGAGCCGAAATCGTCGATCGACAGGCGCACACCCAGTGCCCGCAGCGATTCCATCATGGCGAGCGCGCGTTCGGCATCCTGCATCACCACGCTTTCGGTGACCTCCAGCTCCAGCCAGCGCGCTTGCAGGCGGTGGCGCTCCAACGCTTCGGCGACGTGGCTTGCAAAATCCGGATCGGCGAACTGCTTGGCCGAAACGTTGACGGCAATGGTCAGCGGCGTCAGGCCCATATCCTGCCATTGGCGCGCCTGGCGGCAGGCCTCGTTCAACACCCAGAGGCCGAGGGGAACGATGAGGCCGGTCTCTTCGGCGAGCGGGATGAAATTGACCGGCGGCACCCTGCCCTTGGCCGGATGGTTCCAGCGCACCAACGCCTCGATGCCGGTGATGCGACCGGTGGCGACATCGACCTGCGGCTGATATTGCAGGAACAGCTGGTCGCCGGTGATCGCCTGGTGCAGCTCCTCCTGCTCGCCGAGCGGCATGCCAACCGGCGTGCCGCCGCCATCGTGGTGCTGCAAGGTGTTGCGGCCGAGCTCCTTGGCGCGATACATGGCACGGTCGGCATTGGCGAGAAGCTCTTCCGAGGTCGCGCCGTCGAAGGGAAAGGCGGCAACGCCGATGCTCGAGGTGACGGTGATCTCGCCGCCGTCGCTGGGGATCGGCCGGTTGATCGCCTTCTGCAGTTCGCGGAGGCGGCGCGTGATGCCGGCATCGTGGCTCGATTGATGAACGAGCACGACGAGGAATTCGTCGCCGCCGAGACGTACCACCATATCCGAGGCCCGGATGCTGTTGGCCATGCGGGCGGCGGTTTCCTTCAGCACTTCGTCACCGGCGGCGTGGCCGCGGCCGTCGTTGATGTCCTTGAAATTATCGAGATCGATGTAGGCGACGGTCACCTTGCGGGTATGGCGCCGGGCCTGGTCGAGGATATTGGCCAGCCGTTCCTTCAGGAAGGCCCGGTTCGGCAGGCCGGTGAGATCGTCATGATGGGCCATGAAATGGATGCGATCGTCGACACGCTTGCGCTCGATGGCGATGCCGGCAATGTGCGTGGCGAGCGCCACCAGCTTCATTTCATGCTCGTTGGGACGGCGGACTTCCCTGGAATAAAGGGCGAAGGTGCCGAGCACATTATTCTGCGAGGTCGCGATCGGCGTCGACCAGCAGGAGCGGAAGCCGAAGGGAGCGACCAGCGCGCGAAAATCCTCCCACAGCGGATCGCTCATCACGTCCTCGACGATCACCGTCTGGCCACGCCAAGCGGCGGTGCCGCAAGAGCCGACCTTGGGACCGATGGTGATGCCGTCGATCAGGCGGCTGTAGCCGCCGGGCAAATTGGGGGCGGCGCCGTGATATAGCCTGGTGCCCTCGCCGTTCAGCAGCAGCACCGAGCCGTCGATGCCGGTCAGCTGCGCTTCGATCATCAGTACCAGCGCCTCGAGGATCATCGGCAGCGGCTCGTTGCGGGCGATCATTTCGAGCAGGTTCGCCTGCTCGCGATGGAGATCCTCCTGGCGCTTGCGTTCGGTGATATCACGGGAAACGCCAATCAGGCCGATGATCTCGCCGCGATCATTGCGCAGCGGTATCTTCGAGGTCAGCCGGCATATCGGCCTTTTGCCGCCTGGCAGGACGTAGCTTTCCTCCATGTCGATGCAGGCTTGCCCCGTCGCCATGATCTGTTGTTCGATATCGAAATGGTGGCGCGCCGTCTCGAAATCGAACAGGTCGAAATCACGTTTGCCGGTAAGCAGGTCAGAGCTCTCCAGGCCGAGGCTGCTGGCGGTGACGGCGTTGGCGAAGACGAAGCGGCTGTCACGATCCTTGACGTAGAGGAAATCCGGAAGTTCGTGGACGATCGCCTTCAGGCGAAGGTTCTCGATGCCATCGGAGAGATGATGGGCGGTCGAGGCCATCATCGCCTCCGTCGCGGCGACGATGCGCCGCGTTTCGGCCGACAGGGCATCAGTGGTTTCCCATCGCCTGGCACTCGGTTCGTGCATGCCGTCATTCTCCTCGGAGGCCGAAGGCCCCATCCCGCATAGTCACCCCGCAATATTCCCTTCAAAGTAGTCCCCATTTCCTTCGGCTTGCTTAAATGAAAGAGTGAACAAGACGACAAGATCGGCGGCGATATCCTGCCCTTGTCCAGGCCAACAACCGCAATTCCGGCCGCCTGTGCCAGAAAGAGACAGGCGCCTCTGGCATGTTTCGTGCTACGGGCGCGTTATGATGAAAGAATCCGGAATGCCTTCACGCCGCGACATGCTTTTCTTTCTCGCCGCCGCAGCGGTTGCGGGAGGTTCAGTTCCGCGCGTGCTTGCCGCACCACTTTCGGCTGCCGTACAACCCGATCTGCGCGGCGCGATCGACGCGGTGGAATATCGCGCCATTCCCGAAAGCGGCGACCGCAAGACCCGCAACCTGCAGCAGATGATCGAACAGGCGGCGCGCGAGAACGTGCCGATCTTCCTGCCGCCCGGCACTTATCGAGTCTCCAATCTCAACCTGCCCGACAATACCCGCATAACAGGCGTGCCCGGCGCCTCGCGGATCGTCTATACCGGCGAGGGTCACCTGTTGGCGGCGGCAAATGTGCGCCGCATCGAGCTTTCCAACCTCGTTATCGACGGCGGCAACCGCTGGCTCGGCGACTCTGCCGGCGGGCTCGTCCAATTTACCGGCGTCGAAGAGGTGCTGATCGACAATTGCGAGATCGGCGGCAGTAGCAAACACGGGTTGCAGCTGGAGCGCTGCGGCGGGCGGATCGAGCGCAGCCGTATTTCGGGTGCGGCCCAGGCCGGGCTTTATGCGGTCGATTCCGCCAACCTTTCGGTCACCGGAAATACGGTCGTCGATTGCGGCAATGGCGGCATTCTGGTGCATCGCTGGAACAAGGCGGAGGACGGCACGGTGGTTTCCGGCAACCGCATCTCCAACATCCGCGCCAATGACGGCGGCACCGGCCAGAACGGCAATGGCATCAACATCTTCCGCGCCGATGGCGTGATGGTGGTGAACAATCATATTTCCGCCTGCGCCTTCACGGCCATCCGCGCCAATTCGGCCTCCGACATCCAGATCAGCAACAATCAGTGCCGGCGCTCCGGCGAGACGGCGATCTACGTCGAATTCGCCTTCGAGGGCGCCGTCGTTTCCGCCAACATGATCGACGGGGCGGCGAACGGCATTTCGATCGCCAATTTCGACGAAGGCGGCAGGCTGGCGACCGTCACCGGCAATGTCGTGCGCAACCTCACTCTGAAAGGTCCATACAAGCACGAGGTCGGCTTCGGCATCGGCATTGCGGCAGAGGCCGACACGCTGATTTCGGGCAATGTGATCGAGGGGGCGCCGCGCTGGGGCATGCAGATCGGCTGGGGTCCCTATCTCCGCAATGTCGTCGTCAGCGGCAATGTGGTGCGCCAAGCGCCCGTGGGATGCGCCGTCTCGGTCGCCGACGGCGCCGGCACCGCCGTCATCACCGACAATGTCTTCCAGGAGACCGCCGAAGGCGCGGTTTTAGGCTTCCAATGGGAGAAGAAAGTGTCGGACGAGATGGCGGGCGGCGCGCCTTACAAACAGCTGACTGTCGAGCGAAACCGCGTCTCCTGAAGCACATCAAAAGCTTTCATCATCCCATCAGCGGCAAGGACTTTTCCACAGCCGCTGCGGCCTCTACGCTCCCGGACAATTACATCGAGGGGCAAGATCATGCTGACAATCTACGGAGTCTATCGATCGCGGGCGTCGCGCGTCTACTGGATGGCTGAGGAACTCGGGCTCGAATTTCGTTCGGTGCCAGTGCTACAGGCAAGGCGGCTCGCAGACCCGCTGGCAACAGAAGCGCCGCTCAACACGCACTCGCCGGACTTTGCTGACATCAATCCGATGGCCCAGATCCCCAGCATCAAGGACGGCGATTTCGTCATGCACGAGTCTCTGGCGATCAATCTCTACCTCGCCCGCAAACATGGCGGACCGCTTGCGGGGCAAACCGTCGAAGAAGACGGATTGCTAACGATGTGGACCGTCTGGGCTGCTTCGCAGATCGAGCCGCATTCGGTAAGGATCGTGCTGACCTATGACAACGGCCTCGAGAACAGCCAGGAGGGCAAGGAAACGATCGCCGCATCCTGTCATGCCTTGCGCAGGCCGCTTGCTGCGCTTGAGGGCCAGCTTGCCGGCCGGCAATGGATCGTCGGCGACCGCTTCACCGTCGCCGATCTCAACATTGCCGAGGTGCTGCGCTACGCCCAGAGCGAGGAGGCGCTTTTCCAGGCGCATCCGAACATCAAGGCCTGGCTCGAGCGCTGCCAGTCGCGCCCGGCCTACAAAAGCATGCAGGAGACGCGCGGCAGGGAACCGATCGAGGTCTGAACTAAAGCGCGTCGCGATCTTTCAGATCGCTCGTCGCGCTTTAGCTCATTGTTTTTCCGCATGTCGTTTGAGGCAAAAGCGCTTAGCGCTTTGCCTGGCAAAACCGCGGCACACTTTTGCGCAACATGCTTTAGCGGAACAAGGCAAGCGTGCCGGCCATTTCCTCGCGGATCCAGGCCTTGAAGTCCCTGACCTTCTTCGGCTCGCGCGTGCCTTCGGCGGTGACGAAGTAGTGGCCGAAGCCGGTGCGCGCGCGAATGCCGAAGGGGGCGACCAGCCGGCCTTCGGCAAGCGCAAATGCCGCAAGGGTCTGCCAGGCAAGCATGACGCCCTGCCCGGCGATCGCCGCATCGAGGCAAAGCGAGGCATCGTTGAAGACGTGGCGGGTCGCCGGTGTGGCGCCTGACAGTCCCGCCTCACGCATCCAGACATCCCAGGAGAACATGGCGCGGCCGTCGACGACGGCAGGCAGCGCCAGGATATCGGCGGGCTCCTTCAATTTCGCCGCCATCTCCGGCGAGCAGACGGGAAAAACCTCCTGCTCCAAGAGCAGTTCGGCCTTCACGTCAGGCCATTTGCCGGCGCCGACACGGATGCCGACATCGACGTCGCAGAGGGCGGGGCTGACGAGATTGGTGGTTGCATCGAGCCGCAGCTTGTTATCGGGGTGGCGCTCGGCGAAGCGATCGAGCCGGCAGACGAGCCAGCGGGCAGCAAAAACCGGCGCCACCGAGATCGTCAGGATCGTATCGTCCTTGCGGCTTGCTATCGAGACGGCGGCCGAAAGGCGGGCAAAACCTTCGTCGAGCGCCAGCAGCACCGGCCGGGCGGCTTCCGTTGTCATCATTCCCCGGGCGGTGCGCTCGAAGATCATCAGGCCAAGCTGCGCCTCCGCCTTGATCACCTGCTGGCTGACGGCGCCGACCGAGACGCCGAGCTCATCGGCGGCTGCCTGCAGCGAGCCGAGCCGACCGACGGCCTCCAGCGCCCTGAGGCCGTTGAGATGCACAGTGTTCAGATTTTTCATATAGTTTTTCTATAGCAGCACCGCATTAATCTCAATTGAAAATCCGCTTGAGGGAGCAGATATTGCAGCCTGCGGCGATCATCCCCGCCGATTGGAGAAAGCGAGGCATGCCATGTCGTTGCTTAAGTTTTTCTTGAGGCCCGCCCTAGCCCTCAGCGGCGCAGACGCTCCCTCAGCCTGGAAGAACGATCCGCTGCGGCATCCCGAGGTCGAGCGCATGTCGATGCGGGAAATTGCCGATCTGCCGCTCGGAACAGAGACCGGTCTTGCCGCCGAGGCCAAACCGACGTTTGCAAAATGCGCGTGACGCTGCGCGCCCGTTTCAGCCGGCCCTAAAACGCGCCGCATCACTCGCGTGACGCGACGCGCTTTGTTCCGAGCGACCTGCCTCAATCCACCGATGCCTGCCAGCAAATCACGCGACCGTCTTCCGGATCGATGCGCTCGCCGATGCGGATAAAGCCATTGCGTTCGAGGACACGTTGTGAGGCGATGTTTTCCACGCCCGTATCGGCGGAAACGAGCGTCACGCGTGGGTCCCTCCGCGCCCATTCGAGCAGTTCGCCGATTGCGCGCGTGACGTAGCCACGCCGCTCGCGGCTCGGTGCAATCCCGTAGCCGATGTGGATTTCGCCGTTCTCAGGCGCACGAATGAGGGAGCACAGCCCGACGATCTCGCCATCCTCGACAATCAACCAGGCCGACGGCGTAAAATCGGCGCCAATCTCCGCGGCGATCCGCGCCAGCATCTCCAGCACCTCAGGCGGCGCGATGGCGCTATCGGAAACCAGGCGCGTATCTGAGGGCGCGGCGCCGTTCAGCAACGCGGCGAAATCATTAACAGTCAATTCGATGATCATGTTCTTCTCGACATTGGACATGCGCCAGCTTTGGCGCGTCATGGCCGAGCAGCAAGACTAGCCCTCGATTGAATTCGAGCCGCGTCTCGTCCTTCCGCCTCGGCCGGTGCGTTCTGAATATTTTGCGACGGCAAACAAAGGCGTTCTCCTCTTCCGGCCCGATCCCGGAATGAGCGGATGCGGATTGATATTGAAGCCCACCGGCTTCTTTGTCCAGCCGTTACGGAGGACCGGCCCCAGCAGGCTGAAGGGCTATTTCGACAGAGCGGGCAACACGTCCACCGTAGAAAAACCTTACTTGGCGGTTGCATTCGCGCGACGCCACGCCAACCCGGCGCCGCGAAGCCCTATCTGTTTCAGCAAAGAGATTTTCAGTGCCAGCAATTCGAAAAATCCTGTTCGGACTCCTCGCAATTTTCACGGTCGCCATTGTCGTCGGCGCCGGCTGGCTCTGGCAGGTCGCGGGTGCTTACGGTTTCAACACCGTCTTGCGGCGCGGTGGAACCTATTGGATCGACATGAAACCTGACGACGAGCGCCTTTCCGCCTCCATGCGTTTGGCGTTGAGCCCGGTGATCCCGGCGGTTCTGCCCGGGCCGCTGGTCTGGCAGGAGCCGGAGACGGGCTTCGAGGTGGCGGAACTGCCGGTTCTTGCCGATGGCCGCGAAGTCGACCGGATCTTTTTCAGCAGAGTTGACCCGGCCCGCTTTCGATTCGTCACGCATAATGCGGCTGCGGGCGATGCCGGCATCGACGAATGGGAAAAGGCTTTGCCGAACGCCGTGCTCATAGTGAACGGCAGCTATTTCAACAAACATGGCAGGCCCGATACGCCTTTCATCAGCGAAGGCATTGCGATGGGTCCTCAGCAATATGATGCGAGGGCCGGCGCCTTCACTGCCGGCAAAGACACTGCCGATATCCGCGACCTGACGCATCAAGATTGGCAGACAGCCTTTGCCGGCGCGTCGAACGCCATGGTCTCCTATCCGCTGCTGATCGGCGATGACGGGCAGACGCATGTGAATGTGAAAAGCCGTTGGCTCGCCAACCGTACGTTTGTCGCCAAAGACGATTTGGGGCGTGTCGTCATCGGGACGACAAAGGAAGCGTTCTTTTCCCTCGACCGGCTTGCGGAGTTTCTCAAGACCTCGCCGCTCAATCTCAAGGTCGCGCTCAATCTTGACGGCGGTCCCGTCGCCTGCCGGAGCGTTCGGCTGAATGGCTATCGGCAAAAATTCTACGCAAGGTGGGAGTCTCAGGCGGACGGCAACAAAGTAAGCCTGCTCCGCTGGCCGATTTCCGAGGTCAATTGGGCGATGCCGATGGTGCTGACGGTCGAGCGGAAATAGGTCGGGATCTGGCGATCGTCGCAAGGCCGGCGAGGATTATCGCGAGCATCGGTGTCGGAAACTCGTTTCGCCAGCCGTCTTCAAGCCATTGCATAACGCCTTACATCGCATCGATCTAAGGATAATCATATGGAGGAAGCGATGACGATTACCATTACCGCCTTTGAACGCTCGCCCGATCGCGGCCGGGGCCTGGCGCGCGACATGCGCGTTCGCTGGGCGCTCGAAGAAGCGGGCCAGCCTTACGAGGTTCGTCTCGTTTCGTTCAAGACGATGAAGGAGCCCGCGCATCTGGCGCTTCATCCTTTCGGGCAGATTCCGACCTATGAAGAAGGCGATCTTACTCTGTTCGAGTCCGGCGCGATCGTGTTCCATATCGCCGAGCGCCATGCGGGCCTGCTGCCTGCGGATGCGAATGCCCGGGCGCGCGCTGTCACGTGGATGTTTGCCGCGCTCAACACGGTAGAGCCACCGATCTTCGAGCGCAGCCTCGCCACCATCCTCGAGCGCGACGAACCCTGGTACGAGCAGCGCCTGCGCGCCCTTGGGGACAGCATCCGCACACGGCTGGACAGCCTTTCCGCTCGCCTTGGCGATGCCGACTGGCTCGATGGCGCGTTCAGCGCCGGCGACCTGCTGATGGTGACGGTGTTGCTCAGGGCGCAAGCATCGGGTCTCTTGGAGGAATATCCAAACCTTGCCGCCTATGTCGCCCGCGGCGAAGCCCGGCCGGCCTATCAGCGTGCTTTCGCGGCCCAGCTGGCGGTGTTCAACGCCGCATCGGCCGGCTGAGATGGGCCGGCTTCTGTCCGAAGCGGTGGGGCGCGGTTTCAGCTTTCGGATCAATACAAGGGCAAGGCGAGATAATGACCGGCAACGTCGATGCGATTTTTGAGCGCCTCAAGAGGCTGGCTGCGGAAGCCGGTTTGCTCGATGTTGAGGAAAGCACCTCTTATGGCAACCCGGCGCTGAAGGTCGCGGGAAAGAGCTTTGTTGCGGTGAAGGACGCCGAGACGATCGTCATCTCGATAAGTCTGGACGACAAAGATCATCTGCTCGAAATGGCGCCCGACATCTATTTTCAGACCGCGCATTATATCGGCTGGCCGCATCTGCCGGTGCGCGCCGCCGTGATCGGCGACGAGCAATTGCGATTGCGGCTCATCGGCGCCTGGCTGTTCCGGGCGCCGAGGAAGCTTGCTGCCCGTTTCGGATATCAGCCGCGATCGTAGGCCAGCGCCCGCTGGACGGCCGGGCGCTGCAGCATGCGGGCGTGATGGTCGCTCACCTCTACGAAGCGGGCAGGATCGACGCCGTCGGACGGCAGCCAGCCGGTCATGACGAAAAGATAGGGATCGGCGATCGAATAGCTCTCGCCCATCACCCACGGGCCTTTGAACATCGTCTCTTCGATCAGGGTGAAACAACCGGCCATATTCTCAGGCACCTTGGCCTTCATTGCCTCGAGTGCCGCCTGATCGTCGGCCCAGCGCGAGCCGCGCGGGCGATGGGCATGGTTCACATGCACGGTCGAGCAGAGATAGCTGTTGAAGGACTGCAGCCGCGCCATGTCGAAGACATCGCCGAGCGGCGCCAGTTTGGCGGCCGGCGCGCTTTCGGCGATGAAGCCGAGGATCGCCGGCGTTTCCGTCAGCACGCCTCGATCGGTGACCAGCGCCGGCACCCGGCCCTTCGGATTGATCTTCAGATAGTCCGGCGAGCGCTGCTCGCCATTGGCGAAGCTGATCTTCTTCGTTTCGAAGGCGAGGCCGGATTCCTCCAGGGCAATCAGGCTTGCGAGTGCGCAGGTTCCCGGCGCGAAATACAATGTCAGCATGGTTCTCGTCTCCCTTTCGGGAGGTGGTATAGCGCAGGGATGCGTGCGCCGGAACCGGGGGAAGATGCGACATGTCGCCAATGACCGGCGTGCCGTGGCGCGCCCCTCATCCGGCTTCCGCCACCTTCTACCCGCTCGCGGGGAGAAGGGAACACGCCGCGACCTCTCGGTCCCCCGCAGACCTTTCGCAGGGCACGTCCCCTCTCCCCGTTTTTACGGGGAGAGGGCTAGGGTGAGGGGCAAATGCATGGCACAAACTCGCCGCGCCCTCAGCCGCAGCCCGGCACATCCTCCAGCCGGTGCCAGACCGGGATGCCGCGCTCCCTGGCGATGCGCACGTCGTTATCGGCCCCCTTGGAGTCGCCCGGCAGCCGCAGCACGCCCTCGCAGAGCTGCAGCAGCCGGCCGGCGACCGGGTGGAAGATCTCTTCGTAAAGCGCATCGCCGACCGACTTGCCGCCGGCGGCGTGCCAGATCGGCAGGGCCACCCATTCGCCGATCATCGGCACATGGCCGGCAGCAAACAGTGCGTGCGAGGGTTCCTCCAGCCGCTTCAGGTTGGCGGCCATCTTTTCCGGGTCGTCTCCCGTTCCCGACCTGTAGGGCCCGGCAATCAATATCAACATCATCCACTCCATCGCTCCGCTTTTGCGTGAGCACTCCCGGCTTCATGCACGGGATTTCGTGAAAATGCACGATATTCCTTGAATGTCGAGTCTATTCGTGCAATATCGGGTCATTGTGTTCAATTTCGTGCAGAGAGCCGATGCTGACGTCCCAACGCAAAACCCTCATCCTCGACATATTGCGCCGTGACGGCCAGGTGATCGCCAAGCGCGTCGCCGAGGATTTCTCGCTTTCGGAGGACACGATTCGGCGCGACCTCCGCGAAATGGCGGCGGAGGGGCTGTTGAAACGCGTGCATGGGGGCGCGATGCCGCTGGCGCCGGAGCTGCCCGATTTTACCGCGCGGCGGAGCGTTTTGTCGGAGATCAAGGCGCGGCTGGGGGCTGCTGCGGCGGCGATGGTCAAGCCCGGCCAGATGATCTTTCTCGACGGCGGGACGACGACGGAGGAGATCGCCCGGCACCTGCCGCGCGACATGCCGCTGACGGTTGCGACCCACAGCCCGACGATCGCCGCCGAACTGGAACACCACCCAACGGCGGAGGTGATCCTTGCCGGTGGGCGGCTCTACAAGCATTCGATGGTGGCGACGGGCGCGGCGGCGGCGGCGGCGATCTCGCAGCTGCGCCCCGACCTGTTCTTCCTCGGCGTGACGGCCGCCCATCCCGTGCACGGGCTTTCCACCGGCGATTTCGAGGAAGCGGCGATCAAACGCCATATCGCCCGCTGCTCAGCCGAAACCCATGTGCTGCTGACGGAGGAGAAGTTCGACCTCGTCTCGCCCTGCCCGGTGCTTGGAATTTCCGAGGTGGCAGGACTGATCGTGCCGGCGGAAATGCCGGCCGAGCGGCTGAAACCCTATCGCGATCTCAACAGCACGATCGCCGTGGCATAGTCATTCGGTCAAGGCGGACGTAACCCTGACATCGCCGACATGGATGCCGTTCCAATTGCGCATCGAGGTTGCGGCAAAGGCCGTCAGGGCGGCATGCACCTCGTCTTCGGTCTCGAAGAAACGGGCAAGTGTCGCCGCCACCATGGCTTCGGCGGCGCGGGTGGCGCCATCCTCGCATTTCAGGGCGATGGCGATGCCCTTTTCCGGGATCGCGGCGCAGAAGACGCCCTCGGCGCCTGTCTTGACGAAGATACGGCCAGGGGCGATCTGCATCAGCTCCGTGCAGGCGCGGCCGGTGCCGGCGACATAGAAGGGCTCGGCCATGCAGGCCTCGATCAGCCGGCGGGACGCCTTGGCGCGCAAGGGTTCCAGGCCGACGCCGGTCGCCATTTTGGCAAAGCCGTGGGCAAGGCTTTTGAGCGGCACGGCATAGGTCGGGATCGAGCAGCCGTCGGTGCCGCAGCTCTCGGCCCCGAGCACGGCGCCGGTCAGGCTTTCCATCGCCGCGCGGATCTCCACCTGTAGCGGGTGCTCATAGCCGACATAACCCTTCGGATCGATATGCTGATGGCAGCAGGTGCAAATGAAGCCGGCGTGTTTTCCCGAGCAATTGTTGTGCAACGCGGTCGGTGCAGCGAGCGCGCGGGCCTGGTGGATCAGGACCTTCTGGCTCATCGACCAATGGGCGCCGCATTCCAGCGCCTCGGCATTGCGGCCGGCACGCGACAGCATGGAGGCGGCAAGCGCCACATGCTCGTCCTCGCCATTATGCGAGGCGCAGGCGAGCGCCAATTCCTTGTCGCCGAAACCATAGGCGTCGGCCGCACCGCTCTCGATCAGCGGCAGCGCCTGCATCGCCTTGCAGGCAGAACGCGGGAAGACGGCGGCATCGATGTCGCCGAGCGAGAAGACGAGCTTGCCGTCACCATCGACGACAGCCACCGAACCGCGATGGCGGCTTTCGACGAGCAGGCCACGGGTAACTTCGACGGTGACGGGATTGGTCATGAGCTCTCATCCGGATGCTGGCGGGGTGCGGCAGGCATAACGCGTCGCGGCGCGAAAGCCAACGGGATTTGGCGCAGCCTCCGCCATCCAGGCCTTGAGCGGAGCATCCACACCGCATCCACCAGCGGTGGCAGCATGGATCCTCGGCTCAAGCTCGAGGAGGACGGAGCGTGGGGAGCAGTCCTCGCTTATTCTCTTTCAACAACAATTTTCCGCATGGTACCGCCACTGTCCGGAACCTGGACTTCGATGGCTTTGCTCTTACTTCCGGGTTTCACCTTGCCACAAACCGCGATTGCAGCTCTCATAAGGCCTCGGTCAGTCATGCGCTCTCTGTCGGTCGGTATGACCGGCTTAAAAGTCTCTGTAGCTTCTCTCGCCGATTCCCATGTCATCTGGAAACCACATCCGTTCATCACAAGATTCCGAAAGAAGTGCTGAATGAGCGGCCTACCGTCAGGGGCAGTGTGCGTGCAACCTGTAACGGCGAAAGAAAGCGCGACAGCGCCAAGAATGCGAAATTTCATCGTCCCCATCCAATAAACAACCCCGGCGAGCAATAAGAGTAGAAGATTGGCAGAGTCAACCGGCCAGACCATGGCGGGCATTTACGCCGAAGCGAGCCCATATCTTCCGTCATCCGCGGCGGCCTTGTGTCTCGGATTCATACCTGCCGCGGGCGGGGCCCTGGATCCTCGGGTCAAGCCCGAGGAGGACGGAGTGTGGGGTGGGCTTCTGCAGCAAGAACCGCAATGCTGGGGCGGTTTAGGGGGATAATTGCGCCCACCGCGGGTCGAGCCTCAACCTCCGTCATCCCAGATCGTGAGCCTGGATCGAGCCGTTATTGATGAGGCTGCTCGGGGCGCGCCAGCTTTGTCCGCCTGGTGTGAAAAGCAGACCTTGAGGTTAGGCGCATCGGCACGCTATCTTGCAACCCAGTTCGCATCGAAGGAATTATTTTGCAATCCGACCTATCCATTTCAGAGTCGATATTGTGGGTATTTTTCACGGTCGCCTCTCTCTGCCTGGCGTGCTGGCTGGCGCGCCGGCCCACGAGGACAAGCACTGGAATCATCCTTGGAGCGCTTCTGGGGTTGGCCTTAATATCGATTGCGTCAGTTCTGGTCGGTTTCCTCGGAAACGTTCTGCCCTTGGGCCAGATCGATTTCTGGCTTTCCAATTTGATGGCGCAAATCTGAAGCGAACAATCATCACAGGAATTGACGGAAACGATCGAAAACTATCGTTTCTCTGATGTATCGGATGTGGCTAAAGGTGATGCATCAGGAACCGCTCCCATGTCATCCAGCTTTTCCCTAATCCTGCGCGACAAAAGGATCCGCATTCCGGCCGTGACGCTTGTGGCGCTCGCCTTCACCTATGCTTCGACCGCGCCCTATCAGTCGATCATCGGGATCAACGAACTGGGCCTCAGCAACTTGAGCAACGGCACCTATTCGGCGCTGATCTTCTTCTCGGCGATCGTCAACGTCACCACCAGCCTGACGCTCGGCATCTGGTCGGACAGGCTGAAAGAGCGGCGGCCGCTGGTGTTGGGGCTTTCGGTCGCCGGCATGCTCGGCTTCGGGTCGATCGCGATCTTTCACAGCCCTGCCGTCTTCGTCGTCTCGACGCTGTTGCTGGTGCCGATGAGCAATTCCACCTATTCGCTGCTGTTTGCCAGCCTGCGCGCCAGGACCAACCAGATGGATCGCGGCCAGGCAGCGGGGATCACCGCGACGGTGCGGGCGCTGTTTTCCGGCTCGTGGGCGCTGGCGCCGGGGATGATCGGCCTTTATCTCGTCAATTCGCCGTCGATGACGCCGGCTTACGGGATCGCCGCCCTGGCAAGCTGCACGTGTTTCTGCCTGTATTTCTTCTTCGCGCCCGGAAACGGCACGGCCGGTCCCGCCCCCGATCAGCCCGGATTCCTGGCGTCGCTGAAGCGGATCTTCATGCCCTCTGTGCTGGTGCGCGTCATCGTCATGGCGCTGCTCTTCGGTCTGCAGCGGTTAAACAGCATGCTGCTGCCGCTGATCATCACCCATGCGGCTAATGGAAGCGTGGTGGATGTCGGCTTCATCGCCGGCCTGACGGCCTTTCTCGAAATGCCGTTCATGATGATGTGGGGCATGGCGCAGCGGCGGTTCCGCACCGTGCATGTGCTCGCCCTCGGCGCGCTGATCTACTGTGCCTATCTGCTGCTGCTCGGATTTGCCTCGGCACCCTGGCATATCTATGCGCTGCTTCTCCTCAACGCCTGCGGGGCCGCGGCAATCCTCAGCGTGCCGATCACCTATCTGCAGGACCTGATCGCAGACCGGCCGGGGCTCGGAACCTCGCTGATTTCGCTCAACACCTTCATCGGCACCGGCATCGCCGCCGGGCTCTTCGCCTTCGGCACATCGGTGAGCGACTATTCCGGTACCGCCTTCGTCGGCGCGGCCGCAGGCGTGGCGTCGATCGGGGTCTTGCTTTATCTCGAAAGCGCCAGGCGGCAGGCGCGGCAGCCGGCGTGAAGCGCGAGCAGCCTGCATGTGCTCCGCCTCAACGCGGCGTGATGCGATAGGCGCAGCGCCGCGCGCCGGCGAGGATATGTTCGCTGCGCTCGACCTCGGCGCCAAGGGCGGCGCGGAAGGTTTCTAATTCGGAACGGCAGAAGCCGGCGCAGGCGGTGGCCGCCGCGCAGATCGGGCAGTGGTTTTCTACCAGCATGAAGGAGCCGTCCGCCTCCTGCCAGTGATCGGCCATATAGCCCTCGCGGGTGCGGATGGCGGCAAGGCCTTCGACACGCGCGGCAAGGTCGCCGGCACTTTCCAGCTCCTGCCGATAGCGCCGCAGCGTCTCGGCCTCGCGAGCCGAGATGACGGTGTCGAGGGCTGCCGGGCCAAGCTGTTCGACCAGCGTGCCGAGCAGGTTTGCCGTCAGTTCGGCATGGCCGTCGGGGAATTGGCGGTTGCCCGCGGCGGTGAGATGCCAGAGCTGACGCGGCCGGCCCCTGCCCGTGGCGCCGACGGTAACCGGCTCCACCAGCCCCTGCTCCGCCAACTTGGCGAGCTGCTGGCGGGCGGCCTCGCCCGAAATTCCGAGCGCATCGCCGATCGCGGCGCCAAGCTGCGGGCCATCGGTCTTTATCAGGATCAGGATTCGGTTGGCGGGTGATTGGCGCATATTTTTCCAAGGGACATCTTGTTTTAATCCGGGCAGCGTGTAATTTTCCAAATTATAACTTGGAAAATTATTCCTCGCCAGCAAAAATCTCGGGATCATCCCATGTCCGATATCGACCAGACTGCAGCCATCCCCACCACCAGCTCCCTCTTCCGCCTGTTTCTGCCCGAGCACCTGCCGGCAACGTCGATGCTTGCCGGCGGCGTCATGCTTTACGCTGTGGAGACTTACATCATGGCGACCATCGCGCCTTCGATCGTGCGTGATATCGGCGGGCTCGCACTGTTTTCCTGGGTCACCAGCCTGTTCGTCGCCGCCGCCGTGCTCGGCTCGATTTTCGTCGCCATGCGGCCGCGGGGGATCGGGCTTCGCGCCATCTATGTGATCGCCGCGCTGGTCTTCGGCCTCGGCAGCCTGATTGCCGCAGCCGCACCGTCGATGGCGGTGGTGCTGATCGGACGCGCGGTGCAGGGTCTCGGCACCGGCGCGCTTGCCGCGCTTGGTTATGCCTTCATCCGCTTCGTCTATCCCGAGCCGCTATGGACAAAGGCGTCGACGCTCTATGCGGCGATCTGGGGTGTGGCGACCGTTATCGGGCCGACGCTTGGCGGCTTCTTCTCCGCCGGCAGCAACTGGCGCTACGCCTTCATCGTGCTGGTGCCGCTCGGCTTGGTGATGGCGGTTCTGGCGCCGCGGCTGTTGCCCGAGGTCGAAGACGACCGCGACCAAACGAAAACGCCGGTTACCCAGATCGGGCTGCTGCTCGGCGCCGTGCTGATGGTCAGCACCGCCGGGACAATCGAGATAACGGCCGCGAAAATCGCTTTGATCGCGGCTTCGATCGCTGCGGTCATCGGTATGCTCCTCATCGAAGGCCGAAGCCCGAACCGGCTGCTTCCCTCCGGCGCGGTCGGCCTTTCCAGGCCGATTGCGCGGGTCTACCTGACGATGCTTGCCATGACCGTCGTGCTCGTCAGCGACGTCTTCATTCCCTATTTCCTGCAGGTGCTGCACGGGGTGACGCCGCTTGTCTCCGGTTATCTGGTGGCGCTCGTCGCCCTCGGCTGGACATCTTCGGCCTTCCTCAGCGGCTCGCTGAGCGGCGGCCGCGCGCGGGCGGCGATCATTGCCGGCGCGTTCATCGAGGCGGCGGCGACCATTTCGCTGGCGGTCTTTCTCGCGCGCGACAATCCGCAAGCGCATATGCTCTTCATCGTGCCGGCGGCAGTCGGCATGTTCATGATGGGCTTCGGCGTCGGGCTCGGCTGGGCGCATCTCGTCGCCATGGTCCTGACGCTCGTCGCCGACAGCGAACAGGACAAGGCGTCGGCGGCGATCCCGACGATGAGTTCGCTCGGCGGCGCTTTTGGTGCGGCCTTTGCCGGCCTCATTGCCAATGGCGCCGGCCTCGTCGATCCGGGCGGCATATCCGGGGCGCTGTCGGCAGCCTATTGGCTCTATCTGCTGATGGCGCTGCCAGGCGTTCTTGCCATCGGCGTGTCACTGTCACTTAGAACAGGATGATTTTAGGCCCGGTTGGCCTGAAATCTGAATCCTGTTCTAAATTAAAGAGTTAGAGCATGATGTCTTGAGAAAACCGCTCACACTTTTCGGCATCATGCTCTAGCCGACGCTGAGCATGATCTTGCCGACATGGCTGCCGTCTTCCATCAGCCGATGGGCTGCGACGACCTCTTCAAAGGCAAAGACCTTGTGGATGACGGGGGCGACGGTGCCGGCCTCCAAAAGCGGCCAGACCTCGGAGAGCAGGTCGTCGCGGATCGCGCGTTTTTCCTCGGCCGTGCGCGGGCGCATGGTGGAGCCGGTGACCGTCAGGCGCTTGACCATGATCGGCGACAGATTGACTTTTTCGGCGATGGCGCCACCGAGGAAGGCGATGATCGACAGGCAGCCGTCTTTTGCAAGTGAGGCGAGGTTGCGCTCGAAATAAGCGGCGCCGATCATGTCGAGGATGATATCGACGCCCTGACCGGTTTCGGCCTTGATCACTTCGGCGAAATCCTCGCTCTTGTAATTGATCGCGCGTTTGGCGCCGAGCCTTTTGCAGGCCGCGCATTTCTCGATTGAGCCGGCCGTCGCATAGACCTCGGCGCCGAAGGCGCGGGCGAGCTGGATCGCCGTCGTGCCGATGCCGCTGGAGCCGCCATGGATCAGCACGATCTCGCCTTCGGTCAGCCCGGCCATCTGGAAGAGATTGGCCCAGACGGTGAAGAAGGTTTCGGGAAGGGCCGCGGCCTTCACCGCGTCATAACCTTTCGGAAACGGCAGGATCTGGCCGGCCGGCAGCAGGCAATATTCGGCGTAGGCGCCGCCATTGGCGAGGCCGCAGACCTTGTCGCCAACGCGGTAGCCGCTGACACCAGGGCCAATCGCAACGATTTCGCCCGACAGTTCCAGGCCGAGGAACGGGCTCGCATCCCTAGGCGCGGGATAGCTGCCCTGGCGCTGGGCGACATCGGGGCGGTTGACGCCGATTGCCTCGGCACGGACGAGCACCTGTCCCTCACCCGGCACCGGAAGCGGGCGCCTGCCGATCGTCATCACTTCCGGCCCGCCGAAGGACGGCAGATCGACGAAACGCATTTCCTGTGGCAATGACATTTCCTGAGGCAGTGACATGGCGCGGCCCTCCCTGACGCATCTATCGGGCATTCCGGACGCAAAACCGCTACACACTTTTGCTGGAAATGCTCTGCGCCAAGGAAATAAGTCAGCCCCGCGGGCTTGGGAAGGCATGATATGGCAAGGGCGTCAATTCGCCTCGCCCACCCTTTGCGCGTCTAAGACGCGCGGTGCTGCAGGAGATGGCAAGAAGACGAGGCCCTCTTCGCTCTCCTTGGCGGCCGACTTGATGACGGCGATCTCGGCGCTGACGCGATTGATATCGTCGATGACGAGACCTTCCGGCAGTTCGATGACGCCGATCGAGCAGCGCATCAGCGGAAACAGCGCTTCGGCGCCGCTGCGGTCGTGGCCGAGGATGCGGCCGGCGGCGCGGTGCTCGTCGGAATAGAGATCGAGCACGTCGTCGTGGAAATCGCTGATCAGCCGGTCGAGGATTTCGGTCAGTTCCTCCTTGGTCCAGCCGACGACGCCGATGAAGAAATCGTCGCCGCCGACATGGCCGAGAAAGTGGCGTTCGGCGAAGAAATAGCGGCGCATCAGCGCGGCAAACAGCGAGATCGCATGATCGCCGAGATGGAAGCCGTAAGCATCGTTGAACGGCTTGAAATTGTCGAAGTCGCAGTAGCAGAAATGGCGGACCTCATCGCCGTCGCGGCCGGACTGGCGCATGAAATCGCGGATGGCGCGATTGCCCGGCAGGCCGGTCAGCGGGTTCTGGTCCTGGGCTGTCTTCAGCTGCTTCTCGTTGATGACCTTGATCAGCGAGGCAGCGGAGACGACGCCGGCATAGCGCATATTGTCGGTAAGGATCAGGCAGTTGCTGCCTTCCATATTGGCAAAGATCGCCATCAAATGCTCGGCATCGCTGTCGAGGCCGACGATCGGGGCCACTTCGACGAAATGCGAGATGCTGCGCTCATACATCTTGTTCTTCAGGAGATCGCGGCCGAAGGGCTGGTAGATATATTCCTTGAGGTGCTGCTCGTGGATGATGCCGCGCGGCTCGCTATTGGCGTTGAGCACGGGAAAGAAAGCCTGGCGCGGATTGCGGCGGAAGAGTTCGAAGACACTGTCGATGCTGTCGTTCTCGTAAACCGTCGGCAGGAGTTCGATCTGCTTGCGGATGAGTATTTCGTCGAGCGACTGGCTGCCGCGCTTGGCTTTTCCGAGCTCCTGCAGATGCGGGAAGGACGGCGCCAGCTCCGACATATGCGTCGTCGGGCGGGAGATAAACCAGCCTTGGACGAGGTCGACGCCATATTCGCGGCAGGCGATGAATTCGGCCTCGGTCTCGATGCCTTCGGCGATGACGCGGGTGCCGAGCACATGGGCGATGTTGACGATGCTCTTCAAAAGATGGCGCTTGCGGGGGCTGCGGTCGATCTCGGCGACGAAATGGCGGTCGATCTTCAGATAATCGACGGCATAATCGCAAAGCAGCTTCATCTCGCCGTGACCGACGCCGAAATCGTCGATCGCCAGCTTGAAACCGGCCTTGCGCAGCTTGGAAACCAGGGCGGCAAATTCCGGCACACTGGTATTGTCGAAACGTTCGGAGAATTCGAAGCAGACGGAGGACGGCGGAATATTGGCCTTCCGCAGGTGCTGCAGCAGGCTCTCGACCAGGCGTTCGCCATGCGGGATCAGCCTGACGTCGAGATTGAGGAACAGCGTCGAGTTGGAGAAATTCGACAGGGTGGCGAATCTGGCGAGCGCGCGGCTCGCCAGCATCTGCTCGAGCTGCAGCAGCTGGCCGGCCTGATGGGCCTCATCGAGAATGTCGACCGGCGTATCGAAGCCGATGCGCTCCTGGCCGCGCATCAGGGATTCGTAACCGAACACCGCGCCGGTGCCGGCCTCGACGATCGGCTGAAAGGCGTTCTCGACCACGAGCTTGGCAAGCGTGACGATCTGGTCGCTGGCATAGCGGCGCAGGACGCCGGGCTCGACGGTAGCGGCCAGGGAAGTCCCGCTCTTCATTTGGCTGATCTCCACTGTGCCTTGTTCTTCTTGGTCAGGAAGATGCCCCGGAAGGATCAATGAACCCTTTCGCCAATATGAAAGTTTTGTGAAAGACGCAGGCCACCGCCACGCGTTCCGCGTTCACTTTGAATTCTAGAATGCAATCAGGCGCTTAGTCAGGCGGAGCGGCGGCGTTCGGCCTCGTGATCGGCGAACATGTCGGCGACACATCTGCCGCCGGACGGAGCGCCCTCGTCATCGAGGACATCGTCGCGGAATTCGTTGAGCTTGCGGGCGGTATCCCAGAGACGGAGCGCCTCGCGGACGACCTCGCTGCTCGAGGCATAGCCGCCCGTGTCGACGGCGGCGCGGATGCCCGCTGCCTGTTGCGGAGAGATGGATACGGTGACCATCGGCATGAACTTCCTCCCTTTTTTATTCAGGCAGAACCCTGCCTTTGGGGGACGCATCACCATTTCAGCAGTCGCGGCGAGGTCGCCGGTGCCTTGGCGCAAGGACGGTCCGCATGTACGGACCCACCCTTAATCCTTAAAGTCTAATCCCCTCTCATGACCTTGTCAAAAAGGAAACGACCGGACAAAGGCTAACTGCGCAAGCCAAGGCCAAAGGCGATCATCGTCCATCCCTGGACGATGAGATCGACGGCGAGGAAAAGACCGAGGATCCATAGGCTGTTCACCGGCCAGCCCAGGGCGATCACAAAGCCGGCCAGCGCCGTTATGACGCCGCTGGCAACGATCCAGCGCCAGCCCTTCAACGGTCGCATCCGCATTCCAACCCAGAGACGAAAGATGCCGGCCACCAGCAGCGCGATGGACAGAAACAGGGTCAGGGCCGCCGAGGTGAAGATAGGATTGATGAAAGCACAGATGCCGGCAAGCACATAAAGGACGCCGCTCAGGGCCCAGAAGAGCACTTGATCCCAACGGCGTAACTGAAAAGAGTGGACGAGATAGATGACGCCGCCTGCCAGCATCAGCATGCCGACATAAAAGACCGAGGCAACGGTCGCCATCAAAAGATTGCTGAGAGCGATGAGGCCGCAGATAAGAAGAAGCACGCCGAGGCCGAGGAACCATGCCCATTTCGACCGCAGTGAGGATGCGGGCATTTCGTTGAAGACGCTGGTCATAGCACACCTCCTGATCAACTTCGAATATGTTGCCCCAGTTCTTCCGGAAAAGATGTGCGCGAAATCAATTCAGCGATTATTTTTATTGATTGATCAGTCAATCAAAAATATGCTTGTCGAGAATTCATAGGGGAGATGGCGCTTTGCCGAAAGTCGGAATGGAGCCGGTGCGCCGCAAGGCGCTGGTTGATGCCGCACTGCGGGTGATCGGCGATCACGGCTCGCTTGCCGTCACCATGTCCGACATCGCCCGCAAGGCCGGCGTCTCGCCGGCCCTTGCCCATCATTATTTCGGCAGCAAGGAACAGTTGCTGATCGAGACGATCCGCTCGCTTCTCAGGCAGCTGCGCCGCGATACGGTGGCGGCGCTGAAGGCGGCGCAGACGCCGCGTGCCCGGCTGTCCGCCGTCATCCGGGTCAACTTCCATGCCGACCAGTTCGCGCCCGAGACGATCGCCGCCTGGCTTGCCTTTTACGCGGAAGCGCAACGCTCGGAGGAGACGCGGCGCTTGCTGGTGATCTATGCCCGCCGGCTGCGCTCCAACCTGCTTGCCGATCTCAAGGCGCTGCTGCCCGCCGACGCCGCAGAACGCATCGCCGAGGGCGCTGCGGCGATGATCGACGGGCTCTACATCAGGCAAAGTCTGAAATCGGCGCCGATCGGCATCGAAGCCTCGATCGCGCTGACGGAGGATTATCTGAATGCGCTTCTCGCCAGCGCCTCCCCTTCCAGGGAAGATGGGGCAACCACATCGAACAGCCAAGGACAAATGACATGAAAGCCCAGCCGAAAGCTTCGCACTTCATCGACGGCGAATATGTCGAGGACACCGACGGCACCGTTATCGAGAGCCTCTATCCGGCTACCGGCGAGGTGATCGCCCGGCTGCATGCGGCGACGCCTGCGATCGTCGAGAAGGCGATTGCGGCGGCCAAACGCGCCCAGCCGGAATGGGCGGCGATGAGCCCGATGGCGCGCGGGCGCATTCTCAAACGCGCTGCCGACATCATGCGGGAGAGAAACCGGGCGCTGTCGGAACTGGAAACGCTCGATACCGGCAAGCCGATCCAGGAGACGATCGTCGCCGACCCGACCTCGGGCGCCGATGCCTTCGAATTCTTCGGCGGCGTTGCACCCGCCGGCCTCAACGGTTCACATATCCCGCTCGGCCAGGATTTTGCCTATACCAAACGTGTGCCGCTCGGCGTCTGCGTCGGCATCGGCGCCTGGAACTATCCGCAGCAGATCGCCTGCTGGAAGGCCGCGCCGGCGCTTATCTGCGGCAATGCCATGGTGTTCAAGCCCTCGGAAAACACGCCGCTCGGCGCCCTGAAGATCGCCGAGATCCTGCACGAGGCGGGGCTGCCGAAGGGGCTCTTCAACGTCATCCAGGGCGACCGCGATACCGGGCCGTTGCTCGTCAATCATCCCGATGTCGCCAAGGTGTCGCTGACCGGATCGGTGCCGACCGGGCGCAGGGTGGCCGCGGCCGCGGCCGGCAATCTCAAGCACGTGACGATGGAACTCGGCGGCAAGTCGCCGCTCATCGTCTTCGACGATGCCGATCTCGATTCGGCGGTCGGTGGCGCAATGCTCGGCAATTTCTATTCCACAGGCCAGGTCTGCTCGAACGGCACCCGCGTCTTCGTGCAGAAAGGCATCAAGGCCGAATTCCTGAAGCGGCTGAAGGCGCGCACCGAGGCGATGCTGATCGGCGACCCGCTTGAAGAGGCGACGCAGATCGGCCCGATGGTCTCCTGGGCGCAGCGCGAGAAGGTGGTCGCCTATATCGAGAAGGGCAAGGCCGAAGGGGCAACGCTTGTCGCCGGCGGCGGCATTCCGAACAATGTCTCCGGCGAAGGTTATTACATCCAGCCGACCGTCTTTGCCGACGTGACCGACGACATGACCGTCGCCCGGGAAGAGATCTTTGGACCGGTGATGTCGGTGCTCGATTTCGACGACGAGGACGAGGTCATCACACGCGCCAATGCCAGCGAGTTCGGCCTATCCGGCGGTGTCTTCACCGCCGACCTCACCCGCGCCCACCGCGTCGTCGACCGGCTGGAGGCGGGCACGCTATGGATCAACACCTATAATCTCTGCCCGGTGGAGATCCCCTTCGGCGGCTCGAAACAATCCGGCTTCGGCCGGGAGAATTCGCTGGCCGCGCTCGAGCATTACTCCGAACTGAAAACGGTTTACGTCGGCATGGGGCCGGTGCAGGCGCCGTATTAAAGGCCGCAAGATCCTGCCCCTGACCCCAACCCTCTCCCCGTAAACGGGGAGAGGGGACGTGACAAACGGGGCGGTCAAGAATGCCGAAACGGTGCGGCATATCCCTTCTCCCCGCGAGGGGGGAGAAGGTGGCGCCAGCCGGATGAGGGGCAGGCCCGGCGAACAAGCAGCCGGACGAAGGGCAAATCGAGAAAGATAAGACCATGCAAGCAGATTTCGTCATCATCGGCTCCGGTTCCGCCGGTTCGGCGCTTGCCTATCGCCTCTCCGAAGACGGCAAGAACAGCGTCCTCGTCATCGAGGCGGGCGGCAGCGATTTCGGGCCGTTCATCCAGATGCCGGCGGCCCTTGCCTGGCCGATGAGCATGAAGCGTTATAACTGGGGTTATCTCTCCGAGCCGGAGCCCAACCTCAACAACCGCCGCATCACCGCGCCGCGCGGCAAGGTGATTGGCGGCTCCTCCTCGATCAACGGCATGGTCTATGTGCGCGGCCATGCCGAGGATTTCAACCGCTGGGAGGAGCTTGGCGCCAGCGGCTGGGCCTATGCCGATGTCCTCCCCTATTTCAAGCGGATGGAGCATTCGCATGGCGGCGAGGAGGGATGGCGCGGCACAAACGGGCCGCTGCATGTCCAGCGCGGCGGTTTCACCAATCCGCTGTTCCGCGCCTTTGTCGAGGCCGGCAAACAGGCGGGCTTCGAGACCACCGAGGATTATAACGGCAGGAAGCAGGAAGGCTTCGGGCTGATGGAGCAGACCATCTTTTCCGGCCGCCGCTGGTCTGCCGCCAACGCCTATCTGAAACCGGCGCTGAAGCGGAAAAATGTCGAGATCGTTTACGGCTTTGCGCAAAGGATTGTGATCGAAGACGGTCGGGCGACCGGCGTCGAGATCGAGCGCAATGGCAGGATCGAGGTGGTCAAGGCCAACCGCGAGGTGATCGTCTCGGCCTCCTCGTTCAATTCGCCGAAGCTGTTGATGCTGTCGGGGATCGGCCCGGCTGAGCATCTCAAGGAGATGGGCATCGAGGTGAAGGCCGACCGGCCCGGCGTCGGCGCCAACCTGCAGGACCATATGGAATTCTACTTTCAGCAGGTCAGCACCAAGCCAGTGTCGCTCTATTCCTGGCTGCCGTGGTTCTGGCAGGGGGTCGCGGGCGCGCAATGGCTGCTGTCGAAGGGCGGGCTCGGCGCCTCCAACCAGTTCGAGGCCTGCGCCTTCCTGCGCTCCGCACCCGGACTGAAGCAGCCCGACATCCAGTACCATTTCCTGCCGGTGGCGATCAGCTATGATGGCAAGGCGGCGGCCAAAAGCCACGGTTTCCAGGTGCATGTCGGCTACAA
Organism: Rhizobium sp. F40D2; assembly: GCF_051810745.2. NCBI lineage: Bacteria > Pseudomonadati > Pseudomonadota > Alphaproteobacteria > Hyphomicrobiales > Rhizobiaceae > Rhizobium > Rhizobium sp. F40D2. The sequence continues at coordinate 371,604 of NZ_CM131436.1, forward strand.
CCTGTCGAAATCGCGCGGCAGCGTGACGCTGCGCTCGCCCGACCCGAAGGCCGACCCGGTGCTGCGCTTCAATTATATGAGCCATGCCGAGGACTGGGAGAAATTCCGCCACTGCGTGCGGCTGACCCGCGAGCTCTTCGGGCAAGCGGCCTTCGACGACTATCGCGGGGCAGAGATCCAGCCCGGAGAGGGTGTGCAGAGCGACGAAGAGATCGACGCCTTCCTGCGCGAGCATCTGGAAAGCGCCTATCACCCCTGCGGCACCTGCAAGATGGGCGCCAAGGACGATCCGATGGCGGTGGTCGATCCCCAGACCCGGGTGATCGGCGTCGACGGTTTGCGCGTCGCCGACAGTTCGGTCTTCCCGCACGTCACCTACGGCAACCTCAACGGCCCCTCGATCATGACCGGCGAGAAGGCCGCCGACCACATCCTCGGCAAACAGCCGCTGGCGCGCTCGAACCAGGAGCCCTGGGTCAATCCGCGGGCGGCGGTCAGCGATCGGTAGACACCCTCGGCGTCAGAGAAATCCGATCCACCGCCCGGCGACCACGGCGGCGATCCAGATTGCGGCCGACAGGGCGGCGGCGAGGCGCAGGCTGGGCGGGACGATTCCTGTTGAAACCAGCGTCTTCCAGCCTCGCCCGAGATGAACCGCCAGCAGGTTGAGCAGGCCGAGCCCGATCAGGCAGAGCTTGGCGAGGAAGGCGGGATTGGCGGCATATTCGGCCGCCCGCACGCTGAAGAGGCAGAAGCCGGTGAGAATGGCCGCGGCAAGGCCGATGCCCGCCGCACGGGAGAGAAACGGCGCAATGATCTCCGCCGGCACCTTGCGGAAGAAGCCGGCGAGCCTCAGATCAAGCGGCAGGATGGCGCCGACGAGCAGGCCGATCGCCAGGATATGGCCTGTATTGACGGACATGTAGAGTGTTGCGGAGCGCCGGAACGCGACCGCGGGTGCGGTGGCCGACAGCCATTCGAGAATGTCGATCACGGCTCGGTTCGCCCCAGGTCAGTTCGTCCGGATGCGTTCGGGATAGATATCGTAGCGCTTCTCGCCGATGGTGATGCGCACCGCCTTCATCCGCTTCTCCTGCGGATCCTGCGAACGGTTGCCGAGGGCGGTCACCTGGTCGCCTGGTTTGGCAACGCCTTCGACGAAGCCGGAACGTTCCGTCTGGCGCGGATTGCCGAGTTCGACGCGCCACAGGCCGTCATCGGCGGTTGCGACATCGAGGGTCGGATGCGGCCCGCCCATCGAGATCTTCTCGATGGTGCCGCGCAGCTCGATCTGGTCCGCTTCGGCCCAGGACCATCCGTGATGAGCGGCAGCGCCTGTGGCAAGGGCGGCCGACAGACCGACGGCAGCCAGCACACGCTTTGTCGAAAGTGCAAACATGGTTGTTCTCCCTACCCGAATGGACTGGCAGGTGGAGCACCGCATGGGCGAAGAAAGGCATTTCACCAAATGTTGAAGAAAGCGATCGCCCCTCCCCGCCTGACTTCGGCCATCGCTCTATCGTCACTGCGAACAATATCCGGCCGATGCGTACCGGACGCTGGCGAAGCCTGATCGGGTTTTCAGCGGTATCCGCCGATTGCGGTCATTCGTCAGGACGATCCGCCAGGCCCACAGATTCCGCTCCGAACTCCGCAACGACGAATGAGATGATGCTTCGCACGCGTGGCGTCATGCGCCGATCCCGGTGGTAGACGAGTGACATAGGCCGCTCACGCAAATGCCAATCTGGAAAGAGCTGGACGAGATGGCCGACCTCTATATCCGAAGCCAGCAAAATGGCCGGCTGCATAACCACGCCCAAACCGGCACGAGCGGCCATGCGCACGGCCTGACCGCTATTGACGGTGATCGACAGCCTGGGCGCGACCTCGACCTCATCCATGCCTTTCGAGAGCCTCCACGGCGAGCGTGCCGCCGGGGTAAAACCGATGGCTTCATGGCCGGAAAGCGCGCTTGGATGGACAGGACTTCCATGTCGAGCAAGGTAATCCGGCGACGCGCAAATCATCATTCGATAGGCAGCGAGCTGACGGGCGATGAGGCGGCTGTCGGGCAGGTCCCCGATGCGGATCGCGATGTCGAAAGCTTCCTCGACGATATCGACGTTGCGATCGGTCAAGGTAATATCCAGCGTCACCTCGGGAGCGATCTCTCGGTAGCGTTGCAAAGCCGGCATCAACACCTCCGCCCCAAACGTCGTCGGCGCCGTGACCTTCAAGAGGCCGCGCGGTTTCGTCTGCGATGCCTCGGCGTCCTGATCCGCAATGGCCACGCGCTCCAGAATATCCCGGCACTGCTCGACATAACTCTTGCCGAAATCCGTTAAGCTCTGCCGACGCGTGGTTCTGTTGAGGAGGCGCGTACCCAGCCGTTCCTCCAGTGCGGCGACGTGTTGCCCGACCATTGCCGGCGATATGCCGAGCTTGCCCGATGCCGCGCTCATCGAGCCTTCCTGGACGGTTGTGACAAATACCTGCATGGAACGAAAGAGACCCATTCGATACTTCTTCTTTTAAATGATCGCGTATTTTCTCCAATTATCATGAGGAAATGCTCGAATTACAACCGCCTCGACGCAATCATTCAAGGAGCGAGACATGACGCAAACCCGGTTCATCGGCAAAACGGTTCTCATTACAGGTGCTGGAACGGGGATGGGCCGGGCTGCCGCCCTTCGCCTGCTGGCGGAAGGAGCCCAACTCGTCCTCGTCGGACGCCGCCCCGAGCCGATCAATCGACTGCTTGGAGAGATTGAGGCATCAGGCGGCGCGGCCATCGCAATTGCCGGCGATATCGCCGACAATGACGCAGTCGCGGCGATTGTCGAGAAGACGATCGCACGCTTCGGACAGCTGGATGCGGTCTTTGCCAATGCCGGAGTTCTCGGCGAATTCAAACCGTTGGCAGTGACGGACGCAGACGATTTCGACGCGCTGATCGCCACCAATCTCAAGGGCACCTTCTTCACGATCAAACACTGCCTGCCCTTCCTGGAAGGCGGCAGCATTCTCATCAACGCCTCGTGGACAGCAGCCGGCGTGATGCCGGGTGCTGGAGCCTATGCCAGCACGAAGGGGGCGTTGCTCGCGATGATGCGGACCCTGGCGGCGGAGCAAGGACCTCGCAACGTCAGGATCAATGCCATCAATCCAGGGATTATTCTCACACCGATGGCGGATGATGTTATCGATCCGGCTTTTGCCGCAAGGCTTGCCGCCCACACACCGCTTCGGCGAAATGGAACGTCAGAGGATATCGCAGGTACTGTCGCCTGGTTGCTTTCCCATGATGCCGACTTCGTGACCGGGCAAGAAATCACCGTCGATGGCGGTTATACGATAGGAGGTCTCCGCCCGTAGGGTGGAGATACCTGTCTCGCTGCCCGCGCAAAAGACGCGCGACAGCACCGGGGAAAGCCGGCCGAAGCCGCTCAGGCCAGCAGCCGGGTGACTTCGGCGGTGCGGGCGGGCTGGGCGGCGTCGGCGATCGTCGTCGAGAACAGCACTTTGCGGGTGGCGTCGGCCACCTTGGCGAAGACGTGGCGGATCTGGCAGTTCTGTTCGCCTTCGCAATCGTCGCACCGGCGATAGGCGGTAATAGACAGGCAGGGCAACGGGGCGATCGGGCCGTCGACGATGCGAAGGATCTCGCCGAAAGTGATGGTATCGGCCGACTTCAAGAGGAGATAACCGCCCTGCTTGCCGCGCCGACTGACGACGATGCCGTGATGTTTCAAGTCGAGCAGGATCTGTTCGAGGAACTTTTTCGGAATCTTCTGCTGCGCCGCGATGTCGGAAATCATCACCGGTTCGCCGGCATCGGCATCCGCCAGAGCCGTCAGCGCCCGTAGCGCGTATTTCGCCTTTTGCGTTATCATCTCAGACCATCGACACACACAGGCGGCGCAAATTCCCGCACTGCTTCAGGAATACTTTTTCCTCTATGGCACAACCAGCATGAACGGAATTTGAACGCGCCGGAGAAAGCCTTGAGGACTAAGCATTTTCGGCCTTGTTTTTGCCTCTCGGCCAAGCTGTCACAATCTACGCTTAAACCGCCCTTTCTGCACCTTTTTCGGCTTCACTTCAGATTACGGATTGACAGGCCGCGTGTAAGTCTACTCTTTTTATAGAGATAACGGCTGTTGGCCGGGATCCTTGCTCTCAGACGGCTGTTTTTTTGCATTGCGGCAGCTTCGGAGAGATATTTGCTCCTGCGGCCGCAGCTTTCGAAATCCCTTTTTCTGTCCGATCCGGGATTGAACTGCGATACTCCGGTCAACAAAGGACAGGATTCCCATGACTGTTATCAATACGATTGCGGAAGAAGGGCCGATTGCGGCAGCCGAGGCGCTGAACGACAGGCTGGCAGGTCTCGACCTGGCCGGACGTCTGTCGCTGGTTTCCGGCCTCGGCGGCCGCGTGGTGTTCACCACCTCGCTCGGCATCGAGGACCAGGTGATCACCGCCGAGATCGGCGCGCACCGCCTGCCGATCGATATTGCGACGCTGCAGACCGGCCGACTGTTTGCCGAGACGCTGTCGCTGATTGCCGAGACGGAAAGCCAGTACGACCTGGAGATCCGACGCTACGAGCCCGAGAAGGCCGATATCGACGCCTATGCGGCGCAGTACGGCCTCAACGGTTTCTACGAGAGCGTCGAAGCCAGGCATGCCTGTTGCGGCGTGCGCAAGCTGAAGCCGCTTGCGCGTGCACTCGAGGGTGCGACGATCTGGATCACCGGCCTGCGCCGGGGGCAATCTGCCAACCGGGCCGAAACGCCCTTTGCCGAATATGACGCCGAACGGCACCTCCTCAAGGTCAATCCGCTCGCCGATTGGGACCTGGAGGCAATCAAGGCCTTCGTGTCCGACAACGGCGTGCCGGTCAATCCGCTGCATGCCCGCGGCTATCCCTCGATCGGCTGCGAGCCCTGCACCCGGGCAATCAAGCCCGGCGAGCCGGAACGCGCCGGCCGCTGGTGGTGGGAGCAGGACGAGACGCGCGAATGCGGCCTGCATGTCGCCGAAGAGGCCGCTGTCATCGCCGCACAATAATCAACTTCACGGCTTACCGAACCCGGGCGCGGCCACCGCCGCAGCCATGGGAAAGCCAGCATCAGGAACTGCTTTGCGGCAAACCGCAAAGGATCGACAGTCTGGAGTAAAACATGCCCGATAGCCGTCCGGATACGGAACTCAGCAATCCCCAGAGCGCCAAGGCGCCACTCGACCCGCATCTGAAGGCGCTGGAAAACGAATCCATCCACATCTTCCGCGAGGTTGCCGCCGAATTCGAGCGTCCCGTCATGCTCTATTCGATCGGCAAGGACTCCTCGGTGCTGCTGCACCTGGCGCGCAAGGCCTTCTATCCCGGCCGTGTGCCCTTCCCGCTCCTACATGTGAACACCGGCTGGAAATTCCGGGAGATGATCGCTTTCCGCGACGAGACCGCGAAGAAATACGATCTCGACCTGATCGAGCACATCAATCCGCGCGGTGCGGCCGAAAACATCACGCCCTTTACCCATGGATCGGCGGCCTTCACCGACATAATGAAGACGGAGGGCCTCCGCCAGGCGCTCGATGCCGGCCAGTTCGACGCCGCTTTCGGCGGTGCGCGGCGCGACGAGGAAGCCAGCCGCGCCAAAGAGCGCATCTATTCCTTCCGCACGCCCGACCATCGCTGGGACCCGCGCAACCAGCGGCCGGAACTCTGGAACGTCTATAACGGCATGATCCGCAAGGGCGAGAGCGTGCGCGCCTTCCCGCTGTCGAACTGGACGGAGGTCGATATCTGGCGCTACATCCAGGCCGAGGACATTCCGCTGGTGCCGCTCTACTACGCCAAGAAGCGGCCCTTCGTGGAGCGCGACGGCATGATGATCCTGGCCGAGGATCCGCGCCTCGAACTGCTGCCCGGCGAAGTGCGCCAGGAAGGCATGATCCGCTTCCGCACGCTCGGCGACTTTCCGCTCACCGGCGCCATCCGTTCACAGGCCACCACTCTCGAAGAGGTGATTGCCGAACTCGAAATCGCAACGGTGTCCGAACGCCAGGGCCGCGCCATTGACCGCGACCAGTCCGGCTCCATGGAAAAGAAGAAGCGTGAAGGATATTTCTGAGATGACCGCAGCCCAAACCGCCGTCTCGGCCGCCACCGTCGTCAGCCTGCCCGCCGCCGAGCCGCAGAAGGCCCAGCGCGACACGCGCCCGCTGCGCCTGATTACCTGCGGCAGCGTCGACGACGGCAAGTCGACCCTGATCGGCCGCCTGCTCTGGGACACCAAGGCGGTCAAGGAAGATCAGGCCGCCACGCTGCAGCGCGATTCCACCGGCAAGCAGAACGATCTCGGCCTGCCCGACTTCGCGCTGTTGCTCGACGGCCTGCAGGCCGAGCGCGAACAGGGCATCACCATCGATGTCGCCTATCGCTATTTCTCGACCGACAAGCGCTCCTTCATCGTCGCCGACACGCCCGGCCACGAGCAATATACCCGCAACATGGCGACGGGTGCTTCGACCGCCGATCTCGCCATTCTGCTCGTCGATGCGCGCTTCGGCATTCTCGAACAGACGCGCCGTCACGCGACGATCGCTTCGCTGCTCGGCATCAAGCAGTTCGTGCTTGCCGTCAACAAGATCGACCTGACGGGCTATGATCGCGCCGGCTTCGACAAGATCAGCCATGAATTCCGGGAATTTGCCCTGTCGCTCGGCGTCAAGCAGATCACCGCCATTCCGATGTCGGCGCTGAAGGGCGAAAACGTCGTCTATTCCGGCCAGGCGGCCATGCCCTGGTACAGCGGCCCGACGCTGGTGGAGACGCTGGAGCTTGCGACCGTGCGCTCGTCGCAGACGGTCGGTTTCCGCCTGTCGGTGCAGCGTGTGTCGCGCCCGGGCGAAAGCTTCCGCGGCTATCAGGGCACGGTTGCCGGCGGCTCGGTCAAACCAGGCGACAGCGTCATGATCCTGCCGTCGGGCATGGTCGCCAATGTCTCCAAGATCGTCACCTTCGATCTCGTGCGCAATGCGGCCGTCGCCGGCGATGCGATCACGCTGGTGCTCGACCGGCAGGTCGATGTGGCGCGTGGCGACATGATCGTCTCGATCGACGCCCAGCCGCAGGTCGGCCTTGCCTTCGACGCGCAGATCGTCGCACTGCAGCCCGAGGGCATCGAGCCCGGAAAACGTTACTGGCTGAAGAGCGGTTCGCGCCGCCAGCGCGTTCAGGTGCAGCCGCTCAGCCAGCTCGAGCTGAAGACCGGCACCTGGACTGCCGCCCAGCGGCTCTACATGAACGCCATCGGCAAAGTCCGGCTTGTCTTCGACGAGGCGGCGATCTTCGACCCCTATGAGCAGAACCGGCTGTCCGGCTCCTTCATCCTGATCGACCCGGAGACCAACAACACGGTCGCCGGCGGCATGGTGACAGGCAAGCGCACGGAACTCGGCGGCCTGCACAATGGCGAAGGGCGCGTCATCCTCTCGCTGCCGGCCGACCTTGCCGAGCAGATCATGGCCAGCGAACTCTTCGCCAGCCGCAGCCATGAAGCCGAAGTGCGGCGCATGACGGCGGCCGAGGCGGCCGACCTCTGGTCGAGCGCTGCAAGCGATATCTGATATAGACAAGGGGCCAGCAAGACTGGCCCCTTATGAGAGGCCGAACCCGCAGGCTGCGGGCTGGCGGATTCCCTGTCGAGCGGCCAATTTTCTGTGTCGGTCTCTACGGCCGCTAAAAAATCAGAGTTTTGCAGAAAACGGACTTTTTCAATTCACGATTCGCTGGTTGCCGCTTGCTCACGGGCTCATGTGGGCTCATTCTTAGATCGGATCCTGGCGGTGCGGTAAGACGAGAGGTCGTCTGCAACGCTCAATCTCGACCTCGCAGCACTTGACGTGGCGCCTTTGCTCGACTGATCCCCGAGCGAGGAGGTTGTCCATGTCCACACCCTATGTCGACCATCCGCTACAACCGGGCGACCGGGTCCCGAATGTTGAGTTCGATGCGATCTCGCGCGAGGGGAAGATCGCACTTGACGATTTTCGCGGCCGCAGCCCATTGCTGATCGGTTTGTTTCGAGGCCTGCATTGCCCGTTCTGCCGGCGCCATGTCGCGGCCATGGCATATCTCAACCCGATGCTGCGTGAGAAAGGCGTCCAATCCCTGGCTGTTGTAAACACCCCGGTCGAACGCGCGCGGCTCTATTTCCGTTACCATCCGATACCCGATCTACTTGCTGCGTCCGACCCGGCACGGGCTTCGCACCAAGCCTTCGGCTTACGCGAGATCGGGATCGACGCGGTCATGGCGATACGGATCGATCTTCCGGGCGAGTTGCCCGAGCCGATGAGCGTGATGGCAATGGACGATTTTCTTAACGAGAAGGAAGGATATCAAATTACGGAAGCCGATGAGCAAATGATGACCGCCGACCACGGGCAGCTTGTCGGTCAGTTCCTGATAGACCGGGAGGGCATCGTGCGCTGGAGCTTCACTGAAGTTCTCGAGGCCGGGCTCCAGACATTTAAGGCACCGAATTCCCAGGAATTGATGTCGGTCGCTTCGCAAGTCGCGCTTTAACAGCGAAAAACGCGCTCGACACGCACTGCTCGGTTGCGCAGTGCGTTCCTGGCCCTCTACGACTGGGCGGTAGATCATCAAAACGACCTGTCCGAGGCGGTAACCGATGCCCAATTCTCCCGAATCCTCCGGTGAAAGCGTCAGCAGCTCGAGCTCGGATCGCGAGAAGACACTGGATTTGACAGCACAAGCGGCCGCCTTGGATTCGCCCGGAACCCAAGGTGAAGACCCGCAGCCGCCTCACGGATCCTTCGATCAAACCAGGCGGGCCGCCAGGACGCTGTTCGGTGCGATACGCCAGGATTTGCAGGCAAGTTCCGCTTTGGCAAAGATCAAGGCGGCCGCCTCGTTATTGAGGACGAAGCTAAGACGGTCGGGGCGGTCCGGAACCACCTCAGTTCCCCATAAATGGCTGACGGCTGCTTGGGTCAAAGCCTGGCGCGGTATTCGCGATCGGCGCTCGAAGCCGCGTGAAAATCATCGCAGCGCATCGCTCATTGCGGGCTGGTGGAAATTCGCTCTCGGGTCGATCCTTCTTGTCTGCCTCCTCGTCGGAAGCGTGCTGGTGTGGGCACTGAAAGACGTGCCTTGGAGCGAAATCCGGGAGGGAACGTTAAAGCCGGTGGTCGTGCTGGAAACCGCCGACGGCGCGCCGTTGGTAAGACAGGGACCTTATCAAGGGCCATATGCTCTATACGACCAGTTTCCGCCCCATCTGATCGATGCCGTCCTTTCAATCGAGGATCGCCGGTTCATGGATCATTTCGGCATCGATCCCAGGGGTATCGCAAGGGCGTTTTGGCGGAACTTGGAGGCTGGCTCGGTGGTGGAGGGTGGCAGCACCATCACCCAGCAACTGATCAAGCTGCAATATCTCGACAGCGACCGAACGATAAAACGAAAGGTTCAGGAGGTCGTGATCGCCTTCTGGCTGGAGTGGAAGCTCGGCAAGGCGGAAATCCTGACGCGCTATCTCAACAGCGTCTATCTCGGCGCGGGGGCGACCGGCATGCCGGCTGCGGCGCGCATCTATTTCAACAAGGATATCGGCGCCCTCAACCTGCCGGAGTCGGCGATGCTGGCGGGACTGCTGCGGGCGCCGAGCCAATGGAACCCCATCGACAATTTCGAAGGCGCCCGGCAGCGCACCATGGTCGTCCTCGACGCGATGGCGGCCAACGGCAAGATCACCGCGCCGGAGACGGCCGAGGCCAAAACCAGCTTTGCCAGCCTCCACCCAACGACGCCAACGCCGCGTTCCGGAAGCTGGTTTGCCGACTGGATTTCGCCGCAGGCGAGCGAAATTGCCGGCGCCTCGCCGGGATCGACCACCGTGCGCACAACGCTGGTGCCGACATTGCAGCAGATCGCCGAAAGGGTGGTGAAAAAGGGGCTCGACGGTGAAGGAAGGACGGTCGGCGCATCGCAGGCGGCGTTGGTTGCGATGACACCCGACGGCGCGGTCGTTGCGATGGTTGGCGGGCGCGACTACAAGGCAAGCCAGTTCAACCGCGCCGTCACCGCGATGCGCCAGCCGGGCTCCACCTTCAAGCTATTCGTCTATTACGCAGCATTGAAGGCCGGGCTCACCCTGTCCGATCAGGTTCTGGACGCGCCAATAGACATTGACGGCTGGTCGCCAGAAAATTCCGGCGGCAACTATCGCGGTTGGGTAACGCTTGCCGAGGCGTTCGCACGATCGCTGAATGCCGCGTCGGTGACGCTTGCGCAAGAGGTGGGTCTCGACAATGTGATTGCCGCCGCGCGCGAACTCGGCATCGATGCGCCACTGGCCAACACGCCGTCATTGGCGCTTGGCACATCCGAAGTCAATCTGCTTAACCTCACCAGCGCCTATGCGTCGGTCCAGCTCGGCAAGGCCCCTGTCAAACCCTGGGGCATCATCGACTTTCAAGCGGCGGGGCAGCCCAAGACGTTTCGTGTCGGCTCACAATCAAAGCCGAATGTCGATCTTTCGCCCTACCAGTCCGATCTCCTCGGCCTTCTGCAGTTGGTGGTCGAGCGCGGTACCGGGCGCGGAGCAGATCCCGGCACGTTTGCCGCCGGCAAGACCGGCACGAGCCAGAACAATCGTGACGCCTGGTTCGTCGGCTTTACCGAAGCCCTCGTCGTCGGTGTCTGGGTTGGCAATGATGACGACGCGCCGATGAAGGGGGTGACCGGCGGCGCCCTGCCGGCGCATATTTGGCGGGACTTCATGCGCGAGGCGACGACCGCACCAACGTTGGACGGCGTGCGGTCGACAGAAGCAGCCGTCGATGGCCAAGGCGCGCCGCAGTCCTGCAACATCACTGCCTGCTCGCGCAGCTACCGCTCCTTCCGCCCGTCCGATTGTACCTATCAGCCATATTCCGGCGGCCGACGGCTTTGCGAAAAGTGATGTGGATGGGCAGAGATCGGGCCGGCCGCCCAGCCTGACGCCGCTGTTTCCGATCCGTGATGCTACCGACTCGTCTCGGCGCCCGGCCCCGCGCCACTTATCCATAAAGCGGCATTATCTTATGCATTTCGGCCATCTACAGGAATAGAAGCCGCTTCGGTAGGGTACCCACCGTCGAGGTGGCTATCGGCACGGACCGACTGCGCTGCCTTGTGAAGACGCCGGCCTCTCTGGTCGGCGGCAAATGACAGGGAAAGGATGGATATGTCTACAGACAACAAGCCACTGATCGCAGTGACGGGTGCAACGAGCAAACAGGGGCGCAGCGTCGTTGCGGCACTTCTCGAAAGCCAACGATTCCGCGTCCGTGCTTTCACGAGGAGAAAGGATTCTCCGGAAGCTTTACGTCTCGCCACACTCGGGGCTGAAATCGCCGTCGTGCCTCTCGAACTCGGCCGCCAGAAGGAATTCGTTGCTGGATTCACCGGCGCGGATGGCGCCTTTCTGATGACGCCGCCGATCGCCCCGCCGGAGACCAGCGAGGCTCCTCTCGGGCGGCAGTTGGCGGATGCGGCCGTGGAGGCCGGCGTCGGGCACGTTGTTTTCAGCACCCTTGAGAATGTCGACAAGATCACCGGTGGGACGAAATATGCGCCGCATTTTACCGATAAAGCGCGCGTTGCCGACTACATCCGCGGCCTGCCGATCTCGCATTCCTTCATCATGCTGGCATTTTTCTACACCAATCTAATTGAGTATTATGCGCCGCGCATGGAAGGCGACACCCTGCTCTTGCCGATTTATCTGCCTGAAGATTTCGCCGCACCTTTTGTCGATCCGCTGACGGCGACCGGGCCTGTTGTCCTCGAGATCTTCTCGAACCCCGAGCGCTACAACGGCAAAACGCTGCCGATCGTCGGCGATATCATTTCTCCGCGGGAGATGGTCGAAACCTTTCAACGCGTGACCGGCCTCAAGGCCGAGTATCGAAATGCTTTCACCAGGGACGGCCTGCTCGCCAATTTCCCGGAGTTTGCCGCCAACGAACTTTTCGTTCGAGAGCTTCTCGGGATGGTCGAATATGCTGTCGAGTATGGCTATTTCGGCAAGGAGCACGATCTCGAATGGAGCCGTCGCCTGAATCCCGGGACGCTTGACTGGGAGCAGTTTCTGCGGACGTCGGGGTGGCGCGGCGACAAACGGTCTTTCGCAGGTTGACGCATGTCTCGCAAAGCTGCGGCAGCGGTTTTGCGATGACGAGATGTTTGAAAACAAAGGCTTACGATGGCCGGATTCCCGGCAGCTTGGCAATCTCGGCGGCAAGGAAGTCGACGAGGAGGCGAACGCGGGCAATGGCTGCACGCTCCGGAACAATCAGCAAGCTCACCGGAACCGGCGAAGGCCGATAGTCGCCAAGCACGACCTCGAGCCGGCCGTCGTCCAGAAGATCGTGAACCAGCCAGAGATGCGTAGGACCAATGCCGCGTCCGGCCGCAAGGGCTTCGCGGGCCGCAAGCCCGTGATCGACGCGCAACCGGCCGCTGACCGGGATCATCAGGCTGGTGCCATCGGGAGCGGAAAGAAGGAGCTGATTGCTGCCTGCCACGTTGGACATCACGACGGTTTCGCAGCGCGACAGATCGGCCGGGCGCTGCGGCCGCCCGCGGGCGGAAAAATAAGCCGGAGCGCCGACCAGCAGCCGCTGGCTCTCTCCGAGCGCATGAAGTTTCATCGAGCTGTCGGCCAGAGGTCCAAGACGGAGCGCCACGTCAACGCCCTCGCGCACCAGGTCGATACGCTCGTCCGTCAGGTTGAGGTCGACGCGGATATCCGGATGCCTGTCCTGAAAGTCGAAGATCATTCGCGTGACATGCATGACGCCAAGCGCTGCCGTACAGGAAAGTCGAACGGCGCCGGCGGGGGCCTGGCGTGCGTCTCTCGCTTCTTCAGCCGCCTGTTCGACCAGGCGCAATATCTGAAGGCAGTTGGCATAATAGCGACTGCCTTCCTCGGTCAGGGTGACGCGACGCGTGGTGCGGCTGAGAAGCGGCACGCCGACCGCCTCCTCAAGTTCATTGAGGTGCCGCGTCACGGTGGATTGGCCGACATCAAGCTCCCTTGCGACCATCGACAGGTTGCCGCGCTCGGCGACGCGAACAAAGGTGCGCATTCTGTCAAACGACAGGCCGGCCTTATCCATTTTTCAGCACAGTGATTGTCATTCTGACCGTATACGGAATAATCGCGACGATGCCTAGCGCAGTATCGGCGAGGCTCGGTTCCACGTCCATTATCGCGCGGTGCCTGACCAGATTACCGCGTCGAACCGCGGGGAATAATGGTAAAGCCCAGGTCGGCCTTGTCTTCATCGGCCGGCTCGTCGCGGACGGCGCGCAGCAGCATGTCGGCGACGCGATAGCCGATATCGTAGCGCGGTATGTGCACCGTCGTCAGCGACGGCTCGATGAAGGCCGAGAATTCCAGATCGTTGAAGCCGCAGATGCCGAGATCTTCCGGCACGCGGATGCCGCGCGCCTTGCATTCGATGAGGACGCCGAGCGCCAGTTCGTCGCTCTGGGCAAAGACGGCATCGACATTGGGCACGCGCTGCAACAGGCGGGAAAACAGCTCCCTGCCGAGGCCGGTGCGACTTGCCGCCTCCCCGCCGATGATCAGATCGGGGTCGAAACGCCCGGCCTCCCGCATCACAGCCTCATAGCCTTCGATGCGGCGGCGCGAGCGGACATCGGCGCCGCGGCCGATGAAAGCGATCCTGTTATACCCCCTCGACAGAAGGAAACGGGTGGGTTCGGCGCCTGCCGCATAATGATCGAGGCCGACGACCAGTCTTTGCGGCTCCTGGCTGAGATCGGTGATATGGGCGATGGGACAGGCGGCGCGCTCGATCAGCGGCAGAAGATCGCGATAGGATTCGGCGCCGGCGATGATGACGCCGGCCGGCTTCTGGGTCAGGAAGGATTTCAGCAATCCTGCCTCGCCCTCGCCATGGTTCAGCGTATTGGCATATTGCACGGTGAACTCGGTGTCGCGGAAGCGATCCTCGATGCCGACCATCAGTCCGGTGAAGCCGTATTGGTGCAAAGCAGGCGTGATGACGCCGACGATGCCATTGTGACGGCCGGCCAAGGCGCGGGCGGCAAGGTTCGGAATATAACCCATCTCGTCGACCGCGCGCAGGATCACCCCGCGCAGATCCTCCGAGACGATCTGAGGGTTGCGAAGCGCACGCGAGATGGTGATCGGGCTGACGCCCACCTTCTTCGCCACATCGCTCAACGTCACATGCGCGCCGCGCTTGCCGTTGCGCCCCCGCTCCACTGCCTTGCTCATCGCCCCTCATATGCCACTGCGAGACTCAACTGCCCCATTCGCAGTCTCCACTTTCTGAAGAATAAATAATTTAGAGTCTACCAACATTTTAATGTGCAACTGTTTCCGGGACTACAATCTCCGGAAACGGCGGCGCGATTGTCCGTCGTGAAAGTTAGGGGGCACACAGGGATCGGATCACCATCCCGTGAAGAAGTTCATTTATTCCAGCAGAAAATCGCTGCGAGGGAGCCGTTGCAAACCAACATCCCGGTCGAAATTTCGGGCGCGCAGGCCTCGACCCCACAACCTTCAGCACAAAGATTAAATTCCGGTAATTTCTTACAAATCGGCAATATAAACATGATCAATATTTAATTTGTAAATCCACCGGCCGCGATCATATGAATCCCGAGCGCGAATTCTTGCATTCGCCCGGTCGCCACCCCAACGACTGCGCTGCGATGAGATGAATTGGCGCCAACGCCATCCGACGCCAGGTCCCAAGACATCGACCCATACGCCATGGAACCACGACGCCATCAAAATCCAACACTCTCGCAAGGGACCATCACCATGTCACACATCCTCCGCAAACATCGCGCCGCAGCCCTCATCGGGGCTGTTATCATCGCCGGCGCAGCATGCCTGCCCTTCACCATTAACGCGGCGAGCGCCGTTGCCGCGCCTGCGGATGCCGGCGGCGTTCTCGCCGCCAGCGGCTCCTTCGCCTCCATCGTCGACGCCGACAAGCCTGCCGTCGTTACGATCACGACGACAATGAAGGCGACCGATGTCAGCGCCGACCAGCAGCAGTCGCCGATGGACGAGCAGTTCCGCCAGTTCTTCGAGGATCAGGGCATCCCGCTGCCGCGCCAGGCGCCGAAAAACCGGCCCTCGCAGCAGGCGATGGCGCTCGGCTCCGGCTTCATCATCAGCTCGGACGGCGTGATCGTCACCAACAACCACGTCATCGACAATGCCGTCGATATCAAGGTGACGCTTGATGACGGCACGGAGCTACCGGCCAAGCTGATCGGCACCGACCCGAAATCCGATGTCGCCGTCTTGAAGATAGAGGCGGGAAAGCCGCTGCAGACCATTGCCTGGGGCGATTCCGACAGACTGAAGCTCGGCGACCAGATCCTGGCGATCGGCAACCCCTTCGGTATCGGCACCACGGTGACGGCGGGCATCGTCTCGGCGCGCGGCCGCGACCTGCACAGCGGGCCCTATGACGATTTCATCCAGATCGACGCGCCGATCAATCATGGCAATTCCGGCGGGCCGCTGGTCGACCGCAGCGGCAATGTCGTCGGCATCAACACCGCGATCTATTCGCCGAACGGCGGCAGTGTCGGCGTCGGCTTCGCCATTCCGTCCGATGAGGCCAAGGCGATCGTCGCCAAGCTGCAGAAGGACGGCTCGATCGATCACGGCTATCTCGGCGTGCAGATCCAGCCGGTCACGAAGGACGTCGCCGATGCCGTCGGCCTCGATAAAACGGGCGGCGCACTGGTTGCCGCCGTCACCGCCGATACGCCGGCGGCCCATGCCGGCGTGAAGCCGGGCGATATCATCACAACGGTCGGCGGCGAGACCGTCAAGACGCCGAAGGACCTGTCGCGGCTGGTCGCCGATCTTTCGCCCGGCGCCAAGAAATCCCTCGGCATCTGGCGCGACGGCAAGACGATCGATCTCAACGTCACCGTCGGCGGCAATGAGGACGGCCAGAAACAGGCGGCCGCCGAAAGCTCGGACAGCAAGGGCTGGAGCAGCGGCCAGCCGAGCCTCGGCATCGGCCTTGCCGACTTGACGCCTGACGTGCGCCAGCAACTCGACCTGCCCCGCGCCGTCAGCGGCGCAGTGGTCGCCAGCGTCGATCCCGACAAGTCGGCCGCCGCCGCCGGCATCCAGTCGGGCGATGTCATCGTCTCGGTCAACGACAGGCCGGTCCACAACACCCGCGACGTCAAGACCGCGATTGCCGAGGCCGGCAAGGCCGGCCGCAAATCGGTGCTGCTGCTCGTCGAACGCGATGGCGGGAAGACCTTCGTCGCCGTGCCGTTCAGCGCGGCCTGACGGCTCAAAGTCAAAGGAAAGCCCGTGAGAGCGGGCTTTCCACCAACCGAACCCCCTTTGCGGTTTGCCTCTCGCCAATCTATCGCGTCGAATTGCTGCTGCGTCGGGAGATCACCCTCTTGGGTGGGCGTGCTGCCGTCGCAGTGAGCGGCGGCGCGCACCGATCATCGTTCAGGCAGCCTGGTTTTTGGGAAGCGATAGCCGACCGGCCGGCGCGATGGGTTGGCAAGCCTCGGTGCCGTATAGCGACCAATCCGATATGCCTTCGGCGGAGCGCCGCCGTCATCCTGCCATCTTGCAAAGGACGCGTCTTCGATCGCTTGAGGAAGCGGGCCCGAACTCAACTGTGTTGCAAGATACATTCTCAGAGCCGATCTCAGCGCTGCCTCATCGACGATTCCAATCTGGAAACAATGAATGAGGAAACTCGTCGCGCTGATCTCGCTGATATCGATCGCGAAAGTTTCGCCGCCACGGAAACCGGCTTTTCGAAGAATGCGCTCCAGCATTCTCAAATTGGTGACATCGAAAAACGGATCAGATGGGGAAGACATGAAGTCCTCCTTCATTGGGGCTAGGGTTCACGCGCGCCCCAAGCGGCGGTGCCCTTATCGTGCCCGCCGATCACTCAGCTTGCGCTCTTTGCCACATGGCCGCAACCTCATTCGCCGGCAGCCATTGATAATGTCGGCGCAAAACCCATTTTAGAGAAAGGAGGATACGCATCATGCAGTTCAACGGTGAAGCGACCCTCACAAGGCCGTCGGCATTGGCGGTTTCCGAAAGGCGGGCGCTTATAGATCACCTCAGTGAGGTTATCGGCCGCCTGACTTACGGGCTGGCGGCTGATGGACTGCTCGACCTTGTGCCGTCTCTGCTTGAGATAAACAGCGTTCTCCGCGATATGACGGATGAAATTTCCCGTGCGGACCCTGTTTATTCCGACCAGGTTATCGCGAGCACTGTGCGCTTGATCAGGACATCGGAGGCCTTGCTGGAGAACAGGGTCATCGTGCAGACCATCCATTAAGATCGGTCGGCCATTAGAATCGGTCGGCGGTCGGGCATGCCGAGAGGCTTTGGCATCAAGCTCCTCCTTCTCCGAGTGCATCCAGGATCATCGCCGGCTCCAAGGCCCGCACAACGCCCGCGCCCACCTCCAAGGATCGACCGCCATGGCACTTATCTTTCCAAACCGAAGCCGGAGCTTCGACGAAGTGCGAAAAGGCGTGCGCTTCACCGGCTATGACGGCATGTTCGAGGTCCGGTTCCTGGTCGAAGAAGGCGCACTCGGCGGTGCGATCACGCAGAGTTCTTCGGAGGCCGCATACCTTAGTGCCTTCGATGCCGCGCGTTCTTCCATTCAGGAGGCAGCATCGAGAGCCTATCGGCATCGACGCGGAAACAATTTCACGCTCAAGGCCGAAGATTTTCGCTAGAACAGGATGTCACGAGGAGCCCGCGCTCCGCGAGCTGCGCCATCAGCCCGGCAAGACCGAAACGCATCTTCCGCGCCTGATCTCTCCTGCTGCAGCAAACCGCGGAGACGCGGATCGCTTGCCCTGATCCGGAAAGCGGACACCGAGCCGGCGCGTCCAATGATTTCGGTCTCTCCTTTGGCATGGTATCGGCGAGGCAATTGGTCTAAGGTGGAGCCTTCAGACCTGCCGTGCCCCCTCGACTCGCAGGGCGGCGTTGCTGCACGATATATGGAACTCCAGACAGACACGGCTAAGCGCTGTCCGATACCAGCCTTCCCATAGGGGCGCGGATTGCTCGATGCTTTTTACCAACGCGGCTTGCTGAGCAGCATCGCGTTTAATGGCACGCGACCACCCATAGGGAAAAATATGAACGACGCACCCGAAAACGAAACGCTTTTCAACATCACCGGACACTTCGTACAGGAGCTGAAGGCCGTTCTTCAAAGCGAGAGCATCGTCGAAGGCTCCGACTACGAAAACAGCGCCTTCAACGAAAGACGAAGGGCGGAAGGGCTTCACCTGCTGCGATTTCACGAGACCGGCACCGCAACTCAGGCAGCCCAGATCTGGGAAAAACACACGATGGCACGCTCTCGTCGATAGCCGGAACGAAGCCTATCCGGCTGACGTTGACGTGATGCCGACCCTCAAATCCTGATCAAACCATGCAGCTGGTGCGTCCTGACATGACGCGCACGCAGCTCGACAATTCCATGGAAGGAAAAATCATGACCAATGACAAAACGAAGAACGCGGCTGCGACCGACGGACCCTACGACGTCATCTACTTCGCAAAGAAACACCGTATTTCCAACGAGGATGCCAAAGACATCATCGAAAAATATGGCGCCAATCGCAAAGAGGCTGATAAGGCCGGCCGCCGCATCAGCGCCTGAGGCTGGGCGGCGTTGCCGGACGGGACTCCAACAGCTCCCGGCACCTGCTTGCTATGCCCGCAATTCAGTGGACGAATTAACCCTACTGGCTTACCTTAATATCAGCATACGCTTGAATACATCGGGCGCTATGCCATCGTATCTTCAGGATAACATCTTCCTGAAGCAGTTCGCCGGAACCGTGGCCCGCCTCTTAGTTGAGAGGCTGGCCTCAATGCATAGGGGCCGAGCGCGATCATAAGAAGGGTAAGTCATGAGCGTCGTCTTGGAATTTCGTCCCAAATGCCCGCATGTCGAAACTCTCGCCGACTGCCGGGAAGCGCTTGAACCTCTCGTCATGAAGATCCTCGGTGAAGCCGTCAGCAGGGGCTATCCGCCGGCGGAAGCCGCAATGGTGATCGCCGACATCGCCGACGATTACATCCTCATGCTGTCGCGCCAACTTCGGTATTGATTGGATTTGTCGGCTCGCGCCTCGGGCTGCGAGGGCCGGGCGCAAGAGCGCTTCCGCCATGAGAGATGGGGCAGTGGACCGCGCAGCGACTGCAGGGGTAGCAGTTGGTACAGGAGACAAGACCTGCTACGCGGTCCGTCGGCCACAACGTCAGTATTTGCCGGAAGTTCCGCCCATATCGGCGCCGCAGATGAGCCTTCGCTCTCGCGGGTCGGCCGGAAGAACAAGCGATAATTGCTTCGCTCCGCTTCAATCGTCAGACTGGTCTCCTTCCGCGCCGACGAAAAACGAAAGCGCCTCACCGCCCCAACAAAAAACCCCGGCGGAGCGGGGCTTTCAGCGGGTTTCGCGGGTTAACCACCATAAGCGGCCCTGCCTGACGAACAGAATCGGCCTTAGAAACCGGAAAAACAAGATCATCTCCCCTCGACTTTCCCCGGTTCGCTCAATCTTTGAATCATCACCGTAACGCGGCGTGAAACGAGCCACATCCTCCGCCTGAACCGCGACCGTTGCTAACGCCACCGCGGCTGTCTCGGCGGCGCATTGGCCTGGATTTCATGCAGCGGCGCCCGAGCCCCGAGAAGTTTCTTCAGCTTCTTTTCCTCGGCCGGACCGATCCCGAACTTGCGGCAATGTTCCGCGACATCATGCTCCCGCGGGCCAGGGATGCGAACTTGGCGATTGTTCATGCTTTTCATGACCGTTTCCTCCTGAGAGGAAAACCAGCACGGTGCGAATTGGTTCGTTAGCAAAGTCTAAAATTTAGGTTTACTTCCTCCTGCTCGGCAAAAATGTATCGATCCGGAAGCAGCCGAGTAACTTAAGCGGGCTCAACTGATCTTCAACCAATGCCGCAGCGCCGCCACCGCGCCGTCGCTGGCATAGGCGATCATCCCGCCCACCGTCAGCCCAGCAAAGGCGATCAGCCCCGATATGCCGTAACCGATCGATTTCATCCGTTTCCATTCTTCCAGCGCCGGCGCCACCGCCTCCTGGTTCTTCTCGACGGTCTCCTTGAGGCTCTTGATCTCCTCGCGGATCTGGGCGTCGACGCCGCCGCTGATCGCTACCCTGGTATCGAGATGTGCGATCTGCCTTGCCTGTTCGTCGAGCCGGGTGTGGATCACGGCCCGGCTGTCGTGGGCATTGGCCTTTTCGTCGCTGACCTCGTTGCGCAGCAGCGCGACGTTTTCCTCGATGCCGGTCAGCCTTCCCTCGACGCGCCCGAGAGCGCGGAGAATATCGTCATTGGATGTCATCTCAGCGCTCGCTTTGTCTTAGGGATAAAATTTCAGCTTCTCGGATTGTGGAATACGGCTGACCGTCCGCAGGATTCCATGAAGGGCCGGGTGGACGAAATCTGAATTCATACCGTGGGCCAGCAGCGTCGCATTGTCCTGGACGGCGGTGGCGAAGATCTCGGAGACCTTGTAGTCCGCCGTCCCATCGCCATTGTCCGTCCGCCCGCTCAGCGTGCGCGAGGTCCAGAGCCCGGGCTGGTATTCGAACATGATGCGGGAGCCGAGCGGCACTACGGCCGGCAGCTTCATGGTGTCCTAGGTGGTGACGCCGTCCTGGTTGCCGGGGTGCCCGACCACGTTGCCGAGAGGAAACAGTTCGGCGGCGGGACCTTTCGTCGGATCGGCATCCGACAGGAAGGCCGGCACCATGTCGATAACCCTGCGTAGCGCGTGCTGGCCTTGACGCTGTTGTCGACGGTGGCAAGAGTGCCGGTCACGGCGTTCCACAGGGTGGTGACCGAAAAGCCTGCGACGGTGCGGCCGGCATCGCTGGAGGCGAAGGTTGGCATAAGGGTGATGCCGACCACGTAGATGCCCGCGCCATAACGGGCCTTCACCCGATCCACCAGGCCGAACTTGGCGTTGGACCATGTGGTCGCCGTCGCGCTGTTGTCGTTGCGGCCCGACTGGTCAAACGCGAAGGTCCAGATATCCTTGCCACCCATTGGCGGGTGGCGATGCGCAGCTGCGAGCGCCGGATCGCCTCGCCATTCTCCTGCCAGCCGGTGGTCTCGCCGCTAGCATTCTTCTTCTCGACCCAGTCATTGCTGCGGTCATCGGCAATCTCGACCAGCTCGTCGACGAACCCGTCGGCCAGGATCTCGCGCGCCAGCGCATAGCGCGCCCGAAACGCCGCCTTGCCATCATCGGCAAGCCAGGAGAGCACCGTCGATTTCGCCGGCATATCCTCATCCCGGCAGATCGATCGCAGGCTTTCCCTGTCGGCAATGCGATCGCAGATCGTCTCGGCCAGCGCCTGGGTGAACTTGGTCGGTCTGCCCATGGGTCTGTTTCTGGCAGCTCAGAACAGCGCGATGATGTTGGACGCGGTGGTCCCGGTCAGCGCCACGATCGCCGCATGAACGGGAAGGATCGTCCCGGCCGGCACGTTCCTGAAAATCACAGGATCCATATCCCGCCGCGGCGCAATCGCCACATCGCCCGCCGTGCCGATATAAAGCGCCCGCGCGCCGACAATCGCGCTGTCATTCGGCGTCACCGCTGCTGCCCGCGAGGCCGGAGCAATCGAAGGGTCCATTGCAGTTCTCCTTGTGAGGGTGTTCATGCCGAGGCGCTCGCAGGGGCGCGCAGCTCCGGTCGTTTGGCGAAAACGTCCCTCCACCCTCCGTCATCCCAGGCCTTGAGCCTGGGATCCATGCCCACTTCTGGCGGAGGCCGACGTGGGTGCTCGGGTCAAAGCCCGAGGGGACGGAGAAAGGGGTGAGCTCTGCGCCAAACCCGGGGTGGCGTTCGATGACGCTGGCCGGGGAGCCTCGGCGAATGCATGCAAGCGAAGAGCGATACCGACTTGATCATCGGCATTGCCTTTGGATTCGATATTCGCAGCTTGGATTTACGGTAGTGATAAATGATCCGCCGGGGGGTGATCAAGGGCTGATGTGGGTTTTGTCAATTTGAAGTGCACGCCAGAATGTCACCCACTGCTGCGGCGGTGGATTTGGCGAAACAATAGCCCCAACCTCCGTCCTCCACGGCCTTGAGCCGAGGATCCATGCCCGCTGCTGATGGAGACCAATGTGGATCTTCGGGTCAAGCCCGAGGATGACGGAACAAGGGGTGAGCTCTGTGGCAAATCCGCGATGGTGGTTCGGTGACGTTAGCCGCTGTCATCGGCTCGATGGAGATGGCATGCCGATATCGACTTGGCCAACCACACCTTTGAATTCAAATCTCGCAGTTTGGATTTACAGTAGTCTTAACTGACCTGCCGGGGGGTGATCAAGCGCCGGATTGTGGGTTTATAGCGTAGAAATCCGCCCCTCACCCTAACCCTCTCCCCGTTTTACGGGGCGAGGGGACGTGCCCTGCGAGAGGTTGATGGCGAACTGAGAGGCCGCGGCTTTCCCCCTTCGCCCCGTTTACGGGGAGAAGGTGCCGGCAGGCGGATGAGGGGCCCTGCACCGACCTGATTCAAATTTCGCAGCCTGGATTTACGGCAGTCATAACCGACTTGCCGGGCGGTGATCAACGATTTCTGATCGTGCGCCGCCGCCGCCCGCTTTGCCAAGCTTTGAGGTCCGGCGTAGAATTATCGGGCTCTCGGTCAAACGGTGGAGGCGTCAGTGAAAACCGCGAGACTCTTTCTCTGCCTTTTCGCTTTTCTCGGCATCGGGCTCCCAGGAAACCCGGCCAAGGCCGACGAGTTGGTGCGGTTCGAAAGCGCTCCCGTCAAGCTCAGCGCCTTTCGAATCCGCAAGGCTGCTGAACAGGGAGAATTTCTCTCCCAGCCGCCAGGCACGCCGTTGCTCGGATATTTATCCCGCCCTCAGGGCGACGGCCCCTTTCCGGCGGTCGTGATCATGCATGGATGCGACGGCATGCGTCCGAGCGTCAAAGACCTTTGGCCGAAACGGCTGATCTCCTGGGGTTACGTCGTCCTGGTCGTCGACAGCTTCACCACCCGCAACATCCAGGATGCATGCCGAAGCTCCCTCCCCGATCGCGTCTTCGACGCCTATGGCGCTTTGAATTTTTTATCGAAGTCGAGCTTCGTCGATACCAGGCGCGTCGCACTGATGGGCTTTGCGGCGGGCGGCACCGCGACGCTGGAGGCAACAAAGATCGAGGGGAACGAACAGCTGATGGAGCACAAGTTCAGGGCAGCGGTCGCCTACTATCCGGTCTGTGCGGCAAGTCAGGGCGATGCAACGGTGCCGACCCTGATTTTAGGTGGCGACCGAGACAATTGGAGCCCGGCTGAACCATGCCGGAAGAGAATTGCCCGTGTTGGCGACGATGCCCCGCCGATCGAGCTCAATCTCTACAAGGGCGTCTATCACAATTTCGATGCGCCGGAGTTCGTGATGGGAAGGCGGGTGTTGGGGCACATCGAAAAATACGACCCCGACGCCGCAGCAAAGTCCATCCGCAGCGTTTACACGTTCCTTCGCAAGTCCCTCTCCAAATAGAGATCAACTCGCGATCTGTTCGGCATGTCGCCTTCATCCACCAGCGGCCGGTTTGGCACCAACACAGCCCCAATCTCCGTCATTCCAGGCCTTGAGCCTGGAATCCATGCCCGCTTCCGATTGGGGCGCGGCGGGGATCCTCTGGCCAAGCTCGAGGAGGACGGAGGTGGGGTAGGCGCTGCAGCAAATCAGCGAGGTATGCGGGAGGGTCGCTCCCGCACAGCAAACGCGCGCCGGCTGCGTGCCGACCGCGCGTCCTTTCGTCCAAGATTAAATGCCGCTCGGCCGCGGCGACGTGGTCGCATTGCTCGCCGACGACAAGAAGTCCTCTTCGGCGGTGGGCAGTTTTCCTTGCGGGGTCAGGTCGTCGACGGCCTTGGGGAGATCGCGGCTCAACCGTCCAAGAATCTCTTCCTGAGAAAGGCCGGTATTTCGAGCGATCTCGTTGAGGACATCCGGCCCCAAGGCTTCGGCGAGCTGGCCGTCATTGATCTCGGCATTCTGGCCGGGTTTCACCCATGAGTCGATCTTGTCGCCATGGCCGTTCTGCTGAAAGGTCTTGAGGAGATCACCGAGACCGCCGCTGACGATGCCGCCGGAGGTGAGGCCGCCGAGAAGGCCGCCAAGACCACCCGAACCGCCCAGTCCGCCGAGGATGCCGCCGAGCCCACCCGGCTGCTGGCCTCCGGTGCCGGACTGCGGGTTTTGAATACCGCGCAGCAGCTCCCCGATCTTGTCTCTGTTCTGATAGCCGGCAAGGGCAAGAACGGCGAGAAGCGCCTTCAATTGACCGCTCATCATGATGAATCCTCCCAAGGTTCAAAGACTGCAGCCGACCCGTACCGAGCGCTGCATGGGCAGCAATGTCCGGCACGCCCAAAGGTTCCGCGCCGGGCTCTCAAACCCGCCCCGTCGATCTTGCCGATGACGCCGGATCAGATTTCCGGGCAGCCGCGCCGGTTTGCAAAGGTCATCCGCTCCGGTCCACGGCGCGTCATCCCCTGGACGACGATGCTGCGCGGCGACATGCGGACGATCTGCGCCCGGCGAAGTCCCTCGCCGCGGGCGATGTCGAGCGCATCGTCCGGGTCGCAGCCGCGCGGACCGCGGCGGTCATATCGATCATATCGGTCATAGCGATCACGGTCGCGATCGCGATCGTAAACACCGACGCCACCGGGGCCGACCCGCAATTCCAGATCCTGCGCAGCCGCGATCGTCGGCGAGATCGTCAAGCCGGTCATGCTGGCGAGGCCGACCAGGATGAATTGAAGAGATTTCCGCATGAGTTCCTCCCATGGAACTGTTCTTTATCGAAATACCAACCTCGCCATCCGGACTTTGTTCCTCAGAGCCAAGAAGACGCACGGGCGTGGGATAGTCCGTGCCGTCACTCCACGCTCCCAACCAATTAGTCTTGACTTATCAATTAGTCCACGCTATTGCTTTCGTCATGATCGAAACCGCCTCCATAACCGTCGTCATGCGCGCCCTTGCCGATCCCACCCGGCGAGCCCTGTTCGAACTGATCGTCCGCTCCGACGAGATCACTGTTGTCGAACTGACGCGCGCAGGCCGCGTCACCCAGGGCGCCGTGTCCCAACACCTCAAGGCGCTGAAGCAGGCGGGCCTTGTCGCCGAGCGCCCCGAAGGTCGCAAGGTCTATTACCGCGCCGCCCCTGGCGGTCTCGAGCCGCTTGTGGACTGGATGAGCCATTACGGCCTGTTCTGGCGCGAACGCTTTGCCGATCTCAGAACATTGCTGAAGGAAATCGATCCATGAACGAAACTGCATTGAAGCCCGCCACGCAGGAGATCGTCGTCGACGAGATCTTCCCGCATGAGCCGGAGACACTCTGGAAAACATTGAGCACCGCCAGTCTGATGGGCCGCTGGCTGATGGTGCCGGATGGTTTCGAGCCGGTGGAAGGCAAACGCTTCACCTACCAGACGACGCCTGCGGGCGCCTGGGACGGCACCATTCACTGCCAGGTGCTGGAGGTCGTGGAAAACGAGCGCCTCACCTATGCCTGGAAGGGCGGGCATGCTGGTAACACCGGCTATGGCTCGCCGCTCGACACCGTGGTCACCTTCATCCTCACCAGGGTCGAAAAGGGCACACGGCTACGCCTCATCCATTCCGGCTTCGTGCTGCCCAGGAATGAAACCGCCTTCCAGAAAATGGGCGAAGGCTGGAAGAAGGTCGTCCAGAACATCGGCGCCATCGCCGACGGCAAGAACTGAGGCGGCCAGACCGTCGTCCAACAACCCATACCAGGAGAGAGATATGAGCAAGCCCTATACCGGCGGCTGCGCCTGCGGTGCGATTCACTATGAAATCGCAGCGGAACCGATTGCGATGAACGACTGCCAGTGCCGCGACTGCCAGAAGACGAGCGGCACCGGGCACGGCTCCTATCTGACTTTCCCGAGCCGGCAAGGGGTGAAGCTTGAGGGCCAGGCGACGCATTGGGAGATGGTCGCCGACAATGGCAACGTCAAGACTCGCGGCTTCTGCCCCGCCTGCGGCGCACCGGTCTACCTGACCTTCTCCTATATGCCTGACTTCTTCACCATCCACGCCGCCAGCCTCGACGAGCCGGAGCGCTACCGGCCCGAAATGGCGACCTACACCGTGCGCGGCCTCGCCTGGGACCGGGTCGACCCTGGCGTGCCGAACTTCGAAAAGATGCCGCCCATGTAAGGCTCGGGCAGCGCCCGCCAAATGGTGTAGTCGGGGATGGATCGTCGCTGAGGGCGGGCGTGCTGAAGCTGTCATGCCGCTCTGATAGCGGGCGACGGGTGCAATGCCTGCAAACTCCTCGCTTCATTACCAAGGGTCGACTGTCCTCCCCGTCATTGCCGATCCAGCGCAGAATTGCCGTTGACATTTTGATGCACGCAATATATCCATTTGGCTATATAGCTAAATGGTGATGCATGGACGACAGGCTTGATGCGATTTTCTCGGCGCTCTCCGATCCCACCCGGAGAGCAATTCTCGCGCGGCTTGCCAACGGCAAGGCAACTGTGGCCGAGCTTGCTGATCCCTTCGACCTGTCTCAGCCTGCCATATCAAAGCATCTCAAGGTCCTGGAACAGGCCGGGTTGATCCGCTCCGGCCGTGAAGCGAATTCGCGTCCCCGCGTCCTTGAGCCGGCAGCGTTGAAGACAATTGCCGATTGGATCGCCGACTACAGACGCTTCTGGGATCAAAGCTTTGATCGTCTCGATGACTATCTGTCCAAGGTACAAGGATACGAAAATGACCAATCCAGAGACCGAAACCGATAACAGCCGCGACCTGGTTCTCGTGCGGAGGTTCGATGCCCCATGCGATCTCGTTTTCAGGGCATGGACCGATCCGAAAGCGTTGGCGCAATGGTGCGGCCCCCACGGTTTCAAGGCGGTGGGCGACAGACTTGAAGCCTGGCCCGGCGGCCGACACCGCGCCTGTCTGATTGCACCGGATGGAGAAGAGCATTGGGTCGGCGGACAATATCTGGAGGTCGAGCCGCCGCACAGGCTTGTCTTCACCCATGCCTGGGAGACCGGAACCGGCGAAAACAGTCCCGAAACGGTCGTCACCGTCACCTTCAGGGAAAGCGACGGAGGCACGGAAATGACTTTTCGGCAGAGTGGCTTTGCCAGCGCATCCTCCCTTGAGGGTCATGAAAACGGCTGGTCGCAAAGTTTCGAGCGATTGAGCCTATTTCTCGGGACTGAATCCGAAGGGCCGAACCATGCGTAAGGCGGCGATGAAGCTCTACTATTGCGAGACGCTCAATCCCCGGAAGGCCTGCGCCGCCGCTCGTTTTCTGCAAGCCGACGTCGAGTTCGTCAGGGTTGACCTGGCAGGCGGAGAACAACGCACCGCAGAATTCCTGGCGCTTAACCCGAACGGGAAAGTCCCGGTGCTGCAGGATGATGCCGGAACCTTATGGGAAGCGAACGCCATCATGTGCAGGCTGTCCGACACAGTCGCAGCGGATTTCTGGCCGCATGACCACCGGCAGATCGACGTGCTGCGCTGGTTGAGCTGGGATGCCAGCCATTTCACCCGGCACGGAGCAGCGCTGTGGTTTGAAATCTTGATCAAACCGTTGTTCGGCGGGAAGCCCGACGCCGGCCTGATCGAAGACGCGAAGACGGGTTTTCGGCACCATGGCCGCGTGCTCGACGATCATCTGGCCACCAACCGCGTCGCCGTCGGGAAGACGCTGACCGTTGCGGATTTCGCACTGGCAGCTGCACTTCCTTATGCCGCCGCCGCCGAGATCCCACTCGCCGAGTTTCGGCATATCCAAACCTGGTACGAACGGATTGAAGAACTGGATGCGTGGCGAAACCCTTTCCCCGCCTGAGAAGCCATAGACGAAGGGCCATTTTGCGAGCGTGAAGGCGTTAGCAAAGGCGCGTGAGTTTATCGGCAGCCGCCAACCGGTGTCACAGAGAACCCGCCGCGGCAGACAGTGCGTTGAAGCGCCGCCGGCTCAGGAATGCGCCGGACGCCAATGCGGATAGGTGACATAGGCGGTGAGCGCGCCCTCCTCATGCGAATGGATCGTTACGCTCTCGCCCTTCGGCATGTAGACGATATCGCCGGGGCGGCGGTCGCCGTTCCGGCCTCCGTCGTCACCGACAGCCGCCCTTCCAGAACGATCATGACGTCATCGACCGCCATTGTTTCGGTGAGACTCTGGCCAGGACCGTAGCGCCCATAACCGATGGTGATCGGCCCGCCGTGCCGCTCATCGACCAGATTGCCGACGAATATGTCCGCCTCCTGCCCGGGGGAACGCTCCAGCGCGACGTCGGCGATTGTAAATTTCCTGAAAAAGGGTGCGCCAAGGCGAGCGACCTGTTTGGCCATCCGCTGCGCCGGCGGCGCGTTCGGCGAAAAACGCACCGCCAACCTCCGTCATTCCAGGCCTTGAGCCCGGAATCCACCACAGCCGAGGAGGCCTGCGTAGGTCCTCCGGTCAAGCCCGAGGACGACGGAGGTGGGGTGAACCTTGTGCCGATACCCGGTATGTGCAGGCTCAAGAAAGCGCCGCCGCTCGCTCGGTTCTCAGCGAAAACCGCCGCTGGCGGCCAGCCGTTCGCCGGTCAGCCAGCGGGCATCGTCGGAAGCGAGGAAGACTGCGACCCCGGCGATATCGTCCGGTTGGCCCACGCGGCCGAGTGGCGTCTGGCCGACGATGACCTGCTGGAAATCCGAGCCGATGACGCCGGCCGTGTGCGTTCCCTCGGTCTCGACCATTCCCGGCAGGATGGCGTTGACACGGATCTTGCGCGGGCCGAGTTCCTTGGCCAGCACGCTGTTGATGCCTTCGACGGCGCCCTTGGTGCCGGTGTAGACGGCGGAGGCCGGCGGCGCCATGCTGGTGACCACCGAAGAGATGTTGATGACGCTGCCGCCCTCGCCGAGGTGCTTGACCGCCGCCTGGGTGGTCAGGAGAAGGCCGAGAACGTTAACGTCGAAGATGCGGCGATACTGTTCCTCGGTCACTTCCTCGATCGGCGCGAATTCGTAGACGCCGGAGTTATTGACCAAAACGTCGAGCTTGCCGAATTCCTTGACGGCGGCATCGACCAGCCCCTGCGCCTGCTCGGCCTTGGAAACATCGCCCTGAACCGCGATGGCCTTGCCGCCGGCCGCGCCGATCGCCTCGACAACGGCGTCGGCGCCCGCCTTGCTCGAGGCATAGTTCACCACCACTTTTGCCCCTTCGGCCGCGAGCGCCTTGGCAATCGCCGCCCCTATACCTTTGGAGGCTCCCGTTACCACTGCGACTTTTCCGGTGAGCTTCGCCATCTGTTATTCCTTCCGAACCGGACAGCCGTCGGGATTGGCGGCTTGTTCCATAGTTCAGAAATTCGGAACTGTTGATCTTGATGTCAAGGGGCGCTATATAAAATTCATGCGACCGCTCTTTCACCCAGCCCTGGAGGATATACGGCCGGAGGCGATCCTTTATGCGCTGTCCGATCCGGAGCGCGTCGCCATATTTTCAAGGCTTGCCACCGCCGGCTGTGGCGGGACATGCTCTGCCCTCGCCGATCTCGGCGACCGCGTCATTCCGAAATCATCGCTGTCCAACCATTTCAAGGTGCTGCGCGAATCCGGCCTGATCCGCAGCGAGCGCCAGGGCGTGGAGATGCGCAACCAAACCCGCTGCCCAGAGCTGGACGAACGCTTCCCGGGGCTGATCAGATCCATTCTGACGGCTTATGGACAGCTTCCCGAGCAACCGAAGGCGGATTGACCATCCCTGGTCAACCGCCGCGCAGGCGAAGCCTGTCGAGCTTCAGTATGCCTCGTCCAAAACGACGACGGCTTCGACCTCGAAGAGCATGGGGTCGATCGCCAGCTTGGGAACGGGAATCAAAGTCTGCGCCGGCAGGGCTGCGCCGAACATCGCCTTGACGGTCTCGGTCAACACTTGAAGCTTCGACATATCGTGATCGACCACGAAGACCGTCAGCTTGGCGACCTGATCGGGCCTCGCGCCGAGCGCATCGAGGGCGATGTGCAAATTGGCATAGGCCTGCTTGACCTGGGCGGCGAAATCGGGCGACAGGGCTCCGGTCCCGTCCTGGCCACCTTGCCCCGAGATATAGGCCAACCGGCCTTGCCTCGGCACGATCACCGCCGTGCTGTAGCCGTTCGGCGTGGGGTCGTAGAGGTTTTTCGGATTGACGATGGTGAGCTTGATGTCGTTCTCGTTGGCCGTCGCCGCAGCCGGAATTCCAATGGTCATGATGATGAGCCCTCCGATGAGCAGATGCTTGATTGCGCGTGACATGATTTTCTCTTGGACGTTGAGGACTGCGGGCCACCTCCCCGCGGCCGGCAGTTGATTTGCCGCCGATACGATTGACTCGTACGACGTACGGTTAATTTGCATCGTACATCGTACGAGTCAATCCGCCGGGATCGACATTCATCGCATTGTCGGCTTAAATCGGCGTTCTGATCGGTAGGAAAAACGGATGGCAGCCAAACGCAGCGGCGGGCAGAGCAAGCGATCTGAACGTAAAATATCTCCGCCATCCGGGCCGGAAGCGCGCAGTGAACAGCCCCTCTCGCTGGAACGGATCGTGGCGACCGCGGTCGCGCTTCTGGATAGCGAAGGGATTGACGGATTGAAGATGCGCCGGCTGGCCGATCGCCTCGGCGCCGGTGCGATGAGCCTTTACTGGCACGTCGGCAACAAGGAGGAGGTCTTCGATCTGGCGCTGGATTCGGTGCTCGCATATCGCGGCCCACAGCCAATCGATGCGTCTCAGGACTGGCGCGGCGAAGTCGTTCACATGCTGAAAGACTGGCGCGCCGGCATGCTGCGCCATCCCTGGTCGGCAGCGCTGCTGCCGCGCCGGGCGCTCGGCCCGAACATTCTTTTTCGCCTGGAACTGCTGAGCAGCACCCTGTCCAGAGCCGGTGTCGCCGACGCCGATCTGAACGTGGCGATCTGGTCGCTCTGGAATTATGTGATCGGCGCCACGACCACCCGGGCAAGCTTCGACCTCTCGGACGAGGACAGAGCCGCCGCGCAGCAGCGCCTCACAAGTCTCAGCCAACACTACCCCACAATCGAACGCTCCCGGCTGCTGCTGGACAATGACTGGGACGGCGCCTTCAGCAAAGGCCTCGACTTCCTGCTCGACGGCCTCGTTCCCAAACAATGAAATTCGTCGTACCGGGACGGGCTTAGAGCGGTCATTGCCTCGCTTCGACCCTCTCGATCTTGACACGCAATCTCGTTTTGAGGTACGTACATCATTATCGCGATGCCGCCATGCGCAGCGCAGCTTCGAAAGGCAATGGGAATGAAGGAGTTCAAGCTCAATCCGGACTTCGCCATCGCAGATGAGCTCGCTCTTCGAGGCCTGTTCGAGGCGACACATGCTCTGGCCGTGCAGAAGTGTCAGGACAGTCTCGGCAAGCATGCGCAAGAATTCATCAGGCGCTCGCCCTTCCTGTGCATCGGCACGCAGAGCCCGGATGGAAAGGCCGATGTCAGCCCCCGCGGCGATCCAGTCGGTTTCGTCAAGATCCTTGACGAGCGGACGCTGGCGATACCGGACAGGCCCGGCAATAACCGCCTGGACAGCCTGGTCAATATTCTTGCCAATCCGAACGTCGGGCTGTTGTTCATCATTCCGGGTTTCGACGACACATTGCGGGTGAATGGCCAGGCCCGTTTGACGACTGACCCTGACCTTCTGCAAAGCATGAGCGTCAACGACCGCGCTCCCAAACTTGCAATCGTCGTCGAGGTGAATGAGGTTTTCCTTCATTGCGCCAAGGCCTTCCGGCGCTCGCACTTGTGGGACCCCGGTCATTTCCAGGATCGCAGCGAGATGCCGTCGCTGGTCAAGATCATTCTGGATCAGACGACCGGCGCGCCGAGCGATGAAAATGAGATGCGCAAAATCGATGCCGATCTCGAAGATGCATATAAGCGGACACTCTACTAACCGGCACAATGATCTTTCCTTGCAGCCGGCTTGATGCCAGGGCGATCCGGGCGTAACTCAACCAACCGCCCCTCTCTGTGACTCCAAACTGAAACGATCCCATGGCCCACTCGCTCAACACGCCCTCCTTGCCCGCCGCCGGCGCCAACCAGCCGAAACTCGATACGGAGGAAATCTGGCAGGCCCGGGTGGATCTGGCGGCCTGCTTCCGGATGGCGGCTCGGCTCGGCATGGAGGAAGGGATCTGCAACCATTTCTCGGCCGTGGTTCCCGGCTATGACGACCTGTTCATCGTCAATCCCTATGGCTACGCCTTCGCCGAACTGACGGCTTCGATGTTGTTGATCTGCGATTTTCACGGCAACGTGGTGTCGGGCAGCGGTCAGCCCGAGGCCACCGCCTTTTACATCCACGCCAGGATCCATCAGAACATTTCGCGCGCCAAGGCGGCATTCCACACCCACATGCCGTATGCCACCGCCCTTTCGATGACAGAAGGCGACCCGCTCATCTTTGCCGGGCAGACCGCGTTGAAATTCTATGGACGAACGGCCGTCGACCGCAATTACAACGGCCTGGCGCTCGATGCGCGCGAGGGCGATCGGATCGCTGCAGCGATCGGCGATGCCGACATCGTCTTCATGAAGCACCACGGCGTGATGGTCTGCGCACCGAATATCGCCGAGGCCTGGGACGATCTCTACTATCTCGAGCGCGCCTGCGAGGTGCAGACGCTCGCCCTTTCCACAGGGCGCCAGGTGCTTGCCGTCGCGCCTGATGTCGCCGAAGCGGCGTATCGGCAGATGCGCGAAGGAGACCCGGAGTCGGCCAGGCTCCATCTGGAGGCGGTGAAGCGGAAGCTCGATCGCAGCGAGCCCGACTACAAGCGCTGAGCCCCCCGGCATCGCCCAGCAAGAGCCAGGTTCTCTCCAGGGCGGGAGCGCCGATATCACCGGCTTGTGCAAGGATCGAAAAAGCAGTTAGCTGGCATCGTTGGGTAGCGCATGCCAGATGGGCATTGCGCTACACGTGCTGAGACGGGTCCGCATTTCGGGGGAGATCGCGTGCGCTGGTCCAAACCGCTCAGACTGCATCTCGGCGTCCTGGTCGTCGCGTCGCTGCTTTGCACATCGGCGCCGATCATCTGGATGGCATTCAGCCACGGAAGCGAAGTTGCGGTCAGCGCCGGCGCGCAGCAGATGCGCGCGATGAGCTTGCGGCTGATCGAGGGGTACCGGAATACGCTGCAGGGCGGCACCGAGGCAGTGGCGCTGGCATCCACCCTGCCGCAGCTCGTTTCGCCGCCGCCTGCGGACATCAAGGCAAAACAGCGGTTCTTTCAGGAGGTTCTTCGAAGCGTCCCGAACGCCACCAGCGTTTTCGCCGGCTATCCCGACGGCTCCTATCTGCAGGTGATCAACACGGCCCGGCGCGACGTTCGCCAGACGCTTGCCGCACCCGATGGTACGGCTTTCGCGATCAGAATGATCGCACGGAGAAATGCGTCCGACATCATCTCGACACTTGGTTTTCTCGGCAGCGATGCAGAGCTGATCGGGGAGCGGAATGTCGTGGATACATCCTTCGATCCGCGGCAACGCCCCTGGTATCGATCCGCCATTCAAGACGGCGTGCCGGTTTCCGTCGGACCCCGTGTCACCGGAACGCTGAATGTTCCGACGCTGACGATCGCAGCCCCGATGCGGGACGACGGCAAGGTGGTACTCGGCATCAACATTCACCTGGAGACCGTCAGCCGGCTGCTCGACGCAAGCGAGATTTCGCCGCGCGCCCGGGCCTACATCGTCGATGCCGGCGGCAATCTCGTCGCCCATTCCGACCCTGATATCATGAGCAGGATCATCGGATTATGGTCGAGAACATCAGGCGCATTTGCAGCGACCGCCAACAGTTTCGACCCGAGCCTTAAAACCGTGGCGCGGCTCAAGCAGGATCCGGCCTTTGCCGGCGGCGGCCTGGCACGGGTCGATCTCGATGGCGAAACCCATCTGGTGCAGATCGCCCCCGTCAGCGTGTCCGGCCTGTTCACGGGCAGCGAGGCCGCCATCGTCGTGCCGCTGCAGGACCTGGTGGCGGAGGCCAATCGGCTGCTGGTGCGCAATCTCTTCATTGCCGCCGCCTTCGTGCTCGCCGGTGTCGCCGCCTCGGTGATGCTGTCACGCATCGTCAGCCGCTCGCTCTATCGGCTGGCGGACGAGGCGCGCAGGATCGGCGATCTGGATGTGGGGGAGAAACCGATGTCCCACTCCTGGATCAGCGAGATCAACACGCTTGCAAACGCCTTGGCGGCCAGCCGTCATGCCATCGCTCAGTTTGCGCTTTATGTGCCGCGTGAAGTGGTCCGGCAGATCGTCAATCCCAAGACGCGGGCGATCGTCAGGGCGAAGCGCCAGGATGTGACCGTGCTGTTCACCGACATCAAAGACTTCACGACCATCTCGGAACAACATTCGCCCGAGGAGGTGGTCGACACGCTTTCTGCCTATTTCGAACTGCTGAACACCATCGCCGAGCGCAATGGCGGGGCAGTCGTGCAATATCTCGGCGATTCCATTTTCGTCATGTGGAACGCCCCAGTTGCCGACATCAGACATGCCGAACATGGCTGCCGATGCGCGCTGGCCATGAAAGCGGCGGTCGACGGCTTGAACGAAGCCAATCTCAGGAATGGCCGCCCAGAGCTGTTGACGCGATTTGGATTGCACACCGGCCCGGCCGTCGTCGGCAGCTTCGGGGCAATTTCGCGTCAGCAATATACGGCGATGGGCGATACGATCAATGTGGCCTCACGGCTCGAAGGCATGAACAAGGAGCTGAACACATCGATCCTGGTCAGCGCCGCCACCCGCGACGCCGTCGCCGACCGCTTCACCTTCCGCCCCCTCGGCCTTGCCCCGGTCAAGGGACGCGCCGAGAAGGTCGACATTTGGGAGCTTGTCGGGGAAATCAAAGACTGAGGATCATGCATGGGATGGGAAGCGCTAGAGCTGTGGGACAAGGACGCGGTTCGCATCGAGAGGCTCTCCGGCGGAGTTGCCAATGATGTCTGGAGCGTGCGCGTCCGCGGCCAGCTTGCAGTCGGTCGTCTGGGGACCAGGAGCGATGCTGATCTCGCTTGGGAGGCCGAACTCCTCCGCCACCTCGACCGGGAAGGGCTGAGCGTGCCGGTGCCGATCCCGACGGCCGATGGCCGCCTGTTCGCCGATGGCCTGACAGTGATGGAATACATGCAGGGCGGGCCGCCCGAGACGGAGGCCGACTGGCGTCGCGTGGCCGAGACACTGCGCGAGTTGCATCGGTTGACGCAGGGCTGGCCGCAGCGTCCGGCTTGGCGATCCTCGACCGACCTCCTGCACGCCGAAACCGGGACGAGGATCGACCTTGCCGCGATGCCGGTAAATGGCGTCGCCCGATGCCGCGCGGCGTGGGCGCGGCTTGCCGGTCGCGAGACAAGCGTCGTCCACGGCAATCCCAGCAACCCCGGCAACATCCGCATCACCGCAAACCGCGTCGCCCTGATCGACTGGGATGAGTCGCATGTCGACGTGCCCGACCTTGACCTCGTCCTGCCCTACAATGCAGCCGGTCTGGAAGGCATCGCCTATGACATCGCCGCGCAAGCATCGGCGGCATGGGAAGCCGCGATCTGCTGGGACGACGCATACGCCGCCAAGCGGCTTGCCGAAGTTCGCGCCCTCTGAGGCGTCCCCAAAAAACGAAACATCTCATCAGCCATTTGCGCCGACGCTGTTTCACGATAGACTGATCGCTGTCCGTGCCCTCTCGCACGGCACGCCTTCATTGGCGCAGGCGACAGAGCACAAACGGCCCCATGGGTCTTCCCTGCAGTCGCCACCCTCCCCCGATCATTGCCAACCATTGGAGCCCGAGACAATGATCTCAGCCGACTATTGCCGACTCATGGCCCGCTACAACAGCTGGCAGAACACCTCTCTGATCACCGCCGCCGATGGGCTGACGCATACGGAGCGCTGGAAGGATCGAGGGGCGTTCTTCCAATCGATCGCCGCGACGCTGAACCACCTTTATTGGGCCGACGCCCTGATCCTCGCGCGATTGAAGGGCAATGAGCGGCCCGAGAAAACCATCACGCACTCGCTGACAAGCCCATCGGATTGGGATGCGTTCAAGAGCCTGCGGCTGCAACGCAACGCCGAAATCGAAGCCTGGGCGGCAGGATTGCGCGACGCCGAGCTCGACGGCATGCTTGTCTGGTATCCCGGGGACGGCGCAACGCGGGTCGAGAAGCCGAAGGCCAACTGTGCGATCGAACTCTTCAACCACCAGACCCACCACCGCGGCCAGGTCCATGCGATGCTGACGGCAGCCGGCGCAAAACCGGAGCCGACCGACCTTTCGCGTCTGCCATAACATGCCCGGCATCGGCTCGGCGAACCCGGCAGCAAACGGCGGCGCGTAAACCTGCACGTTACAGATTGTGTCGTTTTCGCATCACTTTCTGTCAGGTTGCAATTTCCTGGTTGGCAAGGGCGTTCGCCTTCGCTACAAGAGGCTCACCGCGTCAGATCGAACAAAAGGGAGGCGTTGCATGACATCATCAGCAATCACCAAAATCCTCCCGTGCGGAATGAACCGACACTAGGTCATTTCCATTCGCGGCCCGCCTCAAGCGCGCCCGACATGCGGTTTTCACTCCCTTCATAGCCCGATGATCTGACGGGATCATTTCGTCTCCCGCTTGGGCTGTGCCATTTAACTCTCGATTTTGAGGACCGGTTGCCGATATGCGGCCGGGTTGGTTCAAATGACTCGCAAGAAGCTCGATTTCCGCGCCGATGCCTATCGCAACGTGCTCGGCTTTATCTTTCATCATTGGAGCCACCGGCCTGGATTGGTGGGTCTCATCATCGTGCTGGTGATTTCAAGCACGCTCGCCGAAGTCATGGTGCCGGTCTTTTCAGGCCAGATCGTCGATGCCATCGCCGGCGGCAATCCGGCCGACAGCGCCCTCAGCGCCTTCGTCATCGTCGTCGCTTTGGGCTTCACCAGCGTGGCGCTGCGCTATTTCATCTTCAACGGCATCATCCGGCTGACGCTGCGCACCATGGCGGATGTGACCAATGGCGGCTTCCACAAGGTGCAGCGCTTCTCCACCGACTGGCACGCCAACAGTTTTGCCGGCTCGACTGTGCGCAAGATCACGCGCGGCATGTGGGCGCTGGATTCGCTGAACGACCTGTTGCTCGTCGCGCTGTTGCCGTCGATCGTCATGCTGGTCGGCGCCAGCATCGTGCTCGGCAGCTATTGGCCGGTCATGGGGCTGATCGTCAGCTTGGGATCGCTGGTCTATATCGGCGTCACCGTGGCGCTTTCCATGGGCTTCGTGTCGCCGGCGGCAAGGCTTGCCAATGCCTGGGATACCAAGCTCGGCGGCGCGCTCGCCGATGCGATCAGCTGCAACTCGGTGGTCAAGGCGTTCGGCGCCGAAAACCGCGAGGAGAGCCGGCTCGGCCGCGTGCTCGGCACGTGGGACAGCCGCACGCGGCGGACATGGAAGCGCGGCACATTGAGCGGCACGATCCAGGGCTTCATGATGGTCTCCATGCAGGCCGGCATTCTGGGGACGGGCCTCATCATGTGGCAGCGAGGGCTGGCGACGCCTGGAGATGTCACCTTCGTGCTGGCGATGTTCTTCGTCCTGCAGGGTTATCT
The DNA here is from genome assembly GCF_051810745.2 of Rhizobium sp. F40D2. Classification (NCBI taxonomy): domain Bacteria; kingdom Pseudomonadati; phylum Pseudomonadota; class Alphaproteobacteria; order Hyphomicrobiales; family Rhizobiaceae; genus Rhizobium; species Rhizobium sp. F40D2. Next base: position 409,508 of record NZ_CM131436.1, read on the forward strand.
GCGCAATGTCGGCCAGGACATCCGCAATCTGCAGCGCGCCGTCAACGACATGGAAGAGCTGGTTCTGCTCGACAAGATGCCGCTCGGCATCGAGGACAGGCCGGGCGCCACACCTATCCGGATTGGCAAGGGCGAGATCGTCTTCGATCGCATCACCTTCCAATATGGCGCGCATCCGAGCCCGCTTTATAAGGACTTTTCGGTCACCATCAAACCGGGGGAGCGTGTGGGGCTGGTCGGGCATTCGGGTTCGGGCAAGACGACCTTCGTCAAGCTCATCCAGCGCCTTTACGACGTGAATTCGGGCTCGATCCGCATCGACGGGCAGAATATCGCCGAGGTGAGGCAATCCAGCCTGCGCAGCCAGATCGCCATCGTGCAGCAGGAGCCGATCCTGTTTCACCGCACGCTGGCCGAGAACATCGCCTATTCCCGGCCGAATGCCTCGCGGCGTGAGATCGAGCAGGCGGCGAGACAGGCGAGCGCCCACGACTTCATCCTCAGCCTTCCCAAGGGCTATGAGACGATGGTGGGAGAACGCGGCGTCAAACTCTCGGGCGGCGAGCGGCAGCGCGTCGCCATCGCCCGCGCTTTCCTCGCCGATGCGCCGATCCTGATCCTCGACGAGGCGACCTCCAGCCTCGACAGCGAGAGCGAAGTGCAGATCCAGCAGGCGATGGAACGCCTGATGGACGGCCGCACCACACTCGTCGTCGCCCATCGCCTCTCCACTGTGCGGGCGCTCGACCGGCTGCTGGTCTTCGACAAGGGCGAGATCGTCGAAGAAGGCGACCACCAGGCGCTCATCCGCCGCCCCGACGGCATCTACCGCCGGCTGTTCGAGCGGCAGGCGCTGGAGCTGACCAAGGGCCTTGTGGCCTGAACCGAAACGCCAGGGTTTTGCTCTGGCGTTTCCTTTTTGCGGCTCAACGGACAATGGCTGCGCTGTTCGGCAATGCTCATGTTTCCGCTTGATGGTCGAGATCGCGGCGGTCCCGGCGCGAGCCCGCCCCGTGCAGATTGCGCCATTTGCGGACGACGGCTCGCACTCACGCCGAAACACGTCCGAAACACTTTTCAATCAATTGCATGCGGAGTTTCTGGCCGTTATTCCGACGGTTTGGAGAAGCCGCGGTAGAAGCGTGTCGGCTGCAGCAGCGAACTGGCGATGTTGGCGACGATCGGCCCATCCGCCTCGCTCTTCGCCCTCGCTTCCTGCCACTCGCGATCGGCGATGAACTCGGCCCATTTCTGCTCGCGCTCCGAAAGCGACCGCCATTCGAGCAGGTAGGTCAGATCGTTGCTGGAAGAGCCGATCATCGTCGTCCAGAAGCCGAGTGAGCGGATGCCGAGGCGTTCCCAGATTGCCAGCGTCGCGGTCTCGAAGCGCTGCTGCAGTGCCGGCAACCTCCCCGGCAGACATGTATAGATGCGCAATTCGTGGATCATCGGGTGCTCCTCATGGTGGATCAGGAAAGATCGTCCATATCGGTCAGCGCCGGAAAAAGCGAGGGCCGCTTGCCGGCGCAATCGGCCTTATCAAAATAGAAAGGCCGGAGCACCGTTGCTTCGGATAGGTTCTGGGCTTCAAGTCCGGAAACCGCTAGGGTCTAGCGATCAGGACGAACGCTTCAAACTCGTTGGAAAAGCAAAATGGTTCGACCGGTCCGTGCGATTGTCATTGCAGCCCTCCTGTTCGTCGTCGCCGTTGCCGTTGCCTGGTCGTCGCTCGCGCTTTGGTACCGCTTGCCGTTGCCCCAAGCCGGCAGGCAAGCCAGCGCCATCTTGTTCGGGCTTTTTGGCGCCTCCGTCATACTGGCGCTCTTTGGCAGGAGACGCCGTCGTGCGGTCCTCGCGTTTGCGGCCGCGTTCGTCATCGTCCTCTTCTGGTGGAGCACGATCGAGCCGCAGGCAAATGGCGCCTGGGCTCCGGACGTTGCTCGTCAGGTCACCGGCGAATTCGACGGTGATCTGCTGACGCTGACAAATGTCCGCGAATTCGAGTGGCACAGTGCCACCGACTTTACGGAACGATGGACGACTCGCAGTTACGACCTGAACAAGCTGAAGAGCGTCGACATGTTCATGTCGTATTGGTCAGGTCCGACTATCGCGCATGTCATGATGAGCTTCGGCTTCGAAGACGGCCGCTATCTGGCGTGGTCTATCGAAGTGCGTCGCCTTGCCGGCGGTTCGTTCTCACCGCTGGCGGACCTCTTCAAAAGCAGTCCTCTGGTCATCATCGCGGCAGACGAAAGGGATGTCATCGGCCTCCGCTCCAATTTTCGCGGTGAGGACGTCCAGATTTACCGCCTGAGGGCGACGCCGGCGGCTGCGCGGCTGCTTCTGCGCGAATACGTCTCCGACGCGAACGCGCTTGCAGCGCGGCCCGCCTTCTACAATTCGCTGACGACCAACTGCACGACGACCATCGTCAAGATGATGCGTGTGGCAGGCGACACCGTGCCGACGGACTGGCGCCTCATCGTCAACGGATACCTGCCGGAATACGCCTATGACCGGCGCGCGCTTGACATCTCGGTTCCCTTGTCGCAACTGCGGTCGGCCGCACACATCGCTGCAAGAGCGCAGGAGGACGGTCTTTCGCCGTATTTTTCGCAGGCCATTCGCGTCGGCGTTCCGTCGCCGCAGGGCGCGTTGTGACGTCCTCTATCCCAACGATATCGAGATGGTTTTCCCTCGCTCGATGCTCTTCATCAGCAGTGACGGGCCCATGATCCACCGCGGTGAAGACACGCCAGGGTTTGCTCTGCGTTTCCAGTCTGCAGGTTCAACGAACAAAGCTTTTGCGGTTCTGCATGGTCATGTTTCTCGACTATGCCGAAGGCGGCCACGAATGCCCTACGAGGTGTTCGACGAGGCGAGGCGCTTCTTCTGATATCGCCAATATGATGCCTGACTTGCGCGCGGAGGCGAAATCCAGTCCGACAAAGTAGAGGCCTGGCGAGGCGCCCACGCCATCGACGTGGAAGCATTTGGGTCAATCATCGTGACTGCCGCCTTAGCGCGACCCCTCGCGACTTACCCGATCAACCAGGAACGTAGGTCAATCGCACCGCCTCCCCGCCGATCAAATCGCTGGCGACAAGGCGGAGCGGCGGCCTCGGGCCGGTGAAGAACGGCTTGCCGTGGCCGAGCACGACGGGGTGGAAGTAGAGGCGATATTCGTCGATCAGGCCAAGGTCGGTCAGACCGCCCGCAAGCTCCGGCCCGCCGACTTGTATCTCCCCGGCAAGCTCGGCCTTCAGCCGGCGGATCGCCGTCTCCATGTCCTCCGTGATAAGCGTGGCGTTGGGGCCGACCGAGGTCAGCGAGCGCGACACGACCCATTTCGGCTGGCGCCGCCAGGCAAGCGCGAAATCGCGCAGCTCCGGGGTCCACTCGGCATGGTCTTCATCCCAGTAGCGCATCACCTCGTACAGGCGGCGGCCATAGAGGCTCCCCGTCTGGCCGCGCGCCTGCTCGATCCAGTGGCGAAAGAGGATGGGATCGGGCGCAAATTTCTGGTGGTCGACATAGCCATCCAGGGAGATATTCATTCCGAAGACGAGCTTCGCCATGCGCTAATCCTCCATCAGGGACTTCAGGATAGCTTAAGCCGCCATCGCTAGCCAAGGGTCCCCACAAAGTTTGAGTTGACCGCTTTCGATGGCGAGGCGACAGTTGCACCTGTAGCAAGGCAGGAGGCAAAACGATGGACGAGGCAGACCGCTGGCGCAGCATGGCCAGCGCACCGAAAGACGGCAGTCGGATCCTGGTCACCATCCGCCCGTCCGAACAGGGGCCGGCGGAAGTTGACCTCGCCTATTGGTCGCACGGCGATCAGTTTGGCGCAGAAGGCTGGCGCGCCTCGGATTCCTCGCCTGGGCAGATCATCGAATATGCCGAGCCGGAATTGAAGTGTTGGATGCCGATGCCCTCGGCCAATCTCGCTCGCCTCTCGATGCCCTCACCCTGGGAAGGCGACGACGCCCAGCAGCTTGACGGCTCGGGGATTTGACGATCGCGCCGAATCGACGTGGCCTCACGCCCCGCCCCACCTTACCAATTCGTAAGTTGTGGCCCATGCGTGCCCTCAGCTAGGTTCCCCCAGCCATACCGGGAATGATCGGGCTGATGCGGATCCTGCTTATCGAGGACGATCGGAAGACGTCCGACTATATCGCCAAGGGCCTTTCCGAGGCAGGCCATGTCTGCGACGTCTTCGGCGACGGCCGTGATGGGCTGTTTCAGGCGCAGCGCGAAGCCTATGACGTCATCGTCGTCGATCGCATGCTGCCGGGGCTGGATGGGCTGGCGGTTATCCGCTCGCTGCGGGCCGCCAAGGTCGGCACATCGGCGCTGTTCCTGACCTCGATCGCCGGCGTCGACGACCGGGTCGAGGGGCTGGAGGCGGGCGGCGACGATTATCTCACCAAGCCTTTTGCCTTCTCCGAGCTATTGGCCCGTGTCAATGCGCTCGGCCGCCGGCCGCCGGTGCAGGAGCAGAAGACGGTGCTGAAGGTTGCCGATCTCGAGCTCGACCTGATCCGCCGCGAGGCCCGCCGCGCCGGCCAGGCGATCGAGCTGCAGCCGCGCGAATTCACCCTGCTCGAGGTGCTGATGCGCGGCGAAGGCCGGGTCATCACCAAGACGATGCTGTTGGAGCGGGTCTGGGATTTCCACTTCGATCCGAAGACCAGCGTCGTCGAGACCCATATCAGCCGCTTGCGAGCCAAGGTCGACAGACCGTTCCAGGCCCAGCTTCTGCACACGGTCCGCAACACCGGGTATAGCCTGCATGCGCCCCGAACAGGTTGATTTTACACCCGGCCGCAGGCACTTTTCCGCGTCATTCTCCAGCCTGCGCCGAAGCACGCCGTTCCGGCTTGCCGTCACCTTCGTCATGCTCTTCGTCGTCACCTTCTTTTTGAGCGGCGCGATCATCTATCACATGCTCGACCTCGGCCTGTCCCGCGATCTCGAACAGTCGCTGACCGAGATGAATGCGCTTGTTGTTTCGACCTACGAGCCGGACGACACCCAGGATCTCGTCAACACGCTGAACAATTATGCGAGCTTCCAGTCGACCTCCGACGGGCTTTATTCGCTGACCGATCGTGCCGGCAAGAAACTCGCCGGCAATTTCGCCGCACCGCCCATCCCGAACGGCGTCTATACCGTCACCTCCCGCGATGTCGGGCTGAAGGGGCACGAACGCTACCGGATGCAGGTGTCGACGATCGGCCCCTACAGCCTGGTGGTCGGCGAAAACTTCAACGATGTCGAGGAGATGCTGAGGATCGTGCTGGTCAGTTTCGAATGGGCCGCGGCGGTCGTCGTGGCGACGGCGATCGGCGGCGGCGTGTTTCTGGCCGCTCGCGCCCAGGCGCGGCTGGACAGGGTGGCCCTCACCATGAACCACGTCTCCCACGGCGCGCTCGACGCCCGCATTCCGATCAGCGGCAATGGCGACGATCTCGATACGGTGGCGATCCAGATCAACGCGGCGCTGGTGCGGCTGCAGACCTTGGTCGAGAGCATGCGGCAGGTGAGCAGCGATATCGCCCATGATCTGAAGACACCGCTCAACCGGCTGCGCCTGACGCTCGATGCCGCAGTGGCGGGCAATGTCCGGCAGGCGGATGTCTCAGCCCTTCTCGACGAAGCGAGACACGAGAGCGACCGGATCACTGCCACCTTCGAGGCGCTGCTGCGCATTTCCCAGATCGAGGCCGGCGCCCGCAAGGAGCGTTTCCAGGCGACCGATCTCGATGCCGTGCTTGCGGTGATTTCCGAGGTCTATATCGATGTCGCCGAAGATGCCCAGAAATCGCTGCGGATCACGGCGCGTTGCCCCGCCATCATCCGCGGCGACCGCGATCTGCTGACCCAGCTGATCGCCAACCTGGTGGAAAATGCGATCAACCACTGCCCGGCCGGAACGGCGATCACGGTTTCGCTGCGCCGCCAGGCCGATCGCGCCATCCTCTCGGTCGCCGATAGCGGCCCGGGCATTCCCGCCGGCGAAAGGGAGAAGGTCTTCCGGCGGCTCTACCGGCTGGACAAAAGCCGCACGACGCCCGGAAGCGGGCTCGGGCTCAGCCTCGTCAAGGCGATCGCCGAGCTGCATGCGGCCGAGATCACCATGGGAGACAATCAGCCCGGCCTCATCGTCTCGATCGGCTTTCCACTGCTCTCCTGAGCTTTCATTCTCGACATAACGAGGCGGCTGAAGCGGGCGGCAAAGCGGCGTATTTCGGCAGCAGCGCGATAGGGCAGAACGCTCCACGGCCGGCGGCGGCCAAGCCGGTAGGCCGAAAGCCCCGCCTGGATCTGCGAGCAGGGGTCCGCCCTCTGGCTGACCGGCAGCGGATCGACGAAGCAGGCGCTCAAGCCCTCATCGAATTCCAGATCGAAGGCGAGATCATAGGGCAGCCGCATCGGCAGCATTGAACCGGCAATCCAGCCGGCCGCCCTGCGGTTGATCAGATAGGCGCCGGAGCCCTTCTCGCGGGTGAGCGCAATGGCAAGCGAGCGCGACACGGTGAGCGCCTCCACCCTATGCTTGCGCCCGGTGTTGACGGTGGAAAGACGCAGGATGTCCCAGCGCGTCTGGTGCTGCAAAGCGGCCTCGAGCACATCGGCAAGATCGTCGTCGAAATCGAGGTCGTCTTCGAGAATGAGCGCGAATTCGGCATTGCCGGAGAGGAAGCGCCTGGCGCATTCGACGTGGCTCAAAAAGCAGCCGATCTCGAAAGGGTTCGGCCGGCGGCCATGCCGGCTCCGATAGGAGGCTTCGTCAAAATCCGGATGCGGCAGGCTGAGCCCCGCCCCATCCACCGCCGCCACCCGCTCGAAGGCAAGACCGATGCCTGCAAGCAGGCGCTCCATGCGAAACCGGCGCAACGGCGCCCGGTCGAGATTGATCAGATAGGTGTCGACCCGCAGGCTGACCGGATGGATCGCCGGCATCAGGGCGGCGGGCGTGGCGCGCATGTTCATGGGTGAGCTGGCCTTCAACTTGGCAATGACTGCGCCAAGCCTGCGCTCGAAATCTCACCGGCATCTCGCCGGGGCTATACATTTTCGTAAGGTGGCAAGGGTTGGAGTCTGGGGAGGCGGTTGCCGCGATCCGGATCGCCGATCCTCAGTCGGATTTGCAGCCCTTGGAAATCCGTCCGTTTCAAGACAAACTCGTCCCGCTCTAGCTTCTGGGGGGACTCTGATGGAAAACCACGAGCCGTTTTTACGCGAGGCGATTGCGCTCTCGAAATCCGCGATGGACCGAGGCGACGAACCATTCGGCTCGGTGCTGGTGAAGGATGGCGAGGTCATCCTGCGCGCCGAAAACAGCGTCTTCACCGGCCACGATATGACGAACCACGCCGAGATGAACCTGATTAAATCTGCAGCAGAGCACTACGACACCGGCTTTCTCGCCGACTGCACGCTCTACACCAGCACGGAGCCGTGCGCGATGTGCTCCGGGGCGATTTACTGGTCGGGTATCGGGCGCATGGTGTTTGCGTGCTCCGAAGCCCGGCTTGGCGAGATCGCCGGGATCGGATTGAACGTGCCGAGCCGGGCGGTGTTGCAAACCGGCGCGCGCACCGTCACCGTGGTTGGCCCGACGAACCTCGAAGACGAAGCCGCAGAAGTGCATCAGCAATTCTGGCCGAAGCATCTCGGCAAGGCTTAGCCTCAGCCGGAAGTTTGGCGAAACCGCGCCTCCAACCTCTGTCATTCCAGGCCTCGAGCCTGGGATCCATGTCCGCTGCTGAGAGGGTCATGCTGCGGGAAAGAATGCCTTCCTCGAACTGGGAGATTGCCGCATGCCCCTCATCCGGCTGCCGCCACCTTCTCCCCGCTTGCGGGGCGAAGGGGGCAAGTCGTCAGCTCTCGACTCCCCACTAACCTCTCGCGGGGCACGTCCCCTCGCCCCGTTTACGGGCAGGGTTAGGGTGAGGGGCAGCCATGCTCTCCGCTTGCATGTGCCAGCGATTCCCGCAAAAAGGGTGCAGCCGACCCCCTAATCCGACACCCTCCGGAAAGGCAAAGCATGGCCGAGAACGATTATGATGCCTTCGCGGCGGCATATGACGCGGATAATGAGGCCAATGCCTGGAATGCCTATTACGAGCGGCCGGCCATTCTTGCCTTGGTCGGCAAGGTCGCCGGGCTTTGCGTGCTCGATGCCGGATGCGGCGGCGGGGCGCATGCGGCAGCGCTCGTCGAGCGCGGGGCTGTGGTGACCGGGATCGATGCCAGTGCCGGCATGCTGCAGATCGCGCAACGCCGCCTGGAAGGCCGCGCGCGCCTGCTGCAGGCGGATCTCAGCAAGGCCCTGCCCTTCGAGGATCAAGCCTTCGATCTGATCCTCGCCTCGCTGGTGCTGCATTATCTGCCGGACTGGTCGGCGCCGCTCCTGGAATTCAACCGGCTGCTGCCTCAAGGCGGCCGCCTGGTTTTCTCCACCCACCATCCCTTCATGGATCACCCGTCGAGCGGTCACGACAATTATTTCGAGACCTACAGTTTTGACGAGACCTGGCAGCGCGGCGGACAAGAGATCGCCATGCGCTTCTGGCATCGGCCGCTGCACGCCATGTTCGATGCACTGAAGGCGGCCGGATTTCAGATCGATACCGTCAGCGAGCCCCAACCCGATCCTCGCGCCCGCACGCTGTTTCCGCTGGCCTATCGGAGCTTGACGACGACGCCGCGGTTCCTGTTCTTTTCGGTGGTGAAAGCGTGACTGGCATGCCGATCTGCTCGCACTCCTTATCTCGACATCAGAACGATGTTCTTTGAACGGAGGAACTGAACAGTCAGGCTCCTGAGCCCAAAGCAGCGGCATTTTTGGGCGACCACTCAGAATTTTACCTCGGCTCGGGAACAACAGGCTCCGCCGATCGTAAATATTATGGGCCGTGTGGAGGTGCGTAATTTAAACACCCATGCACTTCGATACTCTGCGCGGCCCACTCCCGTTACACGGCACGACTGAAGCGTGTCGCATTCTTTCAGCGGCGGTTCCGCCCTTGGCGCTTGTGGCTGGCCAAGACCCCTTCCCACAAGGGGGAGGGGCTAAATCGCGGCCCCTGGCGGCGGCCAAAAGGAGAGGTCTTGCCGGCTGCTATCGTCCACAAATTGGTGCGGTGGAGGTTAGGTAAAGCGGGGCAGCAGCGCTCTTCGTCGTTGGCACTGTATCGTGTGGCCCCCTCATCCGACCCTGCGGGCCACCTTCTCCCCGCCGGGGAGAAGAAGGAGAATGCCGCTTCGCCATCGATCTCATTAACCGAAGTGCCGTTGAGCTGGTGGGTGCATTTGGGTAGTTTCGTCGCGCCTTGCTTCCTCTTCTCCCCAGCGGGGGTCCGAAGGACGGGCGAGACCCGTGGCTCGCCCAGGCTGGTGGCCCGCAGGGTCGGATGAGGGGGCCATACGGCACGCCCTTCACTATCGCCTTACCTTCTCTTCATCACCCACCCCTCGCCGCGCGCAGCGCAATCAACCCCCGCCGCAGCCACAGCAATTGCTGCGGCGGCATCTGGCGCAGGTGTTCGTAGTCCATCACCGTGACGTTGTAGACCGTGCTGCGCACCTGCGGGCCGTCCGGGCAGCGCAGCAGGATGGCCTGCAGGGCCATCATGCGATTGCTGGCTTTGCGGGCGCGGTCGGCGAGGCTTTCGGTGACCTCGCCCTCGTGGCCCTTGACGGCGAAGAGCGATTGGGCGCGCGGGCTTGGGGCCGGGATGCCGGTGGTCTTGTGGTAGCGGGCCATGGCCTCGGCATAGTCGTCGCCGGCCTGGCGCTGCTCCGCGGTGATCAGGCCGTCGAGGAACATGCGCCCCAGCGTATAACCGGCAAACGGGCTCTTGACCGTCTCGTCGTCGACCGTTCGGCCGAAGCCGTGGATGCGGCGGCGGGCTGCGATGGCGACGCTGATATTGTCCTTCTCGGTCTCGAAGGGCTTGATCTTGCCGCAGGGAAAACGCTCGACATTTTCCTTGCGCGGCCGGCCGGCGCCCTTGTTTGCCCGTGATGTCCTGGCCTTGGTTGCTTTGCCACCCATGCTGATTGTCCTTCTATCGAATGATGCCGTTGCGCAGTGCGGCGGCGACAAGTGCGGTATCCTTGAAGACGCCAAGCCTCGCCTTGGCGTTGGCGATGTGCGTATTCACGGTGATGTGGGAGATGCCGAGAATGGTGCCGATCTCGGCGGCGGTCTTTCCGGCCGCCATCCAGCCGATGATTTCGGTTTCGCGCGGGGTGACGTTGCTCTTGATGGCCGGGCTCATGGCGCCGGCCCATCGATGAACGGCACGCGCGGCATCGTCACCTCGGCGCCCGAGAAGGTCACACGTCTGACCCGGTCGGGGTGACGGGGCGGCTCGGCCGGCGCGGTCTCGACCGGCGGCAGTTTCTGCCGGGCGTCCTGCCGGGCCGGGAACCTGTCGCGGTTGCGGTGCGTCATCATGATGACGGTGTTCTTCTTCGAGCCGAACATCTCGGCGATCGCTCTTGCCGACATGCCGTCGCTCCATAGCTTCTCGGCCCTGACGATCTTATCTTCCGTCCAGAATTCGGCTCTCATCCGGCTGCCTCCTGTGTCTCTCGTGCGGCCCTGGCGATGACCGGGTTGTCGGGGAACATCTTCGCCAGTTCCCGCCTGGCGCTGCGGCTGCCATTGGCCGCAGCGCGCAGCAGCTGCATCTTGTAGGCCGCGACCTTCGGCTGCGGCGTCTCGGGCTCCGGCTCGATGCGCGGACGGTTTTGCGCGTCCATCATCGCCTGCTGACGGCGGCATTCCTCGGCAAAACTGGCGCTGCTCGGGGCAAAAGCGCGGTTGTGATCCCGCACCTGTCCGGAGATGAAGCCTCTGGCGGCCCGCCAGACCGCCTCATTTGCAATGCCGTCGATCGCGACGAGATAGGCGCGGATCTGCATGTCGGGATCAGTGCCTGATGATGCCGGGAAACCCGAAAGCATCCCCGCTATGATCTTCACCGGAGAGGAAATCTCTTGCGGCATCCACTGTCGTCCTTCTCGTGCTGCTGTTGCTCGACCCGGCTTCCCTCGCCTTCTCCTTGAGGTACCAGTCGCATTTGATCGCCTGCCAGCCGCGGAAGATCTGCATCTCGGCAGCACCGGCCGGATCGCCGGTCAGCAGATATTCCCTGGCCTGGATGCGGGCGGCGTAAGCCGTCAGCGGCTTCCGCAGCGTGCGCCGGCGATGCTCGATGACGGCTGCCGCCAGCTCCTCCCCCAGCACCGGGCTGAGGATGTCCATGATGTCCTTGTTCATTGTGTCCTTCGCCATGCCGTTTTCCTTTCTCCCGCCGCTCAAACCCGAAGCCGCTGCCCGCCGAAAAAATGGACCGGGGTGCCCGGCTGGATCCGGTGGGGAAAGCGGCGGATCTCTGCGCCGGCATGATCCTGCTGGGCGGTATCGCCCTTCTCGGCGCTTCGAAGCCGGTGGATCTCGATTTCCACCGAAGGCACCGACATGCCGAGCATGGCTGCGATTTCGATATAGTCGCTGCCGGTGCGGAAGAGCTGGAGCGCGTTCATGCCGGTGTGATCCTTCTTGTCCATTTCGAGCGCAGCGCGCCGTTCCCGCCGAAGCGAGTGCTTGGAGGTGCTTCATCTGAATTCATCGACGGCGACCGGAGCGCCGGCTCTGTTGCGGGAGCAAAGGCTCCGGTCGCCTGCCGGGCTGCGGCCCGGGGATTGGATGCCGGCGTCGCCGAGGGAGGGCGACGACGCCGGCCGCCGATAGCCGTCAGGGAGGCGTGAGGCTGTCGGGATCTGTGAGCGGAGAAGAGCTCGGCTGCCGCATCTCTTTCGGGTTGGTCTGCCGGCCGCAGGTCTCGCAATGGCGCTCGATCACCTCGGCGATCGACAGCGCCTTGCCGCAGTTCGGACAGCCGGTGTCGCGGGCTCGGCAGGCGGCGCCGCGGTCTCCGAGGTTGGGGGAATTGATGATGATGTCGCTGTTTTTCATGCGCATTAGGGTACATTTAATACCCTTAATGTCAAGCGCAATAGGGCATGACATATACCCTAAACTAGGGTATTTTTTATATCATGTTGAAAGATCAGGAACAATTTGAGCGCGAAGAACGCGCAAAGCGGCTGGTCATGGCCAGGAAAAACGCGGGCTTTGCCGGGCCGAAGGCGATCGTCGATCGGTTCGGCTGGAATGCGAATGTCTACAAGGCGCATGAGTCCGGCCGCAACGGCTTCGGCATTGCCGATGCGAAGAAATATGCCCGCGCCTTCAAGGTCAATCTCAACTGGCTGCAGTTCGGAACCGGCAACGCGCTCGACCCGGATGAGCTGCCGGTCTCCGTCGCCGACGTGCCGAAGATCTCCTGGGTCAGCGCCGGCCAGCTGAGCGAGCAGGCGCCGATCACCGACTTCTCCGAATTCCCGACCGTGGCCGCCCTCGATCTGCCCGATGGCGAATGGATCGCGCTTGAGGTCGAAGGCAATTCGATGAACAAGATCTCGCCGCCCGGCTCGATCATCTTCGTCAACCTGCGCGACAAGCGTCTGGCGCCGAACGCGCTTTATGTCGTCGCCGACGAGACGGGGGCCGCCACCTACAAGCGCTATCGCCCGAACGACGACCCGCCCTTCCAGCCCGCTTCCTATGAGGACGTGCCGCCGCCGGATTTCCAGGGCGCCGTCACCATCGTCGGCCGCGTCCGCCGGTCGATCATCGAGATGTAGGCATCCATGCCCGCTGCGAATAAACCATATTCATCAAGGAAACCAATATGATCCGCCCTTCGTCGCGCGCCGGCAGAATTTGGTTCTATATCGTCACATTAGCGGTGTTTCTCCTGGCCTTCAGCGCAGCGCGCGAGATGTACGGCCTGTAGGATCTCGCTCCGATCTCCCGATCCGGCGACCAGGATCGTGAGAGATATTTTCCCGCCTGAAATCAACCTGCAAAGCTCCGGACGTCGTCCGCGCACACCCGCGTTACTCCGCCGGGATGGATCGAATGGCTGCGAGGAATATCCTTCGGCAGCCCTCTCCCACGAATCCAAATTCGGTGCCCCAAAGCCCGGGCCCGGTCACCGCATCAGCGATCTCGATCCCGTTGCGCCTCCCGTTTTTTTCTCGCAGCATCAGACTCCAAGATAGGCTTGTTTTCTATTTCTCTGTCTTCACTCCTGAAGGCTGGTGAGGGAGGGTTCCGGCCAAAGCTTCCCCCTACCCCATGAGCAAAGCCCATGAAGCCGGGAGAGCATTGGCCAGGTCCTGAAGGCCGGAGCCGGGATGGGACACGTGCCAGAGGGGCCATTCGCTTCGCCCTCGTCCTGATTTTCTGACAGCGCACTTAAGGACTTTCGCTTCCCGCGCCGCTGGGCTTCGTCAGCTCGGGAGTTGCACCCGGTCGCCCAATCACTGGCGACAGTCATACGCCTATGATTCGTACCTCGTCAATCATTAGGGTATTTTTTATACCTGCTGCAGTTGACGATATGGGGTATTATATATACCTTCACGCCATGAGCCGATCAGAGACGCGTGAGAGGACAGGGCGATGCAGCACATCCGCAATATCGAGACCGAAGAGAGCAAGCGCGACGCCCGCTGGAATGGCGCGCTGCGAATGGGAGACTGCAGCGCCTATATGGCGATCGAGGCGCAGCGCATGGGCGCCCTCGGCTTTGCCTTCCTGCGCCGCCCCGAACATTCGGTCCGCGGCCCCTCCTGGCTGCGCGGCGCTGCGGCCTCCGTCGAGGAGCATTACCGCTATGCCCGCGAGATCATGGGCATGACCGATCGCGATCAGCTTTACGCCTGAGGGGGAACGGAGATGTCTGCCGATTGCATCGTCAAGGCCTTTTCCGGCTGCGCCTGCCCGCCCGGTAAATACGCGGAAAAGCCCCTCACCCCGGCGCCGGTCACCTTCATCTCCTGGCGCAAGCAGGCCATCACTTGCCTCACCTTCGGCTTCCTCGCCGCGATCATTTCGGCGGTCTGGATGAAGACACAGTTCAAGGACCAGGACCGCGCCAATCAGGAGCTGACGTCATGGAAGTGAGCCCGGGCTTTACCCAGCATCGCCGATCAGGAGCTATATTTGATGTCGCTCGCCTTGGCCGCGGTAATGAAGGCGCGGCGCACCTGCTCGGGCTCGGCGGCATCGTTGAACACATCAAGCACAAGCCGCTCGGCAACCTTGGCCGCCGGCGTCTGGTCGGGCCAGTCATTCAGCAAAGTGTTGCCGGCCTGGACGACATTATAGACCGTCCTGACTTTGCCATTGATGGTGATCTTCACCGGTTTGAAGCTTCGTCGCTTGCTCATGGCCCAGTATCTCACACGGAACGCGACTCAACGAATCACTTTGGGACTCGTTCCGGTTGATTCGAAAACCGGCGCATAAAGCTGATTCGGGCAGCGTCGATGCACCGCGTTGCAGCTCAACCGCGTCGTTATAACTTTCCTGCAGAAAAATTATAACTGCAGGATGGCGGGCTTTCGGACCATGGAATTCCGAGTTATAATCTTTCCACGAAAAAGTTATAACCAGAGAAAACCCATGCCTGTCCGCGAGATCGACCTGATGTATCAGACCATGCTGGCCGAGCTCGGTCAGCGTTCACTGGACGGAAGCTTCGTCGCCGAGTTCCCGCTGGAGGGTCGCTTCGTCTCCGTCCCGGTGAAGGGCAAGGAATACTGGTATTTCGACCTTCCGGGCCAAGACGGCGTCAAACGGTCCTATGTCGGGCCGAAGAGCGACGAGGAGGTCACGAAAAGGGTCAGCGAATTCGGCGCCATCAAGGATGATCTCAGAAACCGGCGGCGCATGGTGGCCACTCTGACCAGAGAAGGCGGCATGAACGCACCGCCGAGGTTTACCGGCGACGTCATCGAGGCGCTTGCCAATGCAGGATTGTTCCGCCTGCGCGCCGTTCTCGTCGGCACCGTGGCATTCCACACCTATTCCGGCGTGCTCGGCGTTCGACTGCCGACCTCGCTTATGCAGACGGGCGACGCCGACTTCGCCCAGTTTCATTCGATCTCGACGGCGGTCAATGACAGCATTCCCCCCATTCGAGAGGTTCTCGAAAAGCTGGACCCGACCTTCCGGGAGGTGCCGCATCTCAACCATCCCGCCCGCTCGACCCAGTTCGTGAATTCGAAGAACTACAAGGTCGAGTTCCTGACGCCGAATACAGGCAGCGACGACAACCAGAACAAGCCAGCCGACATGCCGGCGCTTGGAGGAATTTCCGCAGAACCCCTGAGGTTTCTCGATTATCTCATCTACAACCCGATCAGGACGGTGCTTCTTCACAAGAGCGGCGTTGCGGTCAACGTACCCGCTCCGGAGCGCTACGCCGTCCACAAGCTGATCGTCGCCTCGCGGCGCCAGAACGACGACAACGGCGTGTTAAAACGCGAAAAGGACGTGCAGCAGGCATCCCATCTTTTCGAAGCGATGGGCGCGACCCGCCGCCATTCCGATCTTGCGCTCGCCTATTGCGAGGCGTGGGAACGCGGTCAGTCGTGGCGTGAGGCAATAGCGCGCGGACTGTCATTGCTGCGGCCCGCTCGCCGCGAACAACTGATGTCCACCCTCGCCGAAGGCATGGCGGAAATCGGCGAAGACCCCGTGCGTTACGGCGTTTAGGCGGACCGCACGGGATCCGAGACGGGGAACCATCCTGAGAGATTTTTTGCCGATATCAGCGAGATACGAAAAACCCCGCCGGAGCGGGGTTTCTAGCTGGTCGGAGTGGAGTGATTCGAACACTCGACCCCCACGTCCCGAACGTGGTGCGCTACCAGACTGCGCTACACTCCGTGACCAGCGGCGCTTCTATAGAACAGCCTATCTGGTTGCACAAGCACCAAATTCCAAAAATCCGGTGGAATTTTTGACGGGTTGATGACAGGGCGTGGCGGTGCGCTGCTGCAGCAAAAAGACACACCGGGAGCAAATCGTCGGGAAGTGCCACAGGGGCAATTTTCTTTTGCCGGGTTCCGCGCTAAAGGGCTCGACGGGACAGGCGAAACCGCGCGTAGCGAGCGGATTCGCAGCCACTGCGCTAGAGACCAGGGACAACACGATGAAACTCCGCACCATCACCGCGGCCGGGCTTGCAATTGGGCTTGCCGGATGCACCACCATTCCTTCCGCCGGCAATCCGATCGAGGCCCGCTGGGTCGGCAAATCGGCCGGCATCTTCTTTGCCGCCTACGGGCCGCCGATCAGCGACCGCGAGGAAGGCGCCACCACCGTCTATACCTGGCGCGGCGGCTATAAGACCGTGCGCATTCCGGCAAAATATGCCGAAGGCGCTGACGGCAAGCGCGGCAAGCAGATCGCGTCTGCCCGCACCGCCTATCTGCGCTGCCAGACCGAAATCACCACCAGCTCGGATTACACGATCCGCGATATCCGCACCGTCGCCGACATTCCCGGCGTCAACGGTCCGTCCTATTGCGCGGAATTCCTGGCGCCTGAACAGAAGTAACGGGTAACCCGAATACAAGAAAACAGGCGGCCGATGTGCCGCCTGTTTTGTTTTGGGCTCCACAAGTCAGCCTGACGAAGGGCAGTTGCGGATCGATGCGGGTAATGAGATCGGGCGCGGAGTCACGGAACGAATGATGATGTGAGGTTGTGCCGTGCGGCCCCCTCATCCGGCCCTGCGGGCCACCGACCGGGGTTGAGCCACGGGTCTCAACCCGTCCTTCGGACCCCCCGCTGGGGAGAAGAGGGAGCAAGGCGCGCCGAAACTGCCCAAATGAACCGGCTGCTCAAAGGCACTCCGTCCAATAGGATCGATGGAGAAGCTGCAATCTCCCCCTCTTCTCCCCAGCGGGGAGAAGAGGGCCCGCAGGGTCGGATGAGGGGGCTACACGGCACGGCGTCAGCGACTAGAAACCATCGCCGCTCGCCGAGCCGTCGATGGTCTCACCCCTCCGCCGGCCCGTAAAGGCCAAGCTGCTCAAGGAGCGATCGCTGCCGGTTGGCATTTTCGACCAGAAGAGCGGTGTAGCGCTCGACGATGCGGCTGCGATGCTCTTCGTCGGACACGGCGGAAAGCGCGCCGGTGATGGCGGCGATCCTTTCCGAGGCCTGCCGCAGCTCTTCCAAGAGCTTCGCCTTGCCGCCGGCCTCAGTGACGACCTGCTTCGTCACCCGGCCGATGCCGGCCGGTGTGCGGGCGCCGCCCGAGACGTAACCTTCCGGCAGGTCGCCCTTGAGGTTGACGACGGATTTGAAGCGGATGACGTCGAAGATCTGGTCGACCGCCTGCTTGGCGCCGGTCACCCGCGAGGGGTGGTCGGTGTCGGCGGCGGCATGCGGCAAGAGCTCGAGCTTGCCCTTGTGGCGCTCTTCGAGCGGCAGGTAGGGCAGCATCGGGCCACTGAGCGTGCCGGTCGCCGCATCCCTGAAGAGATCGGCGTCGATCGCCGCATGGGCGATCTTGCCGGAGGAAAGGGCTGCGTCGAGCGCATAGGGATCAACGACTTCGCCGCGGTCGTAATTGACGAGCACCGCGCCGTCCTTCATGGCGCCGAGCACCTTGGCATCAACGGTGCCGGCATTGGAATAAGTGCCGGTCGAGGCGTCGAGGCGGCCGAGGCCGATATGGACGGAGAGCACGTCGGCGCCGCTTGCCGCTTCCACAGGGCTTGCGGCATAGTCGAAGCCCTCAGCCTCGATCCAGCGCCTGTGATGCTCGCGGGCATAGATCGCCACTTTCATGCCGAAGGCCTTGGCGAGCTTGGCGACTTCGCGGCCGATATTGCCGTAGCCGAGAACGGCGAGCTTGCGGCCCTCGAGTTTGGCCGTCGGGAAATCCTTGAGCTGGCGGCCGGTATCGAAATCGCCGCCGGCGACCATCCGGTGCAACCTGTCGACCGGCAGGTCGGGAACGACCTTCAGGATCGCCTTGAGAGCCATCTGGGCGGTCGCGCGGCTGTTGATGCCGGGCGTGTTCATCAGGGCCGCAGTGCCGCCCTCGCCATTACCGCCGCCCCAGGAGGCCGAGCCCATATTGCCGGTGCCGGCGCCGATGCGCACGCCGCCGAGCGGGAAGACGGAAGACTTCGGGATGAAGGTCGCCGCCGCGATCAGCGCGTCATACTGGCCCTTGTCGGTCTGCGGCAGGATCTCCGCCTCGGTGCTGAGGTTCGGCTGATAGAAGAAATGGATGCGGCCCTTTTCGAGGCTGGCGCGATCACCGAGCGGCCCGAGATGGAAGCTGCCGCCCTTCTCCTCGATATAGGCCTTGATCTCGCTGTAATCAGGCTCGCCGTCGGCGCCGAAGCGCAAGCCGACCAGATCGGCGATCAGCACGGTATAGGCGTGGTTCGGATCGTCCTTGCGCACGGCGCCATCGGCCTTGGCAGGCGCCTCGAAGGTCACGCCGTGCTTTGCCAGTTCCTCTTCGAGGACGACGATCTTGGCGCGCAGATAGGCATATTGCAGGTTTTCCAGCAGCGCCACGACATCTTCGGGCTCGCGGATGCCGCCGACCCAGGCGCGGTAATCGCCGGGGGTGCCGGGGAAGGCGTTGACGTAGCGGGCCGCGTCGAGGCCGGGCTCATATTCGCCGTTCGGATGGGTGATGCCTTCATAGCCGAGCAACTGCTTGGAACGGGCGATGATCCGGGCATGGATGCCGGCATCGCTGATGCCGTCATCCTCGACCTTCAGAAGCGTCACCGCGGCGCCGCGGCGCTCGGCATCGGTGACGGTCAGCGACAGCAGCGGATGCGACTTGACCCACTCGTCGATCACGGCGCGGTTGGCGGCGGAGCGGCGGTTGAGCTCGACGACCGAACCGACCCGGGCCTCCGACTGCAGCAGGCCGAAGGTGGTCTCGGCAAAGGCGAGCGCGCTGTAGGTGTTGATGACGCCGCCGAGCATGCGGTCTTCGGCCGGATCGAAGAACGGCCCGGCATCGACGGAGCGCTTGGCCGAAAACGGCTGGCGCGGATCGATCGGCGGGGCGATCTTCAGCTGGCGCGGGATCGCCCAGGCGGGATCCTGCTGGTTCTTCTCGATCAGCGCCAGGGCATGCGGCGTGAAGGAAGCGACGAAATAGCCGGAAACGCCGCCGATCGCCTTCTGGAACGGCATGAACAGGCAGCACTTCGCCATGACGGCGCTGACCAGTTCAGGCTCCCACGGCATGGCGCCGAGCATCGAGGTGGCGTCGAACACCGCGTGGCGGTTGGCCGGATCGCCGTCGAGCCAGTTCAAAAGCTCGTGGATTTCGCCGCTGGTATAGGCGTTGGCCCCTGTCGTCTCGTGGCCGACGCCGACGAAGATCGAAACGCCGAGAGAGGACAGTTCGGCCGCCGTCGGGATCACGCCCTCGGAGGCGGCGAAATGGATGCGGCTTTCGCAACCCTTTTCGGCGAAGCGCTGCATCTCGATCAGCTGTGTCGCCCATGACTGGCGGAAGAAGCCGGCGGCCTTGGACGGATCGCTCTCCGGCCGCGGCGTATCGACATAAACCCGCTGGGCGGCGTCGTTGGCATTCATCAGGTGCTGGATGCAGACGGTGAAACCGCTATGGCCGCCGCCGAGCCCCACCGCCATGCGGTTGGTCTTGGGAAAGCCGAAATAACGATGGATCGCCCGCATCATGTCGGTCAGGATCTTATCGGCCGGATAGCCGCGATGCATGCTGCGGGAAATCTCGGCCGTGGTGAAGCCGCCGATATCGTTGCCCAGGTCGTCGAACTTGCGATAGGTCTTCTCGATCCAGGCGTCGAAGGCGATGCGCCGCAGGCGGCTATCCACTTCATCGGTCGTCGCATCGGTGATCGGCCCGACACCGAAGAACGGGTTGGACGGCAGCTTCGGCGCACCCGACGCAGTCTGTCGAAGGGCGCTCAATCGCTGTTCCTGCATCTGCGCGATATCTGTCATGGCCTGCCTGTCTGTTCCCGGAGCTGAAGTTGCCTTCATGGTGAAGCGCCTGCCCCGGCGAGACAACCTCATATGCGCCGAACGACAGACGAAACGCGTCATTGGGGATGCTGGGTTCGTGTTGGCGTGGTTGGCAGGCAACACGCACAACGATTAGCCCTCATCCTGAGGTGCCCCGCAAGGGGGTCTCGAAGGACGAGGGCGGGTGGGTGCGGTGGCCAGCCCCGTCCTTCGAGGCTTCGCCCTGCGGGCTACGCGCCTCAGGATGAGGCTGGAGAGACGGGGTGCCGGGGGCCGAGCGCGTCCTCATCCGCGCTCCGGCCAAAAAGGCACTTGCCGCCTGCAACCATCCGGCGTATGTCTTTCCCGTCGCGAAAAGCGACTGCTTCCCTTGATCCGCTCAGTGGCGGAGTAAACAGGTGGACGAATGGGTCGTCCAGGCGGTCGAGTACACGCCAGCCATGTGCATTAGCCATGGTTCGGCCAGCACCCCCTAGAAACCAATCGCCTGACAGAGATCAGGCCTTATCGTGAGCCATCGGCGTCCCGATGCAATTCCGTGATTTGCAGAAATCAGGGAGGCGCTGACGGCCCTGCGGGCTTGCGTCGACCCGGAACGCACCCATGACCAGATCCCTTATCGTCATCTTTACCGCCATTGTCCTCGATGCCGTCGGCATCGGGCTGATTTTCCCGATCCTGCCGTCGCTGCTGCGCGATATCACCCATGCCGAAAACGTCGCACCGTATATCGGCACGATGACCGCGCTCTATGCGGTGATGCAATTCATCTTCGCCCCCGTGCTCGGGGCGCTCAGCGATCGGCTCGGCCGCCGCCCCGTGCTGCTGATTTCGCTCGCCGGTGCCGCCGTCAACTATTTGTTTCTCGCCTTTGCGCCCAATCTCGCGCTGCTGTTCGTCGGCCGGGCGATTGCCGGGCTGACCAGCGCCAATATCTCGGTGGCGACAGCCTATATCACCGACATTTCGCCGGAGGAGAAACGCGCCCGCCGCTTCGGTCTGTTCAACGCCATGTTCGGCCTCGGCTTCATCATCGGCCCGGTACTCGGCGGCGTGCTCGGCGACCACTGGCTGCGGCTGCCGTTCATCGCGGCGGCTGCGCTCAATGGCGCCAACCTGCTGCTTGCCTTCTTCATCCTGCCGGAATCGCGCCCGGGCAGCCGCGAGAAGATCGATCTGGCGGCGCTCAATCCGCTGAAACCGCTGCGTTCGGTGCTGGAGGTCAAGAGCCTGCTGCCCGTCGTCATCCTGTTCTTCATCTTCAGCGCCACCGGCGAGGCCTACGGCACCTGCTGGGCGCTGTGGGGCAGCGACGCCTTTCACTGGAACGGGCTTTCGATCGGCCTTTCGCTCGGCGCCTTCGGCATCTGCCAGACGCTCGCCCAGGCCTTGCTGCCCGGGCCGGCCGTCAGGCTGCTCGGCGAACGCGCCGCGATCCTGACCGGTGTCGCCGGCGTCTGCATCGCCCTCTCCGTCATGGCCTTTGCCGGCCAGGGCTGGATGATCTTCGCGATCATGCCGGTCTTCGCGCTCGGCGGCATCGGCGTGCCGGCGCTGCAATCGCTTGCCACCCGGCAGGTTGACGAAAACAGCCAGGGCCAGTTCCAGGGCGTGCTGGCCTCAGCCGTCAGCCTCGCCTCGATCGTCGCACCGCTTGCCTTCTCCAGCCTCTATTTCCTTGTCAGGGAGACGTGGCCGGGCGCCATCTGGCTGTCGGTCGTCATCGTCTATGCGCTCGCCGTGCCGCTGGTTCTCGACCTGAGGCTGCAGACGGCGGAGCGGGCGGCTGTGGGCTAGCCAATCGTGGTGCGCTTCTGTTGGCCGCATAGTGGCGGGACGCACCCCCCTCTGTCCTGCCGGACATCTCCCCCACAAGGGGGAGATCGGATAGACGTTAGGGCTTCCCCAAACAATTGCCATTTGAATCAAAGTATCGGCAGAGAGGGACCGAGCTTTCGCCTCCTGCCGATCTCCCTCCTTGTGGGGGAGATGCCCGGCAGGGCAGAGGGGGTGCCACAGGACACGACGCCCCGAACTATAATGCCGGCCTAAGCGGCCTCCCCCTTCTCAACCGCAGCCTCCGCCAGCTTGCGCGCCGCGACGAAATCGACCTTGCCGGAGCCGAGCACCGGCACCTTGCCGATATTGACCTCGGCCGGCACCATCATGTCCATGGCGCCCTTGGATTTGGCGAAGGCGAGGAACTCGGCGCGGGTGGCGTTCGGCGCGTCGGTCAAGAGCACCAGGCGCTCGCCCTTCTTGGCGTCGGGCAGCGACGAGACAACCGAGAGGGCGCCCGGCCAGAGTTCGGCGGCGAGTGTTTCGACGGCGGCGAGCGAGATCATCTCCCCGCCGATCTTGGCGAAGCGTTTGGCGCGGCCGCGGATCTTGACGAAGCCGTCCTCGTCGATGGTGACGATGTCGCCGGTGTCGTGCCAGCCGTCGGCGAGCGGTTCGAGCACGCCGGGCTTTTCGGCGCGGAGATAACCGGCCATGACATTGGCGCCGCGCACATGCAGCCGGCCGCCCTCATCGATACCGGGCACCGGTTCGAGCCTCCATTCCATGCCCGGCAGGATTTTGCCGACCGTGCCGGAGCGGTTGTACATCGGCGTGTTGATCGAAATGACAGGCGCGGTCTCGGTGACGCCGTAACCTTCCAAGATGCGCAGGCCGAATTTTTCCATATAGGTCTGGCGGGTGGCGGCCTTCACCGGCTCGGCGCCGGAGAAGATATAGCGGATCGAGCGGAAGTCGTAGGGGTGCGCGGTCCTGCTATAACCGTTGAGGAAGGTGTCGGTGCCGAAGATGATCGTGGCGTTGGAGACATAGATCAGCTCCGGCACGATGCGGTAATGCAGCGGCGACGGATAGAAATAGACCGGCACGCCTGATATCAGCGGCAGCACGGTGCCGGCGGTCAGCCCGAAGGAATGGAAAACGGGCAGGATGTTGAACACCTTGTCGCCGCTGTGGAAATCGATGCGGGCGGCGGCCTGGGCGGCGTTCGACAGGATGTTGCGGTGGGTCAGCACCACACCCTTCGGCGTGCCCTCCGAACCGGAGGTGAAGAGGATGACGGCCGGATCATCCGGCCGTCGCTTGACCAGCGGCCGACCCTTGCGCAAAAGCCCGCGGATCTTGTCGAGAGGGCCGACTTCGGCCCGGAGATCATCGAGCCAGACGATCGTCACCTGCTTTTCCATCTCGGCGATAACCGGGCCGAGCTTGGCCTGGGCGACGAAGGCGCGCGAGGTCAGCACGTGCTTGATCTCGGCGGCCTTGCAGGCGGAGAGAATATTGGCCGCACCCGCGGTAAAATTCAGCATGGCCGGCACCTTGCCGGCGCTCATGACGCCGAGAATGGTGGCGGCGGCGCCATTGGCATTCGGCAGCATGACGCCGAGATTGTTTTCCGGGAACTTGGCGCGGAATTTGGCGCCGAGCACGGCGGCACCGGTCAGCAGCTTGCCATAGGTGAGGCTGCCGGTGACCGGATCCTCGACGGCGAGTTTTTTCATGCCGAATTCTTGGGCCGCCTGGATGACGCGGCCGAGAACGGTCGATGAGGTATCGGCGGTCTCAAACAGCAGGTTCGACATCACCTGATAGAGCGCGGCTCCTGCCGCCGTGCGGCGCTTGCGGCCTTTCAGCTCGGCCGGCACTTCGAGCTTCACCGGCTCGAGAATGGTGACCTTGACCTTGGGGAACAGCCGGCGGCGGATCTTGCCGTCGCCGAGATAGGAGAGATAACTCTTCTCCAGCCCGTCGATCTTGACCGGCACCACCATCGAGCCTGTTTTGTCGGCGACCATGGCGGCGCCGTCATAGACCTTCATCAGCGTGCCCGTCACCGTCAGGCGGCCCTCGGGGAAGATGCCGATCGGGCTGCCGTCCTGCACCACCTTGATCAGCGAACGCGTCGCCATCGGCTTTGTGGGGTCAAGAGGCAGGAACTTGCACATTTTCAGGAAGGGCCGCACCCACCAGGCCTGGGCGATCTTGTAATCGACGGCGAAGGTCGGCTCTTCCTCGGTGATGGCGAGCGCCAAAGCGCCGTCGAGCAGGCTGACGTGATTAAGCGCAATGATCGGCGCGCGGCCGGCCTTCTTGATATTCTCCAGCCCCTCGACCTCAAGCCGCATGAAGGCGCGGAACAGGATCGAGATGAAATCGCGGAAGGGATTGGTCGGCAGCGTCTTCAGCATCAGCCAGGCGACGCCAAAATTGATAATGCCGAGGCCGATCAGGATCTCAGGAATGGAAGCGCCGAGCGCCTGGATGACGGCGACGAGGCCGAGGCCGACGGTGATGAACAGCGCCGAGAGCACATTGGCGGCGCCGATGACGCGGGCGCGGTGGTCCTCATGCGCCCAGGTCTGCAGCGCGGCGAAAGTGGGAACGGCGATGAAGGCGCCTGATATGGCCATGCCGGCGAGATCGATGGCGACGCGGATGGTATTTTGGCCGGCGAAGAAGCCGGTGATCGTCGTCGCATGGGCGACTGAGGCCAGACCCCAGAGGTTCCAAGCGAGATCGAGGCTGAAGAGGCCGAGCAGCGCCGTGCCGACAGGGGCCGGCAAGAGCACGATGCGGCCTGATGACATCCAGGCGGCAATGGCCGAGCCAACAGCGACGGCAATGGCGAAGACGGTGAGATAGGCGGGAACGACCAGCTCGGAGCCGCCGAGCAGCTCGGTCACCATGGTCGGCAGGATGGAGAGCACGAAGGCGCCGACCAGCCAGAACCAGCAGTTCATCAGCGCCGAACGCCACAGGCGCTTGTCGGAACGGATTTCCATGACGAGGGTGTAGCTGGAGCGGATGACGTTGCGGTCGATCTGAAGATCCGGCGCCTTGGAGCCGGTGGCCGGGATCATCCGGCTGGCCAGCCAGCAAAGCACCGAAAGCCCCATCATCATCGAGCCGAACAGCAGCACATTGTCGCCGCTGGAGAAGGCAAGGGCAGCGATGATCGTACCGGCGAGGATGGCGATGAAGGTGCCGCCCTCGATCCAGGCATTGGCCTTCGGCAGGTCGCGGCGGTCGAGATGATCGGGCAGGATGCCGTATTTGATCGGCCCGAACAGCGCCGAGACGACGCCGAAGCCGAAGAGGGCGGCCATCAGCACAAAAATGGAGGAGAAACCGAGGCCGATAACGGCAAGCGCGGCAATGCCGATCTCGCAGCGTTTCAACAGCTCGGCGATCTTGGCCTTGTCGTGCTTGTCGGCGAGTTCGCCGCCGAGCGCCGAGAGCAGCAGGAAGGGCACGATGAGGATGACGCCGGCAAGCGTCACCAGGGCGGCACCTTCGCTTGCCGACATCTTGAAGAGAATGAGGAACACCAGCGTGTTCTTCAGAAAATTGTCGTTGAAGGCCGTGAGGAACTGGGTCCAGAACAACGGCGCGAATTTCCTAGACGTCATCAGATTGTGTTGCACGGGCGTGGTCCCTCTTTCGGCTCGCAGAGAAGGCCACAGAGTTGTTACCCATTGGTTGAATGCGGCAACAACTCTGCGCTGTGGTTAAGGAAGATCAATCTTCATCGCTACGATTGAACTTGACCAGCAGCTTTTCGGTGCGGGCATCCTCGACCTTGCGGATCAGCTTCTCGGATTCGGCATTGTCGCGCAGCGTCTTGGTGATATTCACCGTGGTCTGCACCAGCATCAGGATGCCCATGGCGAGATAACCTTTGCCCCAGAGATCGAGCGGCATCATGTAAAGGCCGAGCGCCAGCATGAAGGCGGCAGAGCCGAAGGAGATGTAGGAGAAGCTGACCCAGCTGGCGGAGTGTTTCTGGAAACTGTCGTTCATGATCGTAATCCCTATGGTTCGATGGAATGGATGGTTGATTGGATGCGATTTCAGGCGGCCGGCGCGATGCGGCTCTTCAGCCGGGCGAGCACGTCATCGGCGGAGGAGTGAAGGGCCGGGCCGCATCCGGCATTGGCAAGCTTTTCGATGATGCCGGCCGGGCGAACCGCGCCTTCCATCTCTTTCAGCGCCGCCGCCGTCAGATCATTCTGGCTCTGGCGGAGGCGCAGCCGGGCCAAGGTCTCCTCGGCCTCGTCGAGCGTCGCGAGGCCCGGACCGGCGACAACGACATCGAGCTTCTGCGCCTCCTCAGTGGCGCGAGCCAGCCGCTCGCCGCGCTGCAGCGCCTGCAGCCGCGCTTCCGAGGCCCGGACGATGCCCTTCAATTTGTCGATGCCGGCGGTGAACTGGGCTTGCGCCTTCTCCGACGCATCCCGCTCGGCTTCGAGAAAGGCGATCGCCTCGGCCGCTTCCCGCGCCAGCCCGTCATTGCCCTTGGTCAGCGCTGCGGTGGCGCGGTTTTCGAGATCGGCGATCCGGGCAACGATCGTTGCATGCTGCCCCTTCTCCTGCTCGTTCTGGGCGATGGCGACGGCGACGCTGCGGCGCGCCGACTGGATCTGCTGGGCGGCATCGCGGATCTGCTGGGACAGCAGCGGCACGGCGTGGCGATCGGCAAAAGCCTGTTCGGCATCATGCGCCCTGCCCCGCAACAGAATGGAAATCAGTTTGAACATTTCTTGCCTCCGGTTTATGAACGTTGTTCACGAGATGAGTTATGGCAGAATCGTGAACGTCGTTCAAGATAAATTTTGAACAACGTTCAAAAAATCGAAATGGAGCGGTTAATGGCCGGTAGACGAGAAGAAAAACGCGAGGACCTGAAGGCGCGGCTGATCGAGGCGGCGCGCGAACGCATCGCCCGCGACGGGCTGACCAATCTGCGCGCCCGCGACATCACCCAGGATGCCGGCTGCGCGCTCGGCGGCCTCTACACCGTCTTTTCAGACCTCGCCGAGCTCGTCATCCACGTCAACTCCGCGACGCTGAAGGCCTTGGAGGCCAGGCTGACCCTGCCCGAGGCCAAAGACAAAAGCCCGACCGACCGCCTGCGCAACCTCGCCCAGGGCTACCTCGCCTTCGCCGTCGAGCATCGCAACCTCTGGAAGGCCCTCTTCGACCACTTCTCCCCCCGACACCAGCCCGACGCCGCAATGGCACCTCGACGAGCACCTCTTCCTGATGGACGTGATCGCCGAACCGCTCGCCGAACTGCAGCCCGACATGCCCCCCGAAGACCGCGCCATCCGCGCCCGCACCCTCTTCGGCGCCGTCCACGGCGTGGTCAGCATCAGCCTGGAGGGCCGGTTCGTCGGCCTGCCGCTGGAGCGGCTGGCGCGCGAGGTGGACGAGCTGGTGCAGACGATCGCGGCCGGGGCGGAGCGGCGAAGAGAAGAGGGCGCGTGAGTGCTGCCGACGGCTCGAAGTGGGCGTGCAAGCGTGGCCGGCGAGTGAGTTTGGCAGAACGCTCCCCCACCCTCCGTCGTCCTCGGCCTTGAGCCGAGGACCCATGCCCGCTGGTAATGCAGTTCCACCCAAAACTGCCCCTCACCCTAACCCTCTCCCCGTAAACGGGGCGAGGGGACGTGCCACGCGAGAGGCCGGCGAGGGACGGAGAGCTTGCAGCTTGTTCCCTTCGCCCCGCAAGCGGGGGTCCGAAGGACGGGTCGAGACCAGCGGCTCGACCCCGGTCGGTGGCGGCAGCCGGATGAGGGGCTGGCCTCCCCGATCGTCTGCGCTGGATGTCGCACTCAAGAGCCCCCCAACGATTTTACCGAGCGGGACATTTTGCCGTCTTACCTTGAGCCACACCCTCAAAATATCCCGATCGGTAAATTTCCTGCCAATCGCCTCCCCCACCCTCTCCGTCGTCCTCAGACTTGACCCGAGCACCCATACCCAAGCACTCTGCCGCCACCCCACCGCACGCGAAAGGAACCCCCATGAGCCGCATCTTCATCACCGGTTCCACCGATGGCCTCGGCCTCGCCGCCGCCCGCACCCTCATGAAAGAGGGCCATGACGTCGTCCTACACGCCCGCTCCCGCGAGCGCGCCGCCGCCATCGCAGACACTTCAGCTACCGCCCTCGGCATCGTCACCGGCGATCTCGCCAGCGCCGCCGAGACGCGCTCCATCGCCGACCAGGTCAACGCCATCGGCCGCATGGACGCCGTCATCCACAATGCGGGTATCTACCTCGAACGCAGCCGTGGCGAAACGCCGGATGGTCACGCCAAGACGCTGGCGGTCAACCTGCTCGCCCCCTATCTCCTCACCGCCTGGATCACCCGCCCCGACCGCCTGATCTATCTCTCGAGCGGCATGCACCGCAGCGGCGCCAGCAGCCTCGACGATATCGACTGGAAGCGGCGGCCATGGAATGCCAGCCAGGCCTATTCAGAAAGCAAGCTCTACATCGCCACCCTTTCCGCCGCCATCGCCCGCCACTGGCCGGATGTCTTCAGCAACGCCGTGGATCCAGGCTGGGTGCCGACCAAGATGGGCGGCGCCGGCGCGCCGGATGATCTTGAGATGGGGCATCTCACGCAGACGTGGCTGGCGGCGAGCGATGATGGAGCGGCCAGGGTCAGCGGCGGCTATTGGTATCACCGGCAGCGGCGGGAGGCGGCGGCGGAGGTTGGTAATGTCGAGTTTCAGGATGCGTTGGTGGGGAGGCTGATGGAGTTGACGGGGGTTCGGCTGTTTGAGGAGCGCGGCTAGGCACAAGACATGACAGGTTACCGGACGTTGGTTCGTTCAAAGCGGAAGGCGCCTGCTCGCCTCGCCGCCCCTTTTTCACGAGTCCTTGCTTATCTCGGCAAGGGCGGACCTTATGCGAGGTCGCAAGCAGTTGATAAATGCATTGGTGCGCTCTTGGAGCCAAGCCATCGCGCGTTGCCGTTCATTTGGCCCATCCGGGACGCCCAAGATATATCGCTGAGCTATCTCCGGTCGCGGCTGCGAGAAATCCACTGTAGCGCCCGAAAGTTCAGCAGCTATGTCACTGGCCTGGTCTGCAAGCATCAGTGAAGCGCGCTCTCCGGGTGAGCCCAAATTTGACGAAAGAAATAGTCCCACAGCATTGGAGCGGGCCTCGCGATAGACGGTCAACCAACTGGAACCACCAGGAGCGCCGAACTTGAAGACGATATGTCCGCCGAAAGACGGAGCCGGTAGCATCTGCTCGGGGTCGTCGAGGCGCAAGCCGGCAAGGAACTCTGACCAGAATTGATGTCTCGTTTCGCGCCGGCGGGCGCGTGCCGCCAGTCTCTCCGGCGAGTCAGACTGCGCCTGAGACTCATCCTCTCCATCATCAGGGTCAGCGATGATCATGCCATCCGGAACTGAGATAACGTTCCGAGAGATTGTCAGCGTCCGAGCCAGGACGCGAGGCACGATGATCCTCGAGCCGTCTTCCATAAGATAGATCGGCATCTCCACGAGACCGAAGGTGAAATGAAGACCAGCATGAGCCTGCAAATACTCGGCGATTGACTCGACGCCTTCTCGTATTCCGTCACCAACGATGAGCAGCAAGAACCGGCCGCGTCGCAGGTTGAAAGTCAACGCGTCATTGAAAGCGATCTCGTCCACATCGTGGCCAGCCTCCCGCACCATGTCCAGCAGGACACTACCTTTACGGCCAAGGCGCCGGCTCGCTTCACGCTGCAAATCGGAAGCCGACCATTTCGTGAGTTCCTTCGAATAATCCAGGATCTGCCCGATCACTTCGCGACGACCCTCAGGGTTCCGCCATAGTTTGCATTCGACCAGTACGGGCAGGCCGCTCGCGGTGATCAGCAGGTTATCGATCGGCCCCGCTGGCGTGTTGAGTTCGCGACAGATCGAAACGGGGCCGACGAAGAGCGGATCAATCTCTGCAATTGGCAAACAAGACGGATGGCGATGGACGAACTCCTGGATAGCGGCCTCGCTCAATCCGTGACCATCTATCCCAAGCCCGAGTGGCCGGACTGGAGAAACCCTCGATCCATCGGCCGAGACTAGGAGGGGAGTCGCATGCTGCCTGCTCATCATCCTGCTTTCGCAAATATAGTAAAGGCGCCCACAGACACAGCGTTAGCTGGTGCCGCCGTGGTGGCCGGTTTTCATCCGATCGGATCGAAGCGCTTAAGAGCATTTTCCAGCTCCCCGCCCCCAAAAAGGGCGTTGGACCAATCACTGATCTGCTGGTGCATAGCGATGAGTTGCCCCGTCTCATCGCTGTTGTCGAGGAATTCGCTCAGACTCCTCTGCGCGATAAAAAGCGTATGAGAATTCTGATTGCCACGATCACCGGCCAGATGAACCACTCCACCGCATTGCCGCACTTCATCAGCCCGCTTTTGGAGCGCTGACACGACCTCGGTCCGCCCGACGACAGTTGGATTGGCTTCTATGCGCATCATCAGATCCACGCTTGCATCGCCGCCGTTGGCGAACTTCACTTGGTGATCGTGAGTGGAATAGAGGAAACCAATTGTGATCGTCCCGTTCCAGTCGTGCCGGCGAAAAACGATCGCGACGCGGCCATATTGATCCTTCACCTCTTGTCGTGTCGCATCTTGATAATGCAGTGGCAGAAAATCCCACGGAGATTCGTTCAAGAGTTTTTCGCAATAGCGGCGAAGGCGTTTTGTAAAATCTCTGGTGGCGATGTAGCTCTGGAGCAAGGTCTGAGAAATCGGTTCCGGTGGGCTTAATCCGTGAATGTGCATGAATTCCACTAGTTCCTGTGAGGATCGGCAGTCTTTTGAGAGCGTGGCAAGAAGAGAATAGATCTGCTGCCATTCAAAGACATGAAACGTAGAGCTAAGCGAGACGCGATGCGTCGAAGCATTGCGACAGTCGATTGAATTAGCGCTGAGGAAAACCAGGTGAGAATTCGGCTTACCTGCAATCAGCCGATCGTACTTTGCGATCTGTGCGTGATCGTATCGCGCGCCCCATTTCACCTCCACCAGTAGGGAGAAGGGTTGGCCGGAGGTCAAAACTCCTCGAATGTCGATGTCAGGGTAGATCGTCGTCTCTCGCTCATCATCCAAATGGGAAACCCGAGTGCTGATCCTCAACTCGGCATCAATCACCTCGCTGCCGAGGATCTTTTTGAACCAATGCGTGCGGAACGTTTCGTTGCTATGCAAACAATAAACGAAAGCCTCGGTGAGAAAGTTCTCGCCTGGCGTTCTGTCGTCGACCGGCCGCCATTGAAAAAGGCTGATAAAAAGGTTTGGTCGACTATCAGTCATGCATGTCCCGGGCTTTGTCATTTTAGGCTATTTCTCAGTTACGCCGGCTCTACGTGACGGACCGCTTGCGAAAAGCAGATATTGTGCAAGATTAGCGCAGGAGGCGGTAGCATGATTCTTAAGCAAGTCACAGTTGAGCGCTTTAAGCGCCTCGAAGGCGTTTTGTTTGAGTTGTCGAATGTGAACGTGTTGATAGGTGGAAATAATTCGGGAAAAAGCACACTTATCCAAGGCATACATTTCGCGTTCACTTTGTTTCAATCTTTAAGCATATCGAATAAATGGCCGGCGCAGACAAAGAAAACCACCACAATAAGCCCAACAGAGCTTATATACTTACCGTCCGAAGACCCCTACTCTTTAGGGTACGGTGGACGACTACTGGAAGACGACGAAAAAGCAATACATCTCGGCTTTATCTTTGATGACGGCAATGAAGTGGGTGTCCGAGTTCGGAAAGGCCGAATCACAAACATTCTTGTCGAGCCCTCAAACGTCGATCTCGCGCGACGGCTTTCAAGCCTCGAAGCGCCCTTCACCATCTTCTCGCCCGGACTAGCGGGCGTTTCGCGAAACGAAAGTTATGTCTCAGACGGCGTACTCCTTCGTGTTCTCGCGCGCGGGGATGCCAACATCGTTCTGCGGAACATCCTTTATAGACTTAAGCAAAAAGACGAGTGGATAAAATTTGAATCCGACCTATCAGAGATTTTTCCAGGAATTTTTATCAATGTAAGCTTCAATTCAACCGTTGATCAATTTATCCTTGTAACGATTACGGACGGCTCTAAGGAAGTTCCTCTCGATCTCGCTGGAACTGGACTTCTTCAAGCTATACAAATACTGGCCTATCTTCATCTGTTTTCTCCACGCATCATCATCCTCGATGAGCCAGACTCCCACTTACATCCAAACAATCAGCGGCTTCTGTGCTCGTTGTTAAAAACCATTTCCGAAGAGCGAGACGTCCAAGTTGTTATAACCACGCATTCGCGTCACGTGCTTGACGCAATGTACAACGACGCACGACTGCTTTGGGTGCAGGAAGGGGAAGTTCGTGTTGTCGCGCCGGAGGATCAGATTGATTTGCTAATGGAGCTAGGTGCGCTTGACATCAAAGAGAAGCTGAAGAATGGCCATTTTGAATATGTTGTTTTAACGGAGGACAAGAATTCCAGCTATTTTGATATTCTTCTTCGTAATTCCGGCTTTAACCAGGAGAAAACGACGCTCTTGCCGTACAATGGCGTGACATCGATTCATCTTCTCAAGCCGCTGATTCGTCAGATCAAAGACATCTCAAATGCAATTGTCATCGTCCATAGGGATAGAGACTATCTTTCTCCGGACGAAATGGAGACTTGGAAGAAAGATATTCGCGCATTAGGAGCAGAGCCCTTCGTGACTCTAGGCATCGACATCGAGGCATACTTTTGCTCTGACGAAGTCATTACTGCGTTCGCCGCAAACGTAGCGGCATTTAATCTAGCAGACTTCAAAAACAAGCTGGCCGACGGCGAGCTGGACGAAGCCACCACCAGCTACGTAAATGGGCGGATAGATTTTGAACGAAAGGCGGGGACTATCGGGAAACTAGATTATGGAAAGCTTAGCGTTGCCGCGGCTAAAGCAGTGGGCGCTGACGTTCTCGGCTTAATGAAGGGGAAACGGAAACTATCCAAAATTCGTAAGCTTTTCAGCGAACTCTACCACGTCCGATACGAGATAGACCGCAATACCCCAACACCTCGTGATGATGAACTGACCGCGCTGCTGAACAAGCACAAGGGGGCCTTCGCGTAGTTTAGAGCCGGAGCCTTAGATTTAAAAACTGGCTGGGGCGCCTGGATCCGAACCAGGGATGACGGTACCAAAAACCGTTGCCTTACCGCTTGGCGACGCCCCACCAGAGCTTTCGGCGCGAAGCGCCAGCTCAAATCGACGCCTGATTAGCAAAGCTCTCCGTCTGTCACAATGACTAAGTTGCGCCTCACGCAGATTTATGCGCTGCAGAGGGCAAAGGGCCGTGCTAGGAATGGGCGGTGTCATCGGCCTCGCGAGCATCGCCCCTCATGGAAAGCCCCGCATTCGACCTTGCTTTCGAGCCGGCCTATGGGCGCGCCGTGCCGGTGGCGCCGGGCATCGAGCGGATCACGGCTGAGAATCCCGGGCCTTTCACCTTTTTCGGCACCAACAGCTATATCGTCGGCGGCTCCTCGGTCGCGGTCATCGATCCCGGGCCGGAGGACGAGGCGCATTTTCAGGCGCTGATGGCTGCGCTTGGCGGGCGGGAGGTGACGCATATCTTCGTCAGCCATACACATCGCGACCACTCTCCGCTTTCCCGCCGGCTGCAGGCGGCGACGGGGGCGGTGACGGTGGGGCAAGGGCCGCATCGGCCGGCGCGGCCGCTGCGGGCGGGCGAGATCAATCCGTTTTCCGAGAGCTCGGATATGGACTTCGTGCCCGATATCGCGATCGGCGACGATGAGACCATTGCGGGTGATGGCTGGGCGCTGACATCGGTGCTGACGCCGGGGCACACGGCCAATCATGCCGCCTTCGCGCTCGAAGGCCGCGATATCCTCTTCTCCGGCGATCATGTCATGGCCTGGTCGACCTCGATCGTCGCGCCACCGGATGGGGCGATGGCGGATTATATGGCCTCGCTCGAGCGGCTGATCGCGCGCCAGGACGGCCTGCTGCTGCCCGGCCATGGCGGGGCGGTGAGGGAGCCGGCGCGTTTCCTGCCGGCGCTGAAGGCGCATCGGCTGAAGCGCGAGCGGGCGGTGCTGGCGCGCATCCGGGCGGGCGACCGGCAGATTTCCGAGATGGTGAAGGCGATCTACAGCGATACCGATCCGAAGCGTCATGGGGCGGCGGCCCTTTCCGTGCTCGCCCATATCGAGGATCTCGTGGAGCGCGGCGAGATTGCCGCGGATGGGCCGCCTTCTCTTGCCGCCACCTACCGGCTGTTGTAAGCGTGAGATGGGGAGATTACCATGGCGCGTGCCGCTTACAGCTATCGCGATGATGCCGATGTGCCTGACTTTGCCGATGACCAGCCGCTGATCGTCTTCGATGGCGAATGCGTCTTCTGCTCCGGCTGGGTGAAATTCGCGCTGAAGCATGACAGTGAGCGGCGCTACCGCTTCCTCGCCGCCCAGACGCCGCTCGGCGAAGCGCTTTACCGGCATTACGGGCTGAACGAGCGCGATTACGAAACCAATATCCTCATCGAGAACGGCCGCGCCTTCTTCAAGTCGGACGGCTCGATCCGCATGGTGGCCGGCCTCGGCTTTCCCTATTCGCTGGTCAGGCTCTTCCGGCTGCTGCCGCGCCGCGCCGCCGATGCGCTCTATGAATTCATCGCCCGCAACCGGCTGAAGATCGCCGGCCGGCAGAGCTGCATGGTGCCGACGCCGGAGCAGCGCAGCCGGTTCATCACATGAGCGGCGACCGGCTCTCGCTGCTGATCATCGGCGGTTACGGCACGTTCGGCGGCCGGCTTGCCCGGCTGCTTGGCGATGAGCCGCGGCTCCGGCTGCTGATCGCCGGGCGGTCGCTCGAGAAGGCCGACGATTTCGTCGCCGATCTCCGATCGCCGAAAGATGGATCCGAGGGCCTGGGAAGCACCAATCTCGGCGCGAGCCTGCAGGCCGTGCGCTTCGATCGCGACGGCGATCTGGCGGAACAGCTGACGCGGCTGCAGCCGGATCTCGTCGTCGATGCCTCCGGGCCGTTCCAGAGCTTCGGGGACGACCCCTATAAGGTGGTGCGCGCCTGCATCGGGCTCGACATCGATTATGCCGATCTTGCCGACAGCACCGGCTTCGTCGCCGCGATCGGCGGGCTTGATGCCGAGGCGAGAGCGAGGGGCGTCTTCGCGCTCTCCGGCCTCAGCAGCCTGCCTGCCCTTTCCTTCGCCGCGCTCGAGGTCATTGCGCCGCAGTTTGCCCGGGTCGAGGCGGTGGCGGCGGGTATTGCCCCCTCCTCGCATGTGAAGATCGGGCTCAATGTCGTCAGCGCGATCGCAAGTTATGCCGGCAAACCGGTGCCGCGGCTCAGCGATGGCAAGGTTTCGAGCGGGCGCGGGCTGATCGATGCGATGCGAGTGACGGTGGCGCCGCCAGGCGCGGTGCCGCTGCGGACCCGCGAATTTCTGCTGGTGGATGCGCCGGATCTGGCGCTGCTGCCGGCGCGCTTTGCCGGCCTGCAATCCAGCTTCACCGGGGTCGGCACGGAGCCGCAGCCGCTGCAGCGGCTGCTTGGCCTTGCAGCACAGCTGGTGCGGCTGAAGCTCCTGCCGTCGCTCACGCCGTTTTCGCGGTTGATCCAGCGCGCCAGCCACGGCTTTGCGATCGGCGAACATCGCGGCGGCATGTTCGTGCGTGTGACCGGCGTCGATGCCGCGGGAAAAAGCCTGACAGGCGGCTGGCATCTGATTGCCGAGGGTGATGACGGGCCGTTCATTCCGGTGACCGGGGTGGCGGCACTGGTGCGCCGGCTGCTCAAGGGCATCCGGCCGGAGAATGGCGCCCGGCCGGCGACGGGCGAATTACAGCTTGCGGATTTCGAAGCGGAATTCCGGCGTTTCCAGATTACGACCGGGATCCGGATGGAAAGCGAGGGCGCCTGCCTGCCGCTTTATCACAGGGTTCTCGGCAGCGCCTTCGAGCGGCTGCCGCCGGCGATTGCCGCCATCCACGCAGTGGGGCCTGCAGGCGGGGCACGCGTCGCCTCCGGCCGGGCGCGGATCGAGCGCGGTCGCGGCTTTCTCGCCGGCATCGTCGCCCGGCTGATCGGCTTTCCCCCGGCGGGCGAGGATGTGCCGGTGACGGTGCGTTTTACCGCCGATGGCGAGAAGGAGATCTGGACGCGGGATTTCGGCGGCAAGATCTTCCACAGCCTGCAGCTCGAGGGGAAGGACCGCGACCGGCATCTGCTCACCGAGGTGTTCGGGCCGTTCCGGGTGCTGGTGGCGCTGGTGCCGGAGGGGAACAAGTTGCGGCTGGTGGTGCGGGGGTGGCGTTTTCTCGGGGTTCCGTTGCCGCTGTTTCTGGCGCCGGGTGGGGAGACTTATGAGGAAGAGCGGGATGGGCGGTTCCACTTCCATGTGGAGATTGGTGGGCGACTGACGGGGCTGGTGGTAAGATATACGGGGTGGTTGGTGGTGGCGTGAGGGGCACGCGCGCGATCTGCGGCCTTATGCCGCCTCTCTCCAGCCTCATCCTGAGGTGCGTAGCCCACAGGGCGAAGCCTCGAAGGACGGGGCTGGCCACCGGAGCCACCCGCCCTCGTCCTTCGAGGCCCCTGGCGGGGCACCTCAGGATGAGGGCTGATCGTTGTGATTTAAGCCCAGGGCCTTCGCCGCTGCAATCGATTCACTGGATCGATTGCTGCCGCCTTTGGCGGCACCGCGGCTCACCCACCCGCAATCCCCAGCAGCTCTGCATCCAGCGCCTTCAGATAATCGCCGGCAATCTCAGCGCTGAAGCCGAGGTCGTGTTGGCCGTAGCGGGAGGCGACGCGGATGTCGACGAAGGTAGTTTCCTCCTCTTCGCGCAAGCGAATGAGCATATCGAAGCGCAGGCCGAGGATCAGTGTGCGGTTGGTCGCCTGCAGCGTCACGCCGTTGGCGCCGCGGATCAGCTTGGCGACATCGTCGTCATAGGGGCGCGGCGTCGGCACGGGGATGATGCCGGGCGCATCGGCAACGGCCTCGTCGCCGGGCTCGGGTTTTGCCGCTCCGTCCTCCGGGTCGCGGTCGGGCTCGCTGGTGCCGGTGCTCCTGACGATCGTGAAGCCGCTCTGTTTGGCGACCTTGCGCACCGCTTCCAGCACGCGGTCGAGCGCGCCCTCATAACGCCGGCCGGTCAGCTCGGGATAGGCTGATATCTGCTTTTCGCGATCCTCGGGCGTCACGAGATTGCGCTTCAGCCAGATCTGATCGGATTTCGGGGTCGACAGCCAGTCCGGGGCGGAGACCGGGTCGGTGGAGACGTCGTAGATATCAGGCAGGGTCATATAACGCTCGACGGCAAAGGCGCCGAGCGCAAGTGGAAAGGCGGCATAGATCAGGGCGGCGAGTGCGGCCAGCCCGCCTTCGGCGCCAGTCATCCAGAGGCTGCGCAGGCCGATTGCCGCCAGCATGGCGGCCAGCAGCCCGCAGCCGGCGGCGGCGATCAGGAGCAGCACGAGATAGGGGGTGGCAAGGCCGCCGAAGCGATGGGCGATCAGCACCGCCAGCGCCAGAACCAGCGAAAACGCCCCGAGCAGCCGCGAAAAGCGGGCGGCGCCTGAAATGGGACGGTCGAAACGGATGGCCATCAAACTTACCGGTTGCTCGTCAGCGCCGCGCCATCAAACAACGCAAATCGCCACAACCCTGTTTAGAGCATGATGCCGAAAAGTGTGAAGCGGTTTTCGGACGACATCATGCTCTATTTCTTTGATTTGGATCCGGATTCAGATTTTAGGCCAGCCCGGCCTAAAATCATCCGGATCTGGGCAAGATCTGGCTGAATTGAAACTGTTGTCTTGGAATATCAGCTGGAATTCGCCTGGGATGGCCGAGGCGAAAGGCCGCCCACTTCATGAGCCCTTGCTGATATGCCAAAAAAAGGCCATTCTGCCGCGGTTTCATCTCCGAATTCAAAGGCAAGGAGAGACGGGATGATTTCACCCGAGATAGCAGCAAAGCCGCAGGCGTCTGCGCTTGGCGGGATCGACCATACCGAGCCGATGCTGCCGTTGGAGCTGCTCGAGCTCGAACTTTCGCTCGAAGGTTATGCCGGCGGCGATGCCGGCTTCTGCGAGGCGGTGCGCCAGGCAGCACAGCGCTCGGGCGGCGAGTTGCTGTTCGACCTGCCGGCCGGCGGTCTTATCGCGGATTGCCGCCGCATCGCCGTGCTGCGTATTCCCGATGGCGGCAGTCAGATGCGTGTCGTGCTGGCGCTGCTCGATTATGCCGGCACCGAAATCCGCATGCAGGCGCCCGATGAGGAGACCGCGCATCTGGTGCGTTTCGCCGACGCCTTCATCGAACTGCTGGAGCGGATTTAAGTTTGACCCTGCGTTCTAACGCCGCTCGGCCGCAGCCTCCGCCAGGCTGCGGAAGGGAAATTTGCGGCCGCATTCGCATTTGAGCATGAAGCTTTCCTGGTGATTGGAAGGCCGCTGCACGCCAAAACCGCGCGGCAGCTGATCGACCTTGAAATCCGGGTGCTTGCGCTTGGGATCGTCGATCTCCGAGGCCTCGGCAAAGCCCTCATTGCCGCATTGCGGGCAGTTCAGTTTCTTCGAAAATCGATCGCGGATGGCCATGCTCGTTCCCATGCTTGCCGGCCTCTCATACAGAGAAATCCCCCTTATGCATAGGAAGGTGGCCGGCGAAAGTGGAACCAAGTGCGGCCGATGCCGTTCCTTTTTTCGAAAAGGAGGCGATCATGCCGAACAGAGATCCGATGCCAATCCCGAACGCCGATACGCCCCGCGGCCCGACGCCGACGCCCGGCATTCCCGACCCCATCCAGCAAAAGCCGCCATTGACCCCGGCGCAGGACCCGGCCGATACGAAGAACCCACAGGACCCGCCGCTTGATCCGGCGCTGCTGCCGATCGGCGATCCGGCCGGGGCGGCGTAGCCTCCCCTTCTCCCCACCTCATTTTTTGAGGTTAAGCTCGGCGTCGGCGGCCCCCTCATCCGCCCTACGGGCACCGACCGGGGTTGAGCCACCGGTCTCAACCCGTCCTTCGGACCCCCGCCGGGGAGAAGAGGGAATCGAGGGGTCGCGGCATAACCCCTTCGCCCCAGCGGGGAGAAGGTGGCCCGCAGGGTCGGATGAGGGGCGGCACGGCACACCATTGACGTCATCAACCTTATCTCACCCGTCGCTTGACGCCACCGCCCGAATGGCATTTCCTTCCGGAAAAGCTAGGAACACACCAATGCGCATTCCCCTTCTCATCACCCTGCTTGCCGTGACGGCCGGGCTTTCCGCCTGCCAGACGATGACGCCGGAGGAGCGGCGGGCGGCGGACGAGCAGCGGTGTCTGAGCTATGGCTTCCGCCGCGGCACCGATGGGTTTGCCACCTGCCTGCAGCGCATCGATCTCGACCGGCGGGCCGAATCGCGGGCGCAAAGTGCCGAGATGATGCAGAGCATGGCCTGGGATCTGAACGGCCCCTATATCTACCGCGATCGCTGGCACCATCATCATTGACGCCGGGCTGACTATTTTCCCCGGAGGTCTTTCAGACCTCCTGAAA
Organism: Rhizobium sp. F40D2; assembly: GCF_051810745.2. Lineage (NCBI taxonomy): Bacteria > Pseudomonadati > Pseudomonadota > Alphaproteobacteria > Hyphomicrobiales > Rhizobiaceae > Rhizobium > Rhizobium sp. F40D2. Next base: position 448,859 of record NZ_CM131436.1, read on the forward strand.
TGACCGCTTGCGCCGCCGCCAGTCTGGCGATCGGCACGCGAAACGGCGAGCAGGAGACATAGTCGAGGCCGATCGTTTCGCAGAAACGGATCGAGGCCGGGTCGCCGCCATGTTCGCCGCAGATGCCGAGCTTCATGTCGTTGCGGGTCTGCCTTCCGCGTTCGGCGGCGATGCTGATCAATTCGCCGACACCGTCGAAATCGAGCGAGATGAACGGATCGTGCTCGATGATGCCCTTGCGCTGATAGGTGGGGATGAAGGCCGAGGCGTCGTCGCGCGAGATGCCGAAGGTGGTCTGCGTCAGGTCGTTGGTGCCGAAGGAGAAGAATTCGGCGGCCTCGGCAATCACATGGGCGCGGAGCGCCGCGCGCGGCAGCTCGATCATCGTGCCGACGAGATAATCGATCTTCATGCCGGCCTCGCGCATCACGTCGCCGGCGACCTCGTCGATGCGCGCCTTGACGTAATCGAGCTCGGAGCGCAGGCCGACCAGCGGCACCATGATCTCCGGCACGACGGCAGCCCCGGTCTCCTTCGCTGCGGCAACCGCCGCCTCGAAGATGGCGCGGGCCTGCATCTCGACGATCTCAGGATAGGAGATCGCCAGCCGGCAGCCGCGATGGCCGAGCATCGGGTTGAACTCGTGCAACGCATCGACGCGCTGGCGCAAAGCCTGCGCCTCCATGCCCATGGCGAAGGCCACTTCGGCAACCTCGTCATCGGTCTTCGGCAGGAATTCGTGCAGTGGCGGATCGAGCAGGCGGATCGTCACCGGCAGGCCGTGCATGACGGTGAAGAGGCCGGTGAAATCCAGCCGCTGCATCGGCAGCAGCTTGTCGAGCGCCAGCCGCCTGCCCTTCTCGTCGACGGCGAGGATCATCTCGCGCATGACATGGATGCGCTCACCCTCGAAGAACATGTGCTCGGTGCGGCAGAGGCCGATGCCCTCGGCGCCGAAGGAGCGGGCGGCGCGCGCATCGGCCGGCGTATCGGCATTGGTGCGCACCGTCATGCGCCTGGCGCGGTCGGCCCAGCCCATGATGCGGCCGAAATCGCCCGAAAGCTCCGGCTGGATCATCGGCACCTCGCCCTTCAGCACCTGGCCGGCCGAGCCGTCGATGGTGATGATGTCGCCCTTTTTCAGGGTGACGCCGATGCCGAGCAGCCGCTCGTTGCGCTGATCGATGCGCATGGTGCCGGCGCCGACGACGCAGGGGATGCCCATGCCGCGGGCAACGACCGCCGCATGGCTGGTCATGCCGCCGCGCGTCGTCAGAATGCCTTCGGCGGCATGCATGCCGTGAATATCCTCCGGGCTGGTCTCGACCCGCAGCAGGATGACCTTGCGGCCTTCGGCTTCCGCCTCCACAGCCTCTTCGGCGGTAAAGACGATGGCGCCGGTGGCAGCGCCCGGCGAAGCCGGTAGCCCGCTGCCGATCACCTGGCGGGTGACGCGCGGATCGATTGTCGGATGCAAGAGCTGATCGAGGCTGGAGGGTTCGATGCGCAGCACCGCCTGTTCCTCGGTAATCACCTTTTCATCGACCATGTCGACGGCGATCTTCATCGCCGCCCGAGTGGAGCGCTTGCCCGAACGCGTCTGCAGCATCCACAGCTTGCCGCGCTCGATGGTGAATTCGATATCCTGCATGTCGCGGTAGTGGATTTCGAGCTCGCTGCAGATGCGGCAAAGCTCGCGGAAAGCCTCCGGCATCAGCTTTTCCATCGAGGGTTTTTCCGAGCCCGAGGAAAGCCGGCCCTCCTCGGTGATGCTTTGCGGCGTGCGGATGCCGGCAACGACATCCTCGCCTTGTGCATTGACCAGGAATTCGCCGTAAAGCGCCTTCTCGCCGGTCGAGGGGTTGCGGGTGAAGGCGACGCCTGTCGCCGACGCATTGCCGAGATTGCCGAAGACCATCGCCTGGATGTTGACGGCCGTGCCCCAGCCTTCCGGAATATTATGAAGCTGGCGATAGGTGACGGCACGCGCGCTCATCCAGCTGGAAAAGACCGCGCCGACGGCGCCCCAGAGCTGGACCTCAGGATCCTGCGGAAATTCCTGATCCAACTCCTCCTCGATCAACTTCTTGTAAAGGGAGACGATATGCTGCCATTCCGAAGCGCTGAGTTCGGTATCGGTTTCATGGCCGAGCTTGGCCTTCTCGTCTTCCAGGATTTCCTCGAAGGCATCGTTGCCGAGGCCCATGACGACATCGGCATACATCTGGATGAAGCGGCGGTAGCTGTCCCAGGCAAAACGCGCGTCGCCGGCATCATGGCCAAGCGCCTGCACCGTCTCGTCGTTGAGGCCGAGATTGAGCACGGTGTCCATCATGCCGGGCATCGAAACGCGGGCGCCGGAGCGCACCGAGAGCAGCAGCGGCTGGCTGCCGGCGCCGAAGCGGCGGCCGGTGATCGCCTCTATGCCCGCAATGCCGGCACGCACCTCGGCCTTTACGCCGTCCTCGATATGGCGGCCATTCCGGTAATAGGTGTTGCAGGCATCGCCGATGATCGTCAGCCCCGGCGGAACGGGCAATCCCAGCGCGCACATCTCCGCCAGATTGGCGCCCTTGCCGCCCAGAATCTCGTGATCGCGCGCCCGGCCCTCAGCCTGCCCGTCGCCGAACGTATAGACCCACTTGGTCATCTTCCCCCCAACACCAAACCGGGATTAGCTTAATCCGTTGGTGTTGAAATGAAAATCGACAAATGCGGCGGAATGTTGCGTTGCACAATAAATCTTCGGCAGGGCCGCGTTCGAAACGATTGAAACATCGCCGGCCAAGAAGACGGCATAAAAAAAGCTTTGCGGGACTGCAACATGTCCCGCAAAGCCTTGTTTCCGTCCGGCCAGGAAAACCGGACGGGGGGTCCCTCAACCCAGGGCACTTTCCTCAAGTAATGGAATGCCCTATCGCTTGGTCGTCACGCAATTCCTGCGAAAGCCGCTTTGCGCGCTTTTGTGAATTGCCCCCGATTTTCCGGTTCTTGCCCTCTGCCCGGAAAACCGCCTGCAAATTCGACAATACGCACATTTGACCGCCCACGTTTCCGCAGAAGCATCAGGTTGCGTTGAAACAACTTCTAATGCAAGTCATCGCAAAGAGCATCACCCAAATGGGGTACAGGCCGCAAAGAAGCCGACCTTTTTTGGTGCTTACGAAAATTCCGCCGAAAGTGCGGGCCTTTTCAGCAGGTTTCGGCCGTCGGCCTGACTGTCTCAGCCGCTGCCGGGCCACTCTTCCACGCCTCCGAAATCACGCCGTATGGCGGGCTGTTACGCAATATGACCAAACGCCTCCCGCCAAGCCCCGTCTCCTGCCGGTTTCGTCCCCGAATCCACGGCCCGGCATTCGTGGATGCCGCATGGATCCTCGGGTCAAGCCCGAGGAGGACGCAGGGTGGGGTGACCGCCGCAGCAAAACAGCGATCGCCGGATGCGAATGCGGTGACGCTTCCTGTCCGTCCGCTGCCTCCTGCCGTGTCCGCGCCTCTTGCCCGCCCGTGCCCTCAACCTCCGTCATTCCAGGCCTTGAGCCTGGAATCCACGCCACTGCTGCTGATGGTGCCAAGACGGGTCCTCGGGCAAGCTCGAGGGGGACGGAGGGTGTAGTGAATCTGGCCCTGTTTGCCACAAGCAGGCGTTGCATTCGCCGCAGACACTCCCTATCCTGCAGAGCCTGCCAGCGCTTCTACGGGACCATCCCATGCTCGATTTTGACCCGCTCTATTCGACCGCGCAGATCGGGGCGATCGGACAGTTCATCGATAAACACTATGCGCTCGCCGGTCCGGTTCATTGCCGCATGCTTCATCGCGGCCTGAACGACGTCTATCTCGTCGTTGGCAGCGACGGCGAGCGTTATGTCTTTCGGCTGTCCCACCATCGCGCGCGTGGTCGGGCCGACGTCAAAACCGAGACGGCCTTTCTCACGCATCTTTGGCAAGCGGGCGTTCCGGTGGCTGCCCCCATCCCGACACGCGACGGTGCCCTCTTCCTGCAGGGGCATGCGCCGGAGGGCCTCCGCGAGGGCGTGCTCTTCCGGGCGATCGATGGCCGCGGAATAAACGCGACGGACGCCGGCGATGCCAGCGCCAACGGCAGGACGCTTGCCCTGATGCACAATGCCGCCGAGACATTTTCCTCTGACGGCGGGCTGTATCATCTTGACCTCGAACACCTGCTGCATCGCCCGCTGACGCGCATATGCGAGAGCGGCGTCGTCGAAGACGCTAATGATCTTCGCGATCTTGAAGAGATCGCCACGCGGACGGGAAAGGCGATCGAGGCGTTCGACACGCTGACCTGGACCTATTGTCACGGAGACTGCCACGGCTTCAATGCGCGCATCAATGACGCCGGTGAAGCGGTGTTTTTCGATTTTGACGACAGCGGCCCGGGATACCTCGCCTACGACCTGTCGGTTTTCCTCTGGGCGAAAATTTCCTTCGGCCGCAATCTGACCGGCATGTGGGAGGCCTTCATCGCCGGATATCGCGCCGTCCGGCCGATCGCGCCCCAAGACTTCGAAGCCGCCCTCCGCTTCGTCATCGTCCGCCACTTCTGGCTGATGGGCGAATATGCCAGCCGGACGCAAGAATGGGGAAGCGAAGCCGTCGGCTGGATTGCGCGAGAAGCGAATTTTCTGAAGACCTGGGAGACCGATCAATTTGTCGACCGCCTGTTTTGACGTCCCCTCACCGCGCTGATCGGCGACGGGCGGAATGGATGATTTCGGCAAGTTGCCTGAAAAGACACGTGGCGCCCTTATTGGGGAGCCTCAGGCGATCTCGCGCAAGCGTTCGGCGGTCTGCAGGTCGACGGAGACGAGGGTGGAGACGCCCTGTTCGGCCATGGTGACGCCGAAGAGGCGGTTCATGCGGGCCATGGTGATCGGATTGTGGGTGATGATGACGAAGCGGGTTTCGGTCGAGGCTGCCATTTCGTCCATCAGATTGCAGTAGCGCTCGACATTGTGGTCGTCGAGCGGTGCGTCGACTTCGTCGAGCACGCAGATCGGCGCCGGATTGGTAAGGAAGACGGCGAAGATCAGTGCCATCGCCGTCAGCGCCTGCTCGCCGCCTGAAAGTAGCGTCATCGTCTGCGGCTTCTTGCCGGGCGGCCGGGCCAGGATTTCGAGGCCGGCTTCCAGCGGATCGTCGGATTCGATCAGCTGCAGCTCGGCGGTGCCGCCGCCGAAAAGATGGGTGAACAGCCGCTGGAACTGGGCGTTGACGATGTCGAAGGCGGCGATCAGCCGTTCGCGGCCCTCGCGGTTGAGGCTCTGGATGGCGCCGCGCAGCTTGCGGATCGCATCGATGACGTCGTCGCGTTCCCTGATCAGCGCTTCGAGCTTCTCGCTCAGCTCCTTCTGCTCCTCGTCGGCGCGCAGATTGACTGCGCCAAGCCGCTCGCGCTCGATCCGCAGGCGCTCGAGTTCGCGCTCGACCTCGCGCGGATCGGGAAGCGCCTGCATGGCCGGGCGCCCGGTCAGCTGCAGCGCCTCGTGCGGCGCGACGTTCAGCACTTCGCGGATGCGGCTTTCGCTTTCCTGGCGCTTCTCGCGGGCCGAAACCAGGCGCTCCTCGGCGCGGCCGCGGCGTTCGCGGCATTCGGCAAGCTCGGAAAGTGCGGTCGCCGCCTGATGATCGGCCTCGCGCTGGATGCGTTCGGCCTCGGCCAGGAGATCGCCGGCGCTGCGGCGCGCCTCCTCGGCCTTCTGCAATTCGCTAAGCAGAGCGCGGCGCTTGTCGTCGAATTCATCCGGAGCCATTTCGAGTTCGGCCGCCTCTTCGCGCGCCTCTTCCTCGCGCTCGCGCAGTGTCGCGACGTGGTCCTCGCCGCTTAGCGCCCGCTGCCGCCAGGTCTCGCGCTCCTGGCCGATCGCCATGATGCGGCGTTGGCGGGCCTCGTTTTCTCGGGCCAGGCTTTCGTGGCGGGCGCGGCTTTCGGCAAGCGCCCCGCGATCGGTCGCCACCTCCGCCTGCTGGAAGCGCAGCCGCTCGTCGATCGCGGTGAGATCGGGCGCATCCTCCAGCTCGATGCGGGCATTCTCTTCCTGGACGCCGATTTCCTCCAGCTGCGCGCCCAGTTGGCTGACCGCCTCGCTGACGACATCGCGGCGGCGGATCAGATCGCCGGAGGCACGCTCGGCCGCGACAAGGGCTTCACGGGCCTCGGCGAGATGACGGGCCGAAAGCCGGCTCATGTCGCGGGCCTCGGCAAGCCCGCGCTCCTCGCCGCGGATCGCCTCGGCGGCGGCCGCCTGCCGCTCCTCAGCTTCGGCAAGCACGTCGCGGGCAAGGGCTGCTTCGCCTTCGAGTTCGGCCAGGCGGTTTTTCTGGGCAAGGCGAAGGGCGGCAGCGCTCGGCGCATCGGCGCCGCTGATATGGCCGTCCCAGCGATAGACGGCGCCCTCTTTCGTCACCAGCCGCTGGCCGGGCTGCAGCGCCGCCATGAGGCGCTCCGCATCCCCATCGGCGACCAGGCCGATCTGGCGCAGGCGGCGGGTGAGCGCGGCCGGCGCGCTGATATGGCCGAGCAGCGGCGTGACGCCTTCGGGAAGGGTGGGATCGCCGGAACCATCGCCATTCTCCGACCAATGGGCCGGCGCCTCGGCAGCAAGCGGCGATTCCAGATCGTCGCCGAGTGCGGCACCGAGCGCAGTTTCGAAGCCGCGATCGACCTTCAGCTCTTCGGCAACGGGGGAAAATTTCCCGGCCGCGGCACCGGCGGCGAGCATGCGGGAAATGGTGCGCGCCTCGGTTTCCAGCGCATTGAGGCTCGCGCGGGCCTGGTCGACCGGGGCGCGTGACAGCGCCTCGGTCTGGCGGGCAGCGGCCAGCGCCTGCTCCACCACCTGGACTGCGGCTTCGGCGTCGGCAAGGGCGATTTCTCCGGCCTCGACGATCGCGCGTTTTTCATCCGGGTCCGGCAGGCCGGCGATCTTGTCGCCGATGGCTGCGAGTTCGTGGTTGGCCTCGTCCATCTGGCGCTCGAGGCGCATGCGGCGATCGGCGAGATCGCGGATGGCGCGTTCCAGCTGGTTGCGGCCGGCAGCCGCTTCGGCGCGCTCGGCGGTCAGCTGGGTGAAGATGCGCTCGCTGTCGGCAAGTTTTGCGGCCGCTTCCTCAAAGGCTTCGCGGGTTTCCTCGGCATAACGGCCGGAATCGGCCAGCACTTCCGCAATCTCGGCTTCTTCGGCGTCCAGCCTTGCCAGGATGACGGCATTGTCGGCGACCAGCCGCTCCTCGCGGCGAATATCCTCGCCAAGCTGGGCAAGACGGCGGGTCAGCTCGTCGCGGCGGCGCAGGATGCGGCCGGCATCCTCCTCTAGCTGGCTTCGGGCGATCTGCAGGCGCTGCAGCGCGGCGGCGGCCCGGGCCTCGCCCTCGCGCAATTCCGGCAGCTTCAGGCTGGCGATGCCCTGCTGCTTGGCCGCCTCCATCTGGGCTTGAGCCTTTTCGGCGACGATTGATGTCGCCTGGTTCAGTGCGCTGTCGGCCTCGGCCTCGGCCTCCTTGGCCTGCACCCAGCGGATATGCAGCAGCATCGCCTCGCGGGCGCGGATATCGGCAGACAGCGTCTTGAAGCGGTTGGCCTGGCGGGCCTGGCGCTTCAGGCTTTCGATCTGGCTTTCGAGCTGCGAGGTGACGTCATCGAGACGCTCGAGATTGCCTTCGGCAGCGCGCAGCCGAAGCTCGGCTTCGTGGCGGCGGGAATGCAGGCCCGAAATGCCGGCCGCCTCTTCCAGAAGCTGGCGGCGGGCCTGCGGCTTTGCCTGGATCAGTTCGCCGATGCGGCCCTGGCCGACCATCGACGGCGAACGGGCGCCGGTGGAGGCATCGGCAAACAGCAGCTGCACGTCCTTGGCGCGGCTTTCCTTGCCGTTGATGCGATAGAGCGAGCCCTGCTCACGCTCGATGCGGCGGGTGACCTGGATCTCGTCGCTGTCGTTGAAGGCGGCGGGTGCAGTGCGCGTCGCATTGTCGAGATAAAGCGCCACTTCGGCGGTGTTGCGCGCCGGGCGGTTTCCGGAGCCCGAAAAGATCACGTCGTCCATGCCCGAGGCGCGCATGTTCTTGTAGGAATTCTCGCCCATCACCCAGCGCAGCGCCTCGACAAGGTTCGACTTGCCGCAGCCGTTCGGGCCGACGACGCCGGTCAGCCCCCGCTCGATGATGAATTCCGTCGGCTCGACGAAGGATTTGAAGCCGACCAGGCGCAGCTTGTTGAACTTCATGCAGAAGCTCCGAAGCGGCGGGCGGAGTGCTTCTTGCAATTAAGCAGCGACAAAAAAACGGGCGCACGGCTTTCGCCGTCGCCCGTCGTTTGGAAACGATCCGGTTCAGATGAGGCTGTCGATGAGCGCCGACAAGGTTTCAACCGGCATGTCTCCAGAGTAGCGCTTGCCATTGATGAGGAACGTCGGCGTGGCGTTGACGCCGAAATCCTTGGAACCTCTTTCCCGCGTGGCGTTCACTTCATCCAGAAGCTTCTGGTTCGTCAAGCATTTCGTGAAGCTATCCTCAGTAAATCCGGCAAGCTTCGACATCTGCAGCAGTGCGGCGCGGCCGTCATCGGCGGCGGCCCAGACCTGCTGCTGCTTGAACAGCATGGAAACCATCGGGAAATACTGTTCCGGCGTGCTCAGCTGCTCCGGATTGGAAGCGCTGCAACGGGCGAGCATGAAGGCGGCGGCGGCGCGCGGATCGAAGGGGAATTCGCGGATGATGAACTGCACCTTGCCGGCGTCGACATATTTCTGCTTGATGGCATCGAAAGTCGTGTTGTGGAAATGGGCGCAATGCGGGCAGGTCATCGACATATATTCGACGATCTTGACCGGGGCATCGGCCTTGCCAAGCGCCATCTCCGGCAGCGCGCCGGGCTTCAGCACCTCGGCCATGTCGACATCGCCGTCGGACTGCGGCATTTCGGTCGGCGATGTCGCCGCCGTCTGCATGGTATCGACATTGGTGCCGTCGGCCATGGTCTTGCCGGAAGACGATGCATCGGCAGCGTCCTTGCTGTCGTTGCAGGCGGCAAGCGCTGCGGCAGCTGCGGCGATGGCGATCCCGCCCAGGAGGCGGCGTTTCGTCAGTTGCATTTCGGACATCTGCATGGGTTCCCCATAAGCAATGAGATTGACGGCATGACTGTGCGATATAACGGCTGGCGGCCGCTCACAAGCCACGGTTCACCAACTTCCTTCAAAGAATTGTGACCTTGATGGGACCGAGAGGGGACGTCGTGTCCGAAATGGGCGATTCTCAGTTTCGGTGGAAGGCCGAAGGCGTATTCCGTCCGGCGTAGAACAGCCTCAGCACTTGTACCCGGTCCTTGGCGATCCGGTAAGCAATGGTCACACGCCGCTCGAAAACCAAAATGCGAACGCCCGGAGCAAAATCCTCGCGCGGCGATCCCCTTTCCGGCATGTCCTCCAGCTGGTGACAAAATTGTCTCAGCCGACGGATGAATTCGATCGCCGCCGGAAGATTGTCGGCAGCAATGAATTCATAAATATCAAACAGATCCTTCTCCGCCCTGGGACGAAACGCGACTTTAAACGCCACCGCGCCCAGCCTTCATCCGTTCTGCATGCAGACGTTCGAGCCGCTCAAAAACCGTATCGGAATCAATATCCGAACCCGGATCGTCGATCGCCTCGCGAATTTTCTGACGCATGATTTCGTCGATCGCATCTTCTTCCCGATCGAGCGCGCGCAAAGCAGCGCGGATAACCTCGCTTGCTGAGCTATAGGCACCCGATTGCAGCCGCGCGTCCAGGCTTTTCTGCTGGCTGCCGAGCGTGACCGTAATGGGTTTGCTGCTGCGCATCCTGTTTTCTCCAGTCAGATAATTACAGTGTAATACAGCTGTGGGGCAGTTCAAGTGCCGTTTGAGATCTCGAGCGGGCCCATCGTCCCCGTTTCCCCATGCCGTCTGCCGAAACTGGATTGCCTGGTGCAGGCTGCGGTGCGCAGTCAAAAGCGGGGGATGATTTTCAATGTCTAATAACTGGCGTTAACGGTATACAGCAGATCGAGTGTTGATTTTCGGACGGCTATTTCAGCGGGATAATTTGAATGCATTCCTTAACCAAGACTTTTCTCTATAAACTGCTCATGACTGTCGCATTGGCCATAAGCGTTACCAGCGCGCGCGCCGCCGAAGACAGCGGGAATATTATTTTCAATCAAATGCTTAAATGTTTGAAGCTGCCTGCGGACACTCCAAGCGCCTATGACTTCATGGTTGTCGCAGTCATCAAGGATGGCTCTGCTGATTTTTTACCCATCAATTTCCGCACACCGCCATCTGAATGGGAAAAAACCGCGGCCCCATTGGTCGCTGATGCGATCACGCAATGCGAGCCCTATACGTCGATCTCGGGCAGAGTCGAATTCCCTGTCACCCGCGAGCGTGTTGAAGCAGGATCAAAAAACTAAACGTCCGGAAGACGGTTTTGCCTCGGCCGCGTTTGCCCCTCAGCGCCCCCTCGCCGGCTTGCCCATCACCGCGGTCCCTAAGCGCTGGATCGCCTGGCGCAGTTTGTCGCCCTCGATGCCTTCCATCATGCCTTCGAGCTTGCGGGCGGCTTCGCCTTTCAGCGGCGGCGGGGTGCGGGAGCGGCGGATGGCTTGGGAGACCGGCTTTTGGACGATGCGGATCTGGTGGACGGCGGCGAAGCCGAAGAAGCTGTTGATGCGCTGGATGAGTTCGCCCTGGGCATGGGTGAGGAAAAGGGCGCGCGCGCCTTCGCAGGCGATGGTCAGCACGCCGGGGCGGAAGCCGCCGTCATCGCCGCCGCCGCGAGCCCAGGCAATCTTTTCCGGCCGGGTGCAATCGGCGAAATCCTCGCCGGCGATTTCGCTCCATGAGCCGAGCAACGCCGTGTTGATGCCGGCGCGGCGCGCCAGGACGGGATCGATCAGCCCGTTCGCCAGCTCGGAAATCTGCTTTGCACCTTTGCGTGGATAACTCATCGAAACCCTTGGACGCCTGTGCCAATCGCACAGGCATTTCGCATCTCCGGCTTGATCGCGCGGCATTGCTTCGCCAAGTATAGGCACTTCCCCCGATCCCGGCAAATCATGACGATCACGACACTCGATACGCCCACCGCAAAGCCCCTGCTCGACTGGTACGACCGCCATCATCGCGATCTGCCCTGGCGCATCTCGCCCGGCATGGCGGCCGGCGGCGTCAAACCCGACCCCTATCGCGTCTGGCTTTCGGAGGTGATGCTGCAGCAGACGACGGTGCAGGCGGTCAAACCCTATTTCGCCAAGTTTCTGCAGCGCTGGCCCGAGGTGACCGATCTTGCCGCGGCCGAAAACGATGCCGTGATGGCGGCCTGGGCCGGGCTCGGCTATTACGCGCGGGCCCGCAACCTGAAGAAATGCGCCGAGGCGGTGGCGAAGGAGCATGGCGGCGTCTTTCCCGATACCGAAGAGGGGCTCAAATCGCTGCCCGGCATTGGCGATTATACGGCGGCGGCGGTCGCCGCCATCGCCTTCAACCGGCAGGCGGCTGTCATGGACGGCAATGTCGAGCGGGTGATCTCCAGGCTTTATGCGATCGAAACGCCGCTTCCCTTCGGAAAGCCGCTGATGAAGGAAAAGGTGGCGCGGCTGACACCCGCGACACGGCCCGGCGATTTCGCCCAGGCGATGATGGATCTCGGGGCGACGATCTGCACGCCGAAGCGGCCGGCCTGTTCGCTCTGTCCGTTCCGCGGCGCCTGCGCGGCGCTGAAACTTTCCGATCCCGAGCTTTTTCCGGTCAAGGCAGCGAAGAAGGAGAAGCCGGTGCGGCAGGGCGCGGCCTTCGTCGCGGTCACCGCAGACGGCGAGATCCTGCTCAGGCGGCGCGCCGAAAGCGGCCTGCTCGGCGGCATGACCGAGGTGCCGACCACTTCCTGGACGGCGCGGCTCGACGGCGAGACCTCGGCGGCAGCCGCGCCCTTCGAGGCGGCATGGCAGGCGTGCGGCACCGTCATCCATGTCTTCACCCATTTCGAGCTCCGGCTGTCGATCTGGCGCACGGCGGTCGCCGGCAAGGTGGATGACCGTCCGAATGACGGATGGTGGGAGCCGGTTACAAATCTTGAAGCGCAGGCCCTGCCGACCATCATGAAAAAAGCGATCGCAGCGGCTATTCCTCTCGCGTTCAAAACATCCAAGGGATGACCATGACGACTGAGATAAAACATATCGTTTTCGATATCGGCAAAGTCCTTATTCATTACGATCCGCATCTTCCCTTCTCCCGCCTCATTCCCGACGAGACGGAGCGCAACTGGTTCTTTGCCAATATCTGCACCCATGACTGGAACATCGAGCAGGACCGCGGCCGTACCTGGGCAGAGGCCGAAGCGCTGCTGATTGCCGAACACCCGGCCCGCGAAGAGCACATCCGCGCCTTCCGCAAATATTGGCACGAGATGGTGCCGAACGCCTATGAGGACAGCGTCGCAATTATGGAAGGGCTGATTGCCGAAGGGCGCGATGTGACGATGCTGACCAACTTCGCCTCCGACACCTTCCGCGAGGCGCAGGCGCGCTTTCCCTTCCTCACCAAACCGCGCGGTGTCACCGTTTCCGGCGATGTCGGCCTGATCAAGCCGGATCCGGCGATCTACGAGACCCACACGAAAAGCTTCGGCCTCGACCCCAAGGCGACGATCTTCATCGACGATGCGCCTGTTAATGTCGAAGGCGCCAAGGAATTCGGCTGGAATGCGGTGCTGTTCTCAGGCGCCGACAAGCTGCGCAGCGATCTTGCCGCTTACGGCCTGAAGGTCTGAAGCCATGGCTTTCCATCCCGCAGAGGAAATCGACCGCTTCCACGCCGCCATCAACGCCCTCGACTTCCCCGTTATCGAGGCCTATTTCGCCGAGGATGCCGCCTATATCTCGAACGGCGTCGGCAGCCTTGCCGGGCGGACCGAGATCATGGCCGCCTTCCGGAAATATTTCGACGATTATCCCGATCAAACGGCGGAAAATTCGCTGGTGGAGACACTGACGCCGCTGTCCGGCCGGGCGGTCTGGTCGCTTCGCGCCACCCACAGCAAGACGGGCAAGGTGCTGATCCGCGAGGGCGAGGAGACGATCACCTTCAACGAAGAAGGCCGCATCACCCGGGTCGACGTCACCGATTACAAGGATTTCTGAGCCAGCGCCTTAAATAGAAGACGCCCGGGGTTCAAGCCCCGGGCGCCTTGGCCTTCTTCCGCAACTGGAGGAAACCGGAAGAAGGTATTTCGATCCGCCGAAAGTGGTGCTCACTCCACTTTTGCCAGATCACTGCGGATGACGGACCTGAGATCGTCGATCGGGCGCAGGGACTGCCCGTCTTCGAAGTGCCAGAAGGTCCATCCGTTGCAAGCATCGAGACCCTGCACCTTGGCGCCGAGACGATGAATGGAGCCGGCGTCGCCGCCTGAAGCCACCGTGCCGTCGGCGCGCACGATGGCGCTATAACGGCGTTTGGCATCGGTCAGCACCTGGCCGGGTTTGATCAGGCCGCTTTCGACAAGCACGTTGAAGGCAACGCGAACCTCAGCCTTCTTGCCCGTCATCACGGTCAGTTCCGCCTTCCCCAGCGGCTCGACGGCGGCGATGCGGGCCGAAGCCGCATCGATATAATCCTGCTCGCGCTCGATGCCGACGAAGTGGCGGCCGAGACGCTTGGCGACGGCGCCCGTCGTTCCCGAGCCGAAGAAGGGATCGAGGACGATGTCGCCTGGTTTGGTCGAGGCCATGATGACGCGGGCAAGCAGCGCTTCCGGCTTCTGGGTCGGATGCACCTTCTTGCCGTCCTCGCCCTTCAGCCGCTCATTGCCGTTGCAGATCGGGAACAGCCAGTCGGAGCGCATCTGCACGTCGTCATTGGCGGCCTTCATCGCATCGTAATTGAAGGTATAGCCCTTGGCCTTGGCGTTGGGGCTCGCCCAGATCATCGTCTCATGGGCGTTCTGGAAACGGCGGCCCTTGAAATTCGGCATCGGATTGGTCTTGCGCCAGATGATATCGTTGAGGATCCAGAAGTTCAGATCCTGCAGCGTGGCGCCGACGCGGAAGATATTGTGATAGGAGCCGATCACCCAGATCGAGCCGGTCGGCTTCAACACCCGCCGGCAGGCGAGCAGCCAGGCGCGGGTGAAGGCGTCATAGGCCTCGAAGGAAGCGAACTGATCCCATTCGTCATCGACCGCATCGACCAGCGACTGGTCGGGACGGTGCAGCGTTCCGCCGAGCTGCAGATTGTATGGCGGGTCGGCAAAGATGATATCGACGGAGTGGTTGGGCAAAGCTTCAAGGGCACTGACGCAGTCACCCTTGATGATCGTGTCGACCCAAGACCCCGGCCGGGAATCCGACTTGACGGAAGCCTTGAGGTCGGCAAGCGGAAAAACTGATGCCATTCTGATACTCACTCGTACACTTGACGCTTAACTCTCCGTTATGGTTACCCAACTTAGTTACCAAAGCCTGAAGCGGCGGCCGATTTCGAGAATTTATTGCGGATGATATCGCCGCTGGCCCTCCTCACGCCGCGTCGTGAACGCTGCGGCTATCGGCCGGCGCCTCGTCGCGTTCGAACATGCCGTAATCGCGTACGACACTGGCGATCCGCAGGCGATAGTCGGCGAAGATGCCGCCGCGGCCGGCTTGCTGGGCGGCCCGGTGGGCTTCGAGGTTGCGCCATTTTTTGACGGCCTCCTCGTCGCGGAAGAAGGAGAGCGACAGCAGCTTGCCTCGGTTGGTCAGGCTTTCGAAACGCTCGATCGAGATGAAGCCGTCGATCTTTTCGAGTTCGCCGCGCAGCTCGCCGGCGAGATCGAGATATTTATGGCGCTCGCCCATATAGGGCACGACTTCGAAGATGACGGCGATCATGGCAGCACCAGCTTGGCGTGAGGGGCGGAGACGTTTTTCAGAAAGATGCGATCCTCTTTGAGGATGAAACGCTCGCGTCTGGAAAATTCGTAATTCTCACGGCCGAGCGGGTCGGCGGCCAGCCTGGCGCGATAGGCTTCGTAGGCGGCGAGGCTTTCGATGTTGTAGACGCCGTAGGCCGTCGTCGCCGATCCCTCATGCGGGCCGAAATAACCGATCAGGTCGGCGCCATTCCTGGGTATTGTCTGGCCCCAGTTGCGGGCATATTCGGCAAACGCCTCTTTCTTAAAAGGGTCGATCTCGTAGCGGATGAAGCAGGTAATCATCGGTTTCTCCTTTTGCTCTCCATCCTTTTCGCACATTGCCTGACGGCGATGCTTCGGTTACGATCGAAGTATGAAGGAAGGTCCGGACATTGCGCAGATCGGCGCGCTCATCGGCGATCCCGCCCGCGCCAACATGCTAGCCGCACTCACCGGCGGCCGGGCGCTGACGGCGACCGAGCTTGCCGGCGTCGGCGGCATCACCGTGCAGACGGCGAGCACGCATCTTGCCAAGCTCGAAGCCGGCGGGCTGCTTGCCCAGCGCAAGCAGGGGCGCCACCGTTATTTCACATTGGCCGATGAGGCCGTTGCCCGGCTGATCGAAAGCATGATGGGGTTTGCCGCCGGACGCGGGCATCTGCGCCACCAGCCTGGGCCGAAAGAGCCGGCGCTGCGCAAGGCGCGCATTTGTTACGATCATCTCGCCGGCGATTACGGCGTGCGCATGCTCGACAGCCTGATCGCCTCAGGCTCGATCGACGCAGTCGGAGACGAGCTGGCTCTGACGGAAAAGGGCGAAGGCGATCTCAAATGCATCGGCATCGATGTCGGCCACCTCCGATCGTCGCGCCGCCCGCTCTGCCGCTCCTGCCTCGACTGGAGCGAAAGGCGCGCGCATCTTGCCGGCAGCCTCGGCAAAGCCTTGCTGTCAAGCTTCCTCGACAAGGGCTGGGCGCGGCGCACGCCGGAAAGCCGCTCGGTCCTCTTCACCCCGGAAGGCGACCGGCAGTTTCTGAGGCTCTTTCCGATCGATGCATAGCTTCGCTGCGGCTCTGCACAACCTTCCAGCGCCTTTCCCCCTGGGCTGCCTATAGACCACCGGCCTTGCCATCCTGCTGGCGCACATGCGCCCGCAGCGCCGCGAGTGTGAGCGCCAGTGCGGCGTGATTGCTTTCGGCTTCACCCAGCACGTTTTCGCTTTCCTCGATCTCGCGCAATTGCGCGCCGTAAAGCCAATCGTCAGACGCCTGGCCGCGGGCAAGGTGCCAGACCGCATCCGGCCGGATCTCCCGGCAAAGATCGATGGCGTGATTGACGTCGTGAGTGAACGGCCGCGCCATCAGGAAGCCGTGCTGCGACTTGATGCTGCTCGGCATGTAATCATGGGGACCGTCGAAATCGTTCGGCTCGGCCGGCCGGAGCTGCTTCAGCAAAAAGGCACAGGTGATGAAGGCGTCGATCCGGCCGTCGGGCATATCCGTTTTTTCCAGGGTTTCGATAATGTCCTCGATCGTCATGCAGGCTTCCTTTTGGTCGGTTCTTCGGCGTGCCGCCTCTCCTCTTCCCCATGGCGGCGGTGGCGTCCTCTTCCCCGAGCGCCATCTAGCGCATGAGAATGCCAAAGGTAGTCCCGGGGCTGCGACGAGCTCGTGATCACGCGGATTTCATCGATTTCGCACCCGCCTCGCTTGAGGCAGCAGCCTGACGCGCACGTCCCGGTCGAGCGGTCTCCGATCTCGACATAGCGGTCGGCCGGCAGTCGGCATTCGTCGGCTTGCCGCCTAGAACAGGATGATTTTAGGCCCGGTCGGCCTAAAATCTGAATCCTGTTCTAAATTAAAGAGTTAGAGCATGATGTTGTCCGAAAACCGATCACACTTTTCGGCATCATGCTCTAGCAGCCCTTCTTCCTCATCTTCTTTTCGACCTTGGCCCGCCTCTCGGAGCCATCACTGGCATGTTTTCCACCGGTCAGTGCATTATCCATCATCGCCTGCAGCTCTGCACAGCTTCTGTGGTGCTTGCCGCCCTTGGCGGTGACGTCGGTGGGTGTGAAGGCAAAGAGCAGCGCTACGGCTGCCGCCGATCGAACAAGAGCTGAAAGCCTCATGGTTCCTCTCCTCTAGACCGCATGGTACGCCCAAGCCCCTGAGCCGGCAAATGAGGATGGCGTCGCGCCAGCCCGGGATACTGGTTAAGGGCGAAAGCGATCTCATCGGCATCGATGTCGGCGACCTCCGATCGTCGCGCCGCCCGCTCTGCCGCTCCTGCCTCGACTGAAGCGAAAGACGCGCCCATCTTGCCGGCAGCCTCGGCAAGGCGCGGCTGGCGAGCTTCCTCGACAGGGGCTGGGCCAGGCGCACCGCCGAAAGCCTCTCGATCTTCTTCTCCCCCGAAGGCGACCGGCAGTTCCTCAAGCTGTTTCCGTCAGAGGCGTAGCTCTCCGTTAGAATCTGACGTCCAATCGGGCGTTGGCGCTATGGCGGCTCTGGCCATCGCCGAATTCTCCCCGGTACGATACGGATGCGGCCGCGGCCTCGCTCAACTGCAATGCCACCGATCCACCGGCAACGACGCTGTTTTCGGCATTGCGCAGCCCTTTCACCAGGAAGCTCCCGCCATTTTCGAATGTCAGCGCGGAGAGCGGCGTGTCCTGATCGGCTATCCGTCTCCAGGCGACATCAAAACCGGTTACGAAGTTCTTGCCGGCGACCGAAGCCTGCCGTTCCGCACGCAGTCCGACCGTCGTTGCAAACTGGTCTTCGCGCGCGCTTTCTCCGGAAAGGGAAGAAGCGCCGCCATCTTCGTGGAAGCTGTCGCGCTGGCCGATTGCATAATCCAGTCTGCCGAATGGGGTAAGGACAAGATCATGGGACAGGCCGAAGTCGAATGAGGTCTCGGAAAAGAACTGGGCGGTGCTGCCGTGGTAGCTTGCCGTCTGGCTGTCGGAAAAACCGTCAAAGGCGATGTCGCGACGCGTTTCGATGTCGTGCCAGCTGTGCGACGCCCCGAATTTGACCTGCAGGCCGCCGAATCTTTGCGCGGCATAGACGCCCATATGCACACTGTCGATATTGGCGGTGGAGCCGAGATCGGGGATCTCGAAAGAGGATTGTCCGATGCCTGCGAAAACGCCGGCCGCACGATCGTCGATCAGCCAGTCCACCCCGTAAAGAACGCCGCCGCGCGCAGTCCTGGCGCTGGAAGCGTTTCCGTCACCCTTCAGCCAGGAGATATTTCCATAGGCGCTCGTCCATACCTTGCCGCCAGTCTCGAAAGCCTCGTCCAAGCGGTCATAAACCACATTGCGCACGTCATCGGCCTCGCTGAAAAGGCCATTTTGCAGCGAGGCGTGGATTTCGCCGGAGAGCTGGTCGAATGCATCCCTTGCTTCCGCCCTGTCGCTGTAAAGGATCGCATTGTAGAGCGCGAGACTGCTGGAGCCGCTCGTCTGGTCGAGAAAGTCGAGGCCATAAGCCGACTGTTGCTGATTATACGTGAGGGCGGCGCTCGGAAACAGAGAGCCGGGGCTCAGCACGGTACGCAAGGTCAAGGTTACGTCGGTAGCGGAATAGCTGAGGAAAGACTTCAGGAAGGCGGAATCGATCTCCAGATCGCCGAACCTGCCGGAGACGGCGCCGGCCGAGACGATCGTGTACGACTGGCCGTTGACGTAGCTGACGGCCGGATCCCACAGGATTGTCTGGACCTTCGCGCCGTTCAGGAAGGCCGTGCCGGTGACATCGACCCTGTCGCTGAGCCCGGTGCTGCCGATTTCAACCTCGAAAAGACTGCTTGGATCGAGGTTCAGATCTCCGGTCACCGCCAGGGTTCCGATCGAATTGCCGGGGGCAAGGACGCTGTTTGCGGCGAGCGAGGTGGTGCCAACGCTTCCGGTTCCCTGAAGTCTTGCGCCTGAAGCAATATTGACCGCACTCGTCAGGCTGCCATTGACCGAAAGCGTGCCGTCAAGCACATCGGTGTCGCCGCTATAGCTGCTATTGCCGGTCAGACGAAACAGGCCGGCGCCGGTCTTGACGAGGCTGCCGTCTCCGGTGATCGACCCGGCGAAAGTGGTGGAACTGTCATCGCCGCCGACGTTGAGCGTCGCCGCATTGGAAAGTGTGACATCCCCACCCGACGAGCCGCCGCCGGCGAGCGACCCGATGGTTTCGGAGGTGGCGACGTCGAGCCCGGTGCCGGCGAGATCGGCAATGGTCACGCGGGCGCCGTCGGCCAATGCGTTGCCGTTCTGGAGGGATAGCCGCCCCTGCTCGATGTCCGTATTCCCCGACCGCGTATTGTTGCCCGAAAGGGTCAGCGTGCCCGCGCCGGTCTTTGTCAGCCCTCCAGTGCCTGATACGTTTCCGGCAAAGGTTACCGCATTGCCGCTCGTATTCACGGTGCCGCCGGCGCCGCCGATGACCACAGCCCGGGAGGCCGGAGACGCAACGGTGCCGAATGTCTGCAGCGTCGCGCCATCGAGGGTCAACGTATTGGTGGCGCTTCCATCGCCGAGAGATGCGGATGAGGACACAAAGAGGGTTCCTCCCAGCACATTCATCGCGCCGGAAAAACTGTTAGGTACCAAAAGCCCTAAAGTTCCGGCGCCCGATTTGGTGATCGACCCGCTCCCGGATATGACGCCGCTGAACGATCCGCTCGCGCCGGAACCGCCTATCGAAAGGCTTGCGCTACCGAGCAGAATGTCACCGCCGCCGGAAAGGCTCGCAATAGTCTGGTTGAATCCGCCCATATCCAATTGGGTGCCGTTATCCATGAAAAGGCCGGACGATGCGGAAAGCGCGTTCGCCGACATCAATTGCAATGTGCCTGCCGAGATGGTCGTTGCACCGGTATAGGACTGGCGGCGGCTGAGCGTGAGGGTGCCGGTGCCGGCTTTGGTCAGACCGCCAGCGCCCGATATTTCGCCGTCGAAGGTGGTGGAACTGTCACCGGCCCCGACCGACAGAACGGCGTTGCTGGCGACCTCGACGGTGCCGCTACCCGTCAACGCATCCACGGCTTCGCTCGCATTGATTCTTAGCGCCCCATCGAGGCTGATGTCGGCCGAGCCTCCGAAGACTTTGCCGCCATCGGCGGTCAGTGTCGCGCCGGACAGGACGTCGATCGACACGGCCCCTTGCGAGACGCCCGACCACAGGAAATCCCCGGAAATCGTCAAGCCGCGGGCGGCGATGATGCCGCCGGAATAATTTCCGGATCCGATTGCCAGCGTTTCCGTCGTGCCGATCAGGCCGGCGCCGTACAGGTTGTTGAGCGAGGCGTCGTACGTTCTCAGATCGAAGACCGAGCCTGACGATAATCGAAGCGAATCGAGCGTCGAGAGATTTGCGGCGGTGGCGGCATCCAGAATGCTCATGGACCGATTGGCCGAGAGCGCAACTTCGCCGACACCCACGAACCTGCCTTGCCAGCTTCCGCTCCGACTGAAGGTCACACGGTTTGCGCCGTCGATCGTTCCATCGAAGGAGAAGTCTCGGATCTCGAGATCCGTATCGCTGAGGTGAATCGTGCCGCTGCCGGCAAGGGAGGCTATCCAATCGCTGTGCGCTCCGAAGTCGATGGTGGCGCCCGACGCGACGGTTGTTGTGGTGGCGCGGAGCAGTGCCCCTTGACCGTCGCCCGGGACCAGCAGCGTGCCGGAATCGACATAAACGTCCTGGCTTCCACCCGAGAAGAAGTTATCCGCAAGCGTGACTGTGCCGGTGTCGCCGGCGCCGCCGAAATGAAGTTCCGCGCCCGTGCCGGCCCGATAAAGTCTGAGATTCAGATCGCTGCCGGAGACGGCGGAGAAACGCACAACGGCGCCGTCCATAATATCCATTTCCGGCGCCAGGTTGACGGTTCCGGCCCCCACGGATCTGATCCATCCACCCGTCGACATGTCGACCTGATCGGTTCCCAACTCGCCGCCGTTGCTGATCTCGACATAGGAACTGAGAGAGGAGTCGCCGCGAGCGGTAACGGCCGAGAGAAAAAGGGTGATAAAGGCTGAACCGGCAACGGCGAAATGAATGGAAAAACGGCACTGTGCTTTCATCAGAATCAGCTTTACTAAAAAATTGATCGCGGAGGCTGTATAAAACGCTGCCCGCGCTCCGGGGAGTCCAAACTTTGCATCGATCACCTGAGCCGGCGATAGAAAACATGAGCGAAACGCGCCTTTATCCCGGGGTGAAAGATTTCGCTTCGGACAGTCTGTGGGTCGAAGCGGCCGGCTTGATACGGCATCCTTCCTATGGCAGCGCGCTTCTCGCCTATTGCGACGCGATGACTGCGCGCGTGCCAAAACTGCTGCCGGCGAACAAACTCTTTGCCCAGAAGCAGCGCTACCTCGTCTCCTTCATTCTGATCTGCCTTCATGTTCAGTGGCTTCAGTCGCGTGGCCCGGCGCCTTCGCTTGCGCTTCTTCAACGATCGGCACCCGGCAGCCCGCGCCAGATTGCCGCTTTCATCAGCGGGCTGCGCGACCGTGGTCTCGTCACGGCAAAATCGCTCGAGACGGATCGGCGAACACAAGTCCTGAAGCCCAGCCTGGAATTGATGCGGGAGATTGCCCAATCACCGCTCGCCATTCTGAGCTCATCGGAATTATTCGCACCTCTCCTGCCGATCCGCCCGGATGATCTGGCGACGGACGAGATCCTGCTGGCGAATTGGTTGGCGCTTTCGGCCGAGCGCTACGTGGTGCAGGATGACCTGTTCGGCCCCTTTCCCCTAATCGTCCGCCACAGCGAAAGAGACGCCGGCCACCTTGTGTTTTGCGCGGTCATGGCCGAAGCCCTGCGCCAGCGTCAAGGCAAGGCAATCGCCGGAAGCCTGACTTATCGGGCTCTTGCCCAGCGCTTCGACGTCTCTCGCCAGCACATCAGCAATATCCTCGACGAGGCGGCCGAGAAAGGCTGGTATTGCATCTCTCCGGGCGGCGAACTGGCGCTGATGCCCGACGATACGCTCCTTCAGGTTGAGACCTGGGTAGCCGGGCAGATGGCGCATTATCGCCGCCTTGTCTTGGCGATCGCCGGCAAATCGGCCGGGGCTGCCGCGGACGCCAGCGACATCGACCAAAAGTCCGACGTCTTATCCGACTGAATACCTAGATCCGGAACAGCCGGGCAGAACCTTCGTTTGGAAATCAGCTGCCCGCTGCGGCAGTCAGTCACAAACAAACGGAGAATACATCATGATGAAACTAACAAATCTCGCCCTGGCAGCGGCATTTCTGGCCGGCACGGCCGTTTCCGGCTTCGCGCAGTCATCAAGCACGGTCGGCACCGGCGGTTCGTCGGCTGGCGGCGGAACTGCGAGCAGCACGGTTGGTACTGGTGGCAGCTCTGCCGGGGGCACCTGCCCTGCCGGCGCAACCAATTGCAATTCCGGCTCATCCTCGACGATCGGCACCGGCGGCTCGTCGGCCGGTGACGGCACCTCGAGCAGCACTGTCGGCACCGGCGGCTCTGCCGCGGGTTCAGGCTCCGGCTCGGGTTCTGCTTCGACGCTCGGCACCGGCGGTTCATCGGCTGGCGGCGGCACCTCGAGCAGCTCGGTCGGCACCGGCGGTTCTGCCGCGGGCTCGGGCGATGCGAACTCGGCCTCGAGTGTCGGCACCGGCGCCTCGTCTGCGGACGGCGACAAGACGGGCAGCACCGTCGGCACCGGCGCCAGTGCGGCCGGAACCTTGCACGACAACAAGGGCAAGAAGGGCTGCGCACCCGGCCAGGTCAAGAAGGATGCCGCCGGCACCAAGGGCTGCTGACGCTATGGGCCGGCGCCTTTGCGGCGTCGGCCAAACCCTTGGAGATAGGACAATGACCCAACTTTCCACAATTGCGCTGAGCGCTTGCCTGGTCCTCACCGCCGGGCAGACGATGTCCGAGGAGATCAAGCTCGACGACGGAACGACATGCACGATCGTCCAGTCACAAGCCGGAGATATGTCCACCACCGTGACGGCCGGCAACGGGCACGTGTCGTCGTCGACCACGACAGGCGGCGGCTCAGCCGGCTCCTCCTCTTCGTCATCCGCCTCTGCCGGCTCGTCGGCCGGATCCGGAAGCGTCGACAGCTTTTCGACGGCAAGCATCACAAGGCCCGACGGCACCGTCATCACCAAACGTTCCGACGGTACCTGCTCAATGACGAAACCGACGAAATAGGAGAGGACAATGAAATATCTCAACCTTATCGCAGCCGCCTCGATCGCGCTTCTCGCGTCGGGCTCGGCCATTCTTGCGGAGGATTGCAATGCGGCCGGAACGGTCGGCACTGGCGGTAGCGCTTCGGCCGGCGGCACCTCGGCGAGCTCGGTCGGCACCGCAGGCACCTGCCGGACCGACGGCGGCACGACCTCCTCGATCGGATCGGGCGGAAGTGCAGCCACCATCGATGGCAAGGCGCAAAGCAAGACCCATGTCAACGATCATGGTGACAAGCTCAAGGCACAAACCAAGGCCCAGGCCGTCGACAAGGGAACGTTCAGCAAGTCCCGCACGAAGACCAGCACCGACGGCAGCTCGCTGGAAAGCACGACCCGCACCATGTCGCATGTTCCCGGCGAGAAACCGGTCAAGAATACCACCAATCAGAAGATCATCCTGCCGGAACAGTAGGTTAGATGGGCTCGCCTCACACAATCAAGGGCGAGCCCTTGGCCTTGGCGCAATGGCCTCCAGCGATTAAAGCCCGCCTTCCTCAAGCGCATTCAACTGCTCATCGAACGAGGCAACCACTACAACCTGTTGTTTTTACGCGACTTAGCGAGGTCTCGCTGAGAAATCATTAAGCATGTTCCGATAATCTCAGGTTCTACATTAACGTGAGAACCCGACATGGCGTCGATCCAGCATAAGATCATCATTGCAAGCATCGCGATTTTCGCCTTGGCGGGTGGCGCCACGGGGGTCGGCATCTGGTCTGCCTCCACCCTCTCGGCCAACAGCGCCGATGTCGCCCAGTCGGCGCAAATTCTGCGCAACCACATGCAGGCCGATATGATGCATGACGCGCTGCGCGCCGATGTGCTCGCATCCCTGTTGGCATCCAACCCGGCGGCAGCCATAGACGCCGCCGCGGTGAAGGCGGATCTGGCGGAGCACGAGGCATCGTTCCGCGAGATGATCGACGCCAACAAGGCGCTTGTCTCCGACGCAAAAACGAAAGCGGTCCTCGCCGGCATCGAACGTCCCCTTCTGGTCTATGTCGACAGCGCCACGAAGATGGTCGATCTTGCGAGCAAGGATTCGGCGGCGGCGTTGAAGGCGCTGCCGGAATTCATGGGGCAGTTCTCGACGTTGGAAACGGCCATGGAACAGGCCGGGGATCAGATCACCGCCCTATCGGATGATATTTCCAAGCGTAGCGCCGACATCAAAGCATCGGTCGATATCACCCTCAAAGCCCTTCTGGCTTCGGCCGCCTTGTTCGCCTTCGGCCTCTATTTCCTGACCCGCAAAACCGTCACCAAGCCGATCCTTTCGCTTTCCAACGATATGCAAAGGCTCGCCGGCGGCGACACGGCCATTGCCTGCACCGGGATCGGCCGCACCGACGAAATCGGCACGATGGCATCGGCTGTCGAAATCTTCCGCCGGGCGGCAATCGCCAACAAGCAGCTCGAGCAGGACGCCGAAACCGCTCGCTTGCAGGGCGAAACCGAGCGGGTCACCTCCCGCAAGCAGGCGGACGAGGATGCGGCCGAACGGCTGCGGGCAGCGACATCCGGTCTTGCCGCAGGCCTGAAGCGACTTGCCTCCGGCGATCTCGCCTTCCAGATCGAAGAGCCCTTTGCGCCCGATTTCGAGAGCCTCCGGCATGATTTCAACATGTCGATCCGCCAGCTCGATCAGACACTCGGCGCCATCGCCACGGCCATTGCCGCGATCGATGAAGGCACAAGGGAAATCGCCTCCGGGGCCGGCGATCTGTCGAAGCGCACCGAACAGCAGGCGGCCTCGCTCGAACAAACCGCCGCAGCACTCGATCAGATCACCGCCAATGTCTCGAACTCCAGCAAGCGCACCGACGAGGCGCGCACCGAGGCGACGGACGCCAATCGCAATGCCGCCAAATCGGCGGAGGTCGTGTCGCATGCCGAAGAGGCCATGCGCCGCATCGAGGCCTCGTCGCAGCAGATCTCCAGCATCATCGGCGTGATCGACGAAATCGCCTTCCAGACCAACCTGCTGGCCCTGAACGCCGGCGTCGAAGCTGCACGCGCCGGAGAGGCCGGCAAGGGCTTCGCGGTGGTGGCCCAGGAAGTGCGCGAACTCGCCCAGCGCTCGGCACAGGCGGCAAAGGAAATCAAGGGCCACATCCAGAAATCGTCGGTGGAAGTGGAAAGCGGCGTCAAGCTGGTTCTCGACACCAGCCAGGTTCTGAGCGCGATCAGCGAGCAGATCGCCCGCATCAACCAGCACATGGATGCCATCGCCGTCTCGGCACGAGAGCAGTCGACCGGTCTTGCCGAAGTCAATACCGCCGTCAATTCCATGGATCAGGTGACCCAGCAGAATGCGGCAATGGTCGAGCAATCGACCGCCGCATCCGGTCATCTGGCTCAGGAAGCCGCCAAGCTGCGCGAACTCGTTTCCCGCTTCAAGCTGCGTGCGACGGCTTCGACGCAATCCGCACGACGGGCGGCTTGACGGGAGCGATCAGGCAGCGACCATGGAGCCGGTCGCTTGCCGCATCGCAGCCATGCTTGAGATCCGGTTGAGCTTTAGGCGGGCATCGTGTAAAGCCGCTGCATCCCCGGACAAGACCCAGATTTCCAGCAAGGCGTGAATATATGAACGGCTTCGATCTCATTATCTTCGATTGCGACGGCGTTCTCGTCGATTCCGAAATCATCGCCGCGGAAGTCGAATCCGCGCTTCTGACGGAGGCCGGATATCCGATCGGCGTCGAGGAAATGGGCGAACGTTTCGCCGGCATGACATGGCGCAACATCCTGCTGCAGATCGAGCGCGAAGCGAGCATTCCGTTTTCGGCCTCGCTGCTTGAGAAGTCGGAGCAACTGCTCGACGCCAGGCTGGCCGCCGACGTCAAGGCCATTCCAGGCGTCGAAATCGCCGTCTCCAGGCTGGCGATGAAGAGCTGCATCTGCTCGAATTCGAGCAGCAAGCGGCTCGACATGATGCTGGTCAAGGTGGGGCTGAAGCCGCTGTTTGCCCCCAATATCTATTCCGCCAAGGATCTCGGCCCCGACCGGGCCAAGCCGAAGCCCGACATCTTCCTGCACGGCGCAAGCCAGATGGGTGTCTCGCCCGACAAGGTGGTCGTCGTCGAGGATTCGGTACACGGCGTGCATGCGGCGCGCGCCGCCGGCATGCGCGTCATCGGCTTCACCGGCGCCTCGCACAGCTATCCAGCCCATGCCGACAAGCTGACCGATGCCGGCGCCGAAACGGCGATCTCCCGCATGAACGACCTGCCGGGTGTCGTCGCCGCGCTTGCGGCCTGGGAAGGCGTTCTCTAGGTTCTTAGGCGCTGAGCCGCTCGCAGGGCCATCGCGCCCGCCCTTTTGCGAGGAATCGGGCAAATAACAGGCGGCAATTCCAATCCGCTGCACACTTGGCTATTTGCCGCACACGCTCCCCCCACCCTCCGTCGTCCTCGGGCTTGACCCGAGGACCCATGGCCGCAAGCACTTCGTTACTGTTGAACTGACAAGGCGACCGAACAGAATTCAAGCGGAGGGCGTGCAGCATGGATACTCGCGTCAAGCCCGAGTAGGACGGAGAGTGGCGAGACCTATGCGGCAGGAGGCGAGACGTCCGGGGGCGCAAGTCGCTTTCGCGCTGTCCCTCAGCTTTAGCTGTTCTTCTTGGTCTTTGCCGGCTGGGTGTCGAAGCCGACGTTGACGCGCACCAGGGCGCCGGCGCCGACCGGCATTTTGATGCCGTCCTTGCGGAAGATGACCTGTGTGCCCGGCGCGCCGGCCGGGATCTCGGTCGGGAATTTGGTGACCTCGGAATAGAGCACGGTCTCGCCGTCGAGGATGGTGACGCGGATCGGCAGGGTCACCGGGCCGGGGGCGCCGGCCGGGCCGGTGATGAGGCGCAACTGGGCAACCACCGTCATCGTCAGGTTCGTATCGTTCAGCGTGCACTGGCGGGTGTAGTCGCCGAAGGAAGCCTGGAAGACGATCTGCTGCGGATCGTCCTTCTTGCCCTTGGCATAGGTGCGGAAGATCGCATCCTGATCGCGCATGAAGATCTGCGGGCAGGCGCCCTGGACGACGGGGGCGACGGCGCCCTGCGCAGTCTTCGCCGTGCCGATCGAAGGATCGTTCGAGGTTGGATTGGCCGGCGCCAGCGGCATGATCTGGGCGGTGCCGTTCGGCTGCGCCGGCGCCGCCGACTTGCTGTCGCCGCCGATGCCGAGCGTATCGCAGCCGGCGAGCAGGGCAAGAATGGAAGCGGAGACGATGAGACGCGAGACCTTGCCGAGCACTATGTTCCACCCTTTGCACAAGCGTTTCTTGGAGGCCCCTTGTCTTTTGCGCGGGGCCTTTCATGACGGTTTGCGATGGTCTATATCAGCGGCGAAAACAAAAATCGATTGGGTACGCGCCGTTTTGATGCACTTTTCGCCCCCGGATGCGGGCAACTTCAACAAGATAACGGCGATGGTATGGCCACAAGGCGGCCCCACGCCGGTTTCCGGCTGCGCGAGCCAAGGCCCGGCCCTGCCGGATTTCTTCCAGTGATAGATCAAGGATGACCAAGGTGGACTATATCTCGACCCGCGGCGAGGCCCCTGCCCTCGGCTTTTGCGATGCCCTGCTGACGGGCCTGGCGCGCGATGGCGGGCTCTATGTTCCCCGTGAATGGCCGCAATTTTCGAAGAAGGAGATCCGCGCGCTGAGGGGCAAGACTTATCAGGAAATCGCCTTCACCATTCTTTCGCCCTTCACCAAAGGCGAGATCCCCGAGGCGACCTTCCGGGCGATGATCGACGAGGCCTACGGCACCTTCCGCCATCCGGCGATCGCGCCGCTCATCCAGACCGGGCCGAACAGCTTCGTCATGGAGCTGTTCCACGGCACGACACTCGCCTTCAAGGATGTGGCGATGCAGTTGCTGGCACGGCTGATGGACTATGCGCTTGAGAAGCGCGGCGAGCGGGCGACGATTGTCGGCGCCACCTCCGGCGATACCGGCGGGGCGGCGATCGACGCCTTTGCGGGGCGCGAGCGCACCGACATCTTCATCCTCTTCCCGCATGGCAAGGTCTCGCCGGTGCAGCAGCGGCAGATGACGACGTCGACGGCCGCCAATGTGCATGCGCTCGCCGTCGAGGGTAATTTCGACGATTGCCAGAATCTGGTGAAGGCGATGTTCAACGACGCGGCGTTCCGCGACAAGGTCAATCTATCCGGCGTCAACTCGATCAACTGGGCGCGCATCATGGCCCAGATCGTTTATTATTTCACCACCGCCGTGGCCTTGGGCGGGCCGGACCGGAAGATCTCGTTTACGGTGCCGACGGGCAATTTCGGCGACATCTTCGCCGGCTACTGCGCCAAGCGCATGGGCCTGCCGATCGACCGGCTGGTGATTGCCACCAACGAAAACGACATTCTGGCGCGGACGCTGAAGGCCGGCCGCTACGACATGAAGGCGGTCAAGGCGACGAGTTCGCCGTCGATGGATATCCAGATCTCGTCGAATTTCGAACGGCTGCTGTTCGAAGCCTATGGGCGCGATGCCTCGAAGGTGCGCGCGGCCATGGAAAGCCTCAAACAATCCAATGGCTTCGAGATCGGCCCACAAGCGCTGAAGGCAATCCGCCGCGACTTCCGGGCCGGCCGCGCCAGCGAGAAACAAGTGGCCGAGACGATCCGCACGACCCATGCCGAGACCGGCTATCTGCTCGATCCGCATTCGGCGATCGGCGTCTTCGTCGCCAGGAAGCACGAAAAGCCGAACACGCCGATGGTGACGCTTTCGACCGCGCATCCGGCGAAATTCCCCGCCGCCGTAAAATCGGCCTGCGGTATTGACCCGGCGCTTCCGACGTGGCTTGCTGATCTGATGCACAGGGAGGAGCGCTTCCAGATCATCGAACCGGAGCTGAAAGCCGTAGAGACCTTTATCGGCAAACACGCCCGCGGCAAGACGACGGCAGGCGCAGAAAGATAGCCAATGACAGTTGAGTGCACCCGGCTGAAATCCGGGCTGACAGTAGTGACAGAAACCATGCCGCACCTGGAAAGCGTTGCGCTCGGAGTCTGGATCAAATCGGGATCGCGTAACGAGACGGCAGACGAACACGGCATCGCCCACCTGCTCGAACACATGGCCTTCAAGGGAACGGGACGCCGCAGCGCCCGCCAGATCGCCGAAGAAATCGAGGATGTAGGTGGCGAGGTCAACGCCGCCACTTCGACCGAGACGACCTCCTACTACGCCCGCGTGCTGAAAGATCACGTGCCGCTCGCCGTCGATATTCTCGCCGACATCCTGACGGAATCGGCCTTCGAGGAGGAGGAGCTGGAGCGTGAAAAGCAGGTGATCCTGCAGGAGATCAACGCCGCCAACGACACGCCCGACGACGTGGTGTTCGACCGGTTTTCCGAGGTCGCCTATCGCGACCAGACGCTCGGCCGGGCCATCCTCGGCACGCCGGAGACCGTCGTCTCCTTCACCCCGCAGCAGATCCGCGCCTATCTCGGCCGCAATTACACGACCGACCGCATGTTCGTCGTCGCCACCGGCGCCGTCGAGCATGACGAATTCCTGCGCATGGTCGAGGATCGTTTCGCCAGCCTGCCGAGCGAGCCTTCGGCACCGCCGGTCATGGAAGCGGCGCGTTATATCGGCGGCAGCGTGCGCGAACCGCGCGACCTGATGGATGCGCAGATCCTGCTCGGTTTCGAGGGCAAGCCCTACCATGCCCGCGATTTCTACTGTTCGCAGATCCTCGCCAATATCCTCGGTGGCGGCATGTCCTCGCGGCTGTTCCAGGAGGTGCGCGAGTTCCGCGGTCTCTGTTATTCGGTCTATGCCTTCCACTGGGGTTTTTCCGACACCGGCATCTTCGGCATTCATGCCGCGACCGGCGGCGAAAACCTGCCGGAGCTGGTGCCCGTCATCATCGACGAGCTGCACAAATCCGCCGATCAGATCCACCAGAAGGAAATCGAGCGCGCCCGCGCCCAGATCCGCGCCCAGTTGCTGATGGGCCAGGAAAGCCCGGCATCGCGCGCCGGCCAGATCGCCAGGCAGATGATGCTTTACGGCCGGCCGATCTCCAATACCGAGATGATGGAGCGGCTTGAGGGCATCACCATCGAGCGGCTGACGGATCTCGCCGGCCGGCTGTTCTACGACACGGTGCCGACGCTTTCGGCGATCGGTCCGCTGGAACAGCTCGCGCCAATGGAAGACATCACCGCTTCGCTTTCGGTCCCGGCACCGAAGACGATGCAAGCCGGCCGTTGAGCCGGCGTTCGTCCTGCCGGGAGTGATCGATGCCAAAATCGGTGTTTCGGTTTCTGTCACGGCAGCCGGATGCGGTCGAGCTGGAAAACGACAGATACCTCCTGCGCCTGCCGCGCTACCAGGATTTCAACCAGTGGCACCGGCTGCGCGCCGAAAGCCGCAAGTTCCTGGAACCCTGGGAGCCGACCTGGCGGCGCGACGAGCTGACCGAGGGCGCCTACCGCGCCCGTGTCATCCGCGGCAAGCAGGAATATGCCTCGGGCCAGGCCATTCCGCTGTTCATTTTCCTCAAGGAAAACCACACGCTCGTCGGCGGCATCACCATCGGTTACATCAGGCGGGGCGCGGCACAAAGCTGCATGATCGGATACTGGATGGGCGAGCGCCATGCCGGCCAGGGGCATATGTTCGCCGCCCTGCAAATGGTTATTCCTTATATCTTCACCGGGCTTGAGTTGCACCGTATCGAAGCAGCCTGTATTCCAGATAACGCGCGCAGCATCCGCCTGCTTGAAAAGGCCGGGTTTCAGCAGGAAGGTTATCTGCGCGGATACTTGAAGATCAACGGTCAGTGGCATGACCATGTGATGTTCTCACGTCTCGCCACCGATACGGATAAAGGCAGGAAAACCGACAGCCGATGACCAGAGACCGCATGCTGCCCAAATCACCGTCCGGACGATTGATCGCGGTGATCGCAGCCCTTTTCCTGGCGGCCTTCGCCTTGGCGGCGGGCGCTGCCCAGGCGGCCGAACCGGTGAAGATTTCCCGTGACGATACCGCGCTCGACCTGACCGCGACGACCGAAATCTACGTCAACCAGGGTGAGGCCTTTCAGGTTTCGACGGCCGCCGGCGCCGACGGTATCCGCCGCCGCATCGAGGTCAGGGCAAGCTCGGAAAATCACCAGGGCGACTGGGCGGTGTTTGCACTTGCCAATGTTTCGGAAGAACAGCTGGAGCGCGTCATCGTCGCGCCGCATTTCCGCCTGGTCAATTCCAAGCTGTTCTGGCCGGATCTCGGCTCACAGCGCATCAGCGCCATCACGCCGAGCGAGGGTTTTGCGCTCGATCGGCAGCCGAGCGACGAGGCCGACGTCTTCCGCATCACGCTGAACCCCGGCGCCGTCATCACCTTCGTCGCCGAGCTGTCGACGCCGGAGCTGCCGCAGATCTATCTCTGGGAACCGAACGCCTACAAGGACACGATCAACGCCTTCACGCTCTATCGCGGCATCGTGCTCGGCATTGCCGGCCTGCTCGCGGTGTTCCTGACCATCCTCTTCGTCGTCAAGGGCACCTCGATGCTGCCGGCAACGGCCGCACTCGCCTGGGCGGTGCTCGGTTATATCTGCGTCGACTTCGGTTTTCTCGGCAAGCTGATCAGCGTCGCTTCGGCCGACCAGCGAATATGGCGCGCCTGCGCTGAGGTGGCGCTCGCCTCCAGTTTCGTCATCTTCCTCTTTACCTATCTCAACCTCAATCGCTGGCATGCGCATCTCGGCTACGCCACCCTTGCCTGGGTGCTCGGCCTTGCCCTGCTCTTCGGCGTGGCGATCTACGATCCGTCGATTGCCGCCGGCATCGCCAGGCTCTCCTTCGCGCTGACGGCGGCGACCGGGCTCTTGCTGATCGTCTATCTCGGTTTCAACCGCTACGACCGCGCCATCCTTTTGGTGCCGGCCTGGGCGCTGACGCTCGTCTGGCTGTTCGGCGCGTGGCTGACGGTCACTGGGCGGCTCGACAACGATATCATCCAGCCGGCGCTCGGTGGCGGCCTGGTGCTGATCGTGCTGTTGATTGGTTTCACCGTCATGCAGCACGCCTTTGCTGGCGGCGCTTTCCAGCAGGGGCTGTTTTCCGATCTCGAGCGGCAATCGCTGGCGCTGACCGGATCCGGCGACATGGTGTGGGATTGGGACGTGGCGCGCGACCGCGTCGTCACCATTCCCGACGTCTCAACCAAGCTCGGCCTATCGCCGGGCACCATGCATGGGGCGGCGCGCAACTGGCTGCCGCGGCTGCACCCGGATGATCGCGACCGCTTCCGCGCCACGCTCGATGTGCTGCTCGAACACCGCCGCGGCCGGCTGAACCACGAGTTCCGCATCCGCGCCGAGGACGGGCATTTCCACTGGCTGCTGATCCGCGCCCGGCCGGTGCTCGGCTCCAATGGCGAGATCATTCGCTGCGTCGGCACGATCGTCGACGTAACCGAGCAGAAGAATTCCGTCGAGCGGCTGCTGCATGATGCGCTGCACGACAATCTGACCGGCCTGCCGAACCGGCAGGTGTTCCTCGACCGACTGCAGGCGGTGCTGGCGCTGGCGCCGGGCGGCGACACGCTTAAGCCGACCGTGATGGTGATCGACATCGACCGCTACAAGCTGGTCAACGATGCGCTCGGAGTCGCGGCCGGCGACAATATCCTCATCGCGCTGACCCGACGCCTGCGCCGGCTTTTGAAGCCGCAGGACACGCTGGCGCGGCTTGCCGGCGACCAGTTCGGCCTCATCCTGGTGTCCGAGCACAATCCGGCCAAGGTCGCCGATTTCGCCGATGCGATCAGCAAGGCGATCATGGTGCCGATCAACTTCGCCAACCGCGAGATCATCCTGACGGCCTCGATCGGGTTGACCTCCTGGGTCGACCGGCAGGAGAGCGCCACCGGCCTGCTCAGCGACGCCGAGCTGGCGATGTACCGGGCAAAACGGGCCGGCGGCAACCGCGTCGAGCCGTTCCAGCCGGCCTTCCGCGACTTCGGTACCGACCGACTGCAGCTCGAAACCGATCTGCGCCGCGCCATCGAGCGCAAGGAATTGTCGATGGTCTACCAGCCGATCGCCCGGCTTGAAGATGTCGAGGTCGCCGGCTTCGAGGCACTGATGCGCTGGGAACATCCCAAGCGCGGCAATATCCCGCCATCCGAATTCATCCCGATCGCCGAAAGCTCCGATCTCATCGGCCCACTCGGCATGTTCGCGCTGGAACAGGCAACCAACGATCTGATGAGCTGGCAGAACCAGACCGGCGAACTGCCGATCTTCGTGTCGATCAATCTGTCGAGTGTGCAGTTGCTCAACAACGAGCTCTATGACGATGTGCGCTCGGTTCTTGCCAAGACGCATTGCCAACCCTCGCGCCTGAAGCTCGAACTGACCGAGTCCATGGTGATGGAAAATCCGGAACAGGCCCGTCTCGTGCTGCTGAAGCTGAAGGAAGCCGGCATCGGCCTGGCGCTAGACGATTTCGGCACCGGCTATTCGTCGCTTGCCTATCTCACCCGCTTTCCCTTCGACATGATCAAGCTCGACAAGGCCCTGGTGCGCGACGACAGCGACAAGAAGGCGACCGTGCTCCGATCGGTGATCGCAATGGCGCGCGAACTCGAAATGAAGGTGGTGGCCGAGGGGATCGAATCCAACGAGGATGCGATCGAACTCGCCAAGATGGGCTGCAGCTACGGGCAGAGCTATCTGTTCGGCCCGCCGATCGCCTCGGAATCGGTGCTGCGGCTGCTGCGGGAGCGCTTTCCGCTGACGAAGCGGGCTTGAGCGGAGAATTGGAGCGGACTGACGGCGGCCGCTCTCAGCTCGCGATGGGAACGCTTAAGCCCACCTTCACCCGATCCATCGCGACGAATGTCCGGAAGCGCTTGACGTTGTTATTGCCGAAAAACAGCCGCCGTGTCAGCGCCTCGTAGTCGGCCATTGAGGGGACGACGATGACCAGAATGAAATCCGCCTCGCCGGTGACGTAGTAGCACTGCTGGATTTCAGGCGCGGCCGCGAACTGGCTTTTGGCCTGTTCGATCTGTTTTGCCGTTTCGCTGATAACCTCCACCTCGACGAAGATGGTGATCGATTGGCCAAGTGCAGTGGGGTCGAGAACGGCGACATTTGCCCGGATGACCCCGTCCTCGGTCATCCGTTTGATCCGGCGTTGGACGGCGGGCGCGGACAGGCCGACGGCTTCGCCGATCGTCCGTTGCGGCGTCATATTGTCCCTTTGCAGGATCGCCAGGATTTTGTGATCGAAAGCATCCAAGGGAGATTTTACCGGCCGGCTCAAAACGAGGCTCCAACGAAACAAAATTGCAAAACGAAGCCCGAAATACAGCGCCTTTTTCGCCTCGCCTGCAATATGTTTCAGCAGAACAACGCAAACGAGGCGCTCATGTTTCTGCTGAACACCAATGCCGACTACCGTCAGCCCCTCGACCCATGGGACGCCGAAATGCTCGGCATGGAGGCGGCAGACGCGGTCGAGCGCCACCTGACATTCCGGGAAAACCATGCGGAAACGCCGCTCGTGGCCTTGCCGGCGCTGGCAGCCGAACTCGGTGTCGCCGCAATCCACATGAAGGATGAAGGCCACCGGCTCGGCCTTGGAAGCTTCAAGGCGCTTGGCGGTGCCTATGCCGTGATCCGGCTCGTCCTCGAGGAAGCGGCACATAGGCTCGGCCGTGCCGTCGATGTCTCCGAATTGCATTCTTCCGATGTCCGAGAGGTGGCCGAGACGATGACCGTCACCTGCGCCACCGACGGCAATCACGGCCGGTCGGTTGCACAGGGTGCGCAGCTGGTCGGCGCCCGCGCGGCGATCTTCGTGCATGCCGGCGTCAGCGACGAACGCGTCGCCGCCATCGCCCGCTTCGGCGCCGAGATGATCCGTGTGGACGGAACCTATGACGATTCCGTTCGCGAGGCGGCCCGCATTGCCGGGGAGAAGGGGTGGACGATCGTCTCGGACACCTCATGGCCGGGTTATGAGCGTATTCCCGGGCTAGTGATGCAGGGCTACACCGCCCTTGTCCGGGAGGCGCTGAGGGCAATGAAGCAGCCGCCCACCCATGTCTTCATTCAGGCCGGCGTCGGGGGGATCGCTGCGACCGTCGCAGGCCATATGGCCATCGCCTTCGGCGACGAACGCCCGACCTTCACAGTGGTCGATCCCGCCCGCGCCGCCTGCCTGTTCGAAACGGCGCGAGCCGGACATCTGGTGACCGTTGCCCATGGCGAGCCGACCGTGATGGCGATGCTCGAATGTTACGAACCTTCACTCGTCGCCTGGCGGATTCTCTCGCGTGTCGCGGACGCATTCATGACCGTGGAGGAAAACGAGGCGATCGCGGTGATGAAGCGGCTTGCCGATCCGGCTGGAAACGACCCGGCAATTGTCGCCGGCGAAAGTGGCGGGGTCGGGCTTGCCGGGCTGATCCGCGCCATCGGCGATCCCGAGATCAAGCAAGCATTGTCTCTCGACCGGTATTCCCGCATCTTCCTGGTCAACACCGAAGGCGCGACCGACGCCGGCAAGTATGAAGAGATCGTCGGGCTGTCACCGGCCGCGGTCGCCCGGAAAGACAAGACTGGAGCTTCAGCATGAGCCATCGCTCGATCGATTCCGCGCGTCTGCTCGGACGCATCGCCGAGCTCGGCACGATCGGCCGCGATGCCGAGGGAAGGCTTGTCCGCTTGGCGGCGTCCGATACCGAAAAGCTTGGGCGTGATCGGTTCGTCTCCTGGCTCGAGGACGCCGGGCTGGAGGTTGCGGTCGACCGGATCGGCAATATTTTCGGTATCTGGAATGGCACAGGTGGCGGGGAGAAGCCGGTGATGATCGGCTCCCACATCGACACGGTGATCGACGCCGGCATCTATGATGGATGTTATGGCGTGCTGGCTGGCCTCGAAGTGATCCAGACGCTGAAAAGCCAAGGGTTCGAACCGCGGCACCCCATTGTCGTTGCCGCCTTCGCCAATGAGGAAGGTGTGCGCTATGCACCCGATATGATGGGGTCGCTGGTCTATTCCGGAGGCCTCGATGTCACCGCAGCACTCAAGACGGTGGGCACTGACGGTACGGTGCTCGGCGACGAACTGGCGCGGATCGGCTATGCCGGCCCCCAGGCGCCCGGCTTCATGACGCCGCATGCCTATGTCGAGCTGCATATCGAGCAGGGCCCTGTTCTTGAGAGGGAGGGTGTGCCGCTCGGCGCAGTCCAGGACCTGCAGGGTATTTCCTGGCAGAAGGTGACCATCGACGGCGACGCCAACCATGCCGGCACGACACCGATCTCGATGCGCCGCGACGCCGGCTACGCGGCTGCCCGCGTCATCACCTTTCTGCGCGACCGCGCCAAGGCGTCGAACACCCCGACGGTCGCGACCGTCGGCTGCTTTGCTTTTGAGCCGAACGCCATCAATGTCATTCCTTCACGCGCGACGTTGACGGTCGATCTTCGCGATCCGGACGAAGACCGGCTGAAGCAAGAGGAAACCGCGCTCGCTGCATTCCTCGAACTGCTTTCGGCCGAGGAAGGGGTCGGCGTATCGGTCGAACGGCTGGCACGCTTCGAGCCGGTCAAGTTCGATCAGGCGATCGTTCGCCTGATCGAGGTGGCCGCCAGGGATCGCGGCCTGGCATGCAAGCGGATGACATCGGGCGCCGGCCATGACGCCCAGATGATTGCCCGCATCGCGCCTGGTGCGATGATCTTCGTGCCGAGCCGCGGCGGCATCAGTCACAATCCGAAGGAATTCACATCCGACACGGAGCTTGTCGCGGGGGCGAATATCCTTCTCGACGTCGTTTGCGGACTTGCGACAGGGGAACTGCCGAGATGAGCATCGACAGCCGGAAGCTGGAACAGGACATGACCGCCTGGAGGCGCGACCTTCACAGCCATCCCGAATTCGGCTTCGACGAGAAGCGGACGGCGACCTTCGTCGCCCAAAAACTGCGGGAGTTCGGGCTCGACGAGGTTGTCGAAGGTGTCGGCGGCACAGGGGTTGTCGGAACGCTCCGGCGTGGCGGCGGCAACCGTTCCATCGCGCTGCGCGCCGATATGGATGCCCTGAGGATTGCCGAACAGGGCGATCGGCCCTATCGATCGCAGACCGCCGGCGTGATGCATGCCTGCGGTCATGACGGCCATACGGCGATGCTGCTTGGCGCCGCGAGGATACTGTCGGAAGAGGGCAATTTCGACGGCACGGTCCGCTTCATCTTTCAGCCGGCCGAGGAATGGGGCAAAGGCGCCTTGGCGATGCTCGACGATGGGCTGA
This sequence comes from Rhizobium sp. F40D2, assembly GCF_051810745.2. Lineage (NCBI taxonomy): Bacteria > Pseudomonadati > Pseudomonadota > Alphaproteobacteria > Hyphomicrobiales > Rhizobiaceae > Rhizobium > Rhizobium sp. F40D2. Next base: position 486,355 of record NZ_CM131436.1, read on the forward strand.
TGACGCGCTTTCCCTTCGACGAAATCTACGGCCTGCATAATATACCGGGCCTTCCGGTCGGCGTTTTTGAGACCCGTGCCGGTGCGATTATGTCGGCTGAGGATAATTTCGAGATCGTGCTCAAGGGCGTCGGCGGACACGCCGCGCGTCCGCACTCCGGCAACGAAGTCCTGGTCGCTGCCTGCGCATTGGTGACGAACCTCCAGACCATCGTTTCCCGGCGGCTCGATCCGACCGATATCGGCGTCGTCTCCGTCACCGAGCTTCTGACCGACGGCACGCGCAACGCCCTGCCCGGGCTGGCCCGCATCCTCGGCGATGCCCGCAGCTTCCGCCCCGAGGTCAGCGCGGCGATCGAAAAGCAGATGCGCCGCATCGCCGAAGGCACCGCGCTTGCCCACAATGTCTCGGCCGAGGTGAACTATACGAGAGAATTCGTTCCCCTGCTCAACGATGCCGCCCTGGCCGAGGAAGCCTTTGCCGCAGCCCGCAGCGTCTTCCCGTCCGAGAACGTCAAGGTCCGGCGCGAGCCGATGACCGGATCGGAAGACTTCGCGCGCTTCCTCGACCATGTCCCCGGCTGCTTCGTCTTCCTCGGCAACGGCGAAGATTCCGCGCCGCTTCACAATCCGAATTACGATTTCAACGATGCCGGACTGATCCACGGCGCCAATTTCCACGCAAGCATCGTGCGTCGGCGGTTGAACGCAAGCTGAGGAGCAGGCGCGGCCGGGGTTCGGATTTAGCAGCGCTTTACGCGAATGAATAAGGGCATTTGCAACCGCCTCCGCCAAACCATTGACCAACGGCCTGCGATGTGCGCCTCTCATCGCTTGCACAAGGAAAATCTCATGCTCAAGTTTCTGCTCACCCTCTCCTTGGGTGTTTTTTTCGTTTCGCCGCTTCAGGCCGGCGAACTCACTCCCATTACCAAGAGTTGCCCGCCGGGCGAAAAGCAGAAACACTGCGAACGCTGGGTCAAGGATTTCAACACGGCCATGGAGCTGGCGCATAAGGGCGATCATGGCGCCCAGGTGACTGTCGCCTTCTGCCTGTCCACAGGCTGCCATGGCGCCGTCGCCATCGACAGGGTCGCTTCCTGCAGCTGGCACCTCGTGATCGCCAATTCGGGTGCTGCGACAGTGCTTGACGGTTCCAACCTCAGGAACACCTGCCGGCCGATGACGGCGGCGGAGAAAGATGAGGCCCGCGCCTTGTCCAGCGATCTCGTTCGGAAGATCTACAAGCGGTCGATGATCACAACCGATCAGATGTAGTCCTGTTTGGCCAATCCTGCGTAATCGGCCTGCAACCAGCCTGCGGGAAGTTTCCGACGCCGCCGACCTGATGGACAAGGTCACCCAGAAGAACGCCGCCATGGTCGAGGAAGACGACAGCCGCAAGACAAGGGCCTACCCAGGAAACGGAAACCCTCGCAGCCGTCGTCGCCGCTTCGGCCTGGGCGGCGCCATGTTCCGCAGCAGCGGGTCGCCGGCAGCGATCCAGGCAAAAAAGCCAGCCTCACGCAGCAACGTCTGCGTGAAAATAAATGCCATTGCCCTCCCGGCTTTCGCGGCTATTCTGCCGACACAAAAAATCGGGAGGCTTACTGATGATCCTGCACTGCGTATTCCTGCGGCTGAAGACCGCAATGACTGGAGACGAGAAGCAGTCGCTATTTGCGGCGATCGCCGCCCTGAAACAGGTCATTCCCGGCATATTGGATATCAAATACGGGCCGAACGTTTCGCCCGAGGGCCTGCATGGCGGCTTTGTCGACGGCTTTGCCGTGACCTTTGAAAGCCCCGAGGCCCGCGACGCCTATCTCATCCATCCCGAGCACGTGACCGTCGGCGAGCGCATCGTCTCGTCGACGGACGGAGGCCTCGCCGGCATCCTGGTCTTCGACCTCAATCTGTGAGACTGCGGGCGAACCCGCAGCGCCCCGAGATTATCAGCTCGATTTCGCCATGGCCGCGGCGAGCTGGTCGACATTGTAGCGGAACATCTTTTCATAGGTCGGCGCCGGTCCCTTGGCGTCGGAGAGCGATTCGACATAGAGCTCGCCGCCGGGCTCGGCGCCGGTTGCCTTGGCCACTTGTTTGACCAGGCGCGGGTCGTTGGAATTCTCGAAGAAATAGGCCTTCACGTGCTCGCTCTTGATCTGCCCGATCAGCTTGGCGACGTCGGCGGCCGAGGCCTCGCTTTCGGTGGAGAGGCCGAGGCGGGGCGAGGAAGGTGACATTATATTCGCGGCCGAAATAGCCGAAGGCATCATGACTGGTCAGCACCTTGCGGCGGTCATCGGCGACCTTGTCGAATTTTGCGTGGGCATAGGCGTTCAATTCGTCCAACGTCCTGGTGTATTTCTCGGCATTGGCCTTGAAGGCAGCGGCATCGGCGGGATCGGCTGAAGACAGCGCCTTTTCGATATTGGCGACCCAGATCTTGACGTTCTCAGGGCTGTTCCAGACATGCGGATCGGTAATCTCCGCGCCATCCTCTTCCATGGTGCGGGTATCGATGCCTTCGGAGACCGTCACCGGCTTGCCCTTGTAGCCCGAGGCGGTGATCAGCCGGTCCATCCAGCCCTCCAGGCCTTCGCCGCTGACGAAGGTCACCTCAGCCGCGTTCAAATTCTTGGCGTCAACAGGCGACGGCTCGAATTCGTGGGGGTCGCCGTTCGGCCCGACGAGGCTCGTCACCTTTACATGGTCGCCGCCGACTTGTTTGACGACATCGGCAAGCACGGTGAAGGAGGCCACAACCTTCAGCGTTTCGGCGGAGGCCGGCATGGCCGACAGCGCCATCAAAGCGGGGATTGCTGCGGAGAGAAGCAGTCTGTGCGAAGTCATCGAAGTCTCCTTGGGATCAGCCCTTCAGATGCGGGCGGGGAAAAAAGCGCCGGGCAATGCCCGAGGGCGCGAAGAGAATGGAAAAGGCGTAAATCACAGCTGCCGTCATGATGATCGTCGGGCCGGAGGCAAGTTCCAGATGATAGGAGGCGATCAGGCCGAGATAGCCGGAGGCCGCGGCACTGGCGGCAGCAATCGCCATCATTACGGCTAGACTGCGCGACCAGAGCTGGGCGATGGCCGCCGGCAGCATCATCAGGCCGACCGCCATCAGCGTGCCGAGCGCCTGGAAGCTGGCGACGAGGTTCAACACCACCAGCAGCAGGAAGAGCACATGATAGACCGGCCCGCGCCCGCCGACGGCGCGCACGAAGCCGGGATCGAAACATTCGGCCACCAGCGGCCGGTAGATGATTGCAAGGGTGACGAGGGTCAGCGAGGTGATCGCGCCGATCAGATAGAGCGCCGGAGCATCGATCGCCAGGATGGTGCCGAAGAGCACGTGCAGCAGATCGATATTGGAGCCGCGCAGCGAGACGATCAGCACGCCGAGCGCCAGCGATGCGAGATAGAAGCTGGCAAAACTTGCATCCTCCTGCAGCACGGTCATCCGGCTGACGGCGCCGGAAAGCAGCGCGACCGACAGGCCGGCAATGAGGCCGCCGAGCCCCATCGCCGTCAGCGACAGGGAGCCGGCGACGAGGTAACCGATCGCCGCCCCCGGCAGCACCGCATGGCTCATGGCATCGCCCATCAGGCTCATGCGCCTGAGCATCAGGAAGACGCCGATCGGCCCGGAGCCGAGCCCGAGGCAGAGGCAGGCGACGAGCGCGCGACGCATGAAACCGAAATCGGCAAAGGGCGCGAGGAAGAGATCGTAGACCGTCATGCCGCCGGCACCTGCTCGGGGCCGCAAGCCTCGGCATCCTCGTCCCAGCGCTCGGCCATGGCGCGGGCCTTCAGCAGATTGACTGACGACATGACGTCGGCGGTCGGCCCCCATCCCACGAGTTCGCGGGCAAGCAGCAGGGTCTCGGGGAAATGCGCCCGCACCAGCTCGAAATCATGCAGCACGGCGATGACAGTGCGGCCCTCGCCATGCCAGCGGCTGACGATATCGATGAGGTCCCTGGTGGTGCGGGCATCGATTGCGGTAAACGGTTCGTCGAGCAGGATAATGCCGGCATCCTGCAGCAACAGGCGGGCAAAGAGCACACGCTGGAACTGCCCGGCCGACAGCGATCCGACATGGCGTTTTCCGAAACCTTCAAGGCCGACGGCGGATAGCGCCTCGCCTGCCCTTTTCATCTCGCCGGGCGCGACGCGACCGAAGGCTCCTGCCGTCTTCCATGCGCCGAGCATGACGGTGTCGATGACCGAGATCGGAAAACGCCGGTCGATCTCGGCCGCCTGCGGGAGGTAACCGAACTCCGCCCGCCCCAACCGATGCTCGACCCTGCCCTCGGCCGGCCGAAGCTCGCCCATGATCGCCTTCAACAGCGTCGACTTACCAGCCCCATTCGGCCCGGCAATCGCCGTCAGGCTGCCCTTCGCAAAGGCGCCGGAGACGTGATGGATGGCGGGGTGCCGGTTATAGGCGACGGTCAGATTGTCGATACGGATCACCGGCGTCATGGCAGCAGAACCGCCCAGTGGATTGCCAGCCAGAGGACGGCGACGACGAGGGAGATGGCGACCACCCTAAATAATGCCGACTGTCCCAGAAGAGTGACGGAGGGGCGGTCGGGGCTCGGTGGCATGGATCATCCTACAATGTAATAACATTACTGTTATGTTATAACGATTGCGGCAAGATTGAGGCGAGGCTTCGCTGGACAGGGAGGTGCGGCCATTTGACGGCCAAGTGCTGCAGGGCCGCGTTTGGCGTATGATCGCAGTAGAGGTTGAACCTGTCGATGCGGCGTCGCCCCCCAGCGACATTGCACTCGCGATCAGGCCCTAGCGTGCTGGACGCTAGCGAAAGCGACCGACGGGACGCTCGCGTCCGCCAGACGTCGCTATTCTTGCTCCCAAAGCCACCCCACCCTCCGTCCTCTTCGGGCTTGACCCGAGGACCCACCCCGCCCTCGATCTGCACCGGGCGTGGATCCCAAGCTCGGAGGCCTGGGATGACGGAGATTGGGGGAGCGGTTCTGCCAAACTCACCGTCGGTGCGCGCCCCTCATCCGGCTGCCGCCACCAACCGGGTCGAGCCACGGGTCTCGACCCGTCCTTCGACCCCCGCTCGCGGGGCGAAGGGGATATGCGGCAAGCTCTCCATCCCTCACCGGCGTCTCTCGGGGCACGTCCCTCTCCCCGTTTTTACGGGCGAGAGGGTTAGGGCAGATTTGTTCAAACGCTCAGAGCAGTTCCAGCATCGCAGCCGCACCCGAAACCGTTGCCTGGCCGGGGCTTTCCTCGACGTTGAGGGCTTTGACCACGCCGTCTTCCACCAGCATCGAATAGCGCTTGGAGCGGAGACCGAGGCCGCCGGCGGAGAGGTCGGCGTCGAGGCCGACGGCCTTGGTGAATGCGGCGTCCCAATCGGCGAGGAAGTGGATCTTGCCCATGCCGCCGGAGGATTGCGCCCAGGCGCCCATGACGTGCCAGTCGTTGACGGCGATGACGGCGATGTCGTCGACGCCCTTGCCGAGGATGGTGTCGCGGTTTTCGAGGTAACCCGGCAGATGGTTCAGCGAGCAGGTGGGGGTGAAGGCGCCCGGCACGGCGAAGAGCACGACGCGCTTGCCGGAAAACAGCTGTTCGGTGGTGATTTCGACCGGGCCGTCGGCCGTTTTTTCTTTGAAGGTGGCGGCAGGAAGCTTGTCGCCGATTGCGATGGTCATGGTTTTCTCCTTGAATTTCGGCTTTTGGGTTTGGGAATTTCGGCTTTTGGGTTTTGGCCTGGTGGCGGCCGGCGCCGCAGCGGTCGAGCCGACTATAGGTCCCGGTCAGTCAAAGGCAAGCGTGGTCTCCATCGCCTTCCCGCCGTCAATGACCAGCACATCCCAGCGTTTTCCCGATATGTCGTAGCCCTTCGGCAGCTTGCCGATGGCGACATCGACCTTGAAGGCGCCACCGTCGCGTTTGCCGCCGATCTGCTTGGTGAAGGCATAGCCGCTCGGGCCGGTGACGATAATATCGGGCGCGCTCTTGCCTTCGCCCGGCAAGGCCAGCGCGAGCGACAGCGTCTTTTGATCGGGCGATATCGCATGCGCGGTCACGCCGAACTCGGCCGTTGGCGGCTTCGGCAGCGTCGCATCGGCCGCCGCAAGGATCGCCTCTTCCTGCGGCCGGGACTGGAGGGCGGGGCTGAGCTTCAGCTGAAAATTCGCCTGGAAGGGAATGCAGATGTCTTTGCAGATGCCGATGAAGGCCGTGGCGTCGATCTCGACCGGACCTTTGCCTGCGGCGTTCAGCGACAGGGGCAGCGTCACCGGCGCGTCATAGGCAATATCTTCGATTGCCCCGTTGAAAAAATGCTTCGGGACGGGATAGGCGATGGCATCGAGCGTGACAGCGCTGCCCGGAGCGATAGTGAACTGGGGCGGAATGCCGCTGTTTCCGGGCTCTTTCCAATAGGTGATCCAGCCGGGTTTCGGCTCGATCTGCAGCGCGGCGCGGATTTTGCCGGCGGCATCGGGCGCGAGTGCCACCAGGCGCATGCGGCCACCTTCGTTCTCCGTCCAGGCGCTCATCTCCGCGTGGGCCGAACGATGGGCGGCGAAGGCCGCGCCCACTGAGATCAGCGCAATTAAAAGCCGGCGCGGCACGGAAGAAATAATGATCATGGACAATGGTTTACCGAAACTGATGTTTGGCCGCCAGAAGTCGCAGCGATTTAAATCTTCATTTTTGGTTGATTGATGTGTGACATTGGCCCATGTTTCTCTTGTCAAGCCTCGGTGCGGTTGGCAGCAGGAGGAACAATGTCCTTATCGACGCTGAAGAACAGACGGGAACGCGGCTTCTTCGATGGCCAGTTCCTCATCGCCATGCCGGGCATCGAAGACCGCAATTTTGCGCGCACGGTGATCTATATCTGCGCTCATTCGGATGCCGGCGCCATGGGCTTCGTCATCAATCGCCCGCAGAGCCTCACCTTCACCGATGTGCTGCTGCATCTCGACATGATCAAGCAGGAAGATTCGATCGTGCTGCCGCAGCGCGCCCGCGACTTCCCGATCCAGACCGGCGGGCCGGTGGAAAGCGGCCGCGGCTTCGTGCTGCATTCGGACGATTATTCCAGCGACTCCTCGATCCCCGTGAGCGACGATATCTGCCTGACGGCGACGCTCGACATCGTGCGCGCCATCTCCAAGGGCGATGGGCCGACGCGCGCGACGATGCTGCTCGGTTATTCTTCCTGGTCGGCCGGCCAGCTCGAAAACGAGGTCGTCAACAATGGCTGGCTCACCTGCCCGGCCAATGAGGAACTGATCTTCGATCGCAGCCTCGACGACAAATACGAGCGGGCGCTGGCCGGCATGGGCGTGACCGCCGCCATGCTTTCGGCCGAAGCCGGCCATGCCTGATTAAGCTGGCCTGATAAAGCTGGAACGAATTGCGCCGGCTGACGTTTCATTTCGGCAAACACGGGCAAGAGGCCCATGCTTGACGAAGGAGACATCACATATGGGTAGCACCAGCGACAAGATCTCAGGCAAGGCAAACGAAATTGCCGGCAAGACCAAACAGGCCGTCGGCAAAGCCGCCGATGATCGCGAAATGCAAGCCAAGGGCGCCGTTCAGGAAGCCAAAGGCAAGGGCCAGGTCGCAACCGGCAAGGTCAAGGACAAGCTCAAGGGCGCTGTCGACCGGCTCTGAGCCACAAGCTCATCCGTTAGGAACCATGCCTGCTGCGCCCCTCGCGCGGCAGGCATTTTTTAATCCGCCCACCCTCATGTCAGGGACATAAGATGAAGCTCTTCGCCTGCGACAACTGTGATCAGGTCGTCCACTTCGACAACCGCCATTGCGTGCGCTGCAACCATCGGCTCGGCTTCCGGCCGGGTGATCTCGCCATGCATGCGCTGGAGCCGCGCGACGAGACGCTCTGGCAGCTTGTTTCCAATCCCGAGCGCGACGTCCGCTTCTGCGCCAATGCCGGCCTGGACATCTGCAACTGGCTGGTGGACGGCGATAGCGAAAGCGAATTCTGCGTTGCCTGCCGCCATAACCGGCTGGTTCCGAACACCGATACCCAGAACGGCATCGATCGCTGGCGGCGCATCAGCCAGGCGCAGCGTCATCTTTTCTATTCGCTGTTGCGCTGGAGGCTGCCGCATCCCGATCGGGTGCAGGATCCTGAAGGTGGCCTGGTCTTCGATTTCCTCGAGGATTCGATCGAGAGCAACGGTTATGTCGTGCCGGCGATGACCGGCCATGAGGAGGGCCTGATCACCATCCGCGCCGCAGAGGCCGACGATGCCACGCGCGAGCAGGCGCGCAGTTCGATGAACGAACCCTACCGCACCCTGCTCGGCCATTTCCGGCACGAGACCGGCCACTTCATCTGGAACAAGCTGGTGCGCGACCGCGACGGCCTGGCGGAATTCCGCGCCGTCTTCGGCGACGAACGGCAGGATTATGCGGCGGCCCTGCAAAACCACTATGCCGGCGGCGCCCCCTTGGGATGGCAGGACAATTTCATCAGCGCCTATGCGGCCTCCCACCCCTGGGAGGATTTCGCCGAATGTTTCGCCCATTACCTCCATATCGTCGACACACTCGAAACCGCCCGCGCCTTCGGCATCGCCATCGATCCGCGCGGCCACGAGGAAATCGCCGGCGAAGTGGATTTCCTCCCCTACCGGGCAACCAGCGCCGAACAGCTGGTCAGCGCCTGGGTGCCGCTCAGCCTGGCAATCAACGCCATCCAGCGCAGCATGGGCCAGCCGGACTCCTACCCCTTCGTGCTGTCCTCGCCCGTCGTTGCAAAGCTCGAATATCTGCACCGGCTGATCCAGGGGCTGCTGCGGCGTCGTAGCGGGGGATGAGAGAGGTCAGAGGCACTTCGTGCGGTGCACGCCGCGGGTCGCGGCTTGCTCCCTCTTCTTCCCAGCGGGGGTTCGAAGGACGGGTTGAGACCCGTGGCTCAACCCCGGTCGGTGGCCCGAAGGGTCGGATGAGGGGGCCGCACGACAACAGTTTCATGATTGCCCTTCGCTCGCGCTCAGCGCATTCGCGGCTCTGCCGCTCACCCCCTCATCTGCCTGCCGGCACCTTCTCCCCGCCGGGGAGAAGGTGAATCGTGGCAACGCCGCATTCGTCGTTTGCCCGTCAGAAGCTCAAGGGAGCAAGGGGAAATGCAATCCCACCCATTGTCTGCCTTCAAAGCCCGAGATAGGCCCTTTGGCGTTTAACCCCGGAGGACACAGAACCATGGACGATGCCGCCCGAACCATGATCGTGCTGGATGCCAGCAATTCCCGCTTCCAATTGCGGGCCGGTGCATTGATCCGCGCCAATGGGCATATCCTCATCCACCGGGTCGTAGGCGACAGCTTCTGGGTCCTGCCCGGCGGACGCGTGGAGTTTCATGAAGCAGGCGCGGAAACGCTCGCGCGCGAAATCGAAGAAGAGATCGGCTGCACGGCCACGGTCGGGCCGCTGCGCTTCGTCATCGAAAACTTTTTCGAATTGGCGGGACGAAGGGTGCATGAAGTCGGTTTCTACTATGAGGCGGAGCTTTCGAACGCCCTGCCTTTCCATGAAAGCGCTATCGTCCACCGTATCCGCGACGGCGCCGCCGATCTGGAATTTTGCTGGACTTTGCCAAGCAGAGACGTGCTCGATCGGTTCAATTTGCAACCGATGCCCCTGCGTGACCTCATCGAGACGAAGCCAGACGGCGTCCAGCATCTAGTGCGGCGTGATATGGCGGCCCGATGAAGTCACCTTAGACCGCTGCCTGCCCGGTTAAATCCTCAACCCAGGGAGATTGCCGCCTGCCCCTCATCCGCCTGCCGGCACCTTCTCCCCGCTTGCGGGGCGAAGGAGGCATGCCGCGACCTCTCGGTCCCTCGCCAACGTCTCGCGTGGCACGTCCCCTCGCCCCGTTTACGGGGAGAGGGTTAGGGTGAGGGGCAGGCTTAAAGCATAGGCGCAACGCCTATCCGCCTAAAACGAAACCGCCTTGCCCTTCTTGAAAGGCTCCATGCCCCGGCGTGCAAGTTCATCGGCGCGTTCGTTTTCCGGGTGGCCGGCGTGGCCCTTGACCCAGTGCAGCGTCACCGTGTGGCGGTTGCGGGCTTCTTCGAGTGCCTGCCAGAGTTCGGCATTTTTTACCGGCTTCTTGTCGGCGGTCTTCCAGCCGTTTTTCTTCCAGCCGAAAATCCACTTGGAGATGCCGTCTTTGACGTAGGCGCTGTCGGTGTAGAGGTCGACCTCGCAGGGGCTCTTCAAGGCCTGCAGGGCGGAGATCGCCGCCAGCAGTTCCATGCGGTTGTTGGTCGTATCCGCCTCGCCGCCGCAAAGCTCCTTTTCGACGTCGCCATAGCGCAGCACGGCGCCCCAGCCGCCGGGGCCGGGATTGCCGGAGCAGGCGCCGTCGGTAAAGATATCGACGTGTTTCATAGGCTCAATCCGTATTCGGCCGGCGATTTGATCTGGCGGTGGAAGCGCAGCTTGCGGAGATATTCGAGCGGGTCCTTCTTGGTGACCATGGCGCCCTCAGGCGTCGTCAGCCAGTCATAGAGCCGCGTCAGGAAGAAGCGCAGCGCCGAACCGCGCGACAGCACCGGCAGGGCGGCAATCTCTTCGCCGCTCAGCGGGCGCACGCTCTGGTAACCCTCGAGCATCGCCGTGCCCTTGGTGATGTTATAGGCGCCGTCCTTTTCGAAACACCAGGCATTCAGGCAGATCGAGACGTCATAGGCGAGCAGGTCGTTGCAGGCGAAATAGAAATCGATCAGCCCGGAAAGCGCGTCACCGAGAAAGAAGACGTTGTCCGGGAAGAGGTCGGCGTGGATGACGCCGGCCGGCAGGCTCTTCGGCCAGGCGCCGGCGAGGAAATCGAGTTCGCCGCGGATCTCGTCCTGCAGGCCGGCCTCGACCTCGCCGGCGCGCGCCTCGGATTTCTCCCAGAGCGTTTGCCAGCCGTCGATCGACAGCGCGTTCGGGCGCTTCAGTTCGAAACCATCGCCGGCGACATGCATTTCGGCCAGCGCCCGGCCGACTTCGCGGCAATGTTTGGCCTCCGGCTTCCGCAGCCACATGCCTTCGAGGAAGGAGATCAGCGCCGCCGGGCGGCCGGAGAGCGAGCCGAGCAGCGCGCCGTCGCGGCGCGGCAGCGGCAGCGGGCAGGAAAGGCCGCGGGCGGAAAGATGCTGCATCAGGCCGAGGAAGAACGGCAGATCGGTCTTTTCCACGCGCTTCTCATAGAGCGTCAGGATCAGCGGGTCCTTCGACGTATGCAGCAGGAAATTGGAGTTTTCGACGCCCTCGGCGATGCCTTTGTAGGAGAGCAGCGTGCCAGCGTCATACTCCGTCAGGAACCACTTCAGATCGTCTTCGGCGATATCGGTATAGACTGCCAAGTGAGGTCTCGCCTTCATGCATTGCTGTTATTGGGCCGCCGGATCGACCATCCGGCGTCGAAAGGGTTTCCGTCTGGGGATCAGCCGTTGACGAAGGCCATGTCGGCCGCCGTCAGCTCGATGCTCCGCAATTCGCGGTTGACCAGGAAATTCTCGGTTTCCTGCACCGTTTCGGCCAGCTCGACGCGGGCGTCGAACCTGGCGCGGAACGCCTCGATGATCTCGTTGACGATGACCTCGGGGGCGGAGGCGCCGGCGGAAAGGCCGAGCGTCGAAATCGCGCCGATCTCGTCCCAGTCGAGTTCGGCGGCGCGCTGCACCAGGATCGATTTCTTCGCCCCTGCCCTCAGCGCCACTTCGACGAGCCGCTTTGAATTGGAGGAATTCGGCGCGCCGACGATGATGAAGAGATCGCAGCCGGGAGCCGCCTGCTTCACCACTTCCTGGCGGTTGGTCGTCGCATAACAGATCGAGTCGGCGGCCGGCGCCGTCAGATTGGGAAAACGCTCCTGCAGGCGGGCGATGACGCCGGCGGTATCATCGACCGACAGCGTCGTCTGGGTGACGTAACCGAGATTGTCGGCGTCGACGGGAATATAGGCATCGGCATCCTCGATCGTCTCGATCAGCGACACCGAACCCTCGGGCAGCTGCCCCATCGTGCCGATCACTTCGGGGTGGCCGGCATGGCCGATCAGGACGACATGGCGGCCGAGGCGGTTGTGGCGCATCGCCTGCTTGTGGACTTTGGAGACCAGCGGGCAGGTGGCATCGAGATAGAAGAGGTTGCGGCTTGCCGCATCCTCCGGCACGGATTTCGGCACGCCATGGGCCGAGAAGACCACCGGCTGGGCGCGATGCTCGGCCGGGATTTCGTCCAGTTCCTCGACGAAGACGGCGCCCTTGGCCTCCAGCCCCTCGACGACATAGCGATTGTGGACGATCTCGTGGCGCACATAGACAGGCGCGCCATAGGATTTCAGCGCCAGCACGACGATCTGGATGGCGCGGTCGACGCCGGCGCAGAAGCCGCGCGGCCCGCAGAGCCTGATCGTCAAGGGAGGTTTCGCCGCAATATTCATGTCTGTTCCGTCAATAGTTCCTCATTCCTGTGCTCGTCACAGGAATCCAGCCACGGCGCGTCGGCGCCGTGAGTGACTGCAGACATCCAAGCCCATCTTCCGCGCCCAAGGACTTGGGCGCACTGGATTCCTGTGACGAGCACAGGAATGAGGGAGAACTTGGCAACGTCCAACTTCAACAGCAGCGTCCCGCGCATGGGACTAGGGACCTCTAGCCCAATATAGCTGGAAATTGAAGCGATACTATTGCGCCGGCTGCTTGCCCGGCTTGCGAAACCAGGAGATCCCCACCACGGCAACGAGCACGGCGGCCAGCCCATACCAGGTGAAGGCATATTGCAGATGGTCGTTCGGCAGGGCCACCTGGGTGACGCCGCCGATCGGCAGGCCGGCCGGATTGGGGGTGGAGTCGGCATCGACGAAAAACGGAATGACGCGAGCCTTCTCCAGCCCGACGCTTTCGGCCATGACGTCGAGATCCTTCCAGTAGAAGATATTCTTGGCGACGTCGTTGTCGGGCACCACCCAGGAGGGTTTGCCGGGAAGTTTTTCGCGGGCGAGACCGGTGACGGTCTGCTGATCGGTCAACTGGCCCTGCATGCGCATTTCCGGCTCCTTGTTCTCATAGGGAACGAAGCCGCGATTGACGAAGAGCACGCGCCCGTCGGCAAGCTCCAGGGGCGTATAGACGTAGAAGCCGGTCTGGCCGCGCCAGGTGGCGAAGAAGTGGCGCTCCTTGTTGTTGATATAGCGGCCGGTGGCGGTGACTTTGCGGTATTCGATATCGCCGCCGGTTGCCGCCATCGCCTCGATATCGGCAAGCGGCACGGGGGCGGCCACTTGCCGCGCGGCGATATCGGCGAGCAGGCCTTCTTTCCAGTGGAGACGTTCCACCTGCCAGGTGCCGAGCGAAATCAGGATGGCAAGGGCGATCAGCACCAGGATGCCGGTGATGACGGGCAGCCGGCGCCGCAGCATGGCATGCTCTATTTCAGTCACTCAGGCGTCCTTCGCGGGCATTGTGGCGGTATTGCATGGCGATCAGGATGCCTTTGAACCAGCGCAGCGTTAGTAGCGACAGGATAATGGTCAGCGGACCAAAGAGCAGGATATGCACCCAGATCGGCGGCCCGTAATTCACCTGCAGCCACAGCACCATGCCGATGACGATGAAGCCGACGATGAGGATGACGAAGACGGCCGGCCCGTCGCCGGCATCGGCGAAGGAATAATCGAGGCCGCAGGAGGCGCAGCGCGGCTTGACCCCGAGCAGACCGTCGAACAGCTTGCCCTGACCGCAGCGTGGACAGCAGCCTTTGATGCCTGTCTTGACCGGATCGACGGGTGGATAATGGGCGCTGTCTTCGTTCATATCATTCCTTCTGGCCATTCCTTCTCTGCATTCCATGCTGCCTTAACTCTCCCATAAAGTATTCGCATCCCGAATGGAAATGCCTGCGCGGTTTCGTCTCAGTGATTCGCGCCAAACAGAAGAAGAAGACTGATGACCAATGACAACCATGCCGGCCAGATCATTATTTTGAACGGTGCGCCCAGAAGCGGCAAATCCAGCATTGCCCGCGCAATCCAGGACGAATTCGAGGGGCCGTGGATCAACCTCGGCGTCGACAACTACAATGCCATGACACCGAAGCGCTACCTGCCCGGCATCGGCCTGAGGCCGGGCGGCGAGCGGCCGGATCTGGAGGAGCTAGTGCCGTTCCTCTATGCGGCCCTTTATGAATCGATCGCCATCCATGCGGGATTTGGCCTCAATGTGGTGGCCGATCTCGGCCATCATGACAGCTACTCGCAGCCGCTCGGCATTCTCGCCGACTGTGCCCGGCGCCTGGACGGCTTTTCCGTGCTGTTCGTCGGGGTGCGCTGTCCGATCGAGACGATCATGCAGCGGCGGGAATTCAAGCAGGAGGGCCGGGAGACACTGTATCTCCGCGCCACCGGGGAGACGCCTGTGCCGGAGCCGGTGCAGCGCTGGCAGGACGAGGTGCACCGGCCGGGCATCTATGACATGGAAGTCGATACGTCGGTGCTCACCACGCTCGAATGCGCCGAGGCGATCCGCCAGCGGCTGGATCTCGGCATTCCCGAGCCCTCGGCTTTCGACCGGATCGCGGGCGGGCGCTGAGAAGGAGCGAGGCCCAAATGGGCAAAGGCATGCCGCGGCTTATCGACTCCCCTTCTCCCCAGCGGGGAGAAGGTGCCCGTAGGGCGGATGAGGGGGCCGCAGAAACAGGTCTTTCCAAACGTTGCGGAGGTTCGACCGCGCCAGAATTGTCTCGCTTACTGGGATAGGCGGTTACGGGCGTGGTACCGTGTAGCCCCCTCATCCGCCTGCCGGCACCTTCTTCCCGCTGGGGAGAAGAGATTTGCCGCAACCGCTCCGTTCCCTACTGACGAGAACCGAGCATGGGGGACCACAGACAAAAAAGGCGGGCACCAGGCCCGCCTTATGTTTGAATATCGCTGCAATCAGCCGGCTGCGACGGGCGCGCCCCAGCCGCCCCAGACGTAGATGCAGAAAAACAGGAACAGCCAAACGACGTCGACGAAGTGCCAGTACCAGGCGGCCGCCTCGAAACCGAAATGCTGTTTCGGGGTGAAATCGCCGCGCAGCGACCGGATCAGGCAGACCAGCAGAAAGATGGTGCCGATGAGGACGTGGAAACCGTGGAAGCCGGTCGCCATGAAGAAGGTCGCGCCGTAGATCGAATTCTTGAAGGCGAAGGGCGCGTGGGCATATTCATAGGCCTGGACGCTGGAGAAGAAAATGCCAAGCAGCACCGTCAGCGTCAGGCCCTGGATCAGGCCCTTGCGGTCGTTGTGCAGCAGCGCATGGTGCGCCCAGGTGACCGTCGTGCCCGACAGCAGCAGGATGACGGTGTTGTAGATCGGCAGGTGCCAGGGATCGAGGACCTCGATGCCCTTCGGCGGCCAGGTGCCGCCGGTATAGAGCAGGCGCGAGGCCTGGATTGCTTCGTTCGGATAGAGGCTGGCGTCGAAATAGGCCCAGAACCAGGCGACGAAGAACATCACTTCCGAAGCGATGAACATGATCATGCCGTAGCGCAGGTGCAGCGAGACGACGCGGGTGTGGGCGCCCTCATGGGCTTCCTTCACCGTATCGGCCCACCAGCCGTACATGACGTAGAGGACCAGCGCGAAGCCGATGTAGAAGAGCCAGGGATTGGCGAGTTCGGCGCCGGCGAGCTTGAAGGAGCCGCCGCTCAGGTAGCGCATATAGCAGACGCCGCCGATCGCCATGATGAAGGCGCCGAGCGAGGCGAGAATCGGCCACGGGCTCGGATCGATGATGTGATAGTCGTGATTCTTCTGATGAGCATCGGCCATGTAGCTATCCCCGGATGTCTTCCTTCACTCCGCTCCCGGCATAGCCGGAAACGAGCCTTGATCAAAGTTTCTTTTCACTCTTTACCGCTCCACTCTCATTCGAAGCCAGCGGCTTCGGGCCCTCTTTCGGGTAGAACGTATATGACAGCGTGACCGTGTGGATATCCTTGGACTCCGCGGCCTTGACGATTTCCGGATCGATGTAGAACACCACCGGCATGTCGAGCTTCTCGCCCGGCTTCAGGTCCGTTTCTGTAAAGCAGAAACATTGTACCTTGTTGAAATATGCGCCCGCCTCACCCGGCGTGACGTTGAAAACCGCCTGGCCGCGCTGCGTCTCGTTCGAGCGATTCTCGGCGGTGAAATGGACCTCGATCGTTTCGCCGATCTTCGGATTGACCTCGCGCTCGACCGGCTTGAAGTCCCATTGCAGCCCGGGCGCGACATTGGCGTCGAAGGTGACGCGCATCGTGCGGTCGAGCACGACGCTCGACACCTGGTCGACGCGCTGCGTCGTGCCGTTATAGCCGGTGACCTGGCAGAAGATCCGGTAGAGCGGCACGGCGGCATAGCTCATCGCGCCCATGCCGAAAACGAAGCTCAGGCACATCATCACGACGGCGCCATTGTTGCGGCCCGGTTTCTTCGGTGCGGCGGGGTTTTCGCTCATCCGGCCATCCCCCCGCCGATCTTCACGATGGTGATCGCGTAAAGAGGATCACGAGGCCGGCCAGCACCAGGCCGAGGGCGATGTTGCGGTTGCGGCGCGACTTCACCTGCTTTTCCGTGAGCTTGACCAATTCCATCAGAACCAACCTCCAGCATGCGAGACCAGCACCGACGTCAGCCGGTCGATCATCAAGGCGGAGAACACGGCGAAAAGATAGAAGATCGAGAAGCCGAAGAGCTTCTTCGCCGGGATCATCTTCAGATCGCCGTCGGGCATACGCCAGACGGCGATGGAACAGTATATGAAGATCGCGCCGAGGGCGGCGGCCACCAGGCCGTAGCCGAAGCTCGCGAAACCGAGGAAAGAGGGCAATACCGCGCAGACGGCGGTCAGCACCGCATAGGCGACGATCTGGTGTTTGGTTACCCGCTCGCCGGCGACGTTCGGCAGCATCGGCACGCCGACGGCCTCGTAATCGCGCATCTTGAACAGAGCCAGCGCCCAGAAATGCGCCGGCGTCCACAAGAAGATGATCAGGAAGAGAACAGTGCTCTCGATCGTCACGCTGTTGGTGACGCAGGCCCAGCCGATCATCGGCGGGAAGGCGCCGGCAGCACCGCCGATGACGATGTTCTGCGGCGTCGAGCGCTTCAGCCACATGGTGTAGACGACGGCATAGAAGAAGATGGTGAAGGCAAGGATGCCGGCCGAGAGCCAGTTGACGGCAAGGCCGAGGATGACAACCGAGAAGCCGGACAGCACCAGGCCGAAGGCCAGCGCCTCCGAGGGCGCGATACGGCCGGCCGGGATCGGACGTTTGGCGGTGCGGCTCATGATGGCGTCGATATCGGCGTCGTACCACATGTTGAGCGCGCCGGATGCGCCGGCGCCGACGGCGATACAGAGAATGGCGATCAGGCCGAGGACGGGATGGATGTGGCCCGGCGCCAGCACCAGGCCGGCAAAGGCGGTGAAGACCACGAGCGACATCACCCGCGGCTTCAGCAATTCGAAATAATCGCGCGCACTCGCTTCCGACAATTCGCCGTCCTTTGCAAGCGCCCCGTGATTGTCGATAACCGTCATCATTCCGTCCTGAATATCAGAATATCAGGACGCCGTAACGAATGCGGCGTCCTGATACCCGCGCAATTACTTGATGCGCGGAAGCTGTTCCCACTGGTGATAGGGCGGCGGCGAAGGCAGCTGCCATTCGAGCGTCGTCGCACCCTCACCCCATGGATTGTCTCCGGCGACGCGCTTCTTGGCGAAGGCTTCGAAGACGCCGAAGAGGAAGATCAGCACGCCGAAGGCCGAGATGTACGAGCCGATCGAGGACACATAGTTCCAGCCGGCAAAGGCATCCGGATAATCGATGTAGCGGCGCGGCATGCCGGCGAGGCCGAGGAAGTGCTGCGGGAAGAACACCAGGTTGACGCCGATGAACATGACCCAGAAATGCAGCTTGCCGACAAACTCGTTGTACATGTAGCCGGTCATCTTCGGGAACCAGTAGTACCAGCCGGCGAAGATCGCAAACACGGCGCCGAGCGACAGAACGTAGTGGAAGTGAGCCACGACGTAATAGGTGTCATGCAGCGAGCGGTCGAGACCGGCATTGGCGAGCTGGACGCCGGTGACGCCGCCGACCGTGAACAGGAAGATGAAGCCGATCGCCCAGAGCATCGGCGTGCGGAACGAGATCGAGCCGCCCCACATCGTCGCGATCCAGGAGAAGATCTTCACACCCGTCGGGACGGCGATGACCATCGTCGCGAAGACGAAGTAGCGCTGCGCGTCGAGCGACAGGCCGACCGTGTACATGTGGTGCGCCCAGACGACGAAGCCGACGGCGCCGATCGCGACCATGGCGTAGGCCATGCCGAGGTAACCGAAGATCGGCTTCTTCGAGAAGGTCGAGATGATGTGGCTGACCATGCCGAAGCCCGGCAGGATGAGGATGTAGACCTCGGGGTGACCGAAGAACCAGAACAGGTGCTGGTAAAGGATCGGGTCGCCGCCGCCTTCGGGAGAGAAGAAGGAAGTGCCGAAGTTACGGTCGGTGAGCAGCATGGTGATGCCGCCTGCCAGCACCGGCAGCGACAGCAAAAGCAGGAAGGCGGTGATCAGCACCGACCAGGCAAAGAGCGGCATCTTGTGCAGCGTCATGCCGGGGGCACGCATGTTGAGGATCGTGGTGATGAAGTTGATCGCACCGAGGATCGACGAGGCGCCGGCGATATGGAGCGCGAAGATCGCCAGGTCAACCGCAGGTCCCGGCGTGCCGCTTGTCGCCAGCGGCGGATACATCGTCCAGCCGCCGCCCGCGCCGTAGGCGCCTGCCGGGCCTTCGACGAACATCGACAGCAAGAGCAGTGCGAAGGCCGGAACGATCAGCCAGAAGGAGATATTGTTCAGGCGCGGGAAGGCCATGTCGGGCGCGCCGATCATGATCGGCACCATCCAGTTGGCGAAACCGCCGATCATCGCCGGCATGACCATGAAGAAGATCATGATCAGCGCATGCGCTGTGGTGAACATGTTGAACATCTGCTTGGCGCCGTCGATGGCGGCATCGCCCTCATAACCGTAGACCATCGAGGCCAGGCCGTGGAAGATCTGAATGCCCGGCTCCTGCAGCTCCATGCGCATGGCGACGGAGAGCGCGCCGCCGATGATGCCGGCAATGATCGCGAAGATCAGGTAGAGCGTGCCGATGTCCTTGTGGTTGGTTGAGAACAGCCAGCGATTGGCAAAGCTCGGCTTGTGCCCATGATCATGGGCGTGGTCATCATGAGCGTGACCGTGAGAATGATCGTCGTGAGCGGAAGGTCCAGCCATTGTCCCGATCCCCTTATTTACTGTGCTTCGGCGACGTCGAGGGTCTTTGCGGGACCATCGGTTGCGGCCATGAGTGTCTTATAGGCGCTTGGCAGGTCGCTGGCGGCTGTGGTCAGCCACTGCTTGTACTTGTCCTCGGAGACGACGCGGATGGCGATCGGCATGAACGCATGATCCTTGCCGCAGAGCTCGGAACACTGGCCATAAAACAGGCCTTCGCGCTCGGCCCTGAACCACGTCTCGTTCAGGCGGCCCGGCACGGCGTCGATCTTGACGCCGAATGACGGCATGGCGAAAGCGTGGATGACGTCGGTCGGGGCAGAGGTCACGAGAACGCGCACCGTCTTGTTCACAGGCAGGACCAGCTCATTGTCGACGGCCAGAAGTCTCGGATAAACCGACTTGTCTTCCTTGCCGGCGGCAGCGCGGTCCTGATCCTTCAAGAGGTAGCTATCGAAAGCCAGCGGGCTGTCGCCCGAACCTTCATATTCGTAGTTCCACTGCCACTGGGTGGCGGTCGCCTTGATCGTCACGTCGGGGTTTTCAGGCAGCGTCAGCTGCGCCGTCAGCAGGTTGAACGAGGGAATGGCGAGAAGAAGCAGCACCAGGACCGGCCCCACGGTCCAGGCAATCTCGATCATGGTGTTGTGGCTCGTCCTCGAGGGAACCGGGTTCGCGCTGGCGCGGAACTTGACGCAGACGAGAATGAGCAGGACCAGAACGAAGAGCGTGATCGGAACGATAAACCACAGGGTATATTGTTCGAACCAGTGGATTTCCCGCATGATCGGCGTCGCCGCCGGCTGCAGCGTCGCCTGCCACGGCATCGGCTGGTCGGCATATGTGCCGGAAGCAAAAAGCAGACAGACCAGCGTGGTCAGGGCTGCATAAGCCTTCTTCATCACCTTATTATCTCCCTCGAGCGCTTGACCTGCAAAATAGAACGCAGAATCCTTGCCATCTTCAGCGCTTCAAACCACAGTTTGGCATTTGCCGCAACAGGCCAGAGCAATTGTCTATGCGGCATTTTTGCTTAAAGCATAGGCAGGGCAGAAGGGCAAAACATCCCAAGTTTTTCATCAGCATATGAAAAATCGGCTTTCCGGCCAATCCGCGCGGCGCACATTCTTGCCGAAAGGTCCAATTTCCGCCGCAGTCCCCCGGTTTTCACGGGGTGGGGCTTTTCATTTTTGGTGGGCAGCTTCAACAATAGCCGCAATGATTCGATATCCAGAGGTTTCCATGGGTTTCCGTTCCCTCGCGCAGTCGCTTCTCGTGACTGCCAGCATCGCGGCAGCAGCGACGACGCCCGTTTTCGCACAGCAGCAACCGACGCCGGCGCAGGCCAACCCGCCGGCTGCGGCACCCGCCCCTGCCCCTACTACAACGCCGCAGCAGCCGAGCAGGGCCAATCCGAATATCCAGGTGACACCCGGCCAGACCCAGCCGCAGGCGCCAGGCACGGTGAAATCCAATCATGGCGCATGGTCCGTCGTCTGCGACAAGCCGGCAGGTGCCGCGACCGAACAATGCGCGCTGATGCAGAACGTCATCGCCGAGGATCGGCCGGAAGTCGGGCTTTCCGTCGTCGTCCTGAAGACGGCCGACCGCAAGTCGAAGATTCTCCGCGTGCTGGCGCCGCTCGGCGTGCTCCTGCCGAACGGCCTCGGGCTCAATGTCGACGGCAAGGATATCGGCCGCGCCTATTTCGTGCGCTGCTTCGCCGATGGCTGTTACGCCGAAGTCGTGCTCGAAGACGAGTTGCTGAAGACCTTCCGCAGCGGCGCCCAGGCAACCTTCATCGTCTTCCAGACCCCCGAAGAAGGCATCGGTATCCCCGTCGACCTCAAGGGCTTCGCCGAAGGTTTCGACGCGCTGCCTTGAGGGCAGCTGGCGGCCTGCCGTGGGTCCGCCCCCTCATCCGCCTGCCGGCACCTTCTCCCCGCGAGCGGGGCGAAGGGGATATGTGGCAAGCTCTCCCTTCCCCACTCACCTCTCGCAGGGCACGTCCCCTCTCCCCGTCAAAACGGGGAGAGGGCTAGGGTGAGAGGCAGCCATCCGCACGAACCGAACGGTGTCGCACAAGGCCAAGATAACCTCTCCCATAAAGAATATTCCGCAGCAGGGCTTCACTCCTTATCATCAGGAGCCCTATCTAGAGGCGTAAGCGCATTCCCGAACGCATGCCCATTGGAGCCACATCATGACCACCGATCTCCTGACGCTATTCGATGCCGATGAAGCCACGATGCGTGGTCTGGTCGCCGAGGCGCTCGCCGGCGCCGATGACGGCGAGCTGTTCATCGAGCATGCGCAAGCTGAAGCGCTGAGCTTCGACAATGGCCGGCTGAAGGGCGGCAGCTTCAACACCGAGCAGGGATTCGGGCTGCGCGCCGTTGCCGGCGAAGCGGTGGGCTATGCCCATGCCGGCGATCTCTCGGTGGCGGCGCTGAAGCGGGCGGCGGATGCGGTGGGCGCAGTGACGCGCGGCTATTCCGGCTCCTATGCGGCGGCCCCGCAAGGCACCAACAAGAAATTCTACGGCGACCAGAACCCGATCGGCCAGCCGAGCTTCGAGGAGAAGGTCAAGGTCCTCCAGGATATCGACGCCTATCTCCGGGGCAAGAACGACAGGGTGCGGCAGGTGACGGCGTCGGTGGCGGCGAGCTGGCAGGTCGTCGACATCCTGCGCGCCGACGGGCATCGCGTGCGCGACATCAGGCCGATGACCCGCATCAACATATCCGTCATGGTCGGCGAAGGCGACCGGCAGGAAAGCGGCTCCTACGGCAGCGGCGGGCGCATCGGCTTCGGCGATTTCATCGCCGAGGGCAGCTGGCAATACGGCGCCGACGAGGCGCTTCGCCAGGCGCTCGTCAACCTCGAAGCAATCGATGCACCGGCGGGCACGATGGACGTCGTTCTTGGCTCCGGCTGGCCTGGCGTGATGCTGCACGAAGCTGTCGGCCACGGGCTGGAAGGCGATTTCAACCGCAAGAAGACGTCGGCCTTTGCCGGCCTGCTCGGCCAGATGGTCGCCGCCCCCGGCGTCACGGTCGTCGACGACGGCACGATCGACAACCGCCGCGGCTCGATCACCATCGACGACGAGGGCACGCCCTCCGGCTACAACGTGCTGATAGAGAACGGCAAGCTCGTCGGCTATATGCAGGATCGGCAGAATGCCCGGCTGATGGGCATGGCGCCGACCGGCAACGGCCGGCGCCAGGGTTATGCGCATGTGCCGATGCCGCGCATGACCAACACCTATATGCTCGGCGGCGACAGGACGCCCGAGGAAATCATCGCCTCGGTGAAGAAGGGCATCTATGCCGTTTCCTTCGGCGGCGGCCAGGTGGATATCACCTCCGGCAAGTTCGTCTTCGGCTGCACGGAGGCCTATCTGATCGAGAACGGCAAGGTCGGCGCGCCAATCAAGGGCGCGATGCTGATCGGCAACGGCCCGGATGCGATGAAGCGGGTCTCGATGATCGGCAACGACATGAAGCTCGACACTGGCATCGGCAATTGCGGCAAGGGCGGCCAATGGGTTCCGGTCGGCGTCGGGCAGCCGCACCTGCGCATGGATCAGATCACCGTCGGCGGCACACAGACCTGAGGCGAAAGGAGCCTGTCATGGCGGAGGTCGAGATCAGGCATTTTGCGGAAGGCGACACCGATGCCGTGTTGTCGCTGATCCTGCCAATCCAGCGCGAAGAGTTCGGCATCGACATATCAGCCGACGCGCAGCCGGATCTGAGGGTCATCCCGGATTTCTATCAGTCCGGCAAGGGAGAATTCTGGGTCGCCGTCAGGGATGGCGCCGTCGTCGGTACGCTGGGCTTGAAGGATATCGGCAATCATCAGGCCGCCCTGCGCAAGATGTTCGTCGCCGCCAAGGTTCGCGGCCGCGAGCACGGGGTGGCGGCGCTTCTCCTTGACCGCATGTTCGCCCATGCCAGGGATGCCGGCCTCACCGATATCTTCCTCGGCACGACCGACAAATTCGTCGCCGCCCATCGCTTCTATGAGAAGAACGGCTTTACCGAGATTGCCAGGGGCGCTCTGCCCCGCGCCTTCCCACTGATGGCGGTGGACACCAAGTTCTATCGGCATAAGGTCGGCTGAAGGCCACCGACGCGCCTCAGCTCTTCGGCGCCTCCGCCGGCTGAAACAGCCACTTACGTTCGATCGCCGCAGCAAGATCGATATCGTTGCGGCGGGCAAAGAGCAGGATGTGGCCGAGCAGGTCGGCAGTTTCGTCGGCAAGGTCGCGATCGAGCTCTTCCTGTGTCCGTTCCCTGCGGCGGCCGCGGCCGGTCAGGCGGTTCCATGCCTGGGTGAGCTCACCCACCTCCTCCTGCAGCTTCAAGAGAAACCAGTCGGCGTCGCGCTCGATGCCATTGGCTGCGGCATAGGCGGCGGATGAGGTTTCGAACTGATCAGCAAGTCGACGCAACATCGGCGTTCTCCTTTTGTTTATGGAAGAGACGCTGATTCCCGATGCTTGTCCAGAGTGGTGCCGCCTAAGCTGCCGCAGCGATCAGCCGCGGTCAGGCAGCAGCATGCAGTCGTAGGAGCGCTGCTTCAGCGCATCGCAGGCTGAGACGGCAGCGTCCTTGCTGGCGAAGCCGACGAAGCGGGCGCGGTAGATCTTGTTGGCGCCCTTCCCGATCGCCTCGGTATAGGGCGAGGCTGACACCAGCGGCGCGCCGCCTTCTGACTTCGCCTGGGCGAGAAGTGCGCGCGCAGCATCGGCGCTGGGTGCGGCCGAGATCTGGATCTGCCAGTCGCCATCGGTCTTTTCTGCCGACATTTTCGGCGCCTTGCCGGCGTTCAGGATTTCGTCCATTGCGACCGGACGATCCAGCGGCACGACGGCGTCATCGGCATAAGCCAGGCTCTTTGCTGCGAGCTCGTCGGCCGGGCGTGGTGCGCTGAGCGGCAGCGGAACATCCGAAGCATCGGCAGCGGAAGCGACTTCGACAGGCTCCCTGGCGCCAACGCTCGCCACCAGCTTGGCGCCGCCGGAAGAGGAGGCACGGCCGAGATAACGGTCGAGCAGACCGGCCATCTTGTCGTCGCGGCTGCGGGCGGTGCGGCCGCCGAGCACGACGCCGACGACGCGGCGGTTGCCGTCCCTCACGGCGCTGACGAGATTGAAGCCGGAGGCGTTGGTGTAACCGGTCTTGATGCCGTCCATGCCCTGGTAGCGGTACATGAGATTGTTGTGGCCGCGCACGGTGCGGCCGCGGAAATTGAAGCTTGCCGCCGAAAACAGCCGGTATTCGTTCGGATAATTCTTCATCAGCGCGATGGCGAGCGTCGACATATCCCGCGCCGTGGTGACCTGACGGCCGTCCGGCAAGCCGGAGGCATTGACGAAGACGGTGCGGCTCATGCCGAGCTGGCGGGCCTTGGCTGTCATCATCCGGGCAAAACCGCTTTCCGAGCCCCCGAGCTTCTCGCCCATGGCGGCGGCGGCATCATTGGCGGATTTGATGATCATGCCATAGACCGCCTCGCGCACCGTGATCGTGCCGCCTGGCTTGACGCCGAGCTTGGTCGGCGGCCGGGAGGCGGCGTATTTCGACATTTTGATCGGCGTATTCCAGGAAATCTTGCCCCGCTTCAGCGCCTCGAAGGTCAGATAGAGCGTCATCATCTTCGTCAGCGAGGCCGGATAGTTCAGCGTATCGGCGTTCTCGGCGGCGAGAACCTTGCCCGTTCGGGCATCGAGGATCAAGGAAGCGCTGCCGGCCAGGGCCGTAAGGGGCGCCGAAACGGCCAGCATTACGGTCAAAACAGCCGCCAGAAGCTTTCTCATGCAGTTCCCCTTGATGCGTCGGCTCTCGATAGGATCGGCGTTGTGCCGTAACGTGACAGAAGCGGCAAGTTTGGCGCGACTTTGAGGCAACTCCTATCATTTTTCTAGTCTTTTCATCGCCTTGGTTAACATCAAATGAAGGGAGCCGTACGAAATCGGGATTCAGCAAGGCTTAAGTCCCGCTTGCTAGTTTCCGGCAAAAAGCAATGGACGGCGCATGACGGGACAATTCAAGCGACTGGCAAAACGCGCGGCGATCGGCGCCGGGCTCGAGCTTTCCTGGCTCATCTCCGCCGCCGGGTTCATGCGCGAGGCGCGCGGACGCGGCGTCGTCTTCACGCTGCATCATGTCCGCCCGCACGTGGCGGAGGCCTTCGAGCCGAATGCGCATCTCGAAATTACCCCCGGCTTTCTCGATACGGCGCTGCGGCGGTTGAAGCGGGAGGGCTATCGCTTCGTGCCGCTCGATCAGGTGCCGGCGCTGCTGGCCGAGCCCGAGGGCGGAAAGCCTTTTGCCGCCTTTACGCTCGACGACGGCTACATCAACAATCTGGAGCACGCGCTGCCGGTGTTCGAAAAGCACCGGGCGCCGTTCACGGTATTCGTTGCCAAGGGTTTTGCCGAAGGCTCCCACAGCATCTGGTGGGAGACGCTCGCCGTCCTCCTGCCCCGGTCAGGCGAACTTCGCTTCGATTTCGGCCGCGGCAGTGAACGGCTGGCGCTCGACGGTCCGCAGCAGCAATGGGCCGCCTTCGACCGATTCGCCGCCTTTATCCACCGGTCCGACGAAGCGCGCGCCGTCGCCGCGATCGACATGCTGGCGCGGGAAAACGGCATCGAGCCGACCGATATCACCCGCGCGCTGGTAATGGACCCCCGCCAGTTGCAGCGGCTCGCGACCCATTCGCTCGCCACGCTCGGCGCCCATACGATCAGCCATCGGGCGCTGTCCCGCCTGCCGGACGCCGAAGCGCGGATAGAAATGCAGGTTTCGGCCGATTATGTCGAGGCGGTGACCGGCATCCGGCCCAAGACGATCGCCTATCCCTACGGCACGCCGGAGGCGGCGACCGGCCGCGAGGCGGCGATGGCCCGAAATCTTGGCTTTCAGCTTGCGGTCACCACTCAGCCCGGGCTGCCGGCAGCAGGGCAAACCGCCTATCTCTCGCGCATTTCGCTCAACGGCTTCTACCAGAAGCCACGCTACGTCTCCGCCCTGGCCTCCGGTATTCCGCTGAGGCTGATGGGCAAATAGGGCCGCTTAAGGATACATCCTGACCTTGTCCCATGCGCCTTCCGGCAACGGCCGGCGAAATTCGATGCGGTCATGCAGACGGAATTTCTGGTCCTTCCAGAATTCGATCGAGGTCGGCCGGATGCGGAAGCCCGACCAATGGGCGGGGCGCGGAATTTCGCCGATGGCATAACGGGCGGTATATTCGGCCACGGCCTTCTCCAGCGCGAAACGGCTTTCGAGCGGGCGGGATTGTTTCGAGGCCCAGGCGCCGATCCGGCTGCCGCGGGCGCGCGTCTTGAAATAGGCGTCGGCTTCGGCATCGGTGACGATCTCGACGGGGCCGCGCAGCCTTACCTGGCGGCGCAGGCTTTTCCAGTGAAAGCACATGGCCGCCTTTTTCTGGCCCAGAATTTCACGGCCTTTCTGGCTCTCGAAATTGGTGTAGAAGACGAAACCGTCGTCATCGAATCCCTTCAGGAGAACCATGCGGACATTGGGAAGGCCATCCTCATCGACCGTTGCCAGCGCCACCGCGTTCGGGTCGTTGGGTTCGGAAGCCTCCGCTTCGCCAAGCCATTCGGCAAAGAGCTTGAAGGGTTCGCCACTTTCGGTAAAGTCACCGCTTGTTAACTCGTTTGCCGACATATTGGTTCAAATGCCCCGGATTATTCAAAACTCGCCCAGCTTTTGATAACTGGACAGGATGCAGGGTGGAAGTCATAGCAAAGTCAAATCGCCATACAAAGGGCCTGCGGCGACGCAGCGGCACGTTCTTCGTCATCGGCGCCGCAATGCTTTCGCTTTCCGGCTGCCTGGCGGGCGGCATGGATTTTCTCAGCGAAGCCAAGGTCGACCGTTCGGTGGCAACCGGCACTGTGCCGCAGACGCCGCCGAGCACCGATACGCTGTCGGACGAAATGACCGTGCGCAATGCCGTGACCTCGGCAGACGTGCAAAGGCTCGAGGGCCAGCCGCTTCCCTGGGCGAATGCATCGACGGGCAGCGCCGGCGTCATCGATACGATCGTCGAGAACAACGAATCAGGCCAGGTCTGCCGCCAGTTCCGCACGACGCGGCATTCCTATGTCGGCATCGCCAAATTCTACGGCAAGACCTGCCTCGTCGGCGGCGGCAACTGGCAACTGTTAAGCTTCCAGCCGGAGAGTTGATCCGGCGGGAGAGTTGATCCGGCGGGAAAGTAATTCGGGCACCGAGCCGATCCGGCTCGCCGACAGGTTAACGCCCGACGCCTTTCTGCCGAGTGCTTAGCAAAGCGCTAACCATTCGGCGCAAAACACTCCACATCTCTCCATAGAAATAAGAAGTGATTAGCAACTCCCACGCACGATCAGCGTTGAGAGTGGTTGTCCCTGCCTGTGCGGCGGGATGGCGCCAGTTGTTATTGGGCTTTTGATTTTGGAATATCGGGGTGCCGGGCAAGGACGTGGCTTCCCGCATCGCAACACCGGCGGTTTGACATGCGCGATCCTTATAAAATTCTGGGCGTCAAGCGCGACGCGGCAGCAGACGAGATCAAGGCGGCCTGGCGCAATATGGCCAAATCCGCCCATCCCGACCACAATCAGAGCGACCCGACGGCAACCGCCCGGTTCGCCGAGATCGGCCGCGCCTATGAAACGCTGAAGGACCCGCGCAAACGCAGCCTGTTCGACAATGCCGTGCGGATGGCGGAAGCCAAAAATCACGAACAGACGATCATGCAGCGGCGCCAGGCAGCGCATGAGGCCGCCGTGCGCGCCAAGGCGGCGCAGGCCAATGCCGAGCGGGTGATGGAAGAGCTTGCGCGCGCCGCCCAGAAGGCCGCCGCCGAGGGCTCCAGACAACAGGCAGGATCGGCCGAGCCAGCAGACGAGATGGTCGATCGCATTTTCGGCGCTCAGGCCCGCGCCGCGGCCGGCGGTCAGGCGCAGGCTCGCGCGCAACAGGCGCAATACCAGCAGGCCCAGAGCCAGCAGACACAGAATCAACAGGCCCAAAACCAGCAGGCGGGCGAGGCCGGCAGGCGCGTGGATGGCGACGCCGCCGAGGTTGACATCAAGGGCGACGACGAGGCCGGCGAGGCTGGGCCAAATGCCGGCGCCAACCTGCCGCTGCCGCTCAGCATCCTGACGTCCCTGGTGCGCCGCTTCACCGGCGCCAAGGATACCGGCCTGGAAAAGGCACCCGATGAGGTGGCGACGGCGACGGTGACGATCGACGACGTGCTGAAGAGCGGCTGGATCACCGCGTCATTGCCGGAGGGTCGAGAGATCGGCTTCGCATTGCCGGCCGGTACAAGGGATGGTCACGAGCTGCGGCTCAAGGGACAGGGCTTCAAGCTGCCGGGCATGCAGCGCGGCGATGCCGTCATCAACATTCGCATTGCGCCCGATCCGCGCTTCACGGTCGACGGTTTCGATCTGCATGCCGTGCTGCCGCTCAGCATTGAAAATGCCGTTCTCGGCACTGAGGCGCGCATCGAGGGACCGAGCGGGCCGCTCGACATCACCATTCCCGCCTGGTCGGGCTCGGACAAGACGATCAAAATCCCCGGTCAGGGATTGCCCCGCGAAGAAGGTGGCAGAGGCGATCTCGTCGTCGAATTGCGCATTATCCTGTGGGAAAAACCCGACGACAAAGTCACCGATCTCATGCGGAGCATGCGCGAAGGCCTGTTCCTATGAAATATTTATGACTTTCGCACCCTTTGTTACGAAACCTAACAGTTGATGATCCAGGCCAAGCTTGAACCGATTAGCGGCCTATGCCATAGGCAGGATCAATCAGAATTCCTAGGGAGCGAAATATGGCTCAAGCATCCGGCCTCATGGCAGGCAAACGCGGCGTCATCATGGGTGTCGCCAACAATCGCTCCATTGCGTGGGGTATTGCCAAGGCCATCCATGCGCAGGGCGGAGAGGTTGCGCTTACCTACCAGGGCGATGCGCTGAAGAAGCGCGTCGAGCCGCTCGCCGCCGAAATCGGCGCGACGCTGGTTGGCCACTGTGACGTTGCCGACGAAGCCACCATCGACGAGGTTTTCGGAAACGTCGAAAAGCTCTGGGGCAAGATCGATTTCCTGGTGCATGCGATCGGCTTCTCCGACAAGGACGAACTGACCGGCCGTTACGTCGACACCTCGGCCGACAATTTCGCCAAGACGATGCAGATTTCCGTCTATTCCTTCACCTCGGTCGCACGCCGCGCCGAGAAGCTGATGACGGATGGTGGCGCCATGCTGACGCTGACCTATTACGGCGCCGAAAAGGTGATGCCGAACTATAACGTCATGGGTGTCGCCAAGGCCGCGCTCGAAGCGAGCGTCAAGTATCTGGCCGTCGACCTCGGACCGCAGAACATCCGCGTCAACGCCGTCTCGGCCGGCCCGATCAAGACGCTCGCAGCCTCCGGCATCGGCGATTTCCGCTATATTCTGAAGTGGAACGAATACAACGCGCCGCTGCGCCGCACCGTCACCATCGAAGAAGTCGGCGATGTCGGCCTCTATTTGCTGTCGGATCTCTCGCGCTCCGTCACCGGCGAAGTGCACCATGCCGACAGCGGCTATCATGTCATCGGCATGAAGGCGGTCGACGCCCCTGACATTTCGGTCGTCAAGGACTGAAGCATTCCCGGAGCAGAGACCGTGCTTATCTACGTGATCAGACACGGTCAGACCGACTGGAATGCCGAGCGCCGCCTGCAGGGCCAGAAGGACATCCCGATGAACGCCACGGGCCTGGAACAGGCCCGGCAGAACGGGCTGGCGCTTGGCGACATTCTCGGCGACACGGTCGATGAATTCGATTTCGTCGCAAGCCCGCTGCAGCGCACGCGCGCGACCATGGAAATCGTCCGCGCCGCCATGGGCCTGCCGCCGCTTGCCTATCGCACCGATCCGAGGCTGGTCGAGATTTCCTTCGGCGACTGGGAGGGCTCGACGCTCAAGGAACTGAAGGCGACGCAGCGCGAGCGGGTGGCCGAACGTAACGCTTCGAAATGGGATTTCATCCCGCCCGGCGAGGATGCGGAAAGCTACGAGATCCTCTCCTGGCGCACCGGCTCATGGCTGCAATCCGTCGATCGCCCGACCGTCTGCGTCACCCATGGCGGCGTTATCCGCACGCTGTTCCAGATGATCGCCGACCTGCCGAAGAGCAGCGCTGCCGAAGGCGGGATCCCGCAGGACCAGATCGTCAGGATCGATACTACTGAGCGGACGATCGTCTGGCTGTAGGGCGTTGCCGCATCTTAGCCCGCGATAGGCTCACTTGGTCGGATTGGGGATGCCGACGAGTTGTTCGGCTATCATGTGGATGGGGATTTCCGGCTGGTTAGAGGTAAAACCGTTCAGCTCGAGAAGGTCGGTTGCAACAGCGATAAGTTTAGGCTTGAGGGCTTCGAAGGGTATTGGCCTCAATGGCCAGTCCCTCGATATCGTTGCTGCTGGCGACCCAAACGCCAACCTCTTCATCCCAATCAGCACGCACGACGATCGAAGCATGCTTCATGCGATCCTCCGCGAACCCGCCCTACTTGACGATATCGAGATCGTTGATGACGCGCTTGCCGTCGACCTCGGTGTAGAAGACGATGACCTTCACGCCGGCTTCAAGGCCGTCGAAATTGAATTCCTCGGGCGCCTGATAGGTTTTGCCGTCATCGAGCGTCAGCACCAGATTGGCGGTGTCGACCTTCTTGATCGTCGCCTCGACATCGGCGCTCTCGGCAAAACCGCTCATCGGCGACAGGAAACTTGCTGTTGCCAAAAGCGTGGCGACGACGAAACGCATGGCGACAATCCTTTTCAAACGCTGCACGAGAACATGACTGGCCACACATAGCCTCCTGAATATGGCGAAAATTGCCCGTAAGAATGGCTTTTCCCGCCTAATTGATGAATAGGATTTTAAATATAATCAAGACGCCGTGTTAACCGCTGTTTTCCCTTCCCATGTTTTTTTGCATCGCCGGCGGGCAATCGTAAATTAACCCCCACGCCCTAAAGTCGCCCGGAAGATGGGGAGTTTCATTTTGCTATCCAGGCTGAGCGACAACAAGCAGTTACGGCGCGTGTTGAAGAATACCCGCGTCTCGTTTCTGGTTTCTTCGCTCGTCGCCCTTGTCATCATCATGGTCGGCTTCGGTCTCGATCGGGCCAATACTCAATCTTATGTCCGCGAACTTCATATCCGCACCGAAAGCGAGGCGAACCTCATCCGCGCCCGGATCATGGCTGAGATCAACATGGACCTCAGCATCGTCCGCGACCTTACCAACCTGATCTCCGTCAGCGCGCAAAACGGAGAAGAGATGGAGCGGCAGATCAACTGGCTGCTGATCCAGAATCCGCCCTTCATTCACATCGCCGTCGCACCCGATTTCATCGTCAGAAACGTCTATCCACCGCAATCCAACAACGAGCGGATCGGCCGCGATGTGCGCGAAAGGCTGTTTTCACGCCAGGCGATGACGCCCGCGGCCGGCGATCAGTCGGCGCGCTTCTATGGCCCGATCAGCACCGACGGCCGGGATGCCTTTGCGATATTCTTCCCGGTTTTCGTCAAGGAGAACGGCCAGCGGCGGCTCTGGGGAGCGGTCGAGCTCGTCATCGACCAGCAGATGTTTTATGAGGCAACCGGGCTGATGCCGGCGCGCGACCGCGAGAACCGGGAACGTTTTCCGCATCTTGACCATCTTTCGATCGCCATCCGGGACATCGGCTCGCCGGCAAAGGCCGCGACGGCCGCACCCTTCTTCGGGTCGTCCGAGATCGACGACAAGGAGCCGATGCGCCAGAAGATCGGCTTTGCCGGCGGCAAGTGGGAACTCTCCGTCGTCCCGAACAGCGGCTGGCACGCAATACCGGAGAACCAAACCGAGCTGCGCCTGATCGTCGTTGCCGCCGGCTGCATCATCATCATACCGATCTTCTTCGCGACCCTCCTGTTCGGCGAGCGCAACCGCAATATCACCGAGCTGGAGACACGCGAGGCGAAACTCAAGGAATTGTCGCAGCGGCTCGATCTGGCGCTAGAGTCCTCGAATATCGGCATCTGGGAGCTGGAGGATCATTCGAGCAGCCTGCTCTGGGATGCACGTGCCGCGGCCCTGCACGGCAAGCCGGCGCAGGAAGGCGGCCGGGCGCTCGACGAATGGCTGGCGGCGATCCTGCCCGAGGACCGAGAGATCGCCGAAGTGCATTTCTTCAGCTGCAGCATCGCCGGCGCTGCCTGCACGGCGCAGTACCGCATCGTGCATGCCGATGGCGGCATCCGTCACCTGCGCTCGGTCGGCGCCTTTTATACCGATGCCGGCGGTGTCAGCAGGACGATCGGCATCGTCTGGGATGTGACCGCCGATGCGGAGACGACCGACACGTTGCGCAAGGCGAAAGACATGAGCGAGGTTAAGAATGCCGAGCTGGAGCTGGCGCTTGAAGAGCTTTCCAGCCGCGAGGGACAGCTCGCCGAGCTGTCGAGCCGGCTCGACCTGGCGCTCAACTCCTATCAATGCGGCATCTGGGAAGCGCGGCCCGACCGGGGCGGCTCGATCTGGAACGAGCGCATGCACGAGCTCTATGGGCTTGCGCCGCGCAACGGCTTCATGACCGAGGAGACCTGGCTTGGCTGCATCCACCCCGAGGATCGGGGTCTTGCGCTGGAGAGCGCGCGCCACTTCAAGAAGAACGGCGATACCCACACCCTCGTCTGCCGGGTGATCGTCGATGGCGGCGCGGTGCGCTATGTCCGCTCGGTCGGCAAGGTCCACCAGACGGGGACCGGCGAGATGAAGATCATGGGCATCGCCTTCGATGCCACCGAAGACGTGCTGATGACGATCCGCTTGAAGGCGGCCAAGGACGAGGCGGTCGCCAAGAATATCGAGCTCGAGCTTGCCAAAAACAGGATCGAACACAATTCCTTGCACGACCCGCTGACCGCCCTCGCCAATCGCCGCAAGCTCGATATCGCGCTCGAAGAGCTGACGAATGACGGCCGCCGGCAGCGGCAGAAATTCTCGATCCTGCACATCGACCTCGACCGCTTCAAGGACATCAACGACACGCTTGGCCATGCCGCCGGCGATGCCATGCTGGTGCACGCCTCGAAGGTGCTCGCCAAGAATGTCCGCGGCAGCGATATCGTCGCCCGCATCGGCGGCGACGAGTTCGTCATTCTCGCCCTCGATGTCGGCGACACGGAGATGGCGCAGCTTTCGGCGCGGATCATCGAGGAGATGCGCCAGCCGATCGATTTCCAGGGTTTTTCCTGCCGCTGCGGTGTGTCGATCGGCGTGGCGCTCGCCAACGGCATTCACGTCGATGCGCGCAAGGTGCTGATCAATGCCGATATCGCGCTCTACCGCGCCAAGAGCACGGGCCGCAATCGCTTCGAATTCTTCAATCACAATCTCCAGGCCGATATCGTCAACACCAAGCGCACGGCCGACGAGATCCTCGCCGGCATCGACAATGGCGAGTTCACCGCCTGGTACCAGCCGCAATTCTCGGCACGGACAATGGAGCTGACCGGGGTGGAGGCGCTGGTGCGCTGGAAACATCCGTCCAAGGGGTGGCTTGCGCCCGACAAGTTCCTGCGCATCGCCGACGAGATCAATGTCGTGCAGATGCTCGACCGGATCGTGCTGGAAACGGCGCTGCGCGACAAGATGCGCTGGACCGCGCTCGGCATTGCCGTGCCCAAGGTGTCGGTCAATGTTTCGGCGCGGCGGCTGCATGACGGCAGCCTGCTGGAATCGCTCGCCGATTTGCATATCCGCCCCGGCGAACTTTCCTTCGAACTGGTGGAATCGATCTTCCTCGACGAGAGCGAGGACGTCGTCTCGCACAATCTCGAACACATCAAGGCGCTCGGCATCGATATCGAGATCGACGATTTCGGCACCGGCCATACCTCGATCGTCAGCCTGTTGAAGCTGAAGCCCAAGCGGCTGAAGATTGATCGCCAGCTGGTGCAGCCTATCGTCGGCGCCACGCAGGAGCGGGCGCTGGTCCGCTCGATCATCGACATTGCCCGCTCGCTCGGCGTCGAGACGGTGGCCGAAGGCGTGGAGACCGCGGCCCATGCCGAACTGCTGCGCGATCTCGGCTGCGACATCCTGCAGGGCTATGCCTTCTCGCGGCCGCTCTCCTTCGACGATTTCACCACCGAGGCGACAGGAACGGGATGGCGGCTGGCATCCTGACCGCTTTCCTTTGATACGGACGGAAACAGCATTTCCGCCACCGCCGGTTTGACGCAAAGAAAGGCTTTTGCCTCGACGGTTTTTTGGCCTATGAGTGTCGCGCCTTTTCAAGCAATGGCGCAACCGGCTTTGGCGCGCCACCGTGGGAACACATGTCGCACAATACATTCGGTCACCTCTTCCGCGTAACCACCTGGGGCGAAAGCCATGGTCCGGCGCTGGGCTGCGTCGTCGACGGCTGCCCTCCGGGACTGCGCTTCAAGCTCGAGGACCTGCAGGTCTGGCTCGACAAGCGCAAGCCCGGGCAGTCCCGCTTCGTGACGCAGCGGCGCGAGGACGACCTGGTGAAGGTGCTCTCCGGCGTCATGCTCGACGCCGACGGCGAGACGATGACGACGACAGGCACGCCGATCTCGATGCTGATCGAAAACACCGACCAGCGCTCCAAGGATTACGGCGAGATCGCCCGGCAATTCCGCCCCGGCCATGCCGATTATACCTATGACCTCAAATACGGCATTCGCGACTATCGCGGCGGCGGCCGTTCCTCGGCGCGCGAGACCGCAGCGCGCGTTGCGGCCGGCGGCATCGCCCGGCTGGTGGTGCCCGGTGTCACCGTGCGCGGCGCCCTGGTGCAGATCGGCAAGCACAAGATCGACCGGCGCAACTGGGACTGGGACCAGGTCGGCCAGAACCCGTTCTTCTCCCCCGATGCGGCGATCGTGCCGGTCTGGGAAGAATATCTCGACGGCATCCGCAAGAACGGTTCCTCGATCGGCGCGGTGGTCGAAGTGATCGCCGAAGGCGTACCCGCCGGCCTCGGCGCGCCGATCTATGCCAAGCTCGACCAGGATATCGCCTCGCTGCTGATGTCGATCAACGCCGTCAAGGGTGTCGAGATCGGCAATGGTTTTGCCGCCGCCGAAACCTCAGGCGAAGACAATGCCGACGAGATGCGCATGGGCAATGACGGCACGCCGATCTTCCTTTCCAACAATGCCGGCGGTATTCTCGGCGGGATCTCGACCGGACAGCCGGTGGTGGCGCGTTTCGCCGTCAAGCCGACCTCGTCGATCCTGACCGAACGCCAGTCGATCGATGCCGATGGCAAGAATGTCGATGTCCGCACCAAGGGCCGGCACGACCCCTGCGTCGGCATCCGCGCCGTGCCGATCGGCGAGGCGATGGTCGCCTGTGCCATCGCCGACCATTATCTTCGCGACCGCGGCCAGACCGGCCGGCTGAAATAGGAGCGCCGCCCATGTCGTATGATCAAAAACGCGTCGTCGACGCAATCCGGGCCTTCGAGGCCGGCGAGATCGTCGTCGTCATGGACGACAACGACCGCGAGAACGAGGGTGACCTGATCGTCGCCGCCGTCCACACCACGCCGGAAAAAATGGCCTTCATCGTGCGCCACACATCCGGCATCGTCTGCGCGCCGATGCCGAAGGAAGAGGCCAAGCGGCTCAACCTCAACGCCATGGTGGCGGAAAACGATTCGGCCCATACGACTGCCTTCACCGTCTCGGTCGATTTCAAGCATGGCACGACGACGGGAATTTCCGCCGACGACCGGACGCTGACGGTGCGCAACCTCGCCAATCCGAATGTCGGCGCCGCCGATTTCGTCCGTCCCGGCCATATCTTTCCGCTGGTTTCGCGCGAAGGCGGCGTGCTGATGCGCTCCGGCCATACGGAAGCGGCCGTCGACCTCTGCAAGCTCGCCGGCCTGCCGCCGATCGGCGTCATCTCCGAACTCGTCAATGACGACGGCACCGTCACGCGCGGGCCGCAGGTAGTCGATTTCGCCGAGCAGCACGGGTTGAAGCTCGTCTCCGTCGCCGATCTCATCGCCTATCGCCAGCGCAAGGAAACGCTGGTCGAGCACGGCACGAGCTTCGACATCGACACGCCATTCGGCAAGGCGAAGGCCCATACCTATTCCCTGCCCTGGGACCCGATGCAGCATCTCGCCGTCGTCTTCGGCGACATCCGCGACGGCGTCGACATTCCGGTGCGCCTGCATCCGGAGAATGTGGCCGAGGACCTCTTCGGCAAGAACAGCCCGGTCGATTTCTACATGCAGAAGATTTCCGAGGAAGGCCGCGGCGTCATTGTCTATCTGCGCGAAGGTTCCGTCGGCGTCGGCCACTACGATAACGGCCGCAAAGCCCGCAACCAGGGCCGCGAAGCCCATGCCGAAGCCCAGACCCGCGACAGCGAATGGCTGGAAATCGGCCTCGGCGCCCAGATCCTCAAGGACCTCGGCGTCAGCTCGATCAAGCTGCTCACCAGCCGCGAACGCCACTATGTCGGCCTGGAAGGTTTTGGCATCAAGATCAGCAAAACGGAGATTTGCTGACACATCCCTCTTCTCCCCAGCGGGGAGAAGATGTCCGAAGGACAGATGAGGGGGTGAGCGACGCTAGGAGCGAATGCACTGAGCGCAAGCGAAGGGCAATAATGAGCGGCGTGCCATGAAGCCCCCTCATCCGGCTGCCGCCACCTTCCCCCGAGGGGAGAAGAGACTACCCTCTCCACCCCTCCAGCAAAATGACCTTCTCCACCCCCGCAAACCGCGCCACGCGCTCCAACTCCGCCTCCAGCCGCTCCAGCCGCCCCGCCGAGGCCTTCACGCCCGGTTCCAGCCAGAGCCGCCTGACGTCGAGCGTCGACTTCTTCCGGTCAGCCTTCATATCGATGCGGCCGATCAGCCTGTCGCCTTCGAGCAGCGGGAAGACGTAGTAGCCATATTCGCGCTTCGGTTCGGGCACGAAAATCTCGATGCGGTAGAAGAAGCCGAACAGGCGTTCTGTGCGGTTGCGGTCGCGGATCATCGGGTCGAAAGGGCTGAGCACGCGGATGCGCGGCGGCGCGCCGGGGTAGCTGTCGAGCGTCGAGAGAAAATCGGCAAAGGCCCAGGAGGGGCGCGGCTTGGCTCCGAGCGCCGGTTCGATCAGCACTTCGATCAGCTCGTCGCGATGAGCGGCGACCCAGGCCTTGGCTTCCTCAGGCGAGACGAGGTTCCAGAAGGCCGATATCTCGCCATGGGTGGCAAAGCCGAGGCGGGTCAGCGCGCTGCGGCAGGCCCAGTCGATAAAGTCCTCGCGGCTCACCTCCGGCTCGCGGAATTCGGCCGGGATGACGCGCTCGGTGAGATCGTAGATCTTCTGGAAGTTCGAGCGGCCGGCGATGGCGAACTTGCCGGTGTGCCAGAAATATTCGAGCGCCGTCTTGTTCGGATGCCAGTTCCACCAGCCGCCGGAAACGTGGCCGTCGGCCTTGATGTCGCGCGCCAGGATCGCCCCGTCGCGCTCGACGCGCTGATAGGTCTCCTCGAAAGCCGTCTCGAAACCCTCGCCGCGCCATTTGCGCCAGCGTTCGATGATGACCTTTTCCTGATGGCGGAACTTGTGCTTCCAATAGACGAAGAAGGCGCTCGGCAGGATCGAGGCGTCATGCGTCCAGTGCTCAAACAGCGCGCCGTCCTTTTCGAGCAGCGCCGTCAGGTGCTCGCGCCGATAGGTCTGGTTGCGGGAAAACAGGATCTGATGATGCGCCCGCTCGACCGTCTGGATGCTGTCGACCTGGACGAAACCCAGCTCGCCGATCAGCTGCAGCAGGCCCTCCTTGGTCAAGGCGCGGTTCGGCGGGGCGCTGAGGCCCTGCTTGGCGAGGAAGACCCGGCGGGCGTCGGAATTGGAGAGCAGATTCGTCATGGATGCATCATAACGCGGAAAATCTTCCTAGCCACCCGATATCGCGATTTGCTCTTTCGTTAAACCGATGTCCCCGTATAGAAGCGTTGCTGTCCGGTTGGCGCCAGTGGCTGCCCCTCACCCTAACCCTCTCCCCGCTCGCGGGGAGAGGGGACGTGCCCTACGAAAGGTTGGTCGGAATGGAGAGGTCGCGGCATGGTCCCTTCGCCCCGTTTACGGGGAGAAGGTGCCGGCAGGCGGATGAGGGGCCGGCATCGGCAATCTCCTCCGATGAAAGATGCGAGGGACTGGTTTGGACATAGAATTCGAAGGTGCCGGGGTCAGTTTCGGGACGAGGGTGGCGCTGCAGCCGTTGACGCTTGGGATCAGCGGCAAACGCATCGGCGTCATCGGGCTGAACGGCTCGGGCAAGACCACGTTCGCGCGGCTGATCAACGGGCTGACCAAGCCGACGGTCGGGCGGGTCACCGTCAACGGCCGCGACACGGCCGACGAGAAGACGGCGGCAGCCGATGTCGGCTTCATCTTTCAGTCGCCACAGAACCAGATCATCATGCCGATCGTCCGGGACGACATCGCCTTCGGGCTGAAGCGGCGCGGCTTCACCAAGGCGGAGATCGAAGCGAAGGTCGAGGGCGTGCTGGCCCGCTTCGGCGCCGAGGCGCTGGCCGGGCGGCGGGCGCACGAGCTTTCCGGCGGCGAGCTGCAGGTGGCAGCCCTCTGTTCGGTATTGGCGACGGGGCCCGGCATTCTCATCCTCGACGAACCCACAAACCAGCTCGACCTGAAGAACCGGGCGCTGGTCGAAGGAATTATCGCCGGGCTTGCCGAAAGCGCCATCGTCATCACCCATGATCTGGAGCTGATTGCCGGTTTCGAGCGGGTGCTGCTGTTTCACGAAGGGCGGCTTGCCGCGGATGCGCCGGCGACTGAGGCGATCGCCCGCTACAGGGAGATCGCCCTCTGATGCAGTCGCTCTATGTCGAAGGCAATAGCATAATACATCGGCTTTCGCCGCGGGTGAAACTGCTGTCGCTTGCGATCTTCAGCATCGTGCTGTTCATCACCGGCAATCTCGTGCTGCTGTCTCTCGCGGTGCTGGCGGCGGCGATCCTCTACCGCATGGTCGGGCTGCCGCTCGGCGCCGCGCTGAGGCGGCTGCGGCCGATCTTCCTGACGATCGCGGTCGTCGCGCTCTTCAACCTGCTCTTCAATCCCTGGCAGCAGGCGCTTGTGCCGCCGCTGCGGCTGACGGCGCTGATGCTGCTCGCCGCCGCCGTGACGGCGACGACGTCGATCACCGCGTTTATCGACGAAGTGACGGCACTTGCCCGCCCACTGGAGCGCACCGGCCAGGTGCAGGCCGACGATATCGGCCTGGCGCTGGGGCTGGTCCTACGTTTCGTGCCTGAAATCGTCGACCGTTACCAGGCGATCCGCGAGGCGCACAGGGCGCGCGGGCTGAAGGTCCGGCCGGCGAGCCTGCTTGCGCCGCTGATCATCCTGACGCTCAAGGATGCGGATAATATCGCCGCGGCGATTGACGCGCGCGGCATTCGGCGGCATGGAAGTTAACCAATTTTAACCACGGAATTCATGATGAGCACCCGCGACCTTGTTCTTACCGCCCTCTTTGCCGCAATCATCGTGGCGCTCGGCCTGCTGCCGCCGATCCCGCTCGGCTTCATTCCGGTGCCGATCGCCGCGCAATCGCTCGGCGTCATGATGGCCGGCGTCGTGCTCGGCGCCCGGCGCGGCGCCATTGCCGTGCTGATCGTGCTCCTGCTCGTCGCTATCGGCTTGCCGGTGCTTTCCGGCGGCCGCGGCGGACTTGCGATCTTCGCCTCGCCGACGGCCGGCTTCCTCATCGGCTGGATCTTTGCCGCTTTCGTCACCGGTTATCTCAGCGAGCGGCTGATCAACGACCGGCAGTCCGGCCTGGTGCAGACGGTCAGCTTCTTCCTCACCGCCATGGTCGGCGGCATCGTCGTGCTCTACGCCTTCGGCATCACCTATCTCGCGACGGTCGCCGGTCTCGGCTTCCCGAAAGCCTTCGTCGGCTCGATGGCTTTCGTTCCCGGCGATGTGATCAAGGCCTTCGTCGCCGCCCTGCTCGGCCGCGCCGTCATGGTCGGCTATCCCCTGCTGCCGGCGCATAAAGCATAGGCATTCAATCGCGAATGCACCAATGGCCGCCTTCAGGCTCGAAGGCGGCCATTGCGCTTTAATGGCTGCGTTCAACATCGATTGCGTCATCGGCAGATCCAGCGATTGGTGACGCGGACGATCGGCATTCCTTCGTGAACCACTCCGCAAAACGACGCACCGGCTTTTTCGCCCAGGAGCTGGTGATCAGGTAATATCCCTGGGTCTCCGCCGTCGAGATGTCCGAAAGCACGACGAGGTCGCCGCGATCGATCTCTCGCCGAAATACTTCGACGGGGCATAATGCGACCCCATGCCCGGCGATCACCGCCGTGGCAAGAATGTTGAAGTCCTGAAATATCGGTCCGCGAACCGGCTCCGACGCCTTTATCTCCGTCTTCCGGAACCATTCCTTCCAGCCGTCTAAGGATTCGTCGTGCAGCAGGTCGGCCGCTGCAAAGGGAACACTGCCGACAGTCCAATTCCGCTTGGCCAGATAATGAATGCTGGCCACCGGCTGGTTGCGGCGGGAGAAAAGCAGGCGGCTCTCCCGTCCCCCTGACAGGTCTTCTCCCATGGTGATCAGAACGTCCAGGCTTTCGTCATCGAAGCGCTCTTCCGCTTTTGCATAGACGATCCTGACGTCGAGATCGGGATCGCTCTCCCGGAAAGACGGAAGTGCCGGAACCAGCCAGCGCGACGCGATCGAAGGGATGCATCCGACGGTTATCGACCGCATATTGTGGTCTCTGCGCATGTTGCCCGTGGCGTGGGCGATGGCTGCCAATGAGCCCGAGACGGCCAGATAATATTCGCTGCCCG
This sequence comes from Rhizobium sp. F40D2, assembly GCF_051810745.2. Lineage (NCBI taxonomy): Bacteria > Pseudomonadati > Pseudomonadota > Alphaproteobacteria > Hyphomicrobiales > Rhizobiaceae > Rhizobium > Rhizobium sp. F40D2. The sequence goes on from NZ_CM131436.1 coordinate 527,673, forward strand.
CCGGGGTCAGCGCCACGCCGCGCCCGGATTTTTGCAGCAGCTTGCGTCCGAGCCATGCCTCCAGATGTTTGAGCTGATGACTGATCGCCGCGTGGGTCACATGCAGTTCGTCTCCAGCCTTTGAGAGGCTCATGAGGCGAGCGGTCGCTTCGAAGGCTCTCAAGGCGTTCAGCGGCGGCAGTTGCATATGTTCGAATTCCTCACATGATCGGCGGGTTTCATTCGCCACCAGAAATGTCAAAATCTGATCAAATCGCGCTTCGTTTGGCTCAAGGAGATTGCCGCATCAAACTCACCACGCGTCGAATTCAGCCACAACATGTAACTTATTCTAACAGCTTTCTCAATTTTGATCATTTGAAGCAAGCGTGGATTGCGGTGCCTATTGGGATCACGGAGATCAAAGACGTCTCCGTCATTCGCGAGAGGAAAGAACATGTTTGTGAGAAATCTGAAGGAAGTGGAGCAGACCGAGCGTTTCGTCGATTGGGGCAATGGCACGAGCCATCGCCTGCTGACGAATGATGACGGGATGGGGTTCACGGTCTGCCACACGGTCGTTCGCGCCAACACGCAAGCCCTGCTGCAGTACCGCAACCACCTGGAGGCCTGCTACTGCATCCAGGGAGAAGGCGAGGTCGAGGATATGGACGGCAACGTCTTCCCCATCGGCATCGGCGACATCTACGTCCTCGATAAACATGATCGCCACTATTTGCGGGGCGGCAAGGACAAGGACCTCATTCTCGTCAGCGTCTTCAATCCACCTCTGAAAGGGACGGAACGTCACGATCTGAACAACAGAAGCGGTTCCGAATACTGAGGCCGAGCGACGCGGCGGGGACGCTGCAATCCTCCTGAGCGGCTCAAGATCTTCATCATCTGCCGATCTCCGGCAGGGCCGCCCGTCCTTGGCGAACAGTTTGGCGATGTGATAGCAAGTATCGGAATTGCACGCTCTCGGTGCGGCGTGCCCTGTTGGCTGGAAGGGTCTGCTGCCAGTGATCCGCACGAAGATCGATACGCTGTGGTTCAAGCGGTGCTGCGCGTTTCACCTGCAGTTCCTCCCCGATCTCGAGGCGCTGTCAAAGCTCTGCCTCCTGCAAGACAGCATCGAGCGAGACAGCGCCGCGTCCCTCTCACGCGTCCCGGCCACAAGCCTGCACATGACGGTCGTCACCCTCGTCAAGGCCGCGGCCCAATTCGGCATTCCGAACGAGGAGGTCTGGAGGCAAAACGGGGAAAGATGGACGGAGATCGTCGAGAGACTGATCGACGAGACCCCACCCTTCGACGTTCATTTTCACGAGGTGGCGGCTTCGGAAGCGGCTATCTTCGTAAAAGCCGAGGAGCCGGCGGAATTGCACAGACTTCGCTCGGCCATTTCACAGGCCATCTGTTTCGATGAGTGGCGTCCAACCCCGCCCAGCATAGCGCATATAACGCTGTTCAGGTTTTTCGCCGAAGAGCCGGTGCCGGCGGTCAGTTTCGACGCAGGCTGTTTACCCATGGGAGTGCGGGCTGGGTCCCTCACCTTGCTGGAAGAGCACGTTTATCCAAACGTCGAGATCGATATCCTCAGCGAACCGGTCCTCCGCGGCAAAAGCGCGGAATAGCAACTCCGACTGGTCGAGCGGCACTGCTTTGGCGAATGCCGTTCAGCGCATCAGCAGCGACACCAGGCCGGCCTGGGAGTTGACCCCGAGCTTGGAATAGATGTTTCTCAGATGGGTTCTGACGGTCTCGTAGCTGATCTCGTCGGCTACAGCCACTTCCCTGGCGGAATGGCCCGATGCGATGCTCGATGCGATCCGGACTTCCGTTGCGGTCAGTTTGTAGAGCTGCATCAGCAAATCGCGCCGCTCCCCGAGGGGGCTCGCCATCATCGGCTCGGCGATGAGAGCCACGGTCGGCCCCTCCAGAAACTCGGTAAACGCATCGGACTGAAGCCGGACGAGCGTGAGGCGGTAACTATCCTGGTTCCTGCCCTTGACGATTGCCGTGTGCGGTTTGGTCTGCGTGCCGTTTCGGGAGGTCAGGAATTCAAGAACGGCGGCCGACTTCTGGCATTGCAGTCCGAGCTTGCCATCTGCGGTGATCCGCACCGGCAGACCGGCTTCCATCAAGGCCTCCGCGCTCTTGTTCCAGCGACGGACTTTCCCTTGTTCCGAAACGTAAATCAGACCGACCCCGATGCTGTCGAACAGGGTTTGGCTTGCGTGTTCGTGCGGCGCAAACAGGTCCCGTTTGCGAATGAAATCGAACGCCCTCTTCAGATGCGGCGCGAGGATCGTGTACCGTTCGGCCGCTTCCCTATTGAGATCGGGGTCGGCCGAAGATGTCGAGGTCGACAGGATGAAGGTGCGGCTTTCCTCGCGAATGATGGAAACACCCACACTCGTTTCGCATCCGGCCTGCCGCTTCAGCCAGTCATTGTAAAATTCCGACTTGATCAGCTCTTCACGCGGAAAGATCTCGTCGCCGCACAGGCCTTGGCCGACGGGCACGAGACCCAATCTCGGGATCCAAGGATTGACTGCGGCGAAGTGGCTGCTGAACTGGTCGACCTCGGCCTGCGAGAAGCCTGACATGAAAGGAACATGGGCAACGGACGAGGTCAGATCGTGGTAATGCAGCGCAGCCTTGCCGCCCGGCGACGTTTGCGCAACGCTATCCAAGAAATCCTGCCAGCTGCACTCGCCGAAGAGACTTCCATAAATCAAATCCGTCAAATGAGATGAAACGTCAGTCGATTGAACCATGATCGATTTTCAACTTCAGCGAATGAAAGCATCTTCGAATAATCAATAGCGTTGAATTCGGAAATGCAACGGAATTCGCACGTGAATATCCGATCGCTGCCGGCTGCGCCCAATACTACAACCGGAGCATGCTTCATCTGAGAGCGGCGTTACATTTGGCGACTGGCGCCTTCCAGCCGGGAAATGCATGGAACTTGGAATGCCCGCGCGCGACGTGGACATCTCGACGCCACGGGTGATGCCCCGCGGCGTCAAGCAATGGGTGCGGGTGCCCGTCGTCAAACCAGGCCCGGCACGACGAACACCAGCCAGGCGACGATCGGCCCGATGATGGCAATCAGCGCGCTGTAGATCAGCAATTGCTTGAGTACCTGCTCCCGGCTGTCATCCGGGGCATTGGCGACCACGAGCGCGCCATTGGTGGAGAACGGGCTGGTATCGACGATCGTCGTCGAGATCGCGATGGCGGCGACCACGCCGATGGCGCTGACATGTCCCTGCATGAGGAACGGGACGGCAAGCGGGATGATCGCGCCGAGCAGCGCAGTCGAGGATGCAAAGGCCGAGACGATGGCACCGGTAAAGCAAAGCAGCAGCGCCACCAGGAGCGGCATGCCGAGGCTGGATATGCCGTTCGCCACGTAATCGACCGTACCGGCCTTCTCCATGACGCCGACGTAAGTGATGATGCCCGCAATCAGCAGCACGGTCGACCAGCTGACCTTGTCGATTGCCGCCTTCTGCGTTTTCGGGGACAGCAGCGCGAGGGCGACGGCGACGGTCATGGCGACGAGGCCGACATTGAACTTGAAAACCAGAGCGCCGATGCCGAGCGCCGTCAGGCCGATCAGGGTGGTAATTCTCTCATTGTTCAGGCGCAGCGTCGCAGCGGTATCGGCCGCCGTGCCATAGGCATGGTCGCGGATTGGTTTTGCCGGCGTGCCGCCGTGACCCCTGATCGACGCCGACACGCCCTCGGGATGCAGTTCGGGCAAGGGGCCAAAGGACGATGCGGGCACCTGCCGCATGACCTTTGCGCCGCCGAAAACGAAGAAGACCAGCACCGCGATGGCCAGGTTGAAGAAAAAGCTGGAGAGAAACAAGGAGGTCGGAGCGAAAGGCAGGCCGGCCTTCGCGACGATCTGGTTGGTGATGCCGCCATAGATGCTGATCGGCGAAAAACCGCCCGCTTGCGCGCCGTGGATCACCATCAGGCCCATCATGACGGGGTGAATGCGGTACTGGATGGCAAAGCTCAGCGCTACCGGCGCAAGGATGGCGACGGCGGCAGGCCCAAGAGCGCCGAAACCGGTAATGACGGCGGCAACGAGGAACATCACCCAGGGAATCAGGCCTATGTGTCCACGCACCAAGCGGACGGCGCATTCGACCAGCCAGTCGATGGTGCCGTTGATCTGCGCGATGGCGAAGAGGTAGGTGACGGCGACGAGCGTCAGAAACAGGTCACTCGGAAAGCCCGCAAAAATGTCGGTGGTTTTCATGCCGATGGTCATGGAGCCAAGCACGAAGGCGCCGGCAAAGGCGAGCGCGCCCATGTTGATCGGCTGGATCGTCGCAATGATGAACATGGCGACCAGCAGGCCTATGGCCAGAATTTCAATACCCATGATTCCCCTCCCTCCGACGCCTCCGGCGCCGTCGCTGCTGTTTGCGATATTGATGCGGATAACGACGCGTCCTCCTCCCAGAGGGCGGTCGTCTTACGTCCCGGTGTAAAGATCGGCGTATTGCTGCCGCAGGATGTTCTTTTGAACCTTGCCCATCGTGTTGCGCGGCAGGTCCTCGGCAAATATGATGCGTTTGGGCTGCTTATAGCGGGCGAGACGATCCTGGAGGGCGCTGACAATGGTCTTTTCATCCAGCCCGGCGCCGGGCTTGCAGACGACGACGGCCGTTACGCCTTCTCCAAAATCGGGATGCGGCACGCCGATCACGGCGCTCTCGACGACGCCGTCGATCTGGTCGATCTCGCTCTCGACCTCTTTCGGATAGATGTTGTATCCACCCGAGATCACCAGATCCTTGCCGCGGCCGACGATGTGCACGTAGCCGTCCTGGTCGATCTTGCCGAGGTCGCCGCTGATGAAGAAGCCGTCCGCGGTGAACTCGGCCGCGGTCTTTTCCGGCATGCGCCAATAACCCTTGAAGACGTTCGGTCCGTTGATCTCGATCATGCCGGTTTGTTCAGCCGGCAGCACCTGTCCCGTAGCGGGATCGGTGACGCGCACCGTCACATCAGGCAACGGCAGGCCGACCGTGCCGGCGATCCGTTTCCCCTCATAGGGGTTGGAGGTGTTCATATTGGTTTCCGTCATGCCGTAGCGCTCGAGAATCGCGTGACCGGTGCGCGCCTGGAACTGGCTATGTGTTTCTGCAAGCAGCGGCGCCGAGCCGGAAACGAACAGGCGGATGCTGGCTGCCGCCTCTTTGCCGAAGCGCGGGCTTTGCAGGAGGCGGACATAGAAGGTCGGCACGCCCATCAGCATGGTTGCCTGCGGCATCAGGGAAACGACCTCGTCGGCGTCGAACTTCGACAGCAGGAACATCGAGGCGCCGGCGAGCAGCGTGACGTTGGTGGCGACGAACAGCCCGTGTGTGTGGAAGATCGGCAAGGCGTGGATCAGCCGATCATCGGCGGTGACGCGCCAATAGTCGCGCAAGGTCAGAGCATTCGAGAGCAGGTTCCCATTCGTGAGCATCGCCCCTTTGGAACGTCCCGTCGTTCCCGAGGTGTAGAGGATGGCGGCCAGATCATCGGCGGAGCGCGAGGCGTCGACAAAGTCGGCCGGCTCGTCGCGTGCCAGATCGAGCAACGAGCCGCTGCCGTCAGCGTCGAGCGTTTCGACGATCGCGCCGTAGTGCTTGGCGATTTTCTCCACACCCTCCCGCGCGGCCGAAGCAACGACCACCAGGCGCGGCTCGGCGTCGCCGATAAAGTAATCGAGTTCGGCCAGCGTATAGGCGGTGTTGAGCGGCAGGTAGACCGCGCCGCTTCGCAGACAGGCGAGGTAAAGGATCAATGCCTCGGCGCTTTTCTCCACTTGCACCGCAACCCGGTCGCCGGGGCGAATACCGAGCGTGTCCATCGCGCTGGCAATGCGGCCGGAAAGAGCAAAAGCGTCGCCATAGGTCCATGTCTGAGCGGCGCCGATCCGCATGAACGGTGCGTTGCCGGGCGCAGCGGCCCGCATCGCGTCGAAAAGATGGTTGCTCACTTTCGCCCTCCTCCAAGCGTTGAGTTCATGATCTGCGCGAAGGCTCGAGAGCCTTGCTGGCCGTTGCCGCCGCGACGGCCTTCGTCGTTCTGGTTGAGCAGGCTTTTGACGGCAGGCGAGGCGATCACTTCGCCGCGCTGCGCTAAGGCCTCGTGATTGGCCACGATGTCGTCGAGCTTATAGAGGTAGTTGACCATCAGGCCGTGTGCCTGCTGGACTGCCTTCGGCGACCGGTCGCCAAGAAAATTCACTCTTTCAAGCCGGGCGCCGTTGCCGAGATGGAAGCGGGCGACGGGATCGACCGGGCGGCCCTCCGGCGTTCGTTCGGTCAGGAAGTAGCGCGCTGCAAGCGGCAGCAACACGCGCTCCAATTCGGCGCTGCTCTTCTCATTGCCCGGCCAGTTCGGGTCGTCCAGCAGGCTCAGCGTTTCCAGGGCTGCTTTGGACAGGGACCGGGCGCCGGCCGGATCGCGCGCCTTGGCAACCCAGCGGGCAAAGCCCGGGACAGGCGACAGCGTGACGAAATTCTTCAGGCCGGGCAGGTCCCGGCGCAGATCTTCCACGACCTGCTTGATCAGGAAATTGCCGAACGAGATTCCGCGCAGGCCATCCTGGCAGTTGGAGATCGAATAGAAGACAGCCGTCGTCGCCTCATCGGCATTGATCTGCTCCCTCCCCTCGTCGAGGACATCTGCGATCGCAATGGGCACGGATCGGGTGAGCGCCACCTCGACGAACACCAGCGGTTCGTCGGCCAATCGGGGATGGAAAAAGGCAAAGCATCGACGGTCGGCCGGCGCCAGACGGCGGCGCAATTCCTCCCAGCTGGCGATCTCATGCACGGCCTCGTATTTGATGATCTTTTCGAGGATGTTTGCCGGCGTCGACCAGTCGATCGGCCGCAGCGTCAGAAAGCCACGATTGAACCAGGAGCCGAACAGATGCGTGAAATCGGCATCGAGCGCGTGATAGGCTTCGGACCGGTCCTTGGAAGCAAGCAGCTGCTGACGCATACGGACCAGCCTGGCGGTGCCGTTCGGGGCCTGATTCAAGCGGCGCAGGAGTTCCTGCCGCCGCGGCTCCGCGGCCTGATGGAGCGCGATGACGGCGGCAGAGCTTTTGTCAGTACGGTAATTTTCCATCGCCTGGTCGAGCCTCACCGTGTCGGGCCCGAACGTTTCGTGAAGCATATGGAAGAATTGCTGCGCGCCCGCGCTTTCGAGCCCGCCCCAGCGATCGAGTATCTCGGCCGCAAGGGCCATGCCGGATGCTTCACCCCGGCTCGACAACAGCATCTCGCAGAGAGTCTGCAGATCGGCTTTGGCTGCGGCCTGGGTGTTGCGCGAGCCGGAAAACAGAAGCTGGCGTCCGTGATCGGTAATGCTTTGCAGCATGTCGGTGAAGAAAGAAGCTTCAGGCATGCCATTCTCCCCTCTCCTGAAGGTCGGCCGCATTATGCGCGCCTTGGACCCTGCTTCCCATCAAAGGGCTTCGTCTGTAGTATGTAGATTGTCATTTTTCGTACACGAAGTCAACGATCTTGTATACAAGAATGGCATTTATGTATGAAGGATACGAGAGACATGTCCGAGAACGTCGGCCGGTGGCTACGGGATGAGATTGAAAATGCAATACTTTCCTACGAGTTCGCGCCCGGCGAACGGCTGGATGAAACCGTGCTTGCCAATCGTTTCGGCGTGTCGCGAACGCCGGTGCGCGAAGCGTTGATGCAGCTAGACGCGATCGGCCTGATAGAAATCCGGCCGCGCCGGGGCGCCGTCGTGATCGATCCAGGGCCGCACCGCATTTACGAGATGTTCGAGGTGATGGCGGAGCTCGAGGGCTTGGCGGGAGCGCTCGCCGCACGCCGGTTGGACAAGACCTCCCGGGAAGCAATCACCGCCACCCACAGCCGCTGCGAGCAGTCCGCCGATGCCGGCGACAGCGATGCCTACTACTACGACAATGAGGAATTCCATAAGGCCATCTACGCCGCAAGCCGAAGCGATTTCCTGCAAGAGCAATGCGTGCAATTGCATCGGCGCCTGCGCCCCTATCGCCGCCTCCAGCTGCGGGTGCGCAATCGCCTGTCGACGTCCTTTTCGGAACATTGCGCCATCGTCGATGCGATCTTCGCCGGAGATGGGGACGAAGCCCGCCGCCTGTTGCGAACACATGTCGGCATTCAGGGAGAAAGGTTCAGCGATCTGGTGGCAAGCATGGCGGCCAGATAGAATGTCCTAATCCAAGAACCCATAAAGCCAGTCCCGCGTCTCCTCCGGCAGCGACACCGGCTGCTGATCCTCCTGGGCGCGGGCCTGCCAGATGATCTCAACCTCGGCGGCGCGTTCCTCCCCCGTATCGATCGAGACGATGAAGCCGATGGAGCGCACGCCGATCTTATCGACGGCGGCGGTAAAAAGGGCCGGCTCGTCGTAATGCAGCGGGCGGTGGAGAACGCAGGTAATCTTGCTGGCGATATAGACCGGTTCGTCCTCGACCTCGGGCCGCGCTAACCAGAAGCTCGCAATGACGGATTCGGCATAGGAAATATAGGAGGCCAGAAACATCTGGCCGGTCATATCGACATCGCGAAACGGCACATGTATTTCCGTTACACCCGGGCGTTTCGACTGACTCATCAACAACTCTGCCTACAAAATTCCCCGTTGACGACAGTAGCACGGGGTTTTTCGAAGTAAACGGCTGAGATGACAGGAATTTATAATGCCGGCGGCGGCGAGATGGGGCGCAGGCGCGCTTGTTGAAATCGTCGGGCGATGCCCCATCTGCTGTGGAACATGACATAAGCGACCGATAGAGTGTCTCCATGAGCACCCGTCTTTATGAGCATCCGATCTTCCTGGAACATGTCACGCCCGCCGGTCATCCGGAGCGATCGGACAGAATCCGCGCCATCAATGTCGCGCTGGAACATCCGAATTTCGAGCGGCTGGAGCGCCGGCAGGCGCCTGAAGCAAGCGAGGATGCGGTGCTGCTGGCCCATCCGGAAGAGCATCTCAAAGCCGTGATGCGGGAGATTCCCGAGGAAGAGGACCGGATCAACCAGCTCGAAGCCGATACCTATGCCAGCCCCAAAAGCCTGCAGGCGGCGCTGACCGGCATCGGCGGAGCGATGGCGGCGGTGGACGACGTCTTTTCCGGCGCCGCCGACAATGTCTTCGTCGCCGCCCGTCCGCCGGGCCACCATGCCGAGAAGATGACGGCGATGGGCTTCTGCTTCTTCAACAATGCAGCGATCGCCGCCCGCCATGCGCAGAAGCGGCATGGCGCCGAGCGCGTCGCCATCATCGACTGGGATGTGCACCATGGCAACGGCACCCAGGATATCTTCTGGGACGACCCCTCGGTGCTGTTCTGCTCGACGCATCAGATGCCGCTTTATCCCGGCAGCGGCGCCAAGGACGAGAAGGGCAAGCACAACACCATCGTCAACGCGCCGCTTTCGCCGAATGTCGGCAGCGACCATTTCCGCGAGGCGTTCAAATCGCGCGTGCTGCCGGCCGTTGCCGATTTCAGGCCGGATCTCATCATCATCTCGGCCGGCTTCGACGCGCATCACCGCGACCCGCTGGCGCAGATCAACCTGACGGGCGAGGATTTCGACTGGGCGACCGGCCGCGTGCTCGAACTGGCCGACCGGCACGCGAAGAACCGGGTCGTCAGCCTGCTCGAAGGCGGTTATGATCTCGAGGGGCTCGCCGAATCGGCGGGCATGCATATTCTGAGAATGATGAAGGGTTGAGAATGACTGACAGCGCCAAGCCGGAGGTATCCGGCCTTTCCTTCGAAAAGGCGGTCGCCGAACTCGAAAGCATCGTTGCCCGGCTGGAACGCGGCGACGTGGCGCTTGATGAATCGATCGAGATCTATGAGCGCGGCGAAGCGCTGAAGAAACATTGCGAGACGCTGCTTTCGGCCGCCGAAAACCGCATCGAAAAGATCAGGCTCGACCGCGCCGGCAAGCCGCAGGGCGTCGAACCGCTCGACGGGGCCTGAGGGCGCCGGTGCATGTCGCCCGGAAGTGTGCAGCGGTTCCGGGATAAAGAAATGGATGAAAACAAGTCGCTAAAGCCGCCTTTTGGCGCTTGGCGACCGGCTTGCGGCCGATCTATGATCCCCTTCCAATATCATGAGGGGACAGAAACATGACGGACAGATTGAAGGGCAAGGTCGCCATCATCTCGGGCGGCGCGACCGGCATGGGCGGTGCAGCCTCGAAGCTCTTTGCGGCGGAAGGCGCGCGCGTCGCGATCATCGACCGCAATGGAGAAGCGGCGGCCGAGACCGTCAAGCAGATCCGTGATGCCGGCGGTGAGGCCGACTGCTGGACGGCCGACGTCTCCGACGAAGCGGCCGTCAATTCAGCCGTCGCGGGCGTCGAGGAACGTTACGGCGCCGTCACCGTGCTCTTCAACCATGCCGGCACGATCGTCATCAAACCCTTCCTGGAAACGACGCTTCAGGAATGGGACTGGTTGCACGCCGTCAATGTGCGCTCGATGTTCCTGATGACCAAGGCCGCGTTGCCGAAAATGATTGCCGCAGGCGGCGGGTCGATCGTCTGCACCTCGTCGATCTCGGCGGTCGCCGCCACGCCGATGGAAGTGCTTTACGACACGACCAAGGGCGCCGTGCACATGTTTGCCCGCGCCATCGCCGTGGAATTCCGCGACCGCAACATCCGCTGCAACGCCGTCTGCCCCGGCTTCATCCGCACGCCGCACGGCCTGCGCGAGGTGGCCGACCTACAGGCGCTCGGCGTCGACGTTTCGGACGCCGCCATCGCCGCGCAGCAGGGGCGGATCGGCGAGCCCGAAGACGTGGCGCGGGCCGCCCTTTACCTCGCCAGCGACGAGTCGAATTTCGTCAACGGCGCCCATCTTTTCGTCGACAACGGTTTTACCGCGATTTGAGACGGGCGGGCTCCGCGCCCGATTGGACGCGCGGCGCTCCAAGCGCTATTTGTGGGCAGTGCGAAGCCGCATCATTCAAAATGATGCAGCGGCGCCTCAGATCGGAGAGTTCCACCATGTCCTTCTTTCCCGGTAAAGATCCCCTGCCCGGCGATGCCTTCGCCTGTGATGCGATCGAGAATCTGATCATTCCGCGCACAAGCGATATCGGCGGCTTCCAGGTGCGGCGGGCGCTGCCGACGCGGCAGCGGCGACTGGTCGGGCCGTTCATCTTCTTCGACCGGATGGGGCCGGCGATCCTGAAGCCGAATGAAGCACTCGACGTGAAGCCGCATCCGCATATCGGGCTGTCGACGGTCACCTATCTCTTCGACGGCGAGATCCGCCATCGCGACAGCCTCGGCACCGAAAAGGTCATCCGTCCCGGCGATATCAACCTGATGACGGCCGGTCGCGGCATCGTGCATTCGGAGCGCACGCCCGACAATCTGCGCGGCCATCCGCTGCTGATGTCGGGGCTGCAGACCTGGCTGGCGCTGCCCGACGACAAGGAGGAGATCGATCCCGCCTTCGCCCATACGGAAAAGTCCGACATGCCGCTGATCGAGACTGCAGGCGTGCGCGGGCGCGTGGTCATCGGCTCGTTCGAAGGCATGACGTCGCCGGTCGGGGTTTTCTCCGACACGCTTTATGTCGATCTCGACCTGCAGCCGGGCGCCAAATTTCCTTTCGGCGCAGCGCATGAAGAGCGCGCCGTCTACGTGCTCTCCGGCGAGGTCGTCATCTCAGGCGACCGCTTCGCCGCCGATCAGCTGCTGGTCTTCCGGCCGGGCGATCCGATCACGCTCGAAGCCGGCAGCGACGGCTGCCACCTGATGCTGTTCGGCGGTGCGGCGCTGAATTCGAAACGTTATATCTGGTGGAATTTCGTTTCCTCCTCGAAGGAGCGGATCGAAAAAGCCAAAGAGGAATGGCGCAGCGGCCGCTTCGATATCGTTCCCGGCGACGAAGAGGAATTCGTGCCTTTGCCGGAAGGCTGACGGCGGCAATGATCGGCCGCCGCCGGTCACCTGCCCCCGTATTTCAACCCGCCGCGAAATACCGCGTCAGCGCACCCTTCGTGCGGTTGATATAGCCGTCCTGCCAGTTGTCGTCGACGTTGAGAAAGCCCGACCAGCCCTTCTTGCCCTGACGCTTCAATTCGGCCTCGACGGCGCGGAAACGATAGTGGTCATAGACATCGAGGACGTGGACGGCATAGGCCTCGGCCAGCGCCCGGTCGCCTTTGACGATCAGCATGTTTTCGTCATTGGCGTAGGAGGCCTTGAAGCCGAGATTGTGGCTGCCGAGGACGACGATGCATTCGTCCGACAGAGGATCGATCACCAGCACCTTGTCGTGAATGATGGCGCCCACCTTCTTGGCCGTCAGTTCCTCCGCGCCGAAATCCGCCAGCAACTGGCGGTCATCGATGCGCGACGCCCGAACGATAGAGACATTGGCCTCGTCGAAGGTATGGGGCGAGACGCCCTCTTCATCGTCATCCGGATCGTCGGGATCGTTGTCCTTGCCGGCGACGTAATTGGGCATGGCCTGCGGGCTGGAAACGGCGCCGGTGACGATCAGCTTCTGATCCTTGAGGCCGATATCGATCGCCTCGCCGACGATGCAATCCTTGCCCGACTGACCGGGATAGAAGGCAAGAAACAGCACCGCATGCTGGGCACGGCGCATCAGGCGATAGACCTCGCGGAGGTCGGGCGGAATTGCCTTGCCTTTTCTGCGGCTTTGCATGTTCGGCGAGAACCAGGTTTCAAGCGAAACCCCGTTGGCTGTGGGTATAATGGAAGGCGTTTCGTTGGAGCGGCGGAATTCCTTGCTCTGCTGGTTGTCGGGCATGCCGTCATCGAATTCGACCGGCGCTTCCAGCGTCGCATTGTCCTCCAGCATCCGCCCCCAATAAGCGACATAGGCCGCGGCGACCGCATCGTTCCTGACGATCAGCGCGTTGTTGGATTGGCCGGCAAGCCCGGTCGCCGTCCAGTTGGTGCTGCCGGTGAAGACCGCTGCGCTCTGCACCATCCGGCGGTATGTGCACCACGAATTTGTTGTGGCCGATCTGGCTCGAATTGTTGAACATCCGGTGATGGATCTCGACGCCTGCATCGATCAGTGCCTTGCGCGCAGGCGCATTGCGTACATCCCAGGCGTCCCCGACCTTTCCGGTATTGGCGAGGATGATGCGCAGCCTGTCCTTGTTGGCAAGCAGCAGCTCCAGCAGTTCCTCGTCCTCCAGTTCGTAAAGGGCGACGAGGAAACGGCCCGGCGCATTCATGAATTCCTTGAGCATCAGAATGACGTCGCCGGCAAGATATTTGCGGATGCCGTTCGACGGATTGGAAATCATGTCGATCAGCTCGTTCGGTTGTTTCACCCCGTCCTCCAGTAGGACGTTGCGCAACCACTGGGCGGCGAGAATGCCATTGGTGAAGGTGGACTCGAACTGGCCGCGCTTGCGCGTCACATGGACGGGGTTGGAGGCGACAGCCGGCCCGAGATAACCAAGCGGCCGCGGCGGCCCGTCATAGGCCTTGACCGCGATTTTCTCGTAGGTGCCGTCTGCCTTCTTGATCGGTTTGCCGTTGGCATCCCGCTTGTTGATCTCGACAAGCGCAGGCGTCGGATCCGGGGCGGCTGTCATGCCCGGCTTCAAATCGCCGAGCGGGCGGATTTCGTAGCGCACCCGCACCTCGTCCGGCCGCCGCCGCATTTCGTTGCGCCGCTTGCGCAGCGTCAGGTCGCGCCAGGAGAGCTTCTGCACCGGCCAGAGCGATGTCGTCTGCGGCAGCCAGTGCGGATTGCGCTGTCCCTTGAAGGCGACCCAGGCGGCGCACGTCACCCGGTCCTCGTTGCCATCGGGTCTTTTCGACACATTTCCCTGCTCGTCGAGATAGACGCGAACGACTTCGAACCCGAGGCATCCATCGATCTTGGCGTCTATGTCCCAGGCCACATAGGCGACCTCGTTGTTCACATAGGCATGCGCTGCAACAATCGATCCCATGGCCCCTCTCCCCAGTGAGCGCGGCAACTCTGCTACCATTCCGTGTCATATTCAAGCTGCTCGCCGGCCTCTTCGCGCGTTCGATCGCCGCTCGGAAAAACAGGGCGGAACCGGCCAAGATCAGTCGAATGCAACGCACAGAAATAGAATGTGATATCTCCCGAAACCGCTCACACATTTTTCCGCCATGCTCTAAGGTGAAAACCTTCGGTTCCTGAAAATCACTTGTTTTGCCTCGTTCTAATCGAATAAAGCGGTACAAGGAAAAGTAAGAAAGAGCGCCCGCCCGTGACACAACTGCCGAAGACCCCCCTGCTCGATCAGGTCACTTACCCCGCCGACCTGCGCAAGCTCGAGGATCGCGACCTGCCGCAGCTTGCCCGCGAAGTCCGGGACGAAATGATCGATGCGGTGTCGCGCACCGGTGGTCATCTCGGCGCCGGTCTCGGCGTTGTCGAGCTGACGATCGCCATCCACAGCGTCTTCGACACGCCTGACGATCGGCTGATCTTCGATGTCGGCCATCAATGTTACCCGCACAAGATCCTCACCGGCCGGCGCGACCGGATCCGGACGCTGCGCCAGGAAGACGGGCTTTCCGGCTTCACCCGCCGGGCCGAGAGCGAATACGACCCCTTCGGGGCGGCGCATTCCTCGACGTCGATCTCGGCCGGCCTCGGCATGGCGATCGCCGCCGATCTCGACAAGAACGACCGGCGCGTCATCGCCGTGATCGGCGACGGGGCGATGTCGGCCGGCATGGCCTATGAGGCTCTGAACAATGCCGGCGCGCTCGATGCGCGCCTCATCGTCATTCTCAACGACAACGACATGTCGATCGCGCCGCCGACAGGCGCAATGAGCGCCTATCTTGCCCGCCTCGCTTCGGGCCGCACCTATATGGGCTTCCGTGATTTCGGCAAGAAGCTGACGGCCTATCTCGGCAAGAACATCGACCGGGCGATCACCCGCGCCGTCGAGCATGCGCGCGGCTATGTCACCGGCGGCACCATGTTCGAGGAGATGGGCTTTTATCATATCGGGCCGATCGACGGACATTCCTTCGACCATCTGCTGCCGGTGCTGCGCAACGTGCGCGACAATGCGCGCGGACCGGTGCTGATCCATGTCGTCACCCAGAAGGGCAAGGGTTATCCGCCGGCGGAAGCCGCTGCCGACAAATATCATGGCGTCAATAAGTTCGACGTCATCACCGGCGCCCAGGCCAGGGTGAAGCCGAATGCGCCGAGCTATACCAGCGTCTTTGCCGAAGCGCTGGTGCAGGAAGCCACCCTCGACGACAAGATCGTCGGGATCACGGCCGCCATGCCGAACGGTACCGGCCTCGACAAGCTCGCCGAAGCCTTTCCGTCGCGCTGTTTCGATGTCGGCATTGCCGAGCAGCATGCCGTGACCTTCGCCGCCGGCCTTGCGGCTGAGGGATACAAGCCGTTTGCGGCGCTCTATTCCACCTTCCTGCAGCGCGCCTACGACCAAGTCGTGCACGATGTGGCGATCCAGGGGCTGCCGGTGCGTTTTCCGATCGACCGTGCCGGCTTCGTCGGCGCCGACGGACCGACCCATGCCGGCTCCTTCGACACCGCCTTCCTCACCACCCTGCCCGGCTTCGTGGTGATGGCGGCGGCCGACGAGGCCGAACTCAAGCACATGGTGCGCACGGCTGTCGCCTATGATGCCGGGCCGATCTCGTTCCGTTATCCGCGCGGCGAAGGTGTCGGCATCGACATGCCGGCGCGCGGCGAAATCCTGCAGATCGGCAAGGGCCGCATCGTCAAGGAAGGCACCAAGGTTGCGCTGCTCTCCTTCGGCACCCGGCTTGCCGATTGTCTGCTTGCCGCCGAAGACCTCGATGCCGCCGGCCTTTCGACGACGGTCGCCGATGCCCGCTTCGCCAAGCCGCTCGACCACGACCTGATCCGCCAGCTTGCCCGCCACCACGAGATGGTGATCACCGTCGAGGAAGGCTCGGTCGGCGGCTTCGGCAGCCAGGTGATGCAGTATCTCTCGAGCGAAGGCCTGCTCGACAATGGCCTGAAGATCCGCTCGCTCGTCATGCCCGATATCTGGATGGAGCAGGCGAAGCCCGAAGCGATGAACGCCCATGCCGGCCTCGACCGCGCGGGGATCGTTTCCACGGTGTTCCGGGCGCTTGGGCGCGGGGTTGCGGTTGGGGTTGCGGGATAGGTGAATTGTGAGGTGTGCCGAGCGGCCCCCTCATCCGCCTGCCGGCACCTTCTCCCCGCTGGGGAGAAAAAAT
This sequence comes from Rhizobium sp. F40D2, assembly GCF_051810745.2. Lineage (NCBI taxonomy): Bacteria > Pseudomonadati > Pseudomonadota > Alphaproteobacteria > Hyphomicrobiales > Rhizobiaceae > Rhizobium > Rhizobium sp. F40D2. The sequence continues at coordinate 543,950 of NZ_CM131436.1, forward strand.
TTGCGGCGATGTCTCGACTCCCTCTTCTCCCTCGGGGGTCCGAAGGACAGGGCGAGACCTGCGGCTCGACCCCGGGGGGGTGCCCGTAGGGCGGATGAGGGGGCCGCGAGGTCGGACAGACCTAACAGAAGCTTATTCCCATAAAAAAGGCGGCACTACCGCGCCGCCTTCTTCACTTGACATTCTTCCCTTCCAGGAAAGCGCTCTCTCAGAACTCCGTCCAGTCTTCCTGAACCGCAACGCCGCGGCACTTGCCTGCCGGCCGCCGAAGGCCTTGGTGACCTTGTTGGCCAGCGCGCGGGCCGGAGAAGCGACCGGGCGGGCGTTCGCAACGGCCGCGCGCGGTGCGGCGTCCGGCCTCGTCTGGCTGAGCTTGAACTGGTGCAGCAATTCGTCCAGCGCGTTTGCCTCCTGCGCGAGCGCATGGCTTGCCGCCGTCTGCTCCTCGACCATGGCGGCGTTCTGCTGGGTGCCCTGGTCCATGTTGTTGACGGCGGTGTTGATCTCCTGCAGGCCGATCGACTGTTCGCGGGTGGCGGTGACGATCGCGCTGACGTGGTGGTTGATCTCCTGCACCTCGGCGACGATTGCTTCCAGCGCCTTGCCGGTCTCGCCGACGAGGGAAACGCCGGCAACGACCTGTTCGCCCGATGTGGTGATCAGCGCCTTGATCTCTTTCGCCGCCTTGGCTGAGCGCTGGGCCAGTTCGCGCACTTCCTGGGCAACGACGGCAAAACCCTTGCCGGCATCACCGGCACGGGCGGCTTCGACGCCGGCGTTCAGCGCCAGAAGGTTGGTCTGGAAGGCGATGTCGTCGATGACGCCGATGATGTTGGAGATTTCGCCCGAAGACTTTTCGATCTGCTGCATGGCGGAAACGGCCCTGCGGACGACTTCGCCGGATTTCTCGGCGCCGAGGCGGGTGCGCTCGACGAGATTGCCGGCGTCCTCGGCGCGCTTGGCGCTGTCGCGGACGGTCGTCGTCACCTGCTCGAGCGCTGCCGCGGTCTGTTCAACGGCGGCGGCCTGCTGCTCGGTGCGGTGGGCAAGATCGTCGGCGGCCGAGCGGATTTCGCCGGCGCCGGCATTGATCGCCGAGGCGTTGCGTCCGACCGATTGCAGGGCCGCCTGCAGCTTTTCGACGGCATGGTTGAAGTCATTGCGCAGGCTGTCATATTGCGGAGCGAACGGCGTCTGGATCCGGCCGGCCATATCGCCATTGGCAAGCTCGGCAAGGCCGCCGGCCAACGCGTCGATGGCATGGCGGATCTCGCCTTCCTCGTGGGCCTTCTGCTCGTCGCTTGCCCGGCGCTGGCGTTCGGCGTCGCCGCGCATGCGGTCGGCCTCGCCGGCAAGGCGCAGCTTCTCGATCGCCGCCTGCTTGAAGACCAGCACTGACCGGGCCATGCGGCCGACTTCGTCGCCGCGGTCGGTCGCCGGGACCTCGATATCGTTTTCACCGCCGGCGAGGCGATCCATGGCGCTCGTCATGCCGACGATCGGGCGCACGATGGTGCGCGACATCAGCCAGGCGAGCACGGCGGCGGCAAGCGAGGCGATAATACCGCCGGCCAGCAGCGTCGTTTTCAGATCGCTGTTGGCATCGGCGCGGATTTTAGCAAGCGCTTCGGACTTTTCGCGGGCGCTGGCCTTGATCTTCGCCGAGGCCTGGCGGAACCCGTCGAGCTGGCCCTTGGTGGCGTTGACGCCGATCTTGACGACGTCCTCGATCGGCATGTCGGTTTCCTTGCGCGCCTTGGTCTGCGGCTCGGCCAGTTCATGGAAATAGAGGTCGGCGGCCTTTTGCATGCCGTCGATCATCTCGACCAGTTGCGGCTCGCCAGCCGCTGTCTGCTTGGCGGCGGCGATCGCCTTCAGCATGCGCTCGCGGTTGGCGAAGACATCGCCATAGGTGCTGTCGCTGCGGAAGAGGATAAAGCCGCGCAGGTTGACGGCCTGCTCGAGCATCGCCTGCAGCGCATCATCGATCTGGTTGACGAGCAGCTCGGACTTTTCCTGCTCGGCGGAGGCGGCGGCCGACGCCGTCGCCTTGGAATAAACGAAGGCGGAAACGGCGACGAAAATAAGAATGAGGGCTGCGAAGGTGGCTGCAAGCTTCCCGTTCAAGGATATGTTTTTGGCGGACATCGGTGAATTTCTCCTGACGACAGTCGACGCGGCGAAAGCGGGTCGCGCTTGAGGCGCAACCGCAGGGATGTTTGAAACTGAGAACATGATCGGCGTTGAAACGCTTGCGCCGTCATGGCGCCGAGCGGTCCAAACGAACCGCTGCAATCGAGGCGAAGCTATGCGGCCGGGCTTTAGATTTGCTTAAATTGCGCGCCGCAGCACCGGCCCAGGCCCTGATTAAAATGCTTAAATTAAGGCGTCTTCGGTTCCGCTTCCGGCGGATTGAGGATGAGGATGTCGAAGTCCTTGGCGGGATCGAAATCCTCGGCCGTCATGCGGAAGGTCGTCGGGCCGATCTTCTCGACATTGCTGCCGCAGAAGCTGATCAAACTGCCGGGCTTGCCCTTGTCGATCGTCAGCTGGAAGCGCCGGATCGGCCCCGCCCAGTTGGCGCCTGTCGACAGCACATAGGAGATCCAGCTTTCGGTGTAGTTGGCGCCGTTCGTCTCGGCTTCCGCAGCATGCTGCTGCGCGACCCTGACGAAGTCTGCGTCCAGGCAGTATTTGCGGGAATACTCCTCGAAACGCTCACCCTTCGGCTGGCCGTTTTCGAGAAAGCTGATGGCGACCGTCCCGCCGACGGCCGGCTGGTAGCGGTGCTCGACGCTGATCCTCTTCTTCGCCGGAAAGGTGGTGCGCCACCAATAGGTCGAGCGCAGCGTCCAGAGCGGCACCAGATCGGCCCCTGCCATCGGATAGATCAGGCCGCGGGCGATCCAGTCCTTCCGGATGGTTTGGGGAAGCTTGGCGAGCGCGTCGCGGGTCTTGTCGCTGTAAGGCAGGACCGGAATCTTATTTTTGGCGAGTTCATCGGTTACGTCGATGCCGAGCGAGACGACGCGCTGCTGCAGCTTGGCGGTGATCGGCATGCCGTCCTGCACGGTGGAAAAATGCAGGAAATTGTCGCTGTCATAATCTGCGATGGCCGAGTTGTTGTCCACCTGGCCTGATATGTCGGGCATCGGGAAGGCGACCAGGCTTTCGACATCCTTGTCGGACGTGTTCTCGAACACGTAATCGACCCGCACCTCAGAAGCGGAAATGAAGAGATCCTCTTGCACCATGCTGACATCGTCGGATTGGGCAAAGATCAGCCCGCCGGTCTTGACCTCGGCCATGGTATCGTTCGCCAGCGCCGGCGATGCGATTCCTGCCGCGACAAGAAGAGTGAAGAGCTTCAGCATAAAACACCCCCGTGCCTGCGGCCGCCCCGTAATCGCCGCGGCAGGATTATCGCCGAAAGCTTTCGAGGGTCAATGACGCTGTCTGGAACAAAATGCTTGCAACCGGCGGCTTTGCCGGTCATTCACAGCCGATGTCCGATCAAAACAGCCAACGCCTCGACCAACTTCTCGTCTCCCGCGGCCTCTTCGCCAGCCGTTCGCGGGCCCGCGACGCCGTGCAACGCGGCACCGTCCGGATCGCCGGCCAGGTGGTGACGAAAGCCGGCGCGCTCATCGGCGACGACGCCAATATCGAGATCGACGACCCGGCGCAGGACTATGTCTCGCGCGCGGCATTGAAGCTTGCCGCAGCGCTCGACCATTTTCGGCTCGATCCCGCCGGCCATCACTGTCTCGATATCGGCGCGTCCACCGGCGGCTTTACAGAGGTACTGCTGCAGCGCGGCGCCGCGCATGTCACGGCGATCGATGTCGGCCATGGGCAGATGCATCCGCGCATTTCGGCCAATCCGCGGGTGACGAACATGGAAGGCCTCAACGCCCGCAACCTGACGGCCGACGATATCGGCGAGCCCGCCGGTTTCATCGTTTCCGACGTCTCCTTCATCTCGCTGAAGCTGGCGCTGGCACCGGCTCTCTATATCGCAGAAGCGGGTGCTGTCGCCGTGCTTCTAGTCAAGCCGCAGTTCGAGGCGGGACGCGAGGCGATCGGCAAGGGCGGACTGTTGAAGGACCCCTCGTCCGCGCCCGCCGTCGCTGCGGAACTGGAGCGCTGGTTCATCGAGGATATGGGCTGGAAAAGCCTCGGCCTAATCCCCTCCCCGATTTCCGGCGGCGACGGCAATCAGGAATTTCTTCTTGCAGGATCGAAACCGTGAGCACCGAAACCGTTACCATCGAAAAGCTCGGCGCACAGGGCGACGGCATTGCCGGCAGCGCCGGCGGACCTGTCTATGTGCCATTCTCCCTGCCGGGAGAAACAGTGGCGATCGCCCGCGTCAAAAGCCAGGGCACGATCATGTCGATCGCAACGCCCTCGCCCGACCGGCAGGAGCCGCCCTGCCGGCATTTCGGCCCGGATGGCGTCAACGGCACCTGCGGCGGCTGCACGCTACAGCATATGGCCGATAGTCCCTACCGCGCCTTCAAGCGCCAGCTGGTCATCGATGCACTCAGATCGAAGGGGCTGACGCCCGATGTCGGCGAGATCGTGCCGGCTCGGCCGGGCGAGCGCCGACGCGTGGTGTTTGCGGCGCGCAAGACCGAGAAGGATATGCTGATCGGTTTCAATCAGGCCGAAAGCCATCATATCGTCGCGATCGAGGAATGTCCCATCTCGTCGGCGGGCATCGTCGCCCGGCTGCCGGCGATCCGGGCGATTGCTTCAGCACTCGCGACCAATGCCGAACCCTTCCGCGTCTCCGTGTTGGAAACGCTGTCCGGCCTCGACATCGCGGTCGACGAGGTGAAGAAACTCTCCGACCCGCAGCGGCGCAAGGCCGTCGAGATCGTGCTCAGCCTGCGCGGTATCGCCCGTGTCTCGCTGAACGGCGAAATCCTCATCGAGCCATCAAAGCCGCTGATCGATTTCGGCGATGTCCAGGTTTCACCGCCGCCGGGCGGCTTCGCCCAGGCAACCAAGCCGGCGGAAGAGGCAATGGCCGAACTGGTGCTTGCCCATGCCGGCAAGGCCAAACGGATCGCCGATCTCTTTGCCGGCGCCGGCACGTTTTCGCTGCGGCTGGCGCGGATCGGCCGCGTGCATGCAGTGGAAGCCGAAGCAAAGGCGCTCGCCGCCCTCGACCATGCCGCCCGCAATACGCAGGGGCTAAAACCGGTCAGCATCGAGAAACGCGATCTCTTCCGCCGCCCGCTGATGACGCAGGAGTTCAAGCCCTTTGACGCCGTCGTCTTCGATCCGCCACGCGCCGGTGCCGAGTTCCAGTGCAAGGAGCTTGCCCGCTCGAGCGTGAAAAAGATCGCCGCCGTCAGCTGCAACCCGCTGACGCTGGCGCGCGACCTCGCGATCCTCGTCGAGGGCGGCTACCGGATCACCGGCGTGACGCCGATCGACCAGTTCCTCTGGACCTCGCATGTCGAGGTGGTAGCAACGCTGGAGAAATAGGCAGGCCGCCGTCGGCTGGCCCCCGTGTCAATGTCGAGGGGGCCGACGCCCTCCATCTATTGGTCGCCGGAGTCCCGTTCCTGGCCGGCACTCAGCCGCATTGCCCGCGTTCCGAGTTTGGCACCGGTCACCGCATCGATTGCGATCGGCTCGATCTCCGAGCCGGTTTCGAGATCGACATAGCGGGCGAGTTCGCCATCGCAGTGGCGATGCGCCCACGCTCCGATCATCATCAGCACCGGCAGGAAATCCCGGCCCGCTTCCGTCAGCACATATTCCTCGCGCGGCGGCCGCTCGGAATAGAGGCGCTTTTCCAGCAGGCCATCGTCGGTCAGCGCTTTGAGGCGCTTGGTGAGCATGGTCGGCACGATGCCGAGACTCTTCCTGAATTGGTCGAACCGGGTCAGGCCGGTATGTGCGTCCCGCAAGACCAGAATGCTCCACGCATCGCCCACAGATTTAAGGCCCCGGGCGACCGGGCACTGAGGAATTGAACCATTTTTCATTAGGTATCTTTTCGATAGTGACACGATATCGAAAAGATAGTAACACAGCGTCAGCCAATGATCCACTTCAAATGAGAGCTGACAGCATGATCGACAGAACCAAAAACATCGCCCTGGTGACCGGTGCTTCCTCCGGCATTGGCCTTGTCACCGCCCAAACCCTGGTGAAAGCCGGATATCGCGTCTATGGGACAAGCCGCAAACAGGTTGCCGGCAAGCCCGGGATTACCATGCTGATCTGCGACGTGACGGATAAGGCCTCGGTCGAGGCGATGATTGCCGAGATCATGCAACAGGCCGGCCGGATCGACCTCGTCGTCAACAATGCCGGGATCGGCCTGCTCGGCGGCGCGGAAGAATCGTCGATCGACCAGGCCCAGCGCCTTTTCGACGTCAACCTTTTCGGCGTCGCCCGCGTCGTCAACGCCGTGCTGCCCATCATGCGCAAGCAGAAGAGCGGACGGATCGTCAATATGAGCTCGATCCTCGGACTTATCCCATCTCCGTACAACGCCTTCTATGCCTCGACGAAACATGCGATCGAGGGGTATTCCGAATCCCTCGATCATGAAGTGCGCAACTTCGGCATCCGTGTCGTTCTCGTCCAACCCGGCGTCACCAAAACATCCTTCGAGGAGAACCTGACGCGCGTCGATCAGCCTCTTGCCGTCTACGAGTCGGAGCGGAGCCGGAGCGAGGCCCTGATGCGCAAGTGGATGGAGGCGGGCGATGCACCTGAGGTCGTCGCCGACATAGTCGTGAAAGCCGCAACCGCCAGGAAGCCGAAGCTGCGCTATTCCGCCGGCAAGCAGTCGCGCCAGGTCCGCTCGCTTCGCCGCTTCCTGCCGGAGCGGCTGGTCGACAGCCTCCTGCGCAAGGTCAACGAGTTTCCTGCCTCCGTGTAAGTCTTTAATTTGGAGCAGGTTCAGATCCCGGTCGACCTGGCCTAAAATCTGAACCTGTTCCAGGCGAAGGAAACCGCTTCCGAATGCGCAAGACCAAAAGCCGCAATCCCTACTATGACGGCCCGGTGTCCGATCACTTCGACGGCACGCATTTCTTCAATCCCGACGGTATCGAGCCGCTTGGTTTCGGCGATCTGCTGCGGTGGCAATTCGGCGGCGGCCGTCAGCCTTGGCCGAGATCGGTCCCAAGTCCATACGCGGCGGCCAAACCCGATACACGTGTCCACGGTGAGGATCTGCGGGTGACCATGGTTGGCCATGCAACCCTGCTGGTGCAGGTCGCCGGTCTCAATATTCTCACCGACCCGGTATGGTCGGAGCGCGTCAGCCCCTTCACTTTTGCCGGCCCCAAACGCGTCGTCCAACCGGGCATCGCGTTCAATGATCTGCCGCCGATCGATCTCGTGCTGGTCTCACACAATCATTATGATCATTTGGATATCGCAACGCTCAAGCGGTTGCATGCAAAGCACCGGCCGCGTGTGGTGACGCCGCTCGGCAACGACACGATCATCCGCCGCGCCGTGCCCGATATGGAAACAACGTCGATGGACTGGGGCGAACGCATCGCGCACGCCGGAATCAGCATCGATGCCGAGCCTGCGCATCATTGGTCCGCCCGCGGCGGCGGCGATCGCCGGATGGCGCTCTGGGCATCGTTCGTCCTCTCGACCCCGGCTGGAAAGATCTATCACATCGGGGATACGGGCTTTCACCAAGGCACCAATTACAAAGCGGCGCAGCAGAAGCATGGCGGCTTTCGCTTGGCGATTTTACCTTTCGGTGCCTATGAGCCGCGATGGTTCATGAAAGGCCAGCACCAGAATCCGCAGGAGGCGGTGATGGGGATGAGGTTGGCGAATGCGGCCTATGTGGCCGGGCATCACTTCGCGACATTCCAACTGACAGATGAGGCGGTCGACGCACCGGTAAGGGCGTTGCAAGAGGCAATGCGCGAGCACGATATTCCCGCGGACCGGTTCCGGCCGCTTAGGGCCGGCGAGGTCTTCGATGTGCCCATGCTCTAGCGACGCATGAAGGCTTCGAAGGCGGCACGGGCCTCGGCGCTTTTCAGGCGGGCGGAGAAGTGGCGCGCCTCCTCGTCGATGCGGGCGATGATCTCGCCGCTGTCGCCGCGGATAAGATCGCGGGCGATGCGCAGCGCTTCCGGCGGTTTGGCGGCGAGCCGGGCGGCGGTCGCCAGCGTTACGGCATCGACCTCACCGGGTTCGACCACTTTCCAGATGATACCGGCGTCCTTGGCCTCGGCGGCCGAAAAGCCTTCGCCGGCCGCCAGCAGGGCGAAGGCGCGCTGGTGGCCCATCAGGCGCGGCGCAACGAGACTCGAACCCGCCTCCGGCACCAGCGCCAGATCGACGAAGGGGGTGCGGAACTGGCTGCGGCTCGAGGCGATCGTCAGGTCGCAATGGAGGTGGATCGTCGTGCCGATGCCGATCGCCAGACCGTCGACACCGGAGATCACAGGTTTTTCGGCCTTCACCAGCGCATAGAGGAAATCGAGGATCTCCTGCTCGAGGCCACCGCCGCCAACTGCGGCGGCAAGGAAGTCGTTCAGATCATTGCCGGCGGAAAAGCAGCCTTCGGTGCCAAGAAAGGCGGTGGCGCGGATGGCGGGATCGGCATCGGCGGCCTTCAACGCATCGGCCATGGTGCAATACATGGCGCGGGTGATGGCGTTCTTCTTCTCCGGCCGGTTGAAACGGATGAGCTGGACGCCGGGATGGGCGGAAGGCTGCTCGACGATGATGTGATCGGTCATTGGATGTCCTCAGAGGTCATGGGGTCGCCTCAGGCGAGCAGGATGCGGGCGGCGGCAAGGCTTGCCGCGCCATTGACGACGCGGTCGCGAAGGGCTGCGGTCTCGGCGAGCAGGTTTTCGGCGGCAAAGCGGCAGAGCGCGACGCGGCCCTCGCCCCTGCCATCGCCGCTTTCGGCGAGAGCGCCCTTGGCGAGATAACAGCCGGTGAGCACCAGGCCGAACAGGCGCTGATAGGGTGTCGCGCCCGAAAGCGCCTCGGCCGCCTTGCCGTCGGCAAGCATCTTCGTGAGCCAGTCGGTCGCCGCTTCGAGATCTGAAATCGCTGCGTCGAGCCTGACGGCGGTCTCGCCGAAACCATCGAGATTGGAGCGGCGGACGCTCTCGGCAGACTCCTTCAGCTCGGCGATGAAGCCCTTCACCTGCTCGCCGCCGGAGAGCGGCAGCTTGCGGGTGACGAGGTCGATCGCCTGGATGCCGTTGGTGCCCTCATAGATCGGCGCGATGCGGGCGTCGCGCAGATAACGCGCCGCACCGGTCTCCTCGATGAAGCCCATGCCGCCATGCACCTGAATGCCGAGCGAGGCGACGTCGACGCCGGCATCGGTCGAAAAGGATTTGGCGATCGGGGTCAAAAGCGCGGCGCGCTCCTGCCAGTGGCGGCTGACGTCGCCGGTCCGGTGGGACATGTCGATCGCGTGGGCGCAGGCATAGGAAATGGCGCGCGCGCCTTGGGTCAGCGCCTTCATGGTGAGAAGCATGCGGGCGACATCGGGATGTTCGACGATCGGGCTCATGCCAGGCCCGCTCCAGCCGGGCGCCCTGCCCTGGGTACGTTCCTTGGCATAGGCGACAGCCTTCTGGGTGGCGGCTTCGGCGATCGCCACGCCCTGCATGCCGACGGCCAGGCGCGCATTGTTCATCATCGTGAACATGCAGGCGAGGCCCTTGTTCTCCTCGCCGACCAGCCATCCCACCGCACCCTTTTCGTCGCCGAACCGGCCGTCGCCATAGATCATCGTGCAGGTCGGCGAGCCGTGAATGCCGAGCTTGTGCTCCAGCGAGTGGCAGAACAGATCGTTGCGGGCGCCGAGCGAGCCGTCGTCGTTCACCAGAAATTTCGGCACCAGGAAGAGCGAGATGCCGCGGGTGCCGGCCGGCGCATCCGGCAGGCGGGCGAGCACAAGATGGATGATGTTGTCGGCCGCGTCATGCTCGCCCCAGGTGATGAAGATCTTCTGGCCAAAGACGCGGTAGCTACCGTCGGCGCGGCGCTCTGCGCGGGCTTTGAGCACGCCGAGATCGGAGCCGGCATGCGGTTCCGTCAGGTTCATGGTGCCGGTCCATTCGCCGGAGACCATCTTCTCCAGATATTTTTCCTTTAGCGCGGCGCTGCCATGGGTGCTGACCGCCTCGATGGCGCCCATCGTCAGCGTCGGGGCGAGCGCGAAGGCCATCGAGCCGGAATTCCACATTTCCAACGCCGCGACATTCAGCATATGCGGCAGGGCCTGGCCGCCGAAGGCTTCGGGCGCCGTCAGGCCGTTCCAGCCGCCGGCGATCCAGCTGCGGTAGAGATCGCGCCAGCCATCCGGCAGCCTGACCTCGCCGCCTTCCAGACGGGCGCCCTGGCGATCGCCGATGTCGGCGAGCGGCGCCACTTCCTCTGTGGCAAAACGTCCCGCCTCGGAGAGCACGGCCTCGACCAGATCTTCGCCGAGATCGCCGAGAAGCCCTTGTGAAATCGCTTCGCCCATGCCGGCTACATGCTTCAACGTGAACGCGATTTCCTCGACGGGCGCCTTATACATTGTTTCCTCCGCAGGACCGGCCTGCATCGCGCGCAAAGCCCTCCGTGGCAAAGGGCTAATTGATTTTTACGTAAACGTCAATTTCGATTTGCCGGCCTGCCATGCCATAATTCGACTGAAACGGCGCCGCGCTCTTGCACCCTTGCACAAATAGCCGTCATGAAGACTCTCTAGGGGGGAAACCTCCGAAAACGACATCGCCTTCGCAAAGGATCGGCGACCAATGGATACATTGCCCGTCAACATCCCCGGTTTCGTCTGGGCCTATCGCTTCTCGCCGGATGAAAAGACCGCGGTGCGGCTGAACAACAGTGCGACGGTGGCGGATCTGACCGCCGACAATTGTTTCTACTGGCTACACCTCAACCTGGTCGACGCCCGCGTGCCGGCATTGCTCGACACACTCACCGGGCTGACGGAGGACGCGAAATCGGCGCTGACGACGCGTGACACGCATGCGACCATCACCGTCGACGAGCAGATGCTCTACGGCACGCTTGTCGACTGCCAGCGCGATTTCGCTGAGGATACCAACAATCTCGGCTGGCTGCATTTCGCCATGTCCGACCGCTTCATCATCACAACCAGGCTGCAGCCGCTGCGCAGCGTCGAGCGGGCGCGGGCGCTGATCGAGAAGAATCCGGGCAAATTTTCACGGCCGGTCGATCTGTTCGAACTGCTGGTGATCGAGTTTCAGCGCACGCTGATCGCGATCGTCATCGAGCTCACCGACGAGCTGAACCTGATCGAGGATTTCGTCTACGACAATGCGCCCCGCGACGAACGCCGGCGGCTGGCGCCGGTGCGGCGAACCGTGGTCAGGCTACATCGGCATCTGCGCACGGTGCTGGCGCTGATGCGCCGCGCGGCGGCAACCGACGAGGACGAGATGCCCTTCGGCTTCGACGACGTGGCGCGGCGGCTGACGAGCCGGCTGGAAACGGTCGACCACGACATCTACGCACTGCAGGATCGGGCCCGCCTGCTGCACGAAGAAATCGATTCGAAACAATCCTCCGAAACCAACCGCCACCTCTATCTGCTGTCGATCATGACGGCCTTCCTGCTACCGCCGACCCTGGTGACCGGTTTCTTCGGCATGAACACCGCCAACCTGCCCTTCGCCGTCGGCGACTACGGCACCGAATACGCCGTCGCCCTCATCGTCGCCTCGATTGCGTTCGCCTGGTGGCTGCTGCGGCGGGTGGATATTCTTTGAATGGGAGTGGTGGGTGGGCGCTGGCAATCGCTGCTATTCCAGCAAACGTCACGGTGCTTGCCGCCGAGCTTACCCCACCCTCCGTCATCCTCGGCTCAAGGCGGTCAAGCCCGAGGATGACGGAGGGTGGGTGACTTCTGGCCAACTCCTCCGTCGAAGCAACTCGCCTCGAGCTCACATCAATACGGCGAATAGCACTGCTGGCGCGGCCCATTAAAGGGCCGGAACGTGTTGTCGTAGGCGCGAGGACCGGGTGCGGTTGGCGCACCCGGCGAGGTGGCTGGAACCCATACGGGGCCTGCGGCCACATTCAGCCTTGCGACGGCTTTCCCTCTGATGCTCGGCCTCGGCGGTCGCCGGCAATCTCAGCGATCGACGGCCAGTGGCCAACTGCTTCATGCCGCCATCTCGCACGGAACAGTTCTTGCACGGTTACTAATATATTTACCGTGGGGAGACTTAATGTCATGAAATGGTGCACATCCGAAGAGTTTGCCCCTCTGATGCTCGTTGTGAGTGGGCCGGAAAAATACAAGCTTGTTGCAAGCCTTGTGCAGGCTGCCGAGATGCTGACGGTTGGCTGGCCGATTGAGGATGGAGACGAATATCTGATTGCGATCAGGGCGTGCCGGGCTGCAATCTATGGGGAAATTCCGGCTCAGGACGCACGAGCAGCGCTTATCCGTGCCGCCGACGAAGCTGGCATTTCGGTGATCACCGCCGTTCACTGATTTTCGCAGCCCCTCCCCGTTTTGCGGGGAGAGGGTTAGGGTGACGGGCAGCATTTGGGACCTATCAATACGGCGAATAGCACTGCTGGCGCGGGCCGTTATAGGGCTGGAACGTATTGTCGTAGGCGCGATAGGACCGGTAGCGGTTGGCGCACCAGGCGACATGGCTTGAACCCATGCGGGGCGCGGGCGCAACGTAGCGCGGCTGGGCGACAATGGCGCCGCCGATAACCGCGCCGGCGCCGAAGGCGGCGAGCGGATACCAGTAGCCGTTATAATGCCTATAGCCCGGACGGTAATAGCTATATCCGCGATAGCCGCCGTAATAGCCGGGCCGATAATAGGCGCCGGGGCGATAGCCCGGCCGGTAATAATCGCGGCGATAGTAACGGCGGTATTGGACGTTCTCGACGGTGGAGGATTTTTCCACCTGCGGGGCGGTCGGCATCTGGATTGCCTGCGACGGCGCGAAGCCTGTAAGAACGACGGCGACAGCCAGAACTGCAGTCGCAATCTTGTTACTCAAACCGAACATCATTCTCTCCCATTCAACAGCGATAACCGCCTGCTCAGCAACGCTTTCGTGCCGGAATGGTTCCGAAAGCCGCCGGGGCCGGCTGCTTTCGTATGTTTAAAGAAATCGATCTGAACCGGAGATTAACCGGGACGAACGGCGCTCAACGCCCGCCTTCCGACAAGTAATCAGGCCACGGCGGAAATTTTCGCCTGATCGCCCTGCAGACGGTTGACCATGAAGTTGGAATACCATTCGAGGAACTGCATGACGCCGCCCTCGTGCAGGGAAGAATAGGGGCCGGGTTCATAGGCCGGAGAATGAATGCCGAAGGCGTTCTCTTCGACGATGCGGCGGTCCTGGTCGTTGGTCTCGGTCCAGACGTGGGTCAGTTCCTCGAGATTGTAATCCACGCCTTCGACGGCATCCTTGTGGACGAGCCATTTGGTCGTCACCGCCGTCTCGTTGGCGCTGAGCGGCAGCACACGGAAGGAGATGGCGTGGTCGCCGAGCAAGTGGTTCCACGTCGTCGGGTAGTGGAAGAGCAGCATGGTGCCGATATGGCTGATCGAGATATCGTCGGCGAGCGGACGCGTAACGGCGCGCTTGCCGGACATGGTGTAGCTCTCGGCATCTTCGATCAGCGGCATGCGGGCGGTGCGGAACTGGCCGTCGGGCGACATCTGGAACTTGCTCGGCAGGCCGGCGGCCTCGCAGCGCGCCCAATGGCCGGCGATCTCAGGATCGTCGGCGCCGCCATCCGTGCCGGTGACACTCGGGGCTTCCGGATAGGTGCGGCAGAGTTCGGGATGATTGGCGGCGCAGTGATAACACTCGCGGTTGTTTTCCCAGACAAGCTTCCAGTTGCCCTTCTCGATGATCGTGCTCTGGAAGGCGACCTTGCTCTCGCTGATCCGGTGCGGGGCGACATAGGGCTCGATCTTGTCACGCACCGGCTGGAAGTCGGGAGCGGTGTCGGCAAGGCAGATGAAGACATAGCCTGCGACGACTTCGCAATGGACGGGCTTCAGGTTAAAGCCGGTCTTGTCGAAATCATCGCCCATGTGGCGGGCGAAGGCGAGCTTGCCTTCGAGATCGTAGGTCCACTGATGATAGGGGCAGACGAGACGCACGGAGGAGCCGTGCTCCTTGGTGCAGACGCGCGAGCCGCGATGGCGACAGCTGTTGTGGAAGGCACGGATGACATTGTCCCGGCCGCGGACGACGACGACGGGATAGCTGCCGATCTGGACGGTGAAATAGGCCCCCGGCTTCGGCAGTTCGCAATCATGGCCGATGAACAGCCAGTCGCGATAATAGATCATCTCCATGTCGAGCTGGAAATAGTCCTCGTCGATATAAAACGGCCGTTCGAGGCTGAAGCCCTCCCGGCGGTTCTTGAGCTGACGCAAAACGTTGCTGCGAATATCCATCTTCATGTCCTCGTGAACCCGGTTGCCGCCCTTACGCAGAAGGCCGGCGGAAGCGCGCCCGCTTCCTTCTCCTTCGGGAGAATTGTTCATGGCGACCATTTAATCATCTGGCATCTCTGCCGCTTGGTTGTAATGCGACATCGGCTTCGAAATTGACGACAGGATGCAAGCGGCCCGTTCAGGGCGATCGCATCGCCCGACTCTGCAGGCAATTATCGTCAATTGCGACATGGCGTAAAGACCCGTTGCGCAAAGAGGTAAGCCGGCCGGTATAGGTGCCCGTCGCGTTTGCGACATCTGCCGGCATTGGCTTTCCGGCCGGCCGGCTGCCGGGTGATTTTAACACCGCCTTAAGCATACCGCCCTATCCTGCTTTTGATTCAGACCGACCGAAGAACGCGAACCATGGCCAAACTCCGTTATTTCGACGCGAAAGATGCAAGCAGATCGCAGGAACCGCAGCTGGTTGCCGCGCATTCCGAATTCCTGCGCACCGGCCGCATTCCTCGCGAGCGACGGCACTGGCTGGCCGAGGAAAAGCGCTATTTCAGCCATGATGAGGTCGCCGCCCAAACCGGCCGCAAGCTGCAGGTGGCCGGCGAGAAGACGCATCAGCACATCAACGGCTTTCACCACTCGATCAAGTTTCCGAAGATGATCTTCCACCGCACGCTGGAGGACAGCCCGCATCTCGGCTATTGCCACGTCACCGCAGCACGGACGAAGTTCGCTCACTACGAAGAGGTCAGCTGGGCCTTCTACATCGCCAATTTCTATTCCGATATCGGCGAGAACGACAACTTCTTCGAACGGATCGATGTCGGTTATTCCCGCATGTATTTCGCCGTCGCCATCAAAGCGGGCGAAGATTCCCAGGAAAAGATGACCATCGACCGGTCGGTACGCGGCAACGGCTTGCTGTTCCGCACCCATGATCCGCAGGCGGCGATCCGCAACATATTGCTGCTCGGCGCCCGCAACGAACAGCTGCGCGAAATCATCCGCCAGCTGTAACGCGCACTGAGGCGTGAGGCCAACAACGCGATTGATCGCAGGCAGCGGAAAGCCTAATGACTGCCGGGACCAAAGCATCGGGCAGCACATGGCACGTATCATCGACATAGAGGCAGACAGGCGGGCAGCGCTTGAGGCGGCCTGCGCCGCTCTTGCCGACGGCTTTGCCGTCGCTATCCCGACCGAAACCGTCTACGGCCTTGCCGCCGACGCCACCAATCCGGCGGCCATCACCCGCATCTACGAGACCAAGGGACGGCCGCGTTTCAACCCGCTGATCTGCCATATGGCCGATCTTGCCATGGCCGAAGAGCATGCCGAATTCGACCCCGTCTCGCGGGCGCTCGCCGCAGCCTTCTGGCCAGGCCCGCTGACGCTGGTGCTGCCGCTGAAACCGCAAAGCCCGATCCATTCGTTGGCGACCGCCGGGCTCGACAGCGTCGGGGTGCGCGTGCCGAAAGGTTTTGCGGGCGCGTTGATCGGCGCCTTTGGGCGGCCGCTCGCGGCCCCCAGCGCCAATACGTCTGGCGCAATCAGCGCGACGAGTGCGGCCCATGTCGAGGCCGATCTCGGGGCGAAAGTCCCGTTGATCCTCGATGCAGGGCCAAGCACCGTCGGTGTCGAATCGACGATCGTCAAGGTGGAGGGCGACCGGGTGAGGCTGCTGCGGCCCGGCGGCCTGGCGGCGCGCGAGATCGAGCGTGTCGCAGGACGGCCGCTGCTCAGGGCGAAAACGGCATCGGCGGCGATCGAAGCGCCTGGTATGCTCGCCTCGCACTACGCGCCGGGCGCGTCCGTGCGTCTCAATGCGACGACGGTCGAACCCGGCGAAGCGCTGATCGCCTTTGGCGGTGCTGCGGTCTCCGGCACAGACGGCGCCCGGATCGTGCTTGATCTCAGCCCGCGCGGCGACCTGGCCGAGGCGGCGGCCAATCTTTTCGACTATATGAAACGGGCCGATGCCAGCGGGGCTTCGAGCATCGCCTTTTCGGCCATTCCCGAAGAGGGGCTCGGCGAAGCGATCAACGACCGCCTGCAGCGGGCGGCGGCTCCACGCGACTGACAGACCCGATCAAATCGACCGAGGAGACCGACCCCGATGAACAGCACCGGCATTTCCACCGAACGTCTCGACCGCTTCGCAGCCATCGTCGGCGACAAATATGCGCTTCGGGGCGAGGCCGATCTTGCCCCGCACCTGATCGAAAACCGCGGCCTCTATCATGGCTCCTCCCCTCTCCTGCTGAAACCCGGCTCGGTCGAAGAAGTCTCTGCTATCATGAAGCTTGCGACGGAGACCGGAACGGCAATCGTGCCGCAGACCGGCAATACCGGGCTCGTCGGCGGCCAGACGCCGCGTGCCGGCAGGTCCGACATCATCCTGTCGCTCGAGCGTATGAACCGAATCCGCGATGTCGATCCGGTGGCGAACGTGCTGGTGGCCGACGGCGGCGCCATCCTCGCCGATGTGCAGAAGGCGGCCGAAGCGCATGGGCGGCTGTTTCCGCTGTCGCTCGGGTCCGAGGGCTCCTGCCGCATCGGCGGCAACCTTTCCACCAATGCCGGCGGCACGGCGGTGCTGGCCTACGGCAATATGCGCCAGCTCTGCCTCGGCCTCGAAGTGGTGCTGCCGACCGGCGAGATCTGGGACGGCCTGCGCCGCCTGAAGAAGGACAATACCGGCTACGATCTGCGCGACCTCTTCATCGGCGCCGAAGGCACGCTCGGTATCATCACCGGCGCGGTGCTGAAGCTGTTTCCCCAGCCGCTCGGCCATCAGGTGGCATTCGCCGGCCTGAATTCGGTGGCGGATGCGCTTGGTCTCTTCAACCTTGCCTCCAGCCTCTGCGGAACCTCGCTCACCGGTTTCGAGCTGATGCCGCGCTTCGGTGTCGAAATCACCACCCGTCACATCGACGGCGTGCGCGATCCGCTTGAAGCGGCCTATCCCTGGTACGTGCTGATCGACATTTCTACTTCGGATTCGGCCGAGACGGCGGAGCGGATGATGAACGGCGTGCTCGAACAGGGTTTCGAGGCCGGACTGGTGCTCGATGCAGCGATCGCCTCATCGGTGGCGCAGCAGAAGGCGATCTGGCACATGCGCGAGAGCATGTCGGACGCCCAGAAGCCCGAAGGCGGGTCGATCAAGCACGATGTTTCCGTGCCGGTATCGCGGATCCCGCATTTCATGGCCGAGGCAGCGGAAGCGGTCCTGGCGGCAATGCCCGGAGCCCGCATCTGCGCCTTCGGCCATATGGGCGACGGCAATATCCATTACAATATTTCCCAGCCGGTCGGCGCCGACAAGGCTGCCTTCATCGCCCGCTGGCGCGAAATGAACCACATCGTGCATGGACTGGCGCTGGCGCATGGCGGCTCGATCTCGGCCGAGCATGGCATCGGCCAGTTGAAGCGCGACGAGCTTGCGGCAATCCGCCCGGCGATCGAAATCGAACTGATGCGCCGCATCAAGCGCGCCTTCGATCCGGCCAATATCATGAATCCGGGAAAGGTCGTCAGCCTCGATCCATAAGGGCGACGGTCAGGACTACTGCGTGCCGCCGCCGGTCAGGATCTGCAGCGCCGGTGATTGCTGGGTGCTGTTCTGGACGTCGTACATCGCGGTGAAACGGCGTAGTAGCTTGTCGACCTTCTTCGGATCCTGGAGATCCTCGAGCTTGACGAAACGGTTGATGAGATCGGCCTGTTTGGCGACGTCCATGCCCGATATCTGCGAGGGCAGGCTGTAGGCTGTGGTGATGACCTGATAGAGCGCCTTGTCGCCGAGGATCGAATAGATCGAGGTGATACTCGGGGCTTTGCGGCTGAAATAGAGCGCCAGGCGCACACCATCGTTGCTTTCGCCCTGCTGGGCTTCCATCGTCTGCTGGACGTAGAGCTCCTGGGTGTGGTCCTCGGCGGCCTTGTTCTGGATTGTGCCCATCTTGGCGCGGGTGAGATTGCCGTCCTTGTCGAAGTTGAAGGCGGCGACGATATCCTGGAAGCGCGCATCGGCCTTGGCGTTCAGGTAGCTCTTCTTGTCGTCGGGATCGGAGGTGAAGATCTTCTTCAGCGTCGCCTTGTCGTAATCCTTCGGGTCGAGATTGTTGGCTTTCAGCACCAGATCCGTCAGGCGGCTGTCGTCGAGGAAATCGTCGAGCGACTTTACCTTGGCCATGCCCTTGGCGAAGTAATCCACCTCGGTCGTCGCATCCTTCGATGCCTTGTCCTTCACCGGGCCGGCCTTCAGCAGCATGGTCATATGCGCCTTGTAGTCGGTTGCGTATTTGGCCATGGTCGCGTCGGGCAGCGCCTGGAAGGGTGACGCGGCCTTGCCGTCCGGGCCGAAATTGAAGGCGCGGGCGAGATTGGTGATGCGCTCGTCCTTCAGCGAGGCGATATAGCCGTCCGGATCATAAGCGTCGCTCGTCAGGATCTTGCGCATCATCGAGCGCGGCACGTCCTGGTCGGTCAGGCCGAAGGCCTGCAGCGCCACATGATAGGGATCCGGCAGATTGTCATTGCTCTTCTTGAAATCGGCGGTGGCATTGGTGCGCAGGAAATCGTTGACGGATTTAATCTCGGCAGTATCGAGCAGGCTGGTACTTTCGGCCATCATGCTCGAGTAATTGGAGGCAACCTCGTCGATCGCCTCGTCGCGCTCGTCGTCATAGCGCGCCATATAGTTGTCATTGGTGGTCTGCGCCTGATCGGCCGTCTGGACCGAGCTTACCACCGGCAGCGATCCATCGGCGGCGAAGTTGAAATCGGCGTTGAGATCGGCATAACCGGCGGCCGAGGCAGCCGTCGCATCGGTCAGGTAACTCTTCAGGTCGGCGCCCGAGATATTCAGCGGCAGATTATAGGTGCTCTTCAGGAAATTGGTGATGGCGGGATCGGCGATGAGATCATCAACATTGGCGATCGTGGCCATCCGGGCGGAATAATCGTCGGTGCGCGCTCCGGCGGCAAATTTCGTGTTGCGGATCTGAGTGTCCGTCTGCGCCGCCAGGCCGTCCTTGAGAGAGCCATCGGCCTTGAAATTGAACGCGGCGGCGACGTCGGCATAGGTGCCGGTGCCGCTCTGATCGGTCAGGATGCTGCGAAGATCGACATCGGTTACGGTGGACGGGATACCGAAGGCGTTGCGCACGAAATTGTTCAGCTTCTGGTCCGCCAGCAGCTGATCGACATTGGCGATGCCGGCGATGGTCGCCTGGTAATAGACGGCAGCATTGTCGGCCTTGCTGGCGGTGCTTGCACTTTGCGCGGCCGTCTGCGAGGCGTAGAGGGTGGCGACCGAACCGTCGGTCTTGAAATTGAAGAGATCGTGGACGTCGCTATAGCCCTGAGCGCTGGCGGCGGCGGGATCGACGAGGAAGGTCCTCAGCGTCGCATCGGAAACGCTGTCGGCGATCTGCATGCTGGTTCTAAGATAGCTGACCGCAACGGGATCGGACATGATCTCGTCGACGTTGGTGACTGCGTCGATCATGGCGTTGAAGTGAGCCGCGTTCGCCGCCGATTTGTCGGTGGTCGACTTGCGCTGCGTGTCCGTCTGGATCACCGACCCGTTGATCGATCCATCGGCCTGGAAGTTGAAATCGGCATTGAGATCGGCATGGCCTTGCGCGGCGGCATAGGCAGAATCGGTCAGGATGTTCTTCAGATCGGTATTGCTGAAATCGGTCCCGAGACCATAGGCATCCTTGATATAGCGCGCCATGTTTGCGTCGGCGAGCAGGTCGTCGGCATTGGTGATGCCGCTCGATTGCGAGGTCACCTTATAGTAGTTGGCGGTCTGCGATGCCGCCGACGACAGCTTGTTTGCCTGGTCGAGCGTCCGGACGCGCGCCGTGCTCGAGGTCGAACCATCCGCCTTGAAGTTGAAGGCGTTGTAGACATTGGTAAAACCCATCAGCTGGGCATAACCGGGATCGGTCAGGACCGTGCGCAGCGCTGCCGCGGTGAAATCGGCGCCCATGCTGTAAGCGGTCTTGATGTAGGAGGTCAGACGTTTGTCGGCGACCAGATCGTCGACATTGGTGATCGTGCCGATCTTGGCGGTATAATAGGCCTGGTTATAATCGGCCGCCGTCTTGTTGACGTAGACAACGTCGGAACCGACCGAATTGTCGATGATGACCGACTGGGAATTCAGCGTGTAGGTTTCGATGACCGAAGCCTTCTGCGCCGCGGTCTGCGCCGTCCCGGTGACCGTGCCGTCGGCGTTGAAGCTGAACTGGGCGGCAAGCGCCTTGTACTTGTCGCCGCCCTGCGTGTTGACGAAGCTCGTGGGGTCGCTCAGATCGCTCGTCAGCACCTGGCGCAGAAAATCCTTCGACGCATAGGTGGGATCGATGTTGAAGGTCTTCAGCACATAGGTGCGAAGCCTCGTGTTGTTGACCAGATCGTCGACGCTCGTCACGCTGTCGATGTTGTTGCTGTAATAAGTGCTCTCGGCAGTCGTCGCCTTGTCGGCATCGATAAAGGACTGCTTGTAGAGGCCGATCAGATCGTCCTCCTGCGCGTCCGTCTGCACGTCCTTCTCGGGCGCATTGAAATTGAAAGCGGACGCGAATTCGCGATAGCGCGTATCGGAGAGCTTGTTGGCGTAGCTGTTGGGGTCGGTGAGATCGCTTTCCAGCACCTTCTTCATGAAGGCCTTGGCATAGGTCATATCCTCGAGACCATAGGCTTTCATCGCATAGCTGTAGAGCTTGTAATCGCCGAGGAAGTCGTCGACCGAGGTGACCTTGTTGATATGATCGGCGTAGTATTCGGCGTCTTTCTTGACCGTCGCCTGCGACGCGACCTTGTTCAGGCTCGACGTCATATCCTTCGACAGGATCGTGTAAGCGAGGGAAGCCGTAATCATCAAATGCGCCCTTTTCGGCAAAATCTCTAAAAGAACGAACTGCTGGTAAGCATATTTTGCCACGAAAAACTTACCTGAGCCTTACCTCAGGATGCATCACTTCAGCACAGCATGGCATTCACCTTCCGGAAACCCTGCCGGATTCGGTTTTGATAACCATCAGAGGACGCAAAGTTTTCTTAACCGCAATTTTTAAGCTGTACGGAACGGCAGGCCCCTATTGTCGGCCATAGAGGACGAAAAGTCCCAAGGAGAAGACCGGAAATCGGCTCTCAGGTAAGACAAGGGTAGAATGACATGAACAATCCCGTAATGAAGCCCGCTTGGGCTGGTACGACGTTACGCCTCGATCCGTCCCGCTTTCCGCAGCAGGTCAGCTACGCCATCCATGATTGTTCGGATGACGTGAATATCACCATAGACGAACGCGGCGCGGTCCTGCGCAAGGTCCTCCCCTCCAGCGGCCTGCCGCTCTCGATTGCGCTGCCGAAGCGCGTCTTCCAGGGTGTCGCCGCCCGCGCCATCGACCATGGCGACGGCGAAGTTACCGTCACGCTCGAACTCCATCATGCCGATCCGGAACTCTGCATTCCGCTGCTCGTCGCCCATGATCTCAGCGATATCGCCGCCGACTGGCGCGGCTGGTCGGAAGCCTTCCGCATTCCGATGCTGATGGTCGAGGCCGATGGCGTCGCCCGGCCGCTCGAAGACCATATCGGCGGCCTGCGCACCAGCGATCTCAAGCCGCGCCGCCGCCATTCCTACTTCGCCAACCGCCGCCCGCGCTTCCTCGTGCGCCGCACCACCGGCCAACTCGGCGTCGCCATGAAGATCGAGGGCAAGGAAATCATCGCCCGTAACTGAGCGATTTCGCGACACTTCGTTTTCGCACGCATTTGAAACCCGGCGCCCGCGCCGGGTTTGTCGTTTCGCTCATCGCTCCATTCAGGGAATGGCGAAGAGCAGCGAGACGAAGAGGCCGAAGAAGATGATCAGGCCGACGCGATTGTTCGACTTGAAAAGCGCCAGGCATTGGGCGGCATCATTGATATCGAGCCGGACGATCTGCCAGGCGAACATGCCGGCGGCACCGAAAAGGGCCAGGAAAGCGATTAGATTGGCGCCGGCAAGCGCGAAAGCGGCAAACATCAGCACCAGCGTCAGCCCATAGAGGCCGATCAGCCATACCCGCGTTCTGTCGCCGAACAGGCGCGCGGTGGAACGGACGCCGATCAGCTCGTCGTCCTCCTTGTCCTGATGGGCGTAAATCGTGTCGTAACCGATCGTCCAGGCAACGGAGGCGGCATAAAGCAGGACAGCGGCGAAGGAGAGGCCGCCCAAAATGCCGGCCCAGCCCATCAGCGCGCCCCAGGAGAAGGCAAGCCCCAGGTAGAATTGCGGCCAGTCGGTGAAGCGTTTGGCGTAGGGATAAAGCGCCACGATGCCGAGCGAGAGCACGCCGAGGAAGACCGTGAACCAGTTGAACTGCAAGAGCACGAAAAGCCCGACGAGGGCCTGCAGGCCGATGAAGATCTTCGCGTGGGCGCGCGTAACGCGGCCGGAGGGCAGCGGAC
This sequence comes from Rhizobium sp. F40D2, assembly GCF_051810745.2. Lineage (NCBI taxonomy): Bacteria > Pseudomonadati > Pseudomonadota > Alphaproteobacteria > Hyphomicrobiales > Rhizobiaceae > Rhizobium > Rhizobium sp. F40D2. The sequence goes on from NZ_CM131436.1 coordinate 566,874, forward strand.
GCGAGCGCGTCCGCGCCACTTCCATGTCGATCTCGTGGTCGACAAGATCGTTATAGGTGCAGCCGGCGCCGCGCATGGCGACGGCGCCGATGAAATAGAGCAAAAGGTGGGACACCAGCAGGCTGCCGGAATAGAGCCCTTCGCCGATCGCCGCATTGGCGGCAAGGGTTGCCGACCAGAAGCACGGCCACATCAGCAGCTGCCAGCCGATCGGCCGATCCCATCGCGCCAGCTGCGCATAGGGCCACAGCCATGGCGGCAGGATCCGGTAGACCCAGTTATCGGAAGGTGCGTCGGAAACGCGATCGTTGAAGTCGCCGGTATCTTGCATGCCGCCATCTAGCGACCGGCCGGCGATCCGGTCAAGAAGCGATCTCGTTGTCCCATGCATGTCGTTATGCCGGAAACGCTGCACACTTCCGGGCGACATGCGTTGGATGTCTCAATGCATGTCGTTATCCCGGAACCGCTACGCACTTCCGGGCGACATGCGTTGGAATTGATGCATGTCGTTATGCCGGAACCGCTACACACTTCCGGGCGACATGCATTGGATCACTGCAGGGAGAAATTGAACTTGTAGGTCGCCGAGACGCCGATCAGCACCTGGTTCTTCGAGCCGCGCTCGCGCACCAGGCTGCTGTCGGCGGCGGGGCCGGCCAGCCGCTTATATTCGAGGAAAGAGCTTGCCGAGAGATTTTCGGTCGCCTTCCATGTCAGCGCCGCGCCGGCGCCATAAGACTGCATGCCCGCCGTCGGCTTGTAAGGATCAAGGCCGCTTTCGGCGGCGTGCTTGGCGCTGACGCCGTAATAGGCATCGTAATAGCCCCTTGTCGCAAATGTGGCGCGCGGGCCGCCTGACAGCTGCAGGTCGGGCGCGATATCGGTGAAGGCATCGATCGCCAGATCGGCGACAACACCGTCATGCGAGCGGATGCCCTGGCGGACTTCGGCGCGGGCGCGCAGGAAATCGGTCGGGTAGACTTCGACGAACCCGCCGGCTTCAGCCCCCCATTTGACCTTTCTCAAGCCCTTCAGCTCATGGCCGTCGCCGTCGTCACGCGACGGCACGAACTTGCCGACGATGCCGGCGCGGAAGGCGCCTTTGTCGATGAGGGCGAAAGAGGGGTTGTCGTTGCGCGAGGAAAAGCGCGGGCCGGCGCCTTGGCGACCGACCGAAATCAACGGGCTGAACTTGAATTCATTGTGCGACGAGCCTTCGAATTTCGGCGCCGAGAAGCCGGCGACGCCGACGTTCAGATACCAGTCGCCCGACCAGAAATGCTGGCCGCTTTCCTGCGCCGCCGCTGAACCTAGAGATAAAAGGGCAATAGCCAAAGAGATCGATACGACTGATCGATGAGACACGTCCGCACTCCAGAAAACGCAAAAACAAAGCCGCGGAGAGCGGCGACGGCTACATTTATCGCGAGGTCGTTACCCCAATGTTAACCACGGTGAACAAAGGACGCTGATGGAAGTCGTGCCGTTTCGCCCCCTCATCCGACCCTGCGGGCCACACGGCTGATGGCATCTGCTATCGAATTCCGCAAATCGACCTCCAGATTCCCTATCTCTGGTTCCACTGGCGAATGACCGGCTCCGTCAGGTCGTGTTCATAACCGAGCACGCTGATAGAAGCGGTATCGAGCACGAAATGGGCGCCGCCTTGCGGCGGCAGGCCGAGCCAGCGGGCGGCGAGCACACGCAGGAAATGCGAGCTGGAGAAAATCAGGATGGTACCCGCCGCCTCGCGAAGCGCGTGAATGATGCTGTCTGCGCGGGCGCCGACATCGGCGGTCGTTTCACCGTCCGGACAGCCGTCGCGAAAAAGCTGCCAGCCGGGGCGCTCAGCCAGGATCGCCTTGGTGGTGACACCCTCATAGGCGCCATAGTCCCACTCGGCGAGATCGTCGCGGATCACCGCGCCCGATCCGAAGCCGGCGAGCGCGCAGGTTTTGCGGGCCCGCGCCGACGGGCTCGACCAGACGGCGGAGAAAGAAAGACCTGATAGCCGATCGGCGAGCTTGCTGGCGGCGGCCTCGCCGGTTCCCGTCAGCGGAATATCGCTGCGGCCGGTATGGCGCCCGGACAGGCTCCACTCGGTTTCGCCGTGCCGTACCAGGTAGATCTCGGGAAACGCACTGCTCATCGGCATGTCCTTTCATCGCGTCCGGCTGCTGCCGCTCAGAAGGTCACCTTTTCCAACGGCGGGCGCCTCGCCTCGAATTCCTTCAGCTTGGCTTCGTTGCGGGCGATGTAATTGCGGTTGTCGGGAACGGTGAACTGGTTCTTGGCGATCTGGATCTGCAGGATGAAGAGCTCGTCCCAGCGGAAACCCATTTCCGAGCCAGCCAGGTAGAATTCCCACATGCGGAAGAACTGCTCGTCGTAAAGGGCCACCGCTTCGGCCTTGCGCGCCACGAAGCGCTCGCGCCAGTGACGCAGCGTATAGGCGTAATGCAACGGCAGGATTTCGACGTCCCTGACCAGGAGCCCGGCCTTCTCGAGCGGCGGCAGGACTTCCCCGACGGAAGGGATATAACCGCCGGGGAAAATATACTTCTCGATGAAGGCATTGGTGCCGAAACTCGGCTTCGGGCGGCCGATCGAATGCAGCACCATGACGCCGTTGTCGTCGAGCAGGTCCGACACCTTGCGGAAGAAATTGGGGTAATTGCCGATCCCGACATGCTCGAACATGCCGACCGAAACGATGCGGTCGAATTTCCTGCCCGTCAGGGTGCGGTAATCCTGCAGCTCAAAACGCACGCGGTCGGCAAGGCCACGCTTTTCAGCACGGGTGCGGGAAACCTTGAGCTGCTCTTCGCTGAGCGTAATGCCGGTGAATTCGGCGCCTTCGGTCGCCTCCGTCAGGTACATGCCCATGCCGCCCCAGCCTGAGCCGATCTCCAGGATGCGCTGGTTCGGCTGGAGCAGAAGCTTGGCGGCAATATGGCGTTTCTTGGCGAGCTGCGCCTCGTCGAGCCCGATACCCGGCGGTTCGAAATAGGCGCAGGAATATTGCCAGTCCTCATCAAGGAAGAGATCGAAGAGCTTGGCCGACAGGTCGTAGTGATGGGCGACATTATGCTTGTTGCGATTGACCGGCACGCGGCTCTTCAGCTGCTGCCAGGCGATGCGCCCGACGAGCAGCGCCGCCATCTTGAAATCGAAGATCTCGTTGGTGGTGTTCTGCTTCACCATCGACAGGAAATCGTAGATATTGCCCTGTTCGAGAATGAACCGGCCCTGCATGTACATCTCGCCGAGCTTCATCGTCGGGTCGCGCCGGATGGCGTCCTCGGCCTCCTGATCGGCGAGGCGGGCAGCAACCATGTCTCCGGTGCCGTCGCCGATCATGTAGGTGTCGCCATTGGCAAGCGTAAGTTTCAACGAACCCTTGCGGATGATTTGCTGGACGATCGAAAGGAAGGCCGACGCCATGGACGCCTCGCAAATGTGACAGGATGGTCACATCAACTTAATAATTCTCCCTCGCCTTACAAGCGCCGGATTTAGCACCCCATTCAGAACATTGGCAAACTGTTGCATTTTTGCCGAAATACCGGCTAAATCCTTATTTTCGCTTCATCGCTTCAGCCAGCACGGCGCCAAAAGCACCCTGGCTCTCCGGCTTGGCAGCGGCAGGCCGGCGCTCGTTCTGCGGTCGCGAGCCCTGACTTCCGCGAGAATCACCACGCGGCGGCGGCGCTGCGGAACCGTCGTCGCGCTTCATCGAAAGAGCGATGCGCTTGCGCTTGGCATCGACCTCGACGACCCGCACTTTGACGACATCACCCGCCCTGACGACCTCGTGGGGATCCTTGACGAAGCGATCGGCAAGCTGGGACACATGCACCAGACCATCCTGGTGCACACCAATATCGACGAAGGCGCCGAAGGCGGCGACATTGGTGACCGTGCCCTCCAGCACCATGCCGGGCTTCAGGTCGGAGATTTCGTTGACGCCCTCGGCGAAGGTGGCGGTCTTGAAGCTCGGACGCGGGTCGCGACCGGGCTTTTCCAGTTCCGAGATGATGTCCCTGACGGTCGGCAGGCCGAATTTCTCGTCGATGAACTGGCGCGGATCGACCGATTTCAGCATGGCGCTGTCGCCCATCAATGCGCGCAGATCACGGCCGCAGGCGGCAACGATCTTTTTGGCGACGCCATAGGCCTCCGGGTGGACGGAGGAGGCGTCGAGCGGCTCCTTGCCGTTGGGGATGCGCAGGAAACCGGCGCATTGCTCGAAGGTGCGGCCGCCGAGGCGGGCAACCTTCAACAGATCGCGGCGCGTCTCGAAACGGCCCTCGCTGTCGCGGTGGCGGACGATGGCGTCGGCGATCGAGGGCCCGAGGCCGGAGACGCGGGACAGCAGCGGCGCCGAGGCAGTATTGAGATCGACGCCGACGGCATTCACCGCGTCTTCGACCACGGCATCGAGCGAACGCGACAGCTTCTGCTGGTCGACATCGTGCTGATACTGGCCGACGCCGATCGACTTCGGTTCGATCTTGACCAGTTCGGCCAGAGGATCCTGCAGACGCCGGGCAATGGAGACGGCGCCGCGCAACGACACGTCGAGATCGGGAAACTCCGCCGCTGCGGTCGCCGAGGCGGAATAGACCGAAGCGCCGGCTTCGGAGACGATCACCTTGGTCGGCTTCGGCGCCGGCAACTCGGCCAGCATGTCGGCCACCAGCTTTTCGGTTTCGCGGCTGCCGGTGCCGTTGCCGATCGAGATCAGCTCGACATTGTGCTTGCGGATCAGCGATGCGAGTTCGACCTGGGCGCCGCGCACGTCGTTCCTCGGCTGAAAGGGATAGACGGTCGAGGTCGCAACCACCTTGCCGGTGCCGTCGACGATGGCGACCTTGACGCCGGTGCGGATGCCGGGATCGAGGCCCATGGTGGCGCGCGAGCCGGCGGGGGCTGCCAGCAGCAGATCCTTCAGATTGCGGGCGAAGACATGGATCGCCTCCTCTTCGGCCCTCTCGCGCAGCTCCCGCATCAGGTCGAGCGACAGCGACATGGAAAGCTTGACGCGCCAGGTCCAGCTGGCGACCTCCATCAGCCAGCGGTCGCCGGGCCGGCTCGCGCCGATCTCATAGGCCGCGGCGATCATCCGCTCGACCGGTTTGTTCGGCGAGGCGGTCTCGGCGTCGGCCTCGATCGTCAGCGTCAGCACCTCCTCGTTCCAGCCGCGCAGCATGGCGAGCGCGCGATGGCCGGGGGCGGTCGCCCAGCGTTCGGAATGGTCGAAATAATCGGAAAATTTTTCGCCCGCCGCCTGCTTGCCGTCGACGACCTTGGCCTTCAGGAGTGACGCCTGGCGCATATGGGCGCGCAATCTGCCGAGCAGATCGGCATTTTCGGCAATGGCTTCGGCGATGATGTCGCGCGCGCCTTCGATCGCGGTCTTCACATCGGGCACGTCAGCCGTGACGAAGCCCTCGGCGAGCGCCGCCGGCTCCCGGCCGCGATCGGCAAGGATCGCCTCGGCAAGCGGGCCGAGCCCGCGTTCGCGGGCGATTTCGGCGCGGGTGCGCCGCTTCGGCTTATAAGGCAGGTAGAGGTCTTCGAGTTCGGCCTTGGTTTCGGCGCCGGCCACCTTCCCCATCAGTTCGTCGGTCATCTTGCCTTGGCCGGTGATCGATTCGACGATCGCGGCCCGCCGGGCTTCGAGTTCGCGCAGATAGACCAGCCGCTCGGCAAGATTGCGCAGCTGCGTATCGTCTAGCCCGCCCGTCACTTCCTTGCGGTAGCGTGCGATGAAGGGCACGGTGGCGCCCTCGTCGAGCAGCTCGATGGCGGCTTTGGCCTGCTCGGGACGGGCGTTGATTTCGGCCGAGATGCGGGCTGCGAGAAAACGGAGGTCAGCGGCCATAGGGTTCCTAGCGATTTCCTGTTTCGACGAAAGTTGCGGGACCATAGCGGCGAAAAGCGGCAAGGCAATGTTGGAGTTTGTCACCAGCCGCCGATCCACAGGAAAGCAGGCCGGAAAGGCGGCGATTTTGCGGTTGTGCAGATACGCCATTTTTTGCTAGCAGAAGCAACGTTTTGACCCGGCGCCTCTGCCACCTCCCCCTGTCGCGGGGGCCAAGGAAATTCGACATGCCAAACCTTCTTCTCGAACTCCGCTCCGAAGAGATTCCGGCCCGCATGCAGCGCAAGGCTGCCGGCGACCTGAAGAAGCTCGTCACCGATGCGCTTGTCGAAGCGGGTCTTTCCTACGAGGGCGCCCGCGAATACTGGACGCCGCGGCGGCTGGCGCTCGACATTCACGGCTTGACAGCGCGCTCGGCCGACGTGCGCGAGGAGCGCAAGGGCCCGCGCACCGACGCCAACGAGAAGGCGATCGAAGGCTTTTTGCGCGGCGCCGGCCTTTCGTCGGTCTCCGAGGCGCAGGTGGTCAGCGATCCGAAGAAGGGCGATTTCTACGTCGCGGTCATTTCCAAGCCCGGCCGCGGGACAGAAGAGATCGTCGCCGAGGTGATGCCCGGCATCATCCGCGATTTTCCCTGGCCGAAGTCTATGCGCTGGGGCAAGGCGTCCTCCAGGCCCGGGGCGATGCGCTGGGTGCGGCCGCTGCAGTCGATCGTCTGCACCTTCGGCCCGGAGCATGAAGAGACCGTCGTCATCCCCTTCGAGATCGACGGCATCACCGCATCCAACATCACCTACGGCCATCGTTTCCACGCGCCCGAGGCGATCACCGTCCGGCGTTTCGACGATTATGCGGCAAGCCTGGAAAAGGCGAAGGTCATCCTCGACGCCGAGCGGCGCAAGGACATCATCCTGCACGACGCCCGCGACATCGCCTTCGCCAATGGGCTGGAGCTGGTGGAGGACGAGGGCCTGCTGGAGGAAGTTTCCGGCCTCGTGGAATGGCCGCAGGTGCTGATGGGTTCTTTCGAGGAGGATTATCTCTCGATCCCCTCCGAGATCATCCGGCTGACCATCAAGACCAACCAGAAGTGCTTCGTCACCCGCAAGCAGGGCGAGGAAACGCTGTCGAACAAGTTCATTCTGGTATCCAATATCCAGGCGCATGACGGCGGCAAGGAGATCGTCCACGGCAACGGCAAGGTGGTGCGGGCCCGGCTTTCGGATGCGCTGCATTTCTGGAAGCGCGACCAGGGCGACCTGCCGGATCTGGAGACGCTGACGGCGTCGGCCGCAAAATTCGCTCTCGACCTCGAGAAGCCGCTCGACCAGCGCATGGCCAAGCTCGATGCGCTTGACGTGACCTTCCATGCCAAGCTCGGCACGCAGGGCGCACGCGTCGCCCGCATCCGCGCGCTGGCGGAGGAACTGGCAAAGATCACCGGCGCGGATGCGGCCCTCACCGATCGCGCCGCCGTGCTTGCCAAGGCCGATCTTCGCACCGAAGCGGTCGGCGAATTCCCGGAACTGCAGGGCCTGATGGGCCGCAAGTATGCGGGACTGCAGGGCGAAAATGCCTCGGTCGCCGCCGCGATCGAAGACCATTACAAGCCGCAAGGCCCATCCGATCGCGTTCCCGCCGACAAGGTCGCGATCACCGTCGCGCTCGCCGACAAGCTGGACACGCTGATCGGCTTCTGGGCGATCGGCGAAAAGCCGACGGGTTCGAAGGACCCCTTTGCGCTGCGGCGGGCCGCCCTCGGCGTCGTCAGGATCCTGCTGGAGCGTAATGTCAGGCTGCCATTGCTGAAGATCATGAGCCGGACTTCGCTGCTCGCCAAGACAGGCGGCGACGCATTGTTTTCATTCGCAGGCGATCCGGCCGAGACTTTCTTCGACCTCCTCTCCTTCTTCCACGACCGCCTCAAGGTCTATCTGCGCGACCAGGGCGCTCGCCACGATCTGATCGACGCCGTGCTGACGGCCGATGCCGACGACCTGTTGATGGTGGCGCGCCGCGTCGAAGCGCTGACGGCCTTCATCACCTCCGAGGATGGCAAGAACCTGCTTGCCGGCACCAAGCGCGCCACACAGCTGCTCGCCGCCGAGGAGAAGAAGGGCACCGTGATCGCCGATGCCGTTTCACCGGCGCTGCTGAAACTCGATGCCGAGAAGGAGCTGTTCGCGGCGATTTCAGGCGCATCGAAAGAAGCGGCCGATGCCGTCGCCAGCGAAGATTTCCGCTCGGCGATGGCAGCCCTTTCCAAGCTGCGCGGCCCGGTCGACCGCTTCTTCGAAGACGTGCTCGTCAACGACGAGGACGCCGCCATCCGCGCCAACCGCCTGGCTCTGCTGCGGCTGATCCGCGAAGCGACGGGGACGGTGGCGGATTTCTCGAAGATTTCGGGGTGAGAGCGGCTTCGGCTGGGTGCTTTGACGCGAACTCAGCGCTTGCGGCCATGGGTCCTCGGGTCAAGCCCTGGGTCAAGCCGGAGGACGACGGAGGGTGGGAGCTTCGGTGGCAAATAGCGAAGGGCGCTGATTTTATTTGCCGCCTTTTTACGCAATCCCCAGGCAAAACCGCTCCCGCATTTTGCTGAAATTCCTACGGAGGTCTCGCCTCCTGCCCATCGTGTGCCCCACTCTCCGTCATACTCGGGCTTGACCCGAGTATCCATGACGCAAGCACCTCGCTCGAATTTGTTACGCCGCGGTCGCCTTGGCAGTCCGAACACCAAAGTACGTCCCAAACAGCACGGCCGCCGGAAACCGGCGGCCGCACAGGCTCTGGTGATGGAACTCGCCGCACCGTTTAGGCGGCGCGGCGCCCCTGATGCAGGGCCGGCGCAGCAACGCTGACGCGGAAGCCGCGGATGAGGTTGAGCAGCTCGTCGGTATCACTGGCGAGCGTTTCGGCCGAGGCCGTGGTTTCCTCGGCCATGGCGGCGTTCTGCTGGGTGGCGGCGTCGAGCTGGTTCATCGACGATGAGATCGAGCGCAGCGTCGTGTCCTGCTCAGAGGCACTGTGGGCGATCTTGGCGACGATCTCGTTGGCGGCCTTGATCTGATCGGAGATGCGCTTCAGCGCCTCGCCGGCCTCGCCGACCAGGCGGACGCCGTGGTCGACCTGGCTGGAGGAGCGGGCGATCTGGTCCTTGATCTCCTTGGCTGCGGCGGCGGAGCGCTGGGCGAGTTCGCGCACTTCCTGGGCGACGACCGCAAAGCCCTTGCCGGAATCACCGGCGCGGGCCGCCTCGACGCCGGCATTCAGCGCCAAGAGGTTAGTCTGGAAGGCGATCTCGTCGATGACGCCGATGATCTTGGTGATCTCCGACGATGACTTCTCGATGCCGCTCATCGCCTCGATCGCCTGGCCGACGATCGCATCGCTGTGGGTGGCTTCGGTGCTGACGGAGTGGACGCGCTTGCTCGCCTCATGGGCGCCATCGGCCGTCTGGCGGACGGCGACGGTGAGTTCGTCAAGGGCTGCCGAGGCTTCCTCGAGGCTCGCCGCCTGGCGCTCGGTGCGCTGCGACAGCTCGTTGGAGGCGCGGCGGATTTCTTCCTTGCTGGTGCCGATATCGGTGCCCTTGGCGCTGACCTTGGCCATGGCGGCTTCGAGATGCGACAGCGCATCGTTGAAGTTGTCGCGCAGGGCGGCATATTTCTGGCCGAGATCGGCGCAGCGCACGGTGAGATCGCCGCGGGCAATCAGCTCCAGCGCCTGGCCGATCGTCGCCACTACACGGGCCTGGAGCGCCGTCTCGTCCTGCTGCTGCCGCTGATTGTTTTCGCGCTCGCTTTCCAGCACCAGCTGCTGGGCCGCCTCGCGATCCGACATTGCATGGCGTTCCCGGATCTTTTCCTGCAGCGCCAGCGTCGCCGTCGCCATCATGCCGACCTCGTTGTTCATGGCCGTATGCGGGATGGCGATAGAAACGTCTTCTTCAGCCACGGCCTTCAAAGCGGCGTGGACATTGTTGAGAGGACCGGAGATGCCGCGAATGACGAAGTAGGCGGCGGCCATGGCAAGGAAGAACAGAACGATGCTGCCGGACAGGGCGGTCAGGATCGTGCCGTTTATCTGGGCGTCGAGATCGTCCATATAGACGCCGCTGACGACGACGACCTTCCAGGGATCGAAGGCCTGGCCATAGGCCGTTTTGCGATAGTCGCCGACCGGCTGGCCCGGTTTGCTGGTGGAATAATATTCGACGAGACCACCGCCCTGCTGTCCGAGCTTGACCAACTCTTCGCGGTAGAGCTTGCCCTTGCTGTCCGCCTGCCCCTTCAGGTTCTGCCCGACTTTCGAGGCGTCGTAGTGGAACATCATCTTGATGTCGTAGCTATAGCCGAAGAAATAGCCGTCCGGATCGTATTTCATTCCATTGACGGTGGCATAGGCCTGCTTCTGGGCGTCCTCGAGCGTCATTTCGCCCGCGGTGACCTTGGCCTGGTAAAGTTTGAGAACTGAGACCGCCGACTGAACCTCGGCGCGGAGCATGTCATAACGCTCCTTGTAGATCGCATCGACCGAGGAGCGGATTTGCAGGGACGTGGCGACCGCAAAGGCGATCATCAGGCCGACGACCAGCAATATGAGCTGCTTCGATATTTTCAGATTTTTCATGACGCCTCGCAACGGGAACGGTGAGTGCATTCCGGTGCGGCTTCCTACCGCCTGTGCGAGCGCGCCAAAGCGGCGACGCATCTACCGCTGCTGAAACAACATGCTGCGACCGGCGAGGAACAATTGAGGCTCACCCGATAAGAAAGCTTTAATTTTATTACAAATGACGCGAATTTCCCTAAAATTCCAGGGGTCTCGCGCGCGAAGCAAACCCGCCGGATTTTTACCAATAGCTGGGCCTTATTGTTTGAAGTTATTCAGATGTTTCCGCAATCTGCTCTCGGCATCAGGCACGAAAGAGAATGCACCCTCGCTTCTCTTCGAGGGTGCATTCGGTCCACCTGAGGTGGAACCCCAAGCGATCGAAACCTTGATCGGGCAGGGGCAGGGAACTTTTTCTTGCGTTTGCTGAAATTGCTTCAGAAGCGCAGCTTGAATTGGGAAACGTTCAAGGCTGCCGGTTGTTCCGCCATGCCGGCCACAACAGGCTTGGCATCTCCGCCGATGACGGCTGCGGTCGTCGCGCTCATGTCGATGCCATCCGCGGATGGGGCTGAAGGCGCGGCGGCGATCATTGCTTCCGGGGTCGCCTTGCTGACGAAAACGACGGGCGAGCCGCCCATCCAGCCTTCGGTGCGATAGATCTTCTTTTCGCCGCCGACATCGCGGACTTCGCTCGCCTGGAGGACACCGGGCTTCAGCTCCGGCACAGTATAGTCCTTCTTGATGAGTTCGGCCTGGAGCGGCGGGCAAGCGGCACAGCTTTCGGTGACGATGCTGCCTTCAGCCGGCGGCGCGGTCTTGCCGACCACCTCGATCGAGGAAGCCATCGCCGAACCTGCCATCAGCAGGATTGCCGCACCGAGGAAAATCTGACGCATCAACGCACCTCCGTCTCACTATGAGAGCGGTATAGCGCAGCTTTGTTTCCATCCCGTCAGGGGAAAGGGTAAAAATTTAAAGAACGCGGCGGTTTATACTGTGTCCGCGCCTGTTTCGCGCTCGATCGCCCGCCAGCCGATGTCGCGCCGGCAGAAGCCGTTTTCCCACCTGACCCGGTCGAGAAGCGCGTAGGCGCGGTCCTTGGCTTCAGCGACCGTGCCGCCTGACGCCGTCACGTTCAGTACACGGCCGCCGGTCGCAACCAGCGCGCCGTCCTTCAGACCCGTACCGGCATGAAACACCTTCTCGCCCTCGCCTGCCTCCGGCAGGGAGAGGATCGGCGTGTTTTTCTCGTAGGCGGCGGGATAGCCCTTCGAGGCCATGACCACCGTCAGGGCCGGATCGTCGCTCCATTCGGCACGCACCTGATCGAGCGTGCCGTTGGCGGTGGCGAGCAGCAGCGGCAGCAGATCGCTCTTCAGCCGCATCATCATCACCTGGCATTCGGGATCGCCGAAGCGGACATTGTATTCGATCAGCTCCGGCCCCTTGCTGGTGATCATCAGCCCGGCGAAAAACACCCCGGAGAACGGATGGCCGCTCTCGGCCATGCCGCGGATCGTCGGTTCGATGATCTCCTTCATGGTGCGCTCGACCATCTCGGCGGTCATGACAGGCGCCGGCGAATAGGCACCCATGCCGCCGGTGTTGACGCCGGTATCGCCCTCGCCCACCCGCTTGTGATCCTGGGCGGTTGCGAGCGGCAGCGCATTCCTTCCGTCGCAGAGGCAGAAGAAGCTCGCCTCCTCGCCGTCGAGATAGGCTTCGACGACGACTTCGGCGCCGGCAGCGCCAAAGGCGCCTTCGAAACAGTCGTCGACGGCGGCCAAGGCTTCATCCAGCGTCATCGCCACCGTCACGCCCTTGCCGGCGGCAAGACCGTCGGCCTTGACGACGATCGGCGCGCCCTGATCGCGAATATAGGCTTTGGCCTTCGGCGCATTGTTGAAGCGCTGATAGGCGCCTGTGGGAATGCCGTAGCGGGCGCAGATATCCTTGGTGAAGCCCTTGGAGCCCTCGAGCTGGGCGGCGGCTGCCGAGGGTCCGAAGACCGTCAGGCCATCAGCGCGCAACCGGTCGGCAAGGCCGGCCACCAGCGGCGCCTCGGGGCCGACGACGACGAAATCGATCGCCTTGTCCTTACAGAAGGCGGCGACCGCTTCATGATCCTCGATGTTGATGGGCACGAGCACGGCGTGTTCGCCAATGCCGGGATTGCCGGGCGCGGCGTAGAATTCCGTCATCAACGGCGATTGCGCCAGCTTCCAGGCGAGCGCATGCTCGCGTCCGCCCGATCCGATCAACAGAACCTTCATGCGCCACCCTTTCCTTTTGCCTCTGGCGGTTAAGGGCCAAGGGGCGAAAGGTCAAGCGGGAAAGCTTACCAGCCCCCGCCTCCCCCGCCTCCGCCACCGCCGCCGGACGAACCGCCGCCGGAAAAGCCGGAGGACGAACTCGACGGCGGCGGCGAGGGTATGGTCGAGGCGATGGTCGAGGCCATCGATGAGGAAAAGCCGCCGACACGGTCGGCGAAACTGCCGCTATTGAAATTGCCGGAATACCAGGTGGGCGCATAGGCGGCGGCCGCACCGGCCGCGGCGGCTGCAAGCCAGGTCTCGAAGGTGCGCGACCAGGGCTTCTCAACACCGAGCGCCACGGCGTAGGGCAGCAGGGTCTCGAAATGCTGCGGCGACATTTCGGGCGCGCCTGCCGTGTTCATCCGGTCTTTTTCGGCCAGGGTCAGATATTGGCGCAGGCCGTCTATGCCGTCCATCATCCGGGCGCCAAGCGGGGTCGGCGCGCCCATGATGAAGAAATAGAGGATGTTAAGCAGCACGATGCCGCCGACGGCAAAGAGCATCGGCGTTTCGTGCAGTTCCACCAGCGAGGAAGCAAGCGCCAGGATGACGACGGCAAGAATGCTGATGCCGACGAAAACGCTGATCGCCGTGGCGATGATGGCGATGACCTTGCCAAACAGCGAGTTGCCGCGATGCATCGACTTCATAAAACCGGCGACGGAGACGGCAACGAAAACCGAGATGGCGGTCGGGACCAGCATCAGCGCGATCGTGTCCGGCTGCAGCGAGCCGAAGACGAACAGCGCCACAAGGGCAGCGGCGCTGAGCGCGATGCCGCCTGCGGTATAAGCCAGGTTGGAATTGTAATATTTGCCGCGATGCTCTTTCTCGATCGCCGAACGGAAGCTCTGGCCGACGGATTTGACCCGCTCGCCATTGGCCTTGTCGATCGTCAGCATCGCGCCGGCGCCGCCGGCGACCCTCAGCAATTCGGCCTCGCCGGCCTGGAATTTCTCTCGGCCGAGCGGTTTGCCGGTGCCGCGGATGACGATCGAATTCTTCAGGTCTTCGAGCTTGACGTAACCGCGCACCGCAAGATTGAGCGCGGTTGAAGCAAGCGCCGTCCAGCCCCCACCGGAAAAGCCTTTATTGTCGATGTAGTTGACCAGCGCCGGCGAGATGCCGTCAGGCGCGTCCCAGCGCGGCACGACGACGCCGCGGGCGGGATCGCGGCCGACCTTCAGCCAAGATCTGAGATAATAAGCGAAGACCAGTATCAAGCCGCCGAAGCCGATGAAATAATTGCGGTTGTCCTTGAGCCACCATGTGCTTTCCATGTCCGCGCTCGGCGGATCGATGGAACCCTTCGGCATGCGGACTGCGAAAGTCAGCCCTTCGTTGGCATCGAGCGGCGCAGTGGTGGCAAAGACAAGGCCGGCCCCGGTCTCGCTGACGCGGGCGTTCTTTCCCGTTGCGCCTTGAGGGCCGGTAAAGAAGATCGTCTGCGTCGCGCTAACACCCGGTGGCAGCGTCACCGTTGCCGCGGCCGAGCGGATCGGGAAGATCCAGCCATTGCCGGTGACATTCCAGTAGAGTTCGTCATGATCGTCGAAATAGCGGATCTGGCGGTTGGTCTTGTAAGTGAAGACGTAGCGGTGACGGCCCGGCGTCACTGTTACGTCGGCGGAACCGGCATAGATGCGGATGCCGCCCGCAATCGATTCCGTGTGCCAAGGCTCTTCTTCGCCATCGCGGGTGACCGACACCATATCGAAATCGACGCTGCGGCGACGGCCTTCGGCGTCGGTGAAATAGAGCGGGAAGTCACGGAAGATACCGTGATTGATCCGGTTGCCCTCGGCATTGACGGTGATCGTTTCCGTCACCGTCATCGCGCCGCTCTTTTCCAGCTGGATGGCGGAGGCAAAATTGTCGATGACCTCGGCGGCGAAGGCCGCCGGGGCGGCAAGCATCAAGAGCAGAGCAAAACAAAATCCGAAAACCCGACGCCCCATCCCTGTCTCCCCGCCGGCAGCCTCGGCTGCGTCTCCTCAATCCTTGTCCTGATATGTCACCCCGAGCGCGGCGAGCGTCCGCCAATAGGCGGGGAAGGTCTTGCCGACGCAATCGGGATCGAGAATGGTGATGCCGTCGATCTTCAGGCCGGCGAGCGCGAAGCTCATGGCGATGCGATGATCGGCGAAGCTGTCGATCTCGGCCGGCAAATGTTGGCCGACGAGATCAGGATCGGAATGGACGATCAAATCGTCACCCTCCTCGACGGCCAAGCCTTCGCGGATGTTGTTGAGCCCGGTGGAAAGCGCGCGGATGCGATCACATTCCTTGACGCGCAGGTTGGCGATTCCGACGAAGCGAACCGGCGTTTCGTTGAAGGCGGCGAGCACGGCGATGGTCGGAATGGCGTCCTGCATCTGCGAGCCGTCGATTTCACCTGGCAGGTGCGGGAATTGGGCGATCGTCTCATAGGCCTTGGCATCCGGCTGAGTGAAGGCGTCGTTCGGCACACCAAGGTCGATCTTGCCGCCGGTCAGTACTTCGGCCGCCCAGAGGTAGGTCGCGGCAGACGCATCCGGCTCGATGACGAAGTCGGCTGCGGTGTAGCCGGTCGGCTTGACACGCCAGGTCGCGGCATCGAGCTGTTTCACCTCGGCGCCGAAGGCCTCCATGGCGGCAAGGGTGAGATCGACATAACCGCGGGCGCCGATATCGGCGCCGGCAAGCGCAACGGTCACAGGCGCATTGGCGCCCTGCTTGGCAAGCGGAGCAGCCATCAGAAGGGCCGAAACATACTGGCTCGACAGACCGGCATCGATCTCGACGCGGCCCGAAGCAAAGTGCCCATTGCCGTGCACGGTCACTGGCGGGCAGCCGGTCGGCGCCTCAGCATCCAATCCAAGTGACTTGAGTGCTGCGACCAGCGGGCCGATCGGCCGTTTGCGCATGTGCTCGTCGCCATCCACGACAACCGTGCCTTCGACCGAGGCCACCGCAGCCGTCAGAAAGCGCGTCGCCGTGCCGGCATTGCCGAGAAAGAGCGGTGCTTTCGGCGGAAGAAGCTTACCGCTGCCTGTCACCACGAAAGTCGTGTCATCGGGCTCGTCGATCTGCACACCCATCGCCCTGAGAGCATCGGCCATATACCGCGTATCGTCGCTCTTCAGCGCGCCCGTCAGCCGGCTCGTGCCCTTGGCAAGGCCGGCGAGCAGCAGCACGCGATTAGTGATCGACTTCGAACCCGGCGGCATGGCGCGGCCCGAAAGCGGCTTGCCCGGCGGGATGATCGTGAGTCTGGCTGTGCGTGTCATGCTGTTTATTCCGTCCATGGGCGAGCCGATCGGCCGCAGTCTGCCCCTGCTCTTAATCGCTTTTTCGCAAAGGCAAAATGCCGGATCGTCAGAATTTGACGCTGGGGACGGCGCGATCGGCCTCGTTGGTGATTTCAAAGTATTCCCGCTTGGCAAAACCGAACTGACCGGCGACGAGATTGGAGGGAAAGCTTTCGACCTTGACGTTCAGGTCGCGCGCCGCACCATTGTAATAGCGCCGCGCCATCTGCAGCTCGCCTTCCATGGTTTCGAGCGAGGCCTGCAGCTCGGCAAAATTCTGGTTGGCCTTGAGATCGGGATAGGCTTCGGCGAGCGCGATGACCCGGCCCAGCGCCTGCCCGAGCAGCCCTTCCGCCTGCGCCCTGCCGGCAACATCGCCTGATGGCACCGCCTGCGCCTTGTTGCGGAGCGCAACCACCTCTTCGAGCGTCGACTTTTCATGGGCCGCATAGCCCTTGACCGTCTCGATCAGGTTCGGGATCAGATCGGCACGGCGCTTGAGCTGCACATCGATGCCCGACCAGGCTTCTTCAGCCATCTGCCGGGAGCGAACAAGGCCGTTGTAGATGAAGACGACATAGAGTGCGACCAAAACGATGGCGCCAAGCGCAATATACATCGCGATTCCCCTGCAGCGAAGTAAAGTTGGTGCAAATTACGCAGGATTCCCGGCTGTCGTCAAACACCGATATACGCGAGAATTCGGGCCGCCGTCTGCTCCGGCGAAAGGTCCGTTGTATCAATTTCGACTGTGTGTTCACCTAATCCGCGCAGCAGTTTATAGTTTGCCCGAAGCTGTTGCAGCCTCGCCGTATCCGTCAGCTTGAGCGCCTCGGATCGGCCGGGAGAGATAAGGCGCCTGGCATTTTCCTCCGGCGCGCAATCGAGGAGAACTGCGACCAGATCCGCAGCTCTGGCGACGGCCAGATCGAGATACCAGGAGAACATCGCACTATCTTGCTCGTCATCCGAAAAAGCATCGGTAAAGACGAAGCTTTCAGCCGGATCGGCGCGCACGGCGTGGTCGAAAACCGCCCGCCGGACCTGCCCACGCAGTGATGCATGCAGAGGGTTGCTGCGGGCGAAAAGAGCTTCGGCTGGATTGAGGAGCATGTGATTGTCAATGAGCCGGGCGCCGAGCCGTTTCGCCAGCAAACGGCCGACGGTCAGCTTCCCGGTGCCTGGCCAGCCGTTGATATGGACGATACGGCTGGCAGGCTTTTGTGTCATGCCGCCTCTTTGCCCAGATTGACGCCGCCGGCGTCGGTCAGCAGGAAGGCTTCGCCGCAGGCCTTGGCCAGTGTGCGCACGCGCAGGATATAGCTCTGGCGCTCGGTGACCGAGATAACGCCGCGGGCGTCGAGCAGGTTGAAGACGTGGCTGGCCTTGATGCACTGGTCATAGGCCGGGAAGACGCATTTGTGCAGGCGCTGGTTGGCGTTGTCGGCGGGCGCGCCGGCATCGAGCAGCGCCCGGCATTCCTTTTCGGCATCGACGAAGTGGCGATGCAGCATCTCGGTATTGGCGAATTCGAAATTGTGGCGCGAATATTCCTGCTCGGCCTGCAGGAAGACGTCGCCATAGCTGATCTTCTCGTCGCCCTCGCGGCCGTTGAAATTCAGGTCGTAGACATTGTCGACGCCCTGGACATACATGGCGAGGCGTTCGAGGCCATAGGTCAGCTCGCCGGCGACGGGCGCGCATTCGATGCCGCAGACCTGCTGGAAATAGGTGAACTGCGAGACTTCCATGCCGTCGCACCAGCATTCCCAGCCGAGGCCCCAGGCGCCGAGCGTCGGGCTTTCCCAGTCGTCCTCGACGAAACGGATGTCGTGCAGCAGCGGATCGAGGCCGATCGCCGCCAGCGAGCCGAGATAGAGCTCCTGCAGATTGGGCGGGTTCGGCTTCAAGATCACCTGGTACTGGTAATAATGCTGCAGGCGGTTCGGGTTCTCGCCGTAGCGGCCGTCGGACGGACGACGCGACGGCTGAACATATGCAGCCTTCCACGGCTTGGGGCCGAGCGCACGCAGCGTCGTGGCCGGGTGAAAGGTGCCGGCGCCGACTTCCATGTCGTAAGGCTGCAGCACCGCGCAACCCTTGTCCGCCCAGTAGCTATGCAGGGTCAGGATCAGCGCCTGGAAGGAGCGCTTCGGGTTCATATGGTCTGGGATAGCTGACATGACACGGCACCGATTGCGTGGGGATTATCGGCGCGACAGGTGCCATGGAGGGCGTCAGGGGTCAAGGGTTTTGCGGGGGGCATGTCGAGAGACGCTACCCTGTCGCCTGCCCCTCACCCTAGCCCTCTCCGCGCGCGCGGGGAGAGGGGACGTGCCCCGAGAGAGGTCGGTGGGGATGGAGAGCTCGCGGCTTGTCCCCTTCGCCCCGCATGCGGGGAGAAGGTGCCGGCAGGCGGATGAGGGGCAGCTAGCGACGCCCTATTCCTCATCCCGCTTCAGCCGGTATTCGCCGGTGACAGGATCCTTGATCAGGGTGCCGATTGCGCCGGTCTGGCGTTCCCTTTCGGCGCGGCGTGATTTTTCCGCGAGCTTGCGAGCGTCGGAGACGAAGCGGCGGTAGAGCCACCAGGCTGAGAACACCAGGACCAGGATGGTGATAAGCTGCGCCATTTCCCTCTCTTGCTCCCCTCAAAGCCCGAAGCGGCTCCACAATGCTCTTTCTTCCGCCGCTTCGACAAGCCCTGTCGCGAGACCGGATGCAGCACTTTCGAGCGAGACCGGCGACACGCCGGGAACACGGCGGCCAAACAGGCCGCGGCCGGCGGCGACGAGCTCCAGCTTGGTCTTCTGGCCGTAGCGCCGCTTCAATTCCTGGCGCATGTCGCCGAGGCCGTCGACGAGGCCGAGTTCGAGGCCGCGGGTGCCGCTCCAGAACAGGCCTGAGAAGACTGTCGCATCGTCCCTCAGCTTGCCGGCGCGGCGTTCGCGCACCATCGAGATGAAGACCTGGTGGATTTCGAGCTGCAGGCTCTTCAGATATTCGATGTCCTTTTCCTTTTCCGGCTGGAACGGATCGAGGATCACCTTGTTTTCGCCGGCCGTATAGACACGGCGCTCGACGCCGATCTTCTTCAGGAGCTCGGGAAAGCCGAAACCGCCGGAGACGACGCCGATCGAGCCGACGATCGAGGTGGCGTCAGCAATGATCTCGTCGCCGGCGAGCGCGATCATATAACCGCCGGAGGCGGCGACATCCTCGACGAAAACCAGGACCTTCTTCTGCTTCTCGCGGGCGAGTTCGCGAATGCGGGTGAAGATCAGGCGGGACTGGACGGGCGAGCCGCCCGGCGAATTGATTGTTATCGCAACCGCCGGCGCGTCCTTCATGGCGAAGGCTTTTTCCAGAACAGGAGCGACGTTGGCGAGATTGAGCGCCGGCCGAAACGGGCCGCCGCCGCTGACGATCGGCCCCTGCAATCTGACGACGGGGATGGTGAGGCCGTCCTTGCGGAACCGTTTCGGCAGCAGCTTTCTCCAAAATCCGGCCATCTCTAATCCTTCGCTTTCGGGTCGCACGATCACGTCAATGACGATCGGCAACCATGTATGCGCTGGAACGACAAACGCAATGGCCGCGTTCTCGAAAACATCGGGCCTGAAAACACCGGATTGATTTTCTTGTTGCGAATGACTTGCATTATCATTCTAATTCGTCATAGTGCCACTCACGACTAATAGGTGGAAATCGCATGGACGTCCTGAATCCGAATGCAAACCGCGGCTGGCGGCACGAACGCGGCGAGGCGTCGCTGTCGGATGTCTACCGCACCGTCGGAACCGGGCGTCACAGCTCAAGGTGGCGGCGGGCGGCGGCTTTTGCCGGACCCGGCTACATGGTCGCCGTCGGTTACATGGATCCCGGCAACTGGGCGACTTCGCTCGCCGGCGGCTCGAAATTCGGCTATGCGTTGCTGACCGTCGCGCTGCTTTCCAACCTGATGGCGATCGTGCTGCAATCGCTCTGCGCGCGTCTGGCGATCGCCTCCGGTCGCGACCTGGCGCAGGCCTGCCGCGACGCCTTCCCCAGATATGTTTCGGTGCCGCTCTGGGCCTTTGCCGAGGTCGCCATCATCGCCACCGATATCGCCGAGGTGATCGGCACGGCGATCGGCCTCAACTTGCTGATGGGCATCCCGCTTGAACTCGGCGTGCTGATCACCGCGCTCGACGTCTTCGTCATTCTCTTCCTGCAGAAGCTCGGTTTCCGCTGGGTGGAAGCCTTCATCATCGCCCTGCTCGGCGTCATCGCGATCTGCTTCGGCGTGCAGATCCTGCTTGCCGACCCGCAATGGGGCGCCGTCGTCACCGGCTTCTTCCCGACCACGGAGATCGTCACCAATCCGGAAATGCTCTATCTGGCGCTCGGCATTCTCGGCGCGACCGTCATGCCGCACAATCTCTACCTTCACTCCGGCATCGTCCAGACGCGGGCCTATGGCCACACCGTTCCCGAAAAGAAGGAGGCGCTGACCTTTGCGACGATCGACTCGACGGTGGCGCTGTGTTTCGCGCTGCTGATCAACGCCTCGATCCTGATCCTGGCCGCCGCCGCCTTCAATGCGCATGGGAAGACTGATGTCGTCGAACTCGGCGACGCCTATTCGCTGCTGTCGCCGCTGCTGGGGCTCGCCATCGCGCCGACGCTGTTCGGCATCGCGCTGCTCTGCTGCGGTCTCAACTCGACGGTGACCGCAACGCTTGCCGGCCAGATCGTCATGGAAGGTTTCCTGAAGATCCGGCTGAAGCCTTGGATACGGCGGCTGATCACCCGCGCCATCGCCATCGTGCCGGCGGCGATCGTCACCATCTGGTATGGCGATAAGGGCACGGCCGAGCTGCTGATCCTCACCCAGGTGGTGCTCAGCCTGCAGCTTTCCTTCGCCGTCTTCCCGCTTGTGATGTTCACCGCCAGCAAGGCCAAAATGGGCGAGCTTGTGGCGCCGCGCTGGCTGAGCGGCATTGCCTATCTGATCGCGGTCGTGATTGCCGGCTTGAACGTCAAGCTGCTCTTCGACTTCGTCACCGGCTAAAGCGCGTCGCGATCTTTCAGATTCGCTGCTCGCGCTTTAGCTCTTTGCTTTTGCGCATGTCGTTGCCGCAAAACCGCTGCACACTTTTGCGCGACATGCTTTAAAGCCTGGCATAGGCCGCCCGGCCATTGTTGAAATCATCGACGAGAGGGGAGAACTTGTGGCTCCCCTCTTCGTGCATGATCAAGGGCGCGCGCAACGACAGCCGCGCCCGCGAGCCCTTGATCGCCGTCACCAGGATACGGACGGCGTTTTCGCCGGCGCGCGGGTGGATGGCGGTGATTTCGATGCCGCCAAATCGCCGGCCGCAGGCGGCAACGATCTCGGCGATCGATTGGGGTCTCGCGATCAGCGACAATTGCCCGCCCGGGATCATGATGGCGCCAGCCGTGCGGAGCCAGCTTTCGAATAGACCGTCGGTCATTGCATGGGCTTCGGCCTTCAGCGCGTCCGGCGTGCGCCGGTCGCCCACATGGTTGAAGGGCGGGTTCATGATGACGTGGTGGAAACTCTCATCGATGAGGCCGGCATCGTTGCGCGCCTTGGCGGTCAGCGTCACGTCGGCTTCGACGACGCCGACGCGGGCCGCGAGACGGGCGTTTTCGGGCAGGAGGATGCTGCGGCGGGCGTAATCGACCATTTCTGCCGAGCGCTCGAACAGCACCACCTCCGCCTTGGCAAGCCGCGAGGCGACGGCGAGGCCGGCGGCACCGGCGCCGGCGCCGAGATCTGCGACCCGGACCGGACGGTCGTCGGCGACAAGAGCGGCGAGCAGCATCGCATCCATGCCGGAGCGGTGGCCCCTGCCGCTTGGCTGCACCAGATGAAAGGCGCCACGATGGAAGGCATCGATGGTTTGGGCAGGCTCGCCGGTCATCCCTCCCTCACGTCCTGTCGCGCAATTCGTCGCCGAGGCCGGCGTCGATCAGGATGCGGCGGGCCTGATCGGCCATCTCCTCATCCACCAGCAGGCGGCGCGGCAGCATGCCGAGCGAACCTTCCAGCACGCTCATGCCCTGATCGGCGATAAAGCAGTGAATTCCGGCATCCTTCATCAAGCTCTCGGCAAAGGAGAGCAGAACGGCGTCGTTGGCGCGGATAAGTTCATGCATTTGCCGTCGTTTTCCTTCCAATTTCGCCTTGCGCGACAATTCACCCCTTGCCGCGTCCATCGCCCCTTTCTATTGTCAGATGCAAAGAATGAACAGGAGTCCGGGTCGTTGGGCGTGGTCATACCGCTTGAAGAAAGCAAAAACAAACTGGCATCCATCAAGCCATTGGTCGATCTCACCAGGGCGGACATGGAGCGGGTGAACCAGCTCATTCTGTCCAAGGCCGGCTCCGACGTGCAGATGATCCCCGAAGTGGCGAACCATCTGATCTCGTCAGGTGGCAAGCGGCTGCGGCCGATGCTGACGCTGGCGGCTGCCTCGCTGTTCGACTACCGGGGCGAAAACCACATCAAGCTCGCCACCTCGGTCGAGTTCATGCACACCGCAACGCTGCTGCATGACGACGTCGTCGACGAAAGCGACCTGCGCCGCGGCAAATCGACCGCGCGGATGATCTGGGGCAACCAGGCAAGCGTCTTGGTCGGCGACTTCCTGCTCGGCCAGGCCTTCCGCATGATGGTCGATGTCGGCTCGCTCGATGCGCTCGACGTCCTGTCTTCCGCCGCCTGCATCATTGCCGAAGGCGAGGTGCTGCAGCTTTCCGTCGCCAAGAACATGGAGACGACGGAGGATGATTATCTCTCGGTCATCCGCGCCAAGACGGCGGCGCTGTTTGCCGCCGCCGCCGAAGTCGGGCCGATCGTCGCCGAGGCCGGCAAATCCGGCCGCAACGCGCTGAAATCCTACGGCATGAATCTGGGGCTCGCCTTCCAGCTGGTCGACGATGCGCTCGATTACGGCGGCAAGGCGGCCGATCTCGGCAAGAATGTCGGCGACGATTTCCGCGAGGGCAAGATCACCCTGCCGGTCATTCTCGCCTATCGCCGCGGCACCGAGGACGAGCGCGCCTTCTGGCGCGATGCGATCGAAGCCAGCAACAGCACCGACGCCAACCTCGAAAAAGCGCTGGGGCTGATCACCAAATACGGCACGCTCGCGGACACGATCGGCCGGGCGATCCATTACGGCACGATCGCACGGGACGCGCTTGCGCCACTGCCCGATACGGTATGGAAATCCTCCCTGATGGAAGTGATCGACTTCTGCATCGAGCGCGTCAATTGATCAAACGTCCTTGATCGCAGGCTGAATTTCTTGCGGCGCCGCTTCAAAAAAGCCATCCTGTTATGAATCAGTGAACACAACTGGTTTTGCGACCGGCACCATTGTCGGGACGCTGTCGAAGAAAGGTTTCCTAATGCGGCAGAGAATTGCCATCCGTCTTCTTACGAGCGCAGCGCTTGCCGCTGTCCTTTCGCTGGGCGGTGTCGGCGGCGCGAATGCCGAGGATGCGGCCAAGCCGAGCGATGTGGCGAAGACCGATAGCTTTGATGCCGATAGCGTTACCACCTTCTCCGGCGCCTTTCTTGCGGCGCGCACCGCCGATGTCGATCATGACTACGAGACGGCGATCGAACTCTATAAAAAGGCGTTGCAGATCGAGCCCGGCAATCCCGAGATCCGCCAGCGGCTGATGATCTCGCTGCTGCTCAATGGCGACATCAAGGACGGCGTCAAATATGCCAACGACCTGAAGGGTGATCCTTCCGTCGAGCGCATTACCACGATCGTGCGCGGCATGGATGCCGTGCGCCGCGACGACTATAAAAGCGCCGAGGCCATCCTGAAATATAAGGGGCCGAACGATCTCGACCGGATGATGAACGACCTGCTGCTCGCCTGGGCTCGCGTCGGCGCCGGGCGCGGCAAGGAGGCGCTCGCCATGGTCGAGAAGATGAAGGGGCCGGACTGGTTTCGCATCTTCCAGAATTACAATGCCGGGGCGATCGCCATCGCCACCGGCGACGTAAAATCGGCCCGAAAGCACCTGAACGACGCCGTGCTCGACAAGGAAGGGGGGGCGACGGCGCCCGACACCTTCATGCGCGCGGTAATGGCGCTTGCCCGCCTCGAAGCATCACAGGGCAATAAGCAGAAGGCGCTTGACGCCGTTTCCGTCGGCGACAACCTGCTGCCAAACTATGCGCCGCTGAACGCGCTGCGCGACAGTATCGAAAAAGACGCGAAGCAGGAGCAGCAGGTCAAGACGGCCGAAGAAGGCGCTGCCGGCGTACTGTTTTCGGTCGGCGGCGCGCTCAACCGCGACGGCGCCGAAGATATCGTCTCGCTTTACCTGCAGACCGCAAATGCTCTCGACCCGAACAGCGCTGATACGCTGGTGCTGCTCGGCGGCATCGCCGAGAAGCAGAACCAGATGGACCGCGCCATTGCGCTCTACAAGAAGGTGCCGGAGAATTCCCCGATGCGGCGCATCTCCGAGCTGCAGCTCGGACTTGCCCTTGCCCAGGGCGGCAAGGTGGACGAGGCGCGCAAGCACTTGCAGGCGCTGATTACCTCCGACCCGAAGGATATTCGCAGCTACCTCGCCTATGGCAGCGTACTCTCCGACGCCAAGGACTACGAGGCGATGGCCGCCAATTACGACAAGGCGGTCGAAGCGATCGGCCCTATTCCCGGACGCGCCAACTGGAGCGTCTTCTTCCAGCGCGGCATCGCCTATGAGCGGCTGAAGAAGTGGGACCAGGCGGAACCGAACTTCCGCAAGGCGCTTGAGCTCAATCCGGATCAGCCGCAGGTGCTGAACTATCTCGGTTATTCCTGGATCGACATGAACCGCAACCTCGATGAAGGTCTCGGCATGATCAAGAAGGCCGTCGATCTCCGCCCCGACGATGGCTACATCATCGATTCGCTAGGATGGGCCTATTTCCGCCTCAACCGTTTCGACGATGCCGTCGACGAATTGGAGCGGGCAGCCCAGATCAAGGCTGGCGACGCGACGATCAACGACCATCTCGGCGACGCCTACTGGCGGGTCGGCCGCAAGCTCGAGGCCGTCTATCAGTGGAACCGGGCGCTCGCTTCCGAGCCCGAAACCGCCGAGATCCCGAAGATCAAGGACAAGGTTGCCAATGGCCTGCCTGCCGTCAGCGACGATGCCAAGGCGGCCGACAAGAAGCAGCCGGATCCGGCACCGGTCACCCCGCCGCCGGCCGACAAGAAATCCTGACGGGCGACAAACATGCCTGAAGAGGGCCTGGCCGAGGCTTTCGGCGTCACCGAAGAGGCGCGCGCGAAGATCAACCTCGCTTTGCATGTGAGGGGCCAGCGGGCAGATGGCTATCATCTTCTCGATATGCTGGTGACATTTACCGATTGCGGCGACCGGCTGGGCTTCCTGCCTGCGCAGGCTGACGCCTTCACCCTGTCGGGCCGCTTCGGCGAAATGCTTGCCGGCGACGGCGGCACCAATCTGGTGCTGCGGGCACGCGATCTCCTGCGCGAGGCAGTCGGCGCCCTCGCCTTCCCTGTGCATATCCACTTGCAAAAGAACCTGCCGATCGCCTCCGGCATCGGCGGCGGCTCGGCCGACGCGGCGGCGACGCTGCGCGGGCTGATGCGGCTCTGGGGCATGAGCCTGCCGGTGGAGACGCTTGCCAGCCTCGCGCTGAAACTCGGCGCCGACGTGCCGATGTGCCTTGACAGCCGGCCGCTGATTGCCCGCGGCATCGGCGAGGAGATCGAGGCGGTGCCTGATCTGCCGGCCTTTGCCATGGTGCTTGCCAATCCGCTGAAGGGTGTTGCGACGCCCGAGGTGTTCCGCCGGCTGACGACAAAGAACAATCCGGCGCTGAGCCTGCTATCCGATCTATCCGCAGGTGCCGGCTGGCTGGAAGTGATCGATGCCGCCCGCAATGACCTGGAGCCGCCGGCACGCGAACTCGTGCCTGAAATTGCGGTCATCTCGGCGATGCTGCAGGCCCAGGGCGCCCTTTTGACCCGTATGTCCGGCTCCGGCGCCACCTGTTTCGGGATTTTTACGAGCATGGCAGCGGCGCAAGAAGCGGCGGCAGCTCTTCACGGCGAGCGGCCCGACTGGTATTTCCAGGCGACGGAAACGGTTTCGGGAGGCAAGTGATGGCAGGTCTGGACGACAAGCGGCCCTTCATCGCCGTCGGTATCGCGGTTCTCACCGTCTCGGATACGCGCACGCCGGAGACGGACAAGTCAGGCGACACGCTGGCGGCAAGAATCACCGAGACGGGCCACCGCCTGGTCGACCGGGCGATCGTACCGGATGATCGCGAGAAAATCGCAGCCCGAGTGAAGGCCTGGACCGAGCGGGACGACATCGATGTCGTCATCACCACTGGCGGCACCGGCTTTACCGGCCGCGACGTGACGCCCGAAGCGCTGGAGCCTTTGTTCGAAAAGCGCATGGACGGCTTTTCCGCCGTCTTCCACCGCATCTCCTACGACAAGATCGGCACGGCGACGATCCAGTCTCGCGCCACGGCGGGCGTTGCCAACGCCACTTTCATCTTTGCGCTGCCGGGTTCGCCCGGCGCCTGCCGGGATGCCTGGGACGGTATTTTGAAAGCACAACTCGACTACCGCAGCATGCCGTGCAATTTCGTCGAGATCATGCCGCGTCTGGACGAACACCTGAAACGCGGCGCGACGACATAGGCTGCCTAACCCGGCTCGCTACGTGGCAAAGCCCGGCAGAGCGGGCATCGTTTCCCAGTTGTCACCCGACAGCAGGATGCAGCTTATGCCGTGAACATCCGTGACGACGAGCGTCCAGGTGCCGCTTTCGGCGGCATAGACCTCGAGAACGGCGTTCTCGTTGACCAGTCCGACCGCTGTCAGTTTTTCAGCGAAGTTCTTGTCCAGGAAATTGACGACCTCGGATCGGCCTGCGCAACTGAGCATCGTCTGCGATGCTGCCGAATGCGGATGCGCGATCACCAATGTCGGCAATATGACGGCCAGCAGGCCGCAGACCATATTGCGTACCATGACGCACCTCCTTCCGCGTGAAACCCGGCAGAAGAGGAGATTGTCGCCGACCTGTTCTGCCGTCCACCGGCATTCATGGCCATCCGTTGCGAAGCGAGGCGCTTCGACGGCGCCATTAAAGAATTATAGCGCAAAATCCGATTGGGCGCCATCTTTGTGCGATGGTGGGCGCGTGATCACTGCTTGCTGCCCCTCATCCGGCTGCCGCCACCTTCTCCCCGTAAACGGGGCGAAGGGGAATAGCCGCAACCTCTCCGTCCCTCGCAAACCTCTCGCAGGGCAAGTCCCCTCGCCCCGTTTACGGGGAGAGGGTTAGGGTGAGGGGCAGCTTCTCGTGTCCTACCGCGAAGCGCGCACCACCCAGGCCGGGATCAGTTCGCTGGCGAGTTTGCGACGCTTCCGGCCCTTGACGAATTCGGCCAGCCGCATGCCGCTCTTTGCGGCGGCGAGCGCCTCGCTCTTTGGCATCAGCAAACCGAGCTCCAGCGGCGGCACGGCGCGGCCGAGGCGCTGGAAAAACGGGCGCCGGTAGCCGCGCGAGGCGGTGAAGCGCGCCGGCAGCTTGTTCAGCGCCATATATTCGGCGATCTCGTCGATCCAGCCGCCCTGAGGCCGTGCGCCGGGCTCGACGAAGAGCAGCCATTCGCCGCGGGCGGAGCGGACGATGTCCTTGATATCCCATTGCGAATAAAGGCGGCAGCCGGCGGCGTCGGCGACCCGCGAGGTGCCGTCGCGCGAGCCATGATCGAGCACGACCACATCGCTGACGAGCCCCTCCACCGCGCCTGCCACCAACACCGATAAAGTCTGGGCCAGCTCAGTTTCCTGATCCTGACATTCGAGAATAACCGTCAACATTGCCCATTCATAATGCGCCGCACAAATTTTTGCCAGCGGCGTTTTCCGCATTTTGTTCTTGCATTGTTCTTATTTTGCGGATAGGAATTTAATCATCAAAACGGGCGGAAGCGATGGCTTTTGCCGCGGGAGAATCCGATGAGAGAGCAGTCCCTGGCAGGGCAGGCCGCATTCGCGCCTGCCAATACGGCAGATATTGCCGATGCGATGATCGTGTCCTCCGGGCTGCGGATCGAGGTCGACCGGCGCCGTGGGCGCGGGGCGGGACTGAATCCGACAGGCAGGTTCGAGGCGCTGCAGCGTGAGACCTTCGATGACGGCTGGCAGACGCTGGAAGAGCTGCCGCCGTTCAAGACCGACGTGCAGATCGAGAAGCCGCGAACGGCCATCACCCGCAATGAATCGCCTGACATTGGCTTCGACCGCTCGATCAACCCCTATCGCGGCTGTGAGCATGGCTGCATCTATTGTTTCGCCCGGCCGACGCACGCCTATATGGGGCTTTCGGCCGGGCTCGATTTCGAGACGAAGCTCTTCGCCAAGCCGGATGCGGCAAAGCTGCTGGAGCGGGAACTTGCCAAGCCGGGCTATAAGGTGCGGGCGATCGCGATCGGCACCAATACCGACCCCTATCAGCCGATCGAAAAGGAATGGCGCATCATGCGCGGTATTCTCGAGGTCTTGAACAAGGCGAACCACCCGGTATCGATTGTCACCAAGTCGGCGATGATCCTGCGGGATCTCGACATTCTGCAGGAGATGGCAGCGAAGAACCTAGTGCGCGTCGGTATCTCCATAACCACGCTCGACCGCAAGCTTGCCCGGACGATGGAGCCGCGCGCCGCCACGCCGCCGCGCCGGCTGGAGACCATTCACACGCTGTCGGAAGCAGGCATCCAGACGGCGGTGATGGCCGCCCCGCTCATTCCGGCACTGAACGATCACGAGCTGGAGCGCATCCTCGAATCGGCCAAGGCTGCCGGTGCCGCCGAGGCGAGTTATGTGATCCTGAGACTGCCGCTCGAGGTCAGCCCGCTCTTCCGCGACTGGCTGTTGCAGCATTATCCCGATCGTTACCGGCATGTGATGTCGCTGGTGCGCTCGATGCGCGGCGGCAAGGATTACGATGCCGAATTCGGCAAGCGCATGAAGGGCGCCGGTCCCTATGCCTGGCAGATCGCCCGGCGCTTTGAAATGGCCGCCAGGCGTTTCGGCCTGACGCGGCGCGGCATGCCGCTGCGCGACGACCTGTTCGTGCCGCCGGATGGCAGCGGCGTGCAGCTGTCGCTGCTCTAGGCTTTGTTCATACGCAATTCCGGACGGAAAACCGCGTCGCACTTTTCCTGGAATTGCTTCAAGCTTGCGCATCGGCCCATCGGAAAACCGCCCTGTTTTCGAGCCCGAGCGCAATTCCCGCGGATGGTCCTGACCGCCACCACCCGCCGGACCCGGTCCCCGACCGCCGCCCTGATCGGGGACTTGCGGGCAATCGGGTTGGCGTGCGAGGTTCAGCCGCATGAAACCTCGCACGCCACCCGATTCTCCCCAGCTGTTCCAAGCGGTCCCTCTGGTGCCGGACTTCCGGCTGGAGCTCAAAGCCCGCAAGGCCGGCCACTGGCCGGTTGCCGGCGCCGATGAGGCAGGCCGCGGGCCGCTGGCGGGGCCGGTCGTCGCCGCCGCCGTCATCCTCGACCCGAAGCGCATCCCGGAGGGGCTGAACGACTCCAAGCAGCTTTCGGCGCAACGGCGCGAGGAGCTGTTCGTGCAGATCCTGGCGACCGCCACCGTCTCCATCGCCTCCTCCAGCTCGACGCGCATCGACGAGACCGATATCCGCAAGGCGAGCCTCGACGCCATGCGCCGCGCCATCTGCAGCCTCGCCATCCCGGCAAGCTACGTGCTGACCGACGGGCTCGACGTGCCGCCGGGCCTCGATTGCCCCGGACAGGCGGTGGTCAAGGGCGATGCCCGCTCGGTCTCGATCGCCGCCGCCTCGATCGTCGCCAAGGTGACACGCGACCGGATGATGGCGCGGGCCCATCACGTATTTCCGGACTACGGCTTTGCCGCCCATGTAGGCTACGGCACGGCGCAGCACCGCGCTGGCATTGAAAGGCTCGGCCCCTGCTCCCTGCACCGAATGAGTTTTAGGCCGCTGCGGAAGGTCGAGGATGGTCCTGAGATGGACGAGCTGATCTCGGAATAGGTCGCCCAAAGAAAACCAGGCAATGAGAAGCCGGACGAGCACCGAAAGAGGCGCGTGGAAAAGAGAGGCCGCGGCATACCCTCTTCTCCCCGGCGGGGAGAAGGTGCCGGCAGGCGGATGAGGGGGCTGCACGGCACGTCCTCACGGAAAACCTATCCGCCACGCCAGCGCTAACGCCGCGCGCCACCGCCCTGAAACAGTCGATACAAGGCCGCAACGGTCGAAGCCCGCATCGGTTTTATTCGGAAAGACCGGCATTCCCGGCCCCCTCATCCGCCCTACGGGCACCTTCTCCCCGAGGGGAGAAGAGGGAATCGAGAGGGAGCGGCATGCCCTCGAACCGAGATTGAGTATTCACCAAAGACAAAAGGCCGGGACATGCCCGGCCTTTTCCTATTCCATTCGATACCGCTCAGTTGAGCCGTGTCTTGACCTGGCCGACGGCATTGCCGAAGAGCTCGGACTGGACCTTGGCGTCGGCCTGCTTGGCGAGCACCGTTTCGGCAGCCGCGATTGCGAGATCGACGGCGGCGGAACGGACCGCCTTCA
Organism: Rhizobium sp. F40D2; assembly: GCF_051810745.2. NCBI lineage: Bacteria > Pseudomonadati > Pseudomonadota > Alphaproteobacteria > Hyphomicrobiales > Rhizobiaceae > Rhizobium > Rhizobium sp. F40D2. Next base: position 597,645 of record NZ_CM131436.1, read on the forward strand.
TCGCTTCGGCCTCGGCCTGCTTGATCTTCTGCTCGGAAACCGCCGTGCGGTTGGCGACGAATTCTTCAGTCTTCTTCTTTGCTTCGGCGGTCAGCATTTCGGCTTCGCGCTCAGCGGCGGCAACGATGTGGGCCGCTTCGGCTTCGGCTTCCTTGCGCTTGCGCTGGTATTCGGCGAGCAGGTGCTGAGCCTCCTCGCGCAGGCGCTTGGCTTCGGCCAATTCGTTGCAGATCTGATCGGCGCGGTCGTCGAGCGACCGTGCCATCATGCCCGGAACCTTCAGGTAAACGACCAGCGCCAGGAAGAGGACGAGGCCGACAAAGGCGAAGAAAGTGGCGTCTAAGGCAAATTCCATCGATCAAGCCTCTTTCTTGGCGGCCGCAACCGCAGCGGCGACATCGACCTTTGCAACGGTGCCGCCGATCAGCTGATCGACCACGGCAGCCGCGGTTTCCTCGGCAATGGTACCGACGTCGGCGAAAGCCTTCGCCTTGATTTCGCCGATGCGGAGCTCGGCAGCCTTGATCTTTTCAGACAGGCTCGCCTCGACAGCGCGGCGATCCTCTTCGGCCTTGGCCTTGGCGGCGTCGCGTGCGGCGGAGCCGATCGCGTTGGATTTGGCGCGGGCAGCAGCCAGTTCACCTTCATAGGTCTGAACAGCAGCGTCGGCTTCCGCCTTCAGGCGGCCCGCTTCTTCCAGATCCTGGGAAATGCGCGTATGACGCTGATCGAGGATCGCCCCGATGCGCGGCGCGATGACCTTTTGCATGAGCAAATAGAAGACGCCGAACGTTATCACCAGCCAGAGCAACTGGGACGCGAAGGTCGTCGAATCGAAAGGCGGGAAGGGGCCACGGGCGTGTTCGCCGCCGGCAACACCAGTCTCGGTATGGACCTCGCCTGCGGCCGGAGCGGCATGCGCATCCGTACCCGTCGCTGCCGCCGGTGCTTCTTCAGCGTAAGCCGGGGTCACAAAAAACATTCTCACCTCCAGGTGGACTGCAAATGCAAAGGATCACGGCTTGCGGTGGCAGGCCGTGATCCATCTATTCGCCGATATCAGACGGCGAAGAGGAGGAGGAGAGCGATGAGCAGCGAGAAGATGCCCAGAGCTTCCGTAACGGCGAAGCCGAATACCAGACGGCCGAACTGGCTGTCAGCGGCAGACGGATTGCGCAGTGCGCCGGAGAGGTAGCTGCCGAAAATATTGCCGAGGCCGAGAGCCGTACCGGCCATACCAAAGCAAGCCAGGCCTGCACCGATGTACTTTGCTGCTTCCGCTTCCATGTTGAACTCCTTTGAAATGGTTGTTGCGGCGAATGACTGACGCCCTGAGACGTCGATGTCGTTATCCTTAGTGCCCGCCGGGATGGATTGCGTCGTTGAGGTACATGCAAGTCAGCACCGCAAAGACGTAAGCCTGGAGGAAGGCGACGAGGAACTCGAGACCGGTCAGGGCGACGGTCATGATGAGGGGAAGGACGGCGCCGCCGATGCCGAGAGCACCCAGGGTTCCGAGCGAGGCGACGAAGCCTGCGAACACCTTGAGGGTAATGTGACCGGCGAGCATGTTGGCGAAAAGACGAACCGAGAGTGAAATCGGACGCGACAGGAAGGAGATGATTTCGATCGCCACCACCAGCGGCAGCAGCGCGCCCGGCACGCCGTGCGGCACGAAGAGATTGAGGAAGCCGAAGCCATGCTTATAAAAACCGTAGACGACGACGGTGCCGATGACGAGCAAAGCAAGGGCGAAGGTAACGATGATCTGGCTCGTGACCGTGAAGAAATACGGGAACATGCCGAGCAGATCTGCCGTCAGCACGAACATGAAGAGCGAGAAGACCAGCGGGAAGAATTTCATTCCCTGCTTGCCGGCGCCTTCCTTCAGCATGTTGGCGATGAATTCATAGGACATTTCCGCGACCGACTGCGAACGGCCCGGCACGATGGCGCGGTTCGAGGTGGCGAAATAGAGAAAACCGACGGCAACGGCAGCGGAAGCGGCCATGAAGAGCGATGCATTGGTGAACGAAAAATCAATTCCGCCGATTTCGATCGGCACAATCTTCTGGATCAGGAACTGATGAGTCGGATCGTTAGACACCGCTTGTTCTCTCTCTTTGGCCCGCAGGACGCGGGGTCATTGCACTGGACCGGGAACCGGTCCTCATTTCTTGTCGTCTTTGTCGCCCAGGGGATGGGCAACCACCCCCGCAGAACGCAGCACGTTCAGAACGCCGGCACAGAATCCGAGAAGCAGAAGAACAATCATTCCCCAAGGCGCCGTGCCAACAAAACGGTCGAAGACATAGCCAAGAACGGCACCGACGACGATCGCGGAAATGAACTCGCTGGAAAGCTTCATCGCCTGGGCATAACCTTTGCGGCTTACCTCGGCACGGGCTTCGCTTGCCTCATCCACTTTCGCCTCGACGCGCTTGGTCGCGAGTTTCGCTTCCAGTTGCGCACGGCGCTTCTCAAGACTTTCCTCGCGGTCATCCGCCATGGATCTCTCCTCGCCTGCCCGTCGCCCGCACTCCCGCTACCCCGGTCATTCGGACCCCGGACGCGAAGGTTGAAACCCTTCCGGCCCGTTCTGAAGTCGCGCGCAACATAGTTTTAGGGATTGGTATAGTCAAGGCGTAGGCAGCTTCTGTCCAGCCATAAAATTACTTCGTTAAATCAGATAGATAGGTCGTTTCTGCTACGATCTCTTAAATTCGATGGAAAGAATCCGCTTTTAAGCCCGGCAAATCGGCTTGCCCGAGCGATTTATCTCAGCTCCAGCCGCCGCCATAGGTGCGATAGAAGACGTGAAGACCGATGCGGCCGACCTTTTCCATGGTCTTTGCCCATTTCGGTCTGACATAGACGGCATGGTAATGCGTCGCCGAGCCCACCTGCGGCAGCCAGATCTTGCCTGATGTCACCGCCATCGCCACATCGCGGGCCATCCGCCAGTGATATTCCGAGTTCACCCTGTCCTTGATGCTGTCGCAGGCGAAGGAAAACTGGCAGCGGTTGCGCCAATCTTCGTTCTGGTAGACGACGCCGCAGATGGTTTTCGGATAGGACGGGTTGCGGACGCGGTTGAGGATGACCTGGGCGACGGCCGCCTGCCCCTTCACCGATTCACCCCGCGCCTCGAAATAGATGCCTGAGGCAAGGCACTGTTGCTCGCGGGCGGAAAAGACGCTCGGCGCCAATATGCTGGCGGCCCAGGCATGGTCGTGCGGGCCGATCTCCGGGACGAAACGGCCGCTGTCCTTCTCGGTCAGAATGGAATCGAATGGCGATTGGCGGGAATAGTCGGGTGTCGCCGGTCCATAGGCGGTGGCCAGAACGTCGGCCTTGTCGCTGGTGACGAGGCTTGCGAGCATTGCCGGCACGCCCTTATCGGTCACCACCGGTTGCTTCCTATAGAAAGAAGTGGCGATCTCGATTTCCTTGCCCTGGATCTTCGGCTTGACGAAAGCCGACCTCTCCCTGAGATCGAAGCTCGGGGTGAAGAGCATTCTGGTGCGCTCCAGGATCGAGCCGGCGGAAAAATCCTTCGGCGGCTGCATCCTCTCGACGGCGACGACGCGGCCTTTCTTGGCGCCGCGGTTGACGCGATCTTCATCTGGCGTGTCCTCGTGGCCTTTTTCTTGGCGGTGAAAGCGACCTTGCGGCCATCGGGAAGCACCATGCCGGCGCCTGACGAAATCGAGCCTGTCACCGCCGGATCGGAAAAGGCAAGTTCGGCCTGATGGATCGAGCCGGCTGGCGAATTGGTCAGCACCATGCGCCAGTTCTCCCCCTCCCGATCGAGACCGGCCAGCATGGCGGCGAGATCGGCATGGGATGCAACGCTCGGGAAAATCAGCCAGCCGGCGAGCCCGAAGATTGCGGGCGACACCCAATTCTCGGGAAGAAGACGCAGCTTGCTACGGGAAGAGCTCTTTCGACGCAACACCAACTCCGGGCATGGAACGCAGGAACATTCCATCGAAAATCTCTCATTAACCTTGACGTCGGGTTAACGGGGCGTGCCGGAATGTGACTATGCGAAGTTTCGCATGTTCTAATGTGGCTGGTAATTTCGCGTTGGGGTGTGTCCGCACCCTTCTTTCCAGCCATCAAATAATAACGTGCGACCCCAGTTCCACCACGCGGTTGGCCGGCAGGCGGAAGTAGTCCGAGGGGTTGGCGGCAGCGTTGGCAAGCGCGATGTAAAGCCGGTCTTGCCAGTAGGGCATGCCGGATTTGGCGTCCGGCACCAGCTTGCGGCGGCCGAGATAGAAGGAGGTCGACATGATGTCGAACTTCAGCCCGGTCTTGCGCAGCGTCGCCAGGGCCTGCGAGACGTTTTGGGATTCCATGAAACCGAACAGCAGTTCGACCCGGGAGAAGCGCTCGGAAATCTGCTCGACCTTATAGCGGTCGTGACTGGGCACACGGGGCTTGTTGACGGTGCGGATCGTCAGGATGACGTTGCGGTCGTGGAGCACATGATTGTGCTTGAGATTGTGCAGCAAGGCGGCGGGGGCCGATTCCGGGTCGCTGGTCAGGAAGATCGCGGTGCCTGGAACCTGGGCCGGCGAATGTTCGCTCTTGCGCTCGATCGAACTGACGAAGGAGGGGAGCGGAATATCGGTGTGGCGGGTCTTTTCCATCAGGATCGCGGTGCCGCGGCGCCAGGTCCACATGATGACGGTAAAGGCGGTGGCGATCAGGATCGGGATATAACCGCCGTCGTGGATCTTCAAAAGGTTGGCGCCGAGGAAGATCAGTTCGAGCACGACCAGTGGCGCGAGCGCGATCACCGCCACCGGAAGCGACCAGTTCCAGCGGGCGCGAACGAATTCGAAAGCCATGATCGAGGTGACGACCATGGCACCGGTGACGGAGATGCCATAGGCGGTCGCCAGTGCGTCCGAGGTCTTGAAACTCAGCACCAGGAAGATGACGCCGATGAACAGCACGGCATTGACCGAAGGCACGAAGATCTGCCCGGTATTGGTTTCCGACGTGAAGAGGATTTCCATGCGCGGCAGGAAGCCGAGGTTGATGCCCTGGCGCACCATCGAGAACGCGCCTGTGATGACCGCCTGGCTGGCGATGATCGTCGCGGCGGTCGCCAGGATGACGACCGGCAGCAGCGCCCATTGCGGAAACATCAGATAGAAGGGATCGGACATCGTCTCCGGCTTGCCGAGGACGAGAGCGCCCTGCCCGAGATAGTTCAACGTCAGCGCCGGAAACACCAGCGCGAACCAGGCCCACTGGATCGGACGCCGGCCGAAATGGCCGAGATCGGCGTAGAGCGCCTCGGCACCCGTCACCGTCAGGAAGACGGCGCCGAGCACGACGACGCCGTAAAAGCCCTCATGCAGCAGGAAGCTGACGGCATAATAGGGATTGAAGGCGGCGAGAATGCCGAAATCGTCGGAGATATGGGAAACGCCGGCGGCAGCCATGACAAGGAACCACACGGCGGTGATCGGGCCGAAGAACCTGGCGACGGCACCGGTGCCGCGCGATTGCACGACGAAGAGCAGCGCCAGGATTACCACCGAGATCGGCACGATATATTCCGAAAGCCGCGGCGTGACGAGCTTCAGGCCCTCGACGGCCGAGAGCACCGACAGCGCCGGCGTGATCATCGCGTCGCCGAGGAAGAGGGCCGCCCCCATCAGGCCGAGCAGCATCAGCATGGCGGCATGGCCGTTGGCGGTCTTCATCAGAAGAGCAAGCAGCGACAGCGTGCCGCCCTCGCCCTCGTTGTCGGCGCGCAGCAAAAACAGCACATATTTGATGGTGACGATGATCGTCAGCGCCCAGATCATCAGCGAGATCAGGCTGATCACCTCGAAACGGGTGAGGCCGTCATGGGCCACGGGCTTCAATGCCTCGCGAAAGGCATAGAGCGGGCTGGTGCCGATATCGCCATAGACGACGCCGACGGAACCGAGCGCGAGATAGAATAGCTTTTTCGGCGTCATCTGGGATCTGTTCGGATGGCTCTCTTCGGACATGAAGTTGTAACAGGCTCCTCAGAGCCAGCCTTTCCAGCGGAAAAAGAAAAAGGGGATGACGGCTGATATCACCATCAGGGCCAGCGAATAGGGATAACCCGCGGCCCAGGCCAGCTCCGGCATGACCTGAAAATTCATACCATAGATGGAGGCGACCAATGTCGGCGGCAAGAACACCACCGAGGCAATCGAAAAGATCTTGATGATCGAATTCTGCTCGATGTTGATCAGGCCGAGTGAAGCGTCGAGCAGGAAGGTGATGTTGCCTGCAACGAAGGCGGCGTGCTCCGACAGCGACTGGATATCGCGCGAGAGGGTGCGGCAGAGTTCCTTCGTCTCGCGGTCCTGCTGGAGCGCCGGGATCGCGTGAAAGAAGGTCAGCAAGCGGGATAGCGAACCGAGGCTGTCGCGCACCTTGCTGATCATCCGGTGATAGCCGGCGATATCGCGCAGCTTCTCCTCGAGGTAATTGGAGGGCTTGCGCGTCTTCTTCGCCCGGTCGCCGAAGACATGCATCGACAAGATGTCGAGGCGCGAGACGGAGACCTCGAGGATCTCGGCGGTGCGGTCGACGATCGTCTCCAGCAGCTTGGCGAGAAGGGCGGCGCCGCTACGCCAGTTTTCCGGCAGGCGGTGAAGGGCGGCGATGAACAGCGCAAAGGATTTGGGATGGGCGTAGCGGATGGTGACCAGCCGGTTTCCGGCCAGGATGAAGGCGACATCGGTCAGCGTCGGCGCGTCGGTCTCCGCCTTCCACAGAAGCGAGGCTGTCATGAAAACGGCGTCGTTTTCGACATAGAGACGGGCGGAGGGCTCGATATCCTTGAGGTCGTCCCGGGTCGGAACCTCGATGCCGAGAACCTTCTCGACATAGAGTTCCTCGTCGCGGCTCGGCTCGATCATGTCGATCCAGACGACATCCTCAGGGAAGGATGCCGGATGCGACAGATCGCGGATCTCGACCGACCTGCAATTGGAACAGTAAGCGGTGATCACCGGCAGCCTTTCCATGCGGCCGCCAACGCGGCAACGCAAGGGTCGCCGGTCCAGGGTCGAAGCAGAAACGGATCAGGAAAGTTCATACGACTCCGGCTGCATGCAACCTCAAAGGCCGGCATGCGCGTTGTGCTCCACCGCATCGCAGTTACCAATCCTTCGATCGACAAGACAACTCCGAACTTGCAGGCGAGGCGACCCTTCGAAAACGAAGACTACCGTCATTGAGCATCTGCAGCAAACGCCATCATGGCGCCGCGGCATATGCAGCAAAGCCGTGAAATAATCAAGACATCTTCCGTGAAGCGCGGCTTTTCACCACGTTTCCCCCACAATTTGGGGCGCTGAGGGTCACGATTCGGCCGCTGGGAGCGTCGCTCGGAACGGCCGCACTGCTGCCGATGACAGCGCTTATTCGAAGACGATCGTCGGGGCGGGACGCTGGGTCTGGCCGCCGAGCTGCTCCCAGACCTTGGTAGCGATGCCGCGATAGATGCCGGCGACGACGCCGTTCGGCTCGGAGGCGACAAGCGGCGTGCCGGCGTCGGAGGTCTCGCGAATATTCATCGTCAACGGCACTTCGCCGAGGAAGGGCACACCGATGCGTTCGGCCTCCTTGCGAGCGCCGCCATGACCGAAGATATCGTAGCGGGTGCCGGTATCCGGCGCGATGAAATAGCTCATATTCTCGACGATACCGAGCACCGGCACTTCGACCTTACGGAACATGTTGAGGCCCTTGCGCGCATCGATCAGGGCGAGATCCTGCGGCGTTGAGACGATAACGGCGCCGGCAAGCGGCACCTGCTGGGCCATGGTCAATTGCGCGTCGCCGGTGCCGGGGGGCATGTCGACGACGAGCACGTCGAGCTCGCCCCAGGCGACTTCGCGCAGCATCTGCAGGAGCGCCGACTGGACCATCGGACCGCGCCAGATCATCGCCGTCTCCTCGTCAACGAGGAAGCCCATCGACATGACCTTGAGGCCGTAATTCTCCATCGGATTGATGATGCGGCCATCAATCTGGGTCGGACGGCCGGATATCTTCAACAGCCGCGGCATCGAGGGGCCATAGATGTCGGCGTCGAGAATGCCGACGCGCAAACCGTTGGCGAGCAGGCCGAGCGCCAGGTTGACGGCGGTGGTCGACTTGCCGACCCCTCCCTTGCCCGAGGCGACGGCGATGATGGCGCCAATGCCGGGAACGCCGATCTTGCCGGCCCGCGGCGGCGACTGTTGCGGGGCATGGGCGTGGCCCCCGTGCCTATGTTGGTGATCATGTTGATGATCGTGGCCGGCATGGCCGTGCGGCGGGTTCGGCGCCGGGCGGGCAGCCGGAGCGGCGGCGGCCGCTTTCTTGTCTGCAGTCAGTGCGACGAGCGCGCCCTTGACATCAGGCATTGCCTTGACGACGCGCTCGGCGGCGAGCCGCATCGGCTCCAGCTCCTTGGCGCGATCGGCCGGAACGGTGATGGAGAAATAAACCTTGCCATCGGAGATGAAGACATCGGAAACCATGCCGAGCTCGACGATATCGTGCTCGAGATCCGGTCCACGCACGGTCTTCAGCGTTTCGAGAACCTGTTCCTTGGTGACGTCGGTCATTCCACCCTCACTGCTGCTTCTCGATCACAGATAGTGGAGACGGACGCCTTCGCCAAACAAAATCATCGGCGGGAAAATCGATTTGCCGGCTGGCAAAAAGCACCGGCGAGAATGGGCAATCCGTTGCGGCCATCAAGTCCGCCGGGCTTTCGCCCTGATGGCCGCAACGGTCTCCCCGAGAACCGGCGCAATCCGGGGCGAACTAGAGCAAGCCGACAAAAAGGCCAGCGAAAAATGAAGCGGGAAGGCCAAACCACGCGCAGCTGCGCAAGCGGCGGTGCCAAAACGCAACAACCGCTGCCGACACTGAAGGCTCGGGAAAAGCGGCATCGGCGTCGGGCAGTGGTGTGCGGCCGCGCCATTTCCTGGCGCTGGTCCAAGTCCCCTCTGGGCCTCTGGCAAAAGAGAAGCAGAAAGCGTGCCAGACGGAAAATCGGCGCAAATGGCACATACGCGGCGTGAGCACGGCCACAAGCGGCCGGCATATGCCCACGCGCTGGGCGCCTGGCGAACACCGGCCGTGCCTTTTGCACCTTATTTGATCAGACCGATCCGCAGCGCCTTGGCCACCGCCTGGGTGCGGTTGACCGTGTCGAGCTTCTTGGTGGCACGGTTGAGGTAATGATTGACCGTGTGCTCGGAGAGGGTGAGGATTTCGGCGATTTCAGCACTGGTCTTGCCGGCGGCCGTCCAGTTGAGGCAATCGACTTCCCGGTCGGTCAGCGTGTCGGTGATGCGAGTATCGAGGTTACGGATCTCGGCGAGCCTGTCATAGACATGGATGGAGATATAGCAGAGTTCTCGCATCTCGGCCGGGCTGAACGGCTCGCGGTCGCCGGCAAAAGAGACGGCGCCGCGCACACCGGATGGCTCATGCGTCGGGAAATAGGCGCCGCGCATCATCCCGAAACGTTCGAACAGCGAGGCGACGAGCATGGACTTGCCATCGTCCCGCGACCAGTTCTCGCGCGACATGTCGTAGAAGAAGGGCCGCGCCGATGTTCTGAGCCGCCTTAGAACCGGGCTGTTGACCAGCAGTCCCTCCTGGTCATAGAGCGCCAGAAGCTCGGCCGGCCAGCTGGTGATGACGGTGCTGCCCTGGATATCCAGGGAGGTGACCGGCGGCAGGTTGAGAACCAAGAAGGCACGGCTGCGATAGGCTTTCGTCACGCGTTTCAGGAACCGGAAAATATCGAACTGGGTTTTCAGGCCGGCTATTTCCTTGATGTAGTCGTCGTCTTCCTGGGATATTTGCGACAAGGGTGCCATCACATTTCTTCATCTTCGGCACAACGGCCGGTTCGATTGCCTCGGAGAATAACGATCAATGATTGGATCACGTGGAATCGGCCACCGCATAGAGGCGTTCGGCCGGTGAGTGGTTGTCGATTTCTCGGACTATTTGCAGTTGTCGTGATTCGCCGGCAAATCTCAATATCGCCCTCATCATAAGCATGCTGTCTGATCGCGTTTAGCGGCGCGGGCCGAGCCGGATGCGCATGTCTTCCATGATCCTTCCAGCTGCCAGCTGAACTGGAACGGCCCATTGGCGCAGAAGTTCCATCGACAAACGATAGGCCGGCCCGGTAATTGAAATGCCACCGATAAAGCTCCGATCCTGCGACCATAGGGGGCGGCGACACAGCGAATGCCCGCCTCATGCTCCTCACGGTCGAAGGCATAGCCCTGGTCACCGATCTCGTGGATTTCGGCAAGCAGCGATTCGGCCGAGAGATGGGTCGAGGCGGTAAAGCGGGTGAAGTTCAGGCCGGCGAGAAGATCGGCGAGGAAATCGGCCGGCAGCAGCGACAGGGCCGCCTTGCCGACACCGGTGCAGTAACAGGGCGAGGCATTGCCGATCTGCGAATACATGCGCACCGGCTGACGGCCGTCGACCTTGTCGAGATAGATGATCGACTGGCCCCTCAAAACACCCAGATGCACCGTCTCGCCAGTCGCCTGCTGCAGATCGGCAAGGTGCGGCTCGGCAATCAGGCGGAATTCGTTACGCGCCCAGCCGCGTGCGGCAAAATCGAGCAGGCGCAGGCCCGGCGCATAACGCCCCTCGCCATCAAGTTCAAGCAGGCCTTCCTCCACCAGATGGCTCAGCTGGCGATGCAAGGTGCCGCGCGGCTGGCCGGCAAGGGCCAGGATATCGGTGAAACGCAGTGGCGCATCGGCATGGGTGACGAGATCGAGCAGAACCATCAGTTTGCCGAGCGTGCCGGTCTCGCGGGTCTGCGCCATGCTTTCGCTATTTGAATTCATCATCTCGTCCGCCCTTGACAGCAAGGCCAGCATAATTCGATAATTCCATATAGTCAAATATAGTTCCAAATAATGGAACGTCTTAGAATAGCAAAAGGCGACTGCGATGCCGGCACAATTTTCGGAGTTCAGAGACCGAACCGTGCTGGTGACCGGCGGCGGATCGGGCATCGGCGCTGCAATCGTCGAAGGCTTCGCGCGCCAGGGCGCCAAGGTCTCCTTCATTGACATCGCCGAGACCGCCGGCCGCGCGCTTGCCGAAAGGCTATCGGGGGAGACAACGCATCCGGTCTCCTTTCACCATGCCGACCTGCGCGACATCGAGGCGATCCGGCGCACCGTCGATACCGTCGTTGCGAGCTCGGGGCCGATCCGGGTGCTCGTTAACAATGCCGCCTGGGACGACCGTCATGATTTCGACGCGGTGACCGAGGCCTATTGGGACAACAACCAAGCGGTCAACCTGCGGCATGTGTTCTTCACCTCCCAGGCAGCAGCGCCGTCGATGCGGGCGGCCGGCGGCGGGGCGATCATCAATATGTCGTCGATCGCCTTCAAACTGAACATGGGCGGTTTTCCCGCCTATGCGGCGGCGAAGGCTGCAGTCGTCGGGCTGACGAAGAGCATGGCCGGCAGGCTCGGGCCGGAGAATATCCGGGTCAACTGCATTCTGCCCGGCATGGTCGTCACCGAACGGCAGATGCAGCTTTGGCTGACCGAAGAGAGCATCGCGCGCTCGGTCGAGCAGCAGTGCCTGAAAGTCGCGCTCAAGCCCGACGCGATCGTCGGTCCCTGCCTGTTTCTTGCATCCGACTGCGCGGCTGGAATGACCGCCCAGTCCCTGATTGTCGATGGAGGCATTCTGTAATGGCTAATCCCGCTTATGTCGCGGTGGACTGGGGCACCAGCAGCTTTCGGCTGTGGCTGATCGGCAGGGACGGCAGCGTGCTTGCCGAGCGCCGCAGCGGCGAAGGCATGACGAGTGCAGCAAAAACCGGCTTTTCCGCCGTGCTATCAGGCCACCTCGCCGCCGTCGAGGCGCCTGAGAGCCTTCCGGTGATCGTCTGCGGCATGGCCGGCGCACGGCAGGGCTGGGTCGAGGCCGGTTATATCGACGTGCCGGCCCCGCTCGCCTCGATCCTGACTGCGGCGGTCTCCGTGCCTGGAGAAAGCCGCGACATCCGCATTCTGCCGGGGCTTGCCCAGCGGGATATGGCGACACCCGACGTCATGCGCGGCGAGGAAACCCAGCTTCTCGGCGCGCTCGGCAGCGCAAGCTCGGGCGCCCAGGCGGTCTGCATGCCCGGCACCCATTCGAAGTGGGTGCATGTGGGCGACGGCAAGGTCACCGGTTTTTCGACCTTCATGACCGGCGAACTTTTCGACGTCATCAGCAAACACACGATCCTTTCGCATGCGGTTGCCGGCGCCGAAGAGCAGCCGGCCGATGCGGCAGCCTTCGAGGCGGCGGTCTCGGCCGCTTTCGCGCGGCCCGCGCTTGCCTCCAACCTGCTCTTTACCGCCCGCTCGGGCCAGCTCCTGCACGGGATCTCGGCCGCCGCCGCGCAAGCCCGACTCTCCGGCACGCTGATCGGCCTTGAAATCGCCGGCGCGCTGCAGGATGCGGCCAACTCAGGCATCACCCTGGTCGCCTCCGGGCGCCTGCAGGCGCTCTACGAACAGGCCTTCAAAACACTCTTCCTTCCCTTCACCGCCATCGATGCGGACGCCGCCGTGCGCCGCGGGCTTTCGGCCGCCGCCGAAGCCATCTGGCCGAATTGAGAAAGCCGACACGATGAACCGTATCCCCTTCCCCGACATGAAGCGCCCGCTGATCGCCATCCTCCGCGGCATCCGTCCCGACGAAACCGAAAGCGTGGTCGGCGCCCTGATCGACAATGGCCTGACGGCGATCGAGATCCCGCTCAATTCGCCGGAGCCGTTCAAATCGATCGAGATCGCCGCCAAGATGGCGCCGGCCGAGGTGCTGATCGGCGCTGGCACGGTGCTGACGGTCGAGGCGGTCGACAGCCTGCATGCGGCCGGCGGCACGCTGCTCGTCACGCCGAATGTCGAGCCCGAGGTGATCATCCGGGCGCGGCAATACGGCATGGTGACGATGCCGGGCGTCTTTACGCCGACGGAGGCGCTCGCCGCAGCGCGGGCCGGCGCCACCGGTCTCAAATTCTTTCCGGCAAGCGTGCTTGGCCCTTCCGGCATCACCGCGATCCGGGCGATCCTGCCGTCGGAACTGACGATTGCCGCCGTCGGCGGCGTGTCGGACAAGAATTTCGGCGATTATACCAAGGCCGGCATCTTCGCCTTCGGGCTCGGCACCAGCCTCTACAAGCCGGGAATGACCGCATCAGAGGTTGCCGAGCGCGCCAAGGCGACCATTTACGCCTATGATGCAGCCATTGGGAGCGTGAGCGTATGACCGATATCTACGAGTTCAAGGGCAAGACCCTTTGCAACACCAATTCCGTTCTCGGCGAAGGTCCGACCTATGATCCGGACAGCGACACTGTCTGGTGGTTCAACATTCTCGGCAAGGAACTGCACGAGCTCAATCTTTCCACAGGCGCGAAAAAGGTGCATCCATTGCCTGCCATGGCGAGCGTGCTTGCCCGTATCGACGCCGGACGGCAGCTGATCGCGACGGAGGAAGGGCTTTTCGTCCGCGATGTCGCCAGCGGCAATCTCACCTTCTACGCTGCGCTCGAAAACGACAGGCCGGAGAACCGTTCGAACGACGGCCGCACCCATCCTTCCGGTGCACTCTGGATCGGCACGATGAGCAAGCGGGCGGAAAGCCAGGCCGGCGCCATCTATCATGTCGCTGGCGGCAAGGTGACGAAGATCTTCAATGGCATCAGCATCCCGAATTCGATCTGCTTCTCGCCGGACGGCACGATCGGCTATTACACGGATTCCCGCCTCAACCGGCTGATGCGCGTCATGGTCGATCCGAACACCGGCATGCCCTCGGGCGAGCCGATCGTGCTGGTCGACAGCGCCAACGAGCCCGGCGACATCGACGGCTCGGTGGTCGATGCCGATGGTTATATCTGGAATTCGCGCTGGGGTGCTGGCGTCGTCGACCGTTACAATCCCGACGGGTTGCGCATCTCGCGCTACAAGGTGCCTGCCGTCCAGCCCTCCTGCCCTGCCTTCATCGGCGTCAATGCCGACCGGCTGGCGGTGACGACCGCCTGGGAGGGCCTCGACGAAGATGCACGTTCTGCGCAGCCGAGCGCCGGCGCGCTGCTCGAACTCGGCATCGAGGTCAAAGGGGTGTTCGATCCGGTCTACGTGATCTGAAGACAGCTTGCCCGTAACAATCAGAGGCGCTCCAGACTGGGGGCGCCTTTTCTCGTTCTGGTAGCGGTTGCCCGATAAATGTTCCTTGAAAATCGAGAAATTTTCCGTGTTTTCAACCGGAACCAATCGGCCCACCAGTCATTTTCCTTTCGAACCGGCGCGGCAATGACACAGAAATTGCCGCGTCAGCGACCACTCTAGGAACTGAAGGTAGGTTCGAAATGACACGCAAACTCTTGACGACCGTTGCCGCTGGCGCACTGTTTGCCACGGCTTTCGCACCGGCGGCATTCTCGCAGGCGGCGCCGCAGCCGGCTGACCCCGCCGCTCCGACGCAGGCGGCTCCCGCCGATCCGGCAGCACCGAAGCCGATGACCCCTGATGTCACCAAGCCCGCAGGCGATGCCGCACAGGCTCCGGCTGCAGCCCCAACGGCAGACACGGCGCAGGCCGGCTATATCACGGAGCAGTCTCCCGACCAGGTCAGCGCCAACACCTATATCGGCCAGTCGGTCTATAACGGCAACAATGAAAGCATCGGCAGCGTCAATGACCTGATCCTCAAGAAGGACGGCGGTTTCGTTGCTGCGATCGTCGGCGTCGGCGGCTTTCTCGGTATCGGCGAAAAGAACGTCGCCGTGCCGATGGAAAAGATCACCGTCGCCCAGAATACTCAGGATGGCAGCGTCAAGCTGACGACGAGCGAAACGGCTGAATCGCTGAAGGCCGCACCTGAGTTCAAGACGCTGGCAATGCAGTCGGCCGAAAAGGCTCCGGCTGCGACCGGCACCGACACTACGGCAACCGGCTCGACAACGCCCAAGTAAATTGGCGTGCAAGCTAGCCGGGCCAGAAAAACCGCGCGGTAGTATAGCGTAGGCGATGGCGCTCCTAGGGGCGCCATCGCTTTTTTATGCCGGTCGCTAAAGCGCGTCAGGCTTGATTCCTGCGACGCGCTTTAGCTCTTTATTTTGATGCATGTCGTTATCCCGGAACCGCTGCACACATCCGGGCGACATGCATTTGAGCATGATGTCATGAGAAAACCGCGCACACTTTTCGGCATCATGCTTTATGCGCTGGCGCGCTCCACCATGGCCGGATCGTAATAGTTCTCGTGCAGAAAGCGCAGCGTGGCGATCCCGTCCGCCGGGCGGCCGAAGTGATAGCCCTGGCCCATGCCACAGCCGAGCATGCGCAACTTCACCGCCTCGGCATAATCCTCGATGCCTTCAGCCACGACTTCCAGCTCCAGGCCGTCGCACATGGTCAGGATCGCCTTGATGATGTGTTCGGAGGCGCGGTCGGAGTTGATGCGGGAGACGAAGGCGCGGTCGATCTTGATCTTGTCGAAGATGAAGTCCCGCAGCCGCCCGAGGCTCGACTGGCCGGTGCCGAAATCGTCGAGAGAAATGCGCACGCCGGCGGCGCGCAAATCGGCGATGATGCGGTGAGCGGTATCGGCCGAGCTCATCACCGCAGTCTCGGTGATCTCCAATTCCAGGCGATGCGGATCGAAGCCGACGCGGCCGAGGATCGACAGGACGCTGCTGCTGGTGCCCGGATCCATCAGCTGGGCCGAAGAGAGGTTGAACGACAGGAAAAGTTCGCGCGGCCAGGAAAGGGCGGCTTCGGCGGCTTTGCGCAGCAGCGCCTCCGACAGCGCATCGATGAAGCCGCGCTCTTCGGCGAGCGGCACGAAGACGCCGGGCGAGACGAAGCCGAGATCGGGGTCGTTCCAGCGGGCGAGCGCCTCGAAGCCGACCACCTGATTGTTGGAGAGCGAGACGATCGGCTGAAAATGCACGTCGATCGCGTCTGAGATGATGGCGTTTCTGAGCGCCTGCTCCAACTGCGTGGCGCGCTTCATTTCCTGGGCGATCTCGCGTGAATAGACGGTGATCTGGCCGCGGCCGCGGCGCTTGGAGCGGTAGAGGGCGGTTTCGGCGCTCTTCAGCAGCTCCTCGCAATCTTCTCCGGCGAACGGGTAGATGGCAAAGCCGAGGGAGGCCGAGAGACGAACGTTGCGGTCGCCGAGATCATAAGGGGCCGACAGAACCTCGCGGATCATCTGGCCAAATTTTTCGGCACTCGCCCGCTCGAAAACCAGCGGCAGCACAAAGGCGAATTCATCTCCGTCATGGCGGGTGACAAGCGCGCCATCGGGAATGCAGGCCCTGAGGCGATGGGCGACCTGGCAAAGGATTTCGTCGCCGGCGGCCGAGCCGAAAAGATCGTTAATCGGTTTGAAACTGTCGAGATTGGCGATGCCGATGGTGAAGGGAGCCGGGTCACTGGCGCGCTCGGAGGAGATCTGCAGGACCTTGTCCCGCATGCGATTGCGGTTTCCCAATCCGGTCAGCGGATCGGTATAGGCCATCGCCTGAAGCTCATTCTGACCGACGGTCGAGAAAGCTATGTCCGCCGATTTCATCATTCACCCGAGCTTTCCCGCGCCAAGCAAAGAATGACCGGCATGTCTTAATTATTTGATAGTAAATCAGCAGGCATTGCCGCTAGAACCACCCCAGAATCCAGGAGTTGACGGGTGGTCCCGGTTCAAATCCTTGGTTTTTTATGTCGTTAGCCCGGACCGCTCCACATGTCTGATGACATGCATCAACCTCGCGCCCGCATGGATTCATCCATCAGATGCCGCTGGAAGATGGCCTCGAGCATATCGGGGCTGACGGGTTTCATGATGACATCGTCCATGCCTGCTTTGGCGCATTCGGCGCGGTCTCGTTCGAAGGCCTGTGTGAGGACGCCGATGATCGGAGTGCGGCTTGCGCCGCCGGTTTCCTCCATCTGCCGGATGAGGCGGGCGGCTTCGAAGCCGTTGAAGCCTGGCAGCGAAATATCCATCAACACGATCTGCGGCCGGTGCTCGGCCCAGAGGCGCACGGCCTCATCGCCGGTCGCCGCGATCGTATGGCGATAACCAAGGCCTTCAAGGATCTGCGAAAAAACGATCTGGTTGATATCATTGTCTTCGGCGACGAGAACCTGCAGCCGGACGACGTCGTCGGAGGTGCTGATTTCCCAATCCGAATCCGCACCGGTGCCGTCATTGCGGCTATTGCGGTTGAAATGGCGGGCGATCTGAAAGGTGAGCTCGTTGGCGATCTGGAAACCGTCCATAACGAGCGCCGGGATGCCATATTGCTCGGCAAGCTCGAGGCAGCGCATGCCCATCTGGTTGTCGATGATCAAGAGATCGAGCGAAATGCCGGAGGAAGTGGCAATTTCCAGGAACCGCTCCTCCTCGTCCTCGCCGCGGACCGAACAGGATTCGAAACCGTATTTCGACAGCGTCCGCAGCGCCGCGGTCTCGGCGGCAAGATCGGCGGTGACGACGAGGACCTTGCGGCCGGAGAAATTCTCCGGAACGATCGCTTCCATCGCCGCCGGCTCGCGCCGTTCGACGGCGCTCGGCACCGGCACATAGGCGCGGCGATAGCTTTGATTGCTTGAGGTGGTGATCGCCGAGGCCCGTCCGAACTCATCGAGATCGGCACCATCGCGCGGCAGATCCTGCATGGTCGACACCAGGAAATAGCGGCCCGGCTTGCCGATGCGGTGCTTGCGGCTGACGATGTCGCGCTCGATGCCGTCGCGAGAGATCTGCCGCTGGCGGGAGATGGACATCTCGCCGCTCTCCAGCACATGACGGTCGCTTTCTTCGAAGCGCTCGGCGATCTCGACGGAAAAAAGGTCGCGGCTCTTGCGCCCGAGCACCTCGTCGGCGGTCGTCTGATATTTCTCGCAGAAGGCGAGGTTGACCGCGACATAGGTGAGGCTGCGGTCCTTGACGAAGAGCGGGAACGGCAGATTGTCGAGAATGTCCTCGGTGAGCTGCACCCGCTCCAGATCCGAGCGCCATTGCTCTTCGCGCTTCTTATCCTCGGAAATATCGGAAATGATGGTGACGCCGTAACCGCCGGACAGCCTGCGTTTGACGAAACGCACCCAGCTGTCGGCAGCGTGGCGCTCGACGGATTCGAAGCGCTCGCGCCAATGCGAGGCGATTTTCTGCGACAGCCAGTCCTCGCGGCTCAGCGAGCCGCGCTGCTTCACGTCGTATTGCTGGCGAATGCCGGTATCGTAGACTGCGCCGAGGAAATCGCGAAGCCGCGTGCCGGGCTTCAGCATCTCCGGGGGCAGCGGGAAGAACTCCAGCGTCTGGCGGCTGGCGAAGATCAGATGATCGTTCTTGTCATAGATGATGAAAGCTGACGAAAGGCTGTCGCAAACCACATCGAAAAGCGCCGTCTGCAGATCGACCCCGCCGGAAATCCCGTCGGTTTCCGATGATGTGTCCGCCTTTTCGGAGCCGGCACTCATTCTATTGCGTCCCACATCTGTTCGATTTCGAAAGCTTCCGGAGGTATATGAATAGAAATGCCATTTTTATATTAAAACCGGCTTAACATTATCGATCCCCAGCTTTGCGGGGGCCCTCGGATTAAGCTTTGCGAAAGCACGTCGAAACCCCTTCCCTCCGGCCCGCGAATCCTCGAAAATGGCCCATGGCCATCAGACAGCTTTCCGAAACGCTCATCAACCAGATCGCCGCCGGCGAAGTCATCGAACGGCCGGCGAGCGCTGCCAAGGAACTGATTGAAAACGCGCTCGATGCAGGCGCGACGCGCATCGAGATCGCCACATCAGGCGGCGGCAAGGCGCTGCTGCGGGTCAGCGACAACGGCTCGGGCATGGATGCGGCCGATCTGGAACTGGCGGTCAGGCGCCACTGCACCTCGAAACTATCGGAGACGCTGGAGGATATCCGCACGCTCGGCTTCCGCGGCGAGGCGCTGCCCTCGATCGGCTCGGTTGCAAGGCTCAGCATCGCCAGCCGCAGGCGCGACAGCGCAGGCGGCCACGAGATCGCCGTCAATGCTGGCAAGATCGTGCATTTGCGCCCGGCCGCCGCCAATCCCGGCACGATCGTCGAAGTGCGCGATCTTTTCTTCGCGACCCCCGCCCGGCTCAAATTCCTGAAGACTGAGAAGGCCGAGGCCGGCGCCATTACCGAGATCGTCAAACGCATGGCGATCGCCTTTCCCGCCGTGCGCTTCGTGCTGTCTGGCTCTGACCGCACGACGCTGGAATTTCCGGCGACCGGCGACGACCATCTGGCGCGCATGGCGCAGGTGCTCGGCAAGGAATTCCGCGACAACGCCATCGCGCTCGACGCCGTGCGCGAAGAGATTTCACTCACCGGATTTGCCGGCGTGCCGACCTTCAATCGCGGCAACTCCGCCCATCAATACGCCTTCGTCAACGGCCGGCCGGTGCAGGACAAGTTGATCCTGTCGGCGATCCGCGGTGCCTATGCCGAGACGATCCCGTCAGGCCGCCATCCGGTGGTGGTGCTGTCGATCACCCTCGACCCAGCCCTCGTCGACGTCAACGTGCATCCGGCGAAATCCGACGTGCGGTTCCGCGACCCCGGCCTGGTGCGCGGCCTGATCGTCGGCGCCATCCGCGAGGCCCTGGCCCGCGACGGCAGCCGGGCGGCAACGACCGGGGCAAGCGACATGCTGCGCTCCTTCCGTCCCGGTTTTCAGCCATACGCGCAGCGACCGCAGACGGCATGGTCGGCCGAGACCTCGCCTTCCCGTCCCTACCAGCCGGCAAGCGGTCTCGGTGAACGGCCGCAGGCCTCCTTCGACGGGCTCTCGATGCCGACAGCGCGGGCGGAACCGCCGTTTTCGCCGCAGTCGGCAGCGGCCGACGCAGTCGCGCGTTATCCGCTGGGCGCGGCGCGGGCGCAGATCCACGCCAATTACATCGTCGCCCAGACGGAGGACGGGCTTGTCATCGTCGACCAGCATGCCGCCCATGAGCGGCTGGTCTTCGAGGCGATGCGCAAGGCGTTGCATTCGAAGCGGCTGGCCTCGCAGGTGCTGCTCATTCCGGAGATCGTCGATATTCCGGAAGAGGATTGCGACCGGCTGATGCAGCATGCGGGCGAGCTTTCCGAACTCGGCCTGGCGATCGAGCGTTTCGGCCCCGGGGCGATTGCCGTGCGCGAAACGCCGGCGATGCTCGGCGAAGTCGATGCGCATGGCCTGATCCGCCAGCTTGCCGACGAGATTGCCGAATGGGACACGGCGTCGGGCCTGTCGGCCAAGCTCGAATATGTGGCGGCGACCATGGCCTGCCACGGATCGGTGCGCTCCGGACGGCGGCTGCGGCCGGAGGAAATGAACGCCCTGCTACGGGAAATGGAAGTGACGCCCGGCTCCGGCCAGTGCAATCACGGCCGGCCGACCTATATCGAACTGAAGCTCAGCGATATCGAACGGCTTTTCGGCAGAAGCTGAAAAAGCTGGAAAAGCCGCCTTTGCGGGAGTATGGCAGACTAAAGCGTGCCGCGATCTTTTAGATCCGCTTGGCCCACGCTTTAGGTCTTTGGTTTTCCGCATGTCGTGATCGCAAAAACCGCGGCACACTTTTGTGCGACATGCTTTAACGGATGACAGGCTGCAGGGAACGGAGCGCATGAATTTGTTCGAAGGGCACGGAAATCGCGAGGCGAAGATCCGGTATCTCGATGGCGATTTCCAGATTCTCTCGCCCGGCTCCTATGTCGTCTGCGCGATGACGGGAAAACAGATCCCGCTCGACGAGCTGCGCTATTGGAGCGTCGCCCGCCAGGAACCCTATGCTGACGTGATCTCGGCAATCGAGGCCGACAAACGCGCTGGCGTGCTGCCGAACCAGCGGCGCTAGAGCGCGGCCGCCTGCGAGGGGCCACAGGTCCGGCCCGCCCCACGAAGGACGGGCCGTTTGCTAGAAAACAACAAGGTCGATATGCGCTCTCGGCGGATTGCACAGAGCAGCGACGGTTTACTTGAATTGCGCCATATTCTCAGGCGTCACCAGCGCGGCGCCGGAGTCGATCAAAGACTCCACCGTCTCTCCGCGAATCGATTTTACCAGTGCATCCACACCGAGTTCAGCCATCTTGGTGGGGAACTGCGCCACCGAGGCATCCTCGATTCCACTCTTCAGCGCTTCCTCTTCGCCACAGCAGAAGTCGAAACCGACCAGCACAATCTTGTCATTGGCAGTTCCGGCATTCTTGATTGCGCGCGCAGCGCCAGCAGCGGGCGGACCGCAAGCGGCGTAAATGGCCTTGAGATCCGGGTTCTTCGTCAGCAGATCTTCGGCGACACTGATCCCGAGCTCCTCAGTGCAGTTTGTTGCGCCTTTCCCGACGATCTTGACGTCAAGGCCCTGCAGCCCTTCAAGCATACCCTTCACACGGTCATCAAGCGCTGGCACACCGGGCACACCCTCGAGTATCCCTAGCGTATCGCCGGCTTTAAGAACCGTTTTGAGATATTCGCCCGCGATTTTGCCCGCGGCGAAATTATTGGTCGTGGCAAGCGCCGTCCTGCCTTTCCAATCCGGAATATTGTTATCCATCAGTACGACCTTGACGCCGGCCGCCACCGCCTTGTCCAGGGCCGTGGACACGGTGGGATCGACGGGCGTGAGGGCAATGCCCTGCACGCCTCGCGTCACCATGGACTCGATCTGTGCAATCTGACCCTCGATGTCGGTTGCGGAGGTCCCCTGCCCGTAGATGATTTCGACGCCGGGATTTCTCTTTGCATAATCCTTGGCTGCGTTCTCCATTGTTGCGAAGAACGGTACCGGGAATTTGGTTATAAAGCCAAGCTTGACCGGCTCCTGCCCCAAGGACGGGACTACAGCGACGGCCAGAAGCGCAAGAGCTCCCAGCAGGGATTGCGGTTTCATCATAACACCTCCCATGTTTCGATCACCCTCCTCTAGAGCGATCTCGTTGTCCACTGCCCTATCGAAGCAGCGATCTCCCTACGCCTCGGCGCCTACAATCATCGCGACAAGGTCCTGCTTGTTCGCTTCGGTTGGCTTCAGTTCACCCACCTTACGACCCTGCCGCAGCACCACTGCCCGATCGGCGATTTCGACGACATGTTCCATATTGTGCGTGATTATGATCACGGCATTGCCTTCGGCTTTGAGCTGATTGACAAGGTCAAGAACTTGGCGAGACTCTCGAACGCCGAGGGCGGCCGTTGGCTCGTCAAGGATCACAAGCTTGCGTGCAAACACAATGGCGCGCGCGACCGCAATCGCCTGCCGCTGTCCACCGGACATCAGCGCGACCGGCGCGTCGAATCGCGGCAGCTTGACCTTCAGGCGATCGATTACACGCGCTGCTTCCCGCTTCATAACGCCCGTGTTGAGGAGGCGGAGCGGGCGTGGCAGCCAAGAAGGGAAAGAGATTTCTCGCCCGCAATAGAAATTCTGTACAGGGGTCAGGTTGTCGAAAAGCGCCAGATCCTGATAGACGGTTTCGATGCCGGCGCGGCGAGCCGCCGCCGTTGAATGGAGCAATACGGGAGCACCATCCACGAGGATCTCTCCTTCGTCGAGACTATGAAGCCCACTGATGCATTTGACGAGCGTCGACTTGCCGGCGCCGTTGTCACCCAGGAGAGCGGTTACCTCGCCTGCATATGCATCAAAACTAACATTTTTCAGGGCATGGATGGCGCCAAAGCGCTTCTGTGCATTTCGAACCGAAAGGACCGGTGGGGCGGATGCAGGGTTCATTGCACTCTCGCCGATTGAAGCACGCGCGCGCGCGCCTCGAGATGGTTACGAAGCACATCGGCCTCTACGGCGATGACGATGACGAGACCGATCGCGATCATTTGAAAGAACACGTCGACGCCGAGAAGGTTAAGGGCGTTGCGGATGACGCCGATCAGCACGGCGCCGATCAGGGCGTGGCCGAGATGGCCTCGTCCGCCAAGGAAGCTGGCACCGCCGATTATCACCGCCGCAATCGTGTCGAGTTCCAGGAGATTGCCGTAGATCGGCGAGGCGGCGCCGGTCCGTCCTGCCAGCAGCACCGCGCCGGCACCGGCACAAAAGCCTGAGATAATGTAGGTCGAAAGCAGAACACCCTTTACGGGTATACCCATGCTTCTGGCTGCACTCGGCGAGCCGCCCACGGCATAGATCCATCGGCCACAGACCATTGACTTCGTCAGGATCAGAAAAAGAAGCCCGAAGATCCCGACGACAAGGAAGGAATTGGGCACGCCAAACGTCGTACCGCCACCGATCGCAGTAATTGTATCGGGCATCCCACGCATTGTGGTGTGGCCAGGCGCCAATGCAAGTGCCAGACCACGGCAGATACTCAAGGTCGCAAGGGTAATAATGAAGGGGTGTGGCAGCCGACCGTAGACAAACACCACGCCGTTTACCGCCCCGATGGCAGCACCCGCAAGCAACATGGCCATAATGACGGCGATTGAGGCATCAACCTGCTGGTAGACCAGTCCGCCGATGACTGTCGCGAGCGCGAGATTCGAGCCGACAGACAGGTCGACACCGCGTGTCAGGATAACGAGCTGCTGCCCCATCGCCACAAGAGCAATCACTGCCGTTTGCGCCAGGATGTTGCCCAGGTTGCCGGGCTTTAGAAAAGCCGGCGTGATCAAACTGACGACGGCGATGAGTATGATGAGGATCAATAAGGGGCCCAAGCTCAAAAGCTTCAGTCCTAATGTGATGCCAGATTGTCTCGGGTGAAAGGTTGCACCTTGCGAACCTCCAGGCCGGGACGAATTGTGAGGCAGAATCCCAGAGTCTTCCAAATTTCCCGAGCCTCCCTGGTTTTTTATACATAAGAAACATATGATACACGTACGTCAAATTGTTTCTTATGGATATCCAAACATGCCGGGAGTTGCGCAATGAGAACCGATACGACTTTTAAGCGGGCCTTCAATGATATGATCGATATCATTCGCGCATCCGAGCTTGGGGAGGAATTGCCATCCGAAAACGCACTGCGCGCCCAGCTTGGCGTGAGCAGAACGACGGTGCGGAAGGTGCTGGCGGCGATGTCTGAACGTGGGATCATCATATCCGAGGCGCATAGGCGGATCATACGGGAGCAGCCGCGGCAGATAGAGCGTTATCCGAAGGAAGAGACCTTGGCCATTTCGGAACAGGTTGAGACCAGTTTCATGGAATGGATGCTGCGCGGCGATGCCTGTCCGGGCACAGAAATCAATGAGGCCGAATTGGCTCGCAAATTCGGCGTTGCGACAACCATAGTCCGTGAATTTCTCAATCGATTTCAGAAATATGGGCTGATCGAGAGGCGTCAGAATGCAGGCTGGGTTTTTAAAGGGTTCACAGCGAGTTTCGCACTCGAACTGTTCGAGATCAGAGAGATGTTCGAAATGCGCTCCGCACGCCTGTTCGCTACCCTGCCCGACGGCTCGCCCATCTGGAAGCAGGTGCGTGCCATACGAGCGGCGCATTTGGAACTGCTCGCGGATATCGATGCCCGGTTTCAGGATTTCTCGGAACTGGACAGCCGGTTCCATCGCCTGATTGTGGCTGTCGCGCCAAACCGTTTTATCGAAAGCTTCCAAGACGTGATCGCCATGGTCTTCCACTATCACTATCAGTGGAACAAACGGGATGAGCGCGCGCGAAATGAGGTCGCCATTGGGGAACATCTCGCGCTGATCGATGCCCTCGAAAGCCGCAATATCGCGTTGATCGATCACACTTGTCGGTCGCATCTGATCTCCGCCCGCGAAACTTTGCTTCACTCGATCGTGTGAAAAGTTGCGATGGGGGGCGCAGAAAGCCGGACGAACCAGCGGACGAGAGGTTATTGATTCACAGTCTCAGCAAACCACCGAGAAGCTTGCAGCAGTCCGTTAGAGCGGTTCAGCCTTTCCGGGAATCGCTTTAACGCCGGCCTTGATCTCACGCAAACGCCGCTCGCGGCAAGCGGCGATCGCCCGGTCGATGATCAGGCCGGGAGCGAGGTGATCCTCGAAGACCATGTCGACCTCGATCACCCGGCATTTCTCGGCCAGTTGCGCCGCCTTGCCGGGATGGCCGGAGAGGCGGACGAAGTCCTTTGAGGTGGTGACGATCAACAGGCCCTGATGCTCGGCGGTCGTCAGGATGTCGTCGATTTCGTCCTCGGTCAGGTGCTCGTGGTCGCCGAAGGATTTGGCGACTGCGATTTCGGCGCCGCGCGATTCGACCGTGCGGAAGAATTTGGCAGGATCGGCGATACCGGCGAAGGCGAGCACCTTCATGCCGGCGAGCGTATTGTCGCCGCGCACTTTCAGCGAAGCGGTAAAATAGGGCTTTGCGGCGCGTGCCGCCATGCGGACGATGCCGTCGGCGGCATTGCCGCCGCCGACCTTCAACAGGGCGGTGGCCGAACGCAGTTGCTGGCGGATAGGGGCGCGCACCGGGCCGGCCGGCACGA
The DNA here is from genome assembly GCF_051810745.2 of Rhizobium sp. F40D2. Lineage (NCBI taxonomy): Bacteria > Pseudomonadati > Pseudomonadota > Alphaproteobacteria > Hyphomicrobiales > Rhizobiaceae > Rhizobium > Rhizobium sp. F40D2. Next base: position 623,178 of record NZ_CM131436.1, read on the forward strand.
TATGGCCGTTGCCGAGGCCGCGGGTCGCGTCGATGACCAACAGGGCATAGTCGATCGCCAGCCGGGCGCTCTGGAAACCGTCATCCATGATGATGAGATCGGCGCCTTCCGCCACCAGGCGCTGAGCCCCGTCGACGCGCCGGCGGGAAATCACCGTCAACGCCTCCTGGGCGAGCAGCAGCGGCTCATCGCCGACGGCAACCGCCCGGTGATGATCGGAATCGACCACCGTCGTCACATCGAGCGAGCCGCCGTAACCGCGGCTGAGAAAGCCCGGTTTCAGCCCTTTCGCCTTGGCGGCGCGGGCAATGGTCAGCGCCGTCGGCGTCTTGCCGGCGCCGCCGACAGTGAAATTGCCGACGCAGATGACCGGAATGGCAACAGAGGCGCGGCGCGCGTGAGCCATGCGGTGGCCGGCGATACGACCGTAGAGAAAGGAAACAGGCGCCAGCAGCCAGGCCCGCCAATCGGCTTTCCTCCACCAGAACGGCGGCGCTTCGGATATCATCTTGCCGTTCCGCTCCCCTGCCCACCTTGCGGCAGCCAGCCCCTTGCTTTTCGACCGGCCGAATTGAGAAGCCAAAATCAATGAAAATGCAAGCCCTTACCAGTCAGGCCGGCTGCAGATCCGGCAGCAGCGTCTCGAGAGCGGTGATATCGTCGAGCACATGATCGGCGGCGGCGGCAAGCGAATCGCGCGAACCGGTGCCGGTCAGCACCGCGATCCTGAGCCCCGTTCCGGCATTCAGGCCCATATGCAGATCGTGATTGTTGTCGCCGACCATCGCCACTTCCTCAGGCGAAAGGCCGGTCGCGGCGCAGAAGCCGAGCACCATGCCCGGCTCCGGCTTGACGCCGAAACCGCTGTCATATCCGGCGATATAATCGATATAGCGGGCGAAACCGAAACGTTCCGCGGTCTGGCGGATCGAGCGCTCATTGTCGCTGGAAGCGACGCCGAGCTTGAAGCCGCGCCGATGCAGCCTTGCGAAGAAGCCGGCGAGATCGGTTACCGGCACGGAAAATTCGGCGGCGTTGGAGAACAGCTCGTCGAGCCGAACCGTCAGTTCGACGACATCGACCATCGAACCCGCGGCAACCAGGCCCTCGGCAATCTGTCGGGTGTTGCCGGCCGCAAGCAGGCTGTCGGGCACGATATGGCCGGTCGCCGGATCCATGCCGCAGGCAGACAGCAACCGGTCGGCAAGAAGCGGATCCCCTTCAGCGGCGATGCGGGCAAGTTCGCGGTTTACAGGCAGCCAGCTCTCGTCATAGTCGAGCAGCGTGCCATCCTTGTCGAAGAGAATGCCTTTGATTAGGGACGCTGCCGCCATGCTTTATCCTCAGACCTGGGCCACGGCCCTGGGCAGCAGCCGCGCCTTCACCGTCAGCGGATTGATATAGGGTTCCAGCCCCTTGACGGTGGCGGTCAGCGCACCGCGCATCTCGTGCACCGCGGTGATACCGGCCTCAATCATATTGCGGCGCGCTTCGTCATTGGTCAAAAGGTAATGCACGCCCTTGGCCAGCATTTCGGTATCGCGCACCATGCGGGCGCTGCCGCTGCGGGCAAGCTTCTGATAGGCATCGCGGAAATTCTGCACATGGCCGCCGGAGAGAACGGCGCAGCCGAGCATGGCGGGCTCAAGCGGGTTCTGGCCGCCTTCGGCAAAAAGCGAGCGGCCGACAAAGGCGATTTCCGTCAGTCTCAAATAGAGGCCCATTTCGCCGATCGTATCGCCGAGGAAGATATCGACATCGGCCGACAGGACATCGTCGCGGGTGCGGCGGGCGACCTTGAGCCCCAGCTTGACCAGAGCCGCCTCGATCTCGTCGCAACGCTCGGGATGGCGGGGCACGATGATCGTCAGCTGACGATCGCGCTCCCTCAGCGCCCGATGAACGATGGCGGCGGCATTCTCCTCGCCGTCGAAGGTCGAGATCGCCGCCCAGGTCTTGCGGTCGCCGATCTGCTTCTTGTAGCGGGCGAGGACAGCGCTGTCATAGGGCGGTGCGTCGGTATCGACCTTCAGATTGCCCGAGGTGATGACGGGAACGGCGCCGAGATCGCGGAAACGTTCGGCATCGATATCCGACTGGGCGATGACGAGGGCGAGATTTTCGAACAAGGCTTCGGCGATTGCCGGCCGGCGGCGCCAGCGGGCAAAGGAACGGTCCGACATTCGGGCATTGATCAGGATCTGCGGAATGCGGCGGCGGCCGAGCTCCAGCACCGTTGCCGGCCAGATCTCGGATTCGGCGATGATGGCGCAATCGGGTTGCCAATAATCGAGGAAGCGGCTGACCGAAGGCTTCAGGTCGAGCGGCACATATTGGTGGATCGCGTCATTGCCGAGGCGCTCGGCGGCGAGCCTGGCCGAGGTGATGGTGCCTGTGGTCAAGATGACATGGATGTCGCGGCGGCGGATTTCGCGGATCAGCGGGATGACGGCATTGGTTTCACCGACGCTTGCGGCATGGAACCAGACGAGCGGGCCTTGCGGCCGGTTGGCGCTAGGATAGCCGAAGCGTTCCAGGCGGCGCGCCCGGTCTTCCTTACCCTTGGCCGTGCGGTAGGTGATATAGAGGCCGACGACAGGAGAGGCCACGGTTCCCGCCAGACGGTATGCGCTCAGACCGAACCGAGCCATCCGGGAACTCATCGCGCCAGTCTCCGATCCAAGATCGACATCAAACCCATTCCCTCATTATCGTTGCGGCCGGAATGGCCGATCAATTTGTTCAGAATGCGTCAAACGATCCGGATCGACGGATGGCCGATGCACGAAACCCGGCGTGACGAACCGCAGGCCGCCGATACATGCCGCGGCCGATGGCCGGGGTCAGCCGCTTCAGGCCTTTTCCTGTGGATCGAGCAAACGATGCATGTGGACGATGAAGTAGCGCATATGCGCATTGTCGACCGTCTGCTGCGCCTTCGACTTCCAGGCCGTCAGCGCCGTGGCATAATCCGGGAAAATGCCGACGATATCGAGACCGTTCAGGTCGCGGAACTGGACGTTATCGAGGCTTTCCAGTTCGCCGCCAAAAACCAGATGCAAAAGCTGCTTCTTGTCACCGGAGTCAGTCATTTTTTGTTCTCTTTCTGCTATTCTCCTCCGCCACCCCATCTGCGGGATTTTGACGGAAACGTCAACTGTCTCGTCGTCCCGCAAAGGCCGCGAGAAACTCGCTGATGCGGGGCGTCGGTGCTGCGCAGAGGACGCTGTGGGTAACGTCGGCGCGATTGTAGACGATCGGCCTGCCTTCGAGATCGACGAGGCCCCCGCCGGCGCGGCTAAGGATCAGATCGGCAGCGGCCAGATCCCAATCATGCGAATTGCCCTTGACGAAGGTACCTTCGAGACGACCGTCCGCCACCATGGCGATGCGATAGGCAAGCGAGGGAATGTGTTTATGGCGGCTGACCCGGTCGCGAAACTCCGGCGGAAAGGTTTTCAACAGATCCTCACCGACCGCAAGGCGGCTCGTCTCCTCCGGTCCTGCGGCGGAGACGGTGAAGGGCACGCCGTTCTTCAGCGCCACGCCGCCGTCGACGGCCTCATAGAGTTCCTCAAGCGCCGGGGCATAGAGCACGCCGGCGACCGGCCGGCCGCGATGAACGACCGCGACGCTGACGCACCAGACCGTCTGCCCACCGAGAAAGGCGCGCGTGCCGTCGATCGGGTCGATGATGAACAGCGTCTCATGCGAGAGGCGGCCGGCATCATCGTCGGTTTCCTCAGACAGCCAGCCATAATCCGGCCGCGCCTTGCGCAGAATGGTCTCGAGCGTCTTGTTGGCGGCGAAATCGGCGGCGCTGACGGGGGAGCGATCGTCGTTTTTCCACCAGACCTCGGGAGACTGGTTGAAGAAGCCGAAAGCGACCGCACCGGCCTCCTTCGCAGCATCGGCGATCAGCGTCAGATCGCTCTGCCAACGGGCCCTTTCCCTATCGCTCATCCCGTCAAATCCGTTTCCTACTGGCCGTTTCTCGCTGGCCGTTTCTTACTGGCCTGCCAGCGTCATGCCTTCGATGGCGAAGGTCGGGGCCGCGACGCCGAACTTGCGATCGATGTCGTTTGCCGGCGTCAGGCGCATGAACATGTCCTTGAGGTTCGAGGCGATCGTCACCTCGGAGACCGGGAAGGTCAGCTCGCCGTTCTCGATCCAGAAGCCGGTGGCGCCGCGGCTGTATTCGCCGGTGATCATGTTGACGCCGTGGCCGATCAGTTCGGTGACATAAAAACCATTGCCGACGCTGCGGATCAATTCCTCCGGCGAGATGTCGCCTGGTTCAAGCGCAAGATTGGTGGAGGACGGCGAGACGGCGGTGCCGCCGCGCACGCCGCGGCCGTTGGTCTGAAGGCCAAGTTCGCGCGCCGTCGAAGTCGACAGGAACCAGTACTTCAAGACGCCGTCCTCGATCATCACCAGCCGCTCACCCGATACGCCCTCGCCGTCGAAGGGCCGCGAGGAGGGGCCGCGAACGATCAACGGATCGTCGGTGATCGACAGGCCCGATTTCAGCACCTGCTGACCCATCCTGTCGCGCAGGAAGCTCGACTTGCGGGCGACGGCGGCACCATTGATCGCGCCGGCGACATGGCCGACGAAGCCGCGGGCGACGCGGGGGTCGAAGATGACGGTGACATCCTTGCCGGTCGGCACCTGACGCGGATTGATGCGCTTTATCACCCGTTCGCCGGCGCGGCGGCCGATGTCGGCGGGATCGTCGAGTTCGGCATAGTAGAGCCGGCTGTCGAAATCATAATCGCGCTCCATGCCGGTGCCTTCTCCGGCGATGACGCTGACGGAATGGCCGAAACGCGAGGCCATGTAGCTGCCTTCGAAACCGTGCGAGGTGGCAAGAACCAGGCCGCCCATGCCGGCTGAGGCACCGGCGCCGGAGGAATTGGTGACACCCTTGACCGCAAGGGCCGCGGCCTCAGCTGCAAGGGCTGCCTCGCGCAGCATCTCGGAGGAGACCTCGGTGGTATCGAGCAATTGCAGGTCGGGATAGGATTTCGCCAGGCTCGCCTCATCCGCAAGGCAGGCGAAGGGATCTTCCGGCGAGACCTTGGCCATGGCGACGGCGCGTTCGGCCAGCGCCTGGAGATCGAAGCCCGGATTGGCCGAAACGCTGGCGACGCGCTTGCCGATGAAGACGCGCAGCGAAAAATCGTCGCTTTCGGAGGATTCCGTGCCCTCGACCTTGCCGAGGCGGACGCTGACCGATTGCGAGCGCGACCGGACGACGACGGCGTCGGCGGCGTCGGCCCCTGCCTTCTTTGCCAGATCGATCAATTGACTTGCGCGGGAAAGAAGTGTCGAGGAATCGATTTCAGAGGACATGATTTGGCCTTTCCTTCGGCTTCCATTTATTGTGCACTCACCCAAGCATCAAGGCCGCCGGCGCCGATTCTTTGTCGGGGCTGCCGCCTGTTCCCCGCCGTCGAAAGAAATCGCCCCGATGTCCGCGCCCAATGCCTTTTTTCCGAAACGATCCTGCTGCTCGGCGGCGCGGTGGTCGCCGCGCCGATCTTCAAGAAGCTCGGGCTCGGCACGGTGCTCGGCTATCTCGCCGCCGGTATCGTCATCGGACCGGTTTTCCACGGCATCACCGACGGCGAACAGATCCTTGCCGTCGCCGAACTCGGCGTCGTCTTTCTGCTCTTCATCATCGGGCTGGAGCTGAAACCCAGCCGCCTCTGGCAGATGCGCCGCGACATTTTCGGCCTCGGCACGGCGCAGGTGGTGGTCACCGGTCTGGCGCTGACCGCGCTTGCCTGGTTTTCTGAGGTTCTCGACTGGCGCGGCAGCATCGTCGCCGGCTTTGGCCTGGCACTGTCTTCGACGGCCTTCGCCATGCAGATCCTCGAGGGCGACGGCGACGTCAACACGAAGTATGGGCAGCGCTCCTTCTCGATGCTGCTGTTCCAGGACCTGGCGATCGTGCCGCTCTTGGCGCTGATCACCGTGCTCGACGGCGGTGGCAAGGGCAGCCCTGCGCCACTCACCGATTTTGCGGTTGCCGTCGGCGCGGTCGCGGCGATGGTCGTCATGGGGCGCTACCTGCTGACGCCGCTCTTCCAGGTCATCGCCCGCACCGGCGCGCGCGAAGCGATGATCGCCGCCGCCCTCTTCGTCGTCATGGGATCGGCGAGCCTGATGCAGCTTGCCGGGCTTTCGATGGCGATGGGCGCCTTCCTCTCCGGGGTGATGCTCGCCGAATCCTCCTACCGGCACGAGCTGGAGGCCGATATCGAGCCCTTCCGCGGCGTGCTGCTCGCCATCTTCTTCATCGCCGTCGGCCTGTCGCTGCAGCTCGACGTGCTTGCCGACAACGTGCTCTTCGTCATCGTCGCGGTGCCGATCATCATGGCGGTCAAGGCGATCATCATCTACGGGCTCTGCCGGATCTCCGGCTCTCCGCATGATGATGCGATCCGCATCGCCTTCCTGCTACCGCAAGGCGGCGAATTCGGCTTCGTGCTGTTTACTGCGGCGGCGACCGTCGGGCTGATGTCGGCGAGCACGGCATCGCTGCTGGTCGCGATCGTGACGCTGTCCATGGCGCTGACGCCGATCGGCGCGGCGCTTTCGAAGCGGTTGCTCAGCGGCGGCGAGCATGAGGAGTTGGACGAGGATTTCGAGGGCGCCGGCGCCGACGTGCTGATGGTCGGCTTCTCGCGTTTCGGCCAGATCGCGGCGCAGATCCTGCTTGCCGGCGGGCGCAGCGTCACCGTCATCGAATTTTCGGCGGACCGCATCCGCCAGGCCTCGTCTTTCGGATTCCGCATCTATTTCGGCGACGGCACCCGCAAAGACGTGCTGCGCTCGGCCGGTATCGACCGGGCAAAGATCGTTCTCGTCTGCACGCAGAAGAAGGAGGTCACCGACAAGGTGGTGGAACTGGTGCAGGCGGACTATCCGCACACAAGGCTCTACGTGCGCTCCTACGACCGTATCCATTCGATCGAATTGCGCAACAAGGGCGTCGATTACGAACTGCGCGAGACGCTGGAATCCGGCCTGCTCTTCGGGCGGCGGACGCTGGAAGCGCTCGGCGTTCCCGAGGTCGACGCCTATGAGATCGGCGAGGACATCCGCAAACGCGATGAGGCGCGCCTGGTGCTGCAGGTGTCCGAAGGGCTACAGGCTGGTCGCGACATGCTGTTTTCCCACCCTGTCCGCCCCGAACCGCTGGTCAAGCCGAAACGCGCCGCCGATCCCCTCGAGGACGATCCGCTGGCGGGAACGGTGGATGCGACGGCGGAGGCGTAAATCAAGAGAACATCAGCGCCTCAGCCGCGCTTCAATTTCCCGGTCGAGGGCGAATTTCAGGTCGTCCTTGACGCCGATCGACATGGCCAGGACTTCGCGGGCCTTGAGGAAATCCATGACGCCGGTGCGGCCGACGGCCGGGCGCAGGAAGATGTGCGGCTGGCACAGCTTCAACTTCAGCGTGATCGCCGTCTGCATCATCAGCTGGCCGGAGCCGAAGATGCTTTCCATACGGTTCGGAATATGGGTGCCGTCGCCTTCAGGCGCGCCGACGACATCGATTCCGATGACGATATCGGCAAGATCCATCAGGGGTTCATAAGGCACCGGATTGCTGATGCCGCCGTCGATCATCACGCGGCCGCGCAGGCGCACCGGCATGAAGACGGCAGGGATGGCGGAAGAGGCGGCGAGTGCCGGAAACAGCTCGCCCTCTTCAATGATGACTTCATTCTGCCCGTAATAATCCGTGGTGATGACCTTCATCGGCACCAGCAGATCCTCGAAGCGGGCCGGCAGCTCGGCCGGCAGAAAGGCCTTCAGGATCCGCTCCAGATTGAACTGGCCGATCCGAATGCCCTTGGCCACCGCATCACGCACCGTTGCCGGCCTCATGCCCCAGATGCGGGCAACCACGGCCGTCTTGTTGCCGACGGTCGCCAGCGCATGTTCGCGGATTTCGGCCCCCGACATGCCGGCGGCCATGCCGGCCCCCATGATCGCGCCCATCGACGAACCAGATATCGCCACGGGGCGGATGCCGAGTTCGTCGAGCGTCTCGATGATATGGATGTGGGCAAGCCCGCGCGCGCCGCCGCCGCCGAAAGCGACGGCAACCGTTGGAAGATCGCTGATCGCGGGCAGTTTCGGGCTGATGATCTCTTCCTGCTGCACGGCCCGCCCCCGCTTATTGCGGCTGATACCGGAAGAAATGCACCCTCGTATCGCCAAAGATGCGGTTTTCGAGGAAAACATAGGCAGGATGCACGGATACGACAATATCGGCGCGTTCCTCGAGCACCGCGATCGCGCCGGGCCTGAGCCAGCCGCCCCCGGCCGCCGCCGCCATCGCCTTTTCGCCGAGGCCTTTGCCATAGGGCGGGTCGGCAAACAGCACGTCGAAGGCTTCGAGATTGCCGACGCTGCCGAGATCGGTCGCATCGCGGCGCAGGATGCGCGTGCGGCCGTGCAGGCCGAGCGCATCGATGTTTTCCCAGAGCAGCGCCCTGCCCTCGACGCTGTTTTCGACGAAGAGCGCGTGGCGACAGCCGCGTGAAACAGCTTCGAGGCCGACCGCGCCGGTTCCGGCAAAAAGGTCGAGGATCCGGGTGCCATCGACGCATTCCGGATAGGCATGGCTCAAAATATTGAACAGGCTCTCGCGCGTCCGGTCGGCAGTCGGCCGGATCTCGTTGGATTTTGGCACGGCGAGAGGCCGTCCGCGAAATTCACCGCCGACGATCCGCACCGCGCGTCATTCCCTTTCCTTTTCCACCACCTCTGGACGGCCCGCCAGCCGGCCTGTCGCCGCCCGGCCTGTCACTGCCTGGCCTTACGCCGCTTGACTTGGCGCCCTTCGGCTTGCCGGAAAAATTCTTGGCCCCACCCGGCTTGGCGCCAAAGCCCTTGCCGTGCGGCTTATCGCCCGAAGGCTTCCCGCTCGAAGGCCTGCCGCCTGGAGACTTGCCGCCGAAGGACTTTTCTCCACGCGGACGATCGGATCGGCCCTCGCCGGCAAAACTTCTGGCTGCGCGCGGGCGCTCATCACCGTCCTCGCGTGGCCTGCGTTCACCCCGCGGCTTGTCGCCGAAAGGCCGGTCGCCACGCGAAGGGCGATCCCCGAAAGGCCGGTCGCCGCGCGGGCGCTCCGAACGAGCCTCACCGGTGGAGGCTCTGGCGGCACGAGGACGTTCGTCCCCCTCGGCGCGCGGTTTGCGATCACCGCGCGGTTTGTCGCCGAAGGGCCGATCGCCACGCGAGGGTCGATCACCGAAAGGCCGATCGCCGCGCGGACGCTCGGAACGGCCTTCGCCGGCAGAGCTTCTGCTACGCGGACGTTCGTCACCCCCTCACGGGGACGGCGGTCGCCGCGCGCCGGGCGGTCGCCAAAACCACGGTCTTCGCGGGCCGGCCGATCCCCGAACGAGCGTTTTCGGCCGCGGTCTTCGCCCTCATCCTTGCGGTGCGGCTGCTCGCTCGAGCGGATCCATTCGCCGTCCTCTTCGCGCACGCGATTGATCTGTGTGCGTGGGCGATCCTCGATATAGTGGGAACCAGTGCTCTTTGCCGGCGCCTGCTCGCCGCGCCGCCGCGCGGTCTGCTCATTCTTGGCGGCTTTCGCCGCAGCCTTTTCGCCAAGCGGGCGAGCGCCGGGCGCCATCCAGACATTGGCACTGCGGCGCTGGCCGAGCGGCTGGGGACGCTTCGGCTTGTCGTCGTCAAAGCGGCCGCCATCGCGGCGTTCGTCATCTCTACGGCCGCCAGCGCGGCGATCGTCGCGTTTGGTGTCGAGGCGGCTCAGTGCCCGTTCGCGCTTGTCCTCGTCGCGGCGGGGACGCTGCTCGCGCCTTTCCTGGGCTGGGGCTTCAACTTCTTCCTCGGCGGCAACGGCCGGCGCATTGTAAATCGGGGCGTCGAAATTCGCCTTGGCTTCCTCGATCAGACGCGGGCCGAGCTGGTCGCGAAGCGTGCGACCGCGCACCTCGATGACATGGCCTTCCGGCAAGTCGCCGAGCTGGAACGGGCCGTAGGAAATGCGGATCAGACGATTGACGTCGAGGCCAAGCGCGCCCATCACGTTCTTGATTTCGCGGTTTTTGCCTTCGCGAAGACCCATGGTGATCCAGACGTTTGAGCCCTGCGTGCGGTCGAGCGTCGCCTCGATCGAACCGTAGAGCACGCCGTCGACGGCAATGCCGTCCTTCAGCTTGTCGAGCGCATCCTGATCGATGTCGCCATGGGCGCGCACACGGTAGCGGCGCAACCAGCCGGTGGCCGGCAGCTCGAGCGCGCGGGCAAGACCGCCGTCATTGGTGAGCAGCAGCAGGCCTTCGGTGTTGATGTCGAGGCGGCCGATCGACATCACCCGCGGCAGTTCTTCCGGCAGGTTGTCGAAGACGGTCGCCCGGCCTTCGGGATCGGCATTGGTGGTCACCAGCCCGGCCGGCTTGTGGTAGAGCCACAGCCTGGTGCGCTCGATGCCGCGGATCGGCACGCCGTCCACCTCGATGCGATCGGCGAGCGTGACGTTGACGACCGGGGTGTCGAGCACCGCGCCGTTCAGCGTGACGCGGCCTTCCATGATCATGCGTTCGATGTCGCGGCGGGAGGCGACGCCGGCGCGCGCCATCACCTTGGAAATGCGTTCGGCCTTGGCCTCGCCTTCGGTCTCGGCGGCAATCGCAGCCTTTGCCGGCTTCGTGCCGCCCGACTTCGCGCCGGCCTTCGGCCCGCTGTCGCGTGAAAAGGGCTTTGCGCCCGGGCGTTTTGGCTTGTCTTTGGGTGTCATTTGTTGTTTGCCTGCCTTTTGGGCCTGTCTATCAGGTCACGCATCTGCGGTTAAGTGGAAATTCTTGCGATCGTGAAGACAAATCGTTTCATGGAGATGGCGCTTGAAGAGGCACGCGCCGCCGAAGAACGCGGCGAGGTGCCGATCGGCGCCGTTGTCGTCATCGACGATATCGCCGTTTCGCGCGCAGGAAACCGCACGCGCGAGCTCAATGACGTGACCGCACACGCCGAAATCGCTGCGATCCGGCTTGCCTGCGAAGCGCTCGGACAGGAGCGTCTTGTCGGCGCCGATCTCTATGTGACCCTTGAGCCTTGCACCATGTGCGCGGCAGCCATCTCGTTTGCGCGTATCCGCAGGCTCTATTACGGCGCAGAGGACCCGAAAGGCGGCGGCGTCGACAATGGCGTACGATTTTATAGGCAGCCGACCTGCCACCACGCTCCGGAAGTCTATTCCGGCTTCAACGAGGTGCAATCGGCCGAGATATTGAGACGATTCTTTTCCCAAAAAAGAGAGACGCCGTAATCTCTACAGCGCCTCGCGTCTTTTCAGGCAGGTGAAGGCGGCTATTGCAGGAAATTCCACCACTGCTTGCCGCTGTTGGCGATCGCCGCGTCCTTCTTGCGCTTCTTCTGCTTTTTGAGCTCGGGTTCGCCGACATCATCAAGCTTTGCGGGGTCGTCGACGGTGCGGTAGCCGGGCGGCGGATCGGAAATATAACGGCGCTGATCGACATAGGAGCCCTTCTGCAGGGCGCGGGCTTCGCGATAGGCCTTGGTCTGTGCTTCGGTCGTGCGCCGGCCACCCTCGATGGCCGAGCTCGCCAGCGGCGAGCGGTAGTTCGGATTGTCCGAGTTGGCGTCGGCTTCCCCGACCAAGCGGGCCCGGGTTTCCTCCGGTGATTCAATCCATTGCGGATTGTCCTTGTTGGCGACCGTCGGCTGCGGCGCAACGAGGGTCTCCTCTGCGCCTCGGCCGGCAGCACCAGCGTCGGGCGCGGCGTGTACTTGACGCCCTTGTTCTTCGGATCCGGCCCGGTCAGCGACACGGACTGGCCGAGATCGTCGGTCAGTTGCTCCATGGCGGTCTTGTCGGTGCCGTAGGTCGGGCTGCTGGCGCAGCTGGAGACCAGGGAGCATCCCGCCATGACAACAGACAGGCAGGCGCCCATACGGAACCAATGCGTTGCGAACATGAAAACCCTTCCAGCCACCGGTGCAATCGTTGCCCAACCGGACAACCGTCCCCCTGACGCAAAAATCCGGCCATTTTCAGGCAGCTTTTACCGGATGAACCGCGAAAACGCAATTCACCCGGCAAATATCTTCAGCTGCGGATGCCGAGTTCGCGCAATGCCACCGCGTCCCGCGCCGAAACGTCGGGATATTCCGGATCGGAACCGACATCCTTAGTGATGCGCCAGGAACGAGCGCATTTTACACCTTCGGCCAGCGTCGGAACGACGGCGACATCAGGCACTTCGGCCAAGCGGAAGGCTTCGGCGGGACCGGCGTCCGCCTGGATCGTGATGCCCGAAGTGATGCAGACCTCGCTGAAATCCTGACCCTCGAGCGCCTTGATAAGCGCCGGATCGGCGATGTGGACGACAGGAGCGGCTTCCAGCGAGGAGCCGATGCGCTTGTCCTTGCGCTCGATTTCCAGAGCGCCTGTGACAACCGAGCGGACCGTGCGGATATTCTTCCACTTCTCGGCCAGGGCATCGTTACGCCATTCCTTGGCAACAGGAGCAAACTGCTCCAGATGCACGGAAACGGCGGACGGGTTGCGCGACAGCCAGGCCTCCTCGGTGGTGAAGGGCAGCATCGGCGCAAGCCAGGTCACCATGCAATCGAAGATCTGGCGGATGACGTGCAGGCTGGCGCGCCGGCGCAGGCTCGACGGCGCGTCGCAATAGAGCGCGTCCTTGCGGACATCGAAATAGAAGGCTGAAAGCTCGACATTGGCGAAATCGATCAGCGCACGGGCGATCTTCTTGAAGTCGAAGGCATCGTAGTTCTCGCGCACCAACTCGTCGAGTTCGGCAAGCCGGTGCAGCATCAGTTGCTCCAGCTCCGGCAGATCGGCAAGCGCGATCTCCTCGCCCTTGTCATGGGCAAGGGTGCCGAGCATCCAGCGGATGGTGTTGCGCAGCTTGCGATAGGCATCGACATTGGTCTGGATGATCGTCTTGCCGACGCGCAGGTCGTCGGCATAATCCGAGGTCATGACCCACAGGCGCAGGATGTCGGCGCCGGCATCCTTCATTACTTCCTGCGGCGCGGTGACATTGCCCTTCGATTTCGACATCTTCTCGCCCTTCTCGTCCATGGTGAAACCATGGGTGAGGACGGCGTTATAAGGCGCGCGGCCGCGGGTGGCAGCCGATTCCAAGAGCGAGGAATGGAACCAGCCGCGATGCTGGTCGGACCCCTCGAGATAGAGGTCGGCCGGCCACTTCAGGTCGGGGCGGTCCTCCAGCGTAAAGGTGTGCGTCGAGCCGGAATCGAACCAAACGTCGAGGATATCCATGACCTGCTTCCAGCGGGAATGGTCATGATCGTTACCGAGGAAGCGCTCCTTGGCGCCATCGGCAAACCAGGCGTCGGCGCCCTCCTGTTCGAAGGCCTCGAGGATACGGGCGTTGACGGCTTCATCGACCAGGACCTCGCCCTGTTCGTCGGCAAAGACGGCGATCGGCACGCCCCATGCTCTCTGACGAGAAAGAACCCAGTCCGGGCGCCCCTCGATCATGGCGCGCAAGCGGTTCTGGCCGGCGGCGGGGACGAAGCGGGTGTCGTCGATCGCACCGAGCGCGCGCGAACGCAGCGTCGTGCCGTCGGCAAGGGTCTTGTCCATATAGACGAACCATTGCGGCGTGTTGCGGAAGATCACCGGCTTCTTCGAGCGCCAGGAATGCGGGTACTGATGCTTCAGCCGGCCGCGGGCAAAAAGCGCGTTGCGTTCGATCAGCGCCTTGATGACGCGATCGTTGGCATCGCCCTTCTTGCCGTTGTCGTCGATGACGCGGGCGCCTTCGAAGCCGGGCGCGTCTGATGTGTAGAAGCCACCATCGTCGACCGGGAACGGAATTTTGGAGTCGATGCCGCGAGCCTCAAGCGTGCGGACGGCCGACATCCAGGCATCGAAGTCTTCGCGGCCGTGGCTGGGTGCCGTGTGCACGAAGCCCGTACCGGCATCATCGGTGACGTGATCGCCATCGAGCAATGGCACGGCGAATTCATAACCGCCGTCCAGACCCTTGAAGGGATGCGCACAGGCCATCGCCGCGAAGTCGGCCGCAGAAACATCGCACAGGCGCTTGTACTGCAGCTTGGACTTGGCGAAGGATTCTTCAGCCAGCTTATCGGCAAAGATGAGCTTTTCGCCGGGACGCGGACCAAAATCGTTCTCGGCCGCCGTCACTTCGTAGAGACCGTAGGAGACACGAGCTGAAAAAGAGATCGCGCGGTTGCCGGGGATCGTCCAGGGCGTCGTCGTCCAGATGACCACGAAGGCATCCTTGAGCGCAACCGGCCCTTCGACGACGGGAAATTTCACCCAGATCGTGTCGCTCTCGTAGTCCTGGTATTCGACCTCGGCCTCGGCCAGTGCCGTGCGCTCGACGACCGACCACATGATCGGCTTGGAGCCGCGATAAAGCTGGCCGCTTGCGGCGATCTTCAGCAGTTCGCCGGCGATGCGCGATTCCGCGTGGAAGTTCATCGTCGTGTAGGGATTGTCGAAGTCGCCCTCGATGCCGAGACGCTTGAACTCTTCCGCCTGGGTCTTGATCCAGCCAGTGGCGAATTCACGGCATTCCCGGCGGAATTCGTTGACCGGGACCTCGTCCTTGTTTTTGCCCTTCTCGCGGTACTTCTCCTCGATCTTCCATTCGATCGGCAGGCCGTGGCAATCCCAACCAGGCACGTAGTTGGCGTCGTAGCCGCGCATCTGGAACGAGCGGTTGATGACGTCCTTGAGGATCTTGTTCAGCGCGTGGCCGATATGGATGTTGCCATTGGCATAGGGCGGGCCGTCGTGCAGCACGAACTTTTCGCGGCCGGCGGCCGAAGCGCGCAGTTTCTTGTAGAGACCCATCTCCTGCCAGCGCTTAACCAGCTCCGGCTCCTTCTGCGGCAGGCCGGCGCGCATCGGGAAATCGGTTTCGGGCAAATAGAGGGTCTTCGAATAGTCGATCTTTTCGGCTGTGTCGGTCATATCGGGACAATCGTTTCTGGCGGCCCAGGAAGGGGCGCAACGGCGTGAAAAAGCTGGTGACGGAAGCGCTCATATCCAAGCGCCAAAAACCCGGACCTCCCGGCCGCTTAGCGCGCGCGGAAGGCCGGGCCGATAATTCGCATCGTCATCGCCAGCCGAAATTTCGTCATAGCGCCGGTTCATAGGCGTTTTTGCCTGGAAAAGGAAGAGCAGAATTCGCGCTATGCGATCCCCGGTCGCGAGCGAAATTTTGTTTGCAATTGAATAATCCCGTAACCAGCGAGGCCTCAGGAGAAACAAAGCTTCCGGTCGAGTTCGCCCAGAGGTTGGACGCCCGACAGCAGCGCCCTCGCCTCCTCCTCATCGCGCTTGATCTGGGCGACCAGCGGATCGAGGCCGTCGAATTTCAGTTCGGGTCTCAGATAGCCGAAGAAGGAGACGGCGCAGCGCTGGCCGTAGAGATCGCCGCTGAAGTCGAAAAGATAGGTTTCGAGCAGCGGCGCGCCGTTTTCCGTCACCGTCGGGCGGCGGCCGTAGCTCGCGACGGCGTCGTGGAGCGTGCCGTCCTGGCGGCGGAAGCGGACGGCGTAGATGCCGGCGGCAAGCTCCACCTCCGGCGGCAGGCGCATGTTGGCGGTGGGAAAACCGAGCTGGCGGCCGAGCTTTTCGCCGTCGATCACCTCGGCCTCGACCGTATAACGGTAGCCCAGCATACCGGCGACTTCGCTGACGCTGCCTTCCCTCAAAAGCGCGCGGATATGGCTCGAAGAGACGACATCGGCGTTTTCATCGCGGAAGGCATCGATCAGGGTAACGCCGAAGCCATAGGTCTGGCCGGCATTCATCAGAAAGGCCGGACCGCCCTCGCGGCCGCGGCCGAAATGGAAATCGAAGCCGGTGACGACTTCCGAGGCGCCGAGCCAATCCTTGAGGATCGAATGGATGAAATCATCGGCCGAGCGCTGCGAGAACTCGTAATCGAAGGGATATTCGATCACCGCGTTGAACCCCAGCGTTTCCAGGATGCGGGCCTTCAGCGGCGCGGGCGTCAGGCGGAAGACCGGGGTCTCGGGCCGGAAGACCGTGCGCGGATGCGGCTCGAACGTCAGCACCAAAGCCGGGATGCCGCGCGCCTTTGCGATTTCGAGCGCGCGGTTGAGCACCGACTGGTGGCCGCGGTGCACGCCGTCGAAATTGCCGATGGCAATGACGCCGCCCTTGAGGTGGGCGGGCAAGGGTTCCCGGGTTTCATTGCGGTGGAAGACGGTCATCGGCTGGCTTCTCTTTATGCAAGGCGTGGCATCCACCACTTCGGCGCGGCTTTTTCCCGATCGAGATAGGCGTTGAGGATCGCCTCGTCGGTTTCGCCGTTCAAGGTGTATTCCCGGGCGTGTATACCGCCGCTGATGTAGAGAAGGTCGAGGCCGTAATTCAAGGCGCCGCGCACATCGGTCGGCATGCCGTCGCCGATTGCCAGCACGCGCTCGACAGGGAAATCGCCGCGAAGCTCGCGGGCAGCGGCCAGCGTCGCCTCATAGATCGGCCGGTGCGGTTTTCCGGCGATGCGGGTGCTGCCGCCAAGCTGCTCGTAATAGGCGGCCATAGCGCCGGCGCAGGGGATGATGCGATGGCCGCGCTCGACCACGAGGTCGGGATTGGCGCAGATCATCGGCACCTCGCGGGATTTGAATTCCAGAAGCATGTCGGTGTAATCCTCCGGCTTCTGCGTCTCGTCGTCGAAAAAGCCGGTGCAAACGAGGGATTGCGCTTCGCCCGCCGGCCGGCGCTCGATGTCGAGGCCGTCGAGCAGCGGGCTGTCACGTTCGGGACCGAGCAGAAAGACCGTCTTTGGCCCTTCGGCGATCAGCCGGCGCGTGACGTCGCCTGAGGTGACGATCCGGTCATAGGCGCCGTCGGGAACGCCGATCTGGCGCAACTGCTCGACCACCTGCCAGGAAAGGCGCGGCGAATTGGTGATGAGGACGACGGCGACGCCGCCGGCGCGGGCCGCTTCAAGGGCAGCGGCCGCCTTCGGAAACGGATCGACGCCATTGTGAACGACGCCCCAGACATCGCAGAGCACCACGTCATAGTGCGCTGTGATATCAGAGAAGTTTTCTATCCGCCTGGCCATTCCGATTTCCCGATTTGCTTCAGTCACCGGTGACATTGCAAAGGCGCAAGGCGATGGCAAGGAATTTTCTTTGTCCTTCGCGCAGCGTGCCGGTTTCGGCGGCAATCTCTGCAATTCTTCGGCCTCTTCACAATTCCGGCACAAAAATTCGTGATTGCTCTCATTGACTCCTCTCGGAGCCATCCCTAAATGCTCGTCGCTAGCACTCACCGCAAGGGAGTGCTAACATTCATCCATGTGGGCCGCTCCGGTCCGCGAATGTCATTCGATCGAGGGATTAGACAATGGCAAGCACCAACTTCCGCCCCCTTCACGACCGCGTCGTTGTTCGCCGCGTTGAGTCCGAAGCCAAGACCAAGGGTGGGATCATCATTCCCGATACCGCCAAGGAAAAGCCGCAGGAAGGCGAAATCGTCGCCGTCGGTTCCGGCGCTCGTGACGAGTCCGGCAAGGTCGTCGCACTCGACGTCAAGGCTGGCGACCGCATCCTGTTCGGCAAGTGGTCCGGCACTGAAGTCAAGATCGACGGCGAAGACCTTCTGATCATGAAGGAAGCCGACATTATGGGCATCATCGGCTGATCAGCCGCTGGCCTTTCCGACCTAGCCGACGGGTCTAGAACCCGGACACTCGAATTGAGGAGTTTCAATCATGGCATCTAAAGAAATCAAGTTTGGTCGTACCGCGCGCGAAAAGATGCTGCGTGGCGTCGACATCCTCGCCGATGCAGTCAAGGTAACGCTCGGCCCGAAGGGCCGTAACGTCATCATCGACAAGTCCTTCGGCGCTCCGCGCATCACCAAGGACGGCGTTTCCGTCGCCAAGGAAATCGAACTCGAAGACAAGTTCGAAAACATGGGCGCCCAGATGGTCCGCGAAGTTGCTTCGAAGACCAACGACATCGCCGGCGACGGCACCACGACTGCAACCGTTCTTGCCCAGGCGATCGTTCGTGAAGGCAACAAGGCCGTTGCAGCCGGCATGAACCCGATGGACCTGAAGCGCGGGATCGACCTCGCAGTTGCCGACGTCGTGAAGGATCTCCAGGCCAAGGCCAAGAAGATCTCCACCTCTGAGGAAGTTGCACAGGTCGGCACTATCTCGGCAAACGGCGACAAGCAGGTCGGTCTTGACATTGCCGAAGCCATGCAGAAGGTCGGCAACGAAGGCGTCATCACGGTTGAAGAAGCCAAGACCGCCGAAACCGAACTCGAAGTCGTCGAAGGCATGCAGTTCGACCGCGGCTACCTCAGCCCCTACTTCGTGACCAACCCGGAAAAGATGATCGCCGACCTCGAAGACGTCTTCATTCTCCTTCACGAGAAGAAGCTCTCGAACCTGCAGTCGATGCTTCCGGTTCTCGAAGCTGTCGTCCAGACCGGCAAGCCGCTCCTGATCATCGCTGAAGACGTCGAAGGCGAAGCTCTTGCGACGCTCGTCGTCAACAAGCTGCGCGGCGGCCTCAAGATCGCTGCCGTCAAGGCGCCGGGCTTCGGCGACCGCCGCAAGGCCATGCTCGAAGACATCGCGATCCTGACCGGCGGCACCGTGATCTCCGAAGACCTCGGCATCAAGCTGGAATCCGTCACGCTCGACATGCTCGGCCGTGCCAAGAAGGTTTCGATCTCCAAGGAAAACACCACGATCGTCGACGGTTCGGGCGCCAAGTCCGACATCGAAGGCCGTGTTGCCCAGATCAAGGCCCAGATCGAAGAAACCACCTCCGACTACGACCGCGAGAAGCTGCAGGAACGCCTTGCCAAGCTCGCTGGCGGCGTTGCCGTCATCCGCGTCGGCGGCTCGACGGAAGTCGAAGTGAAGGAAAAGAAGGACCGCATCGACGACGCGCTCAACGCGACGCGCGCTGCCGTTCAGGAAGGCATCGTCCCCGGCGGCGGTATCGCTCTCCTGCGCTCCTCCACGAAGATCACCGTCAAGGGTGCAAACGACGACCAGGAAGCCGGCATCAACATCGTTCGCCGCGCCCTGCAGTCGCTCGTTCGTCAGATCGCTGAAAACGCAGGCGACGAAGCCTCGATCGTTGTCGGCAAGGTCCTCGACAAGAATGAAGACAACTACGGCTACAACGCCCAGACGTCCGAATTCGGCGACATGATCTCCATGGGTATCGTCGACCCGCTCAAGGTCGTTCGTACCGCGCTGCAGAACGCTGCTTCTGTCGCATCGCTGCTGATCACCACCGAAGCCATGATCGCCGAACTGCCGAAGAAGGATGCCCCTGCCGGCATGCCTGGCGGCATGGGCGGAATGGGCGGAATGGACATGATGTGATAGGCGAAAGCCTTCACTGACACATTCCGGCATCCGGAACTGGAAGGGCGGCCCTCGGGTCGCCCTTTTCTTTTGCGCCCGTTTTCTTGCCTCCGGCGATTCGGTCCGTTGCGCGCAATTTTATGGCGCATCGTCCTCTCCTGCCCCGGAAGCTTGCGCGAAGCTTGTCTTGCCGCGGTTTTTCACGCCGCCGGTCTCGGCGTGGGATTGCGGTGTTGGGGCACCATTTCTCACCTCATATCGAGTGGAACCGCATCCAAAACGCGCAAAATTGACGTTTCTGCGCTGCTTCCCGCTAGATGACGCGAGGATGCCGGCATTCCAGGAAAAACTCCGATCCGAACACCCCTTAAAAAGCCGTTGCCGTTTGTTCAAAAGCTCCTATAAATCCGCGCTGCAATTGAAGCGCGCCCAACAACGGGCGCAGAGCGACGATCTTTGACGTTCCGCGGGCCCACGACCCGGGCAAGATCGCCGGTAAAAGCACGGGCATCATGCCCGCTGTTGCGTGATCCTGTTTTTGTTTTTACCGAGCGTGCGGCAGAGGAGCTGCATCCGAACGGGGGAACGCCTTGTTTAAGATCGCCAAAGCCAATGCAGCCGTACCTTTGACACCCGGCTCGCTTGAGCACCACAATCAAAATGACGAGATGGTGGCTCAGTTTTCGATTTCCGAGGCCTGGACCGGAGATTTGTCGAGCGGCATGCTCCGCCTCGGCGAATGGAGCGCGATGCTGCACGGCCTCTCCGCGCGAGACTGCGGGCTCTTGAGCCTGATCCGCTGCTACGACAGCAAGGACCGCGGCCACATCCTGGCGCTGTTCGAGCAGGCGGCGACGCTCTGCTCTTCCTTCTGTTTTTCGACGACGATCGTCATGCCGAACGGCTTGCGCCAGCCGCTCTTCTGCATGGGCGAGTCGAACGGGCTCGAGGAAAAATACAGCGGCAGCATGGTCGGCGTCTTTATCTTTCCGCGCTTCAAGCTCGAAGGCGCAAGGCAGATCTCAAGTCCGCGATAAGACCACCAATGCAGAGCAAAAAGGCCGTCCCCGAGGGCGGCCTTATTGTTTTCCGGCAGTCCCTACTCCGGCTTGACCGGGATGTTCAGCCCCTTCTCGCTGGCCGGTCGGGCGATGCAGCGCTGCAGCCAGTCCATGACGGCGGGGAAAGTCGCATAGTCGAGAACCTCGCGGCCGCCATAGAAGATATCGGCGCCGCGAACCCAGGTGAAGGTGGTGATGTCGGCGATCGTATACTGATCGCCCATGATCCACTGCCGATCCTTCAGCCGGCCTTCGAGCACGCCGAGCAGCCGCTTGGATTCATCGCGGTAGCGCTCCACCGGATAGGAATTGTTGGCAACCTTGTCGGCGGCGAATTTGTGGAAATGGCCGAACTGGCCGAGCATCGGGCCGATGCCGGCCATCTGGAAAAACACCCACTGAATGCATTCGTAGCGGCCGGCGGCCTCCTCAGGGATAAGCTTGCCGGTCTTTTCCGCGAGATAAAGCAGGATGGCGCCGGATTCGAAAAGGCCGATCGGTTTACCATCAGGCCCGTTCGGATCGATGATCGCCGGGATGCGGCCGTTCGGGTTGAGGGATTCGAATTCGGGCGACTTCTGCTCGTTGGCGGCGAAGGAAATATAATGCGGCTCATAGGCGAGCCCGAGCTCTTCGAGGGCGACTGATACCTTCACCCCATTCGGGGTCTGCAAGGAATAGAGCTGGATGATGTCGGAATTTTTCGCCGGCCAGCGCTTCGTGATCGGAAATGCGGACAGATCTGCCATCGGATTCTCCTTGTTGGGCGCCGACAATAAGAGACCGGGCGCGGCAAAGGCAAGCAGCCGGCCGCAGGAGATCGTTCCACATTATTGAACGAACTGTCCCCATCCGTTTATCTTTCCATAACGAAGGAAAAAGGCGACATAGGAGGCATCCGAGGTCCACACGGTGCGGGGGCACCAAGATCTCCAGAGTCATTCAAACGGAGACAGCATCCATGTCGAACGCCATTATCCTCATTGCCCGCATTCTTCTGTCTTTTATGTTCGTCCTTTCCGGCTTCATGAAGCTAACCGATCCTGCCGGTACTGCGGGCATGATCGCCGGTGCCGGCCTGCCGGCAGCAACCCTGTTGGCCTATGTCGCAGGCCTTTTCGAACTACTCGCCGGCCTTGCCGTTCTCACAGGCTTCCAGGTCCGCATTGCCGGTTGGCTGCTCGCGGGCTTCTGTGTCTTCACGGCCGTTGCCTTCCATCTGCCGTACGCAAGTGGCGCGGAGCTCGTGAATATTCTCAACCAGATCATGGTCATGAAGAACATCACGCTTGCCGGCGCGTACATATTGCTCGCCACCGTCGGTGCCGGTGCCTATTCGATTGACGCCCGCCGCGGCGCCTATGCGGCTGCCTGATCCAACAGACATCCTCCCAGACATGCAGAACCCGCCGTCATTGAATTGACGGCGGGTTTTCTTATGCATTGATGGCTAGGATCAGAGGGCGGCGCGCACCGCGTCGATGATCGCCTGCACGACCGGCGCATCAACGTGGCTCTCCTTGCGGGCGCGCACCAGGCAGGCCTGCGAATGCAGGATGACGCCGTCCTGGAGCACCTTCAGGTGGTTGGCACGCAGCGTCGAGCCGGTGGAGGTGATATCGACGATGATATCGGCCGAGCCGGAGGCGGGAGCGCCCTCGGTGGCGCCGAGGCTTTCGACGATGCGATAGAGCTGGATGCCGTGCTGGCTCGAAAAGAACTGCTGGGTCAGCCGCCAGTATTTGGTGGCGATGGCCAGGCGCCTGGAGTGGCGGGCGCGGAAATCGGCGGCGACATCGCCGAGATCGGCCATGGTTTCGACATCCAGCCAGATCTCCGGCACGGCGACGACGACGTCGGCATGGCCGAAGCCGAGGCGGGCGCAGAATTCGACGCGCTTATCCACCTCGGAAAAACCTTCCCGCATCAGATCCTCGCCGGTGACGCCGAAATCGACGGTGCCATTACCGAGTTCGCGGGAGATTTCGGAGGCAGAGAGGAAGGCGACCTCGACATCGTCCCAGCCTTCGACGCGGCCGCGATAGGAGCGGTCGTTGCCGACAGCCGTGATCGGCATGCCGGCCCGCTCGAAGATCGCCGAAGCGTCGTCCTTCATCCGGCCCTTGGAGGGAAGCGCGATGGTGATGGTCATACGGCTGCCCTTTCGGTTTCGATGCGGTCGAGCCAGAATGAGAAGCCGACAGCCGGAATCCGATCCGTCGCGCCGAGGAAAGTCAGGAGTTTATCGAAACGGCCACCGCCGGCCAGAACCGCCGCCGACCCCTCCACCGTCACCTCGAAGACGAGGCCAGTGTAATAGTCGAGCGGCCGTCCAAAGGCGGCGCGATAGTCGAGGCAGGAAAGATCGACGCCGGCATCGGCAAGGGCGGCGACCCGGCCGTTGAAGCGGGAAAGCGCATTGCCGAGTTTCAGGCCGGCAGCATCGGCAAAACCGGCCAGCGCCGCGGACGCATTGACGAGTGGCACGTCGAGCGACAGGAACTCTTCCAGCACATGGAAAGCCGCGTCGTCGAGGCGCGTTTCAGAGAGGATGAGCTTTTCCTTGAGCCGCCGGGCAATCTCCAGCGGCGAGCGGCCGGCATTGGCCGAATAGCCCGTCGCCTGCATTTCCTGCTCGAGATGGGAGACCAGCGCCTGCTCGTCGCCTGATGCGACAAGCTTGGCGATATCGTCATCCAGTCCGGTGACGAATTGCGGGCTGACGAGGCCGGCCAGCAGCGCTTCGAGTTGCGCCATATTGCCGAAGGCATGGATCAGCCGTTTCTGCCAGCCGAGCGGCAGGCCGAGCGCCTGGACGACGGCCTCGAACACCGCCTGGTCGCCCAGCGTCACCGACAGCCGCCGACCCGGCAGCAGACGGGCGAGAATGCCGGTGGCATCGCCGATCGCGCGGGCGTCGGCGCTCGGTATGCTGATATCGCCGAGATCCTCGATGCCGGCCTGGTAGAATTCGTTGGCGCCGTCGCGGCGCTGGCGGAACACCTCGCCGAGATAGGCGTAGCGCTTCGGCGTGCCGGTCGCCGTCTCGATGTGGCGCAGACAGACGGGGATGGTGAATTCCGGACGCAGGCAAAGGCTGGCGCCGATCTCACTCTCCGTCATGAAGATGCGGCGGCGCAGATCCTCGCCGGCAATGTCGAGGAAAGGCTCGGCCGGCTGAATGACAGGCGTATCGATGCGCTCGGCCTTGCGAGCGTCGAACTCGGCCAGAAGATCGTTGGCAAATTCGGGGAGGTTGATCAGGGGCATCGTGTCGCTCCCGGAAAAAGTCCCCTCCCCACCCCCTCCCCACAAGGGGAGGGACCAACTCGCGGCGATCGTCGAAGCAAATCGAGAGGACCGTCGATGAAGCGAATGTTGCGTTGGGCACAGCGGCGCCACTGAAAGCCCCTGCCCCTTGTGGGGAGGGGTTGGGGAGGGGTTTACTGCGCATTGCCAGCCCTCGTCCGATCCTCCGCCTGCGCCGCAAGGATCTCCCTCACCTTGGTGACGAGGTCGGCTTCCGGCACCGTCTCCTGCGCCACGCGGGCTTCGCGCCAGCTGGCATTGTCCTCGATCTCGCCGGAGAGCCGCTTGCCCTCGATCAGATCCTTGATCTGCACGACGCCGGTTGCGCGCTCGTCGCCACCCTGAATGATGGCGACGGGGCAGCCGCGGCGGTCGGCATATTTCAGCTGGTTGCCGAATTTCTTCCAGTTGCCCTGGAACATCTCGGCGCGGATGCCGGCGGCGCGCAGCTGCTGCGTCATCTTCTGATAGCGGCCCATCGCCTCGACATCGCCGTCCATGACGGTCACCAGCACCGGCTCGATCACGTCGCTGGCACCGAGCTTGCCGAGGTTCTTCAGCGCCGTCATCAGCCTGGAGACGCCGATCGAAAAGCCGGTAGCCGGCACCGGCTGGCCCATGAAGCGGGAAACCAGGCCATCATAACGGCCGCCGCCGCCGACCGAACCGAAGACGACCTTTTCGCCCTTCTCGTTGGTGACGTCGAAGCTCAGTTCGGCCTCATAGACCGGGCCGGTATAATATTCGAGGCCACGCACGACGGAGGGATCGATCTTGATGCGGTCGGAGCCGTAGCCGGCGCTCGCAACCAGCGCACCGATGAAGTTCAGTTCCTCGACGCCTTCGGCGCCCTTCGAGGTTCCGGCCACGAGTTCGGCCAGGCGCGAAGCGCTTTCTGCATAGTCCTTGATGCCGACGAAGAACAGCACCTTGTCGATCTGCGCCCGGTCGAGCCCGGCGCCCTTGGTGAAGTCGCCGGATTCATCCTTACGGCCGGGGCCGAGTAGCAGGGCCACGCCCTCCGGGCCGAACTTGTCGAGCTTGTCGATGGCGCGCAGCACGTTGAGGCGCTGGCCGGCCTTGTCGTCGCCGCCGAGACCGATCGCCTCGAGCACGCCGTCCAGGACCTTGCGGTTGTTGACGCGGATGACGTAGTCGCCGCGCTTGATGCCGAGGGCTTCCAGCGTATCGGCCATCATCATGCACATTTCGGCATCGGCCTGGACGCCCGGCGCACCGACGGTATCGGCATCGAACTGCATGAACTGGCGGAAGCGGCCGGGGCCCGGCTTCTCGTTGCGGAAGACGTAACCGGCGCGGTAGGTGCGGTAGGGAAGCTGGATCTCGTTGAAATTCTCGGCGACATGACGGGCAAGCGGCGCCGTCAGGTCGTAACGCAGCGACATCCATTGCTCGTCGTCGTCCTGCAGCGAGAAGACGCCCTCGTTCGGCCGGTCGCTGTCGGGCAGGAACTTGCCGAGCGCATCGGTATATTCGAACTGCGGCGTTTCTAGCGGGTCGAAACCATAATGCTCATAGACTTCCCGGATCTTTGCCGTCATCTCGTTGACGGCGCGGATATCGCCGGCCGTCCGGTCGACGAAGCCACGCGGCAGGCGGGCCTTGAGCTTTTGCGGTTTCTTCTGCTTGTCGTTCATTTCCGGGAATTCCGCTGACTGTGACAGTGGCGGTTTCCTAGCGGATTGGGCGGGGAGCGGCAAGGGCGAAGGGTCTTGATGCCGCACGCAGAATCGATTGAAGCAGAGGCGTCCATCAGAATGCGGATATGTTCATGATCACCGAGACGCTTCTCTATGCCGCGACATGGCCGCTCACCAGCAAGCCGCATCGAAACTTCATCCGCTATTCCGTCAATCTCTGGTCGCGAGCCGGGCGCTGCGCTCGGGATTGGGCCGAACATGAGACGATGAGCCGGAATGCGATCCGCGCGGCGACGGCCGATCTCCGGCAGAAACGGACCGCAGTCGTGCTCGGCTCCGGCCTGTTGCGCGACGTGCCGATCGACGAACTGGCAGGCGCGTTCGATACCGTCGTTCTGGTCGATCTCGTTCATCTGGCCTCGGTGCGCCTGTGGCTTGCGGCCAAGGGCTATCGCAATGTCAGGCTGATTGAGCGCGATCTCTCCGGCTATGACGATCTCGCCGCCGGCAGAGTGCCCGACCCCCTCGGTTTCCTACGCTCGGTGCCCTATCTCGACTTCGTGGTTTCGGCCAATCTGCTGTCGCAGATCGGCCGCGGCGTCAAACGGCGCTGCGAGGCCGAGGCCGGCCACATGCCTGAAGATACGGTGGAAAGGCTGATTGCGGCGCACCTGGCCGGGCTTTCGGGGCTCTCCTGCCGCCATTGCCTGGTGAGCGACATCGCCTATGCCGTCATCGACCGCAACGGCAAGACACATGAAGACGCCGACCTGCTGCACGGCGTCCCGCCGCCGCCGTCGAAAGCAGCCTGGATATGGCCGGTGGCGCCGCTCGGCGAAGAGAGCCGGGATAACCGGATCGAGCACAAGGTGATTGCCGCCTGGTGAGACACGAGTCCGTGACCGACGGCTTGGATTGCCGCCGGCATTCGCCTATATGGAACACCATGCGCACGCTCGCTCTCATCATCATGGTTCTCGGTTGGCTGGTCTACAGCGCCATGGCCGCATGGGCGGCCTGTCCGGCCTGCGCGTCGATGAATGCGCCAGTCGCCGTCGAAAACGGCAGCATGCACCACGAGATGGCTGGCATGAAGATGCCCGAGGGAACAAGCCATGCCGCTGCCTTGAAAGACCCCTGTAGCGGCGGCGACGCTGCGCATATGCCGCTTTGCGCCGCCTGTCTTCTGCTGCCGCCGACGGTGACGGTCATGGATGGCGGAAAATCCGTTCTCGGCTATCCCGCCCCGGCGCTTGCCCGCGCCCTGGATGACAAGAGGCCTGCTCCGCAGGCTCCCCCTCCCCGACTGTCCTGATTTCAATCCATGCCAATCAGGCGGCCCGCTGCCTGAAAGTCCTATTGTCAGACAGAGGAAGGAACTCTCATGTCTTTGAAAATCATCACGCTTACCGCAATGCTCGCCATCGTAGCCGCCCCCACCCTTGCCGAAGACATGTCCATGGACATGAGCAAACCGATGGGCAGTCACGATCCGGCAAGCCAGGCCTTCAGCGAGGCGAACGCCAAGATGCATAAGGATATGGCGATCGAGTATAGCGGCAATTCGGATGTGGATTTCGTCCGCGGCATGATCCCGCACCATCAGGGCGCGATCGACATGGCGAAGATCGAACTCCAATACGGCAAGGATGCCGAAATCCGCAAACTCGCCGAAGGCGTGATCAAGGCGCAGGAAGCCGAGATCGCCGAGATGAACGCCTGGCTCAAGGCCCACGGCAAATAATCGATCATTGGAAAAAAGAACGCCGGAGATGTCCGGCGTTCCCTCATTGCTGAATTCTCTATCAGTCCTTCGGCTCGAAATCCGCCGGCCGGCGGCCGGCGCCCTGTCGCGACAGCATCCAACCCGGATATTCGGGGGCAAGCGCGCTCACTTCGTCGAGCTTCGTCATATCGTCGGCATCGAGCTTCAGCTTGACGGCGGCCAGGTTCTGGTCGAGCTGGTCGACATGCTTGGCGCCGATGATAACCGTGGTGACGAAAGGCTTGGCGAGGATATAGGCGAGCGCCACGGTGGCGACGCTGACGCCGTGCTTTTCGGCGACCTCGCGCATGACGGCGACGCAGGCCCAGGCCTTGTCCTTGTCTACGGGCGGGAAGTCGAAACTGGCGCGGCGGCCCTCGCCGTTGCCGGGCGCGCCGGGACCGTATTTGCCCGACAGGAGACCGCCGGCGAGCGGCGACCAGACCATCAGGCCGAGCTTCTCCTCCCGCATCATCGGCACGATGTCGCGTTCGAGGTCGCGGCCGGCAATGGAATAATAGGCCTGCACCGTCTCGAAACGGGCAAAGCCGCGGCGTTCGGAGAGGCCGAGCGCCTTGGAAATACGCCAGGCCTGCCAGTTAGAGACGCCGATATAGCGCACGAGGCCGCGGGAAACGAGATCGTCGAAGGCGCGCAGCGTCTCCTCGATCGGCGTCACCGTATCGGTCGCGTGGATCTGATAGAGGTCGATATGATCGGTCTGCAGGCGCTTGAGGCTCGCCTCGACCGAATCCATGATGTGGCCGCGCGAGGCGCCGCGGTCGTTCGGCTTGTCACCCATGACGCCATAGACCTTGGTGGCGATGACGACGTCCTTGCGAGGCACGTCGAGGTTCTTCAGCGCCTGGCCGAGCAGCCTTTCGGACTCGCCGGCGGAGTAGACATCGGCGGTGTCGATGAAATTGACGCCAGATGCAAGCGAGCGCTCGACGATCCGGTCGGCGGCATTCTGGTCGACATCGGCGATGGCGCCCCACATGGTGCCCTGTTTGGCTTCGCCGAAGGTCATGGTGCCCAGGCAGATTTCCGAGACGAAAAGTCCCGTATTTCCAAGTTGATTGTAACGCATGGTCGAAAAAATCCTTTGTGTCTGCCGCAAAAGGGGCTTGCGGACCGCTGAACTTCATTTTTTGATTATTGGCCTGCGCGCGTGACAGGCACAGCCCTGGCTGGCTGCAAGGTGAGGCGATTTTCATGTAGAGCGGCGGCGAGGCTTTTCAACGCCGCGCCCTTGTCTCAACAGCCCATGTCTCGACACAGCCCTTGTCTCGACACAGGCGAGCGATAGATTGCCGGTGATATTTCAAGAATAGGATGATTTTAGCTCGGGTCGTTTTAAAATCTGAATCCTGTTCTCAATTATAGAGTTAGAGCATGATGTTGTCCGGAAAGCGCTCACACTTTTCGGCATCATGCTCAAAGGTACGCATATGACGACGCGACCACTGACTACGATCGGCTTCGATGCAGACGACACACTCTGGCAGAACGAACAATATTACCGGCTGACGGAAGCGCATTTCACCGGGCTTCTTGCCGATTTCGCCGAAGGACCGAAGATCTCCGAGCGGCTGCTGGAGGCCGAGAAGCGCAACCTTCGCCATTACGGCTTCGGCATCAAGGGTTTTACGCTGTCGATGATCGAGACGGCGATCGAGATCACCGAAGGCAAGGTTCCCGCCGGCGTGATCGCCAAGATCCTCGATACCGGCCGCGATCTTCTTTCCCATCCGGTCGAGACCATGCCGCATGTGCGCGACACGCTGGAAGCGCTTTCCGGCAAATATCTGCTTGTGATGATCACCAAGGGCGATCTGTTCGACCAGGAGCGCAAGCTGGCCCAGTCCGGGCTCGGCGACTTCTTCGATGCCGTCGAAATCGTCTCCGACAAGACGGCCGTCACCTATCGCCGCATCTTCGCGAAGGTCGGCGATGGGCCGGAACGGGCGATGATGGTCGGCAATTCGCTGAAATCGGACATCGTGCCGGCGATCGCCGCCGGCAGCTACGGCGTCTTCGTGCCGCACGAACTTACCTGGGTGCTGGAGCATGTGGACGAGCCGACGGAGGCGCCGCGTTTCCGCAAGATCGGCCATCTCGGCGAATTGGGCGACCTGATCGACCGGCTAGCTTGAGGTCGGACGCCCGCCTTATTGCTGTTTGGCGGGCGCCTTCGGGAACAGCGACGGGCGCTCCGGCTCGGCGGGCGGCTGCGGCTGTTTCGGGGCAGCGGCCAAAGGCTCGATCAGGATGCTGAAGGGGGCGCCGAGGCCGCGGCGCGGCGACACCTTGGAATAATAGGGACGCAGCAGCCAGGTGGTGTTTTCCTTGACCGTCGTCTCGAAGCTCATGCCGTCCTCGTCGGTGCCGAAGAAGGCCTCGTCATCCGGTTTCGACAGGTCGAAGATCGCCAGGAAGGCGAATTTGCTCTTGGTGGCAAAGTCGATCTTCATGTGCTGGCCGGCGCGCACCGGCAACGTGTAGACATGGCCGTTGCCGAACTTCGTCCAGCCCTTGAGCTGCATAGTGACGGCCGGGAATTGCAGCTTCTCCAGCTTTTCGCCGGGATCGAGCTGCGGCGTCTGCGCCAGAGCTGGGACCGTCAGGAGAAGGAGGGCAGCGGCGGCGATCAATATTCTCACGGATGCATCTTCTTTCATGGTCGGACCAAAACGGGGCGCATCGCCTCGACCTCGGGCCGGCAGAAACAGCCCTCCAGATGATCGTTGACGAGACCCATCGCCTGCATGAAAGCATAAACTGTGGTCGGGCCGACAAAGGTCCAGCCGCGTTTCTTCAGATCCTTGGAAATGATCGTCGAGGTCGGCGTCGTCGGATTGGCGACGATATGCTCACGGTCGACCACTCCAGGCCTTTCGTTATGGCCCGGTTCGTAACGCCAGAAATAATGGGCGAGCGAACCGAATTCGTCTCTCAGCGCGATGGCGCGCCTGGCATTGTTGATGGTCGAGACGATCTTGCCGCGATGGCGGATGATGCCGGCATCGGCAAGGCAGCGCGTGACGTCCTCGTCGCCGAAGAGCGCGACCTTTTCGAAATCGAAACCGGAAAAGGCGGCGCGAAAATTCTCGCGCTTGCGCAGGATGGTCAGCCAGGAAAGACCGGACTGGAAGCCTTCGAGGCAGATCTTCTCGAAGAGGCGGATATCATCAGTGACCGGGCGCCCCCATTCCTCGTCATGATAGCGGAGATAATCCGGCAGATTGGCGTGCCAGTGGCAGCGGCTCCTGCCGTCCTCGCCGATGATGATGCCTGTCTCGCTCATGTCCGCTTCATTCCCGGGTCCGTCTGATCGCCGGTCCGCTTGGCTTTCCGGTCATGATTCCGGCTTTACCATTTGCAAACCGTCTTTCCAAACCGAACGGTAACCCTGACGAAAAGTTTATCCGGCCGATCGGGTTTTCATGAATCGATCTTTACCATTCGCTGGCGGATTGGGTGGCAGCGTCTTTCCCGGGCGGAACATCTCCGCCCGGGCGGAGGTCTCCGCCAGCGCATTTTCGGCCATTTGTAGAGAGTCCGTCCGATGATGAAACAGCTTGTTCTTGCCGCAGCCCTCTTCGGCATGTGCTCCGCGGCCGCCCTTGCAGACGACCGCTACGCCACCCGTCCGCCGGTCGTGCTCAGTCCCGATCTGACGGCGCCTTGGATCAATCAGCTCGGCGGCGGCACGGTTCGTCCCGTCGTCTATCAGCGGCCAGTCGTCCGGCAGCAGCAGCGCGGCCTTTTCCAGCGCCGAGTGCTGCGCCAGGCGCCGCAAGTCGCACCGCAGACCGTTTCGGCGATCAACCCGGGCATACCGTCGATCCGTCATCCGATCGAGCCGCAATTTCTGCCGCAGATGGTCGATTACGACACTGAGGAAAAACCCGGCACGATCGTCATCGATACCAACAACCGCTTCCTCTATCTGGTGATGGACGGCGGCAAGGCGCGGCGTTACGGCGTCGGCGTCGGCAAGCCGGGCTTCGAATGGGCCGGCGCCCACAAGATCACCCGCAAGCAGGAATGGCCGGACTGGACGCCGCCTTCCGAAATGATCAGCCGTGAAGCCGCCAAAGGCCACTACCTGCCGGCGCGTATGGATGGCGGCGCGGAAAACCCGCTCGGCGCCCGCGCCATGTATCTCGGCTCGACGCTTTACCGCATCCACGGCACCAACGCGCCCTGGTCGATCGGCAGCGCCGTCTCCTCCGGTTGCATCCGCCTTCGCAACGAAGATGTCGTCGATCTCTATGACCGCGTCCGCGTCGGAACCCGCGTCGTCGTCATGTAACGACACAGGCAATATATCTTGGAGGCCGCAAGAACAGGCGGCTTCCTTTCCCGAAATTGCTTTATCCGGCCGGGCCGATCTTGAATCGGGCAGAAGTTCATGTAGCTTCAGGCGGATTTGCTTGAGGGGAATCGATCATGATCAAATTGATGCCAGGTCTGGCCGCAGCCGGACTTGTCCTATCCTTGATGTCTACATCCGCCTTTGCCGCGCCTGCCGGCTCCGACAACACACCGCGCCCGGCGCAAGTCGTGCGTGTGGCGC
Organism: Rhizobium sp. F40D2; assembly: GCF_051810745.2. NCBI lineage: Bacteria > Pseudomonadati > Pseudomonadota > Alphaproteobacteria > Hyphomicrobiales > Rhizobiaceae > Rhizobium > Rhizobium sp. F40D2. The sequence goes on from NZ_CM131436.1 coordinate 654,980, forward strand.
AGATGCCGAAATATGTGAAGCCGCAGTTCAAGCGCAAGAAGGTGCGGCTGGTGACGACGGAGGCCGCCGGCACCGTGATCATCGATACCAACAACAAATATCTCTATCTCGTCGAAGGCAACAACCGGGCCACCCGATACGGCATCGGCGTCGGCCGCGACGGTTTCGGCTGGTCGGGTGTCGTCAAGATCGGCCGCAAGGCCGAATGGCCGGGCTGGACGCCGCCGGCCGAGATGCGCCGCCGCGAAGCCGCCAAGGGCCACATCATTCCCGCTTTCCAGGAAGGGGGCGAGGACAATCCGCTCGGCGCGCGCGCCATGTATCTCTATCAGGGCGGCCGCGACACGATCTTCCGCATCCACGGCACCAACCAGCCCTGGACGATCGGCCTCAACATGTCTTCCGGCTGCATCCGGATGATGAACGAAGATGTGACGCATCTCTATGATCGCGCCCCTGTCGGCACCAAGGTGATCGTCATCGGCCCCGGCAACAAGCAGGGCAATGTCGCGTTCGAGGACCGGGGCATCGACGTGCTGCGGACGATGTTCGGCGGCTGAGCAACACTCACGAAAAAAACGAAGGGCGCTTTCGGATGCGCCTTTTGTTTTGCTTGGACATTGCGGCGCAAAGCTGGCACATCTGCCGCAAAGTCGACTTATTTTACAATATCGGGGCTATTCAATGACATACGCGCTGCGTTCCTCAGCTTCTCTGCTCGCGGGCATTGCGTTTTTCACGATCTGTTCGGCGGCCTCCGCCTCGGCGGAAGACCTGCAATTCTCTATCTATGGCGGCTACCAGACGGCACCGCATAGCGGCGTCGATCTTTCCGACGGCACGCATTTCACCGCCGGCTGGGAAGGCAAGTCCTTCGGCAGCCCGCCTTACTACGGCGGCCGCGTCACCTGGTGGCTCGAGAATTTCAACAAGCCGAACTGGGGTATTTCGCTCGACTATACCCATGACAAGGTCTATGCCGACGACGATACGCTGGCCAAAACCGGCTGGTCGCATTTCGAATTCACCGACGGCCTGAACCTGCTGACGGTCAACGGGCTCTATCGCTTCCAGGATCCGGCCCGCCGCTGGACGCCGTATCTCGGTGCCGGTGTCGGCGTGAACATTCCGCATGTCGAAGTGATTCGTCCCGAAGGCAAGACCTGGGCTTATGAATTCGGCGGCGTGACGCTGCAGGCCCAGGCCGGCGTCGACTTCAAGGTGACCGATCGCTGGTCGACCTTTGTCGAATACAAGGGCACCTATTCGCGTATCGACGTTCCGATCGACAGCGGCGTGGACCTGAAGACCAACATCTTCACCAATGCCGTCAACGTCGGCGTCTCGTTCCACTGGTAATTAAATCATTAGAGCGGTCCAGCTTTTGGGACCGCTCTATTTTTTGCTAGGGCGCAATTCCGGACGGAAAACCGCTTCGCACTTTTCCTGAAATTGCTTTATTTCGTGCCGCAGCTGACCTTGCCTTCGACGGCATAGGGTTTTTCGCCGCCTTCGATCGTCAGGGAATAGGTGCCGCTGAAATTTGCCGCCGCCTTGCCGCGTTCGCCGGCAACCACGACCAGATCCAGCGTTGCTCCGCCGGTGTCATCTTCACCGCCGTCGAAGACCTCCATCAGCAGATCGCCATCGCGCGACCAATGGTTGGTCAGATGCTGCGATTCGAAAACGCGCTTTCCAAACACGGTCGATTGGGCCGGGTCCTTGACAACAAGCGCGCCGCGGAAATGGTTGAGCTTGTGGCCGGCTTGGCTTTCGAAACCGCTTTCCAGCGTGAACCGCGCGTCCTTGTCATCGGCGGAACAGAAAAAACGGCTGTCGGCATGGGCGGCGCCCACCGCACCGAGCAATCCCGCAAATACGATCATTCCCCGCCACATCGTCTAAACTCCCGAGACCGGCCCGACAGGCCTTTCACGTCAGCCTAAGGGCAAACCTGTTAATTTTTCCGGCACAGTGCCGCCATAGGCCCAATCGAGCAGCTCGACCGTATGCAGGATCGGCATGCCGGTACCGGTGGCGATCTGGGTGATGCAGCCGATATTGCCGGTGGCGATGATGTCGGCCTTGGTGGCCTCGATGTTTTTGACCTTGCGTGCCTTCAGCGCGGCCGAGATTTCCGGCTGCATGATGTTGTAGGTGCCGGCCGAACCGCAGCAGAGATGGCCTTCGGCGGGATCGCGCACCGTAAAACCTGCCGCTTTCAGCAACTGCTTCGGAGCAAGCGTGATGCGCTGGCCATGCTGCATGGAACAGGCCGAGTGATAGGCGATCGTGATGCCCTTCGGCGTGTGCGCCGGTAGATCGAGGGTTGCGAGATATTCGGTGATGTCTTTGGCGAGGCCAGAGACCCTCGCCGCCTTTGCGGCATAGGCGGGATCGAGGCGCAGCATATGGCCGTAATCCTTGATCGTCGTGCCGCAGCCCGAAGCGGTGATGATGATCGCGTCGAGCCCCTGCCCGTCGATCTCGCGCGTCCAGAGATCGACATTGGTCCGCGCACTGGCGAGCGCCTGTTCGGCGCGGCCCATGTGATGAACCAGCGAGCCGCAGCAGACCTCGCCTTCCGGCAGTACCACCTCGACGCCGAGCCGGGTCAGCAGCCGGATCGCCGCCGCGTTGATACCAGGATCGAGCACCGGCTGGGCGCAACCGGAAAGCATCGCCACCCGGCCGCGCCGTTCTGTTTCGGGCAGATAGCTGCCGGGTTTCGCGAAATCTGAAGCGGCGGGGATGCGGCGCGGCGCAAGCGCCAGCATGGCGGCAAAGGGTTTCAGCGCGGCCCCTCGCATCAGCCCGGCAAAGGGCCGGCCGAGGCGGGCGAGATTGAGCGCCAGGCGGAAACGGCCGGGATAGGGCAGCACGGCGGCAAGGACCGCCCGCGTCAGCCGGTTCATCAACGGGCGCCTGTAGGTCTTTTCGATATGGGCGCGGGCGTGATCGACCAGATGCATGTAGTCGACGCCGGAGGGACAGGTGGTGACGCAGGCAAGGCAGGAGAGACAGCGGTCGATATGGGTGACGACCTCGGCATCGGCCGGTCGGCCGTTTTCCAGCATGTCCTTGATCAGGTAGATGCGGCCGCGCGGACTGTCGAGCTCATTGCCGAGTGTCACATAGGTGGGACAGGTGGCCGTACAGAAGCCGCAATGGACACATTTGCGCAGAATCTGCTCGGATTCGGCGACATCTGGATCGGCGAGTTGGGCGGGGGTGAAGTTGGTTTGCATCACGCAATCTCCAACCGGATTTCATAGCGTTGGAGCGAAGCGCCAGATGCTTGCTCCCGCTTCTCCGCCGCGGGGAGAAGTGTCGAGCAAAGCGAGGCGATGAGGGGGCGAGCGACGAAAGGAGCGAACATCTGAGCGGCAAGCGAAGATGACGTCTGTCGCGCCGCCCCCTCATCCGACCCTTCGGGCCACCGCCTGGGGTTGGGCCACGCGTCCCAACCCGTCCTTCGGACCCCCACTGGAGAGAAGCGGAAAGAAGCCAAGCCGAGACATCTCTCAGCGCCATTATTTGGAGATAGCTCCCAAACACCATCTCAACTACCCATCTTTCTCGGATTAAAGATCCCGGCCGGATCGAACTTCTCCTTCACTCGTTTCGACAGCATCGCCACCGCCTCAGGCTCCGGATGAAACGCCGCGGTTGCCGCCCTCGCCTGCTCTGGCGCACGGATCAGCGTCGCATGACCACCGCCGAGCGCCTTGATATAGCGGCGAACCAGCTCACCTTCAGGGCCCGCTTCCATGCGCAGCCAGACGAGACCGCCCTGCCAATCATAAAAAGCATCGACGCCGGCTTCGAGGCGAAGGGCTGCGACGAGTTGATGGCCGGTGCCGGGGGCGACCGAGACGCGCCAGACCGGACGCGCCGTGCCGTCGGCATAGGGCAGCACATCGCGGATTTCCTGCCAAAGCCTGCGGCTTTCCGGCTCGTCCAGCTGCGTCACCGCTGCGAAGGCCGACATTGCAGCCGCAAGTTTTTCCAAGCGCGCGTCGACGGAGCCGGCCAGGCCTTCGATGCGCAGGACCGTCGCCTCGCCCTCGGGCAATTTGCCGGCGAGGAATTTCCACGTCACCGTCAGCGGCAGATGGGCGGCGCCTGAGACTTCGACCGGCAGCGCCATCGCCGCCGCCATGGCCCTTGCCGCCTCGGCGTCGTTGAGGCCCGGCAGAACCACTGTGCGCTCGGTCTTCGGACGCGGCGGCACCCGGAAGGTGACTTCGGTGAGGAAGCCCAGCGTTCCGTACGAGCCGGCGATCAGCTTGACGAGGTCGAGGCCGGTGACATTCTTCATCACCCGGCCGCCGGCCTTGATGATCTCGCCCTTGCCGTTGACGAAGCGCACGCCGAGCAGGCTGTCGCGGGCAGCCCCCGCAATCAGCCGACGCGGGCCGGAGACATTGGCGGCAAAGACGCCGCCGATCGTCGGCTCGCCCAATGTGCCCATGACAGGGCGATGATCCATCGGTTCGAAAGCGAGCATCTGGCCGCTCTCCTCAAGCGCCGCCTCGACCGCGGCAAGCGGTGTGCCCGATCGGACGGTCATGACCATTTCGCCGGGATTGTAGGCGACGATGCCGGCAAGCCCCGTCGAGCGCAGCCGGTCTTCTGATGCAACGGCATTGCCGAAGCCTGCGCGGGTATCGCCGCCGCAGATGGCGAGCGGCCGGCCGCTTTCGGCATGGGCGCGGACGATCGTCGCCGCCTCTTCCTCGCTTGTCGGCATCAGTTCGATCATGCGGCGGGGCGCCCCTCGAGCGGGAAGACCTTGGACGGATTGAGGAGCCAACCGGGGTCGAAGGCGGCGCGCGCCGCCATCTGCTGGGCGAGATCGGTCTCGGAATATTGGTGGCGCATCAGGTCGCGTTTCTCGATGCCGACGCCATGTTCGCCGGTAAGGCAGCCGCCGGCGTCAACGCAGAGCTTGAGGATATCGTTGCCGGCGGCCTCGGCGCGGGCGGCATCCTCGGCATCGTTGGCATTGAACAGGATCAGCGGATGCATGTTGCCATCGCCCGCATGGAAGACGTTGGCGACACGCAACCCGTAATGGTCGATGATCTCGGCAGTTCTCTTCAGCACATGCGACAGCTGGCTGAGCGGCACGGTGCCGTCCATGCAGATATAATCGGCGATGCGGCCGGTGGCGCCGAAGGCGGATTTGCGGCCCTTCCAGATCAGCGCCGCTTCGGTCGCCGACTGGCATTCGCGCACCGTCTTGACACCGTGGCGGCGGGCGATTTCGACGATGTCTTTCAGCGTGGCGTCCATTTCCGCTTCCGAGCCTTCGACCTCGACGATCAGCAGCGCGCCGACATCGAGGGGATAACCGGCATGGGCAAAGGCTTCGCAGATCTCGATTGCCGGCTTATCCATGAATTCGATCGCGACGGGGATGATGCCGGCGGCGATGACATCGGCAACACAGGCGCCGGCTTCTTCCGAAGCTTCGAAGCCGAAGAGCACGGGGCGCGCGCCTTCGGGCTTGGCGATCAGCCGCACGGTCGCCTCGGTGACGATGCCAAGCTGGCCTTCATGGCCGCAGACGAGGCCGAGCAGGTCATAACCCGGCGCATCCAGCGCCTTGCCGCCAAGTTCGATCACCGTGCCGTCGACCAGCACCATCCTGACGCCGAGCAGGTTGTTGGTGGTGACGCCGTATTTCAGGCAGTGGGCGCCGCCGGAATTCATGCCGATATTGCCGCCGATGGTGCAGGCGAGCTGCGAACTCGGATCGGGTGCGTAGAAAAAGCCGTCCGCCGAGACGGATTCTGAAATATTAAGATTGGTGACACCGGCCTGCACCACGGCGACCCGGTTCGGCAGGTCAAGCTCGAGGATGCGGTTCATCTTCGACAGACCGAGTACGACGGCATCCTCCTGCGGAATGGCGCCGCCCGAAAGCGAGGTGCCGGCGCCGCGCGGCACAACGGGAATGCCGTAGCGGTGGCAATAGCGCATGACCGCCGAAACCTCAGCCGTAGTGCGCGGCAAGGCGACGGCGAGCGGCAGGCGGCGATAGGACACGAAAGCGTCGGTCTCGAAGGGAACCAGTTCGCGCGCCTCATGCACCAGGCATTCCGGGGGCAGAAGATCGGTGAGATCGGCGACAATCTGGGCTCGGCGGGCGAGAACATCGGCTCGGGGTTTGAGAAACGATATGGCGTCGGACATGGCGCTCTCAGGCCTCTGACATCGTGACGACGGGAATGACGGCCGCAAACCTCCTGCCGCCGATAAATCGGCTTAGCACTTTCCCGAAAGCGGCGCAAATGCTAAGCACTTATGCCAAAAGGGGAAAAAATCGAAAACCGCATGACCAATCTGGGCGATCTCGAAATCTTTGCCAAGGTCGTTTCGACGGGCAGCATGTCGCTTGCCGGGCGGGCGCTCGGCTTTTCCCCGGCCGTCGTCTCCAAGCGGATCAAGCGGCTGGAGGACCGGCTCGGCACCCGGCTTCTGCAGCGCACGACGCGGCAGATCTCGCTGACGGAAGCCGGACAGGGCTTCTACGACCGGGTGCTTGGCATCCTCGCCGGGCTGGAAGAGGCGGAATTCTACATTTCCGGCCGCTCGGCGCAGATGCACGGCACGCTGAAGATCTCGGCTCCGACCTCCTTCGGGCGCATGCACATCGCGCCGCATTTGAAGGCGTTCATGGAAGCGCATCCGGAGCTGGCGATCAATCTGGTGCTGACCGATGAATTCAGCGACATCGTCGGCGGCGGTTTCGATCTGGCGATCCGCATCGCCGAACTCACCGATTCCAGCCTCGTCGCCCGGCGGCTGGCGCCGGTGCGCCGGCTGCTCTGTGCCTCGCCAGATTATCTCTCGGCACATGGCAAGCCTGGAGATATCGACGATTTGAAACATCATCGCTGCCTGCCGGCGCACAATGGCGACACCTGGCGGCTGAACGGGCCGGACGGGATGATCAGCCTGCGGCCTGAAGGCATGCTGGTCACCAATTCCAGCGAGGTCATCCGCGAGGCGGTCATCTCAGGTCTCGGGATCGCGCTGCGCTCCACCTGGGATATCGGCGAAGAACTCAAAGCCGGCAGGCTGGTGCAGGTGCTGCCGGCCTATGAGGGCTCGCACAATGTGGCGCTGTCGGCCGTCTATCCCAGCCGGCAATTCCTGCCCGCCAAAGTCAGGCTGTTCATCGACTATCTTGCCGAGCTTTACGGACCTGTCCCCTATTGGGAGCGATGACTGGACACCTAACGAGATGACATGATGTCGCCCATCCTGCTCCCGCGCCGGTTCAATGCGCCAATCTCTCGACGACGAGATCCAGCAGGGCGCGCAGCCGCGCCAGGCGCTTCATGTCGCGATGATAGCCGACCCAGGTGTCGCGGCCGGGCGGTGCCTCACCAAGATCGACCAGTTCAATAGCAGCAAGGGAATCGCCGAGGGGCCGCGGCAGGACGGCGAGCCCGGCTCCATTGGCACAGAGCGCCGCCTGAACATCGCGGCTGTTGCTGCGCATGACGATTTCGGCCCGCGGCAAGAGGCGCTGCAGCCAACCGACATCCGGCATGTCGCCGAAAGCCGCGTCCATGCTGACGAGGCGGGCGCCCGCGCCGTCAAATGCTCTTGGGTGCGGCGCGCCGCGATGGATGTAAAGGCCGTATTTGATATGGATAAGCTTGCGGGATATGATCTCCGCTTCCGTAAAGGGCTGAATTCGGAAAACGAGGTCGGCTTCTCGTCGGGGCAGGCTGAGGAGCCGGCTGTCGGTCAATAGTTCGACTACCACCTTGGGATGGAGTTGCGAGAATTCCGCCAGCACCGGCGAAAGCACATGCGCGCCGAACCAGTCGGACGAAGACAGCCTGAGAAAACCACCGAGCTGGCGGCTGCCGCCGGCAAGGACGCGCTCCATAGCAAACGTCTCCTCCTCGATCCGTTCGGCACCGGCGAGCACAGCCGCGCCTTCCCCGGTCAGTACGAAGCCCTCGGCCGTGCGCTGAAATAGCGTCTGCCCAACCGACGCTTCCAGGGCACGTAACCGCCGGCCCATCGTCGGCTGGGTCAGACCGAGGCTGCGGGCTGCCGCCCCCAGCGTTCCGAACCGCGCGATCGCCAGAAAAATCTTCAGGTCGCTCCATTCCATCGCTCGTATCCATCAAACAAAAATGCATGGGCTTCAGTCTTTTTCTTTTATTTTCATTCGCGTTTCAATGAGCGATCTCTTCTTCCAGAAAAACCCGTTGCGACCGTAGACGCCGCGCTGCGAACGAAGGAGAGTTGCATGTCGAGACAATCAACGATGAAAGTGATGTTGGCGGAATCGCCGAATTCGCCATTACGAATCTGGAGGGTTCTGTGAGGTCCGGGCGCTGTGCGTGCGGCATTCACTGATCGGACCTCATTGAAGCCGGATTGAGCGAAGGCGCGGGTTGTTTGGCGCTATGGGGATTTAGCCGAAGCGGTGGATGGCGTTTTGCAGGGTTGAGCCTTGCCGGAGCCCGTGGACAGGTATGGAAGGAGATTCTTGCCGGTATTTGCGGTGTCTTTGACGCGCCTGTCGGCTGGTTTGCATCGACCGAAACGTCGCTCGGGCACGATTGGCCAAAGCACTCGCACCGCGGCTCTTCGGCATGCCGACGCTGATCGTTGCAATGATGGCGCGCGTGGTATGATCATGAACTGTCGTTCCATGCTGGCCGACGTACCGGCTGGAGCGGGGTCCACGCGCCGATGATCGTCATGGTTCCGCCGCAACAGGAGCAGCGGTGCAGCAAAGGTGGTGGCTTTGTGTCCGGTTCTTCGACCGGGTGTTCCGGCGGCGGGACGTCGAGCAGGCTTCGGCACAGGTCCAGCTTCAGTTGCCGATGGCCATTGGCAAGCAGGCCATAATGACGAATGCGGTGAAAGCCGTCCGGAACGGTGTGAAGCAGGAAACGGCGGATGAACTCGTGGGCATCGAGCGTCATTACCTTTTGCCTGCCGCCCGTTCGATAGTCCTTCCATCGGAATGTGACTCGATCGCCATCGATGCTGACGAGGCGGGAATTGGAGATGGCAATGCGATGGGTATAGCGCCCGAGATAGGCCAGCACCTGTTCGGGTCCGGCAAATGGCGGCTTGGCATAGACCACTCAGGCGACACGCCGCGTTTCTTTGACAATGTGATTGAACGCCGCCGGATTGGCCAGGCCGGCGATATCGCCAAAGAACCGAAGCTGGTCCAGGTCGTAGGCCTGCTTCAGCTCTTCAAGAAACAACCGCCTGAACAGGGATGACAGAACGCGCACGGGCAGGAAGAAGTTTGCCCGGCAGGGAACCCAACGGGACTGGTCCGCCGACAATCCGCCGCCCGGCACGATGCAGTGGATATGAGGGTGAAAATGGAGGTTCTGTCCCCAGGAGTGCAGCACCGCGATGAAGCCGATCTCTGCACCCAGATGCCTGGGATCGGCAGCAAGCTTGCGCAACGTCTCGGCGACGGCGCGAAACAGGATCGTGTAAACGGCATTTTTGTTCTGGAAGGCAATTGCGGCGATCTGCTGCGGTAGGGTGAAGACCACGTGGAAATAGCCGACAGGCAGAAGGTCGGCCTGTCGGGCAGCAAGCCAGTCACGGCTCGCCTGTCCCTGGCACTTTGGGCAATGCCGGTTGCGACAGGAATTATAGGCGATGCGGAACGCCGCGCAGTCCTGACATTGCTGGACATGCCCGCCCAGGCGAGCGGTCCGGCACATCTCGACCGCACTCATGACCCGGCGTTCGACACGCCCGAGATGGGTGTCGTGGGCTTGACGATATCTTTCCCCGTGGCGGCGAAAAATATCCGCCACCTCCAGTCCCGCCGCCATGGCGAAACTTGCTCAGCTTGGCGGCACCACCTCCAGCGTCAGTCGGTCGAGCGGGCTGGTCGTGCTGCGGATCAGGGTATTGGAAACCTTCGTGTAGCGTGCCGTGGTGGACAGATTGTTGTGGCCGAGCAAAACTTGGATGATGCGGATGTCGGTTCCGCTTTCCAAAAGATGGGTGGCAAAGCTGTGGCGCAGCGTATGCACCGTTACCCTTTTGTCGATGCCGGCCGCGGCGCACGCCGAACGGCAGGCAGAATACAGAACCTGGACGTCGATGGGCTTGGTCTCGTCCCGACCCGGAAACAGCCAGACCTCGGGTCTCGCCAGCCGCCAATAGACCCGCAGGATCGCGAGCAACTGCGCTGACAGCATGACGTTGCGATCCTTTCCGCCCTTGCCATGCTCGACGCGGATGATGCCGCGTTCGCCATCAATGTTGCGGACCTTGAGATGGACAGCTTCCGAGGCGCGCAGCCCCGCCGCATACGCTGTCGTCAGTGCGGTACGGGTCCTCAGGCTTGGAACGGCTTCCAGAAACCGCACGATCTCGTCGCCGTTGAGGATCGTCGGCAGCTTGGCCGGTGTCCGGGCATAGGCAATGCGCTCCGGTATCTCGCCATGACCAAGCGTGACGCCAAAGAAGAACCGCAGGGCACAAACTGTCTGGTTCAAGGCTGGCCATGATAGGCCCGATGAAACCAGATGCACCTGAAACGCGCGCACGTCTTCCAGTCCAAGACGGTCTGGCGATCGCCCGAAATAGCGCGAGAACTTCGTTACCGCATGTAAATACGATCGTTGCGTTGCTGGCGAAAGATTGCGGATCGTCATGTCATCGATCATGCGCCGGCGTAGAGGGCTCATCTCCGTCATCGTCATCTCCTGATTGAAGGTTGGGCAAAACAGCCCATTCCTTCAATCAGGAGCGCTTCATGCAATCAGATCCTCCAAATGCCGCGAAAGCGGCTTCGTTCAATCGCCGATGTTCCGAAGCCTGTGCCGGGTGAAGGCCAGGTCCTGGTGCGTATCTTGGCGAGCGGTGTCAATCCGCTCGACCTCAAGATCAGGGCCGGCAACGCGGCCCATGCACGCCACCCGCTTCCAGCCGTGCTTGGCATCGATATGGCTGGCATCGTCGAAGAGATCGGACTTGGCGTCGGCGGTTTGCGTCGCGGCGACGCGGTCTATGGCATGACCGGCGGCGTCGGCGGCGTTCAGGGATCGCTTGCCGAATTCGCAGCCGTCGACACCGCGCTGTTGTCTCCAAAGCCGCAGAACGTTTCGATGCGCGAGGCGGCGGCTTTGCCGCTGATCGCAATTACCGCCTGGGAAGGGCTCGTTGACCGCGCTGGCGTGAGAGCCGATCACAAGGTGCTCGTGCTGGGGGGCGGCGGTGTCGGCCATATCGTCGCACAGATCGCCAAGGCCGTCGGGGCTCAGGTCTATGTCGTTGATGGCGCTTCGAAAGTGGACTATCTCGCCGGTCTTGGTGCAACGCCGATTGATCGTGCCGCGGAAACGGTGGAAACCTATGTCGCTAGATATACCGGTGGCAAGGGTTTCGATCTGGTCTACGACACGGTCGGCGGCCAGGGGCTCGATACGGCGTTCCAGGCCGTCAGCCGGTTCGGCCATGTCGTGAGCTGCCTTGGCTGGGGAAATCACGCTCTGGCGCCGCTCTCCTTTAAGGCGGCGACCTATTCCGGGGTTTTCACGCTGCTGCCGCTTCTGACCGGCGAAGGACGTCCCCATCACGGCGAGATCATGCAAGAAATGACGAAACTGGTCGAAGCCGGCAAGGTGACGCCGAGGCTCGACCCGCACCGCTTCACACTTGACGATACCGACGAGGCACATCGGCTGATCGAAAACCGGCGGGCGGACGGGAAAGTCGTCGTCGAGATCGACCGATCTCACCTCGCCGAATGACTGGAACAGGATGATTTGAGGCCGGGGTCGGCCTTAAATCTGATCCTTTTCTAAATCATGGAGCTAGCGCGTGTCGTCGTCCGAAAACACACACATTTTTCGGCATCCTCCTCAGCGCGCCAGATCAAGATAAGCATTTGCCACTATCGCGTCGATATCGCCGGGCACAGGCACGACGCAGGCTTCGGCGCCGGCCATGCCCCTGGCGACGCGTTCCAGGCAGCGGGCCTGCAGGGTGAAGCCGAGATCCATCGATTCGACCGTGTTGCCGAGCGGCCGCGGGCCGGCGAGATTGGCCATGTGGCCACCGCCCAGCACATGGAAAGAGCGGCCGTCCCTCAGATGGAAGGTCTCGATATGATCGGTCTCGTAGCGATCGATGCCGATGACGTCAGGATAGCGGCGGAAGGCCTCGACATCGATTTCATGCGGGAAATGGCCGCCATTCATCAGGATCGCGCCGTTCTTGACGAGCGGCAGGTCGGCTGCCGTGACGATGCCGGCAAACCCGGTGACCGTGACGACTATATCGGCGGAGCGGATTGCCGCCTCGCGCAACGGCGTGACGAAACCGTCGAGATGGGCTTCGAGTGTCGCCACCGGATCGATATCGACGACGCTGACGGTGGAAAATGCGTTGCGGAAACAGGCGGCCGTGCCCTTGCCGCAGGCGCCGTAGCCGAACACCGTCACGTGTTTGCCGTTGGTCGAGCGGTTGGTGAAGCGCAAATAGCTTTCGAACAGGCTTTGTCCGACGGCATGCCTGTTTTCGGCGAACTGCTTGATCGGGCTGTCGTTGATGACGAGGATCGGCATATTGAGGCGTTCGCGCAACGGCAGCAGGCGGGTGCGGCCCGAGGTGGTCTCCTCGGTGCCGCCACGGAGATTGGCACAGGGTTTTTCAGCCGCGATGGCGAAGAGATCGCCGCCATTGTCGAGCAGCAGGTCCGGCCTTTCGGCAATCACCGCTTCGAGGCTGGCATGATGGGCGGCCGGATCGGTCGTCTGCGTGGCGAAGACCGTAAAACCCTGCGAACGCAGGAACTCGACCGTCGAAGGCTGGGTGCTGTTGAGATTGCCGGTGCAGACGAGACGCGCCCCGCCGGCGCGAAGCGTCATCAAGAGCGCCACCGTCTTCGGCTCCAGATGAATGCCGGTGCCGATCGACAGGCCCGCGAAGGGCCGCGTCCGCTCGAATTCGGCCGCCGTCGCCTTCAGCAGCCGGCAGCTGCCGCCAATCCAGTCGATGCGCGTCGCGGTCTTTTCCATCACTTCATCCCTGTTGCCGATACTCGAACAATTTTTAGCGGAGCGACAGGGCGGCGAATATGGAGGTTATTCTGGCGAAAGGGCAGAAAATCTGCCCTTTCAGCTCGGCCTCCCGCAGCGGCGCAGCCAGCCGGACAAAGCTGAGAAAGCCGGACGTTTCGCATCCGGCGTGCGGCAGCAGAGGCTGTATCCGGACGGCCGGGCGATGAAACCATAGGGCGCGACCAGCTGCCCCCGCTGAAGATCATCTTCGATCGAGGCGCGCGGCGCAAGGGCAATGCCGAGCCCGGAGCGGGCGGCACCGAGCGCCAGCAGCAGATCCTCGAATTCCTGACGGCGGGAAAAGGCGACCAGCGGCGTGCCGCTTTCGGCAAACCATTCATCCCAGAGCTTCGGAACGCTGCGGCTGGCGAGCATGGTCAGCCGGCCCATCGTTGCCGGGTTCTCCGACAGCGTCGCAACAAGCGCCGGCGTTGCGACCGGACCGAACTCATCTTCCATAAAACGCACCGCGGTCACGCCGGCGGCCGGCCGGTATTCGCCGCCCATGATCACCGCGTCCAGTTCCGGGTGCATCTGCAGCGGTTCGACGGCCGGCATCGGCACGATATCGACCGCCGTATCGCCAAGGTTTGCCTGCATGTCGGCAACACGCGGCATCAGCCACCAGACTGCGAAGGCGGAAGGAACGCCGAGCCGGATGCGGCCCCGCACGGTGCCCGAGAGCTCGTAAGCGGCGCGTTGCAGAATGTCGAAAGCCGCCCCGCAAGCCTCGGCGAAAGCGCTCGCCTCTGCGGTCGGGAGCAGTCTGCGGCCGTCACGAACAAAGAGCTTGCGGCCGAAGTGGCCCTCCAGCGTGGCGATCTGTTGGCGCACGGCGCCGCGCACCACCTTCAGCTCTTCGGCCGCCTTCAGGATGCTGCCGTGGCGGCAGACCGCCTCGAAGGCGCGAACGGCATTGAGCGGTGGAAGACGCATGATGACCACGATCAGAAATGACAGTGGATCACTTGATCTCGCCATTGATGGAAAGGCAAGATCACGCCATATTGAACACCTGTGCAATGTGACGCATTCGAGACACGACGTGACGGATTTTTGAGCCTGTCCCCGCTTGATTTCCCTTAATGAACGGCGATCAAATCCCGTTTCGGAACGTCCGCGGCTTTGGATTGTGTAAGCTTTTCGTGATACACGTATATGAGTGATTCCTAACAACCATTGCGAAGGTGAACCGACAATTGACTCTTCTCGCCCGATTGGCATCCGATGTGCAACTCATGTTCCGGCGTCCGCCGCGACAGCAATATGGTGCGATCTGCTATCGGGTGAAAAAGAAGAGTGGCGATGTCGAGGTGTTGCTGATGACGAGCCGCGACACCGGCCGCTGGGTCATTCCCAAGGGCTGGCCGATGACGGGCAAATGCGCTCATGAGGTCGCCGCACAGGAGGCCTTTGAGGAAGCCGGCGTCCGCGGCGCGGTCGAGACGGAAACGCTCGGCGCTTACAGCTATTCTAAAGTCTTGCGCGATGGTGTGCAGGTTGCCTGCAAGGTGCAGGTCTATGCGCTCGAAGTGACCGACATGGCGAAGACCTTCAAGGAAAAGGGCGAGCGCCGCATCGAATGGGTCTCGTTCGACGAGGCGGCCGGGCGCGTGCGCGAGCCGGAGCTGCGCGGCCTTTTCCTGGCCTTCAAGCGAAAGATAACCGAGAGGCTTTCGGCCAAAGCGGCAAAGCAGGCATCGGCGGAAAAGCAAATTCCGGCGGAATGAATCCTGCCATCTTGCGCTGCTAGGAAAGTGGCGTAGAAGCAGATTTCATCCCCGGAATAAAGAATGCCGCCACGTCCTACAGTCCTCAAGAAACGCACGCTCGACAAGGATCTCGACAAAATAACCCATGCCGAGGACGCGGCGAAGCATGTTTTGCGGCGGCTGGTGGCGCCTGGCCTCGGGCTGATCTTTGTCGGTCTGGCCATGCTGTTTGCCGGTGTCTACGTGTTCGACCAGCGGGGAGCGGTGCTCGTCGTGGCGGCGGTGGCCCTTGCCGGTTATATGGCGATGAACATCGGCGCCAATGACGTAACCAACAATGTCGGTGCGGCGGTCGGGGCGCGCGCCATGACGATGGGCCAGGCGCTGGTCATCGCCGCTATTTTCGAGGTTCTCGGCGCTACGATCGGCGGCGGCGGGGTCGTCAGGACGATTTCCGCCAACATCGTCGACGCCGTCCAGGTGCCGCAGGCAATGCTCGGCTGGATCATGATGGCGGCGCTAATGGCGGCCGCCCTCTGGATCAATCTCGCAACATGGATGAACGCGCCGGTTTCCACCACCCATGCGATCGTTGGCGCGGTGATCGGCGCCGGCATCGCAGCCGTCGGGACGGAACCGGTAAACTGGCGGGTGATGCTGGAGATCACCTCAAGCTGGATCACCTCGCCGCTGATCGGCGGGCTGATCGCGGCCGGACTGCTCTACCTCGTCAAGACGCTTATCATCTATCGCGACGACAAGATTGCGGCTGCTCAGCGCTGGGTGCCGGTGCTGGTCGCGGTGATGGCCGGCGGCTTTATGGCCTATATGGTGCTGCAGCTGTCGCCCATCGGCAAATTTCCGTCTTTCACCATCATCCTCATCGGCATCGGCATCGGGCTGGTGAGCTGGCTTATCGCCCGGCCGCTTGTGCTCGCCCGGGCGCGCAATCTCGAAAACCGCAACAGCTCGCTGCGGGTGCTGTTCCGGCTGCCGCTCATCGGCTCGGCGGCGCTGCTGTCCTTCGCGCATGGCGCAAACGACGTTTCGAACGCGGTCGGGCCGCTTTCGGCGATCGTCCACTCGGTCGGTATCGGCGGCGGTGACGGCGTTGGCCATCCGCCGCTCTGGGTAATGCTGATCGGCGCCATCGGCATCTCCGTCGGCCTGCTGCTGTTCGGGCCGCGCCTCATCCGCCTCGTCGGCGAGGAGATCACCAAGCTCAATCCGATGCGGGCCTATTGCGTCGCGCTGTCGACCGCCTTTACCGTCATCGTCGCCTCCTGGCTCGGTCTGCCGGTCAGCACCACGCATATTGCCGTCGGCTCTGTCTTCGGCGTCGGATTCTTCCGCGAATGGTACACCCGCCATTCGAAGCGCCGCATCGCCTATATCAGGCGCAGGGCCGAGAGCTTCGATATCGACGAGCCGGAGGATCCGAACATCCACGAGACGCGGCGGCGCTATCTCGTGCGCCGCTCGCATTTCATGACGATCATCGCTGCCTGGATCGTCACCGTGCCGGTTTCCGCAGCGCTTGCGGCGGTGATTTATTGGGTTATGTTCGCGCTCTTCGTCTAAAACAGGATGATTTTAGGCCTGCTCGGCCCAAAATCTGAATCCTGTTCTAAATTAAAGAGTTAGAGCTTGATGTCATAAGAAGACCGCTGACGCTTTTCGGCATCATGCTCTGAAACCCCGCGAGTTTTAAATGCGCGCCAATTTCCGCATGCAACGGCTTTTCGTCGACGCGCCGCTTTCCCGCGGCGTCACCCTCGAGGCGAATGCCGACCAGTTCAACTATCTCGCCAATGTGCTGAGGATGGAGGAAGGCGGGGAGGTCCTGCTCTTCAACGGCCGTGACGGCGAGTGGAAGGCCACTCTCGCCTTCCCCACGCGCAAACGCATTCAGCTGACGGCAATCGAAGAGACGCGGCCGCAGCCTGCGCCTTGCGACCTGCATTATCTCTTTGCGCCGCTCAAGGTCGGCCGCATGGATTATCTCGTCCAGAAGGCCGTGGAGATGGGCGCCGGCCTGCTGCAGCCGGTCATGACCCAGCACGTCCAGGGCAAGATCACCAATCTCGACAAGCTGCGCGCCAATGTCGTCGAGGCAGCAGAGCAATGCGGCGTTCTCGGCATTCCCGATGTGGCGGAGCCGGTGCGGCTGCTCGACCTGCTCGACCGCTGGCCGAAAGAGCGCCGCATCATCTATTGCGATGAGGGCGACGCCGGGCAAAACCCGCTGCCGGTACTGTCGGCGATCCGGGAAAGGCACCTCGCCCTGCTCGTCGGGCCGGAAGGCGGCTTTTCCGAGGAAGAGCGGGCGCGGCTTCGAAGCCTCAATTTCGTCACCGCCATTCCGCTTGGACCGCGCATCCTGCGCGCCGACACGGCAGCCGTGGCGGCGCTGGCGGTGGTGCAGGCAGCGATCGGCGACTGGAACTGACGAGAAAAACGGGTGGACATGGAAATTGCTGTTATTTTTTTGATGCGTCATTGAAAGAATTTCACTTGCAACATACGTGACTTGGGTCCTAATCAGCCTTCCAGCTGCCCGGCCCCCTGGGCGCCTTTTTGAATACAGGTACCCCGCATGGCCCGCGACACCACCGACCAGACACCGCTCTCTTCGGTTCAGGATCTGACCGATTATATCGCCGCCGGCAACAAGCCGCGGGAGCGCTTCCGGATCGGCACCGAACACGAGAAATTCGCCTTCTTCCGCGCCGACAACAGCCCGGTTCCCTATTTCGGAGACGCCAGCATTTCCGCCCTTTTAACCGGCTTGCAGGCGAAAAGCGGCTGGGAGCCGATCGTGGACGGCGGCAACATCATCGGTCTTGCCGAGCAGAACGGCATGGGCGCGATCTCGATCGAGCCCGGCGGCCAGTTCGAACTGTCCGGCGCGCCGCTGGAAACGATCCACGAAACCTGCAGGGAATCGAACCAGCATCTGGCGACGCTGCGCGAAATCGCCGAGCCGATGGGCATCCGCTTCCTCGGCATCGGCGGCAGCCCGAAATGGACCTATGCGGAAACCCCGCAGATGCCGAAATCGCGCTACGAGATCATGACCCGCTATATGCCGAAGGTCGGCAGCCAGGGTCTCGACATGATGTACCGCACCTGCACGATCCAGGTGAATCTCGATTTTTCCTCCGAAGACGATATGCGCAAGAAAATGCGCGTTTCGATGAAGCTGCAATCGCTGGCGACCGCGCTCTTTGCATCCTCACCCTTCACCGAGGGCAAGCCTAACGGGCTGCTCTCGTGGCGCGGCGCTATCTGGCGCGATGTCGACAACCGGCGCGCCGGCCTGCTCGATTTCACCTTCCGCGACGACTTCGGCTTCCGCGACTATGCCGAATGGGCGCTCGACGCGCCGATGTATTTCATCGTCCGCGAGGGCCGCTATCACGACTGTACCCATGTGACCTTCCGTCAGTTCATGAATGGCGCATTGAAGGGTGAGATCGCCGATCCGGCCCCGACGATGGGCGACTGGACGAACCATCTTTCGACACTCTTCCCCGACGTGCGGCTGAAGCGTTTCCTCGAAATGCGCGGCGCCGACGGCGGCCCGTGGCGGCGCATCTGTGCCTTGCCGGCCTTCTGGGTCGGGCTGCTTTACGACGATGCCG
This sequence comes from Rhizobium sp. F40D2, assembly GCF_051810745.2. Classification (NCBI taxonomy): domain Bacteria; kingdom Pseudomonadati; phylum Pseudomonadota; class Alphaproteobacteria; order Hyphomicrobiales; family Rhizobiaceae; genus Rhizobium; species Rhizobium sp. F40D2. Next base: position 673,424 of record NZ_CM131436.1, read on the forward strand.
CGCTCGACGCCGCCGACCAGTTGACGAAGGATTGGAGCTTTGCCGAGATCGGCGCGCTGCGCGATGCCGTTCCGGCGCAGGCGCTGAAGGCTGACTTTCGCGGGCACCCGCTCTTCGACATGGCGCGGGAAGTGGTCGGCATATCAAGGGCCGGCCTCAAGGCGCGCGGCAAGCTCAACGGCGAAGGGCAGGACGAGACAATCTTCCTGGCGCCGCTCGACGAGGTGCTCGCCAAGAAGGCGACGCTCGCCGAGGATCTGCTGTCGCTCTATCACGGCCGGTGGAACGGCTCCGTCGAGCCGGTGTTCGAGGACTATCAATACTGAGCCTGCCCGAGGTCTTCGCCAAGTCGGAAAACCACCCGGCAGCTTTGCAGGTACGGCTTTAAGTTCTTATAGCAAAAAGCCGTTTGCACATTTCCTTTTCCGGATATAGTGGCGTGACACGCGTCACGACTCGGGGAAAGGGACCTCCATGCTGCCACTCTTCGACATGATGATGCAGGCACAGAACGGCGCGGCGATGGAGGCGGTCGCCCGCCAGTTCAATCTCGCCCAGGAGCAGGCGACTAAGGCGATGGCGGCGCTGATGCCGGCCTTCTCCGCCGGCCTGAAGCGCAGCACCAGCAACCCTTATGATTTCGTCGGGCTGATGCAGGCCGTCTCTTCCGGCAATTATGCGCGCTATTTCGAGGATATGAACCGGGCCTTCACGCCGGAGGGCATCTCCGACGGCAACAATATCCTTGCGCAGCTTTTCGGCTCGAAAGAGGTTTCGCGCGCGGTCGCTGCCCAGGCCGCACAGATGACCGGCATCGGCCAGGATATCTACAAGCGGATGCTGCCGGTGCTGGCCGATACGCTGATGGGCGGGCTCTTCAAACAGACGACCGGACAGATGGCTTCGGCGGTCAACCCCTTCGTCAACACGGCGATGGGCGAGACTATCCAGCAATGGCTGGAAAGTACCGGCTTCGCGCCGAAACCGAAGGCGGCGCAGCCGAGCATCTTCGACAATCCCTTCACGCAGGCGATGCAGCAGATGTTTTCGGTGCCGAAGGCCGAACCGGCACCTCAGCCGAACCCCTTCCTCGACAACCCTTTCGCCAAGGCTTTCCAGGAAATGATGGCCGGGCTTGGGCAGCCGGCGGCAGCCAAGCAACCGGCTGCCAAGACGCAAGAGGTGCCGAAGGCAGAAGCGCCGAAAGAAGAGGCGAAGGTCAATGCCGACAGCTACGCCGAAATCCTGAACGCGATGTTCGACAGCGGGCTGGAAGTGCAGAAGACCTACCAGAGAAACCTGGAAGCGATCTTCGAGACCTATCGGCCGAAGCCGCCTGAAACCAAGGCATAAAAAAACCCGGAGATGGCTTGGGAAAAGCCGATCACCGGGTCAAGCGGCAGGGCTATTGGCTATCACCCTGCGGGGAAACGCGACGCTCCTATTCGTGGTAGGAGCGGAAGAGCTGCAGGCGCCAGCGATTGCGCGCCGAGCGCGTCAGATGTTCCGACGGGTCCTCGAAAAAGGTCGAGGCCAGGAACGCGGAGGTCAGGTCGGCCCTGCTTAGGCCGATATCCCTCAGCTGACTGTCATTCAGATCGTGCAGCGTGTTGATCTCCATGCGATTGCGGAACCCGCGAAAGAGGAAGACCAGCGGAGCGAGGCCTGCGACCAGACGCTGGAAAAGCGTCGGGGCGAGCTTGCCGCAGTCGAGTTCTGTTGTCCGGTTTGTCATAAGCATCGAACTCTCCTTTCTCGAGGGCACGCAACAACCCGCCCCTCCCGCGAGGTCGAACGGGAAGGGATAAGGCTGAATTCTGCTTGGACAGGCAGGGCGTCTGTCCTTCACTTTGCTTGATTTGCATCCCGAAGATGCCAAAGAGCTATTGATCAGTCCAACGAATGTTTCTAATGATTATCATCAGCTATCTTTATGGGTGACACAATGTCCGCGCCTCTTGATCTCGACCAGTTGCAGACTTTCATCGCCATCGTCGATTCCGGCAGCTTCACCAAGGCCGCCGACAGGGTCTACAAGACCCAATCGGCCGTTTCCATGCAGATGCGCCGTCTCGAAGAGCGCATCGGCAAGCAGTTGTTCATCAAGGACGGACGCGGCAACCGTCTGACGGTCGAGGGTGAAAAGCTGCTGAATTACGCCCGGCGCATCATCCGTCTCAACAATGAGGCGATCGCGGCCTTCGACGACAACAGGCTGGAGGGGACGCTGCGCATCGGCACGCCTGACGATTATGCCGACCGCTACATGCCCGAGATCATCGGCCGCTTCGCCAAGACGCATCCGAATGTCGAGCTCTACATTGTCTGCGAGCCCTCGGTGGACTTGGCCGATCGCATGCACAAGGGCGAGCTCGATATCGCGCTCGTCACCCACAATCCGCGCGAGCGCATGTCCGACGTGGTGAGAACCGAGCCGCTCTGCTGGGTGGGTTCGGCCAACCATCCGATCCGCGACGACGCGCCGGTGCCGCTTGCCGTCGGCCGGCGCGATTGCCAATGGCGCCAGCTCGCCTGCTCGGCGCTCGATGCGGTGGGGCGCGAACACCAGATCCTGTTCACCAGCTGGTCCTGCACCGTCGTTGCCGCTGCCGTGCTTGCCGGCATGGCGGTCTCAGTGATGCCGGAATCGGCGCTGCGCACCGGCATGAAGGTGCTGAGCCAGGCAGACGGCTTTCCGGCGCTGCCGCCGGTGCAGATCGGCATCATGAAGCGCCCGGGGGTTTCGCTCTCGCTGATGAACGCGATCACCGCGCATATCACTGCCTGCCTCGACAACATCACGCCTGCCGTCGTCGACGACACGCTGGAAGCCGATGTCAAATCCGCCCAGGCACGTCTTTATCCACGGCTGAAGGCCGCCAATATGGTGCCGAGCTGGTAGGAGATAAGAGGTAAGCGCCCTTAGGCGGCGCGCTTTGCGGTGGCGGCGAAAAGGGAAGCGCGGATGACGCGTTTCCACTCGTCGAGCATGCGTCGCGCCAGGGCCTTGTCGCTGACGGCGGCAAGCCGGATGACGGCGCCGATCAGGTGGCTGAACAGGTAAGTGCGCGCATACATCTCTTCGTCGCAAAGGTCGGGCGCCAGCCGGCGTACGGCCTCATGAAAGATGCCGGCGACGCGGCCGCTATGCTCGATGTTCAGCTGCAGCAGATCCTGGTCGGTCTCCGTTCCCATCCAGACGCCGAGATAGACCGGATCATCATGGTAGGACTCGTAATACCAGTCGATGATATCGCAGACCACGTCGAGCGCCTGGTCGAGCGTCTGAACGTCGGCAAACATCGCCGCCGTCTTCGCCTGGATTGCCGAGGCGTGTTGGTCGAACAAGGCTTTGACGATCGCCGCCTTTTCGGGAAAATACTGGTAAACCGAGCCGATCGGCACTTTGGCGGCAACGGCAAGTTCCGTCATCCGCATGGCGCTGACGCCCTTTTCGGCAATGATCTTGGCAGCGGCAGCGAGAATGAGGTCCAGCCTCTGGATACTGCGCTCCTGCTTCGGCTTCCTGCGCAAGCCGATCCGATCCATGCTTTCCACGCCCATGTCGTTCCCGTTCTTATCGTTCGCGCGGGGCAGGCATCATGCCAAATCAGCGCGTCGGGCGGGTATGACATTGCAGGTCTTCATCAGTCGTAAATGAAAACGCTCGCATTTTAACGACCGGCAAAGCCATGTGAAATCAGGCCTCTAGATCATATCATGCTAATTGATCAGCAGCCGAAAGACCTGAAATAGTTGTAGGATTCTTTGACCGAAGAGATATCCATGCCGCGGCCCGAGACGAGTGACAATTGCTGTCCACCCGGGCGCCTGGCGAGGCACTCCGTGCCGGTCCTCAGCCCATGGCCATCCATACGGCGAGCCAGACCCACATCGCGCCCAACACCAGGTATCCGGCGGCGAAGAGCGGGCTGCGGTAGCGCAGATCGTTGCTGGTGACATGGACGGCGGCATGGACATAACGCAGGGCGACGAAGAGCCAGGCGAGGCCGACTGCCGCGATATTGTCGGCCTCGGTGACATAGAGAAGAATACAACAGGCGTAGAAGAGCACAGGCAATTCGAACTGATTGGCGAGGCAATTCTTGACAACGAGGCTTTCAGCCGGCTCGTCGCGATTTTCGCGATAATCCGATTTCGCGACACTGCCGGCGCGGACCATTTTTGCCCGCCGCTGCCCGAGAAGCGCATAAAGACCATAGACCAGCGCCACATGGGCAAGGAGTGGCCAGAAGATTTGATAGCCGGTCATTTCGCCACTGCCTTTTCCGCTTTCGCATATCGCGAGGAGCATTAGCGGAAAGGTCAGGCGGATGCCAGGGGCGGCTCGCCGCTGGCATCCGCAAAGCCGATATTGTCTTTACACCTGGGCGCTGCCGCCATCGACGAAGAGTTCGGCACCGGTGACGAAGCTCGAATCATCCGAGGCGAGGAAGAGTGCGGCAGCAGCAACCTCCTCGGCACGGCCAACCCTGCCCATTGGCACCTGGGCCGCCAGGGCATCCAGCAAGCCCTGCTGTTGGGCTGGATCCTTACCCGCCAATTCGACCAGTCCGGTCGTTTCCGTCGGGCCAGGACTGAGCGTGTTGATCCGAATGCCGCGATCCTTCAAGTCGAGGATCCAGTTGCGCGCAAAGCTGCGCAAGGCGGCTTTCGATGCAGCGTAAACGCTGAAGGCGGGTGTGCCGCTCGAGCCTGCTGTTGATCCCGTCAAGATGATCGATGATCCTCGCGAGAGCAGAGGCAAGGCCTTCTGCACAGTAAAGAGAACCCCCTTCACGTTCCGATCGAATGTGTCGTCATAATGCTCTTCCGTGATTTCGCCGAGGGGCAACATGGAGCCGCCACCTGCGTTGACGAAGAGCACGTCAACTCTCCCGGCCTCAGCCTTCACCTTTTCATAGAGGCGATCGAGGTCAGCGAGGTTGGCTGAATCAGCCTGGATTCCCACAACCCCGCCGCCGATTTCAGCGATTGCCGCATCGAGAACGTCCTTGCGGCGGCCTGTGATGAAGACCCGTGCGCCCTCAGCCACGAAGCGCTTCGCTGCCGCAAGGCCGATCCCAGAAGTGGCGCCGGTGATAACTGCAATCTTCGCATTCAGTCGTTGTGTCATTGTCGTCTCCTTTTGACTCGACTGAAGCTGAGATATGGACGAGGCTATCGTTTCAGAATAGAAAGAATTGAAAGCTATCGTTTCAGGAATGAAATGAACAAATTTCCCGATTTCGAAGGACTGGCGATGTTCGCAAAGGTCGCCGAGGAGCGTTCTTTCGCTCGGGCTGCGCAGACGCTCGGCGTGTCGGTGCCGACGGTTTCGCGGGCCGTAAGCCGTCTTGAGCAGAGGCTGGGCGCAAGGCTCTTCAACCGCACCTCTCGTCAGCTCGCTTTGACCGATTTCGGCCTGCGACTGGTCGAAAGCGCTGCACGGATCTATGCTGAGGCCGAGATGGCAGAGGATGCTGCCCGGGAACTTGCTACCCGACCGAAGGGGCTCATCAGGCTTGCCGCGCCGATGGACTTCGGGACACGCTGGCTCGCCCCAATCTTGCCTGACTTTTTCGAGCTCTTTCCGGAGATTTCCATCGACCTGCACATGAGCGATGCTGTCGTCGATATCGTGGGAGACGGCTTCGATGCGGCACTCAGAATCGCGGTCCTGCCGGATTCGTCATTGGTCGCCCGCAGGCTGGCGCCGGTAGATCGCTTCATTCTCGCGGCACCCGCATACCTCGAACGGTACGGCGTGCCGAAACATCCCCGCGAGCTAACGGCTCGCCATTGCCTCGGATACGCCAACAGGGCGCGACAGGATGTCTGGCGCCTGCGCAATAGCGAAGGCAAGGAGGAGGTCATCGTGCCAAACGGCTCTCTCAGGGCCACCAATTCGCAAACATTGGTGCCAATGGCGCTACGGGGCCTCGGGATCATCGAACTACCCGAGTTTCTCGCGCATGACTATCTCGTCGACGGCCAATTGACGCCAATCCTTCCCGACTGGACGCTGCCGACCGGCGCACTGTATTTCGTCACACCTTCGGCTCGGAGCCGGCCAGCGAAGGTCGAAGTCCTTGCCGATTTCATGCTGGCGAGACTGTCAAATCCGGTTTGGCGGAGGAGGAGCTGACGCCGCGTCAATCCCGGCTTGGCGACAGCCAACGGGCAATGGCCAGCCTGACCAGAACGATGCACGAGATGGCGAGGCTCGCAAATTTCAGCCTTGTCATCCATGGCAGCAGCTGCGCGGCAAGGCCTGCGGAAGGACTGTCGCCGAAGGCGATCAGGCTCGAGATGTTCTCGCCGTAGTCGGCGATGCCGTAGACGAAGGGCAGCAGATAGATCGCCTTGCCGACGAGCGGATGCGATCGTCCGAACCACGCGCCGACAGGGCCAAGCTTGAGCGAGGTGAGAAACAGCAGCGCCGTCAGCAAGGTAGGAAAAATCAGCTCTGGCCCGAAATACATGGCGCTGAGCAGCTTCGCCGCCGTCTCGTTCTGATCGAGCAGCTTCTGCATGTGGAAGACGGCCGATTCGTCATAACCGGCGAAATAGGTATCGAGCACCGCCTGCCCGGTTTCATGCTTGAAGGGAACGACGAAGCCGAAGGTTGTCCAGGCGAGCACGGCAAGGCAAAGAGCAGCGAGCAGCGCGATGATCCAGAGCGGAATCCCGCTGCCCGCCCTCATGATCAGAGACCGGCGCCCGGATAGTTCGGGCTTTCGCGGGTGATCGTCACGTCATGGGCGTGGCTTTCGCGAAGGCCGGCGCCGGAAATGCGCACGAACGTCGCCCGCTCCTGGAAATCCTTCAGATCCTTGCCGCCGACATAGCCCATGGCCGCCTTGAGGCCGCCGGCGAGCTGATGGACGACGGCCGAGACCGGTCCCTTGTATGGCACCTGGCCCTCGATGCCCTCGGGCACGAGCTTCAGCGTGTCGCGCACCTCAGCCTGGAAATAACGGTCGGCCGAGCCGCGGGCCATGGCGCCGACGGAGCCCATGCCGCGATAGGCTTTGAAGGAACGACCCTGGTAGAGATAGACCTCGCCGGGGCTCTCATCGGTGCCGGCCAGCAGCGAGCCGATCATCACGGCGGAAGCGCCGGCGGCGATCGCCTTGGCAAGATCGCCGGAAAATTTGATGCCGCCATCGGCAATGACGGGCACATCCTGAGCCTGCGCTGCCTGAACCGCCGACATGATGGCGGCAAGCTGGGGAACGCCGACGCCGGCGACGATGCGCGTCGTGCAGATCGAGCCCGGGCCGATCCCGACCTTGACGGCATCGGCACCCGCATCGATCAGCGCTCGCGTACCGTCATAGGTGGCGACGTTGCCGGCCATGATGCGAACCGAGTTTGACAGCTTCTTGACGCGGGCGACGGCATCGAGGACGCGCTGCGAATGGCCGTGGGCGGTATCGACGACCAGCAAGTCGACGCCGGCCTCGATCAGCCGTTCGGCACGCTCGAAGCCGTCATCGCCGACGCTGATGGCGGCGGCGGCGCGAAGCCTGCCCTGCGCATCCTTGGAGGCGTTCGGGTTCAGCTGCGACTTCTCGATATCCTTGACGGTGATCAGGCCGACGCAGCGGCCTTCGGTATCGACGACCAGCAGCTTCTCGATCCGGTGCGAATGCAGCAGGCGCTTGGCCTCCTGCTGATCGACGCTCTCCTTGACGGTGACCAGATTGTCCTTGGTCATCAGCTCGTGGATCTTCTGCTCCGGATCGGAGGCGAAGCGCACGTCGCGGTTGGTCAGGATGCCGACGAGGCGGCCCGACTTCTCGACGACCGGGATACCGGAAATGCCGTGCGATTTCATCAGGCCGAGCGCTTCGGCAAGTTTTGCTTCCGGGCCGATGGTGACCGGATTGACGACCATGCCGCTTTCGAACTTCTTGACCTGGCGGACTTCTTCGGCCTGCTCGACCGGCGTCAGGTTGCGGTGAATGACGCCGAGGCCGCCGGCCTGGGCCATGGCGATCGCCAGACGGCTTTCGGTGACGGTATCCATGGCTGAAGAGAGGATCGGGATGTTGAGCTCGAAATCCCGGGCGATGCGGGTCGCGATGTTCGTCTGGCCGGGCATGACCTCGGAGTGGCCGGGCTGCAGCAGCACGTCGTCGAAGGTAAGCGCGTCCGCGCCGGTTGCCGTTTCAATGATACGTGCCATGGCCAAATTCCTTCATTTAAGAAAATGCAACCTGGCCCGGAAACGAATCGTCCGCCCCGGCGGTGTGCATGGGATTGCTTGGAAGTTGGCGAGGGCTGGTAACACGTCTATGACAGGAAGGAAATAGCAAAAAGCCCGGCCGGTCCGCCGGGCTCGTCATGGGTGCCATGCGCCTGGAGCAACACCGTGGTTTCCCCAGGTCACGGAGATTGCCTATCCCTTTGTTTTCACCCCTTCCCGGCAAAAGCGCTTCGCGCTTTGCCTGGCAAAACCGCCGTGCAGTTTCGCTGGAACGGCTCCATGTCAGATGTCGAACTGATAGGACTTCGGCACGAAGCGATAGCCGCCATCCTGCTTCTCGGCAAAACCGACCGCCGGAAACGGCATGTGGTAGCCGAGGAAGGCGATCTTCTCGCTCGCGATCATGTCGAAGACCTTGCGGCGGCTGGCCGCTGCCTGCGCCTTATCCATGTCGAAGCGCACCTCCCAATCCGGTTGTAGCAGCGACAGGATATAATGATTGGCGGTATCGCCGGTGAGAACCAGGCGCTTGCCCTCGGACTCGACGTGGAAGACCATATGGCCCGGCGAGTGGCCGGCCGCCAGCATTGCCGTGACGCCGGCCGCGACGCTGTCGCCGTCCTTGATGAAGGTGGTCTTTTCGGCAAGCGGCAACACATTGGCAAGCACCGCCTTGTGGCCGCCTTCGGCCGGCGTGCCCTCTCGTGCCTTGTTCGACCAGAAATCATATTCGGCCTGGCCGACGACATAGCGGGCGTTTTTGAAGGCCGCCGCGCCGTTTTCCATCAGGCCGCCGATATGATCGCCGTGCAGGTGGGTGAGCGCCACCAGAGTGACGTCGTCGGCCGAATAGCCTGCGGCCTTCAGCCCCACGGTAAGCTGGCCAGCACCCCGCGCGCGGCCGCTCTCGCCGAAGCCGGTATCGATGAGGATGACATCCGAACCGGTATCGATGAGCGCCGGCGTATAGCCGTTCACGAACTTGTCGGCCGGCAGGAAGTTTGCGCTCAGCAACCCCTGGACCGTCTCGGGAGCCTGATTGGTCCCGAAGGTTTCATATGGCTTTTCGGAAACATTGATGCCGTCGCGGACGACGGTAAACTTATAGGAACCGAGCCTGAATTGGTTGATATCGGGCAAAGGCGTCAAATCCATTTTATTGGTTTCTCCAGTCGCGGCTGCTTCGGCCTTCTCGCTTAAAATGACCGGCGCTGCGACTGCACAATTCCTTAAATCGTATTCGATTTAAGGATAAAATTATGCAGCAATCAAAGTGTTACAGCGTCCTTTGCGCATCTGAAAAGACGCGCGGCGCTGTAATACCGAGGCCTGCGGCAAAAGGGGTGCGTCGCTTTATTCCCGACGAAATTGCCATATGTCCATCCTTCCATGACGTGCTGCGTCGCTGCACGGGACCCGATGTCGATTCCGGCCGGATTTCTTCTGCCGACGGGAAGGATATATCTCAATCTTGACACGCGACGTTGTCGGACAAGCCGTTTCACGCAGACGTGAAGCAATCGGGTCGTCGAGGCGGATTGAGGGATTGGCAGGCCCCCGAAGTGGGACTAAACAGCACGGGCCTTCCCAGCTCCCATCCGCAGCCCATCAAGGCCTCCCGCCTATGAACCGTATCGTGCCGCTGATCCTCGCCGTCGCTCTTTTCATGGAGCAGATGGACTCCACCGTTATTGCAACCGCGCTGCCGGCGATCGCAGCGGATCTCAATGTCGGGCCGATCACGCTGAAACTGGCGCTGACCTCCTATATGGTGGCGCTTGCGGTGTTCATCCCGGTCAGCGGCTGGATGGCCGACAGGTTCGGCGCCAAGAAGATTTTCCGCCTTGCCATCTCGGTCTTCGTCATCGGCTCGATCTTCTGCGCCGTCTCGTCCAACCTCGTCGAATTCGTGTTTGCCCGCTTCCTGCAGGGCATGGGCGGGGCGATGATGACGCCGGTCGGCCGTCTGGTGCTGGTGCGCACGACGAAGCGCAGCGATCTGGTCTCGGCCATGGCGCTGCTGACCATCCCGGCGCTGGTCGGCCCGCTCACCGGCCCGCCGCTCGGCGGCTTCATCACCACCTATTTCAGCTGGCACTGGATCTTCCTGATCAACGTGCCGGTCGGCATCATCGGCATCTGGCTGGCGACGATCTTCCTGCCGGAGGTCGAGGCGACGGCGCCGCCGAAGCTTGATTTCACCGGTTTCGTGCTCACCTCGCTTTCGGCGTCGGGCGTCGTCTTCGGCCTGTCGGTGGTCAGCCTGCCGGCCCTGCCGCCAGTGATCGGCGTCACCGCTACCGTAATCGGCCTCATCTGCGGCTACTTCTATATCAGCCATGCCAGGCGCCACCCGGCGCCAATCCTCAACCTCAACCTGTTCAAGAACCCGACCTTCCGGGCCTCGACCATGGGCGGCACGCTCTTTCGCATCTGCGTCGGCGCCATGCCCTTCCTGACGCCGTTGATGCTGCAGCTGGGCTTCGGGCTGACGCCGTTCCAATCCGGCCTCATCACCTTTGCCGGCGCCATTGGGGCGATCACCACCAAGTTCATGGCAAAGCGCGTTTTCGCCGCCGTCGGCTTCCGAACGACGCTGCTTTGCGCCGCCATGGTGACGACCGTCGTGACCATCGTCACCGGCCTGTTCACGCCGGCAACGCCGCATCTGGTCATCATCGGCGTATTGCTGCTCGGCGGCTTTTCCCGCTCCTTCATGTTCACCGGCGTCAATGCGCTTGCCTTCGCCGATATCGACGATGCTGAAGCGAGCCAGGCGACATCGATGAGCTCGGTGATGCAGCAGGTGAGCCTGGCGCTCGGTGTTGCGGTCGCCGCCGCGATCCTGGAAAGCTCGATCTATATCAGGGGCGAAGCGCTGCAGGTCGCCGATTTTCACCTTGCCTTCTATATCATCGCCGGACTGACCGTCATCGCCACCATTCCCTTCGTCAGAATGGACCGCAATGCCGGCGCACTCGTTTCCGGCCATCGCTCGAAGGTGGTGACGGTATCGACTGTTGAAGCCGAGCAGACGATGGTGAAATAGGCTCAAGGTGCTACAGCGTTCCTTGCGCGCCTCAAATCGCGCTATTCCGGGTTTTCGCAGACGGCAGAGAGCTTGTTGCCGTCGAGATCGCGCACATAGGCGGCATAGAAATGGGCGTGGTAGGGACGCAAGCCCGGCCCGCCTTCATCGACGCCGCCTGCCGCGATCGCAGCCGCATGGAAAGCATCGACGGACGCCCGGGTCTCGGCCGCGAGCGCGACCATGGCGCCGTTGCCTGATGTCGCCCGGCGACGATTGAAGGGCGTCACCACCCAGAAGCGGCAGCGCGTATCGCTCTCGGCGGAATAGCCGATTTCCTCTTCCGAATAATGCTGGCGGCGATAACCGAGCAAAGGCAGCACGGCATCGTAAAACTGTCCTGCGCGATAAAGGTCGTTGGTTCCGAGCGTGATGTACAGAAGCATGGGATCAGCAGTTCAACTCTTGGGACCGTCATCATCGGACCGGACCGGCCCAAGATCAAGCTTTCTCAGCGTCACCTTCGGCCTTGCGCCCTTTAAAGCCCTTGGCCAGCAAAAACATCTCGACCGATTCCGCGCGTGAGGCATTCGGCTTGACATGGACGACCTGGCGGAAGTTCTGCTTCAGCATGGCGAGTAGTTCACGCTCGGTGCCGCCCTGGAAGGTCTTGGTGAGGAAATGTCCGCCCTCCCCCAGCACCTCGACGGCGAATTGGGCCGCGACTTCGCAGAGATGCATGGTGCGCAAATGGTCGGTGCGGTGGTGGCCGGTGGTTGGTGCTGCCATATCGGAGAAGACGAGATCGGGCGTGCCGCCGACCGCCTCCAGCAGCTTTTCCGGGGCACTGGGATCGAGGAAATCGAGCTGCAGGATCTTGACGCCGGGCAGCTGGGCCATTTCGAGAAAATCGATCGCAGCCACACGGATATCCTCGTCCGTCGAGCCGGTGACCTTGGCGGCGATCTGCGACCAGCTGCCGGGTGCCGCACCCAGATCGATAATGCGCTTGGCGCCGCGCAGGATATGGTGCTTCTCGTCGATCTCCAAAAGCTTGAAGGCGGCGCGGGCGCGATAGCCTTCCAGCTGGGCGCGCTGCACATAGGGATCGTTGATGTGGCGCTGCAGCCATTGGCGGGACGAGGCCTTCATCTTCTTGTTCTTGACGCGCTGGCCGAGCTTGCGGCCGGTGCGGTTTCCCGCGATCGGTGCCTTGGTCATGCGTTCTCCTTATCTAGCCCGCTGGCCGCGGCGGTTGCGGTTGCGCCGCCACACGCCGTCATCGGCCATCATGTCGGTGAGCAGGCCTTCCCTCAAGCCGCGATCGGCGACCCGCATGCGCGGGCTCGGCCAGCGGCGGCGGATCGCCTCGAGGATGGCGCAGCCGGCGAGCACCAGATCGGCCCGATCCGGCCCGATGCAGGGATTGGCGGCACGGCTTTCGAAATTCCAGGAGAGCAGTTTTGCCTGCATGGCGGAAACCTCGTCGTCGGACAGCCAGATGCCGTCGACCTTGCGCCGGTCATAGCGCGGCAGGTCGAGATGGACGCCGGCAAGCGTCGTCACCGTGCCCGATGTGCCGATCAGATGGAAGTCGCCGGTCTGCGCGACCTCGATTTCCGGGCAATCGAAGCCTTCGAGCATGCCGCCAACTTCGCGCACCATGCCTTCGAAAGCTTCTGGCGTGACGTCGCGCCCGCCATGACGCTCCGACAGCGTCACAACGCCGACCGGCAGCGAGGTCCAGTGGGTGATGTGATTGGCAAGGCGACTGAAACGATTGTCGCCGATGCGAATGACGGCGATCTCCGACGAACCGCCGCCAATATCGAAGAGCACGACGGAACGGGTCTCACGCCCGACCAGCGAGGAGCAGCCGGAGACGGCGAGCCGCGCTTCGGTCTCGCGATCGATGATCTCGAGCGCGAGGCCGGTTTCGGCAACGACGCGGGCGAGGAACTCCTCACCATTGACCGCCTGGCGGCAGGCTTCGGTGGCGATCAGCCGCATGCGGCGGATCTCCCGGTTTCTGAGCTTGGAGGCGCAGATCCTCAGCGCTTCGATCGCCCTTTCCATCGCCTCGTCGGACAGACGGCCGCTGGCCGCCAGGCCTTCGCCGAGGCGCACGATGCGGGAAAAGGCGTCGACCACGCGGAATTGGCCCGGGCGGGTCGGCTGAGCGATGAGAAGACGGCAATTGTTGGTGCCGAGATCGAGAGCGGCATAGAGTTCGTCCGGCCACGCATGTTCGCCGGCCTGGCGATCGCCTGGATAACCGGAAGGGGCATGGCCATCCTGGCGCCCCCTGCGGCCGGCATTTGCGCTGTTTTGCGCCTCGCGCGGCTCGGCGCGCTGCACCGTCTCTTCGGCGCGGCTTTCCTGCTGCGGCAGGGAAGGCTTTGCCGCCGTCAGCGGCCGGCCCTGAAGACCGCGCTTACCGCGATGTTTGCGGCGGTTGCGCCGGCTTGGCGTCTGCTCGCCTTCGGCCCGGGCGGCATTGCCCGCCGCTCTCGCCTGTTCCATGGCTTGGGGATGAGGTGCACCGTCCTGCGCAGCGCCTTGGCCGCCACGGCGGCGACGCTTTCGCTTGCGGGCCGGATTTCCGGCCGCATCTTCCATCGGGCGCGCAGACTGCCCGGCATTGCCGGAAAGCTCATGCGAAGCGGGATGGGCCGCGTTGCGGGATTGCCCGCCACGCTTGCCCTTGCGGCGCCTGGACTTCTTGCCGTCCTTGCGCCCTGCCGCCGACGCCCCGTCAAATTGCGGCTTTGCGCCGCCTTCGGGGTCTTCCACGTTGTTTTTCCACCGCGCCGCGCAACTCCCTGAGGTATGCAGCAGGCGCTCGTTCGATTTTTGCGTTGCGGCAAGAATATCAGCGCCCGCCAAAATCACCAAATTCTTTTTTGGGAGAGGGATTTGCGGCCGGCTTCACGCCTTCCGCACAGCACCGATTTTTTTCAAAACGGGTATTTGCAATCCGCCCGCTTTTGGTTATAAGCGCCGCACAGCAGCCAAGCCATGCTTCGGCGGCCACTGCTGGGGAATAGTTCAATGGTAGAACGACGGACTCTGACTCCGTTAATCTTGGTTCGAGTCCAGGTTCCCCAGCCAATTCTCCCTAAATGCCCTTAATTCCTTGATTTTCCAGTCGTGCCGGATATCGTTTTGGCATCATTGGCGACCTGATGCCCAGAACTGTAGCCCACAGGTGATGCCCACGCGGAAGAAGCGTGGCGGCGTCGCCGGTGGCAGGCAAGGGCAACAACCTCATGGCGGTCCGCCACGACGTCGAAAACCTCACCCGCCGCGGCAATATCTTCTATTGGCGTGCGCGCGTCCCAAGCGCCTTCGGGCAATGCCGACCGGGCAGCCGGCTTTCACTGAGCCTTCACTGTTCTGATCATAAAAAAGCGCAGACGATCGGCCGCAAGCTCAACATGCTTGTCGCCGAACTGAAGTTGAAGCAGAAGGAACCCATGTCCAAGGCGCAGCTCCAAAAGCTTTGCGAACACGAACGAGACATGATGCTCATGCATCTGGAAGATGTCTCGATGGCGGCGCGGCGCTATGGCCGTCCCGCCGACATCACAGAGCTGGAAATGGATGTCGAAAATGGATGGGCCTATCGACTGCTCGGCATGTTCGGCATCACCCATCACCTGACGCTGAAGGACGATTGCCGCGGCTTAGCCTACCTCAGGCAAAACGGGGTTCCCGCCTCCCATATCTTCGCGATCGGCTCCAATTATTTCGAACTGCTTCACGAGGCCAACACGCGCGGCTTCAAGGAGGGCATTCGAAGATTGATGCACCTCTTCGAAATCAGTCCAAACCCGCTCAACGAGGAAAAGGCCATGAAGGCCTATTTCAACGGGCGGGCAGAAGCTCTGTTCGACGTCGCGGAACGGCATCCTCTTGCCGATCGTGACCTCAGCGAACTCACGGGCGGTTCGGCTTCGAGGACGCAGCCTGACTTCATTGATGTTGCAGCCCTCAAAACGGCGCCGCCATTGTCGGAGATCACGGCCTCCGCCGATGACGCTGTTGCGCCCCCTACGCTCGAAGCTTGGCCGATCAGGGAGCTTGATCTCACTCCCTCGCCGCAGTCGATCCTCAAAGAGCCGGTTGAGGAAAAGACCCGACCCGTCATTCACCTCGCTGATTTCGAAGCCGAGTGCGAAAAGCTCGTCAAGAACATGAAGGACGCTTGGGACGAGGCTACCGCACGTGACGCTCGTGCGCTGGTCCGCATCTTCAAGGGCGTGCTCGAAGAGCACGGGGTCGAACACACCGGGCAGATTACCCAGTATCATCTCGGCAAGCTTCGCCAGCACTTCAATGAAATTCCCGTTAGCTGGGGAAAGAGCGCCAGAATGAGGGCGATGTCGGCCCTCGAGCTTCGCGCCGAAGGGCAGAAGCTGCGCGACCAAGCCGAGACGGAAGGCAAAGAGGCGGCCGTGGGCTTGAAGGCAGCCACCATCCGCAAACACTTCGGAAATTTGAACCATTTCCTGAAACATGTCCGCGGCCACGGGTTTGACGTCGAAGATTGGACCTTTGAAGGCTTGAGGCCGAAAAAGCCGAAGCTTGGCAGTATTCGCAGACAACAGCACAAGCCAAAGCCCGACGAAATCAAACCGATTTTTTCCAGCCCGATCTATACTGGCTCGCTAAACCACGACCGGGGTCGCAAGAAGCCGGGACCGCACGTCTTTCATGACGCGGCTTATTTTCTGCCCGTTATGTTTTCCTATCTCTGTGCGCGCAGACTCGAGTTTGCAGGGCTTGCGTTGGACGACATCGCGGAGGACGACGGCGGCCTTGTGCTGATCCTGCGGACAAACAAATTTCGGCGGCTCAAGACTGAGCAATCAGAGCGGTTCTTGCCACTCCCGGACGAGCTGGTACGCTTGGGCTTCCTGGACTATTGTGCATTGCTCCAGGAGCTGGGGTACGAGGCCGTGTTCCCCGACCTCTTCTCCGACAAGACCTTGAATGATCCGGGCGACCGCTTCTACGACGTCTTCCTCCCGATCATGAAACAGTGCCTCGGAGAGAAGATGTGGGATCGCGCTTTGCACGCGTTCCGCCACGGCATGGCAGATACCCTCCTTCAGGCGGGCGTCCCGCCCTTGGTCATCGACGACATCTCCGGACGGCTGAGCCAAGGGGGCGAGACAAGCCTTCGCTACACCAACCCCGCTGGTCTGCCGTTGATGCGCGATGCTCTTAGCAAGTATCCGATCATCACCGCCGGCATCGAACCGAAGCCGATCAAACTGCTGCCATGGATCGAAAAACGGCTGCCACCACCGTGGGCGCGCGAAGCAAAGAACGAGGCGAGACGCCGGAAATAATTTCCGACGCCTCCCTCTGCCTTAGGCGGCTTCCCAGACCTGATTGAGGATGCGCGCCGCAAGTGCGGCCTTGTCCTGGGGCAAAAAGCGCCCGTAGTGCTTGGCGACCATTTCGGCGGTGTCCTGGATGGCGTAGCTCGCCTGCTCATATGAGCCAGTCTGCTTCAGGATGTGGGTCGCCAGCACGTCACGAACGTTATGCGGACCGTGCGGTAGCAGCCCCTTGATCGCGCCTCGTCCGGTATAGGGGTTGTAGATGCCGTAGCGCTGGATGATGAGACGCCACGCCTCGTAGAAGCTGGTCGTGTCGTAAGCCGCGTCGGTGCTCGTCGTCTTGACCGTTTTGACGAAGAACGTGCCGGGATCCGCGGCTGACCGTAGCAGCACCGAGCGGTGCCGGTCGACATAGGCGTCGATGTACTTGTAGAGATCCAGAAGGTCCGGAAGAACAAGGCGAAAGGGCTTGTCGCCAAAGAAGGACGAGTGGGCGTTCTTGAAGGCGACAGCAGGAATAAACACCTCCCAGCCGCCTTCCCGATCACTCCAACGGATTTCGCCGCGCTTCATCTTTTCCAGCGCGCGCTCCGAACGCGGCATCGATCCTTTCGGATTGAGCATCAGTTGCCGGAGGTTCTTCTGGCGGAGCCCCAAGTGCAAACCAAGCCTCAGCATTAGAAATGAACGAACGGCTTCGGCAGCCGGCCGAGGATAACGATGTTCATCCGGCATCAGGCGGACGATTTCCTCCGTGATCTTGCGATACTCGCCAACGGGGCTCGCCGCCTCGAGGACCGGCATGATCGGCTCGAACGGATCGCGATGGACGCGAGCGATCCGCTGGATTTCCTTGACGCGGTGGGCAGCATGCTTGTGGAAGTCGTCGCAGGCACCGTGCCAGTCTGCATTCGCATAGTCGATCTCGTTTTGCGAGACGAGGCCGGCAATCGGTTGAACGCGCGCCAAAAGCTCCGGATGCTGTCGTAGCCATCCGGTCTCCTCCTTGGTGATCGCCAAGGCGATCCGCAACATGTCGACTTCCCAAGCAGTGAAGAAGCCGCGGCGAGTCTCCCGCCACTGCAGATACCAATCCCAGACGCCGGGGAAAATGAGGAGCCCGAACGTCAACTGCCGGACCGGCACCCCGTAGCCCTTCACCTCTCCATCTCTCGCGGCTGCAAGGGCGCCGAACATCAGCCCGAGATGCTCGATCTTCTGCGAGGCGGTTTCTTCGCCCCAGACCCCGTTCCGCTGAAAACCGACCGACGTTAGAGCTGACGTCTTGAAGCGCACCAGGTCGGCCATTTCCAAGGCAAGTGCCGGTGGCGCTCTATGACGCCTGACAGCAGGTCAGGATCCTCGACCCAGGTCTCCTCGTAGTTCGCAGGCACAATGATCTTTCCGTCGCGTGGCGCCCGCCCGCCGTAGGAGACGCCGGGAAAACGGATGGCGTAGCGTTGTTTGGCGGCTGCTGCCTGGTACTTCCTGTAGTCTGTCGTGCCGCTGATAATAACCCGCCGTACCCAATCGATGATCTCCTCCCTTTTCTGGAAGGACAGCGTGTTGAAATCCTCGGGGAGATGCCAGGCGATCCGACGCCTCTCGGCAGGCTCTATTCCGGAGAGCTCAAACCCTGACGCCGATCGCGACGGGTGTGGAAGCTTGGCTTTGAAGTAGCCGGCCGGGAGCCGGTACCGTCGCTCGATCCGTGACAAGATCTCGAAACTCTCGATACTCCGAGGTACCTTCCGACCTTCGATCCAGCTTAGAAGCGTATTCTTGTCTGTGACGTCATCTGGACCAATGATGCCGCGATAGAGCGTCCAGTAGGTTTCACCATGGCGCCGAAGATGAAGCTGCAAAGCTTCCGAGAAGTCCGCCGGATCGTCCCAGACGTCGAAGAGTGCTTCTGGATATTCCAGATGTACTCGGGTGCTTGCTGCGGTAACCGGGCGCGCTGATGTTGGCTGCTTCGGCATCCGCGAGGCAGGCGGGGAAGCGGAAGGGCCTGCCTTCGTCCTCGGCGTCGTCTGTGTTTGACGGACTTCGGAGGTCGCCGCGGGGGCTGACAGACGCGTGTCTCGGATCCAGCGAGCAATCGCGTCGAAGGCCGGATCGATCTGACGTGCATTGTCCGCGAGCAGATTGGCGTCCACGCCGCAGGCTGCCGCGACAACGTCCCAGTCTGTCTTGCCGCTGGTTCTTGGCGCCGGTCTCCTCGTCTGAATGAGCGTGTGCATATACCACTTCAGCCGGGGAAGTTCATCTTCCTTGAAAAGCGGCGCCAGCCGCAGTTGGCAGAAGGCATCGATCTTGCGTTGAAAAGCTTTGGCAGAAAATTGGTTCATTTCCATTCACGTAGCTGTTGTTCGTCGTTCCCGCAGATGCGAGGCACGCGAGCTATTGGAATGGAGTTAACCTCCGGTAACCAAGGGTTACACAGGGGGAAGGCTTCATAAAAGCGATTCAGTTGCAAACGGCGTTTCACGAAGTAACGGGGGGACGAAGTCCCTGATGATAACGCCGTTTGCAAAAAGCTCGCGATCAGGCAGAGCAGATGGCCTGAAATCGTCAGTCCCGCAGGTGAGGCTTACTTCGGAAGGGACGGTCATCGCGGACATAGCGATCGACGAGATCATCGAAGACTTCGTAAGAAGCCCGCTCGTCAAAGCCCTGGTCCACCAGCAGGGCAGTCACGGCGTCGGCGAGCTGATCGATACGATCGGGCCGATCTTCCTTCAGATAGCCGGTGATTGCCCAGAACAGCATGGTGCGCGCGACGTCGTCTCGATCCGGGCGCCGCTCGGCCCGATGCCGGTCCCTCAGCCGCTGCTGCCGTTCCCTCTGTTTCGCGTTCCGCTCCTCCAATGTCTGTCGCGCCATGTCATCTTCCCCCTGTTTTCGTTGATGGCACTCTTATGGTCAGAGGACCGGCGACATGGCGCAAGGCGTTTGTCGCCGAAACGGAATCATTGTGTTTTGAATCGGAATTCCGGAGTTTCGAATCGAATGAGCGCAATTTGTTTCAGGTTGCGGGCGCGTCGAGACAAGTTGCCGGCAATCCCGCAGCTATGTTGACGGATCCGGACGCACGGCGTCCCACCCTTCCGATATCAGGTGAATCGGAAATCTGGCCGATCGAAACGTTTGCCAAGAGTGTGGAAACGTTGCCCCGGACCCTCGAATCGTTCGTCCAGAGATTCTGAATCGAATGAGCGCAATTTGTTTCGAGTTGCCGACAACCTGCATCAGATCGATTCGCCGTGGATCAACGTGCGGGAGACTTAAGCCTGCTGACCAAGGATCCAGCCTTCCCAAGTTTTGACATCATCAGCTTCCGGTACGCCTTCGCCCCGTCGGCCATCGACGACGTCGATCATGCCAAGCAGGCCGACTGTCGCGTCGAACCGGTCTTCACCGTCCTTGCCGGTTCCGAAACCGTCGCTGATAAGACCTTGGAGTCCGCTCCCGTCGACGTGTGGCCTGTTCTCCAGCCACCGCATCAGATGACTTGCCACGGACCGGCGTCCGTTTTGCTTTCGCTTACTCCATACCGGACGTCGGGGGATGCCAAGCTGCCCATAGACGTCGCCGGGATAGGTCTCGGCGACAACAGTGGCGCCCGGCATCATCAGCTCATCGAGCGTTCCGTCGAAGGGCCAGAGCGATAGCTCCCCGAGGTTCGGGAGGATAATCTCACGCCAGCCGGTCAAGGCGGCCTTGCCCACCTGATTGCCGCCGAGCGTCCAGAACAACATGCAGGCGTCGCCGCGATCCGGCGTCGCCCGCTCGCAGCGGCGCAGAAGATCCTTGGCCCTCAGCCCCAAAGCGTCGAAAAGATGCTGCCGCTGCGTGCCCCCAGGCCGCATCGGATAGAATGGTCGGTCGATGGAGATATCATCGCGATGCTCCGCGACGTCGAACCATCGTGAAAAGCGTGCGTCACTGTTCGTCCCCAAAAAGGAACGGAAGTCGGGTGTCCCCAGAACTCTGCCGTAGGCGGCCGGAAGACCGATCGGGAAGTCGAAACCCATCAGCACTGCGGCGTCTGCTCTCGAACGTCTCCGCAGCCGACGTATAAGGTTCTGCGTGTCGCCGACGGGCTCCGGCGCCGACAAGGCCCATGTCTCACTCTGCCGAACCGCAACGCACATCCACCGCTTCTTGGCTTCGATACTCCAGTCGCAATGTGCGATGACCGTTACAGACATCCCGTCCTCCAGACCTCGCTCAGGATTTACGAGTCGGCGACCAGGATGTCCATGACCGCTGCCCCATCGAGCGCCTGGGCGTCGAAAAGCGCGCGCACCAGCCGGTCGAAAGCCTGCCGGTTGTCGAGGATGACATCCGTTGCCCGTGCCTGCGCGAACTCTAGCCGCCTATGCACGCGCTCTGCCAGCTCGGCGTCGCGGCTGAGAATTGCCGTGGGGTTCTTGTGCTGGAGATACAGCAGCGGATGGCGGCCACCGAAACCGAGCGCCTGCTCCATATCGAGCGCAATGCGAGTCGCGCGTGCAAGGTCGCTCTCTTCGGCGCCGCCAGAGCCTCCGGAGACGGTCTTGAGCACGATGAGTTCAGCCGCGCGGCCAGCCATCAGCATTGCCAGCAGCCGCTCATACCAATCTTCCGTATCCGGAATGCCAGTGGCAAAAGTCAGCGCATTGTGGCCGCCGTCCTTGGTATCGATCGTCAGCCCCTTGATCGATCCGAGACGCAGAGCGTGATGCACGACCGCATGACCGGACTCATGGATCGCAAAACGCCAGCGGACGTCGTATGGAACGGGCGGACGATGACCACGAATTCCGGCTTCGACATCGGCGTAGGTCAGGCGCCGCTGTTCACGTCGCGCCTTGAGTCGTGCTTCGCGGACGATCCGTTCGATGTCGGCGCCAGTCAGGCCCATTGCTCGTGTTGCCAGACGCCGCAATGCCTGAAGCACTGGGTTGTCCAGCTCAGCCGTCTCTGGCCTGTCGATGCCGCGCTCACCGTCATCCTCCAGGATGATCTCGATCTCGTCCATCGCGCCGCCAATTTTGGTGTTTCCCATCATGGCTGACCTCCGATCTGGGTGTCCGACGCGGTGACGGCATCGAGGTCGCTGCCTAGATGATGGGCGAGAATGCCAGCGAGCGTCGGAATATCCGGTCGCGGGATTTCGATATGTGTTTCCAGCCGTCCCGAGCGGCGGATCGCCTCGTCGATTTCGCCCGGCCGGTTGGTGGCGCCGACAACAATGACGCCGTCGGTCTTGATGGCGCCGTCGAGCAGCTCAAGGAGTTTGTTGACGCAGGCATTCCAGTAGTCGGAATAGGACCGCGACGCAGGAGCGCGCTGGCCGATGCCGTCGATCTCGTCGATGAAAAGGATGCACGGCGCCTGACGCCGGGCTTCGGCAAAAGTGTCTGCCATGCGGTCCAGCACATCATGCAAATATTCGCCTTGCAGCCAGGTCGAGACGGAGGTGACGACCAGCGGGACCTGCAGCGTGTTGCAAAGCGCGCGTGCGAAGGTCGTCTTGCCGGTCCCTGGGGGACCTGACAAAAGAAGCCTGGTGCTCATCTGTGACCACGCTAGCTCGCCGCCGAGATAATCCGCGATATCGGCTTTCAGGCCGAGCGCCCAGTCTTTTGCAGCACCATAGCCAGTCAGCGTCTCAACCCGCAGGACAGATGGCGCGGCCGGCGCAGATGCATCATCGACGGGCTTCGGCCGGATCACCTCGGCGCCGGTTGGCTTGCTTTTTGATCTCCCTTTGCCCTTGGATGAGGAGGTCGACGTCGATGATGCGCGATCGTCGGTATTGTCGGCATTCCGCGACGTCTGCTCTCTACGCTCACTCGGGCTTTGCGTGACCAGCCGACGCGAAGAGCCCGCCTTGTCTTCGTCTTTCTGATCCCGTTTGTCTTCGCGATTCAGCGCAGCCAATCCGACGAGCGCATCGATGCTCGACAGGATTGGGCGGCCCGACCGGATTGCAATGGCGAGATCGTCGAGCGTCAGGGCCTCCGCATCGACCTCGCGATGGAACTATCGTGGCGCATGACCGCCTCGCTGCCATAGATGGCTTCCAGCAGATTGGCGACGAGCAGACGATCAATCCCATCGCCCGTCAGCCTGACGTCGCAGGTCAGATCGACCTGATCGGGCACGCCCTGGTGCGTCTCCGACACGGCGAGCACCGGCGTTCCATCCGCAAGCGCCCGCAGCAATTGCCCACGCAGAGCCGAGCGGCTCGGACGATTGGTCTCGCCAGCCGGGATCTGCAGGAAGACGCGTCTGGTCTCGCTGTCCACCCACCGCCAGAGATCGTCGTCGAAGGCAAAATCCGCCGCCATGCCGGTGTATGGCCCGTACGGCACGACGTCGCTCTCTTCGATGAGCAGCGGCAATGCTCGCTCAAAACCGTCGACGAGGACTGCCACGGAGAAGACGGGGGCGGACTGGCGAAGGACCTTGCCCAGATCGCGCAGTGTGACGCCGGATTGTTCCATTGCCGCGGCAAGCAGCAGCAGGGTAGCCATGGACTTGACGCTCGGAGCATAGCCGGCCTCGGCAACGGCGCGGACAGCGTAGGCAAGTGTGGCGGGGTTGATATCCGCCTCGCTCGCCGGACGCCGCACAAGATGCGCGGGCCACACCGGCACGGCCGGAACGAGAACAGGTCGACCGTGACCGTCCTGTGGCCCCTCAATCAGAAATGCCGCAAGATGATCCCGCACCCACTGCCGATCCCGCTCGGCATCACCCGTGAGATGGGAGGGATTAAAGGCCGGAACATATCGGCCGACGACGTGACCATCGACGATGCTGGTGCTCATCGTCAGCAGGCCGTTGCGGACTGCAAGACGGCGGACGGCACGGCGTTCGACATGGGCGAGACGTCGAAGGAGGAAGGAAGACAGTCGATCCATCAGCATTCCTCCTTCATTGCTGGGTTGCTGGAAACAATTTCCGGCGGCACGCCCCGATGAGCGACAGTCCGATGACCGGTGCCGGCCCTCCTGTTGAGGCAATCGAGAACGAGCCGGCAAGTGGGATCGCCGGACTCTGCCAGGTGGCGGAGTGGTTCGAGCACCACGGAGGGAAACGCGCGCGTGTCGGGCGCCCCCTGCCGGAAAAAGCGCGAGCGCGAGGCCAACGATCAGAGCCGGGTCGTCCTGCGGACGCGGAGCCACAAGAGGCTGATCGGGTTTGGAAGCTCTCGAGCTGCCGCGCTTGAGGCGGGCAGATGTCGATGGCGCTTGGGTGGACATGATTTCTGCAGACATGCAAGATCTCCTCGCCGATCCAGCTTCGGTGGACGGCGTTTTCTCAAGGATGATGGGAACGGCAAGAGGCCGCCGCGGCGTCACGCGCCGCAGCTATCGCCTCTTTCGAGCGGGGTCGATCGCCTCAGGCGTCGAGCAGCCGCCGAGCAAAGCCGATGCGGATGTGCTCAGGTGGCCAGGAGACAGTGTCATCCGTCAACGCTTCCGGATCATCGCGGCCATCATCGTCATCGTCGAATCTCAGATCTTCAGAGGAGCCGCAACGGCATCCGGGCCCGTGATCTCCGGTGTCGTTCGTCGCATCCACCCAGACCATGGCACGGGGCTTTGTCCGCAGCGTCCCGAAGCGGCGCCCATGGAGCGACGTCGTGGAGGCAGCAGCGGCGAGCACTGGGGCCGACATCACCGTTGGCGTCTCCGGGATACCGAGCGCTCGGCGCGCCTCGACCTCGAGAAGCTGTTGCACGCGGCGTCCGAAGCGCAGGCGCAGTTCCGCCATGCAGGTCGCCGCCCCGTCGATCTCGAGAAGGTCGTCGATTTCCGAGAGCGCCCAGACGCCGGCCGCATGATCGCTTGGACGGCTGGCGCCATCGATGATCGCAACGCCCACCGTCTCGACCATCATCCGCTTCTGCGTTTTGTAGAGCCAGTCCGGCACGATCATTGCCGACGCCAGCATCTTGAGCTTCAGCTCCTCGAGCCGGCTGGTATCGCCGTAGGACGCGAGCGACCGTTTCAAATCCAGCACAAAGGCGGCGCGCTTGGCGCGGTTCACGATGATCAGGTCGGGCGTGTAGCAGCCCTTGGCCGGCGCCTCGCAGTCAAGCCGCACGCCCTCGAGCTGGCGCCAGTCATTGCCGGCCACCGCCTCGATCGCGGCCTTCACCAGTGGCAGTTTGATCGACTGCATCAACACGACCAGATCTGGATTGACCTTGGCCAGCCGCTCGACGGCCTGCTCTAGCAGCTTGCCCTCGCGAAATGACACCGCCCGCACCAGAGAGGCGACGTTGACGTAGTGCCCGAGGATCTCGTCCTCAACCGGCTCGCCGTCGGCGATGGCCGCGATCGCCTTCTCGATCAGGGTGTCGAAGTCGGCCTCGACGTCGGGGTAGCGCACCAGATGCGAATGGCGGCGAAGTGCCGGCGGTTCAGCCTGGAGAGCAAAGCGCTCGCCGAAGAGGCGGCGCGACGCCGAGCCGGCGGCAAAAGACATGGTGGAGGATGCCGCTGACGCGGCGCGCAGAACTTCCCCGGCTGGGGTCTTGGCAGTATGAATAGTCACAGCCCGATTCCTTTCACAAGAAGGCTTGAGGGTCAGGCCCTTGGTAGCGTTGGCGCGCTGCCTTGGGCCGCTTTGCTTCATCAATGTAGCCTTTGTTATTTCGCAGGACCCGCCGCGGATCTCAAGGGCCCGATCGGCAAAAAGAGAACAGATCCTGAACGCGGTTAATTTGGGGCTCACGCCCGGATTCTGTCCGCACGCGATGGTAAACGAGCGGTGAAGCGCGATGAGGTTGCGCTGAGCACGGCGCCAAACGCACAGCCGGAATCAAGAAAGGGGCCCGAAGGCCCCTTTCTTATGTTCAGTCCGCCGACGTCTCGGCGGGTTTGCGCGTAAGCGCCTTTGGCTTCCTCAGTCCGGACAGCCCTTCGGTCGAACCGAAGGAAAGAACGTTGGAACCGACGGCCTCAGATGCGCCACCACTCCGGGTAAACATCGCCGGCGGCACGTAGTCCTGGACCGCTTCATCCTCGTCCTCGGACGGGTCGAGGCTTGGCGCCTCAACCCGCACGACGCCACCGAGCGCCTCCAACCCACTGCGCATCACCTCGTCGGGCGAGTTCGAGGCAGCGGTGGCCCCAAGCGGCCATTCAGGCTGCTTCGTTCGAGAGGTTGCCCAATCGAGGAGCGGCAGCAGCTCCTGGCTCAGCCACGGTTCGAGCTCCTTGGCCTCAGGCCAGGCCTCTCGATCACCCACATCGTCGAGCGTCTCGAACACTCTGTGCCAGCGGCTTCCAGGCGCAAGCTCAGTCGCGGAGAGCTTGCGGACGTCGATGTCGCCTGGTGCGTCGAGAAGCAGGACGTTGCCCAGGCTGCGCTTGGCAATTCGTCCCAACGGCTCAAGCACGGGGACGAGTGCCTTCTTTTGAAGGCGCTTGCCCCGAGGTTTGCTTTGGAGAATGTCCTCTACAGTCTTGGCAAGCATTGCCGCATTCTCAACGAAAGCGGCAACACCACTCTTCGTCTTGAGATCGATCAGCGCCCGCAGCCCGGAGAGACCGCCGACTTCGGCAAGCTCAGTTCTTGTGACCTCTTCGGACGCTTCTTCGGCGCCGTCCGCCAGCAGAGCTTTCACTTCGCTGACGCGAATGCCCTCATGCTCCTCCGCAAAAGCCAGTGCGGCCTGAACCTTTTCTTCCGGCGCGGACGCTAGATGAAAAAGAACCGTGGGGCTGACGGCCAGCTCGACCGCACGTGTACGGTACGGAGCGAGGTTGCGAGCAACAGACCGATAGTTTCGCGCGGTCTTCGAGGAGATGTCGCATCGCTGCGATACCCATTTCTCGAAAGTACCCGGCTCAACGAGTTCGGACGCCTGCTCCAGCAGGTCGCCCAGCTCGAACGCCTGCTCCGTGGAGCGGCGTCCCAAAGCCTGGATGTTGAAGGCTGTCGCTTCCAACGCTCTCTTGCTCTGCGCACCGATGTTGAGCGCGTCGTAGTCAAAGCGGCCGGATGCCGCTTCGGTCGTTTTCTTCGTCATGTCAAAGATCCTTGCATGTTGCAAAAGCATCAACTGCACCCGCGCAATTGATAGATCAATTATCCGCTGGATTGAAAAGTAAAACAAGGTGTATCAAAAGTTGCGAACTTAGGTTATACAAAAGAATACTCAAGATATACGCTATTTGTTACTTCGTAATATGTATTCTATGCGAATTCTAGAAATTTTTACTACGATTCGCTTCAAGTAACAGAACGCAACCACAGGACGCACCGTATGGCGCGCGTGTGCATGTTTTCGAAAACCTGCCGACCTGGTAACACCGGGACAGTTCAGAGAGGTGCAACGATGTCAAAAGCGGTCCTGACGACTAAAGTCGATCCGACCTACGACGATCTTCCGGAGCAGCGCTACCATTTCCCGCGTACTATCTGCGTCAGGTCGAGGCCGCGCGGGGAGACTGGATCGTCTATTATGAGCCGCGGCGGCCGAGCGACGATCTGATGAAAGCGGGCGGCAAGCAGGCATATTTCGCAACAGCCGGGGTCAACGACATCGTCGAGGATCGGTCAAACCGGAAAGCGAGAGCCGGCAGCAAGGGATCCGATTCCACTTTTGCGCCAGATGTCTAACAAGCCAACATCCAAAGATCGCAGTCAATTTCGCTAAACCTTTATGGTTAGATTGATGACCTTCCATCCCTGCGCTTGCGCTGCCGGCGCGACTGCCGCCGAATGGGATTTCCGCAGCGCAAGGCCAAGCAACTCGCGCGGCCTGGTTACACCTACGAAGACGTTCGTTGCGGCGGTTAGTCCTACACCCGTCAACGGCTGGTCAGTAACGCCAAAGGCAAGGGGAAGGACCGTGGTGAGATCAACGCACTGCTGGTCAGCTCTGCTACCTTTCCATACCTCGCTCTCAACGATGAGAATTCCGTCGACACTCTTACCCTTGACCGAGTGGATCGATCCAAGCCGCAATGTGAGGTCGTCGAATTGCACCTGTTTCGTGGAGCGGCGTTCGGGGTCGGCGGGATCGGCCTTTCGTTCAGCGACGAAACTGCAGAATTCAGCGATATCAGCTTCGGCGCGTTCCGGATGCTGTGCGAAGAGGGGCAACAACTGTTCTATGAAGGCCTGCCATGCCACCTCCGCCCGAGTCATCGTGCCGCATCTATTCGATGGTGTCCGGCGGCCTCGTCTCTACGGAACGAACCCGACGCCAGTCGAGGCCTGCAAACAACGCCTCGAACTGTGCGTGGCCGAGTGTCATCAGACCATCCTTGATGCCGGGCCAGGTGAAGGCGTGTTCTTCCAGCCGCTTGTAGGCCATCACCAATCCGCTGCCATCCCAGTAGATCAGCTTCAATCGGTCTGCTTTGCGAGACCGGAATACGAAGACCGTACCAGTAAAAGGGTCTTTGTGCAGCTCGTTCTTGACTAGCGCCGCCAAGCCATCGTGGCCCTTGCGGAAATCGACGGGCTTGGTGGCCACCATGATCCGAACCCGGTTGGACGGAAAGATCATGCCGGAACCGCGCAGGCACGCGCGACAGCGGCGATGCGGGCGGCAGACGCACCTTCTTCTAGCCGAATGGTGATGGACCCGACGATGATCTCGGGACGGCTGGCTTTCTTGATGAGCGGTTCCGCAACGGGTGGATCGACGATTACCGCTGCAAATTCTACGGCATCCTCGGGCGCAGGCAGAACCAGCTTGCCCTGCCGCGCCATCGTTCGCCAGGTAGACAGGTGGTTCGGCTTCAGGCCATGTCGCTCTGCGACTTCATTTACCAGCGCTCCGGGCCGAAGACTCTCCGAAACGATCTGCGCTTTCACCTCGTCCGGCCAGTGCCGGTGAACCTCACGTCCAGACTTCCTGGTCGTGAGAACCTCCAATGTACTCTCCATGGAGAAACTCCCGTTGCTCGTCCATGGATAGGCGATCACAGATCAGGGCAGAAAAGACAACGTGGGTATGGAACATCGGTTACGGAGGGAGGGCGCAAAGCGGAAATGATTTCCGCATGGGGGCCGACTGCAGACTGTCCGATTTTGACTGAGATACTGGAGAAAGCCGACGTTCAGCCACGACTCCCACTGCGCCCAGCGTCGGCACTCGCTTCTAGGGTAGGCTGTTATTTTTCCCACCACTGTGTTTAATACGCAGGTTCCTGAAAAGCTATCTAATTAGCCTTTTTTGAAGGCGAAAAGCAGCGGATCAGTCACTTGTAGCGGGGTAACGCTGTGTCGCGACCTGTTGGCAGCAAGATCAAGAAGTCTCTTTGCCTCTGGAGTAAGCTGCAGCGGTGCTGCATGGCAGAGTCTTCGGCCGGCTTGACGTTGGATCATGCCCCAAGACACCATTGTCTTGAAGGCATAGCTGGTCGCCTGATCGATCGTAGTCCGCTTACCGTGCAGCTCGAACATACGACGGTGGACCTCTCCCGCGGAGCAAGTTTCTTGGAGACGAAGTAGGCGACCAACGTTCTCCACTACCTCGCGGAAATACGGATACGCCCCGATAGCTACAGCCTCAAAGGCCGCGGTGCGTGTCCCTGGCTTACTATGTCGCACGAGCATCGCAGCCTCCATCGCCAGACTCCGACCGACTGTATCCGCAGGAAACCACATCCGATTTAGGATGCCGACGGCCTTGCGCTGGACCTGAAGTCCTGGGATGTCAGCTGCGAGTTGCGCGTGGAGATCTTTCAAGTCCCTTTCGCCACGCACGACGCACGCCGCTAACTCCATCCATTGGGCATCGACGAAGCGATCCATGCCGATTCGAGGTGGTGCAGTGCTCACGTCTTTTCCTTTCTCGAAACCCTGACGAACGGGACAATGACTTCCTCCAGGGATGTGCCCCCGTGCACGACTGCTCGGCGGCCCTCGGGTATAAAAGCCCGCCCATGCGGGGCGAACAGCGGCTTGTAGGTGTCCGGCAGACCACCCGGCTGCAGAACCCGGCTACCGGCGATAGTGGCGGACGACTTCTGCCGCAGCGCCTCGCTGTCGTAGATGCGGGCCCGCTCGCCACGCTCCTCCGCGGCGCTCCCCTCCGACGGACGGCCCATGCCGACGACGTCCACATTACCGTGGTCGGCGGTGACGTAGATGCGGTAGCCGGCATCGACCAACGAGCAGACGAGCCGATCCCATTCGCCGAGTTCGAGCCAGTGCTCGATGCGGCCGACCAGCGCCTGCTTGCCGAACAGCTCTCCGTGGAGAAGCTCGTCGACCGTGTCCACGACGAGCCCGATGACCTCGACTCCATCGGCGATCGCGCCGGAGATAACCTCGTCGCAAGACCCCGGCTGGCCAAGCCCCTTGGCGTAGAACACCTGGCTCTCGGCGAGCCCCTCGTTCACCCAGAAGCGCCGCCATGCGGCAGGCTCGGGCGAGGTGCTACCGATCGTCTTGGCGAAGGCCCGTGGTTGATCGCCGGTGAAGATCGCCTGGCGGGAGACGCCGGTCACCGTCGGTAGCCAGGCAAAGCATGACCGGGTGTCGATGAGGAGGTCCGGCTGGTCGACGCGAAGGCGGCGCTCGAGGATTAGCCACTGGTCGAGCGCGATCCCATCGACAACAATCAGCGCCTGCCTCCGCTCACCGGACCGTCGACGATGCGCCATGTGCGGCGCGATCTGATGCACGATGGAGGGAGCGGTCGCGTAGCTGTTGAAGCTTAGCCCGTCGAAGCTGCTCTCCAGCCAGTCGAACAGGGAGACGTCGATGGCAGGCGCGATCCCGGCCATCGGATCCGGACTGGTGGCGTCGGCGACTAGGCTTCGCCCGGCATCGATGATCTCGGCGTGCCGTTCCGCGAACCGCAGCCAGTCACCGTGTGTGGCGCCATCCTTCGGGATGTCCTGTCGCAACAAGTCGATCCGCTGCTCGGCCAGGGTGCGAGCGGCTTCATCGTCCGGCACCATCCCGACGAGCATCCAGCTCGGTGTCGAGGCTGGAACCTGGTCGACTTTCGCAGGCGCGATGGTGCCATCCAGCACCATGCTGTCGAGGCTCACGCGGATGCCCGGCAGCGCGAAGGGAATGATGTCGGCGGGCGGCTCCTCGCCGCGTGCCGATGCCCGTGCGAAAAGGTTCCAGTCCCGTTGGACGCGGTCGATGAAGGTCGCTCGGTCGGAAAGGATCGATGCCGCTACCTGTACAGAAATGCTATCCGGCCGACAGGCCCGCTCTGCCACATGGCAGGCAATGAGGTGCGGAAGGGGCGAGCCGCGGAAGAAGATGTCGAACGCCTGCTCCCAGAGATCGGCGGGGCGCCGGAGTAGGTCCGGCACGACGCGGTATAGGTTGGCCGCCAGGAAGTCTTTCGTCGCGCGCGTGCCCATCGTCGGCATGCTCGGTCTCGACGACGTGATCTGCCACAGGTCGTCATAGCGTTCTGATCCGACCGCGCGTACCGCGTTCGCGTCGAGCGAGCCGAACAGCTCGGGGATCGAGAGAGCATGTACGCGCGCCTCGTTCAGGACGTCCCAAGGCACGATCGTGCTTGCGTCACCACGGACGTGAACTATGTAGGCGCCGCCTCCAGCCGCGTCCCGTATCTCGGCTTCGTAGCGGTGCCGGAAGGCGAGCGGGTCACGATAGGTGACGAGCTCGAAACCTCTTTTCGCGAGGATTGGGGCAACCGTGGGGGTGAGCAGAATCTCGTCGGGGTCGGTGACGACCCACAGATGGCTGAACTCGCGCTGGAAGGGAGCCAAGATGTGGTCGGACCAAGCCGTCATGCCGGTCGCACCTCGACGATCGTTACCGGCTCCAGGCTTGGCATTATCGCCGCCGCGTCCTGCAGCTCACGGATGCGACGCTCATGCTCCTCCTCAAGGCGCCCCAGCCGTGCGCGTCGGACATTCTCGAGCCCTATCCGGCCTATCGCACGTCGGCGTGCGTCGAACGCCGCAGCTACGCGCTGGCGTTCCTGTTCAAGCTGCTGCAGGTGTGCGTCGCGAAGCTCCAGGTAGATCGGCTCGGCCTGCGCTTCGGCGAACTGCTCCAGGGCGGCTACCGCGTCGATGGCGTAGTCGCCGTCTGTCGCGAGTTCGCCTGTGACGATCATGTCCCACAGCCTGCGGGCCGTGGGTGCGAATGCCCGCCCGTTTTGAACGAAGAGCGGCATGTATCGCTGATCGTCGCCCCGTATCGTGCTCATCCGGATGCGCCATAGCGACCAGACGCCCTCCACGCCGGCCGGCAACTGTGGCACAGATACGCGCGGAATCGGACGACCCGGCGGTTCTGCGGGAAGGTCGTCGATCACGCCACGGACGGCAGCATTGTCGAGGGTCAGCCAAGTCGCGTCGGGAGCCGCGTCGAGACCGGATGCGTCGAAGCAGGCCCGATCGTTGGTGGAGCCGTCGGGCCAAGTAATCCGCCAGGATTCACCATTGCGTCGGGCATCGCCTCCGGCGTCGGCGAGACCGGCTGTAACCGCCTTTTCAACCCAGAAGTGGATGGGATGGCGGCGCCACCTCTGGGCGGCGCCCGGATCGAGCGGGGCGCCGGAACCGAGGAACTCGTGACGCTCGCGGTCGGCAGCGATCCGTGCGCGTAGCTCCTCCAGCCTGGCGTCGGCGCGTTGCTCGACCGCGTCGGGCGAGAGGATCCCGTCGATATAGAGGCCGTCGAACATCGCCTCCGCCTCGACTGAGTCCATCACGTCGGCCGCTTTGTTGACGCCGAACTCCTCGGCGATCGCCTCCAGCTTCGCCTCCAGCACCTCACGGACGCGGTGCTCGACCGTCTCGCCGAGGACGAAGTTGGTGGCGCGGACCGTGTGCTTTTGCCCGATTCGGTCGACGCGGCCGATGCGCTGCTCGATGCGCATTGGGTTCCAGGGCATGTCGTAATTGAACATGACGTGCGCAAACTGGAGGTTCAGACCCTCGCCACCAGCGTCCGTCGAAATCAGCACCCGCCCGGTTCCGGCGAACGCCTTTTGGGCGGCCACGCGCTCCTCCACCGCCATCTGCCCATTTAGCGTCGCGACCTCGAAGCCGCGCTCGCGGAGCTGCGTGGCGAGCATCGCCTGCGTGGGGACGAATTCGGTAAAGATGAGCACTTTCAGGTCGAGGTCGTCCTCCTCCTGCTGGATGCGGTAGATGTGCTCCAGCAGCGCCTCGACCTTCGCGTCGGTTCCTCCGAGCGCCTGCTCCGCAAGACGCAAAAGGGTTGCTACCTCCGCCTTTTCAGACCGCCAGCCAGGCCAGTCTACTAGCTCGTCGAGCTGCGACTGTCCATCCATGTCCGCCATCTCGGCGACGTCGACGTCAGGCGCGAGCGACAGCTGCGCGGGCGCATCCTCAAGCGCCTGGAGACGGCGGCCGAGGGTTGTAGCGATGGCGGCGGTGGACGATGTCACCAGCCGCTGCATGAGAACCATGAGGAAGCCGATGTGGCGCTGCTTGCTCTTCAGTGCCTGATTGTAGCCATGCCGCACATAGTCGGTGACCGCCTCGTACAACTGTCGCTGGGCGTCGTGTTTCGGCCCCCAGTCCACTGTCACGAGCCGGGTCTGCCGGGGCTTGAAAAGCGGATTGCCCTCGTTGTCGATGGCGAGCCGCTTCTCGGTCCTGACGACGTATGGCGCTACCCGATCACGGTCGATGCAGTCCTCGCCGGGAAACGTTTCGCGGTCGAGGAGCTGCATCAGGCGCAGGAACTGGTCCGACTTCCCCGAATGCGGCGTCGCGGACAGCAGGAGCAGGTTGGGCGTGGCGTCGGCGAGCGCGGCGCCCAGCTTATAGCGGGCCACCTGGTCGGTGCTGCCGCCTAGGCGGTGTGCCTCGTCGATGACCACCAGGTCCCAGGCGGCGGTGATCAGGTCCTCAAAGCGCCGCTGGTTGTAGGCCGCGATGCGCTCCAAGGACCAGCCGCGACGCCGTGCAAGGGGCTTCACGCTATCGAGGGGGCAGATTACTTGGTCAGCGACGCGCCAGACGTTGTCGTCGTCCGACCAGCGGGAGACCGCGTCGAAGTCGCTCGGGTCGGCGATGCGGAACGCCTCCCCAAAGTGGAGCTGCATCTCCGCCTGCCACTGCGGAGTGAGTCCCTTCGGCGCGACGACGAGGACGCGCTTCGCCAGGCCGCGCAGCTTGAGCTCGCGGATGACGAGTCCCGCCTCAATCGTCTTGCCCAGCCCGACCTCGTCCGCGAACAAGTGGCGGACTCGCCCCTTTTCCATGGCGCGCTCCAGCGCATAGAGCTGGTGCGGCAGCGGGGTGACGCTTGAGCGCACAGGAGCGAGCAGGATCTCGGTGGCGAGCGCCTCCTGCACGCGCGCCGCGGCCGCCCGGTGCACGATAGTGTCCAGCGTGGGCGCGTGGGCAGCGATTGGCTCGGCCGCGGCCAGCTCGATCTGGGCGACCGTGCCTGACGCGGGTGACCACACTCGGAGCGACTGCACGCCCCAGCGATCCAGCCGGTCGATCACCTGCACGGCGCCAAGGCGATCGTGCCACAGCCAGTCGCCGCGTTGAGCGACCGCCGCGCCTGACGCGGCGACGGCGCTCACCGCTCGGCCTCAAGTCGCGTCTCGGCCATGCTGTGCAGCATCATAAGGCGCTCGTCCTCCTGCCACACCTCGTCGGGCACTTTTGCCGATACGTCGATGATGGTGCGGTAGTCCTTGGCCGCCCACGCCGCCTTGAAGCCGGCACGCATCACCTCTAACCGGATCTCCTTCATCTTCTTGCCTTTAAAAGCCTTGTAGATGTCGAACTCGCGTAACAACGCCTTTTCGCGGCGTGCCTCAACATCCTGTTGCTTATTCGGATCCGGCACGAACCAACGATTTCGAGCCCTTTCCACTAGACGAGGATCCTCCTTGTCGAGATTGCGCAAGTCTTTCCAATTAGATGAAAGATACGAATGCACCTGAGCCGGGACGGGCCCGTTGCCATCATACATCAGGAAGTTTTGCTCCAGAAGGTCGATCAATTCCGGCTTTGCCTCGTGCTTACGCCATCCAGCACCGATCTTCTGCGTGAAGTCGTTCGTAATTTCTTGTCTCGACGAGGGCCGCGCTCGGAGGAGGTCACCTAACCAGTCGATTGCGCTCTTCTCATCGCTGACAAACAACTCAATCTGTGACGCTCCGCCTTTCTGAAGCGCAGCACGGTCGTACGTATCGATTTGCTGAGGCAGAAAGATCATGCCGTCCCTCGACGGGAAGCGCTCACGAAGCTCGGCCTGAAAGTCACCGCTAGAGAGTGGAATTGGCACTCCATGTGACACAAACCAAGCGATCATCCTGTCGAAAATAATTCTGGGGTCGCGCTCAGGAACAGTGATGATCTGGTCCCCCCTTGTTCGAAGAACAGGCAGGTTTTTGAGGTGTGTGGAAACGAAGTCCCAAACCGACTGAACGTCAGAGCTGCGTCTTTCGAATCGTTCCTCTAGGCCTCCGTTGGGTTTGTACGCCGAAATGACAAGGTCC
Organism: Rhizobium sp. F40D2; assembly: GCF_051810745.2. NCBI lineage: Bacteria > Pseudomonadati > Pseudomonadota > Alphaproteobacteria > Hyphomicrobiales > Rhizobiaceae > Rhizobium > Rhizobium sp. F40D2. The sequence continues at coordinate 708,478 of NZ_CM131436.1, forward strand.
TGTTTGACCGACGTCGGGTTTGTTACCGCGTTAAAACTACCCTGCTTTTTATCCAGAGCGGATACATTTGCTACGACGAAGCCGGCTTCTTGGAGGGCAACTTGAATAGCGTTCCAGACACTCGCTCTAGTGTTTGAGAACTCGATCGTTATCCAACGGCCTGGTTTCAAAACGCGAAAGGCTTCCCCGAACGCAGAGGACATTAGTCGCCGATAGGAGTTGATCGTCTTCTCTTGGTGAGCGCTCTCAATCGCCTCATGCTCGTTTGCCGTATGTACCGCTAGCCAACCTTCCCAGAGCTGGTTCAGGTCGGAATAGATGAGATTGGCTCCGAAAGGTGGATCGATAAAGATGTAGTCGATCGAGGAACTCGGAATGGACGTTAGATGCGTCCCCGACTGGGTTGAAATGAAGCCATGGCGCTTGGCATGAAGACTTCTTGAAAAGTTTTTGACACGGTCTTTTGCCTGATCCAGGACGTTCATCTCGACCGACAGGGATGGAATGTAGAGTGTGCCATTGATCACGCCAACGGTCGCGCCCCCGACCCCTTTCTTCTCACCACCAATGCGGCTCGCAGCTATTCTGTGCATTCTAGTCGCTCTAGGCGTCAGCGCACTGAAAGGAGGCCAGGAATGGAGGCCTAGCTTGCGCAATCTCGCGAGAACTTGAAGAGAGCGGGCTGTATAGAAGCTGTCGACGGTCTTGTACCCGGCTCTAATCGCCTCGACGCTCTTGTCGCCAGGAGAAATGGGATCGGTCGGCACCCAATCACTCAGTCGGAGTCGACCCACATGACTGGAGAGTTCCTCATCGAATACGTCAGCTTCTTTTGTGAAGCGCTTTTTTCCGTATGTGTAGTTAACTAGGACTGGGCGCTGCGCCTTACGCGCAACAGGCTCTCCTCCGCCGGGAGCTGCAGCCCACGTCTTAACGGGCTCAAGATCGCCTTTGCCAAGGTGCTTCTTGCACTGCGGACACGGGAACTCATCTCTGACTTTACCCTCATCCTGATCGACGGCAACCGTCCAGAAATCAAAGCTCTCAGCGCATTGAGGGCAAGAATAGATGTCCGACCAAACGATGTAATTCACTCGCCCGTACGCAAACGCGTCTGACACTTCACCATTCTCTCGAAGAAACTTAGCTGCCTTCTGAGCAGTGCCAGCATTTGCTGCATGCAAAGTCTGGTAGAGCCAGCCTAAGTCCCTATCTATAACCGAAACATCCGCCTCGACTGATCCCCAATGCGCCTCGCTCTGCGGTGTGTTGTATGCGTTAGTTATGAACGTCGCAGCCGGCGACAGGTCAAGCAGCACTGGAACGCGCGCGCCTACTTCCGAGCATGGATCGGTTGATCCGTACTGGAAGACGTTTCCCTGCGCGTCAACCTCAAAGCCCAGCTCTTTAATGACTGCGGCATCGCCGCAGAGCTGGGAAGCAACACCGGTCATCCCCGTCCCGCAGAAGCTGTCAAGGACCAAATCACCTGGCTTTGTATAATGCAAGATGTAGCGCATTATCGCGCGTGGCGGCACCTTTGTGTGGTAGCTGTGAAGATTATATATAGGGTCGTTCTTACCCTCAGCCACATCCACAGCAAGAGGGGTTCTATAATAGTGGCTAGCGTCGTCTGGCGCAGCATCCTCGATTAGCTGTGCCATGAATGGGTTTGGGCATGCAGTGTAGTATGGAGGGTCCGAAAGCTCCACAATCGCGTCATCACTCCCTTCGGGGAACCCTGGCGTAGCGCGAAACTGCGGGTCAGATAAATGCTCTCGCAGCAAACCGCGGAAGTGCTCACGACGAGCGTTCTCGTTTTCGAATGTCTTGCCCAAACACGAGACGGGCTTCGCTGCCGCCTCAAAGTCCATACGCACTTGACCTGACATTTTCAGTTAGTCCCTTCAACGATGACGAAGCGCACCTTCGTCTCGTCCTTGCCTTTGAGTTCGGCGGCGAGCAGTTTCTCGAAGCGCTTCCGGATATCTTCCACGGTGACCGGTGAACCGCCGCTCGTGAGCGCAGTGCGAAGGTCGGCCGACGTGATCTCCACCTTAGCAAGGTCGGAGAGAGCGTCCCGGATCCCGGCCACGAAATCCCCGTCGAGCGGTTCCGGCAAGTCGCCGCCTGCGGCGAAAGCCTTGATGCGGTCGCGAACCTTGTCCTCGACGAGCTGCAGCCCCTCAGCAAGCATGATCGGATCGTCGAGTTCTTCGCGCAGCCTGGTCGTCCACGCCGTCACCAGGGTGTCGAGCCTGTCATCAAGCGTCGCAAGGATCGACGACGCCGGTGCCGTCAGCGGAAGCTGGTCGGCCTTTGGCGTGTAGGAGCAGTGCGGGCATGTGGCCCGCGCAGCCAGCTCGCTCTCTACGAGCGCCGAGCAGGTCTTCAGGTCGGCCAGCGTGTTGCGGAAGCTCTCCAGCTCGTTGCCGGGCAGGATGGGGATACGGGTGAGCTGCTCGAGGGTCTTGAGTCGCTGATCGTTCATCAGCGTCCCCTTGGTCTTGCTCTCCGTCATGCCGAGGCGAGCCTTCGCGTGCAGCGATATGTAGTGGGTGACATAATCCTTCTTGAGCGTTGCAAGGCGCGTGCGGACCGCGGTCATGGCTGTAGCGTGCAGCACGTCGCTCAATTGGCCGGCGATCTCGTGTCGGGCCTTTCGGGCCTTCTCCAGCCAGGGATCATCATCCCGCAGGACGATTTCGGTCTGCTGCAGATAAGTCGCGTCCTTCGCCACGGCCTCGATCTGGCTGACGAGCGATGCAACGCGGCGGTAGCCGGCGAAGTCGTCGGTCCGTGCGGCGATCTCGACGGGCGTGGTCCGCAGGTTCTTCAGCTTCGCGGGGCTGTTGTAGGCGGTGTGGGCCTCGGCGAACTTCCTCGTGGCATCGATCCGTGTCCTGCTGTCCTGGACCTGCTCCGGTGACATGACTGAGGCACCCCAGAAGGAGAGCGAGCTCTCGAGTCCTGTCCCCAAGGTTAGGGTGCTGGCGATGACCTTCTCTAGCGCGTCCTGAAGATTGCGGACAGCAGCGTCGTCACCCTTGGCCGCCGCCTGAGCCTGGCCGGCCGGTAGCCCGAACAGCTCGTAGAGATGGCGCAGGACCGCCACGTTGACGTCCTTCGGCGCCTCGACGTGCTTGAAGGCCGCCAGCTCCTCGACGAGGGATGTCGAGCCGTCGCCGAGGTTCGACGAGTCGACCTTCCTGCCAGCGACGGACACGACCACGTCGCCCGAATGGACCAGAGCCGCCAGAACGACGGCGACGAGGTCGGGCTCAAGCCCGAAGCGGCCCGGAGCGAATGACTCCGCCATGGAAGTCGCTTCGAAGATCTCCCCTCGGTTCAGCACCTGACCGCTGCCCTTGGCAGCAAGGCGGGCGGTGATCTCCTGAGCGTAAGGGGATTGGCGCGGATCGAGCTTGTCACCGTCCAACAGCTTCAACGCGTCAAGGATCATGACCGCGTCCTTCGGCCGCGCCGGGCTGGACAGCGCCTTCACGGCGGTCGTGGAGAGCATTCGCCGGTTGGCGTCGGTCACTATTGTGCCGAACGTCGGATATTGCGGATACTGCTCGGCGAAGTGCGGCGCGAGCAGGAAGCCGGCAGATGCGTTGATGTACTCGCGGAAGTTGATGGTTTCGTCGCCCTTGATGCCGGCGCGCTCGCGCACCGAGAAACCCTTCGCCCACTCGCCGAGCGTGCGGGTCTTGCCCCGATAGGTGACGTTGAAGGCGGTGGTCTGCTGGTCGCGCAGCCACTTGCGCATGCTCTTGAGCGCGTCCTCGGCCTTGTTCGTGTAGACGTTCTTGGCGTTGCCGCTGTTGAGCCCGGCCAACGCCGCGGCCGACGAGAAGCGCCGTAGGATGGCGGTCAGCGCCTCGTCTTTGCTGGCGAGGCGCAAGAACACCTCGTCGGGTTTCTCTTCATCCTTGAACTTTGGCGGGTCGTAGGGCTGGACGAAGTAGAGGTAGAAGTCGCGTGCCGGATAGGCGGTCGGTCGGTCGTTTGGCGAGCCGAAGAACAAATAGCCGTCGCGGTGAACCCTGCGCTCGAACCACTCCAGCGGATACTGCCAGATCTTGTGGCCCGGCAGATGCGTCGCCTCATCAGTCCGCTCCATCAGGTGCGCGACGGCTTGGTAATAGGCGTTGTCGAGGTCCTCGTCGTCAAGGCTCTCGCCGCGCTTGTCGATCTCGGCGTCATAGTCGACGTCCTTGGCGACATCGATGTACACCTGGTCGCTGCCGGTCGCGCGCGTGATGAACTGCCCGTTCACCGCCTTCATGATGTCGCCGATCGTGGCGTCGATGAACGTGAGCAGATCCTGCGCGGGCTCATCCGAGGGGAAGTCGGCGGCCATGGGGTTCATCAGCAAGAGCTGGTCCCGCAGCTCGGCCGAAGTCGGCCCCATCGCGACGTGGATGTCGGGCGTGGTCAGGCGCTGGATCGCCAAGCCGTCGATGATCCTGTGCGCGGTCGGGCGGCTCATTGCTTTGCCCTTCGGGAACGCAGTCTCTATCTTCTCCTGCAGGGTCTCGGCGATCCGCACGACATCGCGCACGCCGGTCTGCGCGCGGAAGGCCGGGTTGGTCCGCACATCGGTCCAGAAGCTGTCATAGGTGATGACGCCTGGTCTATCAGTGGGCACGTCTTGTTCGAGCATCCTCCTCATCGTGCCCGAAAGCGTCGACAAGGCGTTGCGGTTCTCGGCGAACTCGATCCGTTCGAAGATGGCGAGGTAGTCGGGATGGACTGGGAAGAGCCGGACGAACTGCTCGAGCCTGTCACCCATGCTGCCGTAGAATTTAGCGAACGGCTCCAGGTGTTTGCGGATGGCCCCGCGCTGATGCTCGTCCTTGCGGAGCAGCCGCTCGGCGACAACGAACCCGATGTCCTGGCGGTCGATCAGCACCTGCTGGAAACGATCCTTAACACGCCGTAGGCTGTCCGCGGTGGACGCGAACCGCGCGCTGTCGAAGATCGCCTCCTGCACGCCACCAACGAAGCGGAAGCGGGTGTTCTTGGCAATCTCGCCGATCTCGCGCAGGAAGGACAAGTCGTGGACGAGCTCAGTATCCTTGCGGGAGCGCAGGTAGTCGAGCATCTCATCTACGACCACGAGTAGTCCCTGACCAGAGAATTTCTGCTCAAAGACGTCCATCATCTCGATGAGCGCGGTCTTGTTTTGCGTAACTTTGTCTTCGGGCGGGAACTTGAACGTGAGGCCTTTGGAGGCGAGGAAGCCTTCTAGTTCCTGTACCAGAATATCGCGGAGCGACATCCGACTGGAGATCTCGATGCGCAGCACCTGGAACCTGCCGCTAATCGGCCCGGCGGCCGTGCGCACCTTCTCGTTGCGGACCTCTGGCAGCACCTCGGCATCCTCCGCGATAGTGGAGAGCACAGACATGAGGTGCGACTTGCCGGTGCCGTAGTTGCCGACGACGAGGATCCCTTTGTGGTCGACAGCGGGATCGAAGCCTAGTTGAGGGAAGATCACGTCGGCGATGCGGTCGGCCATCGCATCGGAAATGACGTAGCTTGCGACGAGCCTACGGCCCTCGTCAGCCTTGTTGGCAGCAAGCAGTTGGATAACAGACTCGATTGGCTCGAAGCTGACGAGATCGCGATACTTCATTGGTCTGCGCTTTCGTTGATCGACAGGTCAATGACGAGCGCACGGGACGCATCCTCATCGAGAAACTCAGGGTGATTAGGATCGGCGTAGAGAAGGCGCCCACGATCAAGTCGACCGGGCCAGGAGGCGCAAACCGAACGGCGGCGAGCTACCCGGCACAAAACGTCGGTCGCCTTGACCATAAGCTGAGGCAGCATCAAAATCTGAATCCGATCTAGCAGCAAGACCGGTGAGGATGGTTCAAGCGCCGAGATCGTCGAGACGATATCGAGACGCGCATCGCTCGCGTCGACAAGGGCCTGAACCAGATGGATATTCAGATTGATAGACGACGTATTCGAGAGCGTCGCCAGCGCCTCAATAGTTGAACTTCGGTCATGCTCGCTGCCCACGAGCAGCACCGGCTTACCACCTGACACGCCGGTTGCCTCCAGAAGTTGCTTTACGGTGGCGGCCGCAGCTGCGGGATCAACCATGACCACCCCAGGATTCGCGAGCGACAAAAACGAGACGTCCTGTAGCTGCATCATGGTATGACTCGCCGCAGGTCATTCGCTACTGCTTTCCCCAATGCCCGTGCCGATCTGCCGGAGCACGGCATCAATCTCTATTTTTCGCTTCCTAAGGAGAGCCTCTAGCCTGACGGGGACGTGCTCCGGAATAGGGTGAGCTCTCGCCAGCCAGTTCCGGACCGTTCGATCCGTCGTTTCGAGGTCGCGGCCAACAGGACTTTGCCAGCGCTTCCCATAAAGCGCTTTGCCTGCCGCGATCAGAAGTTCGACATTGTTTCCCATGCTTCCTAATTATCGGAAATCAGGAAGGCTCGCAATGAGAGATTGCTCCAGACAGCGCCTTGTTGAAAAACGCCATCCGCCTGAAGCACGCCCACCTGGTCGATCTCGCTCAGCCATGTTGCGGCTGCCCGCGTCCGGGTCTCGAGAGTCTTTTCATCACGACACGTTGAGGCGCATCGGCTATCAAGCCGCTACGCAGCGCGCGAAGCTGCGTCAACAATCGTCTTGTCATCATCCAGTTCGTACCCACTAGGGCGGAGCGTAAACCCGACCGGCTGACGATATCATCTGAGCTGGACGGCGTCCGAACGCTTAATGATTGAAAGCGGCAACCTTGGTGCCGGAACCGGAAATGATTGCCGATAGCCACCTCTTGTTGACTGATGCCCAAAGCCAGAGCACAAAGGTGATATCCACGGTCGCTCGCGAAAGGAAAACAGAGGGAATCTCAAGGCTTCTCCGCTAAGCTATCGAATAACGTGAGAATCCAGGTCTCCTAAGCCGTGTGGACGGATTTGACCAAGATGAAACCCGCAGCGATGGCGACGATGGCTGCGAAGTTACGCTTCGTCTTCTCGCATCGTAGGGCGACACGCTTGCTTGAGCTTGCCAACTGCCTGCTCGACACGTGCGCGTCCTTTATAGATGGCCTTTGCGAAGAAGCCCAGCCTGCCCTTTCCGTTGGCTTTTCGCGGAATTATGGGGACAATGCCGCGGGCCAGCGCTGCCTGCCGGTTCGCCTTGCTGGCATAACCCTTGTCGGGACGGCCGCCCGCGGATCGACATCGGGGCCGAGCCCGAGCAGGATGGCGAAGTGAGGTGCGTATCCTTTTTCGCCGCCGGTCAGGTCGAAGGCGATCGGACGGCCGTCGAAGTCGGTCTTGAGGTGAATTTTGGTGGAGAAGCCGCCGCGCGAACGGCCGAGCGCCTGTCCGTTCTGCCCCCTTTGCGCCTGCTGCCAAGACATGGGCGCGCAAAACGGTGCTATCGAACATCTGGATCAGATGCGCAGAGGATGATAGCGCCGCAAGGTGCTCGAAGAAGGTTTCGAACACGCCGGCCTTGCTCAGCCTTTCAAAGCGTTTCCAGACGCTGTTCCATTTTCCGAACCGATCCGGCAGCGCTCGCCAAGAGATGTTGTGGATCGAGAAATAGTGGATCGCTTCCAACAACCGGTCGTCACGCCCCTTGTCGCCCCGACGCGGCAACGAGGCCCGAAATACCTCCAGCGCAACAGCCAATCCTTCTCCGTCATCTTCGTGGACATTGCCGACCTCCAAATTAGTCCGCTCTCTATGAATCAGACAAGTTTCATCAAAGGAACGCGATCATAAAATTGCTTCAGGTCCGACTGTACCACAAGTGTTTTCGGAGCATTTCCATATATCGCTTCCGCCATCGTTTCAGGCCTAGCCAGAAACTTTTGATAGTCTTCGTAGAACCCGCGATAGAGATTAAAGGATCCCCATCGATGCTTGGCGATTCCGTCATCGTAATCACAAAGTAGGCAATTGCCGTACGACACGATCGAACCGATATGGGGGCTAGCCAATGGGGTGGTAGGGTCAGCGCCTCGGCGGGCTCCATGCCCGCGTCCTCAAGATCCTGGGCAATCACCGTTGTCAGCGCCTGCTTGTAGAGGATCACCGCCTCGCGATCGATGGCGACGATCTGCGCCTTGAACCCATCAGGCCGGGCATAGGCCTTGAAATGGGTCCAGATGTCGTAGGCAATCAGCGCGATGCGGCGCGGATGCTTGACCAGATCCTCGATCTGCAGGCCGCGCTTCTTGATCTCGTTCAGTCTGTCGTCGTCTAGCTCGGCAAACCAGGTGTCGAACAGGATGTCGATCTTCGCCTCGTCGATATGCCAGTCGGTCTTGCGGCCGGTAACCTTGTTCATCAGCTTCTGGTATCGCGTCTCGCGGTCCTTGTAGACATCGTTGTTCCGGAAGTTATGGGACTCATCGATCACCACTAGGCCATAGTTGCCCCAGTTCACCCGGTTCAGCGGTATGCCAAAGGACTCGCCTGACGTGCGCGACAGATCCGTGTGGCAGAGGACGTCATAGTCGAAGCGGTCCTTGGCGAAGATGTTCGTGGTGAGATTGGTATTGTAGTTCCGCCAGTTGTCGGCAAGCTTTTTCGGACAAAGGACTAGCACGGACTTGTTGCGGAGCTCGTAGTATTTGACCACAGCCAGCGCGGTGAAGGTTTTCCCTAGGCCGACCTAGTCAGCCAAGATGCAGCCGTTATAGGTTTCAAGCTTGTTGATGATCCCCGTTGCAGCGTTGCGCTGGTAGTTGAACAGCTTGTTCCAGACGATGCTGTCTCTATAGCCGGTGAGATCATTCGATAGAACGTCCTCGCCGATATCCTCCAGGAATTCCCGAAAGATGTTGTACAGCATCAGGAAGTAGACCCGCTCGGGGGCGTTCTCCTGATAGATGGACTCGATGTGATCGCAGACGGCGTCAGTCACATCGCGGAGCTTGTCCGCGTCGTTCCATATCTGGTTGAAAAGGTTCAGATACGAGCCGGTATGAACAGGCTCGTCTAAGCGGTTGACAAAGTTGGAGACCGCGTTGCCCGTCTGATAGCCGAGATCAACGGCTGTGAACCCGCTGATCGGCATGTAAGCGACGGCGGCGCCCCTGGTCTCCACGTGACCGAATGGCTGCATGGCGGCCAGGGTAGCGTTGGATTTGAACCGGGCCTTCTTTCGGGTCCACGCCGCACACTCCTGAGCCACAGCGCGTTTCGTGAGCCTGTTTCGAAGCTTGATCTCGAATTCGCTGCCGTAGAGGCTGCTTTCACGCCCCGCCTTTGGGATGAAGAACTCGCGCTTTTTTTCCGTAGTTTGTCGGTCGCTTCCGTCGGCACGAATGTCGGAGCCGTGAAGATGAACTGCAGGCTTTCGATCTTGGATAGCTCAGACTTCAGGGCCTCATAGGCATAGATTGAGAAGCAAGACGCCGCGATCTTCACGCGAGAGCCTTGGCTCAGCGTTTCCTTCAGATCATCGCCAAGTAGTTGAGAGGTGTTGTCGATGATTTTCATGTGTTTGCGTTCTATTGGATTGGTGTGTGCGATGAGCCTGGGAGTGAGCGTGTAGTCTGCGGATGGCTACTACTTCTTATTTTTTCAGTCACCATCGCCCCCGCTTTGCGTCTGCTTCAACAAGTCTTCAATCTGGATCGTGATAAGAACTGATTGATAGAGATTCCAAATGAATGATTTCAGCAGAAGAGTTACGAACGCAAGCCACGATAAGAGCACAGCCAACAACGTTGACGTTAAGGCGCACCCAATAGCGTCGCTGTAGGTGCTCGCTAAATCCAAACCCTTTGGCAGCGGGCCAGAATCACCAGAAATAATCTTAATAAACGCACAGGCGCCCACGAAGATAATGTAGTGAATAAAAACAAGTATAAAGTTAAAAAATATAAACTGCAGCTCTGATATACGTGGGTTCTTATAGTCAGTTTTCGCCAAGATGATGAGGACGTCTGGCTTAGATATGCTTGCAAATATTGCAAAGCCAGAGATCAAAAACCCAAGCATGGTAGATGTGAACGCGAATCCCGTATCTGCGACAGAATTTATCGCTTTCTGAAGCGCCGGCATTGACGCGATTGCCATACCGGTAAAAGCGTTCACTCCAAGCAACATGACCGACATGAGGAAAATGCAGACCGCTGCGACCACGTTCCCTTTCGAGAACGCGACTATCCGCGCGATCTTGTAGATTTGAAAGAGGCTTTTTTCCTGGTTCAGTCGCTGTTGCCAGGTCATCCTACAGAAGCCCTACTAACTGCCTTATCTTTTCAATTGCATTGTTCAGCCCAGGCGCGTTAATTTCTTGTTGATCAACCTGCTCGCGGTACTTTCTGAATAAAAACTTCGCCTTTGCTAAAAGTCCGTCCGGCAGGTCCATGATAGGGACCGAAAGTTCGAAAGAGTCATTTGCGACCTTTAAAGAATTTCCGGCTTCGTCGACGCCCCGAAGAATCACCTCTTGATTACCTGTTGCAGTGGCCTCTTCTACCGCAGCCAAGGAAGCCTCTTTATCGAGCCCATCCTTGTTCTCAGTGATGACTTTTGTGATTTTTGCATCAAGCCCCAGCCCCAACTTCCTTACCCGCTCTAACGTATCAGAAGCATCGATTTCATCGTTTGGTGTGATCAGCCGGAAATCAATCCTGCGCAATGTCTCGTAACGCTCGACGAACTCTGCCAAGCTTCGTCGATCCGTCAGAGGGACAACTTCCAGCGTGGGAATGGGATGCAACTTCCGAAGAGCTACTTTTGTAATCGGTTCCCCGCTGTGTTTCGACGCCTCAAATAAGTTATCAATCAGCTTGTTCCATTTGCTGCGGAGGAAAGTTAAGGCAGTCCCTCTGAATGCTACCAGATCTGGCGCATAGGGCGTTTCTGGCATGTAGATCAGTCGATGGTTATTCAGAATTAGAACAAAAAATGCGGAAGGCGCAGAACGCATACTTTGCTCATCCTGGATTAGGCCATCACTTTCATCGAAGACCTGCACTCGTGTAAGGAGCGTGTTCTTAACGAACTGTCCGACGACGGCAAGTATCGGTTCCTCACCTCGCTTTGCCAAATTAACGAGCTTTACTTCGTAGAAGTGGTACTCAGTCTCACCATACGATCTGATTAAGGTATCGTCCGTAAATGCTGGAAGTACGACCTGCTCTGCGTAGTCCAAGAGCACCTTGTCACCAAACCTGCAAATGAAGTTTGCGAAGACGGCAGTGTTCTGCTTCATAAATCTACTCTCCTACGAGCGCGGCATTTTTCCCTTTTTGCTGGCATAACGAAGCATTGATGCACGTCATTCACAATGGGGTCCGGGAGCATTTTTCCATCGGGGCGTGCTTTATCTACAATCAAGTGCAGATCTCAGGGCACTACTAAGAGAACACCGGCGAGTCGCGAGTAGATGTCGGCTAGGAACTGCTCGATCTCACTCGACAGTCCATCTGGGGGCCGGTTGCGGCAATTCCTGCCGTCGTCCTTACATCGGCATAGTTGCGACAGCAGCGGACGCTGATCCCCCTAAACGACCATCTTAGTCCGGCTGCGTACTGTCAACTATGGTCAGCCAGCCCACGAAAAGGGGACATAGCAGCCCATCGGCATCGAACGACTTCTATGTGGCCGCTAGCCACGCTAAACCACAGATGAGAACGGGCAATCATCCACCGAGGCTTAGAGAAAAACCGTCGCATCCCTCAAAAGAATAAAACAACTCACGCGATTACATGAGATTTCACCCCACCGACATATGACAAGGAAATGCCCCCGATTGTTCGAATATCATCCATGTGAACTTGCGTGAATCGCAGCCGCACGGGTGCGCCTGCGAGTTCGACCGAGATCTCGGGGGCCTCTGCCTCGGCGATCTTCTCGCGCAGCTCAGCATCGGTAATCGGATTGGCATGGCGCCACTTTGCTGAGCAGGTCGGGCATAGCGCCAGGTGATTTTCGGGCTGTTCTTGCGGTAGGGAATCGAGACATTCGACGGCTTCGAAGTATGGCGAGCCGTCGGGACGATTAAACGGCATTTTGTCGTGACACCCCTGACAGACCATTTCCTCAAGAGGATTGGTATATTGATCTTCAAGATAGGTACGGGCGACCTTGTGGCTCTCGACGTTGCTTGTTCGCACCGATCGCGCGCGAACTTCATAGGTCTTGGCGGGCGCTTCTTTGGCGCGCGCAGCAAGCCGTTCTGTGCGCCGGCCGGCATTTCCGGTCTCGCGCACGGGGAATTCAACGGGCTCGAACGCGCCGCTGTCAATGGTGCGCATCATATCGGCGCTCAATGTTGCAAGAGCCTCCGACGAGAGACCGTTCAGCCGATCGACGAGTTCCGGTGGCAGGCCTATTAGTTCGCCCGCCTGGCGCCGCGCTTTGGATTGCTCGCTACGCAGGCGTTCCTGTTCGCCGAAGCCGATCGCGCGGAGCCAGTCCTCGTTGCCGCCTATGGAGAAGCCTTTAGCTAGTTCGGATGCGGTGATCTCACTCGGCTTGCGAAGAGATCCGTCTTTGGCAGGTATCCATGGCATCTGGCGCAGAACATGGCCCATTGATGAGGGTGCCTTGTGCGCCGCATATTGCTGGTTTGGAGAGTACTGGGCCGCCATGACTATGGCCCCGCCTCGACGAGCTGTCTCCCAGACCAGCTTTGAAATCTGAGGATCTTGCCGGCCCAGTAGAGCAGCTAATTGGTCGATGCGGTAGTCGACATTGACGCCCGTCCCAGTGTGCCGCGCTGAGCCCCAGTTATGGCGCAGAAAGCTCCAATTTGGATGGTCGTAAAATATGGTCGACGACAAAACCGTCAATTGCCGTTCGACGCCGCACCCCTCGAGAAATGCGACTAGATCATTGCGTGGGAGCGACTTGTATCCCTCCCACAGCGCGACGCGATTACGATCGGCGATTGTCCCGTCATATACTTTCGATAGTGGCGATTCCTGGTAGGGCGATCCGAAGTAGACCTCGTTCGGATTGCGATAGCCTGCCCCGACACCGGCGCGGATAAACGCGAGACCGGTAAAAAGGCCGGTATCCTTGCTTTCCTTCCACCACCGGAGAAAACGACGCATGTGCTGAAGATGCTGCTCGCGGGTAGGGCGTGGGCCCTCACCCTTGTATCGTGTTCGGATGATCGCGCTTAGAAAGGCGCGCTCGTCAATGTCGCGAACGCCCACACGTCGAAGAAATTGCTCGACCTCTTTGCCCCGCCCTCGACCCAACCTGATCAGGGCTTTCTTGACAAGGTACAATTCCCCTTGGTCGGCTTCTGCCTCTAGATCACTTTCAGCGGGAGCAAACACGGCATATCGTGGCGAGTGACGACGACCGTCTTCCAGACGGACGAACGACATGTCTGCGATCGATATCGAAGGCCGCTGCGCTTTTTGCGCGGCGTCTAATGCAAGGTAGAAAAACTGAATCTGTTCGTCTGTGCGTTGGCCGAACCAGTTCAGGCCACGGCTGCGCCAGAGCTTGTCGCTCTCGAGAAAGAGTGTCTGGGATCCAAAGACATGGCGGAAGGATGTGAAGAAGTCCGCTGAGCCGAATTCCTCGATCTTCAGCGAGTTGATAAAATGATCGGCCCGACTGTTCCGCAAGGCGGCGACGATCCACCGTCGATCGGGCCGGTTGGAGAATTCGGCTAGTCCTGCTTCGCCAAGCAGATCGCGAAGGTCGGCTGGCCCACGCATAGCGGTCGCCGTTCTGGTGAAGCCGCCCCCATTTACCGGTATTAGATCTTCCTCGGCGAATTTCTCCATGATCGTCGCGAGTATTGGCGCGAAGGTGGGCGGCAGCTCGTCCATGGCGTTGGGCAGAAGATCGAGTACGCCGCGCTTGAGCATGCCGCGCTCGCGCATATCCGGAAGCGCGTCGGCCACCATGTTGGCAATAGCGGCCACAAGCTCAGTATTCCAAGGATCGTCGCGTTTGATGTTGCCACGATTGTCCGTTAGCTGAAAAGGGCCATGGATCGTGAAGTGCAGGCCCGTAAGTTCCTCCGTCTCGAAGAATACCATCAGGCGGGTCGGCGCATCCTCCGCAACAAGATCCCCGGCGCCGTTCAGCCTGAGTGCTGCTTTCACCTCATACTGCTTGCGATTGGTCTCGTGCTCGACCGCGCGCGACAGCACCAAATAGCGATCCAGATTCGAGCGCCCATCCGGCATCGTTGACTCGATTGAACGGATCGAACCGTTGGCATCGACGACTTTGGCGCTTCCGCGCCGATCGCCGTCGATCCATTCAAGCCGCTGAATATGGCGAAGGAATAGAAGTGATCGCGCACCCAACGCCACTAGACCGTTCCTCGCCCGGTCGAGCGCTAACGCCGCGCGGTCAGCTCGGAGGGGAAGCACAATCTGCGTCGTCGGCTCGAGGTGGTTCGAGGTGATGAGCCTGGGAACTACGAGCTTGTCGATTGCGAAGGCGAGCGGGTAGCCCTCTATCGTCGAATGAACCTCGGGGCGCTCGGTCACGACATATACGGATTTGAAGCCGATTCCAAAGCACCCGATCTTGTGACCATCGTCGAGCTTGGTGGTGTTGCCGATGCCGGTAATGCCCTCTATGTCCATCCGGTCGAAGGGCCGTCCATCATGCTCGAAGACGATACGGTCGGGGTGCAGCTCGAAGCGGACCCATGACGCGACAGCGTCCTCAGCATTTTGTAGCAGCTCGAAAATGAAATGGCTGGGGTCGGCATATTTATCGACGGTCGCATTCCAAATACCGCGATCGAAATCGTTTTCACGGCTAGCATCGACCCAACGTTCGCGCTTAGCACGCAGTTCGTTTAGCCAATTTTGAAAAGTGTCAGCCATATCAGTGCTCCACCCGCAACGTACCCGAGGCGACGCGGCGCGGCAGGATATCTGCTCGCCGTTCTGCGATAGTGAGACTATCGAGCGATTCGCGGCAATCTGCATTCGCGCGCGCCAACTGCCCCGTCCGCATGCGCCGAATCCGCTCTTCCGATGCGGCGGCAAGCTGCTCTTCGAGAATAGCGACGCGGGCTCGGTGGCTTGCTTCCAGGCTATCGCGTCG
Source organism: Rhizobium sp. F40D2 (assembly GCF_051810745.2). NCBI lineage: Bacteria > Pseudomonadati > Pseudomonadota > Alphaproteobacteria > Hyphomicrobiales > Rhizobiaceae > Rhizobium > Rhizobium sp. F40D2. Next base: position 723,522 of record NZ_CM131436.1, read on the forward strand.
GAAACGCGCAATCTCACTCGCTTCGGCAATGTGGGCTGCTCGGCGCCGCGTCCACATCTCGTGGTGCCAGCCTTCAAGTCCTTCGATTGTGGCACTACCTGGGGGTGCGACGTCCGAGGCGTCATGAGCTCTTGTGAAAACGTCCATAAATGCCGCCGCGACCTGCGGATCCTCGACGACAGGAACCAGCATCGCGTCTTCGCGCAGACCGCGCATCTGCCACTGATAGATTGCGAAGGGGTGTTCCCCCGCAGGCAAAGCGGGGTCGGTTATCCGCAAGGTCACCATAACCTCCTCGTCACTGGCGAAGGACCGCGCCGCCGCTTGAGTCAGTGGGTGAACCGGCGTGATGAAGGAAAGCGACCGGTCTTCGTTGGCGGCCTCGCGGTCGAATGTTAGAGCAAGCGTCTGCTGGTCACCACGCAACCAAGTTTCCCATTCGCGTTCGGCAAGGCTGAGACGGGTGCCACGGGTGCGGGGAGGTACGAGCCGACGACGGGCGTCTGCCGCCAGCCGCAGGCTCTTGATGGGCCCCTGTCCGCTGATGGGATTGCGGCCTACATCGAGTTCGCGTTCGAGATGAAGCCCGACTAGGCGCTCTATCGCTGCCGGCTCGAGCCAGCGGCTCGATGCCTCGGCAATCTCATCGTTCATACGGGTGCGCTCGATACGAACACCGAATAGCTCAGCTTCCCGCTCCTCAAGGGCATCGGTTTCGATAATCTGGCGGATCTCGTTGTCTGCGAGCTGCTGCAACCGCGCTCGACGTTCCTCGTCCGTCAGTCGGAAATCGTCCGCCACCGCTTGCAACCGACCGGCGATCTCGCCGAGGATCGCCTCGCTACCGCCGATGGCGCGCTCGAACACGCCGATCCGCAACAGGCAGCGCTGAAAGATATCGAAATCGACAGTACCCGGCGTGACGAAGTTATAAATTGCGACCGTCTGGCTCTTCTGGCCGTAGCGATCAATGCGACCAATGCGCTGCTCGATCCGCATCGGGTTCCAAGGAATGTCGAAATTGACGATCGCATCGCAGAACTGGAAATCGAGACCTTCTGATCCGACCTCGGACGAAAGGAGAACATCGATAGCATCCGGATGCTCGGGGGCGAGCGCGAATGCCCTACGTATGGCTCGCCGGTCTTCGTCAGCGACACCGCCGTGAATTAGACCAATCCGCACGCCACGGGAGCGCAAAGCCTGCTCAAGATAAGCCAGCGTGTGACGGAACGAGCTAAAAGCGAGCAACCGGCGATTGGGCATGCCGGCCTTCTGGTCGACGATGTCGAGAAGAGCGGTGAGCTTGGGGTCTTCATCCGACAAGTTCTTCGCTCGCGCGACCACCGCGGCAATCTCGGAGCGGACAGCCGCAATGTCGGCGTCACCATGATCCAACGCGTCATCGTCGATCTCAGCGAGTTCGAGGTCGCTCAGCCGGCGAGACAGAATGTCTTCTAGGAACGGAGCAAGCCCATGTAGCGAGCTCGCTGCCTGTCGCCGAATAGTGGTCATGAGAAAGCCGAGGGGGCCAGCCCCGTGGGTGCGCAGATAGATTGAGCGCTGCAATGCCAACAGGTCATCATGAACGGCCTGCTGCTCCGGGGTGAACGGAACCTCGACGGTCCGTGCCTTTCGGCTCGTGAAGTTGCCAATGTCGCGCCGCCGGGTACGGCTGATCATAGTCGAAAAGCTGTGGAGGCTTTCTGCGGGCCGAATGAGACGAACTCTGTCATCATCTGTGGCGGCGGAGCGCGTAGCGGAAAGCAGATTGCGATACTCCGGCGACGGCGCGAGCATGACGCGTCCCCAATCGGTCGCAGCGGCCTCGCCAAGGTGCGCGATGGCCTCATCTTGCCAGCCGGGCGCGGTGGCGCGGATTGCGGCGATCGCGGCGTTGATAGCCTCGTTTGGTTCGGCCATCCGCTCGAACGTTGGGCGGTCGATTACGAGGTCGGGGCGAAGCAGATTCAGAAGCGCGAACAGATCGCCGGTCCCGAGCTGCACCGGCGTCGCGGTGATAAGCACGACCGCTTCCGCTTCGTCAGCGAGAATCCTCAAGCCTTGGTGGAGCCCAGTGTCACTGTTTCGCGCGTTATGCGCCTCGTCTACGATCAGGAGATCGAACCGAGGCGGCGTATCTAGCGTGCTTAGGCCGGGGCCCTTAACGCCGCCCCGCTGCGGAAAACCCTGGAGAAGGTTGTCGTTGACAAGTGAAAAGGGAAGTATCGCGCGAGAATAACGGTCGGGCCATTCGCCCTCAAGATCAGTCTGATCAAGACAATAGCGCAACTCGTCGCTGCCGAGCGTTACAAACTCCTCGTCGAAGCGCCGCATCTCGCGGTGCCATTTTTCTTCGGCGACGAGAGCCTTCGAGCAAACGATCAGAACAGAGCGCAAGGGACGGCGGGCCTGCAGCTCACGCAGCAGCAAGCCCGCTTCAATGGTCTTGCCGACGCCCACCTCGTCAGCGACGAGCAAACGTGGGCGGTCGGCGCGGATGAACTTGAGCACAGGGCGAAACTGATAGGGGATGAAGTCGATACGTCCAGCCTGTAGCGAGTACAAATTTGCGATGCTGGGTTCGGCGAGCTGCAGCGCCGTTAAACGCGCGTTGAACTCGTCTAGGGTTGCCCGCACGGCGCCGGGCGTTAGGTCGGCGCGGACGACCTGGCTGAGATAGAGTGTCTCAAGGCGGCCGTCGATGAAGACGCTGAGACGGGTCTCGCGGTTGCTGGGCGTGATGCCGGTGATGACACCGATTCGCGCACTATCGGAGCGCAACGCAACTGTCTCGCCGATCCGAAGCGGGGGGCCGTCTCCATCCCCGAGATTCGGGTGGCGATAAGCTCGCGCACCTTCTTCTCGAGAGCATCGACATCGACGCCGTTTGCTCGTGCGATTTCAACTATCTCTTCGTCGCTCGCGTCGAGGATGCCTTCGGCAATCAGCGCGAGGATCTGGTCGGATTCGAGGGGTGTCGTCATTGTGTCCATCCAGGCTTAAATTGGCGTCGAAGCGCTCTGGTCATGCGGCGGCGAGCCGTGTCGTAGCCGGTTGCGTCGAGACTAAGCTGGTCAAAGGCCTGCTTTCGGCTAGTTTGCGTTAGGATGTGGTCGAAGATGCCGAGCGCCGACGGATCGTCTGCAAGCGCAGTGCGCATGCGAATAGCAAGATCACTGAAATCGAGATCCCGTCGCTCCGCCGGGTCAGTGATGAGGCCATCGTAGTCGCCGATGAGCGGCTCGCGCTTGTCCTCGCGACGCCATTGGCTAGCGATACTACGCATCACCTGAGACAAGAAGGGGTGGAGGCCGAGGTCCGCCGGCCATGGCCGATCCCCCGACAAGATCTGCGCTAGTGCCTCATTCAATAAGTCGGAAGCGTCGCGGCGAGGCACGCCGCGCACCCAAGTCTCGGCGATGGCGGCGAGGCGCAGGATATCAGGCTGTCGCTGACGGTGCAGCAACTGCGCGACTTCCTCGAGTGAAAGATGTTCGACCTCGTCTGACATGAGCCCTTCTCACTGCCCTTTGCCAACATTGCGCTGCTGGGCAGTAAAACGGGAAGGGCTTCCAAATTTTTTTCAGCAGAACGCCCAGAGCCTGATTAGCGATGTCCGTGCCGGTTAATGCAGCCGGCGAGTGACCGACTGCGGCAATCATTTCGATGTGCGTAATCCCACAGAGGAGAGTACTGGATCGGCGGCATTACTGCTGGATACCAAACTGGCGCAAGACGGTCATGGTTGCGGCAGCAGCCCGATGGCGATTTCGGTCCCATAGGCGGAAATTATTACCGCTCACTGCCTCCTGTTGACTGATGCTCACACCAAGGGCCCGAAGGTGGCATCCAGAGTCGCCCGCGATCGGAAAATAGAGTGAATTTCGAGCTTTTCAGCCAAGCCTATTTGAATCATGCAAGATTCCGAGCCTCCAGACAAGCCATGTTTGGGTCCATTCCCTCACTTCAATGGCTGTCAGTCTACCCCAGAAAAAGCGGCGCCGGGAAGCAGACGTTTAGTCTGTAACCGCAGGGGTCTCAAACGGGCCCAAACCTGATCTTTTGTCATTGTCCACGAGCTGTGCGATGTCGCCACATCGCACAATGTCAAAATACTGAGGTTCGTGACGAGCAAGCTATCAGCCGAACACAAGCTCCGGCACAACCACTTCCCAAACATCTCGGTGAAGGTGCACCCGGAACTCTTCTTGATTGTCGGCCTTGCGCCAGCACACGATGGCGCCGACCTCCCCGCGGAGGAAGTTGAGTCCTTCGGGAGGTGACCAACTTTTGGCCATGCGTCCGAGAATTTGTCCCCGAGCGTCCTGCATCTTCCAGGTGGGGCCGTCGCGCACGATCTGAATCGGATCTCCTACTTTTGCCGTCGAGATTGCGACAAGCGAGGGATGATCCGGCTTGAGACGCCCGGCCCACGACAGGTCTACGGTCTTGAGGTTAGGCACTTGGTATAGCGCAGCCGGAAAATCGGCGGCATTAGAGACGGTGGACGCGGCGCGGCGCAGCAGATGCTCTTCGCCGTGTGGGACGAACGGATGCTGTCCTTCGGCAATCATGGCAAGGCTACGTCGCGCTCTGGTCATGGCGACATAGAAAAGGCGGCGCGGCGCATCGGGATCCTCGCCCTTAGAAGGGTTGTCCCAGCCACCGTTCAGGATGACGACGTCGTCGAATTCCAGGCCTTTCGATCGATGCGCCGTCAGAAGAAGCAGTGCGCGCTGATCGCTGCGCGCATCATGGGCCCACTCAGCGAACCACTCGACGAGGTCAGGCACAGGCATGGTTTTGTTCGCAAGCTCTTTGGCCAGCGCGGCGATGCCTTCACCGATCAGGTCCGTCCAGCGATTGGACGGTATCGCGTTCAACACGCCCACCAGTTCACGGACGCCCAGCAGACGTGCAGTATCGCGACGCAGGACATCGATGAACTGCTGCATTTCGCGCAGACGCCAGATGCTGGGCAGGCTCTCATTTGCCATCTCCACCGGAATGCCCAGCGTTTCGGCATAAGCGCGCACCGGAGCCAACCGCCGCCAGTCGCGAGCTATGACCGCCGCGCGCGACCAGCTCCACTCCGGATCGAGGCGTGATAGTCGGACGAGTTCATCAACCGCGGTCATTGCTTGTGACGCATCCCCGAGTGGGCAGTCCAAAACCTGCACCCGCCCGCGCGCCACAGGATCGAGCGCCGCCATCTCTCCGCCCGCCGGCTCCTTGCTGCGCCCGCGATCGATTGCAATGTCGTGGCCGGCTTTCATGCGGCCTGCGGCTGGCGCAATGACTGCATTGGCGGCTGCAATGATATGCCCGGTCGAGCGATAGTTCTCGATCAGGTACACCGGTCTTGCATTATAGTCTGCCTCGAACTGGCGGATGAAGCGGATGGATGCGCCAGCAAAGGCATAGATGTTCTGATCGTCGTCGCCCACGGCAAACAGGCTGAGCCGAAGCTCCTTATCGTCCAGCGAGCGGCCTGCGACGGCGGAGATCAACGCATACTCCTCAGGGCCAATGTCTTGATACTCGTCCACCAGAATCCAGCGATAGCCCTGAATCAGCGTATCACGTTGTGCTTCTGCCTCTGGTTTGCTCAGTCCTTCCCCGTTCAACTGGCGCACTGCTTCCATAACGATCCCGTCGAAGTCGTGGGACGTCTCGCTCGCAGTTCCGGCAAAACTCGCGCCCACCAGTCGCATCGCGAGGGCGTGACAAGTGGATATGGTCACGGCAGCCGCGTCATCGCCGATCAGGTGCCGCAGCCGGATGCGTATCTCGGCGGCGGCATGGCGATTGTAGGTCAGCACGAGTATGCCCCGCGGGTCCTCGCGGCGGACACGGATTAGGTAGGCGATGCGGTGCACCAGAACGCGCGTCTTGCCCGAACCCGGCCCTGCCAGAACCAGAACGCTTGTCTGTTCGCGGTCGTCAGCGACGATCTCCTGCTGGGCTGGATTCCTCAGCGCCTCAACGATCGCCTTCCAGGAACTGCCGGTGGTTTGACGTCGGATCTCACCACCCCTCCCTGGCATCCAACGCCGCAGAAAGGCGTCACGCTCCAGCACGAAGTAATCCTCCGACAGCCGCAGCGCCTGATCCATCGCAGCAAGGCCCCTCTCGGCATAGCTCGCCATCACATGGGTCTGGATCGTCTGCTCAGCGTAGTGTTCCTCTAGGGGCGTGAAATCTTTCACTGTGAACTGGCCGCCCGCGGAGTTCAAATGGACCGTCATTGCCTGCCGGAAAATCGTCAGGCCTTTGCCCAGCGTTACTACCTCCTGCTCGTGCAGCCACAGAAGTGCGCGCTCCATCAGTTTTGTCATGTCCTGAATGCCGCTGCCGCGCAGCAGCGCGTCTCCTGTCAGAGTGGCGAGCAAATCACCCATCGTGGTTTCGACCTGGATGTCCTTGCCGCGGCTGCCCTTTGGCAACCTGCCCAGAAGGTGCTGTAGCAACAGTTCCGCCCCCTGCTGCCGCAGGTTTGCTGTCTGTTCCAACGCCTGCCAAGACCGTTGCAGCGTGACCATCAACGTGTTGCGCGAAGCCTTTCGCAGCAGCAGATTTCCCTTACCACCATCCTGATCGCGCCCGTCGCGGCCCATGCTACGCAAGAGCTTCTCCACGATGTCGGGCCGCACTGCGCTGTGCCCCTGATTGCGGAGCGCCTGACAGGTTTCGGCCAGATGCAAGGGAATGTCTCCGGCACCTTCAGCATCCGGGGCGGCCTCACGCATCAGGGCGATCTGCGCCGTTTCAAGCCGTGCGGCCTGCGCCAGACGCTGCTGCGAATGACCGTCCACTGCGACATGGACAAAGATCGTGACCACGACGTCGTTGCGGGCGATCCCGAGCGCCTCGAGATCGGCCAGCGCCTTGTTCAGCATACCCCCTGTCAATCCGCTGATCCCGGCCAGCTCGTCGGTGGAAATGCCCTGATCGGGCGGCGCGTTCATTAAGTGGCGCGTGATATCCAGAAGCTGCTTGCGACGGGTGCCGGTGATCGCGGCTCTGGCCAGGATCGCCTCGGCTTCTTCCAGGTTGCGGATCCTGAGCGATGAGGGGAATACCTGAACCTTGTTCTCCTCGCGGCTCAGCAGCGTGGCCTCCTCCAGCCATGACACCGCGGTCTTCACCCTGGTGTCGTCGGTGTTGGTGTCGCGCTCGAATTCCTGATCGCGTTCAGCTCGCACGACTTCGCCCGAGGTGGCGACGACCGTGCCGGTCTTTTTCGACCGCTCGTCAAGTCGCCGTAGGGCCTTGAGGATCGCGCCGATTTCGTGCCGGGCCAGACGCGACCGGGCAGAAAGCGAGAACTGGCGTTCAACGTCTTCCTCAGTGAAGAGAAGCACGCAATTGGCATGGGCACGGTCGCGGCCCGCTCGCCCCGCTTCCTGCAGATAGTTCTCCAGTGATCCGGGAATATCGCCATGGACCACCAGTCGGATATCGGGCTTGTCAATCCCCATGCCGAAGGCGTTGGTCGCAGCAATAATTCGCAGTTCGCCGATGCGAAATCGTTCCTGAATGTCACGCTTCTCCTCGGACGTCAGCCCGGCATGGAACCGTTCCGCTGACAGCCCCTGCTGCTTGAGGAACTCGGCGACGCGCTGTGTCTCGCTGCGGGTGGCGCAATAGACCACGGCACCCGAAGCGCCCTCCTGTGGTAGCTTGGTCTCGATCACATCGAGGATGTCCGCCAGCTTGGTGCCACGCTGCGTCGGCCGGACCTCGAAGCTGAGATTGGTGCGCACTGCGCCACCGTCCAGCAGCAAAAGGTCGCGTCCAAGCCGTGATTTGAAATGCTCTCGGATGTCCCGCACCACTTCTGGCTTGGCGGTGGCGGTTAGGCAGAGCACCTGGGCAGGCGCTTCATCGCCCGAAGATTCCTTGATGAACCGGCTGACATAGCGGTAGTCAGGTCGGAAATCGTGTCCCCATTTCGACACACAATGCGCTTCGTCCAGCACCCAGAGCCCGATCTCACGCTGTGCCAGAACCGATCGTACCGAGTTGCTGCGCAATTGCTCAGGTGAGATCAGCAGCATTGCGGCCTCTCCCATGCGGACACGGTCCAGTGCATCCTGCCGCTCGGGCATCGAAAGCATGCCATTGACGGTCACAGCAGAGGATATCCCTGCCCGCGCCATACCCTGCACCTGATCAGCCATCAACGCGACCAGCGGCGAGATCACCACTGTCAGCGCTCCGGTCTTGTCGAACTTCGACAGGGCGGGGATCTGATAACAGACCGATTTGCCGGTGCCGGTCGGCAGAATGCCGAGGACGCTCGACCCGCGCATCGTCTCATCGACGATCCGCTCCTGCAAGGGGCGGCCCATATCATCCACGGGCTCCGCGCGGAAGGCGTCGAACCCGAACCAGCGCGACAGCGCTCGCACCGGATCATTCTTCTCGCTGCACCATGCGCAATCCGGGCTTCTGCAATTGGCGTCGCGTAGGTGCCGCACGATCAGTGCGGCCTCGCGGAACTGCGCCCGTACCCAGGGCGGCATGACGGAATCCCCGCCCGCGACCAGGATCCAGGACAAAGCATAGGCCATCGGCCAACCGAGCTGAGGATTAGAAAGGCGGTTCAGCGTCTGCTCGAGCCGCCTCTCGCAGGCGCGCCGCGCCAGAAGCCGGGACATCGCTTCTTGTGCCGCAAGAGGATCGGGCGCGGGAGCTCCGCGAACCTCCCGAAACACCGCGTCGAACCCACCTGAATTCTCCATCCTCGTAGCAAGGAAATGAAAGGCTGCAACGGCATCGGGCTGGTCGGCGTTCTGCTGCGTCAAAGCCGCCAGTTGATTGCGCAGTACCTGAAACACCAGTCGCGCATCCAGTTCAGGATCGTTGACATGGCCCGCTTGCAGGCGCCCGTCATGGTAGTGCTTCACCAGGTGGTGGTAGGGATTGCGCGGAAATGCGAGGGGATTGAGCCATAAAGTATCTATCGGTGATCGAAGAACATTCTCCAACCCAGGCCGCACCGCGAACAGATGAGGCAAGTCATGCCGAAGTATGTTGTGGCCGAGCAGGTGCACACCCTTGGTTGCTTCTGCTTCCAGGCGGTCGAGGGCTATCACGAGATTGCGGTTTTTTGCCAAGATCGGGGGACGAGCATCATCGCGCACCGCTGCAAAAGCAAAGATGCTTGCCGTTGCAGGATCAACTTCTAGGTCGATCGAAACGCAACGATGCAGAAGGAGTTGGAAAGTGTCAGCCATATGCATCAAGTTTTCATTCACGTGATGAAACGATTAGCGATCATGGTCGTGCGTTTGGCGAAAGGTCAACGTTCAACTTGTGCTACACAAGAACTTTGCCGGATCGCCACCTATGATGCGACCTGTGCGCTGCGGCCTAGGGCACACAGTGCTTGATGCCAAAAGGCACGCTCGGGGCTAAGGGCTCTGAAGGCTGGCTCGCAACCGCACGGTTGAATGGGAATCCGCTTTTGGTCCGGCAAGCGGATGGTTCAAGGCGTGCGTTTGAAGGCCCGAAACTGTCGGGCGCTTTATGGCCCCCTGACCACAAGCTTGAGGTCCGCAAGCGGAAATTATTGCCGCTCGCTCCGTCCTGTTGACTGATGCCCAAAGCCAGGGCACAAAGGTGGCATCCACGGTCGCTCGCGGCGGGAAAATATAGGGAATTCAAAGGCGATTTCGCTAAGTCATTGAAGTCATGTGAGAATCCAAGGTCCCCAGGCAAGCCATTTTTGGGCCTATTCCCTCCGTTCAATAGCTGTCATTCCCCGCCGGAAAAAGTGACGTCTTTGCAGCTACTTGGCGTGGCTTCGGGTCAGAAACCATGTGACGTCCTCCAGATCGCGAGGATGGCTGGGACTCTTTGGCTGGGGACCCTGTTCGACTGCCTCCGACAAGCGCTGACCAATGACAGTGTCGGCGCCGTGAGCGGACCGGCAACTTTGAGAAGAGAGAAGAGAGAAGAGAGGGGGAAGGTACACATAAGAACGCGTTCCAATCACGCTCTTGAGCTCGAATCTTGCACGGTGGGGGGACAGGCCCGATATCCAACCCTCAGCGAATCGGCCCTGCCCAACTGCTTTTTTCAGCGAAGAACCAGATTTTCCTGCATAACGGTTGAAAAGAACTTGTCCCTCAGGCGTGCCGCAAGATCCTTCCCGTTGGCCACGTCGACGCTGGCGGTCTCGACTACCGTCTCCTGACCCGTGATCCGGAACTGCGCCTGGACACCCTCATTGGCGCCAAGCCCATCGTGATGGGGATAGAGCAGAGTCAGCTTGGGTGACTTGTAGAGATGAGCGTACGCCATCATCTGGTAAACATCACCCTGAGAAACACCCAGCTTGGGATCATCAATCCGCGCGGATATCCGTTTCCATTTCGTGTCGATCACGTGGGCTACCTGTCCAGCCCGCCAGATCAGGATGTCGGGCTTGGTTTGAAACAAGGCGCGATCGTTCTCAACAGAGGTGAGGCAGAAGAGCCGCCCACCCTGCAACGTGACGCGGAACTCAGTTCCGGCGAGAGCGCGCGTGACCAGTCGTCCGACATACTCCTCAAAAAGGGCGTTCATCTCGAATAGGAGTGCACTCCCTTGCCCCGAGCCACTGCTCGTCGTCTGGTATTGACTACGCAAGAACAGTTTTGCGATGCCGAACAGTTCCTGCCACGCGCGGTTTGTCCGGTCGATGATGACCTCTCGCCAATTCAGGGCTGGCACCGGAACATCTGAGATATCGGCATAAACGAAGGCCAATTCGCGAAGGCGCTGCTGATTGGCCGCACTCCGCGACATCCTTAACACATGCGCCACGGCTGCCTTCATGATTTGGTTGAGCGCGATGTCTTGCGATAAGTCATCGAAGCGACAAGCAAGGCGTCCGGGGTTCGAGGCATGACGAGTAAATTGACGCGGCACATCGAGCGTGCCGCGCAGCGCTGAAAGATCGTCCTCATGACCGAGATAGCGACGAGGCATGCCGCGGCGGATCGCTTCGGTCAGCTTGTCACAGAATATCCGGATCAGGATCTCAAGAAGCGTGTCGCGCTGCCAGTCGAGGTCTGTAATCCGCCCCATTTCGAGCTTCAGATCCAATGCGACCGCGAGCATATGCACAAGACGCTTGCGGATCGCAGCGTTCTGCCGCTCCGTCCCTTCTGCTTGCATAACGTCGATCTTTGGGAGGATTTCAAGGCTGCAACCCTGCGCAGCAATCACACCCACGACACCGCGGGCCCGTAGCTCGTGCCGCCGATCCTCCAGCACACCACCGCCGCCCCGGCCGGCAAAAGGCGAAGTCTTGGTCAGCGCAACCAGCCGACTAGCAAGATGTACTGGAATGGAGCCCTCCCCGTCGCCATGGGGCAGCGTATCCCACTCCCGCACAGTGTAGGACGGCATCAGACTTCAAAGTCCGAGAAATCGAACTGGTCTTTAACGCGCCAGCGTAGCTTTTCACCGGAGAAGTCGTCTTCGGCAATGCTCGCAGGAGCGGCAAGTCGCCGTGCTTCCAGAAACCGCGCCTGGCCTTGCCCGGTGTCGCCCAGGACGGTGGCAACTTTGGACCAGTCCTCGTAGAAATACTCCGCCAGGAGTGGGATTAGTTTGTGGCGCATCACCTCCTCGACATCGCCACGTGTTGCGCAGCCGGTAAAATAGGCGTGGCCAATCTGATGCTCCCGATCGAAGAGAAACTCGACCCGGTCGTTGATCGTGGTCAGGAGCTTCCGCAGATCAATCCCGCCCATATTTGTGGGAAGGACCAACGGGTTCGGCATCAGCTCACGGAACGTGAACCGGCGGCGCAATGCTGTATCGAGAAGGGCAATGGACCGGTCGGCCGTGTTCATGGTGCCGATGATGTGGAGGTTCGCTGGAACCGCGAAGGGTTTCTTCGAATACGGCAACATGAGGCGGATCTCGTTCGGCATACCCAACCGCTTGTCGGGCTCCAAAAGCGTGATCAACTCGCCGAAGACCTTCGAGATGTTTGCTCGGTTGATCTCATCGATGATCAAGACATGATCCCGTGCCGACTGACTTGCACGAGGTGTCTCATCACCGAAAACAATTGCTTCCAGTGCGTCCCAATCCACCAGTGACTGATTTAGCTTGTAAACTGAATGGCGTCTAAAAGCTCTTGCATAAAAGCGGCTTCGTTCTGTTCCGGCGTCTTCTCGCCAAAGCCACTCTACATGGCGGCGGTGCGGGTGGAATGCTGCATCGGGGTCGTAGAAGTATTCACCAGTGACCCTGCCAAACGCCTGCATTCGATCACGTCCATCAGAGACCACGACATAGTCACCAACCTGGATGTCCGCCCTGAAAGAGAAGGTGATTACGATGTTTCCATCGTGGCCGGTCGCGTCGGGATCCTTCTTTGCTCTCCATTCAGAATGTATTTCATTGAAGTCGTCGAAACGTTCGTCCGACCAGTCAATGTCACCGCCCCAGCCCACATGGATGAGGTTGTTGTCTAGGCCAAACCGAATCCGGTGGCGGTCCTGCTCAATTTGCCGATTCCCGAGTGCAACCTTGAACACGCGTGCAGAGCGGTCAAGCCTGCGCGGGGATCCCTCAGAAACTTGATCGAGCCGTGCGCGCTCGCTGATCTGCTTGAACACGCCGTCATGGGATTTCAAACGAAAACCGGTGCTGACTTCAACATCCTCGGGCCCCTCGCCGGCTTCATCGCCGGTGCTTGGCCGAAGGCCTTCGACAAATTCCTCGTAAGACATGGACTGGTGGAAGGTTACGAACTCGATCCTTCCCTCACTGACCAAACGCCGATACTCGACCATCAGCGCGTCACGCTTCTCGCCCCCCTGAAGCGCCGCTGCTACCTGTTCCCCAAGACAAAGCCGGACGGCCTCCCATGCGGTGCGGTAGGTCTTGCCTGTGCCAGGTGGTCCATAGAGGATCAAGTTGGTTGCTGAACGCGTTGGCGTTCTCGTTTCTTCTGTCACGGTGGGCGCCTTCGCTTGTGATGCGAGCTTATAGGTGAAAATGGTCGAGCTGCTGGGGTTCGGCCCACTATGCGTTGGCGGTGGCACTTGGGCCAACTGCTGAAACTTCTCGCCGCCGAGCGCTTGGCAGATGTTTGGAAAGGCGTCTTGCAGTCCTATGGCTGCGGCAAGATCGCCAGCCCGTACAGAGACCTCGAGCGCACCTTTCTCACGAGCTGGTTCGATGAAGTAATTCAGCGCACATAGACGAATGCGATCCGCATCGCGTATGAGGTGGTCGTGGCGTTCAGGCGGAAGAACAGGCTTGTCATCCGCGTCCACAATAATGAACCCCGAGTTATGTAGCCGCGCTGCCGCATCTGATTGTTCCCAGCCTCCATTCAGTTGGGTCTTCTTTAAGAGAAATCCGACAATGGGTTTTGTTGGGTAGAGATGATTCTCGCGATCACGCGTGGAGCGCACCCAATAATCTCGCGGCTCACCAAAAACGCCGAAGATTTCCGCATGGGCACCGCGGTTCCGAAATGCTTCGAATGCATCGAAAGCAGCTTCTATGGCAGCGCGTGAGAAATGACTTGGCTGCTCGTTAGTGCCGCCCTCCGGCGGAATTCCTAATTCCCGAGCGATCTCTGGATCGAGCTCGTACCGAACGAGTTTTTGAGCCCCAAACGTGAGGTAGTTGACTGAGCCACCCGAGAACGCCTGGCAGCGAGCCGCAAGGCCATCGATCAACATCGCGCGCGCTACTTCCAGCCAATGTTCTGTGTGAATCGCTTCGTCGGCCCGGTTGCTGGCGCCCTTCGGCTTTATTTTGAAGATTGATCTTCCTGTTCCACCATCCCGTACGGGTCGATACGGCAGCCCTTCGCGATCGTAAAAAACGAGCCGTCGATCTGGGGTGAGCAGGGTCATGCAAGGGTCTCCAAAGCACACAGGGTATTCACCAGCCGCATCTGCTCGACTGAATTACACTTCGCCTCGCGGAGCCTCGGGGCGCCGAAAACGAGAGCCAGCCCTTTCGCACGCGACACAGCCACGTTGATCCGGTTCAACGAAAACAGGAACTCCATGCCGCGCGATGTCTCCTCCGCCGATGAAGCGGTCATCGATACGAGGCAGACCGGCGCTTCCTGTCCTTGGAACTTGTCCACCGTGCCGACGCGGATGGCGTCGGGTAACGCATCCCGCAGTGCGTTGACCTGCGCGTTGTAAGGTGCAACGACGATGATGTCGCTCGCCCTTATCGGGCGCGTGGTGCCCTCCTTTTCGGTCCAAGTACCGTCCAGCAGGTCGACAACGGCCGCATTGATGGCAGCGACCTCTTCGGCCGCGACCTGGGCGTTTCCCTCATGCGGCACGGGCACCCAGAACGCCCCGGCCTCCGGGAACCGGGTGCCGCGCACGGCCTGACGCGCGGTGTCGGGGTGGCTTTCCAGCCGCCCTTCGTAAACCTGGTCCGAGATGAAGCGGCAGACCGACGGGTGCATGCGCCGCGACACAGGCAGGAAAACGCCTCGATCGAGCGGCACGGTCGCATGCTCGCCCAGCATCCAGTCGAGGCATGACAGGTTTGCAGGTTCCGGATGCGCGCCCTGGACGACTTGCGGCAATTGGCGCGGGTCGCCCACCAGCACGATGTTTCGCGCGGCCCGGCCCATGGCAACCATGTTGGCCAGACCCACCTGTCCGGCTTCGTCCACGAAGAGCCAATCGAATGCCTGCACATTCTCGTCGCGGGAAAAGAACCAGGCGGTCGCGCCGACGACATCCAAGCCGTTCGTCGCTTCGTCATTGTTGGTGGTGCGGCGGATCGGGCAATGGTCAGGATAGCCGTCCTCCTCGCCGCCGGTCTTGTGAACCAGATCCAGCGTGTTCGGCAGATCCTCATTCTCCAGCGCGCTTAGGCAGCCCATCAGCACGTTGCGGATCGCCTCGTGGCTGTTCGAGGTGACACCCACGCGCGCGCCCTTGCGCACAAGAGACAATATCGTCCTGGCAATGACATAGGTTTTGCCGGTGCCGGGCGGCCCTTGGATAGGCAGGACGGTTTCATCCATGGCGCCCACGGCTGCGATGGTGCCCGCGACAGGATCGGCCACTGGCAAAAGCGAAGCTGTCGTCAGGCGGGGCGGCGCACAGGACAGGAGGTCATCGACCGCCCGATAAGCTCGCGGCCCGCATTGATCGGCGATCACGTCCCGCAATGCGCCAGGTATGGGCTTGGAGTCCAGCGGCCAATCCGGGTGCAGGTTCAGCCGGTGGCCCAGCAGATAGTCCTTCCCTAGCCCAGCCTTGACGGTGATCTGCCGTGCCCTGCGGTCCATGTCCTCGATGGTGACCGAAACGGGCGGGCCATTGAAGACGGACAGCGTAGCCTTCTTTCCACGCCGCAGCTTGGTTTCCTGTTGCGGGAAACGATAGCTGCGGACGAAGGACCGCTTAACCGCCCGGACCGGGCCTACGGCCTCCAGCCCCGCCAACGCCTCCAAATCGTCGATCAATTCATCCTCTTCCTTGGACGCCGAGTCGAATACCGCCCACTGTGCAGGCTTCGCCTCGCGCTTGTGGAAGAGGCCAAGGTTGAACAGCATCGCCTGCCGGTCCTCGGCCAGGGCCGACGCAGCCAGCATGGCGCGCAGCGCCTGCGCGTCAAGATCTTCTTCTATCTCTTTTGCGCCCGCGTCCTCGGCAGGGTGCGGCCAGGGACCGGCAGGCCGAATCCCTACCAGCCAGTCGCGCAGTTCCTCTGTCGAAATGCAGTCGATGCGATTGTATTCCTCTATCTCATCGAGGATCTGCTGCTCGCCTGTCTCGCGCCAACGCTCATAGGCGACAACAGACCCACCAGCCGTCTTGACCTCGCCCTCGCGCTTGCGCTCATAGAAAGCCTCCATCGATTTGATGGAGTAGTTTCTCTCGGACCCGATCAGCCCTCCGCGCACCACAGCGAACAGGTCGACAAAGCGCCGTTCTCGTAGCAAACGGTCGAGGAACGCCTCCCCGATCCCGTATTTTGTGGTCAAGCGGCGCAGCGCCGTGATTTCATAAGCTGCGTAGTGGTAGATGCGCGCTTGCGGGTATCTCTCTAGCCGCGCGTGGAAGCAGGCGAGAAGCTCCTCCAGCGCCTTCGCCTCGGCCGCATGGTCATGCGCCCAAAATGCACGGAATTGCCCGTCGCACCAGACGCCATGCAAGTATTCGAGGCCGCCCTCGTAGTGTGGATCGCCCTCGATGTCGTAGAACAGATCACCCGGCTGTGGTTCGGGCAGCAGGTCAAATCCTTTTCCAGGCTGGGGCGCACGAAGTTCGTAGGCCGGTCCGCCGACCTTACGGGCGTGCTGTAACCGCGCCTGCGTTACCAGACGTAGCCGCGTGCCTTCGGCCACGCCGCGCACAGGTTGAGCGAGGTCTGCGAGCGCCGCCATCGTCGTGATTCCAACGGCCTCTAGCTTTTTGACTTGAACACGGTTGATGTTTGCGACGTTAAACAGGCTGTCCTCTGCCTCCCAAACGCCTTCACAATGAATGGCCCAGCGGCAAAGGCCACAATCTGCGGCAGGGGCCGGGCGCGTTCGAAATGGGTTGTCCACAAAGTCTTCCAAGCGCGTGCGCGCTGCGCGAGCATAGTCGGCATATTGCGATAGCGGCAACGTGGCTCGCTTTCCATCGCCGAGTTCCACATGAGCAAAGCGGGGCTGCACCCCCTGGATCTCGGCCAGAAGATCAGAATAAAGGACGAGTTGCAGGACATGCTTAGGATGCGCTCGGCGCTTTAGTTTGGTGTCAGCAACTTCATAACTGAAGGAGCCCAGTGCCGAAGGGCGATCGACCCGCATCAGAAAGTCCGACCAGCCACCCCAGTTGCCGGTCAAAAATGCTCCTTGAAAAACCACATCAGCACCCGATCTCAAGGCGGCTTGAGTTGCCTTGGCGTTGTCTGCCAAGTCTCCGCGAGGGATCTCGATCACGCTGCGGCCTGACGCCTTCAGAAGTTCCAGGTGAGTTGCTTCATGAAGATCACCTTGCTTCTGCAGGAGCGCCGCGTCCTCGCCATCTTCAGCCGGCTCAGGACCATCGCCTCGCAGGTGCATAATGTCGAGCATGGTCGCATGGGCACATCCCATGAACCGCATTAGATCGGTTGCCGAAAATAGTAGTCTACCCCCAAAATTCCGCATAGGCTCCCGCAAAAGCATCCAGCGCAACCCGAAGCAGAATCGCCACCTCGATTGCAGCTTCGCCAACATTCGTCATGGATGTCAATGGGCATTGGACGCGGTGAAATGAACAAGCGCCTTGCCCGTTGAGTCTCTTAACCTTTGTTGTCAGCCCAGTGATTGTCATTCCTCAAAATCCTGAGGCTCTGCGGCGAAATCAGAGACGCTCTCTTCCCCTTGGCTACCATCCATAATGAATACCCCTTGCCGATGAGTTCAGCGGCCTCATCGAGCGAGCGCACGTAGACGGAGTTCTTAGCGTGATGCTTTTCGTTGCCGTGAGCCGGATTTCCCAGTCGATAACCTCTCGCCGTAACTTCCGGCTCTTCCGTTCTTCCTTCGCGGGGAGATACTCGCTCGATCTTCGATACGCGTCCGTTAATTACTTTCTCCTCTCTGTCAGGCTGGCAGCGCCTGGACAGCTCGACAACCTACCAACAACTGTTAGCATCGGTGGGTGACAAAACCTGACACCCAAGTAGAGGACTAACATGGCGTTCGCGAAGGCACAGGATCTCATTCGTCTTGCTCGCCTGGCTGCGGCCGGCCGACGAGGCATTAGCCTTGAAGAGATTTCTGCGGAGTTCGGCGTCTCTCACCGAACTGCCCAGCGGATGACGGAGGCGCTAGACCAAGCCTTCGGCAATGTCTTGGTTGAGGAGGCTGAAGACCGTAAGCGTAGTTGGCGTCTGGCAGATCCAATGCTCGATCGGATGCAGCTACGGCATGAATCGGCGGTGGAGGCTCTTGAGATTGCAGCAAGGGCAGCAAAGGCTGAAGGTCGGCTACGCCATACACGCGCACTTCTCGACGTCCGTGAGGGGATGCTGGCAAAAGTACCCAAGCGGGCACGGGTGGAGGCGGATGCGGAAGCCGTGCTTGCTGCCATGGGTCAGGTGACGCGGCCCGGCCCTCGGGTCACTGTTTCTGCGGACATTCTTGATGCCATCATCGAAGCCCTGCGTGGTCCCTTTCGACTGAGTGTGCGCTACCACCGGGATAAAGAAAAACGCATCCTTGAACCGCATGGGGTCCTGCTCGGCCATCGCACGTATCTTGCTGCACGCGACCCAAACAAAGCAGATGAGATACGCAACTTCCGGATCGACCTCATCCACGAAGCGGAGACCATCAACGAGAGCTTTGCAATGAAGGAAGGCTTCACAATCTCAGATTATGCCGCGCAGGCTTTTGGCGTATGGCAGGATCCAGAGCAATACGGGGAAGTGATCTGGCGCTTTGTCCCTGATGCGGCGGAGCGCGCCGCAGGCTTCCAGTTTCATCCGAGGCAGGTGCAGGAACATGAAGAAGACGGCAGCTTAATCGTTCGTTTTCACGCTGCAGGCTGGTTGGAAATGGCATGGCACCTGTATCAATGGGGAGATAGAGTGGAAGTCCTTGCGCCAGAGGCGTTGCGAAAGATGGTTGAACACTACCGACGTCCTGACTTCGCAGCTATGCCATAGGTCCAGAGCCTTAGATCTGGAAGATCTCTAGCCAATCCTCTGTCTCCGGAGGCCCTTGATGACGCATGGCGCAGGCGATTGCTTCGGCAGCGTGCGGGGCTCGGGTGGAGTGACGCATGCGGCGTCAAGGCGTTGAAGATTGTCATTCATCAGCGCCCTTGGAGATGTACCGCTGGGCCACTGACACAGTCGCGTCAAAAAAGGCTACAAGGGCTGTTTTCGGGCGGAGGCAACAACGGATTCTACAACAAACTAAGCGCGCCCCTAAGGGACTTCGCGTTCTTCAGCGCTGATAAAACCTGGGCCGAGAGTAGGCAATACCGGTCCACTAGGCCTGCCATTTACCGTCACCACCGTTACACCATGGCGATGAAGCTTAGCCTCGTGTTCGCCGAACGACTTGATTTTAGCCAGATAGGCGCTGTCCTCAATACGTGGGAGGCCATCCGCGCGGACGGGACAGTACCCTGCGACGACTATGCCGGGCGGCAGGACGACGGCCGTTTTCTGCCCGCTAGCGGCGAGTTCGCGCCATGCATCCATGGCGGGCCCCTGTTTGCCCGATAGTTCCGCAAGACCAAGCAGAAGTTGCGCCGCTTCGACATAAGCGTCGCGCACTTGCGAAAGGCGAAAAGGTCGGCTCATCCAGCGTTGATAACGGCGAAGTTGCCAGATCACGCGCGGCCCCTCGTAGTACCGATTGTCTGGCCGTTCCTTATAGGACGCACGGGCTCGCAACTCGGTGTTTACTGCGCACTTCGCTTCCCAAAAGGCTACCTCGCCGCCTTGGGCAACGACCATGTCCATGCGCGGAGCGGTTCGATCCTCCCCCACTGCATCTTGATCCGCAGGCAAGCCCATCTCAAGGTCGATTGCACCAGGAGTGACCGCAACCAAATCATCGACGAAACGCTTCTCGTCCCCAGCATACGTCTCGGCTGTGGAAATCCAGCTATCGATCAAGTCGGGACCAGCCGTGGCCAACTCGCTAGCGTCGACAACCTTGTAGCATTGACCACTAGCATCGATTTGCGAACTGCCATTCTGGATTGCTGACCTATATTTGCTGTGGAGCCTAAGGCGGGGCGACCCTTCGACCAGCCTCATGTCCCCGACTGATTGACCCTTAACATAGAGGTTCAGGTAGCCATTCCGGAGCGCTAGGCGCAGGCCATAAGCGCCAGCGTCCTCCCCTGGTAGAACCCATCGGTCGAGAAGGTCGGCAATCCCACGATTCCCTCGATGACGAGATAGGAGCCCGACGGCGAACGCACGTTTGAAATGATCCATGGTTTGTCTTGTAAACACTACGGCTGCTTGTAGGAAGCGTGATGGTTTCACGAACAACCGCGACGTCGGCGCAAGGCGCCAGGCGCTTAATGGCCGCCCCGCCGCAAACTTGAGGTCCGAAAGCGGAAATTATTGCCGCTCGACCGTCCTGTTGACTGGGACGAAAAACCAGGGCACAAACGTAGCATCCATGGTCGCTCGCGATGGGAAAACAAAAGGAATTCCAAGGCTTCTCCGCTAAGCCGTTGAAATCTTGTGAGAATCCGGGATCCTCAGGCAAGCCACTTTTGGGACCTATTCCTCTTTCAGTAGTTTCCATTCCCCACCAGAAAAAGGTGGCGTCTTTTCAACTATTTGGCGCAATTTTGGGTCAAGTTGCGGGTGACGTTCTCCAGATCCCGGGGGTCTGTGGGGTTCTGTATAAAGACGGCTGGGGACCCTGGCCGACTGCCTCAAACCAGCAGTGACCCATGCCCGGTTTGGGCCATCAAGAGAATGGCCGGTTGAAGCAGTTGGAGTCAAATAGCTGCCATCAAATGGCGGCCAAATTTTCTGGAAAATAGGGTTATCAATCCGGCTGCGGCTGTACAGCACGCCAATGCGGCTTCCTATCATTCGAGACCGAATATCAATCAGCGGATATCCGATAAAACCTGAAGTAATTTGACTGGCTCACAACAATGATTTCCCACCGGCAGTCAAAAGCCCGAGCCGCATTCGTAACAGACCACGTTGGAGATCTGATCGGCGACGGTCAGATGGTAGGTCATCTGCAGGCCGTTCTTGTGCAATAATGCCCCACAGCCAAAACAGCGCGTCTGTATAGTGCCGGTGCCGCACCGGCTACACCTGTAGTGCCATTTCCGGTTTCCTCTTTCGGTCCGGTCTGGCTTGACGTCCACTGGCTCGTGCGCCTCTCCGCAGGCAATACAGAAACTAGAATTCGACCGGCAAATTTCGGTAGAATTGCCCCAGCGCGCGAGATTCCCGGCGCCGTTCCCTTCCGGCACTTCTCCGACCTCTGGCTCCGGAAACACGTGCTGAAGCTCAAGAGCGATCAGGCGTCGCAGATTGGTCAGTGACGCCGCGCCGGATATGGGGCCCGCGGCAAGTTGAATACTGCCGTGAGCGTGTCCCTTGGGGTGTTCCTGCCCATAATCGCAATCTCGGCCCCAGCCGAGTGGAGAGCTCCGGTGTGCAATAGCGGCCTTCGCAGGCTGAAGGATAAAGACGCGGTCGCCGTCTTGGCCGTACTTCTTCGTATCGACCAGCACCCTCAACATCGAAGGAAGCTCATCTGGCTTCCACCGAGTACGAAACTTGGCGTCCATCACTAGACCAGACTGCGGCCGTGTCACATTTCGAAAAATGGACTGGCGACGCCTCCAGCCCGATTCATCAGCATCGCTCTTCGAAACCGAGGCGCGCCCGACGGTGAAGCGCAAGCGAAAGTCGGGGCGACGCCCATTAGCCAGTACGGGCTCAGTATCGAGGCGGGCGGTCATGCTCGGATGAATCCGAGTGAAACTCAGTGAAAACCCGGCGGCATTTGGCTGTCCTGCTTGCGAAATGGACGTGACCAGATGCTGCACCCAGCCCCCTTGGGGCTCGAAGCCGAAATCCTGCATCAGGATGCCTATGATCTTGATCAGGCACCAGCGTTCGTAGAGCGCACTGGCATGTAACGTGTTGATGCGCCCCAACCTGTCGAGTGCATCTCCGCTGAGGCCTGTGCGCTTTACCAATTCAGAGACCCTATGATGGGCACCCAGTGCCGCAGCGTAGATAGGCGCCTGAAAAAAGCGCATACCCAGCGGGAATTTCGAACTGGAAATGACCCTGAGATGCTCCCACGCGGCGCCCTGCTGATCGAGTGAATTTGCGACGACGTTCAGTTCAGACGAGACGATCGCACTGCCTTCAACGCGGTCTGCAAAATGGCTGGCGCGTGTAAGTGCCGCGTTCGCTTCGAGGCGATATTCTTCACGCTCCTTGCGGCCTATCAGCCGGTGCCATCCATCTCGTTCATATTGGGACCGCGCGGTCTCGCGACGAACAAGTACTGGCGAACGGGGCAGCGCATTTGATATGTGCGTGAAGGTCGCTCGGCGGCCTAGCTTGCCATTAGCTGTCCGGAAGGTGGTGATGACCGCGTTCCCCGTCACGTCCAGACAGATATCCTTGTCGAAGCGGGATGCGGCAATCACCAATTCATGGAGATCGTCGGGGAGCCGCGCCACACTGAAATCAATGCCCTCGCGCTCGTCATAACGCTCATCGCGATCAGGATTCCGATAAAAAAACTCCTTGGGAGCGCCTCTGTCTACCTTGAATTCCTTACCGACGGTAAACCGGTATAGCCGCTCGCCTTGCCCTGGGGCGACCGAGGAACCGGACCAGGTAGCTATGGCATCGAGGCGCTCACGAATGTCAGAAAGCTGGTTGTCGAAAATCTCGGGATCGACCTCTACCCTCTCCACGGCCAGCAAATCGGCTGCTCGCGATTTCTCGCGCGCTACTCTGGCAGCAAGATGGGCCTGATGGTGGCCGGACGAACGGGCGAGGGATCGTGCAAGGCGGCGGCCGTGATCGACAAGGCCGCGGAGATAGCGGTTCTCCGGAATGTCGGCGCTTTCCTGCACCGTTCGGCCCGGATAGCTTCGAGCCCCTG
This sequence comes from Rhizobium sp. F40D2, assembly GCF_051810745.2. Classification (NCBI taxonomy): domain Bacteria; kingdom Pseudomonadati; phylum Pseudomonadota; class Alphaproteobacteria; order Hyphomicrobiales; family Rhizobiaceae; genus Rhizobium; species Rhizobium sp. F40D2. The sequence continues at coordinate 746,137 of NZ_CM131436.1, forward strand.
GCCGACGCATTACGGCGCGGAAAGTCTCCGAATTGGGACGGATCCGTGCCGTTGGTACCGCGCCGGTCACTTCGCGGATTTCGCGGGCCGGATGCTCGAGAACGCGGCTCGCGGCGTCATTGAACCCTTTGAGGGCCTCCAGAAGATCACGACTGTTGTCCGATCCCACCTCGCCCAGTGCGCCGGTCGGGCGCCCTATCGCAAGCCAGACGAGCTCATCTCTGAAATCGTCGAGATATTCCTGGGCATGCGCACGATCGAGCTCCAATGCCACGGCGTCGAGGATGAGCTTCTGGCTAGAGCCAAGCTCGACTGAAAACGAACCGAACGAGCGATGCATTTCCGAGACATGCTTGTTGCCGGCCTTGCTCCAGCCTGTGTCAGGGATCCACCACGTTTGGTCATTACCGTCAGACACTTGCAGCCACGGCAAGCGTTCATTCTCGGCGTTGATCGTGCACGGCTCGACACCAACCAGAGCACCCGACAACTGGAGGCCAACCCACGGGGCGAAGTCCCGGAAGATCGATACTTCGGCATGAAGCGTACCATCTGGCGCGACCTCGATCTCGATGGGATAGGTCGACACCTCCACTCGGCGTGTAACGCCCGGAGCCTGCCATTCAATATCGAGATAGTGCGCCAGAACCCCCATGGAACGGTTTAGCGCAGCCAGTAGTTAACGATGCCGTTGTTGCCCTCGGCCAATTTGATCATGCGCTCCAGATCCGCAACGCTGCTTGTGTCTGGATCGAGTCCCGCATGTTCAAATCGCTTGCTCAATTCGGCGCTCAAATTCATCAGGAGTTCGCGTCGCGACCGCCCATTGCCGGCGGGGCGCGCCGAATCAAACGCGATCTTCGGCAGAATCTTGTGTTTGACCACATTGTCCAACGCCTCATCTGTGCTGATCCCGGCAGCAGTGGCGGCGTCGATGTATCCTCGGGATTGGCGCACGGCGCGCAGTCCGAATTCCACCCCTAGCGGGTCGAGATACTGCCGCGCGATCCTCAAGAGGAAGGCCACATTTATGTCGCCGCGATCGAAAGAAGGATAGTCGGTGCGCTGCCCGAGTTCGTGTGGCATCATTCGCAAGGAGGCCGTCACAGAGGCCAGCGTTGACGCGACATCCCGGATTTCTCGCTCGATTGCGTCCCAATCGGCCAGCATGGGATTCCGAAAACGCAGTACCTGCACCCGGTCGAGCACCTTGGGTGAAAGCTGGTGCGTCGTGTCGTCCATGTTCACAGCGCCGAGGATCCACACGTTCTCTGGAAGAGTAAGCGAGGTGGGCATGCGAAGCTGGGCCGCCAGCGAGCGTCGTAGGCGGGTATGATGCACCAGCACGGACTCGTTGTCCGCCAGACCTCCGAGACGATGAAGTTCTGCGTTGGCTTGGTCGTTACGGAGAATCTCCTCCAGCGTTGCAGTATCAGGAAGTCCCGTGCGGCGGCGCGCCTCAGCGTCCACGGCTAGGAAGATCCCTTGCTCCACGACGACGTGACGTTCCTCGTCGGCCGTGTACAGGTGGATCTCGGGTGACGTGGAGCGACTCTCAAGCAAGCTAAGGAAATCGGCGAAGTAGTGCTCTACCCGTGCCAGATTCATCTCGTCCAGGCAGATGAAATGCGGCACGTGAGGACTGCGAGATGCGGCCTGGAGAGCGAGAAGGAAAGGCGTGGCCTGATAGCTTCGCTCGATCGGATTATAGTAGCCGAGCAGGTCCTCGGGACCAGTCCAATTGGGCTTGACCGGAATTACCGTGCAGACACCTCCGATCGCTGCCGCGGCCGCACGCACCAGGCTCGTCTTGCCAGAACCGGAGTCTCCCGCCAGCACAATGAGGTCGCGAGTGCGCAACAACGCAAGGAAGTCGCGAAGCTGGGCCTGAGAATAAAGCAGGCCGGCTTCAGCCAGCCTGCTTTGGAGCAATGGCGCGAGGCGGGCATAATCATTGGCAAGGGCGTCAGTGAAACCTACGCCAGATCGCTCGTCTTCCGGGCTCGTCATCTGGGGCATGAGCGCAGCAACGTCTTCGGCATCGGCCAGTCCCAGGGCAACGAGCCGATTGCCCTTCTCGGTGAGCAGATCCGTCAGCCGGCGATAGTTGATTTCCATAAGCTGCTTCTCCTGCTCCACGGTGCTTTTGTAGGCGGCAAACCGCTCTTGCTCGATGCCAAGCTGGACTTGCAGATCTGCGGCACTGCGTTCAGCTTCGTCGCGGCGTTGGCGATGCTTGGCGAGGTCCGCCTCAATCTTGGCCCTGGCCGCACGAGCATCATCCTGTGCCTGGCGTCGATCCGCATCCAGCCTGCTTAGCGTCTCAACGTTGTCCGCATGCCGACGGCCTAGTTCCTCGTCCTCTTGCAGGACAACCTTGCGGACGTGGTTCTCGATCTCATGCCGCGCCAAGGCAGAGATTCGTCTCACGGCTTCAGAGCCGGATACTGCGACCTGCCATTCGGCCGGAAGGTCGGCCAGAGGCCGCATTGTGCCCGAGCGTACGTTGAGGAGCCATGGATTTCGGCGCTTTCGGCGTTCAGTAAGAGATGAAAGCTCAAGTTCGGCGACGGCCCATTGTTTGCCTGCCTCAGCGTCACGCAGACCTATCACTTTACGGGACGGGCCCGGCGGGATGAATGCGGCAGATGGTTCAGGGTCGTCGCGACCTTGCACGCCTGGAAGTGTCGGGTATAGAAGACCTGCGCCACTTTCCGGATGCTCGATGTCTTCGAGAAACCACAGTTCGCGCCCATCCGTCAGGGACTTGCCCCGTACCCGGCCAACGACCCAGATGGGACCCGATCGGTTCAGCCCCCAAGAACTGCGCAGCTCATGAAGGAGGTCATCAGGCGCGCGGGTGAGAGCCAGTTCAAGTGAACCTGGGATGTCACCGCCAGCAGCGCCGGCCTTTCGTGCGGCAGTTTCCATGGCCAAGAACTTAACAACTTTTCTAAATGCGGCAGCTCGACTTGGTAAATCAGACGTCATCGGCATAAAATCAATTAAGTGTGAAGATGTCGTCAACCAAGATAGCAATAGATCAGGCCCGTATGTTGTATTGATACTTAATGCTCGGTCGGGAGGCTAGATGGGTGGCATTGGCATTAATTCGGATGGCGATTGCAGCACGCAAAGTGGCGCTCATGAAAGGCTGATATGTGAACTGCGCCGCGCGGCAGCTACATCTGCCATCGGCAGTGCCGTTCGCCTATCGTTGGATGAGGAGCTACCTTATGGCGAGCGGGCTGTCCGCTGGTACGACATGATCACCTTTGCTGCCGCGATGAAGAAAAACGGCACCGTGGCAAGCTATTGCGAGCATCATCCTCATCTGGACATTGACATCTCCGCCTCTGGCCGCGTCACCCTTCTTGGAATGCCTGCAATCAACATTGGCGGAGTATCCGCGCCAGCGGTCGGTTCTCCGGCCAGCTCATCGAACGTTTCCGTGTCGCAACAGTCCGATGTGTCTGCAACCGCGAAGGGGTCGTTTACCCCCGCGCCTCCGCCGATCGCCTCAGTACTGTCCCTTATCGTCAGAGAATTGAATGGAAAGGTTCTGGGCTACCATGAGCTTGGAGCCGTTGTGGCTTCGGGCCTAGGTTACCCACCTGCCCACGCGAAAACAGATGGCACGCCAACGGGGGAGCCGAGCTATCAGCGTACCTTCGCCTCCGCCCTGACGAAACTGGTCAACGAAAAGCTCGTCGAGCGTCGGGGAAAGCTCCTGCACCTCGGCTACGATGTAGCGAGCCGTTTGAAATCCGGACAGGTCAAACTTCCCGTGATGGAAGAACCGAAGGTGAAGCCTCCAAAGCCTCCGAAGCCGCAGGCTTCTCCTACAGCGCCGAAGGCGAACAACAAGCGTGAGCTTCCCGTCGCTCGGATTAGCGGGCAGTCCCGTGTGCCCGGCAACCTGGACACAATGTCAATGCCGGATCTTCTGATTCTCTGGAAGAACGCGCTTCGAATTATTGGAGATCCCAAGCAGAAGACAAGCCATGCCAGCGCGCAAGCTGCCGTTGTAAAGGTTACAAAGGAATGGGAACGCCGCGGATCATCGACCACCAACGCCAAAATCTTCAAGTGGCCGACAACGGTCGCCAATGGAGGCAACGGTCGGCTAGGGCTCGAAAAGTCGCAGTCCGAGGGCATGCTGTCCTACCTTGAATACCGGGTGGGCCACACCCACGGCGAGCCCGCTCAGGTCAGGCAGGCGATCTTGCGCCGTGTGTTTGAGGCGACACTGCCACCTGTGTTCGACCGTGCGTACATGTTGGAATGGGGCCCGAACGGATCGTCTGTCCGGCTCCAGAAGATGGCCGTGTCGATCGCGGCGTTCTGCAGGAACAGCAAGCGGCGGAAAGACGGGTCGCGGGAGGATGCGATTCGTGAGTGGGAACAAGATTTGGATTTTCTCCATCGCCACTTTTACGTCGGCCAATGTAACTTCGGGTTCGCTTGGCCGACATCCAAAATCTAGCGTCGCGGTTAACTGGCAGAAGCCCTCTACCGCTTCGCCAATGGCATTGGTCTGTATGAGAAAGATCTTCTCTACACAGTGTTCTTGGAGAAGACTGCATCCGCCTTCCGCGCTCGACACGACACATTCGGTCAGCAACCGGCGCGTCGTTCCGGATGGCGATACCGCTCGCTTGAAGGCGCTTGCCGACTACCTCTGGAACGCCGAAGGACGCAAAGTGTGAGGAGGAATTTACGTGGTTCGCAAGGCGATGGCTAAATCACAGCTTCGCGCCCGAACGCGGAAATTATTTCCGGTGTAGCCTCCTGTTGACTGAGGCCCTAAGCCAGGGCACAAAGGTGGCATCCATGGTCGCTCGCGATGGGAAAACAGAGGGAATTTCAAAGCTTTTCCGCTAAGCTATTGAAATTATGTGAGAATCCAGGTTCCCCAGCCAAATATTTTTCGCTGGTCAAACATTATTGAATCCAGGCGGAGAAGATTTCCCGCGCGGCTTTCCGTGTTCGAGCGGCTCTGGAAATGGACAGGAAACGCCTGCCTGCAATGGGCTGATGGATCACACCCTCACTCGCATGTTGCCCAGGCGCCAGCCCTGCGACACCCTCTGTGTCGCGGAGATCGACGCAGGAATAAATGCTGGTTCGCCGGCCTGATATCAGACCGGTAGGTCGGACGTATTCTCGAACTCCAGAAACCAGGCGTAAGTGGCTGCAATTCCGTCCTCGAGCGAGATGCGCGGCTTCCAGCCCATGTCCTGCAGTTTCTGATTGCTCATCAACTTGCGCGGCGTGCCATCGGGCTTGGAAAGATCGTGAATGATCTCCCCCTCGTAACCGACAACGCGGCAGACCAAACGCGTCAATTCGATAATTTCGAGATCTGTCCCCGAGCCGACATTGACGTGCTGCGAGCCCGAATATGTCTTAAGAAGAAACACCAGAGCGTCGGCGCAGTCTTCGACGTGCAGAAACTCCCGGCGCGGAGTTCCCGTGCCCCAGACCATCATGTGTGGGTCTTTGCGAAGTTTCGCAGCGTGCGCCTTGCGGATAAGCGCCGGCAGCACGTGGCTGGAATTCAGGTCGAAATTATCGCCCGGGCCATAGAGATTGGTCGGCATGGCCGAAATATAATCGCGGCCGTATTGCTTACGATAGGCTTCCGCAAGTTTGATACCGGCGATCTTGGCGACCGCGTACCATTCGTTGGTCGGCTCGAGTTCACCGGTCAACAGAGCCTCTTCGGGAATCGGTTGCGGGGCAAGCTTGGGATAAATGCAGCTCGACCCCAGGAACAGCAGCCGGTCCACTCCGCCCCGATGGGCAGCTTCGAAGATATTCGCTTCGATAATCAGATTGTCGTAGATGAATTCTGCGGGATAGCTGTCATTGGCGAGGATACCGCCAACCTTGGCAGCCGCGAGAATGATCGCGTCGGGTCTGTTTGCTTCAACAAATTTCTCGACCTCGTCCTGCCGCTTCAAGTCAACCTCACGGCGCGTGGCCGTGATGACGTTGCAGTCTTCGGATTGAAGCCGGCGCACAAGAGCACTGCCGACCATACCGCGATGACCGGCAACCCAGATCTTCTTGTTGGACAAGTCGTACACTCAAATCTCTTTCCGGCTGTTCAGGGCCTTCCAGTGCTTGACATCTTCGCGCACCATTTCGGCGGCGAGCTCACGAACGGGGGTCTTGTGCTGCCAGCCCAGCTTCTGACGTGCCTTGGTCGGATCACCAAGCAGAAGGTCGACTTCCGTCGGGCGGAAATACCGCGGGTCGATTTCCACAAGGCAGGCACCGGACGCGGAGTCATAACCCTTTTCGTCGACGCCGGAGCCCTTCCATTCCAAAGCAATGCCCACGTCGGCAAAAGCCCACTCGACAAACTGGCGGACACTCGTCGTCTCGCCCGTTGCCAAGACGTAGTCATCCGGCTTGTCCTGCTGCAGCATGCGCCACATACCCTCGACATATTCACGTGCGTGGCCCCAGTCACGCTTGGCGTCGAGATTGCCGAGGAAGAGCTTATCCTGCCGCCCCAGATGGATGGCAGCCACCGCCATCGTGATCTTGCGCGTGACGAAGGTTTCGCCGCGAAGCGGGCTTTCGTGATTGAAAAGAATGCCGTTGGATGCGTGCATGCCATAGGCCTCGCGATAATTCACGACGATCCAGTAGGCATAGAGCTTGGCGGCGGCATAGGGAGAGCGCGGGTAGAAGGGCGTTTTTTCGCTTTGCGGCACTTCCTGTACAAGACCGTAGAGTTCCGAGGTCGACGCCTGGTAGAATCGGGTTTTTTCCTGGAGTCCCAGGATACGGATCGCTTCGAGCAACCTCAACGTCCCGACGCCATCGGCATCCGCCGTATATTCAGGCGTTTCGAAGCTGACACCCACATGGCTTTGTGCGGCAAGATTGTAGATTTCATCGGGCTGCGTCTGCTGCACGATCCGCAGCAGGTTGGTCGAGTCGATCATATCGCCATAGTGGAGAATGAAGCGAGGATGTACCTCATGCGGATCCTGATAGATATGCTCGATGCGGCCGGTATTAAAAGACGAAGACCGCCGCTTGATACCGTGCACCGTATAGCCTTTGCTCAGAAGCAATTCGGCGAGATAGGCACCATCCTGACCAGTCACCCCGGTTATAAGCGCAGTTTTCGTCATTTTTTCACATCGTCTTTCGATACAAGCATCGGATCGTGTTTATGGAAACGACCGAACGAGTGCAACCCCCATGTGACCGTGGCAAGGCCGGCGAAATGAGCATCGTCGATCTCTTCGGTTGACGCGGGACCGGCAAAAGGTGCAGGCGGGTGAACGCCCTCAACCCGCCGCTGCGGAATTTCTTTCCGAACTACCAGAAATCGCCTGACCCTAGTTTGCGGACTGTGGAGCGTCTCCCATTTTCATCAGTGTCGAGGATCTGGCGAGCGTGCCTCCAAGCTTCTTTGCCGGCACCTCCACCCATCTATTTAAGGCGAACGCCCCTACCGAGGTCACAAGGATCGTCAATACCGTTGCTGTCCAGCCGGAAGAGAAATGCCTTGCAACGATAATGGCAGCCGGATGGACCAGGTAAAGCGAATAACTCATCTTTCCGAGATAAACGGCAATGCGGTTTTCAAACAGAAGCTTGCTTATTAATGACCGACCAGAGCAGATCAGGACGCTGGTGAGGACGGTCCACACGAGTATCCGCTGCTCAAATATCTGCGGAGCCAGCGCAACCGCTGCAGCAATTACCACTGGCACAAGAGCACCCACTCGGAAAACTGTCCACGAGCTGCATATCTCCCAGTATCGGAAGACAACAACGCCGGCCACAAAGCAGATGGAAAACGGTATCGGAGACCACAACCAAGCCTCAGGCGGCTCTACGGCGTGCGGAAGGAAAAGTAGCAACGACAACGATGCTGCTAATAGCGTAAGCGGGCCTAGTGATTTCCGGGAGATGTTCACCATGAGTGGCAATAGCAGATAAAATAGCATTTCAATGCTAAGCGTCCATTCAACGCCAATAGCATTGTTAGCCTGCGTGACGTCCAACCAGTTCAGGAATGTCAGATGCAGAAGCAAACTTGTGGTATCGAACTTCGCATGAAAATGCTCTGCCCAGTACGACCCACCCAGTGAGAACGCAACCATCAACATCACGTAATATGCAGGAGCTATCCTGAAGAGGCGCTTGATGGCATAGCTCACCGGAGAAAAGGCTCGCTCCAGCGACAGGCTTATCGAGAACGCCGATATGACGAAAAACACGATGACGCCGCTTGGGCCGAGCAAGAGCAAATACTCCAACCAATAAGGCAGGTTGGGCAGGAAGGCAGCCGCGACATGTGTCGCCATCACAGCTGTGGCCGCACACCCCCGGATGCCTGTGAGGAAGTGAAGCTCATCGTTCTTTTGCATCTGCAAGTCTGCCTGCCTCCGACGTGCTGAAACGCTTAGCAAACGATCTGCAGAACATCAATATCACGTGACTTGTTCTATTGGCCTTGGTGGATATCTACCGAGAATCCTGGCCGTAGAGCAGTGACAATGTACCTAACTGTTCGCTCTGGTTACGTGCCCATGAAGGCAACAGCCGGCGATGCTGACGAGAGAGACCACGGTTAGCGTGTGCCAGCAGTAGTCATGACGACTGGATACGAGCAAATCAGGGTTGCGCTCTGCTTACATAGTTCTTTGACCCATGGAGGCTATTGAGCTAGGGAGAGCGGTCTTCGTTTCGTCAAAAGGAAGTTCTTGTGACCCAGGCCTCACATTTAGACAGGCTCGAAGCAGAAGCCATTCATGTGCTTCGTGAGGTTGCGGCTACCTGCAAGAAGCCGGTGATGCTCTACTCGATCGGGAAAGATTCCGTCCGTTCTGACGCATCTTGCTTACAAAGCCTTTTACCCCGCGAGGCCCCCTTTCCCCTTCCTACATGTCGACACCACTTGGAAATTCCGCGAGATGATTGAGTTTCGTGACCAGACGGCGAAGACGCTGGGCTTCGACCTGATCGTGCACATCAACCCGGATGGCCTCAGCGACGCCGTGGATCCGTTCGTTCATGGTTCAAGCCACCACACCCATGTCTGGAAAACGCTCGGCCTGAGACAAGCCCTAGATATGTACCGTTTTGATGCGGCCTTCGGCGGCGCCCGGCGCGATGAGGAGAAGTCGCGAGCCAAGGAACGGATATTTTCATTTCGAAATCAGGAACACAGCTGGGATCCCAAGAAACAGCGTCCTGAGATGTGGAAGACCTACAATACCAAGGTGAATGCCGGGGAGTCGATTCGGGTATTCCCTCTGTCTAATTGGACTGAACTGGACGTCTGGCAATATATCATGCGGGAAGCCATCCCGATCGTCCCGCTTTATTTCGCCGCTGCGCGACCGGTTGTGGAAAAGGATGGCCTGCTCATTCTTCAGGATGACGATCGGATGCCGGAGAAAATGCGCCGCCAGGTAGTAGAGAGGATGGTACGCTTCCGATCATTGGGATGCTACCCACTCACAGCCGCGATTGAATCAGACGCGGCTAGCCTCGAGGCGATCGTGCAGGAAATGCTTGTAACTCATTCCTCCGAAAGGGAGGGGCGCCTAATTGACAAGGATGAGGCAGACTCGATGGAGAAGAAGAAGCGTGAGGGATACTTCTGATGACCTCAATTGCAAATCAATACGGGACCCCCGATTTAAAGGCTTATCTCGACCAGCAAGAACGGAAAAGCTTCTTACGTTTCCTAGCATGCGGCTCCGTTGACGATGGAAAATCGACCCTCATCGGGAGACTGTTGCTTGAGACAAAATCGTTGTACGAGGATCAAATTGTTAGCCTCACGAGCGATAGCAAACGCCACGGAACCGCGAACGGTGAACTGGACTACGCCCTCTTGCTAGACGGACTCGAGGCCGAGCGGGAACAGGGTATCACGATCGACGTCGCCTACAGGTTCTTCTCGACCGCGCAACGGAAGTTCATCGTCGCGGACACACCGGGACATGAAGAATATACCAGAAACATGGCGACGGGCGCATCAACGGCGGATCTGGCCGTCGTGCTGGTGGATGCGCGCCAAGGCATCCTCACGCAGACAAAACGGCATACGTATATCGCGGCATTGCTTGGAATTCGGCACGTTATTCTGGCCGTTAACAAGATGGACCTGATAGGATACGATCAGGCTGGCTTCCGGACGATCGCATCCGCGTACGACCAGTTCGTAGAGGGTCTGGGATCTGAGTCAATCTGCACAGTTCCGGTATCCGCCAGGGTTGGAGACAATATTGTCGAGAGATCGGCACATACACCGTGGTATTTGGGCAAAACGCTTCTTGAGCAACTCGATACCGTTTCCATCGACCCAGCGGTTGAAAGCAGGCCCTTTCGTTTTCCTGTACAACTTGTTGTTCGCCCCGATCTCGATTTCAGAGGTTTTGCAGGACAGGTCGCCTCGGGCAAAATCACCGTCGGTGATGCGCTGGTGGTCGCGAAGTCTGGCCGGAGTTCGCGACTCAAGCAGATCGTGACGAAAGACGGCCTTCGCGAGGAAGCGCGTGAAGGCGATGCGGTAACCCTTGTTCTTGATGATGAAATCGATGTCTCTCGGGGAAACATTCTGGTGTCGCCTGACAGCCGCCCGCATGTGGCCGACCAGTTTCAGGCGCATTTGATTTGGTTCGATCATAGCCCGATGATACCTGGGCGTAGCTACATTCTACGGACGGAGACAGACACCGTGAGTGTCAGCATCACGAATCTAAAATACGAACTGAACATCAATACCCTCGCCCATGATGCGGCGAAATCGCTTCCAATGAACGGCATCGGTGTCTGCAATCTTTCTCTGTCGAACTCGATTGTGTTCGATGCCTATAGAGAAAATCGCACTACCGGCAGCTTCATCCTTCTTGATCGGTTCACCAATGCCACTGTTGGCGCGGGTCTGATCGACTTCCCGCTTCGGCGGGCGTCGAATATCCACCTGCAATCAACCAGTCTCGCCAAAAAACAGCGCTCGGAAATGAAGGCGCAGAAACCCTCCATTTTGTGGTTCACAGGCCTTTCGGGATCCGGAAAGTCCACGATCGCAAATCGAGTAGAATCAATTCTCCATGCAAAGGGCAGACATACCTACCTCTTGGATGGAGATAACGTGCGGCACGGATTGAACCGCGATCTTGGTTTCACCCAGGAAGACCGCGTTGAAAACATCCGTCGGGTGGCTGAGGTTGCGAAGTTGATGGTTGACGCCGGTTTGATCGTGCTTGTTGCCTTCATCTCCCCTTTCGCCGCAGAGCGGAGGCTTGCCCGAGATCTCATGGAGGACGGGGAGTTCTTAGAAGTCTTCATTGATACGCCAATTGAGGAATGCGCGCGCAGAGATCCCAAGGGTCTGTACAAGAAGGCACGGGCCGGCGAGATTAAAAACTTCACCGGGATCAACTCGCCTTATGAACCTCCGGCGGAACCCGACATCCACGTTCAAACACTCAATCGGGACATTGACGATATGGCACTTCAGATCGTTGAATTCCTGACGAAAAGAGGCTGATTGGGTGCGTGACCTTTTGGATGATCTCGAGGATTTGGCCTTGCTGGCAGGTAAGGTCATCATGTCTGTTTATGCTGGCGAAATTGAATCGCGTAGCAAAGCCGATGCTTCGCCGGTGACCGAGGCCGATGCTCGTGCAGAAGCGATCATCCTCGACGGTTTGCGCACTCGATATCCTCTCATTCCTATTGTTGCGGAGGAGGAGTGCTCTTGCGGGCGACTACCAAGCGAACTCGGCAACCGGTTCTTCCTTGTGGATCCGCTCGACGGCACAACGGAATTCATCAATAGGCGGGGCGAGTTTACCGTCAATATCGCCCTGGTCGAAAACGGCATTCCTTCGGCGGGCGTTGTATATGCTCCGGCCCTTGGCAAATTGTATCTGGGCAGCGGACGAATTGCACAGAAACGCATGATTGACGCGTCCGGTCGTCGCGGCGACAGCTCACCCGTTAAAGTGCGGGGGAAGTGTGAGGAACTGACTGCCGTCGCCAGCCGCTCGCATTCTGATCCGACGACAGAGACGTGGCTCGGGCGGATGGGCGTACGCGCTACGGTGTCTGTCGGGTCTTCATTGAAATTCTGCCTAGTGGCGGAAGGTGAAGCCGACGTCTATCCTCGACTCGGGCGGACCATGGAATGGGACACCGCGGCGGGACACGCCGTTCTCCTTGGAGCAGGTGGATCGGTTACCTGCCTTAATGGCAAGGCGCTCACATACGGCAAGCGGAATCAGGCCGTTGATGCCGATTTCGCCAATCCGCACTTCGTCGCCAGCAGCAAGCCACGCCGAGACCGCATGTAAGGCGCACGGCTTCTTGGCGAAAGGCCTTGGCGTTATGGCATAGAACGAGTCGAAGTTTTTATCCACACCCCCGCCGGGTCGGTTCTGAGTGGTAATTGACGTACGGTGATCTTTTTCCGCGGAGCGACAACTGGTACCTATTAGGGAATAAGGCTGCAGAAAATGAACAGTTCTCTGCACGGCCGGCATGAGAAAATATTCGATCGCAAGATTATTCTACACGCGGGCAAACGCGCTCGTAAGACAGGACCAGACGCATGAAAATCCAGCGAAACTTCATTGAAAGCCTCTCCCCCCGCCTAGGCCTGAAGATGATCTTCATTCATACGCCCAAGTGCGGCGGAAGCTTCGTGGAAAAGGCGTTCGGCGAGCGCCGCTTCGCGTGTCCGTCAATCCAATGGGAGGAGGCGAGAGGTCACCGAACCTATCTAGAGTACCGGGATATTTTTAGCGGACGGGGACAAGACCTTCACGACTACGTGCTATTCACCGTCGTCCGCAATCCCTGGGACTGGCATTTATCGTGGTACAATTATGTGTCCAAGGATACGGATGCGAAAGCTTCGGGCATGGCTGTGGAGCACCGCCAAATCAAGGATCTGAGTTTTTCGGATTATCTCAAATGGCTCGACGACGTTGATGCGGAACGCTCGAAAGACGACTACATGAGGAAGCAGGTTAGCGACTGGATCATCGATGAGAATGGCACCTTGGCGATCGAAAACGTTTTGAGACAGGAGCAACTTGAGGACGATCTCAAGCTGCTGCGGGCAAAATACCGCTTGAGGCTGAACATTGCCTTCGGCGAGCGCGTCAATTCCTCCCGCGAGACCGAGGACTATCGCTTGGCCTACACGGACGAAGATGCGGAACGCATTGCCCATCGGCACGCGCGTGACGTGGATTTGTTTGGTTACGAGTTCTAATCACGCACGGTCTTCGAGTGCGAGGCCCAGTACACAGTACAGGTGACTAGAGCGGTTCATCGCTTATCGGAATCGGCAGGGATTGAACGAAGCCGCTTTCGCGGCATTTGGAGGATCTGATTGCATGAAGCGCTCCTGATTGAAGGAATGGGCTGTTTTGCCCAACCTTCAATCAGGAGATGACGATGACGGAGATGAGCCCTCTACGCCGGCGCATGATCGATGACATGACGATCCGCAATCTTTCGCCAGCAACGCAACGATCGTATTTACATGCGGTAACGAAGTTCTCGCGCTATTTCGGGCGATCGCCAGACCGTCTTGGACTGGAAGACGTGCGCGCGTTTCAGGTGCATCTGGTTTCATCGGGCCTATCATGGCCAGCCTTGAACCAGACAGTTTGTGCCCTGCGGTTCTTCTTTGGCGTCACGCTTGGTCATGGCGAGATACCGGAGCGCATTGCCTATGCCCGGACACCGGCCAAGCTGCCGACGATCCTCAACGGCGACGAGATCGTGCGGTTTCTGGAAGCCGTTCCAAGCCTGAGGACCCGTACCGCACTGACGACAGCGTATGCGGCGGGGCTGCGCGCCTCGGAAGCTGTCCATCTCAAGGTCCGCAACATTGATGGCGAACGCGGCATCATCCGCGTCGAGCATGGCAAGGGCGGAAAGGATCGCAACGTCATGCTGTCAGCGCAGTTGCTCGCGATCCTGCGGGTCTATTGGCGGCTGGCGAGACCCGAGGTCTGGCTGTTTCCGGGTCGGGACGAGACCAAGCCCATCGACGTCCAGGTTCTGTATTCTGCCTGCCGTTCGGCGTGCGCCGCGGCCGGCATCGACAAAAGGGTAACGGTGCATACGCTGCGCCACAGCTTTGCCACCCATCTTTTGGAAAGCGGAACCGACATCCGCATCATCCAAGTTTTGCTCGGCCACAACAATCTGTCCACCACGGCACGCTACACGAAGGTTTCCAATACCCTGATCCGCAGCACGACCAGCCCGCTCGACCGACTGACGCTGGAGGTGGTGCCGCCAAGCTGAGCAAGTTTCGCCATGGCGGCGGGACTGGAGGTGGCGGATATTTTTCGCCGCCACGGGGAAAGATATCGTCAAGCCCACGACACCCATCTCGGGCGTGTCGAACGCCGGGTCATGAGTGCGGTCGAGATGTGCCGGACCGCTCGCCTGGGCGGGCATGTCCAGCAATGTCAGGACTGCGCGGCGTTCCGCATCGCCTATAATTCCTGTCGCAACCGGCATTGCCCAAAGTGCCAGGGACAGGCGAGCCGTGACTGGCTTGCTGCCCGACAGGCCGACCTTCTGCCTGTCGGCTATTTCCACGTGGTCTTCACCCTACCGCAGCAGATCGCCGCAATTGCCTTCCAGAACAAAAATGCCGTTTACACGATCCTGTTTCGCGCCGTCGCCGAGACGTTGCGCAAGCTTGCTGCCGATCCCAGGCATCTGGGTGCAGAGATCGGCTTCATCGCGGTGCTGCACTCCTGGGGACAGAACCTCCATTTTCACCCTCATATCCACTGCATCGTGCCGGGCGGCGGATTGTCGGCGGACCAGTCCCGTTGGGTTCCCTGCCGGGCAAACTTCTTCCTGCCCGTGCGCGTTCTGTCATCCCTGTTCAGGCGGTTGTTTCTTGAAGAGCTGAAGCAGGCCTACGACCTGGACCAGCTTCGGTTCTTTGGCGATATCGCCGGCCTGGCCAATCCGGCGGCGTTCAATCACATTGTCAAAGAAACGCGGCGTGTCGCCTGGGTGGTCTATGCCAAGCCGCCATTTGCCGGACCCGAACAGGTGCTGGCCTATCTCGGGCGCTATACCCATCGCATTGCCATCTCCAATTCCCGCCTCGTCAGCATCGATGGCGATCGAGTCACATTCCGATGGAAGGACTATCGAACGGGCGGCAGGCAAAAGGTAATGACGCTCGATGCCCACGAGTTCATCCGCCGTTTCCTGCTTCACACCGTTCCGGACGGCTTTCACCGCATTCGTCATTATGGCCTGCTTGCCAATGGCCATCGGCAACTGAAGCTGGACCTGTGCCGAAGCCTGCTCGACGTCCCGCCGCCGGAACACCCGGTCGAAGAACCGGACACAAAGCCACCACCTTTGCTGCACCGCTGCTCCTGTTGCGGCGGAACCATGACGATCATCGGCGCGTGGACCCCGCTCCAGCCGGTACGTCGGCCAGCATGGAACGACAGTTCATGATCATACCACGCGCGCCATCATTGCAACGATCAGCGTCGGCATGCCGAAGAGCCGCGGTGCGAGTGCTTTGGCCAATCGTGCCCGAGCGACGTTTCGGTCGATGCAAACCAGCCGACAGGCGCGTCAAAGACACCGCAAATACCGGCAAGAATCTCCTTCCATACCTGTCCACGGGCTCCGGCAAGGCTCAACCCTGCAAAACGCCATCCACCGCTTCGGCTAAATCCCCATAGCGCCAAACAACCCGCGCCTTCGCTCAATCCGGCTTCAATGAGGTCCGATCAGTGAATGCCGCACGCACAGCGCCCGGACCTCACAGAACCCTCCAGATTCTCAAATCGGCAGAATTATGATTCAAGATGGTTGCTGGAGTAGGAGGCCAGCCTCCATGACGCGACCTTATTCGAATGATCTTCGTGAACGTGTAGTGGCTTCAGTTGCGGCCGGTCAGAGCTGCCGGGTGGTGGCGGATCGGTTCGACATTGCCGTGTCGTCTGTTGTGAAGTGGTCTCAGCGTTATCGGGCAACCGGCAGTGTGACCCCCGGCAAGATGGGCGGTCATCGTCGACGGATGCTTGAGCCGCATCGCGCCTTCATCCTGGAACGGATCGAACAGACATCACACCTGACGCTGCATCGGCTGAAGGACGAACTGGCCGCTCACGGTGTTATCGTCTCCCATAATGCCATCTGGCAATTCATGCGCCGGGAAGGCCTGAGCTTCAAAAAAAACGCTGTTCGCCCTTGAACAAGGCCGGGCCGACGTTGCCCGGCGCAGAGCACGTTGGAAGGCCTGGCAAGGTCGCTTCGATCCAAAGCGGCTGGTTTTCATCGACGAAACTTGGATCCGCACCAACATGGCGCCGTTGCGCGGCTGGGAGCCGAAAGGCAAAAGGCTGCGCGGCTTTGCACCCCATGGCCGCTGGCGCACGCTCACCTTCCTCGGTGCCTTGCGCTGCGACCAGATGACCGCACCCTGCGTCTTCGATGGCCCGATCAATGGCGAATGTTTCGACGCCTACGTCCGACAGCAGTTGATCCCGACCCTCAAGCCCGGTGACATCGTCATTCTCGACAATCTCGGCTCCCATAAGGCCAAGGCCATTCGCGATGCCATCAAGGCGGCCGGCGCCAGACTATGGTTCCTGCCGAAATATTCTCCCGATCTCAATCCGATCGAGCAGGCTTTTGCCGAGATCAAGCACTGGATGCGACAGGCCCAAAAACGAACCGTCGAGGACACTTGGCGCCATCTGGGATACCTCAGTGAAACCATCAAGCCAGACGAATGTGCAAACTATTTCGAAAACGCAGGATACGCTTCCGTCAAGACTTGAAACGCTCTAGCCTGTCCGGGGAGGACTAGCGGACCGGGGCAATTACGTGGTTGTTTTGCGTCTGTTTGAGCTAGGCGCTCCATCAGGATTTGGAGCTGTTGGCGATAACATGGTGCCGGCAACGCGCCATAAAGAACATGTGCTCCCGAGGTGCTGCCGGATCAGGCTTACTTCACCGCGCTGACGCCGATGCTGGCTGCAGCGTAACCTCGGCGGAAATCCACTTAACAAACGCCGGGCACTGTCCAGACAACCCGAGCCAACTCACACAAACCCTCCTCAGAAGGCGTGGGAAGACAAGCTTCCACACTTTTATTCCAGCTTCGCCTCATATTAGAAAAAAAGCTATGTTGCCCTAGCGTCAAAACGCGATTATGGAATGCCCGAATTGGTTGGGAACTGAATGGAATTATGAAGCAGGCGACCCAAGTAGGGCCACGGGGAGTTTCCGTGTTTCCTGGCTCAGGAAATTGGTTGCAGCCGGCGACCTTCTGTAAGTCCGTAAAACCTGTCGCTCAGCACAACAAACTGTCGGCGAGTCGCTTGTTTCGGTTATCGTAGAACGCTCTCCGGGGGCGCTCAAATGGCTGACAGATATTGACACCGTTTTGAAAAGGCTAATCCAAACCCATGCGTGACATCTCGACGGCTCACGGCCGCAAACGAGTGGTAATACGTCCCAAGACGAACTACACAATCGCCGACAACGTCAAAGATGTCTGGTTCAATCGAGATATAGCTTGGACGCTTGCCGTTCGCGAAATTCAGATCCGTTATAAGCAGTCAGTTATAGGTGTGGCTTGGGCAGTGCTTCAGCCACTGATGACGACACTGATTTTCACTTTGGTATTCGGCTTTCTTGTAAAGATTCCAAGTAATGGCGTGCCTTATCCGGTGTTTGTGATGTCGGGCCTACTGTTCTGGCAGTATATTAGCAAGGTTGCGGTTGAGTCATCCGGTTCACTCGTCAAAAACGAGGCGATTATTACGAAGGTATATTTCCCACGCCTAGTATTGCCGCTCGTGCCTGCGCTTTCCGCAGCCGTCGAGTTGGGAATTTCGCTCGTTATTTTGCTGTCGCTAATGCTTTTTTATGGTGTTGTGCCAACCGTGTACACTGTCTTTCTGCCTTTGGTTCTCCTCACAGGCGGCTTGCTTGGTTATGGTATCGGACTCCTGCTGTCACCAGTAAATGCGATTTACCGCGATGTTGGCATTGCCCTACCATTTTTTGTCCAAATCGCCATGTATTTGACCCCGGTTATTTATCCAGTGACCTTCGTTCCTCAAGCGTATCAGTGGATTTTTATGTTGAACCCTGTGGCGACGCTTCTCGACAGCGCCAGAGCGATGATACTTGGTAGTCCGTTTCCTTCAATTTACGCTTACGGGATTCTCTTGGGTTGGACAGGTCTCCTTTTAATCATTGGCTTTCGGACCTTCCGCAAGCTTGAGCTGACAATTGTTGATAGGATCTGAAACATGCCTCCAATTATCAGCGTGAACGATATCGGTAAAGAATACCGGCTTAACGCAGTACAAAATCAGCATGACACGTTGCGCGATAAAGTTGCCTCGCTTTTTTCTCGGTCGACGCATAGCCACGCCGTTAGTGAGTCCGCAAGCAATGACTTCTGGGCACTTCAAGGTGTTGATTTCGACGTCTCAGAAGGCGAGGTCGTTGGGATTGTCGGCCGCAACGGCGCGGGCAAGAGCACACTCCTGAAGATTTTGTCTCGCATAACCACCCCATCGACAGGCGAGGCCATACTCAACGGACGTGTGGGATCACTCCTAGAGGTCGGCACTGGGTTTCATCCAGAACTGACCGGGCGAGAAAATGTTTATTTCAACGGCACTATTCTTGGCCTCCGCAAACAGGAAATCAAAGCTCGCTTTGACGAAATAGTCGCGTTCTCTGGTATCGAGGAATTTATCGACACGCCGATCAAGCGTTATTCCAGCGGAATGAAGATGCGGCTTGCGTTCTCTGTTGCCGCGCACTTGGAACCAGAGATAATGATCATTGACGAGGTTCTCGCCGTTGGTGATGTGGATTTCCAAAAAAAGTGTCTAGGCAAGATTAAGGACGTTGCCAACGCTGGTCGCACCGTGCTCTTCGTGTCGCACAACATGAATGCTGTCAATCAACTCTGCTCACGCATCATCTGGCTGGACCGGGGGCGATTGAAAGCAGATAGTACGGATGTGCACGATGTTTGTGGTCGCTATTTGCTTGGGGAGCACGGTTCGCTAAAAGGTCTGCACGATGCCGACCGAGATGGCGCGCTCGATTCTGATTTCTTCTCTCTACGCTCGTTTCGATTAATTGATGGAGCAGGAAAGACGATAGACCGCACTGTGGCGGGCAGCCAAGGCTTCGGTGTCGAGATTGACGTGGATATCCGCCGCCTGAGCCCACTCTTGAATTTTGGCTTCGCTGTTATTGACGATCAGGGCAGACATGTATTTTGGTCAACCACGACCGACAAGTCGGAACAAGACTGGCCGACCTTGACGGTGGGGCGAAATATTTTAACCGCCAACGTTCCCGGGCACATCTTGAACGAAGACAGGTATAGAATTGATTTTTTTGCGTCGCTTCATGCCCAGGGCTGGATCTCCCAGCCAGCCAATACTCACGTCAGTGTTTTTCTACAAATTGCGGGAGGACTTAGCGACTCCCCTACTGGCGCTCACGTCGTCCAGGAACCGTAGCTCCTATTTTGAATTGGGTAGGCTCATAACAAACTGCTGCGCCGGGAGCAAAGCATGATCAAATTAGCATTTATCACACAGCACACAAGCTGGCCGTGGCGAAGGCAGCTACCCCAAAGGCAAGCTTCGTTTGACGGCGTCGAATTCTTCGTAGCGACGACTGATGCCGATTTCGTAGTGGTGTATGATGCTTTGCCGAGCGGATCGCAGCCTGTGCCTGCAGGTGCCAAGACAATTTTTGTGGCCTCTGAACCGCCTAGCGTTAAGAGGTACAATCCGGACTTTCTTGGGCAGTTCGATTTTGTAATCACACCCGACAGGCAAACTCCGCATCCCAACCGCATTTTCACACAAGCGGGATTGCCTTGGCACGTTGGCACAATGTCCGCTGGCGGTGCGCTGCTAGATAAACCGATGTCTTTTGAGGATTTTCGGACATACAACCCGGTCAAGACGAAACTAGTGTCGGTCGTTTCGTCAAACAAGGACTTCACCGAAGAACATAGAGCGAGACTTGCCTTCGTTGCAAAGCTCAAGGAGGCGTTCGGGGATCAGATTGATATTTTTGGTCGAGGTATCGTCGATTTTGCGGACAAGCGAGATGTCCTCGATGAGTATCGATATCATATCTCGCTCGAAAACTGCGCAATTCCAGACTACTGGACGGAAAAACTTGCCGATCCTTATCTGACCCTGACGTTTCCAATTTATTACGGTTGTACGAATGTCTTGGACTATTTTTCCGAGGGCTCGCTGAGGCAGATAAATATCGAAGAACCTAATGAAGCCATCGCAGCTATCAGAGATATCATTGAATCTGATCTTGCTGAACGAAGCAGAGATGAACTTCTTGAAGCTCGCCGACGAGTGATGCACGAACAAAACCTTTTTGGCGTTCTGGCACGCATTGCACGTCAACATACCAGCGACCCTGGCGGGCAGGTTCCTAAAAACAGCAAAACTTTAAGAGCTGAAAGCAGATTTGCGTCTACGCCCCTAAAGCGACTGAAATTTCAAATCATCCGTCAGCTAGAGAAATCTCCCACGCTGAAGAAGATTCCTGGTGGGATTAGAGCGAGAAGAGCGAAATTCCTCCGTAGATTCAATCACTTTTGGCGGCTCGCGACCGATGACACGTATCGCGCGCATCAAAATTGGATAACCTCCTTTCCGGAAGATCAAATTCGTTATGAATATCCCTTAAGATTTAACGCGAATGTTTTGGACGTCGGTGGGTATCTTGGTGACTTCGCAGCCGAGTTTGTTAACCGCTATAACGCTCAGGTCGCGATTTTCGAGCCAGTTCCGAGATTTGCTGAACAGGTTGAAAATAGGTTCGCTGGAGAACCTAAAATCATTGTGTTCAGAGCAGGCCTCTCAGATCAGGACATGCAGGTCGAATTTGAGCTCGATGCCGATGCCTCAGGACAGTTTCAGTCATCTGGAAAACGAAAAATCCAGGTCGATCTGTGGGATGCTGCAAGATACTTCCGCGAGAGCCCTGTCACCGACTGGGATCTAATGAAGCTGAACATCGAAGGCGGAGAATATTCCCTACTTGAACGTTTGATTGAAACCGGACACATTTCCGCGATCCGCTATCTGCAAGTGCAGTTTCACTTGCATGTTCCAAACGCGAGGCGCAGGTATAGAAAGCTTGCTCGACAATTGCGGCGCACACACAGACTTGATTGGCGATATCCTTTTGTCTGGGAGTCGTGGACGCGTCGCGAAAAGGCTGGGGCGCCTGAATGAACCGCGCCACCATTGATGTCGTTATTCCAGTTTTCAACGGGCAAGACTACATAGAACACGCCATTAAGTCTGTCCAAAATCAAAGCCTTACTGTGGAGAAAATAATAATCGCCGATGATGGCTCACACGATAGCACATCGACAATTGTAGATCAGTTGAAGAAATTCGATGATCGGATAGTGTGGTTGCAGCTCCCGCACGCGGGCGTATCTGCGGCGAGAAACAGTGGGATCAAAGCTTCTAGTTCAGAATTTGTCGCGTTTCTTGACGCGGACGATATTTGGTTGCCTCGAAAGCTCGAACTCCAGATTGACGCGTTCAGGTTAGGTGGGAATAAAGTCGGGTTTGTTCATTCTTCCTATTTTTTTATAGATGAGTCAGGCAATCGTCTTTCGGACAAGAACGTTGTCCCACCAAAGCAACGTGGGGCAATATTCATGCCATTGCTGGTCGATAGTTACGTCCTGTCTGGCTCAGCCTCTAGCGTGCTTGTACGTCGCGAAGTCTTAGAGCAGTGCGGCTATTTCGACCAGCGGCTTTTTTACGGTGAGGATTGGGATCTATGGCTTCGGCTAGCGGCCATCAGTGATGTCGATTTCACGGATGAAGCAGTTGTTGGGATCAGGGTGCATGATCAGAGCGCACAAAGGAGATCAAGGCCCGGTAGGGAACTGGAGTTTTTTCAGCAGCATCTGATTGTCTACGAGAAGTGGCAGCATCTGCTGACTTCCAACCCGGAGTTTGTTCAAACGTTGCGGAGGCGCGCAGTTTGCACTGTGTTACCCGCGCTTCGAAATCCACTGGAGGTCAACAGGTTTTATACTGGTCTGTCGAAAATCGGGGACGTGCTTGGCGCTAAGATCTTCAGAAATAGGGTCCATTTCTGGTGGCAGGTCTTCCTTGAGATCCTCAGATATCTAAAATGGCGACTGAAAGGGAAAGAAAGCGCGGATGCAAGGTAATCCAATAAGACAGGGGCCGGTAGTTATCCGCTTGGTTGGTGGGCTGGGTAATCAAATGTTCCAATATGCAGCAGCGCTGGGCCTTGCGGAACATCAACGAAGACCATTGCTGCTTGATGTATCAGCTTTCGCGACCTACAAAATTAGGTCATATCAACTCGACTGTCTCAATGTGCCGCAAGACATTTATAGAGGTGCCCCGCTGGTTGGAGGTGTGTCGAGCTCGCTCGCCACACGTATTGCAAGGAGGCTAAAGGGCGGTCCGGTCTATCGTGACCAAGTCTACCGGGAGCCGCATTTTCATTTTGACCCTGCCTTCGCAAAGCTTGTAGGTGGGGAGATTCTTCTCGATGGCTATTTTCAGAGTCCCCGCTATTTCGAAGGTGTGGAAGACATTCTGCGTTCGCGGTTCAAGCTCTCAGGTTCTTTGACAGAATCTGCTGAGAAATGGGCCGAAAGAATTGAAGCTACCCCCTATAGTGTCTCGCTGCATGTGCGCCGTGGCGATTATCTCTCTAAAGCCGTCTCTGGCGTTCACTCTGCGCTTGACATGAGCTATTATCGTCGCGCCGTATCTCTGATAAATGTTTTATTGGAAGGTAAAGCCGAGTATTTCCTTTTTTCCGATGAACCGGATTTTGTTGCTCAGGCGTTTTCAGATGTGCCCGGCGCGCACGTAGTGCGGACCGACCCCCACGCGCCTTGGGAAGACATGTTTTTGATGGCCCGTTGTCGACACAATATCATTGCGAATAGCTCCTATTCATGGTGGGGGGCTTGGCTCAATGCCACTCCCGACAAGTGGGTGGTCGCTCCAGCCCGCTGGTTCGCTCCCGACAGGCTTGCTGCTTGCAACGTTCTCGACCTTTATCCTGACGACTGGATATTGTTGAAATGAGCAAGACTCCGGCCATCAGCGTCGTTTTGCCGGTTTACAACGGCGAGGCCTTCTTGCGCGAGGCGGTAGAAAGCATTCTCGAACAAACTTTCACTGACTTTGAGCTGATCATTATCAATGATGGCTCAACTGATGGAAGCGGTCCGCTTTCGCGAGAACTTGCCACTCTTGATCGCCGCATCGTACTAGTTGAACGGCCCAACGACGGTCTTGTATCTGCGTTAAATGAGGGCATCTCTCGGGCAAGGTCTAACCTCATTGCGCGCATGGATGCCGATGACGTGGCCATGCCGGAGCGTCTCGAGCTTCAATATGCTCGGATGCAGGCCGAGCCGCAACTTGGTGTTCTGGGAAGCTTCACCCGACTGATGGATAAAACAGGTTCGATTATCCGGCTAAGCGATTATCCTGTCACAGAGTTGGAGGCGGCGCGTTTCCTTGAACGGGGTTGCCCGATCGCTCACCCAACGGCGATGATGCGACGTGAGGTAGTGCTAGCGGCAGGTGGCTACCGCAAGGCTTTTTCGCACTGCGAGGACTACGACCTCTGGCTGCGCGTGAATGAATTGGGCTACGGAATCGCCAATCTTCCGAAGCCACTGCTAAATTACCGTATGCATGGTGGAAATGTGTCCGCGGTACACAGAGAAGCGCAGGAGCTAGGAACGCTGATAGCTCGACTTGCACATCGCGTGCGCAAGGCAGGTTTGCGTGACCCAACCGAGGGTGTGGATAGGATCTACTCTGGTTTGATCGATGTGATTCCTATCCACCTGCGTCAGGATGTAGAGGCCACGACCTTCGTTGTGCGGAATGCCTATATTTCGCTCTCAGGCGAAGACGCGTTGGAAACCGCGTGGCTACAGTACCGCAGCTTGGACCCTAAAGCACGTCGCGAGTCGTTGATGTGCGACTTTCTCATGCGATTATTATCTGGAGCTGTCCGCAACCGGGCCTATAGCCTTAGCCTCCGGGTGCTCCTAGAAGCTCTGCGCTTGCACCCCCGCCCGTGTTGCCGCTTGCTCTGTGGGAAGTTCAATGCCACTGTGCAGCGATTGTACTCCGGTCTTTGAAAGATCCCCCACTTTTCGCCGCTCCATAGTTCTTACAAAAGCAGCGCTAGCTTCGGCGCAGGGTGGACGTGCCATCCAGGCATGGGGATGATAGTGAGCCGCGGTTGCGCTGCCAGGGAAGCCATCATGAGGGTGCCGAACGCTGGAAACCGGCCTTCTCGCCAGGCCGACGCTGCTTGCTCATAAAAAAGATAGGCCGCAGCCGTACGTCGCAATCTCTTGCTCGTGGTTAAGGCCCTGATACGCTGGCGGATTGCATTTGCTGCAACGGTGACCGCAGCGAAATTGGTATTGCTGCCTCGCTCAATTCCAGCCGCGACGAGGTTCTGCACCTTTAGCTCAAATCCGGAAAGCCCAATGCGTATAAACCATTCATAATCTTCGAGACGCCGCAAGTCACAGTCCGCACCGCCTACCTCGCGCATAATTACCTTCTGATTGAGGATTATACAGGAACCAGGAGAAAACCAGCAGCCTCGGAAGAAGTCTGCGGCCTGCTGCGCAGGGAGGGGAATTCGTTCTCGTAGAATCGTCCCATCAGGTTGGAGATCGCGCCATCCGCAGCCGTACACGGTGCGGCCTTTTGCCGGGCTCTTTCTCTCTGCATCTTCCAAAAAAACCAGCGTAGCTGCAGGGTTCCAGGTAGCAGCCAGTCGTCGCTGTCCAGGAAACTCACCCAATCTGTGCGGGCTGCGAGCATTCCGACGTTGCGGCAGGCGGCGGGGCCACGATTCTCAGACTGTCGGATAATCCGAACACGGCCTGTTTCAGCGAACGCTGCCGGCAAAGTTAGGGGCTGTGGGGACGCGTCGTCGACAACTATGATCTCCTCAGGCTGCCAGTCTTGCGACAAGATGCTGGTAATGGCGCGCACCAGTTTGTCTTGGCGCCCATACGTTGGGATGATAAAGGTCAGCGGAATATTTGACGTCATGTCTGCTCTTTGCCGAGTTGGGACGATCAGATTATGGAAGCGTCCATTGACAGCTGGCAGAATTCAATGGCAATGCGCAAACGCAAGGTGTATTCGGCACTGAAACATGTAGGCGTTGACGGCTAGAATTTGCTCGCGCACAACATTTACCGCCGTCAATTTCTAAGATAGATAGCAATCGAATGTCCACCTTGGTAGTGATCTGCAACGACCTCGACTACTTTCTTCGCCATCGAGCAGAAGTTCCCGCGAGGCTCTCTCGCGAAGGTCATCAAGTGATAGTTGCGACCGGAGGTCGCAAAGAGACCCATATTGAGGGTCTCCCATTACAACTAAAACATATACCAATCAGCCGATTTTCGTTCAACCCGATTATGGACTGCGCCATAGCTCTCCGATCTTTTCTTCTGTTCATTCGCACGCGTCCGAAAGTCGTCCACTTGATCACTCTAAAGCCTGCTATTTATTCTGGCTTAGCTGCTTTGGCGACTAAAGCTCTCGGCAGAGGGCCCGAGAACCTGTTGATAACAATCCCGGGACTAGGTAGGCTGATGTCGCCATCCAGTAGGATGATGGGGACTCGGGCAATTTTAGCTCGTCGATTGATCGGTTTAGCCTTCAAGTTTATTTCGTCACGGAGTTGCTCTCATTTTACCTTTGAGACACAACACGATCGCGAAATCTTTCTCAATCAAGGGCTGGTAAAACCCGAAAATTCCACTGTAATCAAGGGCGCGGGCGTAGATCCGGAGCTGTTCTACGCGAAAAGTCAGGAGGACTTTACGCTTCCGCTGAAATTTCTGTTTGCCTCAAGGTTACTCAAATCCAAAGGTCTTGAGGCATTTTTGATCGCGGCCGATCGGTATGCTGATCAAGCGGTGGTTAAGTTTGTGGTAGCCGGCATGGTCGAGCCCGAGGATCCTGATGGCTATTCAGCCACAGAACTGGCTGACAATTCGTCCATCACATTTCTCGGTGAGGAAACTGACATGCCTTCCCTTTTAAGAAAAGTCGATCTTGTGTGTCTTCCAACATTGTACGGTGAGGGAATTCCAAGAATACTGATCGAAGCCTCAGCTTGTGGGGTAGCGTCTCTTGCTACCGATGTGGCAGGGTGCAACGAGGTGGTGAAGAATGGGAAAACGGGCTTTCTGATACGCGCCGGAAAGCCGACTGAAATGGCCGATGAAATAGAATCCATACTCATTCAGTACGTTGAAAGCCCTAAACTTTTGAGGGATCACTCTGAAGCAGCGCTGGCTCTTTTCCAAAGTGGGGATTTTTCCCAAGCTTCTGTCACAGGTCGGTTTATTGAACTGCTGAAGGTGGCGTGAGGTAGGATACGTCCTCGTCTTCGAAGTTGGCCATACATTTCAGGAATGAGCCGCTGAGGCATGCAACGATCTCTTTGGGATATCTTGGCAGTCACGACAGTTCGATATCTGGATAGACGAAGGCTGCTGTAAGCAGTCAACTGAGCGGAGCGCGAGCTATCGATCGGTTCTTCGTTTGGCCGGCTCAAACGCGAAGGTCGAATGGAACTCGACAAGACCTCATGATCTGGTGGCTCATTGGCAACGAAGGTTTCATTAACAGGATGGTTTGCGAAGGATCGCTGCTGCCTGCATGCTGGTCTGTTATTCTGTAGTGATGTTCGATTTCGGCATGATCACGCGAGACGCTCGTTACGCGCAGTTAGATATCGACAGGTGGTTTTTTCCGCACATACCGTTCATGGTGCCCAGTCCCAAACCGGTGAATTAACCACAGCCAATTAGCGCCTGCTTGTTGTTTTTCTTACGGCAACGGGGTAGCTCACCGATGGTGCAATTGGGGGCCATATTTATGCTGGCAAGAAGCCAAACGCGGATAGGCCACCTCGACGCACTGCGTGGAATCGCTGCAATGATGGTTTTCATGATCCATGCGGGTGGATGGGGCCTTCGTTCGCTCGGCACAATCGGAAATTCAATTGTAGATCACGGAAAATATGGGGTCACGATATTTTTTGTCGTTTCGGCGTATTGCCTCTGTCTGAAAGCACTACCGCAAGATGTTGGATGCCAAGGTTTTTGGCGTTCGTTCTTTTTGAAGCGAGCTTTTCGAATAATACCAATGTATTTTGTAGCAATTACGCTGGCCGCTGTATATTTGCCATCAGAACACTCGGCCGACAGCTGGCTGGCTCATTTCACCTTTGCGAACATCTTGTTGCTCAAGTATACGAACGATATCTTGGGCGTGGAGTGGTCCGTGCCTGTGGAAATTAGCTTCTACCTTCTTTTTCCAGTGTTTTTGATTGCAGTCAGAAACGCACCCAAGATAGCGGCGCTCGTTACAGTCGCGATCGCAATTCCGATTTTGCGCACAACAATGCACGAGGAGATCGGAGGCGCATTCTTGGAGTTCAGACAATATACGCTCTCATGGCACCTGTACGCTTTTCTGCTAGGCGCGTTGACATTCGAAGCAAGCCGTATTGGCCTGTTTGATAGTGCTAAGCGCGCACCCAATCTCTTTTTTTGATGCCAAGCGCTGCGATTTTGACCTGTTTAATTGCCAAACAGGAGAATGATTGGAGCGGTCCAGTAATTGCCGCTGTTACAGCACTGCTGCTCTTGAACGCCAACTATGAAGGTGCTGTTTCCAAGCTGACAAACCCCGCATTAAGGTACCTGGGCACCATCAGCTTCTCTATATATCTGCTCCACCCTTTCTTCCTCCACGCCCTAGGTCCATTTATGGCCGTTCCAGCTACTCTAGGCGCTGCCGCAATAGCTTACTGCTTCGTTGAAAAGCCGGGTCAAAGGCTGGGTCGAAATATCATCGATCAACTGTCCAGTAGGTCAATTCTACGCCAGTGAAAGCATAGCAAAACCGACGCAGCCGATGCGGAGGAAATATGTGAGGCCGTGACGCGACCAACGATAGAGGGGCTCGATTTCTTTGAACAGCTATTCGTCGACGGGCTAGGTCTTGGATCTGGCTTTCACCGGCGCGGAGACCAATCTGCCGCCTGAGCCATTGTTTTTAGGCAGCGGCCTTCGCCGTGTTTTCTACCAACTTGCGTCGCATCCGCTTTCCACCACGTCATAAAACCACCTTCGCCCATAGATCCTGTTGCTGGAATACCACGAGCCTTAAAGCCATAGATTGCACTCAATCCCCCACTTGACAGGCGTGATCACGATCCTTAGCCAGACGGCATCGGCATGGTCAGGATCGGCGCGTGAAATACCTCAGACAACTGAAGATAGAAGTGCTCTATCCCGAGATTGGGGCAGGAAGCGTACGCGATCGGAACAACCGGATCGCGGTCTTTCTGTTTGCAATCCTTCCTGGACTTTCGCCGAACTTTAACTCGTTCATCCTTCTCGGATCGATGGCGTGGGGCCTCTACTGTCTGGCGACGGGCAGCCTTGCCTTGAACCTGTCGAAATCCGACCGGCTGGTTGCCATTGGCATGTCGGTCTACCCACTGGTGATGATCGCGAGCATATTCGTCAATCCGCCCTACTCCGAAGAACTGGACTGGATATTCCGACTGCTGCCGTTCTTTTCGGTCTGGCTGATATTGCCACGGATGCGCCAGTCTCCTGATGGCCGCCTTGTGCCGCTGTTTATCCTCAGCGCAGGTATCGGCATGATCGTTACCTTTCTTTTCAGTCTGCTGC
The DNA here is from genome assembly GCF_051810745.2 of Rhizobium sp. F40D2. NCBI lineage: Bacteria > Pseudomonadati > Pseudomonadota > Alphaproteobacteria > Hyphomicrobiales > Rhizobiaceae > Rhizobium > Rhizobium sp. F40D2. Next base: position 774,992 of record NZ_CM131436.1, read on the forward strand.
AGATCATGTTCCTGATGGGCAGGGCGGAGGCCGGGACTTCGAACGCTGCGCTGCTGGGCGTCATAGGGGTTCTTTTCGGCGGCATCGCGCTTCTCAACGTTCAATCACCCAAGAGCGTCGAGCAACGAATTGCCATACTGGGATATGCCGCCGGTCTAGGTTGCGCCCTGCTTTCCGGAACGCGCTCGGCGTGGCTGGTCATTCCCATCCATATCGTCATCTTTCTCTGGTATTTTCGCAAACACAGCTTCCATCTGAGTTTGCGCAGCCTCGCCATCACCGGCTCTTTGCTGTTTGCCGGACTTATCGCCCTCGGCAGCGGCCAGATCCTCCATCGCATCGAGGCACTGCAGGACAATATGGCATCGCTCGAACGCAGCGACGGCGAAGTCACGTCTCTCAGTGCACGGCTCGCTCTGTACAAGGGTGCAGTGTCAGCAATCAGCAAGGACCCGTTGACCGGTTATGGCCCGCAAAACCGGATGGCTTCGGTTCTGGCAGAGCTGCCCGAGAGCATAAGGCCGCAACTGACCTATTCGCATGTCCATAATGGTTTTCTCACCGCGGGGATCGACGCCGGCATTTTCGGCATTGCAGCGCTTTCACTGATGCTCGCGACACCTGTGATCGGCGCGTGGCGAAAGGAAGCCGGGCCGGGCCGGGACTTGGCCATCGCGATCGCTCTTCTGCTCGTCAGCAGTTACGTCATAACCGGTAGCTTTGGCATCATGTTCAATCAGAAGGCCTTGGACCCGATCTTTGCCTATCTGGTCGCCCTGATTTGCGCGGATCGCGGCAGCACAGGTTTTGCGCCCGTCGTTCGCGACTGAAGTCTGGGATCCAGGCAGATACCGAAAATATTCTACACGTTAAAATCGCTATCCGCGCCTGCTTCTGGTTGCGGCAGTCAGCACAATCACTTACATATTCATTGAAAAACCTTGGCGCATCGAGTGGGGGCACCACCTCGCGGTGGCACCCCCCTCTAAGAACCGTGCAAGCGAGTTTCCCCACACACGGCTCAAGCATCCGGCTACGCAGTAATGCGACTTCGGAGGTGCTTCTCCTTGCAACGCAGCTCCCAGTATATCCTGAGATCTGGGTCGAAGGGGGAGGCTCGACCTTTCACTTTTACCCAGCGAAGAATCTTGAAGAAGTCGTGCTTGAGCAGCCCGCGTTTTCCATCATTAAGCTGCCATTGGCGGGAGCCAACACCATTTTTGAAATAGTGCTGTGCCACCCACTTGTGCGGCTTCTGAGGGTGTCGGCGCTTGGCCCATTTATAGATCATGGGCCATAGAGCGTTGTCGACTGTCGCAAACGTGCGTTTGGCGACGACATAGCGATAGTAAAGAGACCAACCCCGTATAACGAGGTTAAGGTTCGTGACCATCGATACTGTCCGGAGCTGCCGATTGCTTCTCAGGTAAGTGGAAATCTGTCTCAGATGATCCAAGACCTTTTCCTTCTGAGGTTTCACCAGCACCTTCCCTGACATCGTTCTGATGTTGAAGCCGAGGAAATTAAAGCCCTCGCTGATATGGACCAGCTTGGTCTTCGCTTCGCTCAGTTCCAATGCTCTTTTGGCTAGAAATTCCCCCAGCTTTCGGAGGACGTACTGTTCCGCTACTTCCTGCGAAGGGCAAAACACGACAAAGTCGTCGGCGTATCGGATGAGATTAACACCGCGATTGGGACCACTTCGCTTTCTGGGAGGTTTTGGTTTACCGCTAGGGTATTCAGCCCCGAAGAGCCGTTCCATCCCGTTGAGCGCAATGTTTGCCAGCAAGGGAGAGATGATCCCTCCTTGCGGCGTTCCCGCTTCGCTGTCCTTTCTCGTCCCGAGTTCCACCACTCCGGCTTTGAGCCACCGGAGAACGATATCATGAAAGTGTTCAGGGAGGAGCTCTATCAGGGCATCGTGGTCGATCATGTCGAAGCACGCACTGATGTCAGCATCCAACACCCACTGGCTTGCGCCAGTTTTATTTGCGGCCAGCCAGATAGCTTTGACCGCATCATGGGCCGACCGTCCCCGCCTGAAACCATATGAGTTCGCCTCGAAACGGCTCTCCCATTCTGGCTCCAGAGCGAATTTGACAATCGCCTGCATCACCCGGTCCTTCACAGTTGGTATTCCGAGCGGCCGTAGCTTGCCGGTGCTTTTGGGTATGTAGACCCGTCGCACTGGTGAGGCTCGGTACCCGTCGAAACTCAGACCGTTCTTCAAGAGGTCCATGCGCTCGGCGTCTGTGGAACAGACATAGCCATCCACACCTGCGGTGTGTTTACCCGAGTTGAGTTGCGTGACCTGACGGACCGCCGCAGCTTTCACATGGAAGGATCGCATCATGAGCTTTTGGAGGTTTTTGACCTTCGCGTGCTCACTGTTCTTTGCAGCCCGGAAGATACGCTCCTGCATCCGGCGTACTTCCATATCAACACTGGCCCAATTGATCTGGTTCCAAGAGTTAATAGGTCGTCGGGCTATCCGTTCGGCATTGCCGTCTAACGTCTTAGTCCGTTCTGCCATCGCGTCAGTTTTGCTTCCGTTGACACCAGTCAGAAGTCTGCGTCCTTTGGGACCGGCCATTTCCCGCAAGGGGACCTATCCTCCCTATTAATAGGAGGCATTCGCTTTCTCTGACATCTTTTACCCCCTAGACCATCCCCCTTCCTTGCGGTCGGGATACCGCTTACGCGGGGTCCGTGGGGCTTACCCGGTTCCTCTCTCTCCAGAACACGACGAGGTTAGGTGCCACCCCGTAGTCCGGTGGGGCCTACAAGTGCTGGGCAGGAGCTACTCACCTACTGCCCTTGCCCCACATACCTTTTGGTCACGGCCTATCAGCCTTATTTGGCCGTTTCGACATGACGGACCTTGCAGCAGTTCACTATATATTCACCATACCCGTCTTCCCTGGGACTGTGACCGGTCTAGGCTACCAGCCAACCGTCCGGTGTCACCGGGTCTCAGCACGTTGGATTACTCCGTCGCACCCCGGGATAGGGACATCTGAGCACTGCAGAGTCTCCAACGGCAGACGCCGTGGAGCACTAGGAAAAGAGGCATTCTCCGTCTAAAATTATCGACAAACATCAATAACTTATCGACAGATACGGTCGAACGAGTAGTCCGTCGCAGTTCGTTAAAGGCAACGTAGGGTCCGACGACCCCTAAGGCGACCTCAAGACCGTAACGCCTTGCAGCGGTTTGATCAAGGTCAGACGTCACCTCCCCCGTACTCCATCTGCAATCGCCGTCATCCTATCCGCGGGCGCGTGGCCGATCAGCATGAAGGCGTGCGTGCCGTTCGACCAGTAGACGACGTTCATACCCTTGCGGCTTTCGACATCCGGCGCCTTGGGGCCGGCATCGGAGCGGACGATGCAGAGCGCCATCGGCCCGGTTTCCGGGTCGAGATAGGCGATCTGGGCGAGCGGCTTGCCGTCATATTGCAGGAGCAGGGCGCGTTTGAAATCGATGCCCGGAAGCGCGACGGCTTGAGGAGAAAGCGACAGGCCGAGTTTTTCGTCGAAGGCGCCGAGCTGAGCGGCCTGGACGTCTCCGGCGGGCACAGGGCCGGCCAGCGTTTCCGGCGTATAGAGCGAGATATAATCGGCGACCACGGCGCGCCATTCGCCGTTTTCGTCCTTTGCCAAAAAGCGCGCTCCCATGCCGATGACGGCGCGGTCGATGGCGATGCCGGCGACCAGCGAGGCGGCAAGTGCGCCAAGGAGGCGGCGGCGGCCGGCGGATGCCGGCGCAGCAGCGGATTTTGCGCTCTCATGCGCGGGGATGGCCGCAAGCATCCTCTCCAGCTTCTCGCGCGGGGCCTGCGACAAAAGCGGGGCGAAGGCCTGCTCGAAAGGCAGGTTGGCGCGGGCGAGGAATTCCAGCCGCTCGGCGACAGCATGGTCTTCGTTCACCATGGCTTCGATGCGCGCGGCCTCCTCGGCCGCCAGTTCGCCGTCGATGAAGGCGGTGAGCTCCTCGTCGGAGGGAATGGTGTCTCTCTTGTTCATTGCCGTCCCCCTTCCCGCTCGTCGCCGGAGAGCTTGGCGCGGGCGGCCGCCAGCCGGCTCATCACGGTTCCGATCGGAATATCCAGTATGCCCGCAACCTCGCGATAGGAAAGTCCTTCGACATAGGCGAGGAAAACCACCGTTCTCTGCGCCTCGGGCAGCGCATTCACCCGTTTCAGCACCTGAGCGGCCATCACATGGGTTTCGGTATCGTGGGCGCCATCGAAGGTCAGCGCCTCGCCGGCATCGACGAAACCCTGGCCCTGGCGCACCCGGCGGGAACGGATCTCGTTCAGCCAGATCGAATGGAGGATCGAAAACAGCCAGCGGTCGAGCCGAGAGCCGGCGACGAACTGATCGGCACGTTCAAGCGCGCGAACACAGGTCGCCTGCACCAGATCGTCGGCGACATCGCGCTGATGCGAGAGAACGAGACCATAACGCCAGAGTCTAGCCAGATTTTCCGTCAGGCCGCTCCTGATATCCGCTGCGCTCGCGATGGCCGCCTCCGACGATCCTGCCTGTCTGGGAACCGCCGGACGAACCGGCGATTCCGTTCTCGCGCGACTATAGGCAGGAAACGAGGTGCGCGCGACCGACATTCTTAGATCCCTTTGCGTGGTTTCCTGTCCCCGCCGGTGCCGGCAATCAGATCTTCGACGGGTCGATGATGGCGGCGTTCAGATCCTGATATTCCTCACAAGTGGTGCCGCAGATCGCCTTGATGGTGCTCAACTGATCCTTGGCGAGGTCGAGCTGGCCCTTGATGACATAGGCTTCGCCGAGATATTCGCGGACCTTGGCGTATTGCGGATCCATCTTCACAGACTTGAGATAATAGGAAATGCCTTCGTCGGTGCGGCCGAGCTTGCGGGTGGCGTAACCGCGATAGTTCAGCACCTCGGCGGTGTTCTGATCCTTGACCGTGTCGAGCATGGCAAGCGCCTCCTCATAGCGGCCGGTCTTGGCCAGCGAATAGGCGTAGTCGGTGCGGTTCTCGTCCGAGACGTTGGCGCTCTGCTGCTTGACGCATTTCTTGGTCTTCTGATCGTAGATCTCACCCTTCTTGCAGGTCGGCATCGTGCTGCTGTCATTGCCGGCTGCAAAGACCGGGCCGGAGAAAACGGAAGCGGCAAGGCAGCCGCCGAGAAAGAGGGAAGCAATACGGACTGTCATGATCGTCATCGGAAAACTCCTCGAAAGTGACGTTGCGAGGAGAAAACACCGCTGCCCCGCGCTTTATTCGGCAGCCTCTCTATTTTCTCAATCACGGCTTCGTGAAGCCACCGCGGCCGAATAGATCGTCGAAACCGGGTGTTCTCAGCGTTACGCCGGGAACGACAAGGAGATTTTAGTGACCGATACCGTAAAACTCGTCAGCCTCGCCGTCGCCGCACCTGAACATGTCATTTTCCAGAAAGAAGCGGTCGAAGCCTCCGGCCGGCTGTTTGCCGATCGTTTTGAGGATTTCCGCCATCTTGCCCGCGTCTTCGACAGCGCCGGCATTCAAAAGCGCCATGCGGCGCGGCCGCTCGCCTGGTTCGACGAGGCGCATGGCTGGCAAGACCGGATGCAGGCCTATGCGGAGGTGGCAGGCGCGCTCTTTGTCGAAGCCGCAAGCTCAGCGCTTTCCCAGGCGGGGCTTGAAGCCGCGGACGTCGACTGTGTCGTGACAGTCTCATCGACCGGTTTTACGACGCCGAGCCTCGATGCACTGATGACCCGCAGGATGGGTTTCAGGCCCGATATCGAGCGCGTTCCAGTGTTCGGGCTCGGCTGTGCGGCCGGCGTCTCGGGCTTTGCGATCGCCTCGCGGCTGGCGCGAGGCCGGCCGGGCGCCGTCGTTCTCTTCATCTCGATCGAGCTTTGCACGCTTGCCTTCCGGCTGGACGAGTTGACGCGCCCGAACATCATTGCGACGGCGCTTTTCGGCGACGGCGCTGCCGCCTGCGTGCTGCGATCGGGCGAAGGCGGGTTGGCGGAGGTGGAATCGACGGGCGAGCATCTCTTTCCCGACACACTCGATATCATGGGCTGGAAGATAGACGACGGCGGCTTCGGCATCGTGCTGGCGCAATCCCTGCCGCCCTTTGCCGAAAAGGAGCTCGGCCCGGCGGTGACCGCCATTCTGGCGCGAAACGGCCTGACACCTGCAGATATCGGCCGCTTCATCTGCCATCCCGGCGGCACCAAAGTGCTGGCGGCGATGGAGAGCGCGCTTTCGCTGACGCCGGGCACGCTCGATCACGAGCGCGGCGTGCTTGCCGACTACGGCAATATGTCGTCGCCGACCATTCTGTTCGTGCTGGAGCGGGCGATCCGCGCCGGATTGCCGGAGCGCGCTGCGATGATAGCCATGGGGCCGGGCTTCTCGGCGAGCTGCGTGACGCTCCGGAGGGTGGCATGATCTGGCCGTCGATCGCGCTCCTTTGCTTCGTGACGCTGCAGCGGCTTGGCGAACTCGTGCTCGCCCGACGCAACACCGCCGCCCTTCTCGCCAGAGGTGCGAGGGAAGTTGCGCCAGAGCATTATCCCGCCATGATGGCATTGCATGCCGGCTGGATCATCGGCCTCTGGCTGCTGGCACCAGGCAGGCCAGTCGAGTCCCTGTGGTTTGCCGTGTTCATGGGGCTGCAGGCGCTGCGGCTTTGGGTTCTGGCGACGCTGAAAGACCGCTGGACGACGCGCATCATCATCCTGCCCGGCGCGCCGCTCGTCACATCCGGCCCCTATCGCTTCCTCCGGCATCCGAACTACGCGATCGTCGTCGGCGAGATCGCCGCCCTTCCGCTGGCCTTCGGTCTCCCCTTTTACGCGATCGGCTTTTCGCTTCTCAACGCCTGCGTCCTCTATGTCCGCATGAAGGCCGAAAATACGGCACTGAAAAGCGCAATGATTTTGAAATGAAGGCAATTTTTCGTTTGCCCCGCGGTATCGGCAGGGGCATTTTCACTGCGATAACAAAGCGGAATGCAGAGGAATGACGAAGAACGCAATCGTGCTCGGCGCCGGCATCGTCGGCGTGTCGACGGCTATCCATCTTCAACGGCGCGGCCGGCAGGTGACGCTGATCGACCGCAAGGATCCGGGCAACGAAACCTCCTTCGGCAATGCCGGCCTGATCCAGCGCGAAGGGGTCGCGCCCTACGGCTTTCCGCAGCAGCTCGGCCTGTTGCTGCGTTATGCTTTGAACAACCGCATCGATGCGCATTACCATCTGCGCACGCTGCCGAGCCAGCTTGCCTTTCTCGCCCGCTACTGGTGGAATTCGAACGCCCGGCGCCACGCAATCATCACCCGCGCCTATGCGCCGCTGATCGAAAATTCGATTGCCGAACACGAGGACCTGATCGAAGCGTCCGAGGCGCAAGCGCTGATCCGCAGGGATGGCTGGATAAAGATTTTCCGCACGCAGGCCAGGCGAGACGAAGCCCTTGGAGAGGCCGCACTTTGGCGGAGCGAATTCGGGGTGGCATATGACAGCCTGACCTCGGCCGATATCGCCCGCATGGAACCTGACATGACAGGCGATTTCGCCGGTGGCATCCGCTGGCGTGATCCCTGGTCGGTGCTCGATCCGCATGCGCTGACCTCGGCCTATCGCGGCTATTTCGAAAGTCTCGGCGGAAGGTTCGTCACAGGCTACGCCGCCTCGTTTGGACAGTTCGGCTCCGGCTGGAAGATCATGACCGGGGAAGGCCCGCTCGAAGCCGACGATGCGGTGATCGCGCTCGGCCCCTGGGCGGCGCTCGCAACACGCCGCCTCGGCTATTCCTTTCCGCTCGGCGTCAAGCGCGGCTATCACATGCATTATGCCGCCAAGGGCGATGCGGTGCTCAACAACTGGATGCTTGATGCCGAACGTGGCTATCTCCTTGCGCCGATGCGCCGCGGCATCCGCCTGACGACCGGCGCGGAGTTCGCAACGCTTGATGCGCCGAAGACACCGGTCCAGCTCGACCGGGCCGAGGCGGTTGCCCGCACGATCTTCCCGCTCGGCGACAGGCTCGATCCCGAACCCTGGATGGGGGCCCGCCCCTGCACGCCGGACATGATGCCGATCATCGGCAAGGCGCCGCGCCATCAGGGCCTGTGGTTCGCCTTCGGTCATGCCCATCACGGGCTGACGCTCGGACCGGTGACCGGCCGCGTGCTTGCCGAACTCATTACCGGCGAGACGCCGTTCATCGATACTGCGGCTTATTCGCCGCAGCGTTTCAACCCGTGACGCCGAGCGTGGCAAGCCCTTCGAGGGCCGTTGCCGCGATGCCTTGCACCGTATCGTCGATATCGACGGTGACGACACCTTGCTCGCCTGTCGGCACCTCAAGCGTCGCCAACTGGCTTTCGAGCAGCGAGACCGGCATGAAATGCCCTTTGCGCTCACCCATGCGCTGCGTCAGCAGCGCCTTCGACCCTTCGAGATAGACGAAGAACAGATTGCCGCCGGCCGCAGCCCGCAGCCTGTCGCGATAGATGCGCTTCAACGCCGAGCAGGAGACGATGATGCCCTCGCCTTTCTCAAGCGAGGCCTTGATGTCTCCGCCGATGCGGTCGAGCCACGGCATCCGGTCCTCATCGGTCAGCGCAATGCCCTTCGACATTTTCTCGACATTGGCAGCCGGATGCAGCGCATCGCCTTCGACGAAAGCCAGGTGCAGGGCATCCGCGAGCTTTTCGCCGACGGAGGACTTGCCGCAGCCGCTGACCCCCATGACGATGATCGCATGGGGCTTGTTCGTGCGCTGATCCGGCATGCTTCCTCCTGAAGCTTCTAACCTTTCAGTCAACCGCCTCACACTTTTCCTGGAATTACTCCATTTTCCCGCTCAGTCGAGCGGGAAATGACAGGCATATTGTTGGGCACCCTCTCCACTTAATTCGGGAGAAACCTGGCGGCAATAGTCCTGCGCCTTCCAGCAGCGCGGGTTGAAATGGCAGCCGGACGGCGGCTTAAGCGGCGACGGCAGTTCGCCCTGCAGGCGGATGCGGTTCTTCTCGCGCTCGGGATCGGCGATCGGCGTCGCCGACAGCAAGGCTGCCGTATAGGGATGGCGCGGCCGGGCAAAGACCTCGGCGGCGGGACCGGTTTCGACCGGGCGGCCGAGATACATCACCATCACCTCGTCGGCGATGTGATGGACGACGGAGAGGCCGTGCGAGATGAAGAGATAGGCAAGCCCCATCTCCTTCTGCAGATCCATCAACAGGTTCAGCACCTGCGCCTGGATCGAGAGGTCAAGCGCCGAAACCGGCTCGTCGAGCACCAGCACCTTCGGCCGCAGCATCAAAGCGCGGGCAATGGCGATGCGCTGGCGCTGGCCGCCGGAGAACATGTGGGGGTAACGGCCATGGTGTTCCGGACGCAGGCCGACGCGGGCCATCATCTCCTCTACCTTGCGGCGGCGGGCGGCGGCGTTGAGATCGGTGTTGATCTTCAGCGGCTCTTCGAGGATCGAACCGACCTTCTGGCGCGGGTTGAGCGAGCCGTAAGGATTCTGGAAGACGATCTGCACCTGGCTGCGCAGGCTGCGGTCGCCGACCCGGGCGGGCTTGCCGTCGATCAGCAATTCTCCCGCTGTCGGATTCTCGATCATGGTGACCAGGCGAGCGAGCGTCGACTTGCCGCAACCGGATTCGCCGACGACGGCGAGCGTCTTGCCGGAATGAAGGCTGAAGCTGACGCCGTTCAGCGCCTTGACCGTGGCATCGGCTTTGAAGAGACCGCGGTTGACGGTGTAGAAGCGGGCGAGATCCCGGCCCTCGAGAACAGCGCCTGTCATACCAGGTCTCCTGCAGTTTCAGTGGCCATGACGCCGGGATGCCCAAGCGGCTTGCCGTCCTTCAAAGGATAATTGCACAACGCCAACCCGAGCTCCGGCCCCTGGCGGACGACGCCGCGATCGCATTCGACCGTGGCGTAGCCACAGCGCGGCGCGAAAAGACAGCCCGTCGGGCGTCCGTGCTGGCCGGGAACGACACCGGCGATCGAGGGAAGACGCTGGCCGACCTCGGCGCGTTCCGGCAGGGCGGCGAGCAGGGCTGCGGTGTAGGGATGGTGCGGATCGCGGAACAGCGCCTTTACCGGCTGCTCCTCGACCTTCTGGCCGGCATATTGCACCTGTACGCGCTCGGCGGTTTCGGCGACGACACCCATATCGTGGGTGATCAGCACCAGCGCCATGCCCTGCTCTTTCTGCAGGCGCACAAGCAGATCGAGGATCTGGGCCTGGATCGTCACGTCGAGCGCGGTCGTCGGCTCATCAGCGATCAAGAGCTTCGGATTGCAGGCGAGCGCCATGGCGATCATGACGCGCTGGCTCATGCCGCCGGACATCTGATGCGGGAAGTTCGACAGGCGGTCTTCCGGCGCCGGAATGCCGACGAGGTTCAGAAGCTCGATCGAACGTTCGCGGCGCTCCTTGCGGTTGAGGCCCATATGGACGCGCAGGGTCTCACCGAGCTGGAAGCCGACGGTGAAACACGGATTGAGGCTCGACATCGGCTCCTGGAAGATCATCGCCATGTCCTTGCCGACGATCCTGCGGCGCTGGCGGCCGGAGATCCCCCGCAGATCCTGGCCGTCGAACTGCATGCGGTCGGCACTTATTTTTGCCGTCCAGGGCAGAAGCCCCATCAGCGCCAGCATGGCAACGGATTTGCCCGAGCCGGATTCACCGACGACCGACAGGATCTCGCCCTTGTCGCAGGCAAGCGATACGCGGTCGACGGCGCGGAAGAGACCGGAAGAAGTCTGGAATTCGACGGTCAGATTTTCAATTTCGAGAAGTGGCATCACGACCTCTTCAGCTTGGGGTCAAGCGCATCGCGCAGGCCGTCGCCCATCAGATTGATGGCGAGAACGGTGATGAGGATGGCAAGACCCGGGAATGTTACGACCCACCAGGCGCGCGAGATGAACTCGCGGGATTCGGCCAGCATCGTGCCCCATTCAGGTGTCGGCGGCTGGGCACCCATGCCGAGGAAGCCGAGGGCGGCGGCGTCGAGGATCGCGGCGGAGAAGGCGAGCGTCGCCTGGACGATCAGCGGCCCAAGACAGTTTGGCAGGATGGTCTTGAACATCAGGCGGAAGGTGCCGGCGCCGGCAACACGCGAGGCGATCACGTATTCCTTCTCGCGCTCCGTGATGACGGAGGCGCGCGTCAGCCGCACAAAATGCGGCTGGTTGACCAGCGAAATCGCGATCATCGCATTGGTCAGGCCGGGGCCGAGCACGGCCACCAACACGAGGGCGAGCAGCAGCGACGGGAAGGCCAGGATGATATCCATCAGCCGCATGATCGCCGTATCGACCTTGCCGCGGAAATAGCCGGCGACGAGGCCGATCAGAACGCCGCATACGACCGAAAGGGTGACGACGACGACGCCGATGAAGAGCGAGAAGCGCGCGCCGTAGATCAGGCGCGAAAGGATATCACGGCCGACGGCATCGGTTCCGAGCGGGAACGAGATGCTGCCGCCTTCCATCCAGGCCGGCACGGCGAGTAACACCTGGCGGTTCTGCTCGTTCGGCGTATGCGGCGCAAAGACCGGCGCGAAGACGGCGACGACCAGGATGACGGTGAAGACCACGAGGCCGATGACGGCGCCCTTGTTGCGGGAGAAATAATGCCAGAATTCCGCAAGAGCGGATGGCTGGCTGGTTTTGACGGTGACGGTGCTCATGAACCGCTCCTAGTGACGAATGCGCGGATTGATGAAGCCGTAGAGGACATCAACAATCAGATTGACCAGCATGATGACGCCGGCGATCAGCAGAAGGCCGCCCTGGACCACGGCGTAGTCACGCTTGAAAACCGAGTCGACCATCCATTTGCCGATGCCCGGCCAGGAGAAGATCGTCTCGGTGAGGATGGCGCCGGCCAGAAGAACGCCGATCTGCAGACCGATGGTGGTGATGACCGGGATCATCGCATTGCGCAGCGCATGCACGCCGACGACACGCAGCGGCTTCAGGCCTTTCGAGCGGGCCGTGCGAACATAGTCTTCGCCGAGCACCTCGAGCATCGCCGAACGCGTCTGGCGCGCAATGACGGCAAGCGGGATGGTCGCCAGAACAATGGTTGGCAGAATGAGGTAGCTGACGGCCGAGGCGAAGGCGCCCTTCTGGCCGGACAGCAGGCTGTCGATCAGCATAAAGCCGGTGACCGGCTTGAAGAAATACATCAGCGAGATGCGGCCTGAAACAGGCGTCCAGCCGAGATAGCCGGAGAAGAAGATAATGAGCAGCAGGCCCCACCAGAAAATCGGCATGGAATAGCCGATCAGGGCGACACCCATCACGCTTTGGTCGAACCAGCTGCCTCGCTTGACGGCGGCAAAGATGCCGGCGGGCACGCCAAGACAGACGGCGAGGATGATGGCACAGAAGGAAAGTTCGAGCGTTGCCGGAAACAGCGTCAGAAATTCGCCGAGAACCGGGCGCTTGGTGACGATCGAGGTGCCGAGATCGCCGTGCAGCACTTTTCCGAGATAATCGAAATACTGCACATACATGGGCCGGTCGAAACCGAGATCGTGCATGATCTGGGCGTGCCGTTCCGGCGCCATGACGCGCTCACCCGATAAAAGCATGACGGGATCGCCGGGCAGCATGCGGATGAACGAGAAGGCAATGAGGGAAACGCCGAGGAATGTCGGGATCAGCACCGCAAGGCGGCCGATGAAAAAACGCAACATGGCAGATGTCCAATAGTTTCCGGCGGTCAGGGGGTGCCTGACCGCCGGCTGCGCCCAGCTCTGCCGGGCATTCTTACATTTTTCTTGTTATTCGGATACGTCGACGCCGTCGAAGCGGTGAATGCCGAGCGGATCCATGAAGAAGCCGGTGACCTTCTTGCTCATCGGAACGAAGACGAGCGAGTGATCAAGCGTCGCCCAGGGGGCTTCCTTCTTGAAGATCAGCTGTGCCTGCTCATAGGCCTTGGTGCGCTCGCCGACATCGGCGGTGAGCTTGGCCTTGGTCATCAGATCGTCATATTCCTTGTTGCACCACTGAGCACGGTTGTTGCCGCCGACGGCATCGCAGCCAAGCAGCGTATCCATGAAGTTATCCGGGTCGCCGTTATCGCCGGTCCAGCCGAGGATGACGGCACCGTCGCGCTTCACGTCGGAGGAGAGCTTCAGATATTCGGCCCATTCATGGGTGACGATCTCGACCTTGACGCCGGCCTTGGCGAAATCGGCCTGGATCAGTTCGGCAGCGCGGCGCGCGTTCAGCATGTAGGGACGCGATACCGGCATCGCCCAGACCTTCATGCTGAGATCCTTGACGCCGGCATCGGCGAGAGCCTTCTTGGCGGCGTCCGGATCGTACTTGTCGTCCTGAACGGCGTCGTTATAGGACCACATCGTCGGCGGGATCGGGTTTTTGGCAACGGCCGCGGCACCCTGGAAGACGGCGTCGATGATCGCCTGCTTGTTGATCGCCATGTTGAGCGCACGGCGAACTTCCGGCTTGTCGAACGGGGCCATCTGCGTGTTGTAGGCGAGGAAGCCGACATTGAGGCCGGCCTGTTCCATCACCGTCAGATTGCCGTCCTTCTTCAGTTCGGGAACGTCAGCCGCATTCGGATAAGGGATCAGGTGGCATTCGCCGGCCTTCAGCTTCTGCGCGCGGACGGCAGCATCAGAGGTGATGGCGAAAACCAGATCGTCGATCTTTTCCTTGCCCTTGAAATAGGTTTCGTTGGCCTTGTAGCGGATGACGGCATCCGGCTGGTAGGCGACGAAGGTGAAGGGGCCGGTGCCGAGGGGCTGCTGGTTGAGCTGCGCCATCTTGCCGTCGGCGGCGAGCTTGTCGGCATATTCCTTGGAAACGATCGAGGCGAAGTCCATCGCCAGGTCGGCAAGGAACGGCGCTTCGGGATGGTTGAGCGTGAACTTGACCGTGAGGTCGTCGACCTTCTCGATCGACTTGATCAGATCCGGGAAGCCCATGCCGGCGGCGTATTCGTAGGAACCGCCCTCGACATACTTGTTCCACGGATTGTCGGCCTTCAGCTGGCGCTCGAAGGAGAACACGACGTCGTCGGCGTTGAAATCGCGCGTCGGCGTGAAGAAGTCGGTGGTCTGATACTTGACGCCGGGATGTAGCTTGAAGGTGTATTCCGTGCCGTCGGCCGAAACGCTCCAGCTGTCGGCGAGGCCCGGTTCGATCTCGGTACCGCCATGCTTGAATTCGACCAGCCGGCTATAGACCGTGCGCGACGAGGCGTCGAAGGTCGTGCCAGCCGTATAGAGGCTCGGGTCGAAGCCTTCCGGCGAACCCTCGGAGCAATAAACAAGGGTTTTGGACCAGGCCGACGTCGCCATGACCGAAATCAGGGCCGTCGCTGCCAGCATGACAGAGATCTTTTTCATAATTTTGTTTCCCGGTTGTTCTTTTTTGATGTCTGGAGACCGCAGATATTCATCCCGATCGACGGTCGATGGAACGATATTTATCTACTGAAAGCAACGGTCTACGGAGAAAATTTTTCCAGCTGGACAATTTTAGAAATTTTAAGTCAAAAATCGGCCTCATTTGGACAGATTCGGATAAAAACGTCCGGGATTTCGTCGTATCTTGGATAATTGCCCCTCTTAAACGTGTCGCGACCAATCGGATTCGCTTGCCACGGGTGGGATGTTTATGTCTTGCCGAGGGGCGAGACGCGCCAAAGCAAAAACCGCGATGGCCGGGGCCACCGCGGTTTGAAAACTCTGTCCTGCCCTTTTAAATTCAGGCGGCGGGCGCAACGATCGCGGGTTTGCGATAAGGCTGCTCGCCGGTGATTCCGAGAAGGAAATTGATCTGCGGCCGCGCCTTGACGAGGTCGTCGATGGAATAGTCCGACAGCACGGCGAAGAAGGCGTTGAGCGCCTTGCGCAGCGCCGAATTCAGGCCGCAGCTGTCAACCAGCGGGCATTCGACCACGCCGTCATCCTCGAAGCATTCGGCCATGGCGAAACTGTCTTCCGTCACCCTGACGACATCGAACAGCGTAATGTCGGCCGCCGGCTTGCCCAAACGCACGCCGCCATTGCGACCGCGCACGGTTTCGACGAGGCCGGCCTTGTTCAACGGCTGGAGGATCTTGAAAAGAAACAGTTCGGAAACGCCGTAAGCCCTGGCGATTTCCGGAATCCGACTCAAGTGCCCGTCGTTGGCAGCACAATACATCAACATGCGAACCGCATAGTTGGTCTGCTTCGTCAACCGCATGCCATTCTCCTGACTCGTGCCCGTTCAGACCTATATAGGCGGTTTGGTAGTTTTGAACAATTCCAAAATATGAAATTCGCATTCAGCTTATGAGGCCAAATGACGCGACGTCAATCCTGCGCCGAAATGCCATGCGCGGTTCTAGCGCGTGTGCGGTGCGTTGGTCTCCAAGACAGCAAATAAAACGGGGGCCAAAAGGCCCCCGAATTGCAGATCGATCAATCGTCAGATCACTTCATCGTCGGCATGACGAATTCCGCGCCGCTCTTGATGCCGGAGGGCCAGCGGGCGGTGACGGTCTTGGTCTTCGTCCAGAACTTGATCGAATCCGTGCCGTGCTGGTTGAGGTCGCCGAAGCTCGAGGCCTTCCAGCCGCCGAAGGAATGGTAGGCGAGCGGAACCGGGATTGGAACGTTGATGCCGATCATGCCGATATTGATGCGCGAGGCAAAATCGCGGGCCGCATCGCCGTCACGGGTGTAGATCGCGACGCCGTTGCCATATTCGTGCTTCATCGGCAGCGACAGCGCCTCTTCGTAATTCTGGGCGCGAACGACGGAGAGGACAGGTCCGAAGATCTCGGTCTTGTAGATATCCATCTCGGGTGTGACGTGATCGAACAGGCAGCCGCCGACGAAATAGCCGTCCTCATAACCCTGGAGCTTGAAGTCGCGGCCATCGACGAGGAGCTTGGCGCCTTCCTCGACGCCACGGTCGATCAGGCCGCGAACACGGGTATAGGCGTCCTTGGTGACGAGCGGGCCCATGTCGGCCTGGTCGTCGGTGTAGGGGCCGATGCGCAGCGATTCGATCTTCGGGATCAGCTTTTCGACGAGGCGGTTGGCCGTTTCTTCACCAACGGGAACGGCAACCGAGATCGCCATGCAGCGTTCGCCGGCCGAGCCGTAGCCTGCGCCCATCAGCGCGTTGACGGCCTGATCCATATCGGCATCCGGCATGATGATCATGTGGTTCTTGGCGCCGCCGAAGCACTGGGCGCGCTTGCCGTTCATTGCCGCCGTACCATAGACGTAACGGGCGATCGGCGTCGAGCCGACGAAGGAGACGGCGCCGATATCGGGATCGGTGAGGATCGCATCGACGGCACCCTTGTCGCCGTTGACGACGTTGAGGATGCCGGCGGGCAGGCCGGCCTCGATCATCAATTCGGCAAGACGGATCGGCAGGGAGGGATCACGCTCGGAAGGCTTCAGGATGAAGGCGTTGCCGCAGGCGATTGCCGGGGCGAACATCCACATCGGGATCATGCCGGGGAAATTGAAGGGGGTAATGCCGGCGCCGATGCCGACCGGCTGGCGGATCGAATACATGTCGATCGCAGGACCCGCGCCCTCAGTGAACTCGCCTTTGGCGAGATGCGGAATGCCGCAGACGAATTCGCAGACTTCGAGGCCGCGGATGACGTCGCCCTTAGCATCCTCGATCGTCTTGCCGTGTTCCTTGGAGAGCATCTCGGCAAGTTCATCCATGTGCTTGTTGAGGAGTTCGACGAATTTGAAGAAGACGCGGGCGCGGCGCTGCGGATTGGTGGCAGCCCATTTCGGCTGCGCAGCCTTGGCGTTTACGACGGCGGCGCGCAGTTCCTCGACGCTTGCGAGCGCGACCGTCGCCTGCACTTCGCCGGTTGCCGGATTATAGACATTGCTCACGCGGCCGCTGGTGCCGGCGACCTGTTTGCCGCCGATGAAATGACCGATCTCACGCATGGGTGCTCCTCCTGTTTTTGGGATGGCCTACAATCGCACTTCAATTTGCACAAATCAATGCGCTGATATAAGTAACCGTTGTGCGTAAATTATAGCGCCGCCATTTGCATCAGGCGTTGCTGCTGCTCCCAAACTTGGAACGGCACGCGGACAAGTCAAATCCCAAGGGGAGGTCAAAACGATGAGCTGCAAACCCGTCGTCAGAATGGCGGAGCTGGAGATTGATCCGGACATGCTTGACGCCTATCGCGCTTTGCTCACGGAGGAAATCGAGGCATCCGTCAGTCTGGAAGCAGGCGTCCTTTCTCTCAGTGCTGTTTCCCTCAGGGACGCCCCGAACCGGATTCGTATTCTCGAGGTCTATGCCGACCAGGATGCATACGAGGCTCATCTGCGGACGCCGCATTTCCTCAAATACAAGGCCGAGACGGTGGGCATGGTGACATCGCTGATGCTTCTCGACGTCGATCCGATCGCCATGCGGGCCAAGCCATGAACTGGGACGACGTCCGAATTTTCCTTGCCGTCGCCCGCACCGGGCAGATCCTTGCCGCCTCGAAGCGGCTGGGGCTCAATCACGCCACGCTCTCGCGCCGGCTGACCTCGCTGGAAGAAGCGCTGAAGACACGGCTTTTCATCCGCCGCACCAATGGCTGCGAGCTGACGGCCGAAGGCGAAGTGTTCCTGGCGTCGGCCGAGCGGATGGAAACGGAAATGCTCGCTGCACAGGCCAGCCTCGGCCACACCGATACGGCAATCGCCGGGACGGTACGCGTCGGCGCGCCTGACGGCTTCGGCGTTTCTTTTCTGGCGCCGCGCATGGGCCGGCTGATCGAGCGTCATCCGGCGCTGAAGATCCAGCTCGTCCCGGTGCCACGCTCCTTTTCGCTATCGCAGCGCGAGGCCGATATCGCCATCACGCTGGAGCGGCCCGAACAGGGCCGGCTCGTCTCATCCAAGCTCACCGACTACACGCTCGGCCTCTATGCCTCGCGTGACTATCTCGCCTCCCGGGGCACACCTTTTGATATCGAAGCGCTGAAGGCGCATCCGCGCATCGGCTATGTCGAAGACCTGATCTTCACCGCCTCGCTGAATTTCTCCGGCGAGGTGATGCGAAGCTGGGATGCAAGCTTCGAGATTTCGACGTCGATCGGGCAGACCGAGGCAGTGCGATCGGGCGCCGGCATCGGCATTCTGCATAATTATATCGCCCGGCAATATCCCGAACTCCAACGCATCCTGCCGGATGTGTCAATCAGACGCGCTTACTGGACGACCTATCACGAAACGGCGCGCGACCTGGTCCGCGTCAGGAGCGTTGTCGATTTCCTGCAGGAACTCGTCGGCGCCGAGCGGCAGATCTTTCTTTAGAGCCGACGTGCCTTGCCGGCTCGTCATTCTCGTCGGGATTGGGAACCGGCGCCTCGTCAGGAAGTCTGTCCGGCTCGGGCTCCGTGATCGGCGGCACCGGCTTCCAGCCAGGTGCCGGCATCGGCGGCTGATCGGGAATAGGTTCGTTGGGCACGGACATGGCCGCCTCCCTTTTGATACTGGATAAAACTGACGTCGGGCCGGAGTTATTTCTCCGCCTTCAGCACATCGGCAGCGCGCATCGGCATGCTGTCGATGATGGCGAAAAGCTCACGATCGGTTATCGGCTCGCTGACCTTGAGCTTCACCGTGCCATCCTTGCCGACAAGGAAGGAGGCAAATTCCCCGATCTCCGCCGCCTCGAGATCGCGGCGGATCGCCTCGCCGTCAAGGCCGTCCGCCGCACCGAAGAGCGGCCGGACAGTTGCGCCTGAGATTTTGAGCACCACCAGATCACGCTCGTCGAGGGCTGAGCGGTCGGCCAAAAGCTGATTTTCCTGCCGGGCGGCGCGGGCATTGTCCTTGTCGGCACAAACGACGAAGACGCGGTTTTTCCACTGGTACGCCGCGAGGCTTTCGACCGGGGCATAGGCGCTGTTCGTCTCGTCGATTTTTGTCGCGCCGTAGAGAAGGGTTTTTGACATGCATAATCTCCCATCAACTGGAGAACGGGGCGCGACGGCTTGGGTTCCATCGAAAAGAACGAGAGGTGGGTCGACTTTTTGTCACTGGAAAAATGACATTGCTGATGTGCGGTCTAGCTGCCCGGGTTTCGCGAACACCAGAGGCTGGAGTTTCCACTTCTTTAGCTGGTTTTAAACACCTCCTAACGCAATCCCGCGCCCACGATTGACCGCACGTTCCCGCCGTTCCGCGATAATCTGCTCACTGCTTTCCTGGCGGACGGTCTGCTGCAGGACCTTGAACCTCTCCTGCATCGCCGCGAAGGCCGGGCGCTGCGCCGGCGGGACCCGATTGATGAGATCCTTTTCACCGCGGATGATGGCATTGCGCCCGAAGCGCTCGTCAAGCGCCCGACTGACGTCCGCGAACTCCCGGCGAATGTTGGCATCGAGAGAAGTTGCCGGGATATTTAGTTTGCGACCATTCTCCCTCGCCTGCGCTGTCAGACGCATAAGCGCGTCTTCCGCAACCTTCGACAGACCCGGAATGGCAACCGCCATGCGCCTGCGCTCATCGATGATGGTCTGACGCTCGGCTTCGAGGGTGTTTGCATAGGCGGTCCCAAGCGACCGCAGGCGGGCCGCGGCTTCCGGCACGGCCCGCATCGCCTCTTTCCGCTCCCGGCCGGACGCCAGCATCCGGTCCATCAGGCGATCCGAACCGCGCAAAGCCCCATAGGCGGCCGGATCATTGGTCACCGCGGCGGCGATGCGATCAGCAGCAAAGCCTTTCCGGAGCAGTTCCTCGATCTTGCCGACGGCGCCCGACGGATCGCGCCAGATCATTGTCGCGGCGTTGGCCAATGCGCCACGCTGCTGGCGATAGAAAGGGTTGGAGAACACGCGCAATCGAGCCTCGTCGTCGACCGACGTCTTGAACGCGGTGACGGCAGCAAGCATCGGCGGCACGGCGACATTCTCCTTCCCCGGTCCGTTCTCTGTCTCTTTGCCCGGAACGACACTGGCAGCCATGACGATCTTCGAGCGATCCTGCCGCTCGGCGAGATGCTGCGCCTCGGCAAAACGTTTGACCGCTTCGAACAGTGCGGTCAGTTCCTCGCGCCGGCCGGCCGTCAGATCTTCCGGCAAACGCTCGGCCATATTGCGTTCAGCAACCGCATCCACCTTCGCGGTGAACGCACTCCAGCCAAAGCGGGCCGTTAACGCTTCGCTGACCGCCTTGATCTCCTGCACGACCTTGCGGTCCTCGGCGGCGAGCGCAAAGGCGCTCTTATAGGCGTCGTCCCCGCCCCGGTTGCGCACCGCCTCGACCTCCATAAGACGCGCCACCGCGCGCTCGGAAAGCGCCGGGATCGATAATGACATGTAGGAGCGCCGCGTCTGCTCACTGAGTTCGAACCGTTCGGCATTCCGCCGGAACCCGGTCGCATGGGCCCGGGCCAGGGGAAGCAGTTCCTCCAGGGCTGCCTTTGCGACCTTGCGCTCGTTACGCGCCGTGCGTCCGTCGACGATCAGCTCGGAGCCACGCAACCGGCCGAGCCGGTCGGGTGCTGCGGCAAGATCATCAGTGAGCCTGCGGGGTTGAGTGCCGGCGTCCGAGGCGAGCGCATTCAGGGCAACAAGTGCTGCATCCGGATCCCGGTAGATCTTAGTAAGCAGCGGTCGCAGCATCGTTTCCCGCTCCGTCCAGGCCGGTGATGAACGCTGCGCCAGCCGCGCATCCGCCTCGACGCTCCTGACGAACGAAGTGGTCGGCGGGATCAGATAGTGTGCTTCGCCAGCACTTGCGCCCGAGACGGTGTGGGATTCAGTTCGCGCCTCGTTGTAGGCGAAGCGCCGTTCCCGCTCGATGGCAAAGCCGAGCGCCACGCTTGCCCGTTCCCAGAGCTTTTCCACCTGCTCCCGCTTTGCGGCAATCCATGTCCAGCGCCGGGAAAGGCTTTCCTCCATCTCGGCGGCAGCAAGCGAGAGATGATCGAGCCCGCGGCGCCGGGCGAAGTCTTGCGCCTGGGCGCGATAGCCCGCCTCGCTCTCAAAATCGAGCGTCGTCGTCTTGGCACCGGAGCGCGACAAGCGTTCGACGAGACGGCTGAACACATCCGGCCGGTGGCTTTCCCGCTCGATGCGCTCCTGACGCGCTTCGGCGGTTTCGATCTGTCTGGCCGTCCAGACATTGCGGTCGACTTCCCTCTCCTCGTAACGCTTCTGACCTGTCTCCTCATCGACAATGGCAATCTGGACCTTGACCCGCTCGACACCATCCTTGCGCAGCGTGATGGTGTCGCCGTCGGAGATGCCGGCATCGTCGAGCGCTTTCGGCAGGCTGACGCCCCAGAGCCGATGGACGGTTCCGTCATCCGTCCTGACATCGGCATAGGGGCTGTCGTCGGCATCCTCGTCCTCGGGCCGGAATTTGGCTTCGCCGGTTTCGACAAGCTCGCCGGTGACGCCGGCGGCATGATCGACACGCGGCTTGCGTCCCCATTCCGGTCTTGGCTCAAAATCCTCTTTCGCCGCATAAAGGTCGACGCGGTCGCGATGCCGGGTCATCGACACATAGGTCAGATGCCGGTCCATCATGCCGGTGGCGAGCACGAAGGTGCGGTCGACGGTCGACCCTTGAGATTTGTGGATCGTTGCGGCATAGCCGTGGTCGACATTGTCATAACTGTCCTCGCCGAAGACGACTTTATTGCCATTGTCGAGCAGAACCGACAGCAGCGGATCGCCGCGTTTGTCGCCGGTCGCGGTGATCGTGCCGAGCATGCCGTTCTTCACATATTGTGGGCCGGAATGCCTGGCTCGTGGCTCTAGGAAGCGGGCGTTCTCCAGGAAGATGATGCGGTCGCCGACGGCAAATTCCCGCGTCCCGCGCTCGGTCCGGAAGCTGCGGCTGTCGGCGAGCGCGCCCTCTTGCGCCATCACTTCACGCAGCGCCTCGTTCAGGCGTTTGACATCATCGTTGGTGTGGGCGAGCACCAGCAGCTCATCTCCGCGAAGACGGCCATCCCTGCCCTCGGAGATCGAGCGACCGATTGCCTGTTTGCGTGCCTCTGTCCAATCGACCACAATCCTGTCGATCGTTTCCTCGCGTGTGCCCGCCTCGACCAGGTGGCCCTGCTGGGCATAGGCGTCGAGGCCCTTGTCGACTTCGCCGCGGGCAAACAGCCGTGAGGCGTCGCGCGCCCATTCCTCGCGCTGGCGGCGCACGCCGGCAAGCTCGGCAAAGCCGATCCGTTCGGTGATTGCCCGGAAGGCCGCACCTGCCTGGATCGGCTGCAGCTGCATCGCGTCGCCGACGAGAACGACCTTTACCTCGGCCTCTTCGGCAATCTTCAGCACACGGGCCATCTGCTGCGAGGCCACCATGCCGGCCTCGTCGATGACCAGCACATCGCCGCGATGGAGCGTGTCGCGCCCATTGGCCCAGGCCAGTTCCCAGGAGGCGAGCGTGCGCGAGGTGATGCCGGAACTGTCTTCCAGCCCTTCCGCCGCCTTGCCGGCAAGGGCGGCACCGATCACCCGGTGCCCCTCGCCTTCCCAGGCAAGACGCGCTGCCGCCAGCAGCGTCGATTTGCCGGCACCTGCCAGGCCGACAACGGCGGCAATACCGCTGTCACCGGAGACATGACGGATGGCATCGACCTGCTCCGCATCGAGCCGGAACGGCGTTTGAGGATCGCCGCTCTCGACGCGATCAATCGCCGCTTCAACGTGCCGCCTGGAAACACCGAAGCCGCCGCGCGCCGACAATGCCCGCGCCGACTGCGCCATGTCGTACTCGATGCGCAGCATGTCGCGGGTGGTGAACACGGCAGGCGTGGCCGCCTTCCCCGTCTCTGCATCGATCGCCTGCGGCTTCAAGATGACCAACTGGTCCGACGCCATCACCCGGGCGCGGATGTTGGCAAAATCGACCGGGTCGTCGACATAGCGGTGCAGCGCCTTGGCGATATCCTTCTCGTCGAAAGTGGAGCGTTCATTGCCGAGCTGCGTCAACAGAAGCTCCGGCTCTGCCAGCAACCGGTCGGCCATCTGCTGGCGCCTGGCGAGATCGGCCGGTGCGAAGTAGAGCTCCCTGCCCTTCCGGGCGAGTGCGGCCTTCTCCGGCCCAAGATGTTTTTGGGCGATGCCGTCGAGGCCCTGCTCGGCATAGGAACGACCGTCGAGGCGGATCTCGTGGCCGGCAAGCGCCAGATGCCGGTTGGCCGTCTCCGCCCAGGCGATCTTCCACGCCTTCAATGTCTCCTTGTCGCCGGCCCAGACTTTGTAAACGATCTTGCCGTTTTTTTGCGACGCAATGGCTCACCATTTTCCTCCAAAATTGGAGAGCTTTTCGGCCCGAATCCCTCTTCAGTCAGCGGTCGGATCGTCGTCATCAAATGGACGTGTGGATTACCCTCCTTGTCATGATAGACCCAATCGGCGACGATGCCCGCCGCGGCAAGTGTGTCGCGGACGAAATCCCGGACCAGCGTGATGTTTTCGTCCCGGGTCAGCTCTTCCGGCAGCGCAATGATCAGTTCGCGGGCGAGTCTCGCGTTCGCGTCCGTTTCGAATGCCTCGACGGCATTCCACAGTGCCTCACTCGCCCGGGCGACCGAATGGCCGTCGACCACCTTGTGAAGCCATGCCGGAATTTGCTCAGGCAGCGTCAGTTCCTCATGCACAAGTTCTCGACCACCGCCGCGATAGCTGAAGGATCTGCCCACCTGCTGATCCGTCATCTGGGTGCGGTGACGGTAGGCAGCTGCCGAGACGATGTTGCGTCCTGCGCCCCTGCTGATCACTTGCGCTCTGACAAACATGATAGCCAAATGACGTCTCCCGATCGTTAAGCATCGCCATTCAAGCGGACGGGACCGACCGGTCTGACGCCGTTTCCAGAACGTGTTTCAAAACCGTTTTCGTGCCGTGTTGCTTCCAATCGCGACAACCTACGCGATTTTACTGACTTATTCAAGATAGTATCAGTGAGAAGGGGCTCAAGAATTCCGTCGCCATTGTGCATCCGGAGAAAAAACGCTCAGACACGCCGTTGAAATTGAGATTGCCCCTGCCGAATTGTCATGGACGGCATAGGAACTTTCGCCTATCGATGATGCCATGAAGTCGTCCCTCGACCATATGCCGCTTCGCAAGCAACGCGAGATCGGCCGCGTTCTGGAGATCCTGCACGAGGAATTCGTAGACGCGCTAAAGGACGGGACGGCAGAATTTAAGAAGCGCGGCCGGATCCTGAAGATCATTCTGTTTGGTTCATATGCCAAGGGTGGCTGGGTCGATGAGCCATTCACGATGAAGGGTTATCGCTCCGATTTCGATCTTTTGATCATCGTCAACAATCGCAAGCTCTGCGATTTCGCCGAGTACTGGCACAAAGCCGCCGACCGGCTGATCCACGACAAGTCGATCGAAACACCAGTAAGCTTCATCGTCCACTCCAGGCGAGAGGTGAATACCCATCTCAAGGAAGGGCAATACTTCTTCTCCGATATCCGCAAGGAAGGCATTGTCCTTTACGAACTGGATGACGAGCCCCTGGCTCAGCCACTGCCACTCTCGCCGGCGGATCGGCACCGGGTGGCGAAGGAGCACTTTGAGGAGCGCTATCCAACCGCAGACGGGTTTCTGGATACTTCACGATATGCGCTTAGCCGAGGGCGCATCAAGGAAGCCGCCTTTCAGATGCATCAGTCCATCGAGCAGGCCTATTCCTGTGTCCTGCTCACACTCACCAATTACGGCCCGCCTTCCCACAACATCAAATTCCTCCGTTCACTCGCCGAGGAGCAGGACCGGCGCCTTGCCCAAGCTTTTCCCCGCGACCAGCATCGCGAGCGCGCCTGGTTCAACTTGTTGAACGAGGCCTATGTGAAAGCTCGGTATTCCAAGCATTTCGAGATCAGCGAGGAAGCCCTGGGATGGCTTGCCGAGCAAACCGCCACGTTGCTTACGCTGGTCAAAACGGTATGCTCGGAGCATCTGCAGACTTTCGAGCGGAACAGCGGGTAGCAGCGTCGCAAGCGAGATCAGATGCATACTGCTGGGCTAATCGATTGGATCCATCCTGAGAATCGACGGCACCCTTTTGATGGAGGTTTGCGATCAAGCCAAGCGCCCGACAACACGTGCGTTTGCCGCATGACCGACACCCACCTGAACGTTGGGAGGATGACAAACCTCAAACCAAGGCATGTTGGGCTCATTCGTTCGAATGAGCCGACAACTAGTCGACCGAATAACGCAATATCGGCAACTGGATCGGTAAAAATTTAGGGGCGCCGACGCCGACCATATTTCGGTCGACGGCGTCAACTGGAATTCTCGGTCGGTCTATCGAGGATTAACAAGATTGGAATGGTACGGTTGGGGGGTCTCGAACCTCCGACCTCAGGTGCCACAAACCTGCGCTCTAACCAACTGAGCTACAACCGCATAAATCACGCTTGGCGCGATGGGGGTCACATACGAGGACTTGGCGACGAATTCAAGCCCCATTCCTCGTCAATATACAAAAAGGCTGGACGCGAGGTCCAGCCCTTTGTCTCCGATCGGTCAAGACCGATCAGGCAACCTTGAAGGAAGCCATGGCCTTTTCGGCGGCGTCCTTGGAGGGCTTTGCGAGCTTTTCGGCAACCTGCTTGGTGGTTTCCTGGATCGACTTCGCCTGCTCGACGGTCAGCTCAGCCTGCTTGCGGATGAACGAGGTCTGCAGCTCGAAGAATTCAGCGGCAGACTTGACGCCGAGCAGCGCTTCGAAGTGCGAGAGCGAGTTCTCGGAATTGACGCGCAGGATGTCGATCGCCTTCAGGCCGAGTTCGACGCTGCCGGCCTGTGCCGTCTGGACAGTGGCTTCGAGCGTCTTGCCGGCTTCTTCGCCGGCGGTCTTCAGCTTGGCATAGGCGTCTTTGGACTGCTGAGCGCCTTTTTCGGCGAAATCGCGGAAGGATTCCGCGAACTTGGACGGATCGAAAGAAGCGATTGAAAAAACGTCGTCGGTCTTTATGGTAGCCATGGGTCGCATCCTTTGGGCTGAGGCAGTCGCTGCCTGCAATAGTTGGGATGTTGCTTATATAAGACATTTCATTGTGCATTGCAACAATTATTGTGCGATGCACAAGACGTTAACCTTGCCGGCCGAAAACCTCCTGCTCTTCTGGACCCGCATGCCCCCCGCAGTTATTAATAAGCCGTTAATTTAAGAAGGCCGACAGCGACAAGGTTCGATCATGCCCGCAGTCCAATATCCGTTCATCGATATCGCCGTGCATGCACGGGTGCGGGAACGTTTTTCACGCGGCGAGGCGATGGTGCTGTTTTCGGCCGACCTTGCCCGCCTGCTCTGGGCGAACGGCGCGGGTGCCGAACTTTTCGGCCATTCGGCCGTCTATGATCTGCTCGATCAGGGCGTCGACCGCACGGATATTACCTTCCGCCAGTTGGAAACGGCGGCGCGCCAGCTTTCCGATATCGGCGATAGCCGCAGCCTGATGATCCGCGTCGCCAAGGGTTTTCAACGCGTGCAGGTGCAAGCAGCGGTCGAACTCATCCGGCTTTCTTCAGCCGAAAAGGCCATGCTGTTTTCGGTGCCAGTCTCGGCAAAGCCGCTGACGTCAGGCGCCTCGGCGGCCCAGATGCTGCAGGGGCTCGATGACCCCGACACCCATATGGCTGTGATCGGCGCCGACGGCGACGTCATCGCCGCCTCGCCCGGCTTTGCCTCGCTCGGGATTTCCGCGCCGACGGCAAAGACCTTGATCAATCTTGCCGGCGCGCATCCGGACCGGTTGGTGAAGCGACCTGTTGCCACCGGCAGAGGCAATCTTCCGGCTGCCGTCGGCAAGCTCAGCGACGAGCCGGCGCTCAACCTGCTCTTTGCCGTGGAAACCGCAATCGGCCATCTCGATCCGACCGACGTGGCCGTTTCCGATCCGATCGATACGCCGGCGCTCGACTTGATTGATACGCCCGTGCAGGAAGACAGCGTGCCGCCGGCCGAAGACTTCACCAACGCGCCCGTTGCCGACACAGGCTTAACTGAGATCATCGAGGCGGTCTCGGGGATCGAGGAAGTCGAGGAAACGCTCGAAGACATCACCGACGAAAACGAACTTGCGGCGGAAAGCGCAGCGGCAACAGCAGACGAGATGGCCGACGAAGCCGATCTCACCGAACATGCGGAGCCGGAAAGCGACGGCGGCGTGATCGAAAGCAGCGCGGATGAGGCCAACGAGCCTGCCGCGATCATCAAGAACGACCTGGCCTCCGTCACGCAGACGGTGGAAACGGCGACGACGGCGGAGCCGCCTGTTGAAGCCGGCGAAGCGCCTGTCGAAGAGCCGCCGGAAGCCGCTCACGAAGAGCCCGTCGTCGCACCGCCTATAGTCGCCGACGCCTCCCCTGCTCCTGAGCTTGCGGCTGAGCCCGGCTTCGTCTTCAAGCCGAACAGCCGCGCCACGCGCTTCGTCTGGAAGATCGATGCCGAGGGCCGGTTCAACGAGGTCAGCCACGAATTTGCCGAGGCCGTCGGTCCGCATGCATCCGAGATTATCGGTTCTGCCTTCGGCGATATCGCCGCCCTCTTCAATCTCGATCCCGACGGCAAGCTTGCCGAAGCGCTCGCCCGCCGCGACACATGGTCGGGCAAAACCATCCTCTGGCCGGTCGAAGGCACCAGCCTCGTCGTTCCCGTCGATCTTGCCGCGCTGCCGACTTATACCCGCAACCGCGACTTCGACGGTTTCCGCGGCTTCGGCGTCGTCCGGCTTTCCGATGCGCAGGAAGATCCGCTGGCGCTCGGCCTGACGCTCGGCCCGGATGGGGTCGGCCATGATGCGGCAAGCCTCGGCCCGGTGAGCGATACCACCGCCGAGGCGGTACACGACGCGCCGGCAGCGCAGGAAGAGGTCGTGAGCAAACCCGCCCTGACGGAGGTCGAGGACCAGGCGCCTGCGGCAAGCGGGCCGCAGCCGGAGACGGAGCCAGCGCCTGAGGAGATTGCCGCCGAGCAGGCGTCGATCGAGCACGAGTCCGGCGAGCAGGCGTCCGACGAGCCGCCTATCCAGCCAAGCGCTTCGGAAACAGCAGACGATAGCGCCGAGGCCGGCGATATCTCCGCCGTCGAACCGGCAACGGAAACATCGAACGAGCCGCCGGCGCTTCGCATTTCAGAAACGCCCAACCGGCGTTTCTCCGACAAGATCGTTCAGCTCCATAACAGCGGCGCCGCACTGACGGCCGCCGAACAGGCCAATTTCCGCGAGATCGCCAAGCGTCTCGAGGCCTTCGGCGCCAGCAAGGACGAACCTGCTGCGCCGGCACGGAGTGAACCCGCCGGCACGGAAACGGCAAGCTTCGAAGAGGCTTCTGGGGCCGAAGCGCTTGAGGCCGAAACACCCGTTGCCGACGAGGAAGTGCCCTCGCTCAAGGAGATCGCGCCGCAGGAGGCGATTTTCGAGAATGCTGCCGACGCCCCGGGCGACGACGGCGCCGAGGAGCCTGACGACATAGAAGAGGACGAGGCGACGGAAGGGCTGGAGGAGACGGTCAGCCAGATCGAGGTTCTGACAAGCTTCATCCCGCCGCGTGTCAAGATGACCGAGGGGCTTTCGCTGGGAACGGTCGACCAGTTGCCTGTCGCGGTCCTCATCCATGTCGGCGATGCGCTGCTCCATGCCAATCCGGAATTCATGCGGCTGACCGGCTACGCAACGCTCGACGCATTGCGCGAGGTCGGCGGCATCGAAGCCCTGCTGCAGCGCCGCGAACTCGAGGAAAAGGCCGCAGGCTCCGGCACCATGATGCTGGTCAAGGCCGACGACAGCCTGGTTCCGGTGACGGCGCGGCTGCAATCGGTGCGCTGGGAAGACGCCAATGCACTGATGCTGGCGCTGATGCCGGTGGAAGGCAAGGAAGAGGGCCGCGGCGATGCAGGCCGGTCCGAGGGCCGGACAGAAGCGCGTCCCGAGCGGATGGTCGAGAAGGTCGCCAAGCTGCAGGTCGAAGTGGAGGAATTGCGCTCGATCCTGGAAACGGCGACCGACGGCGTCGTCGTCATCGGCACGGAGGGCGACATCCGCTCGATGAACCGGTCGGCGAGCGCGCTTTTCAATTACGACGAGCAGGAGACGCGCGGCAAACCCTTCGTCATGCTGTTTGCCCATGAGAGCCAGAAGGCGGTGCTCGACTATCTGAACGGCCTCTCCGGCCATGGCGTCGCCAGTGTGTTGAACGACGGACGCGAAGTGATCGGCCGCGAGGCCGCCGGCGGCTTCGTGCCGCTGTTCATGACGATGGGCCAGCTCACCTCCTCCAACGGCTATTGCGCCGTCATTCGCGATATCACCCAGTGGAAGCGCACCGAAGACGAGCTGCGCAACGCCAAGGGTGCGGCCGAAACCGCCAATGCCCACAAGACCGATTTCCTCGCCCGCGTCAGCCACGAGATCCGCACGCCGCTCAACGCCATCATCGGCTTTTCCGATATGATGGCCGGCGAACGCTTCGGCCCGATCGGCCATCCGCGTTATATCGAATATGCCAACGATATCGGCCGCTCCGGCCGGCACGTGCTCGATATCGTCAACGACCTGCTCGATATTTCGAAGATCGAGGCCGGCGAGATGGATCTCGATTTTGCCGCCGTCGGCCTCAACGAGGCGGTCTCCGAGGCGGTCGCCCTGGTGCAGCCGCAGGCGAACAGCCAGCGCGTCATCATCCGCACGGCGCTGTCGCATGCGGTGCCCGAGGTCGTGGCGGATCTTCGCTCGATCAAGCAGATCGCCCTCAACATCCTGTCGAACGCCATCCGTTTCACCCCGTCGGGCGGGCAGATCGTCGTTTCCACCTCCTATGAGGCCAATGGCAGCGTCGTGCTCAGGGTCCGTGATACCGGCATCGGCATGACGCGCAGCGAACTCGACCAGGCGATGAAGCCGTTCCGGCAGGTCTCCTCGACCCAATCGCGCCATCGCGGCGACGGCACCGGGCTCGGCCTGCCGCTGACCAAGGCGATGGTCGATGCCAACCGGGCCGTCTTCTCGATCAATTCGGCGCCGAACGAAGGCACGCTCGTCGAGATCACCTTTCCATCACAGCGGGTGTTGGCCGGCTGAGCCATAAAGAAAAGGCAGCCGAGGCTGCCTTGAATTTGGTGCTGTTCAACAAGAGCTCAGTCGATCACCATCATGTATCGAAAGCCCTGCTGCATGATTGCGCGTCTAAGACGCGCGGCGCGGTAGGGCTCCAGGCCGCCTCGTTCATACACGGCCCCCAAGTTGGCTTTTAGATTTGACAAACCTTTCTTAACGAAAGGTTTCGATGACAGTGCATCGATAAGTGACAAAAGCTTGTAACTTCCGATCCGCTATCAATCCTTGAGCTCCTCCAGCCCGGCAAAGAGCCGCAGCGCCTCGGGATTGGCGAGCGCTTCCTGGTTTTTCACCGGCCTGTTGTGAACGACCTCGCGCACCGCAAGCTCGACGATCTTGCCGGATTTGGTGCGGGGGATATCGGCGACCGCGATGATCTTGGCCGGCACGTGGCGCGGCGAGGCGCCGGTGCGTATCCGCGTCTTGATCGCCTTGACCAGATCCTCGGTCAGCGTCACGCCGGGGGCAAGCCGGACGAAGAGGATGACGCGCACATCATCGTCCCACTCCTGGCCGATGCACAGCGCCTCGGCCACCTCCTCCATCTGCTCCACCTGATTATAAATCTCGGCCGTGCCGATGCGCACGCCGCCGGGATTGAGCGTCGCATCCGAACGGCCGTGGATGACGAGGCCGCCATGCTCGGTCCATTCGGCGAAATCGCCATGGCACCAGACATTGTCGAACCGCTCGAAATAGGCGGCGCGATATTTGGCGCCGTCGGGATCGTTCCAGAACATCACCGGCATCGACGGAAAGGCCTTGGTGCAGACGAGTTCGCCCTTTTCGCCGCGCACCGGCTTGCCGTCATCGTTCCAGACATCGACCGCAAGGCCGAGGCCCGCCCCCTGGATCTCGCCGCGCCAGACCGGCTGCAGCGGATTGCCGAGCACGAAACAGGAGACGATATCGGTTCCGCCGGAGATCGAGGCGAGCTGCACATCTTGCTTGATGCCCTCGTAGACGAAGGTGAAGCCTTCGGGCGACAGCGGCGAGCCGGTCGAGGTCATCAGCCGCAGGCTGGAAAGATCGTGGCTCGTGCGCGGCGTCAGCCCGCTCTTGCGCACGGCATCGATATATTTCGCCGAGGTGCCGAAGATCGCGAAGTTCTCGGCCGCGGCATAGTCGAACAGCACGTTGCCATCGGGCGCGAATGGTGAGCCGTCGAACAGGCAGAGCGTGGCGCCGCTGGCAAGGCCGCTGACCAGCCAGTTCCACATCATCCAGCCGCAGGTGGTGAAGTAGAACAGCTTCTCGCCGGCCTGCAGCCCGCAATGCAGCCGCTGCTCCTTGAGATGCTGCAACAGCGTGCCGCCGGCCGAATGGACGATGCATTTCGGCACGCCGGTGGTGCCGGAGGAAAACAGGATGTAGAGCGGATGGGCAAAGGCAAGCGGTTTAAACTCGACCTCTTTGGCCTGATAGGGTGCGACGAAGGCTTCCAGCGTCGAAGCGCCAGGCGTTTGCCGCGCGACCGCCTCGGCATCGCCGGCATAGTGGACGACGATCGTCGGGACGCCCAAGCTTTTCGCCACCGCGGCGACCTTGGCGCCGACATCCTGCAGCTTGCCGGAATACCAATAGGCATCGCAGGCGATGAACAGCTTCGGGCCGATCTGGCCGAAGCGGTCGAGCACGCCCTGCTCGCCGAAATCGGGGGAGCAGGACGACCAGATGGCGCCGATCGAGGCGGCCGCCAGCATGGCGGCGACGGTCTCCGGCATGTTCGGCATCATCGCAGCGATGCGGTCGCCCTCACCGATTCCCTGCGCCTTGAAGGCCTGCTGCAGCTTCGAGACCAGCGCCCGCAGGCGGTTCCACGACCAGCGGTCCTCAACCTTGTCCTCGCCGCGAAAGATGATGGCATCGCCATCACCGTGGCCGGCCAGCAGGTTCTCGGCGAAGTTCAGCGTCGCATTCGGAAAGAAGCGGGCCTCCAGCATGCGGTCGCCATTAATGAGCACCTCTGCGCCGCGCTCTCCCTTCACGCCGCAGAAATCCCAGACGGCCGACCAGAACTTCTCCCGCTCGGCCACCGACCAGGCATGCAGATCTTCAAAGCCGGAAAGCGAAAGCCCGAAATCGGTATTGCAGCGCGCCATGAAGGCGTGGATCGGGCTTTTTGCAACGGCTTCCGC
This sequence comes from Rhizobium sp. F40D2, assembly GCF_051810745.2. Lineage (NCBI taxonomy): Bacteria > Pseudomonadati > Pseudomonadota > Alphaproteobacteria > Hyphomicrobiales > Rhizobiaceae > Rhizobium > Rhizobium sp. F40D2. The sequence goes on from NZ_CM131436.1 coordinate 807,281, forward strand.
CGAGGGCACCCAAAGTGGTCTGTTATCCTGCATTCAATCCTCCTCCCAATCCCGCCTTTATATCATGCTGCATTGCATTATAAAGTGCGGAACCGACGCGATCCCAGCCTATGCAGTCCGAAGATCGATGCGTCGCTTCAAAGGGCTGCAGCATGCTTCGGCGCGTCTGAAAACAGGCGCGGCACTGTAGGGGATTTGCATATGCCCGATATTTCCTATATCCGGCGAAATCAGCGCTTAACGGGATAACCGGCGGAATTGCCGGCGGAGATCATGAGCACGTCAAGACATCGCAGGTGGCGCAGGAAGATCGGACCCGTTTCGCGCTGGCTTCCGGCCTTCGCCCGTCTGTCGACGGTGTTCCTGCTGATCGCGCTGGCGCTGTTCGTGGCGCTGAGGATCGCCGCACCCTATCTCATCACCACCGGTTTCGTGCGCTCGGGCATCGAGGACGCACTGTCGAAATGGACGGGCTACCATGCCGAGATCAAGGGCAGTCCGATTCTCGAATTCTGGCCGACACCGCGCATCACGCTGAACCAGATCACCATCCGCCAGCCGCGCGAAAGCGGCGACAAGCTGCTCGGCAGCATCGACAGCCTGTCGGCCGATTTCAGTCTCATCGACGCGCTGAGAGGCCGCACCAGCTTCCACGAATTCCACCTGGTGCGTCCCAACCTGGCGCTGACGCGCGACGAAAAAGGCCTGATCGACTGGAGTTATGCCGGCCTGCTCGCCCGCGCGATCAGCGGCGTGCGCACCGAAAACGGCGCCGAGGTGCTCGACCGCGATCTCGACGCCGAGATTGGCGCCGTGACGGTCGAAGACGGCACGCTTGCGGTGGCCGACATCAAGACCGCCAAGACCTATCGTTTCGACAGCGTCACCGCGGATATCGCCTGGCCGAGACTGTCAGGCGCGATCTCGGCGGTCGTCATCGCCCGCATCAACGGCGAGGACCTCAAGGTCGATTTCGCCTCGCGCCAGCCGCTGCTCGTCTTTGCCGGCCGCAATGCCGAGACGCGGACGTCGCTCACATCGAACCTTTTGACCGCGCACTTCCAGGGAATTGCCAATATCGCTAGCCTTTCGGCGCTTTCCGGCAATATCACCGCCAGCATTCCCGATATGCCCGCGCTTCTTACATGGTCGGGCAAATCCATCCCCGGCATCGCCACGCTGAAGAGCGCCTCGCTGGAATCCGACATCATGTCGTCGGGCAACGGTCTGCGCTTCAACAATCTCAGCCTGTCCCTGAACGAAGCGAGCGCCACCGGGGTGATGGACCTTTTCACCCAACCCGGCAAACGGCCGAAGATCGGCGGCACGCTCGCCTTCGACCAGATGAACCTCAAGCCGTTTCTCGACGCCTTCGCGCTGAGGCTCGCCGCCGGCGAGGCGGAGGAGATCTCCGCCGGCATAAACGGGCCGCTGCATCTGCTCGATGTCGATGTCAGGCTTTCGGCGCGGCGCGCGCAGATGGGTCTCTTCGCGCTTTCCGATGTCGGCGCCAGCATGATCGTTACCGGCGGCGAAGCGAAATTCGACATCGGCGACAGCCGGTTCGAAGGCGGCGAGATGACCGCGCATCTGGAAGCGACCCAGCGCGACTTCGACGGCGGCGGCAAGCTGCAGCTGTCGATCCGCGATGCCGACTTCGCAGCCCTTGCCGAACGACTGCAGCTGAAGGGACCGCTGCCGCTGGCGACCGGATCGCTCGATCTCGACCTGCAGTCGCCGAAGGCGATCTGGACGACCGGTCTTGCCGACGTCACCGGCAGGCTGCACTTCTGGACAAGGGAAGGCACGATCCCCGGCATCGATGCCGCGGCGCTGAGGACGCAGGCAGCCGAAAAACCGTTCTTTCCGCTGAGTGCTGCGGCAGGCGGCGCCTTCGCTTTCAATCAGTTGAACCTGCAGGCCGATTTCGCCAATGGTTCCGCCGAGATGCACGACGCCCGGATCGCCGGCACGGCCGAGACGCTGACGCTCTCCGGCGTCATCACCTATCAGTCGAACGGGCTGGCGCTGTCCGGATCGCTCGAAGCGACCGATCCGGCCAAGGCGGCGGATCTGCCGCTTCTGCCGTTCTTCATCGGCGGCTCCTGGCCGAACCCGGTGATCTCACCGGTACCGCTCTTCCGCAACACACCCCACGCGCAGTAGGTTCAAGCGCCGGCGGCCGCCGCACGCTCGTCCCGCTGGCGCTGGATTTCGCGGCGCTTGGTGACGATCGAGGCGCAGATGACGCCGACAGCAACGATGCCGATCAGGATGGTGCAGACCGCGTTGATCTCCGGCGTCACGCCGAGGCGGACCTGGCTGTAGATCCGCATCGGCAGCGTGGTGGCGCCCGGTCCCGAGGTGAAGCTGGCAATCACCAGATCGTCGAGCGACAGGGTGAAGGCAAGGATCCAGCCTGAGATCACGGCCGGCGCGATGATCGGCAAGGTGATCTCGAAAAAGGTGCGCACCGGCGGCGCGCCGAGATCCTGCGCCGCTTCCTCGATCGAATGATCGAAGCTCAGGAGGCGCGACTGGACGACGACGGCGACGAAACACATGGTCAGCGTCGTATGCGCCAGCGTGATCGTCCAGAAACCGCGGTCGAAGCCGATCGCAACGAAGAGCAGCAGCAGCGAAAGGCCGGTGATGACGTCGGGCATGACAAGCGGCGCGTAGATCATGCCCGAAAACAGCATGCGGCCGCGAAAGCGGGTGTAGCGCACCAGCGTCAGCGCCGCCATCGTGCCGAGGATGGTGGCGAGCGTCGCCGACAGCAGGCCGACACGGATCGTCACCCAGGCGGCGTCGAGCAGGCCCTGGTTCGAGAGCAGCGACACATACCATTTGGTCGAGAAGCCGCCCCAGACGGTGACGAGCTTCGATTTGTTGAAGGAGAAGATCACCAGAAGCACGATCGGCAGGTAGAGGAAGGCAAAACCGAGCGTGACGGAGACAATGTTGAAGCGGGTCCATTTCAGCATGGCTTATTTCCCCCGCTCTTCGGCCTTGGCCTGGGCATTCTGGAAGAAGACGATCGGGATCACCAGGATCATCAGCAGGATCGTCGCCACCGCCGAGGAGACCGGCCAGTCTCGGTTGGCGTTGAACTCGTTCCAGAGCGTCTTGCCGATCATCAGCGTCTGCGAACCGCCAAGCAGGTCGGGAATGACGAATTCACCGACAGCGGGAATGAAGACCAGCATGCAGCCGGCCACCACACCGGGGATCGACAGCGGAAAGGTGACGCGCCAGAAAGCCCGGATCGGCGTGCAACCGAGATCCTGCGCAGCCTCGATCAGCGTACCATCCATCTTTTCCAGCGCCGAATAGAGCGGCAGCACCATGAACGGCAGATAGGAATAGACGATGCCGATATAGACGGCGGTCGTGGTGTTGAGAATGATCAGCGGGCTGTCGATGATGTGCAGCGATTGGAGAAGCTGATTGAGAAGCCCTTCCGGCTTCAGGATCGCGATCCAGGAATAAACGCGGATCAGGAAGCTCGTCCAGAACGGCAGGATGACCAGCATCACCAGCGTCGGGCGGATGGTGCGCGGCGCCTGTGCCATGCCATAAGCGATCGGATAGGCGATCAGCAGTGTGAGGAAAGTGGAGATCCCGGCAATCACTACGCTCGAGATATAGGCATTGAAATAGAGCGCATCCTCGGTGAGGTAGGCATAATTGTCGAAGGACAGCTCGCCGATCTTGCTCCATAGCCCGGCCCAGCCGTCGGCAAGCGAGAACACCGGCTCGTAAGGCGGCATGGCGATTGCCGTCGTCGACAGCGAAATGCGGAAGACGATGAAGAACGGCGCCAGGAAGAAGAGCAGCAGCCAGGCATAAGGGATGGCAATGACGAGCCGGTTGTAGAGGCCGGAAGTGAGCTTGCCCATGATCTCAATCCTTCAAGAGAACGCCGGCGTTCTCGTCGAACGAGATCCAGACTTCCTGGTCATAGGTGAAGGGGTCGTCGACGGAGCGCTGCGCGTTGAGGGACGAGGCCTTGACGATCTTGCCGCTCTGCAATTTGACATGGAAGACGGTCATGTCGCCGAGATAGGCGATATCCCAGAGTTCGCCCCTGGCGGCGTTGACCGAAGCATTGGCGGGCGCCTGCCGCAACACCCGCATCTTTTCCGGCCGGATGGCGAAGCCGACGGCGCTGCCGGCCGGCGGTGTCTCGGAAGCGGCGACGCGCACGCTGAAGCCGCTGTCGACTGATATCTCGACGGTGCCGTTGCCCGATGAAGCGACCTTGCCGTCGAAGATGTTGACGTCGCCGATGAAATCCGCAACGAAGCGGGAATTCGGCGCCTCGTAGATCTCCGCCGGAGTGGCCACCTGCACGACCTTGCCGTGGCTCATGACGGCGATGCGGTCGGCCATGGTCATCGCCTCTTCCTGGTCGTGGGTGACGACGACAAAGGTCAGGCCGAGGCTCTGCTGCAGGTCCATCAGTTCGAACTGGGTTTCTTCGCGCAGCTTCTTGTCGAGCGCGCCGAGCGGTTCGTCGAGCAGCAGCACCTTCGGGCGCTTGGCGAGCGAGCGGGCCAGCGCCACACGCTGGCGCTGGCCGCCGGAAAGCTGGTTCGGCTTGCGCGAGGCGAACTGCTCGAGCTTGACGAGCTTCAGCATCTGCGCGACGCGGTCTGTCATCTCATCCTTTGCCATACCGTCCTGCTTCAGGCCGAAGGCGATATTCTTCTCAACCGTCATGTGCGGGAAAAGCGCATAGGATTGGAACATCATGTTGACCGGCCGCTTGTAGGGCGGCGTGCCGGCCAAATCGATGCCGTCGAGCACGATCTCGCCGGAGGTCGGCTGCTCGAAACCGGCGAGCATGCGCAGCAGCGTGGACTTGCCGCAGCCCGAAGCTCCAAGCAGCGCAAAGAACTCGCGGTGATAGATATTCAGCGACAGATCGTCGACGGCGGTGAAATCGCCAAAGCGCTTGGTGACATTCCTGAAAGCAATGAAAGGTTTTGCAGAGGGATCAGTCCAGGGCGCAAAAGCGCGGCGGATATTGCCGAGAGACTTCATATTATTCCCCGAATACAAGGTTTTTTCCGGCCTTCACCCGGGCCGTTAATTGAAAGGCCCGGACGTTGCCGTCCGGGCCCAAGGCAGCATTACTGGCCGGTGACCACCTTCGTCCAGAGGCGCGTCCCCAGGCGCTGCGTTTTCGGATCCCACGGCTTGACCGTGAAGAGGTTCTTCATCACCTCTTCGGTCGGATAGATTGCGGGGTCTTCCAGAATGTCCTTGCTGACGAACTGCTGCGAGGCCTTGTTGCCGTTGGCATAGAAGGTGTGATCGCTCGCCTTGGCGATGACCTCAGGCTTCATCATGTAATTCAGGAATTCGTGGGCTTCGGCGACGTGGGGCGCATCGGCGGGGATAGCCATCATGTCGAACCACATCTGGGCGCCCTGCGGGGGAACCGAATAATTGACCTCGACACCGTTCTTGGCTTCGGCCGCACGGTCGCGCGCCTGCAGCATGTCGCCGGAATAGCCGAAGGCGATGCAGATGTCGCCGTTGGCAAGCGCGTTGATGTATTCGGACGAATGGAACTTGCGGATGTTGGGGCGGACCGCCGTCAGCAGTTCTTCGGCCTTCTTGAAATCCTCGGCCTTTGTGGAGTTCGGGTCGAGACCGAGATAGCGAAACGCCGTGGTGATGACGTCCTTGGGTGTGTCGAGAACGTAGATGCCGCAATCCTTGAACTTTGCGGCAACCTTCGGATCGAAGATCACTTCGAGGCCGGGCTTGGCATCGGGACCGAGGATTTCGGCAACTTTCTTGACATTGTAGCCGATGCCGTCGGTGCCCCACATGTAATCGACCGCGTGTTCGTTGCCCGCGTCGTATTCGGCGGTGCGCTGCTGAATCACATCCCACATGTTGGAAAGGTTCGGCAGTTTCGACTTGTCGAGCTTCTGGAAGACGCCGGCCTGAATCTGGCGCTGCAGGAAGTCGGCTGTGGGAACGACGACGTCGTAACCTGTGCCGCCAGCCAGCAGCTTGGTTTCCACCGTTTCGTTGGAATCGAAGGTGTCGTAGACGACCTTGATGCCGGTTTCCTTGGTGAAGTCGGCAAGGATGCTGTCGTCGATATAATCCGACCAGTTGTAGACGTTGACCACGCGCTCCTGCGCAAAGGATGGCGCAGCGGCAAGCAACGCGGCAACGGCAGCGGCCGTCACAGTTGGAATAATTGACCTCATGACTTCTCCTGTTTGTTCAAAGAGCCCGCATGCCAGGACATCTTTTCCCTCTGGTTTTATCAGCAGACTAAGAAGGAATTTCACAGCCCACAAGCGCAAAATCCTGCGCCTTCAATGATTTCACAATCACTGGAAATCGAAGGCGCTGAGGCCCGCCACCATCTCGTCGAGTCCGAGCGGCCGCGTCACCGGAGGCTCGGCCCGGGAAAGACAGCCGCGCCGCTCGCACAGGCGACAGGCGGGGCCGATCGCGACCGGCTCGAGCGCCGTCGCCTGGCCATAGATCAATGCCTCGCTAAGGGCGGCGTCACAGCCGATCAGGATCGCGGTGCGCCTCAGCCTTTCGCCGAATTCGACGCTCGGCCCCTCCAGTGTGCGGGCGACCGTCAGGAAGGAGGCGCCATCCGGCATGACCACCGTCTCGGCCAGGATCTGGCCCGGCTGCAGGAAGGCGGCGTGGAGATTGAGCTTCGGACAGCCGCCGCCGAAGCGGGCCTGTGGAAACCCCTGGGCGCCTGCCCGGCGCAGCCGGTGGCCCGCGGCATCGATCTCGATCAGGAAGAAGGGAATAGCGGCGGCACCCGGGCGCTGCAGCATCGTCAGGCGTGCTGCAGCATGACCGAAGGAGACGCCGAAGCGGGCGCGCAGAATGTCGATGTCGTAACGCGTCGCCTTCGCCGCCGACAGGAAGGCCTCATAGGGCATTGCGAGTGCCAGCGCCGCGATGCGGGCAAGCTCGAAGCGGGCGATGCGGCGCGCCTCGGCGGAGGAGAGCGAGAGATCGTCGAGTTCGGCATCGATGGCTGGCAGCAAGGCAAGGGTCGCCGCCTCGACGGCGATCTCATGCGCACGATCGGCCTGCGACAGGCGCTCCGAGATAAAAAGCCGCATCGAATGACGATCGAAACGGCGGCGCAGATCCGGCATGACGTGCACCGGCAGAACCCGCACCGCAATGCCGCGCTCGGCGCGCAGCCAATCCTTCAACCCAGCAGCAAGATCGAGGCCGCCGGGAAGCGTTGCGGCAAGGGCTTCCGCCGCCGTCTCGATCCGTCCGAAATAGGCGGAGCGGCGTTCCAGCGTCTCGCGCACCTCGTCGAGCGGCAACCGGCCGGCGGCAACAGGCGCATGGCCTTCGGCGGCCATCAGCGCCGTCAGATCAGACAGCCTTGCCGCCTGCTCGCGATAGGCGCGGTAGAGCTTGATCATGCCGCTTGCCGCATTGGGTGCGGCTTCGGCCACCTCGACCAGTTCCTGGTCGCCGGGCAGCTCACCCGACAGCAGCGGATCGGCAAAGACCTCCTTGAGCTGGCCCAGGCTGCCGCCGGTCTGTCCGCGCAACTCCTTGAGATCGACCCGGTAGACGGCCGCGAGCTTCAACAGCAGTTGGACCGTCAGCGGCCGCTGGTTGCGTTCGATCAGGTTCAGATAGGAGGGCGAAATTTCCAGCGCCTCGGCCATGGCGGTCTGGGTCAGCGCCAACGCATTGCGGATGCGCCGCAATTTCGGGCCTGCGAATATCTTCCGTTCCGCCATTGTCACACCCTTTGACAGGCACGCGACACCAACATTTACAAAACTTTACAAATTCACAGGGCCGCTCTGTCAATCGTCGTCATCTTAACCTCTTTTCCACCGGGAAATCAAAGGTTTTCCTGGCCATTCCGCAGGATATTGTCAATCTTGTCATCAACACCACCGATATCGATTTTTAGTGAGGAGATCAGCATGACCGATTTTGACAAGCTTGTTCCCAATGCACCGGCAGGCCGCTTCGACGGCATCGACAGGCCCTATTCGGCCGATGACGTGCGGCGGCTCAGGGGCTCGGTGGCGCTGACCCATACGCTGGCCGAAATGGGGGCGGACCGGTTGTGGCGGCTGCTGCACCAGGAGGATTTCGTCAATGCGCTCGGCGCGCTTTCCGGCAATCAGGCCATGCAGATGGTGCGGGCCGGGCTGAAGGCGATCTATCTCTCCGGCTGGCAGGTGGCGGCCGACGCCAATACGGCATCGGCGATGTATCCCGATCAGTCGCTCTACCCCGCCAATGCCGGGCCGGAGCTTGCCAAGCGCATCAACCGCACGCTGCAGCGCGCCGATCAGATCGAGACCTCGGAGGGCCAGGGGCTGTCCGTCGACACCTGGTTCGCGCCGATCGTCGCCGATGCCGAAGCCGGCTTCGGCGGCCCGCTCAACGCCTTCGAGATCATGAAGGCCTATATCGAGGCAGGTGCGGCCGGCGTCCACTTCGAGGACCAGCTCGCCTCGGAGAAGAAATGCGGCCATCTCGGCGGCAAGGTATTGATCCCGACCGCCGCCCATATCCGCAATCTCAACGCCGCCCGGCTTGCCGCCGATGTCATGGGGGTTGCGACACTGGTGATTGCCCGCACCGACGCGGAAGCGGCCAAGCTTTTGACATCCGATATCGACGAACGCGACCAGCCCTTCGTCGATTATGATGCCGGGCGCACGGTCGAAGGCTTCTATCAGGTCAGAAACGGCATTGAGCCCTGCATCGCCCGCGCCGTCGCCTATGCGCCCTATTGCGATCTCATCTGGTGCGAGACCTCGAAGCCCGACCTCGATCAGGCGCGGCGTTTTGCCGCAGGCGTGCACAAGGTCCATCCCGGCAAGCTGCTCGCCTATAATTGCTCGCCGTCCTTCAACTGGAAGAAAAACCTCGACGAGGCGACGATCGCAAAATTCCAGCGCGAACTCGGCGCGATGGGCTACAAGTTCCAGTTCATCACGCTCGCCGGCTTCCACCAGCTGAATTACGGCATGTACGAGCTGGCGCGCGGCTACCGGCAGCGGCAGATGTCGGCCTATTCCGAGTTGCAGCAGGCGGAGTTCGACGCCGAGGTCAACGGCTATACCGCCACCAAACATCAGCGCGAGGTCGGCACCGGCTATTTCGACGCCGTGTCGCTCGCCATCACCGGCGGCCGGTCGTCGACCACGGCAATGCACGATTCAACCGAACATGCGCAGTTCAAACCGGCTGCGGAATAGAGCGAAGAGGAGGAGAAAATCATGGCATCCATTTCACGCGTCAGGGAACGGGCCGAGGAGCAATCGACCAGCATGAGCGAAGATCAGCAGACGACGATCCGCATGCTTGCCAACGATCTGCATCGGCTGAACCAATCGGTCATGAAGGCCGTCGAGGCCGGCGTCTCCGTCGAGCTGGTGCGCTCGGCCCGCCATCACGGCGGCGACGGCAATTGGGGCGACCTGCTGATCCCCGTCGTCGTCACCAACCGGCATTGACCGGACGTCCAACGCGGCCCAACGATACGGGCGCGCGCTTATCGACCAGAGCGCCCGCGCATTCGACACATGTGCGGGCGCCTTGTCGTAACCATAGAACGCCCAGACGATCAGCCGCGGCTCGGCCGTTTTCCGGCGAAGAGATCGGCATAACTTCTAATCAGCTTGGTCATGCGGTCGGCGACCGTGCGGATCTCCGGGCGATGGCGGTCCTCGGCGTTCATGACGATCCATTGCGCGTGGCGCAATTCCGGGATCTCGCCGCCAAGGCGCTGCAAATCGGGGTGGAGATCGCCGACAAAACAGGGAAGTACCGCCTTGCCGGCGCCGGCGCGCACCAGATCCGGCAGCGAACGCGGCCGGTTGACGGTGGCGACGATCGCAGCTGCGGCATGTGTGTGCGGCCAGCGCAGATAGGCGGAGATCGCCTCCTCCTCGGCAACTGCAATCCAGCGCTCATCCGTCTCGGCAGCGTTGCGTCTGACATAAACGGCATAGGCGACCTCGCCGAGCCGGCGGGCGGCGAGATTGGCCTCCTCCGGCTCGAAGGCGCGAATGCCGATATCGCTCTCGCGATAGGCAAGGCTCGCCCGCGCCTCGCCGATGGTGAGCGAAATGGCAAAGCCATCGCTCGGCATGCGGATGGCGGCGAAATTCTCCGTCAGCAGCCAGGCGACCCAGGTGCCGGCGGCGATCCTGACGGTCGTGCCACCCTCGCCCGATTGCCGCCACGCCTCCACCTTGCGGGCGGCGGCCTCCATCTCCTGAAGGTGATCGAGCAGCGCCTGGCCATCCTGGGTCAGGCGGTAGCCGGTCTGGCTGCGTGAAAACAAAGCGCGACCGACCTCCTGTTCGAGATCGAGCATGCGCCGGCCGACGGTCGCAGGGCTAAGCCCGCTTGCTGTGCTTGCCCCCGTCAGGCCGCCGAGGCGCGCGACCTGCAGGAAGAGCTGGTAGGAATCCCAATTCGCGTTTTTCATCCATGAAAAACATAGCGTGATATTCCCTGTTTATGAAGAGATATTCGATGCCTAAATCAGGAGATATCTTCTACAGAAAGGACATCGCCATGATCGATCTGATCACCATCGCGGGCACCCATGGATATCGGCACACTTGCAGGCCGGGCAGAAGCAAGACCGACGAGGATCGGTTCTATGCCGAGTTCGGAGACAGCGGTCTCGTCAATTTCGCCGCCTGGCTGACCTCGCTCGATCTCAGTCTCAGACGACGCCGCAAAGCTGCGGCGCAATCCGGCGGCTGCGGCTGTGCGCCTCAGGCGACCTTCCTGGTGCCAAGATGAGCGGCAGCGGGCTCGGCAATGATCCGGAACCGGTCGATCAGTGCCATCAGCGTATCGGCCTCGCCGGCAAGCAGGCGGCTTGCCTGCGTGGTCTCGGCCACCATCGAGGCGTTCTTCTGGGTCATCTGGTCCATGGCGTTCACCGAACCGTTGACCTCCTGAAGTGCTGCCGACTGATCGCGGCTTGCGGTGGCGATGGTCTCGACATGGCCGCTGATCGCGATGATCTCATGGCTGATTGTGGCAAGGACGCTGCCGGTCTTCTGAACCAGTTCGGAGCCCACCGTCACCTCGCGGCTGGAGGTCTCGATCAGCGACTTGATCTCGCGCGCCGCATCGGCCGAACGCTGGGCAAGTTCGCGGACCTCCTGGGCGACAACGGCAAAACCCTTGCCAGCCTCGCCGGCTCGGGCCGCCTCGATGCCGGCGTTCAGCGCCAGCAGGTTGGTCTGGAAGGCGATGTCATCGATCACCTCGATGATCTGCTCGATGCGTTGCGAGGCCTCTTCGATGCGCTCCATGGCGGCAACGGCATCGCCGACGACGGCGCCGGAATTGTCGGCCGTGTTCTTGGTCGCAGCGACGACATTGTTTGCTTCGCGGGCGCGCTCGGCGGAAGAGCGAACGGTGACGGTGATCTCCTCAACCGCGGCGGCGGTTTCTTCGAGGCTTGCCGCCTGCGCCTCGGTGCGTTTCGAAAGCTCACTTGCTGAAACCGAAACGGCGCCGCTGTTGCGCTGGATGGTCGAGGCGCTGTCGCGGATACCGGAGAGCGTATCCTGGAGCCGCAGCAGCGAAGCGTTGAAATCGACGCGCAACTGCTCCAGCCGACCGACGAAGGGCGTACCGATCGTTTCCGAGACATCGCCCTGCGACAAGCGTCCGAGGCCGGCGGCAAGCTGGTTGACGGCAAAGTCGATCTGGCTGTCGAGCGAGCGCTTGTCGGCATCGTTCCTGGCGCGCTCGGCATCGCTCAAGGCGCGCTGTTCGGCAGCCTGGGTTTCCAGATCGCGCCTGGCGCGGGCGCTGTCGCGAAACAGCGCCAGAGCCCGGCCGATATCGCCGAACTCGTTCTTCTTGGTGACGCAGGGAATCGCGCCGTCGAGATCGCCCGAGGAAATCGCGTGAACGCTCGCGGTCAGCGCCTGCAAAGGCTTCACCGACAGGCGGATCGCATAGAATGCGAGAACGCCGACGATGAGCATGACGATGGCGCCGACGCCGAGGACCAGCATCTGCAGTTCATACATGCGCTGATAATAGACCTCCATCGGAATGCCGATGAAGAGAATGCCGACATTGGCATTCGAGGCGTTCTTGACCGGGAAATAACCCGTCATGAACTTGCGGCCGAAAAGCTCGGCCTGGCCGTAATAGGCTTCGCCCCTGGCGAGAACCGGCTGGGCGGGGTGCTCGGCGACCAGCTTGGTGCCGACGGCGCGGTCGCCGTTTTCCTTCTTGACGTTGGTGGAGATGCGGACATAGTCGCCGCCCCGCTTCTGGAAGACGGTAGCGACACCGGCGATCGACTGCGCGGTGCGGTCGACCAGCGAATGATCGGCAAGGGCGGGGATAGCGTCTTCCGTCACGGTCGCGAGCTGGTTGTCCTTCAGCTCGACCCTGGCGCCTTGATCGGCTGCGCCGTAGAGGACGGCCATGGCGCGGGTAGCATCCCTGGCATCGGAGACGGCCCCGTCCATGACATAGCGGCTGAGATTATAATAGGTCGCGCCGACGATGGCGGCCGTGCTGACGGCCAGCAGACACAGCGTGATCGCAACGATCTGGCGGACAATCGACGTAGAAAAAAGGCGCAGCATCAAAACCCCCGGCAGACAAACCGAGGCTAAATTAGACGAAAAGCGTTAAGGAAAATTTTCGGTAAATCAAGGCCGCAGGCAGCACGATTTTGAAACGCAAAAACGGCCCCGGAATAAAGCCAGGGCCGTTCGAAAGACGACAGATCGGGCGACGATCAGGCGGCGCGGTAGACCGGGCCGGCGGCCGCCTCGCCGTCGATCTTGAACTGCTGGATCAGTCTGCGCAGCGAATCGGCCTCGTCGGCCAGTTCGCGGCTGGCGGCAGTCGTCTCCTCGACCATCGCGGCATTCTGCTGCGTCATCTGGTCCATCTGGTTGACCGTCGCATTGACGCTCTGCAGCGCGTTGGACTGGTCGTGGCTGGCGCGGGCGATCATCTCGACATGCTGGCTGATCGTGACGATCTGGGCACTGATCTTGGCAAGCACCGTGCCGGTCTCCTGCACGAATTGCGAGCCGGAACTGACCTCGTGGGTCGACTTGTTGATCAGTCCCTTGATCTCCTGCGCCGCGGCTGCGGAGCGCTGGGCGAGTTCGCGGACCTCCATCGCCACCACCGCAAAGCCCTTGCCGGCTTCGCCGGCGCGCGCCGCCTCGATGCCGGCGTTGAGCGCCAGCAGGTTGGTCTGGAAGGCGATCTCGTCGATGACGCCGATGATCTGCTCGATCTGGCGCGAGGCATCCTCGATGCGGCCCATCGCATCGATCGCATTGCTGACGACGACGGCGGAATCGTCGGCGCTGCGCTTGGCTTGGCGGACGATCTGGTCGGCATCCTTGGCGCGCTCGGCCGACGAGCGGACGGTAACAGTAATCTCATCGACGGCGGCCGCGGTCTCTTCGAGCGAGGCAGCCTGCTGTTCGGTGCGCTTGGACAGATCCTCGGCCGACTGGGCCATCTGGTTGCCGTTGCCCTGGATCAGTTCGACATTGTCGCGGATCTGGCTCATCGTCGCCTGCAGGCGCATCATCGAACCGTTGAAATCCTGACGCAGCTGTTCGAGGCGGCCGATGAAGGGCGTTTCGATCGTCGTCGAAATATCGCCCTGCGACATGCGTTCGAGGCCGGCGGCAAGCGCATTGACGGCGAATTCGATCTGGCGATCCATTTCGCGCTTGTCGGCGTCGTTGCGCTGGCGCTCATGTTCGGCGGCGGCGCGCTCTTCGTCGCTCTGCTCCTCGATGCGGATCTTCGAGATGGCATTTTCCTTGAAGATGCCGAGCGCGCGGGCCATGTCGCCGATTTCGTCGTGGCGCTGCTCGCCGGAGATATTGGTCTCCAGCGCGCCTTCAGCGATGCGGCGCATGGCGGCGGTGATCTGGCTGATCGGACGCTGCAGCGTCAGCACCAGGGCAATGCCGCCGAGGATCGACAGGAGGATGCCGAGACCGGTGGTCATGACGGAGATGCTGTTTGCCTGGGTGCGCTCTGTGCCGGCCGTCTGCTTCTGCAGCTCGGCGAAATCGGTGAGCTTCGTCCAGATCTGGTCGAGCTCCTGGCGGGCTGCGGCATAGGCCGTGACACGCTCGCCGATCGTGTCGACGATCTTCGAGCCGCCGCCGGAGATGGCGTCGAGTGCGGGCTGGATCGCCCCCGATATGCCTTCGGCAAAGCCCATGCCCTTGGCGCTGGTGATCAGCACCTGCATGTCCTTGCCAAGCGTGCCGGCCTGCTGTTGCAGGCGCACGAGATTGTCCTTGCTTGAATTGGCGAGGAAATCGGAAAGCACGATCTGCAGGGCATAGACGGAATTTTCGAGACGCCTGGTATCCTGAAGGACGGAGTTGGTCTGGCCGATGCGGCCCTCGAGGTCGGCGAAACGCTGTGTCGCCTCGCGCATCTTCTGCGTTGCGGTCAGTTGCGTATAGGTCGAAGTCTGGCGGAAGCGCGACACGAGACGGCCAAGTTCGACAATGTTCTCATCAGTCGGAGCGGGCATCGCCGCGATCGCCTTGATGCTGTCGATGGTCGCCGCCAGTGCGTCGATGACGTTCTTCTGGTTGGTCGGAACCGAAATGGCGATCAGTCGCTGGGATTTGATGATCGCAGGCATCTGTTCGTTGATGTAGGCGATCTTTTCCTCCGGCGTTTGCGGCTTGCTGTAGCCGCTGGCGACGGTGCCGAGGAAGTCGCCGCCCTTCAAGAGGCGGTCGGCCGTGCGAAGCGTAATGGTGGCTGCGCCCTCGTCCTGCTGAAGCGCGGTTTGCAATTCCTCGGCCTGATAGGAAACCGTGAAGCGGGTGCTGATCAGGCTCTTTTGCGCTGCGTCGATCTGCTCATGCAGTGCCTGCTCCTGCTCATGCAGGCCCCAGAGCTTGTCGACGACGCCGGAAATATCTTTGGTGCGGCGCGACGCTTCGGCCAGGCTATCGCGGCCGGCAGCCTCTTCACCGACCTGGTTCAATGTCGCATCGAGTACGCCCTGCTGGGTCTTCAGATCCGCAAGCAGCTTGTCGCGCGCCTGCTGGTTGGTGATGCGCAGGAAATCGTCCATCGAACCGTAGAGATCCTTGAACCCGCTCAACGACTGCAAGACGCTGTTGGATATTTCCATGCGCCCCTGCAGCAGTCCCGAAGCGTAAAGGCCCGTCAGGCCGACCGCCGAAATGGTGACGACGAAAGGCAGAACGAAGATCAGGACCTTCGTCTTGATCCTGAAGCGGGAAAGTATCTTGTCAATCAACATGGCGTTCCGGGCCTTTCATACACCACTCCTCCCGCAGGCGGCCATTTGGCGCCAGCCGGGTGCACATCGAGCTGTTCTTAATTCACATTGGGGAACCCGGAGGCCAGGCGGCAGTCATTGCCAGTTCATGTCCAAACAACTTTGGAGATGCCCAAATAATCGCGGGCAATTGTGTCAGATTAGATATTAATTTTCGGATAAGCGGTTGCGGCGGATAAAGCCAAGGCGGTGAAATAGTTGCAATTTAGTAGGCCGCAGTACTGCGGGGGCGCAAGCGCGCCGCGACCTTCATTGCAGGCCTGAAGACACGATCAGAGAAAGTGCGAAAGAAGCAGTGCGAGGCTGGTGGCGGTGGCGCCGGCTGCAAGCATCAGATAACACAGGGTGACCATGCGGGCGTTCGGCTTGGCCTCGGCAATTGCAATGGCGCGGGCGCGTCGTGTGTTTCTGGTCATGCTCGAAACCTCACTTCTATCTGACACAACAATCCACCAAAACGGCTTGCTGGTAAAGCTTATTTAGGAAGAGCTTTGCAGACCGCCAATTGAGACAGGATGGCGCACCTCTCTTAAGAAGTCTTGAATCGGTATTACTTACATTTACGCATATTCGCCGGCGGCAAATCCGGAGGCCCAGGCCCATTGGAAATTATAACCGCCGAGCCAGCCGGTGACGTCGACACATTCGCCGATGAAATAAAGCCCGGGCACGGCCTTGGCCTCCATGTTGCGGGAATCGAGCGCTGCTGTATCGATACCGCCGAGCGTCACTTCAGCCGTGCGATAACCTTCCGAGCCGGACGGTTTGACCGCAAAGTTCTGCGCCGCCGCGGCAAGGCGCAACAGGGCTTTGTCGGGCAGGTCGGCCATGTTGCCGGCGATCTTTTCGCGCTCGACGAGAAATTGGGCCAGCCGCTTCGGCAGGATGTCGCTAAGTGCCGTCTGCGGCGACTGGCGGCCATTCAACTGCTTTGCCGTCTTCAGATGTGCTCCGATGTCGATATCCGGTTCGACCGAAACGACGATCTCGTCGCCCTCGCGCCAATAGGAGGAGATCTGCAGGATGGCGGGGCCGCTGAGGCCGCGGTGGGTGAACAGCAGCGCTTCGCGAAAGGCGGTCCTGCCATGGCGGATTTCGGCCGGGGCGGAAATGCCGGCAAGGGGCGCGATGGCCTCGAGCAGGCCGGGATCGAGCGTCAGCGGCACGAGGCCGGGGCGGGTTTCGAGCAGGGGAAGACCGAACTGCTCGGCCAGGCGATAGGCAAAGCCGGTGGCGCCCATCTTCGGGATCGACTTGCCACCTGTGGCGACGATCAGCGCCGAGGCTTCGAAGCTATCGTCACCGGTCGAGACGCGAAAACCCGCCTCCACCTTTTCGACACCTGTTATCTCAGTGCTAAGATGCAGTTGCACGCCGGCCGCGCGCATCTCCGTCAGCAGCATGCGGATGACGTCCTTGGCGCTATCGTCACAGAAAAGCTGGCCGAGCGTCTTTTCATGCCAGGCGATGCCGTGCCGGTCGACCATGGCGATGAAATCGGTTGGCGTGAAACGGGCAAGCGCCGACTTGCAGAAATGCGGATTGGCAGAGAGGAAGTTCTTCGGCCCGGCATGGATATTGGTGAAATTGCAGCGGCCGCCGCCCGAGATGCGGATCTTCTCGCCGGGCGCTCTTGCATGGTCGAGGACCACGACCGAGCGGCCGCGTTTTCCCGCCCGGATGGCCGCCATCATGCCCGCCGCCCCGGCGCCGATGACGATGACGTCGCTTTTGCGCTGCAAACCCGTTTCCCCGATCAAGACAGCGCCTTCTTTTTCCATCAAAGGGCGAAAGTCAACGTTCTCAACCTCTCGCCAATTGGCAAAGTCCGGTTATGATGGCGCCACGATCAACCAAACCGGTGTGTCATGTCCCCAAAAAAGACGACGCTGAAGCCTGCCAGAAACGTACCCGCCTCGAAGAAAACTCCCCCGGACCCCGGGTCTCTGCGCGGCGTTGCGAACTGGAAGGAAGCAGCGCGCTGGCTGAGGGACAGGGGCATCGAAGACATCGAATGCATCACGCCGGACCTTGCCGGCGTTCCGCGCGGCAAGATGATGCCGAGTTCGAAGTTCACCTCGAACACCTCGCTGGCGCTGCCTTCGGCGATCTATCGGCATACGATTTCGGGCGAGTATCCAGAAGAGACGGAAAGCTTCCGCTACGAGCCGCGCGACAGCGATCTGAAGCTGATGCCAGATCTTTCGACGCTTTCGGTCGTGCCCTGGGAGACCGACCCGACGGCACAGGTGATCTGCGACATCGTCGATTCCGACGGCGGCGAA
The DNA here is from genome assembly GCF_051810745.2 of Rhizobium sp. F40D2. NCBI lineage: Bacteria > Pseudomonadati > Pseudomonadota > Alphaproteobacteria > Hyphomicrobiales > Rhizobiaceae > Rhizobium > Rhizobium sp. F40D2. The sequence goes on from NZ_CM131436.1 coordinate 824,927, forward strand.
GTGCCCTATACGCCGCGCAACGTGCTGAAGCGGATCATGAGCCTTTATCACGACCGCGGCTGGAAGCCGATCGTGGCGCCGGAGATCGAATTTTACCTGGTCGCCAAGAATGACGACCCCGACTATCCGCTGCACCCGCCTAAGGGCCGCTCCGGCCGCTCGATCCTCGGCGGCCAGGGCTATTCGATCGCCGGGATCAACGAATTCGACGAACTGATCGACGACATCTACCATTTCTCGGAGAAGCAGGGCCTCGAGATCGATACGCTGATCCACGAAGAGGGGCCGGCGCAGCTCGAGATCAACCTGCGCCACGGCAATCCGATCGAACTTGCCGACCAGGTGTTCCTGTTCAAACGCACGATCCGCGAGGCGGCGTTGAAACACGACATCTATGCGACCTTCATGGCCAAGCCGATGCAGGCCCAGCCGGGTTCGGCGATGCATATCCATCAGTCGGTGGTCAATATCGAAACGGGCAAGAACGTCTTCTCCAATGCGGACGGATCGGCCTCGAAGGAATTCTTCCATTTCATCGGCGGCATGCAGAAATTCGTGCCGAGCGCGATGGCGATGCTGGCGCCCTATGTGAATTCCTACCGGCGCCTGCAGCCGGATATGTCCTGTCCGGTCAACAATGCCTGGGGTTACGACAACCGGACGACGGCCTTCCGCGTTCCGGTATCCGATCCGCAGGCCAGGCGCGTCGAAAACCGGCTGCCGAGCTCGGACGCCAATCCTTATCTGGCGCTTGCCGCCTCGCTCGCCGCCGGCCTGCTCGGGATCATGAAGCAGATCGAGCCGACGGCGCCGACCGAGGATTCGGCCAATGAGGGCTCGATCGACCTGCCGCGCGGCCTCCTGGAAGCCGTGGCGCTGCTCGAGGACGAGCCGGCTTTCGAGGAGATTTTCGGCAAGCAGTTCATCGGCCTCTACGCCGGCGTCAAGCGCGGCGAGTTCGAGACCTTCATGCAGGTGATCAGCCCCTGGGAGCGGGAATTCCTTCTGCTCAACGTGTGAGGGAGCGTCATGGCATCGCAGGAGACGTGGCAAAGCCCGATCTCACCGGGCTTATCCTGGTATCAGGCAACCGTCGGGGAGCGGCCGAGCTATGCCGCGCTCGACGGCTCGAGAACATCTGACGTCGCCATCATCGGCGGTGGCTATACCGGCCTGCAGGCGGCCTATAATCTGGCCAAGTCAGGCGTCTCGGTGGTGCTGATCGAGTCCTGCCGCTTCGGTGACGGGGCGTCCGGGCGCAATGGCGGCCAGCTCGGCACCGGCCAGCGATGGTGGCCGGAAGAACTCGAGGAGAAGATCGGCTACCAACGATCGAAGGCGCTGTTCGATCTTGCCGAGGCGGCCAAGCGCCATCTCCTCGATTTCGCCAGGGAGCACCAGATCGAGATCGATTATGTGCCCGGCCAGCTCAACGTCGCGCACAAGGCAAGCTATGAACGCGACTTTCGCCAGAATGCCGAAATCGCCGCGCAGCGCTACGGCTATCCGCACATCAGCTTCATGGGCGAGACGGAAACGCAGGAGCGGCTCGGCTCGAAGCGTTTTTATTGCGGCGTGCGCGATGTCGGCACCGGCCATATCCATCCGCTGAAGCTATTGATCGGGCTGGCGCGGGTCGCCGCCGATGCCGGTGCTGCGATCTTCGAGATGACAAAGGCAAAGACGATCCGCCAGGGCGGCGGCAAGGTGACGATCGAAACGGACAAAGGAACGATCACCGCCAGCCGCGCGCTGATCGCCTGCAACGGCCATATCGGCAATCTGGAGCCGGTGACGGCAAGCCATGTCATGCCGATCCGCTCCTTCATCGGCGCGACCGCCCCGCTCGACCGGCAGCCCAACGTGCTGCCGGGCGGCGAGGCTGTGGCCGATCTGCGCTTCGTCGTGCGTTACTTCCGCCGATTCGAAGGCCGGCTGCTGTTCGGCGGGCGGGAGGCCTATACGGCGGACAATCCGCGGGACATTTCGCAGCATATCCGCCGGCAGATCGCCGAGATCTATCCTGAGCTGAAAGACATCGAGATCACCCATGCCTGGGGCGGCACTGTCGGCATCACCATGCCGCGCCAGCTTTTCGTACGCGAGGTGATGCCCGGCGTCACCTCGATCGGCGGTTATTCCGGCCATGGCGTCATGCTGTCAAACTACTGTGGCAAGCTCTACGCGGAAACGGTGCTTGGAAAATCCGGCGATCTCGATCTCTTCGCGTCGCTCGATATTCCCGCCTTTCCCGGCGGGGCGCGGATGCGGGCACCGCTGCTTTTCCTTGCCTTGTCGTGGTTTGCGCTTCGCGACAAGTTTTAGCCTGATTGCGGATTTCCTCTTCCGGAAATTCGCACTAAAACCGGTGCCTGACAGATTCATTGCACTGCACACTGGCTTTTTTAAATCGATTAGATTAAAAGGGCCGCCAACCAGCCTGATTGAGAGACAAGCTCATGAGCAGCCAGATTATTCCCGTTGAGCCTTTTGATTACGTCGTCTTCGGCGGCAGCGGCGACCTTGCCGAACGCAAGCTTCTGCCCGCGCTCTACCATCGCCAGATCGAGGGCCAGTTCTCCGAACCGACCCGGGTGATCGGCGCTTCGCGCAGCCCGCTTTCCAACGAGGAATACCGCAAATTCGCCAAGGATGCGTTGAACGAGCACCTGAAGAAGGGCGAATATGACGAAGCCGAGGTGGAGAAGTTCTGCGCCCGTCTCTACTACGTCTCCGTCGACGCCCGCACCGACACCGGCTGGGACCAGCTGAAGAAGCTGCTCGACGAGGGCAAGGAGCGCGTGCGCGCCTTCTACCTCGCCGTCGCGCCCGGCATCTTCGGCGATATTTCGCAGAAGATCCACGACCACAAGCTGATCACCAAGTCGACCCGCATCGTCGTCGAGAAGCCGATCGGCCGCGACCTCGCCTCGGCACTGCAGCTCAACGACACGATCGGCCGCGCCTTCAAGGAAGAACAGATCTTCCGCATCGATCACTATCTCGGCAAGGAGACGGTGCAGAACCTGATGGCGCTGCGCTTTGCCAACGCGCTCTATGAGCCGCTGTGGAACGCCAACTATATCGATCACGTGCAGATCACCGTGGCTGAAGCGGTCGGCCTCGAAGGCCGCGCCGGTTATTACGATACGGCCGGTGCGCTGCGCGACATGGTGCAGAACCACATTCTGCAGCTGCTCTGCCTGACGGCGATGGAAGTGCCCTCGTCGATGGATTCGGAAGCCGTCCGCGACGAGAAGCTGAAGGTGCTGCGCGCGCTGAAGCCACTCAATGCCTCCAATGTCGAGCAGGCGACGGTCCGCGGCCAGTATCGCGCCGGCGCTTCGGGCAGCGGCCCGGTCAAGGGCTATCTCGAAGAGCTCGAAGGCGGCGTCTCCAACACCGAGACCTTCGTCGCCATCAAGGCGGAGATCAACAACTGGCGCTGGGCGGGTGTGCCCTTCTATATCCGCACCGGCAAGCGCCTGACCGGACGCATGTCCGAGATCGTCATCACCTTCAAGCCGATCCCGCATGCGATCTTCGACCAGGCAGCCGGGCGCATCGTCGCCAACCAGCTGATCATCCGTCTGCAGCCGGATGAGGGCGTCAAGCAGTCGCTGATGATCAAGGATCCGGGCCCGGGCGGCATGCGCCTGCGCAACGTCTCGCTCGACATGAGCTTCGCCCAGGCCTTCAACGTCCGCAATCCCGACGCCTACGAGCGCCTGCTGATGGACGTGATCCGCTCCAACCAGACCCTGTTCATGCGCCGCGACGAAGTCGAAGCCGCATGGAAATGGGTGGATCCGATCCTGAAGGGTTGGGAAACCACCGGCCAGCAGGTGCAGGGCTATACCGCCGGCACCTGGGGCCCGAGCCAGGCCATCGCGCTGATCGAGCGCGACGGCCGCACCTGGCATGACGATATCTAGGACGAAACCGATGGCATCGACCCTGCATTCCTTCGCCAGCCCCGCAGATCTCGCCGGCAGCCTCGCCGACAAGGTTGCCGATACGCTTTCGGCGGCGATCTCAGCCCGCGGAACGGCGTCCGTCGCCGTTTCCGGCGGTTCGACCCCGAAGGCCTTCTTCCAGGTGCTGTCGACGCGCGACATCGCCTGGGACAAGGTGACGATCACGCTTGTCGACGAACGTTTCGTGCCGGCCGACAGTGCGCGCTCGAACCACATGCTGGTCGATGCCAATCTCTTGCAGAACAAGGCGAAGTCGGCACGTTTCGTGCCGCTTTACCAGCCTGCCGCCTCCGTCGAGGAAGCCGCACGGCTTGCGACTGAAAAGAGCGCCGAAATCGGCATTCCCTTCGACGTCGTCATCCTCGGCATGGGCGGCGACGGCCACACCGCCTCGTTCTTTCCCGGCGGCAGCAACCTTGCCACGGCACTCGATGCATCGACGCCGCGCGGCATCATCACCATGGAAGCGGAAGGGGCCGGCGAGCCGCGCCTGACCTTCACCTTCTCCAGTCTTCAGGATGCCGCACTCCTGGTTCTTCATATTGAGGGCGAAGGCAAAAAAGACGTTCTCGCCAAGGCGGAAGGCAGCGGAGACGAGGCAGACATGCCGATCCGCGCCATTCTGCGCCGGGCCACTTCCCCGGTCGAGATCTACTGGGCTCCCTGATCGGCCGTCAATCCGGATCGAATATCAGGCCAGAGCCGCCGAAACAGATTAGACAACGAACAAGGCAGGGATTTTCCATGTCCGCTCACGCACGCATTTCTGCGATCACCGATCGCATTGTCGAACGCTCGAAACCAACCCGCGAGCGCTATCTGGAGCGCCTGCGCGCCGCCGCGTCCAGGGGCGTCCAGCGCTCGGTGCTCGGCTGCGCCAACCTGGCCCACGGCTTTGCGGTCTGTTCCCCCGCCGACAAGGATGCGCTGGCCGGCGACCACATCCCCAATCTCGGCATCATAACCGCCTATAACGACATGCTCTCGGCCCACCAGCCGTTCGAGACCTATCCGGCGATCATTCGCGAGGCCGCCGCAGAGGCAGGCGGCGTGGCGCAGGTGGCAGGCGGCGTGCCGGCAATGTGCGACGGCGTCACCCAGGGACAGCCGGGCATGGAGCTTTCGCTGTTTTCGCGCGATCTGATCGCCATGTCGGCGGGCGTCGGCCTGTCGCACAACATGTTCGATGCCGCCCTCTTCCTCGGCGTCTGCGACAAGATCGTGCCGGGCCTCGTCATTGCGGCCTTGTCCTTCGGTCACCTGCCGTCGATCTTCGTTCCCGCCGGTCCGATGACGACGGGCCTGCCGAACGACGAAAAGTCGCGCGTCCGCCAGCTCTTCGCCGAGGGCAAGGTCGGTCGCGCCGAGCTCCTGGAGGCCGAATCGAAGTCCTATCACGGCCCCGGCACCTGCACATTCTACGGCACCGCCAATTCCAACCAGATGCTGATGGAGATCATGGGCTTCCACCTGCCCGGCTCCTCCTTCATTAATCCCGGCACGCCGCTACGCGAAGCGCTGACGCGCGAGGCCGCCAAGCGGGCGCTGGCCATCACCGCGCTCGGCAATGAATTCACCCCGGCCGGCGAGATGATCGACGAGCGCTCGGTCGTCAACGGCGTCGTCGGCCTGCATGCGACCGGCGGCTCGACCAACCATACACTGCACCTTGTCGCCATGGCGCGTGCGGCCGGCATCCAGCTCACCTGGCAGGATATTGCCGAGCTTTCGGAAGTGGTGCCGCTGCTTGCCCGCGTCTATCCGAACGGGCTTGCCGACGTGAATCATTTCCAGGCGGCCGGCGGCATGGGTTTCCTCATCAAGGAACTCCTGAAGCACGGCCTGGTGCATGACGACGTGCGCACCGTCTTCGGCCAGGGTCTCCAGGCCTATACGGTCGATGCGCGCCTCGGCGAAAACGGCACCGTCCGGCGCGAGCCGTCGCCGGAAAAGAGCGTCGACCCGAAGGTTCTCTCCAGCATCGAAACGCCGTTCCAGGCGAATGGCGGGCTGAAGATGCTGCGCGGCAATCTCGGCAAGGCGGTGATCAAGATCTCCGCCGTCAAGCCGGAGCGTCACATCATCGAGGCGCCGGCGATCATTTTCCACAGCCAGCAGGAGCTGCAGGACGCCTTCAAGGACGGCAAGCTCAACCGCGATTTCATCGCCGTCGTGCGCTTCCAGGGGCCGAAGGCGAACGGCATGCCGGAACTGCACAAGCTGACGCCGCCGCTCGGCGTGCTGCAGGACCGCGGTTTCCGCGTGGCACTTTTGACCGACGGGCGCATGTCGGGAGCCTCCGGCAAGGTGCCGGCTGCGATCCACGTGACGCCTGAGGCGGTAGACGGCGGCCCGATCGCCCGCATCCGCGAGGGCGACATCATCCGGCTGGACGCGATCAAGGGCACGCTCGAGCTGCTCGTCGATGCGGCCGATATGGCCGAGCGCGAGCCAGTGACCGTCGATCTCTCTGACAATGAATTCGGCATGGGCCGCGAACTCTTCGCACCCTTCCGCCGCGCCGTCGGCCCTTCGGATCAAGGTGCCAGCGTGCTCTTCCACCACTGAACGTGGTCGCCGGAGACAAACAAAAACCCGCGGGCGCGCGAAGCAGCCGCGGGTTTTCTGTATCAGTCTTGCACTCGCTTAGGCGCGGATATCGAGAACGTAGTCGCGATGCGCCGGATGGGTGCTGTAGACGAAGATTTTGTTCAGCTCCTTTTGCGTCAGCAGGCGCAGGAAGCGGACTTCAATCGTATTGTTGGCGTTGACCTTCATCAGCAGGCAGCCGACTTTGGTGATGCGGGCATCCGGAATATCCAGATAGAACTGCTTCGGCAGGTTGAACTGAGTGAGGATCGCGAGCGTCGCGCTGCTCATCGAAATACGGACGATATCGCAACGGCGCGAAGCCGCGTGCATCACGCCCTTTTCGGTGTATTCGATGCGCGCGGCATTCATCGTGTCCTCCATCTTGAACCGCTGCTCGCGGTCATACATGAAGGATTCTTCCTTGCTCAGGAAATGAGACTTTGGCTGTGACGGATTTGAAGCGGCCACTTGCTTATCCCCCCTCTTAAATCGACTGGGAAAAGGTAGCAGCCGATCTTTAACAGAAAGTGAGAATTTGGCCCGTCAGGCACAATTCCACAGACCATCACCCCAAAAATGGCCGCCTCATTTCCGGTAGCTATGGCCGGTCGCATCAAACAGATGCAGCTTCTGCCGGTCGGCGGCAAAACGCATCTTCTGACCCTTCTTCACATCGTAGATGCCGGGCAGTTTGACGACGATCGGCTCGCCCGGGACCAGGCCCTCGATATAGAGCAGCGTGACTTCGCCGAGCGCTTCGACGATCGACACCTCGCCCTCGAAAAGATAGTCGGTGCCGTCGGCGATCCTCAGATCCTCCGGACGAACCCCGAAGCTTGCCTGCTTGCCGGCTTCGGAAGCGCCGGTCGCCACATCGAGGGTCACCGACATGCCGCCGGTCAGCGTCACCGTCGTCTGGTTTCCGGTCGCAGCGACCGTTGCCGGGATGATGTTCATCGCCGGCGAGCCGATGAATTTGGCAACGAAGAGGTTGGCCGGGCGCTCATAAAGCTCCAGCGGCGCGCCGACCTGCTCGATGTTGCCGGCAGAGAGAACGACGATGCGGTCGGCAAGCGTCATCGCCTCGACCTGGTCGTGGGTGACGTAGATCATCGTCGTATCGGCCATCTGTTCGTTCAGGCGGGCGATCTCGATGCGGGTGGCGACGCGCAGCGCGGCGTCGAGGTTGGAGAGCGGCTCGTCGAACAGGAAGACCTTCGGATCGCGGCAGATGGCGCGGCCAATCGCCACGCGCTGGCGCTGGCCGCCGGAAAGCGCCTTCGGCAGGCGGTCGAGATATTTGGTCAGCTGCAGGCTCTCGGCCGCCGCCTTGACGCGGCGGTCGATCTCCTGCTTGCTTTCGCCGGCGATCTTCATGCCGAAAGCCATATTGTCGAAGACGGTCATGTGCGGATAGAGCGCATAGGACTGGAAGACCATGGCGATGCCGCGCTTGGAGGGCGGCACGTCATTGACGAGATGGCCGTCAATATACATCTCGCCGCCGGTGATCGCCTCGAGACCGGCGATCATGCGCAGAAGCGTGGACTTGCCGCAGCCGGACGGACCGACGAAGACGATGAATTCGCCCTGCTTGATATCGAGGTCGATGCCGTGGAGAACGTCCACGGAACCGTAGGATTTGCGGATATCCTTCAGCGTCAGTCCAGTCATGTCTCTCTCCCCTGCTGATCCTTAAGCGAGACGGGCGAAATACGCCCCCCAGGCCGGAATATCGATCTTGTCGCCATAGTTGTTGCTGATAAAGCCATGCCCCGTCAACGCCTGCCATTCGCCCGCAGGCAAAGTGACGCCGGTTTCGGTCGGGCTCATGTTGAAGATGCAGAGCAGCTTCTCATTGCCATATTCACGCGTGAAGACCAGGGCATCGCCCTGCGGCTCCTCGAATTCGATCTCGCCCTTGGCAAAGGCCGGGTGTAATTTGCGGAAAGCGATGAAGCGGCGATAGTGCTCGAGCACCGAAGCCTCGTCGCCCTGCTGGACGCTGACGGCACGCAGGATATGCTCGACCGGCACCGGCAGCCAGGGCTTGACCGTGGAAAAGCCGCCCTGAGCGACCTGGCTGTCCCAGACCATCGGCGTGCGGCAACCGTCGCGGCCCTTGAATTCCGGCCAGAACTGGATGCCGTAGGGATCCTGGAGATCCTGGTAGGCGAGATCGGCCTCGGTCAGCGCCAGTTCCTCGCCCTGATAGAGGCAGACCGAGCCGCGCAGCGTCATCAGGAGCGAGGCATAGAGCTTGGCGAAGGCGTCGTGATCGGCGACCAGCCCGCCCCAACGGCTGACATGGCGCATGACGTCGTGATTGGAGAAGGCCCAGCAGGCCCAGCCATCCGGTGCTGCGGCGTCGAAATCCTGCATCACCTCCTCGACCCGCTCGGCCGTCAGCGGATCAGGGGCGAGGAATTCGAAGGCATAACACATATGCATCTTGTCATTGCCGGAGGTATATTCGCCGACGATTTCGAGGCCGCGCTGGCTGTCGCCGACTTCGCCGACGGCGGCAATCGCCGGAAATTCTTCCAGGACGGCGCGGAAGCGCTTCAGGAAGGCGAGATTCTCCGGCCGGTTCTTGTCGTAGATATGTTCCTGGAAATTATAGGGATTGACCGCCGGCGCCGTCGAGGCGTTGCGGCGCTCAGGCGCAAGTGCGGGATTGTCTCGCAACAGCGTATCGTGGAAATAGAAATTGATGGTGTCGAGGCGGAAGCCGTCGACGCCGCGGTTGAGCCAGAAGCGCACGACATCGAGCAGACGGTCCTGCACCTCAGAATTATGCAGGTTCATATCCGGCTGCGAGGTCAGGAAGTTGTGCAGGTAATATTGCATGCGCGTCGGATCCCACGCCCATGCCGAGCCGCCGAAGATCGACAGCCAGTTGTTCGGCGGCGTGCCGTCCGGCTTGGCATCGGCCCAGACATACCAGTCGGCCTTGGCGTTGGTCTTGCTGGAGCGGCTCTGCACGAACCAGGGATGCTGATCCGAGCTGTGCGAGATGACGAGGTCGATCATCACGCGGACGCCGAGGCGATGGGCCTCTGCTATCATCGTGTCGAAATCCACCAGCGTGCCGAAGATCGAATCGACATTCTCGTAGTCGGAAACGTCGTAACCGAAATCGCGCATCGGCGAGGTGAAGAAGGGCGAGATCCAGATCGCATCGACGCCGAGGCTTGCCACATGCGGCAGGCGGGCGGTGATGCCCTTCAGGTCGCCGATGCCGTCACCGTTCAGATCCTGGTAGGAGCGCGGATAGATCTGGTAGATCACCGCGCCGCGCCACCAGTCCTTGTCGGGGTTCGAGATCGATTGAGGAGCCGCGTTCATGGAATATCCTGTCTGAAGTCACGTTTGGAAATGGTCAGCCTCCCTTCACCGAACCCGCCAGCAGGCCACGCACCAGATAACGCTGCAGCCCGAAGAAGACGAGCAGCGGCACGATGATGGTGACGAAGGCCGACGCCGTTAAAATCTCCCAATTGCCGCCGCGCGAGCCGAGCAGCGCGTTGAGGCTGCCGGTCAGCACGAGGTGGTCCTTGTCGGTGCCGAGGAAGACCATGGCAACCAGCAGGTCGTTCCACACCCACAGGAACTGAAAGATGGCGAAGGAGGCGAGCGCCGGGAAGGACAAAGGCAAGACGATGCGCACGAAGATCTCGAAGTCGCTGGCGCCATCGACGCGGGCGGATTCGATAATCTCCTTCGGCAGGCCGGCGATATAGGCCCGCAGGAGATAGATGGCGAGCGGCATGCCGAAGGCGGTGTGGGCGAGCCAGATACCGGGATAGGTCTTGGACGGCTGGCCGAGCATGGTGCCGATCTCGTTATAGAGGCGCAACAGCGGGATCAGCGACATCTGCAGCGGCACGACGATGAGGCCGACGACCAGCGCAATCAGCAGCCCGCGACCGGGAAATTCCATCCAGCTCAGCGCATAGGCGGCGAAAGCGGCGATCAGGATCGGGATGATCGTCGCCGGGATCGTCACGGTCAACGAGTTGATGAAAGACTGGCCGATACCCTCACCGGTAAGAACCGTCTTGTAGTTCTGCAGCGTGAATTCCGGCGGCGCGGAGACCGACGCATAGATGCGCCGCGGGCGTTCGTCGGGCGAAAATGCGGCGTTCTTCATATAGCGGTAGCTGCCGTCGCTGTTGATCTGCAGGGTCTCGCCGTCGCCGAGATCGGCGGTCTCGCCTGCCTTGAAGGCGGCGGGCTGCTGCACGCGGTTTCCGAAGGCTTTTACCGCACGGCCGGTCTGTCCTTCCAGCACGTTGCCTGAGATGACGTAGGTTGCGCCTTCCTGCTGCTGCTGGTCCGGCGTGCCCAAGCGGACGGCGACGGTCTGCGTCGAGCCGACGAAGGCCGTCCACCAGCCGGAGACGACGATCTGGTCCTTGTCGCGCAGCGCGCTCACGAAGATTCCAAGCGTCGGGATCAGCCAGACGATGACGATCAAGAGAACGGCGGCGTGAACGAAGAGACGGGCGGGGCCGATCTTGAAGTAGCTTCCGACAGCTGTCATCTCAGTGACCCTTCAGTTCGCGGTTGGCGCGGCGGACGTTCCAGACCATGATCGGCGTGACGGCGAGCATGATGATGATGGCGATGACCGCACTTCGGCCGGAATCGCCGCCGCCGCGGAACAGCCAGTTGAACATCAGGTTCGCCAGCACCATCGATTGCCACTGGCCGTTGGTCATGGTGAGAACAATGTCGAAAACCTTGAGAACGAGGATGGTGATCGTCGTCCAGACGACCGCGATCGAGCCCCAGACTTGCGGCACCATGATGCGCCAGAAGATCTGCCAGCCATTGGCGCCGTCGATGACGGCGGCCTCGATGGTCTCCTCGGGAATGCCGCGCAGGGCGGCCGACAGGATGACCATGGCAAAACCGGTCTGGATCCAGATCAGGATGACCATCAGGAAGAAGTTGTTCCAGAAGGGAATGGATATCCACACCTCGGGCGTGCCGCCGAACGTCTGGACGATGGCATTCAGCAGGCCGATCTGGACGTCGTTGCCACCGCGATATTCATAGATGAATTTCCAGATGACCGAGGCGCCGACGAAGGAAATCGCCATCGGCATGAAGACGATGCTTTTGGCGATATTGCCCCACCAGATGCGATCGGTCATCACGGCGATGACGAGGCCGAAGAAGGTGCAGGCGGCCGGCACGACGGCAAGCCAGAGGATGTTGTTGAAGATCGACTGGCGGAATTCGCGGTCGCCGAGTGCCCATTGGTAGTTGGCGACGCCGACGAACTGCTGGCCGGCGCGGTCGTAAAAGGAGAGGATGAAGGTCGCAACGACCGGATAGACGAGATAGACGACGAGCAGGAAGAGCGCCGGACCGACGAACAACCACGGCCGCACGAGGGCGCGGCGGTTGAGATTGCGCGAGGCGGCGCGGATGTCGCCATCCTTGACCGGCAGAGCGAGATCCAGGATCTTGTTCGAAAAATAGAAATAGGCCGAGCACGCGAAAACGGCGACGACCACGACGCCCAAAGCGGACACTATCTGCGACAGCATTTCGTCCCTCCCCTGCTTCCCCTGATCTTATTGCGACCGGTTGTTATTCTGACGGGTCAGCGCCGGTCATCGTCAATCTGTTTGTATTGCCCAATCACAATATATCCTGCGATGGCCGGGCTCTTTGCGAACCCGGCCAGTCATGCAGGCCATGCCGCCGGCAAGCCGGCGGCATAATTCTGGAAGATTACTTGATGCCGTCCCAGGCACTCTGGATTTCGCCAGCAGCCTCTTCAGCCGACTTGCCGCCGACGAAATCTACCATGCCCGTCCAGAAGGCGCCGGCGCCGATCTTGCCCGGCATCAGGTCGGAACCGTCGAAGCGGAAGGTGGTGGCCGAGGTCAGGATCTCGCCTTCCTTCTTCATCTGCGGATTGGCGTAGGCCTCGGTGCTGACGCCCTTATACGGAGTCAGGAAGCTCGACTGCGCCATCCAGACCTCATGTGCGATCGGGGTCTTCAGGAAGTCGATGAAGGCACGGGCCGTCTTCGAGTCCTTGGCGATCGAGACGAGCGTGCCGGCGCCGAGAACCGGCTTGCCGAGTTCGGGATGCGACGCAAAGGTCGGCATGTAGAAGAAGTCGGCATCCTGGCCGAGCTTCGTGCCCTCAGGGAAGAAGGACGGAATGAACGAGGCCTGATGGTGCATGTAGCACTTCGGCGGAACGGCGAAGAGGCCCTTCGGGCTGTCGCGGAAATCGGTCGAGGCCACGGCCGCGACGCCGCCGTCGACATATTTCTCGTTCTTGGCGAACTTGCCGAACTCGTCGATCGCGGCAACGACGGCCGGATCGGTGAACTTCAGCTCGTTGGTCGTCCACTTGTCATAGGCTTCCGGCGGCTGCATGCGCAGCATGATGTCCTCGACCCAGTCGGTCGCCGGCCAGCCGGTGGCGCCGCCGGACCCGAGACCGATGCACCAGGGAACGCCGCCGTCCTTGACGATCTGATCGGTCAGGGCATGCAGCTCTTCCATGGTCGTCGGGATCTTGTAGCCGGCCTCTTCGAAATTCTCCGGAACATACCAGACCAGCGACTTCACGTCGGCCTTGTAAGGGAAGGCGTAGAAGGCTTCCTTGCCGTCCTTGCCCTTGTAGGTGCCGTAACCGACCCAGCTGTCGCCGGCGCCGTAATTGTCCTTGATCCACTTGGAGTTGTCATCGCCGAGCGGCGTCAGGAAGCCCTTGCCGGCGAGATCGGCCAGCAGACCCGGCTGCGGCAGAATTGCAATGTTCGGCGGCGAGCCCGCCTGCGTGTCGATGACAATCTGCTGTTCGTAGTTCTCGGACGAGGAGTATTTGGCATCGATGCCGGTCGCTTCGGTGAAATAGGCAAGAACGCTCATGAAGAACGCCTCGTCCTCGCCGCGCCACGGCCCGAAGATCGTCAGCGGCTGACCTTTCAGATCGGCATGAGCGGCCTTGAATTCGTCATAGCTCTTCCAATTGAACTTGGAATCCTGTCCCGGGGCAAATTTCAGATCGGCCGCGGATGCAGCACCGGCAAAAAGCGCTGCCACGGCAACGCCCATCAAAAATGACCTTTTCATGTGATCAACCTCCCATCACAATCCCAACCACGCCGAATTCCCTTTAAAAGAAATTTCAAAGCGCTTTGACACTCAACTCATTCCACTTTCGGTGGAATGGAGTCAAGTCATTTCACGAAAACCCGCTGTGGACCTGGTCGCCATCACAGAGGAGCAGCGGCTATCGGCAAATATGGAGCGATTTTTCTTGAGTCAAGCGCGTCAGATGCTACATAATTGAAAGCGCTTTGGATGCCACTGGGAGGCGGCAGGCCTTTTCAAGACGGCCGACGGGCGGGCCGGGAGGAAGCATAGCAGGTGAATCTCAAACAGCTATCGGAATTGCTGGGGCTGTCGCAGACGACGGTGAGCCGAGCGCTCAACGGTTATCCTGAGGTCAACGAGGCGACCCGGGAGCGCGTGCTTCAAGCTGTCAAGGAAACCGGGTATCGCCCGAACAAGGCGGCGCAGCGGCTTGCGACCGGTAAGGCCGGCTCGATCGGCCTTGTCATGCCGACGGCGCCCGGCCACCAATCCGACGTTCATTTCGGAGAGTTCCTGGCCGGGCTCGGCGAAGAGGCGGTGCGCCACGACTTCCACTTCGTCATCATGCCGGCCGACCCAGATGACGAGGTCGCAGCGCTCAGGCGGCTTGCGATCAGCGGCAATGTCGACGCGCTGTTCGTCGCCTATATGCGCGGCCACGACCCCCGGCTCCCCATGCTGAAATCGCTCTCGATGCCCTATGTCGTGCACGGCCGATCCTTCGGTTCGGAACCCGACTATCCCTATCTCGACATCGACAATGAAGGCGCATTCTACGATGCGGCGCGGCTCCTGCTGCAGCTCGGCCATACGCGCTTTGCGCTGATGAACGGGCAGATGCATCTCGATTTTGCCATCCGCAGGAAGAACGGCGTCATATCGGCGCTGGCAGAGCGCGGGCTGGCGCTCGACGAGGATTGCATCAGCCATACGTTGATGACGGACGAACAAGGCCAGTTGGCGATGGAACATTTCCTGCAACTGCCGGAGCGGCCGACGGCCATCCTCTGCGCCAGCACGGTGCTGGCGCTCGGTGCGATCCGCGCGGTCAACCAGGCCGGATTGCGGCTCGGCGAGGATATCTCGCTGATCGCCCATGACGACGTGCTACCGCTCCTGAAGCCGGAAAATTTCTCCGTGCCGCTGACGACGACGCGCTCTTCGCTCAGAGGCGCCGGTGTTCGCATCGCGCAGCGGCTGATCGGCACGGTGAAGCAGGCAGGCCCCTTCCCCGAACAGGAACTCTGGAAGACCGAACTGATTGTCAGAGCTTCCACCGGCCCCGCCCCGCAGCAGCTCTAAAGCGCGTCGCGATCTTTCAGATTCGCTCCTCGCGCTTTAGCCCTTTGTTTTACGCACGTTGCGGCAAAAGCGCTTCGCGCTTTGCCTGGGAAAACCGCCGCACACTTTTGCGCGACATGCTCTAATCAGAACTGCGGCGGGGTCTGCCCTGCAGCGCGATGGGCGGCGATGACGGTATTGGCCATCAGCATTGCGATGGTCATCGGCCCGACACCGCCGGGAACCGGGGTGATGGTGCCGGCGACCGCAAAGACCTCGTCGAAGGCGACGTCGCCGACGAGCCGGGTCTTGCCCTCGCCCCTTTCGGGGGCTGGCACGCGATTGATGCCAACGTCGATGACCGTCGCACCCGGCTTGACCCAATCGGCCTTGACCATCTCAGGCCGGCCGACGGCGGCGACCAGAATGTCGGCATTGCGGCAGACCTCGGCGAGGTTCTTGGTTCTGGAATGCGCGATCGTCACCGTCGCATTGGCGTTGAGCAGCAATTGCGCCATCGGCTTGCCGAACAGGTTGGAGCGGCCGATGACGACGGCGTTGAGGCCGGAAAGATCCTCGCCATGGGTGCGGCGGACGAAGACCATGGCGCCGGCCGGCGTGCAGGAGACCAGTCCGGTTTTCAGGTCGCCGATGGCAAGCTTGCCGGCATTGGCAATGCTCAAGCCGTCGACATCCTTTTCC
The DNA here is from genome assembly GCF_051810745.2 of Rhizobium sp. F40D2. Lineage (NCBI taxonomy): Bacteria > Pseudomonadati > Pseudomonadota > Alphaproteobacteria > Hyphomicrobiales > Rhizobiaceae > Rhizobium > Rhizobium sp. F40D2. Next base: position 840,613 of record NZ_CM131436.1, read on the forward strand.
GGCAGGATCGCCTGGATGATCGGCTCGCTGTCGAGCGGCTTCGGCAGCGGCAATTGGACCAGGATGCCGTGGATCGACGGATCGGCGTTGAGGGTGGCGACGAGGGCTGCCAGCTCCTCCTGGCTGGTCTCGGCCGGCAGTGTGTGCTGGACCGATTTGAAGCCGCATTCCTTGGCCATGCGGCCCTTGGAGCCGACATAGGCGTGACTTGCCGGATCGTCACCGACGATGACGACCGCAAGACCGGTGGTGACGCCGCTGCTCTTTTCCAGCGCCGCCGTCGCACTCTTGACCGTCTGAATGACCGATGCAGCTACGTTCTTGCCGTCGATTACTGTCGTCACGCGTCTCTCCGCCCTGTTTCGCGCCAATCTATGGATAGTCGGCGAGCGTCAAATGCCCGCTAACGCCCTATCCTGTCGGAAAGCAGCAAGGCAATATCAAAAATGCAAGGAAATGACCGTTCAGCGCAGCGGCTGCCGCGCCTCGAGGCCATGAACAAGAAGCCGGTCGCGCAGGCCGGAGATTTCGGAGCGCAGCGCCTCCATCTCGTCGACCTCGGTCGGGACCGGTTGCGGTGCCGGCGGCTGCGGCGAAGACAGTGGTTGGGACCGCGGCATTTCCTCTTCGGCTGCGGCCACGGGTTTACGCAGGCGCAGCACGAGAGCCACAGCAAGGCCGGCGGCGAAACCCGCGGCAGCACCGGCCAGCGAGCGGCCGGTCAGGCCGTCGGGCGCCGATACCGCCGTTGCCAGCGCCGGCTTCATCAGAGTGATGTGGCCGTCGGCGACCGTTCCCGCTGAGGCTGGGGCCGCATCGTCCAGGCGCGAACGCGCGGCGGTCGCTTTCTCGCTGAGCTCGGTCAGCCGGGCAAGATCGACGCCGGTATCCCGGCTTTGCGCAATCAGCGTGTTGCGCCGGTCGTTCAGGGCCTTGCGCGCATCGAGGGCGGCCTTAGCGGCGGCGTTGGCGGCCTGGGCAAGACGGGCCAGCTCCTTGCCCATATTCTCCTTCAGACCATCGGTTTCGGCCTGCTGCTGCAACAGCCGCGGATGGCGCGGGCCGAGTTCGGCCGAAAGCTGCGCAAGCGCTGTCTTGGCAACCGCATATTTGTCGCGCCAGTCCTGCAGCGCCGGCGAGAGCATATCGGAGGGGAGAGAACCGTCGAGCACGCCGGCGAGTCTGGCGGCTTTCAGCCGGTCGGCCTGCGCCTTGGCGTCCAGGATGGTCTGGTCGGCCTGTTTCAGATCGGAATCGAGCCCGTCGATCTGCCGGCGAAGATCGACGGCCACCTTGACGTTGCCCTCGCCGCTTTTTGCCGTGAAGGCTGCAAGTTCCGCCTTCGCCTCGTCATAGGCCTTGCGCAAGGCGGCGTCGGTTTCGCCGTTGCCGCGGGGTCCACTTGCCGGGGAAACCGCTTCGGCAAGCCTTGCGGCGATGCGCATGGATTTGCCGCTGTCGCCGGTCGTCACCCGCACGAGGATCGTCCCGGCGGCGGCATCGGGCAGGATCTCGACCGAATGCTTCAAGGTTGCCTCGGCGCGCGAGGCCGGATCGGCCGCTGCCCCTGTCGCCGAGAGTAGATCGAGCGCAATGCCGAGCGCATTGGCCCTCTGGCCGGCAAATTCGGGATCGTGGTCGAGTTTTAAAGCGGCGACCGTCGAAGCAACCACGCGTGCCGACATCAGGCCTTGCGCCGCAGCCTCGGTGAAGGCGGCCCGGCTTGCGGCATCGGTCTTTACCGCAAGCGTTGCTTCGGCACGGTAGAGGGCCGGCGAAGCCGGCATCAGCACCGGCAGGCCGGCGCCGATCATCGTCGCAGTGGCGACCATGATCGCGAGAGCACTGCCGCCGCCGCGCCGGCGCGGCGCTGCCGGGCGAGGCCCGGCGGGTTCCTCACGGATCACGGCCAGCGGTTCGGGTGAAATTATCGGCGCGTCGGCCGGAGCAGCCGGTTCTTCGCGGCGCGGCTCTTCCTGCGGAAGCGGGTGGCCGATGTCGTTAGCGGCCCGAAGATGATTGCCGAGGATGGTTTCGATGCGATCGACCAGCGGCGCCGTGCGCGCCGCTTTGGCGCGCTGCTCTTCCAGCGCGCGGCCGATGGCGCGCAGCAGTTCGGCCTCGGGCAGCGCGATATCAGGCCGGCCCGACCGGGACGCGCTCCCAGGCAGTCGATAGCGATCGTCATCAGCGCGCGCCGGTGCGGGCGACGCCGCCTGGGCGGCCGCGCGATCGTGAAAGCTGCTTCTGGCCCTGATATCGTACATTTGCGCCACATCTCATGCACATGATGGCCGAATTCGCTCACCCGCACGGATGCCGATGATTAAGCCAGTCTAAATATTCATGGCAAAGAAATGGTTAACCGCAGCGTGCAAGAACTATGCATAGCTCTCAAATCGGAACCGATCCAAGGATGTATTCCAAAGTGTCATAGTGTCTTGGAAAGACGCCAGCGTCAGCTTGCCTTCTTGTGTTCCGAACGCGGCTGCAGCGCGGTGCTGTGTTCTTCCGGATGGCTGAGAATTCGTTCGCGCCGGCGGAAGCGATAGCGCAGGACATGGAAAAGAAAGACCGGGATGCCGATAACATAGCGGCGCCATAGGCGCGTCGGCTCCTGCAGCAGGCGATAGGCCCATTCCAGGCGCATCATCCGCACCGTCCTCGGCGCACGCGGGACGGCACCGGAGACGAAGTCGAAGAGAGCGCCCACCGTCAGCACCAGGCGCGCATGATCGGCACGGATATTGTCGTGGACCCATTTCTCCTGCAACGGCGTTCCCATGCCGACGATCAGGATATCGAGCTTCTGGCGCTCGATCTCCTCGGTGACGATAGTAGAATCGACCTTGTCGAAATAACCGTCGGAAACAACGACGAATTCATGCCAGGGCGTATGCCTGCGGAAATTTTCTGCCGCCGCCTCGACAACCGAACGCGTGCCGCCGATCAGACCGATGCGGCGCGGGGCTTCCATGAAAGTGAGGAAGGCCGGCACGAAATCGGTGCCGTTCAGATTGGCCGGAAACGGCGAGCCATGGGCGATCTGCGATGCAATGTTGAGACCGATGCCATCCGGCAGCACCAGATTGTGCGACATGATCCGGTAATATTCGTCATCGTGAAGCGCGGTCAGCATGTTGTGAGCGTTGACGAAGCAAACCACGGTCTGGCCGACGGGAATGGAGGCCAGCTCGTTGATAAATACGAGGGCGTCATCCCAGCCAAGATCGCAGACCGGCAGATCGAAGATCGTCCGCCGCGATGCGAGCACCGCGAAGTTTGCAATCAGATTCATTCCTACCTCCTGCCGAGGATGCTTCATGCGCCCGACACCCCGGAAAACAAGCCCACACCTCCGCGCCGGGTTTCGAAGCGCCGGTCGCGTCCCGCCATGACGGTGTCGCCCCGAATTCGGAAGCGGCACATGCCAAGCTGTGACAGCCGGTATAACAGGACGGCTTCAAACAACCCTTAGGAAAATTCCTTGAATTTCCATGCTCGCATAAGTGGTTTATTAACCAAGGGCGCCAACGAAAAACGGCGCTCTCCGGCGCCGTTTTTCGTCGATATCATTGTCGTGCTCAGCGAGCGGTCGGCGCCGGCGTTTCGCCGGCCGGTGTGGTCTCGACGATCTTGACGGGTGTACCCACCTTCTTCGGCTGCCCAGCGGAGCTCTCCTTGACATCTTCCTTGGAGAGATAGTCGAGCTGCTCCAGCATCACGTCGGCGACATATTCGCCGCCAAGGCGCTCGTTCATGCCCTTCTTAATCTCTTCACGGAAGGCCTTCGGATCGAAGGATTTGATGTGGGCGATATCGACCATCTTGTTGCCGACGAGCAGGCTGAAAAGCTCGTCCGTGGTCATCTCGGCCAGCGGCAGCGTGACGCCCTTCAGCATCTCCTTGTTCATCATAAAGGAAACACGGCCGAGGAAGTAGCCGGTGATCGCGCCGTTGCCGATGATGGGTACCGTGATGGTTTCACCCTTCACCAGTTCGAGCGCGTTCTGCTTGGAATCCGTTGCCGCGGGCGCCGGCGCGGTCGCCAGGTACACCGAGAAATAGACCGATGCCAAGGTGATGGCGCAAACCCAGATACCGGTGAGAACGAGCTTGATCATCAGTTTCCACGCGTGGCGAATTGTTCCTGGGAATAGGTCCCGTCGGCATCGGCGTCCTGAACGGCGTTCTTCAGCAGATCGGCGACAGCACGAACCGCTTCGAGATGCGCCTCGACCCGACGAGCGTTGAGAACCAGCTTCTTCTTCAGGCCGTGCAACTGATCGAGATGAGCAGCGGCAAGCTCGGCCGGATCGGTGTCGCGAAAGAGCATCGACAGCTCATAGAGGCAGCGGCTCTTATGCGCATTTGAGACCTTGAGATCGAACTGCGGATCGCTGCCGATCCGAGTGTTCTCATTGTCGATGATCATTTCGAGGCGTCCGAGAACGGATTTGATTCTGTATTCGTTCGAAACTATTTCCATTTTACCCCCGGTTATGCGTCGCTTAGAGCACGATGCTGAAAACTGTGCGCGGTTTCGCACGGCATCACGCTCCAACTATTTCATTGAGAACAGGATTCAGATTTTAGGCCAACGGCCCTAAAGTCATCCTGCTCTATCGGTCTTGGCTTCGGCGGTCGGCGTACCAAATGTCTTGCGCTGGAAGTCGTCGATCATGCTGAGCGCAGTGTTGCGGTCATCGTTATCCGTCGAGGCATTGACGATCTTGCCTTCCTGCCGGCGTAGCTGCTCGGCGTACATCTGCTTGGCGATGCCGATGCCGTCGCCCTTGGCCATGGTGTTGCCGAGCTGTTCGGCCATCATGCCTTTCCAGATATCGCCGGTCGCGCCCTTGCCGTAGACGTCTTCGCTTTCGCTCGGCAGCATGGACTTGACGAAATTCTGCAGAACCATGGCCTCGAATTTCCGGTAGCTTTCCGGCACTTCCTCAGCCTTGGTGCGGTTCTGGATGTTGTTGAGGCCGCTCTTCTGGGTGATATGGTCGAGGACGTCGACCGTATTGGAGAAGCCCTTGCCGTTTTCGGCAAGGCTCGTTGCGGCAAAGGCCGCACGATTTGCCTTCAATTTTTCCTGGGCCGCCTGAACCTCCATGGGGTCGGCAGCTTTGACAACGTCCAGGACCAGATCACTGGGGGGCGAAATAGCCACGTTACAATCCTCTAAATTAAGATCGTAACGACTATGGGTTTCGAAGCTTGCTGGAGGCTGGCGTTGCGAATTGCTGATCGATGACATCGTAGACGGCATTGTCGTCGGCCTCACGGCGCTCGGCCTCGAGGGCTTCTTTCATGCCTTCTTCGAAACGGTCGCCCTTGGCGCGCTCACGCGCCAGCCGCATTTCGTGCACCTCCTGCATGCCGGTCAGCTGCAGGTCCTTGATCGAAAGCCTGCCGAATCTGTCGGCGTAATTCTGCGAGAAGGCGTGGTGGACCGGGTCCATCGAGCCGAGTGCGAGGATGACGTCGTCCATCGCCGCATTGACCTCGACGCGCTGGCGGCTGGTTTCGGCCAGATCGTTTTCGGCCATCCTTTCGATATGCCGCTGCACCGAGAGCAATCGCTTGAGCTTCTGGGAGCGGTTCTTTTCGATCATCGTCTCATCGCCCGATATAGATCGAGCCGAAGGACTGGCCGAACTGGCTGACCAACGCTGCAATCGAGAAATAGATCAGGAAGAGCCCGCCCATCAGCAGATAGGGCGTCGAGATGAAGTAGACCGGGATCTGCGGCGCCAGCTTATTGATGAAGCCGATCGAGACGTTGAAGATCAAGCCGTAGATCAAAAACGGACTCGACAGCCGCAGCATGATGTAGGTGGTCTGCTCCAGCGTGTCGGTAAAGGAGATCAGCGTCGCGCGCATCTGCAACAGGCCGCCGAAGGGCATGGTTGTGTAGGAATCGATCAGCGCCCGAAAGACGATGTGATGGAAATCCATGATGAAGAGGATCATGATGCCGGCAAAGGTGATGAAGCCCGAAAGGCTGCTCTCCGGCGTGTCTTCGATGATATCGGCCGAGCCCGGCTGGGTATAGCCGACCATGGTGGCGAGGATCGTCGCGGCGAACTGCATGCCTAGCGTGTAGATCCGCGCCAGCATGCCGTACATCACGCCGATCAGCGATTCGCTGACGATCAGGCCGATATAGGTTCCGGAACCGGTGTGGACGGCCGGATAGACCGTGTCCCAGAGCAGCGGCATGACGGCGATCGACAGCGCGACGGCGATGAAGACGCGCAGCTGTTCGGGTACGCGCGCCGAGGAAAAACCCGGAAGAGCCAGCACACAGCCACCGATCCGGCAGAAAACCAGAAACAGCGCGAGAACGGTCCCTTGCGGGTCTGTTATCATGAAATAGAGCCCAAAATCTTTATCTCGATGCCCTTGGCCAGTTCGACATGCGACAGGACCGGCAGCGTGGCGAACAGCCGTTCGATGATCATGCGCACATAGGAGCGTGTTTCCGGCGAGGTGACAAGTGCGAATGGCAGGCCGCGATCCATGAACTCACGGATAACTTTAGTGGCCTGTTCGCTGAATTCCTCCAGGCTTCGCGGATCGATGTCGAATTCGATCACCTCGCCCTTGGCGTCGCGCTTCAGCGCCTGGTGGAAAGCGAGATCCCATTTGCTGCCCAGCCTGAGGACGCGCAGCACGCCGTTGTCGGCGAGGTCACCGCAGAGTTGCTGGGCCATGCGGATGCGGACATGCTCGACGATCTGCTCGGTCTTTCTGACATGCGGGGCAAGTTCGGCCACTGCTTCGAGGATGAGGTGCAGATTGCGGATCGAGACGCGTTCGGCAAGGAGGAGTTTGAGCACCGCCTGCAGGCCCGAATAGGACATATGCGACGAGCAGATCTCGTCGGCGAGCTTCTTGTATTCGGGATCGAGGCGATCGATCAGCACCTTGACGTCCTTGTAAGACAGAAGCTGCGGCAGGTTGTTGCGGATGACCTCGCTCATATGGGTTAGCACGACGGAGACGTTGTCGATCGGCTGGAAGCCCTCGCGTTTCAGATCGTCGGCGAAGTTCTCAAGGATCGAAACGGCCGGCATGCCGAAGGCGGGTTCGCGGATTTCGTCGCCGGGGATGCTTGGCCGGCGGCCGGCGCCGGTAACGACGAGAACTTCGCCGACCCGTAACAGGTTGGAGGCGACCGTCGTGCCGTGGATGCGGATCTGGTAAGACTTCTCGGCGATGGCGATATCATCGGTGACCTTGATCTCGGGCACGACGAAACCGTATTGCGTGGCGAACTTCTTGCGCATCTTGCCGACACGGAAGGCGAGCTCCTGGTGGGCGCCGAGCAGGCGTGTCGAAACCATCTTGCCAAGGGCGAGCTCGATCTCGGAGGTGCGCAGCACCGACTTGACCGAATCCTTTTCCAGCTCTTTGCTCTGGACGACCTTCTTTTCCTCCTGCTCGCGGCGAAGCCTGTTTTCAGCCTCGACCTGACGCGGAATGAACCAGGCGCCGAAGGCAAGAAGACTGCCGAGGATCACGAAAGGCACGAAGGGCAGACCTGGCATCAGCGCTAGGACGAACATCAGCACGGCCGAGACGGAGAGCGCACGCGGATAACCACTCAACTGGTTGACGACAGCCTGATCGGTTGAGCCGGTGGTGCCGCCGCGCGAGACAAGAAGGCCGGCTGCGAGCGAGACGATGAGGGCCGGCATCTGCGAGACGAGGCCATCGCCGACGGAGAGCTTGACGAAGACGTCGGCCGCTTCGCCGATCGGCATGCCGTGACGGAAATAGCCGATGATGATGCCGCCGAAGACGTTGATGGCGGTGATGATCAGACCGGCGACGGCATCGCCGCGCACGAATTTCGAGGCACCGTCCATCGCACCGAAGAAGGAGCTTTCCTCTTCGAGCTCCCTGCGCCGGCGCTGGGCTTCCCTTTCATCGATGATGCCGGCCGAAAGATCGGCGTCGATCGACATCTGCTTGCCGGGGATGGCATCGAGGGTGAAACGCGCGCCGACTTCGGCGATACGCGTGGCGCCCTTGGTGATGACGATGAAGTTGATGGTGATGAGGATCAAGAAGACGATCAGACCGATGACGAAGTCGCCGGACATCACCAGGCTTGCGAAACCGGCGATGACGCCGCCGGCCGCGTCGTGACCTTCGTTGCCGTGGGACAGGATGACGCGCGTCGTTGCGATGTTCAGCGCCAGCCGGGTCATCGTCGCGATCAGCAGAATGGTCGGGAAAGACGAAAAATCGAGTGGTTTCTGGATCCACAGCGCGACCATCAGGATCAGCACCGAAAAGGCGATCGAGAAGGCCAGTCCCATGTCGATCAGGAATGGCGGGATCGGCAGGAAGAGAATGCAGATGATGCCGATGATGCCGAGGGCAAAACCGACATCGCGCAGGCTTGGGGCGACTTTCGGAAGGGGGAGTGCAGGTGGTTGCGCCATAACAGTTCCGTCTCTTCATGAGAGGAGGCGGACTCGGTCCGCCCAATTCGGATCGAGAATTAAATGGCGAAGCTTGCGCGAAGGTGGCTCAGTGCGGTTCAGCTTTTCATGGAAGCGCAGAACCGCTCCCCTTTGCTTCTACGCAATCACCCGGCAAAAGCGCTTTGCACTTTGCCTGGCAAAACCGCTGCGCACTTTCGCTGGAATTGCTTTAAAAGCCGGACTGGATGCGCGAGAAGACCAGGTTGGTGAAAATCGAGATCTGCGAGCCGACGAAGGGTGCTGTGACGCCGACCGTGATCAGCACGGCGACGATCTTCGGCACGAAGGTCAGCGTCGCCTCCTGCACCTGGGTCAAGGCCTGAATCAGGGCGATGACGAGACCCACCACCATCGCGGCGATGACGGCGGGACCGGCGGAAATCAGCACGGTCCAGATCGCGGCCTGGAACAGATCCAATGCATCAGCTTCATTCATCTGAAGGCAACCTCATATCGCCTCGAAGCAGCCCCGTCGTGACCGAGCCGCTATTGATTGGTATCCCCGGCGCGTCGGCGCCGCGGTATCAGGTATCGCTGTCGCTGGCCGGCGCCTTGTCGGCAACAGTGATTCCCGCCTGCACGAGTATCTTACCGCCATCCGTGGTCGTCGCAATGATGCCGTCGGAATAAACCTTGACGGATTCGATCGTGCCTTTGATGGTGCCGTCAGCGCTTTCCATGTATTTGCCGACGTAGCTGCTGGCCTGGGTCAGGCTTGAGCTTGCGAGCAGCGTATCCAGCTTGGTGTTGGTCTGGATCGTTTGTTCGACCTGCGAGAAACTTGCCAGCTGCGACATCTGCTCGCTGGCATCGACCGGATCGGTCGGATCCTGGTTCTTCATCTGCGCAATGAGCAGCTGAAGGAAATTGTCGTAGTTCAGCGTCGCTTTCTGCTGGGCCGAGTTCGTCGTGCTCGTCGTGTTTGTGGTGCCGACGCGTGATGCTGCATCTACCGCCATGGTGCAATCTCCCTGCGAATCTGCTCGACCATCGTCGGCGGCATTTCCTGGTTGTTGAGGATATTGTCTTCGATTGCGTAGAGGCCACGGATCGCCTTCAACGCATCGAAAGCGCGGCCGGTCGAGACGAGTGCATCGATGCGCTTCAGTTCGGCGAGGATTTCCTCGTTTTTGAAGCAGCTAAGCAGCATGGTGATCGACTTGCGGAACATCGCCGTCGAGTGGTCCTTGCCCTCGGGATTGATGAGGATCATTTGCGCGATGAAATAGAGCTGACGCAGGGGCGTGGTGGCCCCTTCCGGCTGGAGGACGTGGTTTTCGAGAAGGAACGTCACATCATTCAGGAATTCCAGCGCGACCTTGCGGTCGACACGCAGGACGGCGCCGTTGATGAAGATTCTTTCTCCGGCTTTCAGAGAAATGCGAAGTGTACTTTTCATTTAAGTCCATCCCTGATGATGGTGGTAACGTCGATGATGCCCTGATAATTATTCGACAGACGTTTTCGGATCCTGTCGCATTCCTTTAAGATCCAGATCGCGATCGAGATGAGGTTGGCCCTGAGCTCGATCTCCAGCTGGTTGTCGGGATGTTTCAGATCCTCGATGAAGCTGACCCACACCCGGCGGGTATAAAACAGGGCTTCGATGGCTTCCCGGCCGTATTTTTCTTTTTCGCGCGCCAGCGACAGCAGTGCTATGGACCGGTCAAGAACCTGCCATTCCCGCTCTTTCGCGTCGGCCACCGAGTCTTGCATGACTTCGGCATAAGAGAACTGATACATTCATGCATCCTTCTTAATCTTGCGCGCCTTTGCTCATCAAAGGTAGTTTACGAGACTCAACTGCTGGATTTTCGAGACGATCGTGTAAGCCGTTTCAAGCTGCGTTTCCAAAGTCTTGACGAGGGTCGACGCCTCGTAGGGATCGACGCCCTGGAGATCGACGAGCTTGTTCTTGATGATGTTCGACTGGGCATCGAGGGCGTCGTTGGACTTCTTGACGCGCTCCTGGGAAAGGCCGAGCTGGCTTGCCTGCGTCACGAGGCCGCTGGTCGCCTTCGTCGCGTAGGTGATCGCCTGCTTCGACACCGTGCTCATCGCATCGCTGCTGAGGTTCTGGCCGAGGAGCGCCGAGGTCATCACCGAGGCGAGCGCCATATAGCGCATGCCTTCGGAATTGGCGTTGGTCGAGGATTCGATCACTTCCGAATTGCTGATGCGGCTCGTCATATTCTGGCTCGACGCCTGCGACCAGCCGGTCGTCGCATTGGTCCAGTTCGCCTGGCTGAACATCGGCTCGACCGTCGTCGTGATGAAGGTCTCCATCTCGCCGCCGGTGAGATCGCTCACGGCCTTCGGCGGGACAAGAGCGCCTGCAAAGGTATTCAGCGCGGTGACGATATCCGCGCTCGTCGCCGTCGTTTTGTCAGTCAGCGGCTGCACATCGGTATTGATGCCCGAGAACAGGTATTCGCCGTTCACCATGGTATTGGCCGTGTCCATCATGGTGGACAGCGCGCTGGTCGCAGACTGGATAGCGACGGTAACGCTGCCGGGATCGTGACTGCCCTGGAGCGCCGTCAACTTCGAAACGAGACCGTCGCCGACGTCCTTCATCTTGGAAAGACCGAGCTGCGAGGATTCCATGCGGGCGGTGACAAGCGAATTGCTCGATTTGATCGAGTCGATCCTGTCGACCTCGCGGCTGAAATCGACGCTTCTGGCGGCATTGCCGCCGAGCGAGACGCCGATGTCGGCATAGACACCCGTCGTTGCTTCCATCGTTGCCTTGGTCATCTGGTTCTGCGCCTGACGGATCGTCAGTCGCATCGCATTCTGAATGGCCGAACTTGAAATAAATGAGCTCTTCATGGCTTAACTCGCAATATCCAGCAGTGACTTCAGCATTTCGTCGACAGCGTTCAGGATCTTGGTGGCCGCTTTGTAGGACTGTTCGATATCGAGAAGCAGCGTCAGTTCCTCGTCGAGATTGACGCCGGTTTCGTTGGAGTAGGCTTCGTCGGAGCGCGACAGCGCCGCCGAGCTGTTTTCCGCCGCCGTCGTGGCGTTGCTGCGGTACTGCTCGAGCCAGCCGAGGGAATTGGTGGCGTACTCCATAATGCTGACGTGAGAATCGATGCCCGTCGTAGCGTCGAAACCGACTGCTGGTCCTGCCGCCGGATCGAAATCGATGTCGGAGCCCAGCGCCGTATAGAGACGGTCGAGTTCAGTCGTATAACCGCTGAGGCCGGTGGGATTGAGGACGAGGCCGTCAGCATTGATGCCGCCATCGCGCAGGCGCATCGGATCGCCGCCCTGCGAGGTGATGACGCGGCTGCTGACGGTAATGGTCGAGGCCATGCCCGCAATCGCTGTGCCACCGGTATCGACCGTGCCGCCGCTCCAGGTGAAGAGGCCTGGCACATAGGCCGGCCCCGCCGCCGTGTTCTGCTCCTTGAAGAGCGAGACCAGACCGCGGGCGACTTCATCGAGCTGCTTCTGGAAATTCGGGGCGATCTCGTCACGGACCTGGAGAAGCGACTGGAGGCTCCCCTGCGCCGTCGTCGTCGATCCGCTGCCGCGCGCAAGCGCTACACCGTCGATATAAACCGAATTGCCGGTAATGGTGGCGTTGTAGACATCCTGAGACTTGAACGTCACCTTGCGCGGGATCGTCTCGAAAAGGATGGTCCCGTCCGAGGTGCTCAGCACCATGTCATTGTTGTCGCGCATCGTCGCATTGACGCCGACGATCTGCGAAATCTGCTTGAGAGCCTTCTCCCGTTCGTCGAGCGCGCCTGAGGCATCCGTACCCGAGGCCGTGGCAGTCTTCACCGCGTTGTTGGCCTTCTCGAACTCACTGAGCAGCGTATTCAGCTTATCGACGTCGGTGGCGATCTGCTTGTCGGCGGTGGCGCGCACGTCCTGGACGGATTGGGAGGCCTTGTTCAGCGAGTTGGCGACGTCCTGTGCAGCGGTGATGGCGCCCTGGGCGGCGACCGTGCTGCCCGGCGTCGTGCGAAAGGCCTGAAGCTTCTGCTGGAAAACACCGAGATAGGTGGATGGCGACGATTCGTAGTCATTGCCACCCATGATCGACTTTAGGTCCTCGAGACCCCCCAGCAATGCCTGCTGGGCACTGTCCTGCGATGAGGTCTTCAGATATTGACGCAGTAGGGCATCTTCCTGTGCCCGATCGATCTTGACGACCTGCGCGCCGTTCAGGGACGTGGTGAGCATCGCCTGCCGGCGCACGTAATCTTTATTGCCCGCGTTCGAGATATTGTTCGATACGACACTGCTTTGCGTGCCGGTATTGTTGAATATGTTCTGGGCGGTATTAAGTGCGGACGTGAGCGACATGGCTTACCCGTTACCCTGATTATCTCTTGAGGTTGACGAGGACGTCCATGATGTCGGACCCCGTCTGGAAGACCTTGGAATTGGCGGTATAGCTGCGTTGGGATTCGATCATCTCGGTGAGCTCGCCCGCGAGGTCGACGTTCGAACCTTCGAGAGCGCCCGACTTGATCGTGCCGAGGCCGTTGGTCTGCGGGAAGCCGGTGACGGTGACGCCCGACTGGCCGTTGGCGCTGTAGACGTTACCGCTCATCAGCGTCAGTTTGTCCGGGCTCGCGACATTGGCGAGGGGAATGCGGTAGAGAGGCTTGGTGCTGCCGTCTTCATACTTGGCGTATACAATACCGTCGCCGTCGATCGTCACGTCCTTGACCGGACTTGCGGCCTGGCCATTCGGCGTGCCTGTGCCGGCAAAGGCGGCGCCGAGCTGGGTAAAGCCCGATAGATCCATATCGATATCCAAGCCGGTTACCGGATCGGAGATCGTAACAGGGCCTGTTGAGTTGGTGATCTTTCCGGTGGAGTCGAAGTCGAGCGTGGTTGTGCCGACAGCGCCGCCGGCGGTGGTGTAGGGGAAGGAAGTCGTACCGCCGGTCGCTGCATCGGCGTTGCGGAAGATTGCAACCTCCCAGGTGCTTGCCGTCCCTGTTGCCGGCGGCGGTGTCGTAACCGAGGTCTTGGTGAAGTAGAAGTCATACATCACCTTGTTGCCTAATGTGTCGTAGGCGACCATCGAGAACTTCTTGGTATCGGTTGTTGGCGTGCCGGTAGCGCCGTTGTCGCTTGGGAGTGTCGCAGGAGCGACCGGGGCAACACTTGCGTTGGAATCGAGGTTGCCCTTGAAGACGCCTGATGTCGACGCAATAGCCGTCAACCCTTGCTGATTGACGTTGACGGGAACGAGGCCATCGAAGCCGTTGACGACAACGGCAGGAGAGCCGGAGTTATAGGAATAACCCATCAGTTGAAAGCCGGCGGCATTGACGAGATTGCCCTGGTCGTCCTTCTGGAAGTCGCCGGCGCGGGTCAAAACCGGTGTGCCGTCCGCACCCTGGACGATGAAGAAGCCGTCGCCCGAAATCGCAAGGTCGGTGGTTGACGTGGTGTAGGAGATGTCGCCCTGGTCGGAGACAGCCTGGCGGACGGAGGTCTGAACGCCACCGGAATTGTAGTTACCGCCCGAGGAAGGCAGGACCAGCGAAGAAAAGCTCGTCGACACGGCCTTATAGCCGGTGGTATTAACGTTGGCGATGTTGTCGGAAACAGTGCTGAGGCGGTTCGCCTGCGCATTCATGCCCGATACCGCCGTCTTCATGCTGCCGAAAATGCTCATCTGAAAACCTCGTTTTACCTGTTAAACTCGAGAGTATTTGTCGGGCCTTGCGTGAAGCTGTCTGTCATGGCGCGCTGCGAGGCCAATATTGAGGTTCAGCCGGGCGCCGCTGCCCGGCTGGAAAATCAGGCCCAATCGATGCAGTAGCCAAGGAAGCGCTTGGAATCGACCGGGTCGACGCCGAGCTTCTTGCGCAGCTTCTTGCGAAGCTTCGAGATATGGCTTTCGACGACGTTCTCCTCGACCTCTTCATCGAAGATGCCGTAGATGGCGTTGAAGATCTGGGTCTTGGTGACCCGGCGACCGCGATTGGCGATCAAATATTCGAGGATGCGGCGCTCGCGCCGGGGAAGCGCGAAGACTTCGCCGTTGATCTCCGGGTCACGACCGTCCGAGAAGACGCGGATCCCGCCGATTTCGGTGTAATTGGCGATCGCCTTCAGCCGACGCCGGATCGCCGCCGCCCTTGCGAGGATTTCGCGCGGATGAACCGGTTTGCGCACCACGTCGTCGACGCCGCAATCGAATAGCGCAAGGGTGTTTTCGAGCGAGGGCTGATCACTGACCGCAATCACCGGCGCCATCGACCGGTCCCGGATTGCCCGGGGGAGTTCAAGACTGCGCTGCCCCTGACCGATCAGGAAGGCCTCGACTGCCGCAATATCGGAATCGGCGGCAGTCTGTACCCACTCGCCGAATTCCGCTGGATCAAAGCCGGTGGAGGGAATGCCCTCACGGCCAAACAGAGATGTGTATCCATCTTTCACGAGCTCACGCTCATCAACCACGACGATCATTCGTCCGCCTCCGAATCAGTCTGGCACTTCGATGATCTATGGGTACGAATCGCACGAATCGGCGACAACTCGTTAAAGTTAATGGCAGAAACTAATAATTGATTAAGATTCGGGTGGCGATTTGATCTATATCTAGTGGGTCCGGCTGTTTATGCACACCAAAATTTCGTGGAAAAGTTAACAGACCCTTAATTATGGCTTGCGCAGGCCATTCGCGCCGGATTCCTGCCATATTGTGACACAGTTTGGTCACAATAGGCCTTCTCTATCTCTAGTTGATTTAATTTCGGCAAAAGTTACTCGCATTGGGAGTCCACTTGCCATAGCCCGTGGCGACCAGATTGGCGATGACACGGCAGACATATTGCTTCTGCGCGGGGTCGTTGTTGGGACCTGCATGGTACCTGGCTACCGCCATCGTCCAAGTCTCGTGACGGTCATGCAGGTTGCGGAGGAATTTTGCTGCGTACTCGACATTTCGATGCGGGTCGAACATATCCTCGGCCGAGCCGAAATTTTCGCCATGGTAGTAGTGGTTGATCTGCATGCAACCGATGTCGATGAGCTTGGCGCCGCTGCTGCGGGCGACATCGAACTGCCTCATCGCGTCCTGCTCGGAGGGCGGAAAGATCGCCTTGCCTTCGACGTTCATCGCATAGGGATAGAGCGACCCCTTGCGTCCGGTCTCCGTCAGGCCGACCGAATAGAGGATGCCTTCCGGGATGCCGTATTTGGCAGCTGCCGACTGGATTTCCCGTTCACAGGCGCCAGTGGAGGCTTTCGCCTCAGAGGTAAACGCCGCCAGTGCCGCCGCTGCGGCCAGCAGAAACATCTTCAATACCGCTCTCGCCTGCACCATTGAAGCCTCCGTCCGTCCGCTGTGCCGTCTGATTGTGGCGCTCGCGCGCCTCGCCGCCCTGCCCCTGCTGGGCGAGCGATTGCTGCTGCGAGGCCTGGCTCTGGCTGCCTGCCTGGTTGCCGGCGTCGCTACGCTCGACCGGCGCCATGCTGATGGTAACGTTGTCGACGGCGTAGCCCTGGCTGCGCAGCGCTTCGAGAATCTTGCCGTGATCCTCCTTCATCTGACGGTAGGCCGCGCCGGTTTCGACCTTGAGGTCGACATTCAGGGCATCGCCGGACAAGCGCATGGTCGCCGTCACCATGCCGAGATCGAGCGGGTTCATCTGGATCTTCAACGTATTGACCACCTTGCCGGTGCTCGTCCATTCCGCCGCATTGGAGAGCGCCGAACTCGGTTCCATGGCGCGCGCCCATTCTGAATCGCCGGAGAGAGCGGCTGTCACGGCGGCGGAATTCGAGTTCTGCATCAGGCCGATATAGCGGCGCGATTCGAGAACCGAAACGTTTTCGACATCGGCTTTCCTGGCGCTGTCCTTAGCCCCGGCCCGATCGGTGCCGAGGTGAACATCCATCGATACGCCACGGCCATCGGCGCGGCTGATCCTGAACGTCCTGCCGTCGGCGGCTTCGGCATTCTCCGATCCGGGCACCTCATCCGCCTTGCCGCTGTCGACGTTGCCGCTGACGGCCGCCAGGGCGTCGGACGCGTAGCCGCCTGCCTTGGCGTCGATACCTTCGATCTTCTTGTCCGCCGGCTTGACTTCGTCGGCTTGGGCAGAGGCGTGATGGACGCCTGCTGCGGCCGACAAAGCGACCGCGCCGTCGGCAGGATTCTGCTTCAGCAAGCCGAGGACATCGGAAATGCCGCCGTCGTCGTCCTCGCTGTCCTTGTCCGTATCACTTTCCAACGCGTCTGCCTTGGCGTGCTTGCCGCCTTTGGCCGCCTGAACGACCACCTCGGTCGAGCGGTCTTTCGGGTCGACCTTGCCGAAGGCGAGATCGCCGGCATCTTGACCGTGGCCTTTGCAGATTTTGTCGCGTTTTTTTCGGCATTGGCGATGGTTTCCGGCTGCACTTCAGCCTGGGCTTTCAAGGAGGCGTCGCCGAGATCGATCGACGGCTTTGCGCCGCCGCGGCTGCGGATCGTCCGCGCCGCTTTCTCGGTGCCGGCATCGGCAACCGCACCCTGATCCGGCTGCGCATCGTCAGCGTCGTCATTGACGGCGCCGTTGCCTGCCTTGGCAAGAGCATCGGAGAAACCGTTCTTCTGGCCGGCGGCATCGTCTTTGCCCATCGGCCGTGCAGATTTCGCAGCCGCGGCGGACTCCGCACCGGCGGCTCCGCCCAAGACGCTCATATCCATCATTGTTCGTTGCCTTCTTGCGCCAGAAGACCGTCGATCTCGTCGAGCTTGGACCGATTGGTCGTCACAAATGCGTTGAATGAGGGGTCGGTACCCTGGCTCTGGCCAGTCGATGCCACACCTCCCGGAACAGGCTCGGGAAGCGCGCCTGGCGCTCCCGGTTGCGGAGCCATAGCCGCAGCCTTTTCAGAAGTGATTTCTTGATTGGAAGTGTTAGGGTTCGAGGCTTGCGTCAGGCTTGCCGGGTCGGGAGCGCGCAGGATCTGCTCGGCAACCGATCGCGCCGCCTCCTGCAACGCCTGATCCCGCGGTGAAAGCGTGTCGCCGGCGATGCCGCTGACATTCTTCGCCGCCCGGTCGATATCCTCCGTGGGAAGACCGGCCATGCCGCCATAGAAATCCGCCAGAGGACCGAAGGCATTGTCGGTGCCGGCGCCAAGCGCCTGGACGCGCTCGACGGCCATATGCGCCAGCTGCGGCTTGCCCGCGATCGCGGCAGCGCGGGCGATGCGCAGATAGACCTCGCGCTGGCGCGGCGCGTCCATGAAGGATAGGATGTCGATGACATCTTGCGGCTTCACGTCGTGATCATGGCCGACGACGAGCGTCACGAAAAGATCGGCGAACTGGCTGGCATAGGGCGAATGCAGGAAGCGCCTGACATAGCGCTGCGAATAGGCCATGCCCCTTTCGAGCATCCCCTTGTCGACGCAGATGGCAACCGAGCGGCGCAACGCCGCTTCCTCGACGATCGTACCGGGTGCTGCAAGGCGCGCCTGGTCGTAAAGATCCAGCGCGTCTGTCGGCTTCGTCGCGATCAGCACGTTGCCGCCGATCAATGCGAGGTATGGGCCGATCTTCTTGTCGCGGTATTCCCTGGCCGTCTCCTCCAGCGTCTTGGCGACGAGCAGGCCCTTGCCGCTCAGATATTTTCTGAGCACATCGGTGACACGGTTGTCGAAATAGCCGTTGACGTCGTGGGCGATCAGATATTCGAGGGTCTGTGGATTGCCGCCGCTCATCGCGTAAATCAGCGCTGCGTCGACGTTGCGGTCGTCTTCGAAGACCGACGTGTCGACGCTGCGCAGCCGCTCGTCGATCGTGCCCAGCATGAAGCGCTGCATCTCACCGGCCGAATGATCGCCGGAGACGACGGAATCCTGCACGAACTGCAGCGATCGCAGCATCTTGTACGGAGCTAGATCGTCCGGATCCTGCGCCCTGGCTGCGGCCGGCGAAAGCATCGCCAGGCCGAGAGCCACAAATCCGACATAGCGATGCTGCCGACGCGCCATCCTGTTATCCTCGATCCGCCTGCACCAGGATCTCGATCCGGCGGTTGGTCGCGTTGAACGGGTCGGACGGCAGCTTCAGTCGGCGGTCGGCAAAGCCCGAAACTTGAGAGATGCGTTTTTCGTCGAGCCCGCCGCGCACAAGCATATAATAAGCGCTCTGGGCACGGTCCATCGAAAGTCGCCAGTTCTCATTCTGCGGCCCCTTATACTGGCGCCCGTCCGTGTGGCCGCGGATGGCGACCGCGCCGCCCCTTTCCTTCAGGATCGCGCCGATCTTTTCCATAGCGAGCACCATTTCCTGGCGGGGAACCGCAGAACCGATATTGAACATCGAGTCGTCGCTCTGGTCGGAGATGCTGACCAGCAATCCGCCTTCGGAAGCCGTCACGGTCAGGCCCTCGGCAAGCTTGCCGGCGATGCCGCCGATCTGCTGGGCGATCTGCTCCTGCAGTTGCTCTGCTTCTTTCTGCTGCTGCTGTTCGGTCTCGGCCGCGCTCTTGTCCGCATCCTTCTGAAGATCGGCGTCCTTTTGCGCTTCGGCCTTCTTGTCGTCAGCTTTTTTGCCACCGGACTTCTTGTCATCCGGCGCCTTGCCGTCCTTGGCCTCGGCCGCGCCCTTGGCTTCTTGAGCAGCCTTCTGATCGGTGGTCAGCGGTATCGGCTTCATATCCTCGACCTTGGCGACCTCGGTTGTCGCGCTTTCGGCCACCTGCTCGTCGCTCTTGCCGGGCGCGGACTTGCCGGCTGTCGTGACCTCGACCTGCTTCGTCCAGAAATCCGGATCGAAGGGATCACGATAGGCTTCGCCGCCATCGGCGCCGGTGGCCGGGCCGGAATCGGCGGCGCCGCCATCGCCCTTGGCGCTGACATTGGCCTGCTGGCCGACTTCCTGCGCGATCTCGGCCAGAACCGAATAGGGATTTTCGAAGAAATCGGCCTCGGAATAATTAGTCTGGTCGCCTGATGTCGATGTCTGGTCGTCACCATCCGCCGAAGCCTTGCCGTCGTTCGGATTTTCTTCCTTCTGTTTCGACTTCTCCTGCTTCTCCTCGCCTTCGGCGTTGTCGACGGGTTTCTTCAGTCCCTTCTCGGTCGGCTTTTCGTCGGAGAGCTTGATCGGATTGAAATAGGTCGCGACCGAGGCCTTGGTCTCCTCGTTGGCGGCATTGACCAGCCACATGACCAGGAAGAACGCCATCATCGCCGTCATGAAGTCGGCATAGGCAATTTTCCACGCACCGCCATGGGAGCCATCGTGATCACCGCCGCCATGTCTTTTGACGATGATGATCTCGTTCTTGCCGTGGTGGTGGTTTTCGCCTTCGCTCATTCGAGAACTTTCTTCAAGCTGGCTGCCCAGGCGGACATACGGGTGACGATGACGGATTCGCCGATTTCGACGGCAAGGTCGATATCGCCCGTCTCGACGTGGCGCACCGCCCCGGCATGTTCACCGAGCTCGGCCGTCAATAGATCGAAAAGCCGGCTCGGCCCACGAACGACGATCGGTCCGGCAGCACCCTCGAGGATCGCGTCGCGCAGCAGGACGGCGAGGCTTCCGGCAGCCTTGGCGGCAAGCGCTTCTGTCATCACGGGCGCGATGGCGATGGCGGCACCGTCACTGACCAGTTGCGCGACCTCTTCGGCGATATCGCGGACGCGGGAGGCAATGATCGCTGCCGCCTCGACTTCGTAGCGAAGCTTCAGTTCCTCGAGTTCACGCGCGTGAACCTCGGCCAGCGTCTGCGCCTCGGCTTGGTATTTCTCGGTCAAATCCGCGGTCGCTGCGGCATGACCTTGCGCATAGGCATCGCGGCGCTCCGCCTCGACGTCGACTACCGGTTCGCTCGGCATTTCGGGAAAACCGTCGCCGCCGAAATCATCCATCTCGATGATCGGCGTTGACGGTTCCGGCTCACCGAAATCCTTCAAATACCGGGAAAGCGTAATGCTCATAAAAAACCATCCAGCATTCGGGAGGCATGCAGCATATCCACCCCCGCTCAAAACGACCTTGCGCGCCGGCACGTCGCTTCGAACGGGCAAGGGCTTTACCTTGCGCCGGCACGGATTCGGACGATGCCTTCATGCCGGAAACTAGGAAGTCAAACTTGCGCGAGGATGAATGGCACCGCCATCCGCGATCGCGCCCACCTTTATTCCAGCAGGATCAGAATCTTGCTCGCCGCCGTGTTGAGGATCGAAATCGCTTCGACGGCCATCTGCTTCTGGGTTTCGATCGCCTTCTGCCGGATCGAAGCCTCATCCATGTCGGTATCGACGAGCGCACCGACGCTCTTGTCGATCGAATCGGAGAGGTCGGCCGTATAGTCTATCTGATCGTCGATGCGCGCCTTCATCACGCCGATGGATGCCGCCGTCGTCGTCAGCGAGGAAAGCAGCGAGTCGGTCACATCCAGCATGTCCGTAAGTTGCGCGTCGGTCGTATTCTTGTCGATAGCAATTTCCGTCCCTGTCGCCGGCGTTGTCGAGCTGGCGTTCAGCAGGTAGTAGTTGCGCGCTGTCGCACCGCTGTTGTTGATCGAATTGGCATCGACCGCCTTGGTAAATAGCCCACCGCTGGCATCGTTCTTGTCGACGAGGATGGTCTGCGACGACGGGAAATCGATGGTCCGCGCCTGATATTCGCCGGTGGGAGCGCGCACGAAGCTGGAGATAACCGACCATGTCGGGGGCGCGGTGGTACTTCCGTTCAACAGCCAGTTCTCGCCCGCAAACGAGGTCGACTCGACGATCGTCTGCAGCTGCTGCTTGTATTCGCTGATCTCGGCATTGATTTTGTCTTTGTCGGTGCCCGGCTCTCTTGCCGCAACCAGCTTGGCGCGGATCTGGCCCATAAGATCGATCGCCGAATTCATCGCCGTGTAGGTCGCGTCCACCTTGGCAGCCCCGAGACCGAGCGCATCCCCGATCGTCCCGAGATTGGTACTGTCCGAGCGCATGACGGTCGCCACCGACCAATAGGACGCATCGTCGGCCGCCGTCTCGATACGGTATCCCGAGGACACTTGCTGCTGGGTCTGGCTGGCTTCTTTGTTGATGCTGCGTAGCACCGCAAGCGCATTCACCGCGGCCGCGCTGGTAATCTTAACGGTCATCGACAGGATCTCGGAATAAGGTCAAGGGGCAGGCCGGAATGCCGGCGGCGACTGAAGTGGCGTCATGCCTCCGGTAGAGTTTCTACCGGCGTGTCGCAAAAGCAAATCAACTGAAAGCGAAGGTAACTCGATAACAACCTTTTGGGCAAGAGCGCAGCACTGAACGCGCCGCATCGATCGAAACTCCGGTCAAGCTATTGATATAAAATAAAGAACCGCGCCGTTTCTGGCGCGGTTGGTAGGCTTTTTGCTTCTTGCCGGACAAAGGCGCAAGATTCGGTCCAGCTTCAGCGCCCGATTTAGCTGCGGAACAGGGTGAGGATGTTCTGAGCGCTGGAGTTGGCGATCGACAGCGACTGGATCGCCAGCTGTTGCTGCGTTTGCAACGCCGTCAGCTTACTCGATTCTTCCTCCATGTCGGCATCGACGAGGCGGCCGACGCCCGAGTCGATCGAATCGCTGAGCGCGCCGACGAAATTTTCCTGCAGTTCGATGCGCGTGGAAATCGAGCCGAGCTGCGATGCGGCCTTTGTCATCGCTTCCAAGCCGGCCTCGATCGACGTCAGGGCCATGGAGATCTCGACCGAGCCGAAGGTGCTGATGTCCATCGAGTAGATCGAGCCGATCGTTCCGTATGATGTGCCGATAATGCCGGAGCTTGTCTCGATCGAGCCGACCGAGTCCATGCCGAAAAGGACGTTGCCCGTCGAGCTCGAGTCCAGAATGTAGTCCGTCGTCTTGACCGAGACATTGCCGTTGCCATCGCGCACAAAGGTGGAAACGACACTCTTGGTGCCATCAGCACCGGCAACCCAGTTTTCGCCGGAGAAGGAAGCCGATTGCGCGATGCTGAGCAGCTGTTGCTGCAGCTGGCCGATTTCTTCCTGGACCTTGGTCTTGTCGACGCCCTTTTCGGTCGCGGCAACGATCTTCGCTTTGATTTCACTGATGACGTCGATAGCGCTGTCCATGGCAGAGTAAGCGGTGTCGACCTTGGCGGCGCCGAGGCCGAGAGCGTCGGAGACGGCCGAGAGTGCCTTGTTGTCTGAACGCATGGTCGTTGCGATAGACCAGTAGGCAGCGTTGTCGGAGGCTTTTTCGACGCGATAACCCGACGATACGCGGTTTTGCGTAGCCTCGAGGCCGTCATTGATTCCGCGGAGAGTCTGAAGAGCGGCCATCGCCGCGACGTTCGTCAAAATGCTGGTCATGAAATGATTGCCCCTTGTCGGCAGGTGGAAAGAAGGGACATTCCGGAATGCTACCGGGAACGGGGATCAGCCTCATGCCTGTTAACCGGTTCTTAATTTCGGTTAACTCGCCGTCTCGTTGACCTGAGAAAACAGCATTATGGTTAATCAATCGTTAACCGACATTAAAAAGGCCGCGCTCCATTGAAGCGCGGCTCGTTTCCGAGGTGCCCGCCGGAGACCGGCGGGCCGATATTTCTGCGGTTTATTAGCCGCGGAACAGCGTGAGGATGGTCTGCGAAGAGGAGTTCGCGATCGACAGCGACTGGACTGCCAGCTGCTGCTGAGTCTGCAGAGCGCTGAGCTTGGAGGATTCTTCTTCCATGTCAGCGTCGACGAGACGGCCGACACCGGAGTCGATCGAGTCGCTGAGCGCGGATACGAAGTTTTCCTGCAGTTCGATGCGCTTGGAGATCGAGCCGAGAGCAGCGCCGGCGCTGGTCATGGACTTCAGAGCCGCTTCGACATTGGTCAGAGCCGTCTGGATCTCGCCGAGGGTGAAGTTGGTGATGTCCATCGCGTAAACAGAACCGGTGGCGCCGTTCGACGAACCGAGGATACCCGTGGAGGTTTCAACTGCGCCGCCGCTCATGCCGAACAGAACATTGCCTGCGGAGCCGTCGTCGAGAACGTAGTCGGTCATCACGACCGAGACAGCGTTGGAGCCGTCACGAACGAAGGAGGCAACGACGTTCTTGGTGCCGTCGGCGCCGGCAACCCAGTTTTCACCGGAGAAGGAAGCCGACTGAGCGACGCTCAGGAGCTGCTGCTGCAGCTGGCTGATTTCTTCCTGGACCTTGGCCTTGTCGACGCCGTTTTCAGTGGCGGCAACCAGCTTGGCCTTGATGTTACCGACGACATCGATGGCGCTGTCCATGGCGGAATAAGCGGTGTCGACCTTGGCGGCGCCGAGACCGAGAGCGTCGGAAACGGCGGAAAGCGCCTTGTTGTCCGAGCGCATGGTCGTTGCGATCGACCAGTAAGCAGCATTGTCGGAAGCCTGGCCAACGCGATAGCCGGACGAAACGTGAGCCTGGGTTGTCTGGAGACCCTGGTTGATGCCACGGAGAGTCTGGAGGGCTGCCATCGCAGCGTTATTGGTGTTGATGCTCGTCATAGTTTGTGTGCCCCTTGTTGGCAGATTTTAAAAAGGGACATTCCGGATTTTCGGCCGGCCCACAGCGATCAGCATCATGCCTGTTAACCGTTCTCGTTAAGGTTAACTCGCCGTTTCGATGGGCCTAGAAAACAGCAAGATGGTTAAGGAAAGCTAAATTCAAAATGGAAATAGCGTAAAAATATCTGATACTTAGAGGGATTTTCGTTAACCTTATATTAAAACATTTCGCGGCCGGGGATGACCCGGCCGCGAAACTTGAAAGCCTTTGCCGACCGCTTTTAGCGGAAGAGCGACAGGATGTTCTGCGAAGAGGAGTTCGCGATCGATAGCGACTGAATTGCCAGCTGTTGCTGGGTCTGCAGAGCGCTGAGCTTGGAGGATTCTTCTTCCATGTTGGCGTCGACGAGACGGCCGACACCGGAGTCGATCGAGTCGCTGAGCGCGGACACGAAGTTGTCCTGGCTGTCGATACGCTTGGAGAGCGAGCCGAGAGCAGCACCGGCGCTGGTCATGGACTTCAGAGCCGCTTCGACGTTGGTCAGAGCCGTCTGGATCTGGCCGGCGGTGAAGCTAGTGATGTCCATCGCGTAGATCGAACCGGTGGCACCGTTCGACGTGCCGAGGATACCCGTGGAGGTTTCCACCGAGCCGCCGCTCATGCCGAACAGAACGTTGCCTGCGGAGCCGTCGTCGAGAACGTAGTCGGTCGTGGTGACCGAAACGGCGTTGGAGCCGTCGCGGACGAACGAGGAAACGACGCTCTTGGTGCCGTCAGCGCCGGCAACCCAGTTTTCGCCGTTGAAGGAAGCCGACTGAGCGATGCTCATCAGCTGCTGCTGCAGCTGACCGATTTCTTCCTGCACCTTGGCCTTGTCGACGCCGTTTTCAGTCGCGGCAACCAGCTTGGCCTTGATGTCGCCGACGACATCGATGGCGCTGTCCATTGCAGTGTAAGCGGTGTCGACCTTGGCGGCGCCGACGCCGAGAGCGTCGGAGACGGCGGAAAGCGCCTTGTTGTCCGAGCGCATGGTCGTTGCGATCGACCAGTAAGCAGCATTGTCAGAAGCCTTTTCGACGCGATAGCCGGACGAAACATGATTCTGCGTGCTGTTCAGGTTCTGGTTGACGCTACGCAGGGTCTGCAGAGCGGCCTGTGCGGAAGAATTCGTGTTAATGCTTGTCATAAATCTGTCCCCTGGAAACTAGATACAAAAAGGAGGACATACCGGACTAAGTACCGGCGATGACGGACCAGCTTCATGCTACTCGGCGCCTTTTTTTGTTTGGCCCAAACCCGTCATGTCCAGGGCAATCTCGCAGCCAATGCTTGCCAACTTCTTAAAAATAGCGGCCCCGTGCCGGCTCCTTACATCGCATAGTTAATGCCGGCTGAATCTATTCCTTCGCATGCTAACATGCCGAGAAAGAACCCGTTTTCTCTCGTGACGGAAGCGTCTTCATGCGGCGCACCGGTTTCAAGCAAGCTTCACATGGCAGTGTGGCAGGCGCCGGGATAGCATCATCGGATCGATCCGCCCGTTTTCGGGGAGGACGGCTCGTGCGTGCGTCGGCGATCGACAGCCATGCCAGAACATTTCCTTCACGGAGTTGGGTTTTGAACAGCAAAGTTTCGTTCTCTGCGGCATCCAGAGATTACCAGGCGGGCCGCTACACACAGTCCCTGGCGACGCTCAACCAGCTCATGGATATCCAGCAGGACGCCAAGACCTATGCGCTACTGGCCAAGAACCTCCTGCAGCTCGGGTTCAAGGCCGATGCCGCGAGGGCCTATGGCCTGGCCGGCAACTGCGAAGGACCGAATGCCTACGAATACCAGAAGCAGGCTGCCAAGCTGCATTATGAGATCGGCAACGAGGATGATGCTCTGCTGATTGCCATGCGAAACCTCGCCAAGGCCAAGGACGACGCAGAACTCGCCTTCATCATCACTGCGATCTATCTGAAGCGCCAGCAGCGGGATATCATTCGCCCGTTCAAGACGGTGCTGTCACAGAGTTCCAATCCCGATCATATGCGCCTGGCAGCCCTGCAATTGAGCGACGATCTGAACGACGCAACCAACCAGAGCCTCTCGCGCAACCTCTTCAAGCGATTTCCAGGAAATCTCGCATTCCGCTTCCTGCATCTGGTTTTCGCCCGCGAATTCAACGAGTTCGAAGAGGCCAGCAAACATCAGGCGGTGATCGACGCTGCACTCGCAAAGGGCGATGTCGAGATCCTGCGCAAGGACAACCCGTTCTATCATCTGCACTGGTGCGGCAACGAGGATTTCAACCGTTATGCCACGATCGGCACCACCCCCCTCAACCCCGAACGGGTGGCCTTCCGCCGCAACCAGCCGCACACGTGGTCCGACAAGATCCGGATCGGCTACATGTCATCGGACTTCTGGGATCGCCATGCGACGATGAAGCTCCTGCAGCGGATCCTGGAACTGCACGACAGGGACCGGTTCGAGGTGACGCTCTTCTGCCATACGGGTCCGGATTACCTGAAGCACAACGTTACCGACCGCAGCCGCTGGGGCCGGATCGTCGACGTTCACGGCTTCTCCGACCAGGCGGTGCTGGCAGTCGTGCGCGAGCATAATATCGACATCATGGTCGACCTGAAGGGTCATACCTCCGGCAGTCGCGCGACAGCCTTCAACCTGCCGCTGGCGCCCGTACACGTCGGCTGGCTTGGTTTCCCCGGCAGCACCGTCAATATCGATCTCGACTACGTCATCGGCGACCATTCGGTATTGCCTGAAGTGGCCAAGCCCTTCTACCATGAGAAATTCTGCCGGCTACCGGAAAGCTATCAGCCGAACGACCCGATGCATCGCCCGAAGCCGCGCCCCGTCACCCGCGAGCAGCTCGGCCTGCCGGAAGAGGCCTTCATCTTCGCCTCGTTCAACGGCAACCGCAAGATCACGCCGGAGACGATCGACAGCTGGTGCCGCATTCTCAAGCGGGCGCCGAACAGCGTGCTCTGGCTGATGGCGAACACGCCGCGCAACCAGGCGAACCTGTTGAAGCACTTCCAGTCGGCAGGCATTTCGCCCAAGCGGATCATTTTCTGCCCGCGCGCGCCCTACGAACAACATATCGACCGTCAGCAGGCGGCCGATCTCGGCATCGATACCTTCCCCGTCAACGGCCACACGACCACTTCAGAGCAGCTCTGGGGCGGTCTGCCGGTTCTGACCTTCAAGGGCACCAACTTCGCCTCACGCGTCAGCGAGAGCCTGCTGCGGGCCATCGACCTGCCCGACCTCGTCGCAAGCGACCTGCAGGCCTATGAGGATATGGCCGTCGAACTGGCGCAGAATCCCGGTCGGATCGCCGAATACAAGGTGCATCTGAAAGAGAAGCGCTATATCGCGCCGCTCTTCGATGCCGAACGCTTCTGCAATCATCTGGAGCAGGCCTACGAAATCATGGCCGAGCGCGCCAAGCAGCGTCTCGCCCCCGAGCACATGGACATTGCGGCGCTGCCGCCGCGCACGGCGCCGTTCGGCGCCGAGTAAGCTTTTCAAACGCCACGAAAAACCCGCCCGAGCGATCGGCGGGTTTTTCTCGTTAGCGAAGACCTGGGCAAAGATAAGAAGGGGCGGCGGCCGGTCAGTTGAACGAGCGCACCAGACTGCCGACCAGCAGGTTCCAGCCGTCGATCAGCACGAAGAAGAGAATTTTGAACGGCAGCGAGATCGAAGTCGGCGGCAGCATCATCATGCCCATCGCCATGGTGATGGTGGCGACGATGAGGTCGATGACGAGGAACGGCAGAACGACCAGGAAGCCGATCTCGAAACCGCGGCGAATCTCCGAAATCATGAAGGCCGGGATCAGCACGCGATAGTCGATCGGATCGGTCGTCTGAATATTCTGGCCGCGTTCACGCGCCAGATCGACGAAAAGCGCCAGATCCTTGTCGCGGGTATTGGCCGCCATGAAGGTGCGGAAGGGTTCGGCGATCCGCTGGACGGCCTCGGTCTCGTTGATCTGATTGGCAAGCAGCGGCTGCACGCCGTTCTGCCAGGCCTGATCGAAGGTCGGCGACATGACGTAGAAGGTCATGAACAGCGACAGGGACAGGAGGATCATGTTGGAGGGCGTCGAGGAGAGGCCCATGCCTGAGCGCAGGATCGAGAAAGCGATGATGAAGCGCGGGAAGCTCGTCACCATGATCAGGATGCCCGGCGCGACCGAAAGAATGGTCAGCAGGCCGAATGTGCGGATGATCCAGGCGGCGACGGAACCATCGACCGGCACGTTCAACAAGTCAGTCGGCAGCTGCTGTGCCACCGCCAGTTCCGGTACCGCCATCATGGCGGCAAGGAAAACTATGAGACGAATCATTCGATGACAAATGTCCTGAACATGACCTTCGATACCCGCCCTTGCGAGCGAAGGTCAACACGTTCCTGTATGTCATCCTTGAGATATTGAAAGCCCCGCGGCCCCTCGATCTGCTGCAGGGATACGGTCCTGATATAGGCGAGGATATCCTGGTGAATATCCTCGGAAACCTTGACATCCGGCGGCCCGTTGAACAGCAGCGCGACCTCTAGTCGGACCCAGTTTTCCGAGGGGTAAGCGAGATTCGACGTGATCGGCTCGAGCTGGACGACGTTGTTGGCCTCCGTCGAGATGTGGGCCAGACCTTCCTCGGCCTTTTTCTTGGCCTCTGCATCCTTGGCCTGCTCGGCCTCCTTGGCGCCCTTGATGTTGGGCGCGACGATCGTGCCGACCGCCCAGCCGCCGCCGGCGCCGAGCAGCGTCAGGACACCGATGCCGATGATCGTCATCAACGTGCCGGATTTCTTCTTTGGTTGACCTGTGCTTGCGTCTGGCTCTGCCATCGTCGTTCAGCCTCAAAGCGGCGAGAAAAGATCGACGGCCTGCTGGCCGCGCGGAGGCTGCTGCACTTCCATCAGGCGGCCGCGGCCACCGTAGGAGATGCGGGCTTCGGCGATCTTGTCGTAGGAGATCTGGTTTTCGGCATTGACGTCCTGCGGGCGAACGATACCGGCCACGTTCAGGATACGCAGTTCCTGGTTCAGGCGGACTTCCTGCGAGCCCGATATGACGAGGTTGCCGTTTTCGAGAATGCCGGTGACGACGGCGGCGACCAGAAGGGTCAGCTTGTCGGTGCGCTCGATTTTGCCCTTGCCGTCGGTGCTGGTATCGGAGCCATAGGTCAGGTCGGTCTTGGACTCGGGCGTCCAGCCGAAGATCTGGGCGTTGACGTCCCAATTCATGCCGCTCGAATTTGTGCGGCTGCGGTTGGTTTCGTTGTCGAAGGAGGCCTTGTCGTTGATCTGGATGTCGACGGTCAGGATGTCGCCGACATTGAGCGCGCGAGCATCCTTGAAGAGTGCGGCCTGCGAATCGCTCCACAGGGAATAACCCTGCGCCACGGCGCGCGGCTGCTTCGGATAAAGTGCCATCTGCGGCGTCTGGCCGTAGGCAAGGCCGCTGCCGATCGGGCTCATGGCGGGCGCGCGGCCGATCTCGCTGATTGCCGTCGGAGACTGGCAACCCGCAAGGAGTGCGAGGGCGGCGATCGCGGCCGGGAAACGCATATTCATGAAGGATCCTTCGACGTATTGGGATCGGACGCACTGGCAATGACGCTGGCGATGGCCGCGGCCTTCTTCGCGTCCATCTCGTTGAGGATAAGGCTAGACTGACGCGGTCCGAGCCGCATGATCACGGCGGAGGCCACCTCGATCTTCATATCCTGCAGCTGGAGTGCGGCCGCATCCGGCTTCATCTTCTTATAGATCTCGGTGAGGCCGGCTTCCGCCTGCTTCAGGAAGTCGTCGCGCCGCTTCAGCCAGTCCTGGTATTCGGCCTTGCGCTTATCCATCTCCGCCATGCGGGCGTCGATGTCTGCGCGAAGCTTTTCCAACTCCTGCTTCTGCAGGAGGTAACGCTGGTCGCGGGCGGGGTCGGCAATGTTGGTGCAGAACTGCTTGACCTCGTCCTGAGAGGTGATGTCGCCCGCCGGCGCATGCTCCTGCGCGAAGGCGCCCGGGATCGACAGAAGGACGAGACCTGCTGCCGGCAGCGCCAGCCGGCGCAGCAATTGCAGGACCGTCATGTCAGGTTCGATGATCTTTATCATTGCAGCACAAGCTCCGCCTGCAGGGCGCCCGCCGACTTGATGCCCTGGAGAATGGCGATAATGCCATCCGGTTTCACGCCGATATTGTTGAGGCCGGCAACGAGGGTCCTGAGGTCGGGACCGTCTATGATGGCGACGCGCCCGCCGGTCTGCTCAGCGGCGATATCGGTCTGCGGCTGGACCGCGGTGCGGCCGCGCGAGAAGGGTTCGGGCTGGATGATCTGCGGCGTCTCGGTGACCTGAACCGTCAGGGTGCCGTAGCTGACGGCAACCGGCGAGACGCGGACGTCGGAGCCGATGACAATCGTCCCGGTACGCTCGTTGATGACAACCTTGGCCGGCGTATCGGTTTCGACGATGAGATTTTCGATGTCGGCCATCAGCCGGGTGAGATCGGCCGCGCGCGGCTTCTGGATCACCACTTCCTGCAGATCCTTGGCTTCGGCGACCGGGCCGCCAAAGCGTGCCGAAGCATAGCCATTGACGATGTCGGCGATGCGGATCGCCGTCGAGAAGTCCGGGTTGCGCAGCTGCAGGACGAGATTGACCGAGTCCTTGAAGCGCGACGGCAATTCACGTTCGATAATGGCGCCGCCCGGCACACGGCCGGCGGTGGTCACACCTTCGGTCACGGTCGCGGCCTGACCCTGGGCCTGGAAGCCGCTGACGATGGCAGCACCCTGGGCGACGGCGTAGATCTGGCCGTCGGCGCCAGAAAGCGAGGTCATGACGAGTGTGCCGCCGCGCAACGACGTTGCGTCGCCAAGCGAGCTTACCGTCACGTCGATGCGGCTGCCGGGGCTTGCGAAGGGCGGCAGGTTGGCGGTGACCATGACAGCCGCGGTGTTCTTGGCGTTGGATTGGCCGCCCTGCGTCGAGATGCCGAGATTCTGCAGCATCGCCCGCATCGACTGCTCGGTGAAAGGCGAGGCGCGGAAGCCGTCGCCGGTTCCCTGCAGGCCGACAATCAGGCCATAACCGATCAGCTGGTTGTCGCGGCCGGCCTGAAGGGAGGCGATATCCTTGATGCGGGAAGTCAGCGCCCAGGCGGGCGCGACGTTGACGAGGCTCATGGCGAGAACCGCGACAAGGGTCAAGAACCGGAAGAACAATTTCATTTTGCCCTCACATGGACCGTGCCGTCCGCAAGCACCGTGCCGCTGACGATAACGCCGGAATCCATATTGCGCGCGCGGATCAGCTGCCCTGTGGCGCCGTCTTCGAGCGGCGAGCCGGCGGCTGAGATGGTCATCGCACCGAGCGAGAAGACCAGGCGGATCGAAGAACCGCGGGTGACCGTATAGGGCTCACGTAGACCTGAAACCGAAATCGTGCGGCCCGGCAGCAAGGTGCGCTTGGAGACCAGGCCTTCGACTTGGGAAATGGATTTGGCGAAATCGCCGGCAAGGTTCGGGTTGGTGACCTCGACCTCCTGAAGCTGGCTGGCCGACAAAGTGTCGCCGGGGTAGATGATCGTCGTCGGGACGACGGCATAGCCCATGC
Organism: Rhizobium sp. F40D2; assembly: GCF_051810745.2. NCBI lineage: Bacteria > Pseudomonadati > Pseudomonadota > Alphaproteobacteria > Hyphomicrobiales > Rhizobiaceae > Rhizobium > Rhizobium sp. F40D2. The sequence continues at coordinate 872,213 of NZ_CM131436.1, forward strand.
CGGCATCCACGTCCGCGGGCAAGAAAATGCCCGCGACTGCGATCGTGGCTGCCGCCACCCATCCTGAGATGTGTCCTGCCCGGCAAAACATCATGTTTCGGCCCTTCCCTTTACTTCAAGTTCTTGCTGACGATGGAGGCCATTTCATCAGCGGTGGTGATCACCTTGGAATTCATTTCGTAAGCGCGCTGGGCCGAGATCAGCTCGGTGATTTCCTTCACCGGGTCGACGTTCGAGGATTCCAGATAGCCCTGCTTCATGTAGGCAAAACCTTCCTCGTCAGGATTGCCGATGACGGCTTCGCCGGAGGCTGCGGTTTCCTGAAAGAGATTGTCGCCGAGCGGCTGGAGACCAGCCTCGTTGACGAAGTCGGCAAGCGTCAACTGGCCGAGTACAGTCGCATCCGCCGCACCCGGCAATTTGGCCGACACCTGGCCCGAGCGGCTGATCGTCAGCTCGGTCGAGCCCGTCGGAATGGTGATGCCGGGCAGGACCTCGTAGCCGTCGATGGTGACGAGCTGGCCCTGGTCGTTCTTGTTGAAAGCGCCGGCGCGGGAGTAAAGCGTTGTCCCATCGGTCGACTGGATCTGGAAGAAGCCCTTGCCGATCAGCGCCACGTCGAGGTCGTTGCCGGTCTGGGTCAGTTCGCCCTGGAGATGCAGATTGCGGACCGCCGATGTCTGGACGCCGAGGCCGATATTGGCGCCTTCCGGAACGACGGCCTGGTTGGCGCGGTTGGCGACACCCTTGGCGCGTTCGGTCTGGTAGAGAAGATCGGAGAATTCGGCGCGGGCGCGCTTGAAACCCGTCGTATTGATGTTGGCGATATTGTTCGCGATGACTTCCAAATTGGTCTGCTGGGCATCCATGCCCGTTGCTGCGATGGCGAGCGCTCTCATGTGTTCGTCCTCAAATCAGTTACATCTGCATCTTGGTGACTTCGAGAAAGGCCGAGACGACCTTGTCGCGGATGGCGATCGCCGTCTGCAGCGTCTGCTCGGCCTGGAGCATGGAATCGACGACTTCACGCGTCGTCGCCGTGCCCTTGATCCCGGCAAAGGACATGCTTTCCGCACCCTTTAGGCTGCTGACCGCGTCGCTTGCCATGTTGCCCATGACGGAGGCGAAGCTCATATTGCTGGCCGCACCTGCGGTGCCCGGCATAGTGGCGGCAGACGACGAGGCGGAACTCTCGGTGTCGACGGCGCCCAGCGCACGGGTCATCGAAAGGTTGCTGACATTCTGGACGCTGCTGATCATAATTATTGGCTCTTCAGGAGATCGATCGTGGAGGAGATGAGATCGCGGGTCTGCTTGATGGTCTGCAGATTGGCGTCATACGAGCGGTTGGCTTCGCGCATGTCGGCCATTTCGACCAGGATATTGACATTCGGCAGCTTGACGACACCCTTCTGGTCCGCAGCCGGATTGCTGGGGTCGAATTCGGTACTGAAGTCGCCTTCGTCGACGCCGACCTTCTTGACGTCGACCGTCTCGACGCCGCTTACGCGATCCATCTGCTGGCCGAAGGTGATCGTCTTGCGGCGATAGGGGTCGGCACCGGGCGTGTCGCCGGTCGAGCGGGCGTTGGCGATGTTTTCCGAAACGATGCGCAGGCGTGTCGACTGCGCCTCGAGCCCGGAACCGGCGATTTTCATAGCTGCTGAAAGCGGATCCATGACTTTTACTTCCTGACGGTCATCAGCATCATGCGGTTGAAGGAGCTGACCAGCGAGGTGTTCAGATCGTACTGGCGCTTGATATCGCCGGACTTGGAGAGCTCCTCGGCCAGACCGACCGTATTGCCGGATTCCTGGACGCCGATTTCCTGGTCGAGTGAGGCGTCCTTGACGTCGATATCGCCGCTGGCGCTGAAATCATTGCCGCTGAGATGGGCCGGATTGGTGCGCGCCATGGTGATGTCTGATTTGTCGAGCACGGCGTCGAAGGGCGTGACGTCCTTGGCGCGGAACTTCGGGGTATTGGCATTCGCTATGTTGCCGGCAACAACCTGCTGACGGATCGTCAGCCATTCCGCCTGTCGCGAAGCCAAGTCGAAAAGTTGGATCGGTTGCATGAGACTCTCCGTTTTTACTGTCCCGAACCTAGTGCGGTAATCTTGCGTGGGACTTACGGGAGTTCAGGTTTCAAAGCGCTTTTCGGGAAGCACCGCATGCAAAAAACGGGGCTCCGGCCGGTTGGCGGCGGAGCCCCTCTTGCCTCAGGCGTTGGCCGAAAGGTTCAATTGTTCTGGTAGGTCTCACCCTTGGAGGTGACGATCATCCACTTGCCCTCGCGCTGTTCGATTGTGGCAAGCCGGCTCTGGTCCGGCAGGATCGAGCCGACACGCACCACATACATGCCAGAGGTATCCTCGATCAGCGCCCGGCCGTTGGAGACGTGCAGCAGGCGGAAGGACGACTTGCCGGGGAAGGGCTGATCCTCCAGAATGGGGCGGCCCTCGCGCTCCTTGCCGAGGTCGGAGACGGTCGCCGTCGTCAGCGGATCGATCGGCGGCGCCTTCTTGTCCGGCTCGTTCTTGTTGACCATGGCAAGCGGCGAGACGCTGAAGACGTTGCGAGCCGGCCAATCCGGCAGTTCGCGCGAATTGTCGGTGGCGGCGACGTTGATGCCGAATTTGTCTTCATTGAAGAAGACGTACCAGGGAAAGAAGGCGGAGGCGCCGGCAAGTGCCAGGCCGGCAAAGGTCAGAAACCGATCCAGGCCGGCCGCCTTCCTGCGCGGCTTCGGGGAAGCGATGCGTTCGTCGTCGAATTCAGCCACGTCTATCTCCTCTGGATGGCTCCGCCCTGATTGCCGATACCGGCTGCAGCCTTGAGGGCGCCGGCGAGATCGGCAAAGGCATCGGGCGAGTCGCGATCGCCCGGCGACTGCTTCAGGACGTCGTAAATGATCGGCACCTGCTTGACCGCCATATCGAGATCGGGATCGGCGCCCTGGCGGTAACCGCCGATCAGGCGCAGGTCGCGCGTTTCCTCGAAGCGATGGATCAGCACCTTCAGCCGCGACACCAGCTTTTCCTGATCCGGCGTCCAGGCCTTGCGGGCAAGACGCGAGATCGAGGCGAGCGGATCGATCGGCGGATAACGCCCCTCTTCGGCGAGACTGCGCTGCAGGACGATATGGCCGTCGAGAATGCCGCGCGTCGAATCGGCGATCGGGTCGTTGTGGTTGTCGCCGTCGACGAGGATCGAGATTATCGCCGTAATGGTGCCGGCGCCCTCGGGGCCGGGACCCGCGCGCTCCAACAGGCGCGGCAGCTCGGTGAAGACGGAAGCCGGGTAGCCGCGTGCGATCGGCGGCTCGCCGGAAGCGGTCGCCACCTCGCGGATCGCGTGGGCGAAACGCGTAACGCTGTCGACGATGAACAGAACGTTCTCACCCTTGTCGCGGAAATGCTCGGCGATGGTGACCGCCGTCAGCGGCGCCATCTTGCGCAGCATCGGGCTCTCGTCGCTGGTGGCAACGACGGCGATCGCCTTCCTCATATTGCTGCCGAGCGTATCCTCGATGAATTCGCGCACCTCGCGGCCGCGTTCGCCGACAAGCGCAATGACGACCTTGTCGAAGGCATCGGCGCGGGCGAGCATGGACAGCAGCGTCGACTTACCGACGCCGGAGCCGGCAAAGATGCCGAGGCGCTGCCCGAGGCAGAGCGGCGAGAAGATGTCGATGGCGCGCACGCCGGTCTTGAAGCCGGCCTCGACACGCTTGCGGGTCATTGAGGGCGGCGCGGTATTGGAGATCGAGCGGCGGTCGAGGCCCTCGGCAATCGGACCCAGTCCGTCGATCGGCTCGCAGAGCGAGTTGACGGTACGCCCGCACCAGCTGTCCGACGGTGAGATGCGGAAGGCACCCTTGCGGATGACGGTATCGTGGATGCCGATCGGCTCGCCGGGTTCGATCGGGCAGACATAGATCAGATCAGGCTCGACGCGAACGACCTCGCCCAAATGGATGCCGGTCGCCGATTTATGGGCAACGAACTCCCCGAGGCGAACATGGCGTGAGAGACCGCGAACCGTGTAGTGGCCGGCAGCGATGGTCTGCACGCGACCGCCATGGGCAACCGAAAACTCCGGCAATGCGTATCGGTCGACGAGGCCTGCCAAATGCGCCAGCTTCGGGGAAAGGCCGTCCTCGGACAGTAGCGTGACGCTCATGCTTCAATCCCACCCGAGAATGCGACGGATTTTCGGTCATTGTTCTTATGCATGTCGTCCTCCCAAAACCGCTGCACACTTTTGGGCGACATGCATTAGCGGCTACCCCCAAGCGTCTGGACGGCTTCCTTGAAGGAATCCTCGCTGTCGCGCATCAGCGACGAGACGCTTTCGAAGGCGCGGTTGACTTCGATCAGCTGGGTGATCTCGCGCATGGCGTTGACGTTGGAGTTTTCGAGATAACCCTGCTCGACACCGACATTGAAGCGGTCGACGACGGCGCGCGGCTGGTCGGTGGTCATGATGCCGCTATTTTCGTAGCGCAGATAACCCTTGCTGATATCGGCCTCGAACAGGCCGAGCGATCCGACCTGGCGGCCGCCCTGATAGATGATCCCGTCGGTGCCGACGGCCGGCTCGCCGCCTTTGGAGTTGAGCTGGATCGGCGCGCCGCCGGCGTCGAGCACGGGATATCCGCGGATCGAGACCAGTTCGCCGGTATCCTTGAGGGTGAAGCGGCCGTCCCTCGTCAGCACGCGGCCGGCGGGCGTCTCGAGCGAGAACCAGGCATCGCCCTTGATGGCGAAATCAAGCATGTTGCCGGTGTGCTGCAGCTCGCCGTTTGACTCGTTCAGATAGTCATTGCCCTGGGAAACGAAGGCGACCTTGGTGTTCAGCTTGTTCTTGGTTGCCGCCACCATCTCGTCGAACTTCACCTCAGTGGCGCGAAAACCGGTCGTGTTCACGTTCGCCATGTTGTCTGCGATGGTGTTCAGGCGCTTTTCGAGAGCCATCTGCGACGACAGAGAAACATAAAGACCGGATTGCATGTCGGTAGGCTCCAAGCATTGGCGATGAACGGAACGAAAAGCCGGGCGTCGTCTTATGAGGTTCGGCCGGGATTTCGCTGAGGCGGCATCTCAGAAACGGGTGCGGGCACCCATTCGTCTCCTTTAGACTGACGCCAGATGCTTGCGCGAAGCTGGCACGCGGAAATGCCTTGCGCGCGGCCCGTTCATCAGCCTCACGCAAGGCAGAAACCCTAACCGTCTTGGAGAAAAGTAACGTTCAGATTGGGCTGACGATGAATATCATTATCGGATTTATAGTGACTTGCGGCTGTATCATCGGCAGCTTCATGGCAATGGGCGGCCACGTGGACGCGCTGTTCCAGCCCTTCGAATTCGTGATCATCGGCGGCGCCGGTCTCGGCAGCTTCATCATGGCGAACCCGATGAAGGTGGTGAAGGATTCCGGCAAGGCGCTCGGCGAAGCCTTCAAGCACGCCGTGCCGAAGGAACGCAATTATCTCGATACGCTCGGCGTGCTCTATTCTCTGATGCGCGACCTGCGCACCAAGTCGCGTAACGAAATCGAAGCCCATATCGACAATCCGGCAGAATCGACGATCTTCCAGTCGGCGCCGACCGTTCTGAAGAACAAGGAACTGACGGCCTTCATCTGTGACTATGTGCGCCTGATCATCATCGGCAACGCCCGCAGCCACGAAATCGAAGCGCTGATGGACGAAGAGCTCAACACCATCATGCACGACAAGATGAAGCCCTACCACGCGATCCAGATCATGGGCGATTCCTTCCCGGCGATCGGTATCGTCGCGGCGGTTCTCGGCGTCATCAAGGCGATGGCCCACATCAACGATTCGCCCGAAGTGCTCGGTCACCTGATCGGCTCGGCGCTGGTCGGCACCTTCCTCGGCATTCTCTTGTCCTACTGCGTCTGCTCGCCGCTGGTCTCCCAGATCAAGATCGTGCGCAACAAGCAGCACCGCCTCTACGTCATCGTCAAGCAGACGCTGCTTGCCTACATGAACGGTTCGGTGCCGCAGGTCGCTCTCGAATACGGCCGCAAGACGATCTCGGCTTACGAGCGTCCGTCCATCGATGCGGTCGAACAGGAAATGATGAACCCAGGCGGCGAAAACAAGGCGGCTTAAATGACCATGAGCAATGCTTCGCACGACAAACCGGCAATGGATCCTGCCCTCCTCGCCAAGCTGACCGGTGGGCTCGGAGACAGAGGCAGGGTCGCCAAGATCTGCAGTTCCTTCGGGGAAATCTACAGCGAATTCTTCCCCGATGTCATCAAGAGCGAGACCGGCCTCGACGTAACGGTCAACTATCTCGGCTGCGAGATCGGCTACAAGAACCACCTGATCGACGACCTAACCTCGAACGTCACACTCGTCGATGCGACCTTGCGTAACTGGTCGCAGAACGTCACGCTTGCCTGCGGCAACGGTTTCGTCATCACGCTGATGGAGCACCTGCTCGGCGCCACCGCCGATACGATCGAGGAGCCGGCCGAGCGGCTGCTGTCGATCATCGAGATGGACCTGGCGGTGATGGTTTTCGACAAGATCGCCAAGGTGCTGCGCTCGGCCGTCAACGCGCCCGGCGGTTTCGAACCGAGCCTTTCGGCCCCGCACGCCCTTGAGATGCGCGCCCGGCCGCAGGAAGACCGCCCGGACGAATTTGCCGCCGCCATCAATATGTCGATCTCGCTTGCCGGTATCGTGTCGGAATTTTCGTTGATGGTTCCGCAGACGGCGCTGTTGAAGACCAAGGTGACGCCGCCGAAGCCGAAGCGCCAGGCCGGCGGCAGCTCAGCCGAATGGACCGAACAGCTCGGCGACCAGATCCGCCGCTCGCATGTCACGCTCGAGGCCAGGATCAGGCTGCAGGACCTGACATTGCGCACGATCTCGAAGCTGATGGTCGGCGATGTCATTCCGTTCCGTGACCATGGCGACGTGCGCGTCGAGGTCAGCGCCAACAGCAAGGAATTGTATGTGTGCGAGTTCGGACGTTCAGGCGAAAACTACATGGTCCGCGTCAAGGATACGATGAACTCGGATGACGAACTCATCCGTCATTTAATGAATTAATCGGTTCTCTGGCTTTCGGGTTGCAAAGGCAGTTTGAGGCAAGTTTCAACTGGAATAGTGATTTCATGGCTACGAAGAAAACACAGCAGAACAGCGACCTCTCCCTGGATATGCCGGGCAGCGAAGCGGATCTCGATCAGGCGATCGACGATCTGCGCGGCGTGCTGAAGCAGGATGCCGATGGCGACCTGCCGCAGTTTGGCGACGACCTGCAGAACGACGCCTTCGCAGCAGGAACCGATCTGGCGGCTTTCGGCGGCGAGATTTCGGACAGCCCGTTCGGCGGCGACGATTTCGGCGGCGATTTCGGTGCTGGCAATGCCGGCGCGGCTGCCGGCATGGATTTCGGCAGCACCCCTTCCTTCGAGGCGTCGCCGGCTCCGCTCGGCAGCGCTTTGAATTCCAATTTCGAACTGATCATGGACATTCCGATCGATGTCCAGATCATGCTCGGCACCAGCCGCATGCAGGTTTCCGGCCTGATGAACCTCAATGAAGGGGCGACGATCGCCCTCGACAAGAAAATCGGCGAGCCGGTCGAGATCATGGTGAACGGCCGCAGGATTGCCCGCGGCGAGATTACGGTGCTTGATAACGACGACACCCGATTCGGTGTGAAACTGATAGAAGTTTTGAGTACGAAGAAAGCCTGATCCCTGTGTGGGACGGAGAGGTTAGACCATGATGGACTTTGACGATTTCGGCGGCGCGCTAGCCGGGAAACCGTTGACCCAGGCTGAAAAGGCGGCGGCTGTTCTTCTCGCTATGGGGAAGGGCGTCGCCGGCCGGCTGTTGAAATATTTCACACAGGCCGAATTGCAGACCATTATCTCATCCGCCCAGTCGCTACGCGCCATTCCCCCGGACGAACTGTTGATGCTCGTCTCCGAGTTCGAAGACCTCTTCACCGAGGGCGCTGGACTGATGGACAACGCCAAGGCGATCGAAGCCATTCTGGAAGAAGGCCTGACGCCCGACGAGGTCGACAGCCTGCTCGGCCGCCGCACTGCGTTCCAGGCCTACGAAACCTCGATCTGGGATCGCCTCAGCGAGGCGGAGCCGACATTCGTCGCCCAGTTCCTGCTGCGCGAACATCCGCAGACCGTTGCTTATATTCTTTCGATGATGCCTTCCAACTTCGGCGCCAAGGTGCTGCTGCAGCTCCCCGACAACCGCCGCGCCGACATCATGAACCGAACCGTCAACATGAAGACCGTCAGCCCGAAGGCTGCGCAGATCATCGAGAATCAGGTGATCACGCTGCTTGCCGAGGTCGAGGCAGAGCGCAATGCCGCCGGCTCGACAAAGGTCGCCGATCTCATGAACGAGCTCGACAAGCCGCAGGTCGACACGCTGCTCACCTCGCTCGAATCGATCAGCCGCGAGTCCGTCAACAAGGTCCGCCCGAAGATCTTCCTGTTCGAGGACCTCATGTACATGCCGCAGCGCAGCCGTGTTCTGCTGCTCAACGACATCTCGACGGATGTGCTCACCGTCTCGTTGCGCGGTTCGCCGCCCGAGATCCGCGAATCGGTTCTCTCCGCCATCAGCCCGCGCCAGCGCCGCATGATCGAATCGGATCTCCAGAGCGGCATGGGTGGCGTCAATCCGCGCGAGATCGCCATTGCCCGGCGCGCCGTGGCGCAGGAAGCAATTCGCCTGGCCAATTCCGGCCAGATCGAACTCAAGGAAAAGGAAGGCGACGCTTCGGCGGCCGCCTGATCTTGCGAGACTGTTGACAAATCCAGCCGCCCGCAAGGCGGCGGTTGATCGCCATGCCACAGGCGACTACCCTTCCAACAATAGGCCGCGCTCTAAAGCGCGTCGCAGGGAACCCGGTTTCCGCGACGCGCTTTAGCTTTTTGTTTTGATGCATGTCGTCATCCAAAACTGCTGCACATGTTTGGGCGACATGCATTAGCTGCGCTCTATTTCTTTGACGGAGGGCCGCGACTTGGCAGATGATGACAAGGACAGCAAAACAGAAGCCCCGACCGCGAAAAAACAAACCGACGCCGCTGAGAAAGGCAATGTGCCGTTTTCGCGCGAACTGTCGATCTTCGCGACCATCCTTGCCACCTATATCTACCTGGTGTTCTTCCTCCCCGACAGCGTCGGGCACATGGCTGAAACGCTGCGCGACATCTTCGATCAGCCCGACCAATGGAGGATCGAGACCGGGCCTGACGTCCTGTCGCTGTTCGTCAAGATCGGCTGGGCGACTGCGGCGCTGCTGGCGCCCGCCTTCATCCTGTTCATGGTGTTCGGCATCGCCTCCTCCATCTTCCAGAACCTGCCGACGCCGGTGCTGGAACGCATCCGGCCGCAGGCCTCGCGCATCTCGCCCGTCAAAGGCTGGGAACGGCTCTTCAGCCTGCCGGGCCTCGTCGAGTTCGGAAAATCGCTGTTCAAGGTCGTCGTCGTCGGGGTCGTCCTGTTTTTCGTGCTGAGGAGCGAATATTTCCGCTCGATCGACGCGATGTTCTCCGACCCGCAGACCATCCTGGTGCGGATCTCGACGGCGATGCGCAAGATCATCATCGTCATGCTGATCGCCACCGCGATCGTGGCGATCGCCGACGTCTTCTGGACGCGCCACCACTGGTTCACCGAGCTGAAGATGACGCGGCACGAGATCAAGGAAGAAAACAAGCAGGCGCAGGGCGACCCCTTCGTCAAGGGCCGGCAGCGCTCGCTGATGCGCGACCGGGCGCGCCGGCGCATGATCTCCAATGTGCACCGGGCGACGCTCGTCATCGCCAACCCGACGCACTATGCGGTGGCGCTGCGTTACGCGCGCGAAGAAAACGACGCGCCGGTGGTGCTGGCCAAGGGCCAGGACCTCATTGCGCTCAAAATCAGAGAGATTGCCGAGAAAAACGGCATCCCGGTGTTCGAGGATCCGCCGCTTGCGCGCTCCATGTTTGCGCAAGTCTCGGTCGATACTGTCATCCCGTCAGTCTTCTATAAGGCCGTTGCGGAACTGATCCACCGGGTCTACGCCGCAGACGCCAAGAACAAACGGGTAAGATAAGTCGAATGAAAAAATGCCCTCACTCTACCCAGCGTGAAAAAATCCTCGCAGTTGCGATCAGCCCGGTCGCCACGGAACTGCGCCTTCTGGATGCTTCTGACCTTATTTCGCTGCTGCGCTTCGAGTATTACGGCAATCTTTCCGATCTCGTGGCTTCGGCGGCAGAGCTTTTCTTTCATCCAGGCACGGTGAATTTCGGCCTGGGCGGCAACTACACGCTGGAGTGGGGTGGCAAGCCCGAAGTCGTTCTCGATCTGGAAATCAAGCCGCGCGGCGTCACCGTCTATGCGCAACTGACGCTTGCCGAAGATCACGCCGGCATCGAGATCAACCATATCGCGTTCCAGGATCCCTCGGCCGATCCCGATGAAAACACCCGCTTCCTCGAAAAGAGCCTTCGTGAATCGCGCTACAGCGTCAGCCAGGCGCCGCATGCGCTGGCTGGCTGACCTCTCATCAAGACATGATAGCTTTCACCTGCTCAGCTGAGCTGAGCGGGGCTCAGCTGATATAGCCGAGCCGGATCGCCTTGGCGATCGCCTGGATGCGATTGACGGAATCGAGCTTGATGGTCGCCGATCCGAGATAGGCGTTCACGGTGTGCACCGACAGGCCGAGCTTGTCGGCAATCTCTTCGCTGATGCGGCCGTCGCCGGCAAGCTGGAGACAGGCGATCTCGCGTTCGCTGAGGGCTTCGGCGGCCGCCGTGCGGCGTTCGTCGAGCGAGAGCAGATCCATCATGATATGGCAGCAGCGACCGTGCAGCTCGACGATGGTATCGCTTGAGGGATCGATCTCATCGCCGGTGAAAACGATAAAGCCATTGCCGACGGCGCCGAGCCGCACTGGAAAGGCTAGGCCGGAAAACGGCACGATCCCATCCTGCAGCCGCGTCATGAACGGCGCGAAGTCGGCAGGACCAGGGGCCGCGCGGTCGCAACCTCCGGCCCATGAGAGCGGCAACAACGACTTCTCGATATGCTCGAGAAGGATATCGCCGTAGGCATCCGTGAAGGCCTTGCCGAAACCGGCATTGGAAGATCCCCAGTTCTCGAGCTCGCAGACGAGGCGCTGCTTTGCCGGAATGCCCGAGCCGCTGACGCGGAATATCGCGAAGCCGTGAGCATCGGCGAGTTTCTGCATGGCAATCAGCCGCGGAAAAAGATCGGACCGGCTGGAAATCCTGTTCACACGCACCATGCGCAACTGCTCGGCACTGCTCATCGTCCTGGCTGATGGATGCGCCATGGATCCCCCTATACGAGATTATTGCGAACGGCGAAGGCAATGGCCTCGGAGCGGGTCTTAGTCGCCGTCTTGCGCATCACGCTGGTAATGTAGTTGTTGATGGTGTTGCGGGAGATGCCGAGGATCATCGCGATCTCGTCGCTGGTCTTGCCCTCGGCGATCCAGAACAGGCATTCGAGTTCGCGGTCCGTCAACTCGAAATCGCGATCGACCCTCGTACCGCCGCAGCGCAGGAAGCTCGCGACGTAACCTGCAAGCAGGCCGACATCCCTCAGGCGCTCAGGCGACAGGATGAACCCCTCGCCGAACAGGAACATCAGAGCCAGCCGCGACCGGCCGACATTAAAGGTGAGAGAACAATATTGGCGGCTGGCGCCGTCCGGCACGTCGGCATTGTCAGGCATGAGAGCAAAATTCGGCTGGAAGACCTGCATGCATTTTTCCAGCTCCGTCGAACGAGCATAGCCGCGAACCAGATCATTGGCGATATCCCTGACCAGGTCAAAAGGCCAATCCGACGAGACGATGAAATCGAGGCCGCTTTCTTGGAGGAGATCGCAGCGCGCCAGAAGGTAGTGCGAAGCACCGACATACTCTGTCAGCGCCCGCAGACCGGACTGCAACCTGCCAGTGTTGGCGACACCGTGCAGGCGCTGGAGCAGTTGATCGCGCGGCAACAGGTCCGGCACCACCGCGCTCGCGAAATTCGACATTTGCCTCTCGCCTTTGCTCGCCTGAATTACATCCATATCCATTGGCAATGTCCTGCGGCTGAGGAACGATCACACTCGGTGCGACAGCATTTTTTCTACAAGGGATTCAATTCGAGTCCCGCTCGAATCCCATTTCGAATCACCCAAGGGTAAGCCAGCCGATGCAAATCACCATCTCCGACTTCTAGGGATTTACTTCCGCCGCCGCCCATGCCCTGATCTGATGACCAATTCCAGCCCTCAAGATAGAGAGGCTAAGGTGATTCTGGCTGTGTCGCAACGCCATTCGCGTTTTACGCGAGTCTGGGAGCTGACAACTATCCTCTTCCAGGAATGACACTGGGTACCGACATGAAAAAAGGCCGGTTGCCCGGCCTTTTTCTTACGCTGCTTCGTCGATCGCCCATTTCCTGAGGATTTTCGCGGCGCGTTCCTCGTTGATCTCGACCATGCGAGAGAGCTTGCGTTCCGGGCCTTCCTTGACGCGGCGGTTGAAGTTCCCGTCGTCGTCGCCGAGGCTGAGCAGATCCTCGGTGCTGTCGAAGCCGAAGTCGGATCCGAAGCCGTCCATGAGGGCTCCTCCGGCAGCGCCGGCTGCTGGTGCGAAGTCCGGAAGCTCGAGGCCGGCCGCCTCCGGCGTGGCGCCGCCGAGAGCCGACGAGCTGCCGCTGCCGCTGACGCTTCGCACCAGCGGCCGCAGGCCCATCCAGACCACCACGAAGGCGACCGCGACAAAGGCCAGCGAGTTGATGATGCCGGCCAGGTTGCGGCTCAGCATGTCCATGACGCGGACACCGCCGGTAGCATCTTCGAGCAACTGGTTCTCGAGGAAGTCCATGGCTGTGACGGTGACGACGTCGCCGCGTTTGGCGTCTGTGCCGGACGCCGAAGCGACGATCTTCTGCATTTCCGCAAGATAGGCGTCGATCTTGGCCTGGTCAGCGGGCTCGCCAACCATCTTGGCGATGCGGCCCCTGTTGACCACCACAGCGATCGAGAGCTTCTCGACCTTGTAGCTGTTGCGGGTCGTCGCCGTCGTCCGGCTATTGATTTCGTAGTTGGTCTGCTCTTCGCGCTTGTCGGACTTGTCCTGCGATTCCGGTCCGGTCGAACCACCGGCCTCGGGAGCCGCCTGCGGAATGTTCTGCTCGACCGTCGTCGCGCTGTCGGACTGCTTCTGCTGCGACTGCTGGGCTTCCTTGGTCGAGCGGACCGAGCGTTCGACCTTGGATTCGGGATCGTAGGTCGTTTCCTGGATCTGCTGGGCGTCGGTGTTGAGATCGGCTGTGACGCTGGAGCGGAAGTTGTCCATGCCGAGGAAGGGTGCCAACGCCTTGTCGATGTTGGATTCGACTTCCTGCTGGACGTTCTGGACGATGTTGAGCGAGCGGTTCAGCGAGCTATTGCTGGCTTCGTCGCCGGATGCGAGCAGCTGACCGGCGGAATCGAGGATCGTCACATCATCGACGTCAAGCCCCGGCACGGCCGAGGCGACGAGGTGGCGGATAGAGGTCGCCGCGCTGCGACCGGTGGTGGCACTGGCGCGAATCATGACGGAGGCGGTCGGCTTCTGCTCCGCCTTCCGGAAGTTTCCGACCTCCGGCATGACGATATGCACACGCGCGGCTGTTATGCCCGAGATCGATTGGATAGTGCGGGCGATTTCGCCTTCTAACGCGCGAACCCGCGTCACCTCCTGCATGAAGGAGGTCAGGCCCAGCGAGCCGACATTGTCGAAGAGTTCGTAACCGGCATTGGCGCTGTTCGGCAGGCCGCGCTCGGCAAGCAACAGGCGGGCCTTGCCCGTCATCCCCGCGGGGACGCTGATGCTGGCGCCGTCCGTGCCGACCTGAAAATCGACGTTGGCTTCGGCAAGCGCCATGCTGATCTGGTTGAGGTCGGGCGAATCCAGACCGACATAGAGCGTTTCCTGAGCCGGCTTGTTGACGAAAAGGGCGGCCGCAAGGACGATTGCGATGGAGACGGCACCGACGCCTCCGAGAATCATCAGGCGTGTTCGGCCAAGGGAACTGAAGTTCTTAAAGATCTGAACTAATTGATTTAACAGATTCATTCTGTTCTCGCACGATTCGTCAAAGACAAAGCAGGCTTATTGCCTCATCTGACGAATAATCGGCGAAACTTGCGCGAGCGTTTCGTAAGGGGAGCGCGGCCCCTTTAGGGCTAGAAGAAATCGAAGTCGCCGGCTGCCTTGCTCAGGGGCTGGGAATGGCCGTGGCGTGTGGCGCCCCCCAGCGCCTTCTGCATCTCCGCCAGCTTGACGAGGCTGAGCGCGGTCGCGACGTCGACTGCCCAGCCGTGCGGGATTTCGCCGGTGATGGTGTCGATGAACTCGGCAAGGCCGCGCGATTTCTGCACGGCAAGATCGATGCCCTGCATCACTTTCATGGCATCCGGCGAATTCAGGATTTCGGCGCCGCCGAGCTCGAGAAGCTGGGGCTCGATGCGCTCGATGAGATAGGCAACGTCGTGCAGTTCCGAAACGATGCGCATCAGGATGTCGCTCAACGCTTCAACTGGCGCAGGCGGCTCCATCACCGGATTAAATGTCATATAGAAATCCTCGCCATCAAAAAAATTCGATACTGGTTTCGACGGGCTTCGGCGGAGCGGCGGGGCGCTGCTCGAGAGCGACGGTTCTTTGCGTTTCGGCGCCGGTCAGAGGGTATTGCCGGGCACGGCCGGAGACCGGCCAATATTCAAGCTTGCGTCCATGGTCTCCGCCTGTGGAGGAGCCGACCACCGGAATGCCCTCATCCCGCAGGAACTGCATGGCGAAGGCCGCGTTCTGCTCACCGACATTGGAGAATGTCGAGATCGTCTTCGCGCCGCCGAAGATCTTGGCCTCCAGCCGGTCGCGCCGGGCGCCCTGCTTCAGGAGACCGTTGATCAGCAGCTCCATCAAATGCACGCCGTAACGCGTAGCATCGCCGCCTGACGTCGGCGAGGTCGCCGAGCCCGGCAGCAAGAAGTGGTTCATGCCGCCGATACCGGCGACAGGGTCTCTGAGGCACGCAGCCACGCACGAGCCGAGAATGGTCGAGAGGACCGCATTCGGATCGCTCAGAACCTTGTACTCGCCCTGAATGATGTGCACGCGGCGGGCTGCCCCCTCAGTCATCATTTCAAGGCTCCAAACACGGCTTCGATAGCCGCTTTCATCTTCTCGATCGTGAACGGCTTTGCGAGCACGTTGTTGGCGCCGAGCTGGGCTGCTTTCTGCACCAATGCGCGATCGCCCTGGGCGGTGAGGATGATGAACGCCGCCTTTTTGGTGTTCGGGTTGGTGCGCACGGCCTGAAGGAAGCCGATGCCATCCATCTTCGGCATGTTGAAGTCCGAGATCACCAGGTGGTGCGGCTGCTCGGCCATGATCTTCATGCCCTGCTCGCCGTCGCCTGCAGACGTGATCTGCTTGAAACCGAGCTGAGTCAGCGCGTCGCTGAGCAGCAACCGGCTCGTCACCTGATCGTCGACGATCAGAACTTTGATTTTCTCCGCGATCGACATTTTATTCGGTCCCTTCCTTTCGGGCGGCTGTCATTTTCAATATTTCTTCACCGATGGCAGACAGGGGCAACTGCTGCTCAACGGCGCCAAGTTCATGAGCAACCCTTGGCATTCCGTAAACGACACAGGTTTTTTCGTTCTGGCCGAGTGTTCTGGCGCCGGCGTGGCGCATTTTCAACAATCCGGCGGCGCCATCGCGGCCCATTCCGGTCAAGATCACGCCGACGGCGTTGCGGCCAGCCAGCTCGGCGACCGAATCGAAGAGGACGTCCACCGAAGGGCGGTGGCCGTTGACCGGGGCGCGGTCGACGAGGCGGCAGCACGGCGCCGAGGCGTTGCTGACCTGGAGATGACGTTCGCCGCCCGGCGCCAGATAGATCTTGCCGATTTCGAGGCGGGCGCCATCGGTCGCTTCCTGCACCACCGGCGCACAGAGGCGGTTCAGGCGTTCGGCGAAGCTCTTGGTGAAGGTCGGCGGCATATGCTGGGTGATGACGGTCGGCGGGCAATTGGCCGGAAACTTCTGCAGTACGGCGATCAGCGCCTCGACGCCGCCTGTGGACGAGCCGATCGCGACGATCTTGCGGCCGACGCGGAAATCGGCGACGGCGGGCGGAGGTGCCGGGGCGGCGACCGGCTGGGAGAACTGGCGTTGCGTGCGCGCGGCTGCCTTGACCTTCTCGGCGAGGTCGCCGAAAGGCCTGAGTTCGCCCGGCGCCGGCTTGCCGACGCAGTCGAACGCGCCGATCTCGAGTGCTGCAAGCGATGCCTCGGCACCGCGATGGGTCATTGTCGATACCATGATGACGGGCATCGGACGCAGCGTCATGATCTTTTCGAGGAAATCGAGACCGTTCATGTTCGGCATCTCGATGTCGAGCGTCACGACGTCGGGGTTCAGCCGCTTGATGGCCTCGCGCGCTTCCAGCGCATCGCCGGCCTGGCCGATGACGTTGACCTCGGGGTCGGAACTGAGGACGGCGGTGATCAGCCCCCGCATCGTCGGAGAGTCGTCAACGACGAGAACCCTTGCCGGAGCGCTCATGCCTTCCTCCCCAGACCTTTGGCGGTATAGCGATAGGTCGTGATGCCGATATTATCGAAGACGTGTTTCGCCTCGCCGGACACGCGCTCGGAATGGCCGATATAGAGATGACCGCCCTCCGGCAGCAGGCCGGCGAAACGCTGCCAGATCTTCATCTGTGTCGGTTCGTCGAAATAGATGACGACGTTGCGGCAGAAGATGACATCGAACTTGCCCTTGAACGGCCATTGCGCCATCAGGTTCAGCTCGTTGTAGGTGATCAGCCGCTTGACGCGGTCGTCGACCTGGAATTTCCTGCGGCCCTGGATCTCGACTTCGCTGAACCATTGCTTGCGCATGGCGGGCGAAACGGTTTCGAGCGCGTTTTCGTCATAGGCGCCGGCCCGGGCGATCGCCAGGATCTTCGGATCGATGTCGGTTGCCAGGATCTTGAAGTCGTAATCGGCGATATTCGGCATCAGCGACAGCACGGTCAGCGCAATCGAATACGGTTCCTGCCCGTCGGAGGAGGCGGCCGACCAGATGCGCACCCTGCCGCCCGATTTCGCCCGCTGCAAAAGTTCCGGCAGCACATGGTCGCGCAGGTGGTCGAAATGATGATTTTCGCGGAAGAAGCGAGTAAAATTGGTCGTCAGATGCGACAGCATCTCGCGGCGCGGCGCCGCACCCGCCGGCGAAGCGACGAGCTCGCAATATTCACGAAAGCCGGACAGGCCGAGATTGCGGATATGCTTCGACAGGCGCGAATAGACCAAAGACGCCTTCGTCTCGTTGAGGAAGATGCCGGCATCCGAATAGATCATCGCGGCGATCTCCGTCAGGTCGCGGCGCGTCAGCGGATATTCTCCGCTCGCCAGAACCTCGTCGGATCCCTGTCTCTGATCTTTTGCGCCCATTGCGTTCATGCGGCTTCGCTTTCGGTCTCGGGAAAGAGGGATTCGAGTTCGATCAGGCAGATCATGCGCTTCTCGATGGCAAGAATGCCGCGGGCAAATTGACGTTCGAGCTCGGAGGAAATCTCGGGCGTCGGCTGGATGGTTTCATCGGTCACCGTCAGGATATCGGACACGGCGTCGACCAGGAGGCCGACGACCTTGCGCCGCACCTGGGCGACGATGATGACATGACGGGCAGTTGGATCGGCCGGCTTCATGCCGAGCCGGGCGGCAAGGTCGATGATCGGCAGCACCGCGCCGCGCAGGTTGATGACACCGAGCATATAGCCAGGCGAGTGCGGCATCGCGGTCGCCGGGGTCCAGCCCCGGATCTCACGAACCGACATTATGTTCACGCAAAATTCCTGATCCCCGATGCGGAACGCGATCAGCTCGCGATCCCCCTCGTTCAGATTTTTTACGGCGTACGACATTCCCTTACCCTACCGCTGCTAACGACATTTCTGCTTTGAGCGACTGGCCGCGCGAGGCGCCGACAACCGCGTCGACATCGAGAATGAGAGCGACGCGCCCGTCGCCGAGAATGGTGGCGGCGGCAATGCCCGGCACGTGGGTGTAGTTGGCTTCCAGGCTCTTGATGACCACCTGGCGCTGGCCCTGGATGGCGTCGACCATCAGGGCGCGCTGGCCGCCGCCTTCGGATTCCACCAGAAGCGCCACGCCCTCGACCGGGTTGGCCTGGGTCGCGCGGAAATTCAGGATGCGGCCGACATCGACCAGCGGGCAGAAGCTGTTGCGGATCGAGATCAGCCGGTGGTTCGCACCGAAGGAGTGGATCGCGGCCGCTTCCGGCTGCAGGGTTTCGACGATCGCGGTCAGCGGCACGACCAGCGTCTGGCCGGCGACGGTGACCACCATGCCGTCGAGGACGGCAAGCGTCAGCGGCAGGCTCATGGTGAAGACCGAGCCGTGGCCTGGCTTCGAGGTGATGTTGATACGGCCACCGAGCGCCTGGATCGAACGCTTGACGACGTCCATGCCGACGCCGCGGCCGGAGATGTCGGAGATCTTGTCGGCCGTCGAGAAGCCCGGCAGGAAGATCAGGTTGTCGATTTCCTCGTCCGACAGGTTGGAATCGGCCGGGATGAGGTCGTTGTCGATCGCCTTCTGGCGGACCTTCTCGCGGTTGATGCCGGCGCCGTCGTCGGCAAGCTCGATCAGGATGCGTCCCGAACGATGCTTGGCGGTGAGGCGGACCGTGCCTTCGGTGTTCTTGCCGGCGGCTGCGCGCTTTTCCGGCGTTTCGATGCCGTGGTCGACGGCATTGCGGATCATGTGTGTCAGCGGCTCGGCCAGCTTGTCGATAACGGTCTTGTCGACTTCGGTGTTTTCACCTTCGGTGATCAGACGGATCGACTTGCCGGTCATGTCGGCGATTTCGCGGACGATTCGCGACATGCGCTGGAACACCGGCTTCACCGGCTGAGCGCGGATCGCCATGACCGAGTCCTGGATCTCGCGGGTGAGCTGCTGCAGCTCTTCCAGGCCCATGTTGATCGAGGAGGTGCCGGTCGTGTCGTTCTCGATGACGCTCTGCGACAGCATCGCCTGGTTGATGACCAGTTCGCCGACGAGGTTGATCAGGCGGTCGACACGGTCGAGATCGACGCGGATCGTCTGGCCGGCGCCGGCGGCATTGTTCTGGGCGGCAGCAGCACTTGCAGCGGCCGCTGCGGCGGCTGCCGATTCCTTCTTTTCGACGCGGGCGGCGGCTGCAGCCATCTGCGTGACGTTGGAGGCGGTTTCGGCGGCGGAAACGGCGGCGGCGGTCTCGGCTGCCATAGCGCCGGAAACGTCTTCCGCTGCGCCCGCTTCGTCCAGGATCGACAGATCGAAGGGAACCGGCACCATCGGCAGTTCGTCGTTGCTGGTCGCCTCCGCCCTTGCTTCCTCGATTGGCTTAACCGTCAGTTCGCAATCCCATTCGGCAAATTCGAAGACGGTGCGGATGGCGTCCTCGCCTTTGTCCGTCTTGATCGTGACGTTCCAGAAGAAATAAGCGCCTTCCGGATCAAGTTCATCGAGGCCCGGCAGCTCATCGCTATTGCAATAGATGGTCATCTCGCCAAGGCGCGAGAGGTCGCGCAGCAGCAGCGTCGCGTCATTGCCCTTAGAATAGAGTTCGTAGCGCGGCTTGAAGATGACTTCGTAGGCCGGCATGTCGGAGCCCGCATCGCCCTCGCCGCCAAAATCGTCGAAGGAAAAGGGGACCGGCTGGAAGCCGCTGTCGTCGGTCGGCTTGGGAGCGGGTGCCGGAGCGGCGGCTGCGGGCTTTGCGGCTGCCTTGGGCGCCGGAGCCTCGGCCGCTACCGAGGGAGACGGCAATTCACCATTGGCCAGCGCCTCGAGCTCCTTGACGAGACCGCGGCTGCGGCTTTCATCGACACTGCCGCCGTCGCGCGCAGCATTCGTCAGGTCGGCGAGCACGTCGGCCGACTTCAGCATCACCTTCAGGACGTCCTGGGTCGGCTCAAGCTTATTGGATCGAACGCAATCGAGAGTCGTCTCGAAAACATGGGCGAAGGCGACCAGATCATCAAGGCCGAAGGCGCCGGCGCCACCCTTGATCGAATGTACGGCACGGAACACCGCATTGACGGTTTCCGGATCGCGATCGCCATCATTCATTTTCAGAAGACCGGATTCCAGCTCGGCGAGCTGTTCCTCGCACTCCTGGAAAAAGATCTCTTTGATTTCGTTCATATCCATAGGAGCAAATCCTGGGTTTAAGCGGTTACACGCTCAATGGCATCGATCAGCTTGGCCGGGTCGAAAGGCTTGACGATCCAGCCGGTGGCGCCAGCCTGGCGGGCGCGGTTCTTCTTTTCCGCGTCGCTTTCGGTGGTCAGGACCAGGATCGGGATCGCCCGATATTTCTCGTTGCGGCGGACACCTTCAATGAAGCCGAAGCCGTCGAGGCGCGGCATGTTGATGTCGGTCACGATGACGTCAGGATTGGACTCTTCGAGAACCTCGAGACCTTCGACGCCGTCTTCCGCCTGAATCGTCTCGAAGCCGGCATTGTTGAGCGTCACGAGAAGCATGTTTCGGATGGTGCGGGAATCATCCACAGTAAGAACTTTTTTCTTCATTGCCGAATCTCCTTGGCAAGCAGGTGATCAATATTGACGCCCACCAGCTGCATGGTTTTCTGAAATGCGTCGGACACCTTGGAAAAGGTGAATGGCTGCTTGTCCTGCTCCCAGGTCTTCTCGGCGGACATCAGAACCTGGGCGCAAAGAGCACCGATCCGTTCGACGCCGGAAGCGTCTATCGACAGACCGCTGCCCCTGAGGGAGAGGAGTTTATCGCGCAAGGCGGAAGCCTCGTTGAGGTCGAGCACCGCTGTCAGATCCAGCGACTTGCCACTCTTCTTTGCTACCATCAGCTTTTCCTTGTCCCCTTGTCCCCTGCTCGAGAAGACGAGCTGAGGAAATCATCCCATAGGTTAGTAAACATTCCGCCCACCTCCGGCGCTTGCGTAGGGCTGCGGAAGGCTAAAATCATCATTTTCGTATTCGTCCTCGGCCACAGCCGGACGGGCGGCGCCTTCGATGGCGCGCGGCTGTGTCACGCGAACCGGCGCCGGGCGGCCGGCATTGGCGTTTTCCCGGGCGATGCGGAATTCGCGAATTGTCTGGCCGAGTTCGAGAATGACGGTGTGGAGGTGGTCTGCGCCTTCGGCGGAGCGCTCCGCAAGACCGGCGCTGCCTGCCACTTCGCCGCCCAGACCCTTGACGTCTGAAGTCAAGCTGTCGAGGCTTGCGGCATGTTCGCCGGTTCGGTTGGCGATGCCGGCGATGGCGGCATTGATGTCGGTGACCTGGCGCACGATGCTGCCGATCGAATCCTGTGTGCGGCCGACCATCTGCACGCCGGCATCGACCTGCGCCTTGGTCGTCGTCACCAGCGTCTTGATTTCGCGGGCGGCCTCGGCCGAACGCTGGGCGAGCGCGCGGACCTCCTGCGCAACGACGGCAAAACCGCGGCCGGAATCGCCGGCGCGCGCCGCCTCGATGCCGGCATTCAGCGCCAGCAGATTGGTCTGGAAGGCAATCTCGTCGATTGCGCCGATGATCTGGCCGATCTTTTCGGCCGACTGCTCGATATCGGCCATGGCGCTGATCGCGCGGCCGACGACCTCGCCGCTTTCCTCGACGGCGGTACGCGTCGAGGCGGCTGCCTCTTCGGCGGCGCGGCTGTCGGCAGCGCCGTTGCGAACGCTGCCGGCGATGGCGGCAAGCGCGGCGGCGGAAAGCTGCAGCCGGTCGGCCTGGCCGGACGCCGTGCCGGCGAACTGCCGGGCCAGGCCGACGAGCGAATCCGTCGCCGCTTCGGCCTTCAGCGTGCGCTCGGTGATGGCAGTGAACTCTGCGTGGAGACCATCCAAGGCGCCGTTCAGCGCGGCGGCAGTCGACGCATGGGCGCCGTCGACGGGGGCGCGCCGCGTCAAGTCGCGGGCGGAAAGGCCTTCGATGACATCGCCGAAGACCCTATCGATCTCGGCCTCGTTGTCGGCACGCTGATGGTCGAGCGCACGACTCTGGGCGGCGCGCTGGGCGTTGAAGCGCAACGAGACGGCGATTTCCACATCGACCATGACGATGCGGATGATCGCCGTCATCAGATCGGAGATTTCGCGGGTGCGACGCTTGGCCGACGGCAGCAGCGGACGGCCGGCAATTTCCTCGGCGAGACCGGCAACGACATGCTCCAGCATGACGCCGTGGCCGGCGACGTGCCAGCGCGGATCGAGGCCGATCTTGCTTTCGGTATCGGAGAGAACCTTGACGCGTTCGGCATAGAGGCTGTCGAACCGTGCATCCGTCAGCACGTCCCAATGTGAGGACTGCAGATCATGCAGGCGCTCGACCTGGCGCTCACTGTCGAAATTGCGGGCGGCGTCGGGGAAAGACTGGAACCTGTGGAAGAGATCTCTCAGGCCTGCCTTCAGATGCGCTTCGAGGGCCGGCCGATTGCGGCGCACCAGCTCGCACTGGTCGGCATCGAGACCGGCAAAGCGCAGGCGGTCGCGCAAGCTGCCTGCCTGCGCTCCACGAGCCTGATCTGATGGCATGTCCTGCCTCAACGCCTGTCCCCGACCCACTGTCCAGGCGAATGCCTGGTTAAAAACTTTCGCAGCATCCGGAGAACGCAAAGCCTCGAGACGGTCCTCACCACCGGTTACAACCGGCGGGTCGAAGCCCCCTGATCAGCTATGTTTCGGAGCTGTCTGAAGAGATGGATACCGGATCAACCCGGTACGGCGGGACGGCGTCATGCCTGGTGGGAACGAGTGCATCTTCCCATTCCGACGTGTAAACCAATGTTTATGGTTAATTCCTTGCTTGAAGGTTAATAAGCCCCTCGCGTTGCCGGCTTTTGAAGCAATTCAAGGCCGTTCCCAGCAAATACTGCGGCCGAGTTGCACGGCTGCTACAAGGCACACGCAAGCTCCGTGTTATAGGCCTGTCGATAACCAAGACATGACGTCGACAAGGACAGAGCAATGATTGTTCTCGGATTGGGTGCCTGCCTGATTGCAATGACGCTGCTTGCCGCCGTCGCCCGCCTCGATTCTCTCGCCGCAAACCGCGATATCCGCGGGCTTCGGGTTTTCTAATACCCCCATTGCCCGTTGGCAGTCCGGCACCTTTGGTGTATCGCACTGGCGCCTTTCATGTCAGCGGAACACTTGGTTCATGTCCCCCAGATCTGGTTTTCTCATCGTTCTCGGCTTCACGCTCTGGCGCGTTGTCACGCTAGCTTTCGATCGGACCGACCTTTTCGTCGATGAGGCGCAGTACTGGTTCTGGGCGCAGAATCTCGATTTCGGCTATTATTCGAAGCCGCCAATGATCGCCTGGGTGATCCGGGCGATGACCGAGTTTTCCGGCTCCGACGCCATCTACTGGATCAGGCTCTCAGGGCCGCTCATCCACATGGCGGCGGCACTGGTTTTGATGAAGGTCGCAAAGCGTCTCGTCGGCCCGGAGATCGAAGGCTGGACCGCCGCCACCTACATCACCCTCCCCGGCGTCGCACTTTCCTCGGTGTTCTTCTCGACCGACGTGATCCTATTGTTCTTCATCGCGGTCGCGCTGCTTGCCTATTTCGGGCTGACACAGCGACGCTCGGTCGGGCTGGGGCTGGTCATGGGCCTCGGCGTCGGCCTCGCCTTCATGACGAAATATGCCGTGCTGTTCGTCGTTCCGGGCGGCGCGCTTGCCCTCCTCCTCATTCCGGCGGCGCGCATCGCCATCCGGGATTTCATCATCGCGGTCGCGGTCGCGGCGGTCGTCGCCCTGCCGAACCTCTGGTGGAACTTGCAGCACGACAATACGACGGTGCGGCATACGCAGGACATCGCCCATTGGAGCGATCTCGGCATCAATCTCCGTCACGGGCTTGAATTCTTCTCCGCCCAGTTCGGCGTCGTCGGGCCGATCATCTTCTTTGCGATGCTCTGGGCAGTCTATCGCATGATCAGGGGCAGGAGCGACGACCGCGAAAAGATGCTGGTCTGGCTGTCGATGCCGGTGGTGGTGCTGATCACGCTGCAGGCAACGGTCGCCAAGGCCTATGCCAACTGGGCCGTGACCGCCTATGTCGCCGGCACCATCCTTGCCGTCTGGCTGCTTTACCGGATGTGGCCGAAGGGCCTGCGACTGTCGCTCGCCATCAACGGCATCGCCAGCCTGCTCTTTCCGCTGGCGACGATCTTTCCGCAGCAGTTACTGCTGCCGAACGGCGACGAGTTGATGAAACGCTATCTCGGCCGCGCCGAGGTCAGCCGCGAAGCGGCCGCACTCGCGGCGGAGGCCGGCACCGACATCATTGTTACCGACGATCGCGACATGGTCGCCGATCTTTTCTATACGCTGCGCGATGCATCCTACAGGATCTATGCGCGGGCGCCCGCCGGCCTTCCGGAAAGCTATTACGAACAGGAATTCGCGTTGCCGGCCGACATCACCGGCAAGGTGCTTTACCTGACGATCGGGCCCTTCAGCTGCGCCTCCGAGACACCCGAGGTACTGAAGAACTGGCAGCCGACCGAGGGCTATTACAAGGGCAAGTCGCTTTCCGTCTACAGGGTCTCCGCCGCCTGCCTGGCGCCCTGAGCCAATCGATTCCGATCTGAGGAATTATCCCGCCGGCGGGCAGAGGCCTGTGCCAACCCCTTCGATCTCGACGAATCTGAGGCCGCCTTCCTCGAAGGCGAGACGCAGTTGGGCCTCCGTCGCGCGGTGGATGTCGTGGTGGCGACCCTCGTAATCGCGGCTGGTGCTCACTCGACCTCGCCAATCTTTCCGGCGCCCGCAGCATTGCCATCGCCATCCCGACCACCTTCCAGGCCTGCCGCATCGCCGAGCAGGCGCGCAGCATCAATCCGTCGATTCTCATCGTCGCCCGCGCCCATTCCGATGCCGAAGTCGATGAATTGAAGCACTATGGTGCCGACACCGTCATCATGGGCGAGCGTGAAATCGCACTTGGCATGGTTGACCCGCTCGCCCAAGTGCATCATGACAGTGTGCCCTATGAAGACGGGCATGGGCCTGATACAATTATTGTGGCGGATGAGCCTCCGCCGCCAAAAGAATGAGAGATTGGCGCGCTTTTGAGCCGATACGGGAGTGACATCGTCGGGACGGAGAAGGTGGAGCTGGTCCAGCACCATTTGACCAGCCGTGTCGCCGCTTCCCTGCTCGTCGCCATCCTTGCCTATCTCGGCCTGCTGTTCGGCGGCAATCTGGTCATTTCGCCGGCTGCAGCCGTCAATACGCTTTCCTCTTCCGGCCGGGATCCGCAGCCGCCGCAGCTGACCGCGCGCGATGCCGTGCGTGGCGTGCTTGCCACCGAGCGCAGGCTTGCGCCGAAGCAAGCGGCCCATGACGGCGGATCGCCCGCCCTTGCCGCTGCCCCGGTAGTCGATCTCGCCGGCTGGAGCATTTCAGCCGCCTTTCCGGCATTTGATGCTCCGCTTCATGCCGCGGTCTCCAGGACCCATCAGCCGCGCGGACCGCCGGCTGCTGCCTGACGTTTGCGCCGAGGCGCTTCCGACATCTGACGACATGCCGCCAGCGCCCGAGCGCCGGCCCTCGATTATCTAAGGAATACAACATGCGTACTTCACCATGGCTGGTGTTCACCTATACGGTGATCATCTTTCTCGGCCTATTGATCGCCCTGCCGAACGTCCTGCCGCAATCCGTCCTCCAGCGCGTGCCGGCATGGCTGCCGCATGAACAGGTGTCGCTCGGCCTCGATCTTCGCGGCGGCTCGCATCTCGTTCTGGAAGTCGACGAGGCGGATCTGACCAAGGAGCGACTGCAATCGCTGCTTCAGGACGCGCGCCGCGTGCTGCGCGAAAAGGGCATCCAGCCGAAGGCCGTCGTGCGCAGCCAGAACCAGATCGTCGTGACGCTCGCCGATGCCACGCAGAGCGATGCTGCCGTCACTGACCTCAAGACGCTCGCCAACCCCATCAGCACCGGCCTCAGCGCCGGTCAGGCGGACCTCGATGTCACGGCGAATGGAGCGACCATTACCATCGCCTTCTCCAAGGCCGGCATCTCCGCCAATGTCGACAACGCCGTCCAGCAGAGCCTTGAAGTCATCCGCCAGCGCGTCGACCAGGTCGGGGTTTCCGAGCCGACCATTCAGCGCATCGGCGCCAATCGCGTGCTCGTGCAGTTGCCCGGCGCCCAGGATCCGACGCGGCTGCGCCAGCTTCTCGGCTCCACTGCGAAGATGTCGTTCCATATGCTGTCGCCGAACAACCAGCCCGGCCCCGGCGTAACCATGCTGAAGGACGATGAAGGCCGGACCTATCCGGTGCTTGACCGCGTCGAACTCTCCGGCGACCGGCTTTCCGACGCCCGCGTCAGCTTTGACCCGAACACGCATGAGCCGATCGTCAGCTTCCGCTTCGACAGCGCCGGCGCCAGCCGCTTTGCCGATATCACCCGTCAGAATGTCGGCAATCCCTTCGCCATCGTCCTCGACGACAAGGTGCTGAGCGCGCCCGTCATCCGCGAGCCGATCACCGGCGGTTCCGGCCAGATCTCCGGCAACTTCTCGGCCGACAGCGCAACGACGCTTGCCGCCATGCTGCGCGCCGGCGCCCTGCCCGCCAAGCTGACGGTTATTGAGGAACGCACCGTCGGCGCCGACCTCGGTGCCGACGCCATCAGGATGGGTATCTATTCCGGCATCGTCGGCTTTATCCTCGTCGCAGTCTTCATTTTCGTTCTCTATGGCACCTGGGGCGTGCTGGCAAATATCGCGCTGCTGATCCACACGATCCTGACCTTCTCGGCCCTGACGCTGGTCGGTGCGACGCTGACGCTGCCGGGCATTGCCGGTGTCGTTCTCGGCATCGGCCTTGCGGTCGATGCGAACGTCCTCATCAACGAGCGTATTCGCGAAGAGACCCGCAAGGGCAAGGGCGCCTTTGCCGCCATCGATACCGGCTTCAATCGCGCCTATTCGACCATCATCGACGGGAATATGACGGCCCTGATCGCTGCGGCCATCCTGTTCTTTTTCGGTTCCGGCCCGGTTCGCGGCTTTGCCGTGACCATGGCGCTCGGCCTGATCATCTCGATGTTCACCTCGGTCGCCTTCGTGCGCGTTGCGATGATTGAGATCACCCGCCGCCGCAAGTTCAAGGTGCTGAACATCCGGCCGTTGATCCCGTTCAGCCCCTATGACAAGCACATAGAATTCATGAAGGCGCGCTTCTTCGGCGTCACCGTTTCGGCGCTGCTTTCGATCGCCTCCGTCGTGCTCTTCATCCACCCCGGTCTCAACTATGGCGTCGATTTCCGCGGCGGCATCCAGATGTCGGTCAAGACCCAAGGCGTAGCCGATCTGGCGAAGTTCCGCGAAGGCCTTGATAGTCTCGGCCTCGGCGAAATCACGCTGCAGTCCTTCGGCGACAAAAGCAGCATTCTCGTTCGCGCCCAGCGGCAGGAAGGCGGCGAAGAGGCGCAGACGGCGGCGGTGACCAAGCTGAAGGCCGAAGTCACCAAGATCGATCCGACCGCCACCGTCGAAGGCACGGATGTCATCGGCCCGAAGGTCAGCGGCGAGCTTGCCTGGGCCGGCATCCTGTCGGTGGTGATCGCCAGCCTCGCGATGCTCATCTATATTTGGGTGCGGTTCGAATGGCCGTTTGCCGTCGGCGCCATCGTTACGCTGGTGCTCGACGTCACCAAGGCGATCGGCTTCTTCGCGATCACCGGCCTCGACTTCAACCTGACGGCCATCGCCGCCATCCTGACGCTCGTCGGTTACTCGGTGAACGACAAGGTCGTCGTCTACGACCGCATGCGCGAAAACATGCGGCTCTACAAGTCGATGCCGCTGCGCGAGATCATCGACAAGTCGATCAACGAGACCCTGGCACGAAGCCTCTACACCAATGCGACCGCCTTCCTCGCCCTGGTACCGATGGCGATCTGGGGCGGCAGCGCCGTCTCGAGCTTCGCAATCCCGATGGTCTTCGGCATTCTCGTGGCCGGCGCCTCGTCGATCTTCATCGCGGCACCGATCCTGCTCTTCCTCGGCGACTGGCGCCGCCGCCATGCCAAAGCGGCAACGGCAACCGATGGCGCAGTCGAAATCATCCCGCCGGAACAGGGTCGCCCGCGCAAGTCGGCGAGCTAAAATCCGCCTTTTGACGCATCCTTGAAGAGGGCGCCGGTTGCAGAGCCGGCGCCCTCTTTCTATTGTCGATAACTGCAAGGATAAAATCCTGCAGCGATTCAAAGGATTACCGCATCCTTGGCGCGTCTGATAGGATGTAGGGCGCCAGCAGCAGAGACCGGGGAAACCGCCAGATGTCATCAAACCCGACGAGACGGCCGGAAGAGGACGATAGCAGCGAGGAGCGCATCAAGCGTTTTCTCGCAACCGCCTCGCACGATCTGCAATCGCCGTTGCGCCATATCGCCATGTATGCCGAACTGCTGCTCGACGATCTTGAGGCAGCGCTCGACGGCGAACAGCTTCAGAGCCTCCGGATGATCATGGAAAAGGCGCAAGCTGCGCAGCGCCTGACCAAGGCATTGATGAGCCTTGCCGGCGGAGCACCTCAGGTGACGCCCGAAGAGGTCGATCTGCAGGCGCTGGCCGAAAATGTCTGGGGCGAACTGACCGACGAAACCGCGGTTTCCGATGCGACGCTGGAAATCCAGGGCCTGCCCTTCCTCAGGAGTGATCCTGCCCTGCTCGGCCTGGTGCTGAGGCATCTGCTGACCAATGCGCTGACTTATCGCAGCGAAGCGCCGCTTCATGTGGTCATTAGCGCGGAGCGGGAGGTGGCGGATTGGTTCATCCGGATTTCCGACAACGGGGCGGGCATCGATCCGGTCTATCAGGAGCGGATCTTCGAGCCGTTCTGGAAATTGCCGAAGGCGGGAACGGTGCCGGGCGCTGGCCTCGGACTGACGACGGCGCGGGAGTTTCTGGCAGCGCTTGGCGGCGATCTCAGCCTCGAACATTCGGATCAAAGCGGCAGCCGCTTCCTCATTCGCCTTCCGGTCGCCTGAGCTTCACGCACGCATCTTTTCAGATGCTGTAATCGTCCTTCCAGAAATCCGGGACGTCGTAGGTGACATATTCGCGGATGATGTGCTGCAGCGTCTGGGCATCGATTTCGTCCTTGCCGATGCGGAAATCGACGCCGTAATCCGGGAATTCCTGGAAATAGCCGCCCGATATGTCGGTCGAGACGACGCCGATCGGACCGGTGAAGCCGATGCCGCGCAGTTCCGGCACCGTTTCGCGGAAATCGGCGTTCGGCAGAAGGCGGTTGTCGAGCAGGATGAGATCGAAACGCGCCAAGCGGATCTTTTCCAGCGCGTCACCGATCGATGGCGAATATTCAACCTCGACGGCCGGCTCGGAGAGATCGGCGATCTTCTTCTTGAGCGCACGGAATTCGATGAATTCATCGTCGACGAAGAGAACCTTCACGGCATTCTTTCGCACAGCTTCGGTGGTCATCGACTTAATTTCCCCCATCCCGAAACCAGCTTCACGTGACCAAGCCGTTCCGCAAGGCGATCGCCACCATGTGAACGCGATTGACAGCGTCAAGTTTGCGCGCAGCCGCGGTGATGTGCGAATTGACCGTATGTTCGGAAAGACCGAGAATGATGGCGATCTCAGCCGACGTCTTGCCTTCGCTCGTCCATTTGACGATCTCCTGCTCGCGTTGGGTCAGCCGTCCGGACATTTCCTGTGTCAGGATTTCCTCATAAAGCTTGTCGAAAATCCGCATGGCGTCGAGAAGCATGTCGGCGACCTCGCTCTGATCCGGCTCTTGACGCTCGCCGCTGAGCACGAGGCAATAGCGCCGCCCTTCGGGGGTGAACAGCGGGATGAACAGAAAGACGCCGCTCAGGAACTCGTTGAAAACGAGATCGGAGCGATAATCTTCCGGTCGCGCGCTCCTGCCATGAACCGGCGTTGCCAGAAACTGGGCGGACTTTGCCCGGACGGTTCCGAGCGCTTCCTTCAACGTCGTGATGAAAAGGCCGACACGCCGCTCGGCGACATTGGTGATGACGATATCGCGTTCCCCGAAAGGGGCCGAAGCCTCGGAAATGCGGGCAAGCGCGAAGTTATCGAAGTTGTAGTGCTGAGCCGCCGACTTCAGCAGCCGGAAAAAATCGGTGCGGTTGATCGCCCGGCTCAGCTCCGGTCCGGCATGAAAGGGAATTGCCGGGGCGTTGTTCATTCCCACTCTTCCTCTCTTCGATGCCTCCGATCCCGAAATCTTGGGATATACGTCTTAAACGCGAAGAGCTACAAAAATTACGAGAAGGTTGATGACGAATATCGAAACGGGGACTTTCGGCATTCAAAGGCGGAAATCATCAATCATCTCAACTACAGGTGATGCACGGGCAGATTTTACTGAGTGCAGTAGTTCTTACCTGGGTATCGTATTCTTCCTGCATTCAACATCCATGAATGCGGGTAGGCAGTGCCAGACGTAAGCGCGAGAGAACCGACAGACCCATTCAGCTAAGGGGTTGGCTGATGTTCGTGGCGGCGAACGCGGGTCGATCGGTTCTCTCAGCGCTTATTTCGCCTATCATTTCCTTCGCTTCGGTTGCATCTTGTGGTGCGTCCTCGACCTTGTCAATCGCGGTTCGTCATATGGTTGGGACATAGGACGGGGAACAGGTTACCGGGCCTTCGCCGCTTCCTACATCTCAAGATTGAGAATAATCCCCGCAAGGTCAAG
This sequence comes from Rhizobium sp. F40D2, assembly GCF_051810745.2. NCBI lineage: Bacteria > Pseudomonadati > Pseudomonadota > Alphaproteobacteria > Hyphomicrobiales > Rhizobiaceae > Rhizobium > Rhizobium sp. F40D2. The sequence goes on from NZ_CM131436.1 coordinate 903,099, forward strand.
CGGCTTTTCCAGATAGGCATCGGCGCCGGCCTCAAGCGAGCGCGCGCGATCCTCGGTAGCATCCGAGCCGCTGCAGATGGCAAGCCGCATCGCCTTGAAACGGTCGTCCCGGCGCAGCCTGCTCACCAGGGCGATGCCGCTGTCGAGCGGCATATAGAGATCGGCGACCAGCAATTCCGGCAGCGCCCAGCCTTCCGCCGCGCGCTGCTCCAGCGCCGCCAGCGCCGTCTCGGCGGTCGAAAAACAGAATAGATCGACCTCTATCTGCTGCTTTCTGCGGATATAGTCGAGATAGAAGAGATCATCCCTGCTGTCGTCGACGTAAATTATGGTTGGCATTCAGCACCATGATTTGGATATTGTTCGATGAACCTTGCTGTCCTTCGACGTCACGATATCGCGATTTCGCGAAAATTCGATCCGTCTTGTCGAAAAATCATTTCGCAAAAAGCACGGCGCCGTTCTCCCCTGCCTATTGAGTATTCCTCGATTTCGGAAAAAATGGCCGCGCGAACCGAGGAGGAGATGACGGGTGCAGGATAGTGGCAACGTGGACCTGCAGGACCAGCGGCAGCGGCAGCGCTACCGTGGCTTTGCGATTGCGGTCGGCTGCCTGATGTTCCTGCTCGGAATGAGCGGCCTTGCCGGCTGGCTATTGCAGATCGAGGTGATCATTTCGCTGGTTCCCGGCTTTCCGTCTATGGCCTTCAACACCGCGCTCTGCTTCGTGCTGTCCGGCCTGGGGCTTGCGGCTTCGACGCTGGCCACCCGTCGCTTTCTCATAGCCGCAACGATCTTGACAGGAGTTGCTGCGGCGATCGCCGCGGCCCGGCTCTTGGAAATCGCCACCATCGGCCGGACGTTCCACAATATCGACCTGCTGATCACCCGCTTCGTCATTCCGCCAAATTTCATCGCGCAGATCGGCGGCGGCATGGGCCCGAACACGGCGCTGGTCTTCCTGATCGCCAATCTTTCGCTGCTGCCTCTCTCTACGTCGAGAGGAGAAGCCAGGTGGTGCAGGAACTGACGAGCTACATCGTCATCACCCTCGGCATGATCGCGCTCGCCAGCTATGTCACCGACGCCGAACAGGGTTACCGCTGGGGGCCCTATGCGGCGATGGCGCTGCATACGGCGGTCGGCATGGTGATCTTCGGCTCGGGCCTGCTCGCGCGCTCCTGGTGGTTGCAGCCGGCAAACCGGGCACAGATTCCGCTCTGGATCCCGGCTGCGGTCTGCTTCACAGGTCTTCTTGTCGATCTCTACACGCCGCTCGGCGTTGCCAACGGCATTCTCTATGTGCCGCTGGTGCTGACGGCGCTCTGGTTCGGCAACAGGAATGCGCCGCTTTTCTTCGCTTTTGCCTGCACCGTGCTGTTGATGCTCGGCTTCTTCGCGGTCAGGCACGACGAGGCGGCATTCTGGCAGGAGATCGCCAACCGCACGATAACGGCTGCGACGCTCTGGCTGATCGCGGTCCTCGTCTTTTACTTCATGCGCAACAACCACAACCTCGAAACCGAGCGCGTCCGTTTCGGGGCGCTGGTGCGCGGCACGCCCGATGCCGTTATCGTCATCGACGAGGGTGGAACGATCAGGAGCTTCAACCCGGCGGCTGAAAGCATGTTCGGTTACTCGCCGCAGGAGACGATCGGCCGGAATATCAAGATGCTGATGCCCGAACCCTATCATTCCGAGCACGACGGCTATCTCGCTCATTACCGGGAGACCGGCGAGGAGCGTATCATCGGCACGACGAGGATGGTCTCCGGACGACGCAGGAACGGCGTCGTCTTTCCGATCGACGTTTCCATCAGCGCCGTCGCCACCGGCGATGCGAAGATCTTCGTCGGCATCGTGCGCGATATCAGCGAGCGGGCCCGGCAGGAAGAGCGGATGAAAACGACGCTTGCGCAGCTCGAGGCCTATACGGCCGAACTCGAGCGCAGCAACCACGACCTCGACGAGTTCGCCTATATCGCCTCGCATGATCTCAAGGAACCGCTGCGCGGCCTGCACAACCACTCCCGATTCCTGCTGGAGGACTACGAAGACAAGCTCGATGTCGACGGCGTGCGCCGGCTGAACCGGCTGGTGCGCCTCAGCCAGCGCATGGAAAAACTTGTCAACGACCTGCTGTATTTCTCCCGGCTCGGGCGGCAGCAGCTGGCGGTCAAACGCACCGATATCGGCCTGATCGTCAAGGATGTCGTCGCGACGATGGAACTGCTGCTCGAGGAACGCCATGCCAAGGTCATCATCGACGGCCAGTTGCCGGATGTGGTCTGCGACGCGCCGCGCCTGACCGAAGTGTTCCGCAATCTCATCACCAATGCGATCAAATACAACGACAAGCCGGCGCCGCTGGTATCGATCGGCTATCTCGATCGGTTCGTCGGCCAGGACGGCACGATTGCCCGCAACGTGTTTTTCGTCAGGGATAACGGCAAGGGCATACCCCAGGAATTCCATGAGGACATTTTCCGCATTTTCAAACGGCTGGAAAAGTCGCAGGATTCCGACGACGGCACCGGAGCAGGGCTCACCTTCGTCCGCAAGATCATCGCGCGGCACAATGGCGATATCTGGCTGGAATCCGAGGTCGGCACCGGCACCACATTCTACTTCACTCTGGGAAAAAAGCGCGAGGGGCAGAATGCAGCAGCGTGATACGCAACCGATCCTGATCGTCGAGGACAGCGAAGACGATTTCGAAGCGACGATGCGCGCCTTCAAACGCACCAACCTGCGCAACTCGATCCGTTGGGCAGCCTCGGGGCAGGAAGCGCTCGACATGCTGGCCGTGATGGTGCCGAAACCGGGGCTGATCCTGCTCGATCTCAACATGCCGGGCCTTGACGGCCGCAAGACGCTGGAGGCGATCAAGTCGAACGCCGGCTGGCGCAAGATCCCGGTGGTGATCCTCACCACGTCCGACGACGAGCGGGATATCGAGGGCTGCTATGCGCTCGGCGCCAATACCTATGTGCAGAAGCCGGTCGATCTCGACGGGCTGTTCGCGGCGATCCAGCGGCTGAAGGAATACTGGTTCGAAATCGCCATCCTGCCGCTTGAGGACTGACAGATTGGCGGAAGAGTGCAGCATTCTCATCATCGACGACAATATTGACGATCGCGAGGTCTATCGCCGCATATTGGGCCGAGTCTCGAGCACCGCCTATAGCGTCCTGGAGGCGGAGACCGGCGAAGAAGGTCTTGCGCTGAACGGCCGCAAACGGCCGAACTGCATCCTGCTCGACTATTCGCTGCCGGGTCGCAACGGGCTGGGCGTTCTCGCCGATATCCTGGAGAACGATCCCGCCGCCAACGTCATCATGCTGACCGGCCAGGGCAGCGAGACCGTCGCCGTCGAGGTGATGAAGAGCGGCGCGCGCGACTATCTGACCAAGGATTCGCTGTCGCCCGAAACACTGCATCGCTGCATCCAGAACGCCATCATGCACGGTATGCTGGAAGCGCAGCTGGAGCAGAAGCGGCAATCGCTCGAGATCTTCACACGCGCCATGGCCCATGATCTGAAGGAGCCGCTCAGGACGATCAAATCCTTCAGCCGCATCCTGCACGGTTCTGCAGCGCTTCCGGCCGACGACCGGGAACTGCTCGATTACGTGCTGAGTGCCGCCGACCATATGGAAGATCTGATCGTCAAGGTCTCGGGCTTCACCAGGCTCGAAGCCTCCGGCGGGCCGGAGCTTACGCCGGTTTCGCTCTCTGCCGTACTCGACCAGGTGGAGGACAATCTGCGCCAGCAGACCGAAAGCCGCGGCGCGATCATCATCCGCGGAGCGCTGCCGGTGGTCATGGGCGATGCGACGCTGCTGACCCAGCTCTTGCAGAACCTCGTGTCGAATGCCATCCGCTATTGCGAGCAGAAGGTTCCGGAGGTCACGATCTCAGGCGAAGCCCATGGCGATTTCTGCCGCCTCACCGTGCGCGACAACGGGCCTGGCATCGATCCTCAGCATCGCGAACTGATCTTCCAGCCGTTCAAGCGCCTCGTCGGCCGTGGCATCGAGGGTACCGGGCTCGGCCTTGCCATCTGCCGCCGCATCGCGCAGCTGCATGGCGGCTCGATCTGGTGCGAGGCGGAGGAAGGCCCGGGCGCCACCTTCATTCTCGACGTGCCGCTCGCCGAGACGAGGCCCGAGCCGCCGCCTGCGGCGGCCATCCCGCACAGCCACAAACCGCCGGAGCAGCCAGGCGAAGGCGAAGGCAGGCTCGCCGAAGTGCTGTTGGTGGAGGACAGCCCGGCCGATATCCAGCTTCTGAAAATCAAGCTGATGCGGCGGGAGAAGGTGAATTTCAACCTGCATGTCGCCACCAACGGCCGCGAGGCGATGCGGCTGCTCGAAGAACGGGCCTGTATTGCCGAGGTGCCGCAGATCGACCTGATGCTGCTCGATATCAACATGCCGATTATGGACGGCTTCGAGGTGCTGCGTGCGCTTTCCACCGATGTCCGCCTCAATCAGATTCCCGTCTGCATTCTCAGCACGTCAAGCGATGACAGCGACAGGCAGCGGGCCAGAAATCTCGGTGCGCGCGCCTATATGGTCAAGCCGCCCACCCTGCAGCAACTGGAAGCGGCACTCGAATATGTCGATCATCTGGAATTGCTGCAGCGCGGCGATTCGCTTGCGCTTTGTGCGGAACAAAACTAAGCGGTGGTCATTGGCAACGGTATGACCTTCGCAGCTCTCATACTCGCGCTCCTGACGACTCCGCTTCAATCAGGACTGCTTCCGATGGTATCAGGCATACATCACGTCACGGCCGTCACCCGAAAGGTGCAAGCGAACGTGGACTTTTACGCAGGTTTTCTCGGCCTGCGGCTGGTCAAGCAGACGGCCGGCTACGAGGATGCGACGCAACTCCATCTGTTCTACGGCGATGCGGCAGGAACGCCCGGTTCCCTCCTCACCTTCCTCGCTTGGGAAGACGGTGCGCCCGGCCGGGCCGGCTACGGCCAGATCAGCGAAATATCACTGTCGATCGACCCGGCGAGCATCGGCTACTGGCTGACGCGCGCCATGAGCTTCGGCTTGCGCTCGGAAGGACCGGCGGACGAATTCGGCGAACCTGTGCTCCGGCTGAAGGATCCCGACAACATCATCCTCAAGCTCGCAGGTGCAAAGACCTTGGTATCGCCGGCCGCCTGGCACGGCGCCTCGATCCCCGCGGAGCACGCCATCCAGCGCCTGCGCGGTGCGACCATACTGACGGAGAAGCCGGCCGAGAGCCGCAGCTTCATCGAGAGCCATTTCGGTTACCGCTTCCAGGCCAATCGCGGCACAATCGACAGGCTGGTTTCGCAGTCCGGCGACGTCATCGACGTGCGCGATGCCCGCGGCTTCTGGGCCGGCGCGCCGGGCACGGGGACCGTCGATCACGTCGCCTTCCGCGCTTCCGACGATGAGACGCTGCTTTCCGTCCGCAGTGCCCTGGAAGCCACCGACGCATCGCCGACCAACCTGCATGACCGCAAATATTTCCGATCGCTCTATGCCCGCGAGCCCGGCGGCACGCTGATAGAGCTTGCGACCGACAAGCCGGGCATGATCGTGGATGAAGAGCAGGCCGCTCTTGGGACGAAGCTGTTCGCACCGCCCGAAGCGATCACCAATCTCCATGAGCTGAAGGTCGTGCTGCCGCAGTTTGCAATGCCCGGCCAGCCGCGCATCAATTACCGCGAGCTGCCTTTCGTCCATCGGTTCTATACGCCGCCGGATCCCGACGGCAGCGTCTTCGTGCTGCTGCACGGCTCCGGCGGCAACGAGACGACGCTGATGCCGCTGCTCAACAAGGCGGCGCCACGGGCGACGCTGCTCGGCGTGCGCGGCCGGGCGACGGAGGAAGGGTTTCCGCGCTGGTACAAGCGCATTACTCCCTTTTCCTTCGACCAGAACGACATCAAGACCGAGGCGGAGGCCTTCGCCGCCTTCATAGAGGGCGCCGTCAAATCCTACGGGCTCGACCCCCAGAAAGTCGTCTATGTCGGCTACTCCAACGGCGCCAATCTGTTGAACTCGCTGCTCTACCTGCACCCGAACCTGGTTCACAAAGCGGTGCTGCTGCGCTCCATGCCGGTTCTCAGCGACTATCCGCATGCCGATCTCAAAGGCACCGACTTGCTCGTCATCAGCGGCAAGACTGATGCCTATGGCAAATATGCGAGCGAGCTGGAAGACCGGCTGAAGAGTTCGGGCGCCACGGTCGATTCCGACGTCATTCCCGGCGGTCACGATCTCGGCGATGCAGATGTGCCGATCATCCAGAAATGGCTGCTGCAGGAAAACCGCTTAAACCTGAACGCGGGAAGCGCGGGCAACCAAGATGCCGGCGAGCACGACGGCGGCGCCGAGCGCCTGCATCGTCCCGATCGCTTCATTCAGCAGCCCCCAAGCAAGGATGGCCGCGATGACCGGCTGCAGCAGCAGCGTCAAAGAGGAAAAGGCTGGCGGCAGATAGGCCAGCGCATAGGTGATCGCCACCTGTCCGCCGGCATGGCTGATAAAGGCGAGACCGAAGAGGATCGACCAGCCATAGAGGCCGGCGGGCAGCATCTGACCTTCGTAAAAGAAGCCGATGGGGAAGATGAAAATGGCAGCGGACGCCGTGCTCCACATCATGATTCTGATCGTATCGAAGCGGCTGCGCAGCCTGCCGATCGCCAGGATATAGCAAGCGTAGAAGAAGGCCGCGATCATCGCAATGCCATCGCCGCTGAGGTCGCCAATGCCGATGGCTGCCGGCCCGCCCTTCAGAACGACGACGCCTGCCAATGCCAAGGCAAGCCCGAGCAAGAAAACGCCGCTGATCCTCGCCCCGAAAAAAACAATGGCGATCACCGTGACGAAGACCGGCGCGAGGTTGGCCAGCAGCGTCGCATTGGCAACCGAGGTCATGGTGAGCGAAAGGTGCCAGGCGGCGAGATCGAGCGACAGCATGACGCCTGGCAGGATCAGCATGCCGTAGTCGGAAAGGCGTTGCGGCTTCGCCCCCGCATCCTTCTTCATGAGCGAGACGATGAAGATCGGGATCAGTGCCAGCGCCACGCGCCAGAAGGCCGTCGCCATCGGCCCGACCTCGGAGAGCCGGACGAAGATCGGCGAGCCGCCGATAGCCGCCCCGCCGAGAATAAGGGCTGCAAGGGCGAGGCGATTGGAAGGCGAGGCTTCGGAAAGGGTGGAGGCAGCCTGCGACATGATCTCGATATTTCTGGTCGCCCGAAAGCAGGGCGATGGGATGTTGGCTGCCGTGAGTATCAGAAGTCGATCATGAACGACAGCCGCCAAGCGACATAGGAATGTAAAATCAAGCCGGATGCGTGTTTGCCGCGTCTGTCCGCAGCTTTCCGGCAATCTCGCTCGCGACAAAGAAGGCATGCTCAGTCACCTGCGGAAGGCCCATCAGCTCGCCAAAGGTGCCGCGCGCCAGTGGGCCGGAGATCAGCAGCGATGGATCCGCCTCTCCTGACGGGCCGATCGCCTCCGAATGACCGGTACAGGCAAGGCCGAGGCCGGTGGGATCGAGCGACAGGTGGCCGTTTGCCGCAAGGTCTGCAAGCCAGGGCTGGGTTTCGAGAATGCCGCCATGGGCGGGGCCGGTGGTGACGATGACGGCGTCATAACTCCGCTCCAGCGGCAGGCGCTGCTGCCGCGGCTGCAGGGTGCACAGGATGAACTCACCCTCGATGCGCGCATCGGCAACGGAGCCGGCAAGGATCTCGAGCCGGCCGGCAGCAATCGCCGCGTCGAGCACGGCCTCGACCTGCGGGGCGATGCGGAACCGGTGCACGTCCCAATAGGGACGCAGATGGCGGACGAGGCGGCGGCGTTCGCCAACCGGCAACGCCTGCCAGAGATCATATCCCTGCGCCCGCACCTGATCGATCACGCCGTGCCAGCTGATGCCCTCCGCTTTTGCCGCATCGATGGCGGCGCGGATTCTTGCCAGCAGCGAGCTGGCGGAACGCGCCGCATCGACAAGGAAATCGCCGAAGAGCGGCTGCGGCATCGGCGCATGCCCGCGTGAACGCAGGCCACGGCGCGAGATCGCGGTCACCGGACCGTCATGTTCGCGCTCGGCAAGGGAGGCGATGACATCGGCCGCCGTCAAGCCATTGCCGATGACCAGCACCCGGTCATGCGGGCGGATGACCTCGAGCGCGCCTGGTTTGGTGGTATCGGCGATGAAACGCGGATGAGCCGCGAGCCGGCTCGCCAGCCGGGCGGGGGCTGCGGGTGCCGGATGGCTGGTGGCGATCGCGACGATATCGGCCTCGGTCACGCCGCCTCGATCGTCGCGGATCGTCCAGCGGCCGGCACGGCGCTCGACGCCGGTGACCGCGACGCGGCAATGACGCACGCGACCGTCTTCCAGCAATGGCTTCAGCAGGGAGGCGACATATTCGCCGAACAGCCGGCGCCGCGGGAAAAGCGAGCCATCGGGCTGTTTGGCCTTGGTGTCGCCGGCAACGCCATCGCGGGCTTCGATCCAGGCCTGGAATTCGCCCAGATCGTCCGGCTGCAGGCTCATCTTGGCGGCCGGGACATTGATGCGGTGCGCCGGATCATCCGTGTCATAGGCAAGGCCGCGGCCGAGCTCGGCGCGCGGCTCGAAGACCAGGATGACGAAAGCTTCGCCGCAATTCGCCCGGGCGAGATGATAGGCGACGCCGGCGCCGGAGACGCCGCCGCCGATGATGGCGACGACAGGCCGTTCGGATTTCGGGAAAGGCTTGGACTGCATGGTGGCCGTATCATCGCTTTCGATGCCCAAGCATAGAAGCCGGGCGTGGGCCGCGCAATCCTTTGCCGGCAATTGTCTATAAATATTATATAGATTGAGCCTATGCCGATATCGTCGTCGAAAAATCTGGGTTGCCGCGGATCGTATTGCTCACCGTGCAGATCTCGTGTTCGGCCGCATGGACGATTTTCTGCCGGGTCTCCTCATCGATATCGCCTTTGATCGAGAAGGCGATATTGAACCTCGCAACACGCGAAAGGCCTTCCGTCGCCTTCTCGCCGGTGACCTTGGCGGTGATGTCGCTGATCCTGTCGAGAACGCCCATCTGGCTGGCGGCCATGCGGGCGCTGAGCACAAGGCAGGCCGAGAGCGAGGCATAGAGCAGGTCGAGCGGATTGAAACCCGGCTGCGAAGGCGAGGTGACGATATCGATCTCGCCCTTGGTGGCGGAGGTGACATGCGGAAAACCGGTGCGGCCGAGAGCGGCGGTGGCGCCGGTCGGGCGGGGGCGGGCCTTGAGATCGACCATGATGAAATCCTTTGACGAACATTCTGCAGATGGCAATCGCCGCCCGGCGCCGCAAGAGGCATGTGCCACGCATCGGTTTCGGAACCTTTCCATCCGTCATCAGTTGATTACACCTGAACGAAATCCGTGACAAAGGTGGATTGCGATGCCTGATGTCCGCAGTATGGATCGCCAGGGCCGGCAAATGGACGCCCGCGATCGGCTGATCGCCGCGCTTTATGCGCAGCTGAAGGCCGAGCGCGAAACACGCGAGACGCTGGAATGGGCGATCCGCAACGGCGCCGTCTCACGAGAGGTGCTGGAGGCGATCGCGGCCGATCCGGTGCCTGTCGTCACCAGCGAGGATATCGCCTCCGTGGAGAAGATCATCGCCCTCGACGAGCGGCGCAAACCAAATCGCAACTAAAGAGGAGATCCGAAATGGCCGATATTACCTACCAGGTCGTGCCGCATGACAATGGTTGGGCTTACAAGCTCGGCGACACGCTTTCTGAAACCTATGCCACGGCCGATGAAGCGATCGTTTACGCCAGGGATGCCGCGTCGCGCCAGAAGATCGGCGATGGCGATGCGCTTCTCGCCTATCCCGCGCCCGACGGCCGCGGATGGGCCTTTCAGGAACTCGAAACCGACAAGAGCAACAGTCGGGTCTGATCTGCGACGGAGGATGGAATGGCCGCGCGGGCAAGCTGGAAAGGTCATCTGAAGGTGGGCGACCTTGCCTGCGCCGTCGGGCTTTACACCGCCATTTCCTCCTCCGACCGCGTCTCCTTCAACATCATCAATCGCAGGACCGGTCACCGGGTGGAGCGGCAATTCATCGACAGCGAGACTGGCAAGCCGGTCGAGCGGGACGACCAGGTCAAGGGCTACCAGCTGGAGAATGGCGATTACATCGTCATCGAGGGCGACGAGATCGCCGCACTCATGCCGGAAAGTGACAAGGTGCTGAATATCAAGGCTTTCATCGCCTATGACGGCATCGACAAGCTCTATTTCGACCGTCCGTACTATCTCGCGCCCGTGGACGAACATGATGAAGAGGCGCTGGCGTTGATTGCCAGGAGCATGCTTGACGGCAAGGTCGCGGCGCTTGCCGAAGCCGTGCTTTTCCGACGCAACCGGACGCTGCTGATCCGCCCGCAAGGTGACCACATCGTCGCGACCATGCTCAACTTCGACTACGAGGTGCGCTCGGCCGACAGCGTCTTCGACGACATTCCCGACATCAAATTCGACAAGGAGATGCTCGAACTTGCAGGCCATATCCTCAAGACTAAGCAAGGCAGCTTCGACCCGAGCGAATATGAGGATCGCTACGAAGCTGCCCTTGTCGAGTTGGTGAAGGCGAAAATCGAGGGCCGGGCACCGCCAAAGAAGAAGCAGCCGCCGGAACGCAAGGTCGTCGACCTGATGGAGGCGCTGCGACAGAGCGCTGGGGTGAGCGGCAAGGCCGCTGCAAAGAAGGCGCCGGCGAAGAAGGCGACGGCGCGCAGCGACAACCGCAGCAAGAAGGCGAGCTGAGCTGGCTCTCGAGACCTGTCGGGTGAAATGCCCCCACGTTTTCGCTAATGCGGTTTGCGCCCATCATCCGCGGCAAGGCTCTTCTTCAGCGCATCCATGATGTTGATGACGTTGCCGGTCGATTTCACCGGTGCGGGCTTTTTCGCGGGCGCGGCCTTCTTCAGGCTCTTCTGCTTGCCGCGGATCATCGACTTCAGGCGCTTTTGGATCGGATCCTGCACCATGGCCGGGCTCCAATCCTTGGTCTCTTCCTTCACCAGCTGTTTCATCAATGTCAAAAGCTTGCTGTCGATCTCGGCCTTGCTGTCGAGTTCGGCCACAGGTTCACGCACCTCGTCGCCATAACGCAGCGTCCAGAGAACGATGCCCTTGCCCTGCGGCTCCAGGAGCACGGCACGCTCGCGACGATAAAGCACCAGACGGGCGATGCCGACGACATCGTTTGCCTTCATCGCCTCACGGATGACGCAGAAGGCTTCCACCCCGACCTTATCCTCGGGCGCCAGAAAATGCGGCTTGTCGTACCAGATCCAGTCGATCGAGCCGCGCGGCACGAAACTGTCGATCTCGATGGTGCGGGTGCTTTCGAGCCCGACCTCCTCGATCTCCTCGTCTTCAAGCAGCACATAGTCGTCCTCGCCGCGCGGATACCCTTTCACCTGATCCCTGTCGGCGACCGGCTTGTGGGTGACGCTGTCGACATAGCGGCTTTCGACGCGATTCTTCGTCTGGCGATTGAGAACGTGGAAGCGCACCTTGTTGCTTTCGGTCGTCGCCGGCGTCAGCGAGACGGCGGCCGTCACCAGCGAGAGCTTGAGGTAGCCCTTCCAGAATGTCTGACGTGCCATGTCTGTCTCCCGGACACGGTTGGACATCGCATTCAACGGCGGAGCCGATGTTTGGTTCCGAAAATTGGGTTCGCCGTAAAATCGCCTGGGTAGTGCCAATAGTCCAGAGTCGATCGGACGGTTAACGGCGCGACATGATGACATGATTATATCGGCTGGATTCGCGGAATGAGTTCGCTTAAAGTCGCGCCGCATGGCGAAGTGAGACGTGCCGCCTCAAGAAGCTTGGGGCCACTGGTCAAATTGCCCTGGCCAAATCGCCCACCGAAACGGGCAGTTTGGGAAACTAGGACGACGTTATCGAAACCGCCAAAAACGAATTCGTTCTTCGCGAGCGGAAGCCGAGGATGCGCAGATCAGTTCCCGCCTCCGTTCAATCGAATACCGGCATCGCCTTGATCGTGGCGAACAGCCGGGGTTCTGCAGATTGATTTATATGAGCCTTTAATGACGATAGAAAATGCAGCTTTGGCAAGACACCACTATCCGGCGGGCTACCACCGGCAGTCTGTGCCTCGGTGGCGCGTCCGGCGCGATGTGCTGGCAAAGCTGGTCCTTACGATAGCATTTTACACGTCTCTATGGCGGGCGACAGGCATGTGGTACGGCTTGCCTGCAAACTTCGACGACGGCGCCGCGGTCGACCCGCTGCCGATGAAAATATTGCTCTACGGCCTTATCCCTTTGTCAGGATTATATTTTCTGTTGGAACAGAAACAGTTCCTACGGGTCTTTTCAAGGTTTTCGCCGTTCATCGTGGTTGTCGGCATTTCGTGCCTGACATCGATCGTCTTCTCCATCGACAAGACCGCATCCTTAAAAGGATTGGCTGCGGTCATCGTTCTCGCCATCCCGCCTCTTCTGTACCGCGCGCGCTACGGCAATGTCGAAGCCTTCCGAGTCCTCGGGCGTTTTGCGATTGCCGCCGCATTCATCAACGTTCTCTACACGGCAGCTTTCCCACAATTCGCCATCATGCGCGGCAGCTATGCGGGCATGGTCAAAGGCGCATTTTATCATAAGAACACGTTGGGGCAGTTTTCCTCGATCAGTTTTGTCTGCCTGCTCTCGACGGAGAAACTCGGCCGGCTTCGTTACAGTACCCTGGTACGCTGGGCTGCAATGCTCTGCCTTCTTGCCTTGATTGTGGCAACGAAGTCCTCGACCGCTGTCGTCTTGACGATGTTCGGCAGCATGATGCTGTATGGCATTCGCGTTATTCACATTTACCCGAACCGTCTTTTCCGTTCCTTCGTCGTTTTCCTGTTGTTCGTGATCATCGGGTTCGGCGCCAGCTTCGTTTACCTCGGCGTGGCTTCAGCGGTTGCAGAAGCATTCGGCAAAGATATTACTTTCTCCGGTCGCACCAATATCTGGGAACAGCTATTGCCATTGATCTGGGATAGGCCCCTAACAGGTTATGGGTTTGCGATGTTTCGTCAGCCCGATGTCATGGAAGAGTACGTCAAGGTTACCTTCGATGCACGATCGACCCATAACACCTATCTTGAGCTAGCGCTCAATATCGGCATTCCAGGCGTTACCGCATGGACGTTGTTTGCGCTGACCCGCGTGTTCCGGAAGATGACAATCGTCGACCCCGATCCGGCAGAATCCGGCGCCAGGCGAAAGGAAATTGTTATCATCATCCTCATCATGCTTGGAGCCATGACCGAGGCAGGCATGATGCTGGCACCTTTCATTTGCTGGCCACATATGGTCATCGCACTCTCGGAACTGCGTCCCAGGTTGCGAACAAACCGGAATCAACGCCAGCCTTGAGGGAAGGTGTGTTCGACGTCTGGCGGTAGAGCGCCTCATTCCGTCGTTCTTGTCGCATCGGTCAATATCGTCGGCCGCCGGATGGGCATGCGAGCAGCCGTTCAAATCGAGAAATACCGCTTCTGCCAGGGCAGCATGTTTTCCTGCCACGCGCGCGGCGTGAAATCGTCATAAGCAGTCTCAGCGATCGCCAACATCCAATTCTGCTCCTTGCGGGCGAGCAAGACGCATGACAATTCCATGCCGGCTTCGACCGTTATCGATGGCCGGTTGGCGCCCGGTATATCGATCCCCTTATCACGCCACTGGATGCGGATTTCGTCGGGCTCGGATGTCCATTCACCTGAAGAAACGGAAGCCTTTCCGTCGGGCTTGAGGCGAAGCGGCGGCGCAGTGACGTTCAGAAAGCTGCCGTCATTGAAATAGTTGCCGTCAATTTCCCCCGCAGTCGCCTCCCCTTTTCCCTTCAGCAGAACGCCCTGCTTGCACCGCAGGAATACGTTGCGTCGAAAGCTTCCCGACCATGGTCGGTTGGCGAAAAAAGCGATGTCACATTCGCTGATGACGTTATCGTGGATATTCATATTTTTGCGGAAAGCCAGATTCTCATCGGAATAACCGCTCAAACTCACGCCGCGATTGCTGTTCTCGATCCTGTTGTCATAAACGTGGTGGCCGCCATGGCTGACTTGATCGCCAACTCCATAACCGAAGGAATAGTCGTTCATCCTGCCGTCGCGCATGATGTTACTGCGCACGACCGCATCGTCCCCGATCGATGAAAAAGAAAAATTCTTCCCGCCGATGAAATTATATTCAACGAGGTAGTTCCGGGTCCGGCCGCAAACCAGCGCACCCTTGTTCGAGGTGCTGGTCGGCCTTTGTAGAAAAAGGTTGCCCCGGACCACCACATTGGAACTTATGTAGCTATCTTTGTTTTCGTAGGCGAATTGGCAACAATCCGCTCCCTGGCCGGGCGCTGCGCCGACGCGGTTGTTTTCCAGCAAAACATTCGACGTCATCGTAAGGTAAATGCCGTCGCCGTTCACATTTTCTGTTTCGCAGCGCCTTACGACAAGATTCTTGCCGTTGTGAAATTTGAAGCCGCGCGGAGAATTCTTGACCACCACGTCTTCGACCACGGTGTCGGAAAAGACCTGATAAGCGACGCCGATATCCTCAGCACCGTCGATGACCTGGCCCCGTGTGGATGCTCCATGAATTTTCTTTCGCAAGATGGCGGGCATCAGATCTTCCTTCGATACGCTTGTCGCTCTCAATGGTGAGCGGCGGTGTGGCGGATGTTTGAATATCTGAAAATTATCTCAACCTGAACGGCCGCGGAGAATCTATGCAAATGGACCAATAGAAACAGTCCGCCCCGATTGTCGCCTTCGACCAGCCGATGCCCTTGAAGTGCGTTGAAGCCGAATCGCATCTCGGGTCCGGGATCGGTCGGCACCGGGCTCGTCACATGTTCGCCCGATTTTTCCTGCATGCCGTTCTGGCAACGCCGCCGCTGCATTTCAGCAGCCCATTTTAATCGCCCGTCAGTCTTCTTCTGTGACCTGAGTTGGGGACCGTTGAAAAGCAGCTGTTTAGTCAATCACTGTTGAGCTGATGGACGTCACTCTTCTCCTCGTCGGCGCCATCGGACCAGTGGTAAAATAAACACTATCTCGAAAACCTAGATGACCTTGCGCTCGCTCGCTGGGCCTCTATTTCTGGGCCGAAAGCGCCTATAGGGCGAGTGGTTTCATTTTTCCATGACTCTGGTTGCATATTGAACGGTCTCACGTTACGAAATCCCGGGAGGCCAAACACCGAGGCCGACAATGATTACGCATCGTCAAGATATCGACGGCCTGCGAGCCGTAGCCGTCATTTTTGTGATTCTTTATCACTGCGGATTTGATCGCATTCTCCCCGGCGGATTTATCGGGGTGGACATTTTTTTCGTGATATCGGGCTTCCTGATTACGAAAATAATCCTCGCCGAAGTGAGCGATGGCCGATTTTCGATCGGCAACTTCTATAGCCGTCGGGCCAAACGAATTCTTCCCGCTGTCGTGGCCATGTATGCTGTCGTGATGGCGATTTCGTATTATACGATGCTGCCTGACGAAAGCCTGCGGGTCTTCAAGTCCGTGACGTCCTCCGCGCTCTTTGCTTCAAATGCTTACTTTTATCTGACGACTGGATATTTCGATGATTCCGCGGAATTCAATCCGGTCCTGCACACATGGTCGTTGTCCGTCGAAGAGCAGTTCTACGTCATTTTTCCGCTGATCGTCATGGCAGCGAGCCGGTATGGGCGCAAGGCAACCGGGATAGCCATAGCGGGACTTTTCGCAGTCAGCATCATTGCTTCCATCATCGCTGTTCCAATCAACCGCTCTGCAGCTTTCTATCTTGTGCAATATCGCGCGTGGGAGCTGCTGGTAGGCTCCCTCATCGCAGCACCGGCATTGACAAAATTTTCCGATATGCGGATGAACAATGCGCTTTCGGCAATCGGCGCCTTGGCGATCGGCCTCAGCGCACTGCTATTGTCTAAAACCTCAGAGTTTCCAGGGTTGATGGCCTTGCCCGCGACGGCAGGCACGGCTCTGATCATCTGGGCGGGTCCAGGCACGCTGGTCAGCAGGCTTCTATCATTGCGGGTCGCCACCTCGATAGGTTTGATCTCCTATTCCCTCTATTTGTGGCATTGGCCGATCTGGGTGTTTTCGAACCAGTACGGGGCGTGGGAGCATGGCTGGCAATTGGTGCCCGTCGCTTTGAGTTTTGTCGTCGCATATTTCTCGTGGCGATTTATCGAAACGCCCTTCCGAACGATGCGATACCGGCCCCTTGTGTCCGTAGCCGCCGGGGCTGCCTCAATTGCCTCAGTAGCAATGCTGGCATTCGTCGGGCAACTCGCCGCCGATCAAATGAAGGACGACAACAAGCTCGTTGAGCGGGTGGCGGAATTTGCCGATTACGACCCCTCGAAAGCCTTCCGCAGTGGAAAATGCTTCCTTACGTCAAACGACGGTATCGAAAAATACGATCGCGATAGCTGCTTGGCTCTCTCAAATAATCAGCAAAACATAGCGCTCGTCGGTGATAGTCACGCTGCGCACCTATATCCCGGCTTGAAAACGCTGCCGGGAACAAACGTCCTTCAAGCCAACGCATCAGGATGCCGTCCTACTCTTGAAGCCGAAGGCGAAGAGCGCTGCCTGGAGCTCATGAACTACGTCTTCAAAGAGTTTTTGCCGAGCCACAAGGTCGATGTTCTCGTGTTGGCCGGACGCTGGACGGCAGATGACGTCAAACTCATCAGAAAGACGGTGGACTACCT
The DNA here is from genome assembly GCF_051810745.2 of Rhizobium sp. F40D2. Lineage (NCBI taxonomy): Bacteria > Pseudomonadati > Pseudomonadota > Alphaproteobacteria > Hyphomicrobiales > Rhizobiaceae > Rhizobium > Rhizobium sp. F40D2. The sequence goes on from NZ_CM131436.1 coordinate 919,903, forward strand.
GTCACCCTTTGCCAAAAAGATCGTCGTCTTCGGACCAGTGGCAGAGTATAAATCCTCCTTGCCGCGGCTGCTCGCTCACAGTCTCTATGAGAAGCAGCCATTTCATGCCGCCGATCATTTGGCGCCTCGGCAGCACATCGGTGTAGACATTCGCGACGCATTGGCCGGAAGCGGGGCAATGTACATCTCTACCTATAAGACGATGTGCAACCCCGATTGTATCGTGTGGACAAAAGGCGGTGACCCGGTGCAATTCGACTATGGGCACTTCACCGCTGACGGCTCCCGCCTGCTGATTTCAAAGGTCAAGCAGGACCTCACCGTTCAACGGTGAGGTCTTGCCCAAGCTGTGCGTTTTGAAACTGTCTCGATGAGGCAGCCGTCCGTGGTCAGTTCATAAACCGCCCATCCTGCAGAAACGACAGGGCTTGCCTCCACATAAGCTTGTTGACCGGCAAGAAAGTGTGGTTGGCGGGAATGACGATATGCGCCGCGGCGCCGTCGAGACGCGTGCTCTCCACCGACACCTTCCCATCATTCGGAATTCTGAGGCCGATGATCAGGGAAGAGACCGGGTCGATGGTCCGGTTCCCGGCGATGATGCCGAGTTCGTAATCGACAGTGCCGAACAGCTTGGTCATTGCGGTTTGATCGGTAATCAATTGCTGCCCTGCCGGTCCATAGAATTTCCTGTAGAGCGGCCAGGTTTTGAGGAAATCGGCAATCTCACTGCCATTGTTCGGCGTTCCGACCATGACCACTCTTCCCCGGTTCGACGGGCGATGGTTCCTGAGAAAAGCACGGATGATGAGCCCACCCATCGAATAACCGATGAAATGCACACGGCCGTCGCCTGCCTCCTTCGCAGCCGCGTCGATCTGCGGTCGAACGATGTCGACGAGATCGCCGATCGAAAACCTGGTGGAGGGGTAACCGACATTCACAACCCGATATCCCTTGTCGGACAGGAAGGCCGCAAGCTTCTCCATACTTTTCTTCGTCCGGGCAATGCCGTGAAAAAGGATGACCGTGTCGCTCATCAGGTGTCCATGAAATGGCTTGGTTGTGGCGTAGGAATTGCTTAGATCGGAATCGATTTAGGGATAAGTTGTGCAGCATTCAAACTGCTGTGGCGTCTGAAGACGCTCGGTGCTGCAAAAGAGAGAAATGCCGGCCTGTGACGACCAGCATCAGACATATCGCCAAACTTGCCGGAACGTCGGTCTCTTCGGTCTCGCGTGTGCTCAACAACAGCGGTTACGCCTCGCCTGAGCTCCGGGACCGCGTAGAGGCGGCGATCCGGGCACTGAACTACACACCCAGCAAGGGTGCCCGTATGCTGCGTGGTGCACCAAGCCGGATGATCGGGCTGATGCTGCCGTCGATTGACGTGCCGTTCTTCGGTATCCTCGCCCATGCCATCGAACAGGAATTGTTTCAGCACGGCTATCAGACGCTGATCTGCAGCACGGCGGAAAATATGGATCACGAGGCGCGCTACATTTCCATGCTGCTTGCCCAGCGCGTCGATGGCGTCATCGTCGCAAGCGCCTTCGGCAGCATCGAGCATTTCGGGGTGCTGCGGGGTGCCGGTATTCCGATCATCGCCATCGACCGCGAGCTGAGCGGCATCGCCGACGACGCGGTGATGGCCGATCACGAGGAAGGCGGACGGCTGATGGCGCGCCATCTGATCGGCCTCGGCCACCGGGCGATCGCCATCGTCGGGGCGCCGGCACACAGCCAGCCTATCCAACTCCGGCTCCAGGGCATCACGGCGGAAATGGCGAAAGACGGCATCACGCCTGCCGTCGTGGCGATGGCAGAAGAGCACAGTTTCGCGGAGACCTACCGGCTGGCACGCGAATTGCTGGCGTCTTGGCCTGAAATCACCGCGATCATCGGCACCACCGACGTTTCGGCGATTGCGGCAATCCATGCCGTCCAGGATCGCGGATATTCCGTTCCGACCGATTATTCGGTCGTGGGCTTCGACGACCTGCCGGAGGCAGCCTACGTCTTCCCACGGCTGACAACGGTCGCACAGCCGATCCGCAATGTCGGGCAGCAGGCAGCGCGGCTGCTGGAAGCGCTGATCGACGACCAGCAAACAGGAGGCGGATCTCGACAGGCTGCGATCGTCAAAGTGCCGGTCACGCTGATTGCGCGCGATTCCACCGGCCCCGTCCGCAGCACCATGCTCTAGGAGTCGTGGACTCTTGGGATTGAACGAAGCCGCTTTCGCGGCATTTGGAGGATCTGATTGCATGAAGCGCTCCTGATTGAAGGAATGGGCTGTTTTGCCCAACCTTCAATCAGGAGATGACGATGACGGAGATGAGCCCTCTACGCCGGCGCATGATCGATGACATGACGATCCGCAATCTTTCGCCAGCAACGCAACGATCGTATTTACATGCGGTAACGAAGTTCTCGCGCTATTTCGGGCGATCGCCAGACCGTCTTGGACTGGAAGACGTGCGCGCGTTTCAGGTGCATCTGGTTTCATCGGGCCTATCATGGCCAGCCTTGAACCAGACAGTTTGTGCCCTGCGGTTCTTCTTTGGCGTCACGCTTGGTCATGGCGAGATACCGGAGCGCATTGCCTATGCCCGGACACCGGCCAAGCTGCCGACGATCCTCAACGGCGACGAGATCGTGCGGTTTCTGGAAGCCGTTCCAAGCCTGAGGACCCGTACCGCACTGACGACAGCGTATGCGGCGGGGCTGCGCGCCTCGGAAGCTGTCCATCTCAAGGTCCGCAACATTGATGGCGAACGCGGCATCATCCGCGTCGAGCATGGCAAGGGCGGAAAGGATCGCAACGTCATGCTGTCAGCGCAGTTGCTCGCGATCCTGCGGGTCTATTGGCGGCTGGCGAGACCCGAGGTCTGGCTGTTTCCGGGTCGGGACGAGACCAAGCCCATCGACGTCCAGGTTCTGTATTCTGCCTGCCGTTCGGCGTGCGCCGCGGCCGGCATCGACAAAAGGGTAACGGTGCATACGCTGCGCCACAGCTTTGCCACCCATCTTTTGGAAAGCGGAACCGACATCCGCATCATCCAAGTTTTGCTCGGCCACAACAATCTGTCCACCACGGCACGCTACACGAAGGTTTCCAATACCCTGATCCGCAGCACGACCAGCCCGCTCGACCGACTGACGCTGGAGGTGGTGCCGCCAAGCTGAGCAAGTTTCGCCATGGCGGCGGGACTGGAGGTGGCGGATATTTTTCGCCGCCACGGGGAAAGATATCGTCAAGCCCACGACACCCATCTCGGGCGTGTCGAACGCCGGGTCATGAGTGCGGTCGAGATGTGCCGGACCGCTCGCCTGGGCGGGCATGTCCAGCAATGTCAGGACTGCGCGGCGTTCCGCATCGCCTATAATTCCTGTCGCAACCGGCATTGCCCAAAGTGCCAGGGACAGGCGAGCCGTGACTGGCTTGCTGCCCGACAGGCCGACCTTCTGCCTGTCGGCTATTTCCACGTGGTCTTCACCCTACCGCAGCAGATCGCCGCAATTGCCTTCCAGAACAAACATGCCGTTTACACGATCCTGTTTCGCGCCGTCGCCGAGACGTTGCGCAAGCTTGCTGCCGATCCCAGGCATCTGGGTGCAGAGATCGGCTTCATCGCGGTGCTGCACTCCTGGGGACAGAACCTCCATTTTCACCCTCATATCCACTGCATCGTGCCGGGCGGCGGATTGTCGGCGGACCAGTCCCGTTGGGTTCCCTGCCGGGCAAACTTCTTCCTGCCCGTGCGCGTTCTGTCATCCCTGTTCAGGCGGTTGTTTCTTGAAGAGCTGAAGCAGGCCTACGACCTGGACCAGCTTCGGTTCTTTGGCGATATCGCCGGCCTGGCCAATCCGGCGGCGTTCAATCACATTGTCAAAGAAACGCGGCGTGTCGCCTGGGTGGTCTATGCCAAGCCGCCATTTGCCGGACCCGAACAGGTGCTGGCCTATCTCGGGCGCTATACCCATCGCATTGCCATCTCCAATTCCCGCCTCGTCAGCATCGATGGCGATCGAGTCACATTCCGATGGAAGGACTATCGAACGGGCGGCAGGCAAAAGGTAATGACGCTCGATGCCCACGAGTTCATCCGCCGTTTCCTGCTTCACACCGTTCCGGACGGCTTTCACCGCATTCGTCATTATGGCCTGCTTGCCAATGGCCATCGGCAACTGAAGCTGGACCTGTGCCGAAGCCTGCTCGACGTCCCGCCGCCGGAACACCCGGTCGAAGAACCGGACACAAAGCCACCACCTTTGCTGCACCGCTGCTCCTGTTGCGGCGGAACCATGACGATCATCGGCGCGTGGACCCCGCTCCAGCCGGTACGTCGGCCAGCATGGAACGACAGTTCATGATCATACCACGCGCGCCATCATTGCAACGATCAGCGTCGGCATGCCGAAGAGCCGCGGTGCGAGTGCTTTGGCCAATCGTGCCCGAGCGACGTTTCGGTCGATGCAAACCAGCCGACAGGCGCGTCAAAGACACCGCAAATACCGGCAAGAATCTCCTTCCATACCTGTCCACGGGCTCCGGCAAGGCTCAACCCTGCAAAACGCCATCCACCGCTTCGGCTAAATCCCCATAGCGCCAAACAACCCGCGCCTTCGCTCAATCCGGCTTCAATGAGGTCCGATCAGTGAATGCCGCACGCACAGCGCCCGGACCTCACAGAACCCTCCAGATTCCCAAAGGTGAGCAAATCAGATTCAAGACTGTCTTTTGGAGGCAGTCATGGGTGTTTTAGATCGTCTCATTCTTCGAGATGACCAGTGGGAGCGGATGTCTCGCCATATCATTGGCGACGATCGCACGCGCGGTTCGTCTGGACGTGACAATCGCATGTTTGTGGAAGCGATCTTGTGGATCGTGCGGACGGGTTCGCCCTGGCGCGATCTGCCGGAGGTGTTCGGTGATTGGAACAGCGTGTTTCGCCGCTTCAGCCGCTGGAGCCAAAAGGGTGTCTGGTGGCGTGTCTTTGAGGCGATGTCGGAGGATACCGACTTCGAATATCTGATCGTCGACAGCACTATTATTCGCGCCCACCAGCACGCCTCCGGCGCAAAAAAGGGGCTGAAGATCAGGCCCTTGGCCGTTCCCGCGGCGGCTTGAGCACCAAAATCCATATGGCCGTGCGTGGCCTTGGATGTCCCGTTCGTTTCATTCTGACCGCCGGTCAGAAAGGCGATGCACCGCAAGCCGATCTCCTGATCGAAGACCTGCCAGCCGAGGTCGTCATGGCCGATACGGCCTACGACAGCGAAAGGCTACGCAAACTCATTGCCGACAAGGGCGCGCAAGCGGTCATCCCGAACAACCCCTCGCGTGCCAAGAAGTATCCGCTCGACAAGCAACTCTATGCTCAGCGTTATCTCGTCGAATGCTGCTTCTCGAAGCTCAAGCAGTTTCGACGCATCGCCACACGATATGAGAAAACCATTCGAAATTACAAAGCCATGATCGCTCTGGCCGCAACAATCCTATGGCTCAGATAAGTGTCCACAGCTCCTAGAGCATGATGCCGAAAAGTGTGAGCGGTTTTCGGGCGACATCATGCTCTAACTCTTTAATTTAGAATAGGATTCAGATTTTAGGCCAACCGGGCCTAAAATCATCCTGTTCTAAGGCCGGACGATGACCTTGATCTCGCCTGGCAATGGCGCGTTGCCTACCACGTCGGCGACCTCTTCGAGACCTATGGTTTTGGTCACCAATGCGTCCAGTTCCAATGCGCCGTTTGCCACCAGTGCCGCAGCGCGCGAATGGGTGAAGGGGTTGAGGTAGGCCGGCCTGATGTCGACTTCGTTGACCAGCAGATCGAAGGGCAAAACGGGGACTTCGACACCGGCCGGCGTGACCCCGAAAAGCACGAAGGTGCCACCGCGCCGCGCCATCCTCAACCCGCTTTGAAGCGTCTCGCTGACGCCGGCGCACTCGATGACCACGTCGGCGCCGCCTTTGGTGACCTCTCGAACCGAAGCGACCGTGTCCGACGAGGTCGGGTCGAAGGCGTGCGTTGCCCCCAGATGCAGCGCGGTTTGGCGTCTCGATTGCTGGCGCGTGATCAAGATGACCTTGCCCGCTCCAGCCAGGCGGGCGAGTTGCACCATCAGCAGGCCGATCACGCCCCCGCCGAGGATCGCGACGTTGTCGCCCGCGCGGATCCTTGCCTTGTCGATGGCGTGGATACAGCAGGCCAGCGGTTCGCAGAAGGCGCCATGAACGGGATCAAGGCCGGCCGGCAGCAGGAATGCCTGCGCCTGCGGCACCGCCACATATTCCGCAAAGCCGCCGTCGCGGGTCACACCGATGGCGGTCAGGCTTTCGCACAGGTTCGGCCGCGCCTGCGCACATGCCGGACAGGTGCCGCAGGCGATATTCGGGTCGACCGTCACCATCTCACCACCGGCAAACCGGGCGACACCCTCGCCGATCTCTTCGACGATGCCGCAAAATTCGTGACCCATGGTGACGGGGATGGACGTCGGATATTCGCCCTTGTACATATGGCGATCGGAACCACAGATGCCCGCCGCCATGACCCGGACAAGCAGCTCGCCAGGACCTGCAACCGGTTTGTCAACGCTGCGCATGGTCAAAGACCCGATTGACTCCAAGCGTACAGCCCTCATTCCACTCCTCCAGACCTCAGGTTCGACTGCTTCGCGGTAACCAAGCCATTCCGGCACGGCCAAGCGCTCAGCTCATGACATTGCCGCCATCGACATTGTAGCACTGCGCCACGATGTATGCTGCATCGGGCCCGGCCAGGAAGGCCGCCATGGCGGCTTGTTCCTCAGCGGCGCCAAATCGCCCGGCCGGGACGGCAGCGGCCACGCGCGCCTTCACCTCGCCGGGTTGCAACCCTTCGCGGCTGCCGAGTTTTGCATCGACGACATCCCACATCGGCGTATCGACGACGCCGGGAGCGATGGCGTTGACGTTGATCCTGTAGCGGATCAGCTCGAGGGCGCAGCTTTGCGTGATGCTGATGACCGCCGCCTTGGAAGCGCAGTAAGCCACCGCCGGCCCTTCGCCCCGACGCCCGGCCTGGGACGAGAAGTTGATGATGCGTCCACCGGCCCCTCTCTCCACCATGTGCCGGGCAACGGCCTGTGTCATGAAGATCAGGCCTTCGATATTGACCTGAAACACCTTCGCCGTCCGCTCCCGGGATATTTCCAGAATGGACTCGACCTCGTAAATGCCGGCGGCGTTGACCAGAATGTCGATCTTGCCGGCAGCGGCGATGGAAAAGCGCACGGCGTCTTCGATGCTGTCCTGGCGGGTCACATCGAGCGCGACACCCAAGGCATCAGCGCCAATCGCTTCCGCCACGGCCACGCATTTGCCAGCGTCGAGGTCGGCGACGACAACCCTGGCGCCTTCGGCGGCGAAGCGTTGGCATACCGCCTTGCCGATGCCGCTTGCTCCTCCCGTGACCAATGCCACCTTGCCGGAGAGCCGCCCCGTTTCCGTATCTGTCATCGCCGTGCCTCCTCGGCCGCATCTGCACCGGCAAAGCGGCCGTGCGCGGCTGCCATGGTGATTAGCTTCATCTGCTCCTCCCTATTGACTGCCTGGCATCGGCTAGGCTGGGGTCGTCTCGTTCGCCTCCCGGAGGAGGATCGACATGTCGGGGATGCCGTCGGTGGCCGTCGCGCCCGTCAGGCAATACGCAGCCGCGGCATGGGCGACGGCGCAGATATGCTCGACTGGCCAGTTCTCATGCAGGCCGTAGAGCACGGCGGCACAGAAGGCATCGCCGGCGCCGACAGTGCTGACGATGTCATTGGGATCGACAGGGCGTGAATGCGCCATGATCGGGGCAGCGCCGGGCGCGAACCAGAAGCAGATCTCCGGCGCGTGGATGATCGCCCCCTTGGCGACGCCTGCGGCCAGCAGCCGCTCTCCGGCCTTGAAAAGCTCCGCCTCGATCAAATCTCCCTTCGCATCGCGAACGGTAACGCCGGTTGCCCGGCCCGCCTCCATCTCGTTGATGATCAGGAAGTCGCAGAAGGGCAGAGCGACGCCGACCTTCTCAGCAAATTCCGAGTCTTCGCTGGAAACGAAATCCACGCAGGTCGTCAGCCCCGCGCGGCGCGCGGCTTTGAGCAGGCGCGAGGCTCCCGACGAACCGTCGGGCCCTATTCGGTCGAGGCCCGGCAACAGCATGAGATAGCCGAGATAGAACAGCCGATATCCGGCCTCGGCGAAGGTCGCGGGTGAGATGAGCTTGTCCGTCACGGCATCGCTGGCGCCGCCATGATAGAAGAAGGTGCGGTTTTGGCCGGGCACATTCATGACATGCGTATGCGCCGTCATCCGGTCGGCGAGCGCGGTGAGACCACCGATATCGACGCCCGCCGCCGCAAGCCGGGCCTTGACGATCTCTCCGTCCTGATCGGCACCGATGCACCCCGCCGCCGCAAGCCTTCCGCGAAATCCGAGCGAGGCGAGATCCGTGACGACATTGGCGGCCCCGCCACCCACGCCCAGATCCTGGTGCAGGATATGGGCGAGATTGCCCTGTTCGGGCCAATAGGACAGGGTGTGGACGCGATCGACAATGAAATTGCCGGCGCAAACGATGCCGCCCTGTTTGTGAGTGCCGCGCTGGTGAACCTCCTCCCCGGTTCGCATCAGTCGCCTCCTTCGGTCCACAAGGGCCGGAACGGCGGCTCGTCTTCCTCGATTGCGGCAAAGCGGCCGATCGTGTCCATCAGAGGGACGCCCCGTCATAGTCGACCGGGACCACAACATCCTCGCGACCGGACTTGAGAGCCGCCGTCAGCACAGCATGATGCGCCTCTCCCTCCGCCGGCGTCGCGCAGCCGAACCCGTTCGCATCGCCTCCGGCCAGTTCATCGACGAAGGCCGCCCACATCTGCTGGATGGCGTCGGCAAAACCGAATTCGAAGATCTTGCCTGTGATGGCGGGAAACAGCGAACCGTAGCCGAGATCCTCGGTGCTCCAAGCCTGCGCGCCGCCATTATAATCCATCCACTGCCACTGACGCGGCGACTTCGTGCTGAAGAATGCGCTTTTCTTCATGCCCAGGACCCTGATGTACCAGGTGTTGGATTCGCCGGGCGCGATGCGCCAGGTTTTCAGCACCATCGGAAAATCCTGATCCCCGGTGCGCACGCGGCTGCTGATCGTCGCATTGTCCCAGGTGGTGCAGGGCAGCGTGCCGCCCTTGCCGTCTGGACGTTCGGTAACCTTTTTGACCAATTGCGCATGCAGGGTCGTCGGGCGCCAGCCAAGACGCAGCGGCACGTGCAGCACATGCATGCCGAGATCACCCATGCAGCCATACTCGCCGTTGATATCGGCCATGCGCTTCCAGTTGATCGGCTTTTGCCGGTCGATATCCGACGAGTGCAGGAAGCCCGCCTCGACTTCGAGGATCTCGCCCATTTCGCCGCTTTTTGCCAGCGCGATGACCTTCTGGGCGCCGGGGAAGAACGGCATTTCCGACGAGCAGCGGACCAGGAGTTCGGGGTGCTCGGCGAGAACCGCCATGATCTCTCGGTTCTGGGCCGCGTCCATGCCGAAGGGCTTTTCGCCGAGGAGATGCTTTCCGGCCTTCAGCACGTCGATATAGAATTGCTGGTGCAGCACGTGCGGCACAGCGCAATAGACGGCATCGACTTCGGGATTGGCGAGAAGCTCCTTATAGTCGGCGGTGAACTGCCGAACCGTCGGCACATGATCCCTGAACCAGTCGAGCAGCGTCGCGTTGGTATCGCAGACGGCAACGATTTCCGGCCGCGCCTTCACATCGGCCAGATGCAGCCAGCGCGCCGCGGCGCTCGCGAATTCGCGCCCCATCAGACCGCAGCCGATGACGCCGAAGCGGAATATTTTCGTCATGACATGTCCTCCCAGACGCGTCAGCCAATATGCAGCGAGGCTTGCTCGACGGAAGCCTTGTCATGGACGATCGCCATCAAGGCCTTCGTCATGCCGCCGGGATTGTGATGCTGAATGACGTTGCGGCCATAGACGATGCCACGGGCGCCCTGCTCCATCAACTGCTTGGTGCGGATCAGGATTTCCTGGTCCGAAACACGGCCGCCGCCGCGCACCAGCACCGGTAGGCCCTGGGCGATCTCGACCACGCGGTGATATTCCTCGACATTGTCGCACGGGTCGGCCTTGATGATGTCGGCCCCGAGTTCGGCGGCCTGACGCACGAGCGGCAGGATCTTGTCGATCGCGCCATCGACCATATAGGCGCCCTTGGAATTGTCCTGCATGACGAGCGGCTCGACCATCAGCGGCATGCCGTAGATCTCGCATTCGCGCTTCAGGCTGTTCACGTTGCGCACGCAGGCGCGGTAGACTTCCGGCTGGTCCGGCAGCATCAGAAGATTGACGACGACACAGGCGGCATCCAACGCAACGCCTTGCTCCACCGCCCTGTCGATCATTTCGGAAAACAATTGAGACGGCAGCGGATTGCCATAGATATTGGCGATGTCGGTGCGCAGCACCAGTGCCGGGCGATGTTTGCCGGGAATGGCCTGCAGAAGGGGAGCGGTGCCCGGCGGCAGCTGAATGGCATCCGGCGCCGCCTGCGCGATCACCTCGATGGCGGTCTTCATGTTCTCGATGCCGGCGAGGAAGGTCCGTTCATTGAACATGCCGTGATCGATAGCAACGTCAAAACAATTTCCGGACACGCCGAAAAGTCGGTTCAACCGTGCGGATTTCATCAAGTCTCTCTCCGATATGGTAACGTTTCCACATTCGAATAAATGTGCCAGCAATGCGAGTCAATACGTTGTGGTAACGTTTCCATATCCCCGACTTGTCGCGGCAGGCAGTCCTTGCAATGCGGACGAGGCGCCGCTCGCGCCTCGTCCCGAAAGGTCTACCAGCAGGTGAATCCCGCATCGACGTTGACAATTGCTCCGGTCATCAGGCTGGCTGCGCCCGACGCGAGGAAGAGAACCGCGCTTGCGACCTCCTCCGGCGTTCCCATCCGGCCCATCGGTGTGTCGGCCAGCCAGAGCGGAATGCGCTCGCGATTGGCTTCGACCGCCACCACCATCGGTGTCTCGATGTAGGTGGGCGCGACGGCGTTTACCCTGATACCATGCTGCGCCCACTCGGCGGCCAGCGACCGCGTGAGGTGATGGACGGCCGCCTTCGAGACATTATAGGCCGTCTGAGGCTGCGGTCGGTTGCAGATGTGCCCCGACATCGAGCCAAGGTTCACGATGGCGCCCCGCTTCATCGAGACCATATGTCGGCCGAAGGCACGCGAGCACCAGAAGACGCCGTTAAGATTGACGTCCATCATGCGCAGCCAGTCCGCGTCGGTGAGATCTTCTGCTGGGATGCCGCTCTGGCCGATCCCGGCATTGTTCACCAGGATCGTCGCCGGCCGGCCACTGCCGGCAAGCTCATTGGCGATTGCGTCCATTCGGCCGGCATCGGTGACGTCGCCCACCCGGACTTCGATGTCGTAGCCCTTGTCGCGCAGCGCAAGCGCTTGCCGGGCGTCGGCCTCGCTGCGTTCGATGACGACGACAGCCGCACCCCCCTCCGCCAGCGCTTCGGTGCAGCACAGCCCGATCGCGCGCCCTCCGCCGGTGACCACCGCACGTTCGCCGTCGAGGCGAAATTTCTCCTGGTAGCTCATATCTGGCTCCTTCAGATGTCAAATGCGCTGGGAAGCACCACGATATCGCGGATGGTGACGTTGCGCGGCCGGGTCAGCATGAAGATGATTGCGTCGGCAACTTCCTTGGGCTCGATCAACGCGCCGGCTTCCTTCGCCTTGCGAAGATTTTCCTCCGGCCAATCCGCGAGTAGGGCGCTGATCACCGGTCCTGGTGACACTGACCCCACGCGAATGCCGTTTTTTAGAAGCTGGCGCCGCATCGTCTGAACGAAGCAGGTCATCGCCCATTTCGACGAGGAATATACCGGCTCCCAGGGGATAGCCGAATGTCCAGCGACCGAGCTCGTGACGACAATGTCGCCGGTGCCGCGTTCGATCATGTGCGGAATGACATTGTGAACGTTCTTGATGACGACGTTCACATTGAGATTGAGCATCCGATCGATCGTATCGAGGTCGGTTTCCACAAGGTCGCCGCCGATATAGGTGCCAGCATTGGCATGCAGGATGTCGAGTTTGCCCGCCTTCGCCAGGACGCCCTCAAGCAGTCCCGCGCATTCGTTCGGATTGAGCAGGTTGATCACGAGCGGAATCGCGCGCTCACCAAGCCGGCTGCAAACCGCCTCAAGGGCCTTCTCATCCCGGTCCACCAGCACGACCGTCGCACCTGCGGCGAGCATGGCTTCCGTCGAAGCCAATCCTATGCCGGACGCCGCACCCGTGACCGCCGCGATCTTTCCATTCAATTCCTGCATCGATGTCTCCTCCTATCTTGATCCCGATTGCCCATTCTTCCCGACGCCGCAGGCGGCGTGATAGTCCGCGAGACTCTTCGTCACTCTCCAGATCAGAACCTCATCCGGATCGAGCGGCACGTCTGCGAAATGCTGGGCGGCCGGCATATGCTGCCAAAACAATGGCAGCGGCACCGACTGCCCCCGAAGAGCCTCACACAGGCGCTGGACTGCCTCTTGCGCTTCGGCCGACGCCCAATAATAGCGGATGCGGTCAGACAGCGAGTAATGCCGCAGCCAACGCATCTCGGCCTCCGTTCCATGATAGTGACGGCGCCAATTGTCAGGCTGAGCGAGCATCAGCGCTTCCATCGCCTCATAGAGCGGACGCTGGCCGTAATCGGCTAGGAGGTCGGACGCGATTGCGTCCAGCGCGTAGAGCGCCTCGCGCAGGACGAAGGTCAGCTCGGGGCCGACTTTCAGAATGGGAAAACCGTCCTTTACCAGCGCGCTCAACGGCCCGGAGCCCTGATAATCGGTCGAGTGAGCCTCGAACACGAATTGCGGCTCCTCGGTCAGCACCGATTGCAGCGCAGCTATCTTGCTGCTGTCGTAGAAGATGACGTTGTGATTGCCGAACTCGACACCGGGCTGAACGACCAGCCCGATCGCCCGCCCAAATGCCTGCCCGAGGCCGGCCTCCGCAAAGATCCGGCGGTGAATTTCCATCGTCTTCAACGCGGCCGCAGCAGCCGTCGGTTCGATCGTTGTCAGGGCATGGTCGGCCCCGCCCGGCGGCGGCACTTCGGTGCCGATGACGTAAACCGGCATTACGCCACCGGAATTCCTGGCCGAAGCCTCGGCGACGGCGGCAAGCCGGGCGGCGCGATGGGCGGTGGTTTCGTCGTCGAGCGCCGTCGGTTCGCCCTTGCAGCCCATCGAAGCATCGAGGTGAACCTTGCGGAACCCGGCCTCGACATAGGCGGCAACCATCGTCTCCGCCTCGGCCATGGCCTCTTCCGCCGGCCGGTCGCGCCAGGGATTAGGGCCGAGGTGGTCGCCGCCGAGAACGATCAGTTTTTCCGGGCACCCCTCCTCCGCCGCGATCCTTATGACGAGGGACGCGAAATCGCTCGGCGTCATCCCGGTATAGCCGCCGAGGTGATTGACCTGGTTGCAGGTCGCTTCGATCAGCACGGTGCTTTTCTGTTGCCGCCCGTGCCGGAGCGCGGCGCGCAGCACGATCGGATGGGCGGAGCATACGGAGGTGACGCCTCTCGGCTGGCCTTCGATCCTCAGCCTTGCCAGTTCGTTCAGATGCACCTGCATCACGGCCGCCTTTCCGTTGAGGCGATAAATGCATCGAGTTCCCGCCGGGTGCCCGCACCTTCCATCGGACCCAGCACCGTGACGTTGCGGGCGCCGGCGGCCGAGGCATAGGTCAGAGCCTGCTTTGGAGACATTCCGAGCCGCCGGCAGGTGAGATAAGCACCGCCGAAGCAGTCGCCGGCGCCCGTAGGATCGGCCTCCTGAACGACGAATGCGGGAGCGTCGATGCGGTCTCCGCCGCTGGCGAAGTAGGTCGCGCCGCCGGCTCCGCGCTTCAGCACGATCTCTTTGACGCCCATCTCGAACAAACGCTGGATCGCTTCCGCCTCACCTTCGACACCGGCGGCGCGCTCAAGCTCCTCTCCGGAGGGCAGAAGCAGATCGGCGGCGGCGACAAGCTTGGAAAACCGGCGCTCGGTGTCCTCGTCCAACTTCAACTCCTTGCGAATATTCGGATCCACCGACAGTGTTCCGCCGCGCGCCTTGACGATATCGACCGCCTTGTCGATCACCGCACGCGCACTCGGAACCGACAGCGCGGAGCCCATCACATGAAGATGCCCGGTCCGATCGATGAGATCGGCGACCACTCCAGACCAGCCGAAGCGCGCGGCTGCCGATGTGGCGATATTGTAGACGAAATCCCTGGAGCCATCCTTCCGGTAGCGAACGAAAGCGCTTCCCGTCGGATAGTCCGGATCGATCGAAATCGCCGAGATATCGACGCCGTCGCGTTTGAGGCGATCGGTATTGACCCGGCCGAAATCGTCATCGCCGACTGCGCCGATCATTGCCGCCTGACCGCCGAGGCGGCCGCATTGCGAGATGAAGATCGCCGGCGCTCCGCTCGCGAACGGACCGACGAGCGGCTGGGCTTCGAGGAAGCCGTTTCCAGCCGTCGTTGCGACGATCTCCACGAGGATCTCCCCTACGCAAACCGTGGGACCAAGTGCGTCCGGAGCCAGTATTGAAGCCATATGCAGTCCTGCTTTCGATCCCTGTTGTCTCTTAACTCAGCGCCGATTGGACCGGCGCACTGTCCTCGCTGCCGAACTCCTCATTCTCAAGCGACAGAAAGCGCCGGTGCAGCATGCATGCCGCTCCGAAGGCGGAATCGAACTCCGCATCATCGTCCACGACGATCTCCGGCGTGGGGAAAGCGATGTTCTGGCCTTCCGACATGTGAACCGCCACGCGGGCAGCCACCATCGGGTAGAGGGGCGCCACGGAGCCGCCCAGCACGATCCTATCCGGGTCGAGCAGACGACAGGCCTGCAGCAATGCATATGCAAGATGGCGCGACCAGGTTTCGGCGATGTTGACCGCGGCCGGGACGCGATCGCGAACGCTACCAAGGAAATCCTGCAGATCGGCGTCCTCGTGTCCGACAGCCTCACGATACTGCCTGATCAGCACCTCGCGACCGATCAGTTGTTCGAGCTTCTGACCACCGCTTCCCGGCACCAGCGTGTGGCCGATTTCTCCCGCCAGACCATGGCCGCCACGAAACAGCTTGCCATCGATCATGATGCCGCCGCCGACGCCCGTTTCCATCAGCAGAAACAGGGTCACCCCTGCGTCGCCGTGACGATAGCTGTCGCCGATCGCAAACGCATTGGCATCGTTTTCGACCGCGATCGGGACGGCGGCCGGGAAGGCTGACCGGGCAATTTCCTTCAATGGCACGTCCCGCCAGCCGATGATCGGCGCCAGCGTGACGAACCCGTCCGGGCGCACGTGCGACGGCGTCGATAGGCCCAGGCCTTTGCACCTGTCGATCATTCGCTTCGCCATTGCGCCGACAATCAGTTCAATACCCTGCGCCACTGCCTCCTCCACCGTCGAAGACGGTGTGTCGAAGGCGACTTTCCGACATGCCCGCACTTCGGCGGAGAGATCGACAACGACAGCCGATATATGTTCGACGCCGATCTCTATCCCGACGAAGAAGGCAGCATCCGGAACCAATTCAAGCATGATGCCGGGACGGCCGGCACGGGAATGCTCCAGGCGCTGCTTGCCGCTCTCCTCCGACTCCTGAACGAATCCGCCCTCGGTCAGTTCGGCGACGATCTCTCCCGAGGATGAGCGGTTCATGCCGAGCTTGCGGGCGAGATCTGCCCGGCTGAGGCTTCGGTGGACATAGATCGTCTGCAAGGCGGCAACGATATTGTTCTGCCGGATCCTGCGCGGTGAACTTCCGATGGAGACGGTGTCGTTCATATGTTTATTCCCTTCAAGCCGCCCACCCTTACACGACTGGAACAGGCTGTCAGAAGGATAATCAGGGCCGCGCGTTTGTGGCGCGGCGACGCTTGGCCTCGTCATATTTCAGCTCGATGTAGCGCTTGGCGTGCGCCGCAAGCAGATCATTATCCTCCCAGGTATCGCGCCAGATCGCACAGGCGAGCGACAGGCCCTCATCCACGACCGTCGTCGAGAAGCTCTCGAACACGATGTCGCGGTCGTAGCCGATGTCGAGCAGGGCGTCGAATATCAGCTCGAAGTCGATGACGCCGTCACCGAGATAGCCGCGATTGCTTTCGCCGATGTGGAAATAACCGATCTTGTCGCCGGCAAGACAGATTGCGGCGGCCGGATTGGCTTCTTCGATGTTCATGTGGAACGTGTCGAGATGGAGACGAACATGCTGCGATCCCGTCTCGGTGATGAATTTGAGCCCCTGCGCCGTGGTATTCAGCAGGTTCGTCTCGAACCGGTTGACCACCTCCAGCACCAGGTCGACGTTCGCCTGCCTGGCGACCTCGCCGGTCGCGGCGATCGCGGCAACGCTGTTGTCCCAACCCTTCTTCGTCGGCTGGCGATTGTACTTGGTGTGGGCGGAATAGAGAATCCCGCCGAGCTTGTTGCCGCCGATATCGCGAACCGCACGAACGGCGTCGGCCAGCGTCTGCCTGCCGGCGGACACCGCAGCAGCGTCCTCGCTCGACACGTCCTTGTCGAGCGGCAGGCCCATGGTAACGCCGATCTCCACATCGAGGGATTGGGCGAGCTTTGCCAGCCGGTCGAGATTGAATTTCTCGGGGCGCAGATAGGCAAATTCGATGGTGCGATATCCGTGTTCGGCGGTCTTGTTGAGGGCCATTTCCAGGCCTTCCTGCGTTTGGCCGCCTGTCCATACAAATGAATGGATACCCAATCGACGCATAGGTTTTTCCTCCACGATAGGCCGGTGATTGTGCCCAGTGCTATGCCATTTAGTTTGGCAAGACAACAAATAAATTTTGACGCTCTCTCTTTGTTGCTTCGCAAAAATACTTTGCATTGCAGCATTTTATGCCTAACGCCATTACTTCATGCCGCTGCGGAAAATTTGTTCCTGCGAAAATCAATGGGATAGGCCATCTATTTGCATGTTTAGACAACAAATATTGCGCTGTCGGTTTTTTTGGCCTACACAAGCACCGGCGAATATTCTCGCTGCTATCTGGGAGGATTGGAAATGCACTATGCTTTGAAGGCTAGCGCGCTTGCGCTGACGCTCGGCCTCGCGACGACCGCTTCGCCGGCCTGGGCTGACTTCTGGTCCGACGCCGGCGCAAAATACAAGGGTGTGACACTGCACGGCGTCACCGAAAGTACCCCTCCATCGAACTACATCAAGAACGTGCTCGCTCCGGAATTCGAAAAGAAGACCGGCATCAAGGTCGAAATCGAGACGACGTCCTGGGATCAGATGTACGACAAGGCGATCAAGGACATGGAAGCCAAGACCGGCATCTATGACATGGTCTACATCGAGCAGGACATCATCTACTCCTATCTGGCCAGGAATTTCCTCGTCGACATCACCAAGACGCTGAAGGATCAGCCGGATCTGAAGGCGCCGACCTACGACGATTCGAATTTCACCAGCTTCGCCGACTACTTCAAGGATGCCAACGGCGATCTCTTCGGCACGCCGATGGAAGCGTTCCTGAAGACCTATCTCTACCGCAAGGACCTCTTCGACGATCCGAAGATCAAGGAGGCCTTCAAGAAGGAAACCGGCAAGGACCTGAAGCCGGCGACCACCCACGAGGAATACACCCAGATCGCCGAATTCTTCACGAAGTACGGCAAGGACAACGGCATGGAGCTCTGGGGCACGACCGCTCAGGCCCATACGGGCCATCCGGCGTCCTGGTATGAATTCTTCGAGTCCATCGTGCCGACGTTCGGGGTCTACAATTGGGGCATCGACGCCAAGAACAACTATGCGGCCACCGTCGAACACGGCGGCACGATGAATGGCGACAAGGCGAAGGCCGCGTTGAAATATTGGCTGCACCTGCGCGATATCGCACCGCCGGAATCGACCCAGTCGACCTGGACGGAAACGGCAACGACGTTTGCCGCCGGCCGTGTCGCCCAGGGGCTGATCTACGGTGAAAATGCCGCCTGGATTGCAAGCGATGAAGCGCAGTCGAAGGTCGTCGGAAAGGTCGGGTTCGCGCTGCCGCCGCTCGAGCCAGGCGTTTTGGACGATGCGAAAGCCGGAAAGGGCTATATCGGTTACTACGATGGCGGCGCCTTCGGCGTGCCGATCACGTCGAAGAACAAGGAAGCGTCGCTGCTCTTCCTCGAATTCATCGGTCAGAACGAGGTGCAGCCCGACTGGGCCATCGCTGCGCCGCGCATCACCAACAAGGCGACGTTCGACGATCCGAAGGTGAAGGAGATGGATACCAAGCTCGGCGGCTTCTACACGATGCTGAAGGATGAGGGCAAACTTTTCGCCGGCGCTCCTCCCTACCCCTTCCATGCGCAGGTGCGGGAAGCGACCGCCCCGATCTTCTACGACATCCTGACCGGCAAGATCGCTCCCGATGAAGGCCTCGACCAGATGGCGGCAAAGGCCGAAGAGGAACTGACATCGCTCGGCTATCGCAAATAAACATCCTCCCCAATTGACGGGTCGTGTCCTACGACCCGTCATCTTTCGCTCCAGGATGGGCGGACGTCACATAACGTTCAATGGGGGATAGGCGATGCATTCGCAGAAGCTCGGGTGGCTGTTGCTGTCACCGACCATCGTGATCCTTGGACTGTTCGGGATCTTTCCGTTCATCTACGTCCTCTGGGTCTCGTTCCATGCATGGAACCCGTTCGCGGCCAATCCGGGCATGGTCTTCAACTGGGCCGACAACTACCGGCGGCTCGTCTTCGACGCCCAATTCCTGGCATCGCTCGGCATAACCCTCACATTCGTCTTCTTCGCGGTCGTCTCGGAACTGGTCCTCGGCTACATCCTCGCCCAGGCGCTGCTGAAGGATTTTCCTGGAAAAGCGGTGTTTCGCACGATCCACACCCTGCCGCTGATCATGGCGCCGATCATCGTCGGCTCCGTCTGGAAGCTGATGACCACACCGTCGATCGGCATCATCCCCTATCTTCTCAGGAGCTGGTTCGGCTACGATCTGAACATCGGCCAGAGTGCCGTCGCGGCCTTCACCGTCACGGTGATCATGGACATCTGGCACTGGACGCCGCTCGTCACCCTGTCGCTGATCGCCGCACTGGTCTCGCTGCCGCCCGACCCGTTCGAGCAGGCGCAGATCGACGGCGCGGGCAAGAGCCAGATCTTCTGGCACATCACGCTCCCGCTGATCCGCCCGGCCCTGCTCGCCACGGTGTTCATCAGGCTGATGGATGCGCTGCGCACCGTCGACGAGGTCCTGATGCTGACCGGCGGCGGCCCGGGTTCTTCGACACGCTATATCGGCGTCCACATCTTCAAGGAGGTCTTCCCGAAGACCAATTACGGCTACGGTTCGGCTATCTCCGTCATCGTCCTTTACCTTACCATCGTCGTCTGCTGGCTGCTCTATGTCGGCCTGATTGCGCCGCGCGTGAAGAGAGGTTAACGCGATGAAGACCCAGACCCCCTGGCTGCCCGTCGTGCTGTGGATCCTGATCAGCCTCGCGACGCTTTTCCCAATCTACTGGCTGTTCGTCATATCGGTGAAACAGCCCTTCGACCTGTTCTCGACGCCCGATGTCGTGCTCCGAAGCTTCTTCTGGAAGAACTACCAGGATGTGCTCACCAATCCGACCCTGCGCGGATACATGCTCAACTCGATGATCATCTCGTCGGGCAACGCGCTGCTGGTCACGACGCTCGGCTTTTTTGCCTGCTACGCGCTGACGCGCTTCGATCTCGCGGGCAAGGAGAGCATCTTCTTCTGGACCATCACCAACCGCATGGCGCCGCCGGCGGTCTTCCTGCTGCCGCTTTTCCTGCTGCTGACGCAGGTCTACAAGATCGGCGACTTCTCGCTCGCCGATTCCCGGCTGGGCATGATCCTGGTTTACTGCTCCTTCAACCTTCCCTTCGCCATCTGGACGCTGCGCCCGACCGTCGAAGGCATTCCGAAGGAGTTGGACGAGGCAGCCTATATGGACGGTGCCAGCCCATGGACCGTCCTCTACGACATCGTCTTTCCCTTGGCGCGGCCCGGACTGGCGGTGACGCTGATCCTGACCTGGGTGTTTGCGTGGAACGAGTACCTGCTCGCAGCGACCCTCACCAACTTCAATGCGCGAACCCTGACCACCGGCCTGTCGGAATATGTGACGACCACGGGCACGGCCTGGGGCATCATGGCCGCGATCTCGATGCTGACACTGGTGCCGGCGCTCATCGTCTTTTCAGTGGTGCAACGTCACATCGTGGCCGGCCTGACCTTCGGCGCGGTGAAAGGGTGAAGCCATGAGCTCTCAATCGGGAAACAACCAACGCAAGCCGGGATTTCTGCCGATCGAAACGAACTGGTTCGACCGGCTATTCATCTCGGTGGTGATCTGGGTCGCGCTCTCGCTGTTCTGGATGCGGTTCATCGAGCCGTTCGGGCCTTCGGTATGGTTCGCCGCGGCAATCTCGGCGGTCCTCGGCGCCTATATCGTCTGGAAGGGATGAGCCGATGACTTCCGTCAACACACCGGCCGCGCTGCTTTAGGGAGGAACGACATTGGCAAACGTACAGGTTAGCGACGTCACCAAGAGGTATGGCGCGCTTCAGGTCATGCACGGCGTCAGCGTCGACATCGAGGACGGCGAATTCGTCGTGCTGGTCGGCCCCTCCGGATGCGGCAAGTCCACCCTGCTGCGGATGATCGCCGGTCTCGAGACCGTCAGCGGCGGCGACATCCGGATCGGCGGCCGTGTCGTCACCAACGCTCCGCCGAAGGAGCGCGACATCGCGATGGTGTTCCAGAGCTACGCCCTCTATCCCCACAAGACGGTCGCCGAGAACATGGGCTTTCCGCTGAAGATGGCCAAGCGCCCCAAGGCGGAGATCGACGAGAAGGTCGGCAGGGCCGCCGAGATCCTCGACCTGACGCGTTATCTGGACCGCTATCCGAAGCAACTGTCGGGCGGGCAGCGTCAACGCGTGGCGATGGGCCGCGCCATCGTCCGCGATCCGCAGGTCTTCCTGTTCGACGAACCGCTGTCGAATCTCGACGCCAAACTTCGCGTCACCATGCGCGTCGAAATCAAGGAACTTCACCAGCGGCTGAAAACTACCACCGTCTACGTCACGCATGATCAGATCGAGGCCATGACGATGGCCAACAAGATCGTGGTAATGCGCGACGGCAGGGTCGAGCAGATCGGCAAACCTCTCGATCTTTACGACTTCCCGGTCAACCTCTTCGTCGCCGGCTTCATCGGCAGCCCATCGATGAACTTCCTTCAGGGCCGTGTGGCGACCCGCGACGGCAAGAGGGTCGTCGTCACCGACCAGGGCGTCGCCCTGCCCCTGGACAATACCAATGCGGATGACGGACGAGCCGTGACCTATGGCATAAGACCGGAGCATATCACGCTCGGCGACGACGGCGTTCCGGTTGAGGTATCGGTGTACGAGCCGACGGGTTCGGAGACATTGATCTTCGGCCGCACGCAAGGTGTGCCGATCGACGCCTTGATCCGCGAGCGTATCGAGGTCGATCCCGGACGGACGGTGTATTTCCACATCGATCCCCGGCGTGCACATATCTTCGATCGGGAAACGGGCCAGAGACTGTAAGGAGGCGACCATGGACTTCAATGGAAAGACGGTCATCGTTACCGGAGCGGGAAAAGGCATCGGACGCGAAATTGCGCGGATGCTCGTCGAAAGGGGTGCACACGTCGTTGCCCTCACCCGCAGCGCCGCCGACGTCGACGCGCTGCGAGAGGAACCCAGGTGCCGCGCCCTCCAAGTCGATCTCGCCGACGCCGATGCGACGAGGAAGGCGGCGATTGCGGCCCTGCCCGCGGATTTCCTGATCAACTGCGCCGGCACCACCGAACTCCAGCCGTTCCTGGAGACGACAGTCGAAGCATTCGACCGGCTTGTCGCCGTCAACACGCGGGCGCCGATGATCGTGGCGCAGGAATATGCCCGCTTCCTGATCAAGGAGGGCCGCAAAGGCGCCATCGTCAACGTCTCGTCGGTCGCCTCGTTTGTCGGCATCCCCGACCACGCCGCCTATTGTGCGTCGAAGGGTGGGCTGGATGGCTTGACGCGGGTCATGGCGAAGGAACTTGGGCCGCACGGCATCCGCACGAACGGCGTGCACCCAACGGTGACGCTGACGCCGATGGCGGTGAAGGCCTGGAGCGATCCAGACAAGGCCGCCGGGATGATGCAGCGCATTCCCGTCGGCCGTTTCGCCGAGCCGAGCGACGTCGCCGAAGTCGTTCTCTTCCTGCTGTCGGATGAGGCGGCGATGGTGAACGGGATATCGATGCCGGTGGACGGCGGCTACATGATTGCCTGAGATCGATAGCTGCGCGGTTTTCCAAACGTGCAAAAGATCTACTGCACCAATCGGCGCAACTGTTCCTGATCGACAAAGTGATTCGTCACCCCGGCCTCTTTATCCGGGTGACTGAAAACAAGACCCTCGGCATCTTCAAGCTCGAGCGCTTGCTCCGTATTCATAATCCCGAGCGGCTGGCGCTCATATTCGGACTCGAGCGCCGCCTCGACGATGGCCTTTTTCCTGCGCATGTCCATGTCCTCCGTTCGCTAAAGTAACGGACGGCTGGACTCGCGGTTCCCATGAGGGTTTCACGATATAAAACCAGCTGACATGAAGGCTTCCCTCGAGACACCATCGGCGGCCGCGCGGGCGGTGGTGCTGACCGCCTAACTCGGCGAGGCGTCAGGCCCGCTGGCGGCTCTTTGGATCAAGCGGGCAACCACTTCAGTACGGTTCTGCGCCTGCAGCTTTCGCATGATGTGTTGCAGATGCATCTTCACCGTATGCCCCGACAAATTGAGTTTTCCTGCAATGACCTTATTCGAGCAGCCGGATTGCAACTCTGCGAGGACATCCGCCTCGCGGGGCGTGAACTCGGCGAGCGCCAGGTATTGCGTCCGCTCATCCAAGGTTTTTTCGGCCTCGTTTCTGGCCGGGCTGTGCTCGTTTGAGCCGTTTGTAGCGGCCCCCAAAAGCTGTGGGAAGAATGTTCCTCCTGCTAGGACGAGGCGAAGGCCGGCAAGAGCAATGTCGATGGGAAGGGACGTCGAGAAAAAACCGCGGATGCCGATCTTGAGCGCCTGACGGGCAATGATGGCATCATCCGTACTTGAGAGCAACGTGATAGGAACCTCGGGAAAACGTGCGGTAATCGCGGCGAGATCATCCCTCAGGCTGGCGCTCTCAACACCTCTGCCGGCCAGATCCAATGCGATCAAACGCACCTCGGCTCCAAGCGCCCGATCGAGACTCTCGGTCGAGCTCAAATCGATCAAGTTCCACCCGGCGAGTTCCCGCTCAAGTAGCTTCACCACGGTCGTGCGCGCCAGTGTAGAATGCTCAATAATGATCACAGTTGGTGCATTGCGCCGGCGCTTTGTTCCAGCACTGTCGGACACCTGCGTGCTCCCCAGATTGTGTGCAACCCAACAGTCATTCATACTATTCCTGTTCTCGCGACATGTCATGAGAAAAAGCGAGTGTATTGCCGATATTAATAGTCTGATCTCTCATGATAATTCTTATAGTCTATAAGATTTAGTGGAAGATAATTTGGCTCGCAGAGCACATTGAAATTCTTGTTCACCGGGAGCCGATGGTTCGACTTGTCGCCGAAGACTTTCCAGCCTTCCCCGAATTCACGTATGGCAAGCGGGTCAACAAAACTTCCAAAGGCACTGAAAAGCCGACCGATCTTCTACAGACTTATTCAGCAAAAAGTCGTTGGAATAAGGAGCCGCCGATCGGTGTGGCTTTATTTTCCTATCTCAATTCAGAGCAGTTGCAGACCTCGACAGCAAAATAACAAACGCCAAAAGCAACAAAAGCCTGAGATCGCCGACTACCCTTTTTGATTACTGAAAACTGCGCTCCAGTGACGCATTAATACCAGCCGGCATTTCTTTTCACGCAGGCAACACCGCGGAGGCGCCGACTGATGCGGATAAGGCCATAGGGGAATGGTCGGTATGACTGTCGAAAGCCATGCGACGAAAGCGATTCAGCATAAGGCTTGAAAAACGGCAGCAAGAACAATCTCGTGCAGTTGAGTCGGCGCAATACGAGCGGGGGGGTCTACCCTCTATCTCTTTGTTCTCACGCAATTCCCGGCAAAAGCGCTTCGCGCTTTGCATGGAAAAACCGCTAAGCACTTTTGCTGGAATTGCTCTAGCTATGCATGAAACTCAGAATATCGTCGACGAGCGCCGAATGGGCGTCCGTGAGGTTACCCTCTCCGCCGTGGCCCGCGATGCCGGCCAGCTGAAGCGCATGCTGATCATAGAGAACATGATCGATCTGTTGGGCGTCCGCCGCCCCACCGGCTGGAACGGCAATGTTGATGGGATGGAAATAGCCGAAATTGACGTCGACCATGGCGCCGGTGGATGATCCGTCGCCGCCACCGCCACCGGCATGGTTGCCGGTAAAGATCGTATCCGACGACAGGTTGAAGCCACCGCCATTGCCGCCCATGCCTGCGATCTGCACAGTGCCCTGATCGAAAATCACATTGTTTGTCTGATGAGCCTCCGCCGAGCCGCCTGCGGCGCCGATGGCGATGTTGATCGGAGAGAAGATGGCTATGCTCACGTCGACCATGCTGCCGACGAAATATCCATCGCCGCCGTGACCGGCATAATAGTCGCCGGTCAATGTCAGTGCAGTTCCCGGGCTCATCGACGAGCCGTGGGTCGCGACATTATGGTCTCCGCCCGAGCCGCCAATGCCACCCATCTGGGTTGCGCCCTGCAGGAACATTGCGTTGTTCGACTGCTCGGCGTGAGCCTCCGCGCCGGGACCGGCAGCCACAGCAGTATTGACGGGGGCAAAGACTGCGACTTCGGTGCTGACGAGCCCTCCATAGAAGAGCCCGTTGCCGCCGGTGCCGGCATGACTGGCGCCATCACCACTGCCGATGGCAACATTGCCGCTTCCACCATTCCCGCCGATCCCAGCCATTTCGGTGGGATGCTGATTGATTGATGCATCGTTGCCCTGGAAAGCGTCGGCACTCGAATGAGGTCCCGCAATAGCCGCATTGGACGGCATGAAGACGGCCAACGCATTGCTGCTGATCACGCCTTCACTTATCCCGTCCCCACCGCTGCCGGCTGAAGTATGACTTGGCGCGGAAGCGACATCCAATGGAAGCCAGGTCGGCACCAGTGCCAGATGCCCCGCAGCCACATTGGCGGCGAGGTTTTGATCGGTGCCCGTTTTGGGCAGGTCTTCCAATAAGGGACGAGGTTCCGCCATTACCGTCTCCATTCGCGGTCGACCGCACGGCCACCGAGAATGCGGCGCCATGCAGCCTGAATTGTTCAGGCATTGTGCATCTGAACCTCGGAAAAGCAGAGCCTGCAATTCGTCTACATCCACTCGGCTAGTTCTGTAGCCATTTGGGTGTCATGGCCGCAGCACCCCCTGTGCGCGTTGCGAGCACTCAATCGGCTTTGGATGAGAGGCTCCCGGCGGCGCTGCGGCGAAGTCGAAGACTTGATCATGAGCATGCCGCCCTGCGTCATATCACCAAACACCAATCCAAATAACGCTCCGCCACATCAAATATACACCCGAAGGAATGTCTCCGAATATCTAGGTAGTTCGAAGTTTAAATCGCGAGCAATATTCGTCCGCGGTCGTATTGGCTGCGGTGACATGCTGGAAAGCACGCCGTAGGGGGACGCCGTAAAAAACCAACACGCACGAAACCAAGTAGAGGAGTGACATCAATGCCTATTCCACAAATATCCGACACGATTCATCTCAGCCATCCGGATGCGGGTGACGCGAATGCCGGCAACGGTGGTGATGGCCACAACGATGGCAACATCAACTACAACCCGGTTGCATATGTCGATCCCGTGCAAAAGGTCTACGGGGCGACTACCGATGTGCACAACGGCGATCACGTTTGGCAGACGGCCGATTGGGACGCCGGCCATGGCGGATCCGGTGGCTTTACCGAGGCCCAGAACGGCTTCCTGGCGAAAATCTCGAACCACGGCGACGGCGGCGCGGGCGGAGATTCCAACTCGAACGGCAGTCAAGGAAACTCAAGCGGCGGCGACACGGCTGCAGTGGCTGCGGCGACGACCGCGACACAATATACGCAGCTTATGGCCGACCAGCATGCCACCATCCTCGCCGGCGTCGGCGGCAACGGCGGTAACGGAAACATGGCTCATGGCGGCGATATCTCGTCGGCATTGGTTCACACGGATCCCGAAACGACGACGGTGACCAATTCCCTCGATCACTTCATCAACGCTTTCGGCCATATCGACGTCGACCATCTCGGCTCCTGAACTCAGACGACATCAAGGGCCGCTGGTTTTGGCCGGCGGCCCTCAAGGTAGGCAGCCTCTTCTTGTCAGTATCAAGTGCAGCGAGATCTGATAATGACAACAATTTCCATAAAACCACCGCGACCACCGACACAGCTCGTTGTTGCGCTCCGGGCTTGTGCCGGGGCCTTCGGGTTGGTCTTCCTTTACAGCTGCGGCTACAATCTCTTTCTTCTCACGCCTTCCATCTATCTCCTGCAAATCTACGACAGGGTCCTGTCCAGCCGAAGCGTCGACACGCTGCTGATGCTGACAATGATCATCGCCATCGCCGTGTTGGTCGGGTCGACGCTCGATATCGTGCGCAGGGCAGCTCTTTCGCGCATCGGCAGCTGGCTGGACCATAGGCTGCGGCCCATGGTGCTCACCGCATCGTTCGAATATGCCGCTCGCGCCGATACGGGAGCCGCCTCAGAGTGCTACAGGGATCTCGCCGCATTGCGCCAGTTCCTGGATTCACCGGCCAGCTCGCTTTTATTCGACGTTCCCTGGGCGCCGGTATTCCTGCTTCTGCTCTTTCTTGTTCACCCGCTGCTTGGGACCATCGGTATTCTGTGCGCCGTTGCGCTGCTGCTGTTTGCGTTGGCAACGGAACTGGCGACGCGAGCGCCGCTTGCGCACGCCAATCTTGCCCTTTCGAGGAGCTATCTGCGATTTGCGACCGCGCTGAAAAACATCGAGGTGATCCGGGCCATGGGCATGCAGGACGGTGCAGCGCTGATCGTCTATCGCGATGCGGAAATGGCAAGAAGGGCCCAGGACATCGCGATGCATCGCACGGAGATCATCCTTGGTTTCTCCAAATCGATCCGCACACTGGCGCAGATCCTGATGATGGGATCGGCGACCTGGCTGGTGCTCGTCAACAGCGGCAGTCCCGGAATCATCTTCGTCGCGAGCCTGTTGCTCGGGCGTGGGCTCGCACCGATCGAGGGCGCAATAGGGGCATGGCGCTCCTTCATGTTTGCGCGCAATGCCTTCAATCGCTTGAACAGAATGCTGATAACAATTGCATCGGAATGCGACGCCCGCATGGTGCCGTTGCCGGAACCCAATGGCCTGGTTATCGATAATGTCAGCTATATCAAGCCATTCGCCGATCGGCCGATATTGACCGATGTCACATTGCGCCTGGCACCTGGCGATTGCATTGCGCTCATCGGTCCGTCGGGATCGGGAAAATCGACACTGGGCCGCATCATGGCAGGCGTTGTGCCGGCAACGAGCGGATATGCTCTTCTCGGCGGGGTCGATATCTCGGCTCTGCGTCTTTGCGGGGGGACCTGCCACGTCGGATACCTGCCGCAGGATATCGAACTCTTCGGCGGAGCAATCAAGGATGTGATCGGCCGGCTGGACGGAGGAGATCCCGGCAAGGCGATCGACGCCGCAAAGCTGGTTGGATTGCACGACGCGATCATGCGGCTGCCGCACGGCTACGAGACCGATATCGGTGAAGGTGGAAACCTGCTCCTTCGGGCTCAGCGCCAACAGCTGGGACTGGCACGGGCGGCCTATGGAAATCCGTCTCTTATCGTTCTCGACGATCCGAATTCGAGCCTGGATTATGACGGCGAACGCATGCTGTTTACGGCAATCGAGCGGATGAGATCCAGGGGGATGACCGTCGTTATCATAACGCACCGGATGGGGATCCTGCCGGTCACCAACAAGATTGCCATCATGCGCAATGGGACGGTGGCTGCCTTCGGCGACAGCGAGCGGATTTATGAAACCTATCTTCAACCACCGGCTCGAACGGGAACTTAGGGAGGGATGCTGTCGTGACCCTTGTTCCACTGGACGCGCCGCCGGCGAAATTTTCGAATTCGTCAAGGATGGGCCAGCGCTTCGCTCATCGATGGACAGCGACAGCCAGGCAGACGGCCTATCCGCCGGTGATCGAACAGAAACAGCGCGGACCCGCCGCCCCTTCGCCCATGCCGGTGCTCAGAGGCGTGGTTTGGACGGGGAACCTGCTGATCCTCGTCTTTGTCGTCGGATTGGGAATCTGGTCGGCTCTGGCACCGCTGCACAGCGCTGCGGTCGCATCGGGCATTATCGAGCCGGAGACCAGCCGCAAGACCATCCAGCATCTGGAAGGCGGAATTGTGCGGCGGATCCTCGTCAGGAACGGCGATACGGTGATGGCCGGGCAAATCGTGATCGAACTCGACGACACGAAGTCCCGCTCGGAGCGCGACAGCATCCAAGGGCAGCTTTGGGAAGCCGAAGGAAGCCGCGCCCGCCTGCTTGCGGAGCAGACGGGCGGCGATCATGTCGCCTATCCCGAGGATCTCAGGGCAGCCATGGACAAATATCCTTCGGTCGGCGCGATTCTGACCGGGCAACAGAAAATCTTCGAGGCGCGCCGCCGGGTCATGCAGGCGGAAATTCAGATCGGCAACGAAAAAATCGCGCAGGTGCGGCAGGAAATCGTCGGACTTGGCGCCCAGAAGGCGGCACTCGCCGACAGAGCCGCAATCTCGCAGGAAGAACTGGATCAGGTGACGATCCTCACTGCCAAGGGACTGGAGAGAAGGAGCAGGCTTCTCAACCTCGAGCGCGAAAAAGCAGACCTTGACGGCCAGCAGGGCCAAGTCGGGGCACAGATCGCGCGCGCCTACCAGGTGATCAGCGAGTCGCAGGTCGATCTCGCAAAGCTCGAGAGCGACCGGTTGAGCGAAGTCGCCCAAGGCATGCGCGATACGGAAAGCCGGATCATGCAATTGCGCGAGCGCTTGCGGGCGATCGATGACCAACTTTCAAGGACCGATATCCGGGCTCCCGAAGATGGAACGATCATGAACCTGCGCATCCACACGTCAGGCGGGGTGATCGGCGCGGGTGAACCACTCGTCGATCTTCTGCCACGCTCCGATCGCCTGATCGTGTCTGCCCATGTCAGACCGGAGGACATCAATCTTGTCCATGCGGGGCTGGAGGCACAGGTGCACCTTCTTCCATACAATCAGCGGCGCGTTCCACTGCTGAAAGGTCGGGTCGAGTATGTGTCAGCCGACCGCCTCACCGATACGCAGAGCGGCCAGCCCTATTATGCCGCGACAATCCGCGTAACGGACGAGCGGCTGGCGAAAATGCGTGATGTCGAACTGGTCGCGGGCATGCCCGCACAGACACTGATCGAAACCGGCAAAAGCAGCGTAGCGCTCTACGCTGTCAGACCGCTTCTCGACAGTTTCAACAGAGCATTTCGTGAGGACTGAAGCGGTGATGGGCAAGCGAAAATTTGACGACGACCAGATTACGGGCATTCTCAAGGAGCACCAGGCCGGCGTGACGGTGGCCGATGTTTGCCACCGATACGGCATCAGCGAGCCGACCTTCTATCGGTGGCAATCCCTGCAGTCCGGAAATGTCGGTCTCCATGCGAGACGGCTAAGAGCCCTAGAGGAAGAGAACCAGAAGCTCAAGAAGCTTCTGGCCGAATCCATGCTTTCGGCGGCAACTCTAAGCGAGATGCTGGCGAAGACAACGAAGGGGCGGCACTGACCTCTGAACAGAGGGCTCTATTGGCAACGAATTGCCAGCCTTCAAACGTTGAGATAACTTTGCCGAGCGACCACAGTCAAAATCATCGAATAGGTTAGATGATGAGCGAGTTGATCGCCACCGTGCAGTATCCAGAATGAGCGCGCATTCACTGCGCAAGGATGACGGCGGCCGTGAACGGCTTTGAGATGATCGATTAGGAAATGAACCAGAAACTCGCCAGTTGCGACAGCGACACTCCATGTCAGATACGGCATTGATAACCAGAGAATTGGCAGGGTAGCGGCCGCGTGGATGCCTGCGTGGACGTATCCTCCCGGTTTCCTGAAATCCCCTTTGCCGCCTATCATCCAGGCAGGCTGCAGCACGTAATCGGCCACGAAATGCTTGATCTGCAGCCAAACGAGCGTTGTAAGGAGGAGGCAATCAATCGCCATGTCGCGCCACCTGCTCCCGCTTAATGCCTGGATCGATCGTATGCACGCAAACCGGCGCAGTCTTTCCTCGGATGTTTACTGCTCCCAACAATCTTGCATGGAGATGGCCTCGCGTCCTCCGGAACGTTTCGTCGCTCAGCGCGATCTCCACGCCCTTCTCCTTCGCGGCGCCGACGAGCCGGCTCGCGAGATTGACGGCGTCGCCGATCGCCGTGTAACTCAGCCTTTCTGTTGAGCCAATATTGCCGACCAGCGCCACGCCGCTATTGATGCCGATACGCACGCGAATGGCATCGTGCTTCGGCGCGATGGGAGGCATAGCGTGCATGGCGTCACGGATTGCCGCCGCAGCGCGACACGCACGCAATGCGTGATCGGGTTCGTCATTTGGCGCATTCCAGATTGCCATCACCGCGTCGCCGATGAATTTGTCGACCGTACCGCCCTCGGCATGAATGGCGGCGATCGACGAGGTTAGAAAGCGGGTCAGGCTCGGCTCGACGCCGCTGCCGAGCTCTTCGGTCAGTTCCGTGAAGCCAGGTAAATCGGCAAACAGGACTGTTATTTCCCTCAGTTCACCGCCTGGACGAGGCTCGATGCCGCCATCGACAAGCGGACGAACGACCTCGATCGGCATAAAGCGTGCAAAGGCAGAAAGGCCACTCGACATCCGTTTCAGCGCGAACGAGAAATCGTCGAGTTCGGCCAGCAGCGCCGGGCGGTGCTCAACGGCCTCGAGTTCGAACCTCTCGATCAGGTGCAACTGTCCGGCAAGGCGGGACAGTGGTCGAGTGAAGAGCGTTCTGGCAAACAGGATCGCAGTCACTGCTGCGAGCAGTGCGATGGCGCCAATGATGAAGATCACGCGCTCGGTATTGGCATCGATGTCGCCGGCAAAGGTCGCCCGTGGTATCGCGGTGACCAGTCGCCAATCTTCGAACGGCAACTTGCCCGACGACACGAAGACCGGACCGAGGCTTTTGCTATCGACCAGCGTCCGGAAGCTGTCGACCCCATCGCGGGTCGCCGCGGTGGCGACCGCCGCAGCCAAAGCATCGGATGGAGGGAAATCCTTGAGATGAGCCGCCACGACACCATCGGATGGTTCTGATGTCGCCAATACCATATCGTCTCTGGCGAGGACGAAGGCCTTGCTGCCCTTCGGAACCTTGAGTGCGGAAAGCGTGGCCGACAGCCGATTCAGGCTGACCGCCACCATCACCACGCCTTCGAAATGTTTGAAGACTTCAACCCTTTTGGAGACCACGATCGCCGGCTCGAAGCCATTGGGCAAAATGCTGACGACAGTCCAGGCCGCGTCCGAGTTCATGCTGCCGCGCCGGTACCACGGCGAACCCTCCGAGACGTAGACGCTTTCGGACTTCAGGCGGTTCTCGAAGAAAATATCACCAGGTATTGGCTTATAAAGATCACGACGCAACGGGCGCGGCTTTCCCGGAGCCGCTGCGCCAATCTCCACCATTTCGATCTCGCCGTCCGGCATCGCGTGCGAGCCGAAAAAACGGCCATCCGGGAAGCCGAACCCGATCCAGGCGATCGCCGGCTGCTCGCGCAGCAGCGACAGGAACAGGAACTCACGCTTGACTTCGTCGTCTGGCCGGACCGCGCCCTGAAAAAAAACTGATCTGATGATCTCCGCGCTGCTGGAAACCAGCGCCAGATTTGAGGTCAGCGCATTGCGGACGGCGGCGGTGCTTTGGGCGTCGAGGCTGGCGACAACCGTTTCGACATTCTGGGTGGCCGTGCGATACCAGACCAGATGGACAAGCGCTGCCGTCGACAACACTGCAAGCAACAGCAACGCCGTGACTGCGCGTCCCATTTTGATCCGTGGAAAAGCCCTAGCGTTCATGGCGATCGGTAATCAGACGGGCGCTGCGATCATAGCGAACGTAGGCCAGAGCCCAATCGATGAACACCGCGGCGCGATTGCGGAAACCGACAAGAAACCAAAGATGCGCAATATTCCACACCAGCCAAGCACCAAAACCCGACAGCCGGATTCGCCCGAAGTCGGCAACCGCCGCCTTCCGCCCGATCGTCGCCAGACGGCCAAAATCACGGTAGCGGAACGGCCCGATGGCCAGACCGTCAAGATTGGCAAGAATAGCGCGTGCCGTGTGCTCGCCCATCTGCTTGGCGGCTGGCGCGACGCCCGGAACTGCCCCGCCGTTTTCATCCGTCACCGCCGCGGTGTCGCCAATCACGAAGATGTCATTGTTGCCTGGCGGATTAAGATTTCGGTCGACATGGACGCGGCCGGCGCGATCGGCAGGCACGCCTAGCCATTTCGCTGCTTTGGAAGCCATGACGCCGGCCGCCCACAGTACACAGGATGATTGAATTTCCCGCCCGTCGGCAAGTGTGACACCTCGACCATCGCAGCGCGTCACCGCCGCCTTAAGAAGTACCTCGACGCCAAGCATCTCCAGGTGCCGCCGGGCTCTCTCAGACAGTTTCGGCGGCATGGCGGGCAGGACGACATCACCGGCTTCGACCAGGACAACGCGCGCGGAGGACGAGTCGATGCGTCGAAAATCGCGAACGATGACTTTTTTTGCCAGTTCGGCAATGGCGCCTGCCAGCTCAACGCCGGTCGGGCCGCCGCCGACGACGACGAATGTCAGAAATCGCGCGCGGTCGGCCTGATCTTCGGCAGCCTCGGCGCGTTCGAAGGCCGACAGGATACGGGCGCGGATTTCGGTCGCATCGGCGATCGTCTTCAATCCGGGTGCCGTCTCCGCCCATTCATCATTGCCGAAATATGCGTGCCTGGCGCCTGTCGCGATGATCAGATAGTCGTATGGAATGCGGCGGTTGGCCGTCTGGACGATCCGGACCTCCTTGTCGATCCCCTCGGCGCGCTCCATCAGAACGGTGACATTGGCTTGTCGCGAGAGGATGCGGCGGATCGGCATAGCAATTTGCGCCGGAGAAAGCCCGGCTGTCGCCACCTGGTAGAGCAAAGGCTGGAACAGATGGTAGTTGCGCCGGTCAATGACCGTCACATCGACATCCGCATGCCGCAGTCCCATGGCCGCGGCAAGACCGCCAAATCCGGCCCCGAGGATGACCACCTTCTGACGGCGAGTAGCCTTTAAAGCATTCCGATTGATCGCAGGCGAACTGCTGTCGGCCTCCTCTACCGTGATACGCATGGCTCAGCGCTCCCCTTGAAACAGGCGGCTGGCGACATAGTCGAGCGAGATAACACCGGCTCCGCGCGTCAGGATCAGCAACAGCGGCGCGGTCCAGAGCAAATGATCGGGCCAGTTCTGCGGATAGACGAGGAGCTGGATAGCCGAAATCACGCCAAGCAACATCAGGGTAGCAAGTCGCGAGAACAGACCGAGAAAAATCAATATGGAGCCGCTCAGCTCAGCCGTCGTCGCGAGCCCCGCGGCCACGCCGGGATCGATGACGGGCAGCCTGTATTCAAGCGTGAACAGCTGCACCGTTGTCGGCCAGGAGGCAAGCTTGCTCTGCGACGACTGCCAGAAGACGTGAGCGACGGCCAGGCGAGAGACGAGTTGGGCAAGCGAGAGCGGCAGGATGTTCAAACGCTCCAACGCGGAGACGTAGAGTCCGGCAATCCCGCCTTTGCGGCCCGTTGCGACAGGGTTGATCATGGTCATGATTTCCATCCTTCAATTGGTTGGGAGCTGGATGTGGCGAATGCGGGCCACGAGGCCTTCGGCGAACAAGCCGCTCAACGCAGTCGCCAGATCGAAATCAGGCGTTCGGAAAAGGATACGGTCAACCGCCGCCTCCAGACTTGCACGCTTCTTCAGTGCACGCAGGAATGCGAAATGCTGAGCTTCGAGACGCAGAAAACGCACGCTCTCGCTGGTTCGCCATAAAGCGATGCGCTCAGGTCGGCGGCGCAATCCCGTCAGCGTCCCGATCTGTCCGCCCGGCTGATGCGCCGACCAGATTTCCAGTGCCGGCCAACGACAGACGAGCAGACGCAGCGATGGCTGAAGAAAAATTTGTGGAATCGTGTCGGCTTCGCCGTCTGCAAGCTGCTCCAAGATGCAGCCCGGCAATGCCGGTGCATCAAGCGCTTCCGCAATCATCCATTCCAGCCGCGCCGTTTCGGCGATGAAGGGCATCGAACGAATGTCTTCGAACCCGGCCAGAAAGCAGGGGAAATTGCCGCCATAGCGAACGAGCCGCGCCTCCTGTGGCGGATTGCTGCGTATGAAGAGGCCGGCAACGTAACGAAAGTAGTTTTCGCTTAAAAGCTGCACCGTGACCGGGAAAACCGCGATCAAGGTCGCCGTCAGCGAGGCGAACGTGTTGTTACGGTAGATGTTGAACCGGCGCAGCGGGTCGAAAGCAGCTTTGGCCAACACCGGACCAACGTCACTGCGATCGCCATGCAGAATGGCCTGGGCGATCCTTGACTGCAGGGCGCAATTAGAAGGCATGGCCACTCCTCCTTGCCCCTGAATGAATGGCGAAGACGGATGGCTTGATCGTCGCCAGCGCGGCAAGCGCCGGCATCGGCCCTTTCGTGCTGGCGGGCTGCAACGGCAGGACCATGCCGTCGAACCGGCTCGTCTGAGGCGCTGGCCTTGCGGCCAGCATTCGATCTTCGAAGGCGATCGATTGGGCAAGCATATCAGCCCACATGGCTTCGCCGAGCAGCACGTCCAGAGCGGGGACATCGGTATCCCATTCGATGAGCGTGGGGCGATGTCCGATTTTCCGGATCGCATAGGCATAGAGTGACCAGACCGCCGGCGGAACGCGGGAGCCGTGGTCGTCGATCAGCACGATATCGCCCTCAACCTCGTTAACCGCATGGCCGGCGAGGTGAATTTCACCGACGGCATGCGCCGGAAGCAGATCAATGAAGGCTTTGGCATCGAAACCGAGATTGCATGCCGATACATAAACGTTGTTGACATCGAGGAGCAGACCGCAATCGGTGAGCCGGACGAGTTCGGCGAGAAATTCCGCCTCGGTCATCGTTGAATCCTCGAAGGCGATATAGGCCGAGAGGTTTTCGATAAAGACGCGCCGCTGAAGCGCATCCTGAAGCCTCAAGATATTGGTGCTGACGACTGCCAGTGCCTGCGCATCATAGCGCAGCGGCAAAAGGTCATTCAGATAGGCGCCATCGGCAGCGCTCCAGGCAAGGTGTTCGGAAACAAGACTTGGCTGGAAACGCAGGCAGAGCTTGCGCATACGTTCCAAGTGATCTCGATCAAGACCGGAGCTGCTGCCGAGCGACAGGCCGACACCGTGGATCGACAGGGGATAGCTTTCCCGCAGCCGCTCAAGCGCATCGACCGCCGCCGAGCCGCCCATACAATTTTCCGCATGGACTTCGAGCCACCCCGCCGATGGGCGGCGGGACAGCATTTCGCCGATATGTTGGGAGCGAAGACCGATGCCCGCGGCGTTCGGCACCGGATTGCTCGGAAATATCTTGGACATCGGTTGCTCCTTTCGGATGTGCAGTTGAGAGCTTGAGAGAGCTCAGGCCTTGGGTTCGGTGCTGCCGCCGGCAATTTTGCTGCAGGTGCCGGCCGGAATGTAAATCCAGGAGTCCTTGGCATTATCGGCCGTCGACGTGCCGGCGCAGGAATGGCTGGCGGTCTGGCAGTCGTTCAGGCCGGCCTTGACGACGCCAAAGCATTTTTCGAACGAGAAATCCGGTTTGGCAGCCGGGCCGGCAAAGGCGCTGGCTGCGCTCATGGAGGCGGCAGCGGCAATGGCTGAGCTGATAAGAAAGCGTGTAGCATTCATGAGAAATCTCCTGGTTCGTGGGTCAAACCGCCATCG
Source organism: Rhizobium sp. F40D2 (assembly GCF_051810745.2). Lineage (NCBI taxonomy): Bacteria > Pseudomonadati > Pseudomonadota > Alphaproteobacteria > Hyphomicrobiales > Rhizobiaceae > Rhizobium > Rhizobium sp. F40D2. The sequence continues at coordinate 956,209 of NZ_CM131436.1, forward strand.
GCTTGACCACCTAACTTTCCCAGAAGTCAGCTCACGTCTGAAATGCTGTCTCCGCATGGTTTCGATACGCCGTCTCTATGCTTCGGCAGTCGATCCCATCTAAAAAAGAGCCCCCGTTGGAAGAGACGGGGGCTAAGGAGGCAGGATTTTGCAAATGCCGGGAGTAAGCTTCGTAGAGGATCAAAGATAGCGTTCGCGGATGTCCACGGTCGATCGCTTGCCGATGTCGTCATAGTTGGCGATCAGCCAGAGTTCGGCGCATTCGCGGCCGCGATCCCTTAAGTCCACGAGCGCTCCCCAGTCCGCGTTCAGCTTGCTCGAGACGCTGAGATTCTTCATCGTATCGTCGTCTGAGATACCGTGCACGAAAACACGCTTGAGATTGGGCGGCGGCGTCCCCTGTGCATCGATAAGCTGCGTGACGAAAGCCACTGCGCGCATCTCCCTGAGCAGCGACGAGTTGAAGCTGATCTCGTTGATGCGGTTGAGAATTTCACCTGCGGTTCGCGGCAGGTCAGTTCTTTCGATCGGGTTGATATGGACCACGAGGACATCGGGCGTATCGCAGCCATAGATCAGCGGGAATATCGCGGGATTTCCCATGTAGCCACCGTCCCAATAGGCTTCCCCATCGATTTCCACCGCCTGGAACAGGAAAGGCAGGCAGGCGGACGCCATAACCGCATCGATGGAGAGCTCGTCATTGCCGAAGACCTTCACCTTGCCGGTCCTCACGTTGGTGGCACAAATGCTGAGTTTGACGGGGCAGCGCGCCATTCGGATCGCGTCGAGATCGATCGATTGTTCCAGCACCTGGCGCAGCGGATTGAAATTGAATGGGTTGAACTGGTAGGGCGACATCAGCCGGGTGACCAGGTCGAACATGACAAATGCCGGGGAGAATTCCAGCGATTTAGAACCAGTCAGACGGTCGAACAAAGACGGCTGCAAAGGTCCCGATGCGGACGCATGGCTGACGCGGCGCCAAAAATTGGCGAGTGCGCTCTGCGCGCCGCTTCGTCCGCCCGCAGCAAGGCCGTAAGCCATGACGGCGGCATTCATCGCGCCGGCGCTCGTCGCCACGATGCCTTCAAAAGAAAGGCTGGGCTCGTCAAGCAGCCGATCGAGCACGCCCCAGGTGAAGGCGCCATGCGCGCCGCCGCCCTGCAATGCAAGATTGATCATCCGTGGTTCACGCCCGGCAACGGAGAGTTCGGGCTGCATTCTGGGCTGTCTTCCTATATGTTTGTTCACGATTGCCTCCCCTTGGTCCGAATAATTGGTCAGTGCGCAGTCCAGCCGCCGTCGACCGGAATAGCGGTCCCGGTGATCGACCCAGCAAGTTCGCCGCAGAGAAACACGGCGAGCGCACCCATTTCTTCGATGGTTGCAAAACGCTTGGTCGGTTGGTCCTTCAGGAAAACATCGCGGATCACTGCATCTCGCGCGATCTTATGCGACTTCGCCTGATCTTCGATCTGGTGCTCGACGAGCGGCGTCCAGACATAGCCAGGGCAGATCGCATTGGATGTGACGCCGAATTCCGCGCCTTCGAGTGCGATCGTCTTTGTGAAGCCGACGATGCCATGCTTGGCCGCCACATAGGCGGACTTGAAGGGCGATGCGACCAATCCATGAGCCGAGGCGACATTGATGATCCGGCCGTAACCTCTGGCGCACATGCCGTCGAATGTCGACTGCACCAGATGAAAAGCGGCGGAGAGATTGATGGCGAGGATGGCGTCCCACTTTTCCGGCGGGAACTTTCCGATCGGCGAAACGTGCTGGATGCCGGCATTGTTGATGACGATGTCGACCTGGCCAAACCGCGCGGCCGCCCTCTCGACCATCATTCGAATGGCTTCCGGTTTTGCCATGTCAGCGGCGTCATAGGCGACGTCGACGTCGTTGTCGCCTGCGATGCCGGCACGCAGCGCCTCGATCTCGACAGGGTCGCCAAAACCGTTCAACATCACGGCCGCACCTGAGCGAGCAAGTGCATGCGCAATGCCAAGACCGATCCCGCTGGTGGAGCCGGTGACGATGGCGCTGCGCCCTTCCAGGGGCTTGCGGCCGACGAGAGTATCAATTTCGGGATCAAAGGCGTTCAGCATATGCGCTCTCCACTGCAATCGACGACACTTTCTGGCGTCATGGCAGTCACAGTGGAGTATCGGCGCTCACTTTAGAAATGCCGGTCTGGTATGGAATTGATAAATCCATGGCATTGGATGAGAATGCCGCCGCTGTAGAGAATAGCAGCATATTAAAAATCGCGTTCACCCTGGGGGCGGCGATGGATATTCATCATATACGTTATTTCTTGGCCGTCTGCGAAACACGCAATTTCACGCGTGCAGCCGAAAGGTGCAACGTTACTCAACCGGCCCTCAGCCGCGCCATACAGCAGCTTGAGGACGAGGTCGGTGGCTTACTGTTTCGCCGAGAGCGCAATCTCACTCATGTCACCGATCTTGGCAATCTGCTCCGGCCACGGTTCCAGCAGATTCAGGATGAGCTCATGGGCGTTCGGACGGAGGCCTCCCGGTTTCTCTGTCTGAGCGAAGCTAATCTCAAGGTCGGTATCATGTGTACGATCGGGCCGCGGCGGTTCACCGGCCTCCTGACCGACTTCAACATGCGTCACAAGGGCATCCAGCTGCAACTGATCGAAGGCGTGCCCACGAGACTGTCCGATCTGTTGGAGACCGGCGAAATCGATGTGGCGCTGATGTCAACGGCAACGGATTTTCCGGAGCGGTTCGACGTGACCTCGCTCTTCCGCGAAAGGTTCATGCTCGCCTTTCCTGCCGGCCACAGGCTCAGTCAATACGACGCCATTCCGATTGCTGCGATCGACGGCGAAGTCTACCTGCGTCGCGTCAACTGCGAATATTGGGACTACCTCTCGGATCTTTGCGATGCGCAAGGTGTCAAGACGCTCGTTTCCTATTCCAGCGAACGCGAAGACTGGATCCAGAATCTTGTCGCCGGCGGCTTGGGCATTTGCTTCATCCCGGAATATAGCGCCGTCATTCCCGGACTGCAGGTGCGACCGGTCGCGGAACCGGAGGTCAGCCGTGAAGTCTGTCTCGTGACTGTCGCAGGCCGTCGCTTTTCGCCGGCGGTTTCCGTCTTTGTCGGCGCTGTGAAATCCTATGGCTGGGCTTCCCCGCCAACCCGACCGCATTGATTGAATGTATCGTACTGCCCCTCTTGAGCATGGCCCGGCATTCGCCGGGCTTTTCGTGCTTATTTGGCAATCGGCAATAGCCCGCGGCTATCGAATTCAAAAGCATCTGGCATTTCTCTTTGGGTCGGCGCTCCGCCACTCTCCTCACATGCTCGACACCGATCTTGCCGAGCCCCAACAAGGAGAACCACGATGCTGCCTTCATTCAAAACCCGCCGAGTCTCTTTGGCGATGCTTGCCTTTAACGCACTGACGATCGCCGCCGGCCTGCACGCCTCATTTGCCTTTGCCGGTGACTGCCCAGCCGATCAAGTTGCCGAAGATGGCATGAAACCTGGTGCGATGATGCCGAAGGGCGTCACCGACAGCGTCCTCAAAACGATCGATCTTTCCTCCAAGGGGGATGCTTGGAAGGGCAGCATGCTGCGCATGCGAAAGCTCGTCGTGGAGCCGGGCGGCGTTGTTCCCTGGCATTCACATGATATGCGCCCGGCAAATATCCTGATCGCCTCCGGCTCGATCACCGAATATCGCAGCACCTGCAAGGTGCCGATCCTGCACAAGGCGGGCGAGGTCACCGCCGAGTTCGGCCACCTCTCCCATTGGTGGAAGAACAACGGCAAGGTTCGGGCCGTGCTTTATTCCTCCGACATTCTGAGCCCGGAGATGCACGAGGACAACGCAGCGATGTAATCGCCGGTTTGTCCGTTGACCCAGCCCTTTGAGCCACGCTCCGGCGTTTTCGGCCATTGCCGAAATCGCCGCATTTCGGGGGACCTCGCAATGACCGATATCGAACAGCCGCTCGCATCCATTCATGCGGATAAGACACTACGTGCGGACAGTTGGCGATTTGGACTGATCGCACTTATTGCGTTCCTGACTCTTGTCGACCTCTTCGCGGCACAGGCGGTGTTGCCTTCGCTGGTGGAGAGATTCGAGGTGAGCCGCGCCACGATGGGTTTAGCCGTCAATGCCAGCACATTGGGCATGGCAATCGCTGGTCTGCTCGTGGCTTTTTTTGGCGGTGATGTCGACCGGCGCAACGGCATCTGGATCAGCCTCGCCCTTCTGTCCATCCCGACGACGCTGCTGGCATTTACCGACAACATTATTGTCTTCGCAGCGTTACGGGTGCTTCAGGGACTATGCATGTCGACCGCCTTTACGCTCACGGCAGCCTACTTGTCTGAACATTTTTCCGCCGGGGAGACCTCCGGAGCGCTCGCAGCCTATGTCACAGGCAATGTCGCGAGCAATCTCTTTGGCCGTATGCTGTCTGCCGCTATCGCCGGCATCGGCGGCCTTTCGCTGAATTTTCTGATATTCGCAGCACTTAATCTCCTCGGCGCCGCGTTGGTTTGGTTCTCGCTCAAGAAAACCGCGAGCATGATGCGCACGAACGATCGAGGAAGCGTTGCCAGGCACATCTGGCGCGTTCACCTTGCCGATCCGGACCTGCGCCGCGTCTTCCTGATCGGTTTCCTGATCCTGTTCGTGTTCATCGGCACCTATACCTATGTGAACTTCCAGATCGTTGCGCTCGGCGTGGCACCGATGGCGCTTGGCCTTGTCTATCTTGTCTTTCTCCCTTCGATTGTGACCACGCCGTTTGCCGGGAAGATCGCAAGCCATGTCGGGTCGAAAGCGGCAATCGTATCGACCCTTGCAATGTCCGTCCTCGGCCTCGTGGCGCTTCTCAGCACAAATTTGCCAATCATCCTCGGCGGATTGACGCTGGTGGCAATCGGCACGTTCCTGGCGCAAGCTATCGCCACCGGCATCATCGGCCGGCGTGCCATGAGCGACAAGGCCGGTGCCAGCGGCATCTATCTGGCATCCTACTACACCGGCGGCATGATCGGCAGTCTGGCTCTCGGACAGGTCTATGACCATCTCGGCTGGAACGCCTGCGTGTTTATCCTGATCACCGCACTCGGCGCAGCAATGCTGCTCGGGAGTTCGCTAAGCGCGCCACCATCATAAGTCCAGCCTCTCGAAGCGGACGGAATGCTGTTCCACCCCGACCTGGCAACTACGCCGAAGATTTACCCAACCAAAGGAGAGAATGACATGCAAAGAGTGATCAATCTATTCCTCACCGCCATGTTTTCATTGGCAGCCGCCATCGCGGCTACGCCCATCTCAGTCGCCCAGGCAGGGACCCGCGACGGCGTCGTTGTTCTGAAAAGCCATTACTCGGTTGACGAGACTGTCAGTAAGATCAAAGCCAATGTCGCTGAGAAGGGCATCATGCTGTTCGATGATATTGATCAAGCGGCTCTCGGCACGGCTGCCGGCAACAAGGTCCTCCCCTCACGGCTGATTCTTTTCGGCAATCCGGCACTCGGAACGACATTCATCACCGCCAATCCCACAGCGGGCCTCGATTGGCCGGTCCGCGTTCTCGTCTACGAAACGAAGGATGGGTCGGTTCGCGTCGCGTACACGGATTTTGCCTGGATCGCGCGACGCCATGGCATCACCAGCCGCGACAAGGAATTCAAGATGGCGTCTGACGTCATTAAAGCGGTGACGGAACCGGTCCGCCAATGAAGCAGGCTGAGCTCGCGAGCTAACTGACCGTGCCCGCCCAGACACTGATCGAAACGGGCGAAAGCGGCGTGGCCTTCTATAGTATTAGACCACTCCCCTACAGCTTCGACAGAGCTTTTCGTGAGGATTGAAGCAGCGATGGGCAAGCGAAAATTTGACGACGACCAGATTACCGGCATCCAGGCCGACGTGACGGTGGCGGATGTTTGCCACAAGCAAGGTATCAGCGAGCAGACCTCTATCGGTGGCAATCGCTGCGGTCCGGAAACGCCGGCTCGATGCGAGAGGACTAAGAGCCCTGGAGGAAGAGAACCATGGCCGGATCCATGCTTTCGGCGGCAACTCTGAGCGAGACGCTGGCGAAGACAAAGAAAGGGGCGCTAGCTTCTAGACAAAGAGGTTTGTGGGACAGCTATCCGAGACTGTGCGTGGAGATTAGTTCTAGGGGATTGAGTGGTGCCCAGGACCGGAATCGAACCAGTGACACGCGGATTTTCAATCCGCTGCTCTACCAACTGAGCTACCTGGGCTAACCTGCTTCCGATGGTGCTTTTCGAAAAAAGAACCGCGGGACCTTGGTGCGCCCCGGAAGCGAGCGGGGTTATAGCATCTTGTTCGGCCATGGCAAGCGTCAAATGACTCTTTTTTGACGGTCTTGCCGATTTTGCCGATTCATGAGGAAAAATAAGAGCTTCGCGAAGTGTGAGCCCCCTAGTTTTCCTCATCCGGATATTCGGCCTTGGTCTCGTCGTCGGCAACCGGGATGGCATAGGCGCCGGTCAGCCAGCGGGAGAGATCGACCTCGCGGCAGCGGTTGGAGCAGAAGGGGTAATGTTCGCGGTGTGAGGGTTTGCCGCATTCGGGGCAAGGGCGCGACTTGCGCAGCGGTTCGACCTTGGCGGCGGCTTTATTGTCTTCGGGCATGATCGGTCCGTCCTAACTCAGGCATCGGCCTTCGGGCTTTAGCCCTCCGGCCACCGGCTATGCACGTCGAAGCCTTCGCCGGTCAAAAGCACAATGGTTTCATAAAGCGGCAGGCCGACGACATTGGTGTAGGAGCCGACCATCTTCTGCACGAAGGTGCCGGCAAGGCCCTGAATGCCATAGGCGCCTGCCTTGCCGCGCCACTGGCCGGAGGCCAGGTAGTTTTCGATCTCGAAGCCGGAGAGGCGCTTGAAGCGCACCTTGGTCTCGACGATCTTCTGGCGGATCTTGCGATCCGGCGTCACCAGGCAAACGCCGGTATAGACGAGATGGTTGCGTCCCGACAATAGATGCAGCGAGCTCAATGCCTCGTCGGCAAACTCGGCCTTGCCGAGAATGCGCCGGCCGACGGCGACCACCGTATCGGCGGAGAGGATATAGCTGCCCTTCCAGGTGATGTCACTCTTGATGGCGGCAAGTGCTGCTTCCGCCTTCTCGGCCGAAAGCCTGCGGGCCAGCGAACGCGGGTGCTCCGACTTCTTCGGCGTCTCGTCGATATCCATCGGCATCAGGCGCGAAGGCTCGATGCCTGCCTGGTTGAGCAGGTCGACGCGACGGGGCGAGCCCGAGGCGAGAATGAGCTTGTATTTCAGCGCCATGGAACCTCGACCATCGACAGACGGGAGAAAAACCCCTGCAGGACCTTCGGGCAAACTTACTTGAAACGGTAGGTGATGCGGCCCTTGGTCAGATCGTAGGGCGTCATTTCCACAAGCACCTTGTCGCCGGCGAGAACGCGGATGCGGTTCTTGCGCATGCGGCCCGCTGTATGGGCGATGATCTCGTGTTCGTTTTCGAGCTTCACGCGGAACGTCGCATTCGGCAGAAGTTCGGTGACGATACCCGGGAATTCGAGGACTTCTTCTTTCGGCATATAAGTGTTTTCTTCCTGTGGGTTGAATAGGCAGCGCTGCGCGCGCCTTTAAAATTTGGGCGGAAACTACACAATCAACGCAGGTTTGTGAACCTTGTTGAACGGCCTTTCCGTCATTTGTTTTCACGCCGATTGCGCGGCAATGCCATTTCGTTTGAGCAGCCGGCTTTCGATGAGGCCGGCCAGGTAATCGCGGACCTCTCGGTAGCTCTCCAGAATCTGTTCGCGCGTGCCGCTGACGACCGTCGGATCCATCGTCGGCCAGTAAACCACATCGATCGCATTCGACCGCGTCAGCTCAAGGGCGGCATGGTGGGCCGGCGGCGACAGGGTGATGATCAGATCGAAATAATCGTCCTCGAGCTCTTCCAGCGTCTGCGGCAGGCGGCGCCCCAGCGACAGCCCGATCTCGTCAAGCACGACATCGACGAAAGGATCGCGCTCGCCGGCGCGCACGCCGGCCGACCTGATATATGTATTGGCCGGCAGAATACTACGGGCGATCGCTTCGGCCATCGGCGAGCGGATGGCATTCATCCCGCACATGAAGAGGATGGCGCCCGGCCTTTTTCCTTCCTCGACGTCGGCGGCGCGCTCCATTGCCGTCATCCGCGCCAGTAGAGCACGCAGACCAGGGTGAACAGCCGCCGGGCGGTGTCGAAATCGACCTCTATCTTGCCGGTCAGCCTGTCCTTCAGCGTCTGCGAACCTTCATTGTGGATGCCGCGCCGGCCCATGTCGATCGCCTCGATGCGGCTCGGCGTCGCCGAACGGATCGCTTCGTAATAGCTCTCGCAGATCATGAAGTAATCCTTGACGATCCGCCGGAAGGGGGTCAGCGACAGGATATGGGTGGCGACGGCGATGCCTTCCTCCGTCTTGATGGCAAAGACCAGCTTGGAATCGACCAGCGAGATGTTCAGCCGGTAAGGCCCGCCGGCATGGCCGATCGGCGCGAAACTGTTCTCCTCGATCAGATCGAAGATGGCTACGGCGCGTTCATGCTCGACATCGGGCGTCGAACGGCCGATCGTATCGTCGAGGACGACGTCGCAAAGCCGGAAATCGCCCGCCGCCATCCCCTCACCTTTCGAGGTTGAGGCGGATCGCAACCGATCGCGCATGAGCATCGAGGCCTTCGGAGACGGCAAGGGCGATCGCCGCCGGGCCGAGGGTGCGCAATTGTTGCGGGCCGAGCCGCAGGATCGAGGTACGCTTGACGAAATCGAGCACCGAAAGGCCGGAGGAGAAGCGCGCCGAGCGCGCCGTCGGCAGCACATGGTTGGAACCGCCGACATAATCGCCGATCACCTCGGGCGTATGGGCGCCGATGAAGATCGCGCCGGCATTGCGGATGCCGTCGAGCAGCCGGTCCGGATCGGCAACGGCAAGCTCGAGATGCTCGGCGGCGATGCGGTTGGCGAGCGGAATGGCCTGTTTCAGATCGGAAACGAGAATGATGGCGCCGAAATCGCGCCAGCTTGCCGCGGCGGTCTCTGCGCGGTTCAGCGTCTTCAACTGGCGTTCGACCGCCTGCTCCACCGCCTTGCCGAATTCGGCATCGTCGGTGATCAGGATCGCCTGGGCGCTGGCATCGTGCTCGGCCTGCGCCAGCAGGTCGGCGGCGATCCAATCGGGATTGTTGTCTTTGTCGGCAATGACCAGCACTTCGGAAGGGCCGGCGATCATGTCGATGCCGACAGTGCCGAAGACGTGGCGCTTGGCGGCTGCGACATAGGCATTGCCGGGCCCGGTGATCTTGGCAACCGGGGCGATCGTCTCGGTGCCATAGGCAAGAGCCGCGATCGCCTGGGCGCCGCCGACACGATAAACCTCGGTCACACCGACAAGCTTGGCGGCGGCAAGCACGGCGGGGTTGACAGCACCGCCGGTGGCGGGAACGGCGATGACGATGCGATCGACGCCGGCGACCTTGGCCGGCACCGCATTCATCAGCACCGAGCTCGGATAACTCGCAGTGCCGCCCGGAACATAGAGGCCGACCGCCTCGATCGCCGTCCAGCGCGAGCCGAGACCGACGCCGAGATCGTCCTCGTAGATGTCGTCCTTCGGCAGCTGCCGGCGATGATGGGATTCAATGCGCAGTGCTGCGAGCTTCAGCGCCCCCAGCACTTCCGGAGGCACGGCCTCGATCGCCGCGTCGAACTCCTCAGGCGTGACGCGCATCGGCACGGTGGCGAAATCGATGCCGTCGAACTTCAGCGAATATTCGGCAAGCGCCACATCGCCGCGAGCCCTGATATCATCGATGATGGCGCGAACGACCGTGTTCACATCCTCGGAGACTTCACGCTTCGTCGTCAGAAAGGCGGCAAAACGCTGCTCGAAACCTTCCGATGCCTGATCCAGCCAGATTGCCAAGGCCGATATTCCTTCTCAACTCGAAACTGCGATGTTCAAACCTCAAGCGTCACGTCAGAGACGTCAGAGGTGGCGAGGCTTGGAGGAAGCCTCCCAGGCGCCGCCGATATCGGCTAGCTGCACCTCGATACATTCGACATCGAGCGCAATCGAGGCGGTGCCGGACAGCGACAGCTCGATCGTGCACTCCGGTCCCTCGCCCTTCTTCTCGAAACGCAGCGCCAGCAGCGACAGCACCTCGTCCCGTTTGCCGCGGTCGATGCCGAGAGACCGCACCGCGAGCACCCGCTTGAACACCAGGGCAGCCCGGCGGCGCTCGAAGCCTCTGCGCTTGCGCTCGGCACCTTCCCAGACGAAACGATTGGCGGCAAGGGCGAACTGCGCGTCGCGCGGCGACCAGTCGATATCGCCGACCTTGAAGACGCTGTCCTGCATATGCGCGGAGATGATCGCAAGATCCTCGTCATCGAGCGCTACAAGCTTCAGTTCGGTCATTCAGCCTCATCCCAGCAGGCACCGCCGAAATGGCGATGCGTCAGACAAGGGAAATAAGATGCTGCGGCCAAATACGCAACCGGGATGAACGGCTTACTCGCTGATGCGCTCGACGACGGCGCCGCAGCGGGTCAGCTTCTCCTCGAGCCGCTCGAAACCGCGGTCGAGGTGATAGACGCGGGAGACCGTGGTTTCGCCCTCGGCGGCCAGGCCGGCGATGACGAGCGAGACGGAAGCACGCAGATCGGTCGCCATCACGGGGGCGCCGCGCAGCCGCTGCACACCCTCGATCTTCGCCGTCTGGCCGGAGAGCGTGATCCTGGCGCCGAGGCGAGCCAGTTCCTGCACATGCATGAAGCGGTTTTCGAAGATGGTCTCGGTGACGTGCGAGATGCCGGAAGAGCGGGTCATCAGCGCCATGAACTGCGCCTGCAGATCGGTGGGGAAACCCGGGAAGGGATCGGTGACGATATCGACCGGCTTGATGCCGGCGCCGTTGCGCTTGACGCGCATGCCGTTATTGGTCGCGGAGATGTCCGCACCGGCGCGGCGCAGCGTTTCCAATGCGGTATCGAGCAGTGCCACATCGGTATTTTCGAGCACGACGTCGCCGCCGGCCATGGCAACGGCCATGGCATAGGTGCCGGTCTCGATGCGATCCGGCAGCACGCGGTGGCGGGCGCCGGAGAGCGAGGTGACGCCCTCGATGGTGATCGTCGCGGTGCCGGCGCCCGTGATCTTGGCGCCCATGGCGTTCAGGCAGTTGGCGAGGTCGACGACTTCAGGCTCGCGGGCGGCGTTGCCGATGACGGTGGTGCCGCGGGCAAGGGTTGCCGCCATCATCATTACATGGGTGGCGCCGACGGAAACCTTCGGGAAAGTGTAGCGCGCGCCGATCAGGCCGCCATTCGGCGCCTTGGCGTTGATATAACCGGCATCGATCTCCATGGTGGCGCCGAGCGCCGTCAGGCCCTCGATGAAGAGATCGACGGGGCGCGTGCCGATGGCGCAGCCGCCCGGCAGCGATACGCGGCAATGGCCTTCGCGCGCCAAGAGCGGGCCGATGACCCAGAAAGAGGCGCGCATCTTCGAGACCAGCTCATAGGAAGCGGTGGTATCGACGATGGTGCGGCAGGTGAAATGGATCGTGCGCGAATAGGAATCCTCCTGGCGCTCGCGGCGGCCGTTGACAGCAACGTCGACGCCATGATTGCCGAGGATGCGCATCAAGAGTTCGACATCGGCCAGATGCGGCACGTTTTCGAGCGTCAGCGTATCGCTGGTCAGAAGCGAGGCAATCATCAGCGGCAATGCGGCATTCTTGGCGCCGGAAATCGGAATGATGCCATTCAGCTCATTACCGCCGACGATTCTGATACGATCCATGTGCGCTTACGGGCCGCGCCCGCCTTTCCTGAAATACTGCCTTGGAATAGGGAGTGGGGTGTTTAAGGGATTTTTCGCGACGCTTCAATTGACCGCGGACGGAACATTACGATTTGTCCATTTTTGCGGCAGGCAGTCCATTTGTTTCGTCGGCTTGCCCGGAACGGCGGGCGCGCACCTGCTGTTTGCGTTTCGAAAGATTTTCTCTGAGTTTTTCGGCGGCGCGCTCGCGGCGCAGTTTCGCCTGGGCCTCGATCGCCTGTTTGCGGCTCTGCTGGCCGGTTTCGGTCTTGTCGTTCATGTGACAGGATTAGCCGAATTCGCGCCGATCCAAAAGGCCCTTGCGTCCCAATCCACGCGAAGTTGGAATTTGCTGCTTGCGCTTGCCGCCAAGCTGTGGCAATAGCCGCCCCGTTCCCGCGATTTGAGCCACCCGGCTCGCACGGGTCCTGGTCCTGCTGCCGTAGCTCAGTGGTAGAGCACACCCTTGGTAAGGGTGAGGTCGGTGGTTCAATCCCACTCGGCAGCACCAGTTTTCTCTCTCAGATATCGGATATCTCCTCGCACGTGCTCGACGAGGGCTAGCGACAATTGGGAAGCAGCACGCTGCCATGAGCGCAATCGGGAATGTCGATTGCTTCGAGATGATAGGGCATGGATGGCGACAACGCCCACCGTTCAAGCAGGTCAGCGGTTACCCTCGTAGGAACTCCATCATATATACCTTCCACATACCATTGCTGTAATCCCTCGTCTAATATCAGTCGTGCGCGAAAGGTGGCGATATCCATCGCGGCCGTAAACTGGCCGATGGCGGTCTGCACGTATTCCAGTTGGATTCTAGGGATAATCTCAGTAGAAATACGCCCGAGCAAAGCGTCTTCATCTGATATCTCTGCGCCGCCGGCAAAGGCCGGCATTGCCAGCCCCCCGCAGAGAAAAGCAGCCTGGATCAATCTTCGATCTAAACCCATGTCGGAGCCCCTCAGCTGGGTAGCGGTAGCAGCGCGCAAGCGCCATACAACTTATCTGCGACTATCTAAAAAAACATCCCGGCCTGCATGCCGCCGAACCCTCCGCACGCAAGCTGACATTTGGCCTCATCAGCAACAAACGATTCACCATTGTTGGCCGTGAAAATCACGCTAGAATGCTATCATGGCGGCGTCTCCATGGAGGAATGGGGAGGCGCGGCATCCTGTGTTTCTGTCGACAATCGTGGAGGAGCATTGATGGCAACTGAAAAATGGGACAGCCCGGTCAAGGTCGGTTTCGAAGATGCCGACGCGCGAACGGTCAGCGGGCCGTTCGATGCGCTGAAATGCCTGGCGGATTTCTGGCCGAACTCGCGCGGGTTGCGTTATATCAAGGCGCGCAGCACCTGCCGGGCAGCACTTGACGGGCGCAAGAGCGTGGAAGAGGCGCGAGCCGAATTCCTAGCGGCAGCCGAAGAGGCGAAGCTGAAGTTGCATTAGAGCGGCCAAGCGTCCGACAGGACGCGAAAGCACGCTCAGCCACGTTGAACTGGTCCTTCGGCCGGCATTTCCGTAAACGGAGCGTGCCGGAACGGTGCAATGCTTTAGTTTACTTAACCCTGCATCGAACTTGCGGCGGGTTTTGGTGCAATGGGCGTTGTGCCTGGGACAGGTCTATTCATAAAAGACACGCAGCCATCATGATGATGGTCAGAGGCTCGTCACCTCTGCGGGAACGCAGGCGAGCCTCGTTTGAGCAGGACTGATTTCAGCAGTCTACGCTGCCCTCACTCTCCACCTCGATATAACCGACGCCGATGATCGTGCCATCGCCCGCGCGGATGAAGGAGGGGAGATACTGCGGTTGTGCCGGTGTGCAGGCGACGGCGCCGGTATATTCGTTGAGGGCGATCTGGTCCTTCGGCAGCGCGGAATAATTCTTGCCGGTTTCCAGCGAAGCATAGGCGGTACCGGCAAAGACGCCGGCCGATATCAGGGTGAGTGCCGAGAGGCGAGGAAGCGACTGCATGAGGAGTCTCCAGCGTTTCGATCCGGCATTTCAACCCGCGGGAGGGCACTTGGTTCCCTCAGCGCCGCAACAGGCGACTGTGCACATAACCTTGGCCGACAATGCTTTCGGCGATTGCGACCGCCCGCTCGACATCGCCGCGCCGGCGCACGAAACCGTCGAGGATGACATAGGAGCCCAGCATGTCGACGATGATTTCCTCAGCGTCGAGATCGGCGGCGGCATGAAGGGCGCTCTCGACCGAAGCGCGCGTCGCCGCCTCGCCGTGGCCCTGCCGGCCGGATTCGTCATGGTCGGTGAAGCCGGGAAACCCGATCACGTCAGCGTCTCCTAAAGTTGGTTGATCTCAGTTAACGCCGCAGCAGGGCTTTCGTTGCGACGGGCTCAGCGCGATATTCGAGCGTGATTTCTGCAGACCCCGGTGTGGCCTGCCCTTGGCGGAAACTGCTGCGGTTTCCATATCCGGCTTGCAGTCGACAGAGGGATGACGACGATGAAAGTGCTGCTGCCCGCCTTATTCCCCGGGGCATTGTTTGCCGGGGTCTTGCTTGCCGGCTGTTCGTCAGCCGATAGCCCGGCGCTGGAACCCATTCCCGGCAGCATCACCTATGGCGGCCAGCCGCGGACGAAGCTCACCAAATCGCCGGTCGGCAGTGCCGTCTACAACCAGTTCTACAATGAGACCGGCCAGCGCGTCGAGGAAACCTATATCCTTCAGCCTGATCGCAGCCTGAAGCTGGTGCGACGCGTGGTGGGACCAGATTTCCCCGATTGAGCCCGGTCCGACACCTCAATGCTTGACAGCGGCTGAAATCGCGAACATTCAAGGAACATCTAATCTTCCCCAGTGATTCTGCGGGAGCCCGACCGGACGGCTGGATGTATCTCGAAAAGCTCAATCCCCAGCAGCGCATGGCCGTCGAGCATGGCACGCTCACCGACGGCAACCATATTGCCGGGCCGCTGCTGGTCATTGCCGGCGCCGGTTCTGGCAAGACCAATACGCTGGCGCATCGGGTCGCCCATCTGATCGTCAAGGGCGCCGATCCGCGCCGCATCCTGCTGATGACCTTCTCGCGGCGGGCCGCCGCCGAGATGGCGCGACGCGTCGAGCGCATCTGCCGCGATGTGCTGGGGGCCAATGCCGGCGTCATGGCCGATGCGCTGAACTGGTCCGGCACCTTCCACGGCATCGGCGCGCGGCTGTTGCGCGATTATGCGCAGCAGATCGGCCTCGATGCCGATTTCACCATCCACGACCGCGAAGACAGCGCCGACCTCATCAACCTCATCCGGCACGATCTCGGCTTCTCCAAAACGGAAAGCCGGTTTCCGGCCAAAGGTACCTGCCTCGCCATCTATTCCCGGGCGGTGAATTCGGAGACGGCGCTCGACCAGGTGCTGCGCGACGCCTTTCCCTGGTGCGCGGCCTGGGAGAAACAGCTGCGCGAGCTTTTCGCCTGTTATGTCGAGGCGAAGCAGAGCCAGAACGTGCTCGATTACGACGATCTGCTGCTCTACTGGGCGCAGATGGTCGGCGAGAGCGTGATTGCCGAGGATATCGGCAGCCGCTTCGACCATGTGCTGGTCGACGAATATCAGGACACCAACCGGCTGCAGGCCTCGATCCTGATGGCGCTGAAACCCGGCGGCCACGGACTGACCGTCGTCGGCGACGATGCCCAGTCGATCTATTCCTTCCGTGCGGCGACGGTGCGCAACATCCTCGATTTTCCCGCCGCCTTCAGCCCGGCCGCCAATATCGTCACGCTCGACCGCAATTACCGCTCGACGCAGCCGATCCTTGCGGCCGCCAACGCCGTCATCGATCTTGCCTCGGAGCGCTTCACCAAGAACCTCTGGACCGAGCGACAATCGGCCGAGCGGCCGCGCCTGGTCACCGTGCGCGACGAGGCCGACCAGGCGCGTTATGTCGCCGACATGGTGCTCGACAACCGCGAGGAAGGCCTGACGCTCAAGCAGCAGGCGGTGCTGTTCCGCGCCTCGCATCACAGCGGGCCGCTGGAGGTCGAGCTGACCCGGCGCAACATTCCCTTCGTCAAGTTCGGCGGGCTGAAGTTTCTCGACAGCGCCCATGTCAAGGACATGCTGGCGGCGCTGCGTTTCGCGCAGAACCCGCGAGACCGGGTGGCGGGCTTCCGGCTGATGCAGATCCTGCCGGGCGTCGGGCCGTCGACGGCGCAGAAGGCGCTCGACCTGATGGCCGAGGATGCGAGCCCGATAACTGCGCTGGCCGCCATGCCGGCGCCACCGCGCTCCGGCGAGGACTGGACGGCATTCGTTACCATGCTGCAGGAGATGAAATCGGGCAAGGCCGGCTGGCCGGCGGAAATCGAGCTGGCGCGGCAATGGTACGCGCCGCATCTGGAGCGGCTGCATGAGGATGCCGCGACGCGGCAGGCCGATCTGCTGCAGCTCGAGCAGATTGCCGGCGGTTATGCCTCGCGCGAGCGCTTCCTCACCGAACTCACCCTCGATCCCCCGGATGCGACCAGCGACCAGGCCGGCGTGCCGCTGCTCGACGAGGACTACCTCATCCTGTCGACTATCCATTCCGCCAAGGGCCAGGAATGGACGAGGGTCTTCATGCTGAACGTCGTCGACGGCTGCATTCCGAGCGACCTCGCCGTCGGCGCCACCGCCGAAATCGAGGAGGAACGCCGCCTGCTCTATGTGGCAATGACGCGCGCCCGAGATGGTCTCGACCTCGTGGTGCCGCAGCGCTTCTTCACCTACGGGCAGAATGCCCAGGGCGACCGGCACGTCTATGCCTCGCGCAGCCGCTTCATTCCGGCAACATTGCTGCAGTTCTTCGAGGCCTGCAGCTGGCCGCAGGTGAAATCCGAGGCGGCGGCGCAAGCGCAGGCGCGGCAGGTGCGCATCGATGTCGGCGCCCGCATGCGCGGCATGTGGCGATAATCAGACGAAGTCAGAGTAAAAGCGGCGGCTCGGCCGGTTTCAGGAAGCGCTCGACCGTCGCCGCCTCGACACTTGCCGGCGACCATTTCGGATTGCGGTCCTTATCGATGACGGCGGCGCGGATGCCTTCGAAGAAATCGGGGTTATCGAGCATCTGCAGGCAGGCGCCGAGTTCACGACCGAGGCATTCGGCAAGCGAGGTGCTGCGGCGGCCGGCTCTGAGCAGCGCCAGAGCCAGCTTCAGGCTGGTCGGCGAACGGGTCGACAGCACCCGGCGGGTCTCGGCGGCGAAGTCACCCTCCTCCCCGGCAAGCGCTGCCAGGATTTCCTCGACACTGTCGAAACGGAAGGCGCGATCGATCATGGCGGCATTCTGCCTGAGCCGGCTTTCTCCCGCAGGCTCCGAAAGCTCCTGCAGCGCCGCATCGACATCGCTGGACGAGCTGCCGCGCGGCAGGGCCGACAGCGCCTCGATCACCGCGCCGAGCCGCGCGGACGCGATCTGACGGTCGGCAAGCCCCGCATGGATCGCGTCGGCGGCGCCAATATCGAGCCCGGTCAGGCCGAGCCATGTTCCGGCTTCGCCCGGCGCGCGCGGCAGCAGCCAGGTGGCGCCGACATCGGGGACATAGCCGATGCCCGTTTCGGGCATGGCAAGCCGGGTGCGCTCGGTGACGATGCGGTGGCGGCCATGCGACGACAGACCGACGCCCCCACCCATGGTGATGCCGTCCATCAGCGCGACATAGGGTTTGGGGTAGACGGCGATCTGATGGTTGAGGCGGAATTCCTCGCGCCAGAAGGCGCCCGCAAGGCCGTCGCCGGTGCGGGCGCTTTCATGCAGGGCGCGGATGTCGCCGCCGGCGCAGAAGCCGCGTTCGCCCTCCCCCGCCACCACGACGCTCGCCACCGCTGCATCAGAGGCAAAGCCATGAAGGGCCTCGGTGATCGCCCGGATCATCGGCAGCGTCAGGCTGTTCAGCGCCCGCGGCCGGTTGAGCCGGATGATGCCGGCAGTGCCCTGCTGTTCAATGATGACTTCGCCGTCCTGCATGGTTCACCTCCGCTGCTGGAGCCTTTCCCGGCCGGCTTGAAGCATTCTGCCCGGAAAGGCTCGAGACCATGAATAGACGACGAAGCAGCGTGGCTCCAGTCGATTTACAACAGGCGAGATCGATCAGGTCAGGCCGATAGCGAATTGCGGGCGACGGCTTCGGCTTCGCAGCGGGCGGCATAGTCGATGGCAAGCTCCAGCGGCAGCGGCCGCGAGAAATGATAGCCCTGCGCCAGGCAAACGCCCATCGCCTTCAATCCCTCGGCAACCTCTTCGCTTTCGACGCCTTCGGCAACGGAGGCAATGCCGAGATTCTGGCAGAGATTGGCGACCGAGCGGGTGATGTTCATGCAACGGGCGTCGCGATCGAAATTCATCACGAAGGCCTTGTCGATCTTCAGCTTGTCGAAGCCGAGACGATGGATATGGCTCAGGCTCGAATAGCCGGTGCCGAAATCGTCAAGCGCGATGGAGATGCCGGCCGCGCGCAGCATGGCGATGACCTGGTCGGCGGCGACGAAATCGGAAAGCAGCGCGGTCTCGGTGATCTCGAATTCAATGCGCCGCGGATCGAGGCCGGAGCGGGTGATCATGCCAATCAGCGCCATCGATGTCTCATGATCGCAAATATCGCGGGCCGAGAGATTGAAGGAGAGCTTGAGATGGCGTGGAATGATCGCCAGCGCTTCGAGCGCCTTGGCAAAAAGGATGCGTGTCATCCGGCCGATGACGGCCGTGCGCTCGGCCGCGGGAATGAAAGCTTCGGGGCTGATGCGGCCGAAGCGGGCGCTGTCCCAGCGGGCAAGTGCCTCGTAACCGACGACGCGGCCGCTCTTCAACTCGACGATCGGCTGATATTCGAGTTTCAATTCGCTGACAAAATCACTCGCCTGCAGCTCGAGCTCGATCAGGTGGCGCTGGGTCAGGATCTTCTCGTGCTCGGCCGAGAAGAATTCGACGCCGCTGCTGCGCTTGCTCTTGACCTGGTAGAGGGCGAAATCGGCTTTCTCGTAGAGATCCTCGGCGGTGTATCTGCCGATCTCGGGATAGACGATGCCGCAGGAACCGAAAACGCGGACCGAGCCGTCGGGGATTTCGTAGGGGTCGCGGACGGCGGCGCAGAGCGCCTGGCCGAGATCGGCGATCGCCTGGCGTGTCATCGAACAGGGGAAAATGATGCCGAACTCGTCGCCGCCGAGGCGGGAGACGATGCCCTCTTCGCCGACCAGCGCGGCGAAACGGCGGGCCGTCTCCTTGAGCACCAGATCGCCGGCGGAATGGCCGAACACATCGTTGACGGGCTTGAAGCCGTCGAGATCGAGAATGCCGAGAACGGGCGGCGCCGACGGATCCTTCTCAAGCCGATTTTCCAGCGAGAGAAAGAAGCTGCGGCGGTTGGCCAGGCCCGTCAGCTGGTCCTGCAGCGCGTTGCGGCTGTTGACGAGGTTCAGTTCCTCGGCTTCCGCCCGTTTCTGCTTCAGCTCCTCGGTCAGTTGCACCAGGCCGGCGAAATTCTGGAAATAGCTGTTGATCACCCTGAGGAAGGGCAGGATCAGGAAGACGCCGCTGACGGCCGTCGCGACGAAAACAGGATTGCCCGAGAACATGAAGGTTGCGACCATGGCCGAGAAGGTGATGACCGTGGTCAGCGCTGCCGCCATCGGCAAATGCATCAGGCAAAAGATGCAGGAAATGCCGGTGACGACGAGGAAATAGGCAATCTGGCCCTGCTGGGACGCATCGCCATACTGGTAAAGCGCGATCGCCCAACTGCCGAGAGCCACAGATAGGATGCCGGCGCCCGATATGGTGATCTTCATCAGCCGGTAGGCGCGCTCGGCTGTGACGTTTTCCCTGCCCCTGATCTCCCACCAGCAAAGACGGAAGACACAGACGATGCTCAAGGCCACGGGAATGTGGAGCGAGAGCCAGAGCGGCGCGGATTTGAGGTGGGTGATCGCCACCGCAAGGGCGTTGATGACCAGCAGGATATAAAGAATGGGGATCTGCGATGACAGGGCCTGGAACTGCGCCGTCAGAAGCGTCGGATTGTCTTTTTGCAGGCGCAATGAGGCAAGAAAGTTGTTCATCTTCCCTTTTCCGTCGGCCAGAGCCGGCCAGAGAAAGCTTGATCATTCCTTGTTCACCTGACGGCATGCAGGCACGGCGCGGTGAACAGCTCTCACGCCGCTCAAAACGAAGCGGCTGCGAGTGCCCGGTGGATGCTGTGCAGGTCGTCGACGTTTCGGTTCGAGAGGAAGAGTTCCCAGTCGAGCGAACTCTGGACGATGGTTTCGAGCAGAATCGTGTCTGGGTTTCCAGTCGAGCACCTGCCGGGCGAGCGAAGCGTCGGCGACGACGCTGGCCGAATCGCCCGCGCGCCGTGGCGCCATGTGGATCTTGAAGGAATGTCCGTGCAGGCGAGTGACCATGTTCAGCACATCAAGCACGGAATAGCCGCTGCCATAACCGCAGTTCGCAACCAGCGAGCCCTTGCCCCGGCGCAGGTGCTGCAGCGCCTTCAGATGGGCATCGACAAGATCGGTGACATGGATGTAGTCGCGCACGCCGGTGCCGTCATGGGTGGGATAATCGATGCCATAGACGCTGACGCTGTCACGCCTGCCGAGCGCTGCTTCGCAGGCAACCTTGATGAGGTGGGTGGCGCCTGAGGTCGACTGGCCGGCGCGATGGTCGGGATCGGCGCCGGCGACGTTGAAGTAGCGAAGCGCGACATAATTGAAATCATAGGCGGCGGCGGCATCGCGCAGCATAAATTCGGTCATCAGCTTTGACTGGCCGTAAGGATTTTCCGGATTGAGGGGGCGGTCTCCTTCACCGGCAGGTCGGTCTTTTGCTGACCGTAGACCGCCGCGGTCGACGAGAAGACGAAGTTGCGGATCCCGGCTTCGACAGACGCGGAGAGCAGCGCCCGGGTCTTGCCTGAATTGTTGTCGTAATAAGAGAGCGGATCGGCCACCGACACGGGCACGACAGCGGAGCCGGCGAAATGAATGATCGCCTCGATGTCGTTTTCGATGAAGATCTTCTTCAGGATATCGGGGTCGGCGACGTCGCCGAGATAGAAACGCGCCGCCGGCGCCACGGCCCAGCGAAAACCGGTGGAGAGACGGTCGAGCACGACCACATCCTCACCCGCATCGAGGAGCGCCCAAACCATGTGACTGCCGATATATCCGGCGCCGCCCGTCACCAAAACCGCCATGTCCCGCATCCCTGCCTTGTTTTATAGCAGGGGCATCAGGCCCGGTTTTTCTTTCCATTTTTCTTATCGAATGGCCGTTCGAGGCCCTTTGAACCAGTATGTTTGCAGTCGTGGTTAGAGGCCGATTTCAGGCTTTGCTCAAGTTTTATCGATCGGCCGATTCCGGCACGAAATCGCCGACCGAACCGGTTCTCAGCGCTTGAGGATATAGTCGCAGAGGCGCTCGGCCGCGACCGCCATTTGGGCGGGATCGCGCAGGAAACAGGCGCGCAGGAAGAGTTCACCGCCGGCGCCGAAAGCGGTTCCGGGGGCAAGGCCGACGCCTGTCTTGTCGACGATATCGATGGCAGCATTGCGGCTGTCGGTGACACCGTCGATCTTCAGGAAGGCATAAAGCGCGCCGTCCGGCTTCAGCGTCTCGACGCGGTTGGTGGCGACAAGCGCATCGCAGAGAATATCGCGGGAACGGGCCGCCTTGGCGATATTGGCGGCAACGAAATCGTCGCCCTGATCGAGGGCTGCGACGGCACCCTTCTGCATGAACTGCGCCACGCCCGATGTCGAATACTGGATCAGGTTTTCGAGCACCTGGCCCATCTCGGGCGGGGCGACGATCCAGCCGACGCGCCAGCCGGTCATCGACCAGTTCTTCGAGAAGGAATTGACGAAGATGATCTTGTCGTCCGGCTCCATCACATCGAGGAAAGAGGGCGCCCGACCGCCGGCAAAGTAATAGAGCGCGTAGATTTCATCCGCCATGATCCAGAGATCGTGCCGGCGGGCCAGCGCCAGCATATCGGCAAGATCCTTCTTCGTCGCCGTCCATCCCGTCGGGTTCGACGGCGTATTGACGAAAATGCCCCTCGTCTTCGGGGTGATGGCGGCTTCGACGCGGTCGAGATCGACCGCCCATTTGCCGCCCTCGAACTGCAGCTCGACGCCGACGGAGCGCGCACCCGCGATCTCCAGGGCGGCGGCGATATTCGGCCAGGCGGGGGTGAGATAAACGAACTCGTCACCCGGTGAGGTCAGCGTCTGCACGGCGATCTGGATCGCCTGCATGCCGGAACCGGTGACATAGAAATGCTCGACCGGAAGTCGGAGTCCAAAATGTCTGAAATAATAATCCGAAAGCGCCTGGCGAAGCTCGGGAATGCCCCGCTGCCAGGTGTAGAAGGTCTCGCCCGAAGCAAGCGCATCCATCGCCGCCCTGCTGATGAAATCGGGCGTCGGCAGATCGCCTTCACCCACCCAGAGCGGCAGCAAGCCTTCGCGGCCGCGGGCATAATTGACAACTTCGACGATCCCGCTTTCTGGCGCCGCCATGGCGCGCGGGCTGAGGCTCTTCACGATCGACATGCATATCTCCGGTTTCCGCATTCATAGTGGAATTGCGCCGGCAAATCCCATGATATCCAGTGATGGAATATCGATTTTCGTGATGGATGGCGGCCCACCCGACAGCGGGCCGAAGCCCGGTCAGACGGCCGGGCGTGTGGCCAGCAGATCGCGGATCTCCGTCAGCAGCTGAACATCAGCCGGCGGCGCGGGCAGCTCTTCCGGTGCGGCCTTCTCCTGGCGCTCGACCTGCAGGCGCAGATAGTTCACGCCCTTGACCATCAGGAAGATGATCCAGGCAAGGATCAGGAAGTTGATCAGCACGGTGAGGAAGCTGCCATATGCAAAGACGGCCCCTTGCGCGCGGGCGGCGGCCAGTGTCTGCGCGTTGACGGCTGACGAGAGCGGCAGGAAGTAATTCGAAAAATCGAAGCCGCCGAAAATGGCGCCGACGATCGGCATGATCAGGTCGTCGACCAGAGATTTGACGATGCCGCCGAAGGCGCCGCCGATGATGACGCCGACTGCAAGATCCATGACATTGCCGCGGGCGATAAAGGCCTTGAATTCGTTGAGCATCGGATCCGTCTCCCTTCGATCCATTTCAGACAGTATGCG
Source organism: Rhizobium sp. F40D2 (assembly GCF_051810745.2). Classification (NCBI taxonomy): domain Bacteria; kingdom Pseudomonadati; phylum Pseudomonadota; class Alphaproteobacteria; order Hyphomicrobiales; family Rhizobiaceae; genus Rhizobium; species Rhizobium sp. F40D2. The sequence continues at coordinate 979,259 of NZ_CM131436.1, forward strand.
ATGGATTTCATTAGCTACATCTTCATTGCGATTAATCAATCGGCAATCGCAATTATTTGGCGATACCCCCGGCGGTCTTTGACTTAAGGCCTAGACGGGCGGGAATTTTCAACGCGTCTGAAATGACTTAAGCTGAATGGGTTGCGGGAGGTCCCGACGGGTTTTCCGCCGGCGGAGGGTCAATGCTTCCAGGCTGGGTCATATTCGCGTCTGCCTTCGGCTATCTGCTCCTGCTTTTCGCCGTGGCAAGCTATGGCGACCGCAAGAAGCGCGGCCCGGGTGCGCTCGAAGGCGGATGGCCGGTGGTCTATGCGCTGAGCCTGGCTATCTATTGCACCTCCTGGACCTATTTCGGCAGCGTCGGGCTTGCCGCGCAGCGCGGCCTGGAATTTGCCGGCATCTATATCGGCCCCATTCTGGTCTTCACGCTCGGCATGCCGCTGCTTCGCCGCATCATCGAACTCGCCAAGGCCGAGAAACTCACCTCGGCTGCCGATTTCGTCGCCGCGCGCTACGGCAAAAACCCGACGGTCGCCACCATCGTCGCGCTGATCTCGCTGATCGGCACCATTCCCTATATCGCGCTGCAGCTGAAGGCGATCTCCAGCACCGTCAGCGCCATGGTCAATCCGTCCGATTACGGCATCGGCAGCGGCAATCTCTACTTCCTCGACCTGCCACTGCTGGCAACGCTAGTGCTTGCCTGCTTCGCCATCATGTTCGGCACGCGCCATACCGATGCGACGGAACACCAGGACGGCCTCATCCTTGCCGTTTCGATGGAATCGGTGGTGAAGCTCGTCGCTTTCCTGACGGCCGGCGTCTGCGTCATCTGGTTTCTCTTCGACGGCCCGAGCGATCTCTGGCAAAAGACTGTCGACAACAGGCTTGTCATGTCGGCGCTGAGTTACCACACGCCGATCAGCCGCTGGATCACTTTGATCCTGTTGTCGGCCTTCGCGATCATCCTGCTGCCGCGGCAATTCCACGTGACGGTCGTTGAAAACCGGACGCCGAAACAGCTGAAACTCGCAGGCTTCCTGTTTCCCACCTACCTCCTATCAATCAATATCTTCGTGCTGCCGGTGGCGATCGGCGGGCTGCTGACCTTCGGCGGCACGGGCAATGCCGATTTCTACATGCTGTCGCTGCCGCTTGCCGGTGAAATGCCCGTGGTGTCGTTGATCACCTTCATCGGCGGTTTTTCCGCCGCAACGGCGATGGTGATCGTCGATTCCGTGGCTCTATCGATCATGGTGTCGAACGACATCATCATGCCGATCTTCCTGAGGCGCAAACTTGCCGGCCGCGCCAGCCAACGCGACGATTTCGCCAAGACGCTGCTCAACATCCGCCGCAGTGCGATCTTCGCCGTGCTGCTGCTCGGCTACGCCTATTACCGCTCGACGGACAGCACCACCGGCCTTGCATCGATCGGCCTTCTTTCCTTCGCCGCAATCGCGCAAATCGCCCCTGCGCTATTCGGCGGGCTGATCTGGCGGCGGGCGAATGCGCGCGGCGCGATCCTCGGGCTTGCCTCCGGCTTCATCATCTGGATCTACCTGCTGTTCCTGCCCTCGCTCGGCGGCCCCGATTATTCTTATGTGGCGAGCGCCGTGCTCGGCTTCATCTTTCCGGGCACGACGCTGTTTGCCGCGCCTGACGCCGATCCGCTGGTCAATGCCACCGTGATGAGCCTGCTCGTCAACACCGCCTTCTTCATTGTCGGCTCGCTCACCCGCAATGCCAGGCCGCTGGAACGCATCCAGGCCGGCATCTTCGTCAAACGCCATTCGCGCTCACAATTCGCCACGCGCGGCTGGAAGACCCGCATCAGTGTCGGCGACCTCAAGGCGGCGATCTCGCGTTATCTCGGCGAAGAGCGCATGCAGCGCTCGTTGACGACCTATGAGCAAAGCTCCGGCCGCAAGCTGGAGGACGATCAGCCGGCCGACATGGCGCTGATCCATTTCAGCGAACAACTGCTCGGCAGCGCCATCGGGTCATCTTCGGCCCGGCTGGTGCTGTCCCTGATCCTGCAAAAGATCGAGGATGCCTCGTCCGACACCGCCTGGCTGCTCGACCAGGCGAGCGAGGCGCTGCAATATAACCAGGACATGCTGCAGACCGCACTTTCGCAGATGGATCAGGGCATTGCGGTTTTCGACAGTTCCAACCGGCTGACCATCTGGAACCGGCGCTTCCGGCAATTGCTGGATCTGCCGGAAAGTGCCGGTCAGGTCGGCTTTCCTCTCGCCGACATCGTCACCACGCTCAGCCAGCGTGGCGACATCGCACCCGGCGATCTCAATCAGACGGTGCGGCATTTCCTGACGCTCGACAAACCCTTCGCACTGGTGCTCAGCGGCGGCGAGCGGATTATCGAGGTACGCTCCAACGCCATGCCCGACAAGGGTACTGTCGCCACCTTCACCGATATCACCCAGCGCGTCAGCGCCGACCAGGCGCTGAAACAGGCAAATGAGACATTGGAGCAGCGCGTCGCCGAACGCACGGCGGAGCTTACCCGCGTCAACCACGAACTCGCCGAGGCGCGGGCCGCCGCCGACGAGGCGAATATCGGCAAGACCCGATTTTTCGCCGCCGCCGGCCACGATATCCTGCAGCCGCTGAACGCCGCCAGGCTCTATTCCTCGGCACTGGTCGAGCGCATGGCGCAATCCGAAAACAGCCCGATCGTGCGCAATATCGATTCGGCGCTGGAATCGGTCGAAACCATCCTCGGCGCGGTGCTCGATATCTCCAGGCTCGATACCGGCGCGATGCGGCCGCGGCTCGCTGCCGTCGCGCTTTCCGACCTGTTGGAGCGGATCGAGACCGATTTCGCACCGATCGCCCGCGAAAAACAGCTGAAGCTGGTGGTCATGCCGACGTCGCTCAGGGTGCGCTCCGACCCTAACCTTTTGCGCCGGCTGGTGCAGAACCTCGTTTCCAACGCGATCAAATACACGATCACCGGCAAGGTGCTGGTCGGTGCGCGGCGGCGTGGCAACCAGGTGATCATCCAGGTGATCGATTCCGGCATCGGCATTCCGCCGTCGAAATTCCGCACGGTGTTCAAGGAATTCGCCCGGCTGGACGAAGGGGCAAAAACCGCCTCCGGCCTCGGGCTCGGCCTGTCGATCGTCGACCGCATCGCCCGGGTGCTCAACCATCCTGTGGAGTTGCACTCGACGCATGGCAGGGGCACGGAATTCCGCATCGCCATGCCGCTCGACATCTCGCGCCCGGCCGAGGCGGCGGCGGCCGTCACGCCCGCCGACCGGCCGGGGCAGCCGCTCAAGGGGCTGAAGATCCTCTGCATCGACAACGAGCCGAAGATCCTCGAAGGCATGCGGCTGCTGCTCAGCGGCTGGGGCTGCGAGGTCAAGGCGCTTGATGGCCTCGCCGACGTGATATCAGGCGACGGCCGTGACGGGCCGCCGGATCTCGCCATCGCCGATTATCATCTCGACGACGGCACCGGCATCGCCGCGATCCTGCACCTGCGCCGGCAGTTCGGCGCCGATATCCCCGCTTTGCTTGTTACCGCCGACCGCACGCCTGAAGTGCGCAGCGAGGCCGAGCGATACGGCATCGCCGTCCAGCACAAGCCGGTGCGGCCAGCCGCCCTGCGCGCCTATATCACCCAGATTTCCGGCCTCAAGCGCACGGCCGCGGAGTAAGAGCCAGGCTCAATCCGTCGTGGTCATGACGCGCGAGACGAGATCGCGCACCCGCGCGGCATCCGGTACGTCGCCGAACAGGATGCGGTACATGATCGGTGCCACGACCTCATCCATAATGCGATCGACATCCGGAAGGGCCTCGCCGCGGGCCTTTGCCCTCTCGGCGATGACAACGATCTGCTGGCGGGTATATTCGCAGCATTTGCAGGCATTGGCGCCCGCCTGCGCCGCCAGCACGTCCCGGATCATTTCGCGGCCCGGCCCGGAGGACATTTCCTCGGCATATTGCTCGGCCCAGGCTTGAAGATCGGCCTTGCCGCTGCCGGCATCAACCGGCTGCATATCCGGCCGCAGCCGCTCGACGGCGACATCGGCAAGAAGCTCCTGCAGGTCACCCCAGCGGCGATAGATGGTCGACGGCGTCACACCCGCACTGGCGGCGATCAGCGGGATGGTCACCTCGGCGCGGTTCATCTCGGCCAGCAACTCGCGGACCGCTTTGTGCACCGATGCCTGAACCCGGGCGCTTCTGCCGCCCGGACGGAGATCTCTTTCATTGCCATGCCTGCATCCCGACCTTCTATCCCGGAACCTTCCGGGCGACATGCATTACACGCTCATGGTTCAAAATCTTTGACAGAACCATAAACGCAAAGAATTTGCCTTTACGATGCACTCGCCTTACATGGAGCTAACGCAACGGCTTAGCTTTAAGGGGCTTATATATGGTCGCCGCAGCCAAATCCACAGAGAATGCGCCGCACCCCTCGATCGGTTTCCATGCGCTGACGCTCGCCACCTTTTTCGGGGCCTCCGCGGCGCCGACGCCGCTCTATCGGATCTATCAGGAAAACTTCTCGCTATCGCCGGTGCTGATCACGGTGGTCTTCGCCGTCTACGCCTTCGCGCTGCTGGCAGCGCTCCTGACGGCCGGTTCGCTCTCGGATCATCTCGGCCGCAAGCCGGTGATCTTTTTCGCCCTGATGCTTGAAATCATCGCCATGGGCCTCTTCGTCGTCGCCAGCGGCCCCGGCTGGCTGATTGCGGCGCGGATCGTCCAGGGTATTGCGACCGGGATCGCCGGCGCGTCGCTCGGCGCCGCGCTCGTCGATGTCGACCGGGCAAAGGGGCAGATTGTCAATTCGATCGCGCCGCTTTGCGGCATGGCGGTGGGCGCGGTCGGCACCAGCGCCCTGATCCAATACGGCCCCTTCCCGATGCATCTGATCTATGCGCTGCTGCTTCTCGCCTTCACGCTGCTGGCAGCCGCGATCTGGCTGACGCATGAGACCGGCGGCACGCGGCCGGGCGCCCTCGGCTCGCTGATTCCGAGAGTCGCCATTCCCGCGCAGGCGAAACGGTCGCTGTCACTGGTGACGCCGATCAACATCGCCAACTGGACGCTCGCCGGCTTCTATCTTTCGCTGGTCCCGTCGCTGGTCGCCAGCACCACCGGCAGTAGCGCACCGTTGACCGGCGGGGCCGTCGTGACTGCGCTAATGGCAAGCGGAGCGATCAGCGTCTATCTCAGGCGCGGCAAGTCGGCCTCGGCCAATCTCGGTTTCGGCGTATCGGCCAAGACGCTCGGCATTCTGACGATCGTTGCCGGCGTGCATCTCGCCAATGTGCCGCTGCTGCTCATCGGCACCGTCTTCACCGGCGCCGGTTTCGGAACCAATTTCCTCGGCTCGATCGGCACCATCATGCCGCTCGCCAAGGCGGATGAGCGGGCCGGGCTGCTGTCGGCCTTCTACGTTCAGAGCTATCTCGCCTTCAGCCTGCCGGCGATCCTTGCCGGGTTCCTGGCGAAATCGGCCGGTTATGCGCTGACGACAGACATCTACGCGATTGTGATTCTGCTGTTGATGGGCGTCGGGATCATGGGAGTACGCGCCGGCCGGCGGAAGACGGCGGAGAATGCGGCCTGACATCCGAGGAGACGTCACGGCTCGAGATCGAGCAATGCGCGGCCGCTGCCATCCATGGCGAAGGGGACGGAAGCGTGCTGATGAGCGACAAGCCAGCGGCCATCCCGCTTGACGAGGCCGAGGGTCTGGCGGAACCAGAGATCGACCTGCGTGCCATCGGTCTTGGTGCCGGTCATGCGGGTGAGACCACTCCAGAAGGCGACTTCGCCGCCGACCGTCAATCTGGCATCGCGCACTTCGCCGCCGATCGGTCCTTCCCAGGTATCGAACCAGGACTGCACGCCGGCCTTGTCCTTGCCATTGATGACGAGTGGCGGCGCCAGCGAAAACTCGACGGAATCCTCGGCCTCATAGGAAAGCGCCTCTTCGGCGTTCTTTTCACCGAGCGCCTTGGCCCGCATCATCAGCATGGCGATGATTGCCTCTTCTTCATGCCTGGCATTGGCTTCGTCTTTCACAACCGTTCTCCTTTTCCACGATAGACAGAGGACGAACGGCGGGAGGACGATCCGACAAGATGCATTTCTCTTTGCGTCATTCCGAACGCAAAACCGCCACGCGGTTTTGCCGGAATTGCTTCAGAGATAACTCGTCACTTCAGGCTCGTTCCACCAGGCATCGTGCCTGCCGTCGTAATAACGGACTGATAAGGTTGCCAGTTCCTCAGGAGTGATATCGTCGAGGCAGGCGATGTTGATCGAGACATAGGCGCCGCCGATCGCCTCGACATAACCGTCGCCGAAGGCGGGCACGCCGCAGGTGCGGCAGAAGCGGTGATGGCCGCTCATCGTGTTGAACTGGTAATCTGATGTCTCAGCCGCGTCGCACATCAGCCGAAAATCCTCCGGCTTGACGTTGGCGCCCCAATAGCGCCGCTTGGCGCAGATCGAACAATTGCAGCGGCCGGTGCCCTCTTCGAGATCCATATCGGCCTCGTAGCGCACTTTGCCGCAATGGCAGCTTCCCTTGTAGGTCTTCTTCATGGCGCTCGCCTCGCTGTTGCCTTCAACACTCCGATATGACAATATGTTGTCACTATGAATGAGATACAGAATCGACAACATGTTGTCAAACAAAATCGGCCGGAGCGAACGATGGAGGGGAATGCCTTTTCCGCTTTCTCCATCACCGCCCTTCGCCTCGCCGGCCACCTGACGGCGGCGGGCGATCAGCTGGCAAAGCCTGCGGGACAGACAAGCGCGCGATGGCAGGTGCTGGCCGCGGCAAGGCGCGGCGACATGTCGGTGGCGCAGATTGCCCGTGCACTCGGCCTCGCCCGCCAGGGCGTGCAGCGGCTTGCCGACGTGCTGGAGGGTGAAGGGCTGATCGCCTATGCCGACAACCCGCAGCACCAGCGGGCCAAGCTGGTGCGGCTGACGGCGGAAGGGGCCGCCCGGCTCGGCGTCATCGAGGTGGCGCAGGCCGGATGGGCCGATGGGTTGGGCTCCGCCTTCACAGCAACCGAGCTCGATGCCGCGAGGGCGGTGATGGCGCGGGTGATGGAGATGCTGGAGGCCGAAGAGGCGTCGCGCGGCTGAACGATCGGCCTTGCGATGATACGGCCGAGGCTGACCGCACAATAAAAAAGGCCGGGCTAACCCGACCTTCCCTGCCATCTCAACGAACCGTGCCAGTACTTCCGTGGTCACGCTCGGGAGATGATATTTCAAAGCTCCACGCGTCCAAAGGACGCGCTGCTTTTTATTCTACGCAATTCCGGACGGAAAACCGCTTCGCACTTTTCCTGGAAATTGCTCTGGGCTTTATGCCGCCTGGAGGCGGTCTGCCGACATCTTGCCAGACTTGTTGTCGCGGACGAGCTCGTAAGACAGCTTCTGGCCATCCTTGAGATCGCGCATGCCGGCGCGTTCAACGGCCGAAATGTGGACGAAAACGTCGGCAGCGCCGTCATCCGGCTGAATGAAGCCGAAGCCCTTGGTTGCGTTGAACCACTTTACGGTACCAGTGCTCATGACGATATCCTTTTCGAATCGTTCATAGAAGATTGCCGCGCGAGCCGAAGCACGAGCGGCGATGAAAACCGATTTTGGAGGAAGTTCGCCAGGAACGACGCAAGCGCCGTTTCAAAGTTCATCTAGCAAGATCGATGCGAGAACGTTTAATCGGAAATTGTGTCCGTGACAAGGCGTTCGCACGGGAAAGTCGAACTATCTCGGATGGTGTGGCCGCCCCCTCTGCCCTGCCGGGCAGAGGGGTCAAGCACGGCACCACGGTAAGAGTCGGCTGCACTAAACAGCTTACGCCGCCACCTTCGCTCCCGCATAAGGATCAAACCGCCGATAAAACGTCTCACCCTTGGTAGCCATATCCCTCAGCAGCGGCGTCGGCTTGAAATGATCTCCGTAAGTCCCAGCTAACTCCTCCGCCAGATCCACGAAGGCCTTCGCGCCCATTCCGTCGATATAGCTCAGCGCTCCGCCGGTATAGGGTGCGAAGCCGAAGCCGAGGATCGAGCCGACGTCGGCTTCGCGCGGATCGGTGACGATGCCTTCCTCGACGGTGCGGGCGGCTTCCAGCGCTATTGTGACGAGGAAGCGTTGCTTCAGCACATTGACGTCGACCTCAACCGCCTTCTTCTGCGGATATAGCGTCTTCAGCTCGGGCCAGAGGGACTTCTTTGCCGGTTTCGGCGGGTAATCGTAGAAGCCCTTGGAATTCTTGCGACCGAAGCGGCCCTCCTTTTCCACCATGCGGGAAATGAGCTCCATATGCCTGGGGTCGATGGCCTTCTCGCCGAGATCGGCGACGGTGGCTTTGAGGATCTTCAGCGAGAGGTCGATAGCGACCTCGTCGTTCAGCGCTAACGGACCTACCGGCATGCCGGCCATCTTGGCGGCATTCTCGATCATCGCGGGCGGCACGCCCTCGATCAGCATGTCGTAGCTTTCCGACATGTAGCGCAGCACGCAGCGATTGACGAAGAAACCGCGGGTGTCGTTGACGACGATCGGCGTCTTCTTGATGGCCGCGACATAATCGAGCGCGACGGCGAGCGCCTTGTCGCCGGTCTCCTTGCCGAGGATGACCTCGGTCAGCATCATCTTCTCCACAGGCGAGAAGAAGTGGATGCCGATGAAATCGACCGGGCGCTTGGAATTCTTCGCCAGCCCGGTGATCGGCAGGGTCGAGGTATTGGAGGCGAAGATCGCGCCTTCGGGCAGCACGGCTTCAACAGCCTCGATGACCGACTTCTTCACCTCACGATCCTCGAACACCGCCTCGATGACGAGACCCGCAGTGGCAAGGTCGGCATAGTCGGCCGAGGGCGTGATGCGGGCAAGAAGGGCTGTGGCCTCGTCCTGCGTAAACCGTCCCTTACCGACGGAATCCTTGACGAGGCCTTCGCAAACGGCCTTTCCCTTGACGGCCGCCTCCATGTCGCGGTCGATCAGCGTCACCGCCAGACCGGCAGCAGCCGTGACATAGGCGATCGAGGCGCCCATGAAGCCGGCGCCGACGACGCCCACATGTTTCAGCTCGGTCTTGGCGTGGCCTGCCGGGCGGCGGGCGCCCTTGCCGAGTTCCTGCATGGAGATGAACAGCGAACGGATCATCGAGAAGGCTTCGCGGGTCTGCAGCACCTCGGTGAAATAACGTTGCTCGATCTTCAGGCCGGTGTCGAAGGGCACCTGCAGGCCTTCGTAAACGCATTTCAGGATGGCGAGCGCGGCCGGATAATTGCCGGATGTTTCGCGGCGCAGAATTGCCGGTGCGGCCGGCCAGAGTTGGGCCGAGGCCGGCGTCCAGATGCCGCCGCCCGGCAGCTTGAAGCCCTTCTCGTCCCAGGGAGCCACCGGCTTCAGGCCGTCCTTGATCATCTGCTTTGCTGCGGGGATCAGTTGATCAGGCTCGACCACCTGATGCACGAGGTTCATCGCCTTGGCGCGCGAGCCGGTCAGCGACTGGCCCGTCGTCATCATCTGCAGCGCGTCTTGTGCATTGGCCAGCCGCGGCACGCGCTGGGTGCCGCCGGCACCGGGGAAGATGCCGACCTTGACCTCGGGCAGCGCAATCTTGACGCTCTTGGCATTGGAGGCGACACGGCCGTGGCAGGCGAGCGACAGTTCGAAAGCCCCGCCCATGCAGGTGCCGTTGATGGCGGAAACCCAAGGCTTGCCCGATGTTTCAAGTTTGCGGAACAGTCCGGACATTCGCCCGACTAGGCCGAAGAGCGTCTGAACCGCCGTCTCCGGGCTCTTTTCCTTCTCATCCTGATAGGCGCCGAACATCGACTTGATCATGGACAGATCAGCGCCGCCGGAGAAGGAGGATTTACCGGAGGTGACGACGACGCCCTTGACGGCGGCATCAGCGGTGGTGGCGTCGATGATGGCGTCGAGTTCGGCCATCACCTCGGCGGTGAAGACGTTCATCGATTTGCCGGGCATGTCCCAGGTGACGAGAGCGATGCCATCGGCGTCGGTTTCGAGCGTGAAATTGGTGTAGGTCATTAGGCTTCCTTCCCGATCAATCCGACAAATGGCTGCGCTGTGCGTCTACGGTCTTCGTCTTTTCGGTGACGACATCGCCGGTATGCTTCGTCTGCGACGGCTCGAAAAGCACGATCCAGCATTCCTCCTCGGCCACCGGATTATGCTCGACACCCTTCGGCACGACGTGAAAATCACCAGCCTTGAGATGTACACGCGGGCGGTCGCGATATTCGATTGTCAGCGCTCCCTTCCAGATGAGAAAAAGCTCATCCTCGTCACGGTGGGAATGCCAGGTGAGTTGGCCCTGGACCTTGGCGAGCTTGACGCTCTGGCCGTTGAGATCAGCGATTACGCGGGGCGACCAGTGTTCGGTGACCTCGTCGTATTCGGTTTCGATCGTGCCGGTGTTGAAGCTCATCATTAGACCCTTTCGATAACCGTCGCAGTGCCCATGCCGGCGCCGATGCAGAGCGTCACCAGCGCAGTGTTCAAGTCGCGGCGTTCGAGCTCGTCCAATACGGTGCCGAGGATCATCGCGCCGGTGGCGCCGAGCGGATGGCCCATGGCGATGGCACCGCCATTGACGTTGATCCTGGTGTGGTCGATGTCGAAGGCCTGCATGTAGCGCAACACCACGGCGGCGAAGGCCTCGTTCAGTTCGAAGAGATCGATATCGGCAAGGCGCATGCCGGTCCGCTTCAACAGCTTCTCGGTCACATCGACGGGTCCGGTCAGCATCAGGGCCGGATCGGAGCCGATATTGGCGAAAGCCTTGATGCGGGCGCGCGGCTTCAGCCCCATGCTTTCGCCGCCGGCCTTGGAGCCCAGGAGAACGGCAGCGGCGCCGTCGACGATGCCGGAGGAATTGCCCGCATGGTGGACATAGTTGATGCGCTCGATCTCAGGATGGGCCTGGATGCCGACGGCTTCGAAGCCGCCCATCTCGCCGGGCATCTGGAAGGAGGGATTGAGGGAGGCGAGCGCCTGCATGTCGGTGCCGGGGCGCATATGCTCGTCCTTATCCAAGATCGTCAGGCCGTTCTGGTCCTTGACCGGAACGACCGATCTATCAAACCAGCCCTGCTGCCAGGCATGGGCGGCGCGCTTCTGGCTCTCGACGGCGTAAGCGTCGACATCGGTTCGGCTGAAACCGTATTTGGTGGCAATCAGATCGGCCGACACACCCTGCGGCATGAAATAGGCCGGGAAATTCACCGAGGGGTCCATGAACCAGGCGCCGCCGGACATGCCGAGGCCGACGCGGGACATGCTTTCGACGCCGCCCGCGATGACGATGTCGTCGGCCCCTTGGGCGATCTTGCCGGCGGCGAAATTGACGGCATCGAGGCCGGAGGCGCAGAAACGGGAGATCTGCATGCCGGGCGCCCGGGTGGAATAACCGGCCTCGAAAGCGGCCGCCTTGGGAATGACGGCGCCGGCATCCATGACCGGATCGACGCAGCCCATAATGATGTCGTCGACAGTCGCAGTGTCCAGCCCGTTGCGATCGCGGATCGCTTCCAGCGTCTTGGCCGCCAGGCGGACGGACGGCACCTCATGCAGGGCGCCATCCTTCTTTCCGCGGCCGCGCGGCGTGCGGACGTGATCGTAAATGAAAACCTCGGTCATTGTCTCGTCTCCCTGGCGGCGCGGCGGCGCCGGTAAATTTCGTGTTTTCTCTTCTCCCCGGCGGGGGTCCGAAGGACGGGTCGAGACCAGTGGCTCGACCCTGGGCAAAGCGAGGCGATGAGGGGTCTCCGGCAAAGCCGGAGCCAGAAGAAAGCCGCGCCTGCGGCCCCTCATCCGACCCTTCGGGCCACCTCTGCCTGGGTCGAGCCACAGGTCTCGACCCGTCCTTCAGACCCCGCAGGGGAGAAGGGGACGCAATCAAAACGCTTCCGCGGCCAGTTCCATCATCGTGTCGGCGCCGGCTTCGATGCGGGCCTTGCGAAGGGCGGTTTCCGGCATGATCCGCTCCATGAAGAATTTCGCCGTAATCAGCTTATTCTTCAGGAAATCCTCGCGGGCTCCATCGCCGAATGCAAGGCCGTCCTCGGCTGCTTTCGCCATCTTTGCCCACATATAACCGAGAACGACGAGGCCGAAGAGATGCATATAGTCGGTCGAGCCGGCGCCGGCATTGTCGGGCTTGGCCATGGCGTTCTGCATGAACCACATGGTCGCGGCCTGGACGTCGTTCAAGCCCTTCTTCAGATGCTTGGTGAAGAAGGAGAGCTTTTCGTCGCTGCGGTTCTCCTCGCAGAAATCACCGATCTCTTTGAACAGCGCCATGGCGGCGCGGCCGCCGTTCAAGGCCAGCTTGCGGCCGACGAGATCGAGCGCCTGAATGCCGTTGGCGCCTTCATAGATCATGGCGATGCGGGCATCGCGCACATACTGGCTCATGCCGTGTTCTTCGATATAGCCGTGGCCGCCGAAGACCTGCTGGGCCATGACGGCATGGTCGAAGCCCTTGTCGGTCATCACGCCCTTGAGGATCGGGGTGACGAGGCCGAGAATATCGTCGGCTGTCTGGCGCTCCTTGTCGTCGGTGGCGCGGTGGGCGATATCGGATTTCAGCGCCGTCCACAGCAGGAAGGCGCGGCCGGCCTCGTTGAAGGCGCGAATGGTCATCAGCGTCCGGCGGATATCGGGATGGACAATGATCGGATCGGCCTTCTTATCCGGCGCCTTGGGGCCGGACAGCGAACGACCCTGGATGCGGTCGCGGGCGTAGTTGGCGGCATTCTGATAGGCGATCTCGGAAATGGCGATACCCTGCAGGCCGACCATCAGGCGGGCCTCGTTCATCATCACGAACATGGCGTTGAGGCCGCGATTTTCGGCGCCGATCAGGAAGCCGGTCGCCTCGTCGTAATTCATGACGCAGGTGGCGTTGGCATGGATGCCCATCTTGCGCTCGATCGCACCGCAGGAAACAGCGTTGCGGGCGCCAAGTGCGCCATCCTTGCCGACCAGAAATTTCGGCACGATGAAGAGCGATATGCCCTTGGTACCCTCCGGCGCGCCCTCGATGCGGGCAAGCACCAGATGGACGATATTGTCGGCCAGGTCATGCTCACCGGCGGAGATGAAGATCTTCTGGCCGGAGATCTTGTAGCTGCCGTCGCCTTGCGGCACTGCCTTAGTGCGCAGCATGCCGAGATCGGTGCCGCAATGCGGCTCGGTCAAGTTCATGGTGCCGGTCCAGGCGCCGTCCACCATCTTCGGCAGATAGGTGGTTTTCTGCTCGGTCGAACCGTGGGCGAGAATCGCGGCGATCGCGCCCTGCGTCAGGCCCGGATACATCATCAACGACATGTTGGCGGCGGAGGTATATTCGCCGACGGCGGTATGCAGCGTATAGGGAAGCCCCTGCCCGCCGAATTCCTCCGGCACCGCAAGGCCGATCCAGCCGCCATCGCGATAGGCTTTGTAAGCATCCTTGAAGCCCTTCGGCGTCGAGACGCTGGCATCGTCGTGGCGCGTGCAGCCTTCCTGATCGCCGGAATAATTCACGGGAAAGAGAACTTCTTCGGCCACCTTGGCCGCCTCGCCGAGGATCGCTTCAATCATATCGGGCGTGGCGTCGGCAAAACCCGGCAGATTATTGTAGCGTTCGAGGCCCAGCACATCGTTCAGGACGAAGAGCGTATCGTTCACCGGGGCCTTGTAGACTGGCATCTGTCAAATTCCTCCCATTCGACTGCCGGTCGCGCCGGCCTCGCGGACTGTCTTACAAAATATTGACGTTTGCGTAAACGTCAAAATCGGTACCTTGGCCGCCTTTCGCGAAAAAAATTGCGGGCGCGAATCCGCAACTGCTGCTGGCTGACGAGACGTCATCTCCCCTTCCTTGTCCATCGCGGAACGGCGTATAAGCGGGAAGGCTCTTTAAACGGCAGATCGGGAATGCTTCAGGATGATCAGTTTCGACGCGATAAGGCAGCGTGCGGAGCAGCGGAAAGGCGGCGCGGCCGCGCTGCAGGCAATGCTGGAAAAACATCGACCGGATCACGAGACGCTGCGCGCCATGCCCGACGACCGCATCCTCGCCGATATGACCCGGCGTATCTTCTACAGCGGCTTCGTCCAGAAGGTGATCGATGCGAAGTGGCCGGGTTTCGAAGCGGCGTTTTCCGGTTTCGATCCGGCAATGCTGAATATCGCGCCTGACGATTATTGGCATGAGCTGACCTCGGACGAACGGATCATCCGCAACGGCGCCAAGATCATGTCGGTGCGCGCCAATGCCGCCTTCATCCGGGAACTGGCGAAGGAACATGGCAGCGCCGGCGCCTTCTTCGCCGACTGGCCGCGGGAGGACCAGATCGGCCTTCTCGACCTGTTGAGCAAACGCGGCAGCCGGCTCGGCGGCATGACCGGGCAATATTTCCTGCGCGGCATCGGCCGCGACAGCTTCGTCGCAACGATCGATGTGCTAGCCTGCCTGCGATCGGCGGGCGTGCCGCTGTCTGCCTCCGGCACAGCGAAGAAAGATCAGCCGCTGATCCAGCGGGCCTTTAATGAATGGGCCGAGGAGACCGGCCTTTCCTTCATTCACCTCTCGCGCATCAGCGCCTATTCGATCGATGCGGGAGAGCCGCACTGAAATTCCCGTCAGGGCGCTGGCACGAGCCATTGGCACTTCCTACCTCTTTCGGACGATCCACGCAGGAAGATACACATGTCCGATTTTCCCTATGCCAGCGCACTCATCGTCGGGGCGGGTTCCGGCATCAGCGCGTCGCTCGCCCGGCAATTGTCGGCGCTCGGAGTCAAGGTAGGGCTTGCCGCCCGCAACATCGAAAAGCTCCAGGCGCTCTTGGAGGAAACAGGCGCCAGCGCGTTCAGCGCCGATGTTTCGCAGCCTGCCAGCGTCGCGGCGCTGTTCGAAGAGGCCGCCGCCACCATCGGCGGGCCAGAAGTAGTGATCTTCAATGCCGGCGCCCGGGTGCGCGGCCCGCTTGCCGAACTCGACCCCGCCGAGGTGGAAAAGGCGATCGCGACCACCGCTTTCGGCGGCTTTCTGGTGGCGCAACAGGCGGCGCAGCACATGATACCGCGCGGCCGCGGCGCGATCTTCATCACCGGTGCTTCGGCAAGCGTGAAAGGCTTTGCGCAATCGGTTCCCTTCGCTATGGGCAAGTTCGCGCTGCGCGGCCTTGCCCAGAGTGCCGCCCGCGAGCTCGGGCCGATGGGCATCCATGTCGCCCATTTCGTCATCGACGGCGGCGTGCGTTCCGAAATCCGGCCGGACCGGGCGGAGAAACCCGACGGCACGCTGCTGCCGGACGCGATCGCCCAGACCTATATCGACGTGCTTCGCCAGCACCGCAGTGCATGGTCGCTGGAAGTGGAAGTCCGGCCATGGACGGAGAACTTCTGAGCTGCCGGCGGCGCAGAAGAGGCCGCTTTCGCGGCGGTTGCGAACAGACTATGTTTCGGCGAAAGAGCTGGCAGGGAGGAACCGATGCCGCGACTGGACCATGTCACCATCGAAACACGCGATGCGCCTCGCATGATCGGCTTCTTCAAGACCGTGCTCGGCGTCGAGGAAGGCTATCGGCCGCCTTTCCCCTCGCCCGGCCACTGGCTCTATCTCGACGACCGCCCGGTCATCCATCTCAGCCTGACATCGCGCAGCAGCGATTTTCCGCCCGGCATCTTCAACCACGTCGCCTTCAGCCTTTACGAATTCGGCCCGGCGCTGGAGCGCATCAAGGCGAGCGGCTATCGCTACGAATATTACGATATCCCCGACACCGATCTCGGCCAGGTCTTCGTTTACGGCCCCGAGGGCGTGAAGATCGAGCTGCAGTATAAGCGGCCGACCTGAACGCGCCATCGCCGTCCGATCCGACCAATTGGCCGGCAATTGCCGCCAGAAACGGCGTTTTGAGCCCAAACGTTAAAAAATTCTCAGCGGCATTAACGGCTTGTTTACCACGTTTCGTGAAAGGTGCGGATTGAGCAATAGCAATCCGCATTCCTTTTCCCAGTCTCGCGTTTCCCAGGAATGCCGCTACATCGTTCAGCTTGAGGAAAGTCTAATTGACTAACTTCTGATGAAAGATGCTCCGGTCCGCGTGAAGACGCTGGCCATAGACGGAAAAGCCACGGATCGAGCTCTGACGAGGGGTCGAGCAGTCGAAGCGAGCAAGAAGATGAACGGATCGCGATCAAATCCTTCCCGACAGTCCGACAGGACCTCGCTCGATGCGCTGAACCGCACGATCGAGGGGCTGGAGGCACGCATTGAAGGGCTGATGGGCAGCGGGCGCGAACAGCGGCCGCGCACGGCAACCGCCGAGCGCGATCCCTATGCCGGCTCCAGCGCTCCGCGCCCGGCAAGGGCGCCGATCGAGCCGCGGCCGGATCCGCTCGCCGAAATCCGCCAGCGGCAGCGCGCGCTCGAAGCCGGCCGTGAGCGGCCCTACGGACGCGAGCCGGCCCCGCAATTGCGCGACCCTGCGCCGCGCCCCGCACCGCAGGCAGCACCCGCCTTCCGCGCCGGCGACGACACGATGACGGAGATCGCCCAGGCGCTTGTCAACCTGCGCCAGGACCTGAAGCGCGACATTTCCGAAGGCGTCACCCGCGAGATGAACGCGCTGCGCGCCGAACTTCGCGAGATCAAGACGAATGCCGGAGACGGCCGCTTCGCCGACGACATGCGCGCCGATATGGGCCGCCTTGCCCAGAGTATCACCCAGTTGACCGGCCGTTCGAGCGCCCCGGAGGCCGCCGGCCTTCGCGAGGATTTCGAGGAGCTGCGCTCGCTGATGGACGGGCTGGCGCGCGAGGATCTGCTGCGCCATATGGAAAATCGCTGGGACGGCTTCGAAAGCCGGCTCGCCGCCCTCGATACCGAGGGGCTGCAGGAAGAGCTGGTTTCGCTCGCCTACCGGCTCGACGACATCAAGCGCCATATCGGCGGCATGGGCGAAAGCCCGGCGGTCAGGGCGCTCGAGGACAAGCTCATCGCCATCGCCACGGCGATGGAACAGTTCGGCAGCATGATCCAGCCGCACGACCGGGTGATGTCCGAACAGTTCGCAGCCATGGACATGCGGCTCGACGAGATCAGCCGGGCGATCGCGGCCAGCGGACGCGCGGCCGCCGCCAACGATCCGGGGCTGATGCAGCGGCTGGAAGGCCGGCTTTCGGCGCTCGCCGACCAGATCGACCTGATGAGCCATGATGCGGCCAATCGTGCAACGCCTGATGACGAGCTGGCGCTGCGGCTGGAGGCGCTGACATCTCGCGTCGAGGAGCTGAGCAAGGCGGAAGCGACGTCGCGGCTCGACGAACGGCTGGAACATCTGTCCTATCTGCTGGAGCACACCCAGAAGGCCGCGCCGCAGCCCGACCTCACCGGACCGCTTTCCGACATTTCCCGCAAGATCGACGCGCTCGAGAACGGCGCCGTCAACGACGTGCTGGCGCAGCGGCTCGATTATCTCGCCCGACGCATCGACGAGATGGCCCATCAGCCGCCGGCGCCGGCCGCTGCGGTCGACGACGGTGCCTTCCGGCGCCTCGAAGGACGGCTGAGCGACATCGCCGCCCGGCTGGAAGAGAGCACGGCGGCAGCGCCGACCGATCCGCACGCGCTGAAGAACCTCGAAGACCAGATCGCCAATCTTTCGGCCCTGATGAGCGAGCCGCGCGAAAGCGCTGCGATCCCCGCCGATCTCGACCGGCGCATGGGCGCGATCGAAGATTATATGGCGACGAGCGACGAATATATTATCGAGGCAGCGCGCCAGGCGGCGGAAGCCGTCGTCGAGGCCTATTCGCGCAATGGCGCCGCGCAGGGCGGCGTGCCCGCCGCCGACATGTCGGCGCTGACGGCTCTCGCCGAAGATCTGCGCCATCTCGAGGATATCAGCCGCGATAGCGAGGAACGCACGCACAAGACCTTCAAGGCGCTGCACGAGACGCTGGTGCATATCGCCGACCGCCTCGACGGCATGGAAGAGCGCGGACGGCCGGCCGCCCAAATGCCGTTGGCCGAGGTCGATTTCGATGTCGATCCCTATGCGCTGATGGTGGCCGAGGCCGAGATGAACAAGGCGCCGGCCGCTGTCGTGACGGCGAAGGCCTCCCCGGTCATCCGCACCGCCGAGGTCGCCGCCGAACCTGCCGCCCCGGCGCAGGCAACCGCCATGAGCGGAACAAGCGCGATCGCCATTGAAGCCGCGACCAGAACATCGGAGGCTGCTACTCCAGCGCTGGCAGGCACCGGCAAAGGCCAGTCTGCTCGCCAGTCTCGGCAAACGGCTGCTGCCCGGCAAGAAGACCGAGAGCCGGGCAACCGAACGCCCGATGATCGACCCCGCGCCGTCGATCGATCCCGCCGACGTGGTGCCGACCGACGCGTCCAACGAACTGCTCGAGCCGGGCTCGGGCGCACCGGACGTCAAGAAGATCCTCGAGCGGGTCCGCGCCAGCCAGAGTGCGGCACGCGGCAAACCTGCCGCCGAAACCGATCGCGCCGATTATATCGCCGCTGCCCGCCGCGCCGCTCAGGCGGCCGCGATGGAGGTGGACGCCAATCCGAAACAGGCAGCCGTCAAAGGCGAGAAGAAGGCTGCCGACAAGGCCGGCAAGATTTCCGACAAGACGGATAAGACAGGCAAGACCAGCGCCTTTTCGCGCTACCGCCGGCCGATCCTGCTGGCAGTCGGTGCCGTGCTGCTCGCGATCATGGCCTTTCCGCTTGCGAGAACGCTGACGAGCGGCGAGAGCGCGCCGCAGGCGCCGGCCGAGGTCTCGGCGCTGACCGGCGCGACGGAAAGCCCGCAGCCGGCCTCGCCTGAGGTGACACCCGCCCAGCCGGAGAACAATGCGGCAGACATGGCCGCTCCCGCAGCGGAGGCGACGCCACCGGCCGGCGAGCAGGCACAGCCGCAAGCAGCCCCGCCGGTTGCCGGCGATCATCTGACCGACGCAACGCCGCTCGATGGCGAGGGGGCGGCGACGCTTGCCCCGGCCGCCCCATCGGGTGCTGCGGCGGAGACATCGGGCTTCGTCCCGAACACGCCGGCCGCATCCGGCCCGCAGGCCGCTATCACCAGTCCCGATACCATCCAGCCGAAATCGCTTGCCGATGCGGCGCAGAGCGGCGATGCGCTGGCGCTGTTTGAGATCGGCGCGCGTTATTCGGACGGCCGCAACGGCATCACGGTCGATCAGAAGCAGGCCGCAGGCTGGTACCAGCTTTCGGCCGACAAGGGTTTTGCGCCGGCGAAATACCGGCTCGGCAGCATGTACGAGAAGGGCAACGGCGTCGAACGCGACATCGCCAGGGCCAAGGGCTTCTACGAACAGGCTGCGAACCAGGGCAATGCCAGCGCCATGCACAATCTCGCCGTGCTCTACGCCTCCGGCGCGCTGGGCCAGCAGGATTATGCGACGGCGGCCTCGTGGTTCACCAAGGCCGCCAACCTCGGCATCACCGACAGCCAGTTCAACCTGGCGATCCTCTGTGCGAGGGGCAACGGCGTTCCGGCGGATCTCGAAGAATCCTACAAATGGTTTGCGATCGCCGCCAAGGCCGGCGACAAGGATGCGGCGCAGAAGCGCGACGAAGTGTCCAAAGCCATGAAGCCCGACCAGCTCGAACGCGCCCGCGCCAAGGCCGATCTCTGGAAGCCGGAGCCGCTCGACCACCGTAGCAATACCATCGACATTCCGGATGAATGGGCGGGAACGGGCCTGAAGACGGCGAGCGTCGACATGAAGAAGGCGGTCCGCAACATCCAGGCGATCCTCAACAATAACGGCTTCGACGCCGGGACGCCGGATGGCGAAATGGGCGCCAAGACGGTGACCGCGATCAAGAACTTCCAGAAGTCGATCGGCCAGGAGCCGGACGGCAAGGTGACCGACGCAACCGTCAAGGCACTGCTCGAACGCAACAAGCAGGGAGCCAAGGCGATCTAGCGCATTTCCTCGCCCTCGGGGGCGGGAATGACCTCTATCGTGTTTGCGCCAAACCGGGCGCAAACCGCACGGCCCTTATGCTGAAATTGCTTTACAAAAAGCCTGGCGGCACTATGCCGCAAGGCTTTTTCCAATTTTGCCGCCGACTGTCACAAAACCTGAAAAAAGCCGGATTATGCGGGACATATCCATCCGCGCATCCGGCGAATCTTCTGCCACCGATCTCCATTGCTCGATCCAAGGGCCGATCGAAAGCCTCTGGCAACGATTTCACAGTATGGTGCGCATTCGAACGGGGACGTGACAGAAACCGCCCGGCAGGAGCGGTCATCATTCGGGGTCGGCTGTGACAATCTATCTGCCCATCGCAGAATTGTCGGTGAACATCTTCATCATTCTCGGCATGGGGGCGGCCGTCGGATTCCTGTCTGGAATGTTCGGCGTCGGCGGCGGCTTTCTGATCACGCCGCTGCTGATCTTCTACAATATTCCCCCGGTCGTTGCCGTCGCCACCGGCGCCAACCAGGTCGTGGCCTCGTCGATCTCCGGCGCGATCACCCATTTCCGGCGCGGCACGCTCGACGTCAAGCTCGGCACGGTGCTTTTGATCGGCGGCCTCGCCGGCGCCACGGTCGGCATCTGGATCTTCTCGCTGCTGCGCGCCATCGGTCAGCTCGATCTGATCATCTCGCTGATGTATGTCATCTTCCTCGGCACGGTCGGCGGGCTGATGCTGCTCGAAAGCATCAATGCCATCCGGCGGGCGGCGCGCAACGAGCCGCCGGCGCCACGCAAACCCGGCCACCAGCACTGGGTGCACAGACTGCCGCTGAAGGTGCGCTTCAAGAAATCGAAGATCTTTCTCAGCGTCATTCCGATTGTCGCGCTCGGTTTCGCGATCGGCATCCTCACCTCGATCATGGGCGTCGGCGGCGGCTTCATCATGGTGCCGGCGATGATCTATCTGTTGCGCATCCCGACCAATGTCGTCGTCGGCACGTCGTTGTTCCAGATCATTTTCGTGACCGCCTATACGACGGTCGTCCAGGCGGCAACGAACTTTTCCGTCGATATCGTGCTCGCCTTCATCCTGATGGTGGCAGGCGTCATCGGCGCGCAATACGGCGTGCGCGTCGGCCAGAAGCTGCGCGGCGAACAGCTGCGCGCCCTGCTCGGCCTGCTGGTGCTCGCCGTCGGCCTGCGTCTGGCGATCGCCCTGGTGGTGACGCCTGCCGACGTCTATTCGGTGGTGATCGGAGCCGGTAACTGATGCGCCTGCTTGCCGCCGTCATCACATTGCTTTGCCTGCTGCCGGCGGCCGCCGGAGCGCAATGGCTGCCGGGGCAGTCAACCGAAACGGTGCGCGAAGGGCTTGAGATCGGCACGTCAACCAGCGAAATCGCCATCACCTCGGATTTCCACGGCGCCGATCTGACCATCTTCGGGGCGCTGTCGAATACCGACCAGCTGCTGCTCGCCATCGGCCAATATGACGTCGTCGTGGTGCTGGAGGGCCCGCGCCAGGATGCGACGGTACGCAAGAAGGAGCGGGTCTTCGGCATCTGGGTGAATACGCGCTCGATGACCTTCGAATCCGTGCCGCACTCCTATTCGATGTCGAGTTCGCGGATGATCGACGACCTGACGACGCCGCTCGAACTGACCGATCAGGGGATCGGCATCGACCATATTCCGCTGACTCCGGTCGGCTTCGTCGGCGACGGCAGCAATCTCGCCGAATTCCGCGATGCCTTCCGGCGACTGCAGCAGGGCGGCGGGTTCTACGACCGCAACCCGAGCGGCGTGCGCTTCGTTTCCTCCAACCTTTTCAAGGCGAGCTTGCGCCTGCCGGCAAACATTCCGAATGGCGTCCACACCGTGCGCGCCTATCTCTTCAAGAGCGGTACTCTGATTACCGATGAATCGCTGCCGCTGCGTGTCATCAAGACCGGCATCGAGCAGACGATCACCGACGCCGCGCATGGTCAGCCGATCCTCTACGGCTGCGCAGCCGTGTTGCTCGCCGTCATCACCGGCTGGGGCGCCAGCCTGATCTTCCGCAAGGACTGATCCACGGCCGGCGCGGCACTCACACAAACTTCCTCTCCGGAATGGCGCGCGTTCAAACGGCGGCGCGGGTGTGACTCGTCCTGCCTTCCCGCGAAAAACCGATTGCATATTGCTATCAGTCTATATAGGGTGAACCAGTTGCCAATCGCAATCGGTTTGTTACACTAAACGCAATCCAAAAGGAGGATGGACATGAGAAGGCTTGGCCTCCTACTGGCCGACCGCCGAAAGCGAAGACACATTCAAGGCCTATATGAACGACATCGCCAAGATCGCCGTGTCGAGGACGATGACCGAACCCGGCTGGAACAATGCCCGAGTTATCAGCGATCCGATCCCGGAACTGACGCGGCTGAAGCAGGAAGATGGCAAGACGATCTTCATCTTCGGCAGTGCCGAGCTTGCCGACAGCCTGCTGAAAGCGGGGTCTCATCGATGAAATCAGGGTCTGCATGGTGCCCGTCATCCTCGGCGGCGGCAACCCGCTTTTCAAGCCTGCGGAGGGCAGGGCGCCGCTGAAGCTCATCGAATCCTCGACGACGCAAGGCGGCGCGGTGATCCTGCGCTACGAGCCCGTGAAAGCGTAGCGTGTTAGACTATCTGATGACGCCGGCGGCCCAATCTGTGGCCGCATTCGGCTTTTCCTGCGGAAATGGCGCCTCTATCATTGTCCCCGAATATGGGGAGACGGAGCATGGCAGAAGGCGCTGACCTGCCGCTTGCGGAAGAACAAGATGAACGTCCGGCGGTGGATACACCGGTGGAGATCCGATGCAGCGACGGCGTGATGCTCGGCGGCCATCTCTGGACCTCGGGCGGGGCAAAGGCTCACGCCAGCGTCATCATCAATCCGGCGACCGGCGTGCTTGCACGTTATTATCACCGTTACGCCCAGTTTCTCGCCGCTCACGGTTTCGACGTCCTGACCTTTGACTACCGCGGCATTGGGCTTTCACGGCCGGCGAGGCTCCGAGGCTGCGGTTATCGGTGGCGGGAGTGGGGCGAAAAGGACTTCGACGCGGCGCTGCGGTTCATGGACGGACGGGCGGACCAGCCGCTCTACATCGTCGGCCACAGCATCGGCGGTTTTCTGCCGGGCCTCTCGCAACATGCCGGCCGGATCGACCGCATGCTGACGATGGGCGCCCAATACGCCTATTGGCGTGATTATGCGCCGGCGCGCCGGATGCGGCTGCTGATGAAATGGCACGTCGCCATGCCGGCGCTGACGGCGCTTTTCGGCTATTTTCCCGGCAAACGGCTCGGCTGGCTCGAGGATCTGCCGGCCGGCGTCGCCCATGAATGGAGCTTTCGCCGGGCGCGCATGGAAATGAGCTACCCCGCCGCGGAGCGGGACGAGGTGCTGAAGCGTTTCGCAACGGTGACCGCACCTATCCTGGCCGTCGCCATGTCGGACGACGAACTCGGAACCGTGCCGGCGATCCGTCGCACGCTTGCCTATTACCGCAACGCCGAGATCGACGAAGCGCTGTTGCAGCCCGCCGATCTCGGCTTCGAGTCGATCGGCCATTTCGGCCTGTTCCATTCACGTCATTGCGAGGGCTTCTGGCGCGATAGCGTCCTCTGGCTGCGCGACGGCATCCATCCCTGGGCGGCGCAGGCAGCTGTCTAGAGAAGTTCACATTCGACTAAAAACCGGTTTTTAACATTTACGAGTTAGTAATCTCTGGGAAACGAGAGATTTTGTCATGCGTACTCGTATCGTTCTGACCGCCGTGGGTCTCGCGCTGCTTGCCGGCTGCGCGACAGCGCCGAAGCAGACGCGGAACATCTGCGCCGTCTTCGACGAGCGCGACGGGCTTTTCTCCAGCTGGCAAAGTGCGGCCGAGCGGACGGAGAAGAAATACGGCGTGCCTGTGCCGATCCTGATGGCGACGATGTACACCGAATCCGGCTTTCAGCCCTATGCGCGGCCGCCGCGCACCAAACTGTTCGGCTTCATTCCCTGGACCCGGCCCTCGACCGCCTATGGCTATTCGCAGGCGCTCGACGGAACGTGGGACCACTATCAATCGCAGACCGGGAACTGGACCGCACGGCGGGCGAACTTCGCCGACGCGATCGATTTCATCGGCTGGTACCACGCCCAGAACAGCGCCGAGACCGGCATTCCGCTGAACGATGCCTATAATCTATACCTCGCCTATTATTCCGGCCCGACGGGATACAAGCGCGGCGACTGGCGCTCGAATGGTCAGTTGCAGCAGACCGCGCAGAAATTTGCGCGGATGGCTGGGACGTATCAGCAGCAGTTGCAGGGGTGCGATTGATTTAAGGGTGTGCTGTGAAAGCCCCCATCCGGATCACAGGGGGCCTACCCCCGCAAATTCCCGTACCTGACCGAATAAATCCGATCCCGCCCCAGCAGATGCGCGATCAGCGACCCCTTGTCGAACAGGCCTTTCATCGCTTGATGGCCGAGATCGAGGCCGCCGCTCATGACGCCGAAAGCGGGCATCAGCAGGCGGGCGCCGTCGGTGGCGAAGCAGGGACGGCGGATGGATCTTTCGCGGCGGCGCACCGTCGCCGACGGGTGCAGGTGGCCGGCGATTTCGCCGCTCTGCAAGCCGTTCCTCGGCTCATGGCGGAACGTCAGGCCGGCATAGTGCATTTCGTCGACAGAGGCACCGGGCAGATCGACAACGCCGTCAGGATCGTGGTTGCCGTTGACCCAGATCCATTCGCGGCCGCGGGCCATGGCGACGATCAGCGCCCGAAAATTCTCCGGCAGATGCTTGGAGCCGATGCGATCGTGAAAATTGTCGCCGAGCGAGACGACGAGCTTCGGATCATAGCGGGAAATGACGGCGGCCAGCACGGTCAACGTCGCCAGCGTATCATAGGGCGGCAGCATCATGCCACGGCGGGCGAAGGCTGCACCTTTTTCCAGATGCAGATCGGAGACGACGAGCAGGCCGGCGTCCGGCAGATAGAGGGCGCCAAGCGGATCGCAGACGGCGGCAATGCCATGGACCGATGTCTCGATCCCGGGGACCGCAGCCAATCCGGATATGTCGCGCGCCAGCGCCAGGCGGTTCATCACTATCGTCGTTTCCAATTCTCGTCAGGCCCAGTCTCTTCAGGCGAGCGCCTCGGCGATCAGATCGTCGGCCGCTTCGGCCAAGAGCGCGTCATGGGCCTCGCCCGGCACCGCCTCGCGTCCGATCTCCAGCATCACCGGCACGGCGAGCGGAGAAATATGGTCGAGCGGGCGGTGGGTGATGTGGCCCCTGATTCGCCTCAGCATATCGCCAAGGCGGCCAATATCCAAAAGTCCCGTCGCCGCATCCTGCCGCGTCGCCTGCAAGAGGATGTGATCCGGCTCGTGGCTGCGCAGCACGTCATAGATCAGATCGGCCGAGACGGTGATCTGCCGGCCGCTCTTTTCCTTGCCCGGATGACGGCGCTCGATCAAGCCTGCAATCACGGCGCAATTGCGGAAGGTGCGCTTCAGCAGGAAGGATTCGTCGAGCCAGGCTTCGAGATCGTCGCCGAGCATGTCCTCGTCGAAGAGGTCGGAGAGGCTGAGCCGGCCATTGGCGATCATCAGCCCCATATCCTCGAGGCCCCAGACGGCCAGCGAATAATCGGTGGCGACGAAGCCGAGCGGTTTGGCGCCCGCCCGCTCCAGCCGGCGGGTCAGCAGCATGCCGAGGGTCTGATGGGCGAGACGGCCTTCGAAGGGATAGGCGACGATATAACCGCGGCTGCCGCGCGGGAAGGTTTCGATCAGGAACTCGTCGCGCTTCGGCAGCATCGACTTGTCGTTCTGCAGCGACAGCCAGTCGCGCACCTGATCCGGCAGGTGGCGCCAGCGGTCGGGATCGGCGATCATCGCCCTCACCTGCTCGGCGAGATAGGTCGACAGCGGAAACTTGCCGCCATTGTAGGAGGGGATTTTCGGATCGAGCGAAAAGGCCTGCGAGGCCAGGCATTCGTTTTCGCGGATGCCCTCGAAGCGCAGCACCTTGCCGGAGAAGACGAAAGTATCGCCCGGCGACAATTGCTCGAGGAAATATTCCTCGACCTTTCCAAGCGTGGCGCCGCCGCGGCCGATCCGGCCGCCCTCGCCGCGTTTGACCATGCGGATATTCAGCATCGGGCTCTCGACGATGGTGCCGAGATTGAGGCGGTATTGCTGGGCGACGGCCGGATTGGAAACGCGCCAGCGGCCCTCCTTGGTCTTGCGGATGCGGGCGTAACGCTCATAGGTGCGGAGCGCATAACCGCCGGTCGCGACGAAATCGACGATGCGCTCGAAGGTCTCCCAGCTGAGATCGGCATAGGGCGAGGCGCTGATGATTTCATCGTAGAGTTCCAGCATGTCGAAAGGTTCGGCGCAGGCCATGCCGAGCACGTGCTGGGCGAGCACGTCGAGCGCGCCGCGGCCGACCGGCGGCGTGTCCTGCGCGCCGATATAATTGGCGTCGAGGGCCGCTTGGCACTCCATGACCTCGAAGCGATTGGCCGGCACGAGGATCGCCTTCGAGGGCTCGTCCATCCGGTGATTGGCGCGGCCGATGCGTTGGGCAAGACGCGAGGCGCCCTTCGGCGCGCCGACATGGATGACGAGATCGACATCGCCCCAGTCGATGCCGAGATCGAGCGTCGAGGTGGCGACCACGGCGCGCAGCCGGTTGTCAGCCATCGCCGCCTCGACCTTGCGGCGCTGGGCGACATCGAGCGAGCCGTGGTGGAGGGCGATCGGCAGATTGTCGTCATTGATCGTCCAGAGTTCCTGGAACAGCATTTCGGCCTGGCTGCGGGTATTGACGAAGAGCAGCGTCGTCTGGTGGTCGACGAGCTGGTTGTAGACGTCGGGAATGGCATATTTGGCGGAATGGCCGGCCCAGGGAATACGCTCCTCGGTCGACAGGATCGAGATATCAGGCTTGGCGCCGCCTTCGACGACGACGAGACCGGCATGGTGTTCCCTGCCCTCCTGTCCGCTACCCTCCTGTTGGGCAACCAGCCATTTCTGCAGATCCATCGGTTCGGCGACGGTCGCCGACAGGCCGATGGTCTGGAGGCCGGGGGCAAGCCCGCGCAGACGGGCAAGGCCGAGCGACAGCATATGGCCGCGCTTCGAGGTGACGAGCGAATGCAGCTCGTCGAGGACGACATATTTCAGATCCTTGAAGAAGCGCTCCGCCTCGCGGTTGGCCAGAAGCAGGGCGACCTGTTCGGGCGTCGTCAGCAGAATATCCGGCGGGTTGAGCTTCTGGCGCTGGCGCTTGGCGTTCGGCGTATCACCGGTGCGGTTTTCGACGGTGACGGGCAGGCCCATTTCCTCGACCGGCTTCATCAGATTGCGCTCGATGTCGATCGCCAGCGCCTTCAGCGGCGAGACATAGAGCGTATGAATGCCGGTGAAGGCAGAGCCGGGCGGAATTTTGCCACGGCGGGTGAGATCGGTCAGCGACGGCAGAAAGCCGGCAAGCGTCTTGCCGGCGCCGGTGGGCGCGATCAGCAGCGTACTTTCGCCGGCCTCGGCGCGGGACAGCAGCTCCAGCTGATGGGCGCGCGGCCGCCAGCCCTTTTCCGCAAACCAGCGGGTAAAGGCGGCAGGCAGCAAAGCGCGGGCTTCGGAATCGATCTGGTCCACGCCCTGAAGGTAGTGAAAGCCTGAGGAAAAAGAAGAGCGTCCATCGCCTCACACGGCGATATAGCGGTCCTTGCGGTGGTTGATGGCAAGCGTGAGGTTGAAGACGACGGCGCCGAGCACGGAGCAGGCGATGATCGAAGGGCTGGCGACCAGGAAGGAGAGCGCCAGGATGAGGCAGTCGAAGCCGAGCTGGACGAGACCGGCGCGCCAACCGAGACGATCCTGAATATAGAGGGCGAGAATGCCGATACCGCCGAGGCTGGCGCGATGGCGGAACAGCGCCAGCATGCCGGCGCCGATGACGAGGCCGCCGAAGAGCGCGCCTGCGATCGGATTGACATGCGCAATGCCGATAAAGCCCGGGACGAATTCCGAGAGGATTGAAGTCAGCGCGATGGCGGCAAAGGTCTTGATGGTGAAGGCCGCGCCCATGCGGCGGAAGGCGAGATAGTAGAAGGGCAAGTTCACGGCGAAGAAGCAGAGGCCGAAGCTGTAGCCGGTCGCATAATGGGCGAGGAAGGCGAGACCCGCCGTGCCGCCGGCAAGCAGTCCCGCGCCTGAGAGCAGCGAGACGCCGAGCACGGCGAGCATGCTGCCGGCGACGATGCCCTGGGCGTCGTCGAATAGCGAGTGGCGGTCGGCGCTGGAATTCAGAAGGCCTGCGAAGGCGTTGGCTGCCATGATGTTCCCCTGTCGGCTTTTGCCGTTTCTATCCGCCGTCACAATAAAGGCAAGCGGCAAGTAACAAGGCAGCTCTTGACAACCGGCATAATCATGGATATTTTTTATCCATGATAGGAGATCGCTTCGATGAAGATGAGCGATGGCGTCGAGCAGGCCATACACAGCGTTGCGATGCTTGCCGGTCTCTCCGAAGGCGGCGTGCTTTCGGCCGCGGCACTGGCGGAATTCCACGGTGTGTCGACGAGCTATCTGCTGAAACATCTGCAGGCGCTCTCGGGCGCCGGTATCCTCGACACCGTGCCGGGGCCGCGGGGTGGATATAGACTGGCGAAGGCGCCGGAAGAGATTTCGCTGCTCGATATCCTGCTCGCGGTCGAAGGGCCGGCGCCGGCTTTCCGCTGCGCCGAAATCCGCCAGCGCGGGCCGAACCCGGTCTCCGACCGGCTCTTCGCCAAGCCCTGCAACATCAGCGCGGCGATGCTGAGAGCTGAACGGGTCTATCGGGCCGAACTGGCCAAGACCAGCATTGCCGATCTCGGCATCGAATTGACCGCTATCGACGACGGATCGATCGCAGCCCGCGGCTGCGCCTTCCTGGAAATCCATGAACGCAAGACGGCTCGCTGAGCCACAACAAAGGAGAAGACCATGCAACCGCGTTTCAACTTCGCCAAAGCCGCCCCCGATGCCTACAAGGCGGTCGCCGCACTCGAGCAATACGTCCAGTCTTCCGGGCTGGAGCGTCGCTTCATCCACCTGATCAAGCTGCGCGCCTCGCAGATCAATGGCTGCGCCTATTGCGTCGACATGCATGTGAAGGAAGCTCGCCATGATGGGCTCAGCGAGCAGTGGATCAACCTGCTGTGCGTCTGGCGGGAATCGCCGATCTATGACGCCCGCGAACGGGCGCTGCTCGGCTGGGTCGATGCGGTGACGAACCTTGCCAAAACCGGCGCACCGGATGCCGATTACGAGGCGCTGAAGGCGCATTTCTCCGAGGAGGAGATGACCAAGATCACCGTGGCGATCGGCGCGATCAATATCTGGAACCGACTCGCCGTCGGCTTCCGCTCGCAGCATCCGATCGATGCTGCCGTCAAGGCCGCTTGAGGCCAATGACACGGGGGTGAGACCGGTGGCTTAACCCAGGCAAACGTGGAGCCAAACGCCACCGCGTTGAACCAGGAAGTGCGACGTGTCATCCGCTGCGTCAACCGCAAGTTTGGCAAAACAGCTCCCCAACCTCCGTCATCCCAGGCCTTGAGCCTGGGATTCACGCCCCGCCCGATGGAGGCCAGCGTGGATCCTCGGGTCAAGCCCGAGGATGACGGAGTGTGGGGTGGTTTGTGGAGCAAGGACAGCGAGGATGGCATCCCAGCAACCGACCCGAAAATCTCGGGTCGGTTGAATATCCCGTTACTGGCGATCGGTCGTGGCACCCACCGCGACGGCGTCAAACCCATCGCCCGAAAGGTCGATGCTATTGAAGAGGTCGCGGACGACTTTCGCGATTTCCTCTGCGGAAGCGCCTTTGGCGTATTCTTCCTGCATGCGGCGTCTCACAAGCTTTTCCAAATCTGACATAACTCACCTCATCAAATCCGGCGCGGGAAGAAGTGTCGCGCCGGGACGGAAGAGAGGCAAGTTACGTTTTGTTTAGAATTGGTTACGGATTTGTAAGGTTGGGCACCCGCTACCTTACAGCGCGATGTACCTGTCGGCGCGGTGGTTGATGGCGACGAAGAGGTTGAGGACGACGGCGCCGAGGACGGAATAGAACACCACCGGCGGCGTGGTGACGAAGAAGGCGGCGGCGAGCACGCAGAGATCGATGGCGAGCTGGACAAGGCCGGCGCGGATGCCGAAACGCTCCTGCAGGTAGACGCCGAGAATGCCGACGCCACCGAGGCTGGCGCGGTGGCGATAGAGCGCCAGCACGCCGAAGCCGAGCAGCAGGCCACCGAGAAGGGCGGCCCAGGCCGGATGGATGCTCGAAATGGAAAAGAAGCGCGACTGCACGTCTGATAGCACCGAAGTCAGGCCGATGGCGATGAAGGTCTTGACGGTGAAAGCCATGCCGAGACGCTTCCAGGAGAGCCAGAAGAACGGCAGGTTGAGCAGGAAGAAGGCGAGGCCGAAATTGACGCCGAAGGCATAATGCAGCAGGAAGGCCACACCGGCGGTGCTGCCTGTGAGAAGCCCGGCGCTGGCGAGCACGTAGAGGCCGAGTGCGGCGACGAGACTGCCGGAGAATATGCCCTGCACGTCTTCAATCGGGGCATGGCGCGTGGCGCTGGTATTCCAGAAGCCAAGGGCATTGGTAAGCTGTGTCATGTCGCCAGTCTCCACGGCAGACGAGTTCAGGGACACGCCGGGTAAACCGGGCGCGGCGAAAGTTTGGGTCATGAAATGAGCCCGAGCGCCTTGGCGTTTATTGCCGGGCTCGCTGCCGATGCGGTGCAGTATCGGGCCTTTCGGCAAGCGGATCAAGCAAAATAGGTAAGCAATGCTGACCTATAAAAACATCGCAAGAAATGTTCGCTCACGCGGGTTTGCGCGTAAGGAACAGAATGCCGGCAACCGGTTTGCCGCCATCTTTGCGAATGACCGTCTTGACGATCTTCAGGATTTCGAGGCCGTGGCGGGCAAGCAGCAGTCTCACATAGGCTTCCGAATGGGCATAACGCAGCGACGGCGCGAGGTGGAAGCCGCCGCTGTCCCCAGCATCTTCGACGGAAAAGGCGATATCGGCGCCTGATGCGGCGAGGTCTTCGATGACGGCAAAGACGCTCTCGAGATTGCCGAGATACATCAGCACGTCAGCGGCCGTCACCAGATCGGCGCGCCGACGCCCCGCCTCGGCAAACAAGCCGGAGAGATCGGGCGCCAGCGACAGATCGGCCTGAGCGAGGTGATCATAGATCCCCTTCTCGGCGGCTTTGGCCAGCATGTT
Source organism: Rhizobium sp. F40D2 (assembly GCF_051810745.2). Classification (NCBI taxonomy): domain Bacteria; kingdom Pseudomonadati; phylum Pseudomonadota; class Alphaproteobacteria; order Hyphomicrobiales; family Rhizobiaceae; genus Rhizobium; species Rhizobium sp. F40D2. The sequence continues at coordinate 1,010,614 of NZ_CM131436.1, forward strand.
CTGTGAGAGGTCGAAGCCTTCGAGGCGGCTGACGCCGGCGCGGATCTGCGGGCCGAGCAGGCCGGTGCCGCAGCCGAGATCGACGGCGCATTCGTAATGCCTGCCGGTGGACGCGACGAGGGCTGCGAGCTTCTGCGGAACGGTGTAATCGAGTTTTTCGACGAGCGCTGATTCGAAACGGTCGGCATAGTCATCGAACAGGCGCTCGACATAGCGGCTCGGCGGCCGATCCGGTGTGGCGGCGTCGCCGAGAAGGGCGAGCTTGAGGGCGGCGCCGAAAATGTCGTCGGGATCAAGGGCAAGCGTGTTGCGATAGGCCTCGATCGCGGCCTCGCCGCTGCCCGCCTTTTCGCGATAGGTGGCGAGGCGATACCAGCCGGCGGCCCAGCCCGGCACCAGTTCGAGGGCCTGTTCCATCAGCTCGGCCGCCGCCTCCGGCTCGCCGCCCTCGTCGAGCATTCGGGCATAATCGGCGCGGCGGTCGGCGATGACGTCGCCTGAGGAAAGCTGGTGGGGCTGCATCATCGGCTCTCTATTTGACGCATGTCGTTGCGCTGCACAGTTTTGCGTGGCCCGCATCTGGCGGCGGCCACAAAAAAACTCAAGTCCTATTTCAGAGGCGAAGCGGCCAATCCCCGAAAGGGCTTGCGGGCAACACGCCGCAACCTTATTCCAAGGGTAAACAGGAGATGGCGCATGTCCGATCAGGTGAACAGGTTCCTCGGCGATCCGCTCGCCCGCACATTGATAAAGCTTGTCGTCGTGTCGCTGATCGTCGGTTTCGTCATGACGGTGTTCGGCCTGACGCCGTGGAACATCATCTATGGGTTCCGGGACTTCATCCTGGAAATCTGGCATCGCGGTTTTTCAGCGCTCGGGCGCGTCGGCGACTATCTCCTCCTCGGGGCGACGATCGTCATCCCGCTCTTCGTCATCCTTCGCCTTTTCAGCTATCGCCGGTAACATGACATCGATCGATCTTTCCAGGCGCAGCCTGCTCATCCTTTCCGGGCTTTCACTTGCCACCGGCATCGCCGGCTGCACCACCAGCCCGCGCCTTGCCGGCACGCCTTCGAACGGCGAGGACGAAACGGCGAGCGTATTGCCGCTGGTCAACCAGCTGAGAGCGAAGAACGGTCTGCCGCCGCTTGCTGTCGATCCGGCGGCGAGCACGGCCGCGCTGTTCCAGGCCAAACGCATGGCAAGTGCGGGCAAGATGGCGCATCTGATGGGGATGACCGACGGTTTCGGCGCCCGCGTCAAGGCGAGCGGCGTCCGGCTGCCGGCGGCGGAGAATATCGCCTCCGGCCAGCAGAGCGTCGATGCGGTGGTGACGGCCTGGATCAACTCGCCGCATCATCTGGAAAACATGCTCGGGCGTTATGACGGCCTCGGCGTCGCCGTCGCCCACAATTCATCTTCCAGGAACCTGCCCTATTGGGCCATGGTGCTGTCAAGCTGAGGCGATTCGGCCTCGAGATCAGGCCAGGCATGGATACGCACAATAACAGGTTCGCCTTCGCGGTGACGCACCGGCTGGTGCTGTCGATCGCCATTCCGATGACGCTCGGCTTCATGACAACGCCGATGCTCGGGCTGACCAACACCGCCGTCGTCGGCCGCATGGGCGATCCGGAAGCGCTGGCGGGGCTGGCGATCGGCGCGATGCTGTTCGATCTGATCATGGGCAGCTTCAATTTCCTGCGCGCCTCGACGACCGGGCTGACGGCGCAGGCCTATGGCCAGCGCGACCAGCACGAGCAGCAGGCGGTCTTCTTCCGGGCGCTGATTTCGGCGCTCGTCTGCGGGCTGGCACTGCTCTGTCTTTCGCCGCTGCTGAGTGCGGCGGGGTTGCGGCTGATGGGCGCGGAAGGCGCGATCGGAGAGGCGACCAGCACCTATTTCTCGATCCGGATCCTCGCTGCACCGGCTGCGCTCGCCAATTACGCCATTCTCGGCTTCGTGCTCGGGCGCGGCCAGGGCAAGATCGGGCTGCTGCTGCAGGCAATCATCAACGGGATCAATATCCTGCTGTCGATCCATCTCGGCCTGACGCTCGGCTGGGGCGTGGCGGGGGTCGCCTGGGGAACGATGGCCGGTGAGACGGCCGGGGCATTTGCCGGGCTTTTCATCGTGCTCGGCGGCTTTGCCAAGGCCGAGCGGCCGGCATGGGCGGAGATCTTTTCCCGGCATCGGCTGGCCGAGCTTTTCGCCCTCAACCGCGACATCCTGATCCGCACCTTCGTGCTGATCGGCGCCTTCACCATCATGACCCGGATCGGCACCAGCTTCGGCGCGGTGACCCTTGCCGCCAATGCCGTGCTGATGAATTTCGTCCTGCTCTCCAGCTACTATCTCGACGGGCTTGCCAATGCCGCCGAGCAGATCACCGGCCGGGCGATCGGCGCACGCTACCGGCCGGCCTTCGACCGCGGGCTGAAGCTGACGATCCTGTGGTCCTTCGGCCTGGCGGCGATCGTTTCCGCTTTCTTCTTCCTCGCCGGTCCCTGGCTGATCTCGGTGCTGACGACCTCACCCGAGGTGCGGCAAGCGGCGGCGGCCTATCTGCCCTGGGCGGCGGTGACCGGGCTGACCGGCGCGCTCGCCTTCCTGATGGACGGGGTCTTCATCGGCGCGACATGGTCGGCCGATATGCGCAACCGGATGCTGTTGTCCTTTGCCGGTTATCTGCTGATGCTCGCCGTCTTCGTGCCGCTCTTCGGCAATCACGGCCTGTGGCTTGGTATGAACGCCTTCCTGCTCTTCCGCGGCTTTTTCCTGGCGCTGCTGGTCAAGCCGCGGGCCGATCAGAGCTTTCGCGCCGCCCAGTAATCCAGCCTGCTGTCACGGAACTCGCCGATCGTGGCTGCCTTTTCGCGGTCCATGAGTTTGGAGAGGCCGCGGACGATATCGCCGGGCAAGCCGGGACCTTCATAGACCATGCAGGAATAGAGCTGGACGAGATCGGCGCCCGCCCTGATCTTCTCCAGCGCGGTTTCGGCCGAGGAGACGCCGCCGACGCCGATGATCGGCAGCGCGGCGCCGACACGCTTGCGCATTCTCGCAAGCACCGACGTCGATTTTTCGAACAGCGGCACGCCGGAGAGGCCACCCGTCTCCTTGGCCTGGCGCTGATCCTTGAGGCCGTCGCGAGACAGCGTGGTATTGGAGACGATCAAGCCATCCAGCGCATGCGAAAGCGCTTCCGCTGCGATATCGTCCATGCCTTCCTCGGTGAGGTCGGGGGCGATCTTCAGGAAGACCGGGACCTTGCGGCCGGAGGCCGCCGCCACTTCGTCGCGCGCTGCAAGCACTGATGATAGCAGCGCTGCCAGGCTTTCTCGCGCCTGCAGGTCACGCAGGCCGGGCGTGTTCGGCGAGGAGATGTTGGCGGTGAAATAGCGCGCCACCGAATGGAAACGGCGGATGCCGGCGACGTAATCGGCGATGCGATCCTCGCTATCCTTGTTGGCGCCGATATTGACGCCGACGATGCCCTTGGCGCTCAGCGCCGCGAGGCGCGCGAAAGCGGCCTCATGGCCTTCATTATTGAAGCCGAGACGGTTGATGACGGCCTCATCCTCGACCAGGCGGAAGATGCGCGGCCGCGGATTGCCGGATTGCGGCTTCGGCGTCACCGTGCCGATCTCGGTAAAGCCGAAGCCGAGCTTCAGCAGAGCCTCCGGCACCTCGGCATTCTTGTCGTAGCCTGCCGCCATGCCGAGCGGGTTTTCGAAGGTGAGGCCGGCGACGGTCTGGCGCAGGCGCGGATCGGGCGTGATCTGGCAGGCGGGCACCAGGCCGGATTTCAACGCGGCGATCGACATGCCGTGCGCCGTTTCCGGATCGAACAGGAAGAGACCCTTGCGGGCGAGGCGTTTGAAAGGATCGATCATGGCTGCAGCTCCGGGACAATATGGGCGCCGGCCTGGTCGAGCGGCAGCGGCGCTTCCCAGAGCACGGCCTCAAGCGGCAGATCGGCATAGAGATGCGGGAAGAGATCGCCGCCGCGCGAGGGCTCGAACACCAGCTTGTCACCGAAGCGGCCGCCATTGACGGCAATCAGCAGCAGGCCGGACTGGCCGGTAAAATGCAGCGCGGCAGTCTGCTTCACCTGGTCTGCCGTCGAGAAATGGATGAAACCATCCTTGAGATCGATGCCGGCGCCATGAAAAATGCCGGTTTGTCTGGCTTGCTGCCAGAGCGTTTCCGTCACGATCTTGTAAAGGGTCGGTGTCACGCTCATCATGGCCTCGCGATTGCTGATCCTCGGTCACCAGCGCTTTGCCGGAAAGAGGCGGCGATGTCCACGCCCCGGCCGTTAAAAACGGGGACTAAATAGCGAGAGCAAATTCCGGAGGATGAGACGATGAAGATTTTGGTTCTGACACTTGGCGTTGTTCTCCTGCCGTTTGGCGCCGCCGCAGCCGAGGCCGATGCAAACCGGTTCCAGCTGGAGAAGAGCGGCGACCATTTCGTCCGGCTCGACCGGCAGACCGGGGCGATGTCGATCTGCCAGGACAAGGACGGCGCCCTCGTCTGCCGGATGGCGGCCGACGAACGGGCGGCCTATGAGGACGAACTCGACCGGCTTTCCGAACGGGTGACGAAGCTGGAACAGGGCGGCCCCATCCAGCGCGCATTGCCGAGCGATGCCGAGGTCGACCGCTCGATCAGCATCATGGAGAAGATTATGAAGAGTTTCATGGGGATGGTGAAGGAGTTTCAGGCTGAGGAAAAGGCCAATCCCCTTCCGCAGAAGACCTGATCTGATATAGTCATATCACTAGGCATGCATGCAGACGTCGGAGGGGACGGCGGCGCATGCGGGCACGATCGGGCTCTTGGGAGGGAGTTTTCGATGCAGGAACAGACCATCATCATTGCGGACGATCATCCGCTGTTTCGCGATGCGCTGCGCCAGGCGGTCATCGGCATGGAAGGCCGGCAGGCGATCGTCGAGGCCGGCGATTTCGCAGCGGCGCGCCGGGCGGCAGGCGACCATGCGGAGGCCGACCTGATGCTGCTCGACCTCGCCATGCCCGGGGTCAGCGGCTTTTCCGGCTTGATGGCGCTGCGCTCCGAATTCGCCAGCCTGCCGATCATCATCGTCTCGGCAACCGACGATGCGACGACGATCCGCCGGGCACTGGAACTCGGCGCCTCCGGTTTCATTTCAAAATCCGCCGGCATCGACGACATTCGCCGCAGCATCCAGACGGTGCTTGCCGGCGATATCGCCACGCCGGAAAACTACCGCGGCGGCCAGGAGCAGGATCCCGATGTCGCCGACCTGATCCACCGTCTGCATACGCTGACGCCGCAGCAGAGCCGGGTGCTGACGATGCTCGGTGAAGGGCTTTTGAACAAGCAGATCGCCTATGAACTCGGCGTCTCCGAGGCGACGATCAAGGCGCATGTCTCGGCGATCCTCTTGAAGCTGGACGTCGACAGCCGGACGCAGGCAGTCATCCAGCTCGGCAAGATCAACATGGCGATGGTTGCCTGATACGCTAGCGACAACAGGATTTTATTCCTCCCTTGCCTTTACTCAGGCGGCGCGGTCGGTTAATATTACGCGCAGATGAGCCGCGCACTGAATCGGGCGCCTATGCTGTCACACGATCAGATCTGGGGAGCGATCGACAGGCTTGCCGAGCGGCACGAGCTGACGCCATCCGGTCTTGCCCGGCGCGCCGGGCTCGACCCTACCTCCTTCAACAAGTCGAAACGGCTTTCCGCCGACGGGCGGCTGCGCTGGCCCTCGACGGAATCGATCGCCAAGGTGCTCGACGCCACCGGGGCGAGCGTCGAGCAGTTTCTTGCCTTCCTGCAGCCGGATGCCGGTTTTTCGATACAGTTGGCCGGGCAGCGGGCCGCACAGCCTGACGGCGCCTTTCTGCCGCAGGGCAGTTCAATTCCGCTGCTTGGCTTTGCCCAGGCCGGTGCCGGCGGCTTCTTCGACGATGGCGGTTTTCCGGCCGGCCAGGGCTGGGACGTCGTGGAATTTCCGGCGGCTCCAGCGCAGAAATCAGCCGTCTACGCGCTGGAGGTGCAGGGCGAGAGCATGATGCCGCTCTACCGCGACGGCGACGTGCTGATCGTCGAGCCCGGCGCGCAGGTGCGCCGCAACGACCGCGTCGTCGTGCGCACATGCGAGGGCGAAGTGATGGCCAAGGTGCTGCTGCGCCAAAGCCCGCGCACGATCGAGCTGATGTCGCTCAATCCCGAACATCCCAACCGCACCCTTGAGCTTTCCGATGTCGATTGGATCGCCCGCATCATCTGGGCCAGCCAATAGGAAGATATTCCATGCGCCCTGCCGCCGTCTTCACAGGTCTCATAGGCATGGTGGTGGTGGCCGGCCTGCTGATGACGGGTGAAGCAAGGCTGCGGGGCGGCACGGCCGAGGGCGAGCTCGTGTCTGCCGAGGAGACGGCGACCGCGGCGGATCCGCCCGCGCAAGCCGGCGAACCGGCTGGGATTTCGGACGACCGGGCCGAAGTGATCGTCCGCTCGACGGAACCGGCGGCGCGAGCACCGACGCCGCCCTCCCCCGGGCCTGCCGACGGCACGGCGCCCAAACCCGCCGAGAGCGAGCCGCGGGCCGAGACGGCCGCCGGGCAGACGGCAAGTCCAGCCGCGACAAAGCCGATGGAACTGGCGCGGCCGGCAGTCGAAAATGCCGGCCTTCTCTCCTTCGGCGAGCACAAGCTTCAGCTTGCCGGCATCGTGCCGACGCCGGCCGACAAGATATGCGGGCCGGCTGGCCGGCAATGGCCCTGCGGCATGATGGCCAAGACCGCGCTGCGCCAACTGTTGCGCAACCGCAGCATCGCCTGCGATCTCGACGCTGCCGAATGGAAGGAAACGGCGAGCGCCGCCTGCCGGCTCGGCACGCAGGATCTCGGCGCATGGCTTGCCGAAAACGGCTGGGCCGAGGCAGCGGCGGGTTCGCCGCTTGTAGCGGCCGCCGAAAAGGCCAGGCAAGCCGGAAAAGGCCTTTACGGCGACGATCCGCGCCGGAGATGACCGGCGGTCTTGACAGGGAGCAGATCCCTTGCAATGCCGGCTGCCAATTCCCACTCTGGGCTGATCGAAAAAGGAATCAGAGATGAACAAGCCGCTTTCCGCCCATGATGCGCTGATCTACGTGATGGTGATGGCCTCAGCCGTCGACAGCACGATGAACGACCGCGAGATGGAAAGGATCGGACAGCTGATCGGATTCCTGCCGGTTTTCCGGGATTTCGACGACGACAAGCTGATTTCGGTGGCGCGCGATTGCGCCTCGCTGCTGGCCGGGCCCGAGGGCCTTGACGTCGTTCTCGAAACCGTGCGCGACACCCTGCCGGCAAAACTCTACGACACCGCCTATGCGCTCGCCGTCGAAGTCGCTTCCGCCGATCTCTCTGTGAAAGCCGAGGAACTGCGGCTGCTCAGCCTGCTGCGCGACCGGCTCGGTCTCGACAAGCTCACCTGCGCGGCGATCGAGCGCAGCGCCATTGCCCGTTTCCGCAAGGGATAAGCTTTAAGGGTCAATAAAGCCCGTAGGGAAAATAGCGCAGATAGATTTCCTGGAGACGGCCGTTGCGCGACAGCGTGGCGAGCGCGTGGTCGATGGCCGCCGTCAGTAGGCTGTCTTTCTGCCGCAGCATGATCGTCATGCCCTCGCCGAGGAAATGCTCGGAGAGATAGGGCCCGTCGAACAGGGCGCAGCATTTGGCCGAGGCCGGCGAGGAAACCCAGAAGGAAAGCTGAAGCGCATCGGCGAAGGCGGCATCGACCTTGCCCTCCTTGAGTGCCGCAAGCAGAGCCTCCTTGGTGTCGAAGGCCTGAGCCTTGATCGCCGGAAAGAAGGCGGCCAGCATCGCCTCGTGCACCGTGCCCCTGACCACACCGACCGGGTGCGCCGAAAGCGCGGCCGCCGTCTTGCCGTCGAGCGGCACGGCGACATTGCGCACGAAGCGGGCCGGCAGCATCAGATACGGCCGGGAGAAGACGAATTGCCGGCGCAGCTCCGGCGTCACGGCGAGACCGGCGATCACGGCATCGCCCTGCGAGGCGGCGAGCGCATCCTTCAGATCGGCAAAGGGGATCGCCTGGATCTGGCATTTGTCCGAAATCTCCAGCTCGCTGCAGATTTCGCGGGCGAGATCGACGTTGAAACCGGAAAGCTTGCCGTTCTGATCGGTGAAATTGAACGGCGGAAAATCGACCGAGGTCAGGAAGCGCAGGCGGACAAGCGACGAGAGATCGGGCCTCGCCAGACGTTCACGCGCATCGAAAAGCAGCGGCAGCGACGGTGTTGCCTGTTGGGCGGATGCGGCAAAGCCGCAAAACAGAGCGCCCAGAAACAGGTCGAACGCGAGAAGAGCCCTCAGAATCGGAAATGCCTGTTTGGTTTCGATCATCGTGGTCTCGGAGCTAAGCGCGAAGCGTTGCGGCGAGATGTAACAGAGTCATGCGTGGCGGGGAATATCAATGGGCGGGGAGCGAACGACAGTCGCGAACTCATCGGCCTCGCAGCCGCGCGGCAGCTGCCCTCCTTATCCCAAAAATCACCGCGGCGCGGCCCCGCCGTTAGCGCGGAATTAAAGAATATCGCCTCTATTTGTGACGACGACACGGACCCGCCGGCCGATTGCATGATGCATGCGTCAATCCCGCAATAATCCCTGAGTCGCGACGCCGACGCAGCGCTCTGTTTGCAACAATTGATTTCAAAGAACCGGGCGTGCGACGCCCGGTCAACCGGGTGACATTTCCATGTTGAAGCATCTGAAAATCCGCACGAAAATCATATCAGTCGTGGCGCTCCTCGGGCTGATCACGATGGCCGGGCTGGTCTATGTCATCGCCGAGTTCCGCCGTGCGGACGCCGCTTACAGCGCCTTCATCGATCATGAAGCGCTGGCCTCGATGCAGAGTGCGCGCGCCAGCGCCTCGGTGGTGGCCTCGGTGCTGCAGGTGAGCCTCCTTGCCGACATGAAGCCCGATACGCCGGCATTCCAGACGACGCTCGCCACGCCGAGCAAGCTGCCGCAGGCCCGTGAGCGGATGAAAGATGCGCTGGCGCTGGTGCCGAGCCGCAAGCCGGCGATCGACGAAATTCAGGCCGGCATCGATGAGATCGAAACGCTGGCGAACAAGATCATCGAGCAGAGCAAAGCCAAGGACAGCGCCGCAGCGCAGGCGAGCGTTGCCCTGATCAATGCCAAGCTCAATGCGCTGACGCCGAAGATGATCGCCAACAACGATGCGATGATGGCGATGCTCAACGACGGCGGCGACGCGCTTTCGGCTTCGGTCAACGGGCGGATCGTCTTCTGCCTCGTTCTGATCGGCATCGCCGTGCTGCTCGCCGTCGGCTTCAGCGTGGTCGTCGCCCAGATGGGCATTGCCGGCCCGATGACGCAGCTGCGCCTGCGCATGACGCGGCTTGCCGAGGGCGATACCGCAAGCGAGGTCGGCGGGCTCGACCGCGGCGACGAAGTCGGCCAGATGGCCAAGGCCGTCTCGATCTTCCGCGACAATGCGATCGAGCGTGCGCGGATCGAGGCGCGTGCCGAAGCCGACCGCAACCTCAGCGACGGCGAGCGCCGCGAACGCGAGGCGCAGCGGACCCGCGAAGCAGCCGAGCTTGAAGGCGCCGTGACCGCACTCGGCGACGGTCTGCGCCGGCTTGCCGCCGGCGATCTCGGCTCGCATATCGACCAGCCCTTCGTCGCCCATCTCGATGCGCTGCGCGAGGATTTCAACAACTCGGTCGAGAAGCTCAACGAGGCGCTGCATACGGTCGGCGCCAATGCCCGGGCGATCGGCGCCGGCGCCGACGAGATCCGCTCTTCCGCAGACGAGCTTTCCAGGCGGACGGAACAGCAGTCGGCCTCCGTCGAAGAGACGGCGGCAGCACTGGAGGAGATCACCACGACGGTGCGCGACGCCGCCAAGCGTGCTGAGGAGGCAAGCCAGCTCGTCGCCCGCACCCGCCTCGGCGCCGAAAAATCCGGCGAGATCGTCCGCAAGGCCGTTTCCGCAATGCAGCAGATCGAAAAATCCTCGGGCGAAATCTCCAACATCATCGGCGTCATCGACGACATCGCCTTCCAGACCAACCTGTTGGCGTTGAACGCCGGCGTCGAAGCTGCGCGTGCCGGCGATGCCGGCAAGGGTTTTGCCGTCGTTGCCCAGGAGGTGCGTGAGCTGGCCCAGCGCTCGGCCAAGGCGGCCAAGGAAATCAAGGACCTGATCACCAATTCCGGCACGCATGTGCAGACCGGTGTTTCGCTGGTCGGCGAAACCGGCAAGGCGCTCGATTCGATCGTCCAGGAGGTGCAGGAAATCAACCAGCACGTTCACGCCATCGCCGAAGCCTCGCGCGAACAGTCGATCGGGCTGCAGGAGATTAACACCGCCGTCAACACCATGGATCAGGGCACCCAGCAGAACGCGGCCATGGTCGAGCAGTCGACAGCCGCCAGCCACAGCCTGGCGACGGAAGCGACAGCGCTGAACAACCTGCTCGGCCAGTTCAGGCTGACAGGCACCGGCGGCTTCGCCGCTGCCGCACCGATCGCCTCGACCCGACCGCCGGCAGCCGCACCACGCGCCGCCGCGCGCCCAGTGGCCAAGGCACCCGCGGTCCGCGTCGCCCGGGAAGGTGCTGCCCGCCCGACAGCCTCGCCCGCCCGCGCCCTCGGCCAGACGCTTGCCAACGCTTTCGGTGCAACCAACAGCGCGCCGAAAGGCCAGGATGGTGACTGGACGGAGTTCTGAGGCAAATAATACTCCCCGGCGATCGCCGCCTGCCCCTCATCCGGCTGCCGCCACCTTCTCCCCGTAAACGGGGCGAAGGGGGTGTGCCGCGACCTCTCCGTTCCTCGCCAACGTCTCGCAGGGCACGTCCCCTCTCCCCGTTTTACGGGGAGAGGGCTAGGGTGAGGGGCAGTCCACGGGGGCAAATCGAAGTCCATCCTTTTCTCTCAAGCTTCCCCCTAACCCGGCCGCCACCCCACCTCGACGAGAATATTCCCCGGCGCCGTGCAATAGAACAGCCAGCCGCCGCGCATGGCGGCCGGCGGACCTGACAGAACCGCGCCAGCGGCAACAAGCCCGGCATGAACCCTATCGACATCCGCCCTTTCGGGCAGGATGAAGCCGATATGATAGGTCTGTCGCCCTATCTCCACCTGGTCGGCGGTGCCGAACTTGGCGATGGCGTGGCTGAGGACGATTTCGAGGCCGGCATCGTCCTCCATGATCGCAAGGCCATTATGGCCGCGCATACCCTTCAGCCGCAGGCCGAAATGGCGGATGAAGAAATCCGCCGTTTCAGCGATATCGGGTACGTGAAAATCGAGATGGTTCAGGCGCATGACAGTCTCCGTTCAAAAAAATCCCGGGACTGCAATTTGCCGTCTCCGCACGCCGCCGGGATCCCGCATTTGCATGCGGATCACGTCGCGGGTTCTCGTGCCATAGGCTACGGAGCAGAGCTTCTTGAGAGCGCTGATGACGCTCTAGCGGAAGGGATCGGGCTTACCTCAACCGATCCTGCCTTTTTCGACACCGCCGATCTAGCAGACGGCGCCCACTTCGGCAATGGAATAGCCCCGATAGCCGATCACGACGTCCCAAGCAGCGTTTCTCGAAGGATTGAAGGCGGATATGCCGTTTCATCTGGCGAGCGTCATCCGATCGGGAGTAAGGTCGCATCGTTCGGCGCACCGGAAGGGATTGATATGAAACCCGCACTCATCGGCCTGATTGCCACCCTCATCCTCACCGGGTGCAGCACCGCAACCTATAGCGGCCCCGGCCTGGAGCCGATCCCGGGAAGCATCACCTACAACGGCCAGCCACGCACCAAGCTCACCAAATCACCTGTTGGTTCCGCCTTCCCGCATGATTTCATCGACCAGTATGGCCAGCAGGTTGAAGAAACCTACATCATCCAGCCCGACCGGAGCCTGATCATCGCGCACCGCCGGTACAAGCCAATCCGCTTTTTTGGGGATTAGAAGAAGGTCGCTGGAAGAGGTAGCTGGAGCGGGTGAAGGGAATCGAACCCTCGTATTCAGCTTGGGAAGCTGCTGCTCTACCATTGAGCTACACCCGCGATGATGCGAGATTTCCAACAGATGGGGGCCGCTGTCAAGTCGCGGCGCAGCCGTCTCAGATGCGAAAATGCTTCGAGAGTTTGAGGCCCTGCGCCTGGTAGTTGGAGCCGAGGCCGGAGCCGTAGAGGCTGGTCGGTTTTTCCTGCATGTGCTCGTAGACGAGGCGGCCGACGATCTGGCCGTCTTCGAGGATGAAGGGCACTTCGTGGCTGCGCACTTCGAGCACGGCGCGGCTGCCGCGGCCGCCGGCCGGTGCGTGGCCGAAGCCGGGGTCGAAGAAGCCGGCGTAATGGACGCGGAATTCGCCGACCAATGGGTCGAAGGGGGTCATCTCGGCGGCATAATCCGGCGGCACATGCACGGCCTCGCGCGAGACGAGGATATAGAATTCGTCCGGATCGAGAATCAGTTCGTTGCGGCCGCGGCTATAGAGCGGTTCCCAGAAATCGAAGATGTCGTGCTGAGCTTTCTTGTCGACATCGACGACGGCGGTGTGGTGTTTGCCACGGTAGCCGATCAGGCCGTCTTCATCCCCGGCGAGGTCGATCGACAGCGCGATGCCGCCGCCCGATACGTTCGGCTGCTTGCTGGCGACCAGCGTTTCGCTTTCATGCAGCTTCAACAGTTCCGGCTCACCGAGCAGGGCCTGGCCGACGCGGAAGCGGATCTGCGACAGGCGCGAGCCGCGGCGCACGACGATCGGGAAGGTGCGCGGGCTGATTTCGAGATAGAGCGGGCCGGAATAGCCTGCTGGGATCTTGTCGAATTCCTGAGCGTAATCGGTGATGACGCGGGTGAAGATATCGAGCCTGCCGGTCGAGCTCTTCGGATTGGCCGAGGCCGACATGCCGGCCGGCAGCGCCAAGCTCTCCATCAGCGGCACGATATAGACGCAGCCGGTTTCGAGCACGGCGCCTTCGGAAAGATCGATCACATGCAGGCTCAGCCGGTCGAGCTTGTCCGACACCAGATGCGAAGGGCCGGGCATGAAAGAGGCGCGCACCCGAAAAGCCTTGGCGCCCAAGCGCAGATCAAGGCTTGCCGGCTGGATCTGGTCGCGGTCCAACTCGCGCTCGGAGATCAGCCGCCCCGTTTCGAACAGCGCCGAGATCGCGCGGTCCGCCAGAATTCCCGTTTCACGAGCCATCATGCCCCATCCATCATTTGCCGCCGACAAAACCAAATACGGGGAATTGACGCAAGCAGCTAACAGCAGTATTGCAGAATTATCCCGTGGTGATTTGGCCGGTCGGCTTGCAGCCACGTTAAACAAGTGGCTAAAAAGACCGGGTTGAAACCGGTCTGCTTTTGCGGCCGGTTTTTTTGTTATGTGAAGGTGATGGCATGAGCAAGACCTGGCGCCCGGCAACGCAACTCGTCCACGGCGGAACCTTGCGTTCGCAATATGGCGAAACATCCGAGGCAATCTATCTCACGCAGGGCTTCGTCTACGAGACGTCGGAAGCGGCCGAAGCCCGCTTCAAGGGCGAGACGGACGGCTACATCTATGCCCGCTACGGCAGCCCGACCAACGACATGTTCGAAAAGCGCATGTGCATGCTGGAAGGCGCGGAAGACGCCCGCGCCACCGCATCCGGCATGGCGGCGGTCAGCGCAGCCATCCTCTGCCAGGTCAAGGCGGGCGACCATATCGTCGCCGCGCGCGCTCTCTTCGGCTCCTGCCGCTGGGTGGTGGAAACATTGGCGCCGAGATACGGCGTCGAGTGCACGCTGGTCGACGGCCGGGATCTTGCCAACTGGGAAAAGGCAATCCGGCCGAACACCAAGGTGTTCTTCCTGGAAAGCCCGACCAACCCGACGCTCGAGGTGGTTGATATCGCCGGGGTCGCCAAGCTCGCCAACCAGATCGGCGCCAAGGTCGTCGTCGACAACGTCTTTGCGACGCCACTCTTCCAGAAGCCGCTGGAGCTCGGCGCCCATATCGTCGTCTATTCCGCCACCAAGCACATTGACGGCCAGGGCCGATGCCTCGGCGGCGTCGTGCTTGCCGACAAGGACTGGATCGACGAGAACCTGCACGACTATTTCCGCCATACCGGCCCAGCCATGTCGCCGTTCAATGCCTGGACGCTGCTGAAGGGCATCGAGACGCTGCCGCTGCGCGTCAAGCAGCAGACTGAGAATGCGGCGAAGATCGCCGATTTCCTCGCCGGGCAGAACAAGGTCGCCAAGGTGATCTATCCCGGCCGCAAGGACCATCCGCAGGCCGACATCATCGCCAAGCAGATGACCGGCGGCTCGACCCTCGTCGCCTTCGAATTGAAGGGCGGCAAGGAGGCGGCCTTCGCGCTGCAGAACGCGCTCGATATCGTCAAGATTTCCAACAATCTCGGCGACAGCAAGAGCCTGATCACCCATCCGGCGACGACGACGCACAAGAACCTGACGGAAGAGGCGCGCGCCGAACTCGGCATCTCCCCGGGCACGGTCCGCCTTTCGGCCGGCATCGAGGATACCGACGACCTGATCGAGGATTTCGCCAAGGCGCTTGCCAAGGTCTCCGCCTGATCGCACCCATGGCGGCCGGACCCCTCTCGGGTTCGGCACGCCACGTTGGGATAGGCCAGACCTCACTGCGGTCCGGCCGGGGAACAAGTTCGGCGGTGCCGGCGTTCGGAAGTGAAATTAACACTGTCAATTAGGCTTAACGATCGAAACAGCTTGGATCAGGACCGTTTTAGTCACGATCAACGTTCCGTTTCTTGACGGACAGCGCCTCTTATAAGATACGGGTAACATATCTTGACTAAGGTGCAAGGCATGTATCGCGCCCTCACAAAAGATATCGAAGTCGTCGTCGAACCATTCTATCTGGAGGAGCAATCCGATCCGGAAGACGATCGCTATGTCTGGGGTTACCGGATTGTCATCAGCAACAATTCCGCCATCGCCGTTCGCCTGGTCAACCGCTACTGGAATATCACCGACCAGAACGGGCAGGTGGACGAGGTGACCGGCCCGGGCGTCGTCGGCGAACAGCCGCGGCTCAGCCCCGGCGACACCTACGAATATTCCTCCGGCTGCCCGCTCGACACCCCCTCCGGCCTGATGTTCGGCCATTACCAGATGGAAACGGATGAAGGCGAGATGTTCGATGTCGACATCCCCGCCTTCTCGCTGGATTCACCGGGGCTGTTGCGCGTGCTCAACTGACGTATAGGTTCGCGGTCGCTTCGTCGTGCGAACACGAACGCCGTGCCTGCCGCATGAGTCCTCGGGCTTGCCCAGTCATCAATCGACTAAAGGTCAAAAGGATCCGAGGCTTGGGTGCCTGGCTTTGCTTCGAACGGATCTTTTGATTGTGGCGGCCCCGCCTGTTTTATGACCGCATCGTTTACCGCCTTTTGGCAGGCGAGCAACTCATCCGCTGCCCTCTCGGAATCTTTCAAACCGAGGGCAACAATCTCTTTTCCGTTAAAGCGGGCGCGGAAACTCAGTTTGCCAGCGAACTCCTCAATCAAGTCGGTATCGTCGGTATCGATCCACAATGATTTGAGGCCGTCGAGATCCAGACCTCTCGCATCAGCCGTCCATTGAGTCTGGTCTAACGAGAGTTCGATGGGATAATGCTTACCTTTCTCCAAGGATTTCCAGTTCGGATTTCCGAGCAGAATGTACAGAGGTTTGTCCTTTTGTCGGAAATTGAAGCCAAGACGAAAAATGGTGTCGTCATCAAAGGACGTCAGAACAAAACAGCCATTGTCTAAAGTCGGGTCGACAGCCACGGTCCAGCCCCCGACCTCTTTCCATTGGATTGCCTTATCATCAGCCAAGCCAATTCGTGGCATCGCAGCCATGAGAGCGACTACGAAATAAAAAATGCGCATGAAGTCCCATCCCCGAACCAATTGGATAATTGGTGCACAGTGACTACCAAAAGTCGAGCCACCGTGCTGCATCATCGCTAATCTTTTGTATTCGTTCTGTACATGCTCAACTGAGCCTATTCGGCCGGCTGAAGTTCCACCGGCTCGAAGCGGTAGGTGGTCGAGCAGAATTCGCAGGTGACTGCGATCTCGCCATTTTCCTGGCTGGCCTCGATCTCCTCGGCGGTAAAGCCTTTCAGCACGCCCTTGATCTTGTCGCGCGAACAACTGCAACGGTCGAAGACCGCCCGCGGTTCGTAGACGCGCACGCCGCGTTCGTGGAACAGACGAAACAGCAGCCGCTCGGTGCCAACCAGCGGGTCGGTCAATTCATCGGCGTCGATGGTCTCGACCAGCGAACGGGCTTCGGTCCAGGCGTCATCCTCGCCATGCAGGCGGCCGCCGGTGTCGCCGTCGCCGCCGTGGAGATCCGGCTGGCGCATGCGCTCCGGCGCTTCCGGCAGGAACTGAGCGACAAGGCCGCCTGCCCGCCAGCGATGGCGGGGCTTGCCGGCATCGTCGCGGTCGAAAAGTTCGGCGGCGGCCAGGCGCACACGCGTCGGGATCTGCTCCGACTGGCGGAAATAGACGCCGGCGATGTCCTCAAGCGAGGTGCCGTCGAGCTCAACGATGCCCTGGTAAGGCTGGCCGAACTTGCCCTGATCGATGGTGAAGGCGAGCACGCCCCGACCGAGCAACTGCTCGGGCTCGGTCTCGCCTGCGGCGATAGCCTTGTTGAGAAGCGCATGATCGAAACGGGCATAGGCACGGACATTTTCCGGCGTCGAGAAATCGGCGACGAGAAGATCGACCGGGCCATCGCCCTTGGTCTGCACGGTGAACTTGCCGTCGAATTTCAGCGAGGTGCCGAGCAGCACCGTCAGCACTACAACTTCGGCAAGCAGCCGGGCGACGGGTGCGGGGTAATGATGGCGCTCGAGGATCGCGTCGAGCATCGGGCCGAGCTGAACGGCGCGGCCGCGCACATCCAGACCCTCCACCTGGAAGGGGACGACATGGTCATCGCCGGCGAAATCGAACTGGCCGAGGGCGGCTGCAGCTTCTGCCATGGATTCACTCCTAGTTTTCAAGCGAAAGGACAGAGTGCCCTTCGCTCGCGCGGCCGCGCGTTTTCACACGCGGCGTCCGATTATGGTTCAGATCGCGCCCAGGCACCAAGCAAGAATCGACTTCTGCGCATGAAGACGGTTTTCCGCCTCATCGAAGACCACGGATTGCGGGCCGTCGATCACCTCGTCCGTCACTTCCTCGCCGCGATGCGCGGGCAGGCAATGCATGAACAATGCATCGCTGCCGGCCTTGGCCATCAAGGCCGCGTTGACCTGATAAGGCTGGAAGACGTTGTGACCCCGGGCCCGATGTTCCTGATTCATGGAGACCCAGGTATCGGTCACCACGCAATCGACGCCGTCGACCGCACGGTCGGCATCATGGCAGAGCATGATTTCGGCGCCCTCATTGCGGGCCCAGTTCAGATAGGTATCCTTGGGCTCCGAGCCAAGGGGCACGGCCATGTTCATGCGGTAGCCGAAACGCGCGGCCCCTTCGACCAGCGAATGCAGCACATTATTGCCGTCGCCGGTCCAGGCGATGGTCTTGCCCTTGATCGGGCCGCGATGCTCTTCGAAGGTCATGATATCGGCCATGATCTGGCAGGGATGGGTGTCATCCGTCAGCGCATTGATCACAGGCACGGTCGCATGCTCGGCAAGCTCCTTGAGCCTGGAATGCTCGGTGGTGCGGATCATGATCGCATCGACATAACGCGACAGCACCTTGGCGGTGTCGCCGATCGTCTCGGCGCGGCCGAGCTGCATCTCGGTGCCGGACAGGAACAGCGTTTCGCCGCCGAGCTGGCGCATGCCGACGTCGAAGGAGACGCGGGTGCGGGTCGACGGCTTCTCGAAGATCATCGCCAGCATCTTGCCGGCCAGCGGCTTGTCGCCCTTGCCGGCCTTGAAGGCCTGCTTGCGGGCGAGCGCATCGTTCATGATGGTTCTGAGGTCGGCTGAGGTGACCGCCGAAAGGTCGAGGAAATGTTTAGGAGCCATGTTCTTACCTGTCGTGCGCCCGCAGGCGACAATCCTTTCAAGCCGTCTTCTTGACCTTGGAGGCGCGGATGCTCTCGGCAGCGCGCTCGATGCGGGCAAGGCCCTCGCGGGCTTCCTCGGCGGTGACGACGAGGGGCGGAAGAAGGCGGATGACGTTGTCGCCGGCGGGAACGCCGAGCAGATGCGCGGCGCGGATCGCCTGCAGCAGTTCGGCTGAAGGAACCGCCGCCTTGACGCCGAGCAGCAGCCCCTCGCCTCTGATATCCTCGATCACATCGGGATAGCGGTCCTTCAGCGAGGCCAGTCCCTGGCGAAAGACGAGCGCGACGTCGCGGACCTGCTGGAGGAAGCCATCGGCGAGGATGATGTCGAGCACGGCGTCGCCGACGGCCATGGCGAGCGGATTGCCGCCATAGGTCGAGCCGTGCGTGCCGGCCTTCATGCCGGAGGCGGCCTCAGCGGTCGCAAGGCAGGCGCCGAGCGGGAAACCGCCGCCGATGCCCTTGGCGACAGCCATGATATCGGGCGTGATGCCCGACCATTCATGGGCAAAAAGCTTGCCGGTGCGGCCGACACCGGTCTGGACCTCGTCGAGGATCAGCAGCAGGCCGTTTTCGTCGCAGAGCTGGCGCAGCGCCTTCATGAACTCTGGCGTGGCTGGGCGCACGCCGCCCTCGCCCTGCACCGGCTCGATAAGGATTGCCGCCGTGGCATCGGTTATGGCGGCCCGGACGGCGTCGATGTCACCGAAAGCCACCTGATCGAAGCCCGGCGCCTTGGGGCCGAAGCCTGCGAGATATTTCTCCTGGCCGCCGGCGGCGATGGTCGCCAGCGTGCGGCCGTGGAAGGCGCCTTCGAAGGTGATGATATGGAAGCGCTCGGGATGGCCCTTGGAAAACTGGTAGCGTCGCGCCGTCTTGATCGCGCATTCGAGTGCCTCGGCGCCCGAATTGGTAAAGAACACCTTGTCGGCGAAAGTCGCCTCCGTCAGCCGCTTGGCCAGGCGCTCCTGGCCGGGGATCTCATAGATGTTGGAGAGGTGCCAGACCTTATCGGCCTGTTCCTTCAGCGCGCCAACCACATGCGGGTTGCTGTGGCCAACGGAGGTAACGGCGACGCCGGCGCCGAAATCGAGATAACGCTCGCCGCCTTCGGTGATCAGCCATACGCCCTCGCCTCGCTCGAACCGCAGCGGGGCACGAGAATAGGTGTCATAAAGCGGCGCGGCTTCGGCCATGGCGCGGGTCTCCCGATCAGCGTTATTCAACAACAGACTCCGGCTAAGAAAACCAGGTCCGGAAAATTAAAAATGCCGCCTCGCGGCGGCCAGCGGTACTATTTCCTTTTCGCGCTGCAATGTCAACAAAACTGCGCCCTTAGCGCATGCAGCAAGCTTGTACAGCGGTGTTTTCGACCTTCAACAGGCATTATTGCAGAAATGACACGCAGCGGAAGCAAGTTGGGGAAAACTCGGAATTCGATTCATCCGGATTCATGCGACTCTTGTCACGGAGTCAGGCTCACACTAGGTTAAAGTTCAATTACTAGACTGCATGCGGCGGAACTAGTCACCAAAATTGATCAAGCGTTTCTTGTTTCGGAGGCTTCCGGGACAACGGTGAGGGATTCTGCCATCACCAACGCAAAAGGTGGAGACAGGGCATGAACTGGACAGACGAGCGGGTCGAGAAACTCAAGAAGCTCTGGGCCGAAGGACTGAGCGCCAGCCAGATCGCGGCGCAACTTGGCGGTGTCAGCAGAAACGCCGTGATCGGCAAGGTGCACCGGCTGAGCCTTCCCGGCCGCGCCAAGGCCGGCGGCACGGCCGCCACGGCGCGGACGCCGAAACGCAATACATCGGCGCCGCGCGCACCGAACTATGCCTCGCGGATCGCCACCCGCACCGTTACCCGCCAGCAGGGCGCAACGATGCTGAAGGAAGAGATCGAAATCGAAACGGTCGAGGAAATGGAATACGTGCCGAAGGGCAACGTGGTCGTGCCGATCTCGCGCCGCCTCGGCCTGACCGAACTGACCGAACGCACCTGCAAGTGGCCGGTCGGCGATCCGCTGAAGGACGACTTCCATTTCTGCGGCTGCGAGTCCCCCGACAATTCGCCCTATTGCAGCTACCACCAGCGGCTTGCCTACCAGCCGGTCAACGAACGACGCCGGGCGGCAGCGCGGGCGAGCTGAGCGGGTAAGACATTGTCGACATGCGAAAACGGGCTGCAAAGCCCGTTTTTTTGTGGGGAATGGGTTGGGGGTGGCTGCCCCTCATCCGGCTGCCGCCACCTTCTCCCCGTAGACGGGGCGAAGGGGATATGCCGCAACGTCTCCGTCCCTCGCCTACGCCTCGCATGGCACGTCCCCTCTCCCCGTAAAACGGGGAGAGGGCTAGGGTGAGGGGCACTTGTTCGACTTTATCGGAAACCCCTCAGGCTTCCATCGAATAACCGGCACCGCGGACGGTGCGGATGACGTCCTGCATGTTGGAGAAGTTCAGCGCCTTGCGCAGGCGGCCGACATGGACGTCGACGGTGCGTTCGTCGACATAGATGTCGTGGCCCCAGACGCCGTCGAGCAGCTGCGAGCGGGAGAAGACCCGGCCGGGCGACGACATCAGAAATTCCAGCAGGCGGAATTCGGTCGGGCCGAGGCGGACTTCGCGGCTCTTGCGGTGGACGCGGTGGGTTTCGCGGTCGAGTTCGATATCGCCGCATTTCAGCACGGTCGACAGCACCTCGGGGCGGGCGCGGCGTAGCATCGCCTTGACGCGGGCGACGAGTTCCGGGGTCGAGAAAGGCTTGACGACGTAATCGTCGGCCCCTGTCGAAAGCCCGCGGACGCGCTCGCTCTCTTCGCCGCGCGCCGTCAGCATGATGATCGGCAGGCGCTCGGTTTCCGGCCGCATGCGCAGGCGCCGGCAGAGTTCGATGCCGGAGACGCCGGGCAGCATCCAGTCGAGGATGAGGAGGTCGGGCGTGCGCTCCTGAAGCCTGATTTCGGCCTCGTCGCCACGAAGGATGGTATCGACCTCGAAGCCCTCAGCTTCGAGATTGTAGCGAAGAAGCACGCTCAGGGCTTCCTCGTCTTCAACAACTGCAACTCTCGGGATCATGCGTGTCGGTCTCCTCGCGCATGATCCTTAAACCGGGGATGATTTAAGCAATGCATCCTGCGCAAAATCAGAAAATTGGCTGCGACCTCTTTGCGCGCCCCACATGGGCGCGCATACAATCTGCTGGTGGGCTGGTGCGCGGCTATTCCGTGACCGCGCCGACGGTGTTGGCGCTGTCGTCCTTCGGACGGTCGCCTTCCGGCTGTGCCCCGGTTGCCATGTAATAGATCGTCTCGGCGATGTTGGTGGCGTGGTCGCCGATGCGCTCGATGTTCTTGGCGCAGAAGAGCAGATGCGTGCAGCTGGTGATGTTGCGCGGATCTTCCATCATGTAGGTCAAGAGCTCGCGGAACAGCGAGGTGTACATCGCGTCGATCTCGTTGTCGCGTTCGCGGATCGCATTGGCCTTGTCGGCAGCGCGCGTCGTGTAGACGTCGAGCACTTCCTTGAGCTGGACGAGCGCCAGCTCCGACAGGTGCTCGAGGCCGCGGGCGAGCTTGCGCGGGACGCCGGTGCTCTGCACGGCGATGACGCGCTTGGCGGTGTTCTTGCCAAGGTCGCCGACGCGTTCGAGATCGGCGGCGATGCGGATCGAACCCATGATTTCGCGCAGGTCCGAGGCCATCGGCTGGCGGCGGGCAATGGTGACGATCGCCTTGTCGCCGATTTCGCGCTCGGCGTGATCGAGGATCACGTCGTCGGAAATGACCTTCTGGGCCAGCGCGGTATCGCCGTTGACCAGGGCGCGTACGGCCTCGCTGACCATCTGCTCGGCCAGGCCGCCCATTTCGGAAATCCGCCGGGACAGGAACTTCAGATCATCATCATAGGCAGAAAAAATATGTGTCGATGCCATGGGGCTTTATCCTCGAATAACGGGAAGGCTCGGTGTCGCCAAAATCAGCCGAAGCGACCCATGATGTAGTCCTGGGTGCGCGGATCGTCGGGATTGGTGAACATCTTGTCGGTGTCGTTCTCCTCGACGAGATTGCCGAGATGGAACATGGCAGTGCGCTGCGAGACGCGCGCGGCCTGCTGCATGGAGTGAGTGACGATGACGATCGTGTAATTCTCGCGCAGCTCGTGGATCAGTTCCTCGACCTTGGCGGTGGCGATCGGGTCGAGCGCCGAGCAGGGCTCGTCCATCAGGATGACCTCAGGGCTGACGGCAACGGCACGCGCAATGCAGAGGCGCTGCTGCTGGCCGCCCGACAGGCCGGTGCCGGATTCGTGGACGCGGTCCTTGACCTCGTTCCAGAGACCGGCCCGCTGCAGGCTGGTCTCGACGATCTGGTCGAGATCGGCCTTCGACTTGGCCAGGCCGTGGATGCGCGGACCATAGGAGACGTTTTCGTAGATCGTCTTCGGGAACGGGTTCGGCTTCTGGAAGACCATGCCGACGCGGGCGCGAAGTTCGACGACGTCGATATCCGGATCATAGATATCGTCGCCGTCGAGGGTGATCTTGCCGGCGACGCGGCAGCCGTCGATCGTGTCGTTCATGCGGTTGAGGCTTCGCAGGAAGGTCGACTTGCCGCAGCCCGACGGGCCGATCAGCGCGGTTACGGTGTTTTCGCGGATGTTCAGATTCACATCGAAAAGCGCGCGCTTTTCGCCGTAGTAAACCGAGACATCCTGGCCGATCATCTTATACGGGACGTTGCTCATCTTGTGATCCAGCGCCTTTTCAACTGCAGCTTCCGTCAACATGTTCATGATGTGTAACTCCGTTTACCAGCGGCGCTCGAAGCGACGACGCAAGAGGATGGCGCCCATGTTCATGACGATCAGGAACAGGAGCAGGACGATGATGGCACCCGAAGTACGCTCGACGAAGGCACGTTCGGCCTCGTTAGCCCACATATAGACCTGCACCGGCAGGGCCGTCGAGGGATCGAGCGGCGTCGTCGGCGCGTTGGCGACGAAGGCGACCATGCCGATCAGAAGCAGCGGCGCGGTTTCGCCGAGCGCGTGGGCCAGGCCGATGATCGTGCCGGTGAGGATGCCGGGCATGGCGAGCGGCAGAACATGGTGGAACACCATCTGCATCTTCGAAGCGCCGAGGCCAAGAGCAGCGGCGCGGATCGACGGCGGCACGGCGCGCAGCGCGGCGCGCGTCGCGATGATGATCGTCGGCAGGGTCATCAGCGCCAGCACCAGGCCGCCGACCAGCGAAGCGGAACGCGGCAGGCCGACGAAGTTGATGAAGACGGAAAGGCCGAGCAGACCGTAGACGATGGAGGGAACGGCGGCGAGGTTGTTGATGTTGACCTCGATCAGATCCGTCAGCCGGTTCTTCGGCGCAAACTCCTCGAGATAGATCGAGGCAGCAACGCCGATCGGCAGAGCCAGCACCAGCACGATCAGCATCAGATAAAGCGAGCCGATCAAGGCGACGCCAAGGCCTGCGGCCTCCGGACGGCTGGAATTGCCGTTGACGAAGAGGCCGGTGTTGAACTGCTTGTGGAGAGCGCCGCTCGCCTTCAGCTCGCTCATCCAGCCAACCTGCTTGTCGTTGACCTTACGGTTCTTCTCATCGACCCTCAGATCGATCTGGCCCTTGTTGGCGCTGTCGACATTGGCATCGGCGAGTACGGTGACATTGACTGTCTTGCCGATGATCGACGGATCGGCGACGACCATGTCGCGCAGCTGGATCGGCGCACCTTTGGAGAGCATGCCGGCTGCATCGCGCACGTCGGGCTTGCTCGAGGCGTTGATATTCAGCTGCTTGACGATCGCATCGCGCAGGAGAACCGGATAGTTGGCGGTGATCAGCACCGAAGGGTCGGTCGCACGCTTATTGCTCGGGTCGATCGTCTTCTCGGTGAATTCGATCGGCAGGGTGATCGCCGTCTGCTGGAAGGCGGTGTAGCCTTTGCCGATCACCGTCCACAGCAGGATGAAAAGGAAGACGAGACCGAAGGCGATGGCGGCGATGCCATAGGCTTGGAACCGGCGCTCGGCGGCATAGCGGCGCTTGATGCCGATATCGCGGCGCGCTGGCGCCTTGGAGACGGTGACGCCTGTTGTGGGAGAAACAATATCCGTCATTCGTACTGCTCCCGGTATTTGCGCACGATGTAGAGCGCATAGATATTGAGGCAAAGCGTGATGCAGAACAGCGTGATACCAAGGGCAAAGGCAACCAGCGTCTGCGGCGAGGTGAATTCGAGGTCGCCAGTCAGCTGATTGACGATCTTGACGGTCACCGTCGTCATCGGCTCGAAGGGATTGATCTGGATGCGGGCGGCGACGCCGGCGGCCAGCACGACGATCATGGTTTCGCCGATCGCGCGCGAGGCGGTCATCAGCAATGCGCCGACGATGCCGGGAAGAGCGGCCGGCAAGACCACTTTCTTGATGGTTTCGGAGCGTGTGGCGCCGAGACCGAGCGAACCGTCACGCAGTGCCCGCGGCACGGCGGTGATGATGTCGTCCGACAGCGAGGAGACATATGGGATCAGCATGATGCCCATGACGATGCCGGCGGTCAGGACGCTCTGCGCCTCAATGAAGTTGGTGTAGTTGCCGGAGAGCAGGCCGCTGATCTGAGCGGAGAAATCGCGAAGGAAAGGACCGACGGTGACGAGGGCGAAGAAGCCGTAGACGATCGTCGGAATGCCGGCGAGCACTTCGAGCAGCGGCTTGGCGACCCCGCGCAGCTTCGGCGAGGCGTATTCGGCCATGTAGATGGCGGCAAAGAGGCCAACGGGAACGGCGACCAGCATCGCGACCAGGCCGATATAAAGCGTGCCGAGCAGCAGTGGGATCAGGCCGAACTGGCCGAAGGAAGAGCTGCCGGCGCCGGCAAAACGCGGGTCCCAGACGGTGCCGAAGAAGAAGTCCGCCGCGGGAACGACGGCAAAGAAGCGCGCGGCTTCCGACAGCATGGAGAGCACGATGCCGATCGTCGTCAGGATGGCTATCGACGAGGCAAGTAGCAGGCCCCAGAGCATGACGCGCTCGACACGGTTGCGGGCGCGGAAGCGGGGCGCGATGGCGCGCAGCGCATAGAAGGGGCCGGCAACGGCGAGAATGAAGACGACCGCCGTCATGGCGTGCCGGCTCGTCATGCTCATGGCGTTGAGCGTTTTCGCGGCGTCGAGCATGTAAGGCAGCGGCTGGCCGGCAAGCGGCACGCCCTTTTCGCTGAGCTTGGCCTGCAGCGCGGCCGGATCGCCGGCGACCGCTGCAGTTTCATCCGCGCTCAGCATCGTCAGGCCGCGGGCGACCGTCGCCACCATGGAATAGCCGAGATCCTGCTCGACACCAGCTTGCGCCTTGACGTCGTCAGGGAAGTGGCTGCGAACCGAGGACTGGATGATGCCGGGGCTGACCGACAGCCAGACGCAAAGGACGATGAGAGCCGGAAGAACCGCCCAGATCGCCGCATAGGCGCCGTAATAGGCCGGCCGTGAGTGCAATGCGGAGGATCTGCCTCCGGCAAGTGCTGAGGCCCGGCTGCGCGCGACCAGATAGGCGGCGGCACCGATCACCACAAGGCACAAAAGTATGATGGATGTGCTCATTCGTTACGTCCCCAGGCCCGTAGCCCCCAAAGCCCGGCAGCCTCATCAGCCTGCCTTCGGCTTCCAATCATGCGGAATGAATTCAACCCTGCAGCACCGGAAACGCCGGCGCGCAAGGGAATAAGGCAATGCCGGCGCGGGCTTGGAAGCGCCGCGCCGGCAAAGTCATTACATAGATTTGCCGGCTTCGACGTCCTTGCGGATCGCGTCGCGCTCGGCATCCGGAGCGGCAACGAGGCCGTATTCAGCGAGCGGGCCGTCAGGGCCGATCATCTGGTCGGATACGAAGAAGTTGACGTATTCCTTCAGGCCCGGGACAGCGCCGAGATGTGCCTTCTTGACGTAGAAGAACAGCGGGCGGGAAACCGGGTAGGTGCCGTTGGCGATCGTTTCCGTGGACGGAGCAATGCCGCTCATGGTCGCAACCTTGAGCTTGTCGGCGTTGTTTTCGTAGAAGGAGAGGCCGAAGACGCCAACGCCGGTCTTGTTAGCAGCGATGCGTGCCAGGGTTTCCGGATAGTCGCCGTCGATGTCGACAGCAGCGCCGTCCTTGCGAACAGCGATGCAAGCCTTGCCCTGAGCAGCCTTGTCGGCGATTTCCTTGGCGATGACTTCCAGAGCGCCGGAAGCCTTGCAGCCGGCAGCAAGAACGTTCAGTTCGAAGACTTCACGGGTGCCGTGCTTTTCACCCGGGATATAGGCAGCGATATCAACAGCGGGAAGCTTCGGGTTGACGTCCGACCACTTCTTGTAAGGGTTGGCGACCAGCTTGCCGTCGACGACGACCTGAGCTGCGAGGGCCTTGTAGATATCTTCGGGAACGTAGGCGACATCCGGGTTGGAAGCGTCGGTTGCGAAGACGATGCCGTCATAACCGATCTTGACTTCCTGAATGTCCGTCACGCCGGCAGCCTTGCAGGCTTCGGCTTCGTTCTTGTTGATCGCACGCGAAGCGTTGGCAATGTCGATGGTGTCTTCGCCGACGCCCTTGCAGAATTCCTTAAGACCAGCGCCCGTTCCGCCGGATTCAACGACCGGCGTCTTGAAGTTGGTGAAGGTTTCGCCGAAGGACTCGGCAACGATCTTTGCATAAGGCAGGACGGTGGACGAACCAGCGACCTGAATCTGGTCGCGGGCGACGGCAGCGCCAGCGAAAGCGGCAGTTGCGGCGAGCGCGGCAACGGTGAGCTTGAAGGTGTTCATTCGAAATCTCCCGGCATTTGGGCTTGTGTGAGTGCGGCCTTTCGAGAGGCCCTCGCAGTGCCTTTTTTCATCGGCGGGACTCTCTTAGCGCTGTAAGCACCGTCCTTTTATGTCAAATCGGTGAAACATTTGTGACAGGTTAAGTATTTGTTATTTAATATGATTTTCAACATGCCTCGAGCGGATGCGGCAGCGAGGATCTAAATGTCGGTCGACAATCCACCTCGCGTTGCAAAACAAGCTAACACACCAAAAAATGAAAGCTCCCTGGAATACTCCTGCATCCTTTCGTTGAGATCGCACCGTGTGTTGCCCCTCATCCGCCTGCCGGCACCTTCTCCCCGTAAACGGGGCGAAGGAGGATAGCCGCGACCTCTCGGCTCCTCGCTAAGCTCTCGCATGGCACGTCCCCTCTCCCCGTTTTTACGGGGAGAGGGTTAGGGTGAGGGGCAAATCACACGGCACGCCACCGCTAGTCGCCCGCAGCCGGAAAGAACCGCAAATCCGTCGCTTCGACATGTTCATTCAGCCGTCCCTCGCAGATCGCAACAATCGTCTCCAGCACGGACGACAGCTCTCTCAGTACGTCCACATTCCAGAAGCGAACCACCGACCAGCCGTTGCCGGTCATGAAGACATCCCGAATTGCGTCGCGTCGATTGCCTGCGTGTTGGCTGCCGTCGATCTCGACCACGAGCCGCATTTCACGGCAGGCGAAATCCGCAAAATAGGGACCGATCGGCAATTGCCGGACGAATTTATGTCCGTTGAGCCGCCGATCGCGCAGCTCGTTCCATAGTTTGCCTTCCGCGTCGTTGTCCGACTGACGCAACGATCGCGCTCGTGCGGTAGTTTTAGGCTTGGGGCCTCTCATTAACGTCGTTCCGTGTGATTTGCCCCTCACCCTAACCCTCTCCCCGTTTTACGGGGAGAGGGGACAGGCAGCGTATCTCCTCAGAAGCGCACGGTGAAATCGGTGCCCTTGCCGACTTCGGACTTGACGATCAGCCGCGCCCTATGGCGGGTGAGGATGTGCTTGACGATGGCAAGGCCGAGGCCGGTGCCCTTTTTCGATCGGCTGTCCTCGATGCTGACGCGATAGAAGCGCTCGGTCAGGCGCGGCACATGCTCGGCCGGGATGCCCGGCCCCTGGTCGACGATGCTGACCTCGACCGGCTGGCCGGCGCCGTTCTTCAGCCAGACGTCGACGGTCTTGCCCTCCTGGCCGTATTTGCAGGCGTTTTCCATAAGATTCTCGAAGACCTGGACGAGCTCGTCGCGGTCTCCCAGCACCTCGACCTTGCCGTCGGGCAGATGCAGGTTGATGTCGACGCCGACATCGCTTGCCATCGGGACCAGTGAATCCCTGACATGACCGAGCAGCGGCACCAGGTCGACCTTCTCGTCCGGGGCGATATGCGATTTCAGCTCCAGCCGCGAGAGCGACAGCAGGTCGTCGACCAGCCGGCTCATGCGCGTCGCCTGGTCGAGCATAATCTTGAGGAAACGCGCCTGCGCCTTCATGTCGTTCTTCGCCGGTCCCTGGATGGTCTCGATGAAGCCGCGTAGCGAGGCAAGCGGCGTGCGCAGCTCATGGCTGGCATTGGCGACGAAATCCGACCGCATCCGGTCGATGCGGCGGACCTCTGAAATATCGCGGAAGGAAAGGATGAAGTAGCGCTCACGCGCGCCCTCTTCGGCCGAAAATTCGACGGGCGCGCTGCGGACGATATAGACGCGTTCGGAGGGCAGCCGCTCGGCATGCTCGATCTGGTTCGGCGCATTGGTGGCGATGGTTTCGCGCACCATGTCGAGCACACCGGGCGAGCGCAGGCGGGCCGATATATGGGCGCCGAGCGCCACCTCGCCGAAGGCCTTTTCAGCCGCCCGGTTCTGGAAGAGCACCGAGGCGTCGTCCGACAGCACCATGACCGGAATATCGAGGCCGGCGAGCGTGGCGGACACTTCAGGCAGGCGGCTTGACGGCACCTCCGGCGCAATCTCCAGCGGCTCGGCGGGTTCGTCCTTGATGACCGGCGCCTCGTTGAAAAGCGCGGTGACGATCATGATAAGCAGGAGGCCCAGCACCACCCACTTGTTCATGCCGGCGCCAAGCGCGGCGAGCGCGCTGAGGATCGCCGCCAGCAGCACCGGCCGCTCGCGCCTAATGCGCGCCAACAGGCTCTTTCTCCACGGAGTTTCGTCTTGCAAGTGCCCCTCGCGGCGTCGATTCGTTTTGTTTATATTGAACTCTGCCTGATAGCGGCAATTCATGACAGAAGTTTTCGGCTACACCCTCCGATGCGCAAGGCCACAGCCGAAACCCACGAAAATTTATCGACGGTGCGCGAAAGATTTTGATTTCCAACGGTAATTATGTTCGCCTGCAGGAAGAAACCGATCTTGCTGAGGAGAAGCGCATGGCCGAGGATGTCAAAACCAGGGCGGTGGAACTGGAGATCCATGGCAAGCAACACTTCTTCGATGTCGACGATCCGATCCTGCCGGCCTGGGTCGACGAACACGCACTTGCTTCCGGCGACTTTCCCCACAAGAAGAAGCTCAAGGAAGAGGACTATGTGGCGCAATTGGAGAAGCTGCAGATAGAACTCGTCAAGGTACAGTTCTGGCTGCAGGCCACCGGCAAGCGGGTGATGGCGCTGTTCGAGGGCCGCGACGCTGCCGGCAAGGGCGGCGCCATCTCGGCCTCCTCGGAGAATATGAACCCCCGCCTTGCGCGCGTCGTGGCGCTGACCAAGCCCACCGACCGCGAACAGGGGCAATGGTATTTCCAGCGCTATGTCGCGCAGTTCCCGACCGCAGGCGAATTCGTGCTGTTCGACCGCTCCTGGTACAACCGTGCCGGCGTCGAGCCGGTCATGGGTTTCTGCACGCCGCGGCAATATGAGGATTTTCTCAAACAGGCGCCGCAACTCGAAAAGATCATCGCCCATGAGGGCATCTTCTTCTTCAAATTCTATCTCGATATCGGCCGCGAAATGCAGCTGAAGCGCTTCCACGACCGCAGGCACGATCCGCTGAAAGTCTGGAAACTGTCATCGATGGACATCGCCGCGCTGACGAAATGGGGCGATTACAGCGACAAGCGCAACCGGATGCTGAAGGAAACCCATACGGATTTCGCGCCCTGGACGGTGATCCGCGCCAACGACAAACGCCGGACGCGCCTCGAACTCATCCGCCACATGCTGAACAGGATGGATTATGACGGCAAGGACAAGACGGCGCTCGGCACGGCCGACGAGGCGATCATCGGCTCAGGGCCCGGGTTCCTGAAATAAGGTTCCCGAAACAGGCGGCGAGCGGAAAGCCGGGCCACCAGCTTTGCTGGGACCGAGGCCATCGGCTTCGCCGAGGCTGGTGCCATCGGCTTCGCCGAGGCTGGGATCATTGCCCCGGCAGGATGCGGATGGCGAAGAGGTTGATGCCGCGCGCCTTGCCGTCGAGATCGCTGTTGATCGTGAGCGTGCCCGGCGCATTCGGCGCCAGCGAGCGGTCGAACTTCACCTGCAGCAGCGCATCCGACTTTTCGCGGGTGACGTTGAAGCGATGGCGGGCGCAATTGCCGAGCGACTGGAAATTGCATTCGACGGTGACCTGCGTCGGCTCGTCGGTGGTTGATTGCAGCGTCAGCGCGATGGTCGAGGATTTGCCGGCAAGCTGCTGAAGGACCGAGGCGGGAACGCTGATCGAGATATTGCCGTCGGCCGCACCGCTTTCTGAAATCAGGCGGACGGCGGGGCCGTCATTCTCGGCGATCTTTTCGGTGCGCGCCTGCGGGCCGCTCTGGACCTTGTCGGCGTCGTCGGGCTTGAAGACGGGGATCCAATCGGCCGAAAAGCTGTTCTGCGGATCGATGGTCACCGGCTCATCGGTGTGAGGGGTTGCATTGCCGGCGCTGTCGTCATTGCCGGTGAAATCCTCGGGCTGGGTGCTGGCCGGCGGATTGGCGACGCTGGTGTCGCGCTCGGCGGCCGTCAAAAGCAGGCCCGATGTATGCGCCCACCAGGCGCCGATGCCGATGAAGGCGAGCAGGACGCACCAGACGAGAAGCCTGGAAAAGAACTTGCGCGGCTTGCGGCGGCCTGCCGCCCGCTCCGGGCGGAAATCCATCTCGGTGGCGCGCTGGCCGCGGCCAAGCCGCTCCTCGCCGACGGGGGCGGCCGCGAGATGGTCGGCACTGCCGGCACGCACGTCGTCGAGGCTGAAATCGTCGCCGCGGCTATGGGCCACCTCGGGCGCGCGGGTCTCGCCTGCGGCCACGGGGCTGTCGATGCGATTGTCGATATCACCCGCATCAGCTTGATGAACCGGCGGCGCCGGCATTTCGACGACGGGCGGCACCGGCACCTCAGGCGGCCTCTGGCGCGGGTGAAGGCGATCGCGCTCCTCGCTTTCGATGGCGTGGATGGTGCTTTCCAGGCGATGGCGATGATGGGCAACGACCTCGGTATCGGTGATATCCTGCTTGCGCAGGCCGGCTTCAAGCGCCTGGCGGGCCGACTGATAGATCCTCGCTCGAACCTCCGGATTGTCGCGATCGGAATTATCGAGCGCTGTTCTGATGGCCGTTTCTAATCCGCTCACGTCAAGTCCTTCACCTTGAACCCGGCATCGGACTGCAATCCACGCCGTTCTCCATCAAAATTCGGTAGCGGCAAGTGCGGCAAACCGCAAGCCTTGCCGGCCCGGCTGCAGCGGATCGGCGGGGATAATCGCCAGGTTTCACCGCTTGCGGACCTTATTCCAGTGGCTCTGTCGGCCGCATATATTCCGGCAGAAATCGACGAAGGCGTGGCAGCCGCTCTTTTATCGTCTTTTCTTCTCTGTTAAGAGATTGACGTTTTCGTAAACGTCAATGGATGCATGAACCATGGCCCTGCCCCCGATCCTCACCGACAAATTGAGACTGCCGGTCATCGGCTCGCCGCTGTTCATCATCTCGCATCCCAGGCTGACGCTGGCGCAATGCAAGGCGGGCGTCATCGGGGCGTTTCCGGCGCTGAACGCCCGGCCCGAGAGCCAGCTCGACGAATGGCTGGCCGAGATCACCGAAGAGCTCGCCCGCCACGACGCCGCCCATCCCGACAGGCCGGCCGCCCCCTTTGCCGTCAATCAGATCGTCCATATGTCGAACAAGCGGCTGGAGCACGATCTGTCGCTCTGCGTCAAATACAAGGTGCCTGTTGTCATCTCCTCGCTCGGCGCCGTGCCCGAGGTGAATGCCGCCGTGCATTCCTATGGCGGCATCGTGCTGCACGACATTATCAACAATCGCCACGCCCATTCGGCAATCCGCAAGGGCGCCGACGGGCTGATCGCGGTGGCGGCCGGCGCCGGCGGCCATGCCGGAACATTGTCGCCCTTTGCGCTGATCCAGGAAATCCGCGAATGGTTCGACGGGCCGCTGCTGCTTGCCGGCGCGATTTCCACCGGCGGCGCCATTCTCGCCGCAGAGGCGATGGGCGCCGACATGGCCTATATCGGCTCGCCCTTCATCGCCACTGAAGAGGCCCGCGCCACCGAGGCCTACAAGCAGGCGATCGTCGAAGGCGCTGCCGGCGATATCGTCTATTCCAACTATTTCACCGGTGTGCACGGGAATTATCTCAAGCCGTCGATCGTGGCTGCCGGCATGGACCCGGACAACCTGCCCGCAGCCGACGTCTCGAAGATGGATTTCGAGCAGGCGGTCGGCGGCGCCAAGGCCTGGAAGGACATCTGGGGCAGCGGCCAGGGCATCAGCGCCATCAAGGCCGTCGAACCGGTGGCCACACTCGTCGACCGGCTGGAGGCCGAATACCGCGCCGCCCGCGCCCGGCTGGCGCTCTGAGGGCAGTCTTCCACACCCTGCCCTCTTTTTTGCCAAAGCCATGACAGGGCGCTTGAAATCTTCGGACAATGGCTGTATCAGCGCCATGCAAATCGCGGGCCGCATGCTTCGGCCGTGAGATGCCGCTTTAGCTCAGGTGGTAGAGCACATCATTCGTAATGATGGGGTCGCAGGTTCGAGTCCTGCAAGCGGCACCATTTTTCTTCAATTGCATGCTAACATCCTCCATTATAAGCCTCTTTTAATATCCTGCGTCCACCCTTAGCTACGTTTGGCCGCTCGGCGGGCAAACTTCAACAGATCGTGGGCTTCTTCACTCAACGCGGTCGGGCTGCCCTTCAGTTCGCATGAGCGGCTGGATGTCGATCGAGCGCGAGCAGGCCAGCAATTAGGCGGATTTATGCGGATATCGCTTTTGAGTATGGTAGTTTTCACCTTTGCTATGTCCTCGGCACAGGCCGAGGATTTCCCTCTCGCCTCATGTGCTGGGTGGGATGGAACGTTGGTCAGCAGGACCGGCACCGATTCACGCGCTGCGGTTATGGAAGGGAACGTCAATCAGGCCAACTTCCAGGAGTACTGCGAGCGAGATCCGGGATACGAGACGGTCGCGCATGGCGGAAAACTGACAGTTGAGCAGTGCGTGGCGATGTATCTGAAAGAAAGTGGTAAAGACACCTATCGTTCCACCGCCGATTGCCGCAAGGGCACCCTGTCCTTCTTTCCTGCTAGCGGAGAACCGCTGCGGGCCACTTTCCCATTACCGGAGGATGCAGACGTGTCATGCTCCTCAGGCATGCCGCCGCTGATCAAGCAGTTCACGATGCTTTGCCCCAAGGCGGCGCGAAAGTTTAAAATGCTGGAGGGCGAATGACTGTCCTTCGTAGGCTATAAATTCATTGAGCTGCCGGGTAGGCATAGACGGTCGGGATGGTCACGATCAGCGTCGCCAGCCAACGGCCGGGATTGCTAAGGGCGCTATTGTTGATCAGCCAAGCGATGACGGGCTGCATGATGAGCAGGTGAAGGGCCGCGCAACCAATTCCCATGGGAACATGCCGCCGCCGAGCCGGTTCTCTCCTTGAGGCAACAAGCACGGAGAAGATCATGTCCTGCAAACTCATCGCAATATCCCTCTTTTCCATCGGCCTTGCCGGCTCGGCCATGGCGCAGACGGCTGGTGGCGCGAATTCCAGCGGGCGGCTTTCGGCGGCGCCTGTTATCGGCGGCTCGGGAAGTTCCGGCTCAGGCTCGGCGGGCACCGGATCCGCCGGCACTGGCTCGGCGGGCAGCGGTTCCGTCGGCACCGATCCCGGCACCACCGGCAGCACGAGCGGCAATGGCGGCGTCGAGCTTAACAGCGGCCGCAGCACGATCAATCCCGGCGCGGTCAATCCTGATCTCAAGCCGACGCCGGGTTGCACCGCCGGTTCCGGGGATACCGGCTCGGGTGGCGAAGCGTGCCCGCAATAAGGATGGAGCGGATGACCGCCTGACCAATTGAATGAGGGCCGGGGGCAGAGCGTCCCGGGCCTTCGTTTCGGCTACCGTGAAACCGCATACCACAACGGTTGCCGTGAGAACCGCTTTACCGGCCGGTTTCCAGGACGTAATAGTACCGCATCCCTCCGCAAGCGGCGATCGCCCTACCCAGCCTGCCATTTTCCGGCGTCCGCGGAGCACCCGAAGAGGATTGTCATGTCGAATGCAGCGCATCGCTCGAACCGCGTGCTTGTCGTCGCGACCATCATGTTCGCAACCTTCATGGTGGCGATCGAGGCGACGATCGTGGCGACCGCGATGCCGCGCATCGTCGGGCAGCTCGGCGGTTTTTCCTATTACAGCTGGGTATTTTCGGCCTTCCTGCTGGCGCAGTCGACGACGACAGTAATCTACGGCAAGCTTTCCGATATTTTCGGGCGCAAGCCGGTGCTGATCGGCGGCATCCTGATCTTCCTTCTCGGCTCTTTGCTCTGCGGATTTGCCTGGTCGATGATGTCGCTGGTGCTGTTCCGGCTGCTGCAGGGGCTGGGCGCCGGCGCCATCCAGCCGGTGACGATGACGATCATCGGCGATCTCTTCAAGCTCGAGGAGCGCGGCCGCGTGCAGGGCGCGATGGCGACCGTCTGGGCGACATCGGCCGTCGTCGGGCCGCTCGCCGGCGGCATCATCGTCGACAATATTTCCTGGGCCTGGATCTTCTGGATCAACCTGCCGATCGGCATTCTCTCGATCATCGCCTTCATGATCTTCCTGAAGGAGGAGGTGGCGCACAAGCAGGCAAAGATCGATTACCTCGGATCGGTGCTGTTTTCGATCTCGATCGTCGCGCTGCTCGTCATGCTGACGGAAACCGATGCCAGCGCCTGGATCCTGCTGACGCTGTTTGCCGTCTTCGTCATTGCGGGCCTTCTCTTCCTTGCCCAGGAGAAGCGGGCGCCGGAGCCGATCATTTCGATCCCGCTCTGGAGCCGCCGGCTGATCGCCACCAGCAATGCGGCGACGCTCTTGGCCGGCATGGCGCTGATCGGGCTTTCCACCATCCTGCCGATCTATGTGCAGGGCGTGCTCGGCCGCTCGCCGATCGTTGCCGGCTTCACGCTGACCATGCTCGTCGTCGGCTGGCCGCTGGCGGTGATGCTTTCCAGCCGCTTCTATAAGGCCTTCGGTATCCGCCGGACGCTCCGCGTCGGCAGCCTGCTGTTTCCGTTCGGCGCCTGTTTCCTATTATTCCTGACACCGGAGAGTTCGCCGGCGCTTGCCGGGGCCGGCTCCTTCTTCATGGGCTTCGGCATGGGCCTGATCAGCCTCACCAGCATCGTGCTGGTGCAGGACAGCGTCGAATGGTCGATGCGCGGCAGCGCCACCGCCTCGATCATCTTTGCCCGCAGCCTCGGCAATACGCTCGGCGCCACCGTGCTCGGCGCCATCCTCAATGCCGGCATCAATCATTATGCCGGCGGCGAGGCGGCGGCCGGCCTGCACGAGGCGCTGAACCAGCCGACCGGGCTGTCGGCGCTTGCCGCCGATCCGGCGATCCGTTCAGTCTTCAATGCGGCCTTGCATTGGAGCTTCTGGGGCGTGGTGGTCGTGGCGGTTCTGACCTTCTTCACCACCTGGCTGATCCCGGTCGGGCATGGCCGGAGCGAAGGCGCGGCCGTCCCAAGCGAGGCGGCCTCGCATTAAGCGGTTCGGCTCTCGACGCTCAAGCCTGGGCTGACACGCCATCCCGGACGCGCGACCCGGCTGACGGGCGCAGCAGCCGGATCCCACAAATTTAAGAGAGGAACACTCATGCACGAAGGATCCTGTCTGTGTGGCGTCGTAACTTTTGAGATCGAAGGCGATCTGCAAGCGCCGGACGCCTGCCACTGCTCCAAATGCCGAAAACAATCCGGGCATTTTTTCGCGTCAACCGACGTGCCTCGACGTCAGATCACGATTCACGGAGGCGAACGTGTCACCTGGTATCAATCCTCGGAAAAGGTGAGGCGTGGATTTTGCGCGGTATGTGGATCATCGTTGTTTTGGGATCCACCGCAACGAGACTGGATTGCTGTCGCGATGGGTGCATTTGATAGCCCGACCGAAACCAAACTGAAAATGCATATCTTTGTCGCTGATAAGGGCGACTACTACGATATCACCGGCAACCTGCCCCAGAATGAGCAATAGAAAACGAAAGCCCACCGGGCACCGCGACGATGCGAAGGTCAGTTTCTATTCAGGGGCTGCGCGCCTTGTTCGAGGCCGTGCCGGCCTTTCGCGGAGAGCGGCGGTTTTCCAGAACGCGTGACAGCAAGTTCCGTTTT
Source organism: Rhizobium sp. F40D2 (assembly GCF_051810745.2). Lineage (NCBI taxonomy): Bacteria > Pseudomonadati > Pseudomonadota > Alphaproteobacteria > Hyphomicrobiales > Rhizobiaceae > Rhizobium > Rhizobium sp. F40D2. The sequence continues at coordinate 1,047,217 of NZ_CM131436.1, forward strand.
CTCTTGCGCTTGATGAGATCGATATCGCTGACGAGTTTTGCGCCGCCCTCGCGCCGCTCCAGGGTAATCTTGCGGCTATGGAAGACTTCGAGTTCGGCGCGATGCGCGACGCTGATGATGGTCACCTCGGGCAATTCCTGGATCACCATCTGCATCATCCGGTCCTGGCTCTTTTCATCGAGGGCCGAAGTCGCTTCATCCAGCACGATGATATCGGGCGTATGCAGCAGCAGGCGCGCGAAGGCGAGCCGCTGCTTTTCGCCGCCCGACAGGGTCTGGTCCCATGGCGCGTCTTCCTCGATCTTGTCGTTCAGATAAGCCAGTCCGACTTTGTCGAGAGCCGCCTTGATCTCATCCGACGTCCAGCTATCGGCAGCGCCGGGATAGGCGACGGCGCGGCGCAGCGTGCCCGACGGGATGTAGGGCCGTTGCGGCAACATGAACAAGCGCCGGTCGGCGTGGAAGTTGACGCTGCCATCACCCCAGGGCCAAAGACCGGCGATCGCCCGCACCAGCGTGCTCTTGCCCGACCCGGACTCTCCGGAGACGAGCACCCGCTCGCCGGGTTCGATCGCCACCTGGGTTTCCGTGACCACGGCGGTGCCGTCGTCAAGCGAGACGGAGAGGTCGTTCAGGCTCAGCATCGCCTCGCCTTCCGTTTCGCCGCGCTTGATGCGGCCGAGCGCGTCGCTCTGTTCGGCCCGCTCCAGCCCGTCGAGCGACATCATCAGCGATGCGATGCGTCGGGCACAGGCGTTCCAATCGGCAAGCCGGGGATAGTTGTCGACCAGCCATCCGAACGCGCCCTGGACGATGGCGAAGGCGGAGGCCGCTTGCATGACCTGTCCGAGCGTCATGCTGCCTTCGAGAAATTTTGGAGCGCACAGCAGGACCGGCACGACCGGGGCAATCAGCATGGATCCGTGCGACACCAGCGTCGTGCGCATGTGCTGGCGGGCCAGCAGCGCCCATTGCCCGAGCACATTGGTGAAGGTCTTGTGGAGGTCGTTGCGCTCCTCCTCTTCGCCGCCGAGCAAGGCGATGCTCTCGCCGTTTTCCCGCACATGCGTCAGCGTGTAGCGAAATTCGGCTTCGGTTTGATTTTTGGCTTCGGAGACCTGGACGAAACGGCGGCCGATGAACGCCATCGAACTGGAGGTGATCGCGGCATAGAGAACCGCGGTGACGACGAGGAAGCCGGGAATGGTGACGGTGAAACCGGCGATCGGCAGCGTCAACGCCCCGCCGATCGTCCAGAGCACGACGATGAAGGTCGAGGCGGCCAGGAATGCGGAAATGACCCCGGCGATGAAATCGACAGGGGCTTCGGTCGCAATCCGCAAATCCTCCGAAATACGCGCTTCGGGGTTCTTGTGGTCGCCGCCGATCAGGTTCAGCTGATAATAACGGCCGTTCGCCAGCCAACGTCCGATGACCGCGGTCGTCAGCCAGGAACGCCAGCGGCGCTGGATCATCATGCGAAGCGCGACCTGGGTGGTGACAACCGCGACGGTGCCGAGCACCAGCGGCACGAAGACGGCGCTCAGGAAATAGACGGTGCCGGCATCATGTCGCTCGATGGCATCGAAAATGCCCCGATTCCACAGATTGATTCCATACTGGAAGCCGACATTGATGCCGATCAGGGCCAGCAGCCCGAGTGTGCACGGCCAGGCGAGCTTGTCGCCGCCGCGGCCCCAGTAATGGCGCGCGCTGATCCAGAAACGCTTGAGCAGATACTTCTTGCGCGCCTGCTCGGCCTCCTCGGGCGTCAGTTCCGGACCGGGTTCAATGATATCTGGCGGTGGGACATCTGGCGGCGGCACGGCCTCGGCAGTCGATGACTGCTCCTCGGCCGCCGTCTCGGAACCCTGCGGTTCGGTGTCGTCGACCGATTTCGGTTTAAGTTTTGCGCCGCTCATAAGCACGATAACGGCTTATGGATCAGAAGGTTTCATGATGCCGGCGTGGAGGTTGGTATCGGAGGGGCCGACGTTTGGCGTTGTGCCGTGTTGCCCCCTCATCCGACCCTTCGGGCCACCTTCTCCCCGCTGGGGAGAAGAGGGGGAGCAAGATGCGTCGACACTGCCCAAACGAACCCGCTTCTTCCGAGCACTCCATTCAATGGAGTCACAGGTGAAGCGGCAATCTCCCTCTTCTCCCCAGCGGGGCTAATAGATTCACACATTGTCGAAAGCGGATAAGAGGAGGTCTACGCCGCGTTTGGCCGCCTGGAACTGTTGCCATCCGTCGAGCATGACGATGGGGCCTGGCTTGCCGTAGTAGCCGGGCCACCCGCCGAGGCGGGCGCAGACCCAGGCGGCGTAGGCCAGCGACCCTTTGGGATGCGGGTTCTTCTGTCTGGCGGTGCTGCCCTCCAGCTTGGCGCAGAAGGCTTCCAGCAGCGGCCGGTCGCTCGGCTCGAAGGCGTCTTCGATGGGACGCAAGGTGTCGCCGGGCGGAGCGCCGTCGCGGGCATGCACCAGTTGCTGCACGATCACGGCCGCGACGAAGGCGGCCATCACCAGATTGCTCAGCGCGCCCTCGTCCTCGATGCGCAGGCCTTCGATATCGAAGCCCTGGGTCTTCAGGGTGCGGAACAATTGCTCGATCGTCCAGCGGCGGCGATAAAGGGCGATGACCGCCGCCGCCTGGTCGGCATCCGACACCGCGTAGGTCGTCAGCAGCCGCCAATGGATCGGCGTCGCGCCCGGTGGTGCGGCGGTCTCACGCACATCCACCAGATAAAGGCGCACCCCATCCGGGGTTTTCTTGTAGATGCCGTTCTTCGGGTGCGGCAATGTCACCGCGCTGAAGCGGATCGCCAACTGCGTGTCGCGCTCCTTGCGGCCCGGCTTGGCCGGCAGGGTGAAGGCAAGGTTTGCTGCAACCGGCAAGGCATCGGCCATGGCAAATAGCGACGGCTGGGCTTTGCCGAAACTACGGTCTTTGGCGGCGCGCACGACAAGGTCGACATTGGCAGGCTTTCGGGTGAAGGCCTCGTAGATATCGCTTTCGCGGTCGGCAATGACGGTGATGTGGCGCGCGCCTGCGCAAACCTTTGCCGCCCGATCGGCGCCCTCCAGCCAGCGATAACTCTCCTTCTCCTCAATCGGACGCGCGCGCTGGGTGCCGCGCTTGCCCTGGTCGCGGCTTAGAAACTGTCCGTGGATCGCCCCGACGATCGCGCCATCGTCGGCGTCGACCCCGATCATCGCGTGCAGATAAAGGCCGCCACCGCCGCTGGAGCGGACCACCGTCGTATCCTGAATGGCCAGGATATGCCGATCCGCGCAGCGGCCAGCCGTGCGCAAGGCCGCGCCATCGATCATCGCCTGCGGATCGACCGCTCCATTGCGCAAAAACCGGGTCAAACGGATCTCTCCGGTCCGATTGCCGCCGAGCTTGCGCACCCGCATTCCCTGGCCGGCCGTCGCAACAAGGCGCTCCAGCAAGAACGCCCCCCTTTTTCCAGGCGACGGTCGCCAAACCGCCCCAGGCTCAAATCATCCATCGCTCAATTCTCCTGCTTGCAGCAAGAGAATCAGAACGCCATCCCATAGGCAATTCTAAATGTGTGAATGCCATAGCCCAGCGGGGAGAAGGTGGCCCGAAGGGTCGGATGAGGGGGCTGCACGGCAGGCCCTTTCGTCACCCGCTCAACCGCTCTCGGTCGCCATCTGCGGCAGGGATTGCAGCAGGGTCTGGCGGGCGGAGCGCAGGTGGATGCGGCAGGCGGCTTCGATGGCGGCCTGGTCGCCGGATTCAAGCGCTGCGATGTAATCCAAATGCTCGTGGATGGCGCGCTCGTTGCGTTCGCGGGCTGCGGTCTTGTTCCACTGGTAGTGATAGTGGAAGACGATGGCGATGGCGTCGTAGAAATCGGCGATGAAGCGGTTCTTCGAGGCGCGGTGGATCAGCAGGTGGAAGCGTTCGTCGAGGACGGAGAAATCCTTGAAGCGCTGGTTGATGTCGGCAAGCATGGCGTGATGTTCATCGCGGATGCCGGCAAGATCGGTCCAGGCCTGGCTATCCCTCGCAAGCCTGCCGAATTCGGCGGCGGAATGCAGCTCGAACATCTCGCGCACATCGGCCAGTTCGAGGGCGAATTCGCGGGTAAAGCCCTTCAGCGTCCAGTGGCTGTTCGGCCGTTTCTCGATGAGGCCGAAGCGGAAGAAGCGGATCAGGAACTCGCGCACGCTTGTTGTGCCGGTGCCGATCTCGCGGGCAAGCTCCAGCTCGTTGATCTGCATGCCGGGGGCGGCATCATCGGCAAGAATGCGCTGCATGAAGCTGCGCTCGATGATGTCATGCAGGGAGTCGGTTTCTTCGGAGGGAAAGAGGTCGCGGTCTGTGGGTTCGCGCAGCACGATCTTCTGGCGCTTGTTCCAGCGGATGATGCCTTCCTCGCTGAGGCGGGTCAGGATGGCGCGCGCGGTGGAGCGGCTGACGCCGAGCTGGGCGGCGATCTCCGGTTCAGAGGGCAGCGCAGTATCCGTGCGCAGGGCGACGGCATACCTGTTGTAGGCTTCCTTGAAGACCGTATTCTGCCTTGCCACCAGACCCCCGCTTTCCGCCCTCGTGCGCAATCGCCTCTGCAAAGCAGGGCAAAAAGACCGGGGCTTGTTCAAACGACCTTTAGCTTATTTCCAGTCGCCTGCGGCTCATTGCCTCCCTCGTCCACAGGATCAATATTCCCGTTGACTCGAAAATGTTTATTGTAGATAAAAAACAAAATCAATGTGCATTCGCCGATGCAGCGAGTGTTTCCTGAATTCAAGAGTTGGCGCATGATGTCGTCCGAAAACCGCTCACATTTTTCGGTGTCATGCTCTGGGGAGAAGAGACTTGGACAAACTGCCTTGGATCATCCTGTCGGCCGGTGACAATGTCGCGGTCGCAACGGCGGCCATCGCGCCGGGTTCGACGGTTGCCGGCATTGAAACCCGTGAAAAAATCGACCCCGGCCACAAGGTGGCGATAGCCGATATTCCGCTCGGCGCCGCGGTGGTGAAATACGGACAGGCGATCGGCCGGACGACGGCAGAGGTCAAGGCCGGCGACCATGTGCACAGCCACAACCTGCATTTCGAAAACGACCGGCTGGCGGCGACCGCCAATTCGGCGCCGGAGATGGCGACTGGTGAAGACAGGGCGCGCACCTTCATGGGCTATCGCCGCGCCGACGGGCGGGCGGCGACCCGCAACTATATCGGCATCATCGCCAGCGTGAACTGTTCCACCACGGTCTGCCGGGCAATTGCCGACGAGGCGAACCGGACGATCCTGCCGCATTATGACGGTATCGACGGATTCGTGCCGATCGTGCACGACCAGGGCTGCGGCATGAGCTCGACCGGCGACGGGATGAACGTGCTGCACCGCACACTTGCCGGCTATACCAGGCATGTCAATTTCGGCGGCGTGCTGATGATCGGCCTCGGCTGCGAGGTCAACCAGCTGACGCTTTACGGCCAGAGCGGTGCGGGCGCGTCGAAGCGGCATTTCAACATCCAGGATGCCGGCGGTTCGCGCCGCGCTGTCGAGCGCGCCATGGGCATGCTGCGCGAAATCGCCGCCGATGTCGGCAAGGAAAAACGCGTGCCGATGTCGATCGGCGAGATCATCATCGGTCTGCAATGCGGCGGCTCGGACGGCTTTTCAGGCATCACCGCCAATCCGGCGCTGGGTGTGGCGGCCGATCTGCTGGCGGCGGCCGGCGGCACGGCGATCCTCTCGGAAACCTCTGAAATCTATGGCGCCGAACACCTGCTGCGCAGCCGCGCCGTCAGCGACGATGTGGCCAAGAAACTCGACGAGAAAATCGCCTGGTGGGAGGATTATGTCGCCCTGCACGGCGCCTCGCTCGACAACAATCCCTCGCCCGGCAACAAGCGCGGCGGGCTCACCACCATCCTGGAAAAATCGCTCGGCGCGGTTGCCAAGGGCGGCCGCTCGCCGCTGACGGCGGTCTATGGTTATGCCGAGCGGGTCACCGCCTCCGGCCTCGTCTTCATGGACACTCCCGGCTACGACCCGGTCTCGGCAACCGGCCAGGTGGCGGGTGGGGCGAATATGATCGCCTTTACCACGGGCCGCGGCAGCTGCTTCGGCTGCCGGCCGGCGCCGTCGCTGAAGCTTTCCAGCAATTCGGCGCTCTATGCCTCGATGGAAGAGGACATGGACATCGATTGCGGCACGATCGCCTCGGGTGACGCGACGATCAGCGGCAAGGGCCGCGAGATCTTCGAACTGATCGTCGACACGGCGTCGGGCAAGAAGACGAAGAGCGAACTCTTTGGCTATGGCGACAATGAATTCGTACCCTGGCATCTGGGGGCTACGCTCTAATCCTTTGTTTTACGCAATTCCCGGGAAGCCCGCTTGGCGGTTTCCGGGGATGGCCAGAGAATTTCACGTTCTTCGCCGGGAGGCATGATGAAAACGAGACGGATCGGCAAGACCAAGCTTGAGGTGACCGAAATCAGCTTCGGCGCCGCAGCGCTCGGCGGCCTCTACCGCGCCTGCCCGCGCGAGCAGGCGATGGACACGCTGCAGGCGGCGTGGGACAGCGGCATTCGCTATTTCGACGTGGCGCCCTGGTACGGGCTGGGCCTCGCCGAACGCCGCGTCGGCGATTTCCTGCGCGACCAGCCGGATGGTTCCTACGTGCTGTCGACCAAGGTCGGCCGACTGCTCAGGCCGGTGCCGACCGGAACCGTGCCCGATTACAGCTATGTCGATCCGCTCTCCTTCGATGCCGATTACGACTATTCCTATGACGGCATCATGCGCTCGGTCGAGTTCAGCCATGCCCGCCTCGGCCTCAACCGCATCGACATTCTCTATGTGCACGATATCGGCGTCTATACGCATGGCGCGGCGAAGAATGCGGTCTACCAGAAGCAGCTTTTCGATTCCGGCATCAAGGCGCTGGAGGAACTGAAAACCTCGGGCGCGATCTCCGCCTTCGGCCTTGGCGTCAACGAAGTGCCCGTCTGCCTCGACGTCATGCGCAACGCCGATCTCGACTGCATTCTGATGGCCGGCCGCTACACGCTGCTCGACCGTTCGGCAGTCGCCGAACTTTTACCGCTCTGCCGGCAGAATGGCACGTCGCTCGTCGTCGGCGGCGTCTTCAACTCAGGCATTCTCGCCACCGGCCCGGTGCCGGGTTCACATTTCGACTATATGCCGGCCGATGATGAGGTGCTTGCCAAGGTCGGCGCCATGGAGGCGATCGCCAAGCGCCACGGCCTACCGCTGGCTGCACCCGCCCTGCAGTTTCCGCTGCTCGAACCGATCGTCGCATCGGTGTTGATCGGCACGGCCAAACCGTCGAGCCTGACGCGCAACATGGAAATCGTCGAACCACGGATTGCTGACGAGATCTATGCCGAATTCGAACCCTATACGCTGGTCGCGCCGCCGCTCGGCGCCGAAGCTGTCCGAGTCTGAGGAGACAATATGCTCAAGGGTATTCATCCGCTGCTGGGCCCCGACCTACTCCATGCACTGAAGACGATGGGGCATGGCGACGACATCGTCATATCGGACGCCAATTTTCCCTCAGGCTCGATGGGCCCGCCGGTCATTCGCGCCGACGGCGTCAGCGCCACCGCGATGGCCGAAGCGATCCTCGCCCATATGCCGCTCGACACCTTCGTACCCGAAGCGGCCTGGCGGATGGAGGTGGTCGGCGACCCGCAAGCCATGCCGGAGGTCTGCGCCGAGTTCCAACAGATCGTTGCCAGGCGCGCCGGCGATTTTGCGATCGTGCCGGTCGAACGCTTCGCCTTCTACGCGATGGCCCGCAAGGCGGCCTATATCGTCGCGACGACGGAGTTCCGGCTCTATGGCAACCTGATTTTGAAAAAGGGTGTCGTGCATCCCAATGAGGTCGATCTCGGCTGAGACCTATTTTAGGTTATCGTAGTATTGAAATGAAATCAGTTGCTTGGGAGGAGCTTACCAAATAAAAAAAGCCGGATCGGCGCTCTTGCAATTTGATTGCGCCTCAGCTAGCTTCTGCCTGCAAATGTTTTTTATCGATAAAAATCGCCCGCCTGCGTTCAGCGGCCGATTTATTCGGAGGAGAACGCATCTTGAGAGGAGAACACTAATGACCATCGTAAAATCCCTTCTGTCGCGCCGCGCCTTTACGGCGCTTGCCGGCGCTGCCGTCATCGCCACGGCGATGCCGGTCACGTCCTTTGCCGCCGATGTGACGATCCCGATCATCGTCAAGGACACGACGTCCTTCTACTGGCAGATCGTTCTGGCCGGCGCCCGCAAGGCAGGCCAGGATCTCGGCGTCAAGGTGCCGGAACTCGGCGCCCAGGCGGAATCCGACATCAACGGTCAGATCAGCATTCTGGAGAACGCCGTTGCCGGCAAGCCGGCCGCCATCGTCATCTCGCCGACCGAATTCAAGGCGCTCGGCAAGCCGATCGACGAAGCCGCCAAGTCGGTCCCGATCATCGGCATCGACTCAGGTGCCGATTCCAAGGCATTCAAGTCGTTCCTGACGACGGACAACGTCCAGGGCGGCCGCATCGCAGCCGACGGTCTTGCCGCCGCCATCAAGGAGATGACGGGTAAGGAAGAAGGCGAAATCGTCATCCTCACCAATCTTCCCGGCGTCGGCTCGCTGGAACAGCGCCGCGAAGGCTTCCTGGATCAGATCAAGACCAAGCATCCCGGTCTCAAGGTCATCGCCGACAAATACGGCGACGGCCAGGCAACCACCGGTCTCAACATGATGACCGACCTGATCACGGCCAATCCGAAGCTGGTCGGCGTCTTCGCCTCGAACCTCATCCTGGCGCAGGGCGTTGGCCAGGCGATCGCCGAAAACAAGCTCGGCGACAAGATCAAGGTCATCGGCTTCGACAGCGACGACAAGACGGTCGGCTTCCTCAAGGACGGCGCGATCGCCGGCCTCGTCGTCCAGGACCCCTACCGCATGGGCTATGACGGCATCAAGACCGCGCTTGCCGTCTCCAAGGGCGAAAAGGTTCCGGAAAATGTCGATACCGGCGCCAACCTCGTCACCAAGGCGAATATGGCCGATCCGAAGATCGATGCGCTCTTGAACCCGAAGATCAAGTAATCCGACAAGAACGGGCCGCGCCGGCTTTTTAAAAACCGGCGCGGCCTTTTCCATCCATGCTATGGTTTGCCAGGGTGGAAATGAGACGACCAAGAGGAGGAGAGGTCCATGATCGGACTGGAAGAGGTCAGTCATCGCCATGATGACAGCGCCACGCTGAAAGAAGCCAATCGCATCCCCACCGGATCGCCTATCCTCGAACTCAAGGGCCTGCAAAAGAATTACGGTCATGTCCAGGCGCTGAAACCGGCGACGCTGACCTTTCTGGCCGGTGAAATCCACGCCATCGTCGGCGAAAACGGCGCCGGCAAATCCACCCTGATCAAATTGCTCACCGGTGTCATTACCCGGACGGCCGGCGAGGTGCTGTGGTGCGGCCATCCGGTAGGACTGTCGACGCCGAACGAGGCGATCGCTCGCGGCATCAATGCCGTGCACCAGGAAGTCGTACTCTGCCCGCATCTTACGGTCGCCGCCAACCTCTTCCTCGGCGACGAGGTCAACCGCTACGGCCTGATGCGCAAGAAGCAGATGGTGAAGATGGCGCAGGCCGTGCTGGACGATCTCGGCTTCGGCCTGCCGGCGGCCGCGCTTCTGAGCTCACTGACCATCGGCCAGCAGCAGCTGGTGGCAACCGCGCGGGCGGCGATGCGCGGCACCCAATTCCTGATCTTCGACGAACCCACAGCCTATCTCACCCGCCAGGAATCCGCACAGCTCTTCAAGCTGATCCGCCGCCTGCAAAGCGAAGGCGTCACCATCGTCTATATCAGCCATCGCATGGAGGAAGTCTTCGAACTGGCCGACCGTGTCTCGGTGCTGCGCGACGGCACGCATGTCGGCACGCGGCTGATCGGCGAGACCAACGATGCCGAGCTGATTGCCTTGATGATCAACCGCTCGATCGAGCAGATCTACCACAAGGAAGAGATTGCCATCGGCGAGACGATCGTCGAGGTCAAGGGTCTTTCGGGTCCGGGCTTCGAGGACGTGTCGCTCAGCGTCAAAGCCGGGCAGATCGTCGGACTCTACGGGCTGATCGGCGCCGGACGCAGCGAATTTGCGCTCGGCCTCTACGGACGCCAGCCGATCAGATCAGGTGACATCGAATGGATGGGCAAGCGTGTCGACATCCGCAACGAACGCACGGCAATGGAACTCGGCATTGCGCTGGCGCCGGAAAGCCGACGCGACCAAGGGCTTTGCCTCAACCTGCCGATCGGCCTCAACATCAACCTGCCGGTCTTCGGGCGCCTCAGCCAAGGGCCGGTGATCAGTCATACCCGCGAAGCGGCCAATGCCGACAAGCAGATCCGCGATCTCAGCATCAAGACGCCGAGCCGGCGCGTGCCGGCCTCCAGCATGTCGGGCGGCAACCAGCAGAAGATCGTCATCGGCAAGTGGCTGAGCCACGGCGCCAGGCTGTTCATCTTCGACGAGCCGACCGTCGGCGTCGACGTCGGCACCAAGGCGGAAATCTACAGGCTGTTTGCCAAGCTTCTGAAGGAGGGGGCGGGCATCATTCTGATTTCCTCCTACCTGCCGGAAGTTTACGAACTGGCCGACCGGCTGCACGTCTTCCGCGGCGGCAAGCTCGTCGCGAGCCATGATTTCCACGCGGCGACGCATGAACAAGTGCTCAGCGAAGCGATCGGTGTCTGAGCAACAAGCAATTCCAGCAAAGGCGCGCCGCGGTTTGGCGTCCGGAAATTGCGTGAAAACAAAGAGATAGAGCATTACCGCGGTTCGCAGAGAACGGAAATGCTCTAAGAGGGAGAAATTTCATGACTGCCACCCCCACCGAAATCGTCGCGCCGCCGCCGCGCCGGAAAATGAACATCCTGTTCGGCCTGACCCTGATCGGGTTGCTGATCTTCCTCTGGATCGTCCTCGGCTTGGTCACTCCCAGCTTCTGGACGCCGCTCAACATCTCGAACCTGCTGCGCCAGGGCGCAATGACGGCAATCCTGGCGCTCGGCCAGACCTTCGTCATCATCACCGCCGGCATCGATCTGTCGGTCGGCGCGATCGTCGGCTTTTGCACCGTCATCATCGCCTGGCTCCTGCAGGCGGGCGTGCCGCTCTGGGGAGCGATCTTGCTGACGATCGCCATCGGTGTGGCGATCGGCGCCTTCCACGGTTTCGGCATTGTGCATATGGGCCTGCCGCCGTTCATCATCACGCTGGCGACGCTGACATCGCTGCGCGGCATCGGTCTGCTGATCACCAACGGTTCGACGATCAGCATCACCGATGAGGGTTTCAGCAATTTCGCCCGCGCCGATTTCCTCGGCATTCCGAGCCTGTTCTGGATGGTCATCCTGGTGGCGGTGCCCTCCTTCGTCTTCCTGCATCTCAGCCGCTGGGGCCGTTATCTCTTCGCCGTCGGTTCGAATGCGGAAGCTGCCCGTCTTTCCGGTGTCAACGTCAAGGGCATGATCTACCTTGCCTATATCCTTTCGGCCGGCTTTGCCGCCTTCGTCGGCGTGCTGCTTGCCTCGCGCATCGCCATCGGCAATGCGACGCAGGCCGACGGCTGGGAATTGCAGGCGATCGCCTCCTCCGTCATCGGCGGCACCAGCCTGTTCGGCGCGGTCGGCTCGGTGCACGGCCCGCTGATCGGCGCCTTCATTCTCGCCACCATCAACAACGGCGCCAACCTTCTGAACGTCAACTCCTTCTGGCAGCGCATCATCACCGGACTGCTGATCATCGTGATCGTCTTCTTCGACCAACTGCGCCGCCGCAAGAGCAATTGAGCGACAACAGAGAGCCGGCCGGAAAGGCCGGCTTCTTCAATTTCCAGGAATGCGAGACCCGTCATGAAAGCAGTTGTTTGCCGGGAGCCCGGCGTGCTCGAGATCGTGGAGCGGCCATCGCCTGAGGCACCGGCGCCAGGCTGGGTGCGCCTTGCCGTCAGCCATGTCGGCATCTGCGGCACGGATTATCATATCTTCGAGGGCAAGCATCCCTTCCTCGAATATCCCCGGGTGATGGGGCACGAGATTTCGGCGACGGTGCTAGAAGCCGGCGACGGTGTGGGTTTGACGGCCGGGACGCCCGTCATCGTCAATCCGTATCTTTCCTGCGGCCAATGCGTCGCCTGCCGCCAGGGCAAGCCGAACTGCTGCACCAATATCAAGGTGCTCGGCGTGCATACCGACGGCGCCTTCTGCGAAGAGATCTCGGTTCCCGCAAGCAATCTCTATGCCGCCGAGGGGCTGAGCCTGGAGGCTGCGGCCACCGCCGAGTTTCTGGCGATCGGCGCCCACGCGGTGCGCCGTTCGATGGCGGGGGCCGGCGCGCGTTCGCTCGTCATCGGTGCCGGACCGATCGGGCTTGGGGCGGCGATCTTTTCGCGCATTGCAGGGCATGAGGTGACGCTGCTCGATACCAGCGGTGAGCGGCTACAGATGGCGGCCGAGCGCTTCGGCTTCTCCTCCGGCATCGTCGCCGATGAAGGCACCATGGATGCCGTGCGGGAAAAGACCAATGGCGACGGTTTCGACGTGGTCTTCGACGCGACCGGTTACGGCCCCTCGATGGAGAAGGCCTTTTCCTTCGTCGCCCACGGCGGCGCATTGGTGCTGGTCAGCGTCGTCAAGGACGACATCCGCTTCTCCGACCCGGAATTCCACAAACGCGAGATGATGGTGATCGGCAGCCGCAACGCCACCCGTGTCGATTTCGAGCATGTGGTCGATTCGATCGCCAAAGGGCTGGTGCCGGTGGACAAGCTGATTACCCACCGCACGGCGCTGGCCGATACGCCGCGTGATCTCTCGCGCTGGGCGCATGAGAAGAGCGGGCTGATCAAGGCGGTGATCAGGGTTGGGGGTTAGGGTAAGACGGTAGCATGCACGTGGAATGCTCGGCGTGGATACTCGGGTCAAGCCTGAGTATGACGGAGAGTGGGGAAACCACGCGGCAAGGGCCAGGAGGCTTGGAGCAATTCCATCAAAGGTGGGCGCGGGTCTGTAAGTCAGGGATCGCGCAATAATAGGGAGAACCCGCGGTCCCAATTTGCTTGTCGTTTGGTGTCTACGACGCTTACTTGCCGCAGTGCCCACACCACACTCCGTCGTCTTCGGGCTTGACCCGAGGACCCATGCGGCAACCATTGCATTCGCGTTTCAAAAGCGCAAAACGCTTTCCGTCCGGGATGGCGGAACCGCTAACGCTCCGTTGCCGAAATCGCCCTGCACATCTCCCTGACCACCGCACTATCCGTCCGGTTTGCGCTTTTCGCCTCGAAACCAAAGGCGACCGCGCGGGGGTCGGCGCTTTCCACAGGCGAGCTGCAGGAGCCATGGACCTCGCGGGCACCGGTCGCCTGTAAGATTTGGCCGGCATTGGCCGGGCGGATGCCGCTGCCGGGCATGATCGATATGCGGCCGGCGGCCTTTGCCGAGAGGCGTTTCAGCGTTTCGATCCCGTCCGCCGCCTTCAGCGCGCAGCCGGAGGTCAGGATGCGCTCAACGCCGAGTTCGACGGCCTGCTCCAGCGCCCGATCGGCATCCGGCACCAGATCGAAGGCGCGATGCAGCGTTGACCCCAGGCCTGTCGCATGCGTCTTCAGGCGTTGGATCAGCGGCATGTCGAGCGTACCATTGGGCCGGTTGGCGCCGATGACGACGCCGGCGAGACCTGCGGCGCGCACGGCATCGATATCGAGCATCATCGCTTCCTCGTCGACACTATCGAAGATGAAGGGACCGGCGTGCGGGCGGATCATAGCGTAAACCGGTATGGGCGCCCTGGCGGCGATCCGCATTAGGCTCGGCAAGGGCGTCAGGCCGCCGAGCTCCAGCGCCGAGCAGAGTTCGATGCGGCCGGCGCCGCCTTTGATTGCGGCTGCAAGGCCCTCGGCGCTGTCGACGCAAACTTCCAGCAAGATCGTCATGCCGCACTCTCCCTCACTCTGTCGGTCTGCGCCACAGGTTCCGACGTCAGTCTCGCCGCCGCGGCGATGATCATCGCGCAGGCATCGGCGGCGGCTTTGCGATGGTTGAAGGCGACGTGATAGGACATCGGCAGGTGTTCGTCGAGATCGACGATGCGCACCTTATCGGCGATCGGCACGGCGCTGACGCGGCCGAGAAAGGAGACGTAGCCGTGATTGGCGACGAGGTCGACGATAACCGGCAGCGAATCCGCCGCGGTGATATCCTGGCTGCGGAACCGCCGGTTCGGGGCACGCTCATAGCTGAAGGCCATGGCCGCGTGGCCGAGGCCGGTGCGCGGGCTCGGCATGCAGATCGCATGGCCGGCGACGAGATCGGCGACATTCGTCTCGGTACTCTCCGGCGGCGCGATCACCACCATGTCCGTCTGCAGCAGCTCGCGGTGGCGGAAGCTTTCCAGCCCGAAGACCGAATCCAGGATGGCGACATCGATGCGGCCGCTCTTCAGCGCCTCGCGCAGATCGTCGGCGGTCATCGAGACCAGCGAGATCGCATTGTTGCTGCGGCGCGCATTCCATTCCGAAACCAGCGAGCCCAGGCAGCGCGCCACCCAGCTTTCCGAGCCCGTGGGGATGATCGAGCCGATGCGCAGTGACCGGGCGGTGCGCCGATATCGCTCGTCGGCCGAAGACTTCAGATCGTTCCAGGCTTGGCTAATCGCCGTGAATATCTGGTAGGCGCGCCTGCCCTCCTCCGTCAGCACCGAGCCCTGCGCCTGCCGCTCGAACAGGCGGCCACCCAGAAATTTCTCCATGTTGGCAAGCTGAAGCGAAAGCTGCGGCTGACCCAAGCGAAGACGGCGGGCGGCGCGATTGATGCTGCCCTGATCGGCAACCTCGAGAAAGCGCTCAATCGTGACGATCTTGAGGGGAATGCGGGATGCCCAGGCCTCGTGGGCATCGGCGGCCGCAGCATCATGACCCGTGAATTGACCGAGCTCGCCGATTGCCGCCGTGATCGGCTCGAGCCCCTCCCGCACCCTGCCGCTGGCGAGCAGCGTCACCAGCTCGCCGGAGGCGCGTTCCGTCAGCTTCATCGCCAGCTCGGTTTCGAGATGGCGGATGGCCGTCGAGACGGTGGAGGGCGACAGCTGGAAGCGGCGCGCGGTCTCGCGCACCGAGCCGGAGGTCAGGACATGGTGGCTTATGAACAGGGCGCCGAGATGCAAAGGGGCGGGCTCCGGAAAGCGCTGGAAAAACCGGACGATATGATGTGTTCACAAAAAAAGATATCCCTGCATCTGAGGAGGCGGGCTATCGTTTCCGTCATAGAAAAATCCGGGCGGCGGCAATCCGCAACAGAGCACCGGACCATCGCGGAAACACGCAAGGGAACAAAAACAAATCGCGCCGGCCCTGGAAAAGGGAATGCGTTTCCGCGCGTGGAGATGCTTTCGCCGCCATAATCGTGCCGCGACTGCAAATACTGGAGGGGGCTTGCATCGATTTTTCAGGCATGCACGCTATTTCCATGACGCACGCAATTCCGGCATGGTGGCGACGTCGTCGCGCTGGCTGGCGGACTTCTGTGCGCAAAGCTCCCGCTCGGGGCTTGCGCACTTGCATAATGCAGCAATTCAAAGTGCTAACGGTGTCAACCAAGGGGATATTCCATGCTGAAGAAACTCGCACTCGCCGTCTCGCTCTCCGCCTTCGCGGCGGGTGCGGCTCATGCCGCCGATGTCGTCGTCTCGTCGAAGATCGATACGGAAGGCACGCTGCTCGGCAACGTCATTGCGCTTGCGCTCGAAGCCAACGGCATCAAGACGCAGGACCGCATCGCGCTCGGCGCCACGCCGGTCGTGCGCAAGGCGATCACCGCAGGCGAAATCGACATCTATCCGGAATATACCGGCAACGCCGGCTTCTTCTTCAACAAGGCAGATGACGCCGCCTGGAAGAACATCGACCAGGGTTACGAGCTGGCGAAGAAGCTCGACTATGATGCCAACAAGATCGTCTGGCTCACGCCGTCGCCTGCCAATAACACCTGGGCGCTTGCCGTGCGCAGCGATGTTGCCGAGCCGAACAAGCTGAAGAGCCTCACGGACTTCGGCAAATGGGTCGCGGGCGGCGGTGCCGCCAAGCTTGCTGCCTCCGCCGAATTCGTCAATTCGGCCGGCGCGCTTCCCGCCTTCCAGACGACCTACGGCTTCCAGCTGAAGCCCGACCAGATGGTCGTTCTCTCCGGCGGCGACACGGCGGCGACGATCAAGGCGGCCGCCGACCAGACGAACGGCGTCAACACCGCCATGGTCTATGGCACGGACGGCGCGATCGAAGCGGCCGAACTCACCGTTCTCGAAGACGACAAGAACGTGCAGCAGGTCTATGCGCCGACGCCGATCATCCGCGAGGAGGTGCTGAAAGCCAATCCGAAGATCGAGGAAGTGCTTTCGCCGATCTTCAAGAGCCTGACCGCCGACGAGCTGCGCAAGCTCAATGCCAAGATCCAGGTCGACGGCGAGCCGGCGAAATCCGTCGCCGAAGCCTATCTCAAGGAAAAAGGCTTCCTGAAATAATCATCGCTCGCTCCGCCCGATCGCGGGCGGGGCCTCCCTTTGCTGATAGGGTTGGCCGGACGGGATTGGTCAGACAGGGTTGATTTGATGGAAGAAACCTCAGCGGTCCGCAGGCTGGACCGGCTCGGCTTGGTTCTGGTGGCGGGCGGCATTGCGGCGACGGCACTGATGCCCTTCATCTATGTCAAGGCGAACCGCATCGCCGCCGGCAAGCCAATGCTGCTGACGCATCTTCTTCCCCAGGCTTCCGTCATTTTCCTGACCGCGCTGCTCATTCTCACAGCCTTGGCGACGCTGTTTCTCCGCAATGCTCTTGCCCGGCTCGTCATCGCCACACTCTGCCTTGCGACGCTGGTCGTTGCGATCGGCCTTGTCTCGACGGCGGCAACGCCGCCGGGCAGCACGGTGGCGCGGATGACGCCCGGCGGCGGCTTCTGGGCTCTCTTCGCGGTGATCGGGCTCGTCATCTCGGATGCGCTGGTGAAGATCCGCCTGGCGCCCTGGATGCGGGTCGCAGCCCTTGCAGGCTACACCGCGCTGCTCTTCATCTCGCTTGCCTCCGGCCTACTCGACAGTCTGTCGATCATGAAGGAGTTCTCGACGCGGGCGCCGCAGTTCGAGACGGAAGCGATTTCGCACCTGCTGCTGGCCTTCGGCTCGCTCGCCATCGCCATTGTCCTCGGCCTGCCGCTCGGCATCCTCTGCTTCTGGGTGCCGAAGCTTCGGGCAATCGTGCTGCAGGGTCTCAGCCTGATCCAGACGATCCCGAGTCTGGCGCTTTTCGGCCTGCTGATGCTGCCGCTCGGTTATCTCGCCACCCATGTGCCGCTGGCATCCGCCATCGGCATTCGCGGCATCGGCACGGCGCCTGCCTTGATCGCACTCGTGCTCTATTCGCTGCTGCCGATCGTCGCCAACACCGTCGTCGGCCTGCAGGGCGTCGACCCCTCGGTGCGCGATGCTGCGGCCGGCATGGGGCTGACGCGCCGACAGATCCTCACCGGCATCGACATGCCACTTGCCTTTCCCGTCATCCTCACCGGCATCCGCATCGTGCTGGTGCAGGCGATCGGCATGGTGACCATCGCCGCGCTGATCGGCGGCGGCGGCTTCGGCATCTTCATCTTCCAGGGGCTCGGCCAGACAGCCATGGACCTCGTCCTGCTCGGCGCCGTGCCGACCGTGTTCTTCGCCTTCTCATCGGCCGTCATCCTCGATGCGGTCATCGACAGCATCCGGGGAACCGCCGCATGAGCATGATCGAGATCAGGAACGTCACCAAGCGCTACGGCGCCGCCACCGTCGTCGACAATGTCTCGATGCGTGTCGAGAAGGGCGAGATCACCGTCATCGTCGGCACCTCCGGCTCCGGCAAATCGACACTGATGCGGATGATCAACCGTCTGGTGCCGATCACCGAAGGCGAGATTTTCGTCGGCGGGCAGAACGTGATCGACGTCGAGGTGACGGAGCTACGCCGCAAGATCGGTTATGCCATCCAGGGGCACGGCCTTTTCCCGCATCGGACCGTGGCGCAGAATATCGCCACCGTGCCGCAGCTTCTCGGCTGGGATGCCGCCCGCATAGCCAGACGGGTCGAGGAGCTGCTCGGGCTTTTCAATCTCGATCCGGCTGATTTCGCCGACAAATATCCGCACCAGCTTTCCGGCGGCCAGCAGCAACGCGTCGGCGTTGCCCGGGCGCTTGCAGCCGAACCGGAACTGCTGTTGATGGACGAACCCTTCGGCGCGCTCGACCCGGTCATCCGCGGCAAGGCGCAGGACGATCTGCTGGCGATCCAGAAGCAGTTCGGCACCACCGTCATCCTCGTCACCCACGATATGGACGAGGCCTTCCATCTCGGCAACCAGATCGCGGTGATGAGCCAGGGCCGGCTGCTGCAATGCTCGACGCCGGAAAAGATCCTCACCGAACCCGCCGATCCCTTCGTCCAGCAATTGACCGGCACCTCCGACCGGGCGCTGAAGCTGATGTCGCTGCTGCCGCTGAAAGAAAGCATGGAGCCGGCAAAGAGCGGGCTCGCCTACGCCCTGCCGCAGTCCCTCAGCCTGCGCGATGCGCTGGCCGAAATGATCTGGCAGGGGGTCGACGAGGCGGCGGTGCAGGATGGCGAAAAGGCGCCGGTGGGATCGATCTCGATGAGCCGGCTGCTCGAACTGGGCCGCAAGGCATGAAACTCCTCGTCGCCAATCTCTTCCGCCTGGCGGCGCTCGCCTTGCTGCTCATCCTGCTGTTCAGGACCGAGTGGCTTTCCTTCCTGCTGGTGCCGCTGACCAACAACAACGCGCCCGCCGTCTATACGCAGAACAGCCTTGCCTCGCTCGCGGTCGGCCATCTGCAACTGGTGATCGGATCGATTGCCTGCAGCGCCGTGCTCGCCGTTGCCGGCGGCATCTTTGTCACCCGCGAGAGCGGCGCCGACTTTCTGCCGCTGTCACGCGCCATCGCCAATGCCGGGCAGACCTTTCCGCCGGTCGCCGTGCTGGCGCTTGCCGTTCCCGCCACCGGCTTCGGCGCCATGCCGACGCTGATCGCGCTCTTTCTCTACGGCCTGCTGCCGATCTTCGAAAACACCGTCGCCGGGCTGAAGCAGGTGTCGCCGCAGGTGCTCGATGCCGCCGACGGCATGGGCATGAACGGCAGGCAGCGGCTGTTGCGCGTCGAGCTGCCGCTTGCCCTGCCGCTGATCCTCGAAGGGCTGAAGGTCGCCACCGTGATCAATATCGGCACGGCGACGATCGGCTCGACGGTTGCGGCAAAGGGCCTCGGCGAGGTGATCATCGCCGGGCTGATTTCCGACAATACCGCCTTCATCCTGCAGGGCGGGCTGATCGTCGGCCTGATGGCGGTGCTGATCTATGACGCCATGGGCCTTGTCGAAGCGGCGATCACCCGAAGAATCGGCTTGCGCCCGGCGTGAAAGGACCGCTACCACAGGCGTGACTACTGCAAAGTGCTGCAGCGTCCTTTGCGCGTCTAGGCGCCGTGATGCAATGGGAGGCAGAATTGGCGAAGATGATCCACTCGATGATCCGCGTTCTCGACGAGGCGCGTTCGGTCGAATTCTACAGCAAGGCCTTCGGCCTTTCGGTTGCCGACCGCGTCGATTTCGAAACCTTCACGCTGATCTATCTGAGCAATTCCGAGACTGGCTTCGAGCTGGAGCTGACGGTCAACAAGGGCCGGATCGAGCCCTATGATCTCGGCAATGCCTATGGCCACCTCGCCGTCTCCGTCGAGGAGGTGACCGTCGAGCGCGAGCGCATGGCGAAACTGGGGCTGAAGCCGGGTCAGCTGGTGGAGCTCAACCGCGACGGCAGGCTCTTCGGCCTGTTCTTCTTCATCAGCGATCCCGACGGCTACAAGTTCGAAGTGCTGCAGCGCCACGGCCGGTTTCTCTGACGCACGAAGCGCCGCGACCGATCGCGGCGCCACCCTTCCAACGACACCTCATCCCACAGTTTCGAGCGGCATAAGTCAGGAGCCCGCATGATCGAGAAGACCACGCTCAATTCCGGCTGGACATTCCACTGCAACGATACAGGAAGGCCCGGCCTGCCAGAATCGATCCCCGCGACCGTGCCGGGATGCGTGCATCTCGACCTTCTCGCCAACCGGCTGATCCCCGATCCCTATATCGACGTCAACGAGATCACCAACGACTGGATCGGCAAGACCGACTGGACCTATCGCTGCACCTTCGAGGCCGCGCCTGACGCCGGCAGGGTGCAGGAGCTGGTCTTCGACGGGCTCGATACGATCGCGGTGATCGCGCTGAACGGCGAAGAGATCGGCCGCAGCTTCAACATGCACCGCACCTATCGTTTCGATGTTTCCGGGCTGCTGAAAACGGGCACCAACGAACTCACGGTCACCTTCCGCTCCGCCTATGCCTATGGCGCCGAGATGGAGAAACATTACGGCTATCGGCCGAACAACTATCCGGGACCGGGCAATCTGATGCGCAAGATGGCCTGCAATTTCGGCTGGGACTGGGGGCCGACGCTGGTGACGGCGGGCCTCTGGAAGCCGGTCAGGCTGGAAAGCTGGGACCGGGCGCGGCTTGCCGAGACACGGGTTTCGGCAACGCTTGCCGGTGGCGACGGGCTGGTGAAGGTGCAGGCCCGGCTAGCGCGGCATGGCGACGGGGCGGCCTGCCGGCTCGCCGCGACAATCGGCGGCGTGACCAAAACGGTGGCGATCGGCGCCGGCGAAGAGGAGGCTTCTTTCGAGCTTACCCTCCCCTCGCCGCAGCTTTGGTGGCCGCATCATCTCGGCGCGCAGCCTCTCTATCCCCTGACGCTTGAGCTCGTCGACGAGGCCAGCGGCAATCTGCTCGATAGCTATCAGCGGGAACTCGGTTTCCGATCTTTGCGGCTCGACACCGCAGCCGACGCACACGGCTCCGCCTTCACCTTCATCATCAACGACGTGCCGCTGTTCATCGCCGGCGCGAACTGGATTCCCGATGATTGTTTCCCCTCGCGGGTGACGGCCGAGCGTTATGCCGCGCGGATCGAGGAGGCTAAGGCCGCCAATATCCACATGCTGCGCGTCTGGGGCGGCGGCATCTTCGAGCGTGACGAATTCTACGAGGCCTGCGACCGCATGGGCATGCTGGTCTGGCAGGATTTCCTCTTCGCCTGCGCCGCTTATCCGGAGGAGGAGCCGCTGAAGAGCGAGGTCGAGGCTGAGGTGCGTGACAATGTCGTGCGGCTGATGCCGCATGCCAGCCTGATCCTCTGGAACGGCAACAATGAAAACATCTGGGGCTTCGATGAATGGGGCTGGCGGCCGATCATCAAGCCGGGCCAAAGCTGGGGGCTCGGTTATTATCTCGACCTGCTGCCGAGGCTCTGCGCCGAACTCGATCCCGACCGGCCCTATTATCCCGGCAGCCCCTATTCCGGCTCGACGGAGATCGAGCCCAATGCCGACGCACATGGCTGCAAACATATCTGGGACGTGTGGAACGATGTCGGCTACGAGGTCTACCGCAATTATATCCCGCGCTTCTGCTCCGAATTCGGCTGGCAGGCGCCGGCTGCCTGGGCGACGATCGAAGAGAGCGTGCATGATCAGCCGCTGACGCCGCAATCGAACGGCGTCTTCCATCACCAGAAGGCGACCCAAGGCAATGACAAGCTGATCCGCGGCCTCGCCGGCCACCTGCCGGAACCGCAAACGATGGACGACTGGCACTTCGCCACCCAGCTCAACCAGGCCCGCGCCATCCGCTTCGGCATCGAGCATATGCGCTCGCACCGCGATATCTGCAAGGGCGCGGTGGTCTGGCAATTCAACGACTGCTGGCCGGTGACCTCGTGGGCGGCACTCGACTCGGCCGGGCGGCGCAAGCCGCTCTGGTATGCGCTGAAGGCCGCCTATGATCCGCGCCTGCTGACGATCCAGCCACGCGGCGACGGACTTTCGGCAGTTGCGGTCAATGAGAGAACGCTGTTCTGGCGGGCGAAGATCAGCGGCAGGCGTTTGCGGCTCGACGGCAGCGTGCTGGCAGAGTTCGAATTCTGGCGGCTGCTCTGCGACCGCTTCGAGGCGAAGGAATTTCCGTTGCCCGAAGATATCGTCAGTTCCAGCTTACCGAAAGAGGAAGTCATCGTCGTCGAGATGCTTGACAGGCGGGCTTTTCATTATTTCGTCGAGGATATCGAACTCGCCCTGCCGGCGCCACAGCTGAGCGTCGATGTCACAACGATCGATGGTGGGTTTGCGGTTACGGTGACGGCTGAGAATTTCCTCAAGGATCTCTGCTTGATGGCGGACCGATTGGATCCGGATGCCGTGGTCGATACGATGCTGGTGACGCTGCTGCCGGGAGAGCGTCATGTGTTTGCGGTGAGGACCGGCAAGACGATCGTCGCTGAAGATATCACCGTCGGCACAGTGCTGCGATCGGCCAATGATCTTGTGGCGAGCTTGCGGTAGTGGCTGCCCGCGGTAAATCTCCACACGAAAAAGGCCCCGCATCCCACGGGGCCCTTCCAGCTCAGCCTAGCGGACGACGTTACATCCAGTAAGGCGGCACACCGTAGTAATCATAAACTCGGCGGCCATTGTCGTTGTACCAGCTGTCGTCATCGTCCGCATAGCTCGGGGCGCCTTCGATCTGTTCCTTGGTCAGGTCGATGCGATAGCCATCCAGCTGCGTGTCGTAGTTCAGCTTTTCCCAGGGCAGCGGATAGTGATCGTGGCCGATGCCGAGGAAGCCGCCGAAGCTCAGTACGGCATAGGCGACGCGGCCGTCGAGCTTGCCGATGATCAGACGTTCGATCGAGCCGATATGCCTGCCGTCGGCGCCATAGACACGGGTGCCTTCGACGCGGTCGCTGGCGATCAGCGAATGCGTGCCCTTGGCGTCCGGGTCACGGCGGTTGGCGTCAGTTTCCTGATTGAGCATGATGCATCTCCTTTGGGTTTCCTCGGATTGGGTATGCAAGATCAACGTCATGGCGGGTTCAAAGTTCCCCCTCTCCGGCACGATTGCACGATCGGCGATTGTTGACGTTTACGTCAAGGTTAGTATAGCTTCATTCGGCTTGAACCATTCGAGCATTGGCATAAGCTGCGGGACTGGAAGATGGAGGATCTTTCGGTCGATCTGCCGACCGATCGTCGGCGCGGCGGCCGCAAGGGAGAGAGACACGATGAACAGCATTTCCGTCCATCCGAACGGCGCCAAGCCTGAAAAACCCTGGCTTGCCGCCTATCCGGATGTGGTTCCGGCCGAGCTTCCGCCGCTGGAACATGCCTCGCTGGCGGAACTGCTCGAAAAATCCTGCGCCCGCTACGCCGACCGCACCGCCTTTTCGAGCATGGGCAAGGCGATGAGCTACCGCGAGCTGGAGAGCCAGACGCGCAAGGTCGCCGCCTGGCTGCAGAGCACCGGTCTTCAGAAGGGCGACCGCGTCGCGGTGATGATGCCGAACGTGCTGCAGAACCCGGTTGCAGCCTACGCCATCCTCAGAGCCGGTCTCGTCGTCGTCAACGTCAACCCGCTCTATACGCCGCGCGAACTCGAACATCAGCTGCGCGATTCCGGCGCCAAGGCGATCTTCGTCCTGGAAAATTTCGCCCGCACGGTGGAGCAGGTTCTGAACAAGACTGACCTTCGCCATGTCGTCGTCACCTCGCTCGGCGAAATGCTGGGGCTGAAGGGGCTGATCGTCAATTTCGCCGTGCGCAAGGTGAAGAAGCTCGTTCCCTCCTGGTCGATCCCTCAGCACAAGAGCTTCGGCCAGGTACTGCGCGAAGGGGCGAATAAAACCCTGCAGCCGGTCACGCTTGCCGGCAGCGACATCGCTTTCCTGCAATATACCGGCGGCACGACAGGCGTTGCCAAGGGCGCGGTGCTGACGCACGCAAACCTGCTTGCCAACAAGCTGCAGCTGTCGCTCTGGCTCAGATCGGCCTTCGAGCGCAAGAAGCAGCCCGAGGTGCTGAATTTCCTCTGCGCCCTGCCGCTCTACCACATCTTCGCGCTGACGGTGAATTCGCTGATGGGCATGTCACTCGGCGCCCGCAATATCCTGATCGCCAATCCGCGCGACATTCCCGGTCTTGTCAAGGAATTCGGCAAGTCCGATGTGCATATCTTTCCCGGCCTGAACACGCTGTTCAATGCGCTGATGAACAATGCCGATTTCGCCAAGCTCGACTTCTCCCCGCTGATCATGTCGCTCGGCGGCGGCATGGCCGTGCAGCGCCCGGTCGCCGAACGCTGGCTGAAAATAACCGGCACGGCGGTGACGGAGGGCTACGGCCTTTCCGAAACCTCGCCTGTCGCCACCGCCAACCGCTTCGATTCGCCCGAATTCACCGGCTCGATCGGCCTGCCGATGCCCTCCACCGATCTCGATATCCGCGACGAGGACGGAAAATCGCTGCCGCTCGGCGAGGTCGGCGAGATCTGCATCCGCGGGCCGCAGGTGATGGCCGGCTATTGGCAGAAGCCGGAGGAGACGGCGCGGGTGATGACCGAGGACGGTTATTTCCGCTCGGGCGACATGGGTTTCATGGACGCGCGCGGCTATACCAAGATCGTCGACCGCAAGAAGGACATGATCCTGGTTTCGGGCTTCAACGTCTATCCGAACGAGATCGAGGAGGTCGCCGCCATGCATGCCGGCATTCTCGAGGCAGCCGCCATCGGCGTGCCGGACGGGCATTCGGGCGAAGCGGTAAAACTCTTCGTGGTCAGGAAGGATCCGAACCTGACGGAGGCGGAGGTGAAGGCCCATTGCATCGCCAATCTCACCAATTACAAACGCCCGCGCTTCATCGAATTCCGCACCGAGCTGCCGAAGTCGCCCGTTGGTAAGATCCTGCGCAAGGACCTGCGCGGCTGAAATTAACAGTCTGATGAGATTAAGGCCATCCGCTTGCTGCGGGTGGCTTTTTTCATATTGGAGCGGCGGCTGAACTTGATTTAGGCCGGATAAAGCGAATAGTTTCCGCAACCTTTCCGCCTCCAAAGGAGCCTCCCATGAACGCCATCGTCGAACAGCTGAAAAGCACCGCCGCCGCCACCAAGGCGACTGATCTCCGTGCGGCCTTCGCGGCCGATGCGCAGCGCTTTTCGCGCTTCTCCGTCTCGCTTGACGACCTCTTGATGGATTTTTCCAAGACGGCGGTGAACGACGACATCCTCAAGCTGCTGGTAAGGCTCGCCGAACAAGGCGACGTCGAGAAGAAACGCGAGGAGATGTTCTCCGGCAAGGCGATCAATTTCACCGAGGATCGCGCCGTTCTGCACACCGCGCTGCGCAACCGCTCCAACACGCCGGTTCTGGTCGACGGCAAGGACGTCATGCCGGATGTCAACGCGGTGCTGGCCGCCATGGGCAAGTTCGCCGACGGCGTCCGCTCCGGCGCGCTGAAGGGCGCGACCGGCAAGGCGATCACCGATGTCATCAATATCGGCATCGGCGGCTCGGATCTCGGCCCTGTTATGGCGACGCTGGCGCTTGCTCCCTTCCATGACGGTCCGCGCGCCCATTTCGTCTCCAACATCGACGGCGCCCATATCGCCGATATCCTGAAGCTGGTTCAGCCGGAGACGACGCTCTTCATCGTCGCGTCGAAGACCTTCACGACGGTGGAGACGATGACCAATGCGCAGACGGCGCGCAAATTCATCGCCAAGGCGCTCGGCGAAGCGGCGGTGCAGCATCACTTCGCCGCCGTCTCGACGGCACTCGAGAAGGTCGCCGCCTTCGGCATCGACAGCGCCCGCGTCTTCGGCTTCTGGGACTGGGTCGGCGGCCGTTACTCGATTTGGTCGGCGATCGGCCTGCCGCTGATGATCGCGATCGGCCCGGAAAATTTCGGCAAGTTCCTCGATGGCGCCCATGCCGTCGACAATCACTTCCGTCAGACGCCGATTACCGAGAACCTGCCGATGCTGCTCGGCCTGATCGGCTTCTACCACCGCAATGTGCTTGAATACCCGACCCGCGCCATCCTGCCCTACGACCAGCGCCTGTCGCGCTTCCCCGCCTATCTGCAGCAGCTCGACATGGAATCGAACGGCAAGGGTGTGACCATCGACGGCACGCCGGTCGAAGGCAATTCCGGCCCCGTCGTCTGGGGCGAGCCCGGCACCAACGGCCAGCACGCCTTCTACCAGCTCATCCATCAGGGCACGAGCATCATCCCTGCCGAATTCATGATCGCCGCCAATGCTTTCGAGCCGGAGCTGCGTCACCAGCACCAGCTGTTGATCTCCAACGTTCTCGCCCAGTCGGAAGCGCTGATGAAGGGCCGCAGCTTCGCGGAAGCCAAGAAGCAGCTGACCGATAAGGGCATGGACGACAAGAAGGCCGATTTCATCGCCCCGCATCGCGTCTTCACCGGCAACCGTCCGTCGATCACCTTCGTCTACGACAAGCTCACCCCTTACGCGCTCGGCCGCCTGATCGCGCTTTACGAACACCGCGTCTTCGTCGAAGGCGTGCTCTTCCGCATCAATTCCTTCGACCAGTGGGGCGTCGAACTCGGCAAGGAACTGGCGACAGGCCTGCTGCCTGTCGTCGAGGGCAAGGAGAGTGCTGCGGGGCATGACTCTTCGACGCAGGGCCTGGTTGCAGCGCTCTCGAAGCTCGCGAAGTAAGTCCTCGAGGCAGCCGCCTCATCTTAAAGCAAGAGGCCGGGCAGACGTTTATGCCCGCCCTCCGACGCCTTACCCCCCAAGGAGAGGCGTCCTGCGGCGGGCTGTGACCCGCGCAGGCCATCCATGGGCCGACATCGCGACGGGCGCCAACATCATCATTGCGGCGGCAAATGCTGCGCCGACGTTGGCGGGGTCTGGTGCGTCCCCCGCAGAGGCTCCTCATGCGGAATCGGATGAAACGTTCTTCTAATGGAAAATTGTAGAAAGAATTCTTTCAATCCGCGGCAATCGCCCTAGATTCAAGCAAATTCTGTGCAGGGGCTGCTTCCCAAGACATGGCCTATCAAGCCTGGGACGACGCTCCGTTCCATTACTCGCATCGGCCGACGAGCGTGCGCTTCCATGAAAAGCTGAACCGCTCTCAGGCAAAGGAACCCCATGAGCCGTCTTGTCGTCGTTTCCAATCGTGTTCCCGTGCCGAGCAAAGATGGGGGTGCTGCTGCCGGCGGCCTGGCCGTTGCGCTGCAGGCAGCCCTGCAGGAGCGCGGCGGCATCTGGATGGGGTGGTCGGGAGAGTCGAGCGGCGATCGGGAACCCGGCGCGCTGTCGCAACTGCAGAAGGGCAATATCACCTATGCCCTCACCGATCTCACCGACACCGACGTCGAAGAATATTATCGCGGCTTTGCAAATCGCGTTCTCTGGCCCATCTGCCATTATCGCCTGGACCTTGCCGAATATGGCCGGAAGGAAATGGCCGGCTATTTCCGCGTCAACCGCTTCTTCGCGCACCGGCTGGCGCCGCTGATCGAACCTGATGATATTATCTGGGTTCACGATTACCACCTCATTCCGCTGGCGGCCGAACTGCGGCAAATGGGGCTGAAGAACCGGATCGGCTTCTTTCTGCATATTCCCTGGCCGCCGGCCGACATTCTCGTCACCATGCCGGTCCACGAAGAAATCATGCGCGGGCTCTCGCATTATGATCTCGTCGGCTTCCAGACCGACTACGACCTGCAGAACTTCGGCGGCTATCTGAGAAGGGAGGGCATTGGCGACGACCTCGGCAACGGTTTGTTCGATTCGCACGGGCGAGTATTCAAGGCCGGCGCCTATCCGATCGGCATCGAAACCGCGGGATTCGCCGCATTCGCCGAAAAAGCCGCAAACAACGTCATGGTACAGAAGACCCGGCGCAGCATCGAAGGCCGCGACATGATCATCGGGGTCGACCGGCTCGATTATTCGAAGGGCATCATTCAGCGGCTGGAAGCGTTCGAGCGCTTCATTACCAGCAATCCGGCCTACCAGAACAAGGTGACTTTTCTGCAGGTCACGCCGAAATCGCGATCGGAAGTTCCCGAATACGAGCAAATGCAGAAGATGGTCGCCGAACAGGCCGGCCGCGTGAACGGCGCCATCGGAACGGTCGACTGGGTGCCGATCCGCTATGTCAACCGATCGATCAGCCGCAACGTGCTCGCCGGCCTTTTCCGCCTGGCGACGATCGGGCTGGTCACGCCATTGCGCGACGGCATGAACCTCGTCGCCAAGGAGTATGTCGCCGCCCAGGATCCGGATCGCCCCGGCGTGTTGGTGCTATCCCGCTTCGCCGGCGCCGCCCGTGAGTTGAAGGGCGCGCTGCTGGTCAATCCTTATGACGTCGAAGGCACGGCCAATGCCGTTGCCAAGGGCCTTGCCATGTCGCTTGCGGAGCGCCGCGACCGCTGGAGCATGATGATGGAACATCTGCTCTCGCACGACGTCTCGCTATGGTGCGAAAATTTCTTGCGGGATCTGGTGACTGTTCCGAGTTCCGACCGGAGCGGGGCTGGCGCGGCCTGACCCGGCGCGCCCGCGCTTGGCGCGAGAACAGGGTGCCGAGACGTTGCGGCATATCCTCTTCTCCCCGGCGGGGAGAAGGTGCCGGCAGGCGGATGAGGGGGCCGCACGGAACAATATAAAACTTATGCGAAACGCCGCGCTGCAGCGCCCTGAACAAGGTCGAAACGATTCCCGCGCGGCCGAATCCCGCAGCAGCGTTGTGAAGACCGGCTGCGCCGCCCCCTCATCCGCCCTACGGGCACCTTCTCCCCGCTGGGGAGAAGAGGGAATCGAGAGGCTGGCCTATTCCTAAAGCCCAATCTCATGCGCCCAAGGCGGATTGGCGCCGGCACGCGACACGGTGACGGCCGCTGCCTTCGCGCCGAGCGTCAGGGCGTTGCGGACCGCCTGTTCGTCGAGCGCGGCGACTTGCGGCTTGGTCAGCAGGCCGTCCATCTTTAGCGAGGCCAGGACGCCGGCATCGAAGGTGTCGCCGGCGCCGACCGTGTCGACGACCGTGACGCGTTCGCTCGGCACCGTCACCTTGCGCTCCCTGGTATAACCGGTGGCGCCTTCGGCGCCCTTGGTGATGACGACGAGCTTGGCGCCGTGGGCGAGCCAATGGGCGGCGAGCGCGTCGTGGTCGCCTGACAGACCGAACCAGTCGAGATCCTCGTCGGAGAATTTCACGATGTCGGATTTGGCCGCCATGCGCCTGATGCGGGCCATATGCGCCTGTTTGTCCTTGATGAAGCCGGGGCGGATATTCGGGTCGAGCGAGATGACGCGCTTCCCTGCCTCGCGGTCGAGCAGTGCTTCGTAGGTTTCGCCGCAGGGGCTGGGGATCAGGCTGATGGCGCCGAAATGCAGCGCTTCGCAATCGTCGCCAAGGTCAGGCAGGTCGGCCTCGGTGATCATCCGGCCGGCGGTGCCTTCGTCGTAGAAGGCATAGGTCGCCTGGCCGTTGACGAGCTTGACGAAGGCGATCGTCGAGGGACGCGGGGTGATGGCGCATGGGCTGTAATCGACATTGCTCGCCTTCAGCGTCGCGAGCAGGATTTCGCCCATCATGTCGTCGGCAATGCCGGTGAAGAAGGCGGTGGGAATGCCGAGGCGGCCAAGCGCGATGGCGGTGTTGAAAATCGCGCCGCCGGCGTAAGGGGCAAAGCCCTTTTCGCCGAGGGTCGTGTCCCTCGGCAGCATGTCGATCAAGGCTTCGCCGCAGCACAAAATCATCGAATTCCTCCCAACAGCACTGATATGTTCATCAACCGATTAAGCGAGCTTTTGTCAACTGATTAGAGCGAAAGCTCACTTACGCCACCATTGCGTCCCGACCAAGCGAGCGGCGCATCGAGGAAGGCCTCGACCTCTTCAAGCGTCTTGTCGGCGAACAGTCGCTGCTCCTTGGCAACGGCCAGAACATTGCGCCACGTGGCGATATGATGCAGCCGGACCTTGCCGTCGTCAAAGCGCTGCTGGCCGAAGATGCCGTAGAAGAACAGCGCGATGCCGTGATCGACGATGCCGCCGGCGGCCCGAACCGCATCGATGAATTTGAACATGCTGCCGCCCGCCGTCGTCAGATCCTCGATGACGAGCACGCGCGAGCCTTCCGGCAGATTGCCTTCGATCTGGGCATTGCGGCCATGGCCCTTCGGCTGCTTGCGGACGTAGATCATCGGCAGGCCGAGGCGGTCGGCAAGCAGGGCGGCGAAGGGGATGCCGGCGGTCTCGCCGCCGGCAATGCAATCGAACTGCTCGAAGCCGGCATCGCGCAACAGGGTGCTGGCGGCGAAATCCATCACCGTCGAGCGGATGCGCGGGAAGGAAAGCAGCTTGCGGCAATCGATATAAACCGGGCTCGCCATGCCGGAGGCAAGTTTATAAGGCTGGGCGGCATTGAAATGTACGGCCTTGATCTCCCAGAGCATCTTGGCCACCAATTCGGCCATCACGGCGCGGTCGGGAAATGTCGTCTGGATCATGCGGCTCTCCTTCAGCTTTGTGTCTCCGGCAATAGCAGCAAGAGCCCATCGTTTCCAGACGCAGGCGAGGCTATTCCAGCAACAGACGGCCGATATCGGGTCCCTGCATCTTCTTGAACAGGGCAATCGCCGCATCACCCTCCTTGGCACCAAGCGAAACGGCATAACGCACGGCGGCGGCAAGCAGCTGCATGGTCAGCCGGGCGATCGCCAGAAGCTCGCCGCTGTCGCGATCCGGCCACAGGCGGACGAGCACGGCGAGCAATGCCTGGGCATGGAATTCCATGTCCTCGGCATCGACCTGCTGCAGCAGCTTGTCGGTATGGGTCGCATGCCAGATGTCGCGCATTACCGGCTCGCGGCGGAAAAAGGCGTAATATTCGTCGGCGATATTGGCAAGCGCGCCGGCGAGCGCCGCAGCGTCGGTCACCTCAGCCAGTTCCGCCTCCACGCAGCGCCTGCCCTCCTCGTTGAAGCGCTCGGCCAATGTGCGGATGATCGCGCTCTTGTCGGGAAAATATTGGTAGAGCGCGCCGAAGGAGAGGCCGGCCTTTTCGACGATCTCGCTCATCTTCAACCCATCGCTGCCATGGCTTTCGATCAGCTCGGACGCGACGGCAAGGATCTTTTCGAAGCGGTCGCGGCCGCGCTGCTGGCTCGGGATCCGGCGCGGCTGGCCGGAATGCTGCCGATTGCGGCTGCGCGTTGTGACCGGCTGTTCCGACATCCTCAGCTCCTTCGACGGTTGACAGAGAGAATAAGAGAGTTTATCGCATTTTGCAAATCAGAGAGTTTCTCTTGTTCTGTCCCTTAAAAGGAGCTTCGACATGCAGTTCGTCCTCATCCTCTCGCTCGTCGCCGCAGCCATCGGCAGTGGCCTCGTCGCCGGCATCTTCTTCGCCTTCTCGACCTTCATCATGACCGCCTTCTCGCGCATCCCGGCGGAACAGGGTATTGCGGCGATGAACTCGATCAACGTGACAATCGTCCGCTCGCCCTTCATGGCGCTCTTCGTGCCGACGGCAATCCTCTGCCTCGTCATCGCGGTGCTGGCGCTGATGAACTGGCGCGGCGGTGCATCCATGCTGATGCTGGCGGGCGCCGCCCTCTATGCCTTCGCCTCGTTCCTCTCGACCATCATCTTCAACGTGCCGATGAACGATGCGCTGGAAAGGGTCAGCGGCGGCGGGCCGGAAGCGGCGGCGCTCTGGGCGACCTATCTGAAGGACTGGACATGGTGGAACCATGTGCGGACGGTGGCCTCGCTGCTCGCCTCGGTGGCCTTCGTCAGGGCGCTGATGATGATTTGAGAAAGCGGCGCGGTAGCCACGCGGGCTCACCACCCTTACCAAGTCAGTTTAGGCCGTGACTGGCATTGTCTTGTTTCACTAGCGGATGGCGTCTCTGACCGGGCGTCTGCGCTGTGAATGGTTTCCCGTGCCTACCCCACTCTCCGTCATGCTCGGCCTTGAGCCGAGCATCCACGCCGGGTCCACCGGCAGTCGTGGCATGGATCCCAGGCTCAAGGCCTAGCATGACGGAGAGTGGGGTTGGCGTTTTCGCCAAACGTGCCGTCAGCGTACTGAGGCACGTCACAGCGGGTGTTTCATTCGGCCGGCACTTACCACGCCCTCCCTCCTGTCTTCGGGCTTCGACCCGGGGGATGTCACAGGGGGGTCAGCGGACTTTGTCAGTCCCGCCTATCTCTGCTCACAAAATACGATGCGGTTGCTGAAGGGGTCGATGACGGTCATCTCCAGGCCCCAGGGGGCTTCCTCCACGCCGGGATTCATGTAGCGGTAGTCCTTGCCGGCGAGTTCGGCGTGGTAGGCGCGCACATTGGCGACGCGGACGAAGGCCTTGGCGCCAGGGCTGGCGTCGCCGGAATGTTCGCTGAGGTGCAGCGCCATGCCGTCGCGCGAGACCTGGCAATAGAGCGGGGAATTCTCGCCGAAGCGATACTCCCAGTTGAGATGGAAGCCGAGGAAGTCGCAATAGAATTCCATGGCTTTCTCCACGGAGAAGATGCGGAAGATCGGCATCGGCGGCTCAATGCCGATCACCGATTGGGAAGCACCCGGCGCATCGATTTTTGCCGAGAGGATATTCCATTGCTCGAGCCCGAACTGGCGGGCGACGATTTCGA
This sequence comes from Rhizobium sp. F40D2, assembly GCF_051810745.2. NCBI lineage: Bacteria > Pseudomonadati > Pseudomonadota > Alphaproteobacteria > Hyphomicrobiales > Rhizobiaceae > Rhizobium > Rhizobium sp. F40D2. The sequence continues at coordinate 1,079,925 of NZ_CM131436.1, forward strand.
GCGTCTCGCTGTGGGTGAGGGAAATGTCGCGGTCGGCAAGAGCCTGCCGCAACGTCTTTGCCATGAGTTTGGCATCGCGAAAATCGCGCATATGTCATCCTTCCGTCGGCGGCAAACAGGACGATCAGTGCCCGCGTCTGCTGACCCGTTCGCCATCGATCGCCAAACGGCAAGGGATATGAAGGATGGTTTGGATGCATTCACCATAACGCCGAGGCGTCGCGGGGCGGCTGGCCGCATCCGGCCAGGGGCGATATTATGAGGGCTGCCGTTGGGAATCAAGACGCCGTGCGCGACGCCTCGACCGGAACCGCCTCGAGGTGGCCGGCAAGCTCGACCCGGTTGCGGCCGCCCCGCTTGGCGGCGTAGAGCGCCTTGTCGGCAGCACTCAGCATGGCGTCGAAATCCAGGCTCTTGGCGCGCCCGGGCGCAACGCCGACGCTGACGGTGCATTTCAGCACCTCGTCATCGATATCGATCTCGCGCGCCTCGAAAGCCCTGCGGATGCGCTCGGCCGCCAGCTCCGCGCGGCCGGGCATGGTTTCCTTCAGCACCAGCGCGAACTCCTCACCGCCCAATCGTGCGGCGATGTCACCAGCGCGGCAATGGCTGGCGAGTTCGCCGGCGAAGGCCTTGATCACCCGGTCGCCGCTCGCATGGCCGAAGCGGTCGTTGACCGATTTGAAGTGGTCGATATCGAAGACGATGACGGCGGTGGTCGAGCCCATCGGGCGCGTGCCGTATTGATCGAACAGGGCGCGGCGGTTTAGCAGCCCGGTCAGCGAATCGGTGATCGCCTCGAGACGATGGCGGGCGGCAAGCCGCCACTGATGCAGCGCCAGCGACAGGGCGCCGATCCCGGTCATGCCGGCGATGCAGACGGCAAGGCTCAGATCTTCGGCCCAGTTGCTGGGCGCCTTGCCGAGCACCAGCTTGCCGTCGGAGATCAGCACGGCGGCGCAAAGCACGAAGGAGATCCCCGTCAGCGTATAGAGCGCCGTGATGCCGAGGATCGGCGCCGGCGCCTCGGCGCGGGCGAGCCAATATTGCCGGGCGGTGGCAAAAAGCAGCAGGGCAATGGCAAGATTGTCCGATATGAAGGCCAGGCCGTCATAACCCGATAACAGCGGCACGATCGAGAAAGTCATCGCCGCCAAGGCGCGGATCGCAATACCCGGCAAGGGCAGGCGGCCGGTGAGAAACTGTCGGCCGGCACCCCAGATGGTGGCGAAACCGGCATGGAACAGCACGAAATTGGCAATGCCCAACCCTATCTCCGGCCTGTCCACGTAGGCGCTGTAGACAAAAATCCCGCTGACGACGAAGACCAGGCCGACGGTGGCGGTGAGCAGCACGGTTTCGGCCCGGCGGACGAGCCAGCCGCCCATCAAGGTCACGGCAAGGCATGCCGTCGACACGCCGAGCGCCAGCAAGAGGGAGTTATAGTCAAGCATCATGCTTTTCAGTCTCCGCAGGTGTTTTCCCGCCGGATGATCGGCAGCCTATGTCCGCGTGAGAAATGTCTTATGCATCCGTTAACAAATGATGCATTGCACAATGAAAATGTTAGGCGCCTAACGTCGGCGCACAACTTTAATGAATATTCTATTTAAAATTGATAACGCGGGCCGCAACACCTACGCCACGACGTGCCAATGCAGCGGATACATTGGATCGAACACCGTCACCGGACCGGCGCCGGTTTCTATCTTGGCGGGAAAAACGACCGGCTCGGCCTGCTTGGCCAGGGTGATGCGTTCCTCGTTCGGCTGAAGCCCGTACCAGGCCGGTCCGTTGAGCGAGGCGAAGGCTTCAAGCCTGTCCAGCGCGCCCTCCTGCTCGAAGACATGAGCGAGGCAGCTCATCGTGTTGATCGAGGTGTAGATGCCGGCGCAGCCGCAGGCGCATTCCTTCAGCGGGTCGACATGCGGGGCGGAATCGGTGCCGAGGAAGAAGCGGGCGTCACCGCTCACGGCGGCGGCGCGCAGGGCAAGGCGGTGGTTCTCGCGCTTGGCGACCGGCAGGCAATAATAATGCGGGCGAATGCCGCCGACGAGGATGGCGTTGCGGTTGATGATCAGATGATGGGTGGTGATCGAGCCGGCGAGATTGGCCTTGGCCGCCTTGATGTAGTCGATACCATCCGAGGTCGTCACATGCTCCATCGTCACCTTCAGCTCCGGCAGGCGCCGGCGCAGCGGATCGAGCACGGTGTCGATGAAGACGGCTTCGCGATCGAAGATATCGACCTCAGGCGTCGTCACCTCGCCATGGACGCAGAGCGGCAGGCCAATCGCAGCCATGCGCTCCAGCACCGGCATCGCCTTTTCCATGTCGCGCACGCCGCCATGCGAATTGGTGGTGGCGCCGGCCGGATAAAGCTTGACGGCGGTGATGAGGCCGCTCCTGGCGCCGGCCTCGACATCGTCAGGGCTGGTATGCTCGGTGAGATACAGCGTCATCAGCGGCTGGAAACGATGGCCGGCCGGCAGCGCTTTCAGGATACGCTCGCGATAGGCTGTCGCATCCGATGTGGTGACGACGGGCGGCACCAGATTGGGCATGATGATGGCGCGGGCGAAGGTGCGGCTCGTATCGGCGATCACGCCTTCCAGCATCGCGCCGTCGCGCAGATGCAGGTGCCAGTCGTCAGGGCGGCGGATGGTGATCGATTGCATGGCAGGCCTCCGAAGCGATGCGTCTGCGGGCCTCGATAGCACTATACCTCAGGTGAAAACAATCGTCGTGGCCTTACGCCAGCGCGATCTCCAGCGTCACATCGGCCAGACGGCGGTTTTCGAGGATCAGCCGGCCGTTCGGCAGGTCGTTGCCGTAGACCTTGGCGCTGGCGGCCTCCTCGCTCAGATTATAACCGCGCCAGCGCGCCCAGAGCCGTTCCTCTAGCACCTCCATCGGCGGCGCCAGCATGATGGTGTAATCGAAGATCCCGTCGAGTTCAGCCCATTTCCCCTCTGTGAAGAGCAGATAATTGCCCTCGACGATGATGAAACGGTCCTTCGGATCGATCGGCCGGGCCGATGCGATCGCCAGTTCCCGCGCGCGGTCGAAGACCGGCACAAGAACTTCCTGATCGGCCGGCCTGACGGCGCGGACGATATCGAGGAAGCCTCTGACATCGAAGGTTTCGGGAATGCCCTTGCGGGCCAAGAGGCCGCGTTCGATCAGGATGGCGTTGTCCATGTGGAAGCCGTCCATCGGCAGAACTGCGGCGCTTTCGCCTCTGGCTTTCAACGCCGCCGCCAGGGTGTCGGCCATCGTCGACTTGCCGGAACCCGGCGGACCGGCAATGCCGATGAGGAAGCGTCTGGAATCACCGGCGCGGTTGATGACCTCGCCGGCGATTTCCTCGGTGCTGACCCTCATGCCGCAACGGGCTCCGTCGGCACTGCCTTGGCGCCGGTCATGAAGGCGACGGCGTCGGACATGGTGTATTCCTTCGGATCGATCACCGTCAGGCGCCGGCCGAGGCGGTGAATATGGATCCGGTCGGCCACCTCGAAGACATGCGGCATGTTGTGGGAGATCAGCACGATCGGCAGGCCGCGGGCTCTGACGTCGAGGATCAGTTCCAGCACGCGGCGGCTTTCCTTGACGCCGAGGGCGGCCGTCGGCTCATCCATGATGATGACCTTGGAGCCGAAGGCGGCGGCGCGGGCGACCGCGACACCCTGGCGCTGACCGCCGGAAAGGGTCTCCACCGCCTGGTTGATGTTCTGAATGGTCATCAGGCCGAGTTCGGAGAGCTTGTTGCGCGCCAGCTTTTCCATGGCCGGCCGGTCGAGCATGCGGAACATCGAGCCGAGCATGCCCGGTTTGCGGATCTCGCGGCCGAGGAACATGTTGTCGGCGATCGACAGCGCCGGCGACAAAGCCAGGTTCTGATAGACGGTTTCGATGCCGGCCTCGCGCGCTTCCATCGGCGAGCGGAACTGCACCTGCTTGCCTTCGAGGGTGATCACCCCCTCGTCGGGGGTGACCGCGCCTGAAATCGCCTTGATCAGCGAGGACTTGCCAGCGCCGTTATCGCCGATGACGGCGAGGATTTCGCCGGGGTAGAGGTCGAAATCGGCATTGTCGAGCGCGGTCACGCGGCCGTAGCGCTTGACGAGACCGCGGGCGGTGAGAAGGGGTTCGCGAGCCATGATTACACCGAAACCTTTCTGATCCACTGGTCGATGGCGACGGCGGCAATGATCAGCACGCCGGTCAAAAGGACTTTCCATTGCGGGTCGGCGCCGAGCATATTGAGGCCCATCGACACGACGCCGACGATCATGGCGCCGAACAGCGTGCCGAGAATGGAGCCGCGGCCGCCGAAGAGCGAGATGCCGCCGATCACCGTCGCGGTGATCGCCTGCAGGTTATAATCGGTGACCGCCGAGGACGGCGAGATCGAGCCGTTGCGGCCGATCGAGACCCAGGCGGCGAAGGCGGCGATGACGCCCGAGATGGTGTAGACGGTGAGCAGCACCTTCTTGGTCTGGATGCCGGAGAGCTTGGCCGCTTCAGGATCGTCGCCGACCGCATAGACATGCCGGCCCCAGGCGGTGTGATTGAGCACATACCAGAGCAAGAGGACGAGCAGCACCATGGCGATGACGCCGAGGGTCAGCACGGCGGTGCCGGCCTTGAAACTCATGGCGAAAAGATGCAGCAGCGGCGCCTGTTCGTCGACATCGGTGTCGCGGATCGTCTCATTGGCGGAATAGATGAAGTTCGTCGCCATGACAATATTCCAGGTGCCGAGCGTGACAATGAAGGGCGGCAGCTTCATGTAGGCGACGAGAAAGCCGTTCAGCAAGCCGCAGAGGCCGCCGACGAGGAGGCCGCCGATAACGGCGATCGGCGTCGGTATGCCGTAGGTGATGGCGACATTGCCCATGATGACAGCCGAGATCACCATGATGACGCCGATCGAAAGATCGATGCCGGCGGTCAGGATGACCAGCGTCTGGGCGGCGCCGAGAATGCCGACGATGGCGATCTGCTGCAGAATCAGCGTCAGCGTATAGGACGAGAAGAACCGTCCGCCGATCGTTGCCCCGAAGATGATGATCGCCAGCACCAGCACGATCAGCGGCACGGCGGCCGGCGTCGAGTGCAGAAAATGCTGGGCGCGCTTGATCAGCGAGACATCCTGGTGCTCGAAGGAGGCGACGCTCTTGTCGCTGCCGTCGAGGACGCGTTCGAATTCCTGAGTTCCGGTCATGGTTCCTCCTCCGCATCCGTGCGCCGAACTCGCACGGGGGCCGTCACCGATATCCTTCCGGTCTATTCTGAGCCGGTTCGTGGGGGCGACGGTACATCGTCCGTCGAAAACGGCCGGGGATCAAGCCCCGGCCGCTCTAGTTTCAAGAGATTGGGCTCAGCCCCAGCACTTATCCGTGCCTTCCTTGGTGTCGATCGACTTGACGCCGGAAACCGGCTTGTCGGTGACGAGCGAGACGCCGGTGTCGAAGAAGGACTTGCCTTCGGTCGGCTTCGGCTTTTCGCCGCTATCGGCGAACTTCTTGATCGCCTCGATACCGAGCGAGGCCATCAGCAGCGGATATTGCTGCGAGGTGGCGCCGATGACGCCTTCCTTGACCGACTTCACACCCGGGCAACCGCCATCGACCGAAACGATCAGCACGTTCTTTTCCATGCCGACGGCCTTCAGCGCCTGATAGGCGCCGACAGCGGCCGGCTCGTTGATCGTGTGGATGACGTTGATGCCCGGATCCTTCTGCAGAAGGTTTTCCATGGCCTTGCGGCCGCCTTCTTCATTGCCGTTGGTCACGTCGTGACCGACGACGCGCTTGTCGTCTTCGTCGCCGATCTTGTCCGGATTCTTCGGGTCGATGCCGAAGCCCATCATGAAGCCCTGGTCACGGAGAACGTCGACCGTCGGCTGCGACGGCGTCAGGTCGAGGAAGCCGACCTTGGCGTCCTTGGCCTTGTCGCCCATGGTTTCCTTGGCCCACTGGCCGATCAGCTTGCCGGCGAGCAGGTTGTCGGTGGCGAAGGTCGCGTCGGCAGCATCGGCCGGCTCGAGCGGCGTGTCGAGAGCGATGACCAGCAGGCCGGCGTCGCGAGCCTTCTTGACCGCAGGCACGATGCCCTTGGTGTCCGAAGCCGTGAGCAGAATGCCCTTGGCGCCGTCGGCGATGCAGCTTTCGATCGCGGCAACCTGGCTTTCGCTGTCACCGTCGATCTTGCCGGCATAGGACTTCAGCGAGACGCCGAGTTCCTTGGCCTTGGCCGTCGCACCTTCCTTCATCTTGACGAAGAAGGGGTTGGTGTCGGTCTTGGTGATCAGGCAGGCGGAAACGTCAGCCGCCATGACCGGGGCGGAAAAGGTGACACCAAGCGCGAGCGCGCCGAAAGCGAGAACTGATTTCTTCATGGAACTCCTCCCAGAGTTTGCCGGCACCGCCCGTGCGGGCCGGAATTTTAAGATATGACACTTCGCCGTGGATTGTTAAGCTTCCAAAGCCGTCCCGTGCCCTTGACGAGGGCAATTAAGAGCGAAAAGAAATCGGCTTGTCAATAAATAAATCCAATTGAATTATTAATTCGATGTGGCATGCTCGATCGAATTAGGGCATAGGCCAACGATCGGGAGGAGCGGCCATGTCGTCTTTGGATGGACCGGAACACACGCCGGTCCCGCCGCCAATTCTAAATCCGGCCGGAGGTGCGAACCAGGTCAGGGTCCGGGCCTATAACGAACGGCTCGTGCTGTCGCTGGTGCGTCTCTACGGTGCGCTGTCGAAGGCCGATATTGCACGCCGCAGCGGACTGTCGGCGCAGACCGTCTCGGTGATCATGCGCGTGCTTGAGAAGGAAGGGCTGCTGTCGCGCGGGGCGCCGGTGCGCGGCCGTGTGGGACAGCCGTCGATCCCGATGCATCTCAATGCCGACGCCGTCTATTCCTTCGGCCTGAAGATGGGCCGGCGCAGCGCCGATCTGGTGCTGATGGATTTCGTCGGCCGCATCCGCATGCAGCTGCATCGCACCTATGCCTACCCGCTGCCGGAAGAAATCCTCGCCTTCGTCACGTCAGGCATCCAGGAACTCGAAGACCGGCTCGACGACAAGCAGCGCGGCCGCATTGCCGGCCTCGGCATCGCCGCCCCTTTCGAGCTCTGGAACTGGGCCGAAGAGGTGGGCGCGCCGCCGGGCGCCATGGAGGTCTGGCGCGATGTCGACCTGCAGGCCGACATTGCCGCGCGCGTCTCCCTTCCGGTCTTCATGCAGAACGATGCGACCAGCGCCTGCGGGGCCGAACTGGTCTTCGGCGTCGGGCCGTCCTACCCGGATTTCGTCTATTTCTTCATCGGCTCCTTCATCGGTGGCGGCATCGTGCTCAACTCGGCGATCTTTTCCGGCCGCACCGGCACGGCCGGCGCAATCGGGCCGCTGCCGGTGCGCGGAAAGAACGGCGAAACGATGCAGCTGCTCGAAATCGCCTCGATCTTCGTGCTCGAAAACATGCTGCGCGAGCGCGGCATCGATCCCGAGCCGCTGTGGTATTCCGCCGACGACTGGGTGGATTTCGGCGAGCCGATGGAGACCTGGATCCAGGACAGCGCCAAGGCGCTGGCGCAGGCGATCGTCGCGGCCGCCTCGATCGTCGACTTCAGCGCCGCCGTCATCGACGGCGGTTTTCCCCATTGGGTGCGCAGCCGCGTGGTGCAGGCGACCATCGACGAAGCCGCCAAGCTCGACCTGCAGGGCGTCGTCATGCCCGAAATCATCGAGGGCGCAGTCGGCGCCCAGGCGCGCGCCATCGGCGGCGCCAGCCTGCCGATCTTTGCGCGTTACCTCACCGACCAGAACGTACTCTTCAAGGAGGTAGACCATGCTGAAAGGACTTGATCCGCTGTTGAGCCCGGAGCTGCTTTTTACGCTTCGGGCCATGGGCCACGGCGACGAGATCGCCATCGTCGACGGCAATTATCCAGGTGTCGAACACGCGCGCCGGCTGATCCGGCTCGACGGCCACCACCTCGTGCCGGTGCTCAACGCCGTGCTCAGCGTGATGCCGATCGACGATTTCGTGCCCGAGGCGATCTTCCGCTCGACCGTCAAGGCCGAGCGCGACAAGCTCGACCCGGTGCATGAGGAGATGATCGACTGCTGCGCCCGCCACGAGCCGCACCGGCAGGTGGTGCCGCTGATCGGCCCGGATTTCTACAGCCGGGTGAAGGCCGCCCATGCGGTGATCCAGACCGCGGAGCCGAGGCTCTATGCCAATATCATCCTGCGCAAGGGCGTGATCTATCCGAAGGAACCGGGCGCGCAGTCGGCGGCCGGGGTGGATCCGTTCGTTTACTAGCGATCGCCTAGCCGTCATCTCGTCTGCGTGGCAATCAGGTCCACCATTTTTCGGGCCGAGCCCAATGCCAGGGTCCAGCCGAGCATTCCGTGGCCGGTGTTGATATAAACCCCTTTCAGATGCTCGGAAGGCCCGATGATCGGGCGGGATGACGGGGTCATCGGCCGCTCGCCCGACCAGCGCATCAGAACGACGCTGCTCTTGAAGAGATCCGGCAGGACGCCGGCGGCTGCGCTGCGCAGTGCTTCGAAACGCGCCGGGTCGAAGCCCGCGCCCGGGCGGTCGATATCGGCAAGCCCGGCGACGCGGAAACGATCCCCGATCGATGCAAAAGCCAGCTTGCGTTTGACGTCGGTGAGGCTGATGGCGGGTGCGGCAGCGGTCCGCGGCACGGTCAGCGAATAGCCTCTCACCGGACGCACCGGGCGGACCTCCGGCAGCTCCGCGGCAAGCAGACGGACCTGAGCGCCCGCAGCGACGACGGCGGCATCGACCGTTAGTTCCTCCCGGTCGTCGAACCTGACGGCTGCAAGCCTGCCTGCCTCTCGCGAGAAGCCCGCCACTTTCCGGCCGAAGAGCAGCGACACCCGGTGGTCCTGTGCAATATGGTGTGTCAACTGACGGCAAAAGCCGGCTGCATCGCCGAGCGCATCACCCGGCGTGTAAACCGCACCGGCGATTTCGCCTTGGTAGCCGGCAAGGGCAGGCTCGATTTCCTGGGCTTCTGGGCGCGACAGCATGTGCTGCTCGAATCCGAGCGCATTTTTCCGCGAGACGGCCGACTGGGCCGCGGCAAAGCTGCGCTGATCCGGATAGAGATGCAGCTTTCCCGCAAGCCGGTAGTCGAAGGAAAGACCGGTTTCCGCCAGCAGCAATGCGAGCTCGCGGCGCGACTCTCCGGCGAGTTCCAGAATGGCCTGGGTATTGCTCCACCATCGCGAAAATGGCGCGTTGGCGAGGAAGCGCAGCCCCCAGAGAAAAAAATCCGGGTCGAGCTGCCAGCGAATCCGGAACGCCGGATCGCGGCCGAGGGCAATGGCCGGCAGATGCCTGAGCAGTCCGGGAGATGCCATCGCATCGCCATAGGCCCAGGAGAGTTGCGCGGCGTTGCCGGCGCTGGCGCCGCTGCCGGGTTCGGCTGCTGCATCGATAAGCGTCACATCGTGCCCTGCCTTGGCCAAAAGGTAGGCCGAGGAAACGCCGATCACGCCTGCGCCGATGACCGCGATGCGCGCCATGTCACACCTCGTTTCCCACAAGTGCGGTCAGCTCGATTTCGACCGGAGCGCCCCGCGGAAGAGATGACACGCCGATCGCAATGCGGGCATGCTCCCACCGATCCGGAAACAGATCGCGCAGCAGCTCGGACGCGCCGTCGACGACCGCCCCGTGGCGGATAAAATCGTCCGTTGCGGCAACATAGCCCGCAAGCCGCACGAAGCCGCGCACCTTGTCCAACCCACCGCTGGCACGCTCAAGCTGAGCAAGCACGTTGAGAAGGCAGATTCGCGCGCATTCGCGGCCCTCCTCGATCGAGACATCCGCCCCGAGCCGACCGGTCCGCCAAACGGCTCCATCGATCACCGGCACCTGACCGGAAACGATGACGATATTGCCGGCTCGCACAGCGCCGGCGAAAGCCCCGGGCGGCATTGCGGCTTCCGGCAAGGTGAGGCCGAGGGCGGCAAGGCGCCTGTGCACGGCATCGCTGCCGCTCATGCCGTGCTCCACCCTTCTGCTTTCCCCGGCTTCGGCGCTGCGCGCCACGAAAGCCTTGAGGATTTCGAGATCAAGGGCCGTCAGACAGTATTCCGGATGCCACTGGACGCCCAGGCAAAATGCCTCGGTCTCGCCCTCGAATGCCTCGATGATCCCATCGGGTGCCCGCGCGATGACGCGAAAGCGCCCGCGACCGGACAGCGCATGGCGATGCAGGCTGTTGACCCGGGTCGGCCCTGTCCCGACCCAGCCAGCAAGCAGGCTGTCCGGCTCGACGATGATCTCGTGCGCCAGTTCATCGGGCAAGTCCTGCGGGAGGTGCGAAATGCCGGCGGCCGGAAGCTCGCTGAGGAATTCTCCGCCAAGGCACTCGCCGATCAGCTGCATGCCATGGCAGATACCGAGGAGCGGTTTGCCTGTCGTCAGCGCCTTGGCCACCAGCTGACGCTCGAAATCGCGGCGCCGATCGGCCACTTCGGCACCCGGCCGGGAGCCGGTCAGAACGATACCATCGGCAAGCGCTAGCGCCGCCTCGATGTTTTCGGCCTCATAAGGCAGGATCAGCGGGACCCCGCCGGCGCTGGTGATTGCTTCGGCATAGTTCGAGCGCACCACATATTCGCACTCGGTCGGCTGTTGCGGCGTCTCGCCGAGATCGGGCGTTATGAGAATGAGGGGGCGGGCCTTGCGTGCCGGCGCGGCGGGAAACGCGGTGACCGCGGCAACGGCCATATCGGTGGTCATGGTCTGAACCTTGTGATGAATTAGCGGGCGGGCACGGCAAGCCGGCGGGAGACGACCGAAAACGGCCAGGCGATCGCGAAATAGCAGAGGCCGACCGCCACATAGATCTGCAGCGGCAGGAAATATTCGGTCGCCATCGCCCGGCCGGTCAGAACCAGTTCGTTGACGGTGATGAGCGATGCGAGCGAGGAATCCTTGAGAAGCGCGACGAATGTGACGATCATCGGGGCCAGGATGACGCGGACCACCTGCGGGAAGATGATCAGCCGGAAGCTCTGAACCGGGGTGAGACCGACGGCCAGTGCCGCCTCGCCCTGCCCCGCCGGGATCGCCTTCAGTCCGGCCCGGAAGAGTTCGGCGATCTGAGCCGCAAAACACAGCGCCAAACCTGCGATCGCCGCGCCGAAAGCATCGAAGACGATCCCAATGCCCGGCAGGCCGAAGTAAAGCAGAAACAGCACCGCGAGCAGCGGCACGCCGCGCACGACCGTCACATAAAGCGCCGCGAAATGCCGTAGCGCTGTGAAACCTGATCTCTGGCACAGCGAAAGCAGCAGACCGAGCACGAGCGCCAGAGCAAAGGCGCACACGGAAAGCGCTGCCGTATTCATCATTGCCCGCAACAACAAGGGCAGCCATTCGCCACCATAGTCGCGGTAGGGTGCGAAAAACCCGCTCATCCTTTCAGTCTCCCGTAACGTCTTTCAAGGAATCGCGTCGCCTGCATCAATGGCAGGCTCAGCAGCAGATAAAGTGCCGCCGCGGTCGCGTAGATCATCGTTGTCTGGAAGGACGAGGTGACCATGGAGCGGGCGAAGAACATGATTTCAGGCGCTGCGATGGCCGAGACGACGGAGGTGTCCTTGAGGAGTTGCACCGCGTAATTCCCGAGCGCCGGCAGGGCGATCCGCATGGCCTGCGGCGTCAAGATTTCGAAAATCGTCTGGAGCGGCGTCAGACCTGCAGCCAGCGACGCCTCCGCCTGGCCTTTTGGCAAAGAGGCGAAACCGGCGCGGAAGATCGACGAGGTAATGGCTGCGCCGATCAGCCCGAGGCCCAGAATGGCGGCGGTAATCGACGTCAGCCTGACGCCAATGCTGGCAAGCCCGAAATAGAGGATGAACAGATGCGTCAGGGCCGGCACGTTGCAGAGGATTTCGCAATAGGCATCGATCACCACATTGACGACCCTGATCGCTGCGAATTGCCTGATGAGGGCGAGAAAGAAGCCGATGCCGATTGCAAAAGCCAGCGAGGCCAGCGTCACCAGGACGGTTACCCCAAGTCCGGCGGCGAGCCCCTGGGCGACGGAGAAGAATAGCGAGAATCCGCTCATGGCGCCTAGTGCCGGATCTTGTTGAGAAAGGCTTGCGTGCGTTCTTCGCGCGGCGCGGTAATAACCTGGCGCGCCGGTCCGGCCTCGACGATCTTTCCGCCGTCGAGGAACAGCACCCGGTCGGCGATGTCGCGGGCAAAGGCAATCTCGTGCGTGACGATCAGCATGGTGCGTCCTTCGGCGGCGAGTTCTTCCATCACTTTGAGAACTTCATGGACCAGTTCGGGATCCAGGGCTGAGGTCGGTTCGTCGAAAAGCATGAGTTTCGGCTTCTGGGCGAGTGCCCGGGCGATGGCCACACGCTGCTGCTGGCCGCCGGACAGCTCCAGCGGTGAGGCATCGGCGCGGTGCGTCATGTGCACTTTCGCCAACATCTCCAGGGCCAATTCGCGCGCCTCGGGGGCAGACAGGCCGCGGACCTTGCGTGCGGCGATCGCAACGTTTTCCGTCACCGAGAGATGCGGCCAGAGATTGAAGAGCTGGAAAACCATGCCCATCTCGGCGCGCTGTGGCGCAAGCTGCCGGTCTCTCATCACCTGGCCGTTGCGAACGCCGATCCGCTCGCCATCGAGGCAGATCTCACCGGCACTCGGTTTCTCCAAAAAATTCATGCAGCGCAGACAGGTCGATTTCCCGGAGCCCGAGGGGCCGATCAGGGCAATCTTCTCACCGGGTGCGACGGTAAAATCGATCCCCTTCAGGACCTCGACAGGGCCATAACTCTTGCGCAGGCCCGCCACGCTTAAAAGCGCATTCATCGCCGTTTCCTTATGCTGTTGTGTCTTGGCGAAGAGGTCGGATGAAAGCCGCTTGCCGCAGCCTTCATCCGTCAGCCGGGTCAGCCGCCGGCTGCGCAGGAGGGAAGCTTGTAATCGCCGGGGCGGTCGACGCCGGCACGGAAGTTTGCGCCTACCGGCTTGAACCAGACATCGGCGGACAATCCGTAGCGGGCGCCGATCTCTTTCATCTCACAGCTCTTCCACATATCGGCGATGATCGCGTCCATCTTCTGGCGCAGATCGTCGTTCTTCTGGTTGAGACCGTAGACGACCTGACCGAGCCCGGTGAGCAGCGGGAAATCCAGACTGTTATCCGTGAAGGCGAGGAAGTGCATGTTCCAATCCGGATTCTGCTTGATGGCGTAGGAAACCACCGGCGGGTCGCCGATGACGGCATCGATACGCCCGGCGATGAGATCGCGCACGGCAGCGTCGGAGGTGTCGTAGAGCGAGAGTTCAATGCCCTTGATCGTCTTCAGTTCCGGGACAAAGGAGAAGCCAGTGATCGTGCCGACCTTCTTGCCTTCCAGGTCGGAAAGCTTAACCCAGTTGGTCTTGTTCGATTGCATGATGCCGTTCTTGAAATAATGGATCGGCTCGGACAACGTCATGATCTTCGTGCGTTTCTCGGTCCAACCCATCGTGCCGAGCATCACGTCGACGCGACCGGATTGCACGGAGGCGATCGTGCCCGACCATTCCATCAGGGCCGGTTGTATCTTGAGGCCGAGCTTGTCGGCGATGCGCTGCATGATCTCGCCATCGTAACCGATCAGCTTGCCGTCCTGCCAGCCGGAGCCCGGCATGTCTCCCGTAAAGGCGACCGTCAGCTTGCCCTGCTCGGCAAGTTCGAATGCGTTTGCGAGCGGTGCCGATGCCATGAAGCTGCCTGCCAGCAGCGCGCACATCACCACCCTTCTCGAAAGAGAAAGTGCCATTGTTCTGATCCTTGATCTGTTTTTGGTTCCCCGGTCCGGCGGGTCTTGTCGCCGGATGTCGAGTTCGACGAGAGAGAGCTTGCCACCGAAAAGCGGCGCTGAATTTTAGAAATCGGACATTTTCTTTGAAATAGCGACATGGCTGCCGTAAGGTCGGCCGCCATGAACACAGACGCCAGCCTTTCAGATGCAGCTGCCATCGAGCCGGACTATGTCCGCTGGCTCGATGGTTTGTGGGGCGAACGGCTTTTGGCCGCCCGAGACCGCAAGGCCGATCTCTCCATCGGCATTCTGCTCTGGCCGAGCTTCCCGATGATGTCGCTGACCGGGATCGTCGAGCCCTTGCGGCATGCGGCCGATTTCGCCGACAACTCCCGGCCCCTGCATTGCCGCTGGTCGATCATGGGAGCGCCGGGCCACGCTGCGGTGGCGAGCTGCGGCATCCGCGTGCAGGCCGATGCGCCCTATATCAACCCGACGGACTTCGACTATATCGCCGTCATCGGCGGCCTCCTGCCGCATTTGCGCGCGGCACCCAGCAAGCATCGCGACTACCTGCGGGTCGCCGCATCCGCCGGAGTCCCGGTGATCGGCGTCTGCACCGGCGTCTTCGTACTCGCCCAAGAAGGCCTGCTGACCGGGCGCAAAGCCTCCGTTCATCCCTTCCATGCCGAGGATTTCAAGATCGCCTTTCCGCGCCAGGCATTCTCGACGCGCGACGACTTCCTGATCGAGAACGGCCGCATCACCGTTCCCGGCGGCGTCTCGATCCTGTCGCTGATGACGGAACTCATTGGCACCCATTGCGGTCCCGACCGAGCCGCCAAGGCAGTTCACCAGCTGTCGCTGACCGAGCACAAGGGCTTGAGCGCTTTCGACCAAGGCCGGGTTTCCAGCTTTCGACATGTCGAGGATTCGCGAATTCAGCGCTCAGTCGTTTTGATCGAGAGCCGCAAGGGGCGCGACGTATCACCCGAGCAGGCAGCCAGCATGATCGGGCTGTCGCCGCGTCAGTTCGGGCGCTTGTTCCAGCAAGGCATCGGCATGACTCCGAAGCGGTTCATCATCGAGACCCGCCTGCGTTACGCCCGCTTTCTGGTGGAGAACAGCACGCTCTCGATGACGCAGATCGCCTTCGAGACCGGCTTTTCGGATGCCGCACATTTCGCAACCGCTTTCCGCCAGAAATTCAACCAGTCGCCGCGGCAATTGAGGTAAGGGATTTCGGCTTCGCCTCAAAGAACACGGCGCGCCCTCCCCGAAGCAATCTTCCGCTCGACCGTCAAGGCCGAGCGCGACAAGCTCGACCCGGTGCATGGGGAAATGATCGACTGCTGCGCCCCACCGGCAGGTGGTGCCGCTGCTCGGCCCGGATTTCTACGGCCGGGTGAAGGCCGCCCATGCGGTGATCAGACCGCAGAGCCCAGGCTCTACGCCAACATCATCCAGCTGCTGCGGCCCTGAGCGCCCGACTGCGCGTCGGGGGAGTCATCCATGAGCAAAAAGATGACGACTGAAAAACGCAGCCAGGTGTTTTGAAACCTCGACCGGCGCGGAGTCTGGGAAAAAATGCCCGCCTGGCACAGCTCGGGCATCGATGGTCGTGCAGCGATCCGCCCAAGTGGCTGGGAGATCATAGAGTTTGGCCATTGCGCCAGAGGCGCCGTACAGGATCAAAGCGGGCGTGGATATGCGTCTCCCCTGCTCCGCCAGATCGTCGGCGAGATCGACGGCCAGCGCCGCTCGGTAATCGTTGCAGCCACCGGCAATCGCTTCGGCATCATGCCATGAGGCCCGATAAGCAGCGAGCTGTTCAGCATCGAAATCCTGCGGACCCGCCGCGCCCCATCCGAAGAGGCAGGCTTCATAAAAGAGATCGGGATTCGCTTCGATCATTCGCTCCGGGAATGGTGCAGGTTGCGCGAGGAAGAACCAATGCCAGTAGCTTTGAGCGACGTCTCTGCGCAGGTCGGTTAACATGACGGCAGTCGGCACGATATCCATCAGAGTGACGCTGGCCACAGCCGCAGGATGATCAAGGGCCAGCCTATACGCGACCCGAGCTCCACGGTCGTGACCGACGAGATGAAACCGCGCGTGTCCAAGCGCTTTCATCAAACCAAGCTGATCGGCTGCCATTGCGCGGAAACTGTAGTTGGCCAGACCAGCTCGAGCCAGTGGCTTGCCGGAGGCGCCATAGCCGCGCAGATCAGCACAGATCACCCGATATCCGAGCGCGACCAGCTCCGGTGCGATCCGTGCCCAAAGTGCCTTGGTCTGCGGAAAGCCATGCAGCATCAGCACCGGCTCTCCCTCACCCGCAGCGACATAAGCGATCTCGGTCTCGCCGACGGTGACGCGTCCGCTTTCAAAGCCGTCAAACATCCATCCCTCCCTTTTACCCCGAATACAATACCTCAAAAGCCAGGGCGCCTGCCTGCGAGAGGGCTACCCTCAATCTCGACGAGAGGCTCGGCGCGATGAGATCGAGCGCCTGCGACAAGACGCGAGCCTATGACGGTCGCAATTATTAATGATATACATCATCAATAAGTCAAGCTATAATGATAGCTGACATCATAGTTCGGGCATTGCGGTCGAAAGGGCTGTAAAGTGCGGATCACCAAGGAAAAGAAACAGGAAAACTACCAACGGATTATCTCCACGGCGTCGGAGCTGTTTCGCGAGCGCGGGTTCGATGGCGTCGGGGTGGCGGAGTTGATGGAGCGCGCGGGGCTCACCCATGGCGGCTTCTACAATCACTTCCGCTCCAAGGAGGATTTGATCGCGGAGTCGACCGAGAATGGCTTGAACGAGACCTTGCAGCGCTATGCCGGTTATGACGTGCTCGCCGTCATGGAACTTTATCTCGCGCGCGAACACCGGGATGGACGCGGCCAGGGGTGCACCGCTGCAGCGCTGAGCTGCGACGCAGCTCGGCAGCCTGAGGAAACCAAGGCCGTTTTTGCTGCGGGAATAGATAGACTGGTGCGCGCAATCGAGGACGGCATTGCACGACACCACGTTTCCGACACCGGAGACCGCGCGCAGGCCATCACCATCCTTGCTCAGGCTGTCGGAGCGATCGTGTTGTCGAGGGCCTGCCCGGATGATTCCCCGCTGGCGGACGAACTGCTCGATGCCTGCCGGGCGGATTGCCGCGACGCCATCGAAAATCGGACCCGGGATAATAGGGCCGCCGTATAGGCGGCCCTATGCCGTCAAGCGCTAACCGGTTCGGTTATTTCGGGATAGTCCGTATAGCCCGCCGCGCCGCCGCCATAGAGCGTCGCCATATCGAGATTGGCCAGCGATGCACCGATTTTCAGGCGTTTGACAAAATCCGGGTTGGCGATGAACGGCCTGCCGAAGGCAAACAGGTCCGCCAGCCCCTGCTCCAGCCTGGCCGTCGCGAGTTCCCGATCGTAACCGTTATTGGCGATGTAAGTGTTCCTGAACCTGCGGCGAAGCGCCTCGTAATCGAAGGGCGCAACATCGCGCGGCCCGCCCGTCGCACCTTCGACAACATGGAGGTAGGCAATGCCCATCTCGTCGAGCTTCTCGACGATGTAGTTGAACTGCGCCTGCGGATCGGTTGCTGATATTCCGTTGGCCGGCGACACCGGTGAAATCCGAACTCCGGTACGCTTCGCTCCCACTTCCTTAATGACCGCCGCCGTCACCTCGAGCATCAGCCGTGCCCGGTTTTCGATCGAGCCGCCATAGGCGTCAGTGCGGGTGTTGGCTCCGTCCCTGGCGAACTGGTCGAGCAGATAGCCGTTGGCGCCGTGAATTTCGACACCATCGAACCCGGCGGCAATGGCATTGGCGGCGGCCCGGCGGAAATCCTCGACGATGCCGGAGATCTCATGCAATTCGAGCGCCCGAGGTGCCGACACGTCGACAAAGGTGTTGTTCACAAAGGTCTTGGTTTCGGCCTTGATCGCGGAAGGCGCCACCGGGGGCTGCCCATTCGGCTGTAGGTCGACATGCGATACCCGACCGACATGCCAGAGCTGCAGGAAGATGTGGCCGCCCTTGGCATGCACCGCATCGGTCACCTTGCGCCAGCCGTCGATCTGCGCCTGCGTGTATATGCCGGGCGTGTCCTGGTAGCCTTGACCCTGCTGCGAAATCTGGGTCGCCTCCGAGATGATCAGGCCTGCCGAGGCCCGTTGAGCATAATATTCGGCAATCAGATCGCCCGGCACAAACCCGGCACCCGCTCTGTTGCGCGTCAATGGCGCCATGACGATGCGGTTGGATAGTGTGAGAGAGCCGAGTACGAAGGGTTCAAAGAGTGTCTTGCTAGTCATTTTTGGCTTTCAGAGTTGGAATTATTTCTCGCGTTCGTCTCGCAACGCACGCCGCGTCGGTCAGGTCGACCTCAGTCTGCGACCGTGATGACCACCTTGCCCTTTGCACGCCCGGTCTCGACATAAGCCAGCGCATCGCCGGTTTTTTCAAACGGGAAGACCTTGTCGACGACCGGCCGGATCACGCCTTGTTCGATCAGGCGCGTGATCTCATTCAACTGCCGCCCCTCGGCGCGCATGAACAGGAATGAATAGCCTATGCCGAGACGCTTGGCCTTTTTCCGAACCCCTCGGCTCAGCAAGCGCAGCACCAGTTTCAGAAACAGGTTCAGGCCGAGTTCCCTGGCGAAAGCAGGATCGGGCGGACCGGAAATGGAGATGAGCCGGCCACCCGGCTTCAGCACAGCCAGTGATTTTTCAAGCGTCTTCGGATCCTGACTGTTCAGCACCAGATCATAGCCCGACAAGACCTTCTCAAAATCCTGGCTCTTGTAGTCGACAATCACATCCGCCCCGAGACTTTTGGCGAGCTCGGCATTTCCAGCGCTGGTCGTCGTCGCCACCATCGCGCCAAGATGCTTGGCGAGCTGAATGGCGAAAGTCCCGACACCGCCGGAACCGGCCTGAATGAAGACCTTCTGGCCGGGCTTCACCTTGCCCACCTCGACCAGCGCCTGCCACGCGGTCAGCCCCACCAGCGGGATGGACGCCGCTTCGGCCATGCTGAGGTTGTTTGGTTTCAGCGCCACATCGGCTTCATCGATGGCGATGAATTCGGCGAATGTGCCGACCCGATGATCGCGCGGCCGTGCATAGACCTCGTCACCCACCTTGAACCGCCTGACCCTCGGTCCCGCCCTGACAACCGTTCCGGCAACGTCGTGGCCCAGGACGAAGGGCGGACGATAGGGAAGAATAATCTTGAACTCTCCGTCCCGCAGCTTGGAGTCCAGAAGGTTTACGGCCGTGGCCTGAATCCGGACAAGGACATCATTGTCCTGCAATTCAGGTTCCGGCAGGCTGGCCAGGCGCAAAGCGCCCTTCTTTTTGTACTTATCAACGACGAATGCCTTCATGAGGCTTTCTCCAATTCGAAGTCTGTTGGGATGTCAGGCTGCAAGGAAGGACAAAGCCTTCGGCACGAAATCGGCGTGGTTCTGGAAGATCCCACCATGTCCGGCGTCGTCGTAGATAACCAGTTGCGCGCCCGGAATGCGTCTGGCCATATCGGTGCTGTTGACCGTCGGGACCATGATATCACTGTCGCCATTGGCGATCAGGACCGGGATAGTGATACGGCCGAGATCCTGAGGCGCCTGCCGCCCCCAGGCCCTGATCGCCTTGAGTTGCCGCAGGAAGGCCTTCGGAGTCGGGCCCTTGTCCCTGCCCGACTTGCGCTCTTTCAGGCGATCGAGAAAGGCTTTCGCGGCTCGGCGACCATTGGCGGTGGAGGTGAAAAACAAATAGGTTTTCGGGTCGCTCAGCGTCAGCAGACCCTTGATCATCAGCGGCCAGGACACGGCTCCGACCTTCTCTATCCCTTTTCCGCCGGCCGGGCCCGTTCCAGTCAAAATGAGTTTCCGCACAAGGTCCGGCGCCTTCAGCACGATGTCCTGCGCGACAAATCCCCCAAGGGAAAAACCGAGCAGATCGACTTGTTTGAACCCAAGCGCTCGGATCAACGCGATCGCGTCGCGCGCCATCTCGTCGATGGTCACAGGGGCCGTGCCGCCTGAGGCGCCGATACCTCGGTAATCGATCGCGATTACGTGATGCTTGCTGGCCAGACCATCGACAATCCGGGGATCGAAATTGTCCAACACCGCGCCCCAATGGTTGAGAAGAATGACCGGCACGCCGCCTTGGGGACCGAGGTCGCGATAGACGAAAGGCGTCTCCCCAACATTGACCCAGAGATTTGGCGCCTCGGCGTAGCAGGTGGCAGACCGAAGGTATCTTATCGTCGCGTTCATGGTTTACTCCATTATCCGGCCTGAACCGGCATGCTTCAGAGCCTTGCCGATGCAGCTCGATGCCGGGCGCACCTTCACCCCAATCATCGCCATTGCCTTACGCTTTATTGCGAACGCCGACCTTTGCGGCAAAGCCGCCAGCTTCGGTCACTCAGTTTAATGACAATCATCATCATAGATGATTAATGATATTCGTCATCAAATTTGTCAAGCGGAATTTTCTGGACTGAATCGATAGCCCTACCTGTGAACCACGGGCTGGAGGCCAAACGCTTAGCCGTTTTCCCGGCGACTCAGGCACCTCAAGCGTCTCGCTATCTTTCAAACGCTCCTTGCGTTTCAGATCTTTGTTCCTGCACGTCCTTGCTGAAAACCGCTGCGCCGTTTTGCGCGACATGCTTGAGATCCGCCTAGTCGAGCGTGGCGAAGTCCGATTTGCGGGAAGTCTATCCACTAAGCGCAGCGAAATGCCCGCACCTTCCTCCAGACAATCCGCCGTTAACCTTGGACGTTCAGAGATATCTTTGGACGTGCGGGTGCGCGCTTGATCAATGACGGCAAGCCGGCTCTCATAGTTCCGCCCGAATGAGTTGTGGCGGTCTTCGACCACCGCCAGGAACGATGCGGTTATGAACCGGCCATGATGGCTCTTCACACAACAGGAGCCTGTTCCTATGCCTCGCATCCAAGCGACCAGACCCCAGATGGAGATACTGGCCTGGCTCGTGATCTTCCTGCTTCTCTTCTGCCTATCCTGGCGCTTCCATTGGCATGAGGGGCTGGATGAGTTCATCGAGCAGCACCACGACTATCCGCTTGATCACGCGCTTCTTGCCCTGAACATCTCCGGCTTTCTGGGGCTCGTTTATTCCGCACTGCGGATCCGGGATCTTTCCAGCGAAGTCAATCGCAGGCTGCAGGCCGAAAAGAACGTCGACTGGATTGCCTGCCACGACACGCTGACCGAGTTGCCCAACCGCAGATTTCTGGATTCGATATGCGCGCAGGCGATGGTCGATGAAAGGGCGCACGAAATCTATGCCGTGTTCAGCATCGATCTCGACGGCTTCAAGAAGGTCAATGACTTGCTGGGGCACGATCACGGCGATGCGGTGCTGAAGACGGTTGCGCAGCGGCTCTCCGCCCTCTTTCCCCGTGAGCATGTTTTCCGCCTTGGCGGAGACGAATTCGTCGTTCTGTCGCGGCGAACTGGACATCCCGATCTTGCGGCTTTGGCGAAACGCATCGTCAGCGTGATCGGCAAACCGTTCACCTTCAATGGCGTCGCCGTTGACCTCGGTGCCAGTGTCGGCTTCGCACTTTATCCGGAAGACGGCGACGACCTCGGTCAAGTCATCCGGCATTCGGACTGCGCGATGCATGTGGCGAAAAAGCAGGGGCGCAATCTGGTGAACCCCTTCGTGCCTTCGATGCAGGACGAGCTGGCGAAACGGGTTCGAATAGAGGGGGATCTGCGCGCGGCGATCAGGAACACTGAGATCGTTCCCTATTACCAACCGCTGGTGGACCTGAAGGCGAACAAGATTATCGGCTTTGAGGCGCTGGCGCGCTGGAAAACGGCTTCCGGCGTATTCATCCCGCCGAGCGAGTTTATTCCGGTGGCAGAGGAAGCCGGTCTGATTGTCGAGCTGACGGATCAGTTGCTTCGCAGCGCCTGCACCGATGCGCTTTCCTGGCCAAGCGAGCTTGTCCTGTCGTTCAACCTTTCTCCGATCCAACTGAGCGACCGGTTGCTGGGCCTCAGAATTCTGAAAATATTGGGCGAGGTCGGCCTGCCCGCGCACAGGGTCGAGCTTGAGGTGACGGAAAGCGCCATCATCCAAGACGCCGTCACCGCACGGATCGTCCTCGACGATCTGGTGAATGCGGGGGTCAGGATTGCGCTCGACGATTTCGGAACGGGCTATTCCAGCCTTTCCCAGCTCTCCAACTACCGCTTCGACAAGATCAAGATCGACAGGAGTTTCGTCGCCTCGTTCGAGACCAACGACAAGCAGGACAAGGTGATCAAGGCCATTATCGCTCTCGGTGCCGGACTTGGCGTCACGATCACGGCCGAAGGCATCGAAGAGGAGAGCCAGCTTCAGCGGCTTCAGGATCTCGGTTGCGACATCGGCCAGGGATATCTGCTCGGCAGACCGGCGCCCTTCGAGGAAATCACAGCAGATCAGGTCGGCACCAGGATTTTGCAACGCGGTTGATGGGATGATCCGTTCGCCTTTCGGGCCGAAGGAGAGGTTGGCGCTCCACAAAGCTTCGTTCAGACGCCAATATTTCGCGCCCCGAACGCCCGCAGAGAGCCCAGGCTCTATGCAAATACAGCCAGGATTTCTGCTCTGCTAACGTCATCCTGTCCCATCCGAAAGCGCGATGCAGCGCACCCGGCATGAGCAAAGGCGACCGGACGTGGAATTTTCGAAGAACCCACGAAAGACGGTTGCAATCGCATTCTTGATCAGTCATTCTAGAACGATCAATAAAGAATCGAGGGAAGTGTGGGCAGAGCGCGGGAATTCGATGAGGAGGCGGTGCTGAAGGGGGCGATGCACGTCTTTCGCAAGCGCGGCTATCAAGGCGCATCGATCCGAGACCTCGAAGAGGCGACGGGCCTCAAAGGCGGGAGCATCTATCACGCCTTCGGCGACAAGGCCGGCCTCTTCGACGCGGCGTTCAGGCATTATAACCGGACGGTCCTGGAGGGGCGGATCGAGCGATTTGCGCCGCCGGGGAGCGGCCTTAAAGGCTTGCGCGAACTGTTCCTCTCGCTGCTGCATGAGCCCGGCGATGCCGCCCTGGGTTGCCTGATCACCAACATGGCTGTGGAATTCGGCGGTGACGTCAAAACGCATCCCCGCGTCGAGGCAGCGCTCGGTCTCCTTCGCAGCACGTTCCGCTCGAGGCTCGGCGAGCCGTCGACCTTGGCCAGAGATACGGACGAAGCCAAGGCGGACAGGACAGCCGTCCGTCTCCTTGCCCTTTATCAAGGCCTCCTCGTGCTCATTCGCGGCGGCGAAGACAAAGCCAGCCTGCGGCAGGCGATCGAAGACGAATTCAATCAACTGGAGACACTGTTATGACGCCTGAGGCGCTATGGAATCGATATGCGGCCATCTGGTCGCTGGACGCTGACGCGCACGAGCCGGAAATGTCGGCTTGCCTCGCCGACGATGTAACCTATTGCGATCCGAATGGAGCGATCGCCGGGCGAGCCGGCCTTTCGGCTTACATGGCCGGCTTCAAGGAGAGCGTACCGGCAGGCCGGTTCATTATATTGAGTGTCCTCCATCATAATGAACGTTCGCTGGCACGCTGGGAACTGCGCCACCAAGACGAGACCGTGCTGCAAACGGGGACAAGTTTCGCGGCGATGTCCGATGGCCGGCTCAGCGCGATCACCGGCTTCTTCGATCCTCTGGCAGGGCAGCACCATGGGTAGCGAGGCGACGCGGAGCCTGGCGCTCGATTTTGCGAGCCAGATCGCCCCACCGGGCGCCATCGATATAAGGCGGTTCTTCGGTGGATCCGCCCTCGTCCGAAACGGCGCGCAGTTCGGATTCGTCATGAAGGGGACGTTGTATCTGCGCGTCGACGCCGCAATGCGCGCGGAGTTCGAGGCAGATGGCTCGGAACCGTTCAGCTACCGCGCTGCCGGCAGGGAGGTGACGGTTCGCCGCTATTATGCGGTGCCGGCGCATGTGATTGACGATCCCTCGCTGCTGCGCAGGTGCTCTGAGCGCGCATTTGACGCGACCCCGCGGCCCGCCCGCAAAAGCTCAAAAGCCACCCTCGCCGTCAGCCTGCCTGGCTGATGCCGATGTCCACCCCGGCCCATCGTGGCCTTTGGACGTTCAGATCTCCCCCGCCGACGGTCCCCAGACATCCGTCAGCGCAAAACCGCCGGGATGCGGGTCGAAGGGGTCGAGGGCCACCTGGGTCAGGCCGAAGGTGAAGCCGCGGCCGGTGATGGTCGGGATGACCGCCGGGCGGCCGGCGACCTCGGTCACCGCCTGCAGCCCGACCTCGAACTCGGAGCCGATGATCGATTTCGAGGTGAAGATATCGCCGATTTTCGCCTTGCCGCGGGCATGCAGCGCGGCGAGGTTGGCGGAATTGCCGGTGCCGCAGGGCGAGCGGTCGGCCCGGCCCGGCCACATGGTGGTGCAGGTGCGCACCGTGCCGTCGGCTTCGCTATCGCGGAACATCACATAGGCGACGCCTGATATCGCCGGGATCTCGGGATGGACGACCTTGATATCGCGGTTGATCAGTTCTTTCAGGATCATGCCGGCCTGGACGAGACCGGCGGCATTGGCCTTTTCGATCGTCAAACCGATCTGGCCGACATCGACCAGCGCATAGAAGATGCCGCCATAGCAGAGATCGGCCTTGATCCTTCCCCAATGCGGCGTGTCGATCTCGACGTCAAGTTCGTGCACGAAGGAGGGCACCATGGTGAGCTTAACCTTCTCGCAGCGCCCGTCGCGGCAGGTCGCCACCGCCTTGACGAGGCCGGCCGCGGTTTCCAGCGTCACGATCGTCTCCGGCTCCTGCATCTCGACGATGCCGGATTCGAGCAAAGCCGTCGTCACGCAGATCGAGTTCGAGCCGGAGCTCGCATGCGCCTGATCGGGTTGCAGGATGATGAAGGCGGCGTCCGCCTCCGGATGCCTTGCCGGCAGCAGCAGGTTGACCGAGCCGATCGGCGCGCCGCGCGGCTCCAGGCAGAGGAAGCGGCGCAGCTCGTCACCCTTCGGATCGGTGTTCAACCAATGCAGTTGGGCGGCGATGGTCTCGCCGGGGATCTTCGGCACGCCGCCGATCGCGACGCGGCCGATCTCGCCTTCGGCATGAACGTCCAGCAGCTGGATCGTGCGCTTCCATCTCATGTCGTAAACTCCAGTTCGGATGTGACGGCCGAGCCGGCCATCGACACTAAATCCTAATATCGGTCTATGCGGAACGGCGTGATGTCGAGGGATGGTTTGAGCCCGGTCACCATATCGCCGATCAGCCGCGCGGTCGTTGCCGCATAGGTGAGGCCGAGATGGCCGTGGCCGGTCGCATAGAAAACCCCCGGCATTTTCGAGGATGGCGAAATGATCGGGATCGTATCGGGCAGCGCCGGGCGATGGCCCATCCAGTCCGTCGCCTCCTCGACTTTGAGGCCCGGCAGCGCCCGCTGGGCGTGGCGCACCAGCACCCGCGGGCGGCGGAAATCCGGAGCGGCATCGAGGCCGGCGAGTTCGACATTGCCGCCGACCCGGATGCCGCCCGCCGTCGGCGTCACCATGAAGGCGCGCGCCGGCCAGATCATCGAATAGCGCATGGCGATGCCCGGCTTCATGATCTGCGTGTGATAGCCGCGCTCGGTCTCGAGCGGGACCGGTTCGCCGAGCTTTTCGGCGAGGAACCGGGTGTGGACGCCGGCGGCAAGCACGACGGAATCCGCCTCGATGCGGCTGCCGTCTTCAAGCAAAACGACGGCGGTACCATCGCCCTTGCGCTCGATACTCCGCACCGCACCGAAGACGAAGGCCGCGCCGGCGGCTTTGGCCGCCTCGGCGAGTTTGACCACCAGCTGATAGGGATCGCGGATCGACTTGTTGTCGGGGAGCAGCACGGCCTTGGCGATCGAAGGCGAAAGGGCTGGTTCGTAATATTGGATGGCGCCGTTGCTCAACACTTCGAATTCGAGGCCGTAGCGCTGCATCATGGCGAGATGGCCGCGGTCGGCGGCAAATTCCGCCTCGGTCTCATAGATCGCCAGACACCCCTCCTCGGTCATCAGCTCGGGCGCGCCGATCGCCTCGAGCATCTGTCTGAAATCGCTCAGCGCCCGCTGCGACAGGCTCATGCCGGCATCTTCGATCGCGCGGAGGCGCGACGGGCGGCCGGCCGCGAGAAAACGCAGGAACCAGGGCAGCATCTTTGCCGCATAGGAAGGCCGCAGCCAGACTGGGCCTTCGGGATCGAGCAGCCAGCCGGGCATTTTCTTCCAGGTCGAGGGGCCGGAACCGGCGACGAAATCGAGCGCGATGCTCGCCATATTGCCGTAAGACGTGCCGCGTCCCGGATCGCTTTTGTCGATCAGCGTCACCGCAAGGCCACGCCGCTGCAATTCGAAGGCGATCGAGGCGCCGATCACGCCTGCGCCGACGACAACAACCCTCTTCTTCGTCTCATCCGCCATGCCGTCAACCCACCCATACGGCAGACAGAATTGCCGTTCGTCACCCTGATATATCAGATCGGCAATGATGCCTAGAGAATTTCCGTTTTCTCCGAAGCACGGAAATTCTCTATCTCTTTGTTTTCGCAATTCGCTGGGAAAGTCGCTTTGCGCTTTTCCCGGCAAAACCGCCATGCGCTTTTGCTGGAATTGCTTTGTGGAATTTTTACTGGCTTTCCGGCAGGCCGGCGCCGACGCTGTCGCCGACCGAGCCGACGGTATTGTCAACCGACCGGCCGAGCCGCTTCAGCTGGGCGTCGTAGTTGCGGCGGGTGCGCGGATCGAAGATGGCGATGGGCGTGCTGACGGCGACGCTGACGGCACTTCCGGCCGTCTGGGCAGCGCCCATCGCCACCGCGCCGACGGCCTCGCCGAGGCCGACATTGGAATCGGTGATCGTCTGGCCGGCAATCAGCCGGTCGCCGATCAGCTTCACCACCTCGGGGCTTTCGGCGAATTTGCCGTGGTTCAGCCGGTCGCCGCCCTTGAGCTTGGTCAGATCGAGCACGGTGATGCCGGCCGCCTCCAGTTTGCTGCGGTAGGGCTCGACCGAAGGATCGATCTGGCCGAGGCGATCGACATTGCCGGAAATGCGCCGTGACAGCGCCAGAGCCCGGTCATCCCTGGAGACGAAGATGGTGAAATGCGGCCTGTCCTTGCCAAGGCTTGCAAACTGGCGGCCGAAGACGTCGACATCGAGATCCGGCGAGGCGAGGATGACATTGTTGATCTTGCCCGCGACATGACCATTGCGGATCGCCATCTGGCGGAGCGCTTCGACCGTCAGCCATGTGCCCATCGAATGGGCCATGATGGTGACGTCACTGACGGCGGGATTGGCGGCGGTGCGGGTCAGCAGCTCTTCCAGCGCGTCGCGGGAATAGTTGGTGCTTTCCTTGTCGTAATTATAATCGAAGATGCTGGCGCGCGAGGGCCAGGTGAAGACGACGGGGGCGACGTCGGCATGCGAATCATGGACGATCTGGGCGAAGCGGTAGACGGCATCCTCATAGCGATTGTTGAAGCCGTGCACGAAGACCAGCACCCGGCGGCTCCTGGGCATATGGCCCTTCAGCCAGGTCTCGCCCGCCCGCTCGCCTTCGAGCGGATCAACCGACACCGTGACGAAATCGCGCAGCGGATCGGCCGGCAGCCGCTTTGGCCATTGCACCTGGCCGACCTTGCGATTGGCTTCCGGCGGGATCGAAACATCGACGGCGTTGACGGTAAGCCCGGTGCCGCGTTCGCCGGAGAAAAGCACGGCAGGATTATCATCGGCAGCGCGCGTCGTCGCGACAAGAAGATCGACCTTCGACGTGCCGGGCGGCACGCTGCCGGCCGCCTGCATGACGCCGACCGGCCTGCCGCCGCAGCCGGCAAGCGCGAACGCCGCCAGCAGAAGACCTGTCAGAGCCGCCCGCGGGCCGCGCCATCTGCCGATCATGATCAAACTCCAACCGGTTCCCGCACCGGACAGGCGGCGCCCGTTCAAATAGGCTGACGGTACTTGCCGAGTCAAATTTGCGCGCGGTGGAATGCCTGGGGGGACAAAAGAAAAGAGCCTGGCGCGGGAGGAGGTGCGCCAGGCTCTTGATCCTGACTGACAACTGGGAGGAGGAGTGTTGTCAGTCCGATGTAAGAGCGCTGGGAGGAGGAGTGCGCTGCTTACGGAGATATATGTACCGCGTTCACTTCATCGGGAATAGCGAAAATACCGCAATGCAGCAATGCACTCAGCGCAATGCTTGCCTAGGAAACGGCAGAGAGCCGCCTCATTTTGCGGCACGTTTGACCAAATGGTCAAAATTGTGCCGAAAAATGTGGCCTGGACCTGGCGGTCGCCGCTCGCCCGCCATCCGCCCAACCCAAGACCCCTCCCCAACCCCTCCCCACAAGGGGGAGGGGCTAAGCTGCGGCTTCCGGCGGTGATCAAAAGAGAAGGTCTTTGTCAGCTGTTACCGTTCGACGCATTGGTGCGATCGACCGCTACTTGAAGCGGTGCGGCATGTTGGCCCCTCCTCCTTGTGGGGAGGGGTTGGGGAGGGGGCTTGGATCGGCTCCGCCGGTCAGCTTCCTCAAGCCGCCTTAAAGACCTTCCGGCCCTCAGCGTCGAGCGCCGAGAATTCCTCCTCCGACAGCGTGATATCGACGGCCGCTACGTTTTCTTCGAGATGCTTGACCTTGGAGGTGCCCGGGATCGGCAGCACCACCGGGCTGCGCTTCAGCACCCAGGCGAGCGCGATCTGGCTCGGCACGGCTTTGTGCTTCTTGGCGATCGTATCGAGCAGCGAGCCGGGCTTGGCGAGATCGCCGGCGGCCAGCGGGAACCAGGGGATGAAGCCGATATTGTGCTTGGTGCAGTAATCGAGCACATCTTCGCTGGTACGATCGACGAGATTGTAGCGGTTCTGGACGGTGGCGACCTTGAAGTGCTTCGATGCCGCCTCGATGTCGGCGACGGAGACTTCGCTTAAGCCCGCATGACGGATGAGCCCGGCATCGAGGAGCGATTTAATCGCATCGAATTGCTCCTTGGCCGGCACCTTCGGATCGATGCGGTGCAACTGCCAGAGGTCGATCTGCTCGAGCCCCAGATTGCGCAGGCTCTTATGCGCCTGCTGAATCAGATATTCCGGACGGCCGACCGGCAGCCAGATATCGGGGCCGTGGCGGGTGAGGCCGCCCTTGGTGGCGACGACGGATTTGCCGCCGTAGGGATACAGCGCCTCCTTGATCAGCCATTCGGAAATATCGGGACCGTAAGAATCGGCAGTATCGATGAAGTTGACGCCGAGTTCCGGCAGGCGCTTCAGCGTGCGGATGGATTCGGCATGATCGTCGGGCTCGCCCCAGATGCCCTTGCCGGTGATGCGCATAGCGCCGAATCCGAGACGGTTGACCTCGATCTCGCCGCCGATCTTGAAGGTGCCTGACTTGGCTGCGTTGTGACTCGACATGATCTTTCCTCTCCTGGTCAATGAAATCGTCAAAGTCGGTGAAGCGGCGCGGTGCCGCCGGGTTCACCGGCCATCGGCGCGTGGTGATGATCCGCCGATCGCGGTGATGTCGAGACTGTGGCCGTTACGACGCTTGCACATATAGGAGGGCGCCGCGGGCACGGACAGGGACGGAACCGAAAATGCCGCAGGCGCGCGGTATCAGCGACCGACATCAAAGCCTGGCCGTCGCCTCGTCGCCGAATTCCGCCAGGATCCTCCAGAGCTCGGCGAAGATTTCCCTGGCAAAATCCTGCGGCGCGGCACCCGGCGGGCGCTGCTGCCAGAGTTCGGCCCCGACGCGCAGCGCGCCGATGACGACCGCCGCAAGAATTCGCATGCGCGACCGCTCCTCCGGATCATTCCCCTTGCGCAGAAGCAGCGCCTCGGCGAGCTGCTGTTCAAGCCTGGCATATTTCAGCTGGTCGCGGGCCTTCAGCGCCGGCGTGCGATGGATGAGTTCACCGAGCGCCAGGCCGCGCTCGTCGATAGAGGCGATGACGGTGGCGGTGATCGCCACCTCGACCACAGCCACCAAGGGCTCTTCTGCCGGCCTTGCGGCGATCGCCGCCATCAGCCGGTCGGCGAAACTATCCTGCCAGGCAAAAACCACCTCTTCCTTGGAGGGGAAATAATCGAAGAAACTGCGCTTGGAAACGTCGGCGGCTTCGGTGATGTCCTCGACGGTCGTGGCCTCGAAACCGCGCTGCAGAAAGAGGTTCATCGCCGCCTGCTCGATGCGCTCGCGCGTCTGCCGCCGCTTGCGGTCCCGCCTGCCTTCCGTCGCCGCCCGTTTGCTGTCAGCCATGTCAGCCCGGCATCATCGTTCAGCCGCCGGTTTCGTTGGAGAAAGCGGCGATATCATCGAGTTCGGCTCCGCTCTCACCATAGCTGAAGCGCTCGCGCGACAGTTCCAGCGGTTTACGGCGGGAAATCCGGTAGACGGAGGCCGGCGGCAGATTGCGCACCGTGCCGCCGATCCGCACTGCCTTCAAGCCCAGACGGTCGAGGATCGGCCGCGGCACCGGGCAGCGCGGACCATAGGTAAACTGATAGACCGCCCCGCCCGGCCGCATATAGGCGAAGGCGCCGGCCAGAATCGAGGCGATCTTGCGCGGCGACATCGACAAAAGCGGCAGGCCGCTGACAACGGCGCCGACCGGTTCGCCCTCGAAAATATCGGCATGGGCGAGATGGGCCGCATCCATCTGCAACACGCGCGCCGTCGGGAAACGCGCCTGCAGCGCGGTGATGAACTCCGGACCGTACTCGATCAGGGTCAGATCCGCCTCGCTGACGCCGCGCGCCAGCAGCGCCCGGGTGAAGACGCCGGTTCCGGGGCCAAGCTCGATGATCGGACCGTCGAGCGCGGCAATTTCACTGGTCATGATCCTGGCAAGCGAATCGCCCGACGGCGCGATGGCGGCGACGCGAAGCGGGTTGCTGATCCAGGAGCGGAAAAAATGCAGGAAATCGGCGCATGCAGCCTTTGCGGTCATGACTATCCTACCTGTCTGAAATTCGATTGATTATGAAACGCGACCAGCGCGGCGAGCATGGCAATTCCAAGGCGGACGCATCAAACACCTGT
Organism: Rhizobium sp. F40D2; assembly: GCF_051810745.2. NCBI lineage: Bacteria > Pseudomonadati > Pseudomonadota > Alphaproteobacteria > Hyphomicrobiales > Rhizobiaceae > Rhizobium > Rhizobium sp. F40D2. Next base: position 1,110,908 of record NZ_CM131436.1, read on the forward strand.
GTGAACAGACGATTTGCGCAGCTTTTCCTGCCGAACTCTCCGTTAATTTTTACTTATTGCATTTTTGCAGTTGATGCAAGATTTGATGGAGGACGGTTGCACCGGCACCCTACCGCGAAAAGGCGGCCCAAAAAGGCCGCCTCCAGATTGCCGACAAAGTCGGCCGCGAACGGCCGAGCACCTCATCAATAGTTGCAGCTGGAGCTGCTCGTCGGGTTGAAGCCGAGTTTGCAATCCATGTTGAGAGGCTTCTTCGGGTTCATCATATAGTGTGTCGAACCCATGTTTTCCGCACGCTCACCGATCGAACCGGTCGTGCGCCTGTCATGTTCAACCTTGGTTTCCTGAGCAACAGGGCGCGCTGTCGCACCTTGCTCCGTCGCGCTCGACTGGAGGGGAGCTGCCGTGGCTGAAAAGGCAGAGAGGCCGAGGATTGCACTGAGGGCGGCGGCGGCCAGGCCGGTCTTGAAGGTGGTGGTCATAATCGTCTCCTTGGGAGGATTCAGCGAATTTACGCCCCGGAGTTAGGAAGGCGATCTGTCACATACTACGGCGCCAAAATGGAGGTCACGGATATGTGAGCGGCCCCATGATCGAGAAAGAGGCGGCTCATCGCCGCCTCTTTCATGTGCCGGCTCAATAGCCGTTATCGCAGGGCATGCTGCCGGGGCCGATCGATCCAGAAAACGTAGGGTTGCACATTTCCGGGGTCGCCGGTCTGTTCACCGGCTGGCGGACAATGGAGCCCGTGGTACCGGGCTCGGCGCCGAAGGCGGCAAGCGGATACCAGTAGCCATCGGAATGGCGGCGGGTGCCGGGGCGCTCGGTGCGAAACCCTTGATAGCCATGCCAGGATCCGGCATGTGGTTTATATTGCACCATTTTTACGGCTTGGATATCGGGCGGCCGAACCACCTGAACGGGCGCTGCCTGCGCCGGCGCGATCGACGCGATCGACGCGAGGGCGAGAAAGGCACTGAGCGCTGCGGTGGAAGGGATCAGTCTGAACATCTTCATGATAAACCCTCCTTCGTGGATTTACCTGATGAAAATGCCTTTTCCAGCCGCCGAGTTCCCCGCTCGCATCCAACTTCCAAAACTCGTGATTGCAGGCGATCCGGCGTGACCAAATCGGCGAAAAGGTGCGATCGGCTAAAGGCTCAAACGGTGCTGGAGCAGACTTCTAAATTCTCTGTTCTCAATTCGCGTATAATGTCCGGTAGCCCTGGCCGGAGAGGCAGGCGACATATTGCCGGTGGGCCGCGGCGCGCGCTATCGTTTCCGCCTCCAGCTCGTCGGCCTGAGCATAGCCGGTCAGCTGGGCCCGCAGCTGATACTGCTTTCTCGCCTCGTCATACATCGCGTTGCCGTCGGTCATGCAAATGCCGTGCGCAACAGCAGGCGGATTGACCGGCACGCCGACCGCCAGGAGCACCGGATCATTGGCATGGTCGATGCAGCCGGCAAGCGCCGTCATCATCGCAAGGACTGCCAGAGCCCGAAAAATTCCCACCATCATGCATTCCTCCGGCCGAAGCGCCTCTGAGACTCATCAGACCTGCGGGTACAGCAGCAAGGTTGCGCGAAACTAAAGCATGTCGCGCAAAAGTGTGCCGCGGTTTTCCCAGGCAAAGCGCGAAGCGCTTTTGCGGCAACGAAATGCGTAAAAACAAAGAGCTAAAGCGCGTCGCATGAATCAAGTTTGACGCGACGCGCTTTAGGCAAGCCGGCTTCGAAAGTTTAAATATTGCTAAAATATTATATAAATGCTTACTTATAGTCGCAGACGCTAATCTCTCCGGGGGAGGAAGATTATGGCTTCGCCGTGGGTAAACGACGCGCTGTCTCACGCGCGATCAGCCTTTTCCAGCAAGATCAACACTGATATTCTTGAGGTTGGCGGCGGCTCTCGCACCCATATTCCCTTGGAAGGCGCCAGATATACGGTGCTGGACATCTCCAAGGAGCAGCTCGAGAAAAACCGCGACGCTTCCGAGCGGATCCTCGGTGATGCGCAAACCATCGACTACGGAGACCGCCGCTTCGACGCCTGTGTCTTCTGGGACGTTCTCGAGCATTTGGAAAGCCCGCGCTCCGCCTTGCTCAGAGCCCATGACACCCTGTCTCCCGGGTGGGCTCGTGTTCGTGAAGGGTCCGATCCTGAACTCGGCCAAAGGGATCTTCACCGACCTCACGCCGTGGTGGACCCACGTCCTGTTCTATCGCTACGTCCTGCGGCAGAAAAACGCGGGAAAGCCGGGTTATGCCCCGTTCCGCGTCGAGCACGCCGCAGAGGCATCGCATTCCGAGATCGCCGGGACGCTGAAGGAACTCGGCATGGATATCGTCTTCGTCGGCGAATATGTGTCGACCCAGGTGCATGCGCTCAAGGACCGAATTCCCCCGCTTTATTGGCTTTATGAGGCTTTCGGGCTGCTGCTTCGCACAGCTTCGGCCGGAAAGATCGGCGGGCGGGAGACGGAGTTCCTGATCGTGGCAAAGTGCCTTCGTTAAATAACTCCCACCAAACTCTATATAGCACTTCGGAATCCCGAAATTGGTTGCGGCATTGAAATCCTTCACTATTTCCTAAGGGTCAGAACTCACGAAGCACGGCGAATTTCAGGATCCCGAAGCGGTGGAATTTCGGGATTCCGAAGTGGCGTTTTTTTCTTCCGGCCGACGCGCCCACGTTTATCGGCGGCAAGCTTGCGATCGATCTCCGACCATTTCCGGCAGTTTTCGGCCGTGCAGCGCTTCCACTCGTCGGTGGCTGGCGCGCCTTCATGGTCGCCGACAAATGTCAGGGTGAAGCGGTTGGGATGCGCGACCCCGCTGCCTGCCCGACCGCGGCGAATTTTGATCAGCCCCTTATATTCCAGCTCGTCGAGCGCATCGGCAACATATTCGCCGGTGACGCCGTAGGACACGAACTGGGGATGGGTCACGACAAGCTTGCCGTTTTCCAAGGCGGCATGGGCGGTGTGCTCGATGACGATGCGGAAGAAGGCGCGGCAGGCATTGGCGCTCAATGTCGTGAATGCCGGAGATTCCAGCAGTTGGATCGTCAGCCACTGCCAGCGGAGGCTGCCATCATCGCTCCCGCCGGGCGGAGCGGTATGCTTGCGCACCATAGCCCGCGTCTTTCCGGCACTGGTTCGGCTCTTGTCGCGCGGGTTGAACTCCACCATCAGCCCCTCGCCCTCGTTTCCGGATAATCCTTCGGCATGACGCCAACCTTGCGAGGCCGGGAATTCTGCAGGCGACGGCCGAAGCTCGTCCAGACGATCACCTCGCCAACGGGGGAAAATTTGCGCGACATCCGGCACTCCGCGGTTGCAATTGCGGGGCAACCTAGCGCAAGCACGATCCGACGAATAGGAAAATATTCTTAGTTTCCATCTTAAGTTACCGAGGTCTTCCTGGTAAGGTGTTGGCAGGAATGTCAGAGGCCAGCCAGCATGAAATCACCGCACTGGAAAAGAGTTGTCCGGTTTTGCGTCTGCGTCACGCTCTCCACTCCGGCATGGGCTGAAGCGATCGCGCCCGTCTCGCTCGAGCTGAAGAGCGCGGAGGTCGGCCGGACCCCCATCTCCCACGACCGGGGGCTGAATAGTGTCCTCACGCCGGAAAGCGCCGCCAAATTCCGCGATTTCACGCAAGCCGCATTGGAACGGCAAACGCAGTTGCTGATCAACGACAAGGTCGTCGTGGAACCCTGGATGAGGGAGCCGATCATGGATGGCCGCATTGTTCTGACGGGCACGGATGGAAAAGATCCCGAGGCGATGGCGGAGCAGTTGGGCGTTCCGGGAGCTTCGATCGTCGTCTGGCTGCGTCCATGAGGGTGCGCCCATCCTATATCATGGCCCACCCCACATCTTGGCCCCTCATGTCAGGCCCCCGTGTTATGGATTGACCCATCGGCAGGCCGCAAGAACGCCCGCCTCGTCATAGGTCGACAGCGCCCTTCGATTGCCCTGCCTTCGCAACTGGAACCAGTCCAGCGTCCGGGCACGAAAGATCAACAGGCCGAAGTGCAGCTTTCCCTCCGCCTCATGCGCAGGCTTTGGAAGAGCCGCCTCATTGATGACGTCAAAGGCGCACTCGTCCCCGGGCGGACCGCCGGTGTAGGTCGTCCGCGTCCAGCGGGAGAGCTTGTTCCAGGCGGCGTTTGCCTGATCGCTGCCGGGGGCATGCAGTTCGACTGTCCCCTGAAGACGAAACTGCAGCCGCGTCTGCGCGCAGAAGCCGAGGACCGTGACGTGGGGATTTGCCGAAAGCTCCCGCCATTTCAGGCTGCGCGTATCGGTATGAAACTCCAGAACCCGCAGTGACCCGTCGGCGCGCCGCAGGACCACCATGCGCGCCTGCGGCCTCTGCTCTGCATCCACGGAGCAGAGGTTCAAGTATCGGAAACCCGACTGCGGGCTTGCCGCAGCCGTTTCCAGCTCTCGCCATGCGGAAGCGTCTGTATCAGCGAGGCTCAACGGGATGGCGTCATGATCTGCCTGCATGGCCTGCCTCAGACGGAACGGGTGATGCCACCATCGACGCGGATGTTCTGTCCGGTGATGTAGCCGGCGCCATCAGACAGCAGGAAGGCAACCGTTGCGGCGATTTCCTCGGCCGTGCCATAGCGAGCCATCGGCACGCTGTCGCGCCGCTCATCGGTGGCGGGCAGGCTGTCGATCCAGCCGGGCAGGACGTTGTTCATGCGGATATTCTTTGCCGCATAGGTGTCGGCGAAAATCTTGGTGAAGCTCGCCAGCCCAGCCCTGGCGAACGCCGAGGTGGGGAACATCGCCGATGGCTCGAAAGCCCATGCCGTCGAAATGTTGACGATGGCGCCGCCGCCCTGGGCCTCCATGATCGGCGCGACCAGCCGGATCGGCCGCACGGCACTGAGGAAATAGACCTCCATGCCCTTGTGCCAGTCCTCGTCGGTGATTTCGAGGATCGGGGCGCGCGGTCCATGGCCGGCGGAGTTGACCAGCGCGTCGATCCGCCCCCATCTCCCCATTGCCAGATCGACGAGCCGCTTCACATCATCATTTACCAGGTTCGAGCCGGTGACGCCGACACCGCCCAATTCTTTGGCGAGCGCTTCGCCCTTGCCCGACGAGGAGAGCACCGCAATGCGATAGCCATCCGCAGCCAGTTTCCGTGCAGCGGCAGCACCCATGCCGGAACCGCCTGCGGTGATGAGAGCGACTTTTTCGGTAGACATCGGAGCCTCCAACAATTGATTTGCGAAGCAGTATGCCAGAGACAGTGCCGGCTTTCGCGTCAGAAAGAAACGTGTCAGACTGTAGAAATTCTACTGGAATAGCCGGAAATCTCATTGGTCCAACCGCGCCGCAAGCTGCCGCCGCTGAATGCACTCCGCGCCTTCGAAGTCTCGGGCCGCAGGTTGAATTTCCGCGCCGCCGCCGAGGAGCTGGGAGTGTCGCAGGGTGCGGTCGCCCAGCAGGTCCGCGCGCTGGAAGATCAGCTCGGCCTGATGTTGTTCCAGCGCCTGCCGCGCGGCCTGGCTCTGACCCCGCAGGGCGCTGCCTATCTGGCGGATGTGACCCGCGCCTTCGATACGCTCGGTGAGGCGACCGGGCGGCTTCTCGCCCGGCCGGACGCCGTGACGATCAGCGTCACCCCGACGGTCGCCGCCAAGCTGCTGATCCCACGCCTCGCCGAGTTCAAGACCGCCCTCCCCGACGTGGAACTGCGGACGGTCGCTACCGAGGCGCTGTCGGACTTCGACCGCGATCAGGTGGACATTGCGGTGCGGCTGACCCGCGGGCCTTTTCCGGCCTCACTGGAAGCAAGGCTGCTGTTCCGCCAGGAACTGGTCGCGGTCGCCAGCCCACACCTTGTCAAGGACATGCCCCTTCCGCTGACGGCCGTTGAACTTCGCAAGCTGCCGCTTCTTCATGACGCTGTCAGCCCCTGGCCGCTGGTGCTGCGATCGCACGACAAGCTGCCGGGTGCCGTGTTCAACCACACCACGCTGGCGCTCGACGCCGCCCTCGCCGGCCAGGGCGTCGCCTTGGCGTGCCGGGCGTTCGTGGCGGCCGATCTCGAGGCGGGGCGGCTGGTGCAGGTGATCGATGCGGCGACGACCATCGAACCCGACTACTTCCTTATCCGCAAACGCGCGTCATCACCGCGAAAGGCGGTCGATGCGGTATGGCATTGGTGCGCGGCGCGGCTGTCGCTCGACTAAACCGCGGCGTTCGCCAAACTTACCCTTTGGAAAATAGCGAGCCTATGAGGCGGAGGCCAATACGATGGCGATGACGAGCTTCATTGGACCCATCCACTTGAAGTGACGAACCAGAGGCGGGTTGGCGGAGTAGCCGGGCAGTGGCAGATAACCAAAGCCCACCGAGGTCATCCACAGGCCGGCGCAAAACATGATGATTTCATCGATATAGGCTGCGATCATGGCTCTCCTGCCGCCGTCAGGACTGTGATGCTCTGTCTCGACAAGGGGAGCCGCTCTATCCGAGCCGGACAGCGACCTCCAATTAGTCATCTGGCGGCACTTTCGAAAAGATCGAAAGCTGAACTTAAGGTGGCAATGCCGTTCCGAACCTAAGCATCCGGACTGAAAATCTGGGTTGTCGCCCGCCAAGGGACGCCTTGCCGGGCAAAACATTGCCGGCGTGCGAATTCGCCCAAGATTTTTGAGAGGCGCCTTATAAGCCTACAATCGGCTTTGCTGGAAAAAGCGTCTCGTTGAAGCCGTCGCCTCGCCACGCGGGATAAACCGCCTTATGTGAGGGCGCGGCAGAGAGAGCACGCAATGGAGATCCTCAGACAATGCAAACCATTTGGAAGAAGCCGGTGACACTCGCCCTTGAAGGCCCGGATCAATGGGTGGTGATCCAGACGACCCAGGCCGCAACCTGGGCACTGGTCGAAGACTGGCCGACCGAGGAGGGCCCGGCTCTGGATCGGGCTTGCGCGGTTTGCGCCGATGTCATGTCGGGCAAACGAAACCGGGAAGAGGCGCGGCAGGCCTTTATCGACGCTGCAATCGAAGCCGGCATCCCGATCAAGGAGTAGCGCCAGGGCATTTGGACGCTGTTGGGCTTGATGCCTCCACCGAGGGGCACGAGCCGGCGGTTTCCGGCACTGGGGCGGCTTTTGTCGTTCTTCCACGCGTGCGGTGGGAAAGACCGGCCCAAGCGTCCGAATCGCCAATCGCCACATATTCTTCGACATGCAACATTCCATGGTTGCAACTGCGAGCAATCCAGCGTAGGAACGTTTCATGAACTAGGAAAATAATCTTAGGACGTCTTTTGAGCCTGATCCCGTCAGGGACAGGAAACGCGGTGGAGGGCAGGATGCGGAAGGTCGGCATAAGGAAGAAGGGCGCGATGGTCTATGGCCAGGGGCTGCTGGCATTGATTTCGATCCTGCTGGGAAGCGCCGTCCAGGCTTTTCCCTGCGATCAGCCGGTCGTGATATCGAATTGGTCGTTCTGTGCGACCGGCAATGTGAGCGCTGAGGGCGGCGCCGCTGATTGGAAAGTCGTTCCCGCATGGACTCGCGAGGACGCCATAAGCGCGTATTTCGGAAACGATCCGCGACTCTTGGCAAACCACGGACTTTGCAACGCCAAATTCCGTCGCGTCGTTCTCTGCCAGCCGGGATGGCAAACGGGCAACCCGGATGAGTGCTCATATCTGGTTTGCAGCGGCTATTACTCATCCTTGATCGGAAAGGAAGAAAGGGAAGCCTATGAAAGAGACTTCCCGGCCGAGCAATAGTTTTTCGCTTCGCTGCCTTGGGGGCACAGACTGTAGCGGCTATCGCGGCGAACTTTTCATCCGCTTGCATTCTTGAACACGAGGCACTGTGTGAACCGGTTGCCGTTTTCCACGGCTTCGGACCAATTCACCATAATTTCCCCCTCAAGCGTCATGACCTCCGACAAAGCTCTTCCCAGATCCCAGACGAGGGGAGAGAATTGTTCGTTGGTCAGATTGTCGGCCTGAACGACAAGATAGGCGTTCGTCTTCATGCGTTTGCAGATCCGGCCGTATATTTCCTGCATTCTTTTCAGATAAACCTCATAGCCGACATAATCCGGATCGCCGTTGTAAAGCGGGTTCCATTTATGCCAATGGGGCATGTATGGCGGCGATGTGATGCAAAAATCCATCTCCGGAATATCGAAGGCTGCCAGCTCTGCGCTATCACCGCAGATCAGATGATGCTTTGCCGTGATGTGCTGCTTGACCCATTCATATCTCTGCCGGTCGGCTTCCATCCCATAGGGGATTCGGCCCCTTTGCTCGCAGACAAAGAAAGTCGTTCCCAAGCCGACAAAGGGATCGAAGACGGCGTCTCCTGATTTTGTAAACCGATCAAGCAATGCCGACACCAAAGCGCCGGGAAACCTGATTTCATCCCCGTTCTGAAAGTCCGGCAAGGGAAATTGATGTCGGTTGGAGACGGTCAATATTTCTGAAATTGTCACGGCAAACTACTCCGCAGACAACTGCCACCAGACACAGTTCCTCCGCTGGGACCGTGGAAAAAAATGCTGGTCAGTTTACGTATAGTATCAGAGTAACACGTCAGATGACGTTACCCTTCAGGCGCCGAACGGAATTAAAGCTGATAAAAAGGAAGTGGCGCACCCGAAGAGATTCGAACTCCTGACCCCCAGATTCGTAGTCTGGTGCTCTATCCAGCTGAGCTACGGGTGCGTGCAATTGCGGCGGTGCCGCTTGCGTGGGCGATCCTCTAAAGCGTCCTTCGGGACAATGCAAGAGCATTTCGGAAAAAATCGCGCGTTTCATAATTTGCGGCCGCGGCTTTCGGAAGCCCGTCACTTTTCGCTGTGCGTCCGGCTGCGGTAATCCTCCAGCGAAACCGGGCGATCGGGGATCTCGATGCGGAACTGGGTTCCCACAGTCGGCTTTTCCACCAGCGCGATCGTGCCACCATGGGCGAGCACCAGCTCGCGCGCGATCGTCAGGCCGAGGCCGGTGCCGCCGGAGCGGGCAGAGCCCCGGAAGGCGGCAAAGAGGTTCTGGCGCGCCTTCAGAGGCATGCCGGGGCCGGTATCATCCACGGTGATGCTGACGACGCTGCCGACGCGCTGGGCGGCGACGGTGATGCGCCGGAGAGCGCCTGGGGCAGCCTCGCCCGGCGCCGTCAGCGCCTGCAGCGCGTTGCGGCAGAGATTGTGTATGACCCGGAACAGCTGCTCGCCATCGGCATCGACCTTGAGATCGGCGCCGATCTGCTCGGTGAACTCGATGCCGCTTTGCGGATCGATCGCCAGCATGTCCTTGACGTCCTGGGTGAGCTCCGAAAGCAGGATATGGCGGCGGCGCGGGGCAGATCTGCTCGCCTTGCCGTAGGACAGGACCTCGGTGGTATATCCGACGGCGCGGTCGATGGTGCGCAAGAGTTTCGGTGCGAAGCTCTTGACCATCGGATCGTCGACATCGACCAGCCGGTCCGACATCAGCTGCGCCGAGGCCAGGATATTGCGCATGTCGTGATTGATCTTGGAGACGGCGAGGCCGAGAGCGGCGAGGTTCTTCTGCTGCTTCAGCGTCTTCTGCAGCTCCATCTGCATCGAGGTGAGGTTACGGCCGGCAACCGCCAGTTCGTCGCGGCCGCCATCGCCGATATAAATATGGGCAGGGTTTTCCGGATCGGAGGAGAATTGCTGCATGCTGCCGGTCAGCCGGCGGATCGGGCCGATCAGGATGCGGTTGATCGTAAAGAAGATCAGCGTCGCGGTGAACAGCGAAATCAGCACCGACAGCAGGAGAACGTTGCGGGAATAGACAAACATCGCGGTACGCAGTTGCCTGTCCTTCATCACCACCTCGACGCCGGTATTGGTGTCGCCAACCGGGCCGTAGACGCGGATCATCCGGCTGCCGCCGAAGATCAAGGTGTCGAGCGCATCGCGCATCGCCGTTGCCGGCGGCACGTCGGTGAGATCATAGGCTTCATCGACAGAGGTCGGCATATCGGTCGTCGCCAAGAGCCGCGAAGTGCCGTCCTTGCGCAGCACGATCGCCTTGGTGCCGGTCGCCTCGAGCGTCTCCTTCTGCAGCGCGCGCGGCAGCTCGACCGGCTGCAGCCCATCGATGACGATGGCAGCGGCGGCGGCCGTGTTCAGTCTGTCCTCCAGCCAGCGTATGCGCATGCTGGCGACCGAGGGGAAGAAGATCAGGATTTCGGCGAGCATGATAAAGAAGACGGTAAGCCACAGCAGCTTGCCCGACAGTCCGCCGAACATGCCGGCAGACGGGCATGACGCCCTTGCGGTCTCGCCGGCTGCGGTATTATCCGCCGAAGGATTGTCGCCCTGATCTTGTACCGGCATTTTCGTCTCGCCCGATCGGCAGCACTTCGGCCGCCCTCGAATTCTATATTAGACCAAAAGGCTCCGCTTTCAAATCTTTGCGCGCAGCGTCATGTCGTCACAAAGAAACGCCGCCCGGAGGCGGCGTTTCAAGGCGCATGATCGATAACAGATCAGAACTCTTCCCAGCTCTGTTCGGCGGCGGCCGCGTTGCCGCCGAAGGCGCGGGCGACCTTGGCGATCGCCCGGCGGGCGGGCGAGGCGACCGGCCTTTGCGGCTCGTTGCGGACCAGTGCCACCGGTGCCGGCGCATCATCCGACAGCTTGAAGCGGGAGATGAGGCGGACCAGCCCGCCGGCTTCGGCCGAAAGCCTGTGCGTGGCGGCGGAGGTCTCTTCGACCATCGCGGCATTCTGTTGGGTCACCTGGTCCATCTGGTTGACGGCGGTATTGACCTCCTTGAGGCCGGTCGACTGCTCGGTCGCAGCCGTGGCGATCGAATGGATATGGTCGTTGATGGCGATGACGCGGGTGCCGATTTCCGCCAGCGCCTCGCCGGTCGCCTGGACGAGCTTGACGCCGACCTGGACCTCGTCACCCGACTTGGTGATCAGCGCCTTGATGTCCTTGGCGGCTGTTGCCGAACGCTGGGCGAGTTCGCGCACTTCCTGGGCGACCACCGCGAAGCCCTTTCCGGCCTCGCCGGCGCGGGCCGCCTCGACGCCGGCGTTCAACGCCAGCAGGTTGGTCTGGAAGGCGATCTCGTCGATGACGTTGATGATCTGGCTGATTTCGCGCGAGGCTTGCTCGATGCGGCCCATGGCCTCGACGGCGTTGCGCACGACGACGCCGGACGCGCCAGACTTGTCCTTGGCTTCGGAGACCATGACAGTTGCTTCATGCGCCCGCTCGGTGGAGTTCTGGACGACGGCAGTGATTTGATCGAGCGCTGCCGAGGTCTGTTCGAGGGCGGCCGCCTGCTGCTCGGTGCGCTTCGACAGGTCGTCGCTGGCATTGCGCAGCTCGGCGGTGTTACCGTTCATCGCTTCCGTCGTCTCGCGCACTTCGCGCATCGTCGCCTGCAAAGTGACGAAGGTATTGTTGACGTTCTGCTGCAGCTCGGCGAAGGCGCCCTGGAAGCTGCCGCGCATCGTCTGGGTCAGATCGCCGTCGGCCAGGCTTGCGATGACCCGGCGGGTTTCGCCGATGCCGGCATCGACGCTCGACAGCAGCGTGTTGATGTTACCGGCGAACTGGTTGAGGTTCTCGTCCTCATAGTCCTTGTTGATGCGGTGGCCGAAGTCGCCGGCCGCAGCCGCAGCGACGACGACGGACATGCTCGACTGCAGGTCGTCGCTCTTGGCGCGCATCGCCGCCTCCTGGGCGTTCAGGCGCTTGACGGCAAGGCCGTTCGCCTTGAAGACCGCAACGGCGGCGGCCATCTCGCCAATTTCGTCCTGGCGTCCGGCAAAGGGAACCTCGGCGTCGAAATTGCCGCTGGCGACCTCGTTGATCGCCCGGGTGACGCGCTTGATCGGGCGGCTCAGATGGCTGGTACCGATATAGAAGCCCATGCCGATGCCGACCGCGATGCCGATGCCGGTGATGCTGAGGACGAGCATCAGCACCCAGGTGCGGAAGCTTTCGATCTCGGTGTTGACGGTTTCGAGCGCTGCCTTGTCGGTGGCGACGACCGCATCGATTTCGGCCTGGAACGCTTTGCGGTTGGCGCGGTTGGCTTCATTGTTGCCTTGGGCGCTGGCGGCCTCCGGGCCGACTTCGGTGCCGAGGCGGGCGGTCTCCATACGGAAGGTACGGAATTCCGCAGCGCGGGCGACGAGCTTGGCGAAATCGCCCTTCTCGTCATCCGGAACCAGCGGCGCCCAGCCCGCGATGACCTTGTCGATCTCATCGAGGCCGGCCAGCAGGCCCTTGGCGAAGTTCGGCGTGTCCTTGATTGATTTGGCCGCATAAATGCCGCGCGCTTCCATGACCACGGCCGTAACGAAGCGGTTGAGGCGTTCGCCGGCATAGGCGCGGGCGGCCGCCTGCTCATAGGCGGTCAGGTTGCGATTGTATTCGTGCATGGCCGAGAGCGCCGTTGCGCCGATCAAAAGCGCTACCGCTCCCATCACGCATACCAGCAGATTAATTTTGCCGCGGATCTTCAATGCACTGTCTCCTGACCTACGCCACTGCCTGGAAAGCAAATCCCAGCCGATGATCCGAATATCGGCGAAATTTATTAAAGTTAGATTTCCAATATTTACGATTATGGCCGGGGAAATTATCCATGTGGACCCTGGCCGGGACGCGCAAAGCCCGGAAAACCGGGCGATTGATCTGCTGCGCCGGCATTTCACAACCAATCGGCGCAGACCGAATTTATTAATACCGGAGTGCGAAAATACTTGCCAAGCCGACAGCTGCAGGTGAAATGATCCGGTATAATTGACTTTCGCAGGCTTCGTCCGTATAAGCCGCCGCACGTTCGGTCAGTCAGGCCTTTCATGGCCCGCCCGTTCGAAAAACAACGCTCCTTGCATTATGCAAATTCAAGAAGGGCCGCACTCCGCGGTGTTTAAATAAATGAAGCGTACCTACCAACCATCCAAGCTTGTTCGCAAGCGTCGCCACGGCTTCCGTGCGCGCATGTCTACCAAGGGTGGCCGCAAGGTCATCGCCGGCCGCCGCGCGCAGGGCCGCAAGCGTCTTTCGGCTTAAGGCCGGGTTGCCCGAAAAGAGATGGCGGGCGAATTGACGACCAGAAAAGAAAAATACGCTGTCGGGCGGCTGAAAAGCCGCCCGCAGTTTCTTGCCGTGCGCGAGGGCGAAAAGCGCCGCGGCGGCCTCTTCCTTCTCGAAGTCCTCGACCGGAAGGAACCCGACAGCCAAGCCCGCGTCGGATTTACAGTCACCAAAAAACATGGCAACGCGGTCGAACGCAACCGCATGCGCCGCCGTCTGAAAGAGGCGGTGCGGCTTCATGCGGGGTTTGCAATGCAGCCCGGACACGACTATGTGGTTGTCGCGCGCAGGGACGTGCTTGTGGCGTCCTTCAAAGAATTGGCCGCGGAACTGAAATTTCGCGTGGAAACCAGGCCGAAACCCCGGCGCTCCGGAGACGGACGCCCCAGGAACGTATGATGGAAAAAAACCGCAATTACTTCATTGCGATCGCTCTCTCGGTGCTGATCGTCCTCGGCTGGCAGTTTCTCTATATGAATCCGCGCATCGAGGCCCAGCGCAAGGCGCAGGAAGCCCAGAAGGCGCAGCAGAAGACCGAACAGGTCCAGCAGCCCGCAGCGGGCGGCGCGGCGCCGGCCCCGACGAGTGGTAGCGCACCTTCCGGTCAGGCCGTCGCCACGGCGACGCTCGAACAGGCGCTCGCAAAGAACCCGCGCGTCGTCATCGACACTCCTGCGCTTTCCGGCTCGATCAACCTCGCCGGCGCCCGGCTCGACGACCTGAAGCTCAAGGGCTATCACGAGACCGTCGACGACTCGAGCCCAACCATCACCCTGTTCAGCCCGGCGGAAACCAAGGACGGTTACTTCACCGAGCTCGGCTATATCGGCAGCGACGCCACGGGCAACGTTCCCGGCGCCTCGACGCTCTGGACGGCGCCCGAGGGCGCCAAGCTCACCGACAAGACGCCGGTGACGCTTTCCTACACCAACGACAAGGGCCTGACGTTTACCCGGACGATTTCCGTCGACGAACGCTACATGTTCACCGTCGCCGACAAAGTCGAAAATACCGGACAGAGTCCCGTATCACTGTCTTCCTACGGCCGTGTGACGCGTTACAACAAGCCGACGACGCCCTCCGTCTACGTGCTGCATGAAGGCTTCATCGGCGTCATCGGCGATGACGGGCTCGTCGAGACCAAATATACTGCCGCCGAGAAGGAAGCCGTCATGCCGCCGAAATCCACGGGCGGCTGGCTTGGCATTACCGACAAATACTGGGCCGCGACGATCGTTCCGCCTCAGACGTCGGCCTATGAAGCCCGCTTCTCGCATTTTGCCGATGGCCAGCCGCGCTATCAGGCCGACTACAAGGAAGATGCCTTCACCGTTGCGCCGGGCCAATCGATCGAGCTCAAGAACCTCGTCTTCGCCGGCGCCAAGGAAGTGCCCGTTATCGATGGGTACGAGGCCAGCTATTCGATCCCGAAGTTCGACCGGCTGATCGACTGGGGCTGGTTCTATTTCATCACCAAGCCGATGTTCAAGCTGATGGACTTCTTCTATCGCTTCTTCGGCAATTTCGGCGTGGCGATCCTGTGCACCACCATCGTCGTCAAGGCGCTGTTTTTCCCGCTCGCCAGCAAGCAATATGCTTCGATGGCGAACATGAAGCGCATGCAGCCGAAGATGGAGGAACTCAAGGCCAAATTCGCCGACGACCGCATGGGGCTGCAGCAGGCGACGATGCAGCTCTACAAGGAAGAGAAGATCAACCCGATCGCCGGCTGCTGGCCGGTAGCACTGCAGATCCCGATCTTCTTCTCGCTCTACAAGGTGATCTACATCACCATCGAGATGCGGCACGCGCCGTTCTTCGGCTGGATCAAGGATCTTTCGGCCCCCGATCCGACGACGATCGTCAATCTGTTCGGCCTGCTGCCCTTTCAAGCGCCGACAATCCTGCATCTCGGCGTCTGGCCACTGATCATGGGTGTCACCATGTTCCTGCAGATGCGCATGAATCCGACGCCGCCCGATCCGACGCAGGCGATGATCTTCAACTGGATGCCGCTGGTGTTCATGTTCATGCTGGCAAGCTTCCCGGCCGGCCTCGTCATCTACTGGGCCTGGAACAACACGCTCTCGGTGATCCAGCAGTCGGTGATCATGAAGCGCCAGGGCGTCAAGGTGGAGCTCTTCGACAATCTGAAGGGCCTGTTCCGGCGAAAAACGGCGCCGTCGAAATGACGCAGCTGCATATTGCAGCAGGCTAAAGTGCTGCAGAAAAGCCCCGCTCCGGCGGGGCTTTTCTGTTCGTATCTGTGAACAATCGCCCTGCGCCGACGCGGCTTCAGGCATCGCGCATGGAAAGTTCGATGTCTTCGGAAAACGGCGTCGACATGTAGCCGCGGCCGGGCGTACGCACGTAGCCGAGGTATTGCGGGCAGGCGTCCGCATCGTCGGCGATGACAATCGCGCCCTGGCGGAGGCGGCCCTCCAGGATCTGCAAAATCTCCAGATAGAGCGACTTTGCGCCGTCCATCAGGACCAGATCGATGCTGCCGGGAAGATCGGCGCCGAGGGTTTCAAGCGCATCGCCCTGCCGAAACTCGACGAGATCGGCAAGCCCTGCCGCTACAAGGTTTTGCCGTGCTCTGGCAACCTTATCAGGCTCGAACTCGGTGGTGATCAGCCGGCCGCCGCCGTTATCGCGCAATGCGGCGGCGAGATAGAGCGTGGAAATGCCGAACGACGTGCCGAACTCGACGATGTCACGTGCTCCGCTGGCGCGTGCCAGCATATAGAGTAGCTCGCCGGTCTGGCGCGACACAGGAAGCCACAGGTCCTTTATCAGGCCGTAGAAATTGCGGTATTCCGTCTTGCTGTGGAAGAGACGAGCCCGCTCCTCTTGCGACAGTGCGGCCAGGCCGGGGCTCGTCGCCTTGTCGGCCTCTTCGAACAAAAGCTCGAGCAGCGGCGCAAGCGGTGCGGTCGTTAACGTGGTCATGGCAAATCCTTTGTCGAGAGCGTTGTTGTGCCGATCGAAAAAATACGATTAATTCGTCGCATTCGCTAATCGCATCCGGGAACCTAGAAATGGCCGATCGCCCAAGCTCCGGAATATCCTCACGAAAGCACCCCAAACAGACACGGTCGAACGAGCTCGTTTCGGCTATTCTGCAGGCCGCTGTTCAGGTTTTGGCGCAGAAAGGCGCACACCGCTTCACCACTGCACGCGTGGCTGAGAAAGCAGGCGTCAGCGTTGGGTCGCTCTACCAATATTTTCCGAACAAGGCAGCGATCCTGTTCCGGCTGCAGGCCGACGAGTGGCGCGAGACCACCGGTCTTCTGAGTGAGATCCTCAACGACCGATCGGAGCCGCCGCTTCGCCGCGTGCGCAGATTGGTCCAGGCTTTCGTTCGATCGGAGTGCGAAGAAGCCGCCGTCCGGGTGGCGCTCGGCGACGCCGCTCCGCTCTACAGGGATGCACCGGAGGCCCGGGAGGCGCGACAGGCGGGCGATCCCGTGATCGAGGCGTTCCTGAAGGAGGTGCTTCCCGCCCTCCCCGAGGCAGCCCGCGCCCTCGCCGGCGACGTGATGATGACAACCCTGACCACCGTCGGAAAGGATTTCTCCGAAAGGCCGCGGAAGAGTGAAGACGTGGAAGCCTATTCGGAGGCAATCGCCGATATGCTCTGCGCCTACCTTGTCAGCCTGGGTGCGTGATAAGGTCCAAGGCTGTCGGCCGCAGGGACAGCAATGGGCTGCAAACCGCCTCAAAGCTTGACATCTCCGTTCAAAACCACGAAGCCCGGTGAAGAGACAGAACCCGGAGATTGCAGAGCCCGCATGCCCGAAACCGAAAAGCCGCTCTTCGGCCACCCATGGATCTTCATCCGCGGCGTACCCTCGCTCAACTTCCTGCCGCCGGAAGGGCCGCTGGAAGTGGCCTTTGCCGGCCGTTCCAATGTCGGCAAGTCGTCGCTAATCAATGCGCTGGTCGGCCAGAAGGGGCTGGCGCGCACGTCGAACACGCCGGGGCGCACCCAGGAGCTCAATTATTTCGTTCCGGACGGCTATTCCGGCGAAAGCGGCGACATGCCGCCGATGGCGATCGTCGACATGCCGGGTTATGGTTATGCGCAGGCGCCGAAGGAGCAGGTCGACAAGTGGACCAAGCTGGTTTTCGACTATCTGCGCGGCCGCGCGACGCTGAAGCGCGTCTATGTGCTGATCGACAGCCGCCACGGCATCAAGAAGAACGACGATGACGTGCTCGATCTGCTCGACAAGGCGGCCGTCTCCTATCAGATCGTGCTGACCAAGACCGACAAGATCAAGGCGCCCGCCGTGCCGAAGCTGCTTGCCGAGACCGCGGAAAAGATCCGCAAGCGCCCGGCCGCCTATCCCGGCGTGCTGTCCACTTCGTCGGAAAAGGGCGACGGGCTGGACGATCTTCGCCAGGCGATCGGCGAAACCGTCGGCATCGCCCGGTTGAAATAAAGGGCCACGGCCGACTCAGCGCTCGCCGACGACTGCGGGAATGTCCGGTGACGCGCGAGTCGGGCCCGTTCCGAAGCGCGCCCCGGCAGTTTCGAATCCGCGGCTTTTCGGTCGGCCAAGTTCGATTTGGTGCAAAGGCTGCCGAAGCATCCAAAGGTTGAATCTACTGGCGATCAAAAACTAACGGTTGACGACGCGCGTTCGTTGCGCTACATGACGACTATCGAATTTTGCTTGCTGGCTTGGTTATCGCGCGATTAGCACCGCGGCCTGAACGAACTTCCTTTCAAAAATCGCTATCACCATCCGTATCGCCTTGGCGCTGCGGTTCTTCAATATTGCTATGAAAGGGTTCATCATGACCACTGGCACCGTTAAATGGTTCAACTCCACCAAGGGCTTCGGCTTCATTCAGCCTGACAATGGCGGCGCTGACGCCTTCGTTCACATCTCCGCCGTCGAGCGCGCCGGAATGCGCGAACTCGTCGAGGGCCAGAAGATCGGCTTCGATCTCGAGCGTGACAACAAGTCGGGCAAGATGTCCGCTTGCAATCTCCAGAACGCTTAAATCGATATCTGCTTTCCTTTGACCACGGATGTACTGGCACTGCCGGAAGCACGTTATCCATTCAAGGCCAGGCGATTTGCCTGGCCTTTTTGTTTTCGCTCGCCCATCGAGCCCTCAGTATCGGATCCAACATGACAGAGACATTCAGCAAATCCCGCCAGCGGGCCGAGATTGCCTTCGGCAACGTCCAGAGCCAGTTCTTCGCAAAAAACAAGGCGATCGAGGAACTCGAATCCGACGTCCAATCGCAACAGGCAAAGACCTTGCGGCTTCGCGAGGCGCGGCTTTCACGGGAACGCAACGATCGGGCCTCAGCAACGGCCGCCCTCGTTGCAAAACGCGCCCGGGCCGGCTGACCCCACACCGTGCCGACCATGAACTCATCACGAAGGAAGCTTGAATGGCAGACGACATCAAGGAACTCCAGTCGATCAACACTGCCTGGCAGATCGCCATTCAGGAGATTCTCCGGATGGTTATCAGGGACATGTATCACGGTGGCGGCGAGGCTTCGTTCAAGACGCACATCAAGCGTATCGAAGAGGCAGCCGTGGACAGCATTTACACGGACTTGCGGCTGCGCGGCACGGATGAATGGACGGAGGTCCTGGTCAAGGAACGGGCGAGCAATTTCGTGACGGCGCTGCTGACCTCGTTTACCTATGACCGGGCATAGCCCTGGCGGGTTTGGCCCGAAGGGTTCGGATCTTCATCATCGTCGCATGAAGAAACTGCTTGCGTAAGCTGATCGGTGGCGATTGCACTTGCGTCCCCGCCGTATTTGAAGCAACCCTTCATCCCATGCGGTGCAAGAGCAGTCCGCGTGGGCGAGCAATTAGATGACCGATAGCAAAGACCAACCGCTGTCGCCGGAAGGCGTCGGCAACCTGCCCCACCTGGCCGAAGCCCTTGATGACGATCGGTTTCGACACTTTCTCGATCACGTCCCTTTTGCGGTCGCTGTCTCCGAACTCGGCGACAGCGAGACGCTGATCTACGTCAATCTCGAATTCGAACGGCTGACGGCGCTGAGCGCAACGCAGGTCGAGGGAAAAGCCTGGTCCGAGATCGAATTGAATTCCACCGCCATTTCGGGAGGAGCGACGCTCACGGCCGCTGTCACCTCTGCTGAGGAGTATATTGGCGCGTTCTCGCTGGTGGCCGAACCCGCGAGCACTGCCATTATCGATGTCTGGTCGAATACCATCGTCAACGATGATGACACCCCGCTGTTCCGATTGGTGGCTTTTGCGGCGCGCAGTGAGGCGGCGGCCGATCAGAGCTTCGGCGAACTGCTGACGGAGAAGGATGTCCTTCTGCGCGAACTTCAGCATCGCGTGAAGAACAATCTTCAGATGATCACAGCGCTAATCCGGATGGAGGCGCGCAATGCGCAACAGAGCGAGGAAAGCGAAAGGTTTGCACGGCTTGCCGGACGAATTGAGGCCCTGGCCCTGTTGTATCGCTCGCTGTCGGACGAAGAGAAAGGCGCCACAGTCGATCTTGGAACCTATGTGAGCCAGATTGCCGCCTCGGTGATGGCGGCTCACGCCGTGGAAGGGATCCGGCTGGACATGAAGGTCGACACCTGGCCGGTTTCGGTCGATGTCGCCATGCCCGCCGGCTTGGTCATCAACGAACTCCTCACCAATACGCTCAAACATGCCTTCGTAGGGCGTGATGGCGGAGAAATCACGCTCCGCTGTGTCGTCAGCGATACCGGGTGCAGGATCACCGTTGCCGATAACGGGGTCGGCCTTCCTCAAGATGTGAATTGGCCGCACCCGGGTAAACTAAGCGCGATGATCGTACAGTCGCTGAAACAGAACGCCCGCGCCAAGGTCGAGGTCACCTCGTCACCGGACGCCGGCGTGAGTGTCTCTCTCGTTTTCCCGATAGCCGAAGCGGCCCGATAGCCTCATCGCGGGAATACTGATCGGAAGTCGCAAGGCAAGTCATTCTCGTCTGTATGCGGGGCGCCCCGAAGAGCGCCCCAGGCCCTGCCGAGATGGGCGGGCTTACATCTTCGGCAGCAGCACCTTGTCGACGACGTGAATGACGCCGTTCGACTGTTTGACGTCGGCGATCGTCACATGCGAGACGCCGCCGTTTTCGTCGGTCAGCGTGATCTTGCTCATGCTTTCCCTGGCCTTCAGCACGCAGCCGCCGACGGTCTTGATGTCGTGCTCACCGCCGTCATCCTTGATCATCTTGGCAACCGTCTTGGCCATCGCATCGGCGGCAACGACATGGCAGGTCAGAACCTTGGTCAGCGTCGCCTTGTTTTCCGGCTTCAGCAGCGTGTCGACGGTGCCCTTCGGCAGGGCGGCAAAGGCTTCGTTGGTCGGCGCAAAGACGGTGAAGGGGCCCTTGCCCTCGAGCGTGCCGACCAGACCGGCTGCCTTGACGGCGGCGACCAGCGTCGTGTGATCCTTGGAATTCACGGCGTTTTCGATGATGTTCTTGCTGTCGAACATCGCCGCACCGCCGACTTCAGGGTTCTTGGCGGCGGCAAAGGCGACGGCGGACAGGGCGGTGGCGAGCGCAAAACCGCGCAATACGGACTTGATCATGATTTTCTCCTCACCGGACACCATCCGCGGGCTTTATGCCTGAGCGTCGTCCGGACATTTCGAACTACGGCGGTTTGCGCCAAAGAGTTTCAGGCGGGAGAAAATGATTTTGTGGCCGGCGCGATCGACGGCCGGCGCCCGATCATGGCCGGCGCAAGGCGCCGCTTGCGATCACCGGGCCGGTCGCCTGGCCGGTCGGCGAACCGCCGAAGGGTTCGAGGCTGACGGCAAGCGTCGCGCCATCGGCGAGATTGTCGCGCAGATCGGCTGGAATGACGAGTTCGCCGCTCTCGCCCGGCTGGAAGACGCCGAGCGATTTCGGCAGGCCGCTACCCGGCACCAGCCAGAGTTCCAGCGACTTCTCCTCCGGCTTGCCGGCGGCGACCGGCACGATCTTCAGCCGGCCGCTCCGCAGCTCGTAGGAGGCGAGAAGATTGATGGCGCTGTTCTGGCCGGAAAGCGAGGCGACGAGCGGTGTCGGTCCCTGCGGCTCAGGCACCACGCCCGAGGCAAAGATCACGGCGCTGACGGCGACGACGACGCAGGCAAAGCTCAGTGAGCGCCAGAAAACCGCCGAATTCCAGAGGCCTTGCGAAAAGGATGCAGGTTTTTCAGCATCGCCGAAAAGCCGCGCCTCGATCTGCTTGAAAGTTTCCCGGTTCGGCGAGGCGGTTTCATATTCGTCATTGAAGGCGGAAAGGTTGGTTTCCCAGCGGCTGACGATCGCGGCAAAGGGCCGATCGTGGCGCATGCGCTCTTCCACCACCCGCCGATCCTGCAGCGACAGGACGCCAAGCACATATTCGCCGGCGAGAACCTCGTCGCGGGAGCGGTCTCCCTTGCTTTTGTCGGGCGATGTCATCGTTCCATGCACTCTCTCAGTTTCAACAGGCTGCGCCTGAGCCAGGTCCGCATCGTGTTCAGCGGGACACCAAACTGATCGGCCAGTTCCTGATAGCTCAGCCCTTCGACATAAGCCCGTTTCACCGCGACCGCACGATCAGCTTCCAACTCTTCCATGCAGGTGTCAATCCGCCTTCCTTCATCCTTCGTCACCGTCTGCATTTCCGGGTCGGGCGCGGCGTCGGCAAGATCATAGGCACTGTCGATTTCGTCGGCGACAGGCTTGCGCGACCGCAGCGCGTCGATCGACCGGTTACGGGCAATCGCCGAAAGCCAGGCCGAGGAAGAACCCGTGGCTGCCTGATAGCTTCCGGCCCTTTGCCAGATGCTGATATAGACTTCCTGCAGGGCTTCTTCAGCCTCCGTGCGATCCTTCAAGATACGCAGGCAGATGGCAAAAAGTTTCGGCCCGGTCTGATTGTAAAGGGCAACAAAGGCCCTGCGGTCGCCGAGCGCGACACGGCCGATCAGGTCTGCAATCTCATCGCCTTGCATGCCGTTCCTCATTTCATGCTTGGGTGCGCCGGACGCTAAACACCACCGGCTCCGCGGCAGATACGAAAAACTATTGCCCTCTGGATTATTCCCTCTGTCGGAAACTTACGATAAAAGGCCGCGAACAATTCCGCGGGGTCCCCATGAACGAGTCCGAAAGCGAACTGCAGGCACGGCTTCTGGCCAAGGCGCTGCCCTTCATGCAGCGTTACGAGAACAAGACGATCGTCGTGAAATATGGCGGCCACGCCATGGGCAATCCCGAACTCGGCAAGGCCTTTGCCAGCGACATCGCACTCCTGAAGCAATCGGGCGTCAACCCGATCGTCGTTCACGGCGGCGGTCCGCAGATCGGCGCCATGCTGAACAAGATGGGCATCGAATCGAAATTCGAGGGCGGGCTGCGCGTCACCGACCAGAAAACGGTCGAGATCGTCGAGATGGTTCTCGCCGGCTCGATCAACAAGGAAATCGTCGCGCTGATCAACCAGACCGGCGAATGGGCGATCGGCCTTTGCGGCAAGGACGGCAACATGGTCTTCGCCGAAAAGGCGCGCAAGACCGTCAAGGATCCGGATTCCAACATCGAGCGCGTGCTCGATCTCGGCTTCGTCGGCGAAGTGGTCGAGGTCGACCGCACGCTGCTCGATCTGCTCGCCCGCTCCGAGATGATCCCGGTGATCGCACCCGTCGCACCCGGCCGTGACGGCGCCACCTACAATATCAACGCCGACACGTTCGCCGGCGCCATTGCCGGCGCGCTGAACGCCACCCGGCTGCTGTTCCTGACCGATGTGGCCGGCGTGCTCGACAAGAACGGCCAGCTGATCAAGGAGCTCTCCGTGGCCGAAGCGCATGCGCTGATCGCCGACGGCACGATCTCGGGCGGCATGATCCCGAAGGTCGAGACCTGCATCGATGCGATCAAGGCGGGCGTCCAGGGCGTCGTCATCCTGAACGGCAAGACTGCCCACTCCGTCCTGCTCGAAATCTTCACCGAGCACGGCATCGGAACGCTGATCGTTCCCTGATCGATAAGGGCGCTTGCGGGCGCCCTTCTTCACGCCTCAGTAAAAGCCGTCGAAAGCGTGAGATTTTCCCAGGCGTCGATTTCCGCGCTCAGGCTTTTCAGCTTCTCGCGGACGAGCAAAAGCGCGTCGGCTCCAAGCAACAAATGGACCGGTGGTTTCTCTGCCGCGACCAGCGCCATCACGGCTGAGGCTGCCTTGCGAGGATCGCCCGCCTGTTTGCCGTTCTTTTCCTCACGTGCCCTGCGGATCGGATCAAAAAGCGCATCGTAATCGGCAATGTTCCTGCCGCCGCGAACCATGGAGCGACCCGCCCAATCGGTTCGGAACGAGCCAGGAGCCACCGCCGTGACCGAGATGCCGAAGTCTTTCACTTCCTTTGCAAGAACCTCGCTCATGCCTTCCAGCGCGAATTTGCTCCCGCAATAATATGCAATGCCCGGCATGGTGATGAAACCGCCCATGGAGGTGATGTTGATGATATGGCCTGCCCGCCGCCGGCGCATGAACGGCAGGACAGCCTTCATCATTCCGACGGCCCCGAAGACATTGACGTCGAATTGCCGGCGCATTTCCTCGATCGGCGATTCCTCCAATGTTCCCTCATGTCCGTAACCGGCATTGTTGATGAGAACATCCACGGGACCGACTGATTTCTCGATGTTCGCAACAACCGGTTCAATCGCCTCGGCATCGGCGATGTCGAGTTGCACGGCAATGGCGCGGCCTGGCGCCAGCTTTTCGAACCGGATCGCGGCTTCGCCGTTGCGCACCGTGCCAACGACTCTGTGCCCTTCTGCGAGTGCCGCTTCGGCGAAGGCCCTGCCAAAGCCCGAGCTCACACCGGTAATCAGGAACTGCTTTTCAATCTTACGCATGTTGAACTCCTGTCTGATGATGATCCCGCATCGCATAGCGGGCGTTCCGGTCATGTGGCGGGTCAAAATCAGTATTTCCAATATATTGCGCAGGCGATGTTGATATCCTAAAGGTATCGGATGGAGCTGCGCCATCTTCGTTATTTCCTCGCTGTTGCTGAAGAATTGAACTTTACGCGCGCGGCGCGCAGGGTTGGCATCGGACAGCCACCGCTGAGCAACCAGATTCGCGATCTTGAAAATGAGATTGGCGCGTCGCTCTTCCGGCGCCTTCCGAGCGGTGCCGAACTGACCGAGGCGGGCAAGGCTTTTCTGCCTGAAGTTCGCGCCGTCCTGCTGCAGGCGGAACATGCGAAGCACAGCGCTCTGCGGGCAGCGCAAGGACATCATGGCCGACTGCGAGTGGGGTTTACAAGCTCGGCTGTTTTCAATCCGATCGTACCTGCCGCGATCAACGTCTTTCGCGAGAAATATGCGGCGGTCGAGTTCAGCCTGGAGGAAGCGCCCACTGCGCGATTGCTCGAACGGCTGGATGCGGCCGAACTCGACGCAGTATTCATCCGCCCGGGCCGTGATGATCCGACGCAAGCCCGGTCTCAGCTTCTGGCTGAAGAGCCTATGGTCATCGCCGTGCCGTCTGGACATCCCAAGGCGCAAGCGCAGGCATTGCGGCTCGACGAACTCGCGGAAGAGAGCTTCGTCCTCTTTCCGCGCGAGGCAGGCGCCGGTTTCTTCGACGGCATTATCGCCGCCTGCCGACGAGCGGGATTTGACCCTATTCTCGGCCAGCCGGCGCCGCAAATCACGTCGATTGCCAGCTTGATCGCCGTCGGCCTCGGCATCTCCATCGTGCCGGCAGAAATGACCAAGATCAATGTCCCCGGCGTTCGCTACATCGCTATCGCCGGCGACTCCCCAAAGGCACGGCTGGCCCTCTCGACCCGGCGCGACGAGCGCTCGCCCGTCGTCCGCAACTTCGTCGCACAAGCTATCAGCGTGCAGCGGAGCCTCGCCCGTAAGGGCCAGTTGCGCGAATAGATCACCGCCGCTTCCGTCAGCTTTCTACCGCGGCGTACTCGAATTCAGACTCAAGGCAATTCTTTGGCGCGGACGCGCGCCTGGCTTTCCTTCTTGATCGGCCGGCCGACAGGGCAGACCTCCTGCACGAAGCCGTTGAGCGTATTGACGAGATTGTTCTCGATCAGGGAATAGTGAACGAACTGGCCCTGTTTCTCCCGTCTGATCAGCCCCGCCGTTTCGAGGATGGAAAGATGCTGCGAAACCGCCGGCTTGGACATGCTGAAGCGGTCGGCGATCTCGCCGGCGGTCAGGCCGGATGCCGAGAGATAGGCAAGAATCTTCCGCCGCGGCGCACTGGAAAGCGCGTGGAACACCCGCTGGGCAGCGCCGACAGAGCTGCCTTCTGAAATATCGTCGAAAGTCTCGTCTTCCAAAGCCGGTCTCCGTGCCTGCGGCAATCATCGCGTCGATCGGTCAACCAATTAAGCAATTAATGTATTGCTTAATTGATTTCGTTGGCGCAAAGTAATTAGGTAATTGCTTAATTAATGAATTGGCGGGCGATGTTCAAGTGGAGAATGCGCCCGATCGAGAAGGAGTTTGCCATGAGCAGCATTTCCACCGGACGCATGATCGACGATAGCAGCGATCCCGTGAAGGGCAGAGTGGTCTGGATGCCGGCAAAGTCGGTCTGGATCTCCGCCATGACCCTGACCGCCATTATCGGCGGGCCATTGACCTTCACCTGGAGCGCCTTTGCCGCTTTTATCGTCCTGACCGCCATCACCATCTGCCTTGGTCATTCGGTCGGCATGCACCGGTTGCTGATCCACCGTTCCTTCAGCACCCCTCTCTGGATCGAGCATCTACTCGTCTATCTCGGTACACTGGTCGGCATGGCCGGCCCCTTCGGCATGATCTACGCCCACGACATTCGCGACTGGGCGCAGCGGCAGCGGAATTGCCATGACCTCTATGCCCACCGGCGGCCTTTCTTCACTGACGCCTTCTGGCAGATGCATTGCGCAGTGGCGCTCGACCATCCGCCGCGCTTCGTCCTCGATACGCGCGAGCGGGGCGACCGCTTCTATCGTTTCCTGGAGGCGACATGGATGGCGCACCAGATTCCCTTGGCACTCCTGCTCTTCACGCTCGGCGGACTGCCGTGGGTGGTCTGGGGTATCGCCGTGCGGATATCGGTGTCGCTGACCGGCCACTGGCTGGTCGGTCATTTTGCCCATCGGACCGGCCATCAGGGCTGGAGCGTCGATGATGTCGCAGTGCAGGGTTATAACCTGCCGCAATTCGGGCTGGTCACCTTCGGCGAGAGCTTCCACGGCAACCATCACGCCTTTCCGGAATCGGCGCGGCTCGGCAAACCGGGGCAGTTGGACCTCGGTTGGCATTTCATCCGGCTGCTATCGGGGCTCGGCCTGGCATGGGCGATCAAGCTCCCGCATATGATCGTGCCGCGGCCAGGGTTGAAGCGCGTCAACGCCGCTGAAGCTTCTGGTGGCAGTCGCCCGCCATATCATGCGGCCGGACAGGCGGAATCGCGCCCGTGACTGCGATATCTCCTCACAGAGGCCGGAAATCGCCCGATGAAGCCTTGGCAAGATTTCGAATCGTGCTTTAGGTTGCGGCTCGAAAAATAACCGGGTCGAGCAAAGAGATGCGCCTTACAGACTGCTATAATTTTCATGATTTCCGGCGCATGGCCAAACAGCGGCTTCCCGGGCCGATCTTCGATTATATTGACGGCGCTGCCGATGACGAGGTGACGTATCGGCGCAATACAGCGGCCTTCGAGGCTTGCGATCTGGTGCCCGACGTTCTGAGGGGCGTGGCCGAGGTCGACATGTCGGTGACGGTCATGGGGCAGAAGCTGGCTATGCCGGTTTATTGCTCGCCGACGGCACTGCAGCGGCTTTTTCATCATCAGGGGGAGCGGGCGGTCGCGGCGGCGGCGGCCAAACACGGCACGATGTTCGGCGTCTCGTCGCTTGGCACAATCAGCCTGGAGGAAGCCCGCCAGATCAGCGCCGGGCCGCAGGTCTACCAGTTCTATTTCCACAAGGATCGCGGCCTCAATCACGAGATGATGGCGCGGGCGAAAAATGCCGGCGTGCAGGCGATGATGCTGACGGTCGACAGTATCACCGGCGGCAACCGCGAGCGCGACAAGCGCACCGGTTTTGCCATTCCCTTCAAGCTCAACCTCGCCGGCATGGCCCAGTTCGCCATCAAACCCTCCTGGGCGATCGACTGGCTGACGCATGAGCGGTTCCGGCTGCCGCAGCTGGAAAACCACGTCAAGATGGATGGCGGCGCGCTGTCGATCAGCCGATATTTCACCGAGATGCTCGACCCCTCCATGTCGTGGGACGACGTGGCGGAGATGGTGCACGCCTGGGGCGGGCAGTTCTGCCTGAAGGGCATCATGTCGGTTGAAGACGCCAAGCGCGCGGTCGAGATCGGCTGCACCGGCATCGTGCTCTCCAACCACGGCGGGCGCCAGCTCGACGGTTCGCGCAGCGCTTTCGACCAGCTTGCCGAAATCGTCGATGCGGTCGGCGACCGGATCGACGTGATGATGGATGGCGGCGTGCAGCGGGGAACCCATGTTCTCAAGGCCTTGTCGCTGGGGGCAAAGGCGGTCGGGCTCGGCCGCTACTATCTCTTCCCGCTTGCCGCCGCCGGACGGCCGGGCGTCGAACGGGCGCTGGAGACGATGCGCACCGAGATCGAGCGCGGCATGAAGCTGATGGGCTGCACCTCGGTCGACCAGCTGACGCGGCGCAATCTGCGCTTCCGTTCCTGAGCGGAGCGGGATGTCATTTTCGGGCCGCAGCCTTGCGTGCGGATGCGGCCCGCGAACATCTCAGCGTCAGAGCGTGCTGTAAATCGCCGCCGCCTCCTGTTTCAGCTTTTCCATCATTGACCGGTAAGGTCCCGGACCATAACTGATGCGGCCGACGCCGAGCTTTGCCAGGGTTTTCACATCGGGGGCGCCCGCCCGCATCATGACGTTGACCGGCAGCGACGAGGCCGCGCAGATCTTTTCGATCAAGGCGGGATCGACCAGGCCGGGAACGAAGAAGCCGTTGCCACCGGCTGCCGCATAGGCCCTGCCCCGCTCGATCGCCTCGTCCACCAGGCCGGCATGTTTGGCAAGATCGCCTTCGGCGAGGAAAAGATCGGTGCGGGCGTTGATGAAGAAGGGCATGTCTTTGCCGTCGGCCATGGCGCGAATGGCGCGGATGCGGGCCGCCTGGCTCTCGACGGGATAGAGCCCCTCGCCGGCGACCACCCGATCTTCGAAATTGATGCCGATGGCGCCGACCTCCACCAGCCTGGCGACATTGGCGGCCGCCCCCTCGGGCGCCGCCGAATAGGCGCCTTCGAAATCGACCGACAGCGGCAGATCGATGACGGCGGTGATGGATTTCGCCGTCTCCACAAGCACCGACATCGGCAGTTTCTCGCCATCGGCAAACCCGTGGGCTGCGGCAACCGACCAGCTTCCGGTCGCCAGCGCCTTGGCGCCGGCATCGGCAACCGCCTTCGCCGTGCCGGCATCCCAGATATTGTAGAGGACAATCGGCTCGCCCTTCTTGTGCAGCGCGCCGAATGCCTTGGCCTTTTCAGTCTGGTTCATGCTGTCTCCTCCATCTTTGCCTGCATGCTGATCTTCTCCTCATGCCGCAGCAGCCACTGTTTGCGCCAGAGCCCGCCGCCATAACCTGTGAGAGAACCATCCGCCCCGAGAATGCGGTGGCAGGGCACGATGATGGCCAACTGGTTGGCGCCGTTGGCGCGGCCGACGGCACGCACCACCTCGGGCCTTTCCATCTCACGTGCCAGATCGCCATAGGCGCGCGTCTTGCCGACAGGGATTTCCATCAGCTTTGCCCAGACATGTTTTTCGAAGGGCGTGCCGCCAAGCGCCAGGGGCGTCGTGAAAACGGTGAGCCGCCCCTCGAAATAATCCCGGATCTCCGCCTCGATCTGGTCGATGACAGGGGTGCGGCCGATTGCGACCGAGGAGCGGACGCGCTTCTGCAGCCCGTCGAGCTCGGTCGGCAGCGCCTTACGATCATGAAATTCGAGAAGATGCAGATGCGTCTTGTCGGCAACCGCGATTATCGGTCCGAGCGGGGTGTCGAACCAATCGGCAAAGAGCAGTTCGCGGTTTTGCGAAAGCGCCGGCGCCTTGCCGACCAGCCGCTGAAATGCCGAGCGAAAGCCGCTCGGAGACTCGTATCCGGCGTCGATCTGCGCATCGATGACACGCGCGCCGTCGGCCAGCTGCCGGGCCGCTTCGCCGAGCCGGCGGTAACGGACGATGTCATGGAAGGTCATGCCGAGCGCCCGCTTGAAAGCGCGGCGCACCGTCGAGGGATCATGGCCGCGGCGCACAATCTCCTCCTCGGTCCAGCGAACCTCCGGCTGACCATCGAGTGCCGCAAGCAGTTCGTCGACGATCGGCTCCCTGCCCGGCTGTTCCAGCGGCCTGCAGCGCCGGCAGGGGCGAAAGCCGGAATGCATGCAGGCGGCGATCGTCTCGAAGAACAGGGTATTTTCCCGCTTCGGCTTCCGCGCCGGGCAGGTCAGCCGGCAGAAGATGCCTGTCGTCTTGACGCAGACATAGGCTTGGCCCTCGTAATCGGCGCTGCGCGCGATCAAGGCATCATAGAGCGTATCGTCGTCAGGGCGTTCGAAAAGCATGCTCGCCTTCTAGCATCCCGCGCATGCGACGTCCGCCGAAAATCGGGCGTCTATTTTATTCTTGTCGATTTCCTTGCAGCCGCACCCATGCCATAAGACCGCCATGACAAAGATCGACCGCACGCCTGATAAAGCCGATTTCGCGCACGTCACAGACTGGGTCTTCGACCTCGACAACACGCTCTATCCGCATCATGTCAATCTCTTCGCGCAGATCGACAAGAACATGACCGCCTATGTCGCGGCCCTGTTGCAGATGGAGCGGCAAGAGGCGCGCAGGCTGCAGAAGCAATATTACCTCGAGCACGGCACGACGCTGCAGGGCCTGATGATCCATCACGGCATCGACCCGAACGACTTCCTGGAAAGGGCGCATGCGATCGACTACACGGCGCTGACGCCGCAGCCGGAACTCGCCGCGGCGATCAAGGCGTTGCCCGGGCGTAAGTTCATCTTTACCAATGGCAGCGTCAAACATGCCGAAATGACGGCCGGTGCGCTCGGCATTCTCGAGCATTTCGACGACATCTTCGATATCGTCGCCGCCGATTACGTGCCGAAGCCGGCGCAGGCGACCTATGACAAGTTCACGGCGTTAAAACGCGTCGACACGAGCAAGGCGGCGATGTTCGAAGATCTGCCGCGCAATCTGACGGTGCCGAAGGCGCTCGGCATGCAAACCGTGCTCTTGGTGCCGCGCAATCTGGAAGAGACGCTCGTCGAATGGTGGGAGAAGACCAGTGGCGAAGAGGATCATATCGATTTCGTCACCGACGACCTCGCCGCCTTTCTCGGCAAGATTACTGGTCCGGGCTGATTTAGCCCCTGGGTTGGCAGCGACTGACGGATTACCAAAGTTTCATTCAGCTTACCGATGTTTAACTGGGTCTTTCCGCCCTGCTGCCGTAGCTTTGTTCGTGAGGAGACACCTCACGAAAGGCAAATACGATGTACCGCAACAAGCTGATACTGGCAGCGCTTTCCTCCACCCTCATCTTCGGCGCAGCCGCCGGGGCAGGCTATGCCGCACCCGGTGACGGGCCGCGCCAGCACGCTGGCATGCACGGTCCGGGACCTGCCGCCTTCCGCGAAATCACCTATGTCAGGATGCTCAAGCAGTTCGACGCCAACAAGGACGGCAAGGTCTCCAAAGAAGAAGCGACCGCCGGCCTGGACAAGGTTTTCGCTGCGATCGACACCAATAGTGACGGCTCGCTGACGCCCGGCGAAATCAGCGCATACCGGAAGACTCAGATGCAGGCGATGAGAGATCAGCGCAAGCAGGACGCCGGCGAAAACAAGAATACGGATACCGCAGCGGCGGCGCCGGACAATGACGACCAGGGGCGGCCGCCGCGCGATGGTCACGACGGGCATGATGGCCGTGACGGGCATCGCTGGATGCGCCATGGCGGCAATTTCATGCGCGCTTCGATGATGATGCACCGGGTCGATACCGACCAGAACGGCCAGATTTCCAAGCCGGAAGCCGTTGCCGCCTTCGACAAGCTGTTTGCGCGGATGGACCGCAACAAGGACGGCGTCATCTCGATCGACGACATGCCGGACCGGCCACTGCTGTAAGGTCGCAGCCGTAAGGTCGGGCGAACCATTGCCTCCGCTCTTTCCCCGCCCGGCGGGGAAAGATCCACGTCTCACGAACGGGACGCCGAGGCGCTATTCGCGATGCTCATAGAACTCCTGGATGATTTTCCAAGCGGCTCCGGCCGTATCGACGAAGCTGATCAGCTTGACGTCGTCCGGCGCGATCGTGCCGAATTCGGCCAAAGCGTCAAAATTGATGATGCTGCGCCAGAACGCTTCGCCGAAGAGGATCAGCGGCAGACGCTCCATGCGGCCGGTCTGGATCAGCGTCAGGCATTCGAAGAATTCGTCGAGTGTTCCAAAGCCGCCGGGAAAGACGGCGATCGCCTTGGCGCGCACCATGAAATGCATCTTGCGAATGGCAAAATAGTGGAAGTTGAAGCTGAGTTCCGGCGTCACATAGGCGTTCGGCGCCTGCTCGTGCGGCAGCACGATGTTGAGGCCGATCGACGGCGCGCCCTCATCGGCCGCGCCGCGATTGCCCGCCTCCATGACGCCGGGGCCGCCGCCGGTGACGATGACATATTCCTGGAAATTGAGTCCCGCCGAATATTTCGAGCAGAGACGGGCGAATTTGCGCGCCTCATCATAATAGACGGACGCCGCCTCCAGATTGACTCGCTGGATGTCGTTGCGGGCCGCCCAGGCGCTCTGGCCGGGGGCG
The DNA here is from genome assembly GCF_051810745.2 of Rhizobium sp. F40D2. NCBI lineage: Bacteria > Pseudomonadati > Pseudomonadota > Alphaproteobacteria > Hyphomicrobiales > Rhizobiaceae > Rhizobium > Rhizobium sp. F40D2. The sequence goes on from NZ_CM131436.1 coordinate 1,142,908, forward strand.
GGAATGCGGGCGCCGCCGAACATGACGACGGTCGAGCGGATGCCGCGTTCGGTCAGCATCATCTCCGTCTTCAGGAGTTCCAACTGCAGGCGGATCGGCCGCAGCTCCTCGCGGCAGAGAAAATCCTCATCGACATAGGCAAGGCGGTAGGCGGGCGACATCGTCTGCGGCGTCTTCGGCACGGCTTCGGCGCGCTGCCTGTCGGTCGAACTGCTCTTCAGCGGGTCCCATACGCCATCCTTGCGCCGCGAACCGCCGTTTCGTCCCTTCGCCATGTCGAAATGCCTTTCAGTCTTGCCGGCTCCAAAGCCGGATATGTCGCTATAACGCCTTGAATCCAGGTATGATCTTGTTGGAAAAATCATTCCGTTCTGCGGCTGCATGCTGTAGAGCAGGATAAATCCCTGCCAACCGCATTCCGGAGACTCCGCCGTCTCCACGATAAAGATCGAAGTTTAAGGAATTCTCATGAGCGCCACCGACCTCGCATCCCTCGAAAAGACCATCGAAGCCGCCTTCGACAATCGCGACAATGTGAACACGTCGACCAAAGGCGAGGTTCGCGATGCGGTCGAAGCAGCGCTCGATCTGCTCGATGCCGGCAAGGTTCGTGTCGCTACGCGCGGCGCCGACGGCGACTGGACGGTCAATCAGTGGCTGAAGAAGGCAGTGCTCCTATCCTTCCGCCTCAACGACATGGACGTGGTCAAGGGCGGCTCGGGCAATTCCACCTGGTGGGACAAGGTGCCTTCGAAGTTCGAGAACTGGGGCGAGAACCATTTCCGCGCCGCCGGCTTCCGCGCCGTGCCGAACTGCGTCGTGCGCCGCTCGGCCTATATCGCCCCGAACGCCATCCTGATGCCCTCCTTCGTCAACCTTGGCGCCTATGTCGGCGAAGGCACGATGGTCGATACCTGGGCGACGGTCGGCTCCTGCGCGCAGATCGGCAAACATGTGCATCTCTCCGGCGGCGTCGGCATCGGCGGCGTGCTGGAGCCGATGCAGGCCGGCCCGACGATCATCGAAGACAATTGCTTTATCGGCGCCCGTTCGGAAGTGGTCGAGGGCTGCATCGTCCGCGAAGGTTCGGTGCTCGGCATGGGCGTCTTTATCGGCAAGTCGACCAAGATCGTCGACCGCGCCACCGGCGAAGTGAGCTACGGCGAAGTGCCGCCCTATTCGGTCGTCGTCGCCGGCTCGATGCCGTCCGGCAATGCGACCATGGGCAATGGCAAGCCGGCGCCGCATCTCTACTGCGCCGTCATCGTCAAGCGCGTCGATGAACAGACCCGATCCAAGACCGGCATCAACGAGTTGCTCAGAGATTGATGACACCAGGACATTGATCCGGTAAACAGGCGGCGTCTTTTACGCGAGGCGCCGCCGCCTTGCCATGTCTTTGCCATTCCCGCCGGATAGTTCGACGCCATGACCGCTACCGATCCCGTCGCCAATCTTCAGACGCTGATTCGCTGCCCCTCGGTGACTCCAGCCGAAGGTGGCGCCCTGTCGGCGCTCGACGCCATGCTTGCGCCGCTCGGCTTCACCGTCAACAAGGTGAAAGCGAGCGAAGCGGGAACCGCCGATATTGAAAACCTCTATGCCCGTCTCGGTAAGGACGGCCCGCATCTGATGTTTGCCGGCCATACCGATGTCGTGCCGGTCGGCGACGAAGCCGCCTGGACGCATCCGCCCTTCGCCGCCGAGATATCGAAGGGTGAGCTCTTCGGCCGCGGCGCCGTCGACATGAAGGGCGGCATCGCCTGCTTCGTCGCCGCCGTCGCCCGCAATATCGAGAAAAACGGGCCGCCCAAGGGCTCGATTTCCTTCCTGATCACCGGTGACGAAGAAGGCCCGGCGATCAACGGCACAACCAAGCTCCTGAAGTGGGCCGCCGAACGCGGCGAGCGCTGGGATGCCTGCCTGGTCGGCGAGCCCACCAATCCGGACAGGCTCGGCGACATGATCAAGATCGGCCGGCGCGGCTCGTTGTCGGGCAAGATCACCGTGCACGGCGTCCAGGGCCATGCCGCCTATCCGCATCTTGCCGACAATCCTGTGCGCGGCATGCTGCAGCTGACGCAGGCGCTGATGGATCCGCCCTTCGACGGCGGCACCGACGATTTCCAGCCATCGAACCTCGAGGTGACTACGGTCGATGTCGGCAATCCGGCGACCAACGTCATTCCGGCAAAAGCAGCGGCCAGCTTCAACATCCGCTTCAACGACAGCTGGACGGCAGAGACGCTGCGTGCCGAAATCCTGCGGCGCCTCGACGCTGCCGCCGGGAACGGACGGCTGCGGCCGGGCCGCGAACCGGTGAAATACGATATCGTCTGGGCCGACCGGCCGAGCCATGTTTTCCTGACGCGCAACAATGGTTTGATCGCCTCGCTGTCATCAGCCGTCGAAAGTGTCTCCGGCCGCTCGCCGGCGCTTTCGACCACCGGCGGCACGTCGGATGCGCGCTTCATCAAGGATTATTGCCCGGTCGTCGAGTTCGGCCTCGTCGGCCAGACGATGCACATGGTCGATGAGCGCGTCGCCGTTTCCGATCTGGAGACGCTGACGGCGATCTACGAGACCTTCATTGCCCACTGGTTCGCCAATGCCGGGGCTTAGGGAAGTCCAATACTATCTGGCCGGCCTCTGGCTGCTGATCCGGCTGGATCCGCGCGGCTTCCGCTACCTCGATTTGTCCGAGCGCGGCGTCAACCGCTCGTTCTGGGCGATCGCCTGGTGCCTGCCGCCGATGGGCATTTCCTGGCTCTGGTGGCGACAGGTCTTTCTGCGGTCGATGCCGCCGGAAGCCGATGTCGGCTTTGCCTTCTATGTCAGGCTCGGCTTCGTCGAGCTCGCCAACTGGTTCGTGCCGCTGGTTTTTGCCGGGCTGCTGCTGCTTGCCTTCCGCATGGGTGAGCGTTTCGCCCCCGTCGTCGTCAGCGTCAACTGGCTCGGCGTGCCGCTCTCCTATATCAACGGGCTGCTGCTGGCGACGGTGGTCTTCCTCCCCGGCTCCGTCGGCCTCGTCTCGCTGCTGCTGCTTGCCTTCATGCTGGCGCAGGTCTTCGTGCTGGCGCGCATTCTGCGGATGATCTGCCACGGTCATCCGCTGATGGTCGGGGCGATGACGTTGGCGATGCTGGTGCCATCGATGATCCTTTCGGAATATCTGCAGCACTTCCTCGGCATCTATCCGGTCTGATCAAGCTTACGATTGATCGTCATCGGTCTCGCCGACCGGCCTGCGTCGATCGATGATCACGTCGGGATAATCCACCTGCAGGAAATAGAGCCCGTCGGGCGGCGCCACCGGGCCGCAGGCCTTGCGGTCTCGCGCCTCCAGCGCGGCCTCGACATCGTCAGGCGTCCATTTGCCTTCGCCGGCGAGCTTCAGCGTGCCGGCAAAGGAACGGATCTGGTTGTGGAGAAAACTCTGCGCCGTGGCGCGGATCTCGATCAACTCGCCGCTGCGCGTCACATCCAGCCGGTCGAGCGTGCGCACCGGGCTGTTTGCCTGACAATGGGCGGAGCGGAAGGTGGAGAAATCGTGCCGGCCGACCAGCCTCTGGGCGGCGGCGTGCATGACCTCGTGGTCGAGCACCTTCGGCACCCACCAGGCCTTGCCGGCTTCAAGCGCCAGCGGCGCCCGGCGGCTGACGATGCGATAGAGATAATGGCGGCGCAGCGCCGAGAAACGGGCATCGAAGAATTCCGCAACCACCTCGACATCCAGAATGGAAACACGTTCGCCGGCAAGCCTCAGATGCGCGTTCAAGGCATTCTGCAGCTGGTACGGTGACCACGCCTTCAACAGATCGGCATGGATCACCTGCCCCATGGCGTGAACGCCGGAATCGGTGCGGCCGGCGCCGCGAATCGAGACCGTCTCGCCGGTCAGCGACAGCACCGCGGCTTCGATTGCGCCCTGCACCGAAGGACCATTCTCCTGCCGCTGCCAGCCGACATAGGGGCCGCCATCATATTCGACGGTCATGCGGAAACGCGGCATCAGGAAAGCCTTGTGCCGGCGGCAAGCGGCGTTCCCCTGAGGAACTCGGCCGCAGCCAGCGGCTTGCCGCCTGCCTTCTGAAGCCTGGTCAGCCGCACAGCACCGGAGGCGCAGGCGACCACGAGATCGTCGCTCAGCAATTGCCCGGCAGTCCCCTCGCCCTGAGCCAGCTCCGAGCCGAGCACCTTCACGCGCTCAGGCTTGCCGCCGATCTCGAGCTCGAACCAGGCGCCGGGAAATGGCGCCAGACCGCGGATATGGTTGTGCACATCTAGGGCATCCCTGAGAAAATCGATACGCGTCTCACCCTTGTCGATCTTGGCGGCATAGAGCACGCCATCTTCCGGCTGCGGCGTCAGCGGCAGGTCGTTCATCTCCAGCTTTACCATGGCTTCCGCCATCGCCTTGGCGCCGACCTGCATTAGCCGGTCGTGCAGTTCGCCTGCCGTCATGTTCGGGCCGATCTCGACTGTTCGGGTCAGCGCGACGGCGCCGGTATCGAGCCCCTTATCCATCTTCATCACCATCATGCCGGTTTCAGCATCACCCGCCATGATCGCCCGCTGGATCGGCGCCGCACCCCGCCAGCGCGGCAGCAGCGAGGCATGGCCGTTGTAGCAGCCGTCGCGGGTGCCGTCCAAAATTGCCTCCGGCAGCAGCAAACCATAGGCAACGACGACGGCGACATCGGCCTTGAGGGCGGCAAACCTCTCGCGCTCCTCGGGGTCTTTGAAATTGACCGGCGTGAAGACCGGCAGACCGAGCAGCTCGGCCGCCTGGTGCACCGGCGATTTCTGCAGATCGAGCCCGCGCCGCCCGCCCGGCCGCGGCGGCTGCGTATAGACGGCTACGATCCTGTGCCCGGCATCGACGAGCAGGCGCAGGGTCGGAACCGAGAACTCCGGGGTTCCCATGAAGATGATGCTAAGAGACATTCTATCTCGCCAATTGAGGATCAACCGTCTTCGAACGGGTTTACGAGCTTGAGATCAAGCCCCTCGAAATCTCTGGTGTTGCGGGTCGCGAGTGTAGCGCCGTTTGCAAGGCAGATGGCGGCAATCATCGCATTCTTGGTCTCCATCGGCCGCCCCGCCTTCCTCCGCTGCGCCGCCAAAAGGCCATAGCGATTGGCCGCGCTCAGGGAAAAACCGAGGATACGGCCTGAAAATTCCGACTCGATCCTGTTGAAGTCGGAGATCAACGCTGCCTTCCGCCTGCCATCATCAAGAAGCTCAAGACCATAGCGCATTTCGGCGACGGCAATCGTCGTCAGGAAAAGCGTCTCGACGTCGTAGCCATCAAGCCAGTTCAATATCCGCTCGCTGTAGGTTCTCCCCTGCATTTCGGAAATCACGTTCGTATCGAGGACGATCATGTGTCGAAGCGCGGCGGTTCGCGGTCGGGTTCGTGGCGAGATGCGGCGATGGCTTCCACTTCCTCATCGCTCAATCTTTCATCGCTCATCAGCGAGCGCAGGCGCTGTCCGGCGGAAGCTCCCGAACGCCCGACCGCAATCTGCCGGCGGATGATTTCGATCGCCTCTTCCGAAAGGCTGCGGCCATTACGCTGCGCGCTTTCCTGAAGCTGCCGCTTCATTGCATCCGGAACATCGCGAATAAGCAGGTCACCCATCGGCACCTCCATTATGATATCAGTGATATCATAATGGCTCGCCAGCGCATTTGCAACGCGAAGCTCAGAGCGCCTTGGTCTTCGCCGCCTTGGTGAACTTCTTGATCACCATCTCCCGCTTCAGCCGCGAGATATAATCGATAAACAGCACGCCGTTCAGATGGTCGATCTCGTGCTGCAGGCAGGTGGCGAGCAGCCCATCGGCTTCCACCGTCTGCTCCTTGCCGTTTCGGTCGAGATATTTGACCGAGACGACAGCGGGGCGTTCGACCTCGGCATAATAATCCGGGATAGACAGGCAGCCTTCCTCATAGACCGAGCGCTCGTCGGAGGATTTGACGATCTCCGGGTTGATGAAGACCTGCGGCTGCTTTTCCTCGCCTTCGCGCGATACGTCGATGACGAGCATGCGGCGCGGCACGCCGATCTGGATCGCCGCAAGGCCGATGCCCGGCGCGTCGTACATGGTTTCCAGCATATCGTCGGCAAGACGCTGCAGGTCGGCATCGACCCGCTCGATCGGCTTGGAGGCCTGGCGGAGAATAGGATCGGGAAGAATGATGAGTGGCTTGATGGTCATGGGCGTTCCCATAACCCATCTTTTCCGACTATGGAATTATCCGGCGGGCGGGGAAGACGCTTTTTTGCATCCCTGCCCGGAATTTCGCCATATTCGCGTCAAGCCGCCCGGCGGGTGGCGGCGACGGAACGGCCCTCCGGCCGGGCGCGGAAGCGCTGCAGCAGCTCGATCAGCTTCTCTACCTCATTATTGAGGCGGCGGGTTTCCACCGAGGTGTGTTCGACCATGCCGGAATTCTGCTGGGTGATTTCGCCCATGCTGCGGATCGCCACGCTGACCTCGTTGACGCCGGTCGCCTGGTCGCGGGCGGCAGCGGCGATATCGGCGACGAAGCGGTTGATGATATCGATGCGGCTGATCATGTCGTTCAGCGCCTCGCCGGTGCTGGAGACGATGCCCACACCCTCATTGACCTGGGTCGAGCTCTGCGAGATCAGGTTCTTGATCTCCTTGGCGGCTTCGGCCGTGCGCTGGGCGAGCTGGCGGACTTCCTGGGCGACGACGGCAAAGCCCTTGCCGGCATCGCCGGCACGCGCCGCTTCGACGCCGGCATTCAGCGCCAGCAGGTTGGTCTGGAAGGCGATCTCGTCGATGACGCCGATGATCTTGGAAATTTCGGTCGAGGATTTTTCGATGCCGGCCATCGCCGAGACGGCGCTGGTGACGAGTTCCCCTGAATTCTTCGCCTTCTGCTGCGTCTCGCGCACGGCGTCGGACGCCTTTTCTGCATTGGCGGCGGTCTGACCGACGCTGACGGAAAGCTGCTGCAGGGCGGCCGAGCTCTCCTCGACGCCTGCCGCCTGCTGGGCTGTGCGCAGCGCCAGGTCGTTGGTCGCATTGGAAATGACGTCGGCGCCGCTCATGATCTGACCCGATGCGTCGCGCACGGATGCGAAAGATTGGCGAAGGGCGCTGACGGCTCGGTTGTAATCTTCGGCCATCTGCCTGAAATCACCCGGCAGATCGGAAGGCAGAGTGGCATCGAGATCGCCGTTCGACAGTGCCTCCAGTCCGCGGCGCAGCTGCTCCAGCGCGACGGCCTGATCGGATTGCGCCTTGGCGCGCTCCGCTTCCAGCGCGCGGCGATTGGTTTCCAGCGTATCGAGATAGACCGAGATGGAATAATCCATGTCGAGCATGCCTGATTTGATGACGGCGGAGAGCTTCTCGGCCAGCTGCCTGCCCTGATGGCGCGCGAAGACCGAAGGCCACTGCTTCTCCATGATACCCTTGACGAGCTCGGACATGACGAGGGCATAGCCGCCGATATACCAGCGCGGCTCCAGCCCGATGCGGGCATGGGTGCGGCCGACCGCAGCCACGCCCTCGACATAGCTTTCGTCGAAGGTGCCGCCTGCAAGATTGGCCCAATGATCCTGCTGCCGCTTCTTGGCATGGGCGACATGGTTCTTGTCCGTGAAGAAGCTCGAGACTGCGGGGGTCTTGGCGATCTTGGCATAGAACTTATCGAGGGCGCCCCCGATCAGCTCTGATATAACAGGGCGCAGGTCTCGCATCGACTTGCGCGCCGCCTCGTCCAGTTCGATGAAATCGAGGCGCTGTTTGAGCGCACTGTCGGTCTGCTGGGATGTCATAGATATCTCTGTATTTGGCGCAACAGCGCGGAAGGAAATTCTGCGTTACAGATTTTGGCGAATATGGTTGAGCAATCGTTAAATCCGGCCGCGATTTTACGCTTTCACCAGCAAGGCGCGGCGGGCATTGGAGGATATTGAGGATTGCCGACTTCGTTCACGTTTTGATCTATATATTGCCGCATCTTCTGTTATGGTTGCGCCATGACCGTCGCTTCCGAATCGCTCGCAGCTTCCGTCGCCACGATCAGCCCGGCCATGCTGGCGCTGGCCGGCGGCGTTCTTGCAGCCCTTATCCTGCTGGGGATCGTGCTTTTCCTGCGCGCCGCCGGCCTTCGCCGCGAACAGGCGGAGGAGGCGGATCTGCGCGCCAGGGAAAGTGCAATGCGCATGGCCGAGCTTTTGAAGATCCAGGCGGAGATGCAGGGCCGCATCACGGCCATGGCCGAGGTCTTCGGAGCGCGGCAAAGCGAACTCAATCAGACGATCAGCCAACGCCTCGACGGCATGTCGCAGCGCGTCAACTCGACGATCACCGAACAGACCAAATCGACACATGAGAATCTGCAGCGGCTGCAGGAGCGGCTGGCGGTGATCGATGCGGCGCAGAACAATATCCAGACGCTTGCCAAGGATGTCGTCGGGCTGCAGGCCATTCTTTCCAACAAGCAGACGCGCGGCGCCTTCGGCCAGTCGCGGATGGAAACGATCGTCGCCGACGGCCTGCCGATGGGCGCCTATGCCTTTCAGCAGACGCTGTCGAACGGCTCGCGGCCGGACTGCACGATCCGCATGCCGAACGGTGCGCCGCCGCTGGTGATCGATGCGAAATTTCCGCTCGAAGCCTGGAACGCGATCCGCGACGCCGGCAGCCCGGAGGCCGGCAAGATCGCCGGCCAGCAATTCCGCCGCGACATGGAGATCCATATAAGGGACATTTCCGAGAAATATCTGATCCAGGGCGAAACCCAGGATACGGCCTTTCTCTTCGTGCCGTCGGAATCGATCTTCGCCGAGATCCACGAAAACTTCGAGCCGGTGGTGCAGAAGGCGCATCGCGCACGCATCGTCATCGTCTCGCCGTCGCTGCTGATGCTGTCGATCCAGGTGATCCAGGCCGTGCTCAAGGATCAGCGCATGCGGGCGCAGGCGCATCTGATCCAGGGCGAAGTGGCGATCCTGATGGACGATCTCGGCCGCCTCGACGAGAGGGTGCGCAAGCTGCAGGGCCATTTTGCCATGGCGCAGAAGGATATCGACATGGTCGTTACCTCGGCCGACAAACTGACCAGGCGCGGCGCCAAGATCGAAGCGCTGGAATTCGACGCGGGCGGCGACAGCAAACCGGGCCGCGACACCGAACCCGCAGCCAAATCGGTGGAAAGCCGCACCGGTCTTCTCAAGCTCAGGGTGGTTGACGAGGAGTGACCGCTTCGGGCAGTGTCTCGCCCGCATGCGCCAAAGGACGGGACACCCCTGATGATCACAGTTTTCGGGTCCATCAACATGGATCTCATCGCCACCACCGAACGTCTGCCGAAGCCCGGCGAGACGGTGGCCGGCAATGGTTTTGCCACGGCCGCCGGCGGCAAGGGCGCCAACCAGGCGCTGGCCGCGCGGCGCGCCGGCCGCTATGTGCATATGGCCGGCGCTGTCGGCAAGGATAGCTTCGCCGCTGATGCCCTTGCCCTGCTCAATGATGCGGGAACCGATCTTTCTCTGGTCAAGCATGTCGACGGTCCCACAGGCACGGCGCTGATCCTTGTCGGCGGCGACGGTGAAAACATGATTGCCGTCGTTCCCGGCGCCAATGGCCTGGTCACCCCTGACGATGCCGAGACGGCGATCGGCGGCATGAAGGAAGGCGATATCCTGATGCTGCAGTTCGAAGTGCCGGCTGATGCCGTCGAACGCGCCCTGTCGGCCGCCCGCGCCAAGGGTGTCACCAGCATCCTCAACCTTGCTCCCTTGATTCCCGATGCGCCACGTCTCGGCCGGCTTGCCGATATCGTCATTGCCAATGAGACCGAGTTCGAGCGGCTCGCCGGACAGGACGGCATGAACGCGCCAGCGCGCGAGGCAGCGCTGACGCGCCTACATGCCGAAACCGGCCAGACGCTGATCGTGACGCTTGGCGGCGATGGGGTCATCGCCATCCGCGACGGGGCGATCTCGAGGGCGCAGGGTCTGAAGATCGAACCCGTCGATACGGTTGGCGCCGGCGACACTTTCTGCGGCTATTTCGCAGCGAGCCTCGACGAGGGCCTGGATTTTGCCTCGGCGTTGCGCCGTGCGGCCGTTGCCGGTTCACTCGCCTGCCTCAAATCTGGGGCGCAGCCTTCGATCCCTTTGGGTGAGGACGTCGCAGCCAGGATATAAGCCGCGTCTCTTTGCGAAGCCGCCGGCATAGCCCTTAATTTTAAGGGGAATTCTTGTGATTTTGCCTCGGCGCGCGGCTGAAGTTTCATTCAAATTTAAGAGATCTCCGGCGATGTTGCTGCTGGTCGCCGGTGACACATGCCTTTGATCCGGCCGTCCACTGGATGATCCAAATGCTGCGGCGTCCTTAGCGCGTCTTTAAACGATGCGTGGCGCTGCAGGCGGCGGCTCCATGATGGGGCGATGCCTTCGCTCCTGCGCCGGAGAATGCCCGTTCGGCGCATCCTTGCCCGAGGAATCCCATGTCCATTTTCCGCATGAAATCGCTTGCTGCGAAACTCATCGTCATCACCGGCATCGCCATCGCGCTTGTCCTTGTCGTTTCGAATTTTTTCCTCATCGGCCAGACCCGGGACCGCGTCCAGACGCTGACGATGGATCAGGCCAACCTCGAGGCGAAAGCGATCGCCAATGAAATCGCCGCCAATGTCGGCGAACTCGCCAGCGCCGCACGCACCATGTCCGGCGTCATCGGCCGCGGCCACGAAGGCAAGTCGCTCGATCGCAAGGGCATGATCAACGTGCTGAAGGCCAATCTCGAACAGAACGCCTTCGCCTTCGGCAGCTGGTTCTGCGAGCAGCTCGGCGCGCTTGACGGCAAGACCACCGAGATCGCCGACAACAATGATGAAGGCACGAACAAAAACGGCGCCTTCACGCCCTACTGGTCTAAGACCAAGGACGGCGGCATTCAATATTCGACTTTCGACAATGATTATGCCGCCGAATGGTGGAAACTCGCCGCCGACAGCGGCAAGGGCGCGATCACCACGCCTTATATGGCCGAAGGTACCGACGTTCCGACGCTGTTGACCTCAATTGCCTATCCCGTGATGTCGGGTGGCAAGATGATCGGTGTCGGCGGCGTCGACATCTCGCTGAAATCGCTGACCGACAAGCTGCAGGCGCTGCATCCCTTCGGCTCGGGCCGGGTCACGCTGCTGTCGCAGACCGGCAACTGGATCGTTGCGCCGATCCCCGACCTGATGACCAAGCAGTATGACGGCGAAGGCGCCGACACCGTCAAATCGGCGCTGTCGAGCAAACAGCCGGGCCTCGTCAGGAACCTGACCTATGACGGCCTCGATCCTTTCGACCGCGTCGTCTACCCGTTCGCGGTTCCCGGCGTCAACGCCACCTGGGTCGTGCTCGTCGATGTCCCGCATACGGCGATCAACGCACCGGTGCAGGACCAGACTACCATGATGATCGTCAACGGTCTGATGGTGCTCGGCGCAGTGATGCTGGCGCTCTATTTCGCCGTCCGCTCGCTGGTGCAGCGGCCGCTCGGCGGTCTCGTTGCCAGCGTCGAAGCGCTCGGCGACGGCAAATACGACGAACCGGTCGCCGCCCAGGACCGTACCGACGAAATCGGTTCGGTCGCCAAGGCGCTCGAAGGCTTCCGCTTCACGCTCGCCGACGGCCGTCGTCTCGAAGACGAGGCCGCCAGGGAGCGGCAGGCGGCGGAGAGCGAGCGCGGCCGTTCGGAATCGGAACGGCAGCAATCGGTATCGCTGCAGCGCCATATCGTCTCGATCGTCGGCGATGGCCTTTCGGCGCTGTCGCAAGGCAATCTCAGTCACCGCATCACCGACGAATTCCCCGGCGAATACGGCAAGCTGAAACAGGACTTCAACGCCGCCCTTGCGAGCCTCGAAGAGACCATCAACACGATGAACCTCAGCGTCGCCAATATTGGCTTGGGCACCGGCGAAATCAGCAATAGCGCGTCCGACCTCGCCAAGCGCACCGAACAGCAGGCGGCAAGCCTTGAGGAGACGGCGGCGGCGCTCAACGAACTCACCGCACAGGTCGATTCCAGCGCCGAGAACGCGCGCACAGCCGCCGACAACGTCAACCTCGCCTGCCAGGATGCCGAAAAGTCCGGTGAGGTGGTGCAGAAGGCGATCGCCTCGATGCAGGGCATCGAACAGTCTTCAACGGAAGTTTCCAGGATCATCGGCGTCATCGACGAGATCGCCTTCCAGACCAACCTGCTGGCGCTGAACGCCGGTGTCGAGGCGGCGCGTGCCGGGGAAGCCGGCAAGGGCTTTGCCGTCGTCGCACAGGAGGTGCGCGAACTCGCGCAGCGTTCGGCCAATGCCGCCAAGGAAATCAAGACGCTGATCAACACCTCCGCCGTCCAGGTCAAGGAAGGCGTCGAACTCGTCGGGCGGGCCGGCGGCACACTGCACAAGATCGCCGAACAGGTGATGAGCATCAACGACCTCATCCGGCAGATCTCGGCATCGGCCAGCGAACAGGCCGTCGGCCTGAAGGAGATCAATCAGGCCATGAACCAGATGGACCAGGTGACGCAGCAGAATGCGGCAATGGTGGAGGAAGCAACCGCCGCCAGCGTCGCCCTCAACGACGAGGCACAGACGCTGAAGGCGCTTGCTACCCGCTTCAGGATCTCCGGTTCCGGCAACACATCGGCGCTCGTCTCGGTTGCCCGGCAGATGCGTGCGCCGGCGGCTGCAGCCCCCGTGCATCGTGCTCCCGCCCCCGCGGTTCGTCGTGCGGCAACTCCATCTCGCGGTTCGGCTGCTGTGGCACAGGATAGCTGGGAAGAGTTCTGACCAACAGCTCCTCATCATGCAAAAGGCGCCGGGATGACCCGGCGCCTTTTGCATTTCAGGCATAAATGACGTTCAGGCAGCGTTCGACGTCTGTTCCTCGTTGAGGAAGGCATAGATTGCCGAAGCGGAATCGGTGGCGCGCAGCTTGGCGACCAGATCGTGATCGCGCAGCACGCGAGCGATCCGCGACAGCGCCTTCAGATGATCGGCACCCGCACCTTCCGGCGCCAGCAGCAGGAAGACGAGGTCGACAGGCTGGTCGTCCAGGGCTTCGAAATCGACCGGCTGCTCCAGCCGGGCGAAGATGCCGACGATCGAATGGATGTTGACCAGCTTGCCGTGGGGAATGGCGATGCCGTTGCCGACGCCGGTCGAGCCAAGGCGTTCGCGCTGCAGGATGACGTCGAAGATCTCCCGTTCGGAGAGCCCAGTGATCCTGGCGGCTCTTGCGGCCAATTCCTGAAGCAACTGTTTCTTGGAATTTACTCTGAGGGCGGGAATGATCGCATCCTGATGGAGCAAATCTGCCAATGCCATTTCTTTTTCCTTCTGTCGCCGGGATCAGAATGCAAGGAGCGGCGGCGATACCGCCGCTCACCAGCCTGATCTCAGCCTTTGATATTGGCTGAATCGATCCAGCCAATATTTCCGTCGTGCCGACGGTAAACGATGTTCAAATGTTCCTTGCCGGGGCTGCGGAACAGCAGAAGCGGCTCGTCGGTCATGTCGAGCGCCATCACGGCGGTGGCGACCGACATGGTCTTCAACTGCTTCGTGCTTTCGGCGACGATGGCGGGCGCGAAATCGTCGGGGATTTCATCTTCGTGGTCAGGAACGGAATCCATGACCGTGTAGGAGACTTCTGCAAAACCGTTCAGATGGTTTCCGGCATGATGGTCCTTCAGCTTGCGCTTGTAGCGGCGCAGGCGCTTTTCGATGCGCTCCGAAGCGGCGTCGAAAGCCAGCAGCGGGTCCGTCGCCTCGCCGGCCGCATGCAGCACCACCCCACTGTCGAGATGAAGCTTGCAGTCTGCCGAGTAACGAGAATTCGCCTTTTCCACGGTCACCTGACCCGAATATCCCCCGTCGAAGTATTTCGTGATGGCCATACCAATTTGGTCCTCGATCTTTTGACGGAACGAGTCACCAATTTCCATATGTTTACCGGACACACGCACACTCATGGAGTTTCCCTTCTTATCGTCGTTTGCGGGTACCAGTTTACGCCAAGCCTCAGGTTCATCCAAGCACTTCGCGCAATCTCAAGCAAGATCGGCGTCAGCCTGCTGGTCCTTGGTGCCCTTCTGATGCTGGGGATAACTCCAGATGCCGTTTGCGGCATCGATTGCGGCGGGCTTCTAGCCAGCCGCTGTTGAAAAGTCAATAGGACGAAAACTCGACATCACTAATACACGCGAAGCACGCAGTCAAAACACGGTAATTACAGCATATTTCACCGGCCTCTTGCCAATTATTACTAGCTGATTCTAGCTGTGATTGCTCTAACCCGCGCCGGGATTGTCATCGCTGCGACACCGAAGATGACGCAAACGAGTCCAATCCAGGCCGTCGGACTCAACCTTTCGCCGAGGAAAACGATGCCGATCGAAACACCGATCGGCACCCTGAGATAGGCTTGCGACGTCGTTCCGACCGAGCCCAGCGTTTGGACGAGACGGAAATAGATCGCAAAGGCAAGCGCTGTCGAAAAGGCGGAAAGAGCCAGCAGCGCCAGAATCGATGAGGCCGAGGGATCGAGCGTCCACGGCCGGTCGACGACGAGGCTGACCGGCAAGAGAATGACCGCGCCCGAGATCAACGAGCCGGCCGCCGGCACCGCGGGATCGAGCCCCTTGAAGTTCTTGCTGAAAATCGCCGCACCTGCATAGCAGGCGGTCGCCAGGATGATGGCGAGCTGCGCCATCAGGCTTTCGCCGAGACCGCCGAGCACCTCGACGCCGATGACCAGGCAGATGCCGGCTAGTCCTGATATCACGCCGAAAAGTTTTCGCGCCGTCACCTGCTCGTGGCGGGCTATCAGCACGGTCAGCAGGAAGGTGAAGATCGGCGTTGCCGAATTGAGGATCACCGCTAGCCCGGCATCGACGGATTGTTCCGCCCAGGCAATCAGCGTGAAGGGAATGACACTGTTCAGACAGGCCTGAACGAAAAACCGCCGCCACGTCTTACCGTCAGCGGGCAGGCGGATTCGCCGGTATCGGAGGACGGCGAGCAGGATGCCGCCGGCAATCAACGTGCGGACGGCGATCAAAGTCACCGGCGGGATCGTCTCGACACCGATCTTGATAAAAGTGTAGGAGGACCCCCAAAGGGTCGCCAGCGCCAATAGCAGGAGAAGCTCCCTGGCAAGCTTCGGATTTTGCGGCGTCATGGTCGGCTTTCCCAATTCGTTCAAGACGTCAGAGAGATAACGGGGATTTGGAGCTGGATGCTTCGATCAAGACCGAAGCATTGCGGCGTCAGAAGCCGGCGACCTTGGCGAGCGCCCGTTTTTCGCGACGGCGCTGGACCGAGGAGGCAATGTTCATAGCCTCGCGGTATTTGGCAACCGTGCGGCGGGCGAGATCGACGCCGCCCTTCTTCAGCATGTCGACGATATCGTCGTCGGAAAGCACCGCGTCGGGGCTCTCCTGCATGATCAGCGCGCGGATCTTGTGACGCACCGCTTCGGCCGAATGGCTGTCGCCGCCGGCGACGGCGCTGATCGAGACGGTGAAGAAATATTTGAGCTCGAAGAGGCCGCGCGGCGTCAGCATGTATTTGTTCGAGGTGACGCGGCTAACGGTGGATTCGTGCATCTTGATCGCCTCGGCGACCGTCTTCAGGTTCAGCGGGCGCAGGTGGTCGACACCATTCAGCAGAAAAGCATCCTGCTGGCGCACGATCTCGCTTGCCACCTTCATGATGGTCTTCGCCCGCTGGTCGAGGCTGCGCGTCAGCCAATTGGCGCTCTGCAGGCATTCGGAAAGGAAGGCGTGATCGTCGCCATTCCTGGTCACCCGGGCAAAATAGGACTGGTTGACCAAGACGCGCGGCAATGTATCCGGATTGAGCTCGACCAGCCAGCCGCCCTCCAGCGAGGGCCTGACGACCACATCAGGCATGATCGCTTCGGAAACGCCGGTCTCGAAACCGCTGCCGGGCTTGGGATTGAGCTGCCGGATTTCGCCGAGCATGTCGAGAAGGTCTTCCTCGTCGACGCCGCAGAGCCGCTTCAGCGTGGCAAAATCGCGCCGTGCCAGCAGTTCGAGGTTTTCGACGAGCGCCTGCATGGCGGGGTCGTACCGGTCCTTCTGCCTGAGCTGTATCGCCAGGCATTCCGAGAGGCTGCGGGCGAAAACTCCCGGCGGATCGAGCGTCTGAAGGGCGGCAAGCACACGTTCGGCCGCAGTCAGGCTCGTGCCCAGCCGCTCGCCGGTCTCGACGAGATCGACTTGCAGGTAACCGGCATCGTCGAGCTGATCGACGAAATTCTGTGCAATCAGCCGATCGGCCATGTCGGGCAGGACGAAGGGGATTTGCTGGGCGAGATGATCGCGCAGCGACACCTGGCCGGCGACGAAATCGTCGAGATCGTAATCGGTGCCCTCGCCGCCGCTGCCCGGCATCGACTTCCACTGGCCGACGAGTTCCGGCGCATCGAGGCGCTGCGGCGCGCTGTCATCGGGATAGACATTGGTATAATTGGCGTCGAGTTCGTCGTTCAGCCGGCTGGTGCTGGCGCTGCCGCCATTGTCGTACCAGTCGCTGGAGAGCGCGTCGGTGCGGTTGTCGTAGCCGTCGTCCGAGCCCGCATCCTCCGGAGAATGACCATAAGGCTCGTCCTCGGATTCGCCGCGTTCTGCCCCTGCCTCGCCGTCATTCGACGGAAATTCGAGCAGCGGGTTCTTCTCCACTTCCTGGGCGATGAACTGGGTGAGTTCGACATGGGTCATCTGCAGCAGCTGGATGGATTGCATCAGCTGCGGTGTCATCACCAGCGATTGGTTCTGGCGCAGGAAAAGACTGGCGGACAGTGCCATGACGGACGCGAAACTCCCTCAATTCCTCCGGGAAACCGCGTCCGATCAAGGCTTCAGGCCACGGAAATCCAACTTGGCCCAAAAATTGCTCTTTTGTTGTATTTGGTCAAGCGGAACTATGCCGCAAGGTGAATTTCTGAAGGATCGGCCGTTCAGAGGCTGAAATTATCACCGAGGTAAAGCCGGCGCACTTCCGGATTGTTGACGATATCGTTCGCCCGGCCATGGGTCAGCACTTCACCGGCATGAATGATGTAGGCCCGGTCGATCAGACCCAGCGTCTCGCGCACATTGTGGTCGGTGATGAGAACGCCGATGCCGCGCGCAGTCAGGTGGTGGACGAGATTCTGGATGTCGGCGACCGAGATCGGGTCGACGCCGGCGAAGGGTTCGTCGAGCAGCATGAAGGTCGGGTCGGTCGCCAGGGCGCGGGCGATTTCGAGACGACGGCGCTCACCGCCCGACAGGGCCACGGCGGCACTCTTGCGCAGCTTCTGGATATGGAATTCCTCCAGCAGCTCGTTCAGCTTCTGCTCGCGCTCGGCCTTGTCCTTGACGTGCACTTCGAGGACGGCGCGGATATTTTCTTCCACCGTCAGGCCGCGGAAAATCGAGGCTTCCTGCGGCAGGTAACCGACGCCGAGGCGCGAGCGGCGGTACATCGGCATGGTCGTGACGTCGTTGCCGTCGATCTCGATCGTGCCTTCATCCACCGGCACGAGGCCGGTGATCATGTAAAAACAGGTGGTCTTGCCGGCGCCGTTCGGGCCGAGCAGGCCGACGGCTTCGCCGCGGCGCACCACCAGCGAGACGCCGTTGACGACGCGCCGCGTCGCATAGGTCTTTGTCAGACCGCGTGCGATCAGTGTTCCCTGATAGCGGCTTTTGTCGGCGGCACCCGCAGCTTGTGGCCCGGGCTGGCCGAACATGGTGGATAGCGATGATAATTTCACGTGGGAGGCCGGCTTCTCAGTTCTGCTTCTGCTGCGCATTCGGCTGCGACTTTGGATCGAGCTGAATCTGGACACGCCCGCCGCAGCTTTCAAGCTCCGCCTGACCGGTTTGCATGTGAACGGTCAGTTTGCAGCCGGTGAAGACGTTCGGCCCGTCCGACAGAATAACCTTGTTGCCCTGATCCGCCGTGAGGATGAATGTCTGCGAGGCCATATCGAATTTGCCGTCATCGGCGGTCGCCGTCTGCGTGCCCGATGTCAGCAGGACCTTGTCGGTCACCAGGATCTTGTCGATATCGGCACTGCCCGATGCCAGCGAGGCCGACTGCTGCGGCTGGGCGGCGGGCTGCGTCCCGTCAGCGGCCGGCTTTGCCGCCTTGTCCTTGTAATAGACGGTCATCTTGCCGGACTGCATCGTCGTCGTCCCCTGGACGACCTTGACCTTGCCGGTGAACAAAGCGGTGTGTTCCTGATCGTGGATTTCCAGCTTGTCGCTTTCGATCTGGATCGGCTGGTCGTTGGAAAGCTTCATGCCCGACATCGTGGCCGCCTGCTGCGCGCCCGCGCCCGCGGCCGTCAGAACAAGGGCAAATGCGCCGGCAATGAACGCCAAGCCAGTCTTGCAAGTGGAAATGCGACAATCTTTTGTCATGGATGACCCGGCTGGTTAAGTGCCCTGTTTATGGATGGTGGATGGATCGACATTCATGCGAACATTCCCCTCGAATGTGATCACCCGCCCCTTATCGGTTATCTGGAGCGTCTTCGCAACAATTGAGGCATTGTCCTTGGTGATGGTGACGGGGTCGTCGCTGCGCATGTTTCCGCCCTTGATGTCGAGGTGGGCGGACTGGAAATTCGCGTTCAGGCCGCTGCTTAGCACCAGGGTGAAAGGGGCCGTCATATGCAGGTTGTCGGTGGCGCGGTTATAATCGGCGGTCGAGGCGACGACGCGGGCGATCAGGCCGTCATTCATCGGCACGGCGGCCTTGATGGTCTCCAGCGTGATGAGATCGGGATTGCGGATATCCTGCAACGCCCGTTCGGCGAGCATCGAATAATTGATGCCGTCGGAATTGCGGCCCGCGATCGCCGGCTTTTCCATCACGACCTTGCCGTTTTCGATCTTGGCGCCTTCGAACTTGACGTTCTCAGGCAGATAGATGCTGACCAACGCCACCGCCAGGAGGGCAGCCGCGATGATGAGGGCTGCCACCGGCAGCAAAATCTTCAGCCGCCGCACGCGGGCGGAATGGAACAACGCATCGCCATAGGCGCTCCGGCCGGAGCCCGCATAGGCGGCATTTCCGTTGTTCTTCAGGGTATCGAGCATAGGTCTCGTTCCATGTGCGGTGATTGCCGCGCCTCGTAACAAAGCCGGCCGCCAATCACAGTTCGTTTCGCATTATTACATTGGCTTGCCAATATGGAATTTTTTCTGCAACAAGCAACAAAACGGAAAAACATCAAAAAGTGGCATTCGTACGCGCCGCTGCCACCTATCTCACCGGATCGATCGGCGGCATGCCGAAGCCGGGCCAGCGCTGGAGGTTTCTCATGGACAGTTCGATTATCGCCGATCGCCGGCGGCTGCGCCGCAAGCTCGGCTTCTGGCGTATCGTCGCGGTCGCCCTCATCGTGGCGCTTGGTCTGGCCTTCTACAGCTTCGCCTTCGGCACTGCCGGAACGGAGCGCCCGCATATCGCCCACGTGACGATCTCGGGGCTGATCGTCGACGACGACGAGCTTCTGGAGCGGCTGAAGAAGGTCGAGACCAGTGATCAGGTCAAGGCCGCGGTGATTTCGATCTCCTCGCCCGGCGGCACCACCTATGGCGGCGAAAAGATCTTCAAGGCGATCCGTGCGATCGCAGCCAAGAAACCCGTCGTCTCCGACGTGCGCACGCTTGCCGCTTCCGCCGGCTACATGATTGCCACCGCCGGCGATACGATCATTGCCGGCGACAGTTCTATCACCGGCTCGATCGGCGTCATCTTCCAGTATCCGCAGATCCAGCCGCTGCTCGACAAGATCGGCGTCTCGCTGCAGGAGATCAAATCTTCGCCGCTGAAGGCCGAGCCCTCGCCATTCCACGAGGCGAGCGAGGAGGCCAAGGCGATGATCCGCAACATGGTGGTCGACAGCTATAACTGGTTCGTCGATCTGGTCGCCGACCGGCGCAAGCTACCGCGCGACGAGGTGTTGAAACTCGCCGACGGCACGATCTATACCGGTCGCCAGGCGCTGCAGGTGAAACTCGTCGATACGATCGGCGGCGAGCCGGAAATCCGGGCCTATCTCAAATCGCGCGGCGTCGACGCCGACCTGCCGATGGTCGACTGGGACAAGAAGAGCAATACGCCCTTTCTGCTCGCTGGGGCTGTTTCGCGATTGATTACGATCTTCGGTTATGATGATCTCTTGAAAGGCCAGGATATCAATGGAATCCTGCCCCCAAAGTTGCTTCTTGACGGGCTGCTTTCAGTTTGGCAGGTTGGCCACGATTGATAAGAAATCAATAATTTAAGGGGGCGAACGTGATCAAGTCCGAATTGGTGCAGATTGTTGCAGCACGCAACCCGCATCTCTATCATCGCGACGTCGAGAATATCGTCAACGCGGTCCTCGACGAGATCACGGATGCACTGGCTGCGGGCAACCGCGTCGAATTGCGCGGCTTTGGCGCGTTTTCGGTCAAGAACCGCCCATCCCGCTCCGGCCGCAACCCGCGCACCGGCGATACCGTCTTCGTCGAGGAGAAGTGGGTTCCCTTCTTCAAGACCGGCAAGGAGCTGCGCGAGCGCCTCAATCCCGGCCAGGCCGACGAAGAGGATTGAGCGGCGCACGCCGCCTGCGGCGAATCCGCACTTGATCTCGAAGACCGTTTTCCTATTCTGCTAACGCATCGGCCGCGAAAATCGGAATCGATTTTCGGGGCCGATGCGTAGTTACAATGCGCCGCTCAGAGAGGGCGGCGCCATCCGACGCATGGAGAGCTCCAATGGCCAAGAAGATCGTCAACCTGTTGATTCTGCTGCCGCTCGGCGTCATCCTCATCGTCTTCTGCGTCGCCAACCGGCAAAGCGTCACGCTCGCCTTCAACCCGTTCCGGCCGGAAGATCAGGTGCTTGCGGTTTCTGCGCCCTTTTTCGTCTTCCTGGTCGTTGCCCTGATCGCAGGCATGCTGATCGGCTCGGCCGCCACCTGGTTCAGCCAGGGCAAACACCGCAAGCGCGCCCGCACCGAGGCCAAGGAAGCCATCCGCTGGCAGGGCGAGGCCGACCGCCACAAGAGCCGCGCCGAGGAAATCGCGGGGCAGCTTCCGGCACGATAAACCGGCTCGGTTTCGACGACGCTTCGGCAGCGGTCAGACCGGAGAAAAGCTCAGTTCCTCATAGTCGCCATCCGGCGAGGTGCCGTTGCCGGTCACGCGGAAACCGTGGGCGAGGTAGAAAGCTTTCGCCCGCCGGTTCCTCACCAGGCACTTCAGCCGATAGCGATGTTGCGGCCATTCCGGCAGCGCCTGCAGCAGCGCCGTACCGGCGCCAAAGCCCTGGAAGTCCCGACTGATATAGAGCATGTGGATGAAATCATCGGCCGGCCAGAGCGACAGGAAGCCGGCTACTCCGCCGTTTTCATGCTCGCAGACGAAGACCGTCTCGCCATTCGTATGGGCGGCGAAATCTTCGCGGTGGAACTTGCCGGGATCGACCCAGACGAATGTTTCGCGGCGCACGGAAAGATAAATCTCCGCGAGTATTTCCTGGTCTTCCGCCCGCGGCGGCCTGATTGTCCACGTCATGACGTCGATTTAGCCCATGGCCCATGCCGCGCCAAGCCCAAAGCGCGTGGCGTCTGGCCGGGATCAGCCGGCCGCCATCTTCGTGACGACGGCGGCATTGAAATCCGAAAAGAACCCTTCGGCGAGCCTCTGTGAGGTCGCATCGAGCAGGCGCGCGCCGAACTGGGCAAGCCTGCCGCCGAGTTCGGCTTTTGCCCGATAATGCAGGATGGTCTCGGCGCCGCTTTCTTCGAGCACAATATCGGCGGCTCCTTTGGCGAAGCCGGCAAGACCACCCTTGCCTTCGGCCGACAGCGTGTAGCTCTTCGGCGCATCGACATTCGAGAGTGTCAGCAGCCCATGAAAGGTGGCCGACAGCAGGCTGAACTTGACCTTGATCGTCGCCCCGAAGGTATCCGGCGACAGCCGCTCGATGCCTTGGCAGCCTGGAATGCAGATGCGCATGATCTCGGGATCGTTGAGCGCTGCCCAGACGACATCCCGCTGCGCGGCGATGCGTTCTTCGCCGGTGAAATCCATTCGATAGCCCCATCTCCGATCCGTTCACCTTATCCCAGCGGGAAAGGCTTTTGCCAGGCGAAGAGGAATGTTATCCCGCTCGTTCCGGAGCAAGGAATTGGCGATGAGTGACGAATTGAAGCCCTGGAGCGTGACGGCAAGCCGCATCACCTACGAGGACCGCTGGATCCGGCTGCGAAGCGACGACTGCGTCACCGCCGATGGGACCGTCGTCGCGCCCTTCCATGTGCTCGACTATCCCGACTGGATCAACGTCGTGCCTGTCATGCCCGACGGGCGCGTGCTGCTGACGCGGGAATACCGGCATGGCCGCGGCGAGATCATCCACGGGCTCGTCGCCGGCGGTGTCGAACCCGGCGACAGCAAGACCGGCGATGCGGCGATGGCGGCAGCCCGGCGCGAACTCCGGGAGGAGACCGGTTATGAAGCTTCGACCTTCGTCAAGCTGCTGACCTCCTACCCGAATGCATCAAGCCACAGCAACGCGGTGACGAGCTGGCTGGCACTCGGTCTCAGCCGGGCCGGCGAACCGCGTTTCGACCCCGGCGAGAAGGTCGAGCTGCTGTTTGCGGATCTTGCCGCGATCCTCAGCGACCTGCAGTCCGGCGTGGTCACTATGCAGTCGATGCATGTCGCAGCCCTTTATGCGGCGGAAAGCTGGCTTCGCAGGCGGTCATCCGAGGCGTGAAATGAATGCCTCGCCGGCCCGCAGTTGATCCGGCACGCTTTTCTGGGCTACTGCATAATTCAAAGGGCGCTGCTGGAGATGCAGACGCTCTCAACATATCCCGACACACACGCGGAAGAGCACGTTGAAACAAAGAGAACGCCGGCCGGGCCAGAAGAAGACATCAGGTCCTTCCGGTGAAAGCCGCAGGGACGACCGGGCCGGCCGGCCGCCGAAGCCGGTAGCGCGGCCTGCGGCTGCCCGCGAGATTGTGCGCGAGGCTGCCGTGCCTGCTGCCCCCGAACGGCCGCTGATGACACGCAGCGGCGAGCGTCCGGCTGAGCGCGTGCCCGTGATCCTCGAATCGCTCGGGGCCGGCGACTTCCACCTGATCGACAGCGGCAACGGCGAAAAGCTGGAGCAATACGGCCCCTACCGTATCATCCGCCCGGAAGGCCAGGCGCTGTGGCGGCCTTCGCTGCCCTCGCATGTCTGGGAAAAAGTCGATGCCGTCTTCACCGGCGATACCGACGAGGAAGGCAGCGGCCGCTGGCGCTTCCCGAAGGGGGCGCTGGGCGAGACCTGGCCGCTCAACCTGCTCGGCGTCGATTTCCTCGGCCGCTTCACCTCTTTCCGTCATGTCGGCGTCTTCCCCGAGCAGATCGTGCACTGGAGCTGGATGAAGGAGCAGGTCGAAAAGGCAGGCCGGCCGCTGAAGGTGCTGAACCTTTTCGGCTATACCGGCGTCGCCTCGCTGGTTGCCGCCGTAGCCGGCGCCGAAGTCACCCATGTCGACGCCTCGAAGAAGGCGATCGGCTGGGCGCGGGAAAACCAGGCGCTCGGGCGCATGGAGAAACTGCCGATCCGCTGGATCTGCGAGGATGCGATGAAATTCATCCTGCGCGAGGAACGCCGCGGCAGCCAGTACGACATCATCCTCACCGATCCGCCGAAATTCGGCCGCGGCCCGAACGGCGAAGTCTGGCATCTCTTCGAGCATCTACCGTTGATGCTCGATGTCTGCCGCGAGATCCTGTCGCCGAAGGCGGTGGGCCTGGTGCTGACCGCCTATTCGATCCGCGCCAGCTTCTATTCGATCCACGAGCTGATGCGCGAGACGATGCGGGGCGCCGGCGGGGTGGTCGAATCCGGCGAACTGGTCATCCGCGAAGCCGGCCTCGACGGCAAGATGCCGGGCCGCGCGCTTTCCACCTCCCTCTTTTCCCGCTGGGTGCCGAAATGAGCAAGGACTTCCACGATCAGGGACCGCGCAGGGTCGGACAGGTGAAGGAAGTCACCTCGCTTGCCAATCCCATCATCAAAGACATCAAGGCGCTGACGAACAAGAAGTCGCGGGAGGAAAGCGGGACTTTCCTGGCCGAAGGACTGAAGCTCGTCATCGATGCGATCGAACTCGGCTGGACGATCCGCACGCTGGTCTATGCCAAGGCGGCCAAGGGCAAGCCGCTGGTCGAGCAGATGGCGGCAAAGACCGTCGCCTCGGGTGGGCTGGTGCTCGAAGTCAGCGAAAAGGTGATCGCCTCGATCACCCGGCGCGACAATCCGCAGATGGTCGTCGGCATCTTCGAGCAGCGCTGGATGCCGCTGCGGGACATTCGGCCGAGGGATGGCGAGACCTGGGTGGCGCTCGACCGGGTGCGCGACCCCGGCAATCTCGGCACCATCATCCGCACAGCCGATGCGGCCGGCGCTTCCGGCATCATTCTGATCGGAGAGACGACCGATCCCTTTTCGCTCGAAACGGTGCGGGCCACCATGGGCTCGGTCTTTGCCGTTCCGGTGGCGCGGGCAACACCGGAGGAATTCATCGCCTGGCGGAAATCGGCCGGCGTTTCCGTGGTCGCGACGCATCTTGCCGGCGCGGTCGATTACCGCACCATCGACTACCGGAAAAAACCGGTCGTGCTGCTGATGGGCAACGAGCAATCCGGCCTGCCCGACCAGCTCGCCAAGGAAGCGAACGCTCTGGCCCGCATTCCGCAGCAGGGCCGGGCCGATTCCCTCAATCTTGCCGTCGCCACCGCCGTCATGCTTTTCGAGGCGCGCCGCCATCTCCTCTCACTTGCCGAGGGCAAATGACCGAACTGACGCCTGCCCGCCCCGCGCTGTTTTCGCGCCCCGCGCCGATCCTCTTCTTCATCATCGTCGCCGTTCTCCTCGACCAGATCGTCAAGATCGCTGTCGATCATTATCTGCCGCTGCAGGAGGCCGTGCCGGTTATTCCGATGCTGGCGCTCTACCGCACCTACAATCTCGGCGTCGCCTTTTCGATGCTGGAGGGCATGGATGGCTGGTTCATCGTCGGCATGCGGCTGATCATCGTCGCCTTCGTCATCTGGCTGTGGTACCGCACGGCGAAGGATCGCTGGCTCGCCCATCTCGGTTACGCGCTGATCATCGCCGGCGCGATCGGCAATCTCGTCGACCGCTTCGCCTATGGCCACGTGATCGATTATATCCTCTTTTACACCGACAGCTGGTCCTTCGCGGTGTTCAATCTCGCCGACAGTTTCATCACGATCGGGGCTGGCTGCGTCATTCTCGACGAGCTGCTGTTGCCGAAAAAGGCCGTCCGCTAAAATCTTATCGAATTCCTGAAGGCATTCGGAAGAGGCCTCATGTTAGCCAGATAGCATGCAGAATCTGGGACAGTTGCAGGAAAGATTGTCCGCCGCCTTCGGCGGACCCGCCGCCAAGCCGCGTGAAGAGCGGATGGCGGACGTCTTCTCGCGACCCGGCACATCGGCTCCTCAGGCGGCCAATGACGCCAAGGTGGGGCCTGCAGCGACACGGCGCCTGCTGGTCTGCTGGCTTGGCGGGGCTGGCCTGCTTGCTGCGATGATCCTGACGCTGCTTGCCCATGCTGGCGATCCACTGCTGCTTTCAGGCGGTCTTGTCGTTCTCGGCCTTGCCGTCATCGCCAGCTATGCCATCCTGATGGTTCGGCGGCGCAGGCCCCCCAGCGGCGGCAAATCCCTGCCGGATTGGAATGATGGCGCCAAGCTGTTCGCAGACGTCCACGACGTGCTCGGCGATATCACCGTCAGCCGCAGCATGGACCGGCGCATCATTTCCGCCAACGATACGTTTCGCCGCCTGACCGGGCGGCTGCGTCCGGAAGGACGGAGCTGCGAAGAGATCGGGCTTGCCTTCCGCCCCGGCCTGATACCGCACTGCTTCGACGTCGAGATCTCGACGCCGGACGGCCAGCGCATCTTTCTCTGGCGCGATGTCGTTACCCGCGACCCGGCGAACGGCCGGCTGCTGCTGCAGAGCGTGGCGCGTGATGTGACCGACGAGCGGTTGATCGCGCAGGGCCGCGAGGAGGCCCGCCAGAAGGCAGAATATAACAGCGCCGCCAAATCGAGACTGCTTGCCACCGTCAGCCACGAGGTGCGCACGCCGCTTTCCGGCCTCCTCGGCATGACGCATCTGCTCGCCGAGACGCGGCTGACGCAGGAGCAGCAGGACTATCTCGCCAATATACGCCAGTCCGGCCACGCGCTGACGCAGCTCGTCGAGGATCTGCTCGATTTTTCTACCATCGAGGTCGGCCGCTTCGCGCTGCACCCGCGCTCGGAATCGCTGCGCAAGCTCCTGGAAAGCGTTGTCGAGATGCTCGCCCACCGGGCGCATGAAAAGGGCATCGAGATCGGCGCCACGGTATCTTCAGACGTGCCGGAAAATATGAACTTCGACCCGGCGCGGCTGCGCCAGGTTCTGTTCAACGTCATCGGCAATGCGGTGAAGTTCACCCAGGTCGGCGGCGTCTTCATTCGCGTGTCGCTCGATGCGGACGACCTGTCGATCACTGTCACCGATAGCGGCCCCGGCATGACGGCGGAGGAACAGGCGCGCGTCTTCGGCGAATTCGAGCAGGGCGGGACCGTTACCGAGAGGAGCAGCGGCACCGGGCTCGGCCTTGCCATCTCCGCCCGCATCATGCGCGAATTCAACGGCGCACTTACGGTTGCCAGCGAAAAGGGCAGAGGCAGCGAATTCACCATCCGCTTCCCTGTCGATATCGGCAGCGAGCGCCCTGACCGGCGAAACACGCTGCTTGCCGGCAACAGCGTCGTGCTCCTGGCGCCGGCGGGTGCTGCGCGCACCGCCATCGCCGAGACGATCACCGCGCTCGGCGGCCTCTGCCATCTCGTCGCCGACGGCGAGAGCGCGCGGGCAACGCTGCTCGGCTTGGCAAATAGCGGAAAGCGGCCGACCGATATCATCATCGATCATCGCATGTCGGCGGAATTTGCCGCCCATCTTGCCGATCGCGCCGAAATCGCCGCCCTTGGCCTGCGCAAGGTCCTGCTCGTCAATCCGGAAGAGCGCAGCGCCCATCCGCTCGACCTCTTCGATGCCTGGCTCATCCGGCCGCTGCGCGAACAGTCGCTTATCGACGTGCTGCGCGGGCGCATGCGCGGCATGGAGAAGCGCGACGCGCTGAACGACAATCAGCCGGGTTTCGGCCTGTCGGTGGCGGAGACGATGGTTCCGGCAAGCGGGCTCAACATCCTGCTTGGCGAGGACGATCCGATCAACGCCATGCTAGTACGCGTCGTGTTGGAAAAGGGCGGGCATAAGGTGCGCCATGTCGAGGATTTCGAGGCGCTGCTTGATTGCGCCCTTTGCGAGGCGAATGCCCGGCCCGATATTATCATCAGCGACCTGTCGATGCCCGGCGGGAACGGCATCGACATGCTCGGACGCCTGCGCGGCCACGAAAGACGGCTCGATCTGGCTTCGGTGCCGGTGATTGTGCTGACCGCCGACAAGAGCGACGAATCCCGCCGCCAGGTGTTGCTGAACGGCGCCAACCGGGTGATGGAAAAGCCGGTCGATCCCGTGCGGCTGCTGACCGAAGTTCAGGCGGTCGTGGCACTTTCCGCCCGCCGCGCAGAGGCGCGATAACGTGTCACGGGGCCGGCATGCTTGTTGCGTTCAGAAATTCAATATGTCACTTTCTTGTCGCAGAGAAGTGTTTTATGGCGTCGATAAGCCGGCAACGGGAGAATCGCCATGTCCGCCATCGACATCCTGAATCGTGACACCACCGAGGCTGCACCGCCCTCGACGGCGGCTGCGCGGAAGGACGGCGACATCCTCGGTCGCATCGGCAATCTGGAAACCCGCCTTGCCCGCACGGCGCGCGAGATCGATGCCGCCCAGGCCGTGCGCTACCGCGTTTTCGTCGACGAGATGAAGGCGCAACTGCCGCTGGACGCCATGCGCCGTCAGCGCGATGTCGATGCTTACGACGCCTTCTGCGACCATCTTCTCGTTCTCGACCGCACGATCGAGGGTGACCCGGAAGACCAGATCGTCGGCACCTACCGGCTGCTGCGCCAAGATGTCGCCATGGCCAATGGCGGTTTTTACTCGGCTTCCGAATTCGGGATCGAGGGGCTCCTTGCCAAACATCCAGACAAGCGCTTCATGGAACTCGGCCGTTCATGCGTGCTGCCCGAATACCGCAGCAAACGCACCGTCGAGCTTCTTTGGCAGGGCAACTGGGCCTATGCGCTGAAGCATGGCGTCAGCGCCATGTTCGGCTGCGCCTCCTTCCCCGGCGTCTATCTGGAAAGCCATGCGCTGGCACTGTCTTTCCTCTACCACAATGTGCTGGCGAAGAACGAATGGGCCGTCAGCGCATTGCCGCATCTCGCTCGCAACATGGACCTGATGCCGATCGAGGCCGTCAACCCGAAGCGGGCGCTGATGGCGCTGCCGCCGTTGATCAAGGGTTATATGCGCCTCGGCGCGATGGTCGGCTCCAGCGCCGTCGTCGATCACGCCTTCAACACAACCGACGTGCTGATCGTGCTGCCGATTTCCAGCATTTCCGACCGCTACCTCAACTATTATGGCGCCGACGCCGGCCGCTTCGCGAGCTAACGCCCTTTGCGGTGAAACGTCTGAAGCGTCGTGCACCACCAAGAAAATGTGCACTCCCGCAGCTATTGCATAGCCGCATAAGTGCTTGGCCGACGTGCCGCCGGCCAGGCACTGAATTCCGGAAAGTTACGAACCCGCGCCATAGGCGGCGATCGCCGCCATATTGACGATGTCGCTGTCCTTGGCGCCCATCGAGGTGATCTGCACCGATTTGTCGACACCAACGAGGATCGGGCCGATTACCGTGGAGCCGCCGAGTTCCTGCAGCATCTTGGTCGAGATCGAGGCCGAGTGGAAAGCCGGCATAACAAGGACGTTGGCGGGACCCGAGAGGCGGCAGAAGGGATATTGCTCCATCACCTTGCGGTTCAGCGCCACATCGGCGGCCATCTCACCGTCATATTCGAAATCGACGCGGCGCTTGTCGAGGATCTTCACCGCCTCGCGCACCCGCTCCGAGCGTTCGCCGGAGGGGTGTCCGAAGGTGGAATAGGCAAGCATGGCGACACGCGGCGGATAGCCCATGCGCCGTGCCAGACCGGCGGCCTCTTCGGCAATATCGGCAAGCTGTTCGGCCGTCGGCATGTCGTGCACTGCGGTATCGGCAACGAAGACCGTGCGGCCGCGGCAGAGCGCAAGCGATACGCCGATGATGCGGTGGCCGGGCTTCTCGTCGATGCAGCGGCGCACGTCCTCGAGCGCTGTCGAATAATTGCGGGTGATGCCCGTCACCATGCCGTCGGCATCGCCGAGCGCCACCATGGTGGCGGCAAAGTGATTGCGGTCATTGTGGATCAGCCGCTGGACGTCGCGGTGGAGATAACCGTGCCGCTGCAGCCTGGCATAGAGATAGTCGATATAGGCCTCGACCCGAGTGGAAATACGGGCATTGACGATTTCCAGCCCCGGCCGGTTGAGATCGATGCCGGCGCGTTCGGCCGTCGATCGGATCAGGTCCTCGCGGCCGAGCAGGATGGCGGTGCCGAGCTGCTGGTTGGCGTAGGAGAGCGCCGCGCGCAGGACCTGTTCTTCCTCGGCCTCGGCAAAGACGATCCGCTTCGGGCGGCGGCGCACCCGCTCGTAGAGGCTGGCGAGCGTCGAGGCGATCGGATCGCGGCGCGCCGAAAGCTCGCGGGCATAACCCGCCATGTCGGTGATGACCTTGCGGGCGACGCCGGTTTCGATCGCCGCTTCCGCGACCGCGACCGGGATCGCCGAGATCAGCCGCGGATCGAAAGGAACCGGGATGATGTATTGCGAGCCGAAGCGCGGCCGGTTGCCCTGATAGGCGGCCACCACGTCATCCGGCACATCCTCGCGGGCAAGATTTGCCAGCGCCTTGACGGCGGCGATCTTCATCGCGTCGTTGATTGTGGAGGCGCGGACGTCGAGGGCGCCGCGGAAGATATAGGGAAAGCCGAGGACGTTGTTGACCTGGTTCGGGTAGTCCGAGCGGCCGGTCGCCATGATGGCGTCGTCGCGGATGCGGGCCACCTCTTCCGGGGTGATTTCGGGATCGGGATTGGCCATGGCGAAGATGATCGGCCGATCCGCCATCGAGCGGATCATCTCGGCCGAGAAGGCGCCCTTCTGCGACAGGCCGAAAACCACGTCAGCGCCGTCCATCGCCTCCTCAAGCGTGCGCGTATCGGTCTTTGCCGCATGCGCCGATTTCCACTGGTTCATGCCCTCGGTGCGACCCTGGTAGATGACGCCCTTGGTGTCGCAAAGGATGATATTCTCCGGCGCAAAGCCCATCGCCTTGATGAGCTCGATGCAGGCGATCGCCGCAGCACCGGCGCCGTTGCAGACGAGCTTGGTCGTCTTCAGGTCGCGGCCGGTCAGTTCCAGCGCGTTGATCAGGCCGGCGGCGGCGATGATCGCCGTTCCGTGCTGGTCGTCGTGGAAGACGGGAATGTCCATCAGCTCGCGCAGCCGGCTTTCGATGACGAAACAATCCGGCGCCTTGATATCCTCGAGATTGATGCCGCCGAAGGAGGGACCGAGGAAGCGCACGCAGTTAATGAACTCGTCGACATTTTCCGTATCGATTTCAAGGTCGATCGAATCGACGTCGGCGAAGCGCTTGAACAGCACCGCCTTGCCTTCCATGACGGGCTTGGACGCCAGAGCGCCGAGATTGCCGAGACCGAGGATCGCCGTGCCGTTGGAAATGACGGCGACCATGTTGCCGCGGGCGGTGTAATCATAGGCTGTCTGCGGATCGGCGGCGATCGCCTTGACGGGCACGGCCACACCCGGCGAATAGGCAAGCGACAGGTCGCGCTGCGTTGCCATCGGCTTGGTCGGGACGACTTCCAGTTTGCCGGGCCGGCCCGTGGCGTGAAAATCGAGCGCCTCCTGGTCGGTAACTGAAGTCGCCGGCCGGTCCTTCTTATCGATATCGGGCATAAATCCTCCAACGTCCTGTGGGCGACGCTTCGCTCTTCCTCAAATGCTGTTGTCATCTATAGCGGCGCGCGGATAGGGTTGGCACCTGTTTTTTTGGGAAAAACTGCACCTCCGTGAACGCACGAATAGACACAGAGAATGAAGCCTTTTCGGCTGCCGAGCTTGCCACGGCGGAAAGCCGTGCCTCGGCGACGCCGATGATGGAGCAATATATCGAGATCAAGGCGAACAATCCGGGTTCGCTGCTCTTCTATCGCATGGGCGATTTCTACGAGCTGTTTTTCGAGGATGCGCTGGAAGCCTCCCGGGCGCTCGGCATCACGCTGACGAAGCGCGGCCAGCACATGGGCCAGGATATCCCGATGTGCGGCGTTCCGGTGCATGCTGCCGACGATTACCTGCAGAAACTGATCTCGCTCGGTTTCCGCGTCGCCGTCTGCGAGCAGATCGAGGATCCGGCCGAAGCGAAAAAACGCGGCGGCAAATCCGTCGTCAAACGCGATGTCGTTCGCTTGGTCACGCCGGGTACGATCACCGAGGAAAAGCTGCTTTCGCCCTCGGAATCCAACTATCTGATGGCGTTGACCCGCATTCGCGGCGGCGCCGAACCTTGCTGGCGCTTGCCTGGATCGATATTTCCACCGGCGTCTTCCGGCTGGCCGAAACCGAAGCCTCGCGGCTGCTTGCCGATATCCTGCGCATTGATCCGCGCGAACTGATCCTGCCCGAGACGATGTTCCACGACCCGGAACTCAAGCCGGTCTTCGACGTGCTCGGCCGCACGGCGGTGCCGCAGCCTTCCGTTCTCTTCGACAGCGCCAGCGCCGAGGGCCGGATCGCGCGGTATTTCGGTGTCGCAACGCTCGACGGCTTCGGCACCTTCTCGCGCGCCGAGTTGGCGGCGGCGGCGGCCGCCGTCGCCTATGTCGAGAAGACCCAGATTGCCGAGCGACCGCCGCTTGGAAAGCCAGAGCGGGAAAGTGCGGCCTCGACGCTGTTCATCGATCCCGCCACCCGCGCCAATCTGGAACTGGCCCGCACGCTGTCGGGCGACCGCAACGGCTCATTGCTGAAAGCGATCGACCGCACCGTCACCGGCGGCGGCGCGCGGCTTCTGGCCGAGCGGCTGATGTCGCCGCTGACAGACCCCGCCCGCATCAATGCGCGGCTCGATTCGATCGGCTTTTTGATCGACGAGCCCTCGCTTTGCGGCAATCTGCGCGACACGCTGAAACATGTGCCCGACATGCCGCGGGCGCTATCGCGTCTGGCGCTCGACCGCGGCGGCCCGCGCGATCTCTCAGCCATCCGCCAGGGTCTGCAAGCGGCGAACGACGTGGCAGCCATGCTCGCAAGTGCAATGTTGCCGGAAGAGCTTGGCCAAGCGCTGTCCGGGCTGCAGGCGCTTCCCGCAGCGCTCGAGACTCTGCTGGCCGAGACGCTTGCCGACGAATTGCCGCTGCTGAAGCGTGATGGCGGCTTCCTGCGCGACGGCGCCAGCGCCGAGCTCGACGAGGTCCGGGCGCTACGCGACCAGTCGCGCCGGGTGATCGCCGGTCTGCAACTGCAATATGCCGAAGAGACCGGCATCCGGTCGCTGAAGATCAAGCACAACAACATCCTCGGCTATTTCATCGAGGTGACCGCCGGCAATGCCTCCCCGATGACGGACACGGCCGAAGCCAAAGCGCGTTTCATCCACCGCCAGACGATGGCGAGCGCGATGCGCTTCGCCACCACCGAACTTGCCGATCTCGAAAGCCGCATCGCCAATGCCGCCGATCGGGCGCTGACGATCGAGCTCGCCGCTTTCGAGAAGATGACGGCGGCCGTGGTTAAAGAAGCCGAGGCGATCAAATCCGGCGCAAGGGCGCTTGCCGTCATCGACGTTGCCGCGGGCTTGGCGCTTCTCGCCGAGGAGCAGGCCTATTGCCGTCCGCAGGTCGATGGCTCGAAGATGTTTGCCATCGAAGGCGGTCGCCATCCGGTCGTCGAGCAGGCGCTGCGGCGGCAGGCGGGCGGCCCCTTCGTCGCCAACAATTGCGATCTCTCGCCGAAAGCAGGCGACAAGGACGGCGCGATCTGGCTCTTGACCGGCCCGAACATGGGCGGCAAATCGACCTTCCTGCGGCAGAACGCGCTGATAGCAATCCTGGCGCAGATGGGCTCCTTCGTGCCGGCGACCTCGGCCCATATCGGCATCGTCGACCGGCTTTTCTCGCGCGTCGGCGCCTCCGACGACCTAGCGCGCGGGCGCTCCACCTTCATGGTCGAGATGGTCGAGACCGCTGCGATCCTCAACCAGGCGAGCGACCGTTCGCTCGTCATCCTCGACGAGATTGGCCGCGGCACAGCCACCTTCGACGGCCTGTCGATCGCCTGGGCCTCCGTCGAGCATCTACACGAGGCCAACCGCTGCCGCGGCCTCTTCGCCACGCATTTCCACGAGCTGACCGTGCTTTCGGAAAAGCTTGGCCGGCTATCGAACGCGACAATGCGCGTCAAGGAGTGGGACGGCGACGTCATCTTCCTGCATGAGGTCGGGCCGGGTGCAGCCGACCGCTCCTACGGCATTCAGGTCGCGCGCCTTGCCGGGCTTCCGGCCTCGGTCGTAACGCGGGCCCGCGATGTGCTCACCCGCCTGGAGGATGCCGACCGCAAGAACCCGGCGAGCCAGCTGATCGACGACCTGCCGCTCTTCCAGGTGGCGGTGCGCCGCGAGGACATGGCCCGCGGACCGTCCAAGGTCGAGGAGATGCTGAAGGCGATGAGCCTTGACGACATGACGCCGCGCGAGGCAATGGACGCGCTTTACGACCTCAAGAAAAAATTGAAATAGGGCAGCAGCACGCGATGTTCATGGAAAAGCTGATTCGCGAAACGGAGCGCCTCTCGCTCATCTGCTCCATGCTCGACACGATGCGGCGCGCCGACGCCGACCGCAATGCGCGCGGCTGGACGTCGCCGATCGGCATGCTGAAAATTACCCGCTGCTGCGCTATGATCTCGGAACTCGGGACGTCGATCGCCAAGGCCGGCTATCGCGAGTGTGACCGGCAGTCGCTTGAAGAGATCATGAGAGAGACGCGGCAGGTGCTGCATTTGCTCAATGCGCGGGCCACCACCTGAGTTTTCAGGAAAGCCGTCGCGCGGCTTACCAACACCATTTCGCCAAATTTAAAGGTTCTTGCAGTATGAGGGCCCGTGTCAATCGCCCGATAAAGGGGTTATAGCGCATGCGGACGAAACACGAGGCGAGCCCGGATCCGGCCGCCCGGCATGAAAAGGAAACCGCCCCGGCGACAGCGATGCGCGAGCTTGATTTTTCCCATATCCTCGACGTCGAGCTTTTGCAGAAGCAGTGCGACGCCGTTGCCGAGGCCAACCGCAACCGGCCCGACGTGCTGCGCGCCGACCTGCTGGCGGTCCTGAAAAAGCAAGCACGGAAGGCCGGCAGAAGGCGCAGGCCGCACTGATGGCCGACGGCGGCGGGCTGAATTGCGCCTACAGGATTTCCTGGCTGCAGGACCAGATCATCACCGTCCTCTACAATTTCGCCACCGCCCATATCTTTCCGCAGCAGAAGGACAAGTTCGCGGTCACCGCCGTCGGCGGCTACGGCCGCGACACGCTGGCGCCCGGCTCGGATATCGACCTGCTCTTCCTCTTCCCGCCGCGGCCGGCTGAGGAGACGCACAAGGCCGTCGAATTCATGCTCTACGTGCTCTGGGACATGGGCTTCAAGGTCGGCCACGCCACCCGCACGGTGGAGGAATGCATCGCGCTTTCCAAGTCCGACATGACGATCCGCACCGCCATACTGGAGATGCGCTACATCTGCGGCCTGCAGCGGCTGGAAACCGAGCTCGAGACCCGCTTCGACAAGGAAATCGTCACCGGCACCGGCCCTGAGTTCATCGCCGCCAAGCTTGCCGAGCGCGACGAGCGCCACCGCAAGGCAGGCGATACGCGCTATCTCGTCGAACCGAACGTCAAGGAAGGCAAGGGCGGGCTTCGCGACCTGCACACGCTGTTCTGGATCTCGAAATATTATTATCACGTGCGCGATCAGGCCGAGCTGGTCAAGCTCGGCGTCTTGTCAAAGCACGAATACCGTCTGCTC
This sequence comes from Rhizobium sp. F40D2, assembly GCF_051810745.2. NCBI lineage: Bacteria > Pseudomonadati > Pseudomonadota > Alphaproteobacteria > Hyphomicrobiales > Rhizobiaceae > Rhizobium > Rhizobium sp. F40D2. The sequence goes on from NZ_CM131436.1 coordinate 1,178,186, forward strand.
GAGAAAGCCGACGATTTTCTCTGGGCGGTGCGCTGCCATATGCATTTCCTGACCGGCAAGGCCGAGGAGCGCCTGTCCTTCGACATCCAGCGCGAGATCGCCGAAGCCTTCGGCTATCACACCCGCCCCGGCCTTTCGGCCGTCGAACGCTTCATGAAGCACTATTTCCTCGTCGCCAAGGATGTCGGCGATCTCACCCGTATCCTCTGCGCTGCGCTGGAAGACCAGCAGGCGAAGTCGATCCCCGGTCTTACCGGCGTCATCAGCCGCTTCACCCATCGCAACCGCAAGATCGCCGGCAGCGTCGAATTCGTCGAAGACCGCGGCCGCATCGCACTTGCCGATGCCGACGTGTTCAAGCGCGATCCCGTCAGTATCCTCCGGCTCTTCCACGTCGCCGACATCAACGGGCTGGAATTCCACCCGGACGCGCTGAAGCGCGTCACCCGTTCGCTTGCCCTGATCGACAACCGGCTCAGGGAAAACGACGAGGCGAACCGGCTGTTCATGTCAATCCTGACGTCGAAGCGCGATCCGGCGCTGATCCTGCGGCGGATGAACGAGGCCGGCGTGCTTGGCCGCTTCATCCCCGAATTCGGCAAGATCGTCGCGATGATGCAGTTCAACATGTATCACCACTATACGGTCGACGAACATCTGATCCGCACTGTCGACGTGCTCTCCGAGATCGATCAGGCGCGCGCCGAGGATCTGCATCCGCTCGCCAACAAGCTGTTCTCAGGTATCGAAGACCGCGAGGCGCTTTATGTCGCGGTTCTCCTGCACGACATCGCCAAGGGCCGCCAGGAGGATCATTCGATCGCCGGCGCCCGCATCGCCCGCAAGCTCTGTAACCGCTTCGGCCTGTCGCAGAAGCAGACGGAAATCGTCGTCTGGCTGATCGAGGAACATCTGACGATGTCGATGGTGGCGCAGACCCGCGACCTCACCGACCGCAAAACGATCACCGATTTCGCCGAGCGGGTGCAGTCGCTCGACCGGCTGAAGTTGCTGTTGATCCTGACGATCTGCGATATCCGCGCCGTCGGCCCCGGGGTCTGGAACGGCTGGAAAGGCCAGCTTCTGCGAACGCTCTATTATGAAACCGAGCTGCTGCTGGCCGGCGGTTTTTCGGAAGTCTCCCGCAAGGAGCGCGCCAATGCCGCCGCCGAGGCGCTGCATGCCGCGCTTGCCGACTGGAGCCAGAAGGACCGCAACACCTATACCAAGCTGCACTACCAGCCCTATCTGCTCTCGGTGCCGCTGGAAGACCAGATCCGCCACGCCCATTTCATTCGCCAGGCCGACAAAGCCGGCCAGGCGCTCGCCACCACGGTGCGCACCGACAGTTTCCACGCGATCACCGAAATCACCGTGCTGTCACCCGACCATCCGCGCCTGCTTGCCGTTATCGCCGGCGCCTGTGCTGCGGCCGGCGCCAACATCGTCGACGCGCAGATCTTCACGACGTCGGACGGTCGGGCGCTCGACACCATCCATGTCAGCCGCGAATTTACCGACGATGCCGACGAGCTTCGCCGGGCCGCGACGATCGGACGGATGATCGAGGACGTGCTGTCCGGCCGCAAGCGGCTGCCCGAGGTCATTGCCACACGGGCGCGCCATCGCAAGAAGAGCAAGGCCTTCGTCATTCCGCCGTCGGTCAACATCACCAACAGTCTGTCGAACAAGTTCACGGTCATCGAGGTCGAATGCCTCGACCGGCCGGGCCTCTTGTCTGAGATCACCGCCGTGCTCTCCGATCTGTCGCTCGACATCCAGTCGGCCCGCATCACCACCTTCGGCGAGAAGGTGATCGACACCTTCTACGTCACCGACCTGGTCGGCCAGAAAATATCCGGCGACAGCAAGCGCGCCAACATCACCGCCCGATTGAAGGCCGTCATGGCCGAGGAGGAAGACGAACTGCGCGAGCGCATGCCCTCCGGCATCATCGCGCCCGCCGCCACCGCCCGGACATCGCCGTCAACCGAAAAGAAAGCCGATTCCCCCGCATGAGCCCCCAAGCATGAGTCTGGTCAAGAAATTCGCAACCGTCGGCGGCGCCACCCTCGGCAGCCGCATCTTCGGCTTCGCCCGCGAAACACTGATGGCGGCTGCACTCGGCACCGGTCCGATGGCCGACGTCTTCTACGCCGCCTTCCGCTTCCCGAACCTGTTTCGCCGGCTGTTTGCCGAGGGCGCCTTCAACGCCGCCTTCGTACCGCTGTTTGCCAAGGAGATCGAGGTGAACGGCACGGAAGGCGCCAAGCGTTTTTCGGAGGAAGTCTTCGGCGTGCTGTTTTCGGTGCTGCTGCTCATCACCATCGTGATGGAGCTCGCCATGCCGCTTTTGGTGCGTTTCGTCATCGCGCCGGGTTTTGCCGACGATCCCGACAAGTTCTCGATCACCATCCGCATGGCGGCGGTGATGTTTCCCTATCTGATGTGCATGTCGCTGACGGCGATGATGAGCGGCATGCTGAATTCGCTGCATCATTTCTTCGCCGCCGCCATCGCGCCGGTTTTCCTCAACGTGGTGATGATCGGGGCGCTATTTTATGCGCTCTATACCGGCGCCGATCCGCTGGCGACGGCCTGGTATCTCTCGTGGGGTGTTCTTGCCGCCGGCGTGCTGCAGCTCGCGGTCGTCTATATCGGCGTGCTTGCGGCGGGCATGAGCATCGGTTTCCGCTTCCCGAAGATGACGCCGAACGTCAAGCGGCTGCTGATCCTTGCGGTGCCGGCCGCGGTGACCGGCGGCATCACCCAGATCAACCAGTTGATCGGCCAGGCAATCGCCTCCTCCCGCGACGGCGCGATCGCAGCCCTGCAATATGCCGACCGGATCTATCAGCTGCCGCTCGGCGTCGTCGGCGTCGCCGTCGGCGTGGTGTTGCTGCCGGAACTTGCCCGGGCGCTGAAGGGCGGCAACCTGCGCGAAGCCGGAAACCTGCAGAACCGCTCGATCGAATTCGTGCTGTTCATGACGATCCCCGCCGCCTTCGCGCTGTGGATCCTCTCCGACGAGATCATCCGCGTGCTCTACGAGCGCGGCGCCTTCCATCAGGAAAACACCGCCGTCGTCGGCGCGATCCTGGCGATCTACGGCATCGGCTTGCCGGCCTTCGTGCTGATCAAGGCGCTGCAGCCGGGCTTCTACGCGCGCGAGGACACCAAGACGCCGATGCGCTTCTCGGCGGTCGCGGTTGCGACCAACTGCGCCACGGCGCTCACCCTCTTTCCCTTTATGGGCGCGCCCGGCATCGCCGTTGCCGAAGCCACCGCCGGCTGGATCAGCACCGTGCTGCTGTTCACCACGCTGTTGCGCCGCGGCCATCTGACATGGGAATGGGCGCTGGCAAAACGCACCGCCCTGCTGATCGTCGCGGCGGCGATCATGGGCGCGGCCATCGTCTTCCTCAAGCAGTATTTCGCACCCTGGCTTGCATCAGGCGCGCCGCTTCTGACCAAGATCGGCACGCTGGGACTGCTGATCGCGATTTCCATGCTGGTCTATTTCACCGCCGCCTTCCTGATCGGCGGGGCCGATCTCGGCATGATCCGCCGCAATCTGAACCGCAAGCCGGCGGCAGCAGAGGATGCACAAGGCTAGAGAGATTGCCGAGAGCAGCCCTCATCCGGCTGCCGCCACCGACCGGGGTCGAGCCACTATCCAAGACCCCTCCCCCTTGTGAGGAGGGTCTTCGCCCGCACAAAACCGGACAGCCATTTGCAAGGCCGAGCGGCACTCTCCTGGATTGCTTCAACAATCGACCCATCGCCTCTGCGGCCCGACATCGACATGGACGATGCCGTTGCAATAGGTGCCGATGCCGCCAATGCCGGGCGCGCTTCTGGCGGCGGCGATGATGGTGCGTTCCGACAGGCCCGGCATCCTGATATCGGCCGCCAGGCATTTTCCATGCAGGGAGCCATGGCGGCGGGGATGCGCCCTGAGGCCGGAGGTGATCATCGGCCGACGTCCGGTTTTTGCGGCGATATGCGATAGCACCGCCCGAAGACGCGCGGGAAAACAGCCGGCGTGGACGCTGACGGTCTGGACCGTGTAGGCAAGGCGTGCCTCCTGCTTGGGAAGATCAATGGCCGGCCGCTTGCTGTCTTGACCGACGGCGCTGGTTGCGGATTGTAAGGCGAAAAGGCCTGCCATGGCGAGCAAACTGGCGTTCTGCATGGTTCCTCCTGGCGGTTGACAGGGCGGCCATGGGGTCGCGCCTGCGCGGCCGAGGATTTTCAGTTCAATAAAAGCTTTTCTGTGAAATTTTATACTCAATTGTGAGTAAACGGCTTGATCATTTTGGCTTAAAATAACGGATATTGCCGATCCAAATGGGAATAAACATCTCAATCAGGAGATATGACATGACGATCCAGTCGCTTTTCCTCGTCACCCTCGTCGTCGACGACTACGACCGCGCCAAGGCATTCTATTGCGACGCCCTCGGTTTCGATTGCCTTCAGGACGAGCCGCAGCCGGAGGGCAAGCGCTGGGTGGTGGTGAAGCCCAGAGGCGGAGCCATGGCTGGAGACGGGGCAGCCTTTCTGCTGGCGCAGGCCGCAAACGACACGCAGCGGGCGGCGATCGGCAATCAGACGGGCGGCCGTGTCGGCTTCTTTCTGAAGACCGATGATTTCGCCCGCGACCATACCGCGCTGCTTGCAGCCGGCGTGCGCTTTCCGGAAGCGCCGCGGCATGAGGTTTACGGCACGGTCGCGGTGTTTGCCGATCCCTATGGCAACAGCTTCGATCTGATCCAGCATGCCGCAGGCTGAACCTCTTGATTGCGATCGGCTGCCCGTGCATAAGCCGCGGCGTTAGCAACATGGGCGAACAGCTCTGCTGCGCAGCCTGAAATGTTACAGCGTCCTTTGCGCGTTTCAAAAAACGCGCGGCGCTGTAGGCCCTCCACCAGCCTATTGAGGACGACATGAGCGAATTCAAGAAACTCGTATTCTCCGGCGTGCAGCCGACCGGCAATCTGCATCTCGGCAATTATCTCGGCGCGATCCGCCGCTTCGTGGCGCTGCAGGAGGGCAATGACTGCATCTATTGCGTTGTCGACATGCATGCGCTCACCGCCCAGCTCGTGCATGAGGATATGCAGAGCCAGGCGCGCTCGATCGCCGCCGCCTTCATCGCCGCCGGCATCGATCCGGAAAAGCATATCGTCTTCAACCAGTCGGCCGTGCCGCAGCATGCCGAGCTTGCCTGGATCTTCAATTGCGTCGCCCGCATCGGCTGGATGAACCGCATGACGCAGTTCAAGGACAAGGCCGGCAAGGACCGCGAGCAGGCCTCGCTTGGCCTCTACGCCTATCCGAGCCTGATGGCGGCCGACATTCTTGTCTATCGCGCCACCCATGTGCCGGTTGGTGAGGATCAGAAGCAGCATCTGGAACTTGCCCGCGATATCGCGATGAAGTTCAACCTCGATTTTGCCGAGCATATTCGCAAGACCGGCTACGGCGTCGACATCACCGTCGGCAACGAGCCGGTGCATGCCTATTTCCCCATGGTCGAGCCGCTGATCGGCGGGCCGGCGCCACGGGTCATGTCGTTGCGCGACGGCACCAAGAAAATGTCGAAATCCGACCCTTCCGACCTCTCGCGCATCAACCTGATGGATGACGAGGACGCGATCTCGAAGAAGATCCGCAAGGCAAAGACCGACCCGGACGGCTTGCCGAGCGAGGTGGACGGGCTGCAAGGCCGGCCGGAAGCCGACAATCTGGTGGCGATCTATGCGGCGCTGTCCGACAAATCCAAGGCCGAGGTGCTTGCCGAATTCGGCGGCCAGCAATTCTCCGTCTTCAAGCCGGCGCTGGTCGATCTCGCCATCCATGTGCTGGCGCCGATCACCGGCGAGATGCGCCGCCTGATGGACGATACCACCCATATCGACGCCATCCTGCGCAGGGGCGGCGAACGGGCCAGGGCCCGCGCCGAGGTGACGATGAGCCAAGTCCGCGATGTGATCGGCTTCCTTTACTGAGGGTGATCTGTTCTTCTCCCCCGGCGGGGAGAAGAGGAAAAACTGGGCTTGCAAATTTTCCGCTTCGGGTGTCAGAGTCCGCGCCATGGTATCGAAGCGACTCTCACGGCTCGAAGGTCATCGCCGCAAATTCATGGCGGTGATCGACGGTACACCCGAATGCCAGCGCGCCGTTCATTATGCCGGCCGGCGCGCGAAGAATTCCAATGGCGGACTGGTGCTGCTCTACGTCATTCCCGACGGGGATTTCCAGCAATGGCTCGGCGTCGAGGCGATCATGCGGGCCGAGGCGCGCGAGGAGGCCGAGGCGGTCGTTGCCAAGATCGCCCAGATCGTGCGCGAGACGATCGGCATCGAGCCGGAGATCGTCATCCGCGAAGGTGGTGCGGCCGAACAGATCAACGCCGTCATCGAGGACGACCGTGATGTGGCGATCCTCGTTCTGGCCGCCGGTTCGGCGAAGGAAGGCCCGGGACCGCTGGTCTCGTCGATCGCCGGCCGCGCGGCGGCGTTTCCGATCCCGGTCACCGTGCTGCCGGATACGCTGACGAATGAAGAAATCGACGCCCTCTGCTAATAATTTCTTGAGTAAAAATCTCTTGAATGGCACCAGCAATCGGCTTATCTTCTTTTGAAGAGTTCTAAAGACGGCGAGGCATGGGCCGGCCGCATGGAGACCCAGATGTTCATTCAGACCGAAGCCACGCCGAACCCCGCCACGCAGAAGTTCCTGCCGGGCAAGGTGGTGATGGAAAGCGGCACGGCCGAGTTCCGCAGCGCGGAGGAAGCCGAAGCTTCGCCGCTCGCTGCCCGCCTGTTCGAAATACCGGGCGTCACCGGCGTCTATTTCGGCTATGATTTCATTTCCGTCTCCAAGGACGATGCCGAATGGCAGCATCTTAAGCCGGCTATATTGGGCTCGATCATGGAGCATTTCATGTCGGGCAAGCCTGTCATGGGCGACGCCTCCATTCTCTCGGAAGACGTTGACGCCGGCGACGAGTTTTTTGACGAAGGCGACGAGTCGATCGTGCTGACCATCAAAGAGTTGCTGGAGACCCGCGTGCGCCCCGCCGTTGCCCAGGACGGCGGCGACATCACCTTCCGCGGCTTCAAGGACGGCAAGGTCTATCTGAACATGAAGGGTTCCTGCGCCGGCTGCCCGTCTTCGACGGCAACCCTGAAGCACGGCGTCCAGAACCTGCTGCGTCATTTCGTTCCGGAAGTGCAGGAAGTGATTGCCGCTTAAAAATTCTGGCGTTCGTCCGGCCGTTCATCTGTCGTTCGGCCAGACGAATTTATGATCAGGCGACAATAGATTTTTCGGAAATTGATGGCATGATTGTTCTGGCGCTCGACACGGCAGGTGTAGACTGCGCTGCCGCCGTTTACGACAGCGGCAGGAATACGATGCTGGGGGAGGCATCGGACATGATCGGCAAGGGGCATGCTGAACATCTGATCGGTATCGTCGATCGCGCGCTCGATCAGGCTGATATGGCGCTTTCCGATATCGACCGCATTGCCGTCACCATTGGCCCCGGCTCGTTTACCGGTATCCGCGTCGGCGTTGCCGCAGCCCGCGGTTTTGCGCTTTCCCTCAATGTGCCCGCCGTCGGTGTCACCACGCTCGAGGTCATGGCATCAGCCCAGCACGAAAAGACGCCCGGCCGCGCCGTGCTGGCCGCGATGGACGCCAAGCGGGACGAAATCTACCTCCAGTCCTTTTCATCGGACGGTTCGGCCCTCGACGCGCCACGGGCGTTGAGCGTTGCGCAAGCGCAGGCTTTTGCCGCAGGCTTCGACGGCGAGATCACCGGTTCGGCGACGCCGCTGCTGAAGGCGGGCGCGCATGGCGATCACGCCAACAATCTCCCGATCTCTGTCGTGGCGCGCCTCGGTGCTGCCGCCTCCCCTGATGCCGGAAAGCCGAAGCCCCTTTATCTGCGCGGACCCGATGCCAAGCCGCAAGCCGGGTATGCGATTGCCCGACGAGTATGACGATGCTGGAAGCCTATCTGACGCTGAAGCCGGAATTCGAGATCATCGCCATGGAGCGCGAGGATTGCCGCGATGTCGCCGTCCTGCACGGTGAGCGTTTTGCCCGGCCCTGGGGCGATGGTGAATTTCATGGGTTGCTGATGCAGGACACCGTGTTCGGCTTCGTCGCGCGCCAGACCAATGCCATCCTGAAAAAGCCGCTTCCCGGCTTCATCCTTGCCCGCCATGTCGCCGGCGAGGCGGAAATCCTGACGATCGCCGTGCAGGCGAAGGTCGCCCGCGCCGGCCTTGGCTGGCGGCTGATGCAGGCGGCAATGCGGGAAGCCCGCGCACGCGGCGGCGAGAGCATGTTTCTCGAGGTCGACGACGGCAATACGGCAGCGCTTGGCCTCTATCGCAAGCTCGGCTTCGAAAAGGTCGGGGAACGCAAGGGTTATTACAAGCAGGAAAACGGCGCCCTCTCCACGGCGCTTGTCATGAAGCGCGTTCTTCGCTAGTTCCCTGACAGAGAGATGACATGCTGGCGGGCGCAAACGCCGTCCGGCATTGTCGCAGGACGAATATCTTTTGAAGGCGGGCCATGCCTGATGTAGCCAAGACCCTTGAGGAGCTTTGCACCGAACGCGGCATGCGCATGACCGAGCAGCGCCGCGTGATCGCGCGCATCCTCGAAGATTCGGAAGACCATCCGGATGTCGAAGAGCTCTACCGCCGCTCCGTGAAAGTCGATGCGAAGATCTCGATCTCGACCGTCTACCGCACGGTGAAACTGTTCGAGGATGCTGGCATCATCGCCCGCCACGACTTCCGCGACGGTCGCTCGCGCTATGAAACGGTGCCGGAAGAGCATCACGACCACCTGATCGACCTGAAGACCGGCACGGTCATCGAATTCCGCTCGCCGGAGATCGAGGCGCTGCAGGAGCGCATCGCCCGCGAGCACGGCTTCAAGCTGGTCGACCACCGGCTGGAGCTCTACGGCGTTCCGCTGAAGAAGGAAGACCTCTGAAGCAATGGCCGCCGGGGAGACCAGCATTTGATCGCCTGGCTGCGCATTGCCTGTGCTGCGGTCGTCATCCTGACCGTCAGCATCGTGCTCGTGCCACTGCAACTGCTCGCCCTGCGTTTCGACTGGCGGCTGCGGCGACGGCTGCCGCGCCTCTGGCACCGTATCGTCTGCTATTGTCTCGGCATCCGCGTCCGCGTCACCGGAGGGCTGGACGAGCGCCGGCCGCTGATGCTCTGCTCCAATCATTCGTCCTGGATGGATATCATGGTGTTGTCGGCGGTTGCCGATGTCGCATTTATCGCCAAGATCGAAGTGGCCGACTGGCCGATCTTCGGCACACTCGCCAAGCTGCAGAAGAGCGTCTTCGTCGTGCGCGAGGAGAGGCGCAAGACCGGCCATCAGGCAAATGAGATCGCCGGGCGCATGGCCGATGGCGAAATCGTCGTGCTCTTTCCAGAGGGCACGACCTCGGACGGCAACCGGCTGCTGGAGGTCAAGTCCTCGCTGTTCGGCGCCGCCGCCATGGCCGTGCCCGCTTCGCCGACCGGAACCGTCGCGGTGCAGCCGGTGGCGGTTGCCTATACCAGGGTGCACGGCATCGCCATGGGCCGCTACCACCGGCCGCTCGCCGCCTGGCCGGGGGATATCGAGCTGCTGCCGCACCTGATCGATATCGTGCGATGCGGCGCGATCGACGCAGAGGTTTCCTTCGGCGAGGCCGTGCAATACCGCGCCGACACCAATCGTAAGGAAGTGAGCGCGACCATCACCGCGCGCATCCGCAACCTGTTGAACAGCCGCCTGCGCGGACGGGAAATCTCCTGAAAGAAGATTTCGATTTTCTCGGGCGGCAAAAACCACTAAATAGCGCCCCATGACACAGGACAGCGCTCTTCTCCAGGCCCAGCAGGCAATCCCGAACGAGGGCCTGCGCGACGGCTCCAACAGCCGCAAGGTCTTCATCAAGACCTATGGCTGCCAGATGAACGTCTATGATTCCACGCGCATGAGCGATGCGCTCGCCCGCGACGGTTACGAACCGACTGAAGATATGGAAGAGGCAGACCTCGTTCTGCTCAACACCTGCCATATCAAAGAGAAGGCGGCCGAGAAGGTCTATTCGGCGCTCGGACGGTTGCGCGACATGAAAAAGAAGAAGGCGGCGGACGGACGGGAGATGATGATCGGCGTTGCCGGCTGCGTCGCCCAGGCCGAAGGCGAGGAGATCCTGCGCCGGGCACCCGCCGTCGACGTCGTCATCGGCCCGCAGACCTATCACCGCCTGCCGGAGGCGCTACGCCGGGCCAAGGAGGGCCAGCGCGTCGTCGATACGGAATATGCGATCGAGGACAAGTTCGAGCATCTGCCGATTGCCGAGAGCCGGAAGATCCGCGCCCGCGGTGTCACCGCCTTCCTGACGGTGCAGGAGGGCTGCGACAAGTTCTGCACCTTCTGCGTCGTGCCCTATACGCGCGGCTCGGAAGTGTCGCGGCCGGTTGCCCAGATCGTCGAGGAAGCCGAAAAGCTCGTGGAAGGCGGGGTGCGCGAGATCACCCTGCTCGGGCAGAACGTCAATGCCTGGCACGGCGCCGGGCCGCTGGGCGAGGCATGGAGCCTCGGCGACCTGCTCTACCGGCTTGCCGAGATCCCCGGCCTTGCGCGGCTGCGCTATACCACCAGCCATCCGCGTGACATGGACGACCGGCTGATCGACGCCCATCGCGATCTCCGGGCGCTGATGCCCTACCTGCACCTGCCGGTGCAATCGGGCTCCGACCGTATCCTCAAAGCCATGAACCGGCGCCACACGGCGGCCGAATATCTGACGTTGATTGCGCGCATCCGCAAGGTGCGGCCCGATATCGCGCTGTCGGGCGATTTCATTACCGGCTTTCCGGGGGAGACAGACGCCGATTTTGAGGATACACTCAGGCTTGTGGAGGAGGTCCGTTATGCGCAGGCCTTTTCGTTCAAATACTCGACACGGCCGGGCACGCCCGGCGCGGAACTGAAGGACCAGGTGCCGGAAGAGATCAAGGCAGAACGGCTGGAACGCCTGCAAGCGCTTCTCCTGAAGCAGCAGCAGGAATTTGCCGAATCCTGCATCGGCAAAGAGATCGACCTGTTGCTTGAAAAGCCCGGTCGCATGCCGGAACAGCTGATCGGCCGCTCTCCCTGGCTTCAATCCGTGAATATTGATGCAAAAGCATCGCAAATCGGTGACATTATTAAAGTGCGAATCACCGGAACCGGAAACAACAGCCTGTTTGCCGAACACGCAGAGGCTGCGGTTTAACCCAAGGAGCCCGACCGCTTGAACGGACAAGAATTGGTTTCTTCTTCACCGCGCCACCCCCGCACGCCGAGCGACTCCAATCACTTCGTCCTGACGTTCGAGAACAACCGCTTCGCCAGCGAGCTCTTCGGTCAATTCGACCAGAACCTCAAGCTGCTCGAGGAACGGCTCAACATCGATGCGCGGGCCCGCGGCAATTCGGTCGTCATCACAGGCGATGTCGTGACCACCAACCAGGCGCGGCGCACGCTCGACTATCTCTATGAAAAACTTCAGAAAGGCGGCAGCGTGGAACGATCCGACGTCGAGGGCGCAATCCGCATGTCGGTCGCCGCCGACGATCAGCTCAGCCTTCCCACCATGGAGCGCAAGGCCAAGCTGACGATGGCGCAGGTTTCCACCCGCAAGAAGACGATCATTGCCCGCACGCCGACGCAGGACGCTTATATCCGGGCGCTGGAACGGGCCGAGCTTGTCTTCGGCGTCGGCCCGGCCGGCACCGGCAAGACCTATCTCGCCGTCGCCCATGCCGCCCAGCTCCTGGAGCGCGGCGCGGTCGAAAAGATCATCCTGTCGCGCCCGGCCGTCGAAGCAGGCGAGCGCCTCGGCTTCCTGCCTGGCGACATGAAGGAAAAGGTCGATCCCTATCTTCGCCCGCTCTATGATGCGCTCTACGACATGATCCCCGCCGACAAGGTCGACCGGGCGATCACCGCCGGCGTCATCGAAATCGCGCCGCTCGCCTTCATGCGCGGCCGCACGCTTGCCAATGCCGCCATCATCCTCGACGAAGCGCAGAACACGACATCGATGCAGATGAAGATGTTCCTGACGCGTCTCGGCGAGAATGCGCGGATGATCATCACCGGCGACCCGAGCCAGATCGACCTGCCGCGCGGCGTCAAATCCGGCCTCGTCGAGGCGCTGCAGCTTCTGAACGGCGTCGAGGGCATCTCGATCGTGCGTTTCAAGGATACCGACGTCGTCCGCCATCCGCTGGTCGGGCGCATCGTCAGGGCCTATGATTCCACCTATGCCGCCGAAGCCGAAGCAGTCAGCCGGCAGGACTGATGGCAGAACTCGATATCCAGATCAGCGTCGACGACATCGGCTGGCCCGGCGAGGAGACGCTTCTGTCCTTTGCGAACGCGTGCTCGGCGCAGCCGTGGTCTATCTCCGCGACAGCGAGAAGCAGCCCTTCCCGACCATGCCGCCCGAGGTTTCGCTTGTCTTCACCGACGACGCCTCGATCCAAGACATCAACGCCGAATGGCGCGGCAAGGACAAGGCCACCAACGTGCTCTCCTTTCCGGCCTTTCCGGTTCGGCCCGGCAAAATGCCGGGTCCGATGCTTGGCGACATCATCATCGCCCGGGAGACGGTAGAGCGGGAAACCATCGAGCTCGAAAAGAGTTTCGACGACCACCTGACCCATCTTCTGGTGCACGGTTTCTTGCATCTTCTCGGCTACGACCATATGAATAGTGCCGAAGCCGAAATTATGGAGGGGCTGGAGACTCGCATTTTGGCGCAGCTCGGCCTATCTGATCCCTACGAGGGTCAAGACCTTAAAATGGAACCATGAGCGACTTTACGACGAAGCCGGCGGCAGACGCCAAGGACTCCGAGCCATCCTCCTCTTCGGACGAGGCGGGCAGTAGTAGTCGGCCATCGGGCCGATCTCAATCCTTCTGGTCGCGCGCCGCGCGCATCCTTCGCCCGCAGCAGGGCTCGCGGCTGCGCGAGGATCTTGCCGACGCGCTGATGACCGATGCGGCCGGCGACGACGCCTTTTCGCCCGACGAACGGGCAATGCTGCACAATATCCTGCGCTTTCGCGAGGTGCGTGTCGCCGACGTGATGGTGCCGCGCGCCGATATTGAGGCGGTCGACCAGAACATCACCCTCGGCGAGCTGATGATCCTGTTCGAGGAATCCGGCCGCTCGCGCATGCCGGTCTATGCCGATACGCTCGACGATCCGCGCGGCATGGTGCATATCCGCGATCTGCTCTCCTATGTCGCCAAGCAGGCGCGCAACAAACGCCGCGGCCCGACGAAACCGGCCGTTGCCCTGCCGGCGCTGCCGGCGATCGATGTTGCGCCCGAAAATATCCAGAAGACCACGCGGCCGGCCAAGCCGAATTTGGATCTCGCCCGCGTCGACTTGCAGAAGACGCTGACTGAAGCCGGCATCATCCGCAAGATCCTGTTCGTGCCGCCGTCGATGCTGGCCTCCGACCTGTTGCGCCGCATGCAGGTGAACCGCACGCAGATGGCGCTGGTCATCGACGAATATGGCGGCACCGACGGGCTCGCCTCGCATGAGGACATCGTCGAAATGGTGGTCGGCGACATCGACGACGAACATGACGACGAAGAGGTGATGTTCAAGCGGGTTGCCGAAGACGTCTTCATCGCCGACGCCCGCGTCGAACTGGAAGAGATCGCCGCAGCGATCGGGCCGGATTTCGACATCAGCGAGCAGGTCGACGAGGTCGATACGCTGGGCGGCCTGATCTTCTCCGCGCTCGGCCGCATCCCGGTCCGCGGCGAGGTCGTGCAGGCGCTGCCGGGCTTCGAATTCCACATTCTCGACGCCGATCCGCGCCGCATCAAGCGGCTGCGCATCACCCGCAAGCGCCATGCGATCCGCCGCCGCGCCAAGGTGGATGGCGACATCCCACCCGGCTCCGACGCCGGCGACGAGCGGCCGGCGGAATCGACCGCCAACTGACACGACAAAGAGCGGCTTTTTTGAAAGACTGCGAATGGGTTGATTCGCGGTTTGATGGGAGTGCGCATGGAGCGGCTTGCGGACAGGGTTATCCTCGTCTGGGGTTTCAAACGGTCGCTGCTGGCCATCGCCGCTGGAGCATTCGCCGTGCTGGCGCTGCCGCCCTTTGGCTTCTTCGCAGCAATGTTCGTCTCCTTCACGCTGCTCGTCTGGCTGATCGACGGGGCGGCGGCTTCGCCTGACAGCGGCCTGATTGGCAGGTTGTGGCCGGCGTTTGCCACCGGCTGGCTGTTCGGCTTCGGCTATTTCGTCGCCGGTCTCTGGTGGCTCGGCCATGCGCTGCTGGTCGATCAGGAGGAATTCGCCTGGGCGCTGCCGCTCGCCATTCTCGGGCTGCCGGCCTGTCTGGCGATTTTTTACGGGCTGGCGGCCGCGCTTGCCCGCATCTTCTGGTCCGACGGCATGGGACGGATCGCCGCACTGGCGGCCGGCTTTGGGCTGATGGAATGGCTGCGAAGCGTGATCTTGACAGGCTTCCCCTGGAACGCCATCGGCTACGGCATGATGCCGGTTCCACTGATGATGCAGTCGGCGCATGTGATCGGGGCAATGGGCGTGACCGCCCTTGCCGTCTTCGTCTTCTCCGCCCCGGCTCTTGTCGGCACCCGGCAAGGCGCGCGGGCGGGTATCGCGATCGCCGTCCTGCTGTTTGCCGCCCATCTCGGCTACGGCGCTTATGCCCTCTATGTCGCGCCGCGGGCCGAAGCCTTGCCTGAAGATAAGCGTCCGGTGGTGCGGCTGGTGCAGCCTGATATCGACCAGGCGGCGAAGATGGACAACGACGCCGACCGCAATGCGATCTTCGAGACGCATCTGAAGCTGTCGGCCGAAACACCGAAAAATGGCGGACGCAAGCCCGATATCATCGTCTGGCCGGAAACCTCCATCCCCTTCATCCTGACCGACAACCAGGATGCGCTGACGCGGATCGCCGATACGCTCGACGACAACCAGATCCTGATCGCCGGGGCCGTGCGCGCCGAGGAGATGGGACCCGGCACGCCGACGCGCTACTATAATTCTATCTACGTGATCGACGGCCGCGGTCAAATCATCGCCGCCTCCGACAAGGTGCATCTGGTGCCGTTCGGCGAATACCTGCCCTTCGAGGACATGCTCACCGAATTCGGCATCCAGAACGTCGTCGAAATGCCGGGAGGGTTTTCGGCGGCGGCAAGCCGGCATCTGCTGGCGCTGCCCGGCGGGCTCAATCTCTATCCGCTGATTTGCTACGAGATCATTTTCCCAGATGAAATGACCGGCGACATCGAAGACGCCAATGCGATCCTCAATATCACCAATGATGCCTGGTTCGGTGCGACGCCCGGCCCCTATCAGCACTTCCAGCAGGCCCGGGTGCGGGCCGTCGAAACCGGACTGCCGCTGATTCGCGACGCCAACAGTGGTATTTCAGCAATTGTGAATGCACAGGGGGAGATTATTGCCGGCCTCGATCTCGAACAAACCGGCTTTATTGATGCAACCGTTGATAGGTTCGGCGCAGAAGCGGGGACGACATTGCCCCGGCAAACATACTTCTGGTTGATCGAGGCGCTGCTCATTTTGATTGCGCTGGTTTCTCGCAGAGGTTTTATTTCCGGGTTGAATTGACCAAAAACCCCTAAAATTGCATAGTGATGACAATCGGCGTTCCGGACGTATGTTCAAAGGTGGGTTCTCACCGCTTGCAACGTGGCGTTTGGGATGGATCAGGGGCATGCCGGTTAAACAGGTTGAAATTCTTAGCTAGGGCACGACCATGATTGAAAACAAAAAGAAGCCGAATCCGATCGACATCCACGTTGGTAGCCGTATTCGTCTTCGCCGAACAATGCTGGGCATGAGCCAGGAAAAACTCGGCGAAAGCCTCGGCATCACATTCCAGCAGATCCAGAAATACGAAAAAGGTACCAACCGCGTCGGCGCAAGCCGTCTGCAGAATATCTCGAACATCCTCAATGTTCCGGTTTCCTTTTTCTTCGAGGACGCACCCGGCGAACATGCAGGCGCCGGCGGCGGCATGGCCGAAGCCTCCAGCTCGAATTACGTCGTCGATTTCCTCTCCTCTTCCGAAGGCCTGCAGCTCAACCGCGCCTTCGTCAAGATTTCCGATCCGAAGGTTCGTCGCAAGGTCGTGGAGCTGGTGAAGGCTCTGGCAGCCGAGGCCGACTCCGACTGAGCCACACCAATCGTAGAATCCCAAAGGCGGTCGAAAGGCCGCCTTTTTTGCGTTTTTGGGGCAAAATTTGTCACTTTGCCGCAGATATAAAGATATATTTATGTCCTTCTGCGCTTGTCATGAGGCCTCGAACTGAGTACCTACTAGCTAGCTTTTGTTCTTTGAGGGGAATCCCGGAATGCGCGCGAATTATCTCTTTACCAGCGAATCTGTTGCCGAAGGTCATCCGGACAAGGTCTGCGACCGCATCTCCGACGAGATCGTCGATCTGGTCTACCGCGAAGCGGCCAAAACAGGCGTCAATCCGTGGGGCGTGCGCATTGCCTGCGAAACGCTGGCGACCACCAACCGCGTCGTCATCGCCGGCGAAGTCCGCCTGCCGCCGAGCCTGATGAAGAAGGACAAGGACGGCAAGGACGTCATCAATCCTTCGAAGTTCAAGGCCGCCGCCCGCCGCGCCATCAAGGATATCGGTTACGAGCAGGACGGCTTCCACTGGAAGAAGGCCAAGATCGACGTGCTCCTGCACTCGCAGTCGGCCGACATCGCGCAGGGCGTCGACAGCGCCGCCGACCAGCAGGGCGACGAGGGCGCCGGCGACCAGGGCATCATGTTCGGTTACGCCTGCCGCGAGACGCCGGACCTGATGCCAGCTCCGATCTATTATTCCCACAAGATCCTGCAGCTGCTCGCAACTGCCCGCAAGAAGGGTGACGGCGAAGTCGCCAAGCTCGGCCCCGATGCCAAGAGCCAGGTGACCGTGCGCTACGTCGACGGCAAGCCGTCCGAAGCAACGTCGATCGTGCTTTCGACCCAGCATCTCGACGAAAGCTGGGATTCGAAGAAGGTCCGCGCCGTCGTCGAGCCCTATATCCGCGAAGCGCTCGGCGAACTGAAGATCGCTGACGATTGCAAGTGGTACATCAACCCGACCGGCAAGTTCGTCATCGGCGGACCGGACGGCGATGCGGGCCTCACCGGCCGCAAGATCATCGTCGACACCTACGGCGGTGCCGCTCCGCATGGCGGCGGCGCATTCTCCGGCAAGGACACGACGAAGGTCGACCGCTCGGCTGCTTATGCCGCCCGTTATCTGGCGAAAAACGTCGTTGCCGCCGGCCTTGCCGACCGCTGCACGATCCAGATTTCCTACGCGATCGGCGTCGCCCAGCCGCTATCGATCTATGTCGACCTGCACGGCACCGGCAAGTTCAGCGAAGATCAGGTCGAAGCGGCGATCCGCAAGAATATGGACCTGTCTCCGTCGGGCATCCGCCGCCATCTCGACCTCAACAAGCCAATCTATGCGAAGACCTCCGCTTACGGCCATTTCGGCCGCAAGGCCGGCCGCGACGGCTCGTTCTCCTGGGAGCGCACGGACCTCGTCAAGGCGCTCAAGGAAAGCGTAAAGGCCTGAGATAAAGCATGACGGATATGGAACGCCGCGGCCGGGCGACTGAAGCCTTCTTCGGTCGCCGCAAGGGCAAGGCCCTGCGCGAACACCAGGCCGAGACGCTGAACAGCCTGTTGCCGGCATTCCTGATCGATCTGTCAGCGGCTCCACCGGAGCCGCTGACATCCCTCTTCCCGGCTCCGGTCGAAAAATTGCGGCTGGAAATCGGTTTCGGCGGCGGAGAACACCTGATCCACCGCGCCCTGGAGAGACCTTCGACCGGCTTTATCGGCGTCGAGCCCTTCGTCAATTCCATGCAGAAGCTGCTGTCGCGCATCGGTGAGACCGGGGCGCGCAATATCCGCGTCTATAATGACGACGCGACGCAGCTGCTCGACTGGCTTCCGGATGCTTCGCTCGATCAGATCGACCTGCTCTATCCCGACCCCTGGCCAAAGCGAAAGCACTGGAAACGCCGCTTCGTCTCGAAGACCAATCTCGACCGCTTTCACCGCGTGCTGAAGCCGGGCGCCCTGTTCTGCTTCGCCTCCGACATCGACACCTATGTGAACTGGACGTTGCTAAAATGCCGCGACCATGGCGGTTTCGACTGGATGGCCGACAATGCGGCGGACTGGTTGACGCCTTATGAGGGCTGGCCGAGCACACGTTACGAGGCCAAGGCCCGGCGCGAGGGCCGGTCTTCGGCCTATCTGACATTCAGGAAGATCTGAGGTTCAGGGCAAAGCTACCGCCCTTTCCCACGTCATCGACTACGGAAAACGTCGGAAGGTAGCCAGCGCCTATGTCGCGAACACAGGCAAGTCGGCTAAAACGACCGCGCACCGCGAGAGCAGCGAAATACGACAGGCATTATTGGACGGTCAGTGCAGGCTGACCGTCTTCAGTTCGTCCTCGGCAGCCTTGAAGAAGGTGCTGGAGCGGTTGTCCGTCAAGAGGATCGGCGTGCCGTCGGCGCCGAAAAGTGCCCAGAGATCGACGTTCGGATCGATATCCGGCGCTTCGGGAAAGCACTTGGCAACCTCTTCGGTGCGCATCTTTCTGATATAGGCGACCTCGCCGCTGCCGATGTGGGCAAGCTCGGATTTGGTCAAGTGAGACGTGGCTTCTTTCATCAACATTCCTGTTCCTCCGGAAGAAGGGACCAACGGTTCGACAAACCGTTGTGCTACTGTGAGACCGAAATGTTAATTTTCTTGACCATACGCGCGGGCTCGGGGCGAATTAGATCGACGGAGAGCAGACCGTTCTTCAGGCCGGCGCCGAGCACCTGCATGCCGTCGGCCAGAACGAAAGTGCGCTGGAACTGGCGGGCGGCAATCCCGCGATAGAGATAGTCCCGTTCGCCCTGCTCCACTTGACGGCCGCGAATCAGAAGCTGGTTCTCCTCAATGGAAACATCGAGTTCTTCCTCGCCGAAACCGGCGACAGCCAGCGTGATGCGCAGACGCTCCGGCGCGCCGCTGTCGGCGCCGATGCGTTCGATATTGTAAGGCGGATATCCGTCGCTCGCCTTGGAAATGCGCTCCAGCGTCTTTTCCATGGCATCGAAGCCCAGAAGGAGCGGGCTGGCGAAAGGGGTAATGCGGCTCATCTCTTTTCAAGTCCTTGATGCAAGCGACCATCCCGGACCTTTAGGGCAGCATCCGGATGCCGCTAATATGGGGACCGCATCCCGGTGCTGCAAGACGCGGGCGACGTCTCGGCACCGCCCCTCAATTTTAAGGTGGTGGCGGCTCCTTGCTTGACAAAGCGCCGGCTGCCTCGCATCAAAACGGGCCGGCGCAGAATGTGCCGATTTGTGTCGAGAAATGAAGGAAACGGTGCATCGGATGGCAAGCGCAAGAAAGATCATCATCGACACGGATCCCGGCCAGGACGACGCGGCCGCCATCATGCTGGCCTTTGGCAGTCCCGACGAACTGGAGCTGCTGGGGATCACCACGGTCGCCGGCAACGTGCCGCTTTCGCTGACCAGCCGCAATGCGCGCATCGTCTGCGAACTCTGCGGCCGGACGGAGACGAAGGTCTTTGCCGGCGCCGACGCGCCGATCGCCCGCAGGCTGGTGACCGCCGAACATGTGCACGGCAAGACCGGCCTCGACGGCCCTGAACTCAGCGAGCCGACGATGGCGCTGCAGACGGCGCATTCCGTCGACTTCATCATCGAGACGCTGCGGCGTGAGGATGAAGGCACGGTGACGCTCTGCACGCTCGGGCCGCTGACCAATATCGGCATGGCCTTGCAGAAGGCGCCCGACATCGCCCCGCGCATCCGCGAATTGGTGATGATGGGCGGCGGCTTTTTCGAGGGCGGCAACATCACGCCGGCAGCCGAATTCAATATTTACGTCGATCCCGAGGCCGCCGATATCGTCTTCCGCTCAGGTGTTCCGATCGTTATGATGCCGCTTGACGTGACGCACCAGTTGCTGACCCGCAAGGACAGGGTGAGGCGCATGGCCGAGATCGGCACGGCGCCGGCAAAGGCGATGGTCGAGATGCTGGAATTCTTCGAACGCTTCGATATCGAGAAATACGGCTCCGATGGCGGGCCGCTGCATGACCCGACCGTGATCGCCTACCTGCTGAAGCCGGAGCTTTTCAAAGGCCGGGACTGCAATGTCGAGATCGAGATTCAGTCCGAACTCACCGTCGGTATGACGGTCGTGGACTGGTGGCATGTCACCGAGCGCAAGCGCAATGCAATAGTCATGCGCCAGGTCGATGCGGACGGCTTCTTCGATCTTTTGATCGAACGCTTCGCCCGCATCTGATTTCGGCATCCTTCTCCAAAGGGAGAAGGTTTCAGGCGTCCTTCTCGTCGAAGACCGAATTGGTTTCGGCTTCGGCCGCCTTCGGGCCGCCCTTGGCGACGCCGACCATGGCCGGGCGCAGCACGCGCTCGCCGATGGAAAAGCCTGCCTGTACGACCTGGACGACCGTGTTGTTCGGCACATCCGGGTTCGGCACCTCGAACATCGCCTGATGGAAATTCGGGTCGAACTTCTGGCCGACCGGCTCCAGCTTGCGAACGCCGTGGCGTTCGAGCGTCGACAGCATGGCGCGCTCTGTCATCTCCACGCCCTCGATCAGCGTAGTCAGGCCGGCATCGGCGCCATCCCTGACCTCTGCAGGGATGGCATCCAGCGCCCGGCGCAGATTGTCCGAGACGGCGAGCATATCACGCGCAAAACCGGCGACGGAATAGGACTTGGCGTCCTTGACCTCACGCTCGGTGCGGCGGCGCAGATTGTCCATCTCGGCGGCAAGGCGCAGATAGCGGTCGCGCAGTTCGCCGTTTTCGGCTTTCAGAAGCTCGAGCGGGTCCGGCTGGGGGGCCTCTTCCTGCGCAATATTGTTCTCGACGTAGGCGGCGGCGTCGGCTGCGGCATCGGCCGCAGTTGCGTCAGGTCCGTTTTTCGTCGTGTCATCGGTCATGACGGTCTCCGGTTGGTGTCTTCAGATGCGCCCGATATCGAGGTTTGACCGAAAAAAATCAAGTCTGCGTGACAAAGAAGCGAAAATTCCGCGGTCTTCTTCAAGGTGGCGTCAAAGCGGATTGCGCGAAAGCCGGGAGACGAGCTGGGCGGTGTAGTCCACCATCGGCACGATACGGGAATAATTGAGCCGCGTCGGGCCGATGACGCCAACGGCGCCGACGATGCGATCGTCGTCGTCACGATAGGGCGCGACGATGAGCGACGAGCCGGACAGCGAGAAGAGCTTGTTTTCCGAGCCGATAAAGATGCGCACGCCCGAGCCGGTTTCGGCGAGATTGAGGATCTCGATCAGGCTGTCCTTCTTTTCGAGATCGTCGAACAGCAGCCGCAGCCGGTCGAGATCCTCGGCGCCGGCGAGACCTTCGAGCAGGTTGGCGCGGCCGCGGATGATCAGTTGCGCCGGCTTGCCCTCGTCCGGGCTGCCGGCCCAGACGGCAATGCCGCGTTCGACGAGATCACGCGACAGGGCATCGAGTTCGTGGCGGACGTTATCCTTCAGCTGACTTAATTGTTTGCGCAGCTCCGGCAGGGTCTGGCCGGACATGTGGGCATTGAGAAAATTCGCCGCCTCGGCCAGCTGCGAGGAGGTGACGCCCGCCGGCAGCTCGATGATGCGGTTTTCCACCTGGTCGTGATCGCCGACGAGCACGGCTAGCGCCTTTGTCGGCTCCAGCCGGATGAACTCGACATGTTTGAGCACCGGATCGCTTTTCGAGGTGATGACCAGGCCGGCGCCGCGCGAAATGCCCGACAGCATGCGGCTCGCCTCGTTCATCATCGATTCCACTGGATTGCCGCCGCTTTCGGCCCGCACCTGGCGGTCGATGCTGGCGCGGTCCTCAGCGGAGAGATCGCCGACCTGCATGAAGGCATCGACGAAGAAACGCAGGCCGATCTGGGTCGGCAGCCGGCCGGCGCTGATATGCGGCGAATAGATGAGGCCGAGATCTTCGAGATCGCTCATGACGTTGCGCACCGAGGCCGGCGACAGCGACATCGGCAGCAGGCGGGACAGATTGCGCGAACCGAGCGGCTCGCCGCTCTCCAGATAGCCTTCGACGATGCGGCGAAAAATTTCCCTGGAGCGCTCGTCCAGCGCAGCAACGGCATCCGAAACCGATGTCGACCTGATGCCCATGAAACTCTCGAACCCACGCTGATGATATTTCGCGAAAAGTAAGTCAAACTCGCAGCCGTGGCAAAAGGGAATTTGCAAATAGGCGCCGCCAATCGTAGAAGCGGTCAACAAACCCCAGGAGATAAGAATGCGGCCTTCAGGCAGAAAAATCGACCAGATGCGCAAGGTCTCGTTCGAGCGCAATTTTTCCAAGCATGCGGAAGGCTCCTGCCTGGTGAAATTCGGCGATACGCATGTGCTCTGCACGGCCAGCCTCGAAGAAAAGACGCCGCCATGGCTGCGCAATAGCGGCAAGGGCTGGGTCACGGCAGAATACGGCATGCTTCCCCGGGCGACCGGCGAGCGCATGAAACGCGAGGCCGCAGCCGGCAAGCAGGGCGGCCGCACCCAGGAAATCCAGCGGCTGATCGGCCGGTCGCTGCGCGCCGTCGTCGATCTGCAGGCGCTCGGCGAGCGGCAGATCACCCTTGATTGCGACGTCATCCAGGCCGATGGCGGCACGCGGACGGCCTCGATCACCGGCGGCTGGATCGCCCTTTACGACTGCCTGAAATGGATGGAAAGCCGCAACATGATCAAGGTCGACCGAGTCCTCAAGGATCATGTCGCCGCCATCTCCTGCGGCGTTTTCGCCAGCCAGCCGGTGATCGACCTCGATTACCTTGAGGATTCCTCGGCCGAGACCGACGCCAACTTCGTGATGACGGGCGCCGGCGGGATCGTCGAAATCCAGGGCACGGCCGAAGGCGCGCCGTTTTCCGAAGAGGAATTCACCTCGCTGATGGGCCTTGCCAAGAGCGGAATCGGCGAACTTGTCGCCCTGCAGAAACAGGCGATTGCGGGATGAACCCCATGCTGGAAGGCATGTTGGAAACGGCGCTCTATGCGCGGGATCTCGATGAGGCCGAGGCGTTCTACGAGAGTGTTCTCGGACTTGAAAAGATCGCCCGCGCCGCCAACCGGCATGTCTTCTTCCGCTGCGGGCCGGGTGTGCTCCTGATCTTCAATCCCGAGGAAACGATCAAGCCACCGGCACCTGACGCCCTGCAGGTGCCGCCACACGGCACGACCGGAGGGGGCCATGCATGCTTTCGGGTCTCCGGCCGCAATATCGATGCGATGGCCGAAAGGTTGAAGGCGGCGGCTGTGGCGATCGAATCCGAAGTGCATTGGCCGAACGGCGGCCGCTCGATCTATTTCCGCGATCCTGCCGGCAACAGCCTGGAATGCGCGGAGGCTAAAATCTGGGGCATCGAACAGGATATCTGAATGCGAAAGCTTGAAACGAAGACCATCGTCGTTGCCAGCCACAATGCCGGCAAGATCCGTGAGATCCAGGAATTGATCGGGCCGCTCGGTTTCACCGCCAAGTCGGCCGCCGAACTGAATTTCGTCGAACCCGACGAAACCGGCACAAGCTTCGAAGAGAATGCGACGATCAAGGCGGTCGCCTCGGCCAAAACAGCCGGCATGCCTGCGCTCTCGGACGATTCCGGGCTGGTGGTCGACGCGCTCGACGGCGATCCCGGCGTCTACACCGCCAATTGGGCGGAGACACCGAACGGCACGCGCGATTTCGACATGGCGATGGCGAAAGTGGAAAAGGCGCTGCAGGATGCGGGCGCAACGACGCCCGAACAGCGCACCGCACGTTTCGTCAGCGTGCTCTGCCTCGCCTGGCCGGACGGGCATACCGAACTCTTCCGCGGCGAAGTGGAGGGCAGCGTCGTCTGGCCGCCGCGCGGCGGCCAAGGCTTCGGCTACGATCCGGTCTTCCAGCCGGAAGGGTACGGCGTCACCTTCGGCGAGATGAGCGGCGAGGAAAAACACGGCTGGAGCGTCGGCAAGCCGCAGGCGCTGTCGCACCGGGCCCGCGCCTTCAAACTCTTTGTCGAAACCTGCCTGGAGGCATAAGGTCACCACGTGGACAATTTCGACACGCCAGGCCCCTCGCGCGACGCGGCGCTGCTGCCCGATACCGGCGAGCCCGGCTTCGGCGTCTATGTGCATTGGCCCTTCTGCGCGGCGAAGTGTCCCTATTGCGATTTCAACAGCCATGTGCGCCATCAGCCGGTGGATCAGGAACGCTTTGCATCAGCCTTCCTGAAGGAGATGGCGGCGGTCCGGGCATTGAGTGGGCCGAAGACGGTGACGAGCATCTTCCTCGGCGGCGGCACGCCCTCGCTGATGAAGCCGGAAACGGTCTCCGCCATTCTCGACGGCATTGCCCGGCACTGGCATGTGCCTGCCGGCATCGAAATCACCATGGAGGCCAATCCGTCCAGCGTCGAGGCCGATCGCTTCCGCGGCTACCGGGCGGCCGGCGTCAACCGCGTCTCGCTCGGCGTGCAGGCGCTTGATGATCGGGACCTGAAATTCCTCGGCCGGCTGCATGATGTCGCCGACGCACTGAAGGCGATCCGGCTGGCGCGCGACATTTTTCCGCGCATGTCTTTCGACCTCATCTATGCCCGGCCGGATCAGACGGTCGAGCAATGGGAAAGGGAGCTGAAGCAAGCGATCTCCTATGCGGTCGATCATCTTTCGCTCTATCAACTCACCATCGAGGAAGGCACGCCCTTCTACGGCCTGCACAAGGCAGGCAAGCTGATCGTGCCGGATGGCGAGCAATCGGCCGTGCTCTACGAGGCGACGCAGGAGATCACCGCGCGCGAGGGCATGCCCGCCTATGAGGTTTCCAACCATGCCCGGCCGGGCGCCGAAAGCCGGCATAACCTGACCTATTGGCGCTACGGCGATTATGCCGGCATCGGCCCTGGCGCGCATGGCCGGCTGACACGCGGCCCGGAGAAGATCGCGACGGCGACCGAGCGCAAGCCGGAAGCCTGGCTCGACATGGTCGAACGCGACGGCCACGGCATTCTCGACGAGGAGCGGCTCGGCTATGAGGAACAGTCCGACGAATTGCTGCTGATGGGGCTGCGGCTCCGGGAAGGCGTCGATCTTGCCCGCTGGCAGCAGCTTTCCGGCCGCGACCTCGACCCGAAACGCGAAGAGTTTCTGCTCGAACACAAATTCATCGAGCGGATCGGCAATTCACGCCTGCGCTGTACACCCTCAGGCATGCTGATCCTCGATTCCGTCGTCGCCGATCTCGCCTGCTGAGGTCCATAGGACCTTTCGAGTGCGGCGGCATGGACATCGCCGCCGCACCGGTAGGCATTTTTCAGCCGTGGCTACTGCATAATTCCTTAGATCGAAATCGATTAAGGATAAAATTATGCAGTAATTCAAAGTGCTACAGCGTCCTTTGCGCGTCTGAAGAGACGCGCGGCGCTGTAGTGGCGCCCGCCTTGAACAGGCTGCCGGTCGGCGTCTTTAAAAACATCTCCAGCGGAATATGCTCCTGATGCAGGAAGCCGGTGGCCGGCAGCAGGCCGTCGCGGACCATCTCGATGACGGCGACGACAGAGGCCGACGTCGTCCAGGCGATTGCCGTGCGGCGCGCGCCGGCAATCTCGATCGGGTAATAAGCGCGCACGAACTCCTTGCGGCGCAGACTGCCGTTCTCCGTGCCCTCGGCGGCGACATGGACATAGACGACATCGTCTTCAACCGGCGGCTTGGCATCGGTCAGGATCTCGCCGGCGAGCTTGCGCTTGTCGCGCATCAGAAGCTCGTGGAAGAAGAAGTTCATCAGCTCCATATGGCCGGGATAACGCATGGTCTTGTAGTCGAGATTGTCGATCTTGCCGAGCATGGTGTCGCACATGGTGCCGAGACCGCCCGAGGTCGTGAAGGCTTCGAGCTTGACGCCGCCGACATAGACGGTCTCGTGCCATTCCATCGGCGAGACCAGCTTGCGCACGCCGCCCTCGATGACCTCGCAATCGTTCAGATATTCGTTGACGACGCCTTCGGGCGACCAGTTGAAGGCGTAACCCAGCAGTCCCGTGGGATGCTGCGGCAGGGCGCCGACGCGCATGCGGATCGAACGGCAGCGATCGAAGCCATCGGCAAGGCTGGCGCCGACGATGCCGACGAAACCGGGGGCCAGGCCGCATTGCGGCGCCATCAGGCCGCGGGCGGTCTTCGACAATTCGATGATGAAATTGGTCGTGGGAACGTCTTCGGTCAGGTCGAAATAATGAATGCCGGCGAGATGGGCGGCGCGCGCCAATTCGATATTCAGATGATAAGGCAGGCAGGAGAGCACCGCCTCGACATTCGACAACAGTTCGCCGACCACCTGCGGATCGGAGATATCGCCGGCGCGGCATTTGAAGGGAACGTCGCTCAGCGGCAGTTGCGCATCGACGCCGATGACCTCGAAACCGCCTTCATGCAACAGCGTCGCCGCCAGCCGTCCGACCTTGCCCAGGCCGAGAACGGCGATCTTTTTAAAACTCATTTATGATCCTCCCATGCGCCCTCTCGGCGCTTCAGTCTTTGTCCGGCGCACGCCGCTCCAAATCGGGCATGCACGGGATGGCCGGAGGTATAGAATAAAAAGCTCATAAAGCAAAACGGCCGGAATCGCTTCCAGCCGTCAAAGTTTTCCGAAAATCGGGTCGTTATTCGTTGATCAGCCGCTTCAGAAGCTCGACCTCATGCGACAGCTTGGTGTCGCCGGAAATCAGCTCTTCGATCTTGCGCACAGCGTGCAGCACGGTCGTGTGATCACGCCCGCCGAAACGGCGGCCGATCTCGGGGAAAGAGCGCGGCGTCAGCGTCTTCGACAGATACATGGCGATCTGGCGCGGCTTGACGATGACCCGGGTGCGGCGGTTCGAGACCAGTTCCTGGCGCGAGACGTTGTAGTGCCTTGCGACGATGCGCTGGATATCCTCGATGCGGACGCGGCGGGGTTCGCCGGAGCCGACGAGATGGGCGAGCAGTTCGTCGACGCGCTCGATCGACAGGTTCGGCTCGAAGGAGCGGCGGAAGACCAGCTGGTTGAAGGCGCCTTCCAGCTCGCGGCCGCTGGCCGTGACGTTGCGGGCGACGTGCTGGAGCAGTTCGGCCGGAATTTCGAGCGACGGATCTTCGAGCCGGGCCGCCGCAAGGCGACGCCTGAGGATCTCGAGGCGCATCTCATAATCCGGCGCGTCGAATTCGATCGCGACACCGCCCTGCAGGCGCGAGCGCACACGCGGGTCGAGCGATTCCAGCTCCCAGGGGGCGCGGTCGGCGGCGACGACGACCTGCTTGGCGCTGTCGAGCAGCATGTTGAGGAGATGGCAGAACTCATGCTGGATCATCTTGCCCTGCAGGAACTGCATGTCGTCGATGATCAACAGATCGATGTTGCGCAGCGAATCCTTCAGCGTCAGCGCATCATTGTCGCGGATTGCGGTGGCGAAGCGCCACATGAAATATTCGGCCGTCAGATAGACGACGCGCAGTGCCCGCGGGTTCTGCACCGCCGCATTGGCGATCGCCTGCAGCAGGTGGGTCTTGCCGAGGCCGACCGTCGAATGGATGAACAGCGGATTGAAGCGCACGGCGCCGGAACCGGCTTCGGCGATGGTCTTGGCGGCCGCAAGTGCGACGCGGTTGGAGCTGCCTTCGACGAAGGTGTCGAAGGTGAAGCGGCTGTCGAGTGGCGAACCGAAGAGCGGCGAACCAAAGCTTGCGGGCCTTGCCGCGGCGACGGAGGAAACCGCCTGCTGGACGGCCTGGCCGGCCGGCTGGGCGCTTGCGGGGCGGCGCGCCTGGGGGGCAACCACCGGCTCGGGCTGGACCGCCTCATCGAGCGCCTTCGTGCCGCTGCGCGTCGCAGTGCGCACCAGAACTTCGATCTTCAGAATTTCCGGATCCTCGGCCTGGAACAGACCAGTGATGAGATCGAGATAACGATTGTTGATCCAGGACTTCAGGAAGGTGGTGGGAACCGACAGGCGAACCACGCTCTTCGATACCGAATGCAGCTTCAGCCGGGCGAACCAGCTGGCATAGACGTCAGGACCGACCTGGGCCTTCAAGCGCGCGCTGACGCGCTCAAACAGGATGCTGTGCTTCATTTCCGCCTTTGCTTCTCCCCTTCGAGGCGAATGGAGCCAAACGCCTGCGGTGCCACATCCCCATTGTCGGGCCCGCCCGCCGTCATCGTATTCATCTGCATAATGCCGCCTTTCAATTCCACCGGGCGGCTTCCGCTAAAATAGCCGCCCGATTATTCCCCGCTTTGGCGAGCTGACGGCATCCTCATGAAGCCGCTTGCCTGCCGGTTCACTCAAACATGGCGCAGAACACCGTTGCAGGAACCGCGTTCATGCGGCAACCTTCACCGGCTTTCCGTGCCAGGCTGGCGGTCGATCCTCGTTTTCGACCGATCAGCCCGTACGCAATATCACTTTAACCTTCTCCGGCGACCTCGCCTTAAACGTGTGGCCACTGAAGGCACAAAACATCCCTGCTCCGTAACAGCCACGTTACAGCCCAAATCCGTCGAGTGCTTGAAAAAACGGAAGCGCAAGGCTCCGTAACAAATGGCACAAACTTATCGCCCTGCCGACGTGGCAGTTAAGACCGAGCCTCTGCAGGTGATGTCCGCGCCCTCTGTTGGAAGCCATTTAGGCAGGATCAAAAGGCAATATCAACGATGAATTTTACGCAAAATTAAGAAGCGGGCATTGACTCCGCCTGCCCTTTTCGGGCGTCACACCACCGTCAAAAAAGAATCGCTTTTGAATCAAGGAGATTCCCCCGTTCGGGCTATTTTGACACGCATGGAAAGAAAAAAAATAAAATCTTCTTGACTCCCCCCTGGTCCCGGAAGGTTGGGTCAGAGTCGCGCGGCGTGAAAGCATCCTTGCGCAAGTCTTTGTTTTTAAACAACTTTTCCTGTCATGGCACTGACACGAAACAGTCGCAGGATTAACCATAGAGAGGCTGATCGGCGGAATCGAAAAAGCCCGGTAAAATTACCGGGCTAATCATAACGAGGAAGTCCTTAACGGAAGATTACGCGGTCGCGGTGACCGAAAGAGCCTTCACACGAGCGGCCAGGCGCGAGACCTTGCGCGATGCCGTGTTGGCATGCAGCACGCCCTTGCTGGCGGCGCGGGCAAGCTCGGGCTGAGCCGCCAGGAAAGCTTCCTTCGCCTTGGCGGCGTCACCGGATGCGATGGCCTCTTCGACCTGGCGAACGAAAGTACGAACGCGCGAGCGACGAGCCTTATTGACGTCGGTACGGCGGGCGATCTTGCGGGTCGCTTTTTTCGCCGAAGTTGTATTGGCCATGGATGCCTCTCTCAAGAATTCGAACAAACTCCGCCATTACCGCGGGCCCTGCGGCCACAAAATCCAGCAATGCGGGAGCAATCGCGGAAAACCAAACCGGCTTTCCGAACCGTGGGCGGGCATATAACTCTAAAGCCGGCCCACGTCAACGCGGATTTTCAAGCTTTGCGGCCGGAACCGCCTAAAAGCGTTCAACGGTGCTTAAAAGCCGGTTTGCGCTTCTCGACGAAGGCCGCCATGCCTTCCTTCTGGTCGTCGGTGGCAAAGAGACTGTGAAACAGCCGGCGTTCGAAGCGGAGCCCCTCCTCCAGCGTCGTCTCGAAGGCGCGGTTGACCGCCTCCTTGGCCATCATCACCGAAGGCTGAGAAAGCGAGGCGATCTTTTCCGCCGCCGCCAACGCCTCGTCGAGCAGACGCTCGGGCGCCACCACACGCGAAACGAGTCCCGAGCGTTCGGCTTCCGCCGCATCCATCATGCGGCCAGTCAGGATGAGATCCATCGCCTTCGCCTTGCCGACGGCGCGCGTCAGCCGCTGCGAGCCGCCCATTCCGGGGATGACGCCAAGGGTGATCTCCGGCTGGCCGAACTTCGCCGTCTCCGAAGCGATGATGAAATCGCACATCATCGCAAGCTCGCAGCCGCCGCCGAGCGCAAAGCCGCTGACGGCGGCAATCACCGGCTTGCGGGCCTTGGCGACCTCCTCCCAGCCGCTGATGAAATCACTCTTATAGATATCGGCGAACTGGAGCGGCTGCATCTCCTTGATATCGGCGCCGGCGGCAAAGGCGCGCTCGGAACCGGTGAGCACGATAGCGCCGACCGCCTCGTCGGCATGGAAGGCGGCATAGGCCTCCTTCAATTCCTCCAGCACGGTGGAATTCAGCGCGTTCAGCGCCTGCGGTCGGTTCAGCGTGACGAGGCCGACATTGCCTCGGGTTTCGACGATCAGGGTCTCATAAGCCATGCTGTTCTCCCGTTCTTACTTCTGGCAGGTGGCGCAATAGAAGGTGGAGCGGCCCGCCTGGACGATGCGGGCGACCGTACCGCCGCAGCCGGGCGTGCGGCAAGCCTGACCTTCGCGATCATAGACGGAGAAGGAATGCTGGAAATAGCCGAGCGATCCGTCGGCCTGGATATGGTCGCGCAGCGACGATCCGCCGGCGGCGATCGCATCGACAATGACATCGCGGATCGAGGCGACGAGCAGATCAAGCTGATGCTTCGGCCGGCCGCCTGCCGTCACAAGCGCGCCGGCGGCGCGGATCGGCGAAAGATGCGCGCGCCACAGCGCCTCGCAGACATATATATTGCCGAGACCGGCGATGTTCTTCTGGTCGAGCAGCGCACTCTTCAACGGCTGCGCCTTGTCGCGGAAGCGCTCGGCGAGATAGACGGCGCCGAGCTCGTTTCCCGTCGGCTCAGGGCCGAGATCGCGGAAGAAGGGATGGGCGGCAAGACCGGCGCGCGCCACCATATCCATGAAACCGAAACGGCGCGGATCATTATAGACGACGCGGCGCGGACCGGCTGGACTTTCGAGATGAAAGACGACGTGATCGTGCTTCTCGTCCTTCGAGCGGGCATGGTGGAATTCGCCAGGCGTGGCCGCTGCAGCGCCTTCCTCGATGCGCCCCTCCTCGATGCGAAAAGAGCCGGACATGCCGAGATGGGAAATCAATGTGTTGCCGTCGTCGAGATCGACCAGCAGATATTTGGCGCGGCGGCCAAGGCTGACGATGGTGCGGCCGGAAACCCTGTCGGCAAAAGCGTCGGGAAAGGGAAAGCGCAGATCGCCGCGGCGCAGCTCAAGCTTGGCGACACAAGCCCCCTCCATCGCCGGCGCCAGGCCGCGTTTCACCGTTTCGACTTCTGGCAATTCCGGCATCTTAACCCATCTGTATCTAACGTGTTTCAACCGAGGACGATGTGCGCTATAGCGCCAGTGGTCCGCGGAGAGCGCGGCCCAGTGATAACGTCGCGCGCGGTCTTTCGCTATGGCCTGCGCGGCTGAATATCGAGGAACGGAGCTGTCTGATGCCTGAAAGCCGCACTTCCGCCGATGGCGGCATGGAGACCTCCTACGGCTTCCGCGAGGTGCCGGGCGGCGAGAAGCAGGGCCTGGTCAACCAGGTGTTCCACAAGGTCGCCAAGCGCTACGACATCATGAACGACGTCATGTCGATGGGCATGCACCGCGCCTGGAAGGATGCGATGATTTCGGCGCTGAACCCGCGCAAGGAACCAGGCTACAAGGTACTCGACGTTGCCGGCGGCACCGGCGACATCGCCTTCCGCATCGTCGAGGCCTCGGGCCGGCAGGCGCATGCGACCGTGCTCGACATCAACGGCTCGATGCTCGGCGTCGGCGCCGAGCGGGCGGAAAAGAAGAAGCTTTCCGGCAATCTCACCTTCGTCGAGGCGAATGCCGAGGAACTGCCTTTCGAGGCGGCGAGCTTCGACGCCTATACGATCGCCTTCGGCATCCGCAACGTGCCCCGGATCGATGTCGCACTGGCGGAGGCCTATCGTGTGCTAAAGCGCGGCGGACGGCTGCTGGTCTTGGAATTTTCCGAAGTCGATATGCCGCTGCTCGACAAGATCTATGACGCCTGGTCGTTCAATGCCATTCCGCGGTTCGGCAAGGCGATCACCGGCGATGCCGAACCCTACCAGTATCTGGTGGAATCGATCCGCAAGTTCCCGAACCAGGAGAATTTCGCAGCGATGATCCGCCAGGCCGGCTTTTCCCGCGTCACCTACACCAATTATACCGGCGGCATCGCCGCGCTGCATTCCGGCTGGAAGCTCTGAGGGCATGAGGGAAGAAAATACCAACCTCGGCCGGCGGGGCACCGCGGCATGAGCACTTTCGGGGCCTATTTCCGCCTTTGGCGCGTTGGCTGGGTGCTTGTGCGCGAGGGCGTCGTCTCAGCTCTGCCATCCGAAGGCCTGCCGCCCCCGGTGGCGCTCGCCAAATCCTTCGTCACGATTTTCGAGCGCAGCAAGGCGCGCCATCAGAAGCGCAGCGACCGGTTGGCGCACGCCGTCGAGCGGCTCGGCCCCTCCTATGTAAAGATCGGGCAGTTCCTGGCGACGCGGCCGGATGTCGTCGGCGTCGAATTCGCCAACGACCTGTCGCAGCTGCAGGATCGGATGGCCTTCTTCCCCTCGGCCGCCGCCAAGGCCAATATCGAAGGCTCGCTCGGGCGGCCGATCGGCGAACTCTATGCGAGCTTCGGCGAGCCGATCGCCGCCGCCTCGATCGCCCAGGTGCATCCGGCCGAAGTCGAAACATCAGACGGCCGCAAGAAGGTCGCCGTCAAGATCGTGCGGCCCGGCGTGCGTCAGCGTTTTGCCCATGACATCGAGGCGATGTACCTCGTTGCCCATATGCAGGAGCGTTTCCTGGCCTCCAGCCGGCGGCTGCGGCCGGTCGAGGTGACGAAGACGCTGGAGCAGACGACGAAGGTGGAGATGGATCTTCGCCTGGAGGCGGCCGCCCTCTCCGAAATCGCCGAGAATACCGAAAGGGATCCGGGTTTCCGCGTGCCGAAGGTCGACTGGGAGCGCACCGGGCGTGACGTCATCACCATGGAGTGGATCGACGGCACCCGCATGTCCGACGTCGAGGGGCTGCGGGCGGCCGGCCACGATCTCAACCTTCTCGCCGACACGCTGATCCAGTCCTTCCTGCGCCACACGCTGCGCGACGGCTTCTTCCATGCCGACATGCATCCGGGCAATCTCTTCGTCGATGCGGACGGCATGATCGTCGCGGTCGACATGGGCATTGTCGGGCGGCTCGGCAAAAAGGAACGGCGGTTCCTCGCCGAAATCCTCTATGGCTTCATCACCCGCGACTATATCCGCGTCGCCGAGGTGCATTTCGAGGCGGGCTATGTGCCGGGCCACCACAATGTCGAGAGTTTCGCCCAGGCGATCCGGGCGATCGGCGAGCCGATCCATGGACAGCCGGCCGAGACGATCTCGATGGGCAAGCTTTTGACGCTGCTGTTCGAAGTGACCGAACTCTTCGACATGGCGACACGGCCGGAACTGGTGATGCTGCAAAAGACCATGGTGGTGGTCGAGGGCGTATCGCGCATGCTCAATCCGCGCTTCAACATGTGGAAGGCCTCCGAGCCTGTCGTCGGTGACTGGATCCGCACCAATCTCGGCCCGAAGCGGATCGCCACCGATCTCAAGGACGGGCTGAAGGCGGCGGTGAAACTTGCCGAAGCCGTGCCGGAAATTGCGGCGAAGACCGAAAAATTCCACCACCAGCTTCTGCACATGAGCGAACACGGCTTACGCTTCGACGCGCAGACGGCGGATGCGATCGGCAAGGCCGAGGCGCGGCACAACCGCTCGGCCAGGATCGCCCTTTGGGTCATTGCATTGACGCTTCTCTATATTGCCTGGATGCTGAGCTGACCGCCCGCTAACATGCTGTGTTCGGCATTTAGGATATCCCATGTGACGGAGGGCTCGCTTAATCTCGCGGTTAGAGCATGATGCCGAAGTGTAAGCGGTTTTCGGGCGACATCATGCTCTAGCTCTTTAATTTAGAACAGGATTCAGATTTTCGGCCGGACCGGCCTAAAATCATCCTGTTCTAGGAGATAAGGCACATGCAGCACGAACGCCCTGGCATCGAACTTTCCGGACGGCCGCTCGGTTTTGCCGAGATGGTGGCGATCGGTGCGGGCAAGGCGACGATTTCAGCGTCGGCGACCGGCATGGCCCGCATCGCGATTGCCCGTGAGATTGTCGAGGATGCGATCGCCTCCGGCACGCCCGTCTACGGCTCGACAACAGGCGTCGGCGCCATGAAGGATGTGGAATGGTCGGCCGACGATCTCGACACCTTCAATCTCGGCCTGGTGCGCGCCCATCACTTCGGCACCGGCACGCCGTTTTCCTGCAATGTCGTGCGCAACGCCATGGCGATCCGCGTCAATACGGCTCTGACCGGCCAGGTCGGCTGCACGCCGGAGCTGATTGAGGCCTATATCACCATGCTGAAAGCCGACCTCATCCCGGTCGTGCGCCGCACCGGCTCGATCGGCTGCGCCGACATCGGCCTGATGGGGCAGATCGGCGCTGTGCTGACCGGGGTCGGCGAAGCGATCTATCGCGGCAACCGCATGCAGGCGGCGGAAGCCTTCCGGGCGGCCGGGCTGGAGCCGGTGCGGATGGCGCCGCGAGACAGCCTTGCCTCACTCAGCATCAATGCGGTGAGCTTTGCCGCGGCGGCGGAGACGACGCGCAATGCGGCGGCCTCGATTCGCATCCTGCTGGCGACGGCGATGATGGCGGCCGGCGCACTCGGCGCATCGCGTGATCCCTGGAAGGCAGTCCGCCATGTCGGCACGGCGCGTGAGGCGCTGATCGGTGCTTGGCTCTGCAATGCCTCCGACGACTGGAACTGGCCTGTGGCAACGCATGTGCAGGATCCGCTCAGCCTGCGCATGATCGCCCAGGTGTTCGGCGCGGTCATCGAAAACCTGCTGTCGACGGGCCATAAAATCCTTGCCGCCACCGGGCGCTCGGACGACAATCCCGTCGTGGTCGAAGGCCGGGTGATGATCTCGGGCGGATCGCTTCCGCTCGACGTGACGATCCTGCTCGAATCGGCAGCACTCTGCATGGCGCATGCGGCGCGCAATGCCTTCAACCGCTGCGTCATTCTCGGCAACGGCCAGCGGCGCGACCTGCCGGTCAACCTGGTGCCGCCAGGGCGGATCGCCACCGGATTCGGGCCGATCATCAAGCTTGCCGGTGAGATTTTTTCGCGCGTGCTGTCGATGTCCAATCCCGTTTCAGCGCAGTCGCTGGTGGTGGCGGCCGGCCTGGAGGACGAGGCGGCCTTCCTGCCGCTGGTCATCGAGCGCTTCGAGCGGCAGATGCAGGCGTTGAAGCGCCTGGCGGCGCTGGAGGCCCTGCTCTCCGCCCAGGCGATCGACATCCTCGGCGATGAACCCAAGGGCGTCGCCGCCATGCTCTACGAGGTCGTGCGCAAACATGCGGATTTCTATATCGTGGACAGGCCGCTTTCGGCTGAGGTGGAGGCAATCGAGGAGGAGCTCGGCTCGGACGACTTCCTGTCGAGACTGACCGCACAGGTTCCGATCGCCTCCTTCGACGATTTCTTTGCGCTCGGATCACTGGAGCATATCGAGGAGCGGCTGACCCGCCACGAGGCGCAGGCCATCTGAACTCGGCATTTTGGAGGAGGCGATATGGACTTCGATCTCGTTCTGCAGGGCACGGTGGTGCTGCCGGACCGCATTGTCGAAGCGGGTTATGTTGCCGTGCGAGACGGCAGGATCGCCGAGGTCGGTCTCGGCGTGCCGCCTGCGGCGCGGGAACGCCACCTGCTCGGCAAAGCACTGATCCTGCCCGGCGCGATCGACGCGCAGGTGCATTCGCTCTCGCAGAAGGACCAGGAGGATTTCATCTGGTCGACGCGGTCGGCAGCGGCCGGCGGCGTGACGACAATTGTCGACATGCCTTATGACGAGGGCGATCTCGTCTGCTCGGCGGCGGCGGTCAAACGCAAGATCGACCATGCCGGCCAGCAGACACGCATCGACTTCGCGCTTTACGGCACCGTCAACCCGGAAGAAGGCCCGGCGCGGATCGGCGAGATGGTCGAGGCGGGCGTTGCGGCGTTCAAGTTCTCGACCTTCGGCACCGACCCCAAGCGTTTTCCACGCATTCCGCCGGCCCTGCTCGACGCCTGTTTTGCGGCGATCGCGCCGACCGGGCTGACGGCAGGCGTGCACAATGAGGATGACGAGGCGGTGCGCAGCTATATGGCGCAGGTGAAAGCAAGCGGCATCACCGACTGGCGGGCGCACGGCCTGTCACGGCCGCCGATTACCGAACTGCTGGCGATGCACACGATTTTCGAGACGGGTGCCGTGACCCACTGCCCCTCGCATGTGGTGCACTGCTCGCTCGGGCGCGGCTATGACATCGCACGCGCCTATCGCCGCGACGGCTTTGCAGCGACGGTCGAATGCTGCATCCACTACCTGACGCTCGACGAAGAGAACGACGTCAAGCGCCTCGGCGGCAAGGCGAAGATCAATCCGCCGCTGCGGCCGCGCGCCGAGGTGGAGACCCTCTGGCGGAAGGTGGCGGAGGGCGATGTCTGGCTGGTCTCGACCGATCATGTCAGCTGGTCGGAGAACCGCAAGACCAATCCCGACATGCTCGCCAACGCCTCAGGTGTTCCCGGCCTCGAGGTGATGGTGCCGCTGTTCGTCAAAGGCGCTCTCGAGCGTGGTATTCCGCTGACATGGGCGGCCAGGCTGATGGCGGAAAATCCTGCCAGGCATTTCCGGCTCGACCATATCAAGGGGGCGCTGACGCCTGGCAAAGATGCCGATATCACCGTGCTCGAACCGACGGACAGCGTCTATGACGCGTCGGTAAGCGGCAACAATGTCGTCGGCTGGAGCCCTTATAACGGTATTCGCCTGCCCTGGACCGTTTCCGCCACCTATCTCAGGGGCGAGAAGATCGCCGAAGGCGGCAAGGTGCTGGCCGAACCCGGCAGTGGACGGTTCGTGCGGCCGTTGCCGCGCCAGGTCATTGCGGGAGCTCCTGCATGAGCCGCAATCTGCCCGTCAATGCCGGCCGGATCGCCGGGGATATCGAGGCGCTGGCCGCCATCACCGAGCCGGGGCACCCCTGGACGCGACGGGCCTTCTCGCCGCTCTTTCTCGAAGGCCGGGCCTATATCGAAGCGCGGATGAAGGCGGCGGGACTGGAAACGCGGATCGATGCCGCCGGCAATCTGATCGGCCGGCGCACGGGCCGCAAACCCTGGCTCGGCACCATCATGGTCGGTTCGCATTCCGACACGGTGCCGGACGGCGGCCGTTTCGACGGCATTGCCGGGGTGATCTCCGCCCTGGAGGTGGCGCGTGCACTGAGCGACCAGGCGATCGAACTCGACCACGATCTCGAAATCGTCGACTTCCTTGCCGAGGAGGTAAGCATCTTCGGCGTCTCCTGCATCGGCAGCCGTGGGATGACCGGGCAATTGCCGGAAGCCTGGCTTTCCCGGGTCAGCGGCGGTCTCGACCTTGCCGCGGGCATCGCTGAGGTGGGCGGCGAGCCCGGCGTGCTGGCGCAGCAGAAGCGGCCGGATCTTGCCGGATTTCTCGAGCTTCATATCGAGCAGGGACCGGTGCTCGAAGCCGAAAAGGAGGATATCGGCATCGTCACCGCGATTGCAGGCATTACCCGCATCGAGATCACCGTCGAGGGGCGGGCCGATCATGCCGGCACGACGCCGATGGACCGGCGGGCGGATGCGCTGGTGGCGGCCTCGCAGTTGGTGCTCGACATCCGCAACGCCGCCGCTGAGCTTGCCAAAACGCCGGGCCACTTTGCGGCGACGGTCGGCGAATTCAGGATCGAGCCGAACGCGGCCAATGTCGTGCCGTCGAAAGTGGTGCTGCTGATCGATGGCCGCGCCGAGATTCGTGCCGACATGGAGGCCTTCTGCCGCTGGCTCGACGGCCATGTCGAAAAGCTGGCCACCGCCTATGGCGTCACGATCGAGACGCCGAACCGAGTGTCCGACAATATGCCGACACCGGGCGATGCCGGCCTGCTATCGACCTTGGAGGCTGCCTGCGAACGCGTCGGCGCCAAATATCGGCGCATGGCTTCCGGCGCGGGACACGATACCGCCTGGATCGCCAAGGTGGCGCCGGCGGCGATGATCTTCGTGCCCTGCCGGGAAGGCCGCAGCCATTCCGCCGACGAATGGGCAGAGAATGACGATATCGCGCTCGGCGCCGCCGTGCTGTTCGAGGCGGTGCGCGAGATGGACAAGGATTTGACGCGGGAGAAGGCCGATGGGACGCATACTGGTTGAGAAGGACGTGGAAGCCGCGGTCAAGGGCGGTTCCGTCTATGCCGCCGGCGGCGGCGGCTGGGCCGATCACGGACGGATGCTTGGGTTTGCCGCCGTCAATGTCGGCAAGCCGGAGCTGGTCTCGATCGAGGAGCTCAGCGACGACGACTGGATCGCGACGGCGGCGGCGATCGGCGCGCCGGCTTCCACCACGCCCTGGGAAATGCAGGGCATCGATTATGTCAAAGCGGTACAACTCCTACAGGAGGCGCTCGGCGAAAAGCTCTCGGGCCTGATCATCGGCCAGAACGGCAAATCCTCGACGCTGAACGGCTGGTTGCCATCGGCGATCCTCGGCACCAAGGTGGTTGACGCGGTCGGCGATATCCGCGCCCATCCAACCGGCGACATGGGCTCGATCGGCATGGCCGGCTCGCCGGAGCAGACGATCCAGACCGCGGTCGGCGGCAACAGGGCCGAGAACCGGTATATCGAGCTGGTGGTGAAGGGCGCGACGGCGAAGATCTCGCCGGTGCTGCGCGCCGCCGCCGATCAATCCGGCGGCTTCATCGCCAGCTGCCGCAATCCGCTCAGGGCCTCCTATGTCCGCAGCCATGCCGCACTCGGCGGCATCTCGATGGCGCTTGCACTCGGAGAGGCGATCATCGCGGCGGAAAAGCGTGGCGGATCTGCTGTCATCGATGCGATCTGCAAGACGACGTGCGGACATATCCTCGCCGAAGGCATCATCTCTCGAAAAGACGTCGTCTACACCAAGGAGGCCTTCGACATCGGCACGGTCATTGTCGGTTCGGGCGCAACATCGGTAACGCTGCATGTGATGAACGAATATATGGCGGTGGACGATGCCGATGGCACCCGGCTTGCAACCTTCCCTGCGGTGATTACCACGCTGTCGCCGGAGGGTGAGCCGCTCAGCGTCGGCCAGCTCAGGGAAGGCATGCCCGTCTTCATCCTGCATGTGCCGAAGGATATCATTCCGCTGTCGGCAAGCGTGCTCGATCCCACCGTCTATCCCGTCGTCGAAAAGGCGATGGGGATCGAGATCGCCCGCTACGCCCTGGAAACGAAAGCCTGAGCCATGACGCGCGATCCTGGTCTCGAAGAACTGCTGCGCGAGGAACTCGGCGATCGGCCGGGGGTGACCGAAAAATCCATGTTCGGCGGCCGGGCCTTCCTGCTGAACGGCAATCTTCTCTGCGGCGCGCGCAGCGACGGCATGCTGGTGCGTCTCGGCAAAGGCAATGACGGCTGGGCGCTGGAGCTGCCGGGCGTGATCCAGATGTCGATGGGTGAGCGGGTCATGCATGGCTGGGTGCGCGCCAATGCCGAGGCCTACGGCGACGATGCGCTGAGACGGCGCCTGCTCGATGCTGCGCTCGCCTATGTGGAATCGCTGCCGGGGAAGTAACGACTGCGCTTTCCCCCTTCTCCAGCGGGGAGAAGATGTCCGAAGGACAGATGAGGGGGCGAGCGGCAAGGCCGCGAGTGCCACTGAGCGCAAGCGAAGGGTAATATGGGTCCTGCCCTGCAGCCCCCTCATCCGACCCCTTCGGGGCCACCTTCTCCCAAGGGGAGAAGGGAAAGCAGAGAATGAAGCGAGGAAACCACCATGCCGAAGGCCAATCCACGCCATCCGAAATTTCCGATTCCCGGCGGGCCGGAGTTGCGCGCCAAGGGCTGGCGGCAGGAGGCGCTGCTGCGCCTGCTCGAAAACGTGCTGTCCGTCGGCGAGGATCCCGACAACCTGATCGTCTATGCCGCGCTCGGTAAGGCGGCGCGCAACTGGGCGGCGCACAAGGGCATCGTCAAGGCGCTGACCGAGATGGACGAGGACCAGACCCTGCTCATCCAGTCCGGCAAGCCGATCGGGCTGGTGCGGACCCACGCCAAAGCGCCGCTTGTCATCATGGCCAACTGCAATATCGTCGGGCAATGGGCAAAAGCCGAAGTGTTCTACGAGCTGCAGCGCAAAGGACTGATCTGCTGGGGCGGACTGACGGCCGGCGCCTGGCAATATATCGGCAGCCAGGGCGTCATCCAGGGCACTTACGAAATCTTCATGCGCATTGCCGAGCGGCGCTTCGGCGGCGATCTCGCCGGCCGCTTCGTGCTGACGGCCGGGCTTGGCGGCATGGGCGGGGCGCAGCCGCTCGCCGGCCGCATGGCGGGTGCTGCCATCCTCTGCGTCGACATCGATCCGGAACGTGCCCGCAAGCGCCAGCAGATCGGTTATCTCCAGGAAATCGCACCCGATCTCGATACCGCCCTTGAGATTATCGACGCGGCAGTGAAAGAGAAGCGGGCGCTGTCCGTCGGCCTCGTCGGCAATGCGGCCGAGGTCTATCCCCAGATTGCCCGGCGCGGCATCGTGCCCGATATCGTCACCGACCAGACCTCGGCCCACGACCTCGTTTACGGCTATGTGCCGAAAGGCATGGACCTCGATCAGGTCAGAGGATTGCGCGACGACGGCCAGGGGCAATTGATGGCGGCAAGCCGCGCCTCGATCGTCGAGCATGTGACCGCGATGCTGGAGTTCCAGAGACGCGGCTCGGAGGTTTTCGACAACGGCAATCTCATCCGCACGCAGGCGAAAGAGGGTGGCGTCACCAATGCCTTCGACATTCCGATCTTCACCGAAGCCTATCTGAGACCGCTGTTTGCCCGGGCGATCGGACCGTTCCGCTGGATGGCGCTCTCGGGCGAAGAAAGCGATATCGCCCGCATCGACGACCTGCTGCTCGAGCTGTTTCCCGACAACAAGATCATCACCAACTGGATCCGGCTGGCGCGCGAGCACGTCCCCTTCGAAGGGCTGCCGGCCCGCATCGCCTGGCTCGGCCACGGCGAACGCACCATGCTGGCGCGGCGCGTCAACGCGCTGGTCGCGAGCGGCGAGCTGAAAGGCCCGGTCGCCTTCTCCCGCGACCATCTCGATGCCGGCGCCATGGCGCATCCGAATATCATGACCGAGCGGATGAAGGACGGTTCCGACGCGATCGCCGACTGGCCGCTGATCGATGCGATGATGCTCTGCTCGTCGATGGCCGACCTCGTCGTCGTCCATTCCGGCGGCGGCGGCTATGCCGGCTACATGACGAGCTGCGGCGTCACCGTCGTCGCCGACGGCACCGATGCCGCCGACGAACGGCTCGACCACGCGCTGACCAACGACACCGCCCTCGGCGTCATGCGGTATGCCGATGCGGGTTATGAGGAGGCACTGGACGAAGTGGCGAAGAAGGAGGTGCCCTATATCCGGCTTGGTTGAACAGTCCTGACCTTGCTATAGATTGTCGTCATCTCATCAGGAGCCATGACTTGGAAACAGCCAAGATCTTCTGGTCAGGAGGTTCACAGGCCGTCCGGCTGCCCAAGGACTTCCGTTTTGATGGCGATGCCGTCACCATCAGGCGCCAGGGGCGCGCGATCATTCTCGAACCCATTTCCGCAGATTGGGAATGGCTTGCCGATGTGACCGGTCCTGTTGATCCCGCCTTCATGGCAGCGGCCGAAGAACAGCCCGCGATACAGGCGCGGCCTGAACTCGATTTCTTCAAATGAGATACCTGCGCAGAAGGCCGGAGATGTCTTTGTAGAGGGATAGCCAACGGAGAGTTTCATTGTGGGTGAAGAAGTTTCAGATCGAGTCATCGAACAGCGTTGGCGAAATCGGATCATCGAAGCCGTCGAAGTTCTTGCTCGCGGCGATCAAGGGCTCATTGAAGTAAACTACAATGAGTTCTTCGAAGGGTTCTACAATTGCTGGCATGACGGGCACTTGGCGGTGAAGCCGAATAGCGCGATCACGGAAGAGGAGGAGCGAACTATCGATGCGCTTGGGCGGATGTTGGAAGGCATCACTAACGAAACGCGTCACTTCCGAAGTGAGGCAGAATATATTCAGTCAGGATGCGCCGAGCGGATCAAGCCGGTGGCGCAGAATGCGCTAAAGCTCTTCCTTTCGCGCGGCCGGTTTCACGAAGATTGCGAAGAACTGTCTCCGACGATCGGCAAATTCAAGTCTTAGACCTTGATGGCCGGTTTCGACCGTGCGCGTCCTTGGTGCCACTTGCCTCACAATGTCGAATACTTCCACGGTAAGAGTTCATGATCCGGCTCTGCTTGTGGCAGTTGACGATGGGCGTTGATCCCCTCAACCGATCAGATTCGAAACTTTGATGAGATTGCCGTCTGGGTCTCTGAAATAGACCGAGCGCAGGCGCCCGGTCGCGCCGGTGCGGTCGACCGGACCCTCCTCGACTAGAATGCCTGACGCCTGCAGATGGGCGATAACGTCGGCAAGTGGTGTCTCGGCGATGAAGCAGAGGTCGCCGGAGCCGGGTGTGGTATGTCTCGCCTTGGGTTCGAATTCGTGCCCGGCCTGATGCAGGTTGATCTTCTGCCTGCCGAATTTCAGCGCCATCCGACCTTCCGCAAAGGTTTCGGCCAACATGCCAAGGACGCGGGAATAGAAATCACAGGTGGCTGCGATATCGGCGACGGTTAGCACGAGATGATCGAGACGGTCTATGCGGATCATGCTTTTCTCCTCGCGAGATGCTGGGCCACACAGGCTGAGATGAAGGCCACTGCCAGCATGGCCAGCGTGAAAAGGACGACGGCGGTCCAGCCTTCCATCGCGAAGAACCAGCCGCCGGCCGAGCCCATGAGGCTGGAGCCGACGTAATAGGCGAGCATATAAAGCGACGAGGCATGGCCCTTGGTGCCCCGCGCCAGTTTGCCGACGAGGCCGCTGGCGATGGAATGGCTCATGAAGAAGCCGGTCGTCAGCACGACGATGCCGAGAATGATGGATGGCAGCGCGGCGAAGAGCGTCAGCGCGCTGCCGGCGGCGGTCAGCGCCAGACCGAAGAGCAGCACGCGAAAATGCCCGATCCGGTCTCCGATGAGGCCGCCGATCGAGGAGGCGCCGATGCCGAAGAGATAAACGGTGAAGATCAGGCCGAGTTCGGTCTGGTTGAGGCCATAGGGCGGCGCCACCAGACGGAAACCGGCATAATTGTAGATCGTCACGAAGGAGCCCATCGCCAGGAAGGCGATGGCGAAGATGAAGGGCAGCGCCGGATTTTTGAGATGGCTGAG
This sequence comes from Rhizobium sp. F40D2, assembly GCF_051810745.2. Lineage (NCBI taxonomy): Bacteria > Pseudomonadati > Pseudomonadota > Alphaproteobacteria > Hyphomicrobiales > Rhizobiaceae > Rhizobium > Rhizobium sp. F40D2. Next base: position 1,221,751 of record NZ_CM131436.1, read on the forward strand.
CCAGGCCTTTGCGTGAAAGCGCGGGTCGAAGCCCGGCCGGCGGACGAAATTCTTCGACGGCGGCAGCAGGGCGATGAAACCGATTGCGGCGGCAAGGCCGATGGCGCCGATGAGGAAGAGCGCCGGGCGCCATGTGAGATATTCGGCAAAGATGCCCGTCAGCACGCGGCCGGACATGCCGCCAAAGGCCGTGCCGCCGACATAAAGACCCATGGTGGCGCCGAGGCCGCGCGGATCGATTTCCTCGGCGAGATAGGCCATGGCGACGGCGGGCACGCCGCCGAGAACGAGGCCCTGCAAGGCGCGGATGATCAGGAGCAGATGCCAGTTCGGGGCAAAGGCGGTGGCGATCGTCAGCATGGCCGCGCCTACGAGCGACAGCGCCATCAGGCTGCGGCGGCCGAGACCTTCCGAAACGGCGGCGGCACAGACAATGGCGACTGCAAGAAAACCGGTGGAAAGCGAGAGGGACAACGAGCTTTCGGCCGGGCTGACGGAGAATTCCTGCGCGAAGATCGGCAGCAGCGGCTGCACGCAATAGAGCAGCGAGAAGGTGGAAAAGCCGGAGAGGAAAAGCGCCAGGCTGGCGCGGCGATAGGCGCCGGTGCCACGCGTCAGGTAGTGCTTTTCTTCTGCGATCACGCTCTTTGCGGCATGCGCTGACGGCAACATATCTTCATCCTGAGAAGCCTTGGAATTCATGCGTTAATCCGCAATATCCCAATAGGGCGGGTCGCCGAAGCTCTTCTTCAAATGATCGGCGATGGCGCGCAGCTTGGCCGAGGGGTTTCGGCCGGCGGGATGGGCCATATAGATGAATTCGGCCTCCGGCTGGTGGCCGACATCGATTTCGGCAAGCCGGCCCTCGCGGATGGCCGGGCCGGCGATGAAGGCGGGCAGCAGCGCGATGCCGAGGCCGGCGATCGCGGCGTCGCGCAGCATGTCGCCATTGTTGATGCCGAGCGCCAGTTGCGCCCGGACGACGACCGCACCCTCCGGCGTCTGGAAGCGCCAGTCGGCGACGCCGCGATTGGTGTAGAAGATGCCGCGATGGCTATTGAGGTCGATGAGCGACGACGGCATTCCCTGTCGCGCGAGATAATCCGGAGACGCGCAGAGCAGGCGGCGGCTTGGCGCAAGCTTCCAGGCGACCAGCCGGCTATCGGCGATTGGGCCGTTGCGGATAACGGCATCGTAGCCGTCCGAGGACGCATCGACGCGCCGGTCGTCTATATCAAGCGTCAGTTCGATATCGGGATGGACGGCAAGGAAGGGATAGAGCGCCGGGCCGAGATGCATGCGGCCGAAAGTGACCGGCGCGGCGATGCGGATCGGCCCGGACAGGGTCCCGCGCCGCTCGGCCATATCGGCGGCGGCCTCTTCAATCTCCCGCACGATGCGTCCGGCCCGCTCCAGGAAGACTGCACCGTCTTCCGTCAAAGTCAGCTTGCGGGTCGTTCGGTGCAGCAGGACGCCGCCCAGCGATTTCTCCAATTCCGCCAGCCTTTCGCTGACGACGGATTTGGAGAGCCTCAGCCGCCGGGCCGCCTCGCTGACCGAGCCTGCCTCCACCACCGCGACGAAAGCCGCAATGCCTTCGATCCTGATCATCGTTCGGTCTTTCCGAATTCGAATTCCCCGATCTGGAGACTAATCCGAACGAAAGGAAAATGCCATCTTCCATTCACGGAAGAGACGGCAGGGGCCGCCTCGCTGCCCACACAGGAGATCGAACGATGAACCGTTTGAATAACAAGGTCGCAATCGTCACCGGCGCAAGCTCCGGCATCGGCCGCGTCACGGCAAAACTTTTTGCCGCCGAAGGCGCCAAAGTCGTCGTCGGCGCCCGTCGCGAGCGCGAACTCGACAGCCTCGTCGCGGAGATCAAGGCAGGGGGTGGCGACGCCATCGCCGTTGCCGGCGATGTTCGATCGGAAGACTATCACAAGGCGCTGGTCGCGGACGCTGTGAACCATTTCGGCAAGCTCGACATTGCCTTCAACAATGCCGGCACACTCGGCGAAGCCGGCCCGAGCACCGAGGTTTCGGAGGCAGGCTTCAGCGATGCGCTGGCGATCAATCTGACCGCCTCCTTCCTCGCCGCCAAACACCAGATCAGCGAAATGGTCAAGAACGGCGGCGGATCGGTGATCTTCACCTCGACCTTCGTCGGCTACAGCTTCGCCTTTCCCGGCGTCGCCGCCTATGCAGCCAGCAAATCCGGCCTGATCGGCCTGACCCAGGCGCTCGCGGCCGAATACGGACAACAGGGCGTGCGCGTCAATGCCATCCTGCCGGGAGCCGTCGATACCGACATGTATCGGGAGATGAACGACACATCCGACAAGCAGACCTTCATCACCAATCTGCATGCGCTGAAGCGCGTCGCAGCGCCTGAGGAACTGGCCCGCTCGGTTCTCTACCTCGCCTCCGACGATGCGAGTTTCGTCACCGGCACTGCCTCGCTGGTCGATGGCGGCGCATCGATCACCCGCACCTGACGCCAGTTGGCTGGATGATCGCGTGCGTTCTCCGGCGCATCCTCCCATTGACCAATAATGGGCTGCGGCCCCAGTATCCGATTAAAAGGAACGTCATCATGTCACGACTGCAGAACAAGACAGCCCTCATCACCGGCGGTACCAGCGGCATCGGCATCGAAACCGCCCGCCAATTCATCGCCGAAGGCGCCCGTGTCGTCGTTACCGGCAGCAGCGCCGCAAGTGTCGAAGCCGCCCGTAGCGAACTCGGCGACAAGGCGATCGTCATCCAGGCCGATGCCGGCAATGCGGCCGGCCAGAGGGCTGTCGCCGATACGGTGAAAGAGGCTTTCGGCACGCTCGACATCCTCTTCGTCAATGCCGGTGTCGCCGAATTCGGACCGCTGGAACAGTGGAGCGAAGCCGCCTTCGACAAGTCGGTGGCGATCAATGTCAAGGGACCGTTTTTCCTGATCCAGTCGCTGCTGCCGATTTTTTCGAGCCAGGCCGCAATCGTGCTCAATACCTCGATCAACGCCCATATCGGCATGCCGAACTCCAGCGTCTATTCACTGACGAAGGGTGCATTGCTGACGCTTGCCAAGACTCTGTCGGGCGAACTCATCGGTCGGGGCATCCGCGTCAACGCCGTCAGCCCGGGCCCGATCGCCACGCCGCTCTACAGCAAGCTTGGAGCCTCGGAAGCCCAAGCGAAGGCGATGGCTGCTGAGATCCAGTCCCAGATCCCCGTCGGCCGCTTCGGGAACCCCAGCGAGGTCGCAAAGACGATCGTCTTTCTCGCTTCCGACGAGGCCGCCTATATCGTCGGCAGCGAACTCATCATCGACGGCGGGATGAGCAACCTCTGAGCCCACGAGAATGACGGCTGACGTCGTGAATGGGGCGGCACCGGCCGAGTGCGGCGATGTGTGCCGTCCCGCGATTGCATGTTCTCCACCAAAGGCTTAGGGTCAGAAAAAAGGCGACGGGTAGAAAGCCATGGCTCTCAGCGGCAAACGCATCCTCCTCATCATCTCCGGCGGCATCGCGGCCTATAAGAGCCTGGATCTGATCCGCCGGCTGCGCGAGCGCGGCGCCAGCGTGCGCCCGGTGATGACCAAAGGCGCCCAGGAATTCGTCACGCCGCTGGCCGTCGGCGCGCTTGCGGCGGACCATGTTTTCCTCGATCTGTTTTCGCGTCAGGACGAACAGGATGTCGGCCATATCAGGCTGGCGCGCGACTGCGACCTCGTGCTCATTGCCCCGGCCACCGCCGACCTGCTGGCGAAGATGGCAAACGGGCTTGCCGACGATCTCGCCTCGACCGTGCTTTTGGCAACGGAGAGACCGGTGCTGGTCGCACCGGCGATGAACCCTCGCATGTGGGCGCATCCGGCGACGCGGCGCAATGCGGCGCTGCTCAGAGCAGACGGCGTCCGCTTCGTCGGGCCGATGGCCGGCGAGATGGCCGAAAGCCGCGAGGCCGGGCTCGGCCGGATGGCGGAGCCGCTGGAGATCGTTGCGGCCGCCGAGACCATGCTCGACGACGGGGAAAAGCCGCTGAAGGGACGCAAGGCGATCGTCACGTCAGGCCCGACGCATGAGCCGATCGATCCGGTGCGCTACATCGCCAACCGCTCTTCCGGCCGGCAGGGGCATGCGATCGCCGCCGCCCTTGCCAAACTTGGAGCCGAAGTGACGCTGGTCTCGGGGCCGGTGACGATCGCCGACCCTGTCGGCGTCAACACCGTGCATGTCGAACGGGCGGAGGAAATGCGTGATGCCGTGCTTGCGGCGCTGCCGGCCGACATCGCCGTCATGGTCGCGGCGGTGGCGGACTGGCGGGTGGCCTCGGCCGCCGACCAGAAGCTGAAGAAACATCCGGGCGAATCCATTCCGACGCTGGCGCTGACCGAGAATCCGGACATCCTCAAGACCGTCGGCCATCATACGATGCGGCCGAAGCTGGTGATCGGCTTTGCCGCCGAGACGCAGGACGTGGAAAGCAATGCGAAGGCGAAACTCGAGCGGAAGGGCGCCGACCTGATCGTCGCCAATGACGTCTCGCCCGCCACCGGCATCATGGGCGGCAGCCGCAACAGCGTCAAACTCATTCGCCGCGACGGCGTCGAGCAATGGCCCGACCTGGCGAAGGAAGAGGTTGCCGAAAGGCTGGCGGCGCTGATCGCCGCGCGCTTTATGCAGGAATAGCCACCCGCTGCGGCTTGGCGGCGCCGCGCTTCTCCGGCCGAAAATCGACGACCTCGACGCCATCCTTGCCGACGGTGACGGCGCTGCCATCGGGAATCTCCGCCCAGGCATCGACATCGTCGTTCAACGGCTCCGAGACCAGGCAATAGCCGGCGCTGGCAGGTGAGGCGTAGAGCGTCGGCGCCTTGCGATCCGTGGCATAGCGGATCGCGTAAAGCGTCTTGCCATCGGAGAAGGCGGCGGTAAAGCGCAGCAGGATCGTGCCGAGGACGCTTTCGGCCAAATCCTCGACAAACCCGACCATATGGGCCATCGCGGCGATCGGCGCCTCGCGCAGGCCGAATTGCAGTGCCAGCAGGAACATCAGCTCGGAATCGGTCGTGCCGGCTCGGGCGTTGAACAACGCGTCGTCGAGCATCGCCTCCATCGGCCGGCGCAGGCGCTCGAAACCGGAGATCTGGCCGTTGTGCATGAAGGACCAGGTGTCATGCGTGAACGGGTGGCAATTATCGCGGCGCGTGCCGCCGCCGGTGGCGGCGCGGACATGGGCGAGAAAGAGCGGCGAGCGGATCTGCCGCGCCAGGCTCTTCAGATTGCAATCCGACCAGGCCGGCAGGATATCGCGGTAGCGGCCGGGCTCGGGCCGGTCGCCATACCAGGCGATGCCGAAGCCGTCGCCATTGGTCGCCGTCTTGGCGCGGGTGGCGCAATGGGACTGCTCGATCAGCGAATGGGCGGGCGAGGATACCAGCTCCTCGAGGTAAAGAGGGTCTCCGCGATAGGCTGCCCAGCGACACATGGCTTTCTTGCTCCGGAACCCGCCGCCGCATCGGCGGGCATGCTGAAATTGTCTGATGTCGCGGCTAATAACAGCTTAACGCGCCGCCGGTTTGCAAGCGCAAGATGACGGTTTAGTGGCGCCTCAGATGTTCAAATTCGGCGAAAGCCTGTGTTCTTTTGTGAACGCTGCGTTGTGCTTCGGGCAGGCTTCGCGCTTGACGGCCGGGCCGCTATAGTTGCTGCCAAGTTGAACCTTCAAGAGGACACCATGTCGATCCGCCCCGTCAAACATGAAAGTACCGCCACACCGACCATGGAAGGTGCGGGCGTGAAGCTGCACCGCGTCTTCGGCTTCGGCGATCCTACGATGACCGATCCCTTCCTGATGATGGACGATTTCCGCAATGACAATCCGGCGGAATATATTCGCGGTTTCCCATGGCACCCGCATCGCGGCATCGAGACGATCACCTATGTGCTTGCGGGCACCGTCGAACATGGCGACAGCCTTGGCAACCGCGGCCTGCTCGGCGCCGGCGATATCCAGTGGATGACGGCCGGCAGCGGTATCATGCACCAGGAAATGCCGAAGGGCGATTTCGCCGGCCGCATGCACGGTTTCCAGCTCTGGGCAAACCTGCCCTCCTCGCTGAAGATGACGGCGCCGCGCTATCAGGACGTCAAATCCGCCGACATCCCTGTCGTCGTCGATGATGACGGCACGGCCGTGCGGGTAATATGCGGCGATTTCTGGGGCAAGATCGGTCCCGTCGACGGCGTCGCCGCCGAGCCGATCTATCTCGACGTCTCGGTGCCGCCCGGCGGGAAGAAGCGTCTGCCGGTCGAAACCTACCGCAACGCCTTCGCCTATATCTTCGCCGGCTCCGGCACCTTTCGCGATGCGTCGAAACCCTTCGGCGTACGCGTCGAAAAGGAAGTCGACGGCGAGGAGTTGAACATCCGCGACATGTCCGGCAACCGCACGCTCGTGGTCTTCGACAGTGGCGACGAAGTGACGGTGCAGGCGGGAGACCAAGGCATCCGCTTCCTGCTTGTATCAGGCAAGCCGATCGAGGAGCCGGTCGCATGGCACGGCCCGATCGTGATGAACTCGCGCGAAGAAATCATGCAGGCGATGCGCGAGCTGCAGAACGGCACCTTCATCAAGGCGGCGCATTGATCGCATTTCACTCTTGCATCTGCGAAGAATCGGCCTACCTTTGACCTATCAACAACAGAACGAAAGGAAGGTGATCCAATGTCTAATGAGATTTCGGACCTCGTAACGGGCATGGGAGAGGTGATGAAAGCGAGGCAGCCCTCGCTGTAATTCCCGCCTTCCTGGGGCTGCTTTGACAGTCCAGGCCAGTTTGAGGCCAAACTCATGGAAAGGGTCGCCGAGGCGGCCCTTTTTATTTGCGTCACTTCAGTCCTGAATTTCGGCCGTTGACGGGAATGCGAAATCCCACTACTCATAAAGTCATCTGATGACTTTATGAGTAGTGGGATGCGCGCAATCAGCAGGACCAATCTCGCCGATGAGGCAATCGAGGCGATCCGCAGTGATATTATCGGCAAACGCTGGGCGGTCGGAGAGAAATTGCCGAACGAGGCTTCGCTGTCGGCCATGCTCTCGGTGAGCCGCGGCACGGTGCGCGAGGCGGTGCGGGTTCTCGTCTCCCAGGGTTATCTCGAAACCCGGCAGGGTTCGGGAACCTATGTGCGCGCGACCAGCGATACCGGCCGGGCGCTGACCATGGCCCGGCGCGCCAGCCTGCGCGACCAGTTCGAGGCAAGCCTGGCGCTCGACGTCGAGGCCGCACGGCTGACGGCGATCCGCAAGAGACCGGAGACGGTTGCCGGGCTTCGCCGGCTGCTTGCCGAACGCGGCAGTTACGGCGGCGGCGATCAGGCTGCCTTTATCGAACGCGACCTTGCCTTCCACAAGGCCGTCATCGCCGCTTCCGGCAATCGGGCGATGATCGAGATCTATGATTTCTTCTCGGCCTCGATCGCCGATACCATCGCGGCGACGCTCGGCAAGGATATTCCCGAACCGGATATGCAGGCGCATGCCGATATCGTCGACGCCATCGAAACCGGCGATCCCGACAAGGCGGATTTGGCGGTGCGCCGCTTCATGGCCCCGGTTCTTGCCGCCCTCGACCGGATGATCCTGTCATGAACACGCCTTCCAACGATCTCGCCGCCACGCTCGACCCATCCGACGAACTGCTGATCGATGCCGAGGCCGGCAGCCTGCCGCCGCCGCAGGCAACACCGGTGCGCGGCGCCGCGGATCGTTTCCTGCTTGGCGCCAGCCTCGTGCTGATCGCCTTCAACCTGCGCCCGGTCTTTTCGAGCGCTTCGGCGCTGCTGCCGGAGATCCGCTCGGAACTTGGTCTCACCGCGCTCGGCGCCAGCCTGCTGACGACGCTGCCGGTCGTCTGCCTCGGGGCATTCTCGCCGCTGGCACCGCGTCTTGCCCAGCGCCTCGGTTCCGAACGGACACTGCTCGGCGTCATCCTGCTTCTGGCCCTCGGCACCGCTTTGCGTGGGCTCTCCTCCGTACCGCTGCTCTTCATCGGCACCGCCCTGGCAGGCGCCTGCATCGCCGTCGGCAACGTGCTGCTGCCGGGGCTGGTGAAACGGGATTTTGCCGGGCGCGCAGCGCTGATGACCGGCTTCTACACGATGGCGCTCTGCGCCGGTGCGGCCAGTGCGGCTGGGCTGACGCTGCCGATCGAACACGCGCTCGGCGGCTCTCTCCAAGGCGCGCTCGCCATCTGGGCACTGCCGGCGCTCGTCGTCGCCTTGCTCTGGCTGCCGCAGGTTCTGCGCAGCGGAGGCCAGGCAAGGCGAAACGGATTTCATATCAAAGACCTCTGGCGCGACCGGCTTGCCTGGCAGGTGACGCTGTTCATGGGTCTGCAATCGGCGCTTGCCTATTGCGTCTTCGGCTGGCTGGTTCCGATCCTGCGCGAACGCGGCCTCGACGGCGTCACTGCCGGGGCGATCGTTTCGCTCTCGGTGATGGTGCAGGCCGCATCCTGCCTCATCGTGCCGCATATCGCCGTGCGCGGGAAAGACCAGCGGCTGATCAATGCGAGCCTTTGCGGCGTCGCCGTCACCGCCCTGCTCGGCCTGCTCTTTGCGCCGCTTTCGACCGTCTGGCTCTGGGCTTTGCTGCAGGGCATCGGCCAGGGCGGACTGATCGCGGCTGCGATGACGACGATCGTGCTGCGCTCGCGCGATCCCGATGTTGCCGCCCATCTCTCCGGCATGGCGCAATGCGTCGGTTACCTGCTTGCCGCCATCGGCCCGCTCATCGTCGGCCTCATCCGCGGCTGGACCGGCAGCTTTTCCTGGTGCGCCGCCCTCTTCGTCGCGCTTGGGCTCGGTGCCGCGATCAATGGCTGGAAGGCCGGCCGGTCGGTTGAGATCAATGTTCATGCCGTGGAGAAGGCGAGCTGAGCCCTCACCGTCCCATCACCATCTCTTGATGCCGGTCGCCCGGCCGCGGATGTTACGCTATCTCAAGCTGCAGTCTGCACCGCCGGAGGAGACATCTTGCGTTTACGACCTCTGTTTCTGTTTGCCGCGCTGGCGGTGTCGCTGGCCCCTGCCCTTTCCCCGGCTGAGGAAAGCGCCCAACCCGGGGCAAATGTCGAGCGCAGCGCGCGCGACGGCGTCCTGAAGCTGCTGCCGGCCGATTCCGTCACCGAGCACGAGCTGACGATCGGCGGCCGGAAGGTGGCCTATACCGCGACCGCCGGCACGCTCGATCTCTTCGGCCAGGACGGCGCGCCGACCGGCGCGATCTTCTACACCGCCTACGTCGCGAAAGGCAGCGGGCCGGACCGGCCGCTGACCTTCGCCTTCAACGGCGGGCCGGGTGCGGCTTCCGCCTTCCTGCATCTCGGGCTGGTCGGGCCCAAGGTGCTCGATTTCGGGCCTCAGGCGCGCGACGGCGCGCATGCGCAGCTCGTCGACAACCCGCAGAGCTGGCTGGATTTCACCGATCTCGTGCTGATCGATCCGATCGGGACCGGCTGGAGCCGGACGGTGAAGGCCGACGACGCCTCCAACTATTACAATGTCAACTCGGACACGCAAAGCATCGCCAAAGCGATCGCGCTTTATATCGCGCACAACAACCGCTCCAACGCGCCGAAATATCTTCTCGGCGAGAGCTATGGCGGCTTCCGCGCCGCCAAGGTCGCCTCGGCACTGCAGGAAAGCCAGGGCATCATCATCGCCGGCGCGGTGATGCTGTCGCCCTTGCTCGAGGGCCAGCTGATGTTTAATGCCGATCAGTTCCCACTCGGCGCAGCGCTGGAGCTGCCGTCGCTGGCGGCGGCCGAACTCGACCGGCACAACGTCTTCGACGAAGGTAAGCTGCGCGAAGCGGAAACCTTCGCGCTTGGGGACTATCTGACGACGCTCGCCGGCCCGCCGCCGACGGGTGCCGATGCCGCCGCCTTCTATGGCAGGATCGCCGGGCTGACGGGCATCCCTGAGGATATCGTGGCGCGCAACCGCGGCTTCCTCGGCAACTCCTTCGTCAAACATTCCGACGGGGGCAGCGGCGAAGTGATGAGCCCTTACGACGCCTCTTTTGCTGCCCCCGACGCCTATCCGGAATCGGATTACGACCGCGGCGACGACGCCATTCTCGACGGCTTCACCCGCGCGTATGGTGGCGCCTTTGCCGACTATGCCCGCAACCAACTCGGCTTCAAAACCGAGATGACCTATTCGCTGCTCGACAGCGATATCAGCCGGCGCTGGGAATGGGGCAGCGGACGCGGCGGCGGATCGCGTTTCCAGGCAAGTGCCACCGACGACATCAGGCAGATGCTTGCCTCGAACACGGCCTTCCATCTGCTGATCGCCCATGGCTACAGCGATCTGGTGACGCCTTACGGCGTCAGCCGCTACGTGGTCGACCACCTGCCGCCATCGCTTGGCAGCGGCCGCGTCGGGCTGAAACTTTATCGCGGCGGGCACATGTTCTATACCAAGGCCGATCGGCGCGCCGCCTTCACGGCGGATGCCAAGGCTTTCTATGCCACGCGCCCGGCCGCTTCGCCGGCGGATTGAGGAAATGTCGATGCATATCACCGGAGGATGCCATTGCGGCGCGATCCGCTATCAGGCGGAGATCGAGCCGGAGCGGGTCTCGATCTGCCACTGCACCGATTGCCAGCGGCTGACCGGCACTGCCTATCGCATCACCGCGCCGGCGCGGCCGGGAAGTTTCGAGCTCACCTCAGGTGAGCCGCGCGGCTATGCAAAATACGGCGACAGCGGCGGCCTCAGCCGACAATTCTTTTGCCCGAACTGCGGATCGCCGCTCTACCGCACCGATGGCGACGGCGGCGCGATCGGCATCCGCCTCGGCGGCATCGACCAGCGGCGGGAGCTGACGCCGAGGAAACAGATATGGTGCCGCTCGGCCTTGCCGGGAGTGGAGAATATCGAGCCGCTGCCACGGTCCGATCGCGAGGATTGACGCGGCAGGGTCGTTTAGGCCGCGGATTATTCAGGTAGCGGCCACCGCATCCGAAGCTGCGATGGCCACTGGGTTCAGGCGGCCTGCTTCAACAGGCCGAGCGCTTCGGCAAGTTCGACCTCGCCGAGGAAACCGCCGCTGCTTTTGGCCTCCTGCCGGTGTTCGACCGCATGGGCGAAACGCACGGCCGGCTGCTGCTGCATGCGCTCATAGAGGCTATGAAGGCTGGGAAACTGCTGCCGGTCGACGACTTTGTGAAAATCGTTCCAGCGGGCAATCCCTACGAAATAGGCATCGGCCAGGCTTGGGCCGTTGCCGACAAGCCATTCGCGGCCATCGAGCAGCCGTTCCAGCGTGTAATGCGCCTTTTCAACCGCCGTGATGCCATAGGCAGCCAGCGCCTGCTTCTGCTGCGGCTCCAGCGGGTGTTCCAATGCATACCAGAGCGGGCCGAAGGCCTTGAAGAAACTGGTGTTGAGAAAAGCGAGCATCTGGTTCAGGCGATCGAAATCCTCCGACCCCTGCGCGAAACCGCGACCGGTGCCGATCGCGCGGGCGCCGATGTGCTGGAGGATCGCCATGCTTTCGCTGATGACCCTGCCATCCTCGAGCAACAGCGACGGCGTTTCGCCGACGGGGTTGACCCTGAGGTAGTCGTCGCTGGAAACCATCTCCGGCATCTCGACGCGGCAGAGCCGGTAAGGCAGGGCGGACCATTCCAGCGCGACGATCGAGCCGAAGGAGCAGCCTTCCGGGACGCCGTAAAACAATATGGGTGACATCAATCGTTCCTTTCAGAATTGAACCGTTTGGACGTGATCAATGTGCCGATGTGGACGATCTTGCGGTAGCGGCTATAAATGCACCCCAATGTCTACGCTAATGGAAGATGATCATGGCGCTTTTCAACCTCAACGACCTGCATCTCTTCGTGCAGGCGGTCGATAGCGGCGGTTTCACGGCGGCGGCGAGACATCTCGGCATGCCGAAATCGACGGTCAGCAAGCGGGTTGCGGAGCTGGAAGGCCGCCTTGGCGTGCGGCTGATCCAGCGCACGTCACGGAGCTTCGCGCTGACCGAGCTCGGCCGGGAATTCTTTCAGCACGCCCAGGCCTCGATCATCGAGGCGGAGATGGCCGAGGGCATCGTGCGGCGGCATCTGGCTGAACCGGCCGGCAGTGTCCGCTTGACGGCTTCGGTGCCGACGGCGCAGTTCACGCTCACCGAGCATCTGCCGGCATTGGCGGCGCGCTATCCGAAGGTCCGGCTTTCCGTGCATGTGACCGACCGTTTCGTCGATATCGTCCAGGAAGGCTTCGACATCGCGCTGCGCAGCCACCGCGCGCCGCTGCCGGATTCAGCGCTGGTGCAGCGCAAGCTTGCCAGCCATCCCTTCCTCATTCTCGCGTCGCCGGAATACATCCGTGCCCATGGGCAACCGCGCAGGCCGGAAGAACTGACACAGCACGCGACGATCATGACCAGCCTGACCGACAATCAATGGCGGCTCTATTGCGATAGCGGCGACGAGGCGTTGGTCACACTACAGTCCGTCATGGCGGCGGATGAGCCCTCCGTGCTGATGGAAGCGGCAGCGGCCGGGATCGGCATCACCTGCCTGCCGACATCGGTCTGCCGGAACGCGCTGGCGACCAAGCGGCTGGTGCGGATGCTGCCGGACTGGACCGCCGGCAACATCGAAACGACCATCCTGATGCCGCACCGGCGTGGCCAACTGCCGGCGGTGCGCGCCGTCGTCGATTTTTTGGCGGAACGGCTCGCCGGCTAGAACCGCGAGAATTGCTTTGGGCATCACGCCGCCTTGGCGGCGTGATATTCCTTGATGGCGACCATCTTGATCGCCGGATGGCGTTCGGACTCGTAACGCAGTGAGAAACCGTCCTGGGCGAGGAAGACCGGATCGCCGTCGAGATCGCGGGCGATATCGCCGCGTTTGACGGTGAGGAATTTTTCCAGATCGGCCGGCTGATCGGCCGAGATCCAGCGGCAGACGGAGAAACGCGACATTTCGAAGGAGACCGGCAAGCCGTATTCGGCCATCAGCCGCTCCTTCAGAACATCGAGCTGCAGGGCGCCGACGACGCCGACGATTGCCGGCGAGCCGTCCTCCGGCGAAAACAGCTGGACGACGCCTTCTTCGGCCATCTGCTGCAGGGCTTCCTTCAGCTTCTTCGCCTTCATCGCATCTTCCAGGCGCACACGGCGCAGGATCTCGGGCGAGAAGTTCGGCACGCCCTGGAAGACCAGGGCTTCGCCTTCGGTCAGCGTATCGCCGATGCGCAGCGTTCCGTGGTTGGGAATGCCGACGACATCGCCGGCATAGGCGGTGTCGGCGAGCTGGCGCTGCGAAGCGAAGAAGAATTGCGGCGCCGTCAGGCCGAGCTGCTTGCCGGTGCGGGCGAGCCTCGCCTTCATGCCGCGCTCGAGCTTGCCGGAGCAGATGCGGGCAAAGGCGATGCGGTCACGATGGTTGGGGTCCATGTTGGCCTGGATCTTGAAGACGAAGGCGGTCATCTTGTCGTCGGTCGCATGCACCGTCCTGGTATCGGCGACCTGGTCGCGCGGCGGCGGCGCGAATTCGCCGAGCGCGTTGATCAGGTCGCGAACGCCGAAATTGCGCAGCGCCGAGCCGAAGAAAACCGGCGTCATATGGCCTTCCAGGAAGGATTCGCGGTCGAAGGGGCGGCAGGCCTCGATCGCCAGCTCCGTCTCCTCGACGAAGGCCCGACGCTCGTTTTCCGGCAGCCGGTCGGCAACGCTCTGCGGGCCGTTGACCGGCGTTCCCTCGACTTCGGTATCCGAGCCGCGCACCGTGTTGGCGGCAATGTTGTAGGAGCCGCAGAAGGTTTTAGAGCGGCCGATCGGCCAGGTGATCGGCGCCGTATCCAGCGCCAGCTTTTCCTCCACCTCGTCGAGGATCTCGAAGGGATCGCGGCTTTCGCGGTCCATCTTGTTGATGAAGGTGATGATCGGAATATCGCGCATGCGGCAGACTTCGAAGAGTTTTAGCGTGCGCGGCTCGATGCCTTTGGCGGCGTCGATGACCATGACGGCGGCGTCGACGGCCGTCAGCGTGCGGTAGGTGTCGTCGGCAAAATCCTCGTGGCCGGGCGTGTCTAGGATGTTGAAGACGTTGTCGTTATATTCGAAGGTCATCACCGAGGTGACGACGGAGATGCCGCGCTCGCGCTCGATCTTCATCCAGTCGGAGCGCGTCTGCATGCGATCCTTCTTCGCCTTGACTTCGCCGGCAAGCTGAATGGCGCCGCCGAACAGCAGCAGCTTTTCGGTGAGCGTCGTCTTGCCCGCGTCCGGGTGAGCGATAATAGCGAATGTGCGGCGGCGGGAGACCGCCTCGGCGAGACTTTCGGCCATACTATGAATCCTGTGGAATTGCCGCGTATCTAGCGATTAAAGCCCGGCATTGCAATTGACCTCGGCGTTCGCTGCGCAAAGTAATGGGCCATGACCATTCATCATGATGTGAGACCGACGCTGAACCTCATCCGCCTGGCCAATGGCGAAGGCCTCGACCTGCCCGCCTATGAAAGCAAAGGCGCGGCCGGCATGGACCTGCGCGCCGCCGTCGACGAGGCAGCGCCGCTGACGCTTCAGCCCGGCAAACGGGCGCTGGTGCCGACCGGCTTCATCTTCGAGATCCCCGAAGGTTTCGAAGGCCAGGTGCGGCCGCGCTCCGGCCTTGCCTTCAAACACGGCATCACCTGCCTGAACTCGCCCGGTACCGTCGACAGCGACTATCGCGGCGAGGTGAAGGTGCTGCTCGCCAACCTCGGCGACGAAGCTTTTATCGTCGAGCGCGGCATGCGCATCGCCCAGATGGTGATCGCGCCGGTGACCCAGGTGCGGGTGGCCGAAAGTGCTGCCGCAAGCGAGACGACGCGCGGCGCCGGCGGCTTCGGTTCCACCGGCGTGTGATGACAAAGCGCCCCGACAGCGCGGGCCTCTTCTTCCGGCAGGATTATTTCGGCGACCCGGCCGGCTGGGCGGCCTTGGTGCGCCTGCTCCAGGATATTTTCGGCATCGATATCGGCCCGCTGCAGCAGCTCGGCGGCCCCGACTCTACCAGCATGCCGTTCGGCTGGTTCGATGCCGAGGGCGGACTTGCGGCCAATATCTCTGCCTTTGCGCTGCCCTTTGTCCTCAACGGCCGGATCGTCCATGCCGCTGGGCTGCAATCGGGTGCGGTGCGGCCGCCATGGCGCGGCCGCGGGCTCTATCGTGATCTGACGGTGAAGGCGCTCGACTGGTGCGAGCGGCAGGGTTTTGAAGCCGTCATCCTCTATACCGACAAGCCGTCGCTCTATGAGCCCTATGGTTTCCGCGCGATACCACAGCATCGATATCAGGGAGCGGCACCAGACCCCTCGATTTTTTCAGGACCTGCCCGGCCGCTTGCGCCGAGCAATGCGGATGATCTTGCCCTGCTACACTCGCTGCTGAACGCGCGAAGCCCGGTTTCGACGTCGCTCTCGGTCGCGGCGGATGCAGCGATGTTTCTCATCAACACGCAGCTCGATCCCGATGTCCGCGTCAGCTTCATGGAAGACATGCAAGCGGTGGTCGCCTGGAAGATGGATGAGGCGGGCCGCTTCGGCCTGCTCGATGTCGTGGCGGCCGAGATCCCGACGCTTGCAGCGATCCTCGGCGGGCTCGACATCGCCTCCGCCGCCGTCGAGGTGTTTTTCCGTCCCGACAAGCTCGACTGGGCGGGCGCGCCGCAGCCGGTGGAAAGCGGCACGGTATTGATGCTGCGTGGGCTCGGCGACGAGGCCCCGCACTTTCCGGCGATGCTGTCTCCGATGGCGGATTTCTAAGAGTTCGCCGCCTTACTTTTTCCGTGACAGCGGCGGCAGGCGGCGTTTGACGGGCGAGGCTTTGATCATCGCGGTGTTGGTCTCCGCCCGCTCGGCGACCCTGTCAAGGAGACCGTCCAGCTCCGCCATCGAGCGGATGACCAGGCGGGCGATGAAACAATCCTCGCCGGTCACCTTGTCGCATTCGACGATTTCCGGAATCTCCTGGATGAGCCGTTCGACGATGTGCAGCTGTCCCGGCAGCGGCCGCACACGGACGATCGCCTGCAGGGGATAGCCGACGGCGGCAGGATCGAGATCGATGGTGAAGGCCTTGATGACGCCGCGCTCCTCCAGCCGCCGCAGGCGCTCGGCCGCACTTGGCGAGGAAAGGCCCACCTGCTGCGCCAGCTCCTTCAGCGAGATGCGGGCGTTGCCGGCCAGCGCCTCCAGAATGGCCTGATCGGTTTCGTCGAGCGATTGCACATCGTTAGGCATGGCGTCCTTCAATCCTCATATGATTAGGTCATTTAGATCATACTCCTTACTATAGCCATATAAAATCGTTCACTACCGCAATATTCTGATGCCATCGAAAACGGAGGCGATCATGAGTGGCGATATCAAAAGAGGCACGGCTGAGATGACGACAGCGATGCTGATCTCGGGGACGATCGGCTGGTTCGTCGTGATGTCGGGCCAGCCGGTCAGCGGCGTGGTCTTCTGGCGCTGCCTGTTCGGCGCACTCACCCTGCTCGCCATCTGCGGTGCTCTCGGGCTGCTGCGGCCCGGCATCCTCACGTGGCGCACCTTCGGCATTGCCGTCTTCGGCGGCGTCGCCATCGTCTTGAACTGGCTGCTGCTGTTTGCCTCCTATTCGCATGCGACGATCTCGATCGCCACGACCGTCTACAACACCCAGCCCTTCATGCTGCTGATGCTCGGCGCGCTGTTTCTCGGCGAAAAGATCACCGCCACCAAGCTGTTCTGGCTGATGCTTTCCTTCGCCGGCATGGTGGCGATCGTCCAGGCGAAACCGGGTGGGAGCGGCAATGCGGTCGACGGCTACGGCCTCGGCATCCTGATGGCGCTGGGCGCGGCCTTCTTCTACGCGCTGGCAGCACTTGCCGCGAAATGGCTGAAAGGCACGCCGCCGCATCTGATCGCGCTGATCCAGGTCGCGACCGGCATGCTGATGCTGGCGCCGATGACCGACTTTTCCCATCCGCCCACGGATCTCGGGACATGGGCGATCCTTATCACCGTCGGCGTCGTCCATACCGGGCTGATGTATGTGCTGCTCTATGGCGCGATCCAGAGGCTGCCGACGCATCTGACAGGGGCCCTCTCCTTCCTCTATCCGATCGCGGCGATCCTCGTCGACCGGCTGGCTTTCGGCCACGCGCTGCAGCCGATGCAGATCGCCGGTGCCGCAATCATCCTCATTGCCGCCGCCGGCATGAACCTCGGCTGGAGCCCAAGATGGCTGCGGCCGCGGGCGCTGCAGAGCTAAGAGCCGGGCGTGGCGCACATATGACACCCCGCCCGGCTGCCGATATTATTTCTGCCGCCGGGTCGTTTCGAACAGGAACCAGGTGCGGCGCTCACCCTCGTCAATCCAGTTCTCGATCAGGCTGGCGGTCGCGACATCATTATGCTCGTCGCAGAGACCATGCACCTCGCGCAGCAGCGAAACGAGCTGACCA
Source organism: Rhizobium sp. F40D2 (assembly GCF_051810745.2). Lineage (NCBI taxonomy): Bacteria > Pseudomonadati > Pseudomonadota > Alphaproteobacteria > Hyphomicrobiales > Rhizobiaceae > Rhizobium > Rhizobium sp. F40D2. The sequence goes on from NZ_CM131436.1 coordinate 1,239,278, forward strand.
TTGTCCTCGCGCAGTTCCGACAGCATTTCCTCCGGCGTGACGAAATCCGCGTCATTGTCGGTTATGCGCTGCTGGCGGGCGATCTGGCCGATGGAGCGCAACGTCACGCCGCCGATCTTGCGGGCGCGCTCGGCAATATCGTCGGTCATGGCGAAGATCTGCGCTGCCTGTTCGTCGAGCAGCAGATGATAGTCGCGGAAATGCGGGCCGGACATGTGCCAGTGGAAGTTCTTGGTTTTCATATAAAGGGTGAAGACATCGGCAAGCAGCGCGGTCAGCGCCGCCGAAATATCGGTGACGGCATTGGTCGGCAGGGTGGAAGGCGTCTTGAGCGGCGAAAGTCTGCGGGTCTCGGCTGAGGACGGGGACATTCATTCTCTCCTTGGCGATAAAAATCTCGACGCCGCCGGTCGTTTCGAGCGCAGAAGACGCTGACGGCGCGCGTGCAGAAAGAGAACTAGCAAGGCCGGACCGCTTTCCAAGTGGACCGAGGTTCAGCAGACCTATTCCTTATGGTTATGGACCGATCAGCACCGAGGCATTGATGAAGCCGCGACGCGCGCCTATAGAGAAGCCGCGCAATCTCATGGATATCAAAGATGAGCCTTACCGCCCTGATCGCCTATGCCGGAGCGCTGTTCATCGCCGCTGCCATTCCCGGACCCGGGATTACCGCCATCGTCGCCCGCGCGCTCGGCTCGAATTTCCGCGAGACCTTCTTCATGGGCCTCGGCCTGGTGCTCGGCGACATGACCTATCTTACCGCGGTCATTCTCGGCCTCGCCTTCGTGGCGCAGACCTTCACCGAGGTGTTCATCGCGATCAAGATCGCCGGCGCCCTCTATCTCGGCTATATCGCCTGGAAACTCTGGACGGCGGGACTGCTGCCGCAGGACATCGCGGCGAAGAAATCCAGCAATATCGGCCTGTCCTTCCTCTCCGGCCTGCTGGTGACGCTCGGCAATCCGAAGACGATGCTGTTTTATGTCGCGCTTGCGCCGACGCTGATCGATATCGGCAATATCGGCCTCAGCGACTACGCGCTGCTGCTCGCCGTCACCTTCGTGGTGCTGATCGTCGTGCTGGTGCCCTATATGCTGCTGGCCTCGCGGGCCCGCACGATGCTGAAAAAGCCGCATGCCTTGAAGGCGCTGAACCGGGTTGCGGCCGGCATCCTCGCCGGTACGGCTGCCTTCATCGCCACGCGGGCGGCCTGAAATAAACATCCGGCAAGAAACGGTTTTCAAAGCTTTTTTTCTCCGCGGCCCGCTCCTCCGGCATGAACGCGGTCTGGCCTCTTCACGCCTTTGACCCTATTCTCCTCCTCGATTTCAGGAACAGGATTTCAAAGGGAGGCACTCATGTCGCACAAGCCCGGCCGCGGCCGCATCTATTCCTCGATCACCGAGACCATCGGCAACACGCCGCTCGTGCGCTTCGACAAGCTGGCGCGGGAAAAGGGCGTGGTGGCCAACCTGATCGGCAAGCTCGAATTCTTCAACCCGATCGCCTCCGTCAAGGACCGCATCGGCGTGGCGATGATCGAAGGCCTGGAAGCGCAGGGCAAGATCACGCCAGGGAAGACCGTGCTGATCGAGCCGACCTCCGGCAACACCGGCATTGCGCTTGCCTTTGCCGCCGCCGCCAAGGGCTATCGGCTGATCCTCACCATGCCGGAAACCATGTCGGTCGAGCGCCGCAAAATGCTGGCGCTGCTCGGCGCCGAGCTGGTGCTGACCGAAGGACCGAAGGGCATGAAGGGCGCCATTGCCAAGGCTGAGGAATTGGCGGGGTCGCTTCCTGATGCCGTCATTCCGCAGCAGTTCGAAAATCCGGATAATCCCGAGATCCACCGCAAGACGACGGCCGAGGAAATCTGGAACGACACCGACGGCACGGTCGACATCGTCATATCAGGCATCGGCACCGGCGGCACGATCACCGGCGTCGGCCAGGTGTTGAAGAGCCGCAAACCCGAGATCCAGATCATCGCCGTCGAGCCCGCCGATTCCCCGATCCTCTCCGGCGGCAATCCCGGCCCGCACAAGATCCAGGGCATCGGCGCCGGCTTCGCCCCGAAAATCCTCGATACCGGCATCTATGACGAGGTCGTCACCGTCACCAATGACGAGGCCTTCGAACAGGCGCGCCTGGTCGCAAGGCTCGAAGGCGTGCCGGTCGGCATCTCCTCGGGTGCGGCGCTGGCCGCCGCGATCAAGGTGGGAAGCCGCCCGGAGAATGCAGGGAAGAACATTGTCGTGATCATCCCGTCCTTTGCGGAACGGTATCTGTCGACGGCGCTGTTTGAGGGGCTTGGGAGCTAAGGTAGGCATTGGCCGGAGTATCGCTCGGTCGTTCATGCTCGTAGGTTATCGGTGCTCTTCGGTGCCCGCCTCAGGCTACTGATGAAGTCAGCCCTCTTCAGGGCTGTCTGGTGGCCCGAATGAGCACGCCATAGGCTTGGCCCGATGTTATATGCGAGAGCTTGCTCTCAACGCCCTTCGTTCGATGCGCGCACCCGTGCCTCTGTGTCATTCTTCATCTTCCCCCACGCCGTGTTATTCTCGAAATAGTCTTTCAACTTTTTCCAATCATCAAGCCGAGCGACAACTACTTTGGGGTCAAGAGGCTCGCGTCGAGCGATTCGATGTTCGAATAACTCACCCACGAGGAGGTTCTGCATGTCGATTTGAAAGTCGTAGATGAAGCCACCGAAGCTATCAATCGCGTTGACTAGCGCGTCGGTCGCTACTTCGAGCCCTTGAATAGTGGCGGCATCCGGCATCGTCCATGGGAAAAGCAATCCTTGTTGAGGACCATTCGGGTTCTCCGCTGGCATCAAACGAATTGCGAGACTGCGGTACGGGGTGAACGCGATCCCCTCGTCATGGATCGCGACGTTGAAAGCTGTGCGGTACATCTCAAGGCCGGGATGGATCACGCCCCAACGCTCGGTCAAGGAGATCAGGGCTATTGCCGCCTGGCTGAAGCGCCCCTGCTCTTCGAACAAAGTCGGTGCCCGAGCCCCCGGGACGCGCCAATTTAGACCTGCCTGCGACATCTCCCTGTAGAGGTTTAGGTCGGTGACAAACCTACGAGCGTAGGACGAATATGACACCTCTGCATCAACCGCGTTACGACACAGATCAACAATCTCTTCGTAAATTTGCATTTTCAGTTTGAGCGCTTCGGTATGCCTCACTTGCGATGTCGCGCGTTTGGCCTGCTTGGCATTCTGCCAAATGACAACCAGAGCACCTAACGTGGCTGCGACGACTGTTGCGATTGCGCCGATGAATGGTGCGAGCGAAGCCCATGGAAATTTGTGCCACAATTGGGAAAGAAAGTTGGACATTAGGCTCCCGCATTTGATGCGTGACCAAGCAGTGGTTTGAGAGAGTGGTAATACAATCTTCTCCGACGAAAATTAACGCTGAATAGGTCGACATTGGCAAATCAGGTGAGGTCGGGGGACGCTGGCTTCACCGCAATCACATGGCAGCTTGCATCTGAGCGAGCCCCATGGCGAGTATACCGTTCGTCCACTCCTCGACGCGAATGGCAATGTTAGTTTCCTCTTCTCGGTAGGCGCTCGCCCTCGCAGAACGTCCTCTCTTCTTACGCCGCCGCCGTCAGCCTCTCGCCCGCAATACGGTAAGAGATCGCCTCAGCCAGATGCAGGCGGCCCACGGTCGGTTTGCCGTCGAGGTCGGCCAGCGTGCGGGCGACCTTGAGGACGCGGTGGTAGCCGCGGGCGGAGAATTTCATTTTTTCGGCGGCGCCGCGCAAGAGCTGCAGGCCGCCGGCGTCGGGTTCGGCGAGTTTTTCGATCATGGCGGTGGAGCAGAGAGCATTGGTGCCGATGCCTTTGGCGCCGGCGGCCTCGAAACGCTCCTGCTGGATCTCGCGGGCGCGGGCGACGCGGCGGGCGACGTCAGCGCTGGATTCCGCCGCCATCGGGCGGATCAGATCGGCGGCGGAGACGGCGGGCACGTCGATGCGGATATCGATGCGGTCCATCAGCGGGCCGGAGATGCGGGCCTGGTAATCGCTCATGCAGCGCGGGCCGCGGGCGCAGGTGTGGCCCGGCTCGCCGGCCATGCCGCAGCGGCAGGGGTTCATTGCCGCGATCAGCTGGAATTTCGCCGGATAGGAGACGCGGTGATTGGCACGGGCGATGACACATTCGCCGCCTTCGAGCGGCTGGCGCAGCGCATCCAGCGCCTGCGGCGTGAATTCCGGAAACTCGTCGAGGAAGAGCACGCCGTGATGGGCAAGCGAGGCTTCGCCCGGCCGGGCACGGATGCCGCCACCGACCAGCGCTGCCATGGTGGCGGAATGATGCGGGGTGCGGAACGGCCGGCGGTCAGACAGCTTGCCGCCGGTGAGCTGGCCGGCGATCGAATGGACCATCGACACTTCAAGCAGTTCAGCGGCCGAGAGCGGCGGCAGGATCGACGGCAACCTTGACGCCAGCATCGATTTGCCGGAGCCGGGAGGCCCGACCATCAGCAGATTGTGGCCGCCGGCGGCCGCCACTTCGAGGGCACGCTTGGCGCTTTCCTGGCCCTTGATCTCGGCAAGATCCGGCAGGTTGGCGGCATTGGCGCGGATCGATGCTTCCGGCCGGGTGAGCACCTGCGTGCCGCGGAAATGATTGGCAAGGGCAATCAGGCTACGCGGAGCGAGTATATTGACCTCGGCGCCGGCCCAGGCGGCCTCGGCGCCGCTTTCTGCGGGGCAGATCAGCCCCTTGCCGAGCGCATTGGCGCCGATCGCGGCCGGCAGCGCGCCCGATATGGCGGCGATCGTGCCGTCGAGATTGAGTTCGCCGACGACGACATAATCCGACAGCGCATCGGCGGGAATGGCGCCAAGTGCGGCCATCAGGGCAAGCGCGATCGGGAGATCGAAATGCGAGCCCTCTTTCGGCAGATCGGCTGGCGCCAGATTGACGGTCACCCGCTTGCCCGGCAGCGCCAGGCCGGAGGCGTGAAGGGCCGCCTGCACACGCTCGCGGCTTTCAGCCACCGCCTTGTCGGGCAGGCCGACGATCTGCATGCCGATCTTGCCGGGCGCGATCATGACCTGGACCTCGACCGGCACCCCTTCGATGCCCTGAAATGCCACCGTACTGACACGCGCGACCATAAACCCATCCCCCTGCCCGCAAACTCTTATACCGCCCGCAACCCTTCAGGGCCAGCGGTTGCAATCTGGCATGGAAGCAGGAATAAAACAAGAACAAGAAAGGAACGTAGTCAGATATAGACTGTGACCGAGGTTGTGCCTGGTCACAGCAGGTGCGTGGGGTCGAGGAGCCGCAGGCTCAGGCGCGCTTGCGCTCGATCGCATCCCAGAGCAGGCTTGCGATATCGGCGCCGCCGAACTTCTTGACCTCGCGGATGCCTGTCGGCGACGTGACGTTGATCTCGGTCATGTAATCGCCGATCACATCGATGCCGACGAGCAGGAAGCCGCGTTCTCTGAGGGCCGGGCCGATCCGTTCGCAGATTTCCTTCTCGCGTGGCGTCAGCTCGGTCGCCTCGGCGCGGCCGCCGACATGCATGTTGGAGCGGCTGTCATGTTCGGCCGGGACGCGGTTGATGGCGCCGGCAAATTCGCCGTCGACCAGGATGATGCGTTTGTCGCCCTTTCGGACGTCAGGCAGATATTGCTGGGCGATGAAGGGCTCGCGGAAAAGCTGGCCGAACATTTCGAGCAGCGAGGAGAGGTTGCGGTCGTCGCGGGTCGAATGGAAGACGCCGGCGCCGCCATTGCCGTAGAGCGGCTTCAGGATGATGTCGCCCATCTCGTCGCGGAAGCGGCGGATCTCGGCGGCATCCTTGGTGATCAGCGTCTTCGGCATCAGGTCGGCGAATTCGGTGACGAAGATCTTTTCGGGCGAATTGCGCACCCAGGCCGGATCGTTGACGACCAGCGTCTTCGGATGGATGCGCTCGAGCAGATGCGTCGAGGTGATATAGGCCATGTCGAAGGGCGGGTCCTGGCGCAGCAGCACGACATCCATGGTCGACAGATCGACACGCTCAGGCGCGCCGAGCTCGAAGTGATCGCCCTTGACGTCGCGCAGCAGCATCGGCTCGACGCTGGCATAGAGCTTGCCGTCGCGGAAGCTCAGGCGCTCGGGCGTATAATGGAACAGCCGGTAGCCGCGCGCCTGGGCTTCCAGGCTCATGGCGAAGGTGGAGTCGCCCGCGATAGTGATGCCGGCGACATGATCCATCTGGACCGCTACATTGGTGATCTTGGCCATTTCCGTCCCTCGCTGAATGCCGGACAGATGTAGGTCGGCCCGGTATCAAACGCAACGGCCAATCAGGGGCTTCGCGTTTCGAGAATCCGCATCAACCGGCCGCGGTAGCTGTCGAGAATGACGGCCAGCACGATGACGGCGCCGATGACGATCGGCTTGATATTGTCGTCGGCGCCGAGCAGCTGCAATCCGGTCGACAGCACCTGCAGAATGCAGGCGCCGACCAGCGTGCCGATGATCGAACCCTTGCCGCCCGAGAGACTGGTGCCGCCGATGATGACGGCGGCGATGGCATTCAGCTCGTAGCCGATGCCGGCAACCGGGCTGCCGACATTGAGGCGGAGCAGATAGACCATGGCGGCGATGCCGGCCGTCAGCCCTGAGATGGTGAAGACGGCGATCTTGTATTTTTTCGGCTGATGTCCGGAGAGCCGGACTGCCTCTTCATTGGTACCGATGGCAAAGACGAAGCGGCCGAAGACGGTATAACGCAGCACGAACCAGCCGATCAGGACGACGACGATCGCAATCAGGAAGATCGACGGGAATATGCCCCAGAAGATCAGGTTGCCGAAATCGACGAAAGGCTGCGGCAGGCCGGTGATCGTCGAATTGTCGCTGACAACGCGCGCCAGGCCGCTGGCAACGTTGAGCATGCCGAGGGTGACGATGAAGGAGGGAAGCTTCCACTTCTCACAGATCCAGCCATTGACGGCGCCCAGCACCGCGCCCGTGCCCATCGAGGCCAGACAGGCGAGAACAATCGCCTGCCAGGGAGAAAACATCGGATTGATCATGATCGTGGCGCCGATCACCGTGCAAAGGGCAAGCAACGATCCCACCGAGAGATCGATGCCGCCGACCAGGATGACGAAGGTCATGCCCGCGGCAAGCACGGTGTTGATGGCAATCTGCACGAAGATCTTCAGGAAATTCTCGGGCGTGGCGAAATAGGGCGCCGTCGCCGAGAAAAACGCCAGGATCAGGATCAGGGCGATGGCGACGCCCGCCTCCTTCATCGAGATCCGGATAAGCTTGTCCCAGAAGCGCGCCTCTTTCGCCTCGGTCTGTTTTTCAATGCTGGCGGACACGGCTGTACTCCTTGTAGGCGAGCGAAAGGATCCTGCTTTCGTCAAATTGTTCCCGCGCGATTTCGCCCGCTATCTTGCCGTCGGAGAAGACGATGATGCGATGGCAAATGCCGATCAGCTCCGGCAGATCCGAAGATACGACCAGGACACCTTTTCCTTCGGCCGCAAACTTCCATAAGAGTTCATAGATCTCGGCCTTGGCGCCGACGTCGATGCCGCGGGTCGGCTCATCGAAGATCAGCACCTTGGGGCCGCGGAACAACCATTTGGCGATGACGACCTTTTGCTGGTTGCCGCCGGAAAAAGTCCTGACAGCCTGGTGGATCGAGGGTGTCTTGATCCGCAGTTCTCGCACGAGGCGCTGCGAATGATCGTCCTCCGCCTTCCGGTTGATCAAGCCGTTGCGGGAGATCTTGCCGAGATCGGTGATGGTGGCATTCTGGGCGCAGCTCATGTCGAGCATCAGGCCCTGCATCTTGCGGTCTTCGGTCGCCAGGCAGAGGCCGGCGGCCACCGCATCCTTCGGCGAATTGATCTCGACCGGCTCGCCGTTCAGGCGAATTTCGCCTGAGGCCTTGAGGTCGGCGCCGAAGAGGGCGCGCACCGCCTCGGTGCGGCCGCTGCCGACAAGGCCGGCAATGCCGACGATTTCGCCCTTGGCGACGTAAAAGGACAGTTCGGGGCTGTTGCGCGTCACCTTCAGGCCGGAGACACCGAGCGCTTCGCCGGATACTGCGCTGTCGCCTTTAAAAATGCCGTGATCGGCAAGCTTGCGTCCGACCATGAGTTCGACGATCTCGGGGATCTCAAGTCCGGAGAGCGGCCGGGTGATCACATGCTGGCCGTCGCGCAGCACCGTCACATCGTCACCGACCTCGAAGATCTCCTCCAGCCGGTGGGAGATATAGAGCGTGGTGACGCCGCGGCCCTTCAGGCGCTTCAGAATTTCGAAGAGGCGATCGACCTCCTTGGAGGTCAGGGTCGCCGTCGGTTCGTCAAGGACAAGAAGCTTGCTTTCGTAACACAGCGCCTTGGCGATCTCGACCAATTGCAGCTGCGCGACGCTGAGGCGGTTCGCGAGTGTCGTCGGGGCGACGTCGAGGCCGACTTCTTCGAGCAGTTCGGCCGCTCTGGCGTTCATCGCCTTGTAGTTCACCAGGCCGTATCGGCGCGGCAGATGTTCGAAGAGCAGGTTTTCGGCAACCGTCAGGTTGGAGAGGGGATGCAATTCCTGGTGAATGACACGGATGCCGGCCTTGAAAGCCTCGAGCGGCGAAGCCGGGTGGTAAGGCTTGCCGTCGAACAGGATATGGCCGTCATCCGGCCTGAAGACGCCGCCGAGCAGATTGATCAGCGTCGACTTTCCGGCACCGTTTTCGCCGAGGAGAACGTGCCCCTTGCCGCGACCGATCCGCATCGAGACATCCTTAAGCGCCACGACGCCCGGGAAGCGCTTGCCGATCCCTTCCAGTCTCAGGATATCGTCATCTGCTGCGTCTGACACGTCCGACCTCATGCACGCTTTGAGCAATTCCAGGCAAAGCGCGAAGCGCTTTTGCCGGGAATTGCGTAAAAACAAAAAGCTAGAGCGGTTCTGCGCTTCCATCAAAGCTGAAACGCTCTAGGCGATCCTCCGCGAAAGGCGCATCGGAGAGGCTCGAAAGCGAGCCTCCTCCGGAGCGATCGACGCGTCAATCGGATGATAGCCGTTGGCGCCGGCCGCAGCCGGCGCTTCCATTGGCTTTGCAGCCAGCGATCCCGATTATTTCAGGTCGGCAGAGGTGACGAGCTTGACGTCGGTCTTGACCCAGCCGGTGAATTTTTCGCCGGCAAGTTCCCGCATGCCATAGTCGATGCCCATGACCGCCATCTGCGCGCCATACTGCTCGACGGTGGCGAGCATCTTGCCATCCTTGATCAGCGGCTGAACCGGCGGGATGTTGTCGAAGCCGACAACCTTGATCTTGCCGGCCTGTCCGGCCGCATCGAGGGCCTTGACGACGCCGAGGGCCATGGAGTCGTTGGCGGCCATAACGCCCTGGATATCCTTATACTTCGTCAGGAAATTGGTCATGACGGTGTTGGCTTCCTCGGTCTCCCAATGGGCGGTCTTGCTGTCGAGAAGCTCGAGCTTGCCCGTCTTGACCGAGTCCATGAAGCCTTCCTTGCGCTCCTTGGCATTGTCGGCCTCGGGGTTGCCCTCGAGGATGACGACCTTGGCGCCGGGACCCAGATCCTTGGCAAGCGCATCGCCGGCAAGCTTTGCCCCTTCCTTGTTGTCAGGCCCGAAGAAAGCCAGATCGATACCGGCCTTCTTCTTGGCATCGGCATCGAGCGGCACGTCGATATTGATGACCTTGACGCCAGCCTTGACCGCTTTTGCCAGCGGCGTCGCCATCGCCTTTGAGTCGGCGGGCGCCACGACGATGATATCATATTTCTGAGTGACGAAGTTTTCGACGGCATCGACTTGCGAGGCGAAATCACGCTCGTCCTTCATGCCGACAGCCTTGAAATCGAACTTGTCCTTGTTCTCGGCCGCATATTTGTCGGCGCCGGCCTTCATCTGCTTGAAGAACTCATTCGACAAGGATTTCATGATCAGGCCGACCTTCGGCTTCTCAGCCGCAAAGGCTGATGACACGCTGCAGGACAGCGCAAGCACCAAGGTGCCGGCAAGGCCGAGCTTCAACGCCGCACGGCGCGGTGCACTGATCATGACGGATTCACGCGTAAAATTGGACATTTTTTCCTCCCGAACGGCCCAGGGCTCAGCTCCATCTGAGTTGCCCGCGGCAAATGAACCGTTTCCAACGCCAAATGGGTAACATGCCTCCAAAAATTGTCAAGCGGCCGGAATTGCGCGAGACAGCAAGCTGTATCGCCACGTCCGATGCATATTGACATGTTCGAGATGAACCGTTTCCATGCTGTTGAACAGGCGGCTCTCATGTTCAACCGCCGGGATCGAGACACGGCCCTTTGACTAGGGACCTGAAGACCATTAGCTGGAAGCCAGGATCGGGCGCCCTCGCGCGTCTTGCGCAGGCGAAGATGAAGGGCATCTATTTCAATCATGTCAAAGGTCGGAATCAGGGACGTTGCCAAGCTCGCGGGTGTTTCCACCGGCACCGTTTCGCGAGTCTTGAACGACCATCCCTCGGTGACCAAGGACGTGCGGGCGCGCGTCGAAGGAATCATCAAGGACCTGGGTTACCTGCCAGATCCGTCGGCAAGAAGCATGCGCGGCAAGGTCAGCCGCCTGATCGGCATCGTCATTCCGGATCTGACCAATCCATTCTTCTCCGAACTTGTGCAATCGGCGGAGCAGGCGGCGGCCAATCACGGCTATAATATCATCGTCATGACCTCGCTCGATCATGCGGCCAAGGAAGCCGATCGGATCAAGCAGCTGACGAGCCGGAAGGTCGACGGCATCATTCTGGTTCCCAGCAATGATTTCCATACGCTCAAGCTGCCGAAAGGATTGCCGATCGTCGTCGTCGACCGTCTGATGCCCGGATATTCCGGCATTGCCGCCGATCACCGCAATGGCGTCCGCTTGGGCGTCGAGCATCTTCTGAAACTCGGCCATCGCCGCATCGGCTTCATCTCGGGGCCGGGACATTCCGTCCCCGCCAATGATCGCCTCAGGGGTTATCTCGACGCCATGGAGCAGGCGGACGGCGGCACGACAATGGCCGGACCGCCGCTGATTGCCGAGGCGGCTTTCGACTATGAGAGCGGCCGTTCGGCGGGAAATTATCTTCTGGCCCGGGCGCGCAACGAGCGGCCGACGGCGATCTTTGCCAGCTCGGACCAGCAGGCGATCGGCTGCATGCGGGCAGCGCACGATCTGGGAATTCCGATCCCTGCGGCCCTTTCCATCGTCGGCTTCGATGGCATCCCGCTCGCCAGCATGACCACGCCGCGCCTGACGACGGTGAAGCAGCCGATCCAGGACGTCGCCGCCGCCGCGGTCGCCGTTCTGTTGAACAAGCAGACCGCGCCCGAACTCGACGATCCGATCCTGTTTGCCTGCGAGATTTTAGAGGGGGAAACGACCGCCCCGCCTCAACCGGATTAAAGCATGTCGCCCGAAAGCGTGCCGCGGTTCCGGGATAACGACATGCATCAAAACAACACGCTAAAGCGCGTCGCATGAATCAAATTCGATGCGATGCGCTTTAATGCATCACCCGTAGCGGGTTTTCAGGCGGCGATGCCCTGATTGCCGCTGTTGCGCAGCATGTTGCGGAGGCGATAGGCGATCGCGAGCGGCTTGGGGAAGGGCTTGCGCAGGAAGGCAACCTTGCGGACATAGGTGTCGACCCGCCAGCTCGCCCAGGTTCCGCCGGCGAAAAAGGCGACGTCGCCGGCGCAGAGCGTGCGTTCGGTGCCGTCCTCGGCGGTGATATGGACCTCACCTTCGAGGATCATCACGGTCTCGTCCCAGCCGAAATACCAGCGGAATTCACCGGCCGTGCAATCCCAGATCGCCGTCAGCGAGGCCTCGTCGTGACCGCGCGAATGTTCGGCGGTGCGGGCCTGCGGATTGCCGCTGACGATCCAGTCCGGATTGATCGGCGTCGACTTCAGCGGCAAGAGATCGCTCGCATGTGCAACGAAGGATTTCCCGGCCGGCTTCACGACGGCATAAGGCACCGAGCGCGCAGCCATGGCGACCGCACTTGCAAGCATCAGCTTCCAGGCCATGAAACAACCCCCAATTACTATCCCTACCGAGATTTGGGTAGCAGACAGTCGTAAGAAGCTGGTTCACGCGGGGACTAAAAGTTTAACGATCGGGGGCCGATGGCCGAAAGAGGTCAGAAGGCATCGGGAAAATGCCGCGGCAGCCGGCCCGGCATGACCGCGACGATATCGTAGCGCTGGGAAAGCCGGGCCTGGTCCGCCTGGCGGGCGAGCCAGAGATCGCTTGCCGCCCGTATGCGTTTTTGAGCAATGACGGAGACGGCATCGACGGCCGCCGCCTCGCCATGACGGGCCTTGACCTCGACGAAGACGGCGAGATCGCCCTTGCGGGCAATAATGTCGATCTCGCCGAGCCGGGTGCGGTGGCGCAGCGCCAGGATGCGGTACCCCTTCAGCATCAGAAAGACGGCGGCGACATATTCCGACATCAGCCCCCGGCGCAGCGCCTTCCTTCTGAGGGCAGTGCGGTCGTTATCGGCCATCGGCGCCCTTGAGCTCCAGCAGGCGCTGGTAGAGCACCTTGCGCGGCAGGCCGGTGAGGCGGGCCGCCTCGGTCGCGGCCTTGGCCGTCGGCATGGTCTTTGAGAGATCGGCCAGCACGGCTTCGACATCGGCCTCAGGCGTTTCCACAGGTTCCGGCGGGCCGACGACGAGGACGATCTCGCCCTTGACGTTTTCCACTTGCTGATAATGTGCGGCAAGCTCGCCAAGCGTTCCGCGGCGGAACTCCTCATAGGTCTTGGTCAATTCGCGGCAGACGGAGGCGGGCCGTGCGCTGCCCAGCACATCGGCGGCGGCAACAAGCGTTGCGCCGATGCGATGCGGCGATTCAAAGAAGATCAGCGTCGCCGGAACTGCGGCGAGTTCACCCAGACGATCGCGGCGGGCCTTGTCCTTGACCGGCAGGAAGCCGGCGAAGAGGAAGGCGTCGTTCGGCAGGCCGGAGCCGACAAGGGCTGCAAGCGGCGCCGAGGCGCCGGGAATGGGAATGACGCGGTAACCTGCCGTAATCGCCTGCTGTGCCAGCCGATAGCCTGGATCGGAGACCAGCGGCGTGCCGGCATCGGAGACCAGCGCCACCGAGCGGCCGGCCTCCAGCGCCTGCAACAATCGTGGGCCGGCCTCGTCGGCATTGTATTCGTGATAGGCGAAGGGGCGGTTCTGGATGCCGTAGCGGTCGAGCAGCACGCGGGTGACGCGCGTATCCTCGCAGGCGAGCACGTCGGCGCCGGCCAGGGTTTCGAGCGCCCGCAGCGTGATATCGCCGAGATTGCCAATCGGGGTGGCAACCAGATAAAGCGCCGGCTCCAGCGGCCGCGCCGGCACCGCCATATTGTGCAGGCGGAAGCTTCGCCGGGTGGCGGCCTGCTCTGTCGTTTCCTCATTCATGCCATTTGCTTTCGTCCCGCCGTCATCGCGCCTTTATGGGCGAGCGGCAAGGGTTCGGCAAGGGTTCGGATTTCTGTGAGAATTGCTCTGGAAAACCGCAAATGCAGGCGTTCAGTCCCGCATCCCTCTTGCAATCCGATGCTGAAGTCTGCCATTTTGCCCGTCCACTCCCCCGGTCTCAGGCCGGGAAAGCATTCTTCGGGTGCTCGATGCGCCCGGACAGTCACGGTCGAAAGCGGTAGCATTCCATGCGTATTACTATTGAGCGGTCAAACCTGTTGAAATCGCTGAACCACGTGCACCGCGTGGTCGAACGTCGCAACACGATCCCGATCCTGTCCAACGTATTGCTCAAGGCCGACGGCCAGAACCTCGACATGAAGGCGACCGACCTCGACCTCGAAATCACCGAGGCGACGCCGGCAAGCGTCGAGCAGGCCGGCGCCACCACCGTTCCGGCCCATCTTCTCTACGATATCGTGCGCAAGCTTCCCGACGGCTCGGAAGTGCTGCTGGCCACCAGCAGCGATGGCGGCTCGATGACCGTGCAGTCCGGCCGCTCGAAATTCTCGCTGCAGTGCCTGCCTGAATCCGACTTTCCCGATCTGACCGCCGGCACCTTCACGCATTCCTTCAAGCTGAAGGCGACCGATCTGAAGATGCTGATCGACCGCACGCAGTTCGCGATCTCGACCGAGGAGACGCGCTATTACCTCAACGGCATCTTCTTCCACACGATCGAGAGCAAGGGCGAGCTGAAGCTGAGGGCGGTCGCCACCGACGGCCACCGGCTGGCGCGCGCCGATGTCGATGCGCCCTCCGGCTCCGAAGGCATGCCCGGCATCATCATTCCGCGCAAGACGGTCGGCGAGTTGCAGAAGCTGGTCGACAATCCGGAGGTGACGGTGACCGTCGAGGTCTCGGACGCCAAGATCCGCCTGACGATCGGCTCGATCGTCATGACCTCGAAACTGATCGACGGCACCTTCCCGGATTACCAGCGGGTCATCCCGACCGGCAACGACAAGGAAATGCGCGTCGACTGCACGACCTTCGCCCAGGCCGTCGATCGTGTCTCGACCATTTCCTCCGAACGCGGCCGCGCCGTGAAGCTGGCGCTGTCCGAGGGGCAGCTGACGCTGACCGTCAACAACCCGGATTCCGGCAGCGCCACGGAAGAAGTCGCCGTCGGCTACGACACGGATGCGATGGAAATCGGCTTCAATGCCAAATACCTGCTCGACATCACCGCGCAGCTTTCCGGCGAGGAAGCGATCTTCCTGCTTGCCGATGCCGGCTCGCCGACGCTGATCCGCGACACGGCCGGCGACGATGCACTTTACGTGCTGATGCCGATGCGCGTCTGACGGGAACGAAGGCCGTCCGTCTCCGTTTTTCCTCCTGTCAAGCGGGGGATTGCTCCTCCTGTGAAAACGGAGGATCCGATGATGAAAAAGGCGGGAACGGTGCGCATCGGCGTATCCGGCTGGACCTATGCGCCCTGGCGCGGCCAGTTCTACCCGAAGGGCCTGCCGCAGAAGCAGGAGCTTTCCTACGCCGCCCGGCACTTTCCGTCGATCGAGATCAACGGCACCTTCTACAGTCTGCAGCGTTCCGAAAGCTTCGGCCGCTGGCGCGACGAAACGCCCGACGATTTCGTCTTTGCGGTCAAGGGACCGCGTTTCATCACCCATATGCTGCGGCTGCGCGAGATCGAGACGGCGCTCGCCAATTTCTTCGCCTCCGGCCTGCTGCGGCTTGGCCCCAAGCTTGGGCCGATCCTCTGGCAATTCCCGCCGAACATGGCTTTCGATGCCGATCTTTTCGAGAGTTTCCTGGCGCTGCTGCCGCAGGACCGCGATGCGGCGACAGCACTCGCCAAGCGGCATGACGGGCATGTCAAGGGACGGGCCTGGCTTCGAAGCGACGGCGATCAGCCGATCCGCCACGCGCTGGAAATCCGCCACGACAGCTTCCGCTCTCCCGCCTTTATCGAAATGCTCAGGCGACATAATGTCGCTCTCGTCTCAGCCGACACAGTGGAATGGCCATTGCTGATGGATATCACCGCCGATTTCATCTATTGCCGCCTGCATGGTTCCGAACAACTCTATGTCAGCGGCTATGAGGACGAAGCACTCGACCTATGGGCCGAACGCATCCGCGCCTGGGCAACCGGCGGGGAACCGAAAAATGCGACACGGGTACTGGCGCCGCTCGCAGCGTCCAACAAGGGCCGCGACGTCTATCTCTATTTCGACAATACCGACAAGAAGCTGCGCGCGCCTGTTGACGCCGTTCATCTTTGCCAAAGGCTTGCTGATCTCATGCCGCGTTTCGCGCCGAAAGCCGCTTGAGCTGTTGATGTCGCTATCCTTGTTGCGAAAATCCTTGTCCCGGCAGCGACAAGCGGCATATTAAGACAGTCGATCAACATGCGGATGGGTGGAGAATGCGCTTAAGGGTCAAGGTCAAGGAACAGCTCGGGAAGAGATTCGATGAGGAAATCCGTTTCTTCCGGGGCATGATGCAGGGGCCGAAGACGGTCGGCTCGATCGTGCCGACCTCCTCGATCACCGCCAAACGCATGGCAAGCGTCATCGACATGCATTCCGGGCTACCGGTGCTCGAGCTCGGGCCGGGCACCGGCGCGATTACCAAGGCCATCCTCGGCCGTGGCGTGAAGCCGGACAATCTGGTCGCGATCGAATATTCGACGGATTTCCACCAGCATCTGCTGCGCGCCTATCCCGGTGTGCACTTTATCAACGGCGATGCCTTCGATCTCAAGACCACGCTTGGCACCTTCGGCGACCAGACGTTCGATTGCGTCATCTCCTGCATTCCGCTGCTGAACTTCCCGATGGCGATGCGCGTGTCGCTGCTCGAAAGCCTGCTCGACCGTCTGCCGGCCGGCCGGCCGGTGGTGCAGATCTCCTACGGCGCGATCTCGCCGATCGCCGCAAATCCCGACCGCTACCACATCCAGCATTTCGACTTCGTCATGCGCAACATTCCGCCGGCGCAGCTCTGGATCTACCGGCGCGGCTGATGTTCGGACTCTACATCACCCATCCGCAAGTCAAGGTCGATGCCAACGTGCCCGTGCCGAAATGGGGGCTTTCCGATGTCGGCGCTGCGCGTGCGCACAAAGCGGCCGAGAGCGGCTGGGCCAGGCAATTGCGGCGCATCATCTCCAGCGACGAGACAAAGGCGATCGAAACGGCCGAAATTCTGGCGGAAGCCTCCAGCACGAAGATCGAGATCGTCCACGGCATGCATGAAAACGACCGTTCGACCACCGGCTTCCTGCCGCCGCCGCAATTCGAGGAAGCGGCCAACTGGTTCTTCGCCCATCCGGAAGAAAGCTTCAAAGGCTGGGAGCGCGCCGTCAACGCGCAAACCCGTATCGTCGAGGCGGTGCAGACGGTGCTTGCCACACATGATGCGACAGCGCCGATTGCCTTCGTCGGCCATGGCGGCGTCGGCACGCTGCTCAAATGCCATCTGGCCGGCAGGCCGATCGGCCGCGACCGCGACCAGCCGGCCGGCGGCGGCAATCTCTATGCTTTCGGCCTTGCGGATCTGGCCCTGACATGCGACTGGACACCCATCGAAGACTGGCGGGGGTGACTTGAAATGGACGCACGCGAGCGGCTGATCGTCGGCCTGGATGTTCCAACAATCGGCGAGGCGGAAAAACTGGTTTCCACGCTCGGCGACGACATTCTCTTCTATAAGATCGGCTATCAGCTGGTCTTTGCCGGCGGCCTCGAATTCGCCCGCGATCTCGCTGCAAGCGGCAAGAAGATCTTTCTCGACATGAAGCTGCTCGACATCGACAACACCGTTGCCTCGGGCGTCGAGAACATCGCCAAGATGGGCATGTCGATGCTGACGCTGCATGCCTATCCCAAAGCGATGAAGGCGGCGGTCGAGGCTGCGGCCGGCTCCGGCCTCTGCCTGCTCGGCGTCACCGTGCTGACCTCGATGGATGCCGAGGACCTTGCAGACGCCGGCTACAGCCAGGATCCGCACAGCTTGGTGCTGCGCCGGGCCGGACAGGCGCGCGCCGCCGGCATGGGCGGTATCGTCTGCTCGGCGGCTGAGGCGGCCGAGGTGCGCGAGATCGTCGGACCCGACATGGCGATCGTCACTCCCGGCATTCGCCCGACGGGCAGCGACCACGGCGACCAGAAGCGGGTGATGACGCCGTTCGACGCGCTGAAGGCGGGGGCGACGCATCTCGTCGTTGCCCGGCCGATCGTCAAAGCGCCCGATCCGAGAGATGCCGCCCGCGCGGTGCTCAACGAAATGGTCGGCGCCCTCTGGCCGGCAAACCGCTGACAGCAACCAAGACAAAAGGGAGAAGATCATGGCCAAGGGATACTGGATCGCCCGCGTCGACGTTCGCGATGCCGAGCGCTACAAGGATTACGTGGCGGCGGCCAAGCCCGCCTTCGAAAAATACGGCGCGAATTTCCTCGCGCGCGGCGGCGCCTTCACCGAACTGGAAGGAAGGCCGCGCGCCCGCAACGTCGTGATCGAATTCCCCTCGATGCAGCATGCCGTCGACTGCTACAATTCGCAGGAATACCAGATCGCCGCCAAAATCCGCCAGGAAGTGGCAGATGCGGAAATGGTCGTCGTCGAAGGCGTCTAGCACTATGCGGTAGGCCGCCTCGCATCCGCAAAAACTGAGGGCGCGATGGGCCTTCCCGTGGCGCCGGGATTCGGCTAAGACGGAGCCGATACAGCATCCCGCCAAGCCTTTCGAGGAGCCTGCCATGACCCTTGCCAACCTGCCGCCGCTCGTCACCGCATTCGGAGGATCCGGCTTCGTGGGCAGGCACGTGGTACGCGCCCTCGCCAAGCGCGGCTATCGCATCCGCGTCGCCGTGCGCCGTCCCGATCTCGCCGGTTTCCTGCAGCCGCTCGGCAATGTCGGCCAGATCTCTTTCGTCCAGGCGAACCTGCGCTATCGCAGCTCGATCGACCGTGCCGTCGATGGCGCGGACCACGTCGTCAACTGCGTCGGCATTCTACACGAAACCGGCCGCAACACCTTTGATGCGGTGCAGGAATTCGGCGCGCGTGCGGTCGCTGAAGCGGCGCGCGGCGCCGGCGCCACGCTCGCCCATATTTCGGCGATCGGCGCCAATGCCAATTCCGAGTCCGGCTATGCCCGCACCAAGGGCCGCGCCGAAACCGCCATCCTCTCCGTCAAGCCCGACGCGGTGATCTTCCGCCCGTCGATCGTCTTCGGCCCGGAGGACAGCTTCTTCAACAAGTTTGCCGACATGGCCCGCATGTCGCCGGTCCTGCCGCTCATCGGCGGCGGCAAGACCAAATTCCAGCCCGTCTATGTCGAGGATGTCGCCGAGGCCGTCGCCCGCGCCGTCGACGGCAAGGTCGCCGGTGGCAAGGTCTATGAGCTTGGCGGGCCCGAGGTGCTGAGCTTCCGCGAATGTCTCGAGATGATGCTGAAGGTGACGAGCCGCAAGAACCCGCTGGTGTCCCTGCCCTTCGGCATTGCGTCGAAGATCGGCAGCATCGCCTCGCTCATCCCCTTCATAACGCCGCCGATCACACCGGATCAGGTGCGCATGCTGAAGCATGACAACATCGTTTCCCGGGAAGCCGAGGCGGAAGGCCGCACGCTGAAGGGCCTCGGCATTGCGCCCACCATGGCCGCATCGGTGCTCGGCTCCTACCTCGTGCATTATCGTCCGCACGGCCAGTATACGGGCACCGGCAAAGCCGCCTGAACAGTTTCGACCTTCTGGAGGACGCCGTTCGCGCACGCCGCGGACGGCGTTTTGCTTTGCCGGCTTAAGCAAAGCTGGCGCAAGTTTGAAATGTTGTTGTGCCGCCCATCTCAGGCGCAGTTGCATAAAAGACGCATCAGAAATTTTGTGGAATTAACGCCAAATTTAGCAGGAACGTTTATTGCTATTTGCCATTCCACTGACTACCAAACCCCGCGCGTTTCCGAACAGACTCAACGTCTGCGACAGCGTGCGGCAATCACTGTGAAAGGCATTACTCGATGGGCAAGTCAATCGCGCTTCTGTTTGCGTGTGCGGCGCTGGTTATCCTTGCAGGCTCCTTCGTTGCGTCCGGCTCGGTCGCAGCAGTAAAGGGTGGCTGCTCGCCGGCCTACGGCGTCGATCCTTGCTCGACGGCTTCGATCAGCCATTGACGAAAAGCCGGCCTCGGCGCCGGCCATAGAAGACAAACAGCGGGCGGAACGTCTGAAGCGGGACGTTCCCAAATGAACGCTTGGTCTTGCCGGCTTTAAAAGCAGCGGGCGCTTAATCTCTCAATATTGCCTATCTGAAAAATCGGCGACTGCCGGGGATCGGTGCTTGTTCGCCAAGCGCGGCAGAGCTTTGCATCCGCGCCGGTTGCGCGAATGCAAAGCCGTTGGAATGTCTCAGCCGATCAGACCGGTTGCGGCCATGCCGAGCAGCAGGACGCCGAGAATGATGCGGTAGATGGCAAACAGCGTGAACCGGTTGCTTCTGATATAGGCGAGCAGCCATTTGACCGCGATGAAAGCGACGATCGTGGAAACGACGAAGGCGATGCCGAGTGCGGTCCAGTCTTCGTTTGCCGCGCCGCCGTCCTTGAAGGTCTTCAGCAATTCATAGCCGCTCGCCGCATACATGGTGGGGATGCCGACGAGAAAGGCGAATTCGGTCGCTGCGGCGCGGTTGCCGGTGCCGGCCAGCATGGCGACGAAAATGGTGGCGCCAGAGCGCGACGTTCCCGGGAAGATGCCGGCAACGATCTGGGCGATACCGACCAGGATGGCGACGAGCCAGGTGATCTCCTTATGGGGGGCCTTCCGCGCCGCGGCCCATTCGGCAAAGATCATCCAGATACCGCCGATGATCAGCGCCCAGGCGATCGGGGTCGCCGTCTCCGGCAGTTCGAAACCGAGCTTCTTGACGACGAGCCCGAGGATGGCAGTGATGAGAAAAGCGACGATCAGCTTGGCGGCATAATCGCGGTTCGCCGGTTCCCGCCAGCCAAGCACTAGATCCAGCAGGCGGCGCCAGTAGATGATGGTGACGGCAAGGATGGCGCCGGCCTGGATGACGATGTTGAACATGTCCGACCGGTGGCCGAGCCATTGCTCCGCAATGATCAGGTGACCGGTGCTCGAGATCGGCAGAAATTCGGTGATCCCCTCGATGACACCGAGAAGCACAGCATTGATGTAGTCCATTAATTGTCTCCGGTTTAAAGGTCGGCCGCGCTTGAGCCGATCAGCCGCGGCCGCATCCTCATACGCAAGAAGCGTGTTTTGTCCCTCGTCAGAGGGTGTGAAATCCGATTCGCTTGTATTGGCGGGGCCAAGCTCCTATAGCTTCAACCAATGAGTCATGACTAGGGCGCTATAACTGAGCTGCCACACAGTCCTGTAACAGCAATCACGAAGCTCGAGTATCGATGCCCACGCTTTATCATCATCCCATGTCATCCGCATCTCGCTTCGTTCGGCTGATCCTGGCCGAATACGGCTATCAGGCGGATCTGATCGAGGAGCAGACATGGGAGAAGCGCCGGGATTTCCTGGCGCTCAACCCGGCCGGCACGCTGCCGGTCTATGTCGACGACAGCATGCGGGCGCTCTGCGGCGCCACGGTCATTTCCGAGTACCTGGACGAGACGCACGGCGTGTTGAAGCGCGACCGGCGGCTGCTTGCCGAGGACCCTTTCCAGCGGGCGGAAATCCGCCGGCTGAGCGAGTGGTTCATGCAGAAGATGGAAAACGACGTGACCAAGCCGCTCGCCCGCGAGCGTGTCTACAAGTTGCAGATGACCGCCGATCAGGGCGGCGGAGCGCCGGATTCGAAGATTTTGCGCACGGCCCGCGCGAATATCCGCCAGCATATGCGCTATCTCACCTGGCTTGCCGGCTCGCGCCAATGGCTGGCCGGCGAGCGGATGAGCTATGCCGATCTTGCCGCCGCGGCCTCGATTTCGATCCTCGATTATCTCGGCGAGATCGACTGGGCGGATGCGCCCGTCGTCAAGGACTGGTACCAGCGGCTGAAATCGCGCCCCTCCTTCCGGCCGATGCTGACCGAGCGGGTGCGCGGCCTGACACCGGTTTCCCATTATGCCGATCTGGATTTCTGACGAGGGCTCTTCATCCCCGAAGCCGATGATGACAAAGAGCGCCGCCGCCGCGACAATTTGACCAACTTCGTCCGGGCGGAATCTGCCGCCAGGGGCTTCGATCTCTGCCGCATCACGCGGCCCGACGCGATCCCTGAAGCGAAGGAGCGCCTCGGCCAATTCATCGATGCCGGGCGCCATGGGACGATGGAGTGGATGGCGGAGACGCGTGAGCGGCGCGGCGATCCCCGCACGCTCTGGAGCGAGGTTCAGTCCGTCGTCATCTTCGGCCTCAATTACGCCCCGGAGGAAGATCCGCGCGGCATTCTCGCCAAGCCTGATAAGGCGGCGATCTCAGTCTACGCCCGCAACCGCGATTATCACGACATCATTAAGGGCCGGCTGAAGGAGATCGCCACGCGTTTTGCGGCACGCGCCGGCGCCGATGTCAAAGTCTTCGTCGATACCGCGCCTGTCATGGAAAAGCCGCTGGCGGCGGCAGCCGGCCTCGGCTGGCAGGGCAAACACACCAATCTCGTCAGCCGCACGCATGGCTCCTGGCTGTTTCTCGGCAGCATGTTCACCACCGCCGATCTTGCCGTTGATGCCGAAGAGGCCGATCATTGCGGCTCCTGCCGCGCCTGCCTCGACATCTGTCCGACGGCCGCCTTCCCGGCGCCCTACCAGATCGATGCACGGCGCTGCATCTCCTATCTTACCATCGAGCATAAGGGTCCGATCGACCCCGAACTGCGGCCGCTGATCGGCAATCGCATCTATGGCTGCGACGACTGTCTTGCCGCCTGTCCCTGGAACAAGTTCGCAAGTGCTGCCTCCGAAATGAAGCTGAAGGCGAGGGACGATCTGCAGGAGCCGTCGATCGCCTTTCTGCTGACGCTCGATGATGCCGCCTTCCGCGCCTTCTTCAGCGGCTCGCCGGTGAAGCGGATCGGCCGCGACCGCTTCATCCGCAATGTTCTGATCGCTGCCGGCAATTCCGGCGAGAAGGCTCTTATCGGCCAATGTCGCATGCTTGCCGACGATGCCTCGCCGGTGGTGCGGGGGATGGCCGTGTGGGCGCTTTCGCGGCTGATGGCGGCTGGCGATTTTGCGGCCTTTGCCGCACAAAGGGCTGGCGAGAGCGATGACGACGTATTGAACGAATGGCGGCTGGCGGGAGTGGGCTGATGCATGTGATGATTTTTGGCTGCGGTTTTTCCGGCACGGCGATCGCCAAGGCCTTCGCCAACGACGGCGTGCGCATTTCCGGAACCACGCGCTCGGCCGACAAGATCGCGGCGCTCCGGCAAAACGGCATCGAAGCTTTTCTTTTCGACGGCGAGACTGTGGACGACGACTTGCGCCGGGCTCTCGGAAGCGTCACCCATCTCGTGCAGTCGATCGCGCCCGGCAAGGGCGACCCGTTGCTGCGGCTGCTGGCCGAAGACCGCGCAAGCCTGCCGTCCAGCCTCGAATGGATCGGTTATCTCTCCACCGTCGGCGTCTATGGCGATCACAAGGGCGCCTGGATCGACGAGGAAACACCCTGCGTGCCCGTATCCGGGCGCTCGAAGGAGCGGCTCGAAGCGGAATCGGGCTGGCTGGCAATGGGTGAGGCGTGCGGCGTGCCGGCGGCGGTGCTGCGCCTTTCCGGCATTTACGGGCCGGGGCGCAATGCCTTTTGCAATTTGGACAAGGGCACGGCGCGGCGGCTGATCAAGAAGGACCAGGTGTTCAACCGTATCCGCGTCGAGGATATCGGTGCTGCGACCCGCTTCCTGTCGGAGCATGGCCTCGGCGGCATCTATAATGTCACCGACGACCAGCCCTGCCCGCCGCAGGATGTGATCGTCGAGACGGCACGGCTGATGGGCGTCGAACCGCCGCCGGAGCAGCCTTTCGAAACCGCCGAGCTGACGCCGATGGCGCGCTCCTTCTACGGCGAGAACAAGCGGGTTTCGAATGCGAAACTGAAGGCCGCCGGTTTCCAATTCGCCTTTCCGACCTATCCGATGTCGCTTGCGCAATTGTGGCGGGACGAGCGCTGGCGCGGTTAAGACGAGCCCGTTTTGACCCACCCGAAAGAGTAGGAAATTCCTACTTTCCTAATTTAGCCGAGCAATTTTCGCCGCGAATATAGTTAACGGCCTTTGAATTTGCTGAAATGTGGCAGCAAATATGGCGTAGGCAGCAAAAAAATTTCGTGATTTTCGTGACGGCCTTGGGGTTTAATAATTCCTCGGAAAATTCGTTTGAATTCTAGCTGATTTCATTGCGTTTTTTCCACATTTCGCCTTCTGGCGCCAATTCTCATATTTTATCAATGACATCACAAATATTACAGACTGCAATACTCCGTGATCGCGCCCGGCACTTTTTCGCCACTTTTTCACAGATTTAAGCCCCGCCGCCTGCAAGGGCGTTGAGTTCAATAGTTGAGGGATACTCTGTTTTGAAGAAAATACGTCGTTCTATTATCGCTGCCGGAACTATTGCAGCCTGCTCTTGCCTGCTTCCGGCGCAGAGTTTTGCTGGAAATGGCTGCGGCGGTGCTTCATGGTACGCACTCCACTCCAAAACTGCTTCCGGGGAACGTATGAATCCCGCCGTCTTGACTGCCGCGCATCGTTCGCTTGCCTTCGGCACCAAGGTCAAGGTCACCAACCGCAACAATGGCCGCACCGTCGTCGTTCGCATCAACGACCGTGGTCCTTTCATCCGCGGCCGGGTACTTGACCTGTCGCGCGCAGCGGCACAGAACATCGGCATGGTCAGCTCCGGCACGGCGAAGGTCTGCTACCAGGTGGTCAGCTGAGGCCAGGTTAGCCTCGCAGCAATTGGCTGCGCCGTCACCGGCGCTTGCTCTTGCCGTCAATCGCGGTTACCACGCGGTTGAGATTTGTGAACACTCCGCCCACGCCTGGCGTGACCATGCGGACCGATCGCACATCATGGCAATTAGGAGATTTGTGAATGCGTCTGGGCGGCCGCCTCGAAGGGGCGATTTCTGTGCTCGCGGATATCGACGCCCGCAAGCGGCCCGTCGCCGACGCGCTGAAGGACTGGGGCCTTGCGCACCGCTTCGCCGGTTCCGGCGACCGCGCCGCCATCGGCAACATCGTCTATGACGCCCTGCGCATGCGGCTTTCCCATGCCTGGCTGATGGATGACGATAGTGCAGCGGCGATTGCCCATGGCGTCATGTTCCGCCAATGGGGTTTCACACCGGACCGTCTCGCCGCCGAACTGGCGGACGACAAATTCGCGCCGGCACCGCTTTCGGCCGATGCCCTCTCGGCCTTCGAAAGCCGCTCGCTCGACGATGCGCCGCCGCATATCCGCGGCGATATTCCCGAATGGGTCCAATCCTCCTTCGAACAGGCCTTCGGCGCCGGCTGGCTCGCCGAGGCACAGGCACTTGCGGCGCGGCCGACACTTGATCTGCGCGCCAACATCCTGAAGTCCTCCCGCGACAAGGCCGTCAAGGCGCTCGAAAGAGCCGGCGCTCAGGCGGCGAAAGTCGCCCGCTACGGCATCCGGATTGCCGCCGGCGAAGGCGCCTCGCGTCTTCCCAACGTGACGGCCGAGCTTTCGTTCCAAAAAGGCTGGTTCGAAGTCCAGGACGAAGGTTCGCAGATCGTCGCCGACCTGGTGCTCGCCCATGAGGGCGACCAGGTTCTCGACTATTGCGCCGGCGGTGGCGGCAAGACGCTCGCCATGGCGGCCGCCATGCAGAACAAGGGACAGGTTCACGCGTACGACGCCGACCGCAAACGGCTGGCGCCGATCATCGAGCGGCTGAAGCGGGCGGGCACGCGCAATGTCCAGGTGCATGACGACGCCAGAGGGCTTACCGGCCTTGCCGGACGCTGCGACAAGGTGCTGGTCGACGCGCCCTGCACCGGCACCGGCACGTGGCGCCGCCGCCCCGATACGAAATGGCGGCTGACGGCGAAGAACCTCGACGAACGCACCGCCCAGCAGCAGGACGCGCTGGCGCAGGCAAGCGGCTTCGTCAAGCCAGGCGGCGAGCTGGTCTACGTCACCTGCTCGGTGCTGCCGCAGGAGAACGAGGAACAGGTGCGCCGTTTCACGGCTGACAATCCTGATTTCCAGATCGTCAGCGCCCTGCCTGCCTGGGATGCGCTCTTCGGCAAAGACGCCCCGCGGCCGCACTCTTCCGACCGGCTGACAGTGACGCTGACGCCGGCTTCCACCGATACGGACGGCTTCTTCTTCTGCCGCATGCAGCGGAAGGGCTGACCCGCGGCAGCTGCCAATTTTCCGGACGAATGCTCTGCAAAACAAGCGTGTTTGCAGCCCTCCTGCATCCTTAAAACCATTCCAAACTAGAGCATTTGACACAAGTTTACTTTTGGGCGATGAGACGGGGCCCGATTTAGACGGAAGATCCGTCACAGGAGAGGATCATGAAGCTCAATAAATTCCGCGCAGCCGTGCTGGCGATCACCCCCGCAGCCCTGCTCGCCCTTCCCGCGCATGCCGAGACCGATGCCGCCGCCGTGGTGAAACACTATGCCGGCGTGGCGCATGCCAAATACGAAGACTCGCTGACAACGGCAAAGGCACTCGATGCCGCGATCGATGCCTTCCTGAAGACACCTGATGACGCGACGCTGAAGGCCGCCCGGGACGCCTGGATCAAGGCGCGCGTTCCCTATCAGCAGACGGAAGTCTATCGCTTCGGCAATCCGATCGTCGACGACTGGGAAGGCAAGGTCAACGCATGGCCGCTCGATGAAGGCCTGATCGACTATGTCGATCCCTCCTACGGCACCGAGAGCGACGAAAACTCCCTCTATGTGGCCAATGTCATCGCCAACAAGACGATCAAGATCGACGGCAAGGATGTCGACGCCTCCAAGCTGACTCCGGAATTCCTCTCCGGCACGCTCGCCGAGGCCGGCGGCATCGAGGCCAATGTCGCTACCGGCTACCACGCCATCGAATTCCTGCTCTGGGGCCAGGACCTGAACGGCACGGGACCCGGCGCCGGCAACCGCCCGGCAACCGATTACGACCTGAAGAATTGCACGCACGGCAATTGCGACCGCCGCGCCGAATATCTGAAATCCGCCTCCACCCTGCTGGTGTCCGATCTGCAGGAAATGACCGACAACTGGAAGGCGGACGGCGCTGCGACGAAGAATGTCGAAGCCGACCCGAAGGCCGGCCTCGTCGCGATCCTGACGGGCATGGGATCGCTTTCCTACGGCGAACTTGCCGGCGAACGCATGAAGCTCGGCCTGCTGCTGCACGATCCCGAGGAAGAGCATGATTGCTTCTCCGACAATACCTACAACTCGCATCTGAACGACGCGATCGGCATCGCCGCCGCCTATACCGGCAACTATACCCGCGTTGACGGCACCAAGCTCAGCGGCCCGTCGCTGCATGATCTGGTGGCCGCCAAGGACAAGGCGCTCGACGCCGAGGTGGAAGGCAAGCTCAACAAGACGCTCGACGCAATGAATGCCATGGCAAAGCGCGGCGAGACGGTCGAGAAGTACGACCAGATGATCGGTGAAGGCAACAAGGAAGGCAACGCCGTCGTCCAGGCCGCCATCGACGGACTAATCGACCAGACGAAATCGGTACAGCGCGTTATTGCCGCGCTAGATCTCGGCACGGTTCAGCTTGAAGGTTCCGACAGCTTGGATAATCCTAACGCCGTCTTCAAATAAGCAAAAAGGCGGGCCGCTTCGATGACGAGGCGGCCCGAATCCTGAAATGTCGCATGCCCCGGCCCGCCGACTGATCGCCCGCGCAATGCTCTGCGCCACGCTTGCCGGTTTTCCCCTAGCCCTTGCCGCCGGCTTTGATCTGCCGGCGAAACGCACCGACCTTTCCGAAGCCGATCTGAAACGCGTCGCCGACGTGATGCGGCCGACCAAGGATTTTGCCAAGGCCGAACAATATGAGGCGATGCAGGCGGGCGGCGCGACCTCGATCGATCCGGTCACCGAAGACAGTTTCTCGCATATTTCGGCCAATATTCCTTTCGAGGAAGAGCAGAATTTCAAGCTCGGCAATGCGCTTTTCCACAAGCTCTGGGTTTCCTCACCCTCCTCGACTCAGGCCTCCGATGGGCTCGGCCCTCTCTTCAACGCCCGTTCCTGCATGAGCTGTCACGTCAATGACGGCCGCGGCAAACCGCCGGAAGGGGGTCCAAGCGCCGTTTCGATGTTCCTGCGGCTTTCCCGCGCGGCCGCAACGCCGGAGGAAGAAAAGGCGATCGCGGGCGCGGATATCCTCAATTTCCCCGATCCGATCTATGGCCATCAGCTGCAGGATCTTGCCGTTCCCGGCCTTGCCGCCGAAGGCCGGATGACGATCCGCTATGACGAGCAGACGGCGACGCTTGGCGACGGCGAAACCGTGTCGCTGCGCCGCCCGCATTATGCGGCGACCAACCTGGCCTATGGACCGCTCGACCCCGCGACGACGATCTCGGCGCGTGTTGCCCCCGCCATGATCGGCCTCGGGCTGATCGAGGCCATTCCCGCGGCCGATATCCTTGCCCATGCCGACCCTGACGATGCCAATGGCGACGGCATTTCCGGCAAGACGGCGATCGTCCGCGACCACCGCAGCGGTGAGATCGCGCTCGGCCGCTTCGGCTGGAAGGCGCAGAACGCCACGGTGCGCGACCAGAACGCCGACGCCTTCGCCAATGATATCGGCATCTCGACACCCAACCACCCGGATGCGCATGGCGACTGCACGAAGGCGGAGCAGAAATGCCTTGATATGCCGACCGGGGTGCAGAAACGGCTGGGTGATGAGGAGGCGCCAGGCCCCATTCTCGACCTCGTGACCTTCTATTCCGAAAATCTTGCCGTTCCGGCGCGCCGCAAGGCGAGCTTCCCCGAGACGCTGAAGGGCAAACGGATTTTCTACGAAACCGGCTGCATTTCCTGCCATGTGCCGAAATTCGTCACCCGCCGGGATTCAGCTGACAAGGCGCAGTCCTTCCAGCTGATCTGGCCCTATTCCGACTTCCTTTTGCACGATATGGGCGACGGGCTTGCCGACGGGCAGCAGGTCGGTCTTGCAAGCGGACGTGAATGGCGTACGCCACCGCTATGGGGTATAGGACTGACCCGGACTGTCAGCGGACACAGCTTTTTCCTGCATGACGGCCGTGCGCGGGATCTCACCGAGGCGATCCTCTGGCACGGCGGCGAAGCAGACAAGGCCCGCAACGCTTTCTCCGCCCTGTCGAAAGACGACAGGGCGGCCCTGATTACATTCCTGGAGTCACTTTGATGCGCCTTTGGCACCCCCTCCTCTGCCTCACTCTGATCGGCCTCGCCACATCGGCAGCCGCCCAGACAACCGCTCCTCCGGCAGGGATGAACGAGGATGCCGTTCCCGCCGTCATGCAGCGCGCCGTCGACGAGGTGATCCGCCCCGGCTATCGCAACATGCAGCAATCGGCCGCCCGGCTGACGACGGCGATGAAGGATCTTTGCGACGGCGGCACCCAGCAGACACTCGATAAGGCGAAGTCGGCCTTCGACGATACGATCCGCTACTGGTCGATCATCGAAATCGTCCAAACCGGGCCGGTCATCCAGGACAATCTCTTCGAGCACATTTTGTTCTACCCCGACCGCAAGGGCGTCGGCCTGAAGCAGGTGCAGGCGCTGATCGCCAAGGCCGATCCGAAAGATGCGACGGTCGATGCGATCGCCGGCAAGAGTGTGGCGCTGCAGGGACTGACGGCGCTGGAATACGTGCTTTACGGCAACGGCTCGGACGATCTGATCAAGCACAAGGGCGGCTTCCGCTGCCTCTACGGTGCCGCTGTTGCCGGGAATATCCAGCGTGAGGCCGGCGAAGTCGTCGCCGCCTGGGAAAAGCCGGACGGCGTCCAGGTGAGCTGGAAACATCCGGGTCCGCAGAGCAACGATTTCATGGACAATAAGGAAGCGGTAACCGCGCTGCTCGGCATTCTCGTCCACGGCGCCGAGAATGTCCGCGACCAGCGACTGGAGCAATTCTACAAGGGCAAGGACACCGCGCCGCGCCCGCGCATGGCAATCTACTGGCGTTCCAAGAATACCTGGAAATCGATGGCCGCTAACATCGACGGCCTGCGCACGCTCTGGCAGAAAGCCGGCATGGCCGAGCTTCTGCCGCCGGACAAACAGGCGATCGCCGCCTCGATCGACGAGGATTTCAAGTCGCTCCTCGACAGCGTGCCAAAACTCAATCCCGACATCGACGCCGCCGTCAGCGATGCCGAGAAGGCCAAGCTCGAGACGCTGCTTGCCGAAAGCCGCGACCTGATCACCCGGATCAGCGACGAATATGGCGCGGCGATCGGCCTTTCGGCCGGCTTTTCCTTTTCAGACGGGGACTGAAGCGATGACGCGAACAACTGCTATTGACCGACGCGGTTTCGTCAAGGCGGCCGGACTTGGCTTCCTCGCTGGTTTGGCCCCGAAGTCGCTGATGGCCTTGGAGCGGGCGGATGCAGTTTATGCCTCGGGCATTCGGGCTGCCGATGGCTCCTTTGCCGTTGCGACCGTAACCGAGCGCGGCGAGATCGTCGATCAGGTCAAGCTTCCCGCCCGGGCTCACGGCATGGCCTTCAGTACTGCCTCCGGCAGGACCGTCGCCTTCGCCCGCCGGCCCGGCACCTACGCGATGATCTTCGACCCCTGGCACAAGATAGAGCCGATCGTCATCAGCGCCAGGGAAGACCGGCATTTCTACGGCCACGGCGCCTTTTCTCCCGACGGTCGTTTGCTCTATGCCAGCGAGAACGACTTCGACGGCAATCGCGGCATGATCGGCATCTACGACGCCACCAACCGTTTTACCCGCATCGGCGAATTCGAGACCTACGGCATCGGCCCGCACGACATGACGGTCTCCGATGACGGACGCCTTCTGATCGTCGCCAATGGCGGTATCGAGACGCATCCGGATTTCGGCCGCACCAAGCTCAATCTCGGGGAGATCCAGCCGTCGCTGGCGCTGATCGATGCGGCGACCGGGGCGCTCATCGAAAAACATCTGCTGCCGGCGCAATGGGCAGAGCTTTCCACCCGCCACGTCGATCTCGACGACAAGGGCCGCATCTGGTTTGCCTGCCAGTACGAAGGTCACCGCAAGGACCTGCCGCCGCTCGTCGGCCATTTCGCCAGGGGCGAAGAGCTTTCCTTCATCGACCTGCCGGAGCAGACGACGCGCAGGCTTGCCAACTACGTCGGAGCGATTGCCGTCAATCGCAGCGAGGGTATCGTCGGCATCACCTCGCCGAAGGGCGGCGCCTCGGTGACCCTCGACGCAAGGACGGGGAAGGTGCTGGCCGAAACGGTCATTCCGGACGCGGCCGGCATTGCGCCGGCAAAAAGCGGCTTTGCCGTCTCCTCTTATGACGGCGATTTCCTTTCGACCCGTAGCGAGGTTGCCTGGGATCAGCACATCGTGCGCATCTAGAGCATGATGCCGAAAAGTGTCAGCGGTTTTCTCATGACATCATGCTCTAACTCTTTAATTTAGAGCAGGATTCAGATTTTAGGCCACCGGGCCTAAAATCATCCTGTTCTAACCGGCGCGCGAATAGGCTTTCTGCTCGGCACTGACGCTTGAGGCCGCGGCCCTGGCCGCCTCATGCAGCCATTCGTTTCCCCGCGCCTTGATATCCCGGAGAATCACTGCTGTCGCAGCCGCATCGTTGGAATGGCAATTGGCAATCTCGAAACCCATCAGTTCGAGCATCGTCGGCGAGAGCAGGATTTCGGGGTGCCGGTCGATTTCGATCTTGCAGCTGTTCGGCGAGAGCCGGCGCACGAGGATGCGGCCGGAAACCTTGTAGTGCGGATCGACGCACCGCGCCCGCCCATTGGCGATCTCTCCCGCATGGATCGCCACGTCCTGTGGTCTGTGGCGAAGCGACCAGACGGATGGAAGAAGCGCCTTGGCCTCACGCAGCACCGGCCCGCCTTGCCATTCCGCATAGGCGACGAAACGCGGCCGGCCGAGGCTGCCGGTGCCGCCGCTGCGTGGCTTCGCCACGAAGGATCCTGTGCCGGGCGGCAGTGCAGCTGCGAGCGCCTTGACATAAGCGGATGGCGGCGGCTCGCTTCCGGGAAGCGGCATTTCATATTTCTCCCAAAATTCCCGGCGTTCGGAATTCGGCAACATCAGTGCCTTGCGCAGCCATTTGTGATCCCGCTCGAGAATGACCGGCAGTGGATTTTCAAGGCCTCTGCGATAGCCGCTGAGGATCAACTCGCCGATCATCCGAACCGAGGGGCCATCCTCGCTACGCGCCAGGATGGCGCTTGCCGCAAGGCGAACGAGATCCAGCGCATAGGGCATTACCGCCGCATCGTCGAAATCATTGACACCCCAGACGAGGCGGCCCTCGGCATCGCGCCAGGTGCCGAAATTCTCCACATGCGTATCGCCGATCGCCAGCACCTCGGGCGCGGCGCCAAGTTCCGGGCAGATTTCCAGGATGGTCTCGCACCAGCGCCAATAGGTGGCGCGCAGGAAGACGAAGCCGCCGCTTCGCATCTTCTCGTGCTTCTGGCGGAGATCGTCCGCGACAAGATCGGCTCCGAGTTCGGCGGCCAGCCAGGTCTCGAAATTCCGGACCGATTGCGATATCGTCGTCATGCGTCGGCCCTCCACCCATCGTGACATGACGCGGAGAATAGACGCTGGGCGCGATGCTGCAATCGTCTTCGCACCGGCTTGCCTGGCGACTGAAAGGCGAAAGGTTGCCCCGGCGACACGGCCGCAGCTTTCCATCGGCGCCGAGGCCGATTTCAGCAATGTGCAGCTTGTCGAATCCAGCCCGCCATGCCACTTTCCCGGCTGCAAGAGGGGCAGACATGAGCGAGACTGACAGGGGCGATTTCCGCGCGCGAATCCGCCGCAATTTTGCGCGCCAGGCGGCGATGGAGACGATCGGCGCAGAGCTGACGCGCGTCGAGCACGGCGTCGTCGAGATCGAGCTTCCCTTCGACGTCAAACTGACGCAGCAGCACGGCATCCTGCACGCAGGCATCATTTCCGCAGCGCTCGATTCGGCCTGCGGCTTTGCCGCCTACAGCGTCATCGACCCCGAAGCCTCGATTCTGACGATCGAGTTCAAGGTCAATCTCATGTCGCCGGGGCGTGGCGAACGTTTCCTGTTTCGCGGGGAAATCACCAAACCCGGCTCCACCATCATCGTTGCCGACGGGCGAGGCTACGCGATCAGCGACGGACCGGCGAAACTCATCGCCTCCATGACCGGGACGATGATGGTGATCCGCGGTAGAGAAGGAATTACGGGATGAAGTTCGAGTTGAAGTCGGTCGCGGGTAAATCCATGCTGTTCGTCATGGCGGCGGAGGCCGAATACGGCCCCTTCCTGCGCTCGCGCATCGAACCCTTGATGACCGGCGTCGGCCCGGTCGAGGCGGCGGTCGCGCTGACCAAGACGCTGGCGCGGCTGGATGCCGCCGACGACCTGCCGGATCTGGTGGTTTCGCTCGGCTCGGCCGGCTCGGCGAAACTGGAACAGACCGAAATCTATCAGGTAAGCTCGGTTTCCTACCGCGACATGGACGCCTCGCCGCTCGGCTTCGAAAAGGGCCGGACGCCCTTTCTCGACCTGCCCGCGACGCTTGAACTGCCGCTGCGCATTCCCGGCATTCCCGAAGCAAGCCTTTCCACCGGCGGCAACGTCATTTCGGGTGCGGCCTATAGCGTCATCGACGCCGATATGGTCGACATGGAAACCTTCGCGGTGCTGCGCGCCTGCCAGGGCTACAAGCTACCGCTGATCGGCTTGCGCGGTATTTCCGATGGCGCCGTCGAGCTGCAGCATATTTCCGGCTGGACCGAATATCTGCACATCGTCGACCGCAAGCTCTCCTACGGGGTCGACAGCCTGTTCACGGCGCTGGAGGACGGGGTTTTCTGGTTCTGACCACTCGAAAGCGCCGCTTCGCTTTTCGGACGCGGGGACAATCGGAACAATAAAAACCCGACGCCGCCGATTTCCCGGATTGCAAGGCGAAGCGCTTTTCATTAAAGCCTCGCCATGACCCAGACAGCACATCCCGACTCCGTTCTCATCGTCGATTTCGGCAGCCAGGTGACCCAGCTCATCGCACGACGCGTGCGCGAGGCCGGCGTCTATTGCGAGATCGTTCCCTTCCAATCGGCCGAAGAGGGCTTCAAGCGCCTTCAGCCGAAAGCCGTGATCCTGTCCGGTAGCCCGGCCTCCACGGTCGACGAGGGATCGCCGCGAGCGCCGCAGATCATCTTCGACAGCGGCCTGCCGGTCTTCGGCATCTGCTATGGCCAGCAGACGATGTGCATGCAGCTCGGCGGCAAGGTCGAAAGCGGCCATCACCGCGAATTCGGCCGCGCCTTCCTGGAGGTCGACAAGGACTGCCAGCTGTTCGAGGGCCTCTGGTCCTCCGGCTCGCGCCATCAGGTGTGGATGAGCCATGGCGACCGCGTCACCGCGCTGCCTGACGGTTTCGAGGTGGTCGCCACCTCCTCCAACGCGCCCTACGCCTTTATCGCCGACGAGAAGCGCAAATATTACGGCGTGCAGTTCCACCCCGAGGTCGTGCACACGCCCGACGGCGCCAAGCTGATCGGCAACTTCATTCACAACATTGCCGGCATCAAGGGCGACTGGTCGATGTCGGCCTATCGCCAGAAGGCGGTCGACGAGATCCGCAAGCAGGTGGGCGACAAGCGCGTCATCTGTGCGCTTTCGGGCGGGGTCGACAGTTCGGTCGCCGCACTGCTGATCCACGAGGCGGTCGGCGATCAGCTGACCTGCATCCTCGTCGACCACGGCCTGATGCGCAAGGACGAGGCGGCCAACGTCGTCGCCATGTTCCGCGAGCACTACAATCTGCATCTCTTGCATGTCGATGCTTCCGACCGTTTCATCGGCGAACTCGAAGGCGTCAGCGACCCGGAAACCAAGCGCAAGATCATCGGCCGGCTCTTCATCGAGACCTTCGAGGAAGAGGCCAAGAAACTCGGCGGCGCCGATTTCCTCGGCCAGGGCACGCTCTATCCCGACGTGATCGAGAGTGTTTCC
Organism: Rhizobium sp. F40D2; assembly: GCF_051810745.2. Classification (NCBI taxonomy): domain Bacteria; kingdom Pseudomonadati; phylum Pseudomonadota; class Alphaproteobacteria; order Hyphomicrobiales; family Rhizobiaceae; genus Rhizobium; species Rhizobium sp. F40D2. The sequence goes on from NZ_CM131436.1 coordinate 1,273,980, forward strand.
TTCACCGGCGGCCCGTCGGTGACGATCAAGTCGCATCATAATGTCGGCGGCCTGCCGGAGCGCATGAAGATGCAGCTCGTCGAGCCGCTGCGCGAACTCTTCAAGGACGAGGTGCGCGCACTCGGCCGCGAACTCGGCCTGCCCGACAGCTTCATCGGCCGCCACCCCTTCCCGGGCCCCGGCCTTGCGATCCGCTGTCCCGGCGGCATCAGCCGCGAAAAGCTGGAAATCCTGCGCGAAGCCGACGCGATTTATCTCGACGAAATCCGCAAGGCCGGCCTCTACGATGCCATCTGGCAGGCCTTTGCCGTGCTGCTCCCCGTCCAGACCGTCGGCGTCATGGGCGACGGACGCACCTACGAATTCGTCTGCGCACTGCGCGCCGTCACCTCCGTCGACGGCATGACCGCGGATTTCTACCACTACGACATGGAATTCCTCGGCCGCGCCGCCACCCGCATCATCAACGAGGTGCGCGGCATCAACCGGGTGGTCTACGACGTCACCTCGAAGCCGCCCGGAACAATCGAGTGGGAGTAGAGGGATTCATAGTTAGTTGTATCAAGCGGCTACATTGATTAATCGCTGGTCGAGTTGATCCAAGAAGCTAACAATTGGGAGTGCATCACTTTCTTCAACGCCAAGATCATTCAGTGTTCGGACTTCCAACGGCATTGTGCGCACCGATAGAAGCTGATCAGATAATTGGCGACATGATGCGGCGGGCGTTATTGTTCTCGCTGTCCGTCCCGATACTCTCGACAGTTCACGCGCACCTGAAGTCGTACGAACTTCGCCGCTCGCAGCGCATAGCGGCATGAGACGCGCGCTGACGAAGGTCAAGCTCACTCGGATGGGCGGACCGCCGGCGCGGTCGATCCGTCACGGCAGTCGTCGCGGCTGCGCACTCGTCGAACCGTCCGACAACGTCAGCATCGCCGCGACTTTCTGATGCGGCTCCCTTCTTCGCGCCCTACTTAGTCGTCGTCCTGCCACCTGCGCAGATCCGTCTGTTCATGGTAGGCCATGCGGTCGGGCGTGATGATAAACTCAATCGTCGTGCCCCACGGCATGCGGCAGTAGCACACCTTGTTTCCAGGACCTTTCTCGGTAGCATAGGGAATAGCGCGCGGCGCGGTAAGAGACGTGCCTCCAGCCTTTTCGAAGCGCTCTACTGATGCGTCGATGTCGTCGGTGTAGACACCGAAGTGCGTAATGCCGAAGTCGCTCGCTCGGACCGGCTGTGCTTGTTCGGGGCCGTGCATTTCAAAGAGCTCGATGTCAGGTCCGGTTCCGATTTTGACCATCGCCTGCGCACGCACGACCGTTTCGGGGAAAGCTCCAGTGGCCCGCTCGAATTCGGGTCCCTGCCGCGGCGGATCCTGCGGTCCGAAGGACTGGTAGATCACCTGGCCGCCGAAAGCTTCCACCAGGAACGATTTTGCTGCTTCGATGTCGGGCACCGTGATGCCGATATGATTGACGCCGCGAATGACAGGTGCGGTCATGACAGTTTTCCTTTCTTATTTGATCGATCGAACGCGATAGGTGCGGGCGCAACTCGCCTGCAATGTCGTAATCCGACCGCCCCGGGGCGGTGCAGAATATTAATTGGCCTTTAGGAAATCGATCAGAGCTGCCGCTACCTCGTCCGGCCGCTCGTCAGCGACATAGTGGCTGCACCGCGCAATCGAGCCGCCCGTCACATTGCTGGCGAACTCCTTGAGCATCGGGACCATATGCGCACCGAAGCGATGCTCTCCGCCGAGACCTAACACCGGTATCTCGAGCGGTTGCTTCTTGTACTCGAGCGCGGCCGCATGGTCGGCGGCGAGGGTACGATACCATTCCATGCCGCCGCGCGTGCGGCCAGGAAGAGCCATTGCTTTTGCGTAGATCTCGATGTCCGCCGGGTCGAAGGTGCTGTGATCGTAGAACCGCTCAGCCATGAAGGCCGAAATATAGTCGTATTCACGGCCATGGATCAGGCGCTCCGGTAGATCCCGGTTCATATGGAAGCTGAAGTGCCAAATCCTTGCAGTCGTCGTCTCCCATTGCGTCCAGCCGGGAAGCGGAACATCAAGGACGGCCAGGTGGGTAACAGCCTCGCGATAGCTGGCGGCCTGCTGCAACGACACCATTCCGCCAATGTCATGGCCGCACACGGCGTAGCGTTCATGCCCAAGTGCAACCATGACCTCGTGCGCGTCGCGCGCCATCGTCGCCTTGTCATAGCCGTCAAGCGGGCAGTCGGAAAAACCCGCGCCGCGCAGATCCATGGCCACAACACTGAAATGCTCGGCGAGCAGCGGCATCACATGGTGCCATTCCCACCATGTTTCTGGCCACCCGTGAAGCAGAAGGATCGGCGGACCGGAGCCCCCGGTGATGGCGTTGATCTTGATGCCATTCACCGGCACCAGCTGTTGGGTAAACCCCTTCAAAGTTGCGATCATGATCACTTTCCAGTCGGATGTTGACGTTCAAACAGAGTTCGCGGCCAGCGCTCAGGGCTGGTTGAAATCGGTGGCGATGGTGATGTCGCGCCAGGCGTCGATATCGCTGCGGAAGGCAGCCAGCTTTCGCTCGGCGATCGCGTGCGCGATCGGGCCGAGCGGCAGATGAAGGGGCGCATCATCGGCATCGACTGCTTGCAGGATCACCGCGATCGCCTTGTCGGGATCACCCGCCTGACTGCCGTTGTTGGTTTCGCGATAGTGCTTGCGCGAGCTCGCGGCGTATTCCGGCATCTCGTCGGCCGCCATCGTGATCGAACGGCCGAGGAAATCGGTGCGAAACGGCCCAGGCTCGACGATCAGCACGCGAATGCCGAACGGCTCCAGCTCGCCGGCGAGCGCTTCGGAAATCCCTTCCACGGCGAATTTGGCGGCGTTGTAATAACCTCCTCCGCCGCGGCCCGCGATGCCCGCGCCGGACGACATATTGACGATCGTTCCGCCCGAACGTCGCAGGACAGGCAGGGCGGCTCTGGTGGTTTCAACCAGACCGAAGACGTTCACCTCGAACATCGGCCGATATTCCTCGGGCGTGCCTTCCTCGATCGCGCCGAACAGTCCGTAGCCGGCGTTGTTCACGAGTACGTCAAACCCACCAAAGGTCTCGACCGCCTTTGCGACCGCTGTCTGAGCTGCCGCCGTATCGGTCACGTCGAGTGGCAAAGTGATCATGCGGCCGCCGAAAGGCTCAGCCATTTCCTCGATCGCTTTGACATTGCGGGCCGTTGCGATCACCCGATCGCCGCGCTGCGCCGCAGCGAGCGCGAGCCGCTGGCCGAAGCCGCTTGAGCAGCCTGTGATGAGCCAAGTTTTCATTACTTTCTCTCCGAGTTGTTTTCAGACGACGCCAAGCTGTTGCGGCCACGAACCGTCATATCGGCCATGATCGACCAGTCCTTCTCGCCGAGGCCCGCCGAGACGGCTTTGCTGAGCCCCTCGCGGACAACTTCGAGCATCGGGAGCATGCGTCCGATCTCGTTGCTGGCCTCAGTCGCCAGGCGCATGTCCTTGAGGGCGAGCTTGCTCTTGAAACCGGGCTCGAAGGATCGTTCCGTGATCTGCGCGCTGTAGCTCTCATAGGCGCGGCCCGAAAACAGGGTGCCCAGGATGAGTTCAAAGAAATCTGCACGGTCGAGGCCGACGCTCTCGGTCAGCACGACACCCTCAGCCATCGCCTCGATAGCCATGGCGATCATCATGTTGCAGGCGAGCTTCGCCGCATTCGCCCTAGCGGGGTTCTCCCCCAACTTCCAGACCTTTTTGCTGAGCGGAGCGAGCAGCAGCTCGATCGCGGCATTTGCATCGGCCTTCCCGGCGGCCAGGATGTTAAGCTGGCCACTCGCCGCTACGTTGGGTCGCCCGAGGACCGGTGCGGACACATAGCCAAGGCCCGCCTCCTCGTGCAGCAGCGCCAGTTCCCGCGCGAAAGCGACCGAGATCGTCGATGTGACGACATGGGTCAGCCCTGGTTGCGCGCTTGCCAGCAGGCCGGCATCGAGGATCACCTCGCGAATGGCAGCGTCGTCGGATAGCATCGTGAAGACTGCGTCAGTCTCGAATGTATCCGCCGCGAGTTCGACAAGCGTCACCCCGGGGACGCTATCCTGGGCGACCTTGCTACGGTTCCAAGCCCGAACATCATGGCCTGCCTTCACCAGGTTCAAGGCCATTGCCGAGCCCATACTGCCGAGACCGATAAATCCGATCTGCATGTTCTATCTCCTGTTGTTCGGATGAGAGCTGGCGCAGGGTCGGCCCCCGGCCGCCGGGCGATCGTCTAACCGAGACCCGCGCCGATGAGTTGGCCGGTCGCAATGCCGAAGCCACAGGGGGCTTCGGCGCATGGGTCACGAGACTTCTGCAGCCCCGGCCTGAACATCATGGCATCGGCTTCATCTGCTCGCCGCTTCGGCGACGACATCGGCGACCTCGCGCGGATGCGAGATATAAACCGCATGGCTGGCACCGGGCACCTCGGTGACCTTCGCACTTGCCCGTTTGTACATAGACCGCTCCGCCTCGGCGTCGACAGCCATGTCCAGCCCGGCCACGATGCCGTAGCTCGGCTTGGTCTTCCAGGCCGCGTGCTGCGTCTTGGTTCCGAGGATCTTCGCGGAAACCGGCACCTGCGAGTTAGCCATGAAATCCGTCTCGGCCTTGGACAGGTCAGCGGCGAATCCCGCCCGGAACTTCGCGGGATCAAACAGCAGGAAGCCATCAGAGGTGGGCTTGAACGCGTCCGCGGTCGGACTCGGCCACTTCTCAAACAGATCGCCTACGCCCTCGCCGACATCCGTGACGATTGCCGCGACATAGACAAGTGCCGAAACCTTCGGGTCGACGCCGGCTTCGGTGATGATCTGACCACCATAGCTGTGGCCGACGAGGACGACCGGCCCATTTTGCTGTTCGATAGCGCGGCGAACCGCCTGAACGTCATCCGCCAGCGAAGTGTTCGGTTCCTGAACGACCGTGACTTTCAAGCCCTTGGCGACCAGGCGCTCATAAACGCCCCTCCAGCCGCTGCCATCAACCAACGCCCCATGGACCAGAATCACATTTTGGGCCGGCTGCGCGAAAGCGGAGGGCGCGCCGAACACCACTGCAAGAGCCGCAGCACCAAGATAGAGAGACTTGAGAGACATTTGCCGATCCTTCCGAATGACATGAGGTGATACAAGAGAGACGGTCCGATCGACCGATGAGAGGAATGTAGGTGTTTATATTTGTTCTTTAACTGACATATCTGTACTCTCGACGTTCAGTTTTGTGTGGGTGGTCGCGATGGAATGGAGTGACGTCAGAATCTTTCTTGCCATTGCGAGATCCGGCACGCTCGGCGGCGCCGCGCGTTCTCTTCAGACAAGCCACCCGACCGTCGGCAGGCGCCTTCGCGCACTTGAGCAGGCGATCGGTCACACGCTCTTCCAGCGGACAGCGGACGGTCTTGTTCTGACTGAAGAGGGCCACGGGATCATCGCGCTGGCCGAGCAAATGGAAGAAGGCGCGCTGGCCATGGAGCGCCGGCTTGCGGGGCAGGAGCAGAATCTCAAAGGAAGTCTGCGCATTTCCTCAGCGGACTGGTTTGGAGCCTATGTCCTGCCTCCTATCCTGGCGGAGTTCTCCAACGCCTACCCCAATGTCGACGTGGAGATCCTAACCGGCACACGCCTGTTCAGCCTTGCCCAGCGAGAGGCCGACGTCGCTTTTCGTATCGTTCCGTTCGACACCGCCGATGTCGTTCAGCGGCGGCTCTTCAGGCTCGAATACGGCGTCTACATCGCCGAGGAGTCGCCTGATCCCAAATATGGCGACGGGACTGGCTTTCGGCTGATCACCCACGATACGTCGACCGGGCAGTTCCCAGATATCGCTTGGCTCATCGAGAGTTTCCCCAACGCGAGACCGGTCCTGCGATCGAACAACCGCAACGTCCAGGGGCGCATGTGTAGGCAAGGCGTCGGTATCGCCGTCCTGCCCCGCGTGGTCGGCGATCAGATCGCTGGTATCCGCAGACTGGAACTGCCGATGCCGCCGCCGGCGCGAGACATCTGGATGGGATATCACCGGGACCTAAGGCGTCTTCAGCGTCTTCGTGCGTTCATCTCGACCGTATCGGACCATCTCATGAACGCGACCGCATGATGAGCGGCCCGAGGATGATTCAAGGTTCCCGGAGAAACACCAAGATCGCTGTAGTCGTCTCGGTCGGTCGCTCCTCGGCGATCCAGCGCTCGGTTGCCTTGGAATTCGATTATAGTCGCATGCTGCGCTTAGCGATCAAGGAAGGCCTGGAGCGTGGCGCTCGATCCAAACGACGGTATAATTTTGGGGCGGAGTTGAGTCCGGCAAAGTCCTTTTCATTATCCGTTACGCTCCACCCTGGCCTTCGCGCCGCCGATGAACCGGATCCCCAAGGCCGTCTTCTCACGACAGGGGCCGGCGATCCTCGGCAAGGTGGCGGCGGCGCTCGATGACATCAGCGCCAAGGCGGGGGACCGGACAGTCTCCAGGGCTGCAGCCCGGCGCGGAAAGCTGGGCGAAGGCCTATGTGGCGGGCGGAGACCTTGCGGAGGAAATCGCGACGCTGAAAGCTGAGGAGGGCAAACCGATCATTGCCCATGGCGGCGTGAGCTTTGCCCGCAGTCTGATCACCCAGGGACTGGTCGATCAGTTCGCCCTGCTTGTGATCCCCGTGGCGCTCGGCAAAGGCTTGCCATTATTCTCCGAACTCACCGTGCCAAAGCCTCTCAAGCTGATGAACTCGAGGACCTTTCCGGGCGGCGCGGTGGCACAGATCTATCGGCCGGCCTGAGCCCGTCGCCCGGAGGTCAGTCGGCTTCAGCGGCCGTAGGTGACCTCGATGGAGGCCTTGGCGAGCGCATTTGCCCTGACATAGAAGCCGACCATGGCCCCCGGCGCGGTATCGGGAAGCGGCAGCTTGTCGACCGAGAGCGCGTAGACGGTGAACTCGTAGTGGTGCGGTGCATCGCCGGCCGGCGGGCATGCGCCGCCATAGCCCGACGTAGCGAAGTCGGTATGGCCTTCCACGGCACCCGCCGGAAGCTTTTTCTCACCGCTGGCGCCGGTGGCGATTTTCGAGGTATTTGCGGGAATGTTGAAGACAGACCAGTGCCACCAGCCCGAGCCGGTCGGAGCATCCGGATCGTAAGCCATCACGGCGAAGCTCTTGGTTCCCTCGGGTGCACCCGTCCAGACCAGTTCCGGCGAGATATTGCCGCCGGCGCAGCCGAAGCTGTTGAAGACCTGCGCATCGGCCATGGACTTGCCTGAAGCCAGATCTTTCGAGGTGAGTTTCATTTCGGCCTGGGCGGCCGTGGCGCCAAAGACGGACGCGACGAGAAGGACTGCTGTTATGAGACGCATGCTGTTTTCCTGCGGTTGATGACGCCGGAAAACTACCGTCAGCGAGGCAGTGCATCTGCCCCGCTACGCTCAACTTCTGCCCCGATCCGTTCAAAATGCTCGGAACCACTGCGCACGTGGCGCGGGCTGACGCCGAACCGCTCTTTGAACCGCGCCGAAAATTGAGAGGGTGAATCGTAGCCGACCTCAAGCGCGACCTGCGCCATCGGCAGCGTCGTCGTATGAATGAGCCCCAGCGCCCGGTTCATTCTCGTATCGCTCAGGATCTCGCTGAAGCCGGTATTCTCCGCGGCCAGCCTGCGCCTCAGTGTCGCTTCGCTCATGTTGAACGAACGCGCCGCATGCGCCAATGTCCAATCAAAGGCCGGATCGCTTTCGATCATCTGCCGCAGCCGATTCTCAAGCCGAGGACTCTGGCTCTCACCCAGCACCGCGCCGCAGAGCGCAAACCAGGTGACGAGTTCCATCAGCCTGGCCTTGGCAATGGCGCCGGGAAGCCTCGCCAGGTTGCCGGGCTGACAGCAATAGTCAAACAATACGGCGGCTTCTTCCGGCAGGCTCGAGGCGCTTGCCGGAAGCGGCCGCGAGGGAACGGCGATCGGCCCCATACTGACATAGGTATCCTCGAACAACTGTCTCGCAACGGGAAGTGCTACGGTCTGATAGTTTCGCGGGGCCTTCGGAATGTTCTCCATCGTCAATGGCTGATAGTCGGGCAGCAAGCCGTATGCGCCGGCCTCGATACGCAAAGGCATGTCATCCGCCATGACGATCTTCGTTCCCGATTGTACCTGGAACAAAATGGGGCTCGTATTGACGAGACGATAAAAGCAAGCTCGCCCACCCTGACGGATCAAGGCCCTAGTCGGAACGGGAAAGACGTCGTCCAGCATAGCTTCTCCGGCAAAAGGGCGCTCCTCGCCCTGATCCTTGGAGCGGGAAATAGCAAAACCCCGTGACAGGGGCAACCTTGAGCCGGGAGACGCCGGTGGGGAGAGGTTCGCGATGGTTCGCCGGAAGCAGCTTCAGCGGCACATACCTAAGCCCCCATCTGCAGCCTCGAGCGTGCCGTGCTCGGCGGGCTTTCATGCAAGCGGTTCCAGGCGCGGCGCAACTGCCGCGCAGAGCCGAAGCCGGCGCGCATTGCGACCGCCTCCATATCCAGCCGCGAACCGGCGAGCATCTCGCCGGCAAGAGCCACGCGCATACGATTGACGAAATCCGTGACGCTCATGCCCGTCTGTTCGTTGAACAGCCGCGAGAGGTTGCGCGGGCTGGCGCCGCTGAGGCGGGCGAGTGCGGCGACCGACCAGTCCTGAGCCGGATCGGCCACCACTGCGTCCTGCGCACGATGAATGACCGGATGGATATGGTTTCGGCCTTCAAGCCAGGGCGAAAGCTGCGGGTCGGAGCCGCCGCGCCTGAGGTAGACGACGAGATATCGCGCCACCGCGACAGCGCATGCGTGGCCCGCCGCTTCGGCGACGATATGCAACATGAGGTCGATGCCGGCGGTGATGCCGGCGCTCGTCAGGCGCTCTCCATCCTCGACATAAAGGCGGTTTTCCCGGACGCGCGCCGTGGGCGCGAGCCTGATCAGATCTTCCATGCAGCCGTGATGGGTGGTGCAGTCGCAATCGTCGAGCATCCCCGCCTCGGCGGCGAGCAATGCGCCCGAACAGATCGAGGCCAAGCGAATTCCCGGACGAATGGCGCGTCTCAGCCATGCGACGATGGCAGCCTCATCGACGCATTCCCGTTCGCCATGCTCGAGGCCGTTTTCCATCGGGGCGTCGGCGCTGCCGGCAATGACGACGAGCGCGCCATCCGGCAATCGCTCCGGCAATGGAGCGACGCCGGTCACGGCAAGAGCGATTGAGCTGCCGACCGTCGCCGACGGACCGATATAGGTGACGGTAAAGCGCACGCTGCTCTGTTCGAGGTTCGCCTTGCGCAGCACCTCGATCGGGCCGGCCACGTCGAGCAGCAGAACGCGCGGCGGCACGACGACGAAAACCGGGATATCGAGGGACTGCGTAGGGTCGGTCATGCGGCGAGCAGCTCCCCACGGCCTGCCAGCGCCTGTTCGACGGTCGCGATCCGCGCGAAACGACCGGAGAGGACAAGTTCGGTCCGGTCCCGGATTTCCCTTGCGCTCCAGCTGCGTCCGGTGGCGTCGGTCATCGGGAATGTCAGGGTCGCTTCGCCGACATAGTCGACTTGATAGCCGAGATCCGAGGCGTGACGCGTCGTGGTCTCGCAGCACTGTTCGGTGCGGATGCCGGAGACGAGGAGACGGCGGACGCCATTCTCGGTCAGCCACACGTCAAGTCCCGAACCGACGAGAGCGCTGTGGCGGCTCTTCCTGAAGGTCGCCTTCGGGGCGATCCGGAGTGGGGCGAGCGTTCTGACGAAGCCGGAGCTTTCCGAGAACGGCCCGCTTCCATCGACATGAAAGATCTGTATGACGGTTATGCCGCGGGCTTCTGCACCGTCGATCAAAGCCTGCTGGCGATCGATATAAGCGGAGGCGAGCTCATCATCCCAATAATCGCGATGCCTGAAGGATTCCTGGGCGTCGATGACGAGAAGAACGGTATCATGATCGGACATTTTTTGCTCCTTCGAGATTGATCATGACGTCATATTCCGTGATTTGATAGTGGCGCGAAATGCACGCCGCGGACAAAGAGCGGACAATTCACGCCAACAGCTGAGTTCAACGGCAGACGCCTAACGCCTGGCGGACGTCCTGATATGATCGACCAGCGCCCGCAGCTTCAGCGGCTGCCGCTGGCGCCTGGGATAATAGAGATAGAAGCCCGGAAACGGCGGACAGAAATCTTCGAGAAGCGGCACGAGTTCGCCGCGTTCGACATAGGGCTGAAAGGTTTCCACCATGCCGAAGGTGATTCCGGCGCCGGCGCAGGCCATGCGGATCATCATGCCCATGTCGTTGGTCGTGACCGCGGGTTCGACGGAGACGTCGAAATCGCGGTCATTTTCGGTGAATTCCCAGCGATAGGGCGCCGTATCCGGGCGCGGGCGCCAGCCGATGCAGGAATGACCCTGCAGTTCGCCGGGATGGTTGGGACGACCGCGGCGCTCGAGGTAGGCTGGGGATGCCGCAGCATATTGCCTCTGCCGCTCGGAGACCGAGATTGCGATCATATCCTGCTCGATCACCTCGCCGAGCCGGACGCCCGCGTCGAAGCCGGCCTCGACGATATCGAATTCGTCATCGGTGATGGTGATATCGAGTTTGATCTCGGGGCAAGCCTGCATGAAACCGGCCAGCAAAGTGCCGGACAGAAAACTCTCGGCGATCGACGAGACGGTGATCCTGAGCAGGCCGCTCGGGCGTGCCTGCATTTCCCGCACCGTCTGCATCGCATCCCTGACCTGCCGCACCGACGGGCGAACCGCCTCGAAGAACACTTCGCCGGCCTCGGTCAGGCTGACGCTGCGCGTCGTGCGCTGGACGAGCGCAACGCCGATGCGATCTTCCAGGCGCTGTAAAGCCTGGCTGACGGCGGAGCGGGTGACGCCCAGCCGCTCGCCGGCGAGGCGGAAGTTGCGCGCCTCCGCCACCGCAAGAAAGACCGAAATGCCTTCGAGATCATCGACCATTGGTTGGCATTTCTAACCATGGCATCCCGGATTGGCAACTTAATCACGTCGATCAGGGAGACTATCGTCCTCTCGAGGCCAAGCAAGGCAGTATTCATGGACAGGCCTCTTTCGAAGGGAAGACCGATGCGAAACATTTCAGCGAGACCTGTTCTGCATATTTTCGCCGCAACCACCCTGGCCGGCACGGCGATCGGCTCGTCAGCCGCGGATGCCCTCAACGACCGGCAATCCGTGCGTCAACAAACAAGCGAGAACATGATGCAACACCATCCCTATGTCGGCATGTGGGTCACGGATGACGGCCGTGTCCGCCACGAACTTCTGGCCGACGGCCGTTACGACGAAGCCCGCGGCAACCGGGAAAGCGCCTATCGAGGCCGCTACGAAGTCACCGGAAGCCACATCGAATACTGGGACGACACCGGTTTCACCGCCGACGGCGATTTTGTCGACGGCAACACACTCCATCATGGCGGCATGGTGTTTCGCCGCAAATAACCCATCGCTCGGGACGAGGCCGTTTCCGGCCGGAAAGGATGACGATCATGTCTTCCACGACACCCATCTGGTTCATAACAGGCGCTTCGTCCGGCCTCGGCCGGGCGCTTGCTGCAGCGGTTCTCGCCCGTGGCTGGCGCGCCGCCATTACCGCGCGCAGACCCGAAGCCTTGAAAGATCTCGCGGCAGAACACGGCGACCGCGCCCTTGCTGTCTCGCTCGATGTGACGGATGCCCGCTCCGTCGCTCGCGCGGTTCAGGAGGCCGAAGCGCATTTCGGCGCGATCGACGTGCTCGTCAACAATGCCGGTTATGGCTACCTCTCGGCGATCGAAGAAGGCGAAGAGGCTGAAATACGCGCCCAGTTCGAGACCAATGTCTTCGGCTTGATCGCCGTCACCAAACATGTCCTGCCGGGCATGCGCGCGCGCCGTCGGGGGCATATCTTCAACGTCTCTTCGCTCGGCGGGCTCGTCGCCTTCGCCGCGACTGGCTACTATCATGCCACCAAATTCGCGGTCGAAGCCCTGTCGGAGTCGCTTTTCCATGAGGTCAAGCCGCTCGGCATCGATGTGACGATCCTCGAGCCCGGCGCCTTCCGCACGGATTGGGCCGGCCGGTCGATGGTCGAATCCAAGACCGTTATCGACGACTATGCCGAGACATCGGGCAAACGGCGCCAGTCCACCCGTTCGGTCTCCGGCAAGCAGCCGGGCGATCCGGCGCGCGCCGCAGCCGCGATCATATCGGCATTCGAGGCGGACGAGCCGCCACTGCGGCTGTTGCTCGGCGCACCTGCCCTGAAGATCGCCCGCGAACGGCTCGATGCGCTGCGGGCAAATTTCGACGCCTGGGCGGAGACGACGCTCAGCGCCGATTTCCCCAGCTGATCGCCCAGAAAACACTCATCGAAAAATGGAGCTTGAAATGTCGAAGATCGAAGGAAAAGTTGTTGCCATCACCGGCGCCAGCAGCGGCATCGGAGAGGCTGCGGCAAGGGTGCTGGCTGCCGCGAGCGCCCATATCGTGATCGGCGCGCGCCGCACCGAGCGGCTGCAGGCGCTTGCCGGTGAAATCGAAGCCAGGGGCGGGACGGTGCGCCTGCGAGAACTTGACGTCACCGACCGTTCCGAGGTCGAGGCTTTTGCCGGTTTTGCCAGATCGGAATTCGGCCGGCTTGACGTCATCGTCAACAATGCTGGCGTCATGCCGCTCTCGCCGCTCGACGCTCTCAAGGTCGAGGAATGGGACCGGATGGTCGACGTCAACATCAAGGGCGTTCTCTATGGCATCGCCGCGGCGCTGCCGATCATGAAGGCGCAGGGATCGGGACAGATCATCAATCTGTCTTCGATCGGCGGCCACAGCGTCTCACCGACGGCCGCCGTCTATTGCGCGACCAAATTCGCAGTTCGTGCGATCTCGGACGGGCTGCGGCAGGAGACCGATCGCATTCGCGTCACCGTCATTTCTCCCGGCACGACGACCTCGGAGCTGGCCGAGACGATCACCGATCCGACCGCGCGGGACGCCATGAAGGCTTTCAGGGCGGTCATGATCAGCCCGGAGGCCGTCGCCAATTCGATCCTCTACGCCATCAGCCAGCCCGATGACGTCGATGTCAGCGAGATCATCATCCGGCCGACGGCGAGCCCGCATTGAGCAGTCGGCATTTCGCCTAAAGGCCCAGCGACTGCTGGGCCGGCGGCGGCGGGGCGAGGCTGACGCCTTCGAGCTCCAGCATGCGGGCCTTCGATGACGAACCGCCGGGAGCGGAGAAGCCGCCGATCTTGCCGCCGGCGGCCAGCACCCGGTGGCAGGGAATGATCAGCGCGACCGGGTTCTTTGCCATCGCCTGGCCGACGTCGCGGGCGCCTTCCGGCCCGGCGCCGAGCTCTTTCGCCAGCGCGCCGTAGGTGGTCGTACGCCCCCAGCCAACACGCCTTGCTGCGGCATAAATATCCTTGAAGAAGGCATCCTGGCCGGCAAGATCGAGTTCGACGCCCGAGAAATCCGTTTCCTCACCCTGAAAATAGCGCTTCACCGTCGCGACCGTTTCGAGCACATCCGGCGTCGGCGCGCCGGGTTCAGCATCCGGCAGACGGCGCAGCAGCAGGCGTTCGGTCGCTTCCGCTGACTTCGTCGGCAGCTGGAAGCGGGCGATGCCGGCGTCGCTCCAGGCAATGCCGCAGAAACCACCGGCGGTTTCAAAGATCAGATAGTGGTATATCGTCTGGGCCATGACAGAGCCTCCACGTTTTTCGATTACCACCAAAATCGTACGGGACCGCCGCTGTTTCAACCCGATTCTTGCGCGTCAGGCTGGCAGCTGCTTGGTTGAGGTAACGATCTTCAGCAAGACTTGCGCTTGCGGGATATCCACGGATAAAGCTGGAGTAAGCGTCGGATGGCAAATGCGGAGCAAAGACAGCATGGACGTTTCAGAGATCATCATCCCGGGCGATACGCCGGGGACGGAGTGGCGGTTGCCGGTGCTGCGTTTCGCCGGCCGCAGTGCGAAGGCGCCAAAGATCTATATCCAGGCGGCACTGCATGCCGGCGAGCTGCCGGGAACGGCGCTCTTGCATTTTCTCTGCGAACGGCTGCGGCAGGCGGAGAGCGAAGGCGGAATTGCCGGCGATATCACCATCGTGCCGCAGGCCAATCCGATCGGTGCGGCGCAATCGCATTTCGGTGATTTGCAGGGCCGCTTCGACCTTAACTCCCGCACCAATTTCAACCGGGATTTCCCGCTGATTTCCATTGCCGATCGGCCGACGCTGATCGAAGAACTCGACGATTGCCCGGCTACCGACAGATTGAAGCGGCAGCTCCTGCATCTGGCGCTTGGCGCCGATCTGGTCGTCGATCTGCATTGCGACGATGAATCGCTGCAATATGCCTATATCGATGAGGCCTTCTGGCCTGAGGCGGCCGATCTTGCCGCCGCTCTCGCCATGGAGGCCGTGCTGCTTTCGGATGGCGAAAGCTCGGCCTTCGAGGAGGCCGTCGGCTTTGCCTGGAAATATGAGGTCCCCGGCGAGCGCCGATCCCGGTTGCCGGGCAGGCTTTCGGTCACGGTCGAGCTGCGCGGCAAGCGCGACGTCGATCCGACACTGGCGAAGAAGGATGCGGACGGGCTTTGGCGTTTCCTCGTGACGCGCGGGATCGTCAGCGGCGAGACGGCGGCAACGGCATTTTCCGGCCCCGCCGTGCCGCTCGACAATGTCGAAATCCTTCGCGCGCCCGAAGGCGGCGCCGTGCTTTTCCATCGCAAGATCGGTGACAGGGTTGCAGAGGGCGAGCTTCTGGCGACGATCGTCACCCGGCCGGGGCAGCCCGGCGGCAGTATCGATCTGCATGCGCCGCAGGACGGGCTGATCCTGACCCGGACGTCCGACCGGCTGGTGCGGCGGCGCGGCGACCTGATGAAGATCGTCTGCAGCAGCCCCAGCAGGGCCGCGCGCAAGGCCGGCACGCTGGAGAATTGAGCCGGCGAGTTCGGGGATAAAACGCCGTACGGCGTTTGCGTCGGCCTTCGCCCATGGTATCCCGCTGCGATCACAGGGAGATCGATCGGGCATGGCCGTTACCATTTATGGCATCAAGAACTGCGACACGATGAAGAAGGCCCGCAGCTGGCTGGAAGACCACGGCGTCGCCTATGAATTTCACGACTATAAGGCGCTCGGCATCGACCGCGCCCATCTCGAATCCTGGATCGACCAGGCCGGCCTCGACACAGTGCTCAACCGCGCCGGCACCACTTTCCGCAAACTGCCCGATGCCGAGCGCGAGAATCTGACCCGGGAAAAGGCGATCGCGCTCATGCTCGACCAGCCGTCGATGATCAAGCGGCCGGTGTTGGAGACGAAGGGCAAATTGCTCGTCGGCTTCAAGCCGGAGATCTATGCCGGTACTTTCGGAGACTGACAGGCGGCTATGTCCAAAACCACGCGCGCGACACAGGTTATTTCCCAGGCGGGCGTCGCCTTCACCGTCCATACCTATGACTATGATCCCGGCGCCGAGCGCGTCGGGCTGCAGGCGGCCGAGGCTTTGGGCGAAGCGCCGCATCGGGTGCTGAAGACGCTAATGGCCGAGGTGGACGGCAAGCCGGTCTGCGTCGTCGTGCCGTCGGATCGCGAGGTCAGCATGAAGAGGCTTGCCAGCGCCTTTGGCGGCAAGTCGGCCAATATGATGAAGCCTGCCGATGCCGAGCGGCTGACGGGCTATCATGTCGGCGGGATCAGCCCCTTCGGCCAGAAGAAGACCGTACCGACGGCGATCGAGGAAACCGCCCTTGCCGAACCGCTCGTCTATATCAATGGCGGGCAACGCGGGCTGCAGGTGCGGCTCGATCCGAAGGATGCGTTGGAGGTCTTGAAGGCGATCGCCACGCCATTGGTCGCCTAATCTCAGAGAAAGCGGTCGAGCAGGCCGGCAAGCGTCTTCGCCTCGTTTTCGGCAAGCTTGCAGCCGATATGGGTCTCGATCGATCCGGCATAGACGGCCCACATGCGCTCTCGCAGCTGGCTGCCAGCCTCGGTGATGACAACCCAGCGGCCGCGGCCGTCGTCGGCGAAGACTTCGCGCCGGACGAGCCCCTCCCTTTCCAGCCGGTCGATCAGGCGGGAAAGATTATACTGCGCAAGCAAAGTGCGCTCTTCGATCTCATAGGGGCGCAGCCTGCCCCCCGCGCGCGCCAGTTCCCACAATACGTCATACCAGGCAAGCGGCGGCATGCCGGCCGCTTTCAGGTCAGTTTCGATTGCGCCGAGCAAGCGCTCGCGGGCGCGCATGATGCTCGTCCAGGCACGGTTGGAGGCTTCGCTGGGTTTCGCCGTTTTCTCGGACATAAATGCAGTTACATCTATCTTGAATTCCACCGCAAGCGATATTAGATGCATTTGCATAGATTGTGACCAGGAGACTTCCATGAGCAGCCTTACCCTTATCAGCCACCATCTCTGCCCCTATGTGCAGCGCGCCGCGATCGCGCTTCTCGAAAAGGGCGTGCCGTTTGAGCGCATCAACATCGATCTTGCCAACAAGCCGGAATGGTTTTTGAAGATCTCGCCGCTCGGCAAGGTGCCGCTGCTGCGGATCGAGGCAGAGGATAGCAGCCAGGCCGTTCTGTTCGAAAGCAGCGTCATCTGCGAATATCTGGAGGAAACGCAAGCGGGTGCCACCCTGCATCCCGCCGATCCGCTGACCCGGGCCCGTCATCGCGGCTGGATGGAATTCGGCTCCTCCGTACTTTCCGATCTCTGGGGGTATGAAACGGCGCAGGATGAATTGCAGCTGGACGTCAAGCGCAAAGCGCTGACTGCCAAATTTGCGACACTGGAAGGGGCGCTGGGCGACGGGCCTTATTTTGCTGGCAGCAGCTTCAGCCTGGTCGATGCCGTCTTCGCACCAGTCTTCCGCTATTTCGATCTCTTCGATACGCTCGGCGACAGCGGCATCTTCGATGGGCTCGAGCAAACACAACGCTGGCGCAGGGCGCTGTCTGAACGTGCGAGTGTCCGCAACGCCGTCGGCGCGGATTACCCGCAGCGGCTGATGGAATTCCTCGAGAGACATTCCTCGATCCTGCTCAGGCAAGCTGCCGCCGCCTGAAGCGCGCCCAAGCGGCCGGACCTCCATCCGGCCGCCGGCAATTCGGCGACACAACGCTTCATTTTCGCCGCAAACGGGTCTAAGTCTGCCAACCTCAAAGCATCATCGACAGAAAGCAGGTTGAGCCATGACTTTCATGCCCCAGAGCCAGAACACCATCGATCCCGTCAAGCTGGAGAAGCTTGCCGAGGTCGCCGTCAAGGTCGGGTTGCAGCTGCGCAAAGGTCAGGATCTGGTGGTCACCGCGCCCGTGGTGGCGCTGCCGCTCGTTCGCCTCATCACCAAGCACGCCTATCAGGCCGGCGCCGGGCTGGTAACCGCCTTCTACTCCGACGAGGAAACAACGCTTTCGCGCTATCAGTACGGCAGCGACGAGAGCTTCGACCGCGCCTCCGACTGGCTCTATGAAGGCATGGCGAAGGCCTATGCCAACGGAGCGGCGCGCCTTGCGGTCGCCGGCGACAATCCGCTGCTGTTGTCCGAGCAGGATGCCGGCAAGGTCGGCCGCGCCAATCGCGCCACCTCAACTGCCTACAAACCGGCGCTGGAAAAAATTTCGAATTTCGACATCAACTGGAACATCGTCTCCTATCCCAATCCGTCCTGGGCCAAGGTGGTCTTCCCTGACGATCCTGAGCCGATCGCGATCGCCAAGCTCGCCAAGGCGATTTTTGCCGCCTCGCGTGTCGATGTCGACGATCCCATCGCCGCCTGGGCCGAGCATAATGCCAATCTGGCCAAGCGCTCCGCCTGGCTGAACGGCGAGCGCTTCGCCTCGCTGCATTTCAGGGGACCCGGCACCGACCTGACGGTCGGCCTTGCTGACGGCCATGAATGGCATGGCGGTGCTTCCACCGCCAAGAACGGCATTACCTGCAACCCGAACATTCCGACCGAGGAAGTCTTCACCACGCCGCATGCGCTGCGTGTCGAAGGCCATGTTTCAAGCACCAAGCCGCTGTCGCACCAGGGCACGCTGATCGACAATATCCAGGTGCGCTTCGAGGGCGGACGCATCGTCGAGGCGAAGGCGTCGCGCGGTGAAGAGGTCTTGAACAAGGTGCTCGATACCGACGAGGGCGCGCGCCGGCTCGGCGAAGTGGCGCTCGTGCCCCACTCCTCGCCGATCTCGGCCAGCGGCACCCTGTTCTACAACACGCTGTTCGACGAAAACGCCTCGTGCCACATCGCGCTCGGCCAGTGCTATTCCAAGTGCTTCTTGAACGGCGCGACGCTGAGCCAGGAAGAGATCAAGGCGCAGGGCGGCAATTCCAGCCTGATCCATATCGACTGGATGATCGGTTCAAACAGGGTCGACATCGACGGTCTCAAGCCGGATGGTTCGCGGGTTCCGGTGATGCGGCATGGCGAATGGGCCTGACCGGCATCGTGGCGCGCTGACTAAGCCAGACGCTGGCGAGCACCATGGCGAAGCCGGCGATCTGCGCCGGCGCCAGGCTTTGGCTGAGCGCCAGCCAGCCGAGCAAGGTCGCGACGACAGGGCTCAGAAAGCCGAGCGAGGCGACCGCCGAGGGCTCGATGCGGGACAAGCCGCGAAACCAGAGCAGATAGGTGAAGGCAGCGCCGATCAGGCCGAGATAGGCGATGCCGGCAATATTTGCGATAGTCGGCGTCGGCAGCGCCGGTTCGAGTAAAAGCGCAAAAGGCACCAGCAGCATGCCGCCTGCCGTCAATTGCCAGGCGGTGAAGGTGAGGTTCGACACCGGCGGCGCCCAGCGCCGTGTCAACACCGTGCCGAAGGCCATCGAGACGGCGCCGGCAAGACCGGCCGCAACTCCCACTGGATCGAGCCCCGCCTTCGGCGCCAGCACCAGCAGCCCGACACCGGCCATGCCGGCAAGACCTGCCAGCACGGCAAGCGGCCGGATCGGTTTGCCGAGGAGAAGCCGCGACAGCGCGATGACGATCAGCGGCTGCACCGCGCCGACCGTTGCGGCAACGCCGCCCGGGAGCCTGTAGGCCGAGACGAAGAGCATCGCCCAGAAGAACGCGAAGTTCAGGGCACCGAGAATGAAGGTCCTTCCCCACCAGATGCCGAAAGGCAGCTTCCTCACCAGGAGCAGAAGCAGCAGCCCGGCCGGCAAGGCCCGGAGCATCGCCACCGTCAGCGGATATCCAGCCGGCAGGAAGGCGGTCGTGACGATATAGGTGCTGCCCCAGATGGCGGGTGCGAGCGCGGTCGCCGCAAGGTCGGCTGTATGGCGGATATTTGTCTTCATATCGAGAATCTCTATTTCAAGATAAATACACCCTACGCCTTTTTATCTTGACGTCAAGATAAGGGCTGTTATCGGTTGATCATGAGCAAAGACAGCCGAATCGATCACGTCGACAAGATCCTAGCGCAATGGCGACAGGAACGGCCGGACCTCGACGTCGAACCGATGGGCCTGCTCGGACGGCTGAAGCGCCTCGGTACCCATCTCGGCCGCGAAGTGGAGGCGGTGCTCCTGAAACACGGGCTTTCGACGTCCGCCTTCGACGTGCTCGCCACCCTCCGCCGCGCCGGCGCCCCCCACCGGCTTTCGCCGGGCGAGCTCCTGGAGAGGACCATGGTCAGCTCCGGCACGATGACGAACCGCATCGACCAGCTGGAGAAAGCGGGCTTCGTCGAGCGCGTCGTCAATCCCGAGGACCGCCGGAGCGTGTTGATCGCACTGACGGAAAGGGGCTGGCGACGGTGGAAGCGGCCGTCGATGCGCATGTCGCCAATCAGCACCGGCTGACGCGCAACCTGACAGCCGAGGACAAGGCCGAGTTCGACCGGTTGCTCAAGAAATTCCTGTCGGATTTCGAATAGCTAGACGGCGGCAAGCGCCCTGCGGACGCGCTCCAGATGCCTCTTGCGCCTCGCCTCCTTGGCACGGTCCATATCGTGCAGGCTCAGCATGCGAAAAACGAGTTTCTTTGAGCAGAAATTGGCAATGCCCCGCTTCAGCAGACGGCGAACGGGATTGCCCATATAAAAATGCACCAGCCACCAGGGCGAGCCCGTCGTCGTCAGCGCATAGAGCAATCTGATATTGGTAAGTTCAGGCACAATACGACCGCCGGCGGCGTCGTGCCTAAAGGCCACCCCCGGTGCGAGAATGCGATCGAAGAATCCCTTCAAAATGGCCGGGAAATTGAACCACCACTGAGGAAACACGAGAACGAGCCCGTCGGCCGACTGCAGCCGGGCAACAATGTCGGCAATGGCCGAGGTGTCGTAGGGCATATCGAAATAACCGCGCCGCTCCGTCTGGGACAGGCATGGATCGAAATCTTCGGCGTAGAGATCGAGCAGATCGACGACATGACCTGAGGCTTCCAATGCTTGGCGAGCCGTGCGCGCCACCGAGGCGGCGAAGCTTTCCGGCAGCGGATGGGCAAGCACCAGCAGGATCCGCATCATCAGAACAGGCTTCCCTGCTTCGGCGACTCGGCCGATTTCGCGCCCCGCTTCTTGGTGCCGACAGGCGGGGCGCCACCCTCCGTCGTCAATGCGCCAACGCGGCCATCGGCGAACTCGATGGAGATACCCGTGCCGGCGGAGAGTGACGCGGCCTGCGAGACCGGCCTGTCATCCTCATCGCGAATGACGGCGTAGCCGCGCTTCAGCACATTCTTATAGGACAGCGACTGCAGCACACGATCCTGCGCGGAAAGTTCGGCGCGGGCGCGAGCCAACTGGTGGCGTATCGCCGTATCGCCGTGGCGCGAAAGATTGGCGAGAGCCTCACGGCTCCGGTCGGTTTGCGTCTTGAACCGGGCCGGCAGCGAGGCGAGGATTGCCTCAGCGCGATCAATGCGGGACTTCGAGCGATCGATCAGCCGTTCGACCATGCGTTCGGCCCGGATCATGCGCTCGTTCAGGGTCTGGCGGCGCTCGGCGATACGGCCGGAGAGCAGATCGGGACGCAGATGGGCGGCGACGCGCTCGAAGCCGCGGCGCTTGTTGATGGTGTTGAGTGCCAGCCCGCGGCCAAGGCCGGCCGCCGCCTCGTCGAAACGGCGGCGCGGCAAAGCGAGGAGCTGATCGAGCGATGGCAGAGCGCGCATCAGGGCACGAACCGACTGGCGGCGCTGATCCATCTGCCGGTTCATGCAGCCTTGCAGCCGCGCGGCAAGGGCGGCGGCCTGGGCATCAAGCTCCGCCTTGACCGGCACGGCCATTTCGGCCGCCCCGGTCGGCGTGGGCGCTCGGACATCGGCGGCATGGTCGATCAGCGTCCAGTCGGTTTCATGGCCGACGGCCGAGATCAGCGGTATCCGGCTTTCGGCCGCCGCACGCACGACGATTTCGTCGTTAAAACTCCAGAGATCTTCCAGGCTGCCGCCGCCGCGCGCGACGATCAGCACATCAGGCCGCGGAATGGCGCCGGCCGGCTCCAGCGCATTGAAGCCGCGAATGGCATTCGCCACCTCCTCGCCGGAGCCCTCGCCCTGGACCTTCACCGGCCAGACAAGGACATGTACGGGAAAACGATCGGAGATGCGGTGAAGGATATCGCGGATCACGGCGCCGGTCGGCGAGGTGACGACGCCGATCACGCGCGGCATGAACGGCAGCCGCTTCTTGCGGGCGGCATCGAACAGGCCTTCGGCGCCAAGCTTGCGCTTGCGCTCCTCGATCAGCGCCATCAGCGCGCCGGCGCCGGCCGGCTCCAGCGTCTCGATGACGATCTGATATTTCGATGAGCCGGGAAAGGTAGTGACCTTGCCGGTCGCGATTACTTCCATGCCCTCTTCCGGACGGAATTTCAGCCGCGAGAAGGTGCCCTTCCAGATGACGGCGTCGATGCGGGCGCGATCGTCCTTCAGCGAGAAATAGGCATGGCCCGAGGAGTGCGGGCCGCGATAACCGGAGATCTCGCCGCGCACGCGAACCTGATCGAAGGCGGTTTCGACGGTGCGCTTGATCGAGCCGGAAAGCTCTGAAACCGAATATTCGGCAAGATTGGTCGGCGAATCGCTGTCGAAGACGTTGCTCATCCCTTCTTTCTATGTCGATCGGCGGCAAACGGGAAGGTCGCGGCCGCCGCCGAAGCCGGTTTTCCCGGCTGCCGAGTTCGCTGGCGGCGGGCGCACTCTGCGCCACGCATCCTCAGCATGCAGTCGCGGCAGCTTGGCGGGTGACCCGCGAAATCGGGTAAATCCGTTTGGTTGCGGAACGCATCGTTACAATGCGCGTTATAGATGAAAGGGATTGCTAACCACCGCAATACAAAGGCTTTTCGGCGGAGATTGCCGGTAAATCTTTGTTAGTTGGCGCTTCCTATGCTTCCCCTCGTTATCTCTGGGAAGGTGCTGAAAATGATTATTCTCACAGCAGCAGCATTGGGCGTCAGCGCCGGGCAAACGCGCTCGGCTGCCGCGATCGCGTTGATCGCCGCGCTTATCGGAATAACCTTCGCGGCGGCGGCGATTACGTCGCCCGGCCCGGTCTCAATCCTGGCCTTCGTCTACGCCGTTCTCGGCTTTAATGGCGGCCTCATGCTTTTCGTGGCCGGGCTCTATGCCAATGCGCGCCTTCGCCGCGCGACGCGCGTTTCCCACTAAAAGAATTGCCGGCGTCAGTTCGCCGCCGGCCGATAGCGAAAGAACTGAACGCCCACATCCGCCGCCTTCGGAAGCGGCTCCAGATAGGGCGGTATTTTGCCCTTGCCGAGCTCGGCATAGAGCCCATCCGGTTTCAGCTTGGCAATCTCTCGCGTCTGCAGGTCGCCGGGGCAGAAGCCAAGCACGGTCACATCAGCCCCCTTCAGGAAGGCTTCCGCCTCCTGCGGCTCCGCCAGCCCGATGTGCAGTTCCGTCAGCATACCGCCCTGATTGCGGTGATAGGGCGCGGAAAGAACCCGGTTTTGCGTGAAGCGAAGGATCGGCACGCCCATTTCCGAGGGTGCGGAGACCAACCCGGCCGGAAGCCCGGCAAGCGGCGCCAGCGCCCGCCTCGATGTGCAGGAAAGCACCTTTTCCGTCGCCTGCTTCTGCGCGCCATTGCCCATCTGCAGCGCCGCAAGTCCGCCGCCGAGTGCCCAGGCGGCCGGGACGCTGGCCAGCACCGTCACGATATAGACGAAGGCGGCCGCAACGTTCTCGCTGTCGCGGTTGGAGATCCGCCTGATATCGATGATCAGCAAGGCAAGTGGCAGAATGGCGATCAGGTTGGAGAAAACGGAGCCGCGTACCTGGACCAGCGCGATCGCCCAGCTGGTGATAAGCAGAAAGAGCAGGACCAGATGGATCTGCATGCGGTCGCGCCGAACGATGCGGAAGATGCAGACCGCGATGGCGAACAGGCCGGCCGCATAGAAGCCACCGATGGAGAAGGGATCGGTGCGAAGAAGAACGAAGGCCGACTGCGCTTCCGACACATTCTTCAGCCAGAGTTCGACCAGCATCGGATCGAGACCGGCGAGCGGATCGCTCAGGCATTGCGGCGCAATAACCATCGCCGAACCGAGAACACCGGCACCGACGAGGCCAAGCGCCGCAAAGCGCAAGGGGCGACTCAGGCGGCTGGCAAAGACCGCCGAAAACAGCAGCAGCCCGCCGCCGATCGCCGCCAGGCTGTAATAACCGAGCGAGAGATTGTCGCAGGTGACCGTCGAATAGAGCCGCGGTGGCACCGTTGCGACAAAGAGGATGCTGATCGCCATTGCCAGCGCCAGCCCGAAGGCCTTCGCGGCGGCGGCGAATTTATCCCCTTCCCACGCCCAGAGCAAAGCGATGGTCAGACAGACGGCGGCGACGAAAGGCGTCGTCTCGGCGCCGATGGCGATGGCGACCGCTGCCGCGATACCGGCAACCGCATAACTCCAGCCGCGCCGCTGCGGATCCAGCAGCATCGCCACCATCGTCGCGACCAGCGCCAGCTGCGCATTGTGATGATCGATGGCTCCAGGCGCGAAACGGTTGCCGGTGTAGATCGCAAGACTGGTCATGCCGAGACAGATATGCATGCCGGCGATACCGCCGATACGCCGCCCGGCAACGGCCATGGCGAGCATGGCGGGCAGGACCAGCAAGACCGGCCAGACGGCAAGCGCCAGCGCCTCGGCCGTCTCATGGGGCGCAAACAGACCGAAGAACCAGATCAGCGAAGCGATCGGCAGATCGATCAGCCGTGACCAGTGCATCAGCGTGCCGCCGCCGAGGCCGAGGCGATATTGCATCAGATCGAACCAGCCCTGCCCGGCGAGAAAATCGCGAACCTCGATGAGACGCATTCCGTCGTCATTGTCGGGACCGACATAGTCGGTCGCGGTGAAAAGCTTGGCGCCGAGGAGGATGGTGGCGAGAATGACGCTATAGGCGATGACGGTTGGCCACAGGCGCATCATTAGCCTCCCCAACCCGCCCCTTCGGGCGGCGGTCACGGATGCGGCATTGGCGATCGGCTGCACGGCGTTCATCGTGGTTAGCGCTTTGTTTCCAGATGCCGAAGCTTAGCCGCAGCCGATCAAGAAAGTGTAAAGCCGATCGCGGCAGCTGCCGATTTTGCTTTCGTCATAGGGTCTTATTAACGCCGGGTGGTTTAGGCTCGGCACGGCTTTTGTGTAACGAGTAAAGTCATGGCCCGATCGCGTACCGATAAACTGGACATTGCCGTCCTGCTTCCTTGCTATAATGAAGCCGCGACGATCGGCCCTGTGGTGCGGGGCTTCCGCGCGACGCTGCCGGATGCGGCGATCCACGTCTACGACAACAATTCCACCGACGGCACAGCGCTGCAGGCGATGCTTGCCGGCGCGCATGTCGTGCGCGAGCGGCGTCAGGGCAAGGGCCATGTCGTGCGCCGGATGTTCGCCGATATCGACGCTGACATCTACATCATCGCCGACGGCGACGGCACCTACGCGCCCGGCGATGCCGAAGAGCTGGTGCGGACGCTGCTGACCGAGCGCGCCGACATGGTGGTGGGAACCCGGCGCGGCGTGCATGCCGATGCCGGCCGCCAGGGCCATGCGCTCGGCAACCGGCTTTTCAACCTGCTCTACCGGACGATCTTCGGCCCCGACTTCACCGATATCTTTTCCGGCTACCGCGCTTTCTCGCGCCGCTTCGTCAAGAGCTTCCCGGCGGTATCGGGCGGCTTCGAGATCGAAACCGAGATGTCAGTGCATGCCTCGCGGCTGAAGCTGCCGGTCAGCGAGCTGGAACTCGATTACGGCCGCCGGCCGGAAGGCTCGCATTCCAAGCTTTCGACATTTCGCGACGGCGGCAAGATCCTCTGGATGTTCGCCATGCTGATGAAGGAAACCCGGCCCTTCGCCTTCTTCAGCACGATTAGCGCCACCTTCATGCTGGCGAGCCTCGGCTTCATGGCGCCGGTACTGGCGGAATACTTCCAGACGGGCCTCGTCAGCCGCATGCCGACCTGGGTGCTGTCGATGGCCCTGATGATGATCTCCTTCATGCTGTTCACCGCCGGCGTCATCCTGGATTCGGTGGCCCGCGCCCGCGCCGAACAACTTCGTATCCACTATATGAGCCTGGAGACGCCGAGCGCGGCCAGGGCTCCGATCAGCGAAGCAGCGCCCGCATCGCGCGCGCGTCCCGGCAAGGCGGATGCAGCATGAGAAAGCTCGTCCGCTTCGCCATTGCCGGCGGCATCGGCTTTCTCGTCGATGCCGCCGTCCTGTCGGCGCTGCTCCATCTGACGCCGCTCGGGCCATTTCTGGCACGGCTCGTCGCGATCGCGCTGGCAATGGCGGCGACCTGGGCTTTCAACCGGAGCTTCACCTTCGATCGCTCCGGCCGATCGCTTGCAGCCGAAGGCTTTCGCTACGGCTCGGTCGGGGTGACGGCAGCACTGGTCAATTACGGGCTTTATTCCGCGCTTCTGCTATCGCTGCCGGCCCTTCAGCCGCTTGCGGCCATGGTGATCGCCAGCCTCGCCTCGATGATCTTCAGCTTCTTCGGCTATTCGCGCTTTGTCTTCCGCGCCGAATAATCAGACGGCTTCCCACCCGTCCTTCTCGCTGGCGCGATAGATCGCGTCGATGACCTTCTGGTTCGATTTCGAATTTTCGAGCGTGACGAGCTCTTCCTTGCCGTCCTTCACCGCCCGGGCGAAGGCTTCGACTTCCCGCTTGTACTGGCGGCTGTCCTGGAAGCGGAAGATGCGCGATTCATTGTGGCTGCGGTCGGCAAGCTCGATCTCTTCAGGCCCAAAGCGATTGGCGTTGAAAGGCGACTTGACCTCGATGTAGCCGTCGATGCCGTGAAAGACCATGACCTGGCGGTTGGCCATCTGCGTCGAGATATAGAAGCTCAGCTCGAAATCGCCGAAATCGGCTTTGACGCTCGAATAGATATCTGTCCCGAATTCGGGATCGCGCTCGGTAATCGCCTGGATGCGGAGCGGCTCCTTGCCGGTGGAAAAACGCGTGCCCATGACGGGATAGACGCCGATATCGGGAAGGCCGCCGCCGCCAAGCTCTGGAATGTTGCGCATGTTGGCGGCGTCGCGGTTGAAATAGGTGAAGGCGCCCTGCACGTGCCGGAGCTTGCCGATCGCGCCCTCGTCGATCAGCGCGCGCACTTTTTGCCAGACCGGGGAATAGGTGATCATATAGGCTTCGGTGACCACCACGCGGTTGCGGTCGCGGGCGGCGATCACATCGTCGATATCGCCGGCCTTCAAGGCGAGCGGTTTTTCGCAGAGCACGTGCTTGCCGGCATCGGCTGCTTTGATCGACCATTCGATATGCTGCGAGGTCGGCAGCGGGATATAGACCGCGTCGATGACGTCGGAGGCCAGCATCTCCTCATAGGAGCCGAAGGCATGCGGCACCGAAAAACGGTCGGCCATCTCCCTGGCACGGGCGAGATCACGGCTGGCGATCGCCGTGACGACGCAGTTCTCCGCGTCCTGGATTGCAGGAACGACATTGTCGCGGCCGATCTTTGCCGTTGAAATGATACCGAAGCGCAGCATGGTCCAAGCCTCCCAAACAGGTTTTCGCGAACCATATTCAGGCCTTCGCCGCGGCGCAATGGCGCGGGCTGAAATCACGGAAGTTTGCCTTCCCTCATGCCCGGATCGCGCTAGGTTCTCTCAGATCGTCAGAGAATGATGTTTCGGCATCATGCTCCGGGACGGCGTTCTGCCGTACCCGCGATTTCAATTACATCACCTTTTTGGAGAGCGTCACGGAAATGCGCCGGCTTGGAAAAACAGGTCTTTCGGTCGCGCCGATCGTCATCGGCGGCAATGTCTTCGGCTGGACGGCCGACGAGAAAACATCCTTCGCCATTCTCGACGCCTTCTTCGATGCGGGCCTCAACACGATCGATACGGCGGATGTCTATTCCGCCTGGGTTCCCGGCAACAAGGGCGGCGATTCCGAGGAGATCATCGGGCGGTGGCTGAAGCAGGCCAGGGTTTCCCGCGACAAGGCCGTGATCGTCACCAAGGTCGGCTCGGATATGGGCCAGGGAAAGACGCTCAAGGAGAGCTATATCCTGAAGGCGGTCGAGGATTCGCTCAGCCGGCTGCAGACCGATTATATCGATCTCTATCTCTCGCATTGGCCGGACGCCGATACGCCCCACGAGGAAACGCTCGACGCCTTTGCCAAGCTGAAGCAGCAGGGCAAGATCCGCGCCATCGGCTGCTCGAATTATGATGCGACGCTGCTGCAGGCGTCCTTCGACGCTGCCGAAAAGGCCGGCCTGCCGCGTTACGATGTGGTGCAGCCGGAATATAACCTCTATGAGCGCTCGAGCTTCGAGGGGCCGCTGGCCGAGCTCTGCGTCAAAGAGGATATCGGCGTCATCACCTATTTCAGCCTGGCCGCCGGCTTCCTCACCGGCAAGTACCGCAGCAAGGCGGATACGCAAGGCCGCGCCCGCGAGGGCCGGGTTTCGACCTATTTCGACGACAGGGGCCTGCGCATTCTTGCTGCCCTCGACAGGGTGTCCACTGAAATCGGCGCCAAGCCCGCCGAAATTTCGCTCGCCTGGCTCTTGCGCAAGAAGGGCGTGACGGCGCCGATCGCCAGCGCCACCAGTCTTTCGCAGCTTGAAAGCCTGGCGAAATCAGCGACACTTCAGCTTTCCGATGACGCCATGGCGCTGCTCGACGAAGCCGGCCGCTGAAAGAGAAGAGACGATGACCGTGACGATCCGCGATGCCCGCCCTGAAGACGAAACCCGCTGGCGCGAACTCTGGGCTGATTATCTCGCCTTTTACGAAGTCACGGTCGATGCCGATATCACCGACCTGACATGGCGCCGGGTTTTCGATCCGACGTCGGCGATCGCCATGCGCGTCGCCGAGGTCGACAGCAGGATCATGGGCTTTGCGCTCTATCTCACCCATGAGGGCACGTGGATCCGCGGCAAGGACTGCTATCTCGAAGACCTGTTCGTCGATCCCGATGCACGCGGCAAAGGCGTCGGGAGGGCGCTGATGGACGATCTCGTCGAACTCGGCAAGGCGAAGGGCTGGTCGCGACTCTATTGGCATACGAGCGAACAGAACAGGACGGCCCGGGCGCTCTATGACAGCTATGTCGAGAGCGACGGGCACATTCGCTACCGCATCAGTTTTTGAGGGCGGGAAAACCCTCGTACCATTCGGAATGCTGACCCTCCCAGTTCGCCATGCCCGATTTTGTCAGGATGCCGCGCGGGCTGATATAACTCTGGATCACCCGTTTCGGCCGTTCGTGCCACTGGATATTGAAGGCCCAGAGCTTGGGAAAGAAGCAGAGCGAGGCATAGGGCAAATGGTCATGGATCCACCAAGCAAGCCGTTGCCAGTCGCTTTCGTCGCTGTAGCGGTCGAGCATCCACGGAACGACGATGCAGACTGCAGCCCCCATGCAGCCGTCGAAGTCCCGCATGTCCCAGATGTGATGGGCTGCGGTGGCGGCATTTGTCGAGCAGTTCAGATTGTTGTCGTTGCCGAACCGGTTGACCGCAGGCGATCGATAGCCGGAGCGGATATGCAGTCGACCGAAGGTCGCTTCCAGCGGCTCCAGCAATTCCTCGCAAAGCCTCCTGCCCGCCTCGATCGCCAGATCGGGATCCTCGGGAATATTGGGGATGCGGTGGAAATCGGCAATTTCGGAGTGCAGGAAATCGCGGAAGAAGAAGTTCTGCGACAGCCTTATCCGGCCAAGATCCTCCAGACCCTTCATCGAACCCGGCTTTCGCATGACGTTCTCTTCCTCCCATATCGATGGCAGGAAACATCGCCCGGAGCAGATTTCCAGTCCACCCGAAATCGATCGGGAACAATTTGCGCAATCCTTGCTTCTTAATGTGTCGCCGCATTCGCGGCCTTCCCCAGAACAAGGATCGAGAAAATGGCCAAGGAAAAGACGTTGGAAGATCTCTTCTACGACACGCTGAAGGATATCTATTTTGCCGAGCGGCAGATCTTGCGCGCCCTGCCGAAGATGGCGCGCGCCGCCCAGTCTTCCGAACTGAAGGAGGGTTTCCAGAAGCACCTGGAGCAAACCGAAGGCCAGGTCGAGCGCCTGCAGCAGGTTTTCGAGAAGATCGGCAAACGCGCCCAGGGCAAGACCTGCGAGGCGATCCAGGGCATTATCGCCGAGGGCGAAGAAATCATGGAGGAATTCAAGGGCACGCCGGCGCTGGATGCCGGCCTGATTTCCGCGGCCCAGGCCGTCGAGCATTATGAAATCGCCCGTTACGGCACACTGAAGACCTGGGCCGCGACGCTCGGCTTCAAGGATGTCGTCAGCCTGCTCGACCAGACGCTGCAGGAAGAAACGGCGACCGACAAGACTCTCTCCCAGCTCGCCACCACGGCGGCAAACCAGAAGGCCAAGGCTGCCTGACGGATTTGAGAGCGGGCGGCAGGTCTCTTACCGCCGCCCGCATTCTTCTACAGCGCCGCGCGTCTATCAGACGCGCAAAGGACGCTGTAGCACTTGGAATTGCTGCATAATTCCTTAGATCGATGGCGATCCAAGGAATTAGGCAGCGGCATATCTGAAGAAATCGATGAAGGCCCGCAGTGCCGGGCGCATCTGCCGCCGGGTGGGATAATAGAGAAACGGCCCGGAATAGGGCGCGCACCAATCCTCCAGCACCCGCACGAGCCTGCCGCTCGTCAGCTCGGCATCCACCCGCATATCGAAGAGATAGGCAAGGCCGGCGCCGTTCAGCGCCGCAAGCAGGGCCAGCCGGTCCTCGCTGACAATCAGCGGCCCGTCGACCGCAACGACCAATTCCTGCCCGTCCTTTTCGAACTCCCAGCGATAGATGGAGCCATTGGTAAAGCGCCGCTTGATGCAACGGTGATGGACGAGGTCGCGTGGGTGTACCGGTTTTGGATAGCGCTCGAAATATTCGGGCGACGCGGCGATGACAGTCGTCAAATGGGGTGAGAACCTCACGGCGATCATATCGGCCTCCAGGCTCTCCTCCAGCCTTATGCCGGCATCGAACCCCTCCTTGACGATATCGGTGAAGCCGTCCTCATTGGCGATCTCCAGGGTGATATCGGGATAGAGGTTGAGAAAATCGCCGAGGCGCGGGGCGAGCAGGAGATCGGAGACGAAGCGCGGCGCGGTGATGCGCAGGTTGCCGGCCGGCTTGGCGCGCGTATCGCGGACAGCCTCCAGGGCAATATCGATCTCCTCGAGCGCCGGACGCAGCCTTTCGAGAAGCAGGCGGCCCTCCTCCGTCGGTGCGACGCTGCGGGTGGTGCGCGCCAGAAGCCTGACCCCCAGGCTTTCCTCCAGGCTCGAGATCGCATGGCTGATGGCCGAGGGCGCGACGAGGAGTTCCTTGGCCGCGGCGCGGAAGCTGCGGTGCTCCGAGACGGCGGCGAGAACGGCGAGTTGCGAGAGCTGTGTTCTGTTCATTGATCGAAATAATAGAACAACCCGTTAGAAGCTGCATGTATTTTCTGACTGGTGCGGCAAGGATATGGTTTGCCCGTACCGCATAGAGCGGTCGCCAGCTCAGAAAAGGAGCGCAACATGAAAACCCGGAAACTCGGAAACGATCTGACCGTCTCGGCCGTCGGCCTCGGCTGCATGGGCATGAGCTTCGCCTATGGCGCCAGCGACGAAGCGGAATCGGTGAGGACGCTCAATCGCGCCGTCGAACTCGGCGTGACGTTTTTCGACACCGCCGAAGTCTATGGCCCCTTTACCAACGAAGCCCTTGTCGGAAAGGTGCTGAAACCATTCCGCGACCGCGTGGTGATTGCCACCAAATTCGGCTTCAAGATCGATGCCAGCCAGCAAGGTGCTGCCGCCATCGCCGGCGTCGACAGCCGCCCCGAGCATGTGCGGGCGGTCGCCGAGGCCTCATTGAAACGCCTCGGCATCGAAACCATCGACCTCTTCTACCAGCACCGCGTCGATCCCAACGTGCCGATCGAGGAGACGGTCGGCGTCATGGCCGAGCTGGTTAGGGAAGGCAAGGTCCGCGCCCTCGGCCTCTCCGAAGCCGGCAGCGCCACCATTCGCCGCGCCCATGCGGTCCATCCGATCGCAGCGCTGCAGAGCGAATATTCGCTCTGGACGCGCGATCCGGAGGAAGACGTGCTTGCCACCTGCCGCGAACTCGGCATCGGCTTCGTGCCCTACAGCCCGCTCGGCCGCGGTTTTCTAACAGGGGCGATCAAGACCGAAGATCTTGCCGCGGATGATTTCCGCCGGCAGGTGCCGCGCTTCCAGGCGGAGAATTTCGACGCCAACGCCGCGCTCGTCGCAACGCTCGAACAGCTTGCCGCCGAAAAGGGCGTGACCGCCGCACAGCTGGCGCTCGCCTGGGTGCTGAGCCAGGGAGACGACATCGTGCCGATCCCCGGCGCCCGCAAGCTTCACCATCTCGAACAGAACGCTGCCGCCGCCGATATCGTGCTGAGCCCGGCCGAGCTGGAGCAGCTCGGCGAGGCGATCCCGGCCGGGCAGGTGGCGGGAAAACGTTATTCGGACGCCTCGCTTGCCATGACCAACCTTTAAGCAACAAAAGCCCGGCATAGAGCCTTTCCTGGTTAGATTGAAGCATTCTGTTGGCTCAAACGGAGTCGGATGGTCGACCGGCCGGCGCGCGTCGTAGCAACGCTCTACGGCCAAGCCGGCCGGTCGATCAGCCGGCCCGTTTCAGCCAACCCGAAGGGCCGGGCTTGCCTTCGCGGCCGGCGAAACTATCTAACGCCATCTCGGAGAACGGGATGAAACTATGTCGGACAGGCAGGCAGTCGAACAGACAGTCCATCTCTATGTCGAAGGCATGGCCTTCGCCAATGAGGCAGCCTTGAAAAAGGCCTTTCACCCGAAAAGCTCGATCATCGGCTATTATCAGAATGCCGTCGAATGGCTGACGCGGGACGAATTCATCGCCGCGATCCTCGCGGAGGAGCCGGCCCCGCCCGGCACGCAGCCGTTCATGGATATCCAGAGCGTCGATGTCGAGGGCGATGCGGCGAGTGTCAAGGTGACCGACGATTTCGCCGGAATGCGCTTCACCGATTATCTCTCATTGCTGAAGATCGAAGGCCGATGGACGATCGTCAGCAAGCTTTACCATCTTCATCGGTGAGAGGACCGGCCACAGCGGCCGGTCGATTATTTCTGTTGTTAGCCGGCAAAGGTCAGGATCTGAGAACACCGCCGGTGAATTTTGTCACACTGGCGACGATCTTTTGCGTCAGCGCCTCGAAATCCTCATCCGTCAGCGTGCGCTCGGCCGGCTGGATCTGAACCTCGATCGCCACCGACTTCTTGCCCTCGCCCACCGAGGCACCTTCGAAGATGTCGAAGACATTGACGCCGGTGACCAGCTTGCGGTCGGCGCCGATCGCCGCCTTGATGATGGCGCCTGCTTCTACTGTCTTGTCGACGACGAAGGCGAAGTCGCGCTTGACAGCCTGGAAAGGCGAAAGATCGAGCGCCGGCTTGGTGCGGGTCGCCTTCTTCTTCGGCTCGGGCATGGCATCGAGATAGACCTCGAAGCCGCAGAGAGAGCCGGAGACATCGAGAGCTTCAAGCGTCAGCGGATGGAATTCGCCGAAATAGCCGAGCACGACCTTCGGCCCCATCTTGATCGTGCCGGAGCGGCCGGGATGATACCAATCAGGGCCGCCCTGTTCGATCTGGATATTGCCCATCGGTAGGCCACAGGCTTCGATGACGGCGAGCGCATCGGCCTTGGCGTCGAACACGTCGACCGGCTTGCCGCCGCCCTTGGCGGCGTTCGACCACATGCGGCCGGCGCCGGCAAGCGACGCCGTGCCGCGGCGGATGCCGCCGGCAACGCGGCGCTGCCCCTCGGGCCTGTCGTTCTCATAGGTGCCGGAGACCTCGAAGATTGCCACATCCCCATAACCCTTGTCGGCATTGCGCTGGGCCGCGGTCAGCAGGCCCGGCAGCAGCGAGGGGCGCATATCCGACATTTCGGCAGCGATCGGATTAGCAAGCTTGAGGGCGGGCGAACCGCCGCCGAAGAGCTTAGCCTGATCTTCTGGAATGAAGGACCAGGTCACGGCTTCGAGCATGCCGCGCGCAGCAAGGGCGCGCTTGGCAAGGCGGGTGCGGATCTGCAACGTCGTCAGGATCTTGCCGTTGACGGCAGCATGGCTTTCGAGCGGAGCCGGTTTGATATTGTCGACGCCATGGATGCGCATGATCTCCTCGACAAGATCGGCCTTGCCGTCGACATCGGGACGCCAGGAAGGAACGGCGACGGAGACACGCTCGCCGGAACCGGAGACGATGAAGCCGAGGCGGGTCAGGATGCTGTTGCTTTCCTCATCCGAAACGTCGAGGCCGGTCAGCCGCTTGACCTCGGAATAAGGGAAATCGACGATCTTTGGTTCGTAACCCTTATAGCCGACGACCTCTGCCTTGGCAGCCTTGCCGCCGCAAAGCTCCAGCACCAGTTCCGTCGTGCGTTCGAGACCCGGAACCATATAGTCCGGATCAACGCCGCGTTCGAAGCGGTAGCGGGCATCGGTGATGATGCCGAGGCTGCGGCCCGATTTGGCGATGTTCATCGGGTCCCAGAGAGCGGATTCGATCAGCACGTCGACGGTGTTTTCGTCGCAGCCGGAGTGTTCGCCGCCCATGATGCCGCCGATCGATTCGATGCCGTCTTCATCGGAGATGACGACATTGTTCGGGCCGAGCTTGTATTCACGCTGGTCGAGCGCCAGCACGGTCTCGCCTTCGACGGCGCGGCGAACGGTGAGGTTACCCTTGACCTTGGCGGCATCGAAGACGTGCATCGGCCGGCCCTGGTCGAAGGTCATGTAATTGGTGATATCGACAAGCGCATTGATGGGACGCAGGCCGATGGCAATCAGTCGCTGCTGCATCCAGCGCGGGCTCGGGCCGTTCCTGACACCGCGCACGAGGCGGAGCGCAAAGCCCGGGCAGAGCCTTCGATCGTCGAGATCGAGCGTCAGCTTTACCGGCGTTTCGCCTTCGACGGCGAAGGACGGCGCTGGCCGCGTCTTCAGCGTGCCGAGGCCGGAAGCGGCGAGATCGCGGGCGATACCGTGGATCGAGGTGCAGTCCGGCCGGTTCGGCGTCAGGTTGATTTCGATGACCGGGTCGTCGAGATGCGCATAGGTCGCGTAGCTCGTGCCGACCGGTGCATCTTCCGGCAGATCGATGATGCCGTCATGGCTGTCCGATATCTGCAGTTCCTTTTCAGAGCACATCATGCCGTGGCTTTCGACGCCGCGGATATTGCCGACGGCAAGCGTCACGTCGATGCCGGGAACATAGGTCCCGGGAGCCGCAAAGGCGCCGACGAGGCCGGCGCGTGCATTCGGGGCGCCGCAGACGACCTGGACGGGCGCGCCGGCGCCGGTATCGACCATCAGCACCTTCAGCCGGTCGGCCTGCGGATGTTTTTCCGCCGAGACAACTCTGGCGATGACGAAGGGCTTGAATGCCGCCTTGTCGTCGACATCCTCGACCTCGAGCCCGATCTGGGTGAGGCGCGTGCAGATTTCATCGAGGCCGGCATCCGTTTCCAGATGCTCTTTCAGCCAGGAGAGCGTGAATTTCATCGTCCCAATTCTCCGTTCAAGCGCTGAGGCCGCCGAACAGCGTCGGCATGTCGAGCGGGCGGAAGCCGTAATGCGTCATCCAGCGGACGTCGGCGTTGAAGAAATCGCGCAGGTCGGGCATGCCGTATTTCAGCATGGCGATGCGGTCGAGGCCCATGCCCCAGGCAAAACCCTGATATTCGTCCGGATCGAGCCCGCCATAGCGCAGCACGTTCGGATGGACCATGCCGCAGCCGAGGATCTCCATCCAGTCGGTGCCTTCGCCGAACTTGACGATCGGGCCGGAGCGGTCGCATTGGATATCGACCTCGAAAGAGGGCTCGGTGAAAGGAAAGAAAGATGGGCGGAAACGCATGGTCACGCTATCGACCTCGAAGAAGGTCTTGCAGAATTCCTCGAGCACCCAGCGGATGTTGGCGACATTGGCCTTCTTGTCGATAACCAGGCCCTCGACCTGATGGAACATCGGCGAATGCGTGGCATCACTGTCCTGGCGGTAGGTCTTGCCGGGAATGATGATGCGGATCGGCGGCTTCTGCGTCTCCATGGTGCGCACCTGCACCGGTGACGTATGGGTGCGCAGCACCTTGCGCTCACCGTTCTCGTCCGGATGGAAGAAGAAGGTGTCGTGCATCTCGCGGGCCGGATGGCCTTCGGGGAAATTTAGCGCGGTGAAATTGTAATAGTCGGTCTCGATATCCGGGCCTTCGGCGATCGAGAAGCCCATATCAGCGAAAATCGCGGTGATCTCGTCGACGATCTGGCTGATCGGATGGATGCGGCCGCGCTCGGCGGGCGAAGAGCGCACCGGCAGGCTGACATCGACGGTTTCGGCCTTCAGCCGCGCATTGATTGCCTCTTGGCGGAGCGTCGCCTTGCGGGCGACGAGCGCCTCGGTCACCGCATTTTTCAAAACGTTGATCGCAGCGCCCCGGGTCTGGCGTTCTTCCGGCGTCATCGCGCCGAGCGTCTTCAACAATTCGGAGACGGAGCCCTTCTTGCCGAGGGCGGAAACGCGCACCGCTTCCAGGGCCGTCTCGTCATTGGCGGCGGCGATTTCGGCGAGCAGCGATGCGTTGAGCTGGTCGATATCTGACATTGTCACTTCTTTCCGTCCGGTATCAGGCGGGCGATCGGGAGGCAGGCGGCGCCGGCCGGCGCAAGGAATATAAAGAAAGAAAAACCCGCGCTAGCCCAAACCAGCGCGGGTTTCCCAAAATCATAAATTCAAAAGCTTGGGAAGCGCTGGTTACTTGACCGCGCCTTCAAACTCGTTGGCCGTACCGGCTTCCTTGAGGTATTCAAGAGCCTTCTTGGCAGCATTGACGAGCGCGCCGAATGCTTCCGGCTCGTGGATCGCCATGTCGGAGAGAACCTTGCGGTCAACCTCGATGCCGGCCTTGTTCAGGCCGTCGATGAAGCGGCCGTAGGTCAGGCCGAATTCGCGGACAGCGGCGTTGATGCGCTGGATCCAGAGCGCACGGAAGTTGCGCTTGTTAACCTTGCGGTCGCGGTAGGCGTACTGCTTCGAACGATCGACAGCAGCCTTGGCGGTGCGGATGGTGTTCTTGCGACGGCCGTAAAAGCCCTTGGCGGCCTTCAGAACCTTCTTATGCTTGGCGTGGGCGGTGACGCCTCTTTTTACACGTGCCATATCATGATCTCCTTAAATCTAGCGTTCGCGGACGAGTCTCAGAGACCGTTCGGCAGGTAATTCTTGATAACCTTGCGGCCATCCGGTTCTGCGAGAACCATGGTGCCACGTGCATCGCGAATGAACTTGTTGGTACGCTTGATCATGCCATGGCGTTTGCCGGCAGCGGCAGCCTTGACCTTGCCGGTTGCGGTGATCTTGAACCGCTTCTTGGCAGAGGACTTCGTCTTCATCTTGGGCATTTTGCTACTCCTTCTGTCCTCCCTGCGCGCTTCATCAAAAAAGCCCTTCTCGCGAAGTCCGGTTCTCCGGCCGTCGCAACAAGGTGCGGGAGCGTTTGTTGTTGATCTGCGGCTTCGGCGACGAACCGTTCCGCAAGCATTCGAAACTGCCACGGCATGCCCTGCCGGTCAGTTCGGACGCGCGCTTATAACCGCAGCGTCCTGAAAGTGCAACGGGGCTGCGGAGGAATCTTCGCACGCTCGTAAGCACCCGTGTTAGAAAGCACAAAAGCCGCCCTTGCGGACGGCCTTGGGCGAAAAAGTGCCTGGCGCTTACTTCGGCGCCAGCACCATCATCATCTGGCGGCCTTCGAGCTTGGGCTCGGCTTCGACCTTGGCGAACTCGGTCGTATCGGCCTTGACCTGCTGCAGCAGCTTCATGCCGAGTTCCTGGTGGGCCATTTCGCGGCCGCGGAACTTCAGCGTCACCTTGACCTTGTCGCCTTCGTCGAAGAAGCGACCCATCGCCTTCATCTTCACCTCATAATCATGGGTGTCGATGTTCGGGCGCATCTTGATTTCTTTGACTTCGACGATCTTCTGCTTCTTGCGCGCCTCGGCAGCCTTCTTCTGGTTGGCATATTTCAGCTTGCCCAGATCGAGGATCTTGCACACAGGCGGTTCGACATTGGGGGAAATTTCGACGAGATCGAGGCCGGCTTCCTCAGCCATTCTCAAGGCCTGGTCGGTAGGCACGACGCCCATATTCTCGCCGTCAGCCCCGATCAGCTGAACTTTGGGAATGCGGATTTCACGGTTCGAGCGCGGTCCGTCCTTCACGGGCGCGTCGGTTTTAAAAGGTCTGCGAATGGTCGTATTCTCCTCGCGTTGTTTCGGAACGTTGCAGCCTCGCGCTCCCATATCGGGGTGCACAAACGTGTCGCGTCATCGCTGCAACGGAGTCAATATCATCCTTTAGCGGAAAAATCACCCGCTGTCAGCCTGCCAAGAATCTGTTTTATAGACCAAAATAACAGGAGTTTCGCCGATGTTCGAACAGATCCCCAATGCCCTGCCGCAGTTCCTAACGGTCGGCGAGGGTGAGGCGGCGCGTGAGATCGCCATGCTGGTGCGCCCGGCACAGGCTGGCAACAGCGCCCCGGCGCTCGTCTGGCTGTCCGGCTACCGTTCCGACATGAGCGGCACCAAGGCGGTGGAACTTGACGGGCTGGCGGCGGAACTCGGGCTTGCCTGCATCCGCCTCGACTATTCCGGCCACGGACTTTCCGGCGGCAGCTTCAGCGACGGCACGATCTCACGTTGGCTGGAAGAGGCGCTTGCCGTCATCCGTCATGTCGCCCCCGACCGGGTGATCCTCGTCGGCTCTTCGATGGGCGGCTGGATCGCGCTCCGCCTGACGCAGGAGCTTGCGCGGCAGGGCGGCCCAAAACTTGAGGGGCTGGTGCTGATTGCGCCCGCGCCCGATTTCACCTCCGAGCTGATCGAGCCGAACCTCAAGGGCAAAGAGCGAAAATCGCTTGCCGAGCGCGGCTATTTCGAAGAACGGTCCCAATATAGTCCAGAGCCGAACATCTATACCAGGGCGCTGATCGAGGACGGCCGCGAAAACCGGGTGCTCGACGGCATCATTGAAACGGGGTGCCCGGTGCATATCCTCCAGGGGATGAAAGACGCCGACGTGCCGCATGCGCATGCGATGAAACTCGTCGAACATCTTCCCGCTGACGACGTGGTGCTGACCTTCATCCGCGACGGCGACCATCGCCTTTCCCGCCCGAGCGATATCGCGCTTCTCCTCAGCGCCGTGAAAGGCATCGTCCGTTCATCGACAAGCAAGCCAATGCCCGCTTGAGCCGCAGGCCGAGAAATTCCCTGACTGTAAGTGGTCAACCCGTTGCATTTTAACCATGTCGGCGAGTCGCAAGCTGCTCCCAAGAAGTAACGATTGACTCTTCTTGGCCCTCTCCATTAACACTTTGTTAATAAATAAGGGGCGATGCGAGGAAGAGCGGGCGTGCGGATAAAGGGTATTTTTGTGGCCATGATGGCCATGTTTGCGATGGCGACGGCCGCCATACCGGCCCCCAGCAGAAATGCTTCAATGGTAACGGGCAATGCCACATCCCAGCCGATCGGACACTATGATTTCTGTCAGATCCACCGCAGCGAATGCGGGGCAAACCGCAATTCCGGGCCGGTCGAGATGACGGCGGAAAAGTGGTCGCTGGTGCGTTCGGTCAACGCCACTGTCAACCGCACGATCACGCCGATGACCGACAAGGAAATCTACGGCAAGGACGAAGTCTGGGCCTATCCGACCACGGCCGGCGACTGCGAGGATTTCGCGCTGCTGAAGCGCCGCATGCTGATCCAGCGCGGTTTTTCGGCCGCCGATCTGCTGATGACCGTCGTGCGCAAGCCCGACGGTGAAGGCCATGCCGTGCTGACGCTGCGCACCGCCGAGGGCGACTTCGTGCTCGACAACCTCGCCTCCGACGTCAAGCCCTGGTTTGGGACGCCCTATTCCTTCGTCAAGCGCCAGTCGAGCTACAATTCCGGCCGCTGGGTCACCATCGAGAACGGCCGCGACGTTCTGGTCGGCGCACTGCGGTAAGAGTTTTTGGGGGGCGTGGGGAAAGGCCGGCGCAAGCCGGCCTTTTGCTTTTTTGGAGGTGCTGCGGAGGCGCTCCCGCCTCACGAGGGGCTGATCGCTGTGCTGCACCCTTGCATTGGTTTGTCGCACCGTTTCCCGGCCCTTCGCCTTGGGCTCAGGGCGTTCGTCGCTGCAATCGATTCACTGGATCGATCGCTCGGCTTCGCAGACCGCTCCTCACCCATTCCCGATCAAAATACCCGCGCCGAGCACCAGACCGCCGCCGAGGACCACCTGGAAGGCGGCGCGCAGGAAGGGGGTTTCCATGTAGCGGTTCTGGATGAAGGCGATTGCCCAGAGTTCGAAGAAGACGATGATCGCGGCGGTGATTGTCGCCGTCCAGAAGTGCGGGATCAGGTAAGGCAGAGCGTGACCGAGACCGCCGAGCGCCGTCATGATGCCGCAGGCAAGGCCGCGTTTGATGGGCGAGCCCCTGCCGGAAATCTTGCCATCGTCATGGGCGGCTTCGGTGAAGCCCATCGAGATACCGGCGCCGACGGAGGCGGAAAGGCCGACAAGGAAGGTCTGCCAGGTATCCTGCGTGGCGAAGGCGGCGGCGAAGATCGGCGCCAGCGTCGAGACTGAGCCGTCCATCAGCCCGGCAAGGCCCGGCTGCACATAGGTCAGCACGAATTGCCGATGCACCATTTCGTTCTCGTCGCGCTTGACATCTTCGGGCGTATGTTTGTCGCCCAGCATGCGGGCGATATCCTCATGCCCCTGTTCGGCTAGCGCGAGATCGCCGAGCAGCTCGCGCGTCGAGGCATCCGAGGTGCGTTTTGCCGCCTCCACATAAAAACGGTAGGCCTGCTCCTCCATCGCCTCGGTTTCCCGGCGCATCGCATCCAGCGTCAGATTTGCCCTCAACCAGTCGGGCTTACGCTCATAAAAACCTTCGACATGTTCGCGCCGGATCAGTGGAATGCGCTCGCCGAAACGCTGGCGATGGATCTCGAACAATGACTTGCGATGCGTGTCCTCGACTTCGGCCATATCTTCGAAGACTTTGGCCGAGGCTGGGAATTCGCGACGCAACCTGTCGGCATAGGCGAGATAGATGCGGGCATCGTCCTCCTCGGAGGCGATCGCGAGGGCGAGAATCTCCTGCTCGGACAGCGATTCGAACGATCGTTTCGAGGATCTGAAAAACCGCGCCAGCATGACTCTCTCCAAATTTAGAATTATTCTAAATCTAAAGAAGGAGGCGATGACGGTCAAGAGCGTGGGAAGGCCGGCTGACAGATTGCCGCAAGCGGGCACTGATGACTTTGGCTCACCGTCATGAACACCTATATAAAGAGCGCCGCATCACGCGGCGCGGGGTTTTTGATGGACAATGAGATTCAGGGCCGCCCTGCCCATGTCGCGGCGATACGCGAAAGGGCGGAGGCCGAGATGCTGGACATGGGTGTCGACGAGGCCTTCATCGGCAGGCTGGTCGAGACATTTTACGCCCGCGTGCTTGCGGATCCCGATCTCGGCCCGGTGTTCGACGCCCGGCTCTCCGGCCGCTGGCCGGCGCATATGGAGAAGATGAAGAGCTTCTGGTCGGCGGTCGCTTTCCGCAGCGGCGCCTATGGCGGCAAGCCGGTGCAGGCGCATACCGGCGTCCACAACCTGACGCCCGACCTCTTTCCGAAGTGGCTGTCGCTGTTTGCCGCAACCCTCGACGATATCGCGCCAACGCCGGAGGCCAAGGCCTGGTTCATGGCGACGGCGGAGCGGATCGCCAAAAGCCTGACGCTGTCGCTGTTCTACAATCCCGCCATTGACGATCCCACTAGGAAGACGGGTTGATCGTTACTTTTGCGGAAAACG
Source organism: Rhizobium sp. F40D2 (assembly GCF_051810745.2). Lineage (NCBI taxonomy): Bacteria > Pseudomonadati > Pseudomonadota > Alphaproteobacteria > Hyphomicrobiales > Rhizobiaceae > Rhizobium > Rhizobium sp. F40D2. Next base: position 1,315,522 of record NZ_CM131436.1, read on the forward strand.
TCGCGCCGGCGCTTGCGGCGACGACCAGCGCCGTTCCCGCCATCTGCAGAAGGGTCATGGGCTGCGTCAGAATGGCGAAGCCTGCAAGCGCTGCAATGGCCGGTTCGAGGCTCATGAGGATGCCGAAGGAGGTTGTCGGCATGCGCCGCAGGGCAATCAGCTCCAGCGTGTAAGGCAGCAGCGGCACGAGAACGGCAAGGCCCGCCATTTCGATCAGGCCGTAGCTATCGAGCGCCGGAACGGCGCCTGCAAAGCCGAAGGGTGTCGCGACCAGAGCAGCAACCATCAGTGACATGGAAAGCCCGTCCAGCCCCTTGAAGCTTGCGCCGACCTTCTTGGTCAGCACGATATAGATCGCCCAACCCGTTCCCGCGCCGCAGGCGAAGAGAATGCCCTGGATATTCCCGACCCAGCCTTCACCATCATGGGCAAGAGCCAGAACGCCGAGCGCGGCAATCAACGGCCAGACGAGACGCCGGCTGAGGCCGTAACCGATGGTCGCGACCGAAAGCGGGCCGAGAAAATCGATCGCCACGGCAAGACCGAGCGGTATGCGCTCGATCGCCGCGAAAAACTCATGGTCATCAGCGCCGTCGTCGTCCCGAGAACCAAAGCACTTGTCCATTGCTCTCTCGTGTAGCTGAATATGCGCGGACGGACGGCGACGGCCAGAATGAGGGCGGCGAAGACAAGGCGCAGCCAGCTGGCGCCGGCAGGTCCATAGGCGGCGATGGCGGAAGAGGAAAGTGCCGCGCCGAACTGAATCGAGGACATGGACATCAGACACATCAGCGCGCCAGACGCCAGGCCGCCGGATGCTGCAGGCGCTTTCATTGCCAGCACGCCGGAACCGTCGTTCGTTCTGTCTTCCATGTGCAGCATCTCCGCTTGAGGGCTCTTCATACGGAGGCGACTTGAAACCGGCAAATTCAAACTTCTGATCCAGGCAGCAAAAGACCTGATGCATCAGAGGTGGCCGGAGAGGATGACCTCTTCGGCGTCTTCGAAGCTCATGTCGAAGACCTTTTTGCCGATCTCGAAGCTGAAGCCATTGCGGGCGAAGGCGGAGAGTTCCTTCGCCTTTCGCTTGTCGTCGAGTTCGACCCGGCGGAAGGGACCGAAGGCACGCTTGCGGGCGAATATCGCCGCAGCATAGAGATCGTCCGCCGCCTCAAGTGCCGCCTCGACCTTCTCGCCGGAGACGCCCTTGGCTGTCAGCTTCTGAGCGATCGCGCGCTTCGATTTGCCGCCGCGCACGGCCGAGCGCGTGCTGATCTCGGCATAGGCGCTATCGTCGAGCACCTTGTTGTCATAGGCAAATTTGACGGCGAAATCGGCAACCGCTTTAAGCTGTGCCGCGCTGATATCCTCGAACTTCTCCTTGGCCTTGCGGGTGATGGCGTCGAAGAGCTGCTTTTCCGTCATCATCCGCCGCTCCAAGCGATAGCTGGCGGAGTTGCGCGCCCAGCTCAGCATGCGGGGTGTGGGGATATCGGATGGAATCGTCTCGTCGGTCATATAAAGCGATCAGGATTCCAGACCCTTGAGGACGTTGGCGACGTTGAGGCCGATTTCCGGCACGCCGTAGCCGCCCTCCATGCAGACGAGCACCGGGAGGCCCGCAGAAGCGATCATCGCACCCATGCGGGTGAAATCGCCGGAGGTCAGGCTGAAGAAGGAGATCGGGTCGCGCTCGAAAGTATCGACGCCGAGTGCGACGACGATCGCCTCGGCGCCAAAGGCCTTGATGCGGACAAGTGCATCGGCAAGGGCAGACGACCAGACATCCCAGGGCGTGCCCGGCGGCATTGGATAATTGCGGTTGGCGCCAGTGCCCGCCCCCTCGCCCTCCTCGTCGGCATGGCCGAGGAAATAGGGAAAGGCCTGCATGGGATCGCCGTGCAGCGAGGCGGTGAAGACATCGCCTCTGTGATAGAAGAGATCCTGGGTGCCGTTGCCATGGTGGAAATCGACATCGAGCACGGCGACCTTTTTCGCGCCGCGATCGAGCAGCCGCTGCGCCGCCACACCCGAATTGTTGATGAAGCAATAACCGCCGAAAAGATCGATGCCGGCATGATGGCCCGGCGGGCGGCAGAGCGCAAAGGCGAAACGATTGCCCTCACCCAGCCAGTCGGCGCCCGTTACCGCGCAGCGCATCGAGGCGATCGCCGCCTCGTAAGAGCCCTTGGTGATCGAGGTGTCGGCGGCATTGGCATAATGGCCGATCGCGCCGACGATATTGTCGGGCACGCGCTGGCTGGTGCGGCGCACCGGAAAGGAATTGGCGATCGCTTCGCCGGTGAAACCGGCGACCACCCAGCGGTCCCAGACAGTGGCGAGAAAATCGAGATAGGCGGGATCATGCACCTTTTTGGCCGTTTCCAGCCCGTGCGCATCGGGCGCCACGACATCGGCAAAACCCGCCTCCTTGACCGCCGCCAGTATCCATTCGGCCCGGAACGGCGCCTCGAAAGGCGTCACCAGTTGGCCGGCATGGAGCTCAGTCTTTGCATCGCGCAGCTTGTGGTCTTCGGAATAAATGACGCGCATTTCAGATCCTGCCGTTGATTGACGGTCGAGATTTACACGGGTTGGCCCCAACGAAAAAGCGGCATGGTGCCTTGATCGCCGAGGTAAATAACGCCACCTTCGCCGGTGTTTTGAGAACAAGGAAATTTTCCGCATGAAAGTGCTGATGGTCGATGTCGACGGCGTGCTCATTCACGGTCGCCCGACAGACGGCCTGCCGCACTTCACTTTTCTGGAGCGCGATCTCGGGCTGCGCCTCGACCTGCTGCAGCAGGAATTCTTCCAGACTTGCTGGGGCGACATCATCGTTGGCCGCGAGCCGTTGGAGACCAGCCTCGCCAAAGTGCTGGCAAAGATCGCGCCGCATCTCAGCGCCGCGACGCTGATCGATTACTGGTTCCAGAACGATTCCCGCCTCGACCGCGTTCTGCTCGATGAGCTTGCTGCTCTCCGGCAAAGCGGCGTCACGCTGTTCCTGGCGACCAATCAGGAGCACAGGCGGGCGCGCTACCTGATGGAGCAGTTGGGTCTTAACGCCCATTTCGACGGCATCCTCTATTCCGCAGCGCTCGGACACAGCAAACCGTCGCCGGATTTTTTCCGGCTGGCGACCGAGCGTGCTGACGTCCAGCCCGGCGAGATCGGCTTCATCGACGATATGGCGGTGAATGTCGAAGCAGCGCGGCAGTTCGGCTGGAACGCGGCGCAATGGACGGCAGGGGCCAGGCTCCGCGAGACGCTTTCCGCTTTCAGCCATTCGCGATGAGCCATCTGAGATGAGCCGGCCGGCGCATTCAGGCGAGCCGCTTGTAAAACAGTGTGGTGTCGCAGAAGCCGCCTTCCGGCCACAGGGCATAATCGGGGATGACGCCGACACGCTGCCAGCCCAGGCGCGGATAGATCGCCTCGGCATCGCTGCCGGTTGCCGTGTCGAGCACCAGCAGGGTCTTGCCATGCCTCGCCGCCTCACGCTCAGCGGCCTCCATCAGCAGCCGCGCGAGGCCACGCCCGCGGGCGGAGCGATGCACCAAGAGCTTCTTCAGATCACCGCGGTGCGGCTGGTTCGGCATCTGGGCAGCCCCGACCTGCACCGTGCCGACGATCCGCCCTTCCAGTTCGGCGACCAGCAGCAGATTGCCGCCGGTGGCGACCGCATCGGCGACATCGCGCCAATAGGGCTCGGCCTCTTCAGGTCCATAGGGCTGCATGAAGCCGACGGAGGCACCGCCGGCGACGCAATCGGCAAGCACTTGCGCAAGCGCCGGAATGGCGGCGCGCGCCTCCTCGGCGGAAAGGGTACGAATATCGGGCATGGTCTTCTCCTAAAATGAATGTAGCTATCGGCCGCCGCGGTCGAGCACGACGCAATAACGCGCCGGCGCGTTGCCGGGATTGTGGAAGACATGGCCTGCGCCGACCGGCATGAAGAGGCAATCGCCGGGGCGGAGCCGGTAGACCACCTCGCCCGCCGTCATCTCCAGTTCGCCGTCGAACAGCCAGATATGCTGCGTCATGCCATGCGATGCCGCATGCGGCGGAAAGCTGACGCGGGCGCCAGCGGGGAATTCGACCTCGACGATATCGACGTCGGATGCGGTGCCGGGCGCCGAGACCGAACGTCTGAGATAGCCAGTCTCCGGATCGCACCAGACCTGCTGCTCCTGCCGACGGGCAAGCGGCGAGGCCTGCTGCCCTTCCTCCGCGAAGAAAGCTGACAGGGACAGGCCGAGCGCGGCGCAAATCCTTGCCAGCAGCGAGGCGGTCGGGCTCGCCTCCGCCCGCTCGATGCGTGAGATCATCGCCCGGCTGACGCCGGAGGCCGTGGCGAGATCATCAAGGGTCAATCCTTTATCCAGCCGCAGCTTGCGGATACGAATGCCGATTGCCTGTTCCAGCTGCTCTTCCATGGTTCGATCCAATTTCCACTATAGGAGAAATACATGATCTGATGATGGAATCAAGCCTCGGCAAGGCGGCCAAACCAACCTTGCTTTCGCCACAGCCTGGCCGATATATGACAGCGCAATTGAGATCGGAGAAAGTGATGGACGCCAGCACGCATCGCACGGAACTGACGGGAAGCTTCACGGCCGCCGCCTGGGACAGGATCGCGCCCGTCATGGCCGAGATCGAGGTGCTGCCGCTTCTCACGCGGCTTTCTGACGGCACGCTGCCGGCTGAGGTTTTCCGCTACTATATCCTCCAGGATGCGCTTTACCTCAAGCATTATGCGCGATGCCTGGCGATCGTCGCAGCCAAGGCACCCGACAATGCGCAGGTGCTGCGTTTCCTCGGTTCGGCGCAGAAGGCGATCACCGTCGAGCAGGGTCTGCATGCAGGTTTTCTCACGCGGTTCGGCATCAGCTCCGAGGATGTGAGCGCGGCCGAACCTTCGCCTTGCGGTTTCGCCTATACGAATTTCCTGCTCGCTACCGCCTATCACAGCTCCTATGCGGTCGCACTTTCCGCCGTCCTTCCCTGCTTCTGGATCTACTGGCATGTCGGCGAGGCGATCAAGAACCGGCCGGCGATCGAGGGGAATGCCTTCCAGGCCTGGATAAACACTTATGGCGATCCGCAATTTGCCGCCGGTGCCCGCGAGGTGATCGCCCTGACCGATATCGCCGCCCGCGCCGCATCGCCGGCGGAGCGCGCTCAGATGATGGATGTTTTCGTGCGCGCCTCGCAATATGAATGGATGTTCTGGGATTCGGCCTGGCGGCTGGAGACGTGGCCGGTCTGAGACGCGCCCGACCCGCTGACAGGAAATAGCGTAAACAGCGGGATAATTACCGCTTTGCGGCAGGGAGCGGCGCTGCTATATGGCGCGCATGAGCACCAATTCGACCACTCCGCTATCCCATATCCGCAACTTTTCGATCGTGGCCCACATCGACCACGGCAAATCGACGCTGGCCGACCGGCTGATCCAGACGACGGGCGGCCTTGCCGAGCGCGAAATGTCCGAGCAGGTGCTGGACAATATGGATATCGAGCGCGAGCGCGGCATCACCATCAAGGCCCAGACGGTGCGCCTGCATTACCAGGCGAACAATGGCGAGAAATACATCCTCAACCTGATCGACACGCCCGGCCATGTCGACTTCGCCTATGAAGTCTCGCGGTCGCTGTCGGCCTGCGAGGGCTCGCTGCTCGTCGTCGACGCCAGCCAGGGCGTCGAAGCGCAGACGCTCGCCAATGTCTACCAGGCGATCGACAACAACCACGAGCTCGTCACCGTGCTCAACAAGATCGACCTGCCGGCCGCCGAACCCGACCGCATCAAGGAGCAGATCGAGGAGGTGATCGGCATCGACGCTTCGGAAGCCGTGCTGATCTCGGCCAAGACCGGCCTCGGTATTCCCGACGTTCTGGAGGCGATCGTCAACAAGCTGCCGGCGCCGAAGAGCCCGGGCGGCGAAAAAGCGCCGCTGAAGGCGCTGCTCGTCGATAGCTGGTACGACACCTATCTCGGCGTCATGGTTCTCGTGCGCATCATCGACGGCGTGCTGACCAAGGGCCAGACGATCCGCATGATGGGCACGGATGCGAAATACCAGGTGGAGCGCGTCGGCGTGCTGACGCCGAAGATGGTCAATGTCGATAGCCTCGGCCCCGGCGAGATCGGTTTCATCACCGCCTCGATCAAGGAAGTAGCCGACACTCGCGTCGGCGATACGATCACCGAGGACAAGCGGCCGACCGCACAAGCGCTGCCGGGCTTCAAGCCGGCGCAGCCGGTGGTCTTTTGCGGCCTGTTCCCGGTCGATGCCGCCGATTTCGAGGATCTGCGCGCCGCCATGGGGAAGCTTCGCCTCAACGACGCCTCCTTCTCCTTCGAAATGGAATCCTCGGCCGCCCTCGGCTTCGGCTTCCGCTGCGGTTTCCTCGGCCTCCTGCACCTCGAAATCATCCAGGAGCGGCTGGAGCGCGAGTTCGACCTCGATCTCATCGCCACCGCCCCGTCGGTGGTCTATAAGATGTTCATGACCGACGGCTCGGAGCGCGAGCTGCACAACCCGGCCGACATGCCCGATGTCGTCAAGATCTCCGAAATCCACGAGCCGTGGATCCGCGCGACGATCCTGACGCCGGACGATTATCTCGGCGGCATTTTGAAACTCTGCCAGGACCGGCGCGGCATCCAGATCGAGCTCACCTATGTCGGCACGCGCGCGATGCTGACCTACGACCTGCCGCTCAACGAAGTCGTCTTCGATTTCTACGACCGGCTGAAATCGATTTCGAAGGGTTATGCCTCCTTCGACTATACGCTCACCGACCACCGCGAGGGCAACCTCGTGAAGATGTCGATCCTCGTCAACGGCGAGCCGGTCGATGCGCTGTCGATGATGGTGCACCGCACCGCTGCCGAAAAGCGCGGCCGCGACATGTGCGAAAAGCTCAAGGAGCTGATCCCGAAGCACATGTTCAAGATCCCGATCCAGGCCGCGATCGGCGGCAACGTCATCGCCCGCGAAACGATCTCGGCGCTGCGCAAGGACGTGACGGCGAAATGCTACGGCGGCGACGCCACCCGCAAGCGCAAGCTGCTCGACAAGCAGAAGGCCGGCAAGAAGCGCATGCGCCAGTTCGGCAAGGTGGAGATTCCGCAAGAAGCCTTCATCGCGGCGCTGAAGATGGGCGACGAATAACCCTTCTCAACGGCATCTCATGCGCATATTGTCTGCGCATGAGACCAGGGAGATCGTTATGGCTCAGCGGCTAAGAAAAGCATCGAACCTCTCTCTCGATGAAGGCCTCGTCGCGCAGGCGCGCGAGCTGAAGATCAACATATCCCGAGCGGCGGAAGATGGAATCGCGAAAGCCATAAAGGCGGAACGCGAGCGACTCTGGCGGATCGAGAACGCCGAGGCTATTCGCCTGGAAAACGAATATGTCGAAAAGCACGGCTTGCCCTTTGCCAAATACCGTCAGTTTTAATGGCCCGCTTCCGCGTCTATCGACTCAAAACCGGGAATGTCCTGGCCATCGATCTTCAAGCCAATCTGCTTGATGATCTGCCGTCGCGCGTCATGGTTCCATTGCATCCGGTTCAAGAACTGAACTGGTCGATCTCGCGGCTGAACCCGCGCTTTGCCATCGAAGGTGAAATCCATGTCATGGCGACACAGCGCATGGCATCGATCCCGACCGCAGAATTGGGACCAGCAATCGCAGATCTAACTGACAAAAGCGATATCATCATCGGCGCTTTGGACTTTCTCTTCCAAGGCTTCTGAGGATCAGCCTCGCGCCATATATTCCTTCACCAGCCCTTCATAGGCCTCCATCGCCGGCAGCGCCTCATAGCTGTGCACCGCGCCGGTTTCGGCAAAGGCAAGCTTCTCGCTCGTCCAGGTCTCGATGAAGGGGTGAACCAGCTCGGATCGTCGAGCATGGTCACGCGCAGGTTGACGAACCAGTCCATGCCTTCCGGGCGGGTGAACATCCAGCTCATGCAGTGTGGGCAGAAATAATGTTTCGTCACGCCGTGCAGGCCGCCGATCACCGGCTCGCCTTTCGTGACCTCGAAACCTTCGCTAGGGATGGCGGCACTCAGTGAATAGGCGCTTGCGGTCATCTTCTGGCAGCCCGTGCAGTGGCAGGCCATGGTCAGCAGCGGCGGGGCGTTGATCTTCAATCGCACCCGGCCGCAACGGCAGCCGCCTTCCATCGGTAAGTTTCGTGCTGTCATGATATTTCCTCCCGTTCGCCGATGATCTAGCGGAATGATCGCCGCTGTCGAGGTGGCAAGACCGCTTGGAATGCAGTCTTGCCGGCGTTATCGGATGCGGGCCGGATTGCCGACCACTGTTGCGCCGGCCGGCACATCCCGCGTCACCACGGCGCCTGCACCGACGATCGCGCCCTCGCCGATCGTGACGCCGCCGAGGATGATGGCGCCGCCGCCGATCCAGACATCGCTGCCGATCGAAACCGGCCGGGCGATCTCGATGCCGGCGCTGCGAAGTGCGGCATCCTTGTGATGCTCGGCGCAATAGATCTGCACCCCCGGTCCGAACATGCTGCGGTCGCCGATGGTCACCCGGCCGGAATCGAGGATGGTACAGCCGGCATTGAAATAGACGCGTTCACCGAGCGTGATGTTGATGCCATAGGAGCAGTGAAATGGCGATTCGATGAAGACATCGGGCGCCACGCCGGCAAAGCGCGCCCTCAGGGCTGGCGCCATGGCGCCGCGCTCGTCCGGCGGCAGCGTGTTGTGCGCATGGACCGCCAGACGCGCCTGCCGGCGCAAGAGATCGAGCTCGTCGTCCAGGCAGCAATACCATTCGCCCGCCGCCATCTTCTCGCGTTCGCTCGCCGGCATCGCTTCGTCTCTCACGCCGAGGCCTGTGACTGTATCTCGCCCTCGTCTGCTTCGATCAGGCCGACCCAGGCGCGGGCGATGGCAAGGCCCGCGGCATCGGCGGCACCGCCATGTCTTGCCGCAAGTTCGGTATGGTTTTCCAGCCAGCCGGGGGCGATGCGCTCGATCGCATCGGGGAATTCGGTCTTCCATTGCTCGACGACCGCTGAATCTGCCTCGAAATGAAACTGGGTGCCATAGACGGCGCGGCCGATGCGGAAGGCCTGGTTCTCGGCGACCGAGCTCGTCGCCAGGCGCACCGCACCTTCGGGGAGGGAAAACGTGTCGGCATGCCATTCGAAGATGGTGAACTCGCCGCCAAGCGCCGACAGCAGCGGATCGGCCCGGCCCTTGCCCGTGACGCCGATCCTGTGCCAGCCGAATTCGTGAGCGGTGCCGAGATGATTGTCGGCACCATAGGCGCGGGCGAGGATCTGGCTGCCGAGGCAGACACCGAGCACGGCCTTGCCGGCATCGCCGAAGCGGCGCGAAAGCCGCACGAGTTCCGGCAGGTAGGGATGCGTTTCATCATCCAGCGCGCTCTGCTCGCCGCCGAGAACGACCAGCGCGTCGTGACCCATTATATCCCGTGGCAGGATGCCGTCCTGCCACACGCGAAACCACTCGATATGAGCTCCCGCCTCGTCGAGTGCCGTGGCAAGCGCGCCAAGACCGGTATTGTGCATATTTTCGACGACTGCGACTCGCATGGGTTCTCCCCGGTGTGACCGACGATGGAAGAGACCATGCCGGCGAACGGCGCGCAAGATGATTGCGCGCCATTGCGTGAGCACGCCGCAAGGGCTTAAATCCACGCGAACGAAAGGAAACACTATGAGCGAAAAAGCCCGCGTCTCGATCCTCTACTGCACCCAGTGCAACTGGCTGCTGCGCGCCGCCTGGATGGCGCAGGAACTGCTGCATACCTTTTCCGACAGTCTCGGCGAGGTGGCACTGATCCCCGGCACCGGCGGCAATTTCGAGATCCGCGTCAATGGCGATCTGATCTGGGAGCGCAAGCGCGACGGCGGCTTTCCCGGGCCGAAGGAGCTGAAGCAGCGGGTCCGCGACATCATCGAGCCCGGCCGCGATCTCGGCCATGTCGACCGCGCCTCGCCGGAAAGCTGACAGCAGCAGCCTCAGCGATAGGGCGAGCGGCAGACCCTGTAGACGCCTTCATAGGTGAGAAAATGATCCGTCCTCGGATTGTAGGAGCGGTATTCATTGGTGCACCAGGCGATGTGCTTGTTCGGAGCGTTCGGCTGCACCCGGCGCACCGGCGGCGGATCATAGGTCAGCTGCGGCCGCCCGGCAGCACCCGGCTGATAATAGGTCGGCCCCGTCGCGCCGCGCGGCCGGTAATTCGGCTGGACATAGGCGGGGCGATGCCATTGCTGCGGCCCGAAACCGAAACAGCCGCGAAAATCGCAGAGCGTCGATCCGGTGTTCAGCGGCCCGACCCCCGGTTTGCCCAGCTTCAGCGAATCAGCGCCGGCCACAGCTGGCGCAAATAGGGCTAAAAGACCGGCGAGCAGAAGCGTGCGGGAAGCGTGCATGAAGCATTCCTTTCGATGTTTCCTTTATATAGGGTGCCCCCGAGCGAAGCGCTACGCTGCTCTCCGGCCACTCTCTCTGACGTGACCGACTGTTTTTCGCCAACTGTCAGAAAAACTTCAAAAACCCGGTTGACAGTCAGGAGCTGCCCCCTTACATCGCTCTCCGTCGCCCAGATGGCGGAATTGGTAGACGCGCCAGCTTCAGGTGCTGGTACCCGAAAGGGTGTGGAGGTTCGAGTCCTCTTCTGGGCACCATTCCATTCTTGATCACTGCCGGATCAAGAAGTTAAGCCTTTGCAAAGAATAGTACATTCGACGCCTTGCAGTAAAGGGCGTTGACGATGTGCTATGCCCAGATGACTGGTTCCGTGATGCCGTTTCCGGAAGTCGAACTGGCGCGGAACACCTCGAACCTTAGGTCGGCGGGTGTTCGTGGCCTCACGCAGCCATATGGGTCTTGCTGCTGCCGGGAATAACGGTCAGAACCCCCATGCCGGCTTCTCTGGCGGCGCTCAGAAGCAGCTCCCTGAGTTCATCCATTCCAGCCTGCCCCAAGACGGCATCAGCGCACGCCTTCACCGCCGCGACATATTCCTCTCCATCCTCAAACGGCCAGTCGGTCATCAGAACTTCAGCGGCGTCTCGGAGCGTCCGGACGATCTTGCGTTTGTGCCGGTCGCCGAGAAAGAGAACGAGAGGCGCAAAATCCGCCGATGTGTTCCATTGCATGGCACTTTCTCCACAAGAGTTAGAATATTAGTAACAATGCAAGAAGCGTGCCGGGGACGGCAGGAAGCCATTTCAACGGCCTGCCGGAGCACGCGCGGCACCTGGTTCGACACCCCCGCAAGCCTCGCACAAGAACGAAATCGGATACCGGGACCAGATGACCATACGGCCGTTCCACCTGTGAGTGCCCCCGCCGCATGCCGGCGGCCTCGCCGGGCGCCGGCCGAAAACCACAATTGCTTCCAAAGACTCTGGAGTTCGCTTGGGATGAAAGTCGTAATTCTCGCCGGTGGTCTCGGATCGCGCCTTGCCGAGGAGACCAGCGTGCGGCCTAAGCCCCTGGTCGAGATCGGCGGCATGCCGATCCTCTGGCACATTATGAACATCTATGCCCATCACGGTCTCGATGATTTCATCATCTGCGCCGGCTACAAGGGCTATATGATCAAGGAATATTTCGTAAACCTTGTTCTCCACCACAGCGACATCACCGTCGACCTCGGTGCCAACAGCATCAACTATCACGGCGGCAAGCGGCCGAACTGGCGGGTGACTGTCGTCGATACCGGCATGCATTCGATGACCGGCGGCCGTCTCGGGCGCATTCGCGACCATCTGACACCAGGCGAAGCCTTCTGCATGACCTATGGCGACGGCGTCGGCGACATCGATATTGCCGCCGAAGTCGCCTTCCATCGCGATCACGGCCTGAAGGCGACGATGTGCGCGGTAACACCGCCCGGACGCTATGGCGCAACGAATATCGAAGGCCAGTACATCACCTCCTTCGTGGAGAAACCGAGAGGCGACGGCCAGCGGATCAATGGCGGCTTCTTCGTGCTCGACCCTTCCGTGGTCGATCTCATCGCAAGCGACGACACGATCTGGGAGGCCGGACCGCTGGAGTGGCTTGCCGCCAACAACCAGCTTGCCGCCTTCAAGCATGACGGCTTCTGGCAGCCGATGGATACGCTACGTGAGCGCACCCATCTGGAAGAACTCTGGAATTCCGGAAAGGCGCCGTGGAAGCTATGGGCCTGACGAACTTCTGGAAAGGGCGGCGGGTTTTCCTCACCGGCCACACCGGCTTCAAGGGTTCCTGGCTTTCCCTGTGGCTGGAGCGGCTCGGCGCTGAGGTTACCGCGGTGTCGCTGGCGCCCGAGACCGAACCATCGCTCTACCAGAAGCTTGCTCCCTGGGACGATCGCGGCCATCACATCTTCGATATCCGCGATGCCGAGGCGCTTCTTGCTCTCTGCGAGCGTTTCAAGCCGGAGATCGTCATCCATATGGCGGCACAGGCGCTGGTGCGGCGCTCCTATGAAAACCCAGCGGAGACCTTCTCGACCAACGTCCTCGGAACGGCCAATGTCCTCGACGCAGTCAGACAGACGCCGTCCGTCAAGACCGTGCTGGTCATCACCTCGGACAAGGTCTACGCCAACAACGGCAGCGGCATACCCTTCGTCGAGACCGATACACTCGGCGGCAAGGATCCCTACAGCAATTCCAAAGCCTGTACCGAACTCGTCTGCCAGAGCTACCGCGAGAGCTTCTTCAAGGGGCGCGATCTCAGGCTCGCCACTGTGCGCGCCGGCAATGTCATCGGCGGCGGCGACTGGTCCAGGGATCGGCTGATCCCGGATTTCATCCGCGCCTTCGAAGGCGGCAAGCCGATCATGCTGCGTTATCCGCAGGCGATTCGCCCCTGGCAGCATGTTCTGGAACCGCTCGGCGGTTATCTAAGTTTCGCCCAGGTGCTGACCGAGGAGCGTGGCAGGGATCTGCCGGACGCCCTGAATTTCGGTCCGCACCCCGAGAGCTTCGCTACCGTTTCCGAACTTGCCGAGGCGCTCGGACGCGCGCACCGCGTCGAAGATGTGTGGCGGTCGGCGCCGGGCGAACACCTGCCGGAAGCGCCGGCGCTGACGCTGAGCTCGGCCTTGGCACTCGACACGATCGGCTGGCGCCCTCGGCTCAGCCTGCAACAGACCATCGACTGGACAGCCGCCTGGTACAAGGCCAACCGCGAGGGAGCCGACATGCGCGCTTTCTCGCTCGGCCAGATCGCGGCCTATGAGGAAACAGTATCATGACAGCGCATAATTGTCGGTTCTGCAACGCTCCGCTGAAGCATCCTTTTGTCGACCTGGGCTCGACGCCGCTCGCCAATGCCTATCTGACGGAGGCGCAACTAAACCAGCCCGAGCCTTCCTATCCGCTACGCGCCTTCGTCTGTTCCGAATGCTGGCTGGTACAGGCCGATGCCTTCGTTCCGCCGGAGGATATCTTCAGCCACTATGCCTATTTCTCCTCTTACAGCGACGGCTGGGTGGAGCATGCCCGCCAGTTTACCATCATGGCCCGCGAACGTTTCGGCCTTACCGCGGTGTCGCAAGTCATCGAGGTGGCGAGTAATGACGGCTATCTGCTGAAGCATTTCGTCGAGGCCGGCGTGCCGGTGCTCGGCATCGAGCCCGCCGAGAACGTCGCGGAGGTGGCGCGGCAGATCGGCGTTCCCACCGAAGCGCGCTTCTTCGGCAAGGAAGCTGCTGCCGACCTCGTCTCCCGCGGCCTTGCCGCCGACATCGTCATCGGCAACAACGTGCTGGCCCACGTGCCTGATATCAACGACTTCGTCGGTGGGCTCTCTGCCGTTCTGAAGCCGGATGGCGTTGTCAGCGTTGAATTCCCGCATCTGCTCCGGTTAATGGAAAACATCCAGTTCGACACGGTCTATCACGAACACTTCTACTATCTCTCGCTGCTCGCCGTCGAAAAGGTCTTCGCCGCCCACGGCCTGAAGGTGTTCGATGTCGAGGAGCTGCCGACCCATGGCGGCAGCCTGCGCATCCTCGCCTGCCGGGCGGAATCGACTGCCCACACCACGGGTGCCGGCCTTGCCAAGGTCCGCGCCGATGAGGCGGCCGCCAGCTTCGACAAGGTCGAGATCTACGAGGCCTTCCAGAGCCGCGTGGCGCCGATCAAGGATGGTTTGCTCGCCTTCCTTGACCAAGCCAAACGCAGCGGCAAGAAGGTCGCCGCCTACGGCGCTGCCGCCAAGGGCAACACGCTGCTGAATTTCTGCGGCGTCGGCACGGATCTCATCGAATATGTCGTCGACCGCAATCCGCACAAACAGGGACATTTCCTGCCGGGAAGCAAGCTGCCGATCTACGCGCCTGAGAAGATGGACGAGACGCAGCCGGACTACGTGCTTATCCTGCCCTGGAACATCAAGCACGAAGTCGTCGCGGCCAACAGCAAGGTCGGCAGCTGGGGCGGCCGTTTCGCCGTCGCCGTGCCTCAACTGACGGTGCTCGGATGAAATTCCTTCCGACCGCGGTTTCGGGCGCCTTTGTCGTGGAAGTCGATGCGCGCTCCGACGACCGGGGAATGTTCGCACGAACCTTCGACGCCCAGACCTTCGCGGCGCAGGGTTTGGTGCCGGTCTACCCGCAATGCAATGTCTCGCAGAACCACAGGCGCGGGACGCTGCGCGGCATGCATTACCAGGCGGAGCCGCGGCCGGAGATCAAGCTGGTGCGCGCCGCGCGCGGCAGAGTCTTCGACGTGGCGCTCGATCTGAGACCGTATTCACCGAGCTATCTGCAATGGGCTTCCGTCGAGCTCGATGCTGCCAGGTGCAATGCTTTCTACATACCGGCCGGGTGCGCACACGGCTTCCTGACGCTCGAGGATAACTGCGAGCTATTCTACCAGATGTCGGAAATCTACGTGCCGGAACTTGCCCGTGGCGTCCGCTGGGATGATCCCGCCTTTTCCATCGCCTGGCCGTTCGCGCCGAGCGTCATCAGCGAGCGCGACGCTGCGCTTGAAAGCTATAGCCAGGAAACAAGCGTTTGAGCGGCATCAAACTCAGCATTTGCATCCCGACCTACAATCGTGAAGCCTATCTCAGAAACTCGCTGACCTACTGCGAGAACAACTACAGGTTCGACTTTCCCTTCGAAGTCGTCATCTGCGACAATGCCTCCACGGACGGCACGCAGCAGGTGGTTGAGGAATTCATCAGCCGCGGGCTGCCGATCCGCTATTATAAACGTGAAGCCAACGCCGGCGCCGCGGCGAACGTCACGAGCGCGCTGCGCCTCGGCAAGGGCGAATATCTCATCTACCTGGCCGACGACGATATCCTGATTGCCGATGCGGTGGCCGATACCATCAGATATCTCGACAATAATCCGGAAGTGACCTGCGCCCATGCGCCGTGGTTCCTCTACGACGAAGTCGCTAAAACCGACATCATGAAGTTCTACAATGTCGAGGAAGATCGGAAGTTTCCGCACGGCAGCTTCGGCGACGTCTTCCAATTTCTATGCGAGCGCCACATCTTTCCGGAAATCGCGATCTACCGCGCGTCGACCCTGCGGTCGGCCTGGGTGCCGCGGGAGTTCTGCTTCTACCCGTTCCCGTTCCTTGCGCATTTTCTCGATCAGGGCGCGGTTACTTTCCTGCAGCGGCCGTTCTACCGCTCGATCGCCAATTCGGCGATCGAGCGCGATCGCCCGCAGGAAGGCACCAATGACGTCATGACCAGCTGGGATCGCTATCGTGGCGGGCTTGAATATTTCCTCTATACGGGCGTCAGGCGCGGAGCGCTGACCCTCACGCCCGAGACGCGTCTCATATATGACGATATGTGCAGGATTTTCACGCTCAATCGCATGGCGGTCGCCTTCCGCTTCTGGGCAGTGCGCAAGAATTTCATCAAGGCCTATGAGCTCTATATCCGCATCATGTGGGGCGGGATGCTCGACCACCCGGAAATACGCGAGTTCCGCGAAAGGCTGCCCCTGATGGTCGCCATCCAGACGCTGGTGAGCGAAGTGAATTCGGCAATCGGCATCGACACGCTGCTTCTCGCCGGTTTCACGGAAATCGCGGTGCTCGAAGACCTTATGCGCGAACTCGGCCTTAACGAAAAGGTAAGGGTGACGGCAGAACTCGGCGACAGTGCGCTCGATAGCACCGCCGTCTTCGTCAGCGTCAACAGAGACCGGGAATATTTCGTAGCTCTCGGCTACCTGCCCAATCTGGTGTTCCACGAGCACGACCTTGCCCGGCACATCATCATGTGAGCCTCGCGCCAGTTTCAAAAACTAGCGTCGTGGCGGGCGCCTGCGTCTTGATTTCAATTCAACAGAAATTAGCGGCATGACAAACAGGATCTTCTACACCAAGCCTTCCATCACCCGGCTTGAAACCGATTATGCCACCGATGCGGCAGCGACCGGTTGGGGTGCACGCTGCTACGACTACATCAATCGTTTCGAACGCGACTTCAAGACCTATCTCGGCAGCGACTTCGCCATCGCGACATCGAGCTGCACCGGCGCCATGCACATGGGCCTAGCCGCGCTCGGCGTCGGCGAAGGCGACGAAGTCATCCTCGCCGACACCAATTGGGTCGCCACCGTTTCGCCGATCGTCCATCTCGGCGCCAAGCCGGTCTTCGTCGACGTGCTGCCGGATTCCTGGTGCATCGACCCGCGCGAGGTCGAGCGGCACATCACTCCGAAGACCAAGGCGATCATCGCGACCCACATCTACGGCAATCTTTGCGACATGGATGCGCTCCTCGAGATCGGCAAGCGCACGGGCATCCCGGTGATCGAGGATGCGGCGGAAGCGGTCGGCTCCGTCTGGAATGGCCGCAGGGCCGGCTCGATGGGCGCCTTCGGCACCTTCTCTTTCCACGGCACGAAGACGTTGACGACAGGCGAAGGCGGCATGTTCGTCACCAGCGACGCCGCGCTTTACGAACGGGTGCTGACGCTCAGCAACCACGGTCGGGCTCGCGGCCAGACCAAGCAATTCTGGCCCGACGCGATCGGCTTCAAGTACAAGATGTCCAATATCCAGGCGGCCATCGGTTGCGCGCAGCTCGAACGCATCGAAGATCTGGTCACCCGCAAGCGGGAAATCCTCGCCGCCTACATGGTCCGGCTTTCCGCTCTGCCCGGCATCTCGATGAACCCGGAATATAGCGGCACGATCAACGGCGCCTGGATGCCGACCGTGGTCTTTCATCCGTCAAACGGTACTACCCGCGAGATGATGCAGCAGGCCTTCGAGACCGCCAATATCGACGCGCGCGTCTTCTTCTATCCGCTGTCAAGCCTCGACATGTTCGAGGACCGGCCACAGAACGTGAACGCCTGGAGCATTCCGGGCCGCGCGATCAACCTGCCCAGCTATCACGACATGAGCGAGGCCGATATCGACCGGGTGACGGCAACGTTGCTCGATGTCGCGGCCGGGCGGATCTATCACAACAGCACGGCATTGCGGCAGTCGATCTAAGACAGCCCTACAGCGAAGGACAAAGAACAGTCATGACCACGAAGGACGATCGTCTCGAATTCGAAGCCCACAAGCGGGAGATGTCACTTGCGCTCGGCAAGGACGAGGCAAGTTTCCAGCAATCGCTGAACACGCTGATCGGGCTCGACAAATTCGACTACTTTTATCTGTGGTCATGGATGGGGGTGCCGATTATCCAGCTTCCGGTTGATATCCTGGCGACCCAGGAAGTCATCTGGGCGACCAAGCCCGATGTCATCATCGAGACCGGCATCGCGCGCGGCGGCTCGCTGATCTTCATGGCGTCGATCCTAGCTGCCATGGGCAACGACACGGCCAAAGTTGTCGGCGTCGACATCGACATCCGCGCCCATAATCGCGAGTCGATCGAATCCCATCCGATGTCGAGCCGGATCAAGATGATCCAGGGCGGTTCCGTCGACGACGAGGTGCTTGCCGCCGTCAAGGCGGAGATTCCGCCGGGCGCCCGGGTGATGGTGGTGCTCGACAGCGACCATTCCTACGAGCACGTTCTGGCCGAATGCCGCGCCTACGGCCCGCTGGTGACGGAAGGCTGCTACCTGGTCGTCGCCGACACGCTCATCGGCCACCTGACCGAGGAACAAGCCTTCACGAAGCGCTCCAAGGTCTGGCTGCGCGGCAATGAGCCGCTGAAGGCCATCACCGACTATCTGGCGGAAACCGACCGCTTCGAAGTCGATCCGGTCCTGAACGGCAAGCTCGTGCTGTCTTCCTCGCCAGGCGGCTACTGCATCTGCCGCAAGGCGTAAGCGGACAATCAGGGATCGTCATTCATGCCGCAGGTCGATATCGTCAGCCTCAAGGACAATGCGGAGCCGGCCAGACGGCTCCGCCTGCCGATCCGGGACGATAGCGGCAGGCACCTGGGCGACCTGCAATGCATCGACAGGTCGATGCTTGACGAGCCCGGCCTGATCGACGACCTGACGAGGTGGCGCAACCAGTCAATGCCATTTTTCCTCACCCAGTTCAGCGCCACCGAGGACCGCACGCGGCACTGGCTCGAAACCATCTCGCTGCCCGCCGCCGACCGAATTCTGTTCGTCATTTGCGATCCCGGCGGAACCCGGCTCGGCAATTTCGGCGTCTGCAATATCCGGCCGACCGCGGCCGAATTCGACAACGTCATCCGCGGCCGGGCGAGCGATATCCGCAACCTGATGTTCCATTGCGGCATGACGATACTAGAGTGGATGTTTTCCGGGCTTGGGGTCGAGACGGCCGATCTGCACGTCTTCTCCCACAACGAAAAAGCGATTGGCCTTTACAAGCGACTGGGCTTTGCTGCGGCCGAAAGCCTGCCACTGCGACGCACCGAGGAAGAGGGCGCCGTCAAATATTCGATCGTCGACCGATCGCGCGCCAATGCCGGCTTCGACTATCTGAGGATGGAGCTTCCGGTCGAATATTTCCGGCAGGCGCATCCGGCGGCTTGCCGACTGGATTAAGCGCCTAGCGCACCGGCTGATAGTGGCCGCGCAGCGGGACCTTGTCGTCCATCGAGATGAAGCCATCGCGCTCGCAGACATACATCAGCGTCGGCATGCCGCCGGAGCGGAAGATCTCGTCGTAGCGGCGGCGGATCTGGACGGTTTCGGTGCGGCAATTATAGGATTCCTCCTCCTTCTTGTCCGGCTGCGCCTTGACGCCGGGCAGGCCCTTGTAGGGGTAGAGGGGCTGAACGCCGGAGTCGGCCGATTTCGTCCAGTCGACGGCAAAGGCGGACGCAGGCGCCAGGCTGGACACGGCAACGAGCGACATCAGAAGCATCATCGTAGGCCGCATGGGAATTCTCCTGCCGGCAATAGGCCGTTCACAGGATGTAGGGAAACCGGGGACCGTCATCAAGCGGCGGTCGCTGGCGACTTGCTGAAATAGCTTCTGATGACGGGGTGGCCGAAAAGGCCGGCGAGGATCGCAAAGCCGGCGCCGACGACGAAACCGGCGAGAAGACCGCCGATGATGCCGGCGACGAGCAGGATCTTCTTCCCCGGCCCGTCGGCCTTGACAGGCGGCTCGGCCGGCGAGATGACGCGAATGTTGCTCTGGTTGAGGTTCTGCTCTTCGTTCGTCTGGCTGGAGCGCTTCAGCACCGTCTCGTAGATATCGCGCGCTGCCGTCGCCTTGCGCTGCAATTCGTTCAATTCCACCTGCTTGTCCGAGGTGGTCGCCTGCAGCGCCTTCTGCACGGCAAGTTCCTTGGCGATACTGTCCTCGGCGGCCTTCGCCTGCTGGTATTCACCTCTTGCCGACGTGGCGAGACGCTGCAACTCACCCTTGATTTCGCCTGATATGCTCTGCAGCGAGGAGCGGGCCGCCTGCAGGCGAGGATGGCGCGTGCCCATCTGGCTTTCGAGGCTGCCGACGGCGGCGGCCTGGGTGGCATATTGCTGACGCAGGCTGACGAGCGGCGAAGTGACCCCACCCTCCGCCTGGTTGCCGGCGACGATATCCTCGACGCGGAGATTGGCGACGGCATCGGCGCGGGCCTTGGCCTGGATGGTTTTTTCCTGCGCCGTCACCAGCATCGTGTTCAGCGAGACGAGCCGCTGATCGGAAATCAGATTGCCCTCGGTCGCGGCCATGTCGTTGTCGGCGCGGAAGGTTTCGACGGCCTGCTCGGCCTCCAGCACCTTCTGGCGCAAATCGTCGAGGCGCCCGTCCAGCGTCGAGGAGGTGTTTTCGTAGATGCCGTTAGAGGCGCTGTTTTCTTCCTCGGTGAAGGAGGTGACGACCTGGTTGGCAAGTCTTGCCGATTTCTCGGGATCATTGGTCGTCGCGGCAAGCGAGACGACGTAGGTGCTCGCCTGCCGGGTAATGACCAGCGCCTTCTGCAGAGTGCCGATCACGGCGGCGCCATCGGTGCGGCCGCCGGTGAATTCCGGATCCTGATCGAGCTTCATGGTCTCGACGACGCGGCGCAGTACATTGCCCGAGGTCAGGATCTGCACCTGGCTGTCGATCAGCGTCGAGATCATTTCCGGTGAAGGCCCCGAAGATTGCCCGCCCGCATCGGCAAGGCCAATCTGACGCGGATCGAAATAGAGGCTGCTGACGGCGGTGAATTTCTGCCCGATCGTGGGCGCCACAACCCCGCCGGCAACGGCGCCGAGAAGGGCCAGACCAAGCACGACCAACCGCCGACTCCAGACCGCGGCGACGCTGGAGCGCAGGTCGAGAAGCGGTGCGGCAGGCGCGGCCGCTGCGTTCGACGGCGCGTCCCCGACCAGCTGTTTCATAGGCGCCGTCGGGGGCGTAGCTGGGGGCGGAGGCGCCGGGCGTTCGGCTTGGCGGGGTTGCGCAACACTTGCCGGCAGCGGCACAAAGGCAGGCGGGGTAGGTTCGGGCGTCGGAGGGACGAAATCGTCCGGGCGGACCACGGGACTGCGCATGCGCACGCCTTCCGGCGCAGTCTGAGACGACTCATAACTGCGCCAGCCAGGGAGCCGGCTTACCCTGTTCCTGTCATACTGGTTCATACGCGCACTCGTGTCCTGCCCAGCGTGAAAGACTGAAGCCGAGGTGCTCAGACTTTAGAAATTCTTAGCTAACGGACCGTTAAAATAATCTCAGCGACGCCGACGTTGCGATTTGCCGCGATTACGAGGATAGCCATGAGGACGAGACGACATCTGACGGCGCTGCTGCTTGCGGCCGCTCTCGTCCCCTCGCCGACCCTTGCGGCCGACCCACCCTGCTATCGCGGTGTCAATCTTTCCGGCGGCGAATATGGCGAGCGTGGCGGCACCTTCGGCACGAACTACACCTATCCGAGCGAAGAGACGATCGGCTATTTCGCCAGGAAGGGCATGTCGGTCATCCGGCTACCCTTCCGCTGGGAGCGGCTGCAGCCGGCGCTCCGCGGCCGGCTCGACGAGGACGAACTCAAGCGGATCAAGGATACTGTCGGGCTGATCCGCAAGCACGGCATGGCCGTGCTGCTCGACCCGCATAATTTCGGCTATTACGACAAGGTGCAGGTCGGCACGGCGCCGGCGACGGATGCCGCCTTCGGTGATTTCTGGGCAAGGCTTGCGGTCGAATTCGCCAATCAGGACGGCGTGCTCTTCGGCCTGATGAACGAGCCGCACGATATCAAGGCGACGGACTGGCTCGATGCCGCCAATGCGGCGATCCGCAGCATCCGCGCCGTCGGCGCCCGCAACCTCATCCTGGTGCCGGGCACGGCCTGGAGCGGCGCACACAGCTGGGAAGAGGATGTGATCGGCGGCGCCAACGGCACGGTGATGCTCGGCGTGCGCGATCCGCTCGACTTCTACGCTTATGAGGTCCACCAGTATCTCGACGTCGATTCCTCCGGAACCCATCCGACCTGCGAGGGTGCCACCGCCGCTGTCGAAGCGATCGCCGGCGTCACCGCCTGGCTGAAGAAGAACCACAAGCGCGGCTTTCTCGGCGAGTTCGGCGCCGCTGCGGACAAGGACTGCATGAGCGGGCTGACCGAGATCTATTCCACCATGTCCGATAATGGCGACGCCTGGCTCGGCTGGTCTTATTGGGCCGCAGGCGAATGGTGGCCGGCCGACGAGCCGTTCAATGTCCAGCCGCGAAAGGGCGCTGAGCGGCCGCAGATGCGGCTTCTCGCCAATTCGGCAAAAGCCAAAGCCGGCGCTTGCGCCAGCGTCAAGCCAGCGGGGAATTGACGGTGGCGGTCCTCGACCGGAAGGCAGCTTTCTCTATAGCCGGCAGCGCAGCCGGCGAAGCGGCGCGGACCGATTATCCCGTGCTCTGGCTCGGCCTGCTGTCGGTGCTCTACAACGGCATTCTCGCCTTCATCAACCACAACATCATGCCGCTCTCGTTGACGCATGTCGCCGCCAGCGAAGGCCTGATCATGGCGAGCGCCATCCTCTACATCCTGCACAAGGGGATCTACGAGACCGATCTGCCGGCTTTCCTGTTCCTGCTGTTCACGCTTGTCGTGACGATTTATGTCAGCGTGCTCAACCGCATGCTTTTCGTCGATCACTTCCGCAACGTTCTGATCATCTTCTGCTTTTCCGGCCTCGGCGGCTGGAGCAACGAGAGGACGATGAAGCTCGCCTTTCGCTGGGCAAGCCTTGCCGTCATGACCTTCCTGATCTTCGAGATCGTCAGCGTGCCGTTCTATGTCAGCATCGTGCATCCGTCCGATTATTTCGCCAATACGCGCGGGCTGCTGCCGCTGAGCTACAACACGACGGGCCTGTTCCAGAACGCGCTCGGCTTTCCCGAGCGTTTCTCCTTCGGCATCATCGACCACCGCTCGTCGTCGATATTCCTCGAACAGGTGTCGCTCGCCAATTTTTGCGGCGTGATCGCGATCTATCTGATTTCCATGTGGGAAAGAATAGGCCGCTGGGACCGGCTGCTGTTTGTCGGCACCGCGGTGCTGATCCTGGTGACGAACGACACCCGCACGATGCTGATCTTCTGTTTTGCCTGCATCGTCGGCTATTTCGTCTTTCCGAAGATCCCGAGGAATTTCAATCTGGCGCTGATGCCGCTGATCGTTGCCGCCGGCTTCCTCGTCTACACCTTGAAACCCAATGCGACCGGCGACAATTTCACCGGCCGCATCAACCTGACGATGAAGAAGATCATGGAGCTCGATCCGCTTGCCATCCTCGGGCTTTCGGTCGACCGGGTCGCCGAATTCGCCGACAGCGGCTATGTCTACCTGATCTACGCGGCGACGATCTTCGGCGTCATCGCCCTGTGGCTGTTCGTCTGCCTCTTTCCCGCCGGTCGCACGGCGGCGCAGCGGCGTTGCGCCCATTCACTTTCTCTTTTCATTTTTCTGAATATGATGATCGGGGGGACCGCTGTTTTCTCGATGAAGATCGCCGGGCTCCTGTGGTTCGTCGTCGGATATATGCGCTTCCACGACAGCCCGCGCCTCCGGCAGGATCGTGCGGCGGATGTAGAGAGTTGACCGCAGCGGCCCGGCGCCCGCGCGAGCCCTAGAACGGGATGATTTTAGGCCGGATCGGCCTAAAATCTGAATCCTGTTCTAAATCAAAGAAATAGAGCATGATGTCGTCCGAAACCGCCCACACTTTTCGGCATCATGCTCTGGGGAGCAAGACGCTCGATGCTTGTCCAGCTTCAATATCTGCGCGCTGTCGCGGCGCTGATGGTCGTCTATTTCCACGCGATCTTGCAGCTTGCCAAGGTCAATCCCGCGCTCGACGCCACTGCCTTCGTCTATGGTGAGACCGGCGTTGACATCTTCTTCGTGCTCAGCGGTTTCGTGATGTGGCTGACGACGAGCGGACGGGCGATGAGCCCCATCGATTTCGCCCGCCGGCGCATCAAACGCATCGTCCCGCTCTATTGGATGGCAACATTGTTTTCGGCTGTCGTGGCGCTGGTGGCCCCCTCACTGCTGAAATCGACGGTGTTCGACCTGCCGCATCTGATCGCCTCGCTGTTTTTTCTGCCATGGGCCAATACCGCCGATCCGAGCACGATCACCCCCGTCGTCGTGCCGGGCTGGACGCTGAACTACGAGATGTTCTTCTATCTCATCTTCGCGCTGCTGCTGCCGGTCTCGGAAACCCGCCGCATCCCGGCAATGTTTGCGGTCTTCGCCGTCATCCTGATCGCCTGCCGGCTGCTGCCGGAAACGACGGCCACCCGCTTCTACGGGGAGCCCATCATTCTGGAGTTTCTTGCCGGCACCGTGCTCGGCTGGCTCTATCGGCAGAAGGTGCTTCTGCCGAATCGCTGGGCATGGGTGGCGCTGGCCATCGGTTTTGCGTTCCTCTTCATCAATGAGGCGCTGATGCGTCCGGAAAGCCGGTTCTACGCCTGGGGAATCCCGGCGATCTTCATCGTCTACGGCGCGGTCTCGATCGACTTTTCCAGGCTGCCCTTTATCGGCTGGATGAACTATCTCGGCGACTGCTCCTACAGCATCTATATCACCCACGCCTTCACGCTCGCCTTCCTGAGGGTCGTCGCCGACCGCCTCCCGATCGGCGTCCTGCAGCAGCCGGTGCTCTTCGTGATCCTGTCGCTGGTGCTCTCGTCGATCGGCGGCGCCATCATCCACGAAATCACCACGCCGCGGCGGAAGGTCGCGGTGGCGAGCCGCCCGCCGGCCTAACTTCGCCCATCGAAGGCGAGAATACGCATGCCCACGGCGCTGGCGGCACAGTTTTTTGCGTAACTTCTCCTAAGCTAAGGCCTGTCGCGCAAAACTGTGCAGCGGTTTTGCGATAACGACATGCGAGACATAAAGACCCGGAAGCGAGAGAACTTGCACAAACATGATGGGTCATCTTGCAATTTGTCGCATGAATGAAAGCGCACCGGCCTGTTCGCGGCCCAGGCTTTGATCTAAGCACGGCCGCGGCCTTGAAGAGGGAAGAGGGAGAGACATGAAAAGCTATGTATTGACGGTATCCTGCAAGTCGACACGCGGCATCGTTGCGGCGATTTCGAGCTATCTGGCGGAGAAGGGCTGCAACATCATCGACAGCTCGCAGTTCGACGATCTCGATACCGGCAAGTTCTTCATGCGCGTCTCCTTCATTTCCGAAGAAGGTCTGGCCGGCTCAGAGATCGGCGCCGATTTTGCCGCCGTCGCCGCGCCGTTTTCGATGGATTACGAATTCCACGACAGCGAAAGCCGCATGAAGGTGCTGCTGATGGTGTCGCGCTTCGGCCATTGTCTCAACGACCTGCTCTACCGCTGGAAGATCGGCGCCCTGCCGATCGATATCGTCGGCGTCGTCTCCAACCATTTCGACTACCAGAAGGTCGTGGTCAATCACGACATCCCCTTTCACCATATCCCGGTCACCAAGGCCAACAAGGTTCAGGCCGAAGCCCATATCATGGAGGTCGCCGAGCAGACCGGCACCGAGCTGATCGTGCTTGCCCGCTACATGCAGATCCTGTCGGACGAGATGTGCCAGAAGATGTCGGGCAAGATCATCAACATCCACCATTCCTTCCTGCCGAGCTTCAAGGGCGCCAACCCCTACAAGCAGGCCTATGGCCGCGGCGTCAAGCTGATCGGGGCAACGGCGCATTACGTCACCGCCGATCTCGACGAAGGCCCGATCATCGAGCAGGACACGGCCCGCATCACCCATGCGCAGTCGCCGGACGACTACGTCTCGATCGGCCGCGACGTCGAAAGCCAGGTGCTGGCCCGCGCCATCCACGCCCATATCCACCACCGCACCTTCATCAACGGCAATCGAACCGTGGTCTTCCCGGCAAGCCCCGGCAGCTACGCCTCCGAACGCATGGGTTGAACGCGGTCGAGACCCACATCTCTTTTGCTGGCAAACGGCAATCTCCCGTTGCCTGCCAGCAGCAAGTATTTGATTATCGCCTTCAATAGGTAATCGAATCATGCTGCGGGAGGGGTGTCATGACCGACGAGGCGCTTGTTGATCGCATGTCGCTGCCGCGCCCCAACGTGACCGTTGCCGACGCGGAAGAGATCCTTCTTGCCCATTACAGCCTGTCAGGCACCATCGCCGAGCTCGGCAGTCAGCAGGATCGGAACTACCGCGTCGATAGCGATCGCGGCCGCTACGTCCTGAAGATCTGCCATGCCGCTTACGAGACCCGCGAACTCGAAGCGCAGAATGCCGCGATCCATCATCTCAAGAGCAAGCAGGATGCGCCACGCGTTCCCAATGTGATCGCCAGCAATGAGGGGCGGGAGATCGTCGTACTGACCGTGCGCGGGCAGGTCTACCAGGTCCGGCTGCTGGAATATCTGGAAGGCCAGGGGCTGACCGAGCTGACCTACCTGGCGCCTGGTTCCGTTGCGGCGCTCGGCGCGCTCTGCGCGAAGCTGGCGCAGGCGCTTGCCGATTTCAACCATCCCGGCCTCGACCGCAGCCTGCAATGGGATCTCAGGCGGGCCGGGCCGGTCGCGGTGCAGCTGCTTTCCGCCATCACCGACAGCGCCGCGCGCGACCGGATCGCCAAGACCATGGTGATGGCCGTTCGCCGCATCCAGCCCTTGGCGCCGTCGCTTCGACTGCAGGCGGTGCATCACGACGTCACCGGCGACAATGTCGTCGGTCATCGCAGCGCCCATGGCCATATCATTCCCGACGGAGTGATCGATTTTGGCGACATCATCCGCGGCTGGCTGGTCGGCGACCTCGCCGTCACCTGCGCGTCGCTGCTGCATCATGCCGAGGGCGACCCCTTTCATATTCTGCCGGCCGTCACTGCCTATCAGGCGATCTATCCGCTGACCGAGGAGGAATTGAAGGCGCTGTGGCCATTGATCGTCGCGCGCGCGGTCATTCTCGTCGCCAGCAGCGAGCAGCAAATTTCGGTCGATCCCGAGAATGAATATGTGCGCGGCAATCTCCACCGCGAGCGGGCGATCTTCGATACGGCGATGTCCGTTCCCTTCGATTTGATGGAAGCCGCAATTCTCGAGGCAGCCGGCGCGGATATCCCCGCCCCGGAACCATCGGGATGGCTGCCGCTGCTACCTGACATCGATCCCGACGGGATCGCCTATGTCGATCTTGGGGTGCGGAGCCCGCATCTTTCCGCCGGCAACTGGCTGAATGCCGACATGGACTGGCGGCTGCTTGCCCGCGCTGCGACCGAAAACGGCACGGCAGCGACGCGCTACGGCGAATATCGGCTTTCCCGGGCGGGAACCGCCGGAAGACAGGCGACCTGCGCTCTGCATATCGATATATGCCTTGCCGCCGGCAGCGCGGTCGCCGCGCCCTTTGCCGGCCGCATCGGCTGGAAGGACCAGCATCTGACACTCACCGGCGACGGCATGACCTTGCACCTCGACGGGCTCGACCTCTCGGTCGAGGATGACGCCGCGCTTGCCGGCGGCGACCCGTTGGGCACGGTTGTCGGCGAGGCTTCGTCGCTCGGCGGGCTGCGCGCCCAACTTTGCCGCGTCGCAGGGCTAGAGCCGCCGCTTTTTGCCACACCGCGCGAGGCGGCGGCCTGGTCGATGCTCTGCCCTTCTCCCGCGCTGCTTCTCGGCCCTGGAGCCGATGCACCGAAACCGGAAACCGCCGAGCTGCTTGCCAGGCGGCAGGCACATCTGGCAGGGGCGCAGAAGAATTATTACGCAGCGCCGCCGCAAATCGAGCGCGGCTGGAAGGAGCATCTATTCGATGTCGAGGGCCGCGCCTATCTCGACATGGTCAACAATGTCTCCATTCTCGGCCATGGCCATCCCAAGCTTGCGGCGGCGATCAGCGCCCAGTGGCTGCGGCTCAACACGAACTCACGCTTCCACTATGCCGCGCTTGCGGAATTTTCCGAGCGGCTTGCAGCACTATCGCCCGACGGGCTCGATACGGTCTTCCTGGTCAACAGCGGCTCGGAGGCGAACGATCTGGCGATCCGG
Organism: Rhizobium sp. F40D2; assembly: GCF_051810745.2. NCBI lineage: Bacteria > Pseudomonadati > Pseudomonadota > Alphaproteobacteria > Hyphomicrobiales > Rhizobiaceae > Rhizobium > Rhizobium sp. F40D2. The sequence continues at coordinate 1,343,450 of NZ_CM131436.1, forward strand.
CTGGCGCAAGCTCATAGCGGCGCGCGCAACATGCTTTGCCTTCTCGAAGCTTATCATGGCTGGTCTTCGGCAAGTGACGCCGTCTCCACCTCGATCGCCGACAATCCGCAGGCGCTGACCACCCGGCCGGACTGGGTGCATGCCGTCGAGTCGCCGAATACCTATCGCGGCGCATTCCGCGGTCCCGATACGGCGGCCGGCTATCTCGGCGCCATAACGCCGGTGCTGGAGGCGATCGACGCCGGTGGCGAGGGCCTTGCCGGCCTCATCTGCGAATCGGTCTACGGCAATGCCGGCGGCATTCCGCTGCCGGATGGGTATCTCGGCCAGGTCTACGCGCAGGTGCGCGCCCGCGGCGGCCTCTGTATCGCCGATGAGGTGCAGGTCGGTTATGGCAGGCTCGGCCATTATTTCTGGGGCTTCGAGCAGCAAGGGGTCGTGCCTGACATCGTCACCATCGCCAAGGGCATGGGCAACGGCCATCCGCTCGGCGCCGTCATTACCACCCGGGAGATCGCTGGGTCGCTGGCGAAGGAGGGCACGTTCTTCTCCTCCACCGGCGGCAGCCCGGTCAGTTGCGTCGCCGGCATGACGGTGCTCGACATCATGGCCGAGGAAAAGCTACAGGACAATGCGCGAACGGTCGGCGATCATCTCAAGGCGCGGCTTGCCGCGCTGATCGACCGCCATCCGATCGCCGGCGCCGTGCACGGCATGGGGCTCTATCTCGGGCTCGAATTCGTCCGCGACAGAACGACGCTGGAGCCGGCGACCGAAGAGACTGCGGCAATTTGCGAGCGGCTGCTGACCCTCGGCGTCATCATGCAGCCGACCGGCGATCACCAAAATGTGCTGAAAATCAAACCGCCGCTCTGCCTCAGCATCGAAAGCGCGGATTTCTTCGCGGACATGCTGGAAAAGGTGCTCGATGAAGGCTGGTGACATGGGCTCGCCGTCTTAACCAAATCGGTCATTTCAAGGCACTTCGATTTTTGATGAAACGGCCCATTGCCTGAATCAGCCGGGCTTCCTATGTCTGCTGCGGCGGTCGAAGGAGTTTCGATTCTGTCATGCGAATTTTACGAAGAGCTGATATGTTTCTTTCTATAAGTTCGATAAGGATGGAATGAATTTTTTCGGATCGTCGATATTTTGACACGTTTCGGAATATGTTTCTGACAGGCTGCAGGATAATCTCTACCAAGTTAGTAGATTATCAGCGACAGCCATCGCCGGCCCCGGGCTCTTCCGGGACCTCTCAAGTGCAACGCCAACACAAGGAACGAGCATGACAGACATCGATATTCTCGCCGATCTCCTTGGGCGATCTGTGCTTGGCAATGACCGTCCGGGCGCCCTCTCCCGCCCGAACTGTCGAATGTGACGTTCGTCCTCCTTTCAACGGTACCAGACAAGTCAATTCGCCATGGCTGCGCATGTCGCGCGGCAGGAGTTCTATCTATGAAGAAGCAAGTTATCGAATATGCAGGCGTTCCCGTCGGGATCGTCATTCCCGATGAAGACCGGCTGAAATTCATCGCCGTGAAATTTCATGTCCACGACCTCGACGAGCAGCGTTTCGGCTCGCCTGACGAGGTGCGGCTGGCGATCCACGATCTGATGACCCGCCGTCATCCGAAGCCGCTTCATGCCTGAGGGCATGAGGCCGGCACTCGCATTCACGGCTTTTCCCGATGTTCGACCGGTCCCGCCATTCGGGGCCGGTCTTGTTTTTTGAGGGCAATTGCAGTCCTATCGGCGGCCTTTCCGCATAAGGATCCGCCCGTGCCCGATCTTCTCAACCTCATCACCGACATTGACGGCGTTTCCGTCGGCCATGCGACCGACCTTGCGCTCGGTTCCGGCGTCACGGTCATCGTCTTCGATGCGCCGGCTGTCGCATCCGGCACGGTGCTCGGCGGTGCGCCAGGCGGGCGCGATATTGGCCTGCTCGACCCGTCGATGACCGTCAACGCCGTCGATGCCTTCGTGCTTTCCGGCGGCTCGGCTTTCGGGCTGGATGCGGCCGGCGGCGTGCAGGCGGGATTGCGCGAACTCGGCCGTGGCTTTGCGGTCGGGCCAGTGCGCATTCCGATCGTGCCGCAGGCGATCCTGATGGATCTGCTGAATGGCGGCGACAAGGATTGGGGGCTGCACTCGCCCTACCGCGACATGGGTTACGCCGCGCTGAAGGCGGCCGCCAAGGGCGCATTCGCGCTCGGGACGACAGGCGCCGGCACGGGGGCGACGACGGCCACTTTCAAGGGCGGACTCGGCTCGGCCAGCGCCGTCAGCAGCGCCGGCCATCGCATCGCAGCGATCGTCGCCGTCAATGCGCTCGGCTCGGCAACGATCGGCGTCGGACCGCATTTCTGGGCGGCCCCCTTCGAAAAAGACGCAGAATTCGGCGGGCTCGGCATGCCGGCGATCGCCGATCACAGGATGCGGCTCAAGGGCATGAACGGGCCGGCGACGACGATCGGCGCGGTGGTGACCGACGCGCAACTGACCAAGGCCGAGGCGCACCGGCTTTCGCTCGCCGGCCATGACGGCCTTGCCCGGGCGCTGCTGCCGGCGCACCTGCCGCTTGACGGCGACACGGTTTTTGCCGCGTCGACCGCCAGGCATCGCCGAGACGACATGGCAAGCCTGATGGAGCTTTGCCATCTTGCCACCATCGTCATGGCGCGGGCGATCGCCCGCGGCGTCTACGCCGCCACCGCGCTGCCGGCCGAGGGCGCACAAAAGGCTTGGCGCGACCGCTATCCCGACGGCCATTGATTGAATAGGGTCGCAAGCGTGAAGCTCGTTGTTTTCATGCATATCGTTATCCCGTATCCGGGCGACATGCATGGGCACATCGACCATGCCGAATGGCGGAGACTTGAATGCAAATCCGGGCGCTGATGTATTTCGACGAGTTGGTCAGGACCAACTCCATGCGCCAAGCGGCCGAGAACCTCAATGTCGCGCCGACGGCGATCAGTCGGCAGATCGAGAACCTCGAATATTATTTCGGCGCGCCGCTCGTCGAACGTAGCGCACGCGGCGTCAAGCTGACGGCTGCCGGCGAGCTACTTGCTGCCCGCGCCGGCCGGACATTGCGCGAACTCGGCCATGTGCAGCAGTTGATCGAAGACCTCAAGGGCCTGCAGCGCGGCCGTGTTAGCATCTATGCGAATGGGGCGACCGTCGCCAATCTGCTGGCGCCGGCGCTTGCCGAATTCAGTCTGAAATATCCGCAGCTGCGTTTTGCCGTGACGATTACCAGCGCGCGACAGGCTGTCGATGCCGTCAACAGCGCCGAGGCGGATATCGCGGTGACGCTGTTTGCCCCTCCTATGTCCGGCACCAAAGTGCGGCTGCGCTCCGAGATCGCCTATGATCTCATCACCACGCCGGACCATCCGGCGGCCGCACATGCCGAGATCCCGGTCAAAACGCTCGCCAGCTATGCACTAGCACTGCCGGACCAATCCTTCGGCTTTCGCCAGGCCTTCGACGCGCTGTTCGAGAAGGAGGGGCTGAGCCTCGACCCCGTCTTCGTCACTAGCTCGCTCGAAATGCTGAAGGAACTCGTGCTCAGCGGCGCTGCGGTCACATTGCTGCCGGCGCTGACTGTCCGCCGCGAGATCGAAGCGGGCCAGCTGCGCGCCATTCCGGTCGCCGGCAAGACCGGCATCCGCACCCATGTCGATCTCTGCGTCGCGCCGGACCGGCAGCTGTCCTTCGCGGCGACGAAGCTGCTCGACTTCATCGAGAGGTTCATGCGCGAGCGCGCAAACCCTCGGGCCGGGAAAGACTGATGCTTCCGACTTGCATTGGCGGCGAATGTGCGGTGTAGCTTTTTCGGCTACACCGAGCACACAAAATCGTCATTGTGTGTGCACTGGCATAGTGCCACTCTATTCTCAACGGGCCTTCGCCATTGAGGCATGGCCAGACAGGGGACATGATGATCAAGCTTTCGTTTGTACCTTCGGCGCGTTTCATCGGGCGGCTTTCCCTGGGCGCCGCACTTTCGGCCGGCGTCGTGATGACGGCGATGAGGCCGGCCGAGGCGGCAAAGGCCACCCTCAATCTCGGCATGAGCGTCGAACCGACCGGCCTCGACCCGACGATCGCAGCCCCGGTCGCGATCGGCCAGGTCACCTGGCAAAACGTGTTCGAAGGGCTGGTGACGATCAACCAGACCGGCAAGATCCAGGCGCAACTGGCGAAAAGCTGGGAGATTTCGCCAGATGGCCTGACCTATACGTTCAAGCTGCAGACAGGCGTCAAATTCCACGACGGCGAGGCCTTCGATTCCGCCGCCGCCAAGTTCTCGCTCGACCGCGCCCGCGGACCCGATTCGGTTAATCCGCAGAAACGCTTCTTCGCCTCGATCGCCTCGATCGATACGCCCGACGCCGAGACGCTGGTGCTGCATCTTTCGGCGCCGACTGGTAGCCTGATCTATTGGCTCGGCTGGCCGGCCTCGGTAATGGTCGCGCCCAAGACCGCTGCCGCCGACAAGGTGACGCCGATCGGCACCGGCCCCTTCAAATTCGTCGGCTGGGCGAAGGGCGACAAGGTCGAACTGGAAAAGAATGCCGATTACTGGAACAAGGCCGCGGCCGCCAGGCTCAACAAGGTGACCTTCCGCTTCATCGCCGATCCGCAGGCACAGGCGGCTGCACTGAAATCCGGCGATCTCGATGCCTTTCCGGAATTTGCAGCCCCCGAACTGATGAGTTCGTTCGACGGCGATGCCAGGCTCGTCACCAGGATCGGCAATACCGAGCTCAAGGTCGTTGCCGGCATGAACAATGCCAGGAAGCCGTTCGACGACAAACGTGTCCGCCAGGCGCTGATGATGGCGATCGACCGCAAGACGGTGATCGACGGCGCGTGGTCCGGCCTCGGCACGCCGATCGGCAGCCACTACACGCCGAACGATCCGGGCTACCAGGACAAGACCGGTGTGCTACCCTACGACGTCGAGAAGGCGAAGGCGCTGCTCACCGAAGCCGGCTACCCCAACGGCTTCACCTTCACGATCAAAGCGCCGCAGATGGCCTATGCTCCGCGTAGCGCTGAAGTGATGCAGGCGATGTTTGCCGAGATCGGCGTAACGATGAATATCGAGCCGACGGAATTTCCGGCGAAATGGGTCCAGGACATCATGAAGGACCGCAGCTTCGACATGACGATCATCGCCCATGCCGAACCGCTCGACATCGACATCTATGCCAGGGATCCCTATTATTTCAATTACAAGAACCCTGCTTTCAACGCGCTGATGAAGAAAGTTCAGGAGACGGCCGATCCAGCCCAGCAGAACGCGATCTATGGCGAGGCACAGAAGATCCTCGCCGAGGACGTGCCGGCGCTCTATCTCTTCGTCATGCCGAAACTCGGCGTCTGGGACGGGAAGCTGAAGGGGCTGTGGGAGAACGAGCCGATGCCGTCCAATGTGCTGTCCGGGGTTTCGTGGGAGGAGTGAGGCGAGGTCTGCGATGAGGTGATGGCTTTGAACAGCAACATGTATTTGGCAGATATAGCGCGCATCCCTCTCCCTCCCTCATTCCTGTGCTTGTCACAGGAATCCAGCGCGCCCAAGTCCTTGGGCGCAGGAGACTCCACTTTTTGTTCGAAAGTCATTCACCGCGCAGACGCGCGGTGGCTGGATTCCTGTGACAAGCACAGGAATGAGGGTGGGTGGGGTGGCCGTCGCATCACCTCGAAAACCCCGCGAGGAAGCCATCTCCTAACGGCAGCGCCCGTATGATCGCACTCCTCGCCCGCCGCTTCGTCGGTCTCCTTGTCACCCTCGTCATCGTCTCGCTGCTGATCTTCACGGTCATGGACCTCCTCCCCGGCGATCCCGCCTCGATCATGCTCGGCACCTCGGCAAGCCCGGAGACCTTAGCGGCGCTGCGTCACGATCTCGGGCTCGATCAGCCGCTCATCCTGCGTTACGGCCAATGGCTGGCCGGTGTATTCTCCGGCGACCTCGGCCAATCCTATACCTATGGCGTCCCGGTTGCCGGATTGATCGTCGAGCGACTGGCGGTGACGCTGCCGCTGGCGCTGATAGCGATCGTGCTTTCGGTGACGATCGCCTTGCCGCTCGGTGTGTTGGCAGCTTCGCGACGCGGCAGTGTCGTCGACATCATGGCAACGCTGTTTTCGCAGATCAGCATCGCCGTACCCGCCTTCTGGGTGGCGCTGCTACTGATCATCCTGTTTTCGACGATACTCGGGCTGATGCCGGCGGGCGGATTTCCAGGCTGGGGCGCCGGCCTTCTGCCGGCATTTCAGGCGCTTACCATGCCAGCCGTCGCGCTGGCGATGCCGCAGGCCGGCGTATTGACGCGCGTGGCGCGTTCAGCGGTGCGTGACACGATGCACGAGGATTTTGCCCGCACCGCGGTGGCCAAGGGGCTTTCGCGCAATGCCGTGCTGTGGCGGCATATCGTGCCGAACGCGCTGATCCCGATCTTCACCATGATCGGGCTGCAATTCACCTTTCTCGTCGCCGGCGCGGTGCTGGTGGAAAACGTCTTCAACCTGCCCGGCCTCGGGCGGCTTGCGCTTCAGGCGCTCTCCCAACGCGACATCATCGTGATGCAGGATGTCGTACTGTTCTTCGCGGCCCTCGTCATCGTGATGAATTTCATCGTCGATCTCTCCTACCTGGCGATCGATCCCAGGATGAGAAAGGCGGGCTGACGCATGGTACCGATCACATCCGTCGCAATTGCCAGCCGTCGGGCCTTAAAGATTAGCCGGCGAATTAACCTGATTTCGGGCGCGGTGATTGTCGGCCTGCTGGTCGCCGTTGCGCTGCTGTCGCTCGTCTGGACGCCGCTGCCGCCGGCGAAAATGCAGATCACCCACAAGCTGCAGCCGCCCCTTGCCTTCGGCCTGCTCGGCACGGACCAGTTCGGCCGCGACGTGCTTTCGATGCTGATGGCGGGGTGCTGGAATTCGCTGTCGATCGCAATCACCGCGGTGGCTATTGGGGGGATGCTCGGCTCGATCGCCGGCATTTCGGCGGCGGCCATTCGCGGCCCTTTCGAAGCGCTGCTGATGCGCAGCTGCGACGTGATCTTCGCATTGCCGCCGATCCTTTCCGCCATGATCCTTGGCGCCTTTCTCGGTCCTGGCCGCTTCACCGCGATTACCGCGATCGCGGTCTTCATGATCCCGGTCTTTGCCCGCGTGACGCTTGCGACCTCGCTGCAGGCGTGGAGCCGCGATTATGTGACGGCAGCGCGCGCGATCGGCGATACGCGCCTGACGATTTCTCTCCGTCATGTGCTGCCGAATATAGCGAGCCAGATCATCGTGCATGGCGCAATCCAGCTCGGGCTGGCGATCCTGACCGAGGCGGGCCTCAGCTTCCTCGGGCTCGGCATGGCGCCGCCGGCTCCGACCTGGGGCCGGATGCTTGCCGATGCGCAAACCTATCTGGCGCTGGCGCCCTGGCTGGCGATCCTGCCCGGCCTTGCCATCGCGATCACCGTCTTCGGCTTCAACATGCTCGGCGACGGCCTGCGCGACCTGCTCGACCCGCGCGAAGCGAGCCGCTGATGTCCTCCCAAGACGAAACGAAGACCAAGCCATGACCGATACCGACTTCACCATCCGCGAACTCAGGCAACGCTTCGGCGATAAAAGCCTCTCCCCTCTCGAATACTGGCTCGCCCTCGAAGATCATATCGCAGTCTGGGAGCCTTCGATTTCGGCACTCTACCTCTACGATCCGGAAGCGGCACGCGCGCAGGCGCAGGCTTCGACAGAGCGCTGGGCGAAGGGACAAACGCTCGGCGTCCTCGACGGAATTCCGGTGACGCTGAAGGAACTGATCGCCACGAAGGGCCAGCCGGTGCCGCTTGGCACAAAGGCGGTGGAATTGACACTGGCGGATGCCGATGCGCCCGCCGCCGCGCGGCTTCGGGAAGACGGCGCGGTGATCTTCGCCAAGACCACCTGCCCCGATTACGGCATGCTTTCCTCCGGTCTTTCGAGCTTTCATCCCCTCAGCCGCAACCCCTGGAACACGACGCAGAATCCAGGCGGATCGAGCGCCGGGGCTTCCGCGGCGGCGGCGGCCGGTTACGGCCCGCTGCATATTGGCACGGATATTGGCGGCTCGGTGCGCCTTCCCGCCGGCTGGACCGGCATCTTCGGCTTCAAGCCGAGCCATGGGCGCATTCCGGCCGATCCCTATTACGTCGGACGCTGCATCGGGCCGATGGCGCGCAGGGTCGAGGACGCGGCCATTTCCATGGCGACGCTGTCGCGGCCGGACTGGCGCGACGGCACCAGCCTGCCGCCGAACGATCTCAACTGGATGGATCTCGACCATGACGTGTCTGGCATGAGGATCGGGCTGATGCTCGATGCCGGCTGCGGGCTTGCGGTCGACGACGAGATCAAGGCCGCGGTCGAAGCGGCGGCGCGGCACTTCGAGAAGGCCGGCGCGACCATCATTGCCGCCCAGCCGGTCCTGACACGCGCGATGCTCGATGGGCTCGACAATTTCTGGCGCTCCCGCCTCTGGGGCGACATTGCGGAGTTCGACGAAGAGCGACGCAACGGCATCCTGCCCTATATAAGGGATTGGGCAGCCGGCGGCGCCGATATCAGCGGCGTCGATGCTGTCAGGGGTTTCAACCAGACGATCGAAATGCGCAAGAGCTGTGGACGGCTGTTTGCCAAGATCGACGCCCTGCTTTCGCCGACCAATCCTATCATCTCCTACCCGGCCGAATGGCCATCGCCAACCAATGATCCGGCCCTGCCCTTCGAACATATCGGTTTCACCGTGCCGTGGAATATGTCGGAGCAGCCGGCCGCCTCGATCAATTGCGGCTTCTCGCGATCCGGCATGCCAATCGGGCTACAGATCGTCGGGCCACGTTTCGATGACATGCTAGTGCTGAAACTCTCGAAGGCTTTCGAGGACTGGACGGGCGGGGTGAAATACTGGCCGCGGCCGGTTACAGCGCCGCGCGTCTTTCCAGAAGCGCAAAGGGCACTGTAAACTTTGAATTGCTGCATAATTTCATCCTCAAATCGATGCGGATTTAAGGAATTATCCAGTCAGCTGATCGGGCGGCGATAACCGGTCGGCTGCTCGTAAAGCCAGCCGATGCGCTTGACGGCGGCTTCGAAATTCTCGCGCGCCACGGTCATGCTGTGGCCGTTGGCATGGAGGATTGTTTCCGGATTTTCGAAGACGGCGACATGCCCCTTCCAGAATACCAGATCACCGCGGCGGATTTCGGAGCGATTGATCGGCTCGCCGAGGCCAGTTGCCTGCATATCGGTATCGCGCGGCGCGTTCCGGCCCGTCATCTGCATCGCAAGCTGGACGAGGCCGGAGCAATCGATGCCGAGGCCGGAACGTCCGCCCCAGAGGTAGGGCGTTTCCAGGAAACGAGTGGCAATTTCGACATAGTCGGCGCCATCAAGAGCGCCGATCGGCTGGACGTGCTTCGAGAAGATCGCCGTGCCGTCTTCGAGCACCACATAATGGTTGCCGCGCGCTTCCGCCTCGCCGGCGACATGAACGCGGCTTCCCATCGACAGGATGCTCCGGTGCGGCTTGCGTAATTCCGGTTCCGGATAAACGAAGGTGCGTGGTACGCTGACGATATGGGTCGGCGCCGGCTTTCCCTCCGAGAGCGCCTCCGCCTTGATATAACCCACATAGCCGTCCGAGGCGGCTTTCACCCAGCACCAGCCGTCGGCGCGATCGAAAACAGTCACGTCCTCGCCGAGAAGCAGCTCCGTGTCGATGCCGCGCGCAAGATCCGGTTCAGGGCGCAAGCCTACGACCGGAACGCCAATGCGGGCCGGAGCGCCCTCGACGAAGCGCGACGCCTCTACCTTGCCTTCGAGCCCCGCTTCGGCGAGATCGGGCCGATAGGCATGCAGGCGGCGGTCGAGCATCGTCATTGACGTTCCTTTCAGTTGGCCTTTCAGATGGCCTCTCAGAGCGGCAGCCGGCGGGCCTGATTACGGACGAGGTCTCCGAGCTTTTCCAGGTACAGCGCGCCGCCGACAGTGCGCTTGATGATCACGCTGCGCCGGTCAGCATCGTCGCGGACACGATCGACCAGGCCCATCTCGCCCATCGTGTCCAGAGCCCGCGTAATAACCGGCTTGGTGACCTCGAGTGTCGCGGCAAGCCCGCGCACCGTATGCGGCGGCGGCACCAGATAAATATGCAGCAGGATCGCCATCTGGCGCAACGTCAAATCGCGGTCATCGTGGCGAACCTGATCGAGCGCCACGCCATGCCAGAGCCCCAGCGCCTGCGAGGCGGTCAGTTCGATCGGCACGGCCCCTCCGGAAAATCGTTACGCTAACGTTTCATTTTCCGGCAGTTGCCATGGACATGCAAGAGGCGGCAGGAATTGCCGCCCGGCAGGGTGAATAAAATTTTAACGATTGGTGTGCCTCAGCCCTGTTTAAAGCTATCAGCGAAGGCTCTCGCGGATATGATGGAAGAGCGCGCGGATGGCTTGCGCTTCACCGCCGCCCGGCGAATGCGGTCGCTCGGATTGCGCCCAGCCGTAAATGTCGAAATGCGCCCAGCTCTTCGCCTTGCCGACGAAACGCTTGAGGAAGAGGGCCGCGGTGATCGCCCCCGCCATGCCGCCGGCCGGCGCGTTGGTGAGATCGGCGAATTTGGTGCGGATATCCTTTTCGTAACCGGGATAGAGCGGCAGACGCCAGATCGGATCGTCCGTTTCCAGGCTCGCTTCGGTCAGGTCATGCGCCAGATTGGCGTCACCGGTGAAGAAGGGCGGGAGATCCGGACCGAGGGCGACACGGGCCGCACCCGTCAACGTCGCCATGTCGATCAGGAGATCGGGCTCTTCCTCGTCGGCATAGGCAAGCGCATCGGCAAGGATCAGACGGCCTTCGGCGTCGGTATTGTCGATCTGGACGGTCAGGCCCTTGCGGCTCTTATAGATGTCGCCGGGGCGGAAGGCATTGGACGAGATAGCGTTTTCGACAACCGGGACGATGACCCGCAGGTCGACCTTCAGCTTGGCGTCCATGATCATCAGGGCAAGGCCCATGACATTCGCCGCGCCGCCCATGTCCTTTTTCATCAGCAGCATGGAGGCGGCGGGCTTGATATCGAGGCCGCCGGTATCAAAGCAGACGCCCTTACCGACGAGTGTCACCTTGCGATGCCCCTTCTTGCCCCAGCGCAGTTCGAGAAGGCGCGGCGCATCGGCGCTGGCGCGGCCGACCGTATGGACGAGCGGGAAATTCTGCTCGAGCAGCTCATCGCCCGTTATGACGGATACATCAGCCTTGTAATGTGCGGCCAGGCCACGGAAGACGGTTTCGAGCTGGTTCGGTCCCATGTCGTTCGTCGGCGTATTGATGAGGTCGCGGGCGAGAAAGACTCCGGCGAGCTGGCGCTTGATGTCGGCACTGTCGGCGTCGCGGGGGATCATCAGCGTCGCCGCCGGCGATTTTTCAGACTTGTAGCGGTCGAAACGATAGCTGCCGAGACCGAAACCGAGAGCCAGGCGGTTTGCCGTCAGCGGTGCGGTCTCGATGTGCCAGTCGCCGGCTGGCAGCGCCCGGGCGAGCCTGCCGGTGATGTAAGGCTGCTCGGATGGATTGGTGCCGAGGCCAAAAAGCGCGCCGCCGAGATGGCCTTCGGCCGTCGGGATCAACAGCAGCGAGCCGCTTTCGGCCTTGTAGCCCGCCCTCTGCGCCCAATCGAGCGCGATCGGATCGATCGTGCCGGTCTCGATATGGGCGGGCGTGACCGCAAAGATCGGCAGCGTCGAACCGCCCTTCGCGTTGAAAGGGGTCGGTCTCTCGATAAACTGATAGGGGGCCATGATTGTCCTTCGGCGGTCGCAAGGAATCACTCCTTAACGGTCTGTTAGGGTTAACAGACTATTGCTGGAGCGAAGATTGCGTCAAACCTTTCCCTGTTCCGCTTCGAGGTCAGGCGCCGATTTCGGAATCCAGGGAAACGCGTCATGCCGGCCTCGCTCACCACCACATTCACCAATCGTATCCTGCAGGGCGCTGCGGCATCGCTGATCGTCCTGGCACTTGCCGGCTGCTCGACGACCAAGGATCGGATGACGACCGGCTCGGTGCCGAAGCTTACCAAGCCGGTCGAAGAAATGGACGCGACCGAGCTGCGCTCAGCAACCGACCGGCTCGGCCGGGCCTATGAAAAGAACCCGCGCGATCCCGTCACCGGCGTCAGCTATGCCAATCTGCTGCGCATGAACGGCCGTGACGCGCAGGCGCTCGCCGTCATGCAGCAGGTGGCGATCAGCAATCCCGCCGACCGCAGCGTGCTGGCCGCATACGGCAAGGCGCAGGCGGCGGCCGGCCAGTTCCAGCAGGCGCTCGACACGATTGGCCGCGCCCAGACACCCGATCGTCCGGATTGGAAGCTGATCTCGGCCGAAGGCGCGATCCTCGACCAGATGGGCCGGGCAAGCGATGCCCGGCAGCGCTACCGCGACGCGCTCGACATACAGCCGAACGAGCCCTCCATCCTTTCCAATCTCGGCATGTCCTATGTGCTGACGGGCGATCTGCGCACCGCTGAAACCTACCTGCGCTCCGCTGCCAGCCAACCCACAGCCGACAGCCGCGTCAGGCAGAACCTTGCCCTCGTCGTCGGCCTGCAGGGACGTTTCCCGGAGGCCGAGCAGATCGCGCGGCGCGAACTCTCGCCGCAGCAGGCCGATGCCAATGTCGCCTACCTCCGCGGCATGCTCTCGCAGCGGAATTCCTGGCAGAAGCTTGCCGCCAAGGACAAGACGCCGGGTGCCGCGGACGGCAGCAACACCAACTGAGATAACCCCTCACACCTTTCGCCATCCTGCTCTAGCGGGCGCTGAGGCCCGACAGAATGAGACGAAGTCCGAGGCCGCCCATGACGACACCGGCGGTCCGGTCGATCCAGCTCTTCGCGGCGAGATAGAGGCGCCGCGGATGGCGGGCCGAAAATGCCATCGCCACGATCGAATACCAGCCCGCTTCCACCGCAAAAACGCCGAGCGGCAGCGCAATTATGAGATCGAGCGGCACCGTCCTCGGAAGAAGCGCGGCAAAGAGGCTGGCATAGACGATGATGGTCTTCGGGTTGCTGAGCTGGGTCAGCAGCGCGGTCATGAAGCTGCGCCTCGGTGCGCGGTGGCTATCGCCTGCGTCGGAGACCTCCAGCGGCTGTCCAGCACCTCTCCAGATATTGACGGCGATATAAATGAGATAGGCGCCGCCTGCGACCTTCAGCAAGATATAGAGCCACTCGAACTGCGACAGCAGCGCCGTCAGGCCGGCGAGCGCCAATACGGCAAAAACCACGCCGCCGGCGCCCATGCCGAGCGCGGCCGCGAGACCATCCAGCCGCGACCGCGAAATGGCAATCCTGGAGACGACCACGAAGCTCGGGCCGGGACTCATCGCTCCGACCACCAAAGCTGCTATGATGCTGATGAAAACGCCTGCGGAAGACATCCAAGAACCCTCGTACGAGATCGAACGTATCGCAGTATTCCTTAAATCGGAATCGATTTAACCGGCGGCAAGATCAGAACTTGTCTGACACCTGGATGCCGGCCGGGCCGAGAATGACGGCGATCAGCACCGGCAGGAAGAACAGGATCATCGGCACCGTCAATTTCGGCGGCAGGGCGGCCGCCTTCTTTTCCGCTTCGTTCATGCGCTCGTCGCGCCCTTCCTGGGCGAGAACACGCAACGCCTGCGCCACCGGAGTGCCGTAGCGGTCGGCCTGGATCAGCGCTTGCGTGACCGAGCGTACCAGCTCGATCTGGGTGCGCGTGGCAAGATTTTCGAGCGCCACGCGGCGATCCGGTAAGAAGGAGAGCTCGGCCGTGGTCAGCACCATCTCCTCGGCGAGCGCCGGCGACTGCTCGCCGAGTTCTTCCGAAACACGACGCATCGCCGCCTCGATCGAGATGCCGGATTCGACGCAGATCAGCATCAGGTCAAGCGCATCCGGCCAGGCACGTTTGATCGAGTGCTGACGCTTGCCCATGCGGTTCGAGATATAGATGTTCGGCGCATAGAAGCCGAGATAGCCGACGCCTATGACGGCAAAGAGGCGGATGGGCATGCCCCTTTCGGGCAGATTGCCGAGGCCGAAGACCCAGAAGGCGGCAAGCGCCAGGAAAAGGAACGGCAGCAGAAAACGCGCCACGAGGAACGTATTCAGCGCATTCTCCGAGCGAAAACCGGCAGCACGCAGTTTGTTGACGGTATTCTCGTCGACGAGCGCCTTGCGCAGGTTGAAGCGCTCGACGATCTGGCGGACCGAGCGATTGTTCTGGCTTCTGAGCGAAGCCTTGCCGGCGCCGGTTTCGGTGTTCATGCGGGCGCGTTCGCGTGCGCGGATCTGCTCGCGCTCGGTCGAAACGGCCTTCATGCGCTTGTTGAGATCGCCGCGCTCGAAGAAGGGGACGGCAATCGTATAAAACGTGGCAAAGACCGCGATCGCAACGAGGAGCGCGATCAGCATGCTCGGATTGGTCAGGGTTGCGGCAAGGTCCTGCGACATGGGGCGTCCTTCCGGCTAAATGTCAAAATTGACCATGTTGCGCATGACGAAGATGCCGATCGACATCCAGATCGCCGAGACGCCCATGATGAGATGGCCGCGTGGATCGGTGAAAAGGATCATCATGTAGCTCGGCGAGGTGAGATAGACGAGGGTCGCGACGATGAAGGGCAACGCACCGATGATGACGGCCGACGCCTTGGCTTCCATCGACAGCGCCGAGACCTTGGCCTTCATCTTCCTGCGCTCGCGTATCACCTTGGAAAGGTTGCCGATCGCTTCCGACAGATTGCCGCCAGCCTGCGACTGGATGGCGATGACGATGGCGAAGAAGCTGACTTCCTGGAGCGGCATGTGGGCCGTCATGCGGGCGCAGGCGTCGGGGATGCTGAGACCCACCTGCTGCGCCTCGATCACCCGCCGGAACTCGCTCTTCACAGGCTCGGTGCCTTCGGTGGCGATAAGACGGATCGCATCGTTGAGCGGCAGGCCTGATTTGATCGAGCGGGTGATGACGTCAAGCGCATTGGGGAGCTCATTGAGGAACTTGTTCTGGCGACGCTTGATCAGGAAGCCGACGATCCAGCGCGGCAGACCGAGACCGGCGACGACGGCGATCCCGAACATTACCATCAACGATACACCGATGAGGAACGCCATGAGCAGCAGCACGCAGGCGAAGATGGCGCTGAAGAGATAGAATTTCCCGACCGTGATCGTCAGGCCGGTCTGGACCAGCCGGGATTTCATCGTCAGGGTCTTCTTAGTCTTTTCGTGCTGGCGCTTTTCCAGATCTTTGAGATTGTCCTGCACCGATTTTCGGCGCTTCGACATTTCCTGCACCCGGTCGCGGGCAGCCTTGACTTTGACCCGGTCGCTTTCGGCCGATTTGACGCGGTCGATGCGGCTTGCCGATTTCTTGTCGGCCTCGATCCGGGAATACATCAGGGCATAGGCGACCGCCGCCGCGGAGACGGCGGCGAGCACGACGATTGCCAGTACTATCGGATCGAACCCGAACATCTCGCCTAGTCCTTCGATTTCGCTTCCATCGCGTCGAGGGCGGCGGCAAGGCGCTTTTCCTCGTTGAAGTAGCGGGCGCGATCCCAGAAATGCGGCTTGCCGACGCCGGTCGACATGTGACGGCCGATCAGGCGGCCGCCGGCATCTTCGCCTTCGATCTCGTAACGCATCAGGTCCTGGGTGATGATGACGTCGCCTTCCATGCCGATCACCTCGGTGATCTGGGTGATGCGGCGCGAACCGTCGCGAAGGCGCGCCGCCTGGACGATCACATCCACCGAGCTGGAGATGATTTCACGCACCGTCTTTGCCGGCAGGGTGAAGCCACCCATGGCGATCATCGATTCGATACGGCTCAGGCATTCGCGCGGCGTGTTGGCGTGGATGGTGCCCATCGAGCCGTCGTGACCGGTGTTCATCGCCTGCAGCAGGTCGAAAACTTCAGGTCCGCGCACTTCGCCGACGATGATGCGCTCGGGACGCATACGCAGGCAGTTCTTGACGAGATCACGCATGGTAATCTCGCCCTCGCCTTCGATATTCGGCGGGCGCGTTTCCAAACGCACGACATGCGGCTGCTGCAGCTGCAGTTCAGCCGTATCCTCGCAAGTGATGACGCGTTCATCCCTGTCGATATAGTTGGTGAGGCAGTTCAGCAGCGTCGTCTTGCCCGAGCCGGTACCGCCCGAAATGACGACATTGCAGCGCACCCGGCCGATGATCTGCAGCACGGTCGCGCCTTCAGCCGTGATCGCACCGAAACGGACGAGCTGATCGAGCGTCAGTTTGTCTTTCTTGAATTTGCGGATGGTGAGCGCCGGCCCGTCGATCGACAGCGGCGGCGCGATAACGTTGACGCGCGAGCCGTCAGGCAGGCGGGCGTCGCAGATCGGGCTCGATTCGTCGACGCGGCGGCCGACCTGGCTGACGATGCGCTGGCAGATGGAGAGAAGTTGCGCATTGTCGCGGAAGCGGATCTCCGATTCGATCGTCTTGCCGCCGACTTCGATGAAAGTCTGGCCGGCGCCGTTGACCATGATGTCGGCGATGTCGTCACGCGCCAGCAACGGCTCCAGCGGACCGTAGCCGAGGACGTCATTGCAGATATCCTCGAGCAGTTCTTCCTGCTCGGAGATCGACATCGCGAAGTTCTTGATGGTGATGATGTCGTTGACGATGTCGCGGATTTCCTCGCGCGCGCTTTCGCCGTCGAGCTTGGAAAGCTGCGAGAGATCGATCGTATCGATCAGCGCGGAAAAGACCTGCGCCTTGGTGTCGTAATATTCATCGGTGCGGACAGGGCGCTTGCGCTGCGGCGTCTGCATCGGTGGCGGCGTCACCTGCTGGCGCGCGGGCTCGCGCGAGGGCTCGACCAGAATGGAGGGGGAAGAGGCCGCAGGGGCGGCAGCCGGAGCCGGCGGCGGGGGAGCAATCGCCCCCCCGACCTTTCCGGACCCTTCATTTCCGCGTTTTCCAAACATGCCGCTTAATCCAATCTGCTTGTTCTAGAGCATTTCCGTTTTTCTCCGAGCCACGGAAATGCTCTATCTTTTTGTTTTCATGCAATTCTGGACGCAAAACCGCTGCACACTTTTGCTAGAATTGCTATTGTCTACTTGCGCTTCAGGAGGCCCAGCAGGCCGCCCTTCTTCGCCTTCCTGATGGCGACACGGCCGGTGACGATGTGCGAGATCTGCGAAAAAGTCTCCGCCGTCGGCGATTTCGGGTCGACTTCCGAGATCATCCGGCCGCTATTGGCGGCGTTGCCGAAAAGATTGATGTCGAAGGGGATGATCGCGATCGGATCGATCTCCAGCGGCTCACAGAAATCCGACGGTGAAATCTCCGGGCGTTTCGGCATACCGACCTGATTGAGGACGAGATACGGCGGCTTGTCGTTCGGCCGCATCTTGCGCAGCGCATCCAGCATGTTCTTGGCATTGCGCAGGTTGGCGAGATCGGGAACCGCGGTGATGACCACTTCGTCGACGCTCGACAGCACCGAGCGCGTCCATTCCGACCATGCATGCGGAACGTCGAGCACGGTGACGGGTGCGCTGCGCTGCAGGACATCGAGCACAGGCTGGAAAGCATGGCCGTCGAAATCATAGGCGCGGTCGAGCAGCGAGGGTGCTGCAAGCAGGGAAAGATGCTCCGAGCACTTCGTCAGCAGGCGGTCGAGGAAGACCTCGTCGAGACGATCGGGTGCGAAGACCGCTTCGGCGATGCCGAGCGCCGGATCCTGGTCGAAGTCGATGTTCGCCGTGCCATAGGGCAGGTCAAGATCGGCCAGGATCGTCTCGGTGGAGAAGAGATTGGAAATGCCGAAGGCGCAATTATGTGCGATGGTGGAAGCGCCGGTGCCGCCTTTCGAGCCGATAAAGGCGATGCTGCGGCCGAGCGGCTCTGCCTCCGGATCGACGAAGATCGAGGCCATCGCCGTCAGAATATCGGGCATGGCGACGGGCTGGACGATATATTCGGAAATGCCGTTACGGATAAGCTCGCGATAGAGCCCGATATCATTGTAATAGCCGACGATGACGACCTTGGTCGTCGGGTCGCACACGGCAGCGAGCGGCGCCAATTCATTGAGGAGGCTCCCGGAATTCGCTTTGGTCTCCAGAATGATCAGGTTCGGCGTCGGGGCGCCGGAAAACATATTGGCGGCAGCGGCGATGCCGCCGCTGGTGATGCGCAGGCTGACCTTGGCCATGCGTCGATCATTGGCGCAGCGTTCCATGACCTGCTGAAGAGCCTCGCTCTCGCAGAACGCATGCACGGAGATGCGTGGCAGCGGCCGCATATTTTCCAGGTCCGCCATGCGGACGGCCTCCTCGGCGTGGCGAAGCTCGCTCGGATTTTTGATTTCGTATTCGATCGCGCTCATCATCCCGTTCCGTCTCAGAAGCTGCTGTCGCTGCCGGTGACTTCTTCGATCGTCGATGTCGTCGTCCGGTATTCCTGAATTGCATTGTTGCGCCGCTGCGCGTCGATCGGCGTCATGCCGCGAGGGGCCACGAGATCCTCTGGATTGGCGATCTGGGCGGCGAGATTGTTCTGCGAGGCGCAGCCGAAATTATAATAATTCTGGTTGGTGAAATCGTTCGAGATGTCCTTCGGCCACTGGCCGCATTGGGTGGTGATCGCGGTGGTGCCGGTAAAGCTCAGCCGGATCGGCGCCGCGTCACCGGGACCGACCGCGGCATAGGAGGTATTGACGATTTTCGAGCTTGCGATTCCCCTTGAGGCCAGCTCGGCACGTACCTGATTGCGCAGCTGATAGGCTGCTGCCGAATTCGGCGAGCCTTGCGGCGACAGCACGTAAACCGGACCCGAGGCTCGGGCGATGTAGTTTGCGGCAAAACCGCGGATGAGGTCGCGCTGCGCGTTGGTCAGGCGGCGATCGGTGGAGGCAACGGGTATATCGACGGTCTGCTCCGCCTCGGTCACGATGATCGGGTGGCGGGCGCGATAGTCGTCGGGAATGCCGCCGGTCGTCAGCTGGTCGTGCGGGCCGGCGCATCCGGAAAGGACGGCCAGCGACATGGCAACCGTGGCAAAAAGCGCCTTTGAGATTCCGAGGCGGAGTATCGTCGAATTGATATGGGGCATCACCTGATCCCTGTTCTCTTCCATTGCTGCCGACCGTACGCCGCTCATTTGTAGATGAACCCGATGGAGCCATGGAACTGCGCGTCGGCAACCGGCGCCTCGCGGCGGCCATAGACTTTGTTGACTCGGTTGAGGAAGAAGGTCGCACCGTCGTTCTCGGGGCTGAAATTGTCGTCCGGCCGATTGAGTTGATTGCGCGCCACCGGACGCACCAGATAAGGCGTCGCGATGATGACAAGTTCGGTTTCCTGACGCTCGAAACCCTTTTGGCGGAAGAGGGTGCCGAGCAGCGGAATCTTCGAGACACCAGGCGTGCCGCCCATCGTCTGCGAGACGTTGTCGCGGATCAGACCGGCCAGCGCGATCGAGCCTCCCGAGGGCAGTTCCACCGAGGTCTCAGCCGAGCGACGCTGATAGGTCGCACCGCTGCTGCCGGCGACCGGCTCGGAGACATTGGTCTTGATCTGCAGACTGATGCGTCCCGATGAAAGCACGACCGGCTTGAAGGCGAGGTTGATACCGTAGTTGAATGGCACGACGGTTACGTTGCCGTTGCTGTCGGTTGTCGAATAGAGCTGTTGGCCGCCGGAATTGAAGGTCGCGGCCTGGCCCGATATTGCCGTCAGCGTCGGCTCGGCGAGCGTCTTGACGACCTTGGCCTGCTCCAGCGCGTTGAGGTAGGTCGAAATGTCGTATTTTCCGATCGAGCTCTTGAAGAGCGCCGCCAGGCCGCCGCCAACGACGGATGCGGCGCTGTCGGCGCTGGGGCTGCCGAGCTGGGCGACCGTCATGCCGGAGGAATTGGAAACCAGATTGTCGAAGCCGAGCTGCTTCAGCACCTCGCGGCGGACCTCGGCGATCGTCACTTTCAGGGTGACCTGGTCTTCGCCTTCGATCTGCAGCAGGTTGACGACCTGCGAGGTCTGGCGGCCTTCGGCAAAGAGCGCCACCGAGCTGTCGCCGCCGGTACCCGATGCCGTCTCGGTTCTGGTCGTCGCCTCGCCGCCCTTCAGGAAGACCTGCGCCAGATCGGCCGCCTGCGTGGCATCCTGCGGCGTGCGCACGGTGCCGGTCAGCACGATGTTGTCGGAGACGATTTCGACATTGATGTTGGAGTCTGGAATGAAACGGTGGAGATTGACTTCGAGGCCGGAAACATCGCGCTCGATCTCGATGTCGAGATTGACGATCTCCTGCCCGCCGGCGCCGAAAACGAAAATATTCGTCTGGCCGACCTTCTTGCCGAACAGATAGATGCGCCGCGAGGTTCGGGTGACGGCATCGGCCATGGTCGGATCGGAAACAAGAATATCATGCGCATCCTCGGGCAGATCGACGACGACGGCCTTGTTCAGCCCGAGCTTCAGCCGGCGGTGGGCGTCGCGGCCGGTCTGGGAGATGCGGACCAGATTTTCGGAATCGGCACGTGCCTCGCTTGACCCTAGAAGCTGCGCGAAAAAGGCCGGAACGATGCCGGAGACGCAGACCGCGAGCGAGATAAGACCTGTGAGGAGAAGCCCGGCGCGCCGCGTTGAATTGCCCATTTGCACGTTCTTTTACTCCGCCTTCGGCGCTGCGCTGGCATCGGTGACGATGGCGCCCGATTTGATGACCTGAATGCTCGCACTGCCGTTGTCGCCGCTCAGCAGATAGTCGGCAGCGCTGGTATCCTGCTCCTGCGCATCGGCGACCGAGCGCAGCGCCAGCGACAGCCGGTCCGCCATCTGCTGGGCGACGGCGAGAACCTTGGTCTGATCCGGCGTGAGCTCGAGTGTGGCGGTCGTGCCGACCACGGCCTTCGAGCCATCGTCCTTTTCCTGGATCTGCTGGTCGATGGCGAGGACGCGGACATTGCTCAGCACGGTTTCGGTGATGAGCTTATTGGCCTCTGTGCCCTTGCGGACCATGATGACGTCGACGCGGTCGTTCGGCAGGATGAAGCCGCCGGCACCCGTCGCCACCGATATTTCGGTCGCGACGGCGCGCTTGCCGGCCGGCAAGAGCGAGGAAAGGATGCGGCTGTTGGAATCGGCGACTTTTTCCGGCCGGATCGGTTCGCCTTCGAAAATCGGCAGACGCACGACGGCACCCTGCAGATCCTTGATCGCGTCCGGCTTCTCGGCTTCGGTGATCAGGCCCGGGACGACACCGCCCTGCGGCCAGGGCATCCAATGAACCGACTTATCATCGAGCCTTTCGCCGACCGCCAGATTGGCGCTGGAGACGAGGATATTGACGGTCGGCTCTTTCTCGATGACCGACTGAACCTGGGTGACGACACCACCATTGCCCGCCATTTGCATCGCCAGGAAGCCGGCGAGGCCGGCTGCCACCACGGCGACAGCTAGGATTATAAGGCGGGCCGGTTTCATCGATCATTCCTCAGGGCACGATATGTTCGCCCTGCAGAATGCTCAGCAATTGGTATAATTATGGTTAATGGAACGCTTACATTTTAAGTTAACGGGCATTTAAAATGCCGTTATTTCAAGCTTTCCAGCGTGGCGAGGAAGAGCGGCGAGGACGGGAAGGCCATGAAGCCGCCAATCGCGATCGCAATGCCATAGGGGATCTTCTTGGCGCATAGGACCGAATTCGGCACCGGCAGGCCGATAGCGAGGATCGTGTTCGATTGTGCTCTCACCAGCAGGATCAGCAAGGTGATCAAGCCGCCGATGATGGCAACATCGGTCATCAAGAAAAGAAGGGATCCGTTCAGACCGAACCAGAGCGCGGTGGCGCTCAACAGTTTGGCGTCGCCGCCGCCCATCACATTGAAGGCAAAAAGAGCGAAGCAGGCGGAAAAGACGATGGCGGCGGCGGCGAGATGCATGCCGATCGTCTGCAAGGCAAGGCCGGACAGGGGCGCGAGAACGAAGAAGGAGGCGATGAGGATCAGGGAAACGCGGTTCGGAATCGTCATGGTGAACAGATCCGAGAAGGCCGCCATGGCGAGGCAGAGTGGCAGGATGACAAAGACTGCAGCTGCGATCATGCGTATACCCGATTCTGAAACATGATGCGAAAAGGCTCACGGCCGTTCAGCCTGTGAGCCCGCTCTTAGTTCGGCCGGAGCAAATCCCGCCAGCATAACGGACGCCGCTGGCGGCGTCCCTGTGCTTACTGGCCGCTAGCAGCGGTGGCGGCTCCATCCATACGGTCGCTCAGGTTGTTGAACGTGTCGCCGATCTTGCCGCCGAGAGCCGTTGCGCCGGTGATGAGCGCTACGGAAATGAGGGCGGCGATCAGGCCGTATTCGATTGCGGTCGCGCCGGATTCGTCCTTCAGAAAACGGCTAAAAAGCTTGGTCATGGTAACTCCTAACTCCAGTTGATGTTCAGCACGTCCGCCAACTGTTGCCGTTGATCGGATGACTGCAACCTAGCGAATGGGCGTTTCCATCGGCTTAAGGAAAAGAGTTAACGAGATTTGAACGAGACAACATGCCTTTGTAGAGTAAGTATTTTCTTACGGGCTTACCTCAATATTTAACAATATTCCCGCTATATCAGCTGCATTCATCCGGAAATAGCACACGGCACGGCGCCCAACCGCCGCGTGCGCCTCAGAGGCCGTGCCAAATCGGATCATCGCGCCTCATTCTGGAACAGGGCTGCTGGCTTAAGGCTTCGTTCACCATTTTTTTCCATTCTATGCCGATATTGCGCTGTGATCGTGAAAGAGGACCAAATGTCATCGAGCGGCAAAACCATTCTCTTTGCCGGCATGATCGCCGTTTTCGGTGTTTCGGGAGTTTCCGCGGCCGCAGACGATGACATGCTGCGCGTTTATATGGATCACGCGCGCGTATTGAAGCTCGACCGCCCTGTCAGCAAGGTCATCGTCGGCAATGCCAAGGTCGCCGATGCGACCGTCGCCGACGCCAAGACCATCGTCCTCACAGGACGCAGCTTCGGCACCACCAATCTGGTTCTGCTCGATGCCGACGGTAACGCCATCCTCGACGAGCGTATCCTGGTGTCGATCGATGAGGGCAATACGGTGCGCGTCTACCGGCAGACCGAGCGCTCCGTGCTGTCCTGCACGCCGAACTGCGAACAGCATGCGCAGCAGGCGGCGACCGACACCACCTCGCCCTGATCGGCTTCCCGCCCTTACTTTAGCTATTCGTTAAAATCGTCGCGTCAGACTGAAACGGAAAATCAACGAACGGACCCTAGTGTGGCGGACAGAGAATGTCGCTCGGGTCCAGGCAATGACGGTAATTGATCAGAACACGGATAAGGCACACTCCCAAGCGCCGTTCCGATTCTTGCGGTTTCGCGCTCTCGCCCGCTCGCGCGAGGGAGCTGCGGCGATCGAATTCGCCTTGCTCGCCATTCCCTATTTCCTGGTGATTTTCGCAATCCTCGAAACCTTCGTCGCCTTCGCTGCCGAGGAGCTCGTTTCCAACGCCGTCGATACGATGAGCCGCAAGATGCGAACCGGGCAGATCACCTATAATCTCGGCCGCACGACCGATATGAACCAGGCGCAGTTCCGCCAGGCTTTCTGCAATGAGATCTCGATCCTGATCCGCTGCTCGACGACCGAAGTGGCTACGCCGAGCAAGCTCTACGTGGATGTGCAGACGTTCAGCACCTTCTCAGCCATTCCGACGACGATTCCCAAGCTTTCCACCAACAAATATGCCGACATCAACACGGCTGCCTTCAAATATACGCCGGGCGGCGCCGGCACCATCAACATGGTCCGCGCCTACTACCGCTGGGAAATCATCACGGATCTGGTCCGGCCGTATATCACGACGATACGGCCCTCCGACGGTTCGATGCCGAGTTATTATCTGATCGTCGCCACCGCAGCCTTCCAGAACGAGCAGTATCCATAATGGCCCTTCGCAACCCGTTCACCAGGCTGGTATTGACGGCGCGGCGGCTGACCCGAGAGCGCGAGGGCGCCGGAGCGATCGAATTCGCGATCCTCTTTCCCGTGCTCATCATGCTCTATATCGGCGCTTTCGAGATCACGATCGGCCTCAGCGTCAGCAAACGGGCGACACGCGCCGCAGGCACGGTGGCCGACGTCGTCACCCAACAGCAATCCGTCACCAAGAGCGCGCTTGCGCAGATGCCGTCGGTCGCAAACTCGATCTTCGTGCCCTACAACACGACGTCGCTGACGCTGAAGATCACCGGGATCACCATCGATGCCAGCGCCAACGCGAAGGTGCTCTGGTCCTGGGCGCAGGACGGGACGGTGCCCTATGCTAAAAACACGGCCGTGAGCAATGTACCATCCGATATGAAGACGGCGAACAGCTTCCTTGTCCGTACCGAGCTCAGCATCCCCTATAGGATGTTCCTGTTTGCGCCGAACTTCATGCCGGACGGCATGCGCACGATCACCATCAGCCGCAGCTATTTCTACCGCCAGCGGCAAGGCGACTCGATCCCTTGCGGCGACTGCTGACGCCCCTTCTCGAATTTGCCAAGCCGGTCGCAGCATTATATGGCTGAGGCTATGCTGCCTCCGACGTTTCCGGGGCGGCGATCGGTTCTTCGGGTGTAAAATGGCGCGTGCCTTTCTTTTCGTTCTGGATTCCTTCGGTGTCGGCGGAGCGCCGGATGCAGCGGCCTATGGCGATGAGGGCGCCGATACGCTCGGCCATATCGCCGAGTTCTGCGCGGCCGGTGCCGGAGACCGCGCCGGATTGCGCAGCGGGCCGCTTTGCCTGCCCAACCTGTCGGAACTCGGGCTGATGCAGATCGCCCGCTCCGCCTCCGGCCGGTTCCCGGCCGGCATGCCGATCCCGGAGAAGGTCTACGGCATTTACGGCGCCGCCACCGAAATCTCCCGCGGCAAGGATACGCCGTCAGGCCATTGGGAGATCGCGGGAACACCCGTCAGTTTCGATTGGGGTTATTTCCCGACGGAGGGCGAGGCCTTTCCCGAGGAACTGATCGACGCGCTCTGCAGGGAGGCCGGCGTGTCCGGCATTCTCGGCAATTGCCATGCTTCGGGAACGGAAATCATTGCCAGGCTTGGCGAGGAGCATATCCGCACCGGCAAGCCGATCTGCTACACCTCCTCGGATTCGGTCTTCCAGGTCGCGGCGCACGAAGTGCATTTCGGCCTCGATCGACTGCTCGCCTTCTGCCAGGTAGCCCGGGGACTGCTCGATCGCTACAATATCGGCCGTGTCATCGCCCGGCCCTTCATCGGTCATTCCAGCTCAACCTTCCAGCGCACCGGAAACCGGCGCGACTTCTCCGTGCTACCACCGGAGCCGACGCTGCTTGACCGGCTGATCGAAAACGGCCGGCACGTGCACGCCGTGGGAAAGATCGGCGACATCTTCGCGCATCAAGGGATTTCGCGCCTCATCAAGGCGAATGGCAACGAGGCGCTGATGGATGCGACGCTCTCCACCATCGACGAGGCCGAGGACGGCGATCTCGTTTTCACCAATTTTGTCGATTTCGACATGATTTACGGCCATCGCCGCGATGTGCCGGGTTATGCCGCGGCGCTCGAAGCCTTCGATGCACGCCTGGCCGAAGTTCATAAGAAACTGAAGCCGGGCGATCTCGTCGTGCTCACCGCCGATCACGGTTGCGACCCGACCTGGCGCGGCACGGACCATACGCGCGAGCGCGTGCCTGTCATCGCCTATGGCCCCGGCATCCGGTCGCGTTCGATCGGCGTGCGCCGCAGCTATGCCGATATCGGCGAGAGCATTGCGCGCCATCTCGGCATTCCGGCCGGACCGCATGGAAGGAGTTTTCTGTGACGTCGCATTTGAAGAAGGTCGAATTGCACTGCCATCTGGAGGGTGCGGCACCTCCTGAACTGACCGCGGCGCAGGCGCGCAAATACGGCGTCGACATCAGTGGCCAGCTTCGCGGCGGAGCCTATGTCTGGCATGACTTCGCAAGTTTCCTCGAATGTTACGACAAGGTTTCCGAGGTCTACAGGACCGAGGAGGACTATGCGCTTCTGACCGAGACCTATCTCGACGAACTTGCCGGCATAAATACGATCTACAGCGAACTTATCGTTTCGCCCGATCATGGCAAACAGATCGGGCTCGGCGCCGATTCCTATATGTCAGGCATCTGCGAGGGCATCCGGCGGGCCAGGGAAAGGAGCGGCATCGAAGCTCGGCTGATCGTCACCGGCGAGCGGCATTTCGGTCCGGACAGCGTCATCGGCGCGGCCGAATACGCGGCAAAGGCCGGCAATCCTTTGATAACCGGCTTCAACCTTGCCGGTGAGGAGCGCATGGGTCGCGTCGCCGACTATATCAGGGCCTTCGATATCGCCCGCGATGCGGGACTGGGGCTGACCATCCATGCCGGCGAGGTCTGCGGCGCCTTCAGCGTCGCCGACGCGCTCGACGCGGTGCGCCCCTCGCGCATCGGCCATGGCGTGCGCGCCATCGAGGATGCCGACCTGGTGAAGCGGCTTGCTGATCTCGGCACCGTGCTCGAGATCTGCCCGGGCTCCAATATCGCGCTCAAGGTCTTTCCCGATTTCGCTTCGCATCCGCTGCGCCGGCTGAAGGAAGCTGGGGTGCCGGTGACGATCAGCTCGGACGATCCGCCTTTCTTTCATACGTCGCTTGCGCGGGAATACGAACTTGCCGCCGAGGCTTTCGGCTTCAGCGACGCCGAGATCGATGCCATGACGCGAACGGCGATCGAAGCTGCCTTCGTTGACGAAGAGACACGCAAGGCGCTGCTCGCCCGGCTTTGACGCCAAATATCGGGTGCGGCTGGGGAAGATCGGTGCAAATTTGCCGCCACTCTTGCGGTCGGGCCGATTTCCGTGAAAGAAACATTCGATAGAAAGAATGAAAGGCTTCCCCATGGACGGCGTCACGGTCATCGATCATCCGCTTGTACAGCACAAGCTCACCATCATGCGGCGCAAGGAGACATCGACGGGAAGTTTCCGGCGATTGCTGCGCGAAATCTCCACACTGCTCTGTTACGAAGTGACCCGCGATCTCGAACTGACGATGGAAACGATCGAGACGCCACTGCAGACGATGGAATCGCCAATTCTCGAAGGCAAGAAGCTGGTCTTCGCCTCGATCCTGCGTGCCGGTAACGGGCTGCTCGAGGGTATGCTCGATCTCGTGCCCTCCGCCCGCGTCTCGCATATCGGCGTCTACCGCGATCACGAGACGCTGCAGCCGGTCGAATATTACTTCAAGGCGCCGGAGGACGTGGCCGAGCGCCTGATCATCGTCGTCGACCCGATGCTGGCAACCGGCAATTCCTCGATCGCCGCAATCGACAAGCTCAAGGAACGCGGCGCCCACAATATCCGCTTCCTCTGCCTGCTCGCCGCCCCGGAAGGCATCCAGAACTTCCGCGCCGCCCATCCCGACGTTCCTGTTTTCACCGCCTCGATCGACAGTCATCTCAACGAGAAGGGCTATATCGTGCCCGGCCTCGGCGATGCCGGCGACCGCATGTACGGCACCAAGTAATTTCAGCCTTCCTTTACCAAATCGAAAGACTTAAGGCCCGGACGTCTCGCTCCGGGCCTTTTCATTGTCGATATTAGCAACTTATCAGGATTTGCAGCTTAGCAAGTTTGAAGCATGAGGCCCTGCATGA
Source organism: Rhizobium sp. F40D2 (assembly GCF_051810745.2). Classification (NCBI taxonomy): domain Bacteria; kingdom Pseudomonadati; phylum Pseudomonadota; class Alphaproteobacteria; order Hyphomicrobiales; family Rhizobiaceae; genus Rhizobium; species Rhizobium sp. F40D2. The sequence goes on from NZ_CM131436.1 coordinate 1,371,251, forward strand.
AGCCGGGTTTATACAGGAAGGATTTCTGTTTCATGCTCGTGCGTACCGTCATATTCGCCAGCATCGCCGCGGTGCTGGCCACACAGGCGCCTTCCTTCTTCGGAAGCACCAGCCAGCAGCCTGCCGACGCTCTCTCCGCCAATTACATCTCAACCGAAAACGACAAGCCCGCAGCACCCGCGCCGGTCTCCGCCGGCAATGCAATCCGCCTGCAGGCGGATGCCCAGGGGCATTATACCGGCAGCTTCAAGATCAACGGCAAGCCGGTGCAGGGCCTGATCGATACCGGCGCGACTTATGTGGCACTCAACGAGACGCTCGCCCGCCGGCTCGGCTACACCGCCACCCAGCTCGATTTCCGCTACGGCGTCAACACGGCCAACGGCCAGACGAAGGCTGCACACGTGATGCTCGATCGGGTCGAAATCGGCGGCATTCGCGTGCGGGATGTCGAAGCCTTTATCCTCAAGGACGATGCGCTGACAACGACGCTGGTCGGCATGAGCTTCCTGCAGAAGCTCGCCTCCTATTCCGTCGCCGACGGGTCGCTGAGCCTCAAGCAATAACCGCGTCAGATCCGGGTCGAAATCACCGGCGTCAACTCCGGCTTTTCCTCGGTGATGTTGTAATGCGCGGCAAGTGCCGCCGCTGCCCTTTCCGCCGCTGCGTCGTCGGCGGCATGAACCAGCGCGATCGGCTCACCCGCGCTCACGCGGGTGCCAAGCGGCAGCAATTCGGAGAAGCCGACGCGATGATCGATCCGGTCGGCCGGATGGCGTCTGCCGCCGCCAAGATCGATGACGCTGACGCCGATGCCGCGCGCGTCGCATGCGGCAAGCCAGCCGGACCGGGCGGCAAGGACAGGCTTTTCCACAGGCGCCCTGGCGAGATACCTGTCGGGGTTTTCCATGAGATCGGCCGGGCCGCCAAGCATGGATACCATGCGCGCGAAAACCTCAGCAGCCTTTCCCGATGACAGCGCCCGACGCGCCATCCCCTCGCCTTCTTCAAAGGACGCGGCAATACCCGATTTCACCAGCATCTCGGCGGCAAAGGCAAGAACGACGGCCTCAAGCCGCGTGTCCGCCTTCCCACCCGCCAGGAAAGCCAGGCAATTACGCATTTCTACGGCATTGCCGGCGGCATCGGCGAGCGGCTGGTTCATGTCGGTGATCAGCGCCGAGGTTCTGACGCCTGCGCCATTGGCAACCTCGACCAGCGACTGCGCCAGGATCTCCGCCTGGGCGCGGTCGGCCATGAAGGCGCCGTTGCCGACCTTGACGTCGAGCACCAGGGTCTCAAGTCCGGCCGCAAGTTTCTTCGACAGGATGGAGGCGGTGATGAGAGGAATGGAATCAACCGTAGCGGTCACATCGCGCACGGCATAGAGCCTGCCATCGGCCGGCGCCAGGGCGCCGGTCTGACCGATAATGGCGCATCCCGCCCGCTTCACGACCTTGTGGAACAGGCCGGCATCCGGGGTGATCCCATAGCCGGGAATGGATTCGAGCTTATCGAGCGTGCCCCCGGTATGACCGAGGCCTCGCCCCGATATCATCGGAACGGCCAGGCCGCAGGCGGCAGCAATCGGCGCCAGCATCAGCGAAACATTGTCGCCGACTCCGCCGGTCGAATGTTTGTCGGCGATCGGGCGGCCGATATCCGGCCATTGCAGCCGATCGCCGGAATCGGCCATCGCCAGCGTCAGAGCAACGATTTCCTCGCGCGACATGCCCTTGAACCAGACGGCCATGGCGAAGGCGCCGATCTGGCCTTCCGATAGCTGGCCGGCAGCGAGGGCTGCGATGAAAGACCGGATATCGGCGGGGTCGAGTTCGTCGCCATCGCGTTTGCGCCGAATGATCTCCTGCGGGATCATTTCAATAGCTCGACGCCGTAGCAGGTGCAGATTGTGTCCCGCTCAGAACCGCCAGGATATCGTCGAGCAGACCGGAAGCGCCGAAGCGAAAAGTTGACGGCATCGGCCAGTCGGGCGCCATGATGGTTTCGGCCAGGCTCAGATAAAGCGCCGCATCGGCGACCGAGCCGATGCCGCCGGCCGGCTTGAAGCCGACCTTGCGGCCACTCTGGCGAATGGCGCGGATCATGATGTCGGCGGCTTCGAGCGTCGCGTTGACGGCGACCTTGCCGGTGGAGGTCTTGATGAAATCGGCGCCGGCTTCGATGGCCAGTTCAGAGGCGCGGCGGATCAAGGCAGCATCCTTCAACTCGCCGGCCTCGATAATGACTTTCAGCAGGACGGGACCGGCGCATTCGGCGCGCACCGCCTTGACCATATCGGTCAGCGCCTTCTCATTGCCTGATATGAGCTTGCGGTAGGGAATGACCAGATCGATCTCATCGGCGCCATCGGCAATCGCCTCGCGAGTTTCGGCGGCGACGTCGGCCACTTCCATGTCACCGGTGGGGAAATTGACGACGGTCGCGATCCGCACGGCATGGCCGGTGCCGAGGATGTTGCGGGCATAAGCGACGAAGCGCGGCCAGATGCAGATGGCAGCGCTGTTGCCATAGGGCGTCTGCGCGCGGGTGCAGAGTGCCTCGATCTGCGCCTCGGTGCAATCATCCTTCAGATTGGTCAGATCGAGTAGGGAAAGGGCAACAGCCGCCGTTTCCCGGTTGGAATGGCTATTCATTTTCGCTTCCTCTAGAGCATGATGCCGAAAAGTGTGAGCGCTTTTCTCATGACAGCATGCTCTCACTATCTAATGTAAAACAGGATTCAGATTTTAGGCCGACCCGGCCTAAAATCATCCGGTTCTGGCCGCAATCATCTCTTTCAATATGGCGGCGAGGCGGGTACCGCCGACGGGCGCCATATCCTTGGTTTCTTCATGGCTGAGCTCATTGCCGGTCATGCCTGCCCCATAGTTGGTGATAACGGAGGCGGCGGCAACCCTGAGGCCCAGCATTCTTGCGATGATCACCTCCGGCACCGTCGACATGCCGACGGCATCGGCGCCAAGGATGCGCGCCATGCGGATTTCGGCCGGCGTTTCGAAGCTTGGACCGGAGAACCACATGTACACACCTTGCGCCAGCTCGATTTTGAGCTTTGCCGCTGCCTTCCGCATCGCCGCAGCGAGGCCGGCATCGTAAGCATTGGTCATGCCGACGAAACGATGATCGCTTTCCTCGCCGATCAGCGGGTTAATGCCGGAATAGTTGATGTGATCGGTGATCTGCATCACCGAACCCGGCGGCATGTCGTCGCGCAGCGATCCGGCCGAATTGGTCAGGATCAGCGCCTCGACGCCGAGCGCCTTCAGCACCTCGATCGGCAGGCGCATGGCGTTGGCATCGCCCTTCTCGTAATAATGCACGCGGCCGGAGAGCATGACGACGGGCACGCCGCCGAGCCGGCCGGCGACGACCTCGCCCGCATGGCCGGAGACGGCGCTGACGGGAAAGCCCGGTAGGTCGCGATAGGGAATACGCACGGCGCCGTCCAGCTGATCAACGAGAGAGCCGAGGCCGGAGCCGAGCACGATGCCGTGGCGCGGCTTGATGGCGCCGAGCAATGCGACGAGCAGATCGACCGTCGCCCTCATCCGAGTTCGGTCTCGAAGCTGAAGGGAAGGAGCTCTTCCATCGTCATGGTTTTCTGCACGCCCGCCTCATCGCAGAGATAGATCTTCGTGTCCTTGGAGGCGAATTCCGAGATCTTCTGGCGGCAACCGCCGCAGGGCGGGCAGAGCGGCAGTTTTTCGGCGATGACCGCCATTTCCACGATCTTTTTGGCGCCGCCCATGATCATGGCGCTGATCGCCGTCGGCTCGGCGCACCACCCTTGCGGAAAGGACAGGTTTTCGATGTTGGCGCCGGTATAAACCTTGCCGTCCTCGGCGCGGATCGCCGCACCGACCGGAAATTTCGAATAAGGCGCATGGGCAAAAGCCATGGCGCCGCGAGCGGCTTCGAACAGGTCGTGAGACATATCAACGCTCCTTCGTATAGGGCACACCGCCGGCCTTGGGCGGTGTCGCGACGCCGATGAAGCCGGCAAGCAGGATGCAGGTGAGGATATAGGGCAGCGCCTGGAAGACCTGGACCGGCACCTCGCCGATCAGCGGCACCTGCTTTCCCTGCATGAAATTCGCCAGCGCATCGAGGAAGCCGAAGAGCAGGCAGGCGAACATGACAGGCACCGGCTTCCACTTGGCGAAGACGAGGGCGGCGAGCGCGATATAGCCCTTGCCGGCCGACATGTCCTTGATGAAAGCAGCGGACTGGGCGATCGCCAGATAGGTGCCGGCAAAGCCGCAGAGGATGCCGGCGCACATGACGGCGCGGTAGCGCAGCCAGGCGACCGAGATGCCGGCCGTATCGACCGCACCCGGGTTTTCGCCGACAGCGCGCAGGCGCAGGCCGAAACGCGTGCGATAAAGCACCCACCAGGAGAAGGGCACGGCAAGAAAGGCAAGGTAAGTCAGGATATTATTGCCCGATATGACGTTGGCATAGAGCGGGCCGAGGATCGGTATGCCGCGGGCGGCATCGGCGCCGGGCAGGATGATCGGCGCGAAGCGGGCCTCCGCCGACAGCTGCGGCGTGCGCCCGCCCTGGCCGAACCAGGCCTGGCCGAGCACGATGGTGATGCCGGCGATGAAGAAGTTGATCGCCACACCCGAGACGATCTGGTTGCCCCGGTTGGTGATCGAGGCAAAGCCATGCACCAGGCTGAGCGCCACCGAGCAAACGATGCCGGCACCGAGCCCGAGCCAGGCCGAACCGGTGAGATAGGCAATACAGGCGGCCGCAAAGGCCGAGCCCAGCATCTTTCCCTCAAGGCCGATGTCGAAAATGCCGGCGCGTTCCGAAAACAGGCCGGCAAGGGCGGTGAAAATCAGCGGAATCGACAGGCGGATCGTCGAGCTCAGAACGCTGATGAAGATGTCGTAATAATCCATCGTCCGCTCCTCAGGCTCGCTTGAACTGTTGATAGAGGTGGACCATAGCCGGCCGGAACATATGTTCCAGGGCGCCGGCGAACAGGATCACCAGACCCTGGATGACGAGAATCATCTCGCGGGTGATGTTCGGCATTTCGAAGGAGATCCAGTCGCCGCCCTGATAAAGGATGCCGAAGAGGATCGCGGCGAAGATGATGCCGAGCGGATGGTTGCGGCCCATCAGCGACACCGCGATGCCGACGAAGCCGGCGCCGCCGACGAACTCCACCTGCAGGCGGGCGGAAGAGCCCATGACGGGGTTCAAAGCCATCATGCCGGCAAGCGCGCCGGAAAGCAGCATGGCGATGATGACAATCCGCGCATAGGGAATACCGGCATACTCGGCAGCCGTCGAACTCACACCCAGCGTCCGCATCTCGAAGCCGAGCTTGGTACGCCAGATGAGAATCCAGACAAACCAGGCGGCAAGAAGGGCGATGATAAAGGAGACGTTGAACGGCGCAGCACCCAATTTGCTGCCGAAAATGCTCATGACCCAGCCAAGCTTGGGAAGCTGCCCGCCTTCGAGGAAGGTGCGGGTTTCCGGCGCCATCTTGCCCGGCACGATCAGCACGTGCACCAGCAGATAGACCATCAGAGCGGCGGCGATATAGTTGAACATGATCGTCGTGATGACGATATGGCTGCCGCGCTTGGCCTGCAGGAAAGCGGGGATGAAGGCCCAGGCGGCACCGAAGAGGCCGGCGCCGACGACGGCGATCGGCATCGTCACATACCACGGCACGTAATTGTCGAGCGCGAGCGCCACCAGCGCGCAACCCAGCCCACCGACATAGGCCTGGCCCTCCGAGCCGATGTTGAACAGGCCGGCATGGATGGCGACAGCTACGGAAAGACCGGTGAAGATGAAGCTCGTCGCATAGTAGAGCGTGAAGCCGATGCCTTCGCCGCTACCGAACGCGCCTTCGATCAGCAGCGACAGCGCAGCGAGCGGGCTCTCGCCGATCAGCCAGACGACGAATCCGGAAATCAGGAATGCGACGACGAGGTTCAGAAGCGGGATCAGGCCGTAGTTGATCCAGTTTGGCAGCGGAACGGAAGCAGTGCTCATAAAGGCCTCACGCGGCAATGCCGGCCATCATCAGGCCGAGGGTCTGTTCACCGGCATCGGGCGTCTTCTCGCCGACCACATGGCCGGCAAACATGACAAGGATACGGTCTGAAAGGGAGCGGATTTCATCGAGTTCGACGGAGACGAGCAGGATCGCCTTGCCCGCGTCGCGCATTTCGATGATCCGGCGGTGGATGAATTCGATGGCGCCGATATCGACGCCGCGGGTCGGCTGGCCGATGATCAGCATCTTCGGGTCGCGCTCGATTTCGCGGGCGACGACGATCTTCTGCTGATTCCCGCCTGAGAAATTCGCCGTCTTCAGCCGCGGGTTCGGCGGGCGGATGTCGTATTTTTCGATCTTCTCCATCGCATCCCTGCGGATCGCCTCGAGATCGAGCAGCGGACCTTTGCTGTAGCCCGGACGCCGGTGGTAGCCGAGCACGGAGTTTTCATATTCCTCGAATTTCAAAACCAGGCCCATGTGGTGGCGGTCTTCGGGAATATGGGCGAGCCCGAGTTCGCGCAGGCGGGCGGGATCGGCCTTGTCGATCGTCTGGCCGTCGAGAAGGATTTCGCCGGAGGCGGGCTTGCGGATGCCGGCGATCGCCTCCAGCAATTCGGACTGGCCGTTGCCGGCAACCCCGGCAATACCGACGATCTCGCCGGCGCGCACGTCGAAGGAGACATTGTCGACCATGGTGACGCCGCGATTGTCCTTGACCGTCAGGTTGCGGACGGAGAGGACAGCCGCTCCCGGGTTCGCCTTGCCCTTCTGCACGCGCAGCAGCACGCGGCGGCCGACCATCAGCTCGGCAAGCTCTTCCACCGTCGTTTCCGCCGTCTTGCGGGTCGCGACCATCTCGCCGCGGCGCATGACCGAGACCGTGTCGGTGATCGCCATGATCTCGCGCAGCTTATGGGTGATGAGGATGATCGTCTTTCCCTGGTCGCGCAGCACCTTGAGAATGCGGAAGAGGTGGTCGGCTTCGGCCGGCGTCAGAACACCCGTCGGCTCGTCGAGGATCAGGATCTCGGCGCCGCGATACATGGCTTTCAGGATTTCGACGCGCTGCTGCAGGCCGACCGGCAGCTCTTCGATCAGCGCGTCCGGATCGACCTCGAGGCCGTATTCGGTTTCCAGCCGCTTGAGTTCGGCGCGGGCCGATGCGACGCCTCTCGCCAGCAGCATGCCGCCTTCGGCGCCGAGCATGATATTCTCGAGCACCGTGAAATTATCGACCAGCATGAAATGCTGGTGCACCATGCCAATGCCGGTGGCGATCGCCGCCTGACTGTCGCGGATCGTGACGGGATTGCCATTGACGCGGATTTCGCCGCTGTCGGCATGGTAAAAACCGTAGATGATCGACATCAGCGTCGATTTTCCGGCGCCGTTTTCACCGATGATGCCGTGGATCGTCCCCTTGGCAACGGTGAGGTTGATGTCCTTGTTGGCATGGACGGCACCGAATTTCTTATCGATGCCGACAAGCTCGATAGCGGGCTTATCTGTCACTGCAGGCTCCAAATAAGAAAAGGGCGTATGGCGAAAATCCCCTCCGCCATACGCCCGATCTCAATCGTCGATCACATCCGGGCGCGGATCACTTCGGGCAAGCGTTGTCCGAGGTATAGTCGTGAACCTTGATCGTGCCTGCGATGATATCGGCCTTGGCCTTGTCGACAGCCGCCTGCATTTCCGGCGTGATCAGCGACTTGTTGTTGTCGTCGATCGCGGCGCCAACACCATCTTCCTTGACGCCGAGCGCCTGGACGCCGCCGGTGAACTTGTCGTTCTTGGTGTCGGTATAGGCGTTGTAGACGGCGAGGTCGACGCGCTTGACCATCGAGGTCAGGACGGAGCCCGGATGCAGATGGTTCTGGTTGGAATCGACGCCGATCGACAGCTTCTTGTTGTCGGCAGCCGTCTGCAGAACGCCGAGACCGGTAGCGCCGGCTGCCGCGTAAATGACATCAGCGCCCTGATCGATCTGGTTCTTTGTGAGTTCGCCACCGCGAACCGGGTCGTTCCAGGCTGCACCCGTGGTGCCGGTCATGTTCTGAAAAACTTCGACATCGGCCTTGGCGGCGCGTGCGCCCTGCTCGTAGCCGCATTCGAACTTGCGGATCAGCGGAATGTCCATGCCGCCGACGAAGCCGACCTTGCCGGTCTTCGACGCCATGCCGGCGAGAACGCCGACGAGGTAGGAACCCTCTTCTTCCTTGTAGACCACCGAGCGGACGTTCGGCTTGTCGACGACAGCGTCGACGATGATGAACTTGGTATCGGGGAATTCGGCTGCGACCTTCTCGATGGCCGAGGTCCAGGCGAAGGAAACGGCAACCACCGGATTGAAACCGCGGCTTGCGAAATTGCGGATGGCCTGTTCACCCTGGGTGTCGCCGGTCGGCTCGAAGTCGCGATAGGCGATGCCGGTTTCGGCCTTGAACTTCTCGGCACCGTTGTAGGCCGCCTCATTGAAGGACTTATCGAACTTCCCGCCGGTGCCGTAAACCAGCGCCGGCTTGACATCGGCAGCCAGCGCCGTCGTCGACATGGCAGCCACGGCAAGGAGAGTGAGAAGGGATTTTTTCATTGTGCAGCCCTGTTGTTGCTATTCGTTAGGGGTCCTCCCGCAAGTCCTTTCCGGACATGTCTGCGGAACCACCGACCTCCCCCCGGAGGCCTGGCTGCGCGCATCCTTGCATGGCTCACGGAAAAATTCACCAGAAATTTTTCGGCTGGTAAAGATTTGCAGGGATTGCCGAAAATCCGTTCTCGGGGGCTGATTTTTAGACATCTCCGCCGCCGGGATGCCAAATTTCCAGCCAATCCACCGGCCATTCCGCGGCTACGGAAACATTGGCGCCCGACCGGGGTCCCGGCCGATCCGCGGCGGCAAGATGGCTTGCCTATGCGGTGAAGCGACCGGCCACCTGCGGCTTCTTATAGCCGATCATCCAGAGAAGCAGCGCGATCACCAGGAAAACGGCAAAGGCCGGCTGCAGCATCAGCCACTGGAAGATGAAGGCGTAGAAACGCGGGTGGATATAATAGGAGAGGGAGGATTGCAGCGATGTGAGGGTTGCCGGGCTGACATCCTGCCAGGCATCGGAGATCGGCGTCACCACCACCGAGGACGCCGCAACCGACTGGATCGAATCAATGGTCCCGGCAATAACGGCCGCCGCAAGCGCGACAAGGCTGGCCAGACGCAACAGGAAACGCATCAATTCCTCCGACGCTCGTTATGCCGGACAATCCCGGCCGGCCGCGCCATTCTCCACCTTGAGAAATACATAGTCGTCGATGGGGTGAAGCACAATGGACGGGCGGAGGCGAGTTTTATCGGAAGAAGTCAAAAAACTGTTAGATTTCGGTTGATCGACAAAAATTCATCGGTATATATCGCGCCGTTCCGACGATTTGCTCCTATCCAGGCGCGAACGCCCAAGAAGGACAGGTGGCCGAGTGGTTTAAGGCGCACGCCTGGAACGCGTGTGTACGTGAAAGCGTACCGTGGGTTCGAATCCCACCCTGTCCGCCATTTCAGCCCGCTTCCGGGCACGCCAATCGCCGCCGATTTCCCGCCTGTAGCAGCGACAAGCGTCCGTAGCAGTTCCGTCTTCGATCCCTTGATGCGAATTGCGTCGTCCGCGACCTCGACGCGCTGCGCCAGCGCGCGCAGATGATCCTGCCGATAGCCCCCTTCGCCGCCTCGGATGCGCTCGCGAGCGCGGGGCTTTCGACCGTCCTCACCTTCTGTCGGTCAGCTTTTTGGACAGCAATCCCTCGCAACCATGTTCCTTGAGGGCAACAGTCAGGGCTGCTTCGTAGTCCGGCTGCGCGCTTTCGAGGCGTAAACGACCTTTGTCGGTAAGGACAGTATAGACTCCGCGCTTGTCGTCCGGGCAAAGATCGCGAACGGTCAGCCCGCCACGTTCCAAACGCTCGACCATTCGCGAAATTGAACTTTGATTGAGTTGCAGATGCAAGGCCAACTCTTGCATCCGAAGCTCGGAATCCGGGGATCGCGACAATACCTCGAGCGCACGGTAGTCCGACAGTCCAAGCCCGTGCCGCTCTTGCAAAACTTTGCCTAGATCGGCTTCGATATTGGCCACCACATGAATCAGCTTGAGCCATGAATCGCTTCTCTTTGACATGACTGATGCAGACTCCTCTTGAGCAACCGGCGGGAATTTCTCCATATGTATGTCCATACAAGCACTGACTCAAGGGAGACGCACCGCTATGACTCGCGCAGCCCCGATCGAAATGCCAGAAATGGGCGCAGGCCTTCCGAAACGGCAAGTTTGCTCACGGCAGGCGACCGCCAGGTTTTCGGATCATCGGCAAAGAGTTGATACGTGCCGCGATAGTCGAAGCCATGCGCGGCTGCCTCGTTGCGATCAGCGGCAAAGAATATCTGCGAAATGCCCGCATAGACCGCGCTCGTGCCAGCACATCGCACACGGCTCTCCCGACGCTAGCAGCGTCGTTCCGTGCAGATGCGATGTGCCGTGAGTGCGGCAAGCATCGCGTATTGCCTCGACCTCGGCATGGGCAGTTGGATCGTGTTGCTCCCGAACGCGGTTGACGCCGCGTCCAAGAATAACGCCCTTCTGATCGACGACAAGCGCCGTGAATGGAATACCGCCATCGTGGACATGATCCACGGACAAGGCGACCGCCTCCTCCATGAGTTGCGTGTAGCGGATCGAGCGATCAGCGATCACCGCGCTTATCCCTGGAGCGTGGCACTGTCGGCGAGCTTCAACCAGACGACGCCGACGATAATAACCGCCAGCCAAAATGCCTGGATCAGCGTCAGCGGCTGATCGAGAAGAACGCTCCCGAAGGCGGCGGCTCCGACAGAACCGATACCCGCCCAAACAGCATAGCCGATCCCCACATCAATCGTCCGCAAGGCTACGCTCAAGAAGTAGAGTGTAAGCAGGAAAAACACCAAGGCAGCGACCGACCAGTTCAGGACCGTAAAGGCGTGGCTGCCTCCGACACTGAGTGCGTAGCCAATTTCAAAAGCGCCAGCGAACATCAGCATCGTCCATGCACGCCCGCTGTTTTCCTTCTTCTCATGTGTTGTCGTCATGTCAGGTTCCTTTCGGATCAGAGAGAGAAAATAAGGGCAGCGGTTTTTTATGCCGCGCCGCTAAGACGCAGGCCGACGACGCCGCCAATGACGACAGCGATCCCAAGGACCTTCTTCCAGTTCAGTTGTTGGCCAAAGAACAGCGCGCCAAGGACGACGATCCCGACACCTGCAACGGAGGTCCAGATCGCGTACCCAACGCCAACATCGAAAGTGAGAAGTGCAAGACTAAGGAAGTAGGTGGCGATAGCGCCGCTAACGAGGGTGACGATAGTCCACGCAAAGTTCGTGAATCCCTTTGCTTTCCCTGCGCTAATTGCAACCGTGATCTCGAATATCACGGCAATTCCAAGATAGAGCCAGTTCATCCTATGTCCTTTCATTGCTGGTTGGTCTTGTGGCAGCATGTGCCTAGTGCTCGTGACGTTCTGCGATGTTGCCGATAGGGCCGAGCTGGTCCATTGCTTGTCGCAAATCGTCCAATGGCGGCGTTCCCCGGAAAACCCGTTCGCCGACGACAATCGTGGGGACTGACGTAATCGCCATGTCTTCATGCGCGTGGCGTAGCGCCTGACGATGGCGTTCGGCATAAGTGCCGCTTTCGAGCGCCTGCCGAGCCTCCTTTGGGTCAAGGCCCGCATCCGCTGCCAGCTCGATCAGAATTTCGGGGTCGCCTATGTTGCGATCTTCCTGAAGAAAGCACGCAGCACCCGCATCGAATATGGATGATCCAGCCCCTTGTCCTGCGCCATTGCAAGAAGCTCGAACGCCTTGGCCGTTCGCGGCTGAGGCGAAATCGACGGCAGACGGATGAGGACGCCCAGCCTCTCCGCAGGCGGATAGACGGATTTGCTCCAGACGGCAGGAAGGTATGGGTCCTCCGGGCGCAACGTCGGCGCGGGATCGGGCCTCAGCTCGAAGGCACGCCAGGATATTGAGATCGCGCGCTCGCCGATTGCGTCGGACAAGACCTGCTCCGCGAGCAGGCAGAAGGGACAAACATAATCGGTGTAGACGGTTACGGCACTCATCGGCCTCTCTCATATTATTTGTATGCACATGCAATATCTTGGGTGCCTTCGCGAGTCAATATCTTTGCATGTACAAGCAATAATGTGATCGAGGTCGCTTCGTGCGATGCTACTGCCAGAAACTGGCAGTAGCATGCCGTAGGGTCATACCTGTCCAACAAATGACAGGAGCCTCTCGTGACCGATACCAACAACATTCTTCTCTATGTGACGAACCCCGCTACCAGCGCGCAATTTTATGCAGGGCTTTTCGGGAGCGAGCCGGTAGAGGTGAGCCCGACCTTCGTTCTGTTCGTTCTTCCATCCGGTCTCGCCTTGGGGCTGTGGGGCAAGGCGGGCGTGGAGCCTGCCCCCACGACTGCGAGATTGGCTTCAAGGTGAAGGGCCGCGACGACGTCGACGCCACTCATGCGGAATGGAAAGCGAAGGGGCCACCATCGCCCTGCCGCCGACCGAACTCGACTTCGGCCGGAGCTTCGTCGCTGTCGATCCCGACGGACATCGTCTGCGTGTCTACGCGCTGACCGAGGAGATGTGAGCATGGCGGACGCCTGGATCGCCGTTGCCTCGGCGGAGCATGTCCGGATCGGCCGCCGAGCCGGGTTTATGCAGGTTTGTCACGGAAAGGCTCCGCCGCTCAAGCGGATCAGGCCGGGCGACCGGGTCATTTACTATTCACCGACTGTGACTTTTGGCGGCAACGACCGTCTGCAAGCCTTTACCGCGATCGGTGTGGCGCGCGATAGATCACCCTACCAGGTGGAGATGGAAACCGGGTTCAAGCCTTGGCGGCGGGATGTCGACTGGCAGCCCGCGGAGGAAACTCCGGTCCGGCCCTTGCTGGAGCGGCTTTCCTTTACGCAGCCGGGCACCAATTGGGGTGATCAACTCCGCTTCGGCCTGTTCGGCATCGACGACAGGGATGCTGACGTGATTGCAGAGATGATGATGTAAATCCGTTGCGACAGCGTCCCAACGTCGCCATATCCCTCGAGGCCCTCCTTCCCGTGGAGGACCGACTGCCATCACCTCCGATTGAAAATATCTCGGACGAGGTCATGTCGACGCCCGCCAACGCATCGCAAGATTCCTGAATTTTTACCATGCGGCTTCACCGCGTCTTTGCACGTTTGGGTTTAGGTTCTGCCAAACCAAAAAACAGAGGTAAAACAGGTGGAAGAACTTTCGGTAAAGTCGAGAATCATCAAATCCGTCTATTTCAGCCAGGAAGACGGGCGGCTCAGAATTTGTTTCAAGAACGGCGAGGAACGTCTGTTCGACGGCGTTCCCTCCTCCGAAGCGCTTGCGATGACGGCAGCATCGTCTCCAGGCCATTATTATCTCGACCGGATCAGAACGCGGTTTCGCAGATTGGCCGCATAGATCCGAGGGGATGCTCGCCAGCCTGCGGGTTGTGTTGGATTGAGACGATGCCGGTGGATATTAACCTTCGGCTAACTCTTCCGCTCATCACAGTTGGATCGACCCCAGCGGAAAGCGGCAATTTGTCGATGCTGCCGGTTTTCAGAAGATTCGGCCAGCCGGGAGGCTCGGCGGCGGACCCCAGCCAGGAAGCCGGGCCTCCCCGTCACGCTGCTTGCGTTGATCGCGATTGAATGGCCGCGAGCCGGTTTCGGCCGTGATCATGCCGATCTAGCGAATTGGGGCTAATCCTGTGAAAAACTCCAATTATCGTATCCGGACTCGACAATGCTTTATTAGCATGATTGCATAAATCTATCGGATAGGACCAAGGGGGTGACGATGTTCGAGACTCTACTTGCGATGCAGGAGCGTGGCGTACGGGACCGTGCGCGTGGCCGCAGCCTGGCTGACAATCCGATGTCGAAACCGGATATCCTGCCGATCACCGATTTCCAGGAATGGTACTCGATGTTCGACGCCTGGCGTTTCGGCTGGTCGATCGAGGATGCGATGGCCGGGCATAACAATGTGCCGCGGGATGGCGGCGCCGTGTCGCTTGCCTACACCAGAACGGTCTGATCGATCCGGTCCTCGGCGCCGAAGAATTTCAGGTAGCGCTCGACCTCTGCCGGGTCTCCCGTCGCCTTCTGCGGATTGTCGGAGAGTTTTACCGCTGGACGGCCGTTGGCGTCGCTGACCTTGCAGACGACCGAGATCGGATTGAGGCCAGAGATCTCGGTCGGCGCGCAACCGGAAAAATCATTCGTCAAGTTGGTGCCCCAGCCGAAGCTCATGCGTACGCGGCCTTCGAAATGCCGGTAGGTGTCGATGATGGCGTCTACATCGAGACCGTCGGAGAAGATCAACAGCTTCTGGCGCGGATCGCGGCCCATCTTCTTCCACCAGTCGATGATCTTTTCACCGCCTTCGATCGGCGGGGCGCTGTCGGGGCGGAAGCCGGTCCAGTCGGCGACCCATTCCGGCGCGTCGCGCAGAAATGCGGCAGTCCCGAAAGCATCCGGCAGTACGATCAGAAGGTTGCCGCCATAGAGCTTGTTCCAGTCGCGCAGGATCTTGTAGTGCGCGTTGCGCAACTGCTCGTCGGTTTGCGCAAGGGCAGCAGCCACCATCGGCAGTTCGTGCGCATTGGTGCCGACGGCCTCGAGATCGGAATCCATCGCCAGCAAAACGTTGCTGGTGCCTGTAAAGGCCGGGCCGATGCCTTCCTTCAGCGCCTCGACGCACCAGCGCTGCCAGAGGAAACTGTGACGGCGGCGGGTCCCGAAATCGGAGATGCGCAAGCCCGGCAATTCCTTCAGCCGCTCGACTTTCGACCACATCTTCGCCTTGGCGCGGGCATAGAGCACATCGAGGGTGAAGGGACCAAGCGCCCTCATCGCCGAGCGCGACCGCAACTCGTTGACGATGGCGAGTGCGGGGATCTCCCACATGGTGGTTTCTTTCCAGGACCCGTGGAAATCAAGGACATACTGCCCGTCTTTCTTCGACAGCTCGTATTCGGGGAGCTGGAAATTGGAAAGCCAGGCAAGGAATTCCGGCTCGAAGATCTGCGCGCGGCCGTAAAAACTGTTACCCGCCAGCCAGATCATCTCTTTCTTGGAGAGTTTCAGCGTGCGGGCATGATCGAGCTGGTCGCGCAATTCGCCTTCGTCGATCTCATCGGCGAGCCGAACGCGCTTGGTGCGGTTGATGAGCGTGAAGGATGCGTTCACGTCCGGGTAAAGCTTCCAGATCATCTGCAGCATCAGGAGCTTATAGAAGTCGGTGTCGATCAGGCTGCGGATGATCGGATCGAGTTTCCAGGCGTGATTGTAGACGCGTCTTGCAATATCGGTCCTGGCCATAAAATTCCTGCCCCTGTCCACTCCGGTCAGGTGCCGCCAAATTCCCGGGTGTTGCGAAGTTCCGGGCCGGCGCACGAACCGGCTCGTGCGCCTTGTTATCGAAAAATCGACAGACAAAGTCCAGACAAAACAATAAGCATTCCGCCGCACGTGGCGGCGGAATGCGATGGTGATCCACCGCCTGTTTATTGGGCCGGCGCCGCAGGTTGGGCCGGCGCTGCAGGCGCAACACCGGGGGCAGCCGGCGCCGTATTCTCAGTCTCGGTCGGAACCGCAGTACCGTTTTGCAGTGTTGGCGCAGGTGCCGTGCCGGGCTGCTGCGACTGCAACTGCTGGCCGGGCTGCTGCGGCGCCACCTCGTTTGCTTCGCGCTTGCCCCAGATCTCGACGGGGATCCAGACCACGAAAGCGAGCACCAGTGCGGCGAGCAGCACCAGCAGGATGCGATACCCCGCGCGCCCTTGCCTTGCCTTTACCGGCGGGATCTGCTCTTCCTTATGAAGCTTGCCGTCGGACTTTTCCCAGCGTGTTTCCGTCTGATGCGCCATCATCGTCTCCTTCCGCTGTCTTGACAGGCCGATCCGGCCCAAAGAACTTCCGCAGAGAAAACGGTGGGCTGTGTGGAAGGTTCCCGACGCTTAAACTAATAGCCGACGGCGCGGTCGACCAGGAATTGCAGCGGCTCGCCGCGCTCGAAACGGGCGATCTGCGTCTCGACGTGACGGAACAGCGCGTTTTCTTCGGAAACCGCCGCGTCGTGCGGCGTGAGGAAGACGTTTTCCAGTTCCCATAGCGGGTTGTCTGAACCAAGCGGCTCCGCCACGAAGACATCGAGGGAAGCGCCGCCGAGGATGCCATCGCGGATGGCGGAAACGATATCGGCTTCGACCTGACTTCTGCCGCGGCCGGCATTGATGAAGACCGGGCGCCCGAGCGCGCCGTTGCGACGCAGCTTCTTAAATAGCCCGCTATCATAGAAGCCTGTCGTCTCAGGGGTTAGCGGCAGGAGGCCGACCAGGATGTCGGTGCTTGCCAGGAAGCCATCCAAGGCGCCGGCATCGAAGGTTTCGACGCCGTCAATCTCCTTGCGGGTGCGCGACCAGCCGATGACGCTAAACCCGATGACCTTCAGCTTGGCGACCGCATCCAGCCCGAGAATGCCAAGGCCCATGACGCCGACCGTGACCTCCGCCGCCTCCGGCGCGATCAGCTTGGCCCATTGGCGCCGCCGCTGATGGATATCATGGGAATATTGGGCACGCAGATGCATCAGGCATTGCATGACCACCCATTCGCTCATGCGGGTCGTCAGGCTGCGGTCGACGAAACGCACGATCGGGATCTCGGGCAGGCCGTTCATGCCGATGATATGGTCGACGCCGGCGCCGCCTGAAAAGATCACCTTGAGGTTCGGCGCCCGAACGAAAAGGTCGGCATCAGGCTTCCAGAGCAGCGCATATTCCGCTTCGCTGAGATCCCGCCCCCGATCGGCAGGGTTTGCGAGATTGATGCTGCCGCGATCGGGAAACGCCTTCTCCAGCGCGCGGGCAACGCCTTCGGGATTGAACTTGATATCGACGAGAACGGGAGGAGGTGTCGGCATGATGATCTTTACTGCTGCACGGCGGATGTCGGCACCGCCTCGATGTTGAAGGCGGCCGCCATCAGCGCCCTGGTGTATTCGTCCTTCGGAGCGCGGAAGATTTCCGATGACGGGCCCTGCTCCACCACCTTGCCGAAACGCATGACGATGACGTCGTTGGCGAGCGCCTTCACCACCTTCAGGTCGTGGCTGATGAAGAGATAGGCGAGGTCATGCTTCTTCTGCAGATCGCGCAGGAGATCGACCACCTGGGCCTGCACGCTCATGTCGAGCGCGGAGGTCGGCTCGTCGAGCATGACGAAACGCGGCTTCAGCACCATGGCGCGGGCAATCGCGATACGCTGGCGCTGGCCGCCGGAGAATTCGTGCGGGTAACGCCAGCGGGTCAGGGGATCGAGACCGACTTCCTCCAGCGCCCAGCAGACGCGCTTATCGCGCTCTTCCGATGTCAATGAGCGCTCATGCACCTTCAGCCCTTCGGCGACGATATCGCCAACCGACATGCGGGGGCTGAGCGACCCGTAAGGATCCTGGAAGACCACCTGCAGCTGGTTGCGGAGCGGCCGCATCTCGCTGAACGAATAGCCGGCTATATCCTTGCCGACAAAGGCGATCCGCCCTTGCGACGAAATCAGCCGGGTGAGCGCCAGGCCGAGCGTGGTTTTGCCGGAACCGGACTCGCCGACGACGCCGAGCGTCTGCCCGGCACGCAGCGAAAGATCGATGCCGTCAACCGCCTTCACATGATCGACGACGCGGCGCATCAGCCCTGCCTTGATCGGGAACCAGACGCGAATGTCGGACCCTTCCATCACCATCGGCTTTGACGGGTCGGCGAGCGGCGGCTCGCCGCGCGGTTCGGAGGCAAGCAGGTGGCGGGTATAGTCATGCTTCGGATTGGCGAAGACCTCCTCGACCGTTCCGGTTTCGACGATCCTGCCCTTGGTCATGACGCAGACGCGATCGGCGAATTTGCGCACAATGCCGAGATCATGGGTGATGAACAGCATCGACATACCGTGCATGGTCTTCAACTGCCGGAGCAATTCGAGAATCTGCGCCTGCACGGTGACGTCAAGCGCAGTGGTCGGCTCGTCGGCGATCAGCAATTCCGGCCGGTTGGCGAGCGCCATGGCGATCATGACGCGCTGGCGCTGGCCGCCGGAGAGTTCGTGCGGATAGGCCCTCAACCGCTTTTCCGGCTCGCGGATGCCAACCTGGTTCAACAATTCCAGTACGCGCTGGCGCGCCGGCTGGCCGGTGAGACCCTCATGCAGCGCCAGGATCTCGGCGATCTGCTTCTCGATCGAATGAAGCGGATTGAGCGAGGTCATCGGCTCCTGGAAGATCATGGTAATGTCGTTGCCGCGCACCTTGCGCAACGCCCGTTCCGACGCCTTCAGGAGATCCTTGCCCTTGAACCGGATCTCGCCGGAGGGATGGCTTGCCGAAGGATAAGGCAAAAGCCGCAGGATCGAGTTGGCAGAGACCGACTTGCCGGAACCGGATTCGCCGACCAGCGCCACGACTTCGCCCTTGGCGATATCGAAAGAGATATGATCGACGGCAAGCGAGGTCTGGCCGCCCTGATGAAAGGCAACCGAGAGATCGCGGACGGAAAGGAGCGGCTCTGTCATGTCACTCATTGAAACGTCTTTCTCGGATCGAAGGCATCGCGCACGGCCTCGCCGATGAAGATCAGCAGGGACAGCATGATCGACATGGCGAAGAAAGCCGTCAGCCCGAGCCAGGGTGCCTGTAGATTGCTTTTGCCCTGGGCGATCATCTCGCCGAGCGAAGGGGAGCCCGGCGGCATACCGAAGCCGAGGAAATCGAGCGACGTCAGCGTGGTGATCGATCCGGAGAGGATGAAGGGCAGGAAGGTCAGGGTCGCGACCATGGCGTTCGGCAGCAGGTGGCGCCACATGATGGTGCGATTGTTGACGCCGAGCGCGCGGGCGGCGCGGACATATTCGAAATTGCGGGCGCGCAGGAATTCGGCGCGCACGATGCCGACGAAGCCGACCCAGGAAAAGAGCAGCATGATGCCGAGCAGCACGAAGAAGCCGGGAGGCAGAATGGCGGCGATGATGAGCAGGATATAAAGCACCGGCATCGACGACCAGATCTCGATGAAGCGCTGCAGCAGGAGATCGGTCCAGCCGCCGAAATAGCCCTGCACGGCGCCTGCCGTCACGCCAATGACGGCCGAGCAGATGGTCAGGGCCAGGCCGAAGAGCACCGATATGCGGAAGCCGTAGATGACGCGTGCCAGCACGTCGCGGGCCTGGTCGTCGGTGCCGAGCCAATTGAGATTGCCGAGCGTGCAGGCAGGATCGTTCGCCCCTTGGGGATAACCGGCGCAACGCTCCTCCTTGGTCATCAGCCAGAAGGGGGCGGTCGGCGCTGAATGCGGAATGTTCGAGTTGACCGAACGATAGGAATAGCGGATCGGCGGCCAGACCATCCAGCCATTGGCATTGATCTCGTCTGCGATCACCGAAGATCGGTAGTCGGTCTCCGCGAGAAAGCCGCCGAACTTCTCTTCGGGATAGTCGACCAGAACCGGGAAGAGGATTTGGCCCTTGTAGGAGGCGATGATCGGCCGGTCGTTGGCAAGGAATTCGGCAAACAGGCTGAGGATGAACAGCAGCAGGAACAGCCACAGTGCCCAGTAACCGCGGCCGTTCGCCCGGAAATTCTCCCAGCGGCGAATGTTGGTCGGTGACAGCAGACCCTTGCGCGGCGGCTTGACGGGTGTTGTGACAGCAGGATTTGCGGCGGCGTCCATCAGACGTCCCTCCGCTCGAAATCGATGCGTGGATCGATCCAGGTGTAGATCAGGTCGGAAACCAGGCTGACGACAAGGCCGAGCAGCGAGAAGATGTAGAGCGTGGCGAAGACGATCGGGTAATCCCGGTTCACGACCGAGAGATAGCCGAGACGGCCGAGACCATCCAGCGAGAAGATGTTTTCGATCAGCAGCGAGCCGGTGAAGAAGGCGGAGATAAAGGCGCCAGGAAAACCGGCGATGATGATCAGCATGGCGTTGCGGAACACATGGCCATAAAGCACCTGCCGCTCGTTCAGGCCTTTGGCGCGGGCGGTGACCACATACTGCTTCTTGATCTCCTCGATGAAGGAGTTCTTCGTCAGCAGCGTCGTCGTGGCGAAAGCGGCCAGCGACAGCGAAATCAGCGGCAGGGTGAGGTGCCAGAAATAGTCGAGCGGCTTCTGCCACCAGGCGAGCTGGTCGAAATTATCGGAGACCAGGCCGCGCAGCGGAAACCAGTCATAGAAGGAGCCGCCGGCGAAAAGCACGATCAGGAGAATGCCGAAGAGGAAGCTCGGCACGGCGTAACCGACGACGATGACGCCCGACGTCCAGACATCGAAGGTCGAGCCATCCTTGATCGCCTTGCGGATACCGAGCGGGATGGAGATGGCATAGGAGAAGATCAGGATCCAGATGCCGAGCGAGATCGACACCGGCAGCTTCTCCTTGATGAGATCGAGGACGGAGGTATTGCGGAAGAAGCTCTCGCCGAAATCGAAGCGGATGTAATTCCACATCATCTCGCCGAAACGCGTCAGCGGCGGCTTGTCGAAGCCGAACTGCTTTTCGAGCTTGGCGATCAGCTCCGGATCGAGCCCCTGGGCGCCGCGATATTTGGAGCCTTCGTCGCTGCCGCCGCCGAGAAGATCGCCACCGCCGGACAGGCGCTGGTCGGCACTATCGGCCTGACCGGTCAATTGGGCGATCACCTGCTCGACCGGCCCGCCGGGGGCGAACTGAATGACGATGAAGGAAATCGCCATGATGCCGACAATGGTCGGGATCATCAAAAGCAGGCGGCGAATGACATAAGCGCCCATCAGCTTTCAGCCTCCGGAAATTTCATTCTTGTCTGCCCGCCGTCCAGTCCAATGCCGCTCAATCCGCCAGCCTTCCCTTGCCGGCCCTGCCGGCGTGTCGTGATCCGTTCGTGCCATTTGGAGCCGAGGGCCCCTGCAATGCAAGTCCGCTCATTTTGCCGTGGTGGACCACCAGGCATCGGGAAAGCCAAGGCTGTAGGCCGGGAACTCGGCCGGATGCGTGACAGTGTTCCAATAGGCGATGTTATAGGTATCGCGGTAAAACAGCGGAATAACGTAGTGATTTGCGAGCAATACGCGATCCATTGCCTTGATCGCTGCGACCTGTTCCGCACGATTGGGTGCGAAGATGATCATGCGGATGAGTTCATCGACCGCCGGATTCGCAATGCCGGCATAATTGCGAGAGCCCTGCTGGTTGACCGAGCCGGATCCCCAATAGTCGGCTTGCTCGTTGCCCGGATTCATCGTCTCCGCCCAGACATTCCAGATCATATCGTAATCAAAGCTGCGTTCGCGGTTTACGGCTTGCGAAGCGTCGACTGTCCGAACCCGCGCATCTATGCCGATTTTCTTGAGATTGCTGGCATAAGGCACCGCCCAGCGCTCCAACATTGGGCTCGACAGCAGTATCTCGAAACTCATCGGCTGGCCGGTCTTGGTATTGACCATGCGGTTGCCCTTCAGCTCCCAACCGGCATCTTTCAGAAGCGCAATCGCCTTGCGGAGGTTGTCGCGGCTTTTCTGCGGATCGCCCCCGACCGGATTGGTGTAGGGCGTCGTGAAGACCTCAGGCGGAACCTTGTCCTTCATGGCCTGCAGTATTTCCAGTTCGCGCCCCTGCGGCAGGCCTGAGGAGGCGAGTTCGGTGTTCCAGAAATAGCTGTCAATGCGCTTGTAGCTGTTGAAGGCGACGGTTCGGTTCAGCTCCTCGAAATCGAGGCCGTAGTTCAGCGCCTCACGGACCCGCTCATCCTTGAAAAGGTCACGCCGCATATTGGGCACGAGCGCTTGCAGGATGCCGGTGGAGCGTAGCGGATTTGCAACCTCTTCTTTCTTGACGCGTCCTTCCTTCACTGCCGGAAAATCATATCCCGTCGCCCAGCGGGAGGCCGTAGTCTCCTGCCAGTAGTCGCTATTGCCGGCGCGGAAGGCTTCGAACTCGACATCCCGATCGCCGAAATAAGTGTAGATGACGTTGCGGAAATTGTTCTGGCCGACATTCACATTGAGGTCCTTGCCCCAATAGTCGTCACGCAGTTCATAACGGATTGTTGCGCCGGGCGAGAAGGAAGCGATCTTGTAAGGCCCGGAACCCATCACGGGCTCCAAGGTCGTCCTGGTAATGTCGCGCGGCTTGCCATCCGGTCCAGGCGCTTTCCACCAATGTTTCGGCACGATCATCAACTGGCCGAGAATGTTCGGGAGTTCGCGATTGTTCTTCTCGTCGAATGTGAAGGTTACGTCCCGCTCCCCGGTCTTTTCCGCCTTGATAACGTGATGGTAATAGTTCCCGGCGAGGGGGTTCAACTCCTTGGTATTATCCAGGCTGAAGATGACGTCTTCGGGGGTTACAGGCTGACCATCCGCCCATTTCGCCTCTTTGCGCAGGCGAAAGGTCGCGCTGGAGACGTCACTGGGATAGGATAGCCCCTCGGCAAGCAGACCGTAGGAGACGAGCAGTTCGTCATCCGCCGGCTTCATCAACGTGTCGTAGGTAAGCGACAGGCCTATCGCTGTCTGGCCTTTTGCCAGCAGGGGGTTGAATGTGTCAAAGGCCCCGCTCGCGGAAAGACGCAGGTCTCCGCCTTTTGGGGCATCGGGATTGACGTAATCGAAATGCGCAAAGCCCGGCTTGTACTTCATCTCGCTGATGACGGAACTGCCGATCTGAAACGGCTGGTCCTGACCCACTGCCGTCATGGGCGCCAAGACACCCGTCAGCGATACAAACAAACCGATCTTCGACCACAAAGCCGCCATTCACTCTTTCCCCTCATTATTGGTGGGTTCGACAATACGAAAAATACAGGCGAAAAACAGGTGAGAGTTTGGTTTTTGCCGGACTCGCGAAAATTTGAGCCGTTGGTGTCACTCCCCTCGCAACTTGCGGTGCAACGCTGCGGCGATCCGTCACCGCTGCCGCCTATCCTCGCCGGCCAAAACATCGATTCACCAAAATCACTTTTCACGATAGATTCGAACGCAAATCACTTCTCAAGGAAACAGCATGGCTCTCGGCTTCGCTCAGGCTTTCAAGACATTCGGCAAACTGACGCTTGCCGGGGCAATCGGCGCAAGCCTTGCCGCCGGCGATGTCGGCGCCGAGCAAAAGACGCCGAGCCCCGGCAGCGCCAAGGGCCAGTTCGGCGCCGTCGGCCTGCCGACGCAGGGACCGGCGCAGCCGATCGGGTTTTATGCCAAGGGCTGCATGACGGGTGCGGTGGCGCTCCCGGCCGACGGGCCGACCTGGGAGGCGATGCGGCTTTCGCGCAATCGGCGCTGGGGCAATCCGGCGATGATTTCGCTGCTCGAACGTCTTTCGCAGGATGGGGTCAAATATGCCGGCTGGCCGGGCCTTCTCGTCGGCGACATCGCGCAGCCGCGCGGCGGGCCGATGTTCAACGGTCACGCCTCGCATCAGATCGGTCTCGATGCCGACGTCTGGTTCACGCCGATGCCGGCGCGCCGCATGACGGCCAATGAACGCGAGGACCTGCCGTTCACCACCATGCTGCAGAAGGACAAGTTCCTGACCGTCGACCCCAATGTGTGGACGCAATCGCGGGCGCGGCTGCTGATGCTGGCGGCAAGCTATCCCGAGGTGGAGCGCATCTTCGTCAACCCGGCGATCAAGAAGAAGATGTGCGACACCTGGACGGGCGACCGCACCAATCTCGGCAAGCTTCGGCCGGAATACGGCCATGATTCGCATTTCCACATTCGCATCAAATGCCCGGCCGGCGCTGCCGGATGCACGCCGCAGGCGCCTGTCGCCGCCGGCGACGGCTGCGACAAGTCGCTCGCCTGGTGGTTCACGCCGGCCCCCTGGGCGCCGCCGAAACCGCCGAAGCCCGGCGCCAAGCCACCGAAGCCGCCGCGCGAGATGATGGTTTCCGACCTGCCGAAATCCTGCGCCGCCGTACTCGATGCCGCGTCTGTCGCCTCGATGCAGGCCGCCACCTATGGCGGGCCTTCCGCCGCGAGCGCGCTGACTGCCGCTCCGGCAGCAGAGCCGGCCGCCGATCTCGATGGGGCACTGCCGGATGTCGGCCCGGTTCCGAACGACAAGCCGGCGATCCAATGAGAACCCCCGAGGCGGAGGGACAGGGCGCTGTCTTTCAAATCGCAAATTCTTGGTATAGAAGCGGTCAAATCGATTGAATTGCACGGGCGGAGATTGGGTTCATGGCCGGCGGCAAATGCCTTGCATTGATTGCGCATGACCAGAAGAAAGACGACATGGCGGCGTTCGCCCGCGCCCACAGCGACATTCTCTCCCGCTGGAAGATCGTCGCCACCGGCACAACCGGCGGGCGCGTGCTCGACGCCGCCCCGGATCTCGACGTCACCAGATTGAAAAGCGGACCGCTCGGCGGCGATCAGCAGATCGGCGCGCTGATTTCGACCGGCGAGGTCGGGGCCCTGATCTTCTTCGTCGACCCCTTGACGCCGATGCCTCACGATGTCGACGTGAAGGCGCTGATGCGGCTGGCCATCGTTTACGATATTCCAATGGCGCTCAATCACGCGACCGCTATAAAACTTCTTCCCACACTCGAAGCCTGATCAGCACGGAACCGGCCATGCCAAAACCGAACCACAGCACCGCTCCGCTGCCTTTCCCGATCCTGATCGGCGATATTGGCGGCACGAATGCCCGCTTCTCCATCCTGACCGACGCCTATGCCGAGCCGAAACAGTTTCCGAACGTGCGCACGGCAGATTTCGCCACCATCGACGAGGCGATCCAGCAGGGGGTGCTCGACAAAACGGCCGTGCCGCCGCGCTCGGCGATCCTTGCTGTCGCTGGCCCGATCAACGACGACGAGATCCCGCTGACCAATTGCGACTGGGTGGTGCGGCCAAAGACGATGATCGAGGGCCTCGGCATGGAGGACGTGCTGGTCGTCAACGATTTCGAGGCGCAGGCGCTCGCAGTCGCCGCCCTTTCGGATGAGAACCGCGAACGCATCGGCGACGCCACCGGCGACATGATCGCGTCGCGCGTCGTGCTCGGACCGGGCACCGGGCTCGGTGTCGGCGGGCTGGTGCATGCCCAGCACAGCTGGATCCCGGTTCCGGGCGAAGGCGGCCATGTCGATCTCGGACCGCGCAGCAAACGCGACTATCAAATCTTCCCGCATATCGAGACGATCGAAGGGCGCGTGTCGGCCGAGCAGATCCTTTGCGGGCGGGGCCTCGTCAACCTCTACCATGCCATCTGCGTGGTCGACGGCATCCAGCCGACAATGAAGGATCCCGCCGACATCACCTCGCACGCGCTTGCCGGCAGCGACAAGGCGGCGGTCGAGACCGTCTCGCTGTTTGCCACCTATCTCGGCCGGGTGGCGGGCGACATGGCGATGGTGTTCATGGCGCGCGGCGGCGTTTATCTCTCAGGCGGCATCTCGCAGAAGATCCTGCCGGCGCTGAGGAGGCCGGAATTCCGCTTGGCCTTCGAGGACAAGGCGCCGCATACGGCGCTGCTTCGCACCATCCCGACCTATGTGGTGACGCATCCGCTGGCAGCCCTTGCCGGGCTTTCCTCCTATGCCCGCATGCCGGCGGATTTCGGCGTCTCGACGGAGGGCCGCCGCTGGCGGCGCTGAGCCCGGCGCGTGCGCCACCCGGGCGGGCGGCGCTCTAGCCAAACCAATCCCAACTCTTTATAGAGCCGGCAAAAGTACGCGTCGCACCCTGCGCCGCGTTTGGCGCGAGACAGGAAACCCGATATTTGGAAGCGGCGGAAAGCAGAATGCAGAGCGTCAGCAGCGATACCGTAACCGGCATCCTGAAGCGCATCATCGCTGAAAACGGCCGCGACCATCTCTGGGGCTATGTCTTTGCGATTGCCTGCCTGATCGTCGTGGCGCTTTCGACGGCGTTTACCGCCTGGATCATGCGGGCGATCATCGACGAGGCCTTCGCCAACCGGCGCGCCGACGTCGTCTGGATCATCTGTCTTTCGATCTTCATCGCCTTCGTGCTGCGCGGTTTTGCGAGCTACGGCCAGGCGGTGGCGCTGTCCAAGGTCGGCAACGATATCGTCGCGCGCTACCAGCGCCGGCTCTATTCGCATCTGATGACGCTGTCGGTCGGCTTCTTCAGCGAGGCGCGCTCGGCCCATATCGCCGCGCAGGTAAGCCAGAACGTCAGCGGCATCCGCGATGTGCTCAACCTGACGATCACCTCGACGGTGCGCGACCTGCTCACCTTCGTGTCGCTGCTCGCCGTGATGATCCTCCAGGATCCGTTGCTCAGCCTTGCAGTGTTCATCATGGCCCCGCCGCTGCTTTATGCGCTGCGCTATGTTTCCAAGCGGCTGCGCTCGGCGACCCGTGAAGCGGTGCATTTGAACAGCCACGTTCTCGGCGCCATGCAGGAGACGATCCAGGGTATCGCCATCGTGAAAGCCTTCACGATGGAGGACGAGCTGGAACGCAAGGTTACCAAGCTCATCAAGGGTGCTGAAAACAGGGCGAACCGGATTGCCCGGCTTTCCGAACGCACCTCTCCGCTGACCGAGAGTTTCGCGGGTTTTGCCGTTGCCAGCGTGCTGGCCTATGCCGCCTACCGCTCGATCTACTACAATGTGCCGCCGGGCGCCTTCTTCTCCTTCGTCACGGCGCTGCTGCTTGCCTATGACCCGGCCCGCCGGCTTGCCCGCCTGCAGGTGCAGATGGAGCGGGCCGTCGTCAATGCGCGAATGATCTACGAATTGCTCGACATGGAGCCACGCCAGCGCGACCTGCCGGATGCCCAGCCGCTGACGGTGACGCAAGCCCGGATCGAATTCCGCAATGTTTCCTTCGGCTACGGCAATGAGAGCGTGCTGAGCAGTGTGAGCTTCATCGCCGAGGGCGGCGCGACCACGGCGCTGGTCGGTCCTTCGGGGGCCGGCAAATCCACGGTCATCAACCTCATTCCGCGCTTTTACGATCCGCGCGACGGCGAAATCCTGATCGACGGACAGGACATCGCCCACATCACCAAGAAATCGTTGCGCCATCAGCTCGCCTATGTCTCGCAGCAGCCTTACCTGTTCGAGGGCACGATCCGCGACAATATCCGCTATGGCCGGCCGGAAGCGAGCGATGCCGACGTGGAAGAAGCGGCCCGGCTTGCCTATGCACATGACTTCATCTCAGCGCAGCCGCAGGGTTACGACACGCCGGTCGGCGAAAACGGCGTGACGCTTTCGGGCGGTCAGCGCCAGCGGCTGTCGATTGCGCGCGCGCTTGTGCGCAATGCGCCGATCCTGCTGCTCGACGAGGCGACGTCTGCCCTTGATACCGAATCCGAAGCGGCCGTGCAGAAGGCGCTCGACGAGGCAATGACGGGGCGCACTGTCGTCGTCATCGCCCACCGGCTTTCGACCGTGGTGCGCGCCGACAAGATCGTCGTCATGCAGCAGGGCCGCGTCGTCGAGGAAGGCAATCACGAGACGCTTGCGAAGGTCAGCGACGGTCTTTACGCTCGCCTCAACAATCTGCAGAGGCCTTCGGCCTCCGATTCAAACTGACCTAGTGAGACTGAGATGAGCGATGCTGCGATGAAACTGGTGGTGGTTGGCGCAGCCGGGCGCATGGGGCAGACACTGATCCGGCTCATCCATTCCATCGAGGGCGCCACGCTGCATGCGGCGGTCGAGCGCACTGGCTCGCCCTTTATCGGCAAGGATGCCGGCGAGATTGCCGGTCTCGGCCCGAGCGGCATCCTCATCGGCGACGATCCGCTCAATGCCTTTCTGCATGCCGAAGGCGTGCTCGACTTCACCTCGCCGGCCGCGACAGCGGAATTCTCGGGGCTGGCCGCGCAGGCCCGCATCGTCCATGTCGTCGGCACGACCGGCTGTTCGGCCGACGACGACGCCAAGATCGCCGCGGCAGCCCGTCATGCCCGCGTGGTCAAGTCAGGCAATATGAGCCTCGGGGTCAATCTGCTCAGCGTGCTCGCCGAGCAGGCCGCCCGCGCACTCGAGCCTGAGGACTGGGATATCGAAATCCTGGAAATGCACCACAAGCACAAGGTGGACGCGCCTTCCGGCACCGCCCTCCTCCTCGGCGAGGCCGCGGCCAAGGGGCGCGGCATCGATCTCGCCTCGAAATCGGTCCGGGTGCGCGACGGCCATACCGGCGCCCGCGAGGCGGGCACGATCGGTTTTGCGACGCTGCGCGGCGGCTCCGTCATCGGCGAGCATTCGGTGCTTTTCGCCGGCGAAGGCGAGATCGTCACCCTGTCGCACAGCGCTGCCGACCGGTCGATCTTTGCGCGCGGCGCCATCAAGGCAGCACTCTGGGCGCGCGACAAGAAGCCGGGTCTCTATTCCATGCTCGACGTGCTCGGGCTTTCTTCCCAATAACGACATCTCGGAGGCATATTCATGAGCGGTACCCTCGTCCTCGTTCGCCACGGCCAGAGTGACTGGAACCTGAAGAATCTCTTCACCGGCTGGAAGGATCCCGATCTGACGGCGCTCGGCATCGAGGAAGCCAATGCCGGCGGTAAGGCACTGGCCGAATACGGAATCAAATTCGACGTCGCCTATACCTCAGTGCTGGTGCGCGCGCAGCACACGCTGAAGCTTATTCTCGACAAGGTCGGCCAGCCCGATCTGCCGACGATCCGCGACCAGGCGCTGAACGAGCGCGACTATGGCGATCTCTCCGGTCTCAACAAGGACGACGCCCGCGCCAAATGGGGCGAGGAACAGGTGCATATCTGGCGCCGCTCCTATGACGTCCCGCCGCCCGGCGGCGAAAGCCTGCGCGACACAGGCGCTCGCGTCTGGCCGTACTATCTCACGGAAATCCTTCCGCGCGTCCTGCGTGGCGAGAAGGTGCTGGTTGCCGCACACGGCAATTCGCTGCGCTCGCTTGTCATGGTGCTCGACAAGCTGACCAAGGAAGGCGTGCTCGCCCTCAACCTCGCGACCGGCGTGCCGATGGTCTACAAGCTGAAGGCGGATTCCACCGTCGCGTCGAAAGAAGTGCTCGGCGACATGTCCGGCGCGCACTGAATGCAATTGCCTTCCCTGTTCCGACAGGGAAGGCTGTTCTCAATTCTCGATGGTGAACTGCACCCGGTCGGCCGCAAACCGGCTGATCGAGTATTGCACCGGCACACCGTCGAGATCGGTGTTCATCGCCTTGGCGATCAGCAGGATCGCGCCGGGGGTCAGTTCCAGATCGGCGAGGTCAGCCGTGTTCGCATGGGCGGCCGTCACTTCGGTCGTCGCACGGACATAATCCGACAGGCCAAGATCGGCGAAGGCCTTGGTGATCGATTCGCGCTTGCGATAGGCCTCGCCGATCCCGGCGAAGCGTGCGGCGGGAAACCAACTTGTCGCCTTTGAAACCGGCCGCTTGTCGGCCTGGCGCAATGTTTCCAGCCGGATGACCTGCTCCCCTTGCTTCAGACCCAGCCAGCGGGCCACCTCGGCGCTTGCTTCCTCCTGCACCTCATCGAGCAGAAGGCTGCGCATTTCGCGCGCCTGGTCGCCGATGCCTGAAGTGAAGCGCGTGCGCCGGGTGATCGGGAAATTCAGCCGCTCCTTGCGCTCGATCAGCGTGCCGCGACCTTGTACCGCACGGACGATGCCTTCCTGCGCCAGCGCCGCCAGGGCGCTGCGCACCGTATGGCGGTTGACGCCGAATTGCAGCGCCAGGGCCGTTTCCGGCGGCACCATTCCCGTTTCGTCATAGGTACCGTTGCCGATCGTCTCGCGAATCCGATCGGCGATCTGACGCCAGAGCGCCACGCCGGTCTGCCTTTGCACCTGCTTCAATCCCGCCATTCGTTCCCGCCATTTCCCGCGCCCGATGTCACACGCTTGTCACGACATCGATTTAGGACTAAGTATAGCTTGTATGGTTGTCTATATCAATAGACATTTTAAGGAAAGCGGCAATGATATCAGCGGACAGGACAGACGCTGCGTCACAGACGGCATCCGGGCGCAAACGCGCCGCCGATCTGCTGGCGCGCGCGGAACGCAGCGAACTCTCGGCGGTCTGGGATGCTTTGCCGCAAAAGCCCGCAACACATCCGGTGCGCGGACCGGAGACCGGGCTGGTGATGGTCCGCGGCCGCATCGGCGGCGGCGGCGCTCCCTTCAACCTCGGCGAAGTGACGGTGACCCGGGCCACGGTGCGGCTCGACTCCGGCTCGGTCGGCCATGCCCAGGCGCTCGGCACCGATCGCGAGAAGGCCCGGCTGGCGGCGATCTTCGATGCGCTCTGGCAGGAAGAGGCGACGCAGGATTTCGTCGAACAGGCATTGCTCGTGCCGATCGCCGAACGGATCGCCACAGCCGAACGCCGCAAGGCGGACGAGACGGCTGCCACCCGCGTCGATTTCTTCACCATGGTCAGGGGAGACAACTGATGGGCCTGAAGACAGAAGCCTTGACCGGCGGCTTTGCCGACCCGGTCTTCCACGCTCAGAGCGTCTTCAAGATGCTGATGGACGGCATGGCCCGCCCCGGCACGATCCAGACCGTTCAGCCCGATATCGCGCCGCCGGCGCCGCTCGGCATCGCCGCCGGCACGATCGCGCTGACGCTTTGCGACCACGACACATCAGTCTGGCTTTCCCAGGGGCTGGCGAAATCCGCCGTGCCGGAATGGCTCGGCTTCCACACCGGCGCGCCATTGACCGCCGAAAAGTCCGAGGCACGCTTCGCGTTCACGGAAGCAGTCATCCCGCTTTGCCCCTTCAGCCTCTTCGCCTCGGGCACGCAGGAATATCCCGACCGCTCGACGACGCTCGTCATCGAACTTTCCGAACTCGAGGGTGGACGCAGGCTGGCGCTGATGGGTCCCGGCATCCAGAGTGTGGCGGAAATCGCGCCTGTCGGCCTGCCCGAGACCTTCCTGCGGCTCTGGACCGAGAATCGCGCGCTTTTCCCGCGCGGTATCGACATCGTGCTGACATCGGCGACACGTTTTCTTTGCCTGCCGCGCACCACCAAGATCACAGCAACGGAGATCTGAGCTCATGTATGTTGCCGTCAAGGGTGGCGAGGCCGCCATCGCCAATGCCCACCGCCTGCTCGCCGACCGCCGCCGCGGCGACCGTTCGCTGCCGGCAATCGGCATCGACCAGATCGTGGCGCAGCTGGCGCTCGCCGTCGACCGGGTCATGGCCGAGGCTTCGCTTTTCGACCGCACGCTCGCAGCACTCGCCGTCCGCCAGTCGCGCGGCGATATGATCGAAGCGATCTTCCTGCTGCGCGCCTATCGCACGACGCTGCCGCGTTTCGGCTATTCCAGGCCGCTCGACACGGCTGACATGACGATCGAACGCCGGATCTCGGCGACCTACAAGGATCTGCCGGGCGGCCAGCTTCTTGGACCCACCTTCGATTACACCCACCGCCTGCTCGATCCCTCGCTGCTTGAGGACGAGGCGGTCGAGACGCCTGCCCAGCGCGCTGCCGAGACCGGCCGCGTCATGCGGGTCTCCGAGATCCTTGGCGAGGAGGGGCTGATCGAGGCCGATGGCGACATGCCTGAGGATCATGAGATCGGCGACCTGACCCGCGAGCCGATGGAATTTCCGATGACCCGCGATCTGCGCCTGCAGGCGCTTGCCCGCGGCGACGAGGGCTTCCTGCTGGCGCTCGGTTATTCCACCCAGCGCGGCTACGGCCGCAACCACCCTTTCACCGGGGAGATCCGCATCGGCGAGGTCGAGGTGGAATTCGACGTGCCCGAACTCGGCTTCGCCGTCTCGCTCGGCGTGATCCAGGTCACCGAGTGCCAGATGGTCAATCAGTTCAAGGGTTCGGCCAAGGCGCCGCCGCAGTTTACCCGCGGCTACGGCCTGGTCTTCGGCCAGAGCGAGCGCAAGGCGATGGCGATGTCGCTGGTCGATCGCGCATTGCGGGCTGAAGAGCTTGGCGAGGATATCACCGCGCCGGCCCAGGACGAGGAATTCGTCATCTCCCATTCCGACAACGTCCAGGCGACCGGCTTCGTCGAGCACCTGAAGCTTCCGCATTATGTGGACTTCCAGGCCGAACTCGATCTCGTCCGCCGCATGCGCCGTGAATTCGAAGCCGCCCGCAGCAGCGGCGAAGACATGAAGGAAGCCGCCGAATGAGCGATCTGGCCAGCTACAACTTCGCCTATCTCGACGAACAGACCAAGCGGATGATCCGCCGCGCCATCCTGAAGGCGATCGCCATTCCGGGCTATCAGGTTCCTTTCGCCTCGCGCGAAATGCCGATGCCCTATGGCTGGGGCACCGGCGGCGTGCAGGTGACGGCCTCGATCATCGGGCCGGATGACGTGCTGAAGGTCATCGACCAGGGTGCCGACGACACGACCAACGCCGTTTCCATCCGGGCTTTCTTCCAGAAGGTCGCCAATGTCGCGGTGACGACGCATACCGGCGATGCGACGATCATCCAGACGCGCCACCGCATTCCCGAAGAAAAGCTTAAGGACGGCCAGGTGCTCGTCTATCAGGTGCCGATCCCCGAGCCGCTGCGCTTCCTCGAGCCGCGCGAGACCGAGACCCGCAAGATGCACGCGCTCGAAGAATACGGCCTGATGCATGTGAAACTCTACGAGGATATCGCCCATAACGGCCGGATCTCCAGGACCTATGCCTATCCGGTCAAGGTGCACGGCCGCTACGTGATGGACCCGTCGCCGACGCCGAAATTCGACAATCCGAAGATGCACATGTCGGACGCGCTGCAGCTCTTCGGCGCCGGACGCGAGAAGCGCATCTATGCGGTTCCGCCCTATACCGACGTCGTCAGCCTGGATTTCGAGGACTATCCCTTCGATATCCAGCGCTTCGACAAGCCCTGCGCCCTTTGCGGCGGCCAGGATGTCTATCTCGACGAAGTGGTTCTCGACGACAAGGGCGGGCGCATGTTCGTCTGCTCCGACACCGATCATTGCGAAGACCGCCGCGCGCAAGGGCACGCCGGCGAAATGCTGGCCCGGGAGGCTGCAGAATGAGCGATATCCCGCTTCTCAAAGTTCATGACGTTTCGAAATTCTACGGCAACCGCATCGGCTGTCGCGACGTCTCCTTCGATCTCTGGCCGGGCGAAGTGCTTGCCATCGTCGGCGAGTCCGGCTCCGGCAAGACGACGCTGCTGAACTGCCTCTCCACCCGGCTGCTGCCGACCACCGGCAGCGTCGAATATCACATGCGCGACGGCAGTTACCGCGATCTCTACCGGATGAACGAGGCCGAGCGGCGCTTCCTGATGCGCACCGACTGGGGCTTCGTGCACCAGAACCCGGCTGACGGCCTGCGCATGGCGGTGTCGGCCGGCGCCAATGTCGGCGAACGGCTGATGGCGATCGGCGACCGGCACTACGGCAAGATCCGTGCCTCGGCGATCGACTGGCTGGAACGGGTCGAGATCGACGCCGACCGCATCGACGACCAGCCGCGCGCTTTTTCCGGCGGCATGCGCCAGCGCCTGCAGATCGCCCGCAATCTCGTCACCGGCCCGCGCCTCGTCTTCATGGACGAACCCACTGGCGGCCTCGACGTCTCGGTGCAGGCGCGCCTGCTCGATCTGGTGCGCGGTCTCGTCAACGATCTCGGCCTCTCGGCGATCGTCGTCACCCATGATCTCGCAGTCGCCCGCCTGCTCTCGCACCGCATGATGGTGATGAAGGACGGCTACGTCATCGAACACGGGCTGACCGACCGGGTGCTCGACGACCCGCGTGAACCCTACACGCAGTTGCTCGTCTCCTCGATCCTGCAGGTCTGAGCCCAAACCAGGAAAGAAGAAATTATGGCAACGCCCCTCGTCGTTTCCGAAGTCTCGAAGAGCTTCACCATGCATCTGCGCGACGGCATCAGGCTGCCCGTCGTCTCCAATGTCGCCTTCTCGGTCGCTTCAGGCGAATGCGTCGTGCTCGGCGGTCCGTCAGGCGTCGGCAAGAGCTCGCTGCTGAAGATGATCTACGGCAATTATGCCGTCGACACCGGTCAGATCCTCATCCGCCACGACGGGCGCATCGTTGATCTCGCCGCCGCCGATCCCCGCACCGTGCTCCACGTGCGGCGCCATACGCTCGGTTACGTCAGCCAGTTCCTGCGCACCGTGCCGCGCGTCGCGGCGATCGACGTGGTCGCCGAACCGCTGGTGGCGCGCGGCGAGGACGCCGGCACGGCGCGGGAAAAGGCGGGCGCCCTGCTTGCCAGGCTCAATCTGCCGCAAGCGCTCTGGCAGCTTCCGCCCGCCACCTTTTCCGGCGGCGAGCAGCAGCGGGTCAATATCGCCCGCGGCTTCATCACCGAGCACAGGATCCTGCTTCTCGACGAACCCACTGCCTCGCTCGACGCCCGCAACCGTGCCGTCGTCGTCGGCATGATCGAGGAGAAGAAGAAGGCCGGCGTCGCCCTTCTCGGCATCTTCCACGATGAGGAAGTGCGGGAAGCCGTTGCCGACCGCATTCTCGACGTTCAGCTTTTCTCTCCCGGAAAGATCGCCGCATGAGCCGCAAGCTGGGTATCGAGCCCTATGTCCATGAGACGGCATTCGTCAGCGATTCCACCTTCGGGCGCTTTACCGAGGTCTCGGAACGCTGCCGTATCAGCGAAGCGACGTTCGGCGACTATTCCTACATCATGCAGGACGGTTCCGTCTGGTGCGCGACGATCGGCAAGTTCGTCAATATCGCCGCCGCCGTGCGCATCAACGCCACCAATCACCCGACCTGGCGCGCGACGCTGCATCATTTCACCTATCGCGCCGCCGACTACTGGCCGGACGGCGACATGGAGGAGGACTTCTTTGCCTGGCGGCGCGCAAACCGCGTGACGATCGGCAACGACGTCTGGATCGGCCATGGGGCGACGATCCTTCCCGGCGTCAGCGTCGGCAACGGCGCGGTGATCGGCGCCGGCGCCGTCGTATCGAAGGACGTCGCGGCCTACTCGATCGTCGGCGGCGTGCCGGCCAAACCAATCCGCGAGCGCTTTCCGAAAGAGATCGGCGAACGGATGGACAGGCTTGCCTGGTGGGATTGGGAGCACGACCGGCTGCGCCTGGCGCTGCAGGATTTTCGCAACCTGAGCGCGGAAGATTTTCTGGCCCGCTACGGTGGTTAAACCTCAGATATAGGCACGGAGAATTGTGACACGAACTACACAAATATGACATGTGAGGTTCATCAAGCGGGACTAATGCGATGCTGACCAAAGGCCTGGAGTGCAAGGGAAGAGCATGATGTTCGAGCTGAAGAATGTCACAC
This sequence comes from Rhizobium sp. F40D2, assembly GCF_051810745.2. Lineage (NCBI taxonomy): Bacteria > Pseudomonadati > Pseudomonadota > Alphaproteobacteria > Hyphomicrobiales > Rhizobiaceae > Rhizobium > Rhizobium sp. F40D2. Next base: position 1,406,675 of record NZ_CM131436.1, read on the forward strand.
GTCGTTTCGGAAAAAAGCTCGCCGTCGATTCCGTCACGCTCGATATTCCTCAGGGCCAGATGGTCGGCATCATCGGCCGCTCTGGCGCCGGCAAGTCGACGCTGCTGCGCATGATCAACCGGCTGCAGGAGCCGAGCTCTGGCTCCATTCATTTCGCCGGCGTCGAGGTCTCCGGACTTCGCGGCCGTGCCTTGCGCCACTGGCAGCGCGATTGCGCAATGATCTTCCAGCAGTTCAACCTGGTGCCGCGCCTCGATGTTCTCACCAATGTCATGCTCGGCCGCCTCAACCACCGCTCGACGCTTCTGAGCCTGCTCAACATCTTCACCCGTGAGGAACGTGTGCATGCGATCGCAGCGCTCGAACGCCTCGGCATCGAGCAGACGGCCTTGCAGCCAGCCGGCACGCTGTCCGGCGGGCAGCAGCAGCGCGTGGCGATCGCGCGGGCGCTGATGCAGAACCCGAAGATGGTTCTTGCCGACGAGCCGATCGCCTCGCTCGATCCGCTGAATGCCAAGATCGTCATGGATGCGCTGCGCGATATCAACGAGCGCGAGGGCATCACCGTCATCACTAACCTTCATACGCTCGATACCGCCCGCAACTATTGTGAGCGCATCGTCGGCATGGCCGGCGGCCGCGTCGTCTTCGACGGCAAGCCTTCGGAGCTGACCGCCGAAGCGGTTATGGCAATCTACGGGACGGACAAGGACGGCGCCGGCATCGACGAGGCGATGACCTCCACCTCCATCAATATTCCCGCCGGAAACGAGGCAAACCAATCCGCCAGCGTCCAACCGCTGGCGCTGGCCGGTCTGTGAGAGGGGCGGCCTAAGATCGAAAGCCCGCGTCAAGGGCCCAGTTCTGCTTAACAAAGACAAACCGAACCCCCGGTCAATCAGGAGAGACCCATGCTGAAGAAAGTACTCTTTGCCGCTACGGCGCTTCTGGCGCTCGCAGCCGGTGCTGCAAATGCCGCAGACATCAAGGAATTCCGCGTCGGCATCCTCGGCGGCGAAAACGAAGCCGACCGTCTGCGCAACTACGCCTGCCTCCAGGACGATCTGAAGAAGGAATTCGGCTTCGAGAAGGTTTCCCTCTTCCCAGCCGCCGATTATGACGGCGTTATCCAGGGCTTGCTCGGCGGCACGCTCGACTTCGCCGAACTTGGCGCTTCCGGCTATGCAGCTACCTACATCAAGGACTCGAATGCCGTTACGCCAATCCTGACGACGAAGCAGACGGACGGGGCGACCGGCTATTACTCCGTACTCATCGCTCGCAAGGATTCCGGCTACCGGTCGCTTACCGACCTGAAGGGCAAGTCGCTCGGCTACGCGGATCCGGACTCCACCTCCGGCTACCTCGTACCGAAGGTCACGCTGCCGAAGGATCTCGGCATGCCGGTCGATCAGTTCTTCTCTGCGACCTCCTTCAATGGCGGTCATGAAAACAACGTTCTCGCCGTTCTCGACAAGAAAATCGACGCCGGTGTCACCTGGGCTTCCGGCGTTGGCGATTTCAAGGATGGCTACAGCTCCGGCAACCTGCGCAAGATGGTCGACAAAGGCACGCTCAACATGAACGACGTGGTTCAACTCTGGCAGTCGCCGCTGATCCCGAACGGCCCGCTCGTCGTCAGCAATAAACTCGAGGACGGAATGAAGGCCAAGCTCACGGACTTCTTCATGGCTCTGCCCGAGAAGGACAAGAGCTGCTTCGAAGCCATCGAAGGCGGTGACTACGCGGGCTACGTCAAGGTGACCCCGGATTTCTACAACGCCGTCATCGAAACGCGCCGCGCCACCATCGGCGGCTGATACTCCTCCCAAGAATAAGGGCGACCGCCAGCGGTCGCCCTTATTCTTGCCCTAACCGAGGCCCCCATGACCGTTGCCCACTCGCAACCTCATCTGGAAACTTCCGCTGAAATCGCTTCTGCCTGGGAGCGGATGGTCGCCAGGCGCCGTTTTTACACCATCCTCGGCCTGGTCATCCTGATTGCAGCTTTCGTCAGTTCCGTCCGCTTCGCCGACGAGAGCAATGCCGGCCATTTCTTCGACCGGCTGCCGCATCTCTTCGACTTTTTGAGCTGGCTCATCCCCAAGGACTGGAACGATGTCTGGCGCGCGCTGTTCGACATTGCGAGCGTCAACGACAAGGGCGGCGAGGAATTCAATTTCGACAAGGGCCGCGTCTATATCTCCGGCGCCTTCTACATTCCCGAATATTTCGAGCTGATGATCGTCACCATCAATGTGGCGCTGATCTCGACGATCGTCGCCTTCGTCTTTGCCGTTCCGTTGAGCTTTTTTGCCGCGCGCAACCTCACCAGTTCCTGGCCGCTGCGCGTCTTCACCAAGCGCCTGATGGAATTCCTGCGCGCCTTCCCCGAGATCGTCATTGCCGGCCTGTTTTCGGCAATCCTGTCGATCGGACCGGTCGCCGCCATCATCGCCATCACCCTGCACACGATCGGCGCACTCGGCAAACTCTTCTACGAAGTGGCCGAGAATATCGACATGAAGCCGCATGAGGGCATGAAGGCCGTCGGCGCCAACTGGTGGGAGCGCGTGCGTTTCGCGGCTCTGCCGCAGGTGCTGCCTAATTTCACCTCCTATGCGCTCTTGCGCCTCGAGATCAATGTTCGCGCCTCGACCATCATCGGCGCCGTCGGCGGCGGCGGCATCGGCGAGGAACTGAAGCTTTCGATCTCGCGCGGCTTCGGCGCCAAGACGATGGCGCTGGTTCTGCTGCTGTTCGTGACGATCGTCGCCGTCGACCAGTTCTCCGCGTGGCTGCGCCGCCGCCTCGTCGGCGAGCATGCCTTCCTCCTGCAACATTGAGGCTGTCATGACGGTGATCGACGCAAACCGCATGAACGAAATCGAAGCGCGCTATCCGGAATATTTCCACCGGTCGTTCCGCCAGCGTTTCGGCGGGCTGATGATCCTGATCGCGACGCTGCTCTACAGCCTTTATGCCGTCTGGTTCTTCGACCTGCCCAAGCTTTTCGCCGAAGCGCATTGGGAGCGCGTCGGCATCTATCTCAGCCAATGGGTGAGCTACGACGTTCAGCCGGAATTCCGCATCGAGGACGACGGCTCGATCGACATCCGCTATCCGCGCTTCTCGCCGCTCGGCGACAATCCGCATCCGGACTGGCTGGCCAACAATCCCGATGGCAGCATCACCGTTTCGATCAGCGGCACCAGCCGGACCGTCACCGTTTCGAAGAGCCAGACGGTCGTCACCGCCCACGGCATCACCGTCCCGGTCGATGTTTCGAGCGGTGCCCCGAAGGTCGTCGGGCCAGTACCCGGCTGGATGACCGTTTATGACGACAATGTGCTCGCCGATCTCGGCTTTGCCGGCAATGTCAGCATCTCCGTCGACCGGGTGAAGATCCGCAAGCGTTTCATCGGCTGGGCGAATTTCATCTTCGACACGCAATCGTCCTTCTTCGACAAGCCGGTCGGCGAGGTCATCGGCCTCATGGTCTCCGGGCCGCGCATCAAGCCCGACCAGTCCAACCTGTCGCTCGCCTTCGACGACATCTGGAACAACAGCGAATGGCAGCACGGCGACGTCTGGACCAAGCTTTTCCAGACGATCGTCATGGCATTCCTCGGAACGCTGCTGGGATCGCTCACTGCCTTCCCGCTTGCCTTCCTGGCGGCGCGCAACATCACGCCGAACCGGCTGCTCAATCAGATCCTGAAGCGCTTTTTCGATTTCCTGCGCTCGGTGGACATGCTGATCTGGGCGCTGTTCCTGACGCGCGCCTTCGGGCCCGGGCCGCTTGCCGGCAGCGGCGCGATCTTCCTCACCGAGACTGGTACGCTCGGCAAGCTCTATTCCGAAGGGCTGGAGAATATCGACAACAAGCCGCGGGAAGGCATCAAATCGACCGGCGCCCAACCCGTACTCGTCCATCGTTACGGCATTATGCCGCAGATCGTTCCCGTCATCGTCAGCCAGACGCTCTACCAGTGGGAATCGAACGTGCGCGGCGCGACCATCATCGGCGCCGTCGGCGCGGGCGGCATCGGCCTCAAATTGTGGGAGGCCATGCGCACCAACGCCAACTGGGAAAACGTCGCCTACATGGTCATCCTGATCCTAATCGTCGTCTTCATTTTCGACGCCGCCTCGAACGCTTTGCGCCACCGGCTGATGGGCACGAAAACCCACTGATCCATCCGCTCGAAAGGTCGTGGCGGCGCTGCCCGCCATCATCATTCTGTCACGGAAATCTTTTAGCCGGGAGCCTGCTTGCGGTTCGCCGCCAAATCACTGCACAGTGCGCTCCCCGTTTCGACGATCCCCAGGATAAAAGCCTTGCGCTACGCTCTCTATTTCTCGCCGCCGAAGGATGATCCCCTGACCGGCGCGGCCTCGCTCTGGCTCGGCCGCGATGCTTTTACCGGCGAGACCTATCCTGCGCCTGATGAAGCGCAGCTCGATGCCGCAGAGCAGTTCGAGCTGACCGCCGACCCGCGCCGCTACGGCTTTCACGCGACGATCAAGGCGCCGTTTTCGCTCGCCGCCTCCGTTACCGAGAAGGATCTGATGGCGGTCGCCGAGGAGTTTGCCGCGCGCACTGAAGCTTTCGAGATTCCCGAACTGGTGCTCGGCCAGCTCGGCCGTTTTTTTGCCCTTGTTCCCGGTTCTCTTCATCAACCTCTTCAGGATTTCGCCGCGAAGGTGGTAAGGTCCTTCGAACCGTTTCGCGCAGCGCTTTCCGAAGCCGATATGGCGCGGCGCAACCCGGAGAAGCTCAGCGACAGCCAGCGCGCCAATCTGCAGCGCTGGGGTTATCCTTATGTGATGGAGGATTTCGGCTTCCATATGACGCTTACCGGCCAGGTGCCCGAGACACGCGCCGCGGTGATGAAAGCCATTCTGACCGAGCGGTTTGCCGATTTCACCGGCCGGCCGATTACGATTTCCGGCCTTGCCGTCTTCACCGAGGAAACGCGCGGCGCCCCGTTCAAAGTTCATTCCTGGCTGCCGCTTTCCGGCGCCAAAAGCTGAAAGACCCGACGAGATGAGCAAAGAGACCGTGTTTTCCAACGCCCGCATCGTTCTCGAGGATGACATCCTCGCAGGCTCGATCCTCATTCGCGACGGCAAGATCGCCGACATTTCCGAGGGAAGCTCGGTAGCCGGCGAAGATTTCGAAGGGGACTATGTCATTCCTGGCCTCGTCGAACTGCATACCGATCACCTCGAGGGCCATTACCAGCCGCGTCCCGGCATTCGCTGGAACAAGACCGCCGCGGTCCAGGCGCATGACGCCCAGATCGTCACCTCCGGCATCACCACGGTATTCGACTGCCTGCGCATGGGGGCGGATGAGGACGGCGGCTTCGAACATGGCGAGATGCGCGAGATGGCCGATGCCATCCAGTCGGCGGAGCAGGAAGGCCGGCTGCGGGCCGAGCACCTCCTCCACCTGCGCTGCGAGGTCTCGGCCGACAATGTGCTCGAACATTTCGCCGATTTCGAAAACGACCGGCATGTGCGGCTCGTCTCGCTGATGGACCATGCGCCCGGCCAGCGGCAGTTCCAGACGATGGATCAATATATCTTCTACTACCAGAAGAAGCGGGGCCTGAGCGACGAGGTCTTCGCCCGTTTCGTCGCCAAGCGCCAGGCGGAATCGGCGCGCAATTCGACGCCGCATCGCAACGCCATCGCCAAGGTCTGCGCCGAGCGCGGCATCACGGTGGCAAGTCATGACGATGCCACGCTGTTGCATGTCGACGAGGCGATCGACAACGGCGTGCGGCTTGCCGAATTCCCGACCAGCTTCGACGCCGCCCGCGCCTCGCACGAGCACGGCATGAGTGTGCTGATGGGGGCGCCGAACATCGTGCGCGGCAAGTCCCATTCCGGCAACATCGCCGCGCGCGACCTCGCCGAGATGGGCGTGCTCGACGTGCTATCCTCCGATTACGTGCCGCTCAGCCTGCTTCATGCGCCCTTCATTCTTGCCGATGAAGTCGAGAGCATAACGCTGCCGAAGGCGATCGCCATGGTGACGTCGACCCCCGCCCGCACCGTCAGCCTCGACGATCGCGGCCGGATCGCAACCGGACTGCGCGCCGATCTCGTCCGCGTCCACCGCGCGCATGGTGTGCCGGTGACACGCTCCGTCTGGCGCCAGGGACGCCGTGTCGCATGAGCCCGCGCGAACCCCACGCCGCAGCCGGAGCCGAGCGCGGCATCATGGTCGTCGTCGTCGGACCGAGCGGCGCCGGCAAGGACACGCTGATGAACCTTGCGGCCCGGCGTTTCGCCGGCCGTGAAAACGTTCACTTCACCCGCCGCGTCATCACCCGTCACCGCGATGCCGGCGGCGAGGATCATCTTTCCGTCTCCCTCGAAGGCTTTGCCGCGATGGAACAGTCGGGCTCCTTCGCCGTCTGGTGGGAAGCGCACGGCCTGAAATACGGCATTCCGGCCGAGGTCTCGGTGGCGCTGTCACGAGGCCATATCGTCGTCGCCAACGGCTCGCGCTCGGCGCTCCACCGCTTTCAAGCCGCCTTCCCGCGGCTGAAGGTCATCAACGTCACCGCCAGCCCCGAAGTGCTTGCCGGCCGGCTGGAGGCGCGCGGACGTGAGACACATGAGGATATCATGGCGCGGCTCGCTCGCGGACCGCTGACGGTGCGCGGCGAATACGACGTGACGGAACTCGACAATAGCGGCTCGCTCGAAGAGGCCGAGCAGAAGATGATCGCGATTCTCGACGGGCTGCTCGCCGAGGTTCACTGACCGGGTCGGGAGGACGGCATGCGCGCCATCAAGGTGGTCGACTACGATCCTTCCTGGCCGCGGCTCTTTGCGGACATCAGTGCCGAGATCTCCACCCTGCTCGGCGATCTCGTGCTGTCCATCGACCACATCGGCAGCACGTCGGTGCCTGGACTTGCGGCCAAGCCGAAAATCGACCTCGACGTCGTCGCGATATCCGACGACGTTCTGCCGAAGGCGATCGAGATCGCGCGCGCGACGGATTTCGTTTTCCACGACGACAGAGGCGAGAAACGATGGGCCTTCACCCGGGATGGTGAAGGCTACGGGTTTAAGCTCTATCTTTGCGGCCCCGACAATCGCGCCCATCGCGAGCGCATCCGGTTTCGCGACTATCTCCGGGATCACCCCGAAAGGGCCAAGGCCTATGCCGATCTGAAACGCCACCTGGCTGCGGAGGCAGACGGCGATTGGGATTTGTACACCGGCGGAAAGACCGCGTTCGTCAGCGAGACGCTGCGGTTGGCAAGCTTGATGAGCTGAGATTGGAAAGCCTACGCACTCCAATCTCACTATCGATCAATCGCCGTCGCCCCGACCGGAGACAATCTCGCGCTTGCCGACATGATTGGCCGGGCCGACCAGGCCTTCCTTTTCCATGCGTTCGACCAGTGAGGCGGCCCTGTTGTAGCCGATGCCGAGGCGGCGCTGGATGTAGGAGGTCGAGCACTTTTTGTCGCGCATGACGACCTTGACCGCCTGCTCGTAGAGTTCGTTGCCATCCTCGGAGGCCATGGCGCTCTTGTCGAAGACGGCGCCGGCTTCTTCCTCTTCGGGCTCTTCTTCCTCGTCGGCGGTGACGGTGTCGAGATATTCAGGGCGGCCCTGGGTTTTCAGGTGAGCCACGACCTTTTCAACCTCGACATCCGAGACGAAGGGACCGTGGACGCGGGAAATCCGCCCGCCGCCCTGCATATGCAGCATATCGCCCTGGCCGAGCAGCTGCTCGGCGCCCTGTTCGCCAAGGATGGTGCGGCTGTCGATCTTCGAGGTCACCTGGAAGGAGATGCGGGTCGGGAAATTTGCCTTGATCGTGCCGGTGATGACGTCGACCGACGGGCGCTGCGTCGCCATGATCAGATGGATGCCGGCGGCGCGGGCCATCTGCGCCAGACGCTGGATCGCTCCTTCGATCTCCTTGCCGGCGACCATCATCAGGTCGGCCATCTCGTCGACGATGACGACGATATAGGGCATCGGCGTCAGGTCCAGCGCCTGGTTTTCCTCGATCGGGGCGCCGGTGCCCTTGTCGAAGCCGACCTGGACCATGACATGGATCGTCTCGCCCTTGTCGCGGGCCTGCGCCACGCGGTCGTTATAACCGTCGATATTGCGCACCCCGAGGCGCGACATCTTGCGGTAACGCTCCTCCATCTCGCGCACCGCCCATTTCAGCGCCATCACCGCCTTCTTCGGATCGGTGACCACCGGCGTCAGGAGATGCGGGATACCGTCATAGACGGAGAGTTCGAGCATCTTCGGATCGACCATGATCAGCCGGCACTGTTCCGGCGTCATGCGATAGAGCAGCGACAGGATCATCGTGTTGATGGCGACCGACTTGCCGGAGCCGGTGGTGCCGGCAACCAGCAGATGCGGCATCTTGGCAAGCTCGGCAATCACCGGCTCGCCGCCGATGGTCTTGCCCAAGCCGAGCGCCAGCTTGTAGCCGCTCTTCTCGAAATCCTGGCTTTCGATCATCTCGCGGAAATAGACGGTTTCACGGGTGACGTTCGGCAATTCGATGCCGATGACGTTGCGGCCGGGCACGACGGCGACACGGGCCGAAAGCGCCGACATCGAGCGGGCGATATCGTCGGCAAGGCCGATGACGCGCGACGACTTCACGCCCGGCGCCGGTTCGAATTCGTAAAGGGTGACGACAGGGCCCGGGCGGACATGGATGATCTCGCCCTTGATGCCGAAATCCTCGAGCACACTTTCCAGAAGCCCCGCATTCTGCTCCAGCGTCTCCTGCGACATGATCTCGCCAAGGCGTTCCGGCGGCTCCTGCAGAAGCGCGCGCGGCGGGAATTCATAGCCTGAGGCGTCGATCTTTTCGGGCCTTGCCACAAGGCGCGGCGACGGCAGAACCGCGGCGACAGGCGGCGTGCGCTGGACCGCCGGGGCGGCCTGAGGGGCTGACGCCACGGGGAGAGCGGGCGCCGCCTGAGGCGCGGGCGCAATCGGAGAGGTCAGCGCAGGCTGAGGGGCAGGTCTAACCGGTGCCTCGACGGGAGTTCGCCTCGGCCGTTCCAGGAATATGGCGGCCGACGGGCGCGGGGCGGGCTTTGCGGAGACCGTCGCGGCCGGCGAGGCCGGGCGGGAGGCGACGGGAGCAGCGGCCGGCCGGCCGGGGCGCCATTCCATGATGCGGAACAGCGACGTGATCGATTCGGGCGCAGTCTCGGTCTTCGGGTACGAGATCACGGCAGGCGCGCGAACCGGCTCTGCCTCTTCGAAGGCCATGACTTCCCAGAAGGCGAAATCCGAAATGGACGAAAGCTCGGCGGTGGCGCGGAAGACCGGCGCGTCAGGAACGAGTGACGGCTGCAGTTCGATCGTCTGCGGTGCTGCGGGAAGTTCGTCCGGCTCCGGCAGATAGATATCGAAGGGCACGTCGACGGCGACCGGCTCGATCCGGATCGCCTGCTGCCCAATCTGCAGATCGTCGCGCGCGGGCTCATCCGGCGCCCGCCGCCTGCTGATCAGCGTTTCCGGCGTGCGGGTGAAACGGACGTTCGGCGCGAGAGAAAAATTGCTCTGCCAGATCGGCGCCGCCGGCTTTTCTCCCGGAATTACCTCCGGAAGGTCCGTTTCAATCCCGCTGGAAAAGTCCCCGGCGTCCGTCAAATTGGTTCTGGGAAAACGCATGCGTCCGCTACTCACTCATGCCTGACAAATTACGACCCTACCGGGATAGAAAAGGAAGGTTAATAAGTTCCTTCCCGTCGTATCGTTCCGATACGGCTCCCGAGCGTAAGTTGCCGCTATTTCAATGAGTTGTGTTCGGCGGAAAAATCTTTCTCATTTTCGGTCAAGCCGTTAATGCGCTTCGTCCCAATTGCTGGCGGCACGCGCGTCAACGCGCAGCGGCACGCGCATTTCAAGCGCCGGCATCGTGGCGTTTTCCATGACCGAGACGATGATGGGCATTGCCTTTTCGACATCCTCGTCCTCGACTTCGAAGATGAGTTCGTCATGCACCTGCAACAGCATGCGCACGCGATCGCCAAGACCGACTTCGGCCAGTGCCGGCTCCATCTTGATCATCGCCCGGCGGATGACGTCGGCGGCCGAGCCCTGGATCGGCGCGTTGATCGCCGCACGCTCGTTGAAGGCGCGCACGGACGGGTTGGAAGAGCGGATTTCGGGGTAGTTGATTCGCCGTCCGAAGATCGTCTCGACGTAACCCTTGTCGCGCGCCATCGCCTTGCGGCTTTCCATATAATCGCGGATGCCGGGGAAACGCTCGAAATACTTCTTGATGTAGTCGCCGGCTTCCGAACGCTCGATCGACAGCTGGTTGGCAAGGCCGAAGGCCGAGATGCCGTAGATGATGCCGAAATTGATCGCCTTGGCGCGGCGGCGCACTTCGCCCGGCATGCCTTCGACCGGCACGCCGAACATTTCCGACGCGGTCATCGCGTGGATGTCGACGCCATCCTCGAAGGCCTTGGTCAGCTGCGGGATCTCGGCCACATGGGCAAGCACGCGCAGTTCGATCTGGCTGTAGTCGGCGGAAATCAGCTTGTGGCCCGGCGTCGAGATGAAGGCGGTGCGGATCTTGCGGCCTTCGGCGGTGCGCACCGGGATGTTCTGCAGGTTCGGCTCGGAGGAGGACAGGCGCCCCGTCGTCGTCGATGCCAGCGAATAGGAGGTGTGGACCCGCTTGGTCTCGGCGTGGACATAGCCGGGGAGCGCGTCGGTATACGTGGACTTCAGCTTGGTGAGTTGGCGCCAGTCGACGATCTTGCGCGGCAGCTCGAAACCGGCGGCGGCCAGATCCTCGAGCACCTGCGCCGAGGTGGACCATTGCCCGGTTTTCGTCTTGCTGCCGCCGGCAAGGCCCATCTTGCCGAACAGAATATCGCCGAGCTGCTTCGGCGAGCCGATATTGAACCGCTCGCCGGCCAGCACATAGATCTCGTCTTCCAGGCGCGCGGCGCCCTGGGCGAGCTCGCCGGACAGGCGCGACAGGATCTGCCGGTCGACGGTGATGCCGCGCGCTTCCATGCGCGCCAGCACCGGCAGCAGCGGCCGTTCCAGCCGTTCATAGACGCTGGTCAGCCCGGCCGCCGCCAGCCGCGGCTTCAGCACCAGCCAGAGCCGCAGCGTGACGTCGGCATCTTCGGCCGCATAATGGGTGGCGCGGTCGATATCGACCAGATCGAAAGTGACGTTCGCCTTGCCGCTGCCCGCGACATCCTTGTAGGGGATCGGCGTGTGGCCGAGGAATTTTTCCGAGAGCGGGTCCATGCCGTGGGCGCCGGTGCCGGCGTCGAGCACGTAGGAGATCAGCATCGTGTCGTCGAAACTCCTGGTCTCGATGCCGTAACGCTGCATCAGCAGGTAGTCGTATTTGAGGTTCTGCGCGACCTTGAGAACCGCACCGTCCTCCAGCAGGGCCTTCAGCCGCGGCAGGGCATCGCCCATGGGGATCTGGTTGTCGGCAAGGCCGCCGCCGAGCAGATCGCCGACGCCGTTCTTGTGGGCGAGCGGTATATAGGCGGCGCGGATCTTCGTGCCGGTGGGATCAACCGTATTGTCGGCGATCGCCAGCGAGAAGCCGACAAGCTCGGCCTGCATCGCATCCAGCGACGTGGTCTCGGTGTCGAAAGCAACGAGGCCCGTGGCGCGCGCATCGGCGATCCACCGGTCGAGCGTGGCGAGATCGCGGATCGTGACATAGGTCGAATGATCGAAGGGCAGCGTCGCAAAGGCTTCGGCCCGCGCCTTGGCCAGATCGGCGGGCGAAAAGGCGCCTTCGACTGAAGCCTTGGCCTTCGCGCGCGGCGGCACCGGGACCGGTTCGCCGGAGACCTCGGGAATGCCGCCAGGAACCGGTCCCGGCGCGGCCGCATCGAGATCGGGGCCATGGGCAGCCTTGCCCCATTCGATGTTGACGATCGCCGGTTCGATGGCGCTCGCATCGCAATCGCAGAGCTCGGCGACGCGGCGCGTCAGCGTCGTGAATTCCATCGTCTTGAGGAAGCCGATCAGCTTCGGGCCGTTCTGCGGCTCCAGCACCAGCGCGTCGAGATCGAGGTCGAGCGGCACATCGGTGCGCAGCCGCACGAGGTCGCGCGAGAGCCTGGCCATATCGATATTGGCGAGAATGGTTTCGCGGCGTTTGACCTGCTTGATCTCGATGGCGCGTTCGAGCAGCGTATCGAGATCGCCGTATTCCTCGAGCAGCTGGGCGGCGGTCTTCGGGCCGATGCCGGGAATGCCGGGAACATTGTCGACGGAATCGCCGGTCATCGCCTGCAGGTCGATCATCTTTTCCGGCGGCACGCCCCATTTCTCGATGACATCGGGAATGCCGATCTGCTTGTCCTTCATGCTGTCATACATATGGACATTCGGGCTGACGAGCTGCATCAGGTCCTTGTCGGAAGAGACGATGGTGACGTCGGCGCCCGTTGCCTCGGCCTGGCGGGCATAGGTGGCGATGATATCGTCGGCCTCAAAACCTTCGGTCTCGATGCAGGGCAGATTGAAGGCGCGGGTCGCCGCGCGGATCAGGCCGAATTGCGGAATGAGCTCTTCCGGCGGGGCGGAGCGGTTCGCCTTATAGGCATCGTAGAGATCCTTGCGAAAGGTCTTGGCGGAATAGTCGAAGATGACGGCAAGATGCGTCGGCGTCACGCCAACATCGGTGTTGCGCGCGTCCCGCAATAGCTTCCACAGCATGTTGCAGAAACCGGAAACGGCGCCGATCGGCAGGCCGTCGGTCTTGCGGGTCAGCGGCGGAAGTGCATGAAACGCCCGGAAGATGAATCCGGAACCATCGACTAGGAAGAGGTGATCGCCTTTTTTCATGGCTGCATGGATAGCGCGGGCACGGGACGAGGTCCATATAAAGTTCGGCGGGCGACGCGGAAGATTCCGCTCACCAAACTGTTACCGATTTGTAACGATCCCCCTCCCTTGAAAAACCACATTCTCAGGCACAAATCCATGTCACCGGCGCTTGATCGCGCCGCGGGTCTGATTACCGGCTTGTCCCCCGCCGCGTCAGGCTTGGACAAAGGCCTTATCCCCCTCTCCGGGCCTTTGTCCCCACTTTAAGGTCGCCATGGCCAACCTCCAGGCCATGGCGACTTTTGTTTTTCCAGGCACTCGAAATTATAATCGCGGCTTGCATATTTTGGAGCATCGCATGCGATTTGCTGCATTGTCTCCGGCATGGTTTTGAGCCTAACTTGCAATCATGGGATTTAACCGCATGGATTCGGGAGCCTACCTTGCCAGCCAGCTGGCGAAGGGTTTTGCCCGCTCGCTGCACCAGCGCGCGGTCGGGCTCGGTTTTTCTCCGGGCCAGTTTCCCATCCTGCTGGAACTCTGGGCCGAGGATGGGCTGACCCAGAAACAGCTTCTCGAGCGGGTCGACATCGAGCAGGCCACCATGGCCAATACGCTGTCGCGCATGGTCCGCGACGGGCTGATCGAACGCCGGCCACATCCATCCGACAAGCGGGCACAACTGCTCTTCCTGACGCCGAAGGCCCGCGCCATGGAGGCCGAGGCGATCGAGACCGCACGCGAGGCCGACCTTGCGCTGTTTAAAGGTTTTCGGGTTTTCGAGCGTGAACTGACGCTCGAATATATCCGCCGGCTTCTGGAAAACGCCAAGGCGCTCTGACCAGGATCATTCGCTGGCAAGGCGTGCGCGCGGTCGCCTCGGCATGCCGGTTCCGGCCGGCTCCTCCGGGACGCTTATACAAACGGCCGGCTTCATGCTCGGCTCGATATCCGGCTTGCCAAGCAACAGGCCCTGCACCTGCGCGCAGCCTTCCTCGACGACGATCCGGCGCTGCATCTCGGTTTCCACACCCTCGGTGACGACGGGCATGCCGAGGCTGTGGCCGAGACCGATGATAGCCCGCACGATCGATCGCGCGGCCGCGTCATGCTCCAGCACGCCGGTGAAGCTGCGGTCGACCTTGATCTTGTCGAAGGGAAACGAGCGCAGGTTCGAGAGCGAAGAGTAGCCGGTGCCGAAATCGTCCATGACGATATGCACCCCCAGCTTACGCAGGCGCTGCAGCGTTGCCATCACCCGGTCGCGATCGCGGATCAGGGCGGCCTCGGTGATCTCAAGCTCCAGCCGATCGGCGGCGAGCCCCGTCTCGTCAAGCACCGCCTCAACCCGCTCGCATAGGTTGGGCAGCATGAACTGCACCGGCGAAACATTGACTGCAATCGTCAGCGGCTGCGGCCAGCGCATGGCCTCCCTGCAGGCCTGCAGCAATATCCATTCGCCAAGTTGAACAATCGATCCGCTTTCCTCGGCGATCGGGATGAAAATGTCGGGCTCGGTCATGCCGTGGCCCGGTCGGTGCCAGCGCATCAAGGCCTCGTAGCCGCTGATCTCGCCGCTCTTCGCGTTGAGGATCGGCTGATAGCTGACATGGAGTTGGTTGCGGATGATCGCGTGGCGCAGGTCGCTTTCTATCTGGCGGCGGTTCCGCGCCGCTTCGTCCATTTCCGCGTCGAAGAAACAGGCCCTGCCGCGGCCATCATGCTTGACGCGGTAGAGCGCGGTATCGGCGTTGTTGCAGAGTTCTTCGGCCGTGCTCCCATCTCTTGGATAGAGCGCGATGCCGAGGCTGACGCCGACGGCCGTGGGGTCACGGGCCGTGTCCATCTCGGCGGCGAATTCGTCGATGATATCAGCTGCAAGCTTTTGCGCTGACGCCGGTTGCTGTCCATCGGACTGGATGATGGCGAATTCGTCACCGCCGAGCCGGGCGATCGTATCGCTCTCACCGGCCACCCGGCGCAGGATGGCGGCAACCTTGCGGAGAATCCGGTCGCCTTCGGCGTGGCCGAAGATGTCATTGACGGCCTTGAACCGATCGAGGTCGAGACAGAGAAGCGCGACTTCGGTGTTCTTGCGTTCCGCCACTTGCAGAGCCTGCCGGATGCGAGTGTCGAACAGCGACCTGTTCGGTAGATCGGTGAGCACGTCGTGGTGTGCGAGATGCTCGATCATCTCCTCGGCCTGCTTGCGCTCGGTGAGATCGCGCACCGCCAGCACTTCGCAATCGCGGCCACGATAAACAATCCTGCTGGCGTTTACGTCTACGGCAATCTCTCTGCCGGTGCGGGTGTTGAGCAGCGTCTCGCCGGGCCTGTTCTCCCGGGGCGCCTGAACGGCCGTCAGCACATCCGAGGGCGCCTTGCCCGAGAGATCGGCAAGCTTCCAGCCTGACAAGGCCTGGAATCGCTCGTTGACATCGATGATCCGGCCTTCGCGCAGGATCAGCAGCCCCTCCTGCGAGGCATTGGCAAGCCCGCGCAGATCCGTCAGGTGGCTTTGGACGAAGACCACGGCAAGGGCGACCAGGATAAGAGCCGTTGCCGCCACCACGACGATCGCGGCGAGCACCCGGGTGTCGAGCACCAATGTCGGAACCGCCTTGCCGGGGTCCGGCACGAGGGTAATGCTGCCCATCGAGATGAAGTGAAGAGTGCAGATGGCGAGGACGAAGACCAACGATGAGGTGAGCAGACGCCTCATGCCCTTCAGATTGAAAAAAATATGGAAGGCGGCGCTCGACAGAAGCATCCCAGCAACGACTGCTGTCAATGTCATTGCGGGATCGTAGAGGATTACCGCCTGTGTCTCGATCGCCTGCATGCCGGTCAGGTGCATGGAAGCGATGCCGAGTGCCATCAGCACTCCGCCGCGGATGGAGGAAAATCTTGCCTCACGTTGCGAGGCGGCGAGGATCGCGACCCATGAGCCTCCGACCGACAGGAAAAAGGAAAGCAGCGTCAGGTCGAGCGCGTAACTGATCGGCGTGCCACCATCATAAGCGAGCATGGCGATGAAATGGGTTGCCCATACGCCGGTGCCGAAGGCAAAGCCCGATGCGCCGATCCAAAGCTTGCGCTGTTCGGCGTCGCACTCCTGGGCACGGGAAAGAAGCAGCATCGCCGCCATGGCGCCCACCAGGCAGACCACGGCCGCCAAGATGACCAAGCGCCAATCGTGATTGTCGCGAATACATGCAATGACCGAAAACATCTGCGCGCGCCCCCGAACAGCTGATTTTCGGTGGATGCTATTTAGGTTGTGCTAATTAACTGTAAATTGAATTAGGTCTTCCTTTTTTATTGCAACATGCCCCTTCCACAAGACTGAATTGCGTCGTCTCGGCATGATTGCGCACCCCTGAGTTTTTGCTTTTTCCGCCTCGCCTGCTGTCCCGGTTTGGTCTATCGTCCCGCCGAATTTCGAAAAGGAGTCGAAAATGGCCGACATACAGCCGGTTCTTTTGCGTGCGGACCAGAATCTTTCATCGAGCCTCGAAAAACTGTTCGAGCTGCTGCGCATCCAGTCGATTTCCACCGACCCCGCCTACAAAGCCGAATGCCGCAAGGCCGCCGATTGGCTCGTCGCCTATCTCGAAACGCTCGGCTTCGAGGCCTCCGTTCGCGACACGCCAGGCCATCCGATGGTCGTCGCCCACCATGCCGGCGCGTCCACCGACGCGCCCCACGTTCTGTTCTACGGCCATTACGACGTCCAGCCGGTCGACCCGATCGAGCTTTGGGATAACGACCCCTTCGAGCCGAAGGTCAAGGATGTCGGCGACGGCCGCAAGATCCTGACCGGCCGCGGCACGTCCGACGACAAGGGCCAGCTGATGACGTTCGTCGAGGCCTGCCGCGCCTATAAAGAGATCAACGGCGCGCTTCCCTGCCGCGTCACCATTCTCTTCGAAGGCGAGGAAGAATCCGGCTCGCCGTCGCTGAAGCCCTTCCTCGAAGCCAATGCCGCCGAGCTCAAGGCCGATTATGCACTGGTCTGCGATACCGGCATGTGGGACCGCGACACGCCGGCGATCGCCGCGGCGCTGCGCGGTCTTGTCGGCGAAGAAGTCACCGTGACGGCCGCCGACCGCGACCTGCATTCCGGCCTCTTCGGAGGTGCCGCGGCCAACCCGATCCACATCCTCGTCGAGGCTCTCGCCGGCCTGCATGACGAGACGGGCCGCATTACGCTCGAGGGCTTCTACAACGGCGTCGAGGAAACACCTGACAACATCAAGGCCTCCTGGGAGACGCTGGGCAAGACCGCCGAGACCTTCCTCGGTGAAGTCGGCCTTTCCATTCCATCCGGCGAAAAGGGCCGTTCGGTGCTGGAACTCACCTGGGCTCGGCCGACCGCCGAAATCAACGGCATCTGGGGCGGATATACCGGCGAAGGCTTCAAGACGGTGATCGCCGCCAAGGCTTCAGCGAAGGTTTCGTTCCGGCTTGTCGGCACGCAGGATCCGGCCGCCATCCGCGAAGCCTTCCGCAGCTATATCAGCTCGAAGATTCCCGCCGATTGCTCGGTCGAGTTCCATCCGCATGGCGGCTCGCCGGCGATCCACCTCTCCTACGATTCGCCGGTTCTGACCAAGGCGAAGACCGCGCTGTCCGACGAGTGGCCGAAACCCGCCATCGTTATCGGCATGGGCGGATCGATCCCGATCGTCGGCGACTTCCAGAAGATGCTCGGCATGGAATCGCTGCTCGTCGGCTTCGGCCTCAGCGACGACCGCATCCATTCGCCGAACGAAAAATACGAGCTTGTCTCCTACCACAAGGGCATCCGCTCCTGGGTGCGCATTCTTCAGGCGCTCGCCGCTTGAACGAAAGGACGTGCCACATCGCAATAACAAAAAGGCCGGTTAAAACCGGCCTTTCGTCATCCGCTCGCTCAGTGCCAGTTCATCCGTGGTCAATGAGAAGCAGGTATTGCAGCCAGACTGCCTCCGAAAGGTTAACAGATGGTTAACGGCGGGTTCTCGGGAGCACTGCACGCCTCATGGCGTCGGCAGCAATTCATCGTTCAAGCTACGTTCATCGCGGACTACATATAAGTTATTGAAAGACAAGGTGAATGATGGTGTTCGCGCAACTGCGTGCGGTCGCCTCACCTTTTCTTTCAGACAGCAAGGGCCGGGCAAGTGCAGCCACGCGCTGCCCAAAATGCGCCTGTGAGGAGTGAGAAAGCGTGAAAAACCTGATTGCTAAAATCGCCGCGGCCGGCCTGTTCATGCTGGCGCCGGTGATCGCGCAGGCTGCCGAGGGCTATTCGACGGCGAACGTCAACATGCGCGCGGGCCCCAGCACCCGATATCCCGCCGTCGCGGTCATACCCGCCGGTTCTCCCGTCGAGATCCGCGGCTGCCTTTCCGACGTCAACTGGTGCGATGTGGAGTTCTACGGCGGCCGCGGCTGGGTTTCCGGCCAATATGTGCAGGTGCTCTATCAGCAGCGCCGCATCTATGTCGGTCCGCAATATTACCGTCCGCTCGGCATTCCGGTCATCCGCTTCAGCGTCGACAATTACTGGGATCGCTACTACCGCAACCGCGATTTCTATCGCGAGCGCAACCGCTGGAGCCGCGGCCCGGACTATTACTACCGCGACCGCGACAATCGGGATCGTGCGAGAGATCGCGACAGCCGCGATCGGGATTGGCGGAATCGCGATCAAGACAACTGGGATCGCAATCGGAATTGGCGCGACGGGGATCGTAACCGGGACGGCGACCGAGATGGGCGCAACCGCAAAGGCGACCAGCAAGGACGCGACGACAATCGACGGGAAGACCGGAGCGACAGGGATCGCAGGCCCGATCGCGGGGATTTCGTTTGCCGGCCCGGCGATTCCTCCTGCGACCAATGAGATATGGTGAGGCGGCGGCAGCGCCGTCCTTTCGAGACTGCCATCGGCGGGCAGTCAAGAAAAAGCCCGGTGCTCCCGCGGAGGGATGCACCGGGCCTGATGTCGATCGGCGCGTGTTGAGGGGAGACGGCCGATCATTCGCGGGACGTGAGGGGCTGCCCCGCTTCGTCCTAAACCATCCCGGAGCCACTTGGTTCCGCCGACCTTACAGAAGATGTGCGGCGGCGTGCTGAAAGCAGCGTGCGCATTTCGGCATAGCGCTTCGTCAGCCGGCTTCCTCGCTCCTCTCGAGGCGGCGTTGCCGCACGAAAGTAAGCACGCTCCAGGCACGAGCAAATCGGCGCGATGCATGTCAGATTGTGACAGTTGCAACGACCGGCAATCATGCCTGCGGGATGTCACCGACAATTTGATGTGAGAGCATCGTGATGCTCTTGTATTGCAGGATTCTTTGTTGCAGTTTTGAGACGTTGCGGATCGATTTTGATCCGTTCGAGGCTGGACCCTGATGACGCGAGACTACCTGGTTTTCCCAAGGCTTTTCGGCGCTCGGGCAGCCGCAATAGATGTTACCGTCTGGCATAAACACAACCCGCTCCTTCCTGTGCGACTTACCGATGGAGCGAACCTCAATCCTTCCGGTCAGATCTGGCGCCGCTTTCATCTCGGCGCGTGGGAATATAAGCAGGATCCGGAAACGCTCGACGATTACGAGGCCCGCCAGTTCTGACATGCATAGAGTTTAAGCGCAGCGCACAAAGCCGAGATGAAGCGTCGCGCTTTATCGACGCGTTCTGCTTTGCTTTCCATAATTAACACCCCGTTAAATCGCCGCATTTACAGTTCAATCGGGTGACGGCGCCCGCAAGAGTGCCGTTGTGCGAAGTCACGCTTCGCGATCGAACATGGGGTGTGACCGGTCGGCGATGGCAGGCAGAGGCAGATCAGGCGACAGAATCGAACCGTCCTTCAGCGGCCACCCGGCGCGCGACGATGACGAATTTTCCCTCGATGCCGATGACCGCATTGCCGGAAGCCGATCCACACGGCGCGGCGGCTCAAAACCGCCGCCGCAGCGTGTCGCCCCTCGACGGCGACGCGAGCCGCGGGAACGCGAAGGCGGAGGCTTTTTCGGCTTCGTGCGCCGGGTGATCTACTGGTGCGTCGTGCTGTTCATCTGGGCCGGCATCGGCGTTGCCGGGCTCGTAGTCTATTATGGCTCACGCATGCCGAGCGCCAGCACATGGTCGATCCCGGAGCGGCCGCCGAACGTCAAGATCACCGCCGTCGATGGCAGCGTCATCGCCAATCGCGGCGCCACCGGCGGCGAGGCGTTGTCGCTCGAAAACATGTCGCCCTATATTCCGGAAGCCGTCATCGCCATTGAGGACCGGCGCTTCTATTCGCATTTCGGCGTCGATCCGCTCGGCCTCGGCCGGGCGATCGTGACCAACTTCACGGCTGGCCACATGGTGCAGGGTGGCTCGACGCTGACGCAGCAGCTTGCCAAGAACCTCTTCCTCTCCCCGGAAAGAACGCTGGAACGCAAGGTGCAGGAGGTACTGCTCTCGCTCTGGCTGGAGCAGAAATACACCAAGGATCAGATCCTTGCGATGTATCTCAACCGGGTGTTCTTCGGATCGAACGCCTATGGCGTCGAGGCGGCGTCCCGCCGCTATTTCAACAAATCGGCGCGTGATGTGAACCTCGGCGAGGCCGCGGTGCTGGCCGGTCTGCTCAAGGCACCGTCGCGGCTTTCGCCGGCCCGCGACGCAGACGCCGCCAATGCGCGCGCCCAGCTCGTGCTTGCGGCAATGCGCGAGCAGGGCTTTATCACCGACTCCGAGGTCAAGACCGCGATGTCGCAGACCCCGGCTTCGGCCAAGAGCTATTGGTCGGGCGCCGGACACTATGTTGCCGACATGGTGATGGACGAGCTGCCGGGTCTGATCGGCGATGTCAAGGAAGACGTCATCGTCGATACGACCATCGACAAGTCGCTGGAAAAGAAAGCTGAGCAATCGCTGGTCGACGTTCTCGACAAGGAGGGCGGAAAGCTCGACGCTTCGCAGGCGGCCCTCGTCTCGATCGACGGCACCGGTGCGATCCGGGCGCTCGTCGGCGGCAGGGATTATGCGACGAGCCAGTTCAACCGGGCCGTCAAGGCCAAACGCCAGCCGGGCTCCTCGTTCAAGCCCTTCGTCTATGCCGCAGCACTCGAAAAGGGACTGACGCCCTTTTCGGTATTCAATGACGCGCCGATCCGCATCGGCGACTGGACGCCCGAAAATTACGAGAAGAAATACAATGGCGAGGTGACGCTGGCCACCGCACTTGCCAAGTCGCTGAACACGGTGGCCGCCCAGCTGGTGATGTATGACGGGCCGGACCAGGTGATCAAGCTTGCCCACCGGCTCGGCATCGAAAGCGATCTGCAGCCGAATGCCTCGATTGCGCTCGGCACCTCTGAGGTGTCGCTGATGGAACTCACCGCCTCCTATGCCGCCTTCATGAACGGCGGCTACAAGGCGACGCCGCACGTCATCCGCCGGGTGACGACCGCCGAGGGCAAGGTTCTCTACGAAAATACCTATGACAGCCCGCCGCGCGTGCTGTCCGAGCAGATCGTCGCCGAAATGGATGCGATGATGATGGGCGTCATCGACAACGGCACCGGCAAGAGCGCCAAGATCCCCGGCTGGCAGGCGGCAGGAAAGACCGGCACGACGCAGAATTCACGCGATGCGCTCTTCGTCGGCTTCACCAGCAACCTCACCACCGGCGTCTGGTTCGGCAATGACGACGGCAAACCGATGAAGAAGGTGACCGGCGGCGGCCTTCCGGCCAAAGCCTGGAAAGAATTCATGATCGCCGCCCACAAGGGTCTTTCGCCGGCGCCGCTGTTCGGCAACGGCCAGTTGATCGACAATCCAAACAATGGTCAGCCGATGGCGCAGGCAGCACCCGGCGATGGCAAACGGGCAACGGGCAACCGATGACCGCCGAGGCGCCGCCTTCGACGATCGGCGGCATTATTTCAGGCGTCTTCGGCGGCGACGAAAGTGCCAACCGCTATCCGCAGGCGCCTGTCCGGCAACGGAACGCGACCTCCGGCAACGGGCCGGTTCCTCCCGCCGACGTTGCCGAAGGCGGCTACGACGGCATGGTGCCGCCCGGCGATGTCGGGGGGCCGCAATCGACGTCTTCGGTCCAGCCGCGGCGCACGACCCTGCTCGATCTGATCATGGGCCAATGAGATCTTTGGCTGCATGGCCGACACACGCCGGACGCGCTGAAAATCGCTCGCCTTCGGGACGGCGGGCGGCCTCTTTCCCGGTGACTGTAAAAATTGAATGCAACACATTCGTTTTGCTGGATTCCGGGCCATTTCTCGCCTTGCAGTCCAGAAAACCGCTCCTTATATACGCCGCATCACCGCAATCACGATTGCGTAATCTTAAGTAGACCCATCCCGTAAGGGGCTGTCAGGGAAATGCCTTCTCGGGGTTCAGACAGCTTGCTTCAAGGAGAGAATGACATGGCAAAAGTAATTGGTATCGACCTTGGAACGACGAATTCCTGCGTCGCAGTCATGGACGGCAAGGACGCGAAGGTTATCGAGAATGCGGAAGGTGCACGCACAACCCCTTCCATGGTGGCATTTTCCGATGATGGCGAACGCCTCGTCGGCCAGCCGGCCAAGCGCCAGGCAGTCACCAACCCGACGAATACGCTCTTTGCAGTCAAGCGCCTGATCGGCCGCCGCTATGAAGATCCGACCGTCGAGAAGGACAAGCACCTCGTTCCCTTCACCATCGTCAAGGGCGACAACGGCGACGCCTGGGTCGAAGCCAATGGCAAGGGCTACTCGCCCGCACAGATTTCCGCGATGATCCTTCAGAAGATGAAGGAAACCGCCGAATCCTATCTCGGCGAAAAGGTCGAGAAGGCAGTCATCACCGTTCCCGCCTATTTCAACGACGCGCAGCGCCAGGCAACCAAGGATGCCGGCCGCATCGCCGGCCTTGAAGTTCTGCGCATCATCAACGAGCCGACGGCTGCCGCACTCGCCTACGGCCTCGACAAAAAAGAAGGCAAGACGATTGCCGTCTATGACCTTGGTGGCGGTACCTTCGATATCTCGATTCTCGAGATCGGCGATGGCGTCTTCGAAGTGAAGTCCACCAACGGCGATACCTTCCTCGGCGGTGAAGACTTCGACATGCGTCTCGTCGAATACCTCGTCGGCGAATTCAAGCGCGACAACGGCATCGATCTGAAGAACGACAAGCTTGCTCTGCAGCGCCTCAAGGAAGCTGCCGAAAAGGCGAAGATCGAGCTTTCGTCCTCGCAGCAGACCGAAATCAACCTGCCGTTCATCACGGCCGACGCCTCCGGCCCGAAGCACCTGACGCTGAAGCTGACCCGCGCCAAGCTCGAGAGCCTGGTCGACGATCTCGTCCAGCGCACCATCGCACCGTGCAAGGCAGCCCTCAAGGATGCCGGCGTCACCGCGGCCGAAATCGACGAAGTGGTCCTCGTCGGCGGTATGAGCCGCATGCCGAAGGTCCAGGAAGTCGTCAAGCAGCTGTTCGGCAAGGAGCCCCACAAGGGCGTCAACCCGGATGAAGTCGTGGCACTCGGCGCAGCCATCCAGGCCGGCGTTCTGCAGGGCGACGTCAAGGACGTGCTGCTTCTCGACGTAACCCCGCTGTCGCTCGGCATCGAGACGCTCGGTGGTGTCTTCACCCGCCTGATCGAACGCAACACGACGATCCCGACGAAGAAGAGCCAGACCTTCTCGACGGCTGAAGACAACCAGCAGGCCGTGACCATCCGCGTTTCGCAGGGCGAGCGTGAAATGGCTGCCGACAACAAGCTGCTCGGCCAGTTCGACCTCGTCGGCCTGCCGCCGTCGCCGCGCGGCATGCCCCAGATCGAAGTCACCTTCGACATCGACGCCAACGGCATCGTGCAGGTTTCGGCCAAGGACAAGGGCACCGGCAAGGAACAGCAGATCCGCATCCAGGCCTCCGGCGGTCTTTCCGACGCCGACATCGAGAAGATGGTGAAGGATGCCGAAGCCCATGCCACCGAGGACAAGAAGCGTCGCGAGGCCGTCGAAGCCCGGAACCAGGCCGAAAGCCTGATCCATTCCACGGAAAAGTCGCTGAAGGATTACGGCGACAAGGTTTCCGAGGCTGACCGCACCGCGATCTCGGATGCAATCGCCGCGCTGAAGACGGCTTCGGAAGCGACCGAGCCGGATGCCGACGACATCAAGGCGAAGACCCAGACGCTGATGGAAGTGTCGATGAAGCTCGGCCAGGCGATCTATGAAGCGCAGCAGGCCGAAGGCGGCGCTGCGGGTGATGCCTCCGCGGAAGGCGGCGACAACGTCGTCGATGCCGACTACGAGGAAATCAAGGACGACGATCGCAAAAAGTCCGCGTAATCCGCGACGGCGTGGTTATGCTTCAACACCTGATCCGGCTGCTCACCATGGCAGCCGGAAATCCATTTCCGGGGTTTAATCCTTAATGGCAAAAGCGGACTTTTACGAAACTCTGGGTGTCGCCAAGACGGCGGATGAGAAAGAGCTGAAGAGCGCCTTCCGCAAACTGGCGATGAAATTCCATCCGGACAAGAACCCGGATGACAAGGACGCCGAACGCAAGTTCAAGGAAATCAACGAAGCCTACGAGATGCTCAAGGATCCGCAGAAGCGGGCGGCCTATGATCGTTATGGTCATGCGGCGTTCGAGCATGGCGGCATGGGCGGCGGTGGCGGCGGATTTGCCGGCGGCGGCTTCTCAGACATCTTCGAGGATATTTTTGGCGAGATGATGGGTGGCGGGCGCGCGCGCCAGCGCTCGTCGGGCGGCCGCGAACGCGGCGCCGATCTTCGCTACAACATGGAAATAACGCTGGAAGAGGCTTTCTCCGGAAAGACGGCGCAGATCCGCGTTCCCACCTCGATCACCTGCGACGTCTGCTCGGGCTCGGGCGCCAAGCCCGGCACGCAGCCGAAGAATTGCGGCACCTGCCAGGGAAGCGGGCGCGTGCGCGCCGCACAGGGCTTCTTCTCGATCGAGCGGACCTGCCCGACCTGCCATGGCCGCGGCCAGATCATTCCCGATCCCTGCCCGAAGTGCCACGGCCAGGGCCGGGTGACGGAAGAGCGCTCGCTCTCGGTCAATATCCCCGCCGGCATCGAGGACGGTACGCGCATCCGCCTGCAGGGCGAAGGCGAAGCCGGCGCCCGCGGCGGACCGGCAGGCGACCTTTATATCTTCCTGTCGGTGAAGCCGCATGAATTCTACCAGCGCGACGGCGCCGATCTCTATTGCGCCGTTCCGATCTCGATGACGACGGCTGCTCTCGGCGGCACCTTTGACGTGGGGACGCTCGACGGCACCAAGTCGCGCGTCAGCGTGCCCGAGGGCACCCAGGCCGGCAAACAGTTTCGCCTGAAGAGCAAGGGCATGCCGGTACTGCGTTCGGCGCAGACAGGCGATCTCTACATCCAGATCCAGATCGAGACACCGCAAAAGCTGACAAAGCGCCAGCGCGAGCTGCTGCAGGAATTCGAGCAGTTGTCCTCCAAGGAGAACAATCCCGAGTCGACGGGCTTCTTCGCCCGGATGAAGGAATTCTTCGAAGGCTGAGCTGCGATCGATAGGGCATTTCGAAAGCCGGGGACGGAAACGTCTCCGGCTTTGTCGTTCAGCAGATCCCGATTTGTGACATTTGCCCTTCAGCGCCGCCGGGTTTGTCCCAGATCGGCACGGCGATGGGTCGGCGCATGACTTGCGTTAACGCAGCCGCATGATGGTGCTTGCAAGTTTTCCAAATGAATTCAGTCTCTGCTGTCAGCGCATACCCCCGGAAATCGGATCGCTATCCGGAAAGGATTATGCGCGGAATCAACGTAACAGAGCGTCTTCAGACGCGCGGGACAACCGAACCAAGGGTATCTGCCATGGCGCCAGCCTTTTCCTCTCAGCCCGAAGATGTCGACGTACTCGCCGGTGCGCTCTACACATGGTGCGCCGAGCGCAACATCAAGCTTCGCAGCCAGCAGGGGCTGTCCATCGCCAGTATCGCGATCGACCTCTATCACGCCGGCCACCAGACGCAGGACGAGCTGCTGATGGCGCTGCACGAACGCGAGCTTCACTAAACGCAGCGTGCGGACCGTGAACATGTTGCAGAGCTTGAATGGGGCCAATCCTGCTCCGGCGAGATCAGGCGGCGTTTTCCGCCGTTTCGCCACTCATGATCGTGACGATGGTCTTGACCGCTTCCTTGCCCGCCGATGAGTTCAGTCTGTCGTAGCTCAGCGCAAGTGCATAGGCGTCGGGGCTGAGTTCGATACGGCTGCCGAATTGCGACATGCCGGCTCCCTCGAAAAGAGCGGAGATCTCGACATTGAGAAAAACCGCGATCTGATGCAGCTTGCTGGCGGAAACGCGGTTCGTCCCTTTTTCGTATTTCTGAATCTGTTGGAACGTCAGTCCGAGTGCTTCGCCAAGCTCGAGCTGGGACACACGGCGAAGGGCGCGAAACTGTCTTACGTTGCGACCAACGATAATATCAACCGGATCTGGCACTTCATCACTCTCAGATACATAAACAGTTTGTTTACCATATCGGTTTCAGAGGATAACTCAACCCTGCAGTTGCAAATTTCAACCAACTTTCTTTGGCTTTACGTAACGTCGGCTTCCAGAGACGATTGTGGTAGAACCCCGGGTATACCGGGTTTGCGGACGCTGAAATAGGCTGCCGGCCATAGAGCCCAAGCGGCGCCGGAACGTCCTCCCCCAGGTTGTATTTTCATCGAGAATTTGGTTGCGCGCGGCATCGTGCTTGAAGCTTATCCGGTAGCGACGGCAGTAGATCCACGTCAGCGAAGCTGCGAGCCTTGCCATCAAAGCCGCTTGGGCTTAGCTGTCACGCTTTACGATTCCGGACATTCGATGCCGCACAAGGTTTCTCTTTCCCGTCTGAAGCTGACAGACTTCCGCAACTATGCGGCGGCGGCCCTTGCCCTTGACGGCCGGCACGCCGTGTTGACGGGAGACAACGGCGCCGGCAAGACCAATCTCATGGAGGCGATCTCGCTGCTTTCGCCTGGGCGGGGGCTGCGCCGTGCCGCCTATGGCGACATTACCCGCGTCGGCGCGGCCAGCGGTTTTTCGATCTTCGCCGCGCTCGACGGCATGGAAGGCGAAGTCGAAATCGGCACCGGTATCGAAACGGGCGAGGAAACCACCGTCCGCAGGCTCCGGATCAACGGTACTGCGGCCAAGACCGCAGACGAACTCACCGACCATCTGCGCCTTCTCTGGCTGACGCCGGCGATGGACGGCCTCTTTACCGGCGCCTCCTCCGACCGGCGCCGCTTTCTCGACCGGCTGGTGCTGTCGCTCGATCCCGCCCATGGCCGCCGCGCCAGCGATTTCGAGCGTGCCATGCGCAGCCGCAACAAATTGCTCGATGAAGGCCGCTTCGACCCCTCCTGGCTTACCGGAATCGAGGAACAGATGGCCAGCCTCGGCATCGCCATGGCGCTCGCCCGGCAAGAAATGCTCGGCCTGCTGGCCCGGCTGATCGAGGAAACGCGCGAGACGTCGCCCTTCCCTTCGGCATCGCTGCAGCTTTCCGGCTTCATGGACGGTCAGTTTTCGCGCCCCTCGGTCGACCTCGAGGAGGATTATGCGTCCATGCTTTCAGAGAGCCGCTACCGCGACGCCGGCGCGGGGCGCACGCTTGACGGGCCGCATCGGGCCGATCTCATCGTGCACCACCGGGAAAAGGCGATGGAGGCGGAACGCTGCTCCACCGGCGAGCAGAAAGCGCTACTTGTCGGCATGGTGCTTGCGCATGCGCGCCTCGTCGGCAATCTCACCGGCCACGCGCCGATCCTGTTGCTCGACGAGATCGCCGCCCATCTCGACGAGGGCCGCCGCGCCGCGCTGTTCGACCTCATCGACGGGCTGGGCGGCCAGGCCTTCATGACCGGAACGGATCGCGCGATGTTTTCGGCGTTGGGCGACAGGGCGCAGGTCTTCACAGTGGCCGACGGAAGGGTATTCGAATGACGGAGGCAGCTTTTCCCGGTATCGAGCGGCATGATAAGATCGGCCCCATGGAACCGCTCAGCCCCGACGAAATCGCGCGTTATCACCGTCACATCCTGCTCCCCGAAATCGGCGGCGCGGGTCAGCAGAGGTTGAAAGCCGCCCGTGTACTGGTGATCGGCGCAGGCGGCCTCGGTGCGCCGGTGCTGCAATATCTGGCCGCAGCCGGGATCGGCACGCTCGGTATCGTCGACGACGACCGGGTGTCGCTGTCGAACCTGCAGCGCCAGGTGATCCATGATTCCGGCACGATCGGCGAGTTGAAGACGGAAAGCGCCGCCTTCGCCATCGCGAGGCTCAATCCGCATGTCCGGCTGATCCGCTTCGAGGAACGTTTTTCCGCAGAGACCGCCCGCCGGCAGCTGTCCGGATTCGATTTGCTGATCGACGGCTCCGACAATTTCGACACGCGTTATGCCGCCGCCGATGCAGCCGAGGAAGCGCGCCGTCCGCTTGTCAGCGGCGCCGTCGGGCGGTTCGACGGCTCGCTGACGGTTCTCAAACCCTACGAGAGCGCCGAGGATGGAACGCCCAACCCCAGATATCGCGACTTGTTTCCGGAAGCGCCGCCGGCGGGGCTCATTCCCGCCTGCGCCGAGGCCGGGGTCATCGGCGCGCTGACCGGCGTCATCGGCACGATGATGGCGATGGAGGCGATCAAGCTCGTCACCGGCACCGGAGAGCCGCTGGTAGGACGGCTGCTGCTCTATGACGCGCTTTCGGCCCGCTTCGATACGGTCCGCTATAAACGACGCCGGGCGACACAAAGACAGGCCGGATGACGATTTCTCCTCTTGATCATAGTTTCACGCGCTGGGACGAGTTGCTCGCACTGATCCTCGCCGCCTTCACCTCGATGAACGGCAGGATCGATCCGCCATCCTCGGCGCTGACGCTGACGGCGGAGTCGCTGGCCGAAAAGGCAAGAGCCGAGATCGGTCATGTCGCCGTCGATGAGGGAAAGCTGGTAGGCTGCCTGTTTCTGCGGCCGGAGGCCGATTGTCTATATATTGGCAAGCTCGCCGTTCTGCCCTCAGCGCAAGGCAAGGGCCTCGGCAAGCGGCTGCTGGCGATTGCCGAGGAAACGGCCGAAAAGCTCGGCCTTCCCGCTTTGCGGCTGGAGACGCGCATCGAGCTCACCGACAATCACGCCGTCTTCGCCGCTTGGGGATTTTCGAGAACCGCCGAGAAGGCGCATCCCGGCTTTGCCAGGCCGACCTTCGTCGAGATGCGCAAGACCCTTGCGCCTGCGATCCAGGCCGTCTGACTCCAGCTCGGCTTCAGCGGCCGGGCAGCACCCGGTTCGGCGGCCTGTGACCGTCGATAAAGGCGCGGATATTGATGATGACCTTGTCGCCCATGTCGATGCGGCCCTCGATCGTCGCCGAACTCATATGCGGCAACAGAACGACCTTGCCCTCATTGGCGAGCTTGACGAGCTTCGGATTGACGGCGGGCTCGTTTTCGAAGACGTCGAGGCCGGCGCCGGCGATCCGGCCTTCCCTCAGAGCCTTGATCAGCGCAGCTTCATCGACCACGTCGCCGCGCGCGGTGTTGACAAGATAGGCCGTCGGCTGCAGCAGCGCCAGCCGGCGCGCCGAAATCAGGTGGAAGGTTGCCGGGGTCGACGGGCAATTGACCGACACGATATCGACGCGGGCGAGCATCTGGTCGAGACTTTCCCAATAGGTCGCTTCCAACTCGTCCTCGACAGCCGGATTGACGCGCTTGCGGTTGTGGTAGTGGATCGACAGGCCGAAAGCCTTGGCGCGGCGCGCAACCGCCGTGCCGATGCGACCCATGCCGACGATGCCGATCCGCTTGCCGTGAATGCGCCGGCCGAGCATCCAGGTCGGAGACCAGCCGGCCCATTCGCCGGGCTTGTCGGTCAGCACGCGCGCGCCTTCGCCGAGCCGTCTCGGAACCGCGAGAATCAGCGCCATGGTCATATCGGCGGTATCCTCGGTCAGGACGTTCGGCGTGTTGGTGACGGTGATTCCCTTGCGCGCCGCCGCCTCGACATCGATATGGTCGGTGCCGTTGGAGAAGCTCGCAATCAGCTTGAGCTGCGGCCCCGCCTCATCGATCAGCGCCGCGTCGATGCGGTCGGTGACGGTTGGCACCAGCACGTCGGCGGTCCTGACGGCAGCGATCAGCTCGGGCACGGAGCGCGGCGCGTCGTCGATGTTGAGCTCGGCGTCGAAGAGCTCGCGCATGCGAGTTTCGACGGCATCGGGCAGCTTGCGGGTGATATAGACCTTCGGTTTTTTCTTCGCTGTCATGGCTGGCTGTGGTGCCTTGTTCAGAGGTCTTTAACCAAGAGGGGTGATAATTTTCCCATCCGGGCATTTTCTACCAGACCCGCACGCGAAGACAAACAAAACTCGCGGTGCAGGTGGGGAATGTCAGAGCCCGGACCGCGAACAGGCCGGGCCTGCCCGCGAATTCGAGCAAACGGAAACTTCCATGCGCAGCAAAGTCCTGAAGTCCTGCCTTGCCCTTGCCATCGCTCTGGCCGCATCCCTGGGAACCGTCGAATTGGCCCATGCGCAGGCCGCCAAGGGGCCAAGCGGGCTGCCATTGCCGCGTTTCGTCACGCTGAAATCCAAGCGCGTCAACCTGCGCATCGGCCCGGGAACGGATTATGCGGTTTCGTGGATGTATCTGAAATCCGGATTGCCGGTGGAGATCATCCAGGAATACGACAATTGGCGCCGCATCCGCGATGCAGACGGCACCGAAGGCTGGGTCAACCAATCGCTGCTGTCAGGCCAGCGGGCGGCGATCGCCGCTCCATGGATGAAGACGAAGGCCAAGGGTGTCTTCGTCAATCTGCGCCGCGAGGCGCAGCCCTCCGCGTCGATCGTTGCCAAGCTGGAACCCGGTGTGATGCTGACGATCGGCGAATGCAACGGCGACTGGTGCCGCGCCGAAACCGACGGCGCCTCCGGTTGGGTGGCGCAGTCGGAGATCTGGGGCGCCTATCCCGGCGAAGCCTTCAAATAAGCCCAGCCTGTTTGGCGGCCTCGGACAGCGAGGTCATCGGGCGCGGGCCGATCTGCTGGATCACGATGCCGGCGGCGAGGCAGCCGAGCTTGCCGCAATCCTCTAGAGAGCGTCCCTGTGTATAGCCATAGAGAAAGCCGGAGGCGAAGAGATCGCCGGCGCCCGTCGTATCCACGACTTCCCTGATCCTGATCGCATCGACGTAATAGCGCTCGCGGCCCTGAAGGATGACGGCGCCATCCTCGCTCACGGTCACGGCGGCGATCTTGCAATCGGCGGCGATCCTGTTCAGCGCCTCTTCGAAATCGTCAGTTTCGTAGAGCGACAGCGCTTCCTGGCGATTGGCGAAGACGATATCGATCTTGCCGGAGCGCATCAGATCGAGGAATTCACCGCGATAGCGGCCGACGCAGAAGCTATCGGACAGCGTCATCGACACTTCCCGGCCGTTTTCATGGGCAATACGGGCACAATCGAGGATCGCTTCCTTGGCGCGCGGCGGATCCCAGAGGTAACCTTCGAAATAGGTGACCTTGGCGTCGGCCACGACATCGGCCTCGACGTCCTCCGGCCCGAGCTCGACGCAGGCGCCGAGATAGGTATTCATCGAACGCTCGCCATCCTCGGTGACGAAGATCATCGAGCGCGCCGTCGGCGGGAAGGTGCCTTTAGGCTTCGTTTGGTAGTGGACGCCCTGGGCGCGGATGTCGTGCGTGAAGATGTCGCCCAGCTGATCGGCGGCGACATTGCCGAAATAGGCGGCCTTGCCGCCGAGGCTGGCAACGCCCGCAGCCGTATTGCCGGCGCTGCCACCGGAGGCTTCGAGCGCCGGCCCCATGCGCGAATACAACAGTTCGGCCCGCTCGGCATCGATGAGGTTCATCGCCGCCTTGGTGATCTGGTTGTCAATGAGGAACTGGTCGTCGCAACGGGCAATGATGTCCACGATTGCGTTGCCGACTGTCAGAACATCGAATCTTGTCATGAAATGGGGAGTCCCGGATTTGTGATAGCCGGGGTTCGGTCTTAGCGAAATTTCCGCCGTTTGGAAGGATAAATGGTGGATGGCGCATCTATTTCTTCGCAAAACTGCCGCCTGTTCGTCATGCCGCTGTCATTTTCGAAATCTAGAAATGGTCGCGAGAAGACCGGCATGAGCAGCTTTCAGTTGCAGCCGGACGCACGAAGGATGAACCCTTCGATCTTACCGGCGCGATGCTGACCACGGATGAACTGGCAGCTTCGCGATCGCTCCGGCAAAGCCGGAGCGGAAAAGCGGGCTGTGCCCGCTTTTTTTGTTTCCCGGATGCTGCCGGATCGGCGGCGATCGGCTTTTCAATCCAAGCCGTTTGCTGCTGCAGCATTTTCAAGTGCTGCATAATTTATCCTTAAATCGATTCCGATTTAAGGAATTATGCGGTAGAGGTGCGACACTCCCCCCGCGCAAAGCAGCCTCCCCCATGTCAGCCATCATTCTCGACGTTCTTCCCATCTTCATCCTGATCCTCATCGGCTGGGTGATCGTCCGCAGCGGCTTGATGGCATCGAATGTCGGTGAAGCGCTCAGCGAATTCGTCTTCAAGATCGCCGTGCCGCTGTTGCTCTTCCGCACCATCGCCGAGGCGGATTTTCACGGCGCCTCGCCTTTCCGGCTGTGGATCGTCTATTTCTCCGGCGTTGCCATTACCTGGGCGACCGGCCATATCGCCGCCACGCGCCTCTTCGGCCGCGACGAACGGATCGGCGTGCTGGCCGGCGTTTCCTCGGCTTTCGCCAATAATATCTTCATCGGCCTGCCGCTCGTCGAGCGCACCGTCGGCGACGAAGGGCTGGTGGCGCTGTCGATCCTGCTTGCCGTGCATCTGCCGGTGATGATGGTCGCCGGCACGGTGCTGATGGAGCATGCCGAGCGCAAGATCGCCGGCAAGAGCGATCGCAGCATGGTGCTGGTGCTTCGCCAGATCGCCGTCAATCTCGTGCGCAACCCGCTGGTGATCGGGCTTGCGGCCGGCATGGCGATGCATCTTTCCGGCCTCACCATGCCGGTAACGCTGGCAACTGTCGTCAAGCAGATCGCCGGCATTGCCGGCCCGGCGGCACTGATCTCGCTCGGCATGGCGCTGGAGAAATACGGCATTTCCGGCAATCTCGGCATCGCCAGCGTCACATCGAGCTTGAAGCTGCTGCTGCTGCCCGGCTGCGTGTGGGCGGCAAGCCATCTCCTCGGCCTCAGCCCGGAAT
This sequence comes from Rhizobium sp. F40D2, assembly GCF_051810745.2. Classification (NCBI taxonomy): domain Bacteria; kingdom Pseudomonadati; phylum Pseudomonadota; class Alphaproteobacteria; order Hyphomicrobiales; family Rhizobiaceae; genus Rhizobium; species Rhizobium sp. F40D2. The sequence goes on from NZ_CM131436.1 coordinate 1,439,807, forward strand.
GGACGGCGGCGATCGTGCTGACATCCTCGGTGCCCACAGGCGTCAACGCCTGGCTGATCGCCAACCGATTCGGCGTCGGCCATAGCATTGCTGCCTCGACGATCACCGTGACGACGGCGCTCGGCGCCATCACGGTCTCACTCTGGGCCTATTTCCTAGGTGCCTAAACGGCCCTCCGCATAGCAAAAAGCCCGGCTTCGCGGGCCGGGCTTCCATGAGATGCGATCATTCCGTCCGCGTCACTGCGTCGCGGTGTTCGGGTCCGGCAGCGGCACCGGCGAATCGGCGAGCGTGTGCAGGTAGAGGATGACGTTGGCGCGGTCCTGATCCTTCGCCAGACCGGCAAAGCCCATCGCCGTGCCGGGAACATCCTTCTTAGGCGCCGTCAGGAACTTGTTGAGGAATTCGAAAGTCCACTTTTCGCTGCCGCCCTTGGAGAAATCTTTCATGGCAGCGGAATAGGCGAAGCCCTCATGCGTGGCGATTGGGCGATCTACGACACCAAAGAGGTTGGGACCGACCTTGTTCGGTCCCCCTTTGGTGCCGTCATGACAGGCCTGACACTTCTTGAAGACCGTTTCACCGGCCTTGGCATCGGCAGAAGCGAGCAATTGCGCGATCGGAACGCAGCAGCGGCAGGCGCAGCTTCGCCACCAGCGGCGGGCGCCTCTTCGGCAACGATCGCGAAACCTTCCTTTTCCGGTGCTTCGGAATGGAAGATCCCTTCGGACGCGATGGAGACCGACATCAGAACGAAAATCGTTCCGAGCAGTGCCCCCACGGCCGTATTGACGTATGAATTCATCTGCAATGCTCCCCTTGCAGCCGGCAGACCATAAACCGGACCATCTTGAAATCGCGCGGAACCTATGTCTTTTGGCTGATCGTTGCAACTGTCTAAATGGTCTTGTGCGTGAGACTTTTTGACACTTTTCAGCCCGGAATAGAAGGCCCGACCAATGAGTGATTCAAATTTAGACGGCGTGCTCGTATTGATCCCGGCGCGGATGGCGTCCACCCGGCTTCCGGGCAAGCCGCTCGCCGATATTTGCGGGCTGCCGATGATCGTCCAGGTGGCGATGCGCGCCCAAGAGGCAGCCATCGGCCGCGTCGTCGTCGCCGTCGACGACATCAGGGTGTTCGATGCGGTTTCTGCCGCCGGCTTCGAAGTCGTCATGACCAGCAGCGATCATCAATCGGGTTCCGATCGGATCTTTGAGGCGCTGCAGAAAGTCGATCCTGCCGGCAAGGCAAAATTCATCGTCAACGTCCAGGGCGATCTGCCGACGATCGATCCGGAAACCGTGCGCGCGGCTTTGCGCCCTCTCGAGAACGAGGCGGTCGATATCGGCACGCTGACGACAGAAATCGACAATGAAGAGGACAAAACCGCGCCGCACATCGTCAAGGTCGTCGGCTCGCCCGTTTCCGACACCCGACTGCGCGGGCTCTATTTCACGCGTGCGACCGCACCTTACGGCAAGGGGCCGCTCTACCATCATATCGGCCTTTACGCCTATCGACGCGCGGCGCTGGAACGGTTCGTCTCACTCGGGCCTTCGACGCTCGAAAGGCGCGAAGCGCTGGAGCAGCTGCGGGCGCTGGAGGCCGGCATGCGCATCGACGCCGAGATCGTTGACACGGTTCCGCTCGGTGTCGATACTCCCGCCGACCTCGAAAAAGCGCGGCGCATCCTCTCCGCAAAGTCGAACTGACGGAACTATCATGAACATCAAGACCAACAGGATCGCCTTCCAGGGCGAATTCGGCGCCAATTCCGACATGGCCAGCCGGGACATGTTTCCGACCATGGAGCCGCTGCCCTGCCAGACTTTCGAGGATGCGTTCACGGCGGTCGACAATGGCGACGCCGATATCGGGATGATCCCGATCGAGAACACGATCGCCGGACGCGTCGCCGATATCCACCATCTGCTGCCGGAATCGCGGCTGCACATCATCGGCGAATATTTCATGCCGATCCGCTTCCAGCTGATGGTGCTGCCGGGGGTGACCAAGGACGAGATCCGCACGGTGCACAGCCATATCCACGCGCTCGGCCAGTGCCGCAAGATCGTCCGCGCTAACGGCTGGAAGCCTGTCATCGCCGGCGATACGGCCGGCGCAGCAAAGCTCGTGAAGGAAACCGGCGACCGTTCGATGGCCGCCTTGGCGCCACGCCTTGCGGCCGATCTCTACGGGCTCGAGATCATCGCCGAAAATGTCGAGGATACGGAAAACAACGTCACCCGCTTCGTCGTGCTGTCGCGCGATGAGGAATGGGCGCAACGGAATTCGGCTGATGAAAAGGTTGTCACCACCTTCGTCTTCAACGTCCGCAACATTCCGGCCGCGCTCTATAAGGCGCTTGGCGGGTTCGCCACCAACAACATCAACATGACGAAGCTGGAAAGCTATCAGCTCGGCGGCAGATTTGTGGCGACGCAGTTCTACGCCGATATCGAGGGCCACCCGAACGATCCGAACGTGCGCCGGGCATTAGAAGAACTGCGGTTCTTCTCCGAGAAGGTGCGCATCCTCGGCGTCTACAAGGGGCATGCGATGCGAGGCCTGCTGTAGCTCTTAGTTCTATGCATGTGCCCGGAAGCGCTGCCACGTTCTATGCATGTGCCCGGAAGCGCTACGCAGTTCCGGGCAAATGCATCGGAGGCCTCGACATCAGCTACTATTTGTCCGGCTCGCAGACGCGCAGGCGATGACCGTCCGGATCGAGCACGACGAAGGTCGGGCCGAAATCCAGTTCGGTCAGTTCCTGAGCGATCGGCAGGCCGCGACCGCGCCAGTCCTCGTAATGATTGGCAACGGCGTTTTCCCCCTTGACCATGAAGGCCACTTCGCCGCGGTTCCCGATGGCGGAAGGCTGCGGCTCGACCTTGCTGCGCCGCCAGAGGCCGAGGGTGAAGCCGCCCTCGAGCGGAAAGGCGACAAAATTCGGCGCTTCCACGGCTGGTTCGCGGTTCAGGAGGTTGCGGTAGAACCTGGCGCTTTCGCCGGGGTCCTTGACGTAGAGGATAATCAGGTTCGGGCTGGTCATTTCGGTTCTCCCGTTGATTTGAAATGGTAAGGACGACGGGCCCGACTGCTGCCAATGGATGGCAGCAGGACGTGGAGGCGCAGCGACTGCGGCGCCCCGTTCGTCGGGTGGAATGTCAATGGTGACGAAGTGATTTAGAGCGGAAAACGATCCCCGCGGCGCGGACCGCGCCCGTCCAGGAAGCCGAGGTCACGCTTCAAGGAATCCGGTGTCGTTTCAGGATCGAGTTTCGGGCGGTTTCCCCCGGGATTCCGGACAAAGCCCATGACCCATCCCAGCAAGCCGGAGCGCGCCGATTGGCCGACGTCGGCAAAAGTTTCGGCCGAAATGACATCGGCAAAGGTCTCAGCTGTAAAACGCTCGTTGGCGAAATGGATGGCGGGAGGCATTGCCATGATCAGTACTCCTTCCTGGTGGATTGGTACTGATAATAACGCCGACTGCTGACAGTTTATGGCAGCAGCGTTTTAGTTCTCGAGCGGCACGTCCTGCTCGCGCCATTCCTTGAGGAGAACCGTTCGGCGGCGCGGATAGCGCACCTCATGCAGCGTCATGTCGATAATGCGGTCGGTGCGGAAATGGCGGAAGTCCTGGCGCAGTTCGCACCAGGCCATGAGGACGCGCACATGCTCGAAATAGCCAAGTGCGAAAGGCCAGACGCGGCGGCGTGAGATCCGGCCCTGTTCGTCACCGTAATGCAGTTCGAGAATACGCTCGAGGCGGATCGCCCGGCGGATGGCCGAAACGTCAGCCTTGTCCTCGTCCCGGCGCTTGGGGCCGACAAAAAGGGCGGCCGAATCGATCATGTCCCGCAGATCGGCCGGCAGCACCGCGGCAATCTTGGCCAGCGCATCGGCGCCGGCACCGGCGAGACGCGGCTCGGCGGCGCGGGCGACCCAGCGCGAGCCGAGGACCAACGCCTCCAGCTCCTCTTCGGAAAACATCATCGGCGGCAGCATGAAGCCGGGCTTCAGCACGTAGCCGATACCGGCTTCGCCTTCGATCATCGCCCCCTGGGCCTGCAGGCTGGCAATATCGCGATAGAGCGTGCGCAGGCTGACGCCGGTTTCCTCGGCAAGCACGATACCGGTCACCGGCCGCCGGTAACGCCGAAGCGTCTGCAGCAGCGTCAGCAGCCGTTCCGAGCGCGCCACCGGCATGGCGTTACCGCTTCCACTCCACCCAGTCGCGCATCAGGCGGTGGGCTATCGCCCCTTTCGGCGGCGAGGCCTTGCCTGTCGCGCTGGGGCGTTCCAGCATCTCGATCGTTTCCTCGCGGGTGAACCAGCGGCAATCTTCCAACTCCGTCTCGTCGCGGGTGATTTCGGTGGATTTGGCCTCGGCGTAACAGCCGATCATCAGCGAATGCGGCATCGGCCAGGGCTGCGAGGCGTGGTAGCGGATGCGGCCAGTGCGGATGCCCGATTCCTCCAGCGTTTCGCGGCGCACGGCGTTTTCGATGGTCTCGCCGGGTTCGACGAAGCCTGCAAGACAGGAATACATGCCGGGCGCGAAATGCGGGCTGCGTCCGAGCAGGCAGAGGTCGCGGCTCTCGTCGATGGTCAGCATGATGACGACGGGGTCGGTGCGCGGGAAGATCATGTGTTCGCAGGCGGCGCAGACACGCTTGTAACCGCCGATGTGAATCTCCATCGCCGAGCCGCAGCGGCCGCAGAAGCGGTTGTCGCCATTCCAGCGGATGAGACTCGCGGCCTGGGCGAATTCGCCGAGCAGCACCTCGTCGATCAGCATTTCGCGAAACAGCGTGCGGCCGTCGGCAGGCTTGTAATGGCTTGTGAGATCGTCGACGTCGATGCCGACGGGAACGGCAAGCCGGGGCTCGCCTGATTTGCGATAGCCGAGAAGCACGGTCTCGTCCCAATCCGGCTGCAATTCCTGCAGTTCGTAGCGAGCAAAGAGCGGATCGAGCACCTGGCCGTCATGCTTCAGCACCAGCTTGTCCCCAGCGAAGGCGAAGATATGGGTGCCTTCCCTCGCCAGCGCCTTTTCGACGGAGTGTTCGTCGCGATGCTCGGAATCGCGGTTGAGGTCGTTGGCGGCAAAAGCCGTGAGATTGCTGGGTTCGGGATGCGGCACATCCGAATCGAAAAGCGAATGACTCATGATGAAAGGGCTTCCCGCAGCTTCGCTGTAAATTCGTCTCTCTTTCCGTCTTCGTAGGGCTCCGCCTGCCCGAAGCCCCAGACGGGACCCGGCCAGTTGGCATCGCCTTCGAAGCGGGCAATGACATGAACATGAAGCTGGCGGACGATATTGCCAAGAGCCCCGACATTGATTTTTGCTGCACCGGTCACCTGCTTCAGCGCCTTGGCGGTGAGCTCGGTCTCGAAGGCAAGCAGCACCTGGTCGAGCGGCGTCAGCTCGAAGATCTCGGTGATTTCAGCCCGGCGCGGCACGAGAATGAGCCAGGGCCAGCGGGCATCCCTCGACAATCTGAGATCACAGAGGCCGGTGATCATGACGCTTGTGCTGTCGTTTTCCAGCCGCGGGTCGAGCTTATAGCCGTTCAAGGGCATTCCTCCTGTCTTTTCCAACGACTAGCAGTTTTTTATCATGTTGGCTTGCTTTTGATGACGATATTGCCGATATGTGCATCCGGGAGGTTGGTGGTGGACGAGCCACTCGCCAACCGGGTCAGGTCCGGAAGGAAGCAGCCCTAACGAGCCCGGCACGGGTCATCGTGCCAGCCTCCCACCTTCTCTCCACGAAGTGCCCGACGATCCGGGCGACAAGCAGGGCGATGAGCGACACCGAGCGACAATCAAAAGATGCCGCCTCGACGGGCACCGGATACCGGGTGCTGGCTCGCAAATACCGCCCCAAGGATTTCACGGACCTGATGGTCGGCCAGGAGCCGATGGTCCGCACCTTGACCAACGCCTTCGAAACCGGCCGCATAGCACAGGCCTATATGCTGACCGGCGTGCGCGGCGTCGGCAAGACGACGACGGCGCGCATCCTGGCGCGGGCGCTGAATTACAAGACATCCGATGTCGACAAGCCGACGATCGACCTTCGCACGCCCGGCGAACATTGCCAGGCGATCATGGAAGGCCGGCATGTCGATGTGATCGAAATGGATGCGGCCTCCCATACCGGCATCGACGATATAAGAGAAATCATCGAGCAGGTGCGCTACCGGCCGGTTTCGGCGCGCTACAAAGTCTATATCATCGATGAAGTGCACATGCTGTCGACGCAGGCCTTCAACGGGTTGCTGAAGACGCTGGAAGAGCCGCCGGAGCATGTGAAATTCATCTTCGCCACCACCGAAATCCGCAAGGTGCCGATCACCGTGCTGTCGCGCTGCCAGCGTTTCGACCTGCGCCGCATCAGCGCGTCGGATCTTGTCGGGTTGTTTTCGACAATCGCCGCCAAGGAAGGCATCGAGGCCGAACCGGACGCGCTGGCGATGATCGCACGGGCCGCCGAAGGCTCGGCGCGCGACGGGCTGTCGCTGCTCGATCAGGCGATCGCTCATGGCGCGGGTGTCGTGCAGGCGGAAGCCGTGCGCGGGATGCTTGGCCTTGCCGACCGTGCCCGGATCGTCGATCTCTTCCAGCATGTCGTCAAGGGTGACGTCGCCGCAGCCCTCGGCGAATTCCAGAGCCAGTACGAGGCCGGCGCCAATCCGGTGGTGGTGCTCACCGATCTTGCCGATTTCACCCATCTGGTGACGCGGCTGAAATATGTGCCGGATGCGGCAAACGACCCGTCGCTTAGCGAAATCGAGCGCACCAAGGCGGCGGAGTTCGCCAAGGGCGTTGCGGTCACGACGCTGTCGCGCATCTGGCAGATGCTGCTGAAGGGCATTCCGGAAACGGAAGGCTCCTCGCGGACGGCGGGCGCGGCCGAAATGGTGCTGATCCGCCTCACGCATGCCGCGCACCTGCCGGCGCCCGAGGATGCGGCGCGGCGGCTTGGCGAATTTTCCGGCGACAATGCCGGCCCGCGGCCCTCCTCCTCGCCTTCCGGCAATGGCGGCGGCAGCGGCACGCGCGTTCCCTATCAAAGCAGCGTCGCGGCACGCGCGCCGGAAATCGCACCTGGCAAGCCACAGGCGTCCGCGCCGGCGGCGATGCTGCGCGCCGTGCCGAGCAGCCAGCCCGAGACGATGCCTGTCGGGCGGATCGAGACGAAGCCGGCTGAGACACCGAAGTCGCTCGTCCCGGTCAATTCGATCGGCGATATTGTCGACCTCGCCGCCGAGAAGCGGGATGTCAAGCTGAAGGCGCTGGTACGCAACTTCGTGCGGCCCGTCCGCATCGAGCCCGGCCGGCTCGATGTGAACCTCACGGAGGGCGCACCAGGCACGCTGCTGAACGAGCTTGCCGTCAAACTCAAGGAATGGACGGGCATCCACTGGATCGTCAGCACCAGCCGCGAAGAAGGTGGGCCGACGATGGTGGAGGCGGAAGCCAAGGCTCAGCAACAACGCGTCAGCGATGCACGCCAGGACCCTGATGTCGCAGCGATCCTTGCACAGTTTCCGGGCGCCAAGATCATCGACGTGCGCGTAAGGGCGCCGACGCCGGAGGAAGAAGCCGAAGAGGCGACCCCGCCTGCCGCCGCCGAATCAGAAGATGGTGATATCCTGCCCGGCGACGACATAGAATTCTGATTTCAAGAAGGAGCGAGACGATGCGCGACATCATGGGCATGATGGGCAAAGTCAAGGAAATGCAAGCCAAGATGGAGCAGATGCAGGCGGAGATCGCCGAGCTCACGGCCGAAGGCAAGGCGGGCGGCGGCCTCGTTGCCGTCGTCATCTCCGGCAAGGGCGAGCTGAAGAGCCTGAAGATCGACCCGTCGCTGTTCAAGGAAGACGATGTCGAGATCCTCGAGGACCTGATCGTTGCCGCCCATAAGGACGCCAAGGACAAGGCCGAAGCGCTCGCCGCCGAAAAGACCAAGGCGCTGACCGCCGGCCTGCCGATCCCGCCCGGCTTCAAGCTGCCGTTCTGATAGCAGGCAATTCGGTCTTTCGTATTTTCAACGCGGCTTAGCGCTGCGCTTCCAGCATTGCCCGCAACTTGTAATGAATAGGGGCTGCGAGGTATCGCGCTCGGTCCGCCTCGGAAAGCGGCCGGCCGACGGTTTCCATCAGCTCCGGCATCGTCAGCCTTTCTCCGGGAAAACGCTGATATTCCACCGGCGTCCCGGCTTCGGCCACGCCACCCGTGACGACCCGGCAATAGATGCCGGGGCGCGCGGCGATGGTATAGCGCTTGACGAATTGCGGATCGTTCATCCTGGCGGCGAAGGTGGCGCAGGGGATACGGCATGCGCTGACTTCAAGGACGAGATCGCCTGATATGAAACGGTCGCCGACGGAAACGGCGCGATTGTCGAGATCTGAGATCACCATGTTTTCGCCGAAAGTGCCGGGTTCGTATGGCCGGCCAAGCTCGCTGCTCCACCAGTCGAGCGTCAGCGATCCCTCGATATAAACAGCCTGATCGACGCCGCCATGATGTTTGCGGTTGCAGATCGCATCACCGACCAGCCCCTCGGCATCGATCATCACCGCGCCGTTGACGGCGTGTTTGAAGATGCCGGTCTTGTAGCTCTTGCCGGCCAGCCTTTGCGGATTGCCGATGCACAGCGCCAGGATTTTCATGGGACGGCCGATCCTTCCGCGATTCCGTTTTCGTTGCATATCAGCTAAGAACGGCGCATGGCAAAACGAGTCACCGGCCCCGAAATCGAAAAACTCATCCAGCTTCTGGCGAAGGTGCCGGGCCTCGGGCCGCGCTCGGCGCGCCGGGCGGCACTGCATCTGATCAAGAAGAAGGACCAGCTGCTGGGGCCGCTGTCGAATGCGATGGGCGAGGCTTACGACAAGGTGAAGATCTGCTCGCGCTGCGGCAATGTCGATACCGTCGATCCCTGCACCGTCTGCACCGACACGCAGCGCGATCAATCCATCATCATCGTCGTCGAGGACGTATCGGACCTCTGGGCGCTGGAGCGGGCAGGCGCGATGAACGCCGCCTATCATGTGCTCGGCGGCACGCTGTCGCCGCTCGACGGGATCGGCCCCGACGATCTGAATATTCGCGGGCTGATCGACCGGATCGGCGAAGGCGGCATCCGGGAACTGATCATCGCGGTCAACGCCACCGTCGAGGGGCAGACGACGGCGCATTACATCACCGACCAGCTGCAGGGGCTGAACGTGAAGATCACCCGCCTGGCGCATGGCGTGCCGGTCGGCGGCGAGCTCGACTATCTCGACGAGGGCACGCTTGCCGCAGCACTTCGGGCACGGACGGTGATATGAGAGGGTTTCATTTTCTGCGGATATTCGCGCTTGCGATAACAACCGCCCTCCTCCCGCTCTCCGCACACGCGACCCCTTCAAAAGCCGATGTCGAGGCGCAGTTCGAGACGTGGGTGCAGAATGACCTCTGGCCAGAGGCGAAGGCGAACGGGATTTCCGAGAAGAGCTTCAAGGCCGCCTTCTCCGGCATCACGCTGAACTGGAACCTACCCGATCTCGCCCCGCCCGGCTTCCCGCCGCCGAAGGAGCAGAAGCAGACGCAGGCGGAGTTTTCCTCGCCCGGCCCCTATTTCAACGAGGACCATCTGAAGAGGCTTGCCGCAACCGGCCGCGGCTTTGCCGCGCAATACGGCTCGACGCTAAAGCGCATCGAAAAGACCTATGGCGTGCCGGGGCCGATCGTGCTGGCTATCTGGGGCCGGGAGACGGGCTTTGGCGCCGCGAAGATCCCGAATTCGGCAATCGAGGTGCTGGCGACCAAGGCCTTCATGTCGACGCGCAAGGAGATGTTCCGCACCGAACTGGTGGCGGCGCTGCATATTCTCGACGGCGGCGACGTGAGACCGTCAGATTTCAAGGGTTCGTGGGCCGGCGCGCTCGGGCAGCCGCAATTCATGCCGACGAGCTACCTGAAATATGCCGTGGATTTCGACGGCGACGGCCATCGCAATATCTGGACCTCGGTGCCGGATACGCTCGCTTCGATCGCCAATTTCCTGGTCAAGAAGGGCTGGCAGCGCGACCGCGACTGGGGCTTCGAGGTGTCGATACCGGAGGCGGTCTCCTGCGCGCAGGAAGGGCCGGATCTCGCAAAGCCGCTGTCGCACTGGGCCTCGCTCGGCATCGGCCGCATCTCCGGCAAGGATTTCCCCTCAAGCGAGATGAAAGCCGAGGGCATGATGCTGGTTCCGGCGGGCCGCGACGGGCCTGAGTTCATCGTCACGCCGAATTTCTACATCATCAAGGAATATAACAATTCCGATCTCTACGCGCTCTATATCGGCAATCTCGCCGACCGGATCGGCTCGAATGGCGGCGCCTTTGAGGGCCGATGGGGCGATGTCGGCAAGATGCTGCGCTCGGATGTCGCCGCCATGCAGAAGGCGCTGGAACGGCAGGGCTATGATGTCGGCGGTTCCGACGGCCTGCCGGGCTACAAAACCCGGCGTTCGATCGGCCAGTGGCAGGCGAAGAACGGCATGAAGCCGACCTGCTTTCCCGAAGCCACGATGAAGGGCAAGCTCAAGTAGCGTTCAGAGATTGCGCTTCAGCCCTTCATGGCTCGCGACGAAGCCGAGCTTCTCGTAGAAGCGGATCGAATCCGCCCGCGTCTTGTCCGTTGTCAGCTGCACCAGGCCGCAGCCGCGCGCGGCGCATTGGCCGACCGCCCATTCGATGAATGCGGAGCCGAGGCCCGAGCCGCGAAGATCGCTTGCGACGCGCACGCTTTCAATCTGGCCGCGCCACATGCCCGTCCTCGACAGGCCGGGGATGAAGCTCAGCTGCAGGCAGCCGACAACCCGATCGGAAGCGTCGATTGCAACGGCCAGAAGCTGATTGGCATCCGCCTCGATCGCGGCAAAGGCCGAGAGGTAACGCGGATCGACGGCATCAGAGATTATCTCTCTGGTGCCACCGAGATCGTCATCGGCCAGCAGCCGGACGATGGTGCCGAGATCGGACTGGCGGGCAAGCCTGAAATTATACATGACTCACCTCAATGATGCAGATCGATCGGCGCCTTGTGGAAGACGTCGTCGCCGGGTGGAATGGCCTGGCGTTCGATCATGCGGTGGACATGCAGCGGACCTTCGCCGCGATGAAGCGCACGAAGCCTGTCGGTGTTTTCGGCATCGGCCTGCGTGCGCCGCTGGTTGTGTCTTATGTATTCGACCCAGGTCGGCGTATGGTAGGTTTCCGTCCAAAGCCCGGGATTTTCGAGATCGCGCATCAGCGCCCAGTTGCGGGCGCCGTCGCGGATGCGGATACGGCGGCGTTCGCCCATCAGTTGCATGAATTCGGCAAGGTCGTCATCTCCGATCTCGTAATCGACCTGGATGACGATCGGGCCGCTGCGCGGGGTGATGTCGAGACTGAGAGCCGGCTCGGTGAAGCGGTTCAGCGGATCGAGATTGAGCGAGGCGAAGGCCGGCATGGAAAAGCGCAGGCCGATAACGATGCCGAGCAGCATGACGACCGACGACATCAGCAGCGCGTCGGCGACGCCGTAGCGATCGGCGGCCACACCCCAGAGCCAGCTGCCGCCGGCGATGCCGCCGAAGGTTACGGTCTGGTAGAGCGACAGCGCGCGTCCCACCACCCAGCGCGGCGTCGAGAGCTGGACGATGGTGTTGAAAAGCGACAGTGCGGAGACCCAGCAGGCGCCGGAGACGAGCAGCCCGGCCGAGGTGAGCACCGCGTTTGGGCTGAAGGCGGCGATGACGGCACTCAGGGCGAAGCCGGTAAAGGCCAGGCGGATGATCATCTCGCTGGACAGCATCTGGCGCAGCCGCGCATTCAGCACCGCGCCGCCGATCGCGCCGATGCCGAAGGCACCGAGCATGAAACCATAGGTCAGCGGGCCGCCGCCGACGAGATCGAGTGCCACGACCGGCAGCAGCGCCAGGATCGAGCTGGCGCCGATGCCGAAGAGCAGGCCCCGGAGGAGAACCTTTTCGAGATTGGGCGACATCGAGACATACCGCAGGCCGGCGAAGATGGCGCTGCCGAGCGCCTCGCGCGGCAAGGTCGAGACCGGCGTGCTCGGGCGCCAGCGCAGCAGGGCATAGATCAAAGCGAGGTAGCTCACGGTGTTCACCGCGAAGGCCGCGGCCGCGCCGGCTGCGGCGACGATGACGCCGCCGATTGCCGGGCCGACGCTGCGGGTAATGTTGAAACCCATGCTGTTCAGCGTGACGGCGCCCGGCAGATCGGCGCGCGGCACCATGTCGCCGACCGAGGCCTGCCAGGAAGGGTTATTGAGCGCGGTGCCGCAGCCGATCAGGAAAGTGAAGAAGAGCAGCAACCAGGGCGTGATCCAGCCGAGAAGGGCAGTGGCCGTCAGCAGCGCCGAGACCGTCAGCATCATACACTGCGCCGTCAGCATCACCCGGCGGCGGTCGTAATTGTCGGCGAGCGCGCCCGAGATCAGCGAAAACAGCATGATCGGCAGCGCCGTCGAGGTCTGTACCAGCGCGACCATGTCCTCGGAGGCGGTGATCGTCGTCATCATCCAGGCGGCACCGACCGCCTGGATCAGGCCGCCGAAATTCGAGGACAGGCTGGCGAACCAGATGGTGCGGTAGGTATCGTGCCGCAAAGGCGCCAATGTCGACGAAGTGTAGGCCACGATTTCTCCCGCTTTTGTTGTTGCGCGCCCACGGCAATATATGCGCAAGACCGGCGCCGGCCATAGGTCTCGTCACCTCGCCGGAAGCGAATTGGCCGAATCGGTCGCAGACCTTGCAATTTCGGAAAAACCCGACTATATGGCTCTCAAATTCTTGATCGCTTGATGAAGAGTGGGCCGCAAGGACCCGCTCTTTTTTATTAGCGCGATCGCCTAAACAGCATGAAATTGCGAGGAGCGCATCGCTTGTCGGACATGACAAACGCAGACAACGAACTTGAGCCGCGGCTGATTACCGAAACCGGGCTTGACCAGCGTCTTGCCGATATCATCGAACCCGTCCTCGTCGGCCTGGGCTTTCGGTTGATCCGCGTCCGTATGCTGAACCAGAACGGCGCGACGATGCAGGTGATGGCCGAGCGCAACGACGGGACGATGACGGTTCAGGACTGCGAAGAAATCTCAATGGCGATTTCTCCCGTCCTCGATGTGGAAGATCCGATCGATAAAGAGTATCATCTCGAAGTGTCGTCGCCCGGCATCGACCGTCCGATGGTTCGGAAATCCGACTTCGTCCGCTGGCAAGGCCACCTTGTGAAATGCGAGACGTCGATCCTGATCGACAATCGCAAGCGCTTCCGCGGCAAGATAGTCGAAGCAGGCGTGGATGGTTTCACGCTGGAGCGTGACCAGGTCGCTTATGGGGAAGAGCAAAAGGTCACCATTCCCTTCACGGCGCTTAGCGATGCGAAGCTCATTCTGACCGACGACCTGATCCGCGATGCGTTGCGCGCCGACAAGCTGGCGAAAGCCCAGGCCGCCAACCAGAACGAAGCGGACGACCAGGAATAACCGATCAACAGACCGCTCCAGGGACGGGAACCCCGGGGTTAAGACGGAGAAACAAGACAATGGCAGTCAGTGCGAACCGGCTCGAACTTCTGCAGATCGCAGATGCAGTGGCGCGCGAAAAGGTCATCGACCGCGAGATCGTGCTGGCCGCAATGGCCGACGCCATACAGAAGGCGGCACGCTCCCGTTACGGCACCGAGTCCAACATCCGGGCCGACATCAATCCGAAGACCGGCGAAATCCGTCTGCAGCGCCTGCTCGAAGTCGTCGACAAGGCCGAGGATTATTCGACGCAGATCCCGCTGGAGCTTGCTCGCGACCGCAACCCGGACGCTGCACTCGGCGATTTCATCGCCGATCCGCTGCCGCCGATGGATTTCGGCCGCATCGCCGCACAGTCCGCCAAGCAGGTGATCGTGCAGAAGGTGCGTGAAGCCGAGCGCGACCGCCAGTTCGACGAATTCAAGGATCGTGTCGGCGAAATCGTCAACGGCACGGTCAAGCGCGTCGAATACGGCAACGTCATCGTCGATCTCGGCCGTGGCGAAGGCATTATCCGCCGCGACGAAATGATCCCGCGCGAAAACGTCCGCTATGGCGATCGCGTCCGTGCCTACGTCTATGACGTCCGTCGCGAACAGCGCGGCCCGCAGATCTTCCTGTCGCGCACGCATCCGCAGTTCATGGTGAAGCTGTTCACCATGGAAGTGCCTGAAATCTACGACGGCATCATCCAGGTGAAGTCGGTCGCCCGCGATCCGGGCTCGCGCGCCAAGATCGCGGTGATCTCGAACGACAGTTCGATCGATCCGGTCGGCGCCTGCGTCGGTATGCGCGGTTCGCGCGTTCAGGCCGTCGTCGGCGAGCTTCAGGGCGAGAAGATCGACATCATTCCGTGGAGCCAAGACCCGGCGACCTTCGTCGTCAACGCCCTGCAGCCGGCCGAAGTCGCCAAGGTCGTTCTCGACGAGGATGCCGAGCGTATCGAAGTCGTCGTTCCCGACGAGCAGCTGTCGCTTGCGATCGGCCGCCGCGGCCAGAACGTCCGCCTCGCCTCGCAGCTGACCGGCTGGGACATCGACATCATGACGGAGGCCGAGGAATCGGAACGCCGCCAGAAGGAATTCAACGAGCGCACCAACCTGTTCATGGATTCGCTCGACGTCGACGAAATGGTCGGCCAGGTTCTGGCCTCCGAAGGCTTTGCCGCGGTCGAAGAACTGGCTTATGTCGATCTCGACGAAATCTCCTCGATCGACGGTTTCGACGAAGAGACGGCGCAGGAAATCCAGCAGCGCGCCCGCGAGTTCCTCGAGCGTCTCGAAGCTGAGATGGACGAGAAGCGCAAGGCGCTCGGCGTTCAGGACGAGCTGCGCGAAATCGACGGCATGACCGCCCAGATGATGGTGGCGCTCGGCGAAGACGGCATCAAGACGATCGAGGACTTTGCCGGTTGCGCCGCTGACGATCTCGTCGGCTGGACGGAACGCAAAAACGGCGAAACGAAGAAGTTCGAAGGCCTGTTCTCGAAATTCGACGTCTCGCGAGTCGAAGCCGAGCAGATGATCGTCCAGGCCCGCCTGTCGGCTGGCTGGATCACCGAAGAGGACCTGGCGAAGGGGACAGAAGAAGAGGTCGCCGAAGCCGAACAAGAAGCATGATGACCGCGCATGAGCCGGACGCTCCTGACGAGGACGACGATCTTGCAGGTTATGACGTGAACGGACGCATGTGCATCGTGACGCGCGAAAGCGGATCGCCGGAAGAGTTGATCCGCTTCGTTGCCGCTCCCGATGGAACCGTTGTCGCCGATTTGAAGCGCGAGCTTCCGGGACGCGGATGCTGGGTGAAGATCGACCGGTCGCTGGTCGACAGGGCAGTGGCGAAGAAACTCTTCGCCCGCGCGCTGAAAATGGATGTGAAGGCGGCAGACGATCTCGGCGCAAGCGTCGACCGGCTGCTCTCGGCGCAATTGATGCAGATGATGAACATGGCGCGGAAAGCCGGCCAGTTCGTCAGCGGGTCCTCGAAAGTGGATGCCGCGGTCAGAAGCGGGGCAGCCCTTGCGGTGTTCCATGCGACTGATGCAGCGGATGACGGCGTCCGGAAAATCGACCAGGCCCGCAAGGCCTGGCACCTCGGAATGGAGACCGAGGAGGAGATACCTTCCTTCCGTCTCTTCTCGGAGAGCGAAATGGAAGGCCTGATGGGCCAGAATGCTTTTATCCATGCCGCAGTGCTTGCAGGGCAGGCGGGTGAGGGTGTAGTGAAGCGCGCAAAGATGCTCGAACAGTACCGTATTGGCGGTCAGTCCCGGGCAGCGGGCGGCGCTGGCCGGCAAAAACAATGAGGCGGTCACCGGCATCGGCCGGTCGCATTCTCATTGATCGACAGTATTGAACGACAGGGTCTGATCTAGTCATCGCTCCCTGTCCGAAGGAACGGGAACGAATGACCGATAGTAACGACGACAAGACAATCAGCGTGACGGGCAAAAAGACGCTTACCCTGAAACCATCGGGGATGAGCCAGGGCACCGTTCGCCAGGATATGGGTCGAGGTCGCACCAAGGCGGTTGTCGTCGAGACCCGCAAGCGGCGCCCGATGCGCCCGGAAGACGAAAAGCCGATCACACATGTCGCTCCGGCGACTCCCGTGCGTGCAGCCGAACCGGCGCCCGCGCCGGTGCAGGCGCGCCCGCAACAACCGACGCCGGCACCGCGGATCCAGCAGGGCAATAACAGCCAGGCGAACCAGCGTCCGCAGCAGTCCCACCAGGCGCCACGCCAGAACGACCGTCCGCGGCCGGTGGTGCTGAACCATCTGTCGCCTGAAGAGATGGACGCCCGCCGCCGCGCGCTTGCCGACGCCCAGGCGCGTGACGCCCAGGATGCGATCCGCCGCGCCGAGGACGAAAAGCGCAGAGCCGCCGAAGAGGTTATCCGCAAGGCCGCCGAGGCCGAAGAGGCTGCCCGCAGGGCCGCCGAAGAGGCTATCCGGCAGGCTGAGGCGCCCGCTCCCGTTGCTGAACCGGCAGCCGCAGCAGCGGCTCCGGCCGAAGCACGCGCCGACGCCCCGCGGCCGCAGCAACCCGCTTCGTCGGCACCTGCCGCACGCCGGCCCGATGCGGCTGGAGCACCAGCTGCTGCCCGTCCGGCAGCGGGCGCTGCCACCCCGGCGCCGTTCGCGGCCGCCGCGATGAAAAGGAAGAGGACGATCGGGGTGCCGCACGCGGCGGCCTGGTCCGTGGCCGCGTCGTTCGCCCGGAACCGGCAAAGCCGGTCACGACACGCCCGAAGACGGATGAAGAGCGCCGTCGCGGCAAGCTGACGATCTCCACTGCCAACGTCGACGGCGAGGACAATGCCCGCGGCCGTTCGCTGTCGGCCATGCGCCGCCGGCAGGAGAAATTCCGCCGCGGCCAGATGCAGGAAACCCGGGAGAAGATCTCCCGTGAGGTGGTTCTGCCGGAGACCATCACCATTCAGGAACTGTCGCAGCGCATGTCCGAACGCGCCGTCGACGTCATCAAGTACCTGATGAAGGAAGGCCAGATGATGAAGCCGGGCGACGTCATCGACGCCGACCTTGCCGAGCTCATCGCCAGCGAATTCGGCCACACGGTCAGGCGCGTGTCGGAATCCGACGTCGAACTCGGCATCTTCAACGTCTCCGACGAGGATGGCGAACTGGTTTCGCGCCCGCCCGTCGTCACCATCATGGGCCATGTCGACCACGGCAAGACCTCGCTGCTCGACGCCATCCGCCATGCCAACGTGGTCTCCGGCGAAGCCGGTGGCATCACCCAGCATATCGGCGCCTATCAGGTGGAGCAGAGCGGTCAGAAGATCACTTTCATCGACACCCCCGGCCACGCCGCCTTCACGGCAATGCGTGCCCGCGGTGCCCAGGCGACCGACATCGCGATCCTGGTCGTTGCCGCCGACGACAGCGTGATGCCGCAGACGATCGAATCGATCAACCACGCCAAGGCGGCCGGTGTTCCGATCATCGTTGCGATCAACAAGGTCGACAAGCACGAGGCCGATCCGCAGAAGGTCCGCAACCAGCTGCTGCAGCACGAAGTCTTCGTGGAATCCATGGGCGGTGAAGTGCTCGACGTCGAAGTTTCGGCCAAAACCGGCAAGAACCTCGACAAGCTGCTCGAGGCGATCCTGTTGCAGGCGGAAATTCTCGATCTCAAGGCCAACCCGAACCGGACTGCCGAAGGCACCGTCATCGAAGCCCAGCTCGATCGTGGCCGCGGTTCGGTCGCGACCGTGCTCGTCCAGAAGGGCACGCTGCGTCCGGGCCAGATCATCGTCGCCGGCGACGTCTGGGGCCGCGTGCGCGCGCTCGTCACCGATAAGGGCGACCACGTGAAGGAAGCGGGTCCCGCGACCCCGGTCGAGGTTCTCGGTCTTTCCGGCACGCCGCAGGCGGGCGACAAGTTCGCCGTCGTCGAAAGCGAAAGCCGCGCCCGCGAGATCTCGGAGTACCGTCAGCGACTGGCCCGCGACAAGGCGGCTGCCCGCCAGTCGGGACAGCGCGGTTCGCTGGAACAGATGATGATGCAGCGCCAGAGCGCCGGCATCAAGGAGTTCCCGCTGGTTATCAAGGGTGACGTGCAAGGCTCGATCGAAGCGATTGCCGGCGCACTGGAAAAGCTCGGCACCGACGAAGTCCGCGCTCGCATCGTCCATTCGGGCGCCGGCGGCATCACCGAGTCGGATATCTCGCTCGCCGAAGCTTCGAACGCGGCCATCATCGGCTTCAACGTTCGTGCCAATACGCAGGCACGCCAGTTCGCCGAACGCGAAGGCATCGAAATCCGCTACTACAACATCATCTACGACCTGGTGGATGACGTGAAGGCGGCAATGTCGGGCCTGCTCTCTCCGGAACGGCGCGAAACCTTCATCGGCAATGCCGAAATCCTCGAGGTGTTCAACATCACCAAGGTC
Source organism: Rhizobium sp. F40D2 (assembly GCF_051810745.2). Lineage (NCBI taxonomy): Bacteria > Pseudomonadati > Pseudomonadota > Alphaproteobacteria > Hyphomicrobiales > Rhizobiaceae > Rhizobium > Rhizobium sp. F40D2. The sequence goes on from NZ_CM131436.1 coordinate 1,458,331, forward strand.
GGCAAGGTGGCAGGCTGCCGTGTCGTCGAAGGCAAGGTCGAACGCGGTGCCGGCGTCCGCCTCATCCGCAACGACGTCGTCGTTCATGAAGGCAAGCTCAAGACCCTCAAGCGCTTCAAGGACGAAGTGTCCGAAGTGCCGATGGGCCAGGAATGCGGCATGGCCTTCGAAAATTACGAGGATATGCGCGCCGGCGACGTCATCGAGTGCTTCCGCGTCGAACATATCACGCGCACGCTCTAAACCGCCGCGCTTTAAGCATCAGCTTTCCGAAAGCCATTCGCCAGCCGGCGGATGGCTTTCGGGCATCCGCCGGCTTGACCTTTTCGGCCAAAGGAGTCATGGACGCTCTCCTTTGACGGGTTCGATTCCCAGCCGCATCGGCAAATAGAGATAACAATGACCAGAGCAACTTCTTCCGCGCCTTCGCAGCGCATGCTGCGCGTTGGCGAACAGGTCCGCGCCGCGATCACCCAGGTACTGCAGCGCGGCGAAGTGCGCGACGATGTCATCGAAGCGACGGTGATCTCGATCTCGGAAGTGCGCATGTCGCCCGACCTGAAGATCGCCACCGCCTATGTGACGCCGCTCGGCGTTTCCGACCACAGCGTCGTCATCGAGGCGTTGAACCGTCATGCGAGGTATATCCGCGGCAGGCTCGGGCAGCAGCTTCGCCAGATGAAATACATGCCGGAGGTGCGCTTCCGCGACGATACCAGCTTCGACAACTACAAGAAAATCGACGAGCTACTGCGTTCGCCCGAGGTGAGCCGCGACCTCGACGGCGATAACGACGAACAATAAACAGAAGAGACGCATGTCCAAACCACGCAAACCCAAAGGCCGGCCGATTTCCGGCTGGCTGATCCTCGACAAGCCGGTGGATTTCGGCTCGACGGAAGCCGTTTCCAAGATCAAGTGGCTCTATAAGGCACAGAAGGCCGGTCATGCCGGCACGCTCGATCCGCTCGCCTCCGGCATGCTGCCGATCGCGCTCGGCGATGCGACGAAGACCGTTCCCTATGTGATGGACGGCCGCAAGATCTATGAATTCACGGTCAGCTGGGGCGAAGAGCGGGCGACGGACGATCTCGAAGGCGAAGTGACCGCAAGCTCGGACAGCCGTCCCAGCGAACAGCAGATCCGCGATATCCTGCCCGGCTATATCGGCACCATCAGCCAGGTGCCGCCGCAGTTTTCCGCCATCAAAATATCGGGTGAACGCGCCTATGATCTGGCGCGCGAAGGCGAAACCGTCGAAATCCCCTCGCGCGAAGTCGATATCTTCCGACTGACCCTGCTCGCCTGCCCGGATTCGAATACCGCGCATTTCGAAGTGGAATGCGGCAAGGGCACCTATGTCAGGGCGCTCGCCCGCGATTTCGGCCGCGAGCTCGGCTGCTACGGCCACGTGTCGGGTCTCAGGCGCACCTTCGTCGCGCCTTTTGCGGAAGAAGCGATGGTGCCGCTCGCAGACCTCGTGGCGCTGGAGGCGATCGAGGACATGGACGAGCGACTTGCCGCCCTCGACGCGTTGCTGATCGACACCTGCGAGGCGCTATCGGCGCTGCCCCACCTGGTCATCAACGACGACCAGGCGCACCGGCTGAAGATGGGCAACCCGATCCTCGTGCGCGGCCGCGATGCGCCGATTGCCGAAAGCGAAGCCTATGCAACGGCCCGCGGCAGGCTGATCGCGATCGGTGAGATCGGCCAGGGCGAGTTTCGCCCGAAGCGGGTTTTTGCCTGAATCTATGCAGCTGACGATTGTCAGGCAGTAGCGATGCGATATCTTCCTTTCGGGCCATAACGGCCCGACAAGGGGGATGATGATGCGCGCAACCGCGATCGGCATGCTGACGTTCTTTTCGATGTTTCTCACCGTTACCGGCGCTCAATCCGGCGAGCGCTGGGCCGAGCTTCCGGCTTTTCCGGCGATGCCCGCGCCGAAGACCAGCGGCATGGCTGAAGTGAACGACATCAAGATGTATTACGCCGAATATGGTGAAGGCGAGCCGATGCTCTTCATCCATGGCGGGCTTGGCAATGCCGATGTCTGGGGTCACCAGATCGCCGAATTCTCCAAAGACCACCTCGTCATCGTTGCCGACAGCCGCGGGCATGGACGCTCGACGCGCAGCCAAAAGCCCTTCGGCTACGACCTGATGACCTCGGATTATGCAGCCCTTCTGGACCATCTGAAGATCGGCAAGGTGACGCTGGTGGGTTGGTCGGACGGCGGCATCATCGGCATCGACATGGCGATGAACCATCCGGAAAAGCTGACGCGCGTCATTGCCCAGGCGGCCAACGTCACGACCGACGGCGTCAAGCCTGACGTCATGAACAATAGGACCTTCAACGACTATATCACCGTCGCCGGCGAGCAGTACCGGAAGCTGTCGCCGACGCCGAATGAATACGACGCCTTCGTCACCCAGATCTCCGAAATGTGGGCGACGCAGCCGGCCTGGACGGCAGCGGATCTCGGAAAGATCACGGTGCCGGTCACGCTCGCCATCGGCGATCACGATGAAGCCGTGAAGCTCGACCATACCGAGATGATGGCGAAAGAAATTCCGGGCTCAAAGCTGGTCATCCTGAAAGAGGCCAGCCATTTCGCCATGCTGCAGGATCCCGCAGGTTACAATGCGATGATCCGGGAGGCGTTGGCGAGCCGCTGAAAACCGCTGCGGGAGCTCCCCTCTTTCCATCGCTGCTTAATTGGTTTATAGGCAGCGCCAGCGTCAGGTTCGCCTGCTCGCATTCACGGCCAAAGCTGGACGGCATCCCGGCTTTTGGCGACCTCTATCTCCTCTCTTAGAAAGGATCACCCGATGTCGATCACTGCTGAGCGCAAGTCTGCGCTGATCAAGGAATACGCAACCGCCGAAGGCGATACCGGTTCTCCGGAAGTCCAGGTCGCGATCCTGACCGAACGCATCAACAACCTGACTGAACACTTCAAGGACCACAAGAAGGATAACCATTCCCGCCGTGGCCTGTTGACGATGGTTTCGAGCCGCCGCTCGCTTCTTGATTATCTCAAGAAGAAGGATGAAGGCCGCTATTCCAAGCTGATCTCCAGCCTGGGTATCCGCCGCTAAGATTGTCCGGCGGGCGCTTTCCGAGCGCCCGCCGGATCCTGTTTCGGGACACGGTTCCCGATGAAATGTTCCAGCCGCGCCCTATCTGCAAGCGGTGGAAAGATCGGCGGACCCGGATGGGCCGGTTCTGCCAAACCAACCGTTGACCTGTCATGGGGCAGGATTGCCGGATGCTTTCGGCCAAGGCTTCTTCAAAGCTTTGGCCTGGTTTTCCAGGGGATCTCGGATTTGTCGAGGAACCGAGGATGAAAAGCCTCCCGTTGTCTTGCCCGTGATACGTCACATTATTTGCGGTCGACTGTGCGCTGCGCCTTGGTATCGGCGATGGCGCGTGCTCCCGCATTGAAGGACAAGTCATGTTTGATACACACACAGTCGAAATCGAGTGGGCCGGCCGCCCGCTGAAGCTTGAAACCGGGAAGATCGCCCGTCAGGCTGACGGTGCAGTTCTCGCCACCTACGGCGAAACCGTCGTTCTCGCCACCGTTGTCTCGGCCAAGTCGCCGAAGCCAGGCCAGGACTTCTTTCCGCTCACCGTCAACTACCAGGAAAAGACCTACGCAGCCGGTAAGATCCCCGGCGGCTATTTCAAGCGCGAGGGACGCCCGAGCGAGAACGAGACGCTCGTTTCCCGCCTGATCGACCGCCCGATCCGCCCGCTCTTCCCGGAAGGCTACAAGAACGACACGCAGGTCGTCGTTACCGTCATCCAGCACGATCTCGAGAACAACCCCGACATCCTGTCCATGGTCGCGACCTCGGCAGCGCTAACGCTCTCCGGCGTTCCCTTCATGGGCCCGGTCGGCGGTGCACGCGTCGGCTACATCAATGGCGAATACGTTCTCAACCCGCATCTTGACGAGATGGATGAGTCGAGCCTCGACCTCGTCGTCGCCGGCACCTACGACGCCGTGCTGATGGTTGAATCCGAAGCCAAGGAACTCAACGAAGAAGTCATGCTCGGCGCCGTCATGTTCGGCCACAAGGGCTTCCAGCCGGTTCTCGATGCGATCATCAAGCTCGCCGAAGTAGCCGCCAAGGAGCCGCGCGACTTCCAGCCGGAAGACTATTCCGCTCTCGAAAACGAGATGCTCGGCCTTGCCGAAGGCGAACTTCGCCAAGCCTACAAGATCACCCAGAAGGCCGATCGCTACGCTGCCGTCGACGCCGTCAAGGCGAAGGTGAAGGCGCACTTCCTCCCCGAGGAAGGCGAAGCCAAGTATACGGCCGAAGAAGTCGGCGCGATCTTCAAGCACCTGCAGGCGAAAATCGTCCGCTGGAACATCCTCGACACCAAGAGCCGCATCGACGGCCGCGATCTCGAAACCGTCCGTCCGATCGTTTCGGAAGTCGGCCTTCTGCCGCGCACCCATGGTTCGGCACTGTTCACCCGCGGTGAAACGCAGGCAATCGTGGTTGCCACGCTTGGCACCGGCGAAGACGAACAGTATGTCGACAGCCTGACGGGCATGTACAAGGAGCGCTTCCTGCTCCATTACAACTTCCCTCCCTACTCGGTTGGCGAAACCGGCCGCATGGGCTCCCCGGGCCGCCGTGAAATCGGCCATGGCAAGCTCGCATGGCGCGCGATCCGCCCGATGCTGCCGACAGCTGAGCAGTTCCCCTACACGCTGCGCGTCGTTTCCGAGATCACCGAGTCGAACGGCTCGTCCTCGATGGCGACCGTCTGCGGCACTTCGCTCGCGCTGATGGATGCCGGCGTTCCGCTGGCAAAGCCGGTTGCCGGTATCGCCATGGGTCTGATCCTGGAAGGCGATCGCTTCGCTGTCCTCTCCGACATTCTCGGTGACGAAGACCACCTCGGCGACATGGACTTCAAGGTTGCAGGGACCGCCGACGGCATCACCTCGCTGCAGATGGACATCAAAATCGCCGGTATCACCGAAGAGATCATGAAGGTCGCCCTCGGCCAGGCCCAGGGCGGTCGTGCCCACATTCTCGGCGAAATGGCAAAGGCCATCACCGAAAGCCGCGGCCAGCTCGGCGAATTCGCTCCGCGCATCGAAGTGATGAACATTCCGGTCGACAAGATCCGTGAAGTCATCGGCTCCGGCGGCAAGGTCATCCGCGAAATCGTCGAAAAGACCGGCGCCAAGATCAACATCGAGGACGACGGCACAGTCAAGATCGCCTCCTCTTCCGGCAAGGAAATCGAAGCGGCCCGCAAGTGGATCCACTCGATCGTCGCCGAGCCTGAAATCGGCCAGATCTACGAAGGCACGGTTGTCAAGACCGCCGACTTCGGCGCCTTCGTCAACTTCTTCGGCGCCCGCGACGGCCTCGTCCACATCTCGCAGCTTGCTTCCGAGCGCGTTGCCAAGACGCAGGACGTCGTCAAGGAAGGCGACAAGGTCTGGGTCAAGCTGCTCGGCTTCGACGAACGCGGCAAGGTTCGCCTGTCGATGAAGGTCGTCGACCAGGCCACCGGCAAGGAGATCCCGAACGAGAAGAAGAAGGAAGAAGCGGCCGAATAAGCCGCGTCTCCCAGATTTCATTCCGGGCGCGGGAATCTTCCGCGCCCTTTTTGTATCCAGGTTTTGCGCATGTCGTGGCCGCAAAACCGCTCAACACTTTTGCGCGACAAGCTTTAACGAGACGAGACCCATGAGCCGCGAAACGCTGAAGACCCTGTTCCATCCCTTTGCCAGCGGCACAGTCGCGGCGCCCGACGAGGGCGAGCGCGTGCTCTTCCTCGGCGCCGAGGCAGGCTTTGCGCTGCCGGAAGGTTTTGCCGCCGCGCTCAGCGCCGTCCAGGGTTTCCGGCCACTCTATCGGCAGTTGCTGGCGCAGCGGATCGAAGCAAAGCCCGAGATCGACGGCGAAGACTACGATGCCGCCCTGGTGCTCTGCACGAAGCACAAGGGCGAGAACGAGGCTAATCTTGCCGCGGCCATCGCCCGCACGCGGGTCGGCGGCCTGATCGTCGTCGCCGGCGCCAGGGAAGACGGCATCCAGCCGCTGCGCAAGCGCCTCGAAGGCTTCGGCCTCGCCATCGACCATATGCCGAAATATCACGGCGTCGCCTTCTGGTTCGGCCGCCCTGCCGATGCCGACGTGATCGTCTCGAAGCTGGCAAAGGCGCCGGTGCGCGTCGACGGCCGTTTCCATGCGACCGCCGGCATGTTCTCACATGACCGGATCGATGCCGGGTCGGAATTGCTCGCCTCGCGCCTGCCGCAGGATTTTACCGGCGACGCGGCGGATTTCGGCGCCGGATGGGGTTATCTCTCCGTCGAGCTGGCACAGAGGTCGCGTGGACTGACCCGCCTCGACCTTTACGAGGCCGATCACGCGGCTCTGGAGGCTGCGCGGGACAATCTGGCGGAGAACTGCCCGAACGCGCCTGCGCGCTTCTTCTGGCACGATCTGGCGGGCGAGCCGGTCAAGGACAAATACGATCTCGTCATCATGAACCCGCCCTTCCACGAAGGGCACGCCGCCGATCCGGCGCTCGGCCAGGCAATGATCAAGACCGCCGCATCTGCGCTACGCGGCGGCGGCCGCCTGATGCTGGTCGCCAATCGCGGCCTGCCCTACGAGCCGGTTCTGGCGGCGAATTTCAGGGAAAGCGGCGAAACCTGCCGCAACGCCCGCTTCAAGGTGCTCTGGGCGAAGAAATAGGCCCCAGCCGACCTCGATACCAAGCATTCCATCGATAGAAAAAGGCCGTGCGCATCAACTGCGCACGGCCTTTACATTTCAAATCGAGGGAGCGTCTACTCCACGTCCGCCCTGCGCAGCGTGTCCAGTGTCGGCATGGAGGTGACGTTGAAGCCGGCGTCGACGAAATGGATCTCGCCGGTGACGCCGGCGGAAAGGTCGGAAAGCAGGTAGAGAGCCGAATTGCCGACCTGGTCGATGGTGACGGTCTTGCGCAGCGGCGCATTGCGCTGGTTCCAGGAAAGGATCGCGCGCGCATCCGAGATGCCGGCGCCGGCGAGCGTGCGGATCGGGCCGGCCGATATGGCGTTGACGCGGATGCCGCGCGGGCCGTAGTCGGCGGCGAGATAACGCACCGAAGCCTCGAGCGCTGCCTTGGCGACGCCCATGACGTTGTAATTCGGAATGACCCGCGTCGAGCCGTTATAGGTCAGCGTCAGCATCGCACCGCCGTCTTCCATCAACGGCGCGCAGCGCTTGGCGATCTCGGTGAAGGAGAAACAGGAAATGACCATGGTGCGGCTGAAATTCTCGCGCGTCGTATCGGCATAGAGACCCTTCAGCTCGTTCTTGTCGGAAAAACCTATGGCGTGGACGATGAAATCCAGCTTGCCCCAGCGTCCTTCGATCGCATCGACCAAGGCATCGACCGAGGCGATGTCCTCGACGTCGCAGGGCATCACGAAATCCGAGCCGACTTCGGCTGCAAGCGGCTTGACGCGCTTGCCGAGCGCATCGCCCTGATAGGTGAAGGCGAGTTCGGCACCCTGTGCGGCAAGAGCTTTTGAAATTCCCCAGGCGATCGAGTGGTTGTTTGCGACACCCATGATGAGGCCGCGCTTACCCTGCATGATTCCAGTCATTTTATTATCCGTTATAGCGCTGGAAGACGAGCGTGGCGTTCGTCCCGCCGAAGCCGAAGGAGTTGGAGAGGGCGATATCGATCTTCGCATCGTCGATACGCTTGCGCACGATCGGCACGCCTTCGAATTCGGGATCGAGCTCGGTGATATGGGCGCTTTCGCCAATGAAGCCTTGCTGCATCATCAGCAGGGAATAGATCGATTCCTGCACGCCGGCCGCACCCAGCGAATGGCCAGTCAGCGACTTGGTCGACTGGATATGCGGGATCTTGGCGCCGAACACCTCGCGGATGGCGCCGATTTCCTTGCTGTCGCCGACCGGCGTCGAGGTGCCGTGGGTATTGACGTAGTCGACCTCGCCTTTGACGGTGGCGAGCGCCTGGCGCATGCAACGGATGGCGCCCTCGCCCGAGGGGGCGACCATGTCATAACCGTCCGAGGTTGCGCCGTAGCCGACGATTTCGGCATAGATCTTGGCGCCGCGGGCCTTGGCGCGCTCGAGTTCCTCGAGCACCAGCACGCCGGCACCGCCGGCGATGACGAAACCGTCGCGGTTGACGTCATAGGCGCGCGAGGCGCTATCGGGCGTGTCGTTGTACTTGGAGGACATGGCGCCCATGGCGTCGAAGAGGTTGGACATCGTCCAGTCGAGATCCTCGTGGCCGCCGGCGAACATCACGTCCTGCTTGCCCCACTGGATCATCTCGGTGGCGTTGCCGATGCAATGCGCCGATGTCGAGCAGGCCGACGAGATCGAGTAATTGACGCCGTGGATCTTGAACCAGGTGGCGAGCGTGGCCGATGCGGTCGAGGACATCGCCTTCGGCACGGCAAAGGGACCGATGCGCTTCGGGCTGTTGTTCTTGATGGTGATCTCGGCCGCCTCGATCAGGGTGCGGGTAGACGGGCCGCCGGAGCCCATGATGATGCCGGTGCGCTCGTTCTGAGCGTAGTCCTTCTCTTCCAGCCCGGAATCGGCAAGCGCCTGTTTCATGGCGACATGGTTCCAGGCGCCGCCCTGCGACAGGAAGCGCATGGCGCGGCGATCGACCAGTTCGGTGAGCTCCGCAGCGCCGAGCTTGGGGCTGCCCCAAACCTGGCACTTGAAGCCGTGCTCTGCGAAATCGCTGGAGAAGGAGATACCGGACTTTGCCTGCCGCAAGGATTCGGTGACTTCGGCGGCGTCGTTTCCGATCGAGGACACGATACCCAGACCCGTGACAACTACCCGTCTCATCTGATCAAACCTTTTTTGTTTCGTGAGCCGCTCAAGATGCGGTTCAGGCCGTCTTGTCTTTCGAGAGACCGACACGAAGATCGGCCGCCTGATATATGGTTTCGCCGTCAGCCTTCAGCCAGCCGTCGGCTGTGCCGAGGACCAGGCGGCCGCGCATAACGCGCTTGAAGTCGATGCCATATTCGATCAGCTTCGTGTGCGGGCGGACCATGCCCTTGAATTTCACTTCGCCTGTCGAAAGCGCCATGCCGCGGCCCTCCTCACCGAGCCAGCCCAGGAAGAAGCCGGTCAGCTGCCACATGCCGTCAAGGCCGAGGCAGCCCGGCATGATCGGATTGCCTTCAAAATGGCAGGGAAAATACCAATCGTCGGGGCGTACGTCGTATTCGGCCCTGAGATACCCCTTGTCGAAAGCCCCGCCCGTTTCGGAAATATCGGTGATGCGGTGAACCATCAGCATGGGCGGCAGGGGAAGCTGCGCATTGCCGGGCCCGAACAGCTCGCCATGTGCGCAGGCGATAAGTTCGTCGTACGAGAAGCTGGACTGTCTGGTCGTCATAAAGTTTCTTTTCCCTCCCGCGTGAGCCCATGGATGTGAACGTGTAGTCCAAGTTCTTCAGAAAATGAAGCGCGAGCAAGGCAGCTTCATTCATGCTCCCGGACCAAGCTTGCGCTATTATTTGGTGGTCGCATACAGGAAGGCCAGGGCTCCGACCAGACCTATTTGCGTTAAAAGCCGGTTTTGGCGGCGTTTATCAGGCTCTTGTCCCCATTGAACTATTGAAAGGCTCCTGTGCAAAAGTTATACCCCTTGAAGAAACATGATTGAATTATGCAGGAATAACCGGAGTTGGTCTTGATGACGGGTGCACTCCCGATCGCCATAGAGGTCAGGCTGCGCGGCGCGGGCCTGCGCCCTACCCGCCAGCGCGTCGCGCTCGGCGATCTCCTGTTTGCCAAGGGCGACCGGCATTTGACGGTCGAGGAACTGCATGAGGAGGCGGTTGCCGCCGGCGTGCCAGTGTCACTGGCAACCGTCTACAACACGCTGCATCAGTTCACCGAAGCCGGCCTCATCCGCGTTCTCGCCGTCGAGAGCGCCAAGACCTATTTCGACACCAATGTTTCCGACCACCACCATTTCTTCGTCGAAGGCGAAAACGAGGTGCTCGATATTCCCGTCAGCAACCTTACGATCGCTAATCTGCCGGAGCCGCCTGAAGGCATGGAAATCGCCCATGTCGACGTGGTGATCCGGCTGCGGGCGAAACAGGCCTGACGCGCCCGTCACATGACATCGTCGGGGTGCCGGCCGGGCTTGTGCCTGTAGGTCGGGAAGGTCCAGCCGAACCATAGGGCGCCGCCGCGCACCGCAAAGGCCGCCACGACGCCGCAGGCAGACGCCAGATAGAGCGGCATTCCCAGCGCATTGGCGAGCGTGAAAACGCTAGCGCCGATAAGGGCGGCGGTCACGTAAATCTCCGGCCTGAGCAGCACCGAGGGCTCGTTTGCCATCAGATCGCGCAGAATGCCGCCGAAGGTCGCCGTCAGCGTGCCGGTGACGATCGCAATGGTCGGTGAGCCGGTGGCGGCGAGCCCCTTGGCGGCACCGAGCACGCAATAGGCGGCAAGACCGATCGCATCCAGCCAGATCAGCAGGCGATAGCGCGATTCCAGCAGGTGGGCGGTGAAGAAAACCACGACGCCCACGACGCAGCAGACGACGATATAGGCCGGGTTCAGCACCCAGAAGACCGGCACGCGGCCAAGCACGATATCACGCACGGTGCCGCCGCCGGTGCCCGTCACCATGGCGAAAAATAGAAAACCGATCAGGTCCAGCTGCTTGCGCGAGGCGGCGAGCGCGCCCGTCGCGGCAAACAGTGCGATGCCGGCGTAATCGAGATAGACGAGCAAGGACATGCGAACCCCGGAACCACGGAATATTTCACCAAAAACCACGGCGGCAAGGGCGGCGCAAGGCGGTGCGGCCATAAAGATAATGTCTTTATTGATGCATGTCGTTGATCAAAAACCGCTGCACACTTTGTGGGCGACATGCATCGGGCTGCAGAGCCTTATCCAAAAGAGGAAAGCCGTGAAAACGCTGGTGTTCGCCGTTCTGAATATTCTCCTGCTGGTGATCATGCCGGCTGTGGCCTTCGGCCAGCAATCGCTGATCTCCGATCCGGAGATCTACGAGAAGAAACATTTCCAGGAGCAATGCAAGACGGCCGAATTCGCCGATGGCTTCGTCACCCGGCAGGACATCAACAATGACGGGCTGATCGATGCCGTGGTCAACGAGGGCCTGCTGACCTGCGACGGGCAGAAGGGGCCGCAATGCAATGACGACGGCTGCACCTATAATTTCTACCTGCAGGTCGCCGAGGGCGGTTATTTCATGATCGCGACGGCGCAGATCTATGGCTACGACTTCGTCCAGCGCTTCGGCAACATGGTCCTGGCGATGAAGATGCATCCGCGGTTCTGCGACCGCACCGAAGGTGATCCCTGCATCGTGACCGCGCGCGTTCGCGGCACGAAGTTCGTCACCATTTCAAAAAAGTAACTCAGCGCGGATAAAGCTCCGAGGTCCGGCCGGCGAGATAATAGCCGACCAGGCCGTACCATTCGCGGATCGCCGTCGCTATGTTCTGCGCGTTGAGGTTCGGCTGGGTGAAATCCAAACCCGCCTTCACCTGACCGTCGGTGCGATAATCGGTCGGCCAGGGGACGATATCGATGCCGAGCTTGCGGAAGATGCCGACGGAGCGCGGCATATGGAAGCCCGAGGTGATCAGCAGGCAATTGGAAAGCCCCTGGCTTGCCAGGAATTCCTTGGTGTTGACGGCGTTTTCGAAGGTGGTGCGCGACTGCCTCTCCTCGATCAGGCGATCCCTGCCAACGCCGAAGAGCGGGAAGAAGCGCTCGGATGCTGCCGCATCACCTTCATAGACGCCCGAGAGGGAGCCGTCGCCGCCTGACACCAGAATGCGCGACTGTGGAAATTTCTGCGCGAGCCGCAGGGCTTCGACGAAACGGTCGGCCGCGGCGTTGAATTCGATGCCGCGGCGCGCCGTGTTCACCTCATTTTCGAAGCCACCGCCGAGCACGATCATGCATTGCAGGCTATCGGGGTCGGCGGCGGGTTTTGCGAAGCGCTGCTCGAGGCCTTGCATCATGAGGTTTCCGGCCGTGGTGTAGAGCGTGACGAAGAGGATGAGGGCCGAACCCGTTGCGCTAAGGATACTCAACGTCCGCCAGCGCAGCAGGCCGGCAATGAGGGCAAGGAAGACGAGGAAGAATGCCAGCGACAGCGGCTGGGCGAAAATCCACACAAGCTTCGAAATCAGGAACAATACCTACTCCTTGTGGATGGGCGGCGGTCCTTCCTATCCGATTCGACGGTAACAGGAATGCGACGGCTTTATTTCGCCCGCGCGACGGCCGGTCGACGTGGCGCCACCCTGTGGTTGAAGCGCCGCTGAAGCGGCCGCGGAATGAACACGGCGGCAAGTGCGAGCACCATGGCGAAGAGAGACACCAGCCACAGCGCGTGCGCACCGGTCAGCCGCGTCAGGACGGCGCCGGCGATCGCCCCGAGCATCATGCCACCCCAGGGCACGATCTGGATCGTCCATTCGATATGGCGATCGCCGATGATCCAGCGACCGATGCCGCGGCCGAGGCGCGATAAGGCGCCTGTAACATAAGTCAGCCCGATCGGCAGTCCCTCGATATGCTCGACGGCAGCGTTTACCATGCCCATGGCGAAAGCGATCATGTAGAAGCCGGCGAGCAGAAGGCCCTGCATCGTCATCATCGAGGCGAGCGCCAGGACGAGACCGACACAGCCGAGCACCACGAAAATGCGGCGCTCGGAGACATGCGCGATGACGATGCCTGCCGCATTGCCGAGCACGAAAACCAGGATGGCGGAGATCAGCACCGCCGCATGGTAGAGATTGCCGTCACTCAGGGCGAGCGCCGCCCGCGTCGTATTGCCGGTCATGAACGAAACGAAATCGCCGGTCAGCAGCAGTCCGGTCGCATCCGTCATGCCGGCAAGAAACGAGATCGAGCCGACCAGGCCAACCCCCGTCAGGGTTCGTCGGGTACGGATGAGGCGGCGGCGTCTTACTCTGGTCATGACTGTTGGTCCTGAGGCCGAATCACTGAAATTCCGGCAGCAAATATACATGCTGTTGATTGAGGAGTTGGCAAAGACGATGTGACGGGTTTTAGACTAAAGAGACCTCGGCAGCTCACTCGGGCTGGATCGGACTTGTCGATCGATGATCTCGATTGTCTTGAAAGCCACAGATATTACGTGATGCTACAGGCGCCGATATAGCCCGCCTGCTAGTATCCAGGCTCGGAATGCCCCTATTGGGCGATTGCTGGATGCGTGAATGGCAAAGCGTAGCATGGCTCTTTTTCTTCCTTCTTCTAGCAAGTTGCGGGCATCCGGGCGGCGTGATGACGCCGGTTTCAACCTCATTGTCTTCATCGCCGATCCCGCCGACATCCAGGGTCGACATGCTGGTTGCGACCACGCGTGAGCCTTCCGGAAACCCTGCGACGCTCTTCAACGGCGAGCGCAGTTCCAAGCCGCATCTGACGCAGATCTCGATTTCGATCCCGGAAAAGCGCGAAGCCGGCACTGTGCAGTGGCCGAAGCGGCTTCCGCCCGATCCGGCCACCGACTTTGCCGTCACCCGTGTGCAGCCGATCGACACCGTGGCGCAGGGCCGCGTCTGGTTCCGGCAACATGTGCACGGCGGACATGCGCTCGTCTTCATCCACGGCTTCAACAATACCTATGAGGATTCCGTCTTCAGGCTGGCGCAATTGGTGCACGACAGCAAGATGCAGGCGACGCCTGTCCTGTTCACCTGGCCGTCGAGAGCAGAGATCACGGCCTACCAATACGACAAGGAAAGTACGAACTATTCGCGTACGGCGCTGGAGCAGGCGCTCCGCACGCTGGCAGCCGACCCCGACGTCAAGGACATCACCGTCATGGCCCATTCGATGGGAACGTGGCTTGCCATGGAATCGCTCCGGCAGATGGGGATACGTGACGGTCACGTCAATTCGAAGATCCACAACGTCATCCTGGCCTCGCCCGATATCGACATCCAAGTCTTCGCCAAACAATATGTGGAGATGGGTGAGCCGCGTCCGAAATTCACGATCTTCGTCTCCCAGGACGACAAGGCTCTTGCGGTTTCGAGCTTCATTAGCGGACGCGTTTCCCGCCTCGGCGCGATCAATCCGGCCGAGGACCCCTACCGCTCGAAGCTGGAAAAAGCCGGCATCACCGCCATCGACCTGACGAAGGTGAAGACCAACGACAAGCTCAATCACGGCAAATTCGCCGAAAGTCCCGAGATCGTCCAACTCATCGGCCAACGCCTCATGACTGGCCAGACCTTGACCGATTCCAAAGTTACGCTGGGCCAGGGCATTACGGCCGTCGTCGGCGGAACGGTATCGACTATCGGCACTGTTGCCGCGACCGCCGCCGCGGCGCCGGTTGCGATCATCGAACAGCCCATCATGCGGAAGAGACCGCCGCGATCCGCCAATGAGACGCTCGACGGCGACCTGAAGCAGCAGACGCTGACGCAGTGAGGAGTTCCAGGTTGAAATGGCTTCTTTCCTTCACCGCCGCTTTTCTCTTCGCGTTAAGTGCTCTGGCGCAGACGCCGCCAGCGGGCCCGCAGCAGAAGATCGACGACCTCGTGCGCCTGCTGCAGGATCCCGAGGTGAAGGCCTGGCTGGATAGCCGCAAGGCGGAGAGTGCGCCTGTGACACCTGCTTCACCGGCGGGCAATTCGGCCTTGGCCCGGTGGGAGGCCGGCGCGCGCGGACGTGTGAACGCAATTCTGGCGGCGATTCCGGCGATCCCGGCAGAGGTGACGGCGGCGGCAACACGAGCGAGGCGCGAAGCTGCCGGAAGAGGCTATGCGCCCGTCTTCGTCATATTCGGCGGCCTGGTCGCTTTCGGTCTCGCCGCCGAGGCGGTGTATCGCAGATTTACCGCGCGCCGCGAGGCATTTCTTGGCCGGCTTATCCCGGTCGGCATATTTGCAGGAGCGATGGGCATCGTCTTTTTCGCAGTGGAATGGCCGCCGCTCGCGCGGGTGACGCTCCTTGCCTATCTTTCGGCCTTTATCCTGTTTCGATTGGCGGCTGCGCTTCTGTCCGCGGCGGCAATGGGGTCTGGCCTGCGCGGCAGGCTGTTGATCCTGTTCGGGCTTATTTGTTTTGCGCTTGCCACCGCAGCCGTCGGCGAGCCACTTGGGGTTTCTCCTGAGATCAGCATTGCTATCAGCTACTGTTTCTCGGTGATCGTGCTGCTGCTTGGGATCGAGGCCGTGTGGTCGATCTGGGAAGGCAGCCGCACCTGGAAAGCCGCGATAACGGCCTACCTCGTCGTCCTGTGGCTCATTTGGTGCCTCAATATGAAAGGCCTGTTCTGGATCGGCATTTACGCGCTTCTGTTGCCGGGACTCCTGAAAGCCGTCGGTCGCTTAGCACTATCCTTCACCAGCGATCCAGGCAGCCTACGCGGCATCCTGATCGCCCGAGGCGCACGCACCGCGGTTATCATCCTTGCCGTGGGGTGGCTGGCGCTCATCTGGCATCTCAATCCAGACACTCTGGGCCAGCGCGACCCGACGATTGCCGCATTATATTACGGTGGCCTGAAAAGCGTCCTCATCCTCGTGGTTGCCGACCTTCTCTGGCAGCTGGCGCGGGGCTGGATCGACCGAACGTTGCGCGTATCGACGGATACAACATCACTCGCGCCGGCGGATGCCGCCCGGCGTGCGCGGTTTCGCACACTTCTGCCGATTTTTCGCAATGCATTGGCCGTCGCTGTTGCGGTCATGGCGGGACTGATCGTGCTGGCGCAACTGGGTGTACAGATCGGTCCGCTGATCGCGGGAGCGGGCATCTTCGGTGTTGCCATCGGTTTCGGCTCTCAGACCTTGGTCAAGGACATCATCAACGGTGTGTTCTACATGCTGGACGACGCCTTCCGGGTGGGCGAATATATTCAGGCCAAGGACTATAAGGGGACGGTTGAGAGCTTCAGCCTGCGCTCGGTTCGTTTGCGCCATCATCGCGGCCCGGTGTTCACCGTGCCGTTCAGTGAACTGGGTGCTGTCGAGAACATGAGCCGGGACTGGGTGATCGACAAGTTCAGGATCACCGTCGGCTTCGATACCGATATAGACAAAGCACGCAAGCTGACCAAGAAGGTCGGAGCCGATCTGATCGAAGATCCTGAACTTGGCCAACACTTCCTCGAGCCGCTGAAAATGAAGGGCGTCGAGCAGTTCGGCGACTATGGCATCGTGTTGAGCTTCGCCATGACCACCGTGCCGGGCATGCAGACCTATATCCGCCGCAAAGCCTATGCCAAGATTCGCGAGGTGTTCCTCGCCAACGGCATCGCATTCGCGCAACCGACGGTGCAAGTCGGAGGCGACGACAAGGGCGGCGGAGTGGCAGCCGCCGCTCAAGCGATCCGCACGCAGCAGGCGGCAAACGCGACGACGCCGGCAAAGTGACGTCGACGGCGAAGCGGATGAAAGGCGCTAAGGTTTCAGATCATAGGCCTGATGCGATGCACGAAGCTCCACCAGCGTCTTGCCTACACAGCTGCCACCGCCGGCACCGCCGATTGCCCTTGCCTGTCCATCCAGCCTAATCGTGCCGGCGATCCGGTCGGATGCGACATAAGTCGCCACGCCGTCCCGCGAGACACGCGATATGTAAAAGGCATGGTAGGTTTCATTGTACTTGCAATGGATGACCAATGGAAGCTGAGAGAAAGGATCGTCCTCAGCATGGGTGGCGGGCAATTGAAAAATCGCTACCAAGACTGGGACGACGACCAAGCGAGCAAGAGCTTTTTTGGCCAATCCGATCGATACTCGGCGGGACGCATGTGTCATGTTTCAATCCTTCCGTTATGACTGCAGCGCCGCGTTGTTCAGACGAAAGGACGCCGGATTGCTAAATCGCCAAGGCGATGAGCGCATCTCGGTCGAGAAGCCGAACAATCCGTTGCGATTTGCCGGCAAGACGAAGGACGCGTTTTTCTCGGAGCTTCGTGAAAGAGCGGGCAACCGTTTCGACCGTCAACCCGAGATAGTCGGCGATATCGCTGCGAGACATCATCATATCGAATTCCGGATCCTCGGGATGGCGGTCGGCCATCTCCTGAACGAAGGCGGCAAGGCGCTTCAAGGCGCTCTGCTCGCTGATGATGAGTTGTTTGCATTGCGCCTTTGCCAGATTCGTCAGGGCAATTTGCAGAAGGTCGATGGGGACGATCGCGATCTGGTTGGTGGGAAACGGTCGCACCCGCGTTTCGCAAATAGCCTCTGCAAAATCGGTTCGCACGTTGCCGTTTTCGAGCCCGAACCATTCACCCTTGCCGCAGAAGGATAGGATGTGCCGCTGGCCGTTCGAACTCAGGCGGTAAATCCGCACGACGCCCGCTTCGACCTGGTAGATCGCAACGGCGTATTCACCTTCGCTATAGATCGTTTCATCGGCGCTGAGCTTGATCGACTGATCTTTGGCTGTCGCGGAAACGGATCCATGGTGGTGGCCGGGAACCGGTGTGTATTTTCCGATCGCGTGATCCTGAAACATGTGCGTCGTCCCCCATCCGCGTCCAGCATAGGCAATCGTTGCGTCCCCCGGTATTCGAGATACCCCTTACGTATTGTTACGGAAGCACGCGAACACCGACGGGTGTATAAAGCTATCGCCCCTTGAGAGTGATATGGCGGTATCGCGGGAGGTCTAGATGGCACCGGAAGTGGGAGGGGGCAGCCAGGCACGTCAAGACGCCGAAAGCGTTCGCGCGCAGCTTGATCGTATCCTCGCTAGCCCGGAATTTCTTGCGCCTGAACGCGGGCGCCGCTTCCTGCAATATATCGTCGAAGAGACGCTTGAAGGGCACGCGGATCAGCTCAAGGCCTCTACGATTGCACAGGCGGTATTCGGCCGTGATGCCTCCTTTGATGCACAGAACGATCCGGTAGTCCGCATCGAAGCGGGGCGTATCCGTCGCGCCCTCGAACGATATTATCTCGTCTGCGGAAGCAGCGACCCGATGCAAATCACCATTCCCAAAGGGGGCTATGCTCCGCATTTTTCGAGCGATGAAGACACCTCGAACATTGAGGCCGCCGATCCGGCAAATCGTGAGAACAAGCACCGTCAGCCAGGGCATGAGCGGCGTCAGTCAGGGCATGAGCGACCAATCAGTTATCGCGATCTTCTCTTGCCGGTCGGCATTCCGGCCCTCTTCGGGGCGATGGCGGTACTCGCCCTCATCCGCCCGCTCGAATCCTACCTCTCACCGCCGAAAACGCCGCCCGCTCCTGCCGCCTCGACATTGGAGAGCAAGATCAGGATCGTTGTCGAACCCTTCGTGGCCCTCGGCGGCACCCCGCGCGGGGTGGATTTTGCCAAGGGACTGGTCGATCAGCTGATCGCCAAGCTCATGAAAGTGGACAGCCTCGTCGTACTTGCTCCCGGCCGATCCGGCATGGAGACAACCGGCTCACTGTTCAGTCTGCAGGGAAGTACCCTTGTCGAGGGCATGATTCTGCATCTGCATGTCCGCCTGATCAACGGCGCCGACGGCGCGGTCGTCTGGGCAAATCAATATGATCGTGAGCTGCGCGATCAAACCATTCTCGATGTCGAGGACGAAGTTGCCACTCAGATTATTATGGAAATTTCAAGCAGCCGCAAACTGAGCGCAGGCCCGCTTCCATAGCGGTATTGCACGCGACGGTGCTTCAGATCGCTGGCGGTCATCCACTCGCAGTTCATCCTCCTGATGGCAGGTCAACGGGCACCCCCGCGGCGCGCAGGCCGGCAAAGAACCTTTCCTGATCCTCCGAGCGCTGCAAGCGCAAGGAAATCTCCTGGCGGATGTTCGTCATCAATGACGGCGCGTGGGTCTGGAGCCAATCCCGCTCCAGCCTGGCCTCGTCAATTTTCCCCGCGGCGCCGAGAATGGACAGCAAGGCAAGGTGGCGCATGGGATTGAAATCGAGATCCGATAGTCGCGACCATTGTTCCGCCGCTTCGATATCGCCTTTCATAAAGGCGCACATCGCCATACCGGCCTCGTAAGAGCCTCTCGGGCCGGCATTCTTGTCAAGCGCGATCGATATCAACTCGCAACCCGATTGCCATTTTCCCGACATCGCCAATCGCAAACCGTACTCTCCCGCGACTTCCACATCATGCGGATCCGCGGCATAGGCTGCCGTCCCGGCCGCCAGTGCCTTGTCGATATCTCCCCGGAAGAAGTTTACCAGCATAACGGCACGCAGCACGCGGGGATTGTCCGGCGCCAGCGATGCCGCCCGCTGCGCCGAAGCCGTTGCCAATGCGAGGGGTTCGGCCGAAGACGGCGTACCGAGCCTGTAGCGAAATCTCATTTCATCAAGATAGACCAGGGACAAGAGCGCCCATGACGTCGCATTATCGGGGGTCCGCCGGGTCGCCCGTTGCAGGCAGTCGCGCACCGCGCCGTGGCTTTGCGCCGTCATCGCCTGGAGATAGCTGTCATAAGCGTGGGTACAGGCGTGGGCGTCCAGGTCCGCCTTCTGCGCCGCCCGCGCGATCACGGCTGTGTCGGCTTGAAAGATGGCGGCGCGCTGGGCCTGCGTTATCGCACCGGCGATTTGCCGGGCGATATTTGTTTGAATCCCGAGCTTATTCTCAGCGCGAAGATCGGCATCGAAATTATTGGCCCATATGACTACCCCATCTGCCTGACGCACCAGCCTGGCAACCGAGCGCAACCGGCTTCCGTCCATCTGGACGTTGCCCTGAAGCGCGTAGTCGGCAGCAGCCGCATGATCGCCCGCCGGCGGATCGGCGACCACGACGATGTCATCGAGCTGGGCAAGCCGGCCGATAATATCGTCTCTCAGACCCCCGGCGATATCCGAACTGGTATCGATGGAGCTGCTTTCTGCAAAAAGCTCGACAGCGACCGTTGGCGGGGAGACTTGCGACGGCGATGGCCTGATAGGGTCACCTCGCACCACAAAAAATGCCGATGCAAGAGCGAGAAGAGGAAGAATAAGGATGGTCAGCAAACCGGTTGTGAGGCCACCAGCAATCGGCGGACCGCGCGTCTCTCGAGGCGAATGACTTTGATCCGCGAACTCTGCGATCCGCTCGTTTGCCGGGTCTCCTTCGGTCGGAGACGGCACCGACGCATCGCGGGTATATTCGAAATGCGGCACGTAGCCGCCTTTCGGCACCGTAATAATAACGTCGTCCGCCCGGCCGGCGACGAGATAATAACGTTCCAGGGCCTTTCGGATTCGCCCCGCCTCGATCCGGACGACCGGATCGTTCTGAGGGTCGAATGACGCTTCCCGACCGAAAACCACATTAGCAATGGTAAACGCCTTCAGGAAGCCCGATCGACCAGCGAGCGTCTCGTTGACGACAAATTCCAAAAAATTTCGCGCGCGCTTCGGCGCGTGAAATTCTTCACTTGCCAGAATTCGCTCGACTTGGCGGCAGATTTCCTCAGCCGTCGGTCCAAGACTGCTGAATACATCGATGTTTGTTGCGTTTCTCACGATCGCCCCTACGATTAGATCACGCAATTATGTAAGCATTTTCTAAATCATCATATCGCAGGAGCTTCCAGTTGCAAGCATCGTTTTTCGAAATTACCGGGCGAAGGCTGGCCAGGCATTGACCGCCGAGAGCCGCCCGGTTTCGGCTGACTGCTCAACCGCATCGATGGCGATGGCCATGCGCATGAGTTCTGCAAGATTGCGAGCTCCCATCTTGGCCATCACGTTGGCACGGTGGACTTCAACCGTGCGCGAGCTGATGCCGAGATGATAGGCGATCATCTTGTTCTGCAAACCCTCGAGCACGCCGGTCAAAACCTGATGTTCGCGGTCCGTGAGCTGGTGAACGCGTGCCGCGACGCTTTCGCAATCGGCAACTGCGCGGCCCGGCCGCCTTTGCCCCATTGCCACATTGATCGCCGCGATCAACGCCCCCTCCCCGACAGGCTTTTCCAGGAAATCCGAAGCCCCCGCCTTCATCGCCTGAACGGCTGCCGCGATATCGCCCTGGCCGGTAATGACGATCGCCGGAATGTCGATGCTGAATTGGCGCAGGTGGTGGAGCAGTTCGATGCCGTCGATATCAGGCATACGCAGATCCGTCACAAGGCAGCCTCTGCCCGAAAGAGGTAGAATATCCAAAAATGCTTTTGCGCAGCTATGCGCCCGCACGGCAAAACCTGCCGACACCAGCAGGAACGTCAAAGATCGTCTCAACGCTTCCTCGTCATCGACGAGATGGATCGTAAGGTCGTTCGCCATCGGTTTTGGTCTCCACCAGCGGAAGCGAGAACGAGAAGACTGAACCGCTCTCCGTTCTTGGACGCGCGCTTATGCGGCCTCCATGCGCCTCGATAATGCGCTTGGACAACGCCAAGCCCATTCCAAGGCCATGCGGTTTGCCGGATACGAAGGGGCGAAACAGCGTCTCTTCCATTTCGGCCGCAATCCCGCAGCCATTATCGGATACCTCAACAACGAGATGCGAGGAATCATCTATTTTTGTCCGGATCGCAATCGAGGGCTGCTCAACACACTCGGTCGCCTCCAGGGCGTTGCGAACGAGGTTCGTGAGCACCTGCACGATCTGAACGCGGTTTCCAAGGACGGTGTCCTGCACGGCTTCGAGCCGAAGGTCGGTGTGAAGGTCCTTTCGCCGCGACCCAATGAGCGCGAGCCTTGTCGCCCTATGGATCAGCTCGTGCATCGCCTCGGGTTTCGTTTCGGCAGCACCACGCTCTGCGAATTCTCTGACGTTCTGGACGATACTTCCTGCCCAGAGCGCGTGCTGCGTAATTTCCGACAGCGCTTGGCGAAGCTCTTCACCGCCCTGGCGACGGTTGCTCACGACAAGGCGCCCGCATCCTTCGGAATAAGCTGCGATTGAGGACAGCGGCTGGGATAGTTCATGGGCGAGCGTGGATGCCATCTCTCCCAGTTCAGTCATTCGCGCCAGACGGGCAATCTGACGCTGCAGCTCCTGAACTTGCTCCAAGGTCTCGCGCTCTGTTCGAAAGTCCTCGAAAATCGCTGCCGTGAAGGCGCCTTTTTCGTCATGCTTCCTGATAATCGTAAGAGCGGCCGGAAATTGAATTCCGCTCTTGGTAATCGCCAGACCGGCGCGCACCGCCCCCTGGTCTGCCCAGCGTCCATTCAATTGAACATTCGGTGTCGAACGCCAGGCAAAGCCGATTTTTTGGCCGATCAATTCGCTCTCTTCATAGCCAAACATTGCGACCGCAGCCTTGTTGCAAGCTGAAATTCTATGACCGTCACCGATAAAAAACACCGCGTCCGGCATGTGTTCGTGGAGTTGCCGGATCCAATCCATTCGCAGCTGGCTGTTTTCCTCACGCAAGGCAATCGGCGCCTCGCGAGGCAGCGCTTGCGATGTGCCGGGTGGGACTTGTCCTGCGACGACTGCGACGGTGGAACCGACTTCGGCGACGACACGCGGCGCCTCCATCTTGATTGGCATGATGGTCTCCTCCGCCCCTTGAGAAGTCTTGGCTCAATGGACCGTCGTTATCCTCCAGAATAAGCCACGATACCACCATTAGGCGGGCAATCCGCGTAGTATCGCGTAGCCTCTATTGTTCTTGCCTCGCAGACTTCTGGCGCAACGTCATGGCTGGCGTCCTTCGTCGCCATTGATCCGGCTCAATGCCTGCGCTTCGTTGTTCCACTATCGTGAAAAGCAGAGGGGTGATGCCCGTGAGCACGCGGGAGACCACAAAGAATACTGGCGAATCAGCGATGGCGAAAGTTCGTGGGATCTATTTCCGCAGACGGCCCAGGATTGCCAAAACATGCCGGTTGCGTGATTGGCCTGCCGGAATAGCAGCCTCGTATCCGGTCGACGCGGTGGATCGTCGGCTGGCGGACACTCGGGAGGGTTCGGTGATGTGGCGATTGCCCGTCGAAGCTCCGTTCGAACAGGATATAGAGCTCGCCGTCATCGACGACGAAGGCGTCCACGCCCTGGTTTTTCCTTGCCAGCGTCGCCTCGATGGCTGGGTCAACGCCGTAACCGGCGAAGTGCTCGACATTCATCCTACCCACTGGCGCCTATGGCAAATCCATCGATGCGATGTTTCAGGTCTCCAATGAACTCCTGGGCCGCAGCTGGCGAAGGGGCTGCAACATACTGTGCCATGGATTGTCTGCGATCAATGACAGGAGCGAGCGGGCCGCAATAATCTGGTTTTCGCAGAACGGACCGCGGCCGCGGCCTGGAAGATCGGAAGGAGGACCACATGCGTGGTTTCGGGGTTCACTCGGAGGTCGGGAAATTAAGAACCGTCATGGTTTGCAAACCGTCTCTGGCGCATCAGCGCCTGACACCTGCCAACTGCCATGACCTGCTTTTTGACGATGTCCTATGGGTGCATGAGGCTCAGAAAGATCATTTCGATTTTGTGCTGAAGATGCAGGAAAGAGGCGTTGAAGTTCTCGAGCTCCACGACCTGCTTGGCCAGACGCTTGCAAATAAGCAGGCGCGCGATTTCCTATTGGATCGGCGTATTACTCCGAATGTGCTCGGCTCGCAGATTGCCGAGGCGATGCGGCCTTGGCTTGACGAAATGCCGGCCACACAGCTCGCCGCGTTCATGATCGGCGGCATCGCGATCGCCGATCTGCCTGAAGTCAAGGCCAAGTCGCTGATGCTCAGCGCTTTGCCGGAAACGGATTTCGTCATTCCGCCGATCCCGAACACGCTGTTCCAGCGCGACCCCTCGTGCTGGATTTACGGCGGCGTGACCTGCAACCCGATGTTCTGGCCGGCAAGACGCGCAGAGACGCTGATCCAGCGCGCAATCTATAAGTTTCATCCGATCTTCCTCGGGGGCGATTTCCAGATCTGGTGGGGCGATTCAGACCTTCCGTTCGCCAATGCGTCGATGGAGGGCGGCGACGTCATGCCGATCGGCAACGGCACCGTGCTGATCGGCATGGGCGAGCGTACGACCTATCAGGCCGTCGGCCAAGTGGCGCAGTCCCTGTTCAGGAGCAAGGCTGCCAAGAGGGTGATCGGCTGCCTGATGCCGAAGAGCCGGGCGGCAATGCATCTCGATACCGTTTTCAGCTTTTGCGATCGCGATCTCGTCACGCTGTTTGCCGAGGTCGTCGACCAGGTCCGCTGCTACAGCATGTATCCGAAGGACGACGAGGGCACATTCGAGATCCAGCCTGAAACCCGGCCGATGCTCGATGTCGTCGCCGAAGCGCTCGACTTGCCGCGATTGCGCACCGTCGAGACCGGCGGCAATTCCTATCAGGCCGAACGCGAACAATGGGATGACGGCAACAATGTCGTTGCGCTCGAGCCCGGCGTCGTCGTCGCCTACGACCGCAACACCTATACGAATACGCTTCTACGCAAGGCGGGGATCGAGGTCATCACCATTCGCGGCTCCGAACTCGGCCGCGGCCGGGGTGGCGGGCACTGCATGACGTGCCCCATCTGGCGCGACCCCGCTTACTGACGTTTCACACCAACGAACCAGACCGACGGAGCAAGACCATGAGCTTCAATCTGCGTAATCGCTCACTTCTGACCGTGCAGGACTATACCCCGCGGGAATTCCGTTACCTTCTCGATCTCGCCCGCGATCTGAAGAGGGCCAAATATGCCCGCACAGAGCAGGAGCACCTGAAAGGCAAGGAGATTTGCCTGATTTTCGAGAAGACCTCGACACGAACGAGGTGCGCCTTTGAAGTCGCATGCTCGGACCAGGGCGCAAACGTGACCTATCTCGATCCGTCGGGCTCGCAGATCGGGCACAAGGAATCCTTCAAGGATACGGCGCGGGTCCTCGGCCGCATGTACGATGCGATCGAATATCGTGGCGCTGCGCAGCATGGCGTGGAGACACTGGCGCGTTATGCCGGGGTGCCGGTCTACAATGGCCTGACGGACGAATATCACCCGACTCAGATGTTGGCCGACGTCATGACCATGCGCGAGAACAGCGACAAGCCGATCGCCGATATCAAATATGCCTATGTCGGCGACACGCGCTCGAATATGGGACATTCGCTGCTGATCGTCGGCTGCCTGCTCGGCATGGATGTGCGCATCTGCGGCCCGAGATCGCTGTGGCCCTCCGAAGAATATATGAGGATCGCAAAGGATCTGCAGCAGAACTCCGGTGCACGCCTGCTGGTCACCGACGATCCCAAGGAGGCGGTCAAGGGTGTCGATTTCATCCACACCGACGTCTGGGTCTCGATGGGCGAACCGAAGGATGTCTGGCGCGAGCGCATCAAGCTGCTCACCCCCTATCAGGTCAATCAAAGCCTGATGAAGGCCACCGGCAATCCGCAGGCGAAGTTCATGCATTGCCTGCCGGCATTCCATGACACCGAAACGACGCTCGGCAAACAGATCGCCGAAGATTACGGCATGGAGAACGGTCTCGAAGTGACCAACGACGTTTTCGAGTCCGAGGCCAATGTCGCCTTCGAACAGGCGGAGAACCGCCTGCATACGATCAAGGCCCTGCTTGTCGCGACCCTGGGAGATTGACATGCGTGTGGTCATTGCGCTTGGCGGCAATGCGCTTCTCCGGCGCGGGGAAGCCATGACGGCCGATACCCAGAGACGGAATGCGCGCATCGCGGCGCAGGCGATCGCGCCCTTGGCAGCCGAACATGAGGTCGTCGTCACCCACGGCAACGGCCCGCAGGTCGGGCTCCTTGCGCTGCAGGGTGCGGCCTACAAACCCGAAGAAGCCTATCCGCTCGACGTTCTCGGCGCCGAGACCGAGGGCATGATCGGCTACATGCTGGAACAGGAGCTCGGCAATCTCCTCCCGTTCGAGCAGCCTCTGGCGACGCTGCTGACCATGGTCGAAGTCGATGCCGCCGATCCGGGCTTTCAGAATCCCACCAAATTCGTCGGCCCTGTCTATGAGCAGGCCGACGCCGAGCGGATCCGCACGGAAAAAGGCTGGGTCTTCAAGCAGGATGGCGAAAAGTGGCGGCGTGTTGTCGCCTCGCCGGCGCCTAAGCGCATCTTCGAAATCCGTCCAGTCCGATGGCTGCTGGAACAGCGCACGATCGTCATCTGCGCCGGCGGCGGCGGCATTCCAACGATGTACGAAAAAGGCAGCGAACGAAAGCTGATCGGTGTCGAAGCAGTGATTGATAAGGACCTGTGCTCGGAGCTTCTGGCACGCGAGCTTTCCGCCGATTTCTTGATCATGGCGACCGATGCTCAGGCCGTTTGCACCGATTGGGGTAAACCATCCGAGCGAGCGATCCATCGCGCCCGCCCCGACGATTTAAAGCAGTTCTCCTTCCCGGCTGGATCGATGGGTCCCAAGGTCGAAGCCGCCTGCCATTTTGCCCGTGCGACAGGCGGGACGGCCGCAATCGGGTCGCTTGCCGATATCGCCGGAATGGTACGCGGCGAGCGCGGGACGATCATCAATAGTGGCTACGATGCGCTGAGCTGGCATTAAAGCGCTTCGCATCAAATTTGGTTGATGCGATGCGCTTTAACTCTCTTGTTTTTGTCCGTGTCATCATCTCTGAAACCGCTGCACATCTCCGGGCGACGTGCGTTTGTCGATCATGAGAACTCATTGCGAGAGCGCTGGGTGCGATGCTGCACTCGGAGCCGTCTCCTTTTCTATCGCGCGAGCGGCGTTTCGCCTTTGCCAGACATAGACGGGGATGCCGAGCATCAACAGGATCAGGCCATAAAGCACCGGCTCGGCGCCGGAGCCATAGAGAGTGAAGATCGCGAAGAGAAAAGCGATGAGTTCGATCGCGCTTACTTTTGGCATTTGCCCCTCCTTTGCGCCTGCAACTAGCGTCCTGGCGAGCGAACAGAAGGCGTATGGAACGACGGCAGTCATCGTGCTCAGCCCGACCATTAACCGATAGACGGCGGCGAAGCCTTCGGATCCGATCGCTTGAACCAGCACCAGAAGTGTTGCAAACGTGGCTGAGAGGACCATGCCCCATGCCGGTACACCGCGCTGCGAAAGCCGCGCGAAAAGCGGCGGAAACAGCCCGTCGCGGGCAGCCGCCATCGGAACCTGGCCCATCAGCAAGGTCCAGCCGTTGAGCGCTCCGATCGAGGAGAGCAGAACCGCGATCGAGATCGCAAGTTCGCCGGCGCGCCCCCACATGATCCCCGCGGCCTGGGAGAAAGGCGCGACTGAATGAATGAGCTGTTCACGGGGGACGAGGCCCATCACGACGATGGTGCCGAACACGTAAAGAGTAGCAGCGATCGAAATTCCGATGACCGTCGATCGGGGAATAGTGCGCTCGGCGTTCTCGACATCACCGGCGGGAACAGTTGCCGATTCCAGCCCGAGATAGGCAAACATCGTCAGTGGCGCCAGCGTCGCGACCGATTGCAGCAGCGGTTGGCCGCTCGGATTGAATTCGGAGAAATGCGACGGGTCGATGTAGAGAAGCCCGATAATGGCGACGGCGCCGAAGGGAAGCAGTTTGGCATAGGTGGTTACCTGAGCGAAGACGCCCGCCGCATGCACGCCGCGAAGGTTGACGAGCACGATCGCCCAGATCACGCCAAGCGTCAGTACGGTCGCGGCGAAGCGGTTGCCGAGGGCGGGGAAGAGGTCGACCATCACGCCGGCAAAGGCAATGGCGATGACGGGCAGCGATGTCCAGATGGAAATCCAGTAACCCCAGGCGATCAGGAAGCCGGCGAAATCACCGTAAGCGAGCCTGGTGTAGGCGTAGGGGCCGCCGACAGCGGGAACGAGGCGCGCCAGGCGTGCGAAGGTCAGGCCTAGGCAGATCGCGCCGCCGCCCATGACGATCCAGACGATGATCGCCAGATTACCGTAGGGTGCGACCGCGGCCGGCGAAAGATAAAAGCCCGAGCCCACCATGTTTCCCACCACGATGGCGGTGCAGGCGGCAAGCCCCAGACTCTTGCCATTTGGCGACGTTGTCATGGTGCCCTCCCCGAAGACGCTCTTTCCAATGCCGATATCGCATCGGATATCTGTTGCCGGACGCAATATTCCTCTCAAAGAGTAGGCGCCGCAATCCGGTTCAATGCGTAGTGGACGGCCGTCTCATGGCGCCCCCGGAACCATTGCAGAATGGCAACGTGGCCTTGCATTTGGAGCTGAGAACATCAGCAAATCCGGCAACGATGGGCAGTCTACTTGTATGAACATCGTTGATCGTACTCAATGCTTGCCACCGGTGCATGAGCTATCTTCACAATTAACATCATGTGGTTCTCGGGAGTTTGAGCGATGAAGATGGCCATGATTATTGGACTTGCCGTGTTGACTGCCGTCGCCGGAACTGCGCCGGTCGAGGCCCAGCAGAGTAGACGCGAATATCGCAGAATGAACTGGAGTGAGAGCCTGCCTGAGGCGGTGCGAACCTATCACGACAGACGGTTCACGATCGTTAGCTACAGGATGGCTGATTTTTCCGAGACCGGCTCACACCCGACACAAGGAAGCGAAGAGCACGTCAAAGCTATCCGGAATGCAATTCGCGCGAACAAATGGCTTACGGCGCAGCTGAAGACCAAGAAGCTTACCGCGAACGACATCGAATGGGTGTCGCGAGCACGCAACGGAAATATGACCTTCTATACAAAATGACCGCTATCTGAGCCCGACAGATTTCAGGCTGAGGCAGGCCACGAGGCCGCCTCCTCTGACAGGATAGCCGCCCGGCTGCCGTGGGCGACTGCGACCGGCAAGAGGTTAAACGCAGACCCACCTGTTCACATCTCGTCTTCACGATCACCATAAAACAATTGCAGCGAAGGGTGTCGAGGTGGGGCAATGATGTTAGGCGAGCAGGGATTTCTTAGGATCTCGATCGCGGCAACGGTGGTGGTCGCTACGCTCGGCGTGGTTTTCGGTATTCTTTCCGGATCGTTCTCCATCGCTTTCGACGGGGTTTATTCACTGGCCGATGCGGCGATGACCGGGCTTGCCCTCTGGGTTTCCAACCTGATCATACAATCGACGCAGAGCGATGCGCGGTCGGGCAGAATCCGAAACCGCTTTACCATGGGCTTCTGGCATCTGGAGCCGATCGTGCTCATGCTCAATGGCTGCCTCCTGATGACGGTCGCCGTCTACGCGCTGATCAGCGCGCTCATCAGCATCCTGAACGGCGGTCATGAATTGCAATTCGGCATGGCCATCGCTTATTCCGCAGCGACCCTGCTTGTCTGTGCCGTCATGGCTTTCCTCGGTATCAGGCTGAACGCCCGCATCAAATCCGATTTCATCTCGCTCGACGTCAAGGCCTGGATCATGTCGGGCGGCATCGCGCTTGCCCTGCTCATTGCATTTCTTATCGGCATGGCCGTGCAGGCAACGCCGGTCGCTTGGGTTGCCCGATATATGGATCCAGCGGTTCTGGCATTTGTCTGCCTGGTCATGATCCCGCTTCCGATCAGCACCGTCTGGAAAGCGTTGACCGAGATCCTGCTGATCGCCCCCGTCGATCTCCAAGAGCATGTCGACCACGTCGCTTCGCAAACGGTTCGTCGCCTCGGCTTCCTCTCTCATCGCGCCTATGTCGCCCGGGTCGGCCGAGCAATGCAGATCGAACTCTACTTCATCGTGCCGGAAGGACTTCCGGCAAAGACCGTGGAGGAATGGGACGCGCTCCGCGACGAGATAGGAGCCGCGATCGGAGACGAGAGCGCCAATCGTTGGCTGACGATCGCCTTCACCGCCGATGCGGAATGGGCGGAATAAGCCGGCCTCAGCATTTCCGTTATATCGAAATGATTGCCGCACGTTGATTGCAATCAACGACGGTACACGACCCGTCCTGTACGATCCCTCCTGTTGAGATGCCCGTCGCTGCCGAGCGGCAGCGGCCTGTGACCCTCGGTTTCTGGAGGAACGCATGGAATTCCAGATGGCATTTCCGATAGCCGTCATCGACGAGGACTTTGATTGCAAGAGCGCCGCCGGACGCGGCATGCGCGATCTGGCGGCGGCGATCGAAAAGGAAGGCTTCCGGATTGTCTCGGGCGTGTCCTACGAGGATGCGCGGCGCCTCGTGCATATCTTCAACACCGAATCCTGCTGGCTGGTGTCCGTCGACGGCACCGAGGACAAGACCACGCGTTGGCAGGTGTTGGAAGAGGTGCTGGCAGCAAAGCGGCAGAGGAACGATCGCCTGCCGATCTTCCTCTTCGGCGACAGTACGACA
Organism: Rhizobium sp. F40D2; assembly: GCF_051810745.2. Classification (NCBI taxonomy): domain Bacteria; kingdom Pseudomonadati; phylum Pseudomonadota; class Alphaproteobacteria; order Hyphomicrobiales; family Rhizobiaceae; genus Rhizobium; species Rhizobium sp. F40D2. The sequence goes on from NZ_CM131436.1 coordinate 1,488,563, forward strand.
GCGGAAGATATTCCGGCTGCGGTGCTGCGCCACGCCAACGCCTTCTTCCGTCTGTTCGAGGATACGGCGGATTTCATGGCGCGAGCCATAGCACAGGCGGCACGCAACTATCTCGACCGGCTGCCGCCGCCGATGTTCAAGGCGCTGATGGATTATACTCTTAAAGGTGCCTATTCCTGGCACACACCTGGACACGGGGGCGGTGTCGCTTTTCGCAAGAGCCCGGTCGGCCAACTCTTTTACACCTTCTTTGGCGAAAACACACTTCGTTCCGATATCTCCGTATCCGTTGGAAGCGTCGGCTCACTTCTGGATCACGTCGGACCGATTGCCGAGGGCGAGCGTAATGCTGCGCGCATCTTCGGCACCGACGAGACCCTGTTTGTCGTCGGTGGTACGTCGACAGCCAATAAAATCGTGTGGCATGGCATGGTGGGACGCGGCGATCTGGTGCTATGCGATCGTAACTGCCACAAGTCCATCCTGCACTCACTGATCATGACGGGCGCGACGCCCATCTATCTGACGCCCTCGCGCAACGGGCTTGGCATCATCGGGCCGATCTCGAAGGACCAGTTCACGCCGGAGTCGATCGCCCGCAAGATTGCCGCAAGCACCTTTGCCGGTCAGACCAGCGGCAAGGTTCGGCTGATGGTGATTACCAACTCGACCTATGATGGGCTCTGCTACAATGTCGATGCCATCAAGGAGACATTGGGCGACGCCGTCGAGGTGCTGCACTTCGACGAGGCTTGGTATGCCTATGCCAACTTCCACGAGTTCTACGATGGTTTTCACGGCATTTCGTCGACGAAGCCGGCGCGATCAAAGGTCGCCTTCACCTTTGCCACGCAATCCACCCACAAGCTTCTGGCCGCTCTCTCGCAGGCATCGATGATCCATATCCAGCACGCTGAGAACAAGCGCGTCGACATCACGCGCTTCAACGAAGCCTTCATGATGCACACCTCGACCTCGCCGCAATATGGCATCATTGCTTCCTGCGATGTCGCGGCTGCGATGATGGAGCAGCCGGCGGGGCGTGCGCTTGTGCAGGAGACGATCGACGAAGCGATCAGCTTTCGTCGGGCAATGACTGCGGTCAGAAAGCAGACGGAAGCAAGCTGGTGGTTCGATGTCTGGGAGCCGACGGTTGCCCATGGGAAGCCGAGCGATACCCATGCCGACTGGGTCTTGAAGCCGGGGGATGCGTGGCACGGTTTTGCGGACCTTGCAGAAAACCATGTGATGGTCGACCCGATTAAAGTCACCATCCTTTCGCCGGGCTTGTCGGCAAACGGCACTATGCAAGAGCACGGTATTCCCGCCGCCGTTATCACGAAATTCCTCTCCTCCCGCCGCATCGAGATCGAGAAGACCGGTCTCTATTCCTTCCTCATTCTCTTCTCGATGGGGATTACGCGCGGCAAATGGAGCACCCTTGTCACCGAACTTATCAATTTCAAGGATCTTTACGATGTCAACGCGCCGTTGACTCGTGTCTTGCCGGCACTCGCCGCAGCCCATCCGGAGGCCTATGCGGGCATGGGGTTGAAAGATCTCTGCGAGCAGATCCATGCAATCTATCGCAAGGACGACGTGCCGAAGGCGCAGCGCGAGATGTACACGGTCCTGCCTGATATGGCACTGCGGCCTGCCGATGCCTACGACCAACTGGTCAAGGGGAAGATCGAAAGCGTCGAGATCGATGATCTCATGGACCGCGTCCTCGCCGTCATGATTGTTCCCTATCCGCCGGGAATCCCGCTGATCATGCCCGGCGAGCGGATTACCGCATCGACGAAGTCCATTCAGGACTATCTGCTTTATGCCAGGGATTTCGACCGCAAGTTCCCCGGTTTCGAGACCGATATCCACGGTCTTCGCTTCGCTTCTGGCGACGGTGGACGCCGCTACCTTGTCGATTGCATTGCAGAAAGGGCGCAAGAATGATCCCGCGCGATGTGAAGTCTCCGACGGTCGCCATACCGTTTCACAAAATGCTGAAGATCGTGGCCGTCATCGATCGCAATAATCCGCAAGCTGCGGAGCTGCTGGCGCATATTACCGCCGAGGGTTTCGAAGTGGAACTGCGCGACGGCTACTTTGCCGACGTGTCGGAGGATGCAGACGTCGGCGCCTATATCGGCTCGGTCGAAGGTGGGCTGTTGCCGGCCGCGCGAAGCTTTCTTCGCTCCGTCAGGAATATCGGCTTTCGCACGCCGATCTGGGCAATGGCTGATACGCTGACCATTGCTGATATGGATGTCGTCGAGATGGCCGGCGAGGTTGATGGTTTCATCTATCTCGGCCAGCAGACGCCGGCCTTTTATGCCAAGCAGATCATTTCCACTGCGGTCAATTACGGCAAATCGCTGCTGCCGCCGTTTTTTGGCGGCATGATGGCCTATGACGGCGAGGCCAATATCGCCTTCGATTGCCCGGGACATCAAGGCGGCCAGTTCTATCGAAAGTCGCCGGCCGGGCAGCTGTTCTTCAAATATTTCGGCGAGAGCATTTTCCGCAACGATCTTTGCAATGCCGACGTCGATCTCGGCGATCTCCTGATTCATGAGGGCCCCGCCGCGGAAGCCCAGAAGCAGGCGGCGCGCATCTTCGGCGCGGACCGCACCTACTTCATCCTGAACGGAACCAGCACCTCCAACAAGGTCGTCGCCAATGCGGTGCTGCGCACCGGCGATCTCGTGCTCTTCGACCGCAACAATCACAAGTCGCTCCACCAAGGCGCTCTCGTGCAGGCCGGCGCCATCCCGATCTATCTGCCGACGGCCCGCAATTCATTCGGCATGATCGGCGCGGTCGACTGGGAAGCCTGGGACGAGAAATGGCTCAGGCAAAAGATCGAAGAGAATCCCCTCGTCACCGACAAAAGCCGCGCGAATGCGGAGAGACCTTTCCGCCTTGCCTGCATCCAGCTCGCGACCTACGACGGCACGATCTACAACGTGCAACAGGTGATGGGGAAGATCGGCCATCTCTGCGACTACGTGCTCTGGGACGAGGCCTGGATCGGCTACAACGCCTTCCATCCCCTCTTCGAAGGGCACAGCCCGATGCGCCTGAAAGACCTGCGGGCGGACATGCCCGGATTGTTCTCCACTCAATCCGTGCACAAGCAGGGGGCGGGATTCTCACAAGCCTCGCAAATCCACAAGCGGGACGAACATATCAGTGGCCAGCGGCGCTTCGTCGAGCACAAACGCTTCAACGAATCGTTGCTGATGCATGTTTCGACCTCTCCGTTCTATCCGCTCTTCGCCTCTCTGGATGTCAACGCCAAGATTCATGAAGGCAAAGCCGGCGAGATGCTCTGGGACCACTGCATCGAGCTGGGGATTGAGGTGCGCAAAAAGCTGCGCGGCTTCGTTCAGCATTACGAGTCCAAGGCCGCGAGTCCCGAAGAGCAGTGGTTCTTCGATCCCTTCGTCCCGGACAAGGTCACCATTTCAGGCTCGAAACACACCAACGATGTCGAAGGAATGCGATGGGAGGATGTGCCCACGGATGTGCTCAAGCGCGAGCAGCAATGTTGGCGGTTCGACACGCAGGCAAAGTGGCACGGTTATGCCGGATATGGGCCGGGCTATGCGATGGTTGATCCCAACAAGCTTACGCTGCTGACGCCCGGCATCGATCGAAAGACGGGCGAGTATCGAGAATTCGGCATTCCGGCGACGGTTGTCGCCAACTATCTGCGAGAGCAGCGGGTGGTGCCGGAAAAATGCGACCTGAACAGTCTTCTCTTCCTTCTGACGCCGGCCGAGGACGAGAGCAAGCTGAACACGCTTATCGCCAAGTTGGTCAAGTTCAAGAACCTGTGGGATCGCGATGCGCCGCTGCAGGAGGTGCTGCCGACCGTCTTTGCGGCAAATCGCGAGCGCTATGCCGGCTATACAGTTCGCCAGGTCTGCGGCGAAATGCACGCGTTCTATCGCGACGCCGGCGTCAAGGACCTGCAACGCCTCTGCTTCCGCTCGGAGAGCTTCCCCGAACCGGCAATTGCTCCGAAGCAGGCCTATGAGGCGCTGGTCGCCAACAACGTCGACTATGTGCCGCTGACCGAGGCTGCAAATCGCATTTCTGCAACACTGGCGTTGATCTATCCGCCAGGTATCGGCGTGATCGTGCCGGGCGAACGCTGGGACGACAGGGCGCGGCCAATGCGAGACTATTTCATGGCTTTCGAGGAGTCCTTCAACCGCTTCCCAGGCTTCAATTACGAAGTCCAGGGCGTGTTCCAGGAACGGATCGATGGACGGATCAAGTTCTACACCTACGTCGTGCGCGAGCAGGGGAGCGAGAGGATCTCATCATGACCGAGAACACAATGCATCTTGCGACCGAGACCGCCGGCAAGAAGAAGATGAGCTTGGTGCAACTCACCTTCATCGTCGCCGTCAACATGATGGGATCCGGCATCATCATGCTGCCTGCCAACATGGCGCAGGTCGGCGCGATTTCATTGCTTTCCTGGATCGTGACCGCTATCGGCTCGATGGCTATCGCCTACGGATTCGCCCAAGCCGGGATCTTCAATCAGCGGACGGGCGGCATGTCGGCTTATGCGGAGGACGCCTACGGGAAGGACGGCTATTTCCTGGTATTCTTCCTGTATTTTCTGTCACTTGCCATCGGCAATGTCGCGATCGGCATCTCTGCGGTGGGTTACCTCGCGGGCTTTTTTCCGGTATTGACCTCGGCGCCGATCATTACCTGTCTGGCGTTGATCGTTCTCCTCTGGCTAACGACAGCGGCAAATTTCGGAGGACCGCGCATCACCGGGCGCATCGGCTCGATCACGGTCTGGGGCGTCATCATTCCGGTGGGGCTGCTTTCGATCATCGGATGGCTCTGGTTCAGTTCGAGCACCTTCGCCGAAGCCTGGAACCCTAAGGGACTGACGCTCGGTCAAGGAATGGGATCGAGCATTTCGCTGACGCTCTGGGCTTTCCTCGGCATGGAATCGGCAGCGCAGAATTCTGATGCCGTCGAAAACCCGAAGCGCGACGTGCCACTTGCCTGCATGTTCGGTACGCTGGGTGCCGCCGTCATCTATATCCTGTCGACGACAGTCATTCAGGGCATCGTTCCGAACCTAGAACTTGCAGCCTCGACCGGCCCGTTCGCGCTGGCCTATGCCAAGATGTTCAACCCGATGATCGGTTCGATCATCATGGCGCTTGCCGTCCTTGCCTGTCTTGGTTCGCTCTTGGGCTGGCAATTCACGATCGCGCAGACGGCGCGCAGCGCCGCCGAGGAGAGAATGTTCCCCGCCATATTCTCCCACGTCAACGAGATGGGCGCGCCGGTGAAGGGGATGATCATTCTCGGCATCGTGCAGACATGCCTCGCCCTGATGACCATTTCTCCGACGCTCAGCGAGCAGTTCTCCGCTCTGGTCAACCTCGCGGTCGTGACCAACGTGCTGCCCTATATCATCGCGCTCTCGGCACTGTTCGTCATCATGAAGGCGGCGCGTGTACCGCCTGCGAAATACCGGCTGAATGCCGTCATCTGCATGATCGGCATGCTTTACAGCGTCTTCGCAATCTATGCTTCCGGCAAGGATGCGGTGTTGGGGGGAATGCTGGTGACCGGGATCAGCTTTATCATCTACGGCCTGATCGCACCGCGCTTCGCCGTCGGCGTGAACCGTGTGCCGGCCGAGTAGCGGGGGAGGAGAAATCATGCCTATCAGCAAAGGTCGATGGATCGCAGCGGGCGCCACCATCTTCATCGCGGCATTCTCGTCGGCAGGTTTGGCATCAGCTGACGCACAGACGCTGGACCGTGTCCGCGCCAGCAGTTCGTTGAAAATGGGCTACGAGCCGGATGCGCGGCCGTTTTCGTTCAAAACGGACAATGGAGCGCCCGATGGTTATGCGGTCGCGCTTTGCAACAAGATAGCGGACATCGTGAAAGCCGAACTGAACCTGTCGCGGCTCGACGTGGAGTGGGTACCTCTGAGCGCCGACGCGCGGGCGAATGCTGTTCCGGATGGAGTCGTGGATCTCCTCTGTGGAGCGGATCCGGTCACACTCAGCCGCAGGCAAAAGGTCTCGTTCTCCATTCCGATCTTTCCGAGCGGCACAGGGGCCGTGGTCAGCGCCAGCGCGCCGTTGGCTTTGCGGGAGGTGCTGGAGTATGGCGAACCGACGAACCGGCCTGTGTGGCGAGGCTCGCCCGCGCGCACGATACTCGAGCACAAGACATTCTCGTCTGTAACGGGCACGACAAGCGAGCGTTGGCTGTCGGACAGGATCAAGACCTTTCAGCTCGACGCGACGGCGGCATCCGTCGACAACTTCCAGCAGGGGATCGAGCGCGTCCTGGACAGCCAATCGGCGGTCCTTTTTGGAGACATGCCGCTTCTGATGGACGCTGCGGCGCGCAGCGATAATTCGGGCAATCTGATTGTTATAAAACGACATTTCACCTATGAGCCGCTCGGTCTTGAACTGGCGCGAACGGACGAGGATTTCCGGCTAACGGTCGATCGAGCCTTGAGCCAAGCCTATGCGGCGAAGGAATTCCGCACATTGTTTACAACATGGTTCGGTCCACCGGATGAGGCGACGGTCAGCTTCTTCCAGCAGACGGCATTGCCGGAATAACACCACTCAACGGGAGCGAACAGTTGAGCCTCCTTTTGAAAGAAATTCGTGACAGCCCCATGTTGTGGTTGCTGGTCGCCGTACCGGTGGTGTTCGTTGCTGCGGCGGTGATGCCCGAAGCCCACACGGCGCTCTTTGTCCTCTCCGTGCTTGCAATCGTGCCGTTGGCCGGATTGCTCAGTCACGCAACCGAATCCGTCGCCGCCAAGACCGGCGACGCCGCAGGCGGGCTGCTCAATGCTACGCTGGGAAATCTCACCGAGCTCGTCATTGCGTTGGCAGCCCTGCGCGCCGGCGAGTATACGTTGGTGAAATCCTCGATCGCCGGCGCAATCGTCACCAACACGCTGTTCATGCTAGGCGCTTCTTTTCTCCTGGGCGGACTTAAACACCACCTCCAGGAGTTCAACCGAGCCAGTGCGCGTCTTCAAGCAGGCCTGCTGTTTCTCGCTACCGTTGGGCTTCTGATGCCCTCTGCAGTGGCTGAAATAGGCTCTACGTCGGCGTCGGCCGTGACCCAAAAGCTCAGTCTCGGCCTGTCGGTACTTCTCATTGTCGGGTACGGGCTGGGGCTGTTGTTCAGCCTCAGGACACACCGCGAGATCTTCGCAGCAGCGGAGCACACCGAGAGCGAGGAGATGCCGTGGCCGATCGGCCTCGCTCTTGCCACGCTTGCCGGCGTCACCGTCCTCGTGGCGTTGGTGAGCGAGATCTTCGTCGAATCGGTGCAAAAGGCAGCAGAAGCTTTCGGAATGACACCAGCCTTCGTCGGTTTCATCGTCGTCGCACTGGTTGGCGGGGCCGCCGAAATGGCCTCGGCGTTCTCGGGCGCTCGTAAAAACCGGCTCGATCTCAGCGTCGGCATCGCGCTTGGAAGCGCTTCGCAGATTGCATTGTTCGTTGCGCCGGTGCTGGTCTTGGTGAGTTACGTGATCGGCCCGTCGCCGATGGACTTGCAGTTCTTGCCGGGGGTCGTGGTGATGGTCCTCCTTGCGACCATCACGGCGATGTTCGTGACGAACAGCGGACGGTCGGCATGGTTTGTCGGCGTGTTGGTACTGATGGTCTATTCGATCTTTGCCATAACGCTGTATGTCTTGCCACCGCCAATGCAGTGATGCCGGCTGCGGTGGAAGGATGCCCGAGCCCACACCTAGTCGAACAAGGGCTCCACAATCCTCGACAGCGCAGCGCGTCATTATATCACGCGCAAAGGGCCCCGTGGACAGTGTGATTTTAGGGCAGGCCAGCCAAAGATCTCAATCCTGTTCTACGTTGATCGTTGGAGCATGACGTCATTCGAAAACCGCGGATGTTTTTCGGCGTCAGGCTTTAGCTCTCTGAAGGAAGAAGCCTGCTGTTTCTTTAGTTCTGCTGCCCACTGAACCGCAGAAAGGTGGAAATCGTGCCAGTAGAGAAAGGCGACGAGCCGGGCGGCAGGCAAATGAGACGTCTGTTCTTCATAGCGCTCGCCCGGCAGCTTCGCATCATTTGGCCAATTCTGTCCGGCATCGTGTCGGTAATGGTCCTTTCCGGTCTGGCAATATGGCGCATCGAGGATTGGAGGATCGACGAGGCCCTCTACTTCACTTTTGTGACCGGACTGACCATCGGATATGGCGATCTAACGCCCAAACATGTGTCGGCTCGGATGTTTGCCCTGGTGATTGGTTTTGCCGGAATCGTGCTGACCGGCGTCGTTGCGGCTGTCACCGTAAAAGCCTTGACCGCGACCGATCAAGGCAGCCGGAACGGAGGAGACGGACCAGATGAGCCCTGATTTCAGCACGGCGGCGGCCTGCTAAAGCGAGTCGCGATCTTTCAGATTCGCTCCTTCCGCTTTAACTTTTTGTTTTTACGCATGTCGTTGCCGCAAAACCGCTGCACACTTTTGCGCGACATGCTTTATCGACCGGCTGAGCGAATATGGGGACTATTTTCGTGGTCGCATCTTGCTGTCCACAGCACATCCCTTCGACGGCCGATGCCTCAATACCAACATGGCCTGGCCGAACCTTCCATCTTTAAGTTGGATCGATCTACAAGGGAACGATCTGGCGTTCACGCAGTTCGGGACCTTGCGGACGTGAGTGCGGAGCTAATCGATGGGCAGGGAATGTGGACGGAGGAAATTGATGTTGAGGCTCCCCGAGTTCCGTCGTGCTTTGGCCAACCAGACCAATGAGGTGCTCGGCGAGATATTTGAGGCTTATGATCTTGCCGCGAATGCTCTGGACCGCTTCTGAAGGCAGCATCCGAGACAACAGACGCTGATCAACGAGTACGAACAAATCTGCCGCGAAATAGAGCAAGAGGTCGTGGTCTATTGCACCAAGGACTGAACACCGAAAACACCCGAGAGCGTGCATCGACAGGCGGAGTAATTTCATCGAATCCATCGCACGACGTCAGAATCTGTTTATGGTGCCTGATGTCAAGCAGTGGTCGATCCGCGGGGTGCATCTGACGGCCAGGCCCAGGCTCTCAGAAGTTCATAGAAGACACTCAGGACGATCGGTCCCAAAAACAGCCCCAGCAGCCCGTATGATAGGGTGCCTCCTATCACACCGATCAGTATGACCGGCATTGGCGTCGAGAGGCCCCTCGACATCAGGAGCGGCTTCAAAATGTTGTCGACGAGCATGATGGGGACCGCAATGCAGGTAAAGACAAAGGCGGTGACGGGAGACCAGGAGAACCAGGCCCAGATGATGGCAGGCACCAGTACCAGGCCAGGTCCGAGTTGCATCACGCAGAAAATGAAGACCAGAAAGGTCAGTGCGCCGCGCGCTGGCATGCCGAAGACGGCGAAACACAAACCGCAAAGCAAGGTCTGCAGAAAGGCAACGCCGATGACACCGCGCGACACGTTTCGCACCGTTGCTCCGGCCAACCGGGCAAAGCCGACACCTCTGTCCCCGCCGACCCGGCTCGCCAGCGCCTGAATTGCTGTCGCCAGGCGTTGCGCCCGTGTCAGAAGCAGGCCGGAAAGCATGATCGATACGACAAAGCTCAACACGCCGCCGCCAATGGAGGCGAGCTTTGCGACAACGACACCCATGACCTCACGAATGGGCGCTTGAAACTTGACGATGGTAGAAGCCAGGTCACCGGCAATCTGGTTCCATATGTCATGAATCCGCTCGCCGACGACTGGCCATTCCCGCACCGCTGCTGGGACCGAGGGGAGCGTGACGTTGCCTGTCCACAACTTGCCGATTAACGCCTGCGCGGCATCGGCAAAATTGACGGCAACGAGGGCCAGCGGTGCGATGATCAGGACAAGACAGCCGACGACGATGACCGTGGCCGCAATCCTCGGTCTATCTCCGATGAGCCGCGTGAGCGCCTCGAACATCGGGAACAGTGCGACCGCAAGAATGGCCGACCAGATGACGATGAGCGCAAAGGGAGCGATGAGGATCATGGTCCAGTAGGCAAAAAGCCCGATGATGCCCAATCGAACCAGGTCGCTGACTTTCGCCTCTATCGAAACCTCTCCGGCCTCGCTTCTTTGCGTCGTCGTCTCGGCTGACCTGTCCATCGTCGCGACCGCCGGTTCCATGTCCTTTTGTTTATGGTGTGACGTCGGGAACGACATGTCGGATGCTGTGATCGTCCATGAAGTCGGCCGGCCGCTTCTGGCGTTTTTTGAGATCCGGCGCATTAAACTTGACGCGCTCATAGGGGATGGATTGCAGGATATGCGAGATGCAGTTGATCCGAGCACGCTTCTTGTCATCCGACGGCACAATCCACCACGGTGCGTGATTTGTATCGGTCATCCGCAGCATGGCGTCATAAGCGCGCGTATAATCCCACCAGCGCTGATAGGATTCGACATCCATGGGACTCAGCTTCCACTGCCGCACCGGGTCATCGATCCGGCGCTTGAAGCGGCGTTCCTGTTCTTCCTCGCTGACCGTCAGAAAGTATTTCAGCAGAACGATGCCGCTTTCGACGATGGCAGCCTCGAAGCGCGGCGCCAATTCGAGAAAGCGTTGCGCTTTCTTTTCGCTGCAGAAACCCATGACGCGATCGACGCCGGCACGGTTATACCAGCTGCGGTCGAATATCACGATCTCGCCGGCTGCCGGAAGATGAGCAATATAGCGCTGCATATAGATCTGCGATTTCTCGCGATCCGTAGGCGCTGGCAATGCGACGACGCGAAAGATCCGCGGACTGACCCTTTCCGATATCCGCTTGATCATGCCGCCCTTGCCGGCGGCGTCGCGTCCTTCGAAGATGATGACGATCCTCGCACCGGATTTCTTCACCCAGGCCTGCAGATGCGCAAGCTCCACCTGCAAGCGGCCGATTTCCTTTTCATAATCCCACGACTTCTTTTTCTTTTTGTCCTTGCCGCCATTGTCTGTGCTGACATCGATCTCGCTCGGTTCGTAATTCTCGTCCATAGCTTTGCCTCCTGTGCTTAAGGTGCGGTGGCTGCCGAAGCAGCTGTCCCGGTCTGATCGAAATCGCCGATCAGCGTTCGCAGGGCTTCTTCCCTGCCGTTGAAAAGATTGTCGGCTCCTATCGTCTTGATGACCCCGGCGCGCTCGAGGATGCCACGGCTCTCTTCACTGAGGTCGGCCATTGCGAAGACGATATTCCGCTTTGCCAGGATCTCGGCTACCGCTTCGAGCGCGGCCGCGCCGGTGCTGTCGATATGCGTGACGGCACTGGCATCGAGCACAAGGCATCTGGTTTCGGCAGGAAGTCCCTTCGCTACCGAGGTCAGCCGCATGCGCACATAATCGGCGTTGTAAAACAGAATGCTGCCTTGGATGGCGAAGACGGCAGCACCCTCGACGGGGCGCGCCTCCGGAAAGCGGACAAGATCGAAAAAGCCGTGCCGCCCTTCGATGCGGCCGAGGAGACCATCGCGGGGAAACATCGTCTGGCGCAAGAGATAGACGAGGGTTGCCGCAACCGCGACGATGACGCCGTTGAGAACACCGAAGCTGATTGCGCCCCACATGGCGATCAGCGCAAAAATGAATTCCATACGGCTGATGCGCCAGATCTTTTTCAATTCGTGAATATCGATGAGGCTGATCGCCGCCGTTGCGAGGATTGCGGCGAGCGCAGGAATGGGAAGTATCCGCAGCGCACTGTGGAGGAAAACAAGTGCGGCAATCAGCGTTGCGGCCGATACCAGTCCCGCGACCTGGGAGACGCCGCCCGTCGACAGGTTTATCGCGGTTCGGGAATCCGAGACGCTGACCGGAAACGAGCCAAACAGAGCGGGCGCGATATTGGCGGCGCCAAGTCCGATCAATTCCTGATTGGCGTCAACCTCCTCGCCGGTTCGTGACCCGAAGCTTCTTGCCGCAACGATGCCGGCGCCGAAACTGACCAGAAAGATCGCGGCCGAACCGAGCACGATCTTATCGAGGGGCATCTGATGCAATGCAGGCAGGGACAGGCTCGGCAGTCCGCTGGGGATATCGCCGACGACCGCAATGCCCCGGCCTTGGAAATCAAAGATCGCCGAAAGAACAACCGAGAGGACAACCACCAGAACGGGACCCGGAACTCTGAACTGGAAGGCCCGCACGATCCATAACAAGGCGAACATCACGAGGCCGAGGACGAGCGATGGCCAGTGGATCAGACTGCTCTTTGCGAGCATTTCGACAAGCGGCGGGATCAGCCCATCCGATTGGATCTTCACCCCGGTGAAGCGGCCTATTTGTCCGACGAGGATCGAGAGCGACACGCCGGCAAAGAACCCCACCAAGATGGGACGGGAGAGGAAGCTCGCGAGAACGCCGAGCTTGAGCAATTTCGCCGCGATGCAGAAGACGCCAACGCCAAGCGCAAGGGCCGAGGCGATGGCGACCCTGTCGACACCTGCCGTCGCCGGTTCGGCTGCGATGATGGCGCCCATAGCGGCTGCCAGCACGGTCATGGTCGCAGCGTCTGGCCCGACGACCAGAAGCCGGGACGGACCAAAAATCGCATAGGCGATCGGCGCGACGATGCTGGCATAGATGCCGGTCTCCGGCGGCAGGCCGGCGATGGCGGGATAGGCGATGGCGCTCGGCAAACCAACGGCTGCGATCGACAGACCAGCCGGAATGTCACTGCGGAGCCAGGCTCTGTTGAAGCCGGCGAGGCCCCGCAACATGGGAAGACTTCCTATCACCCCTGGCTCCTTATCCCTTGCCGTTGGCGCCCCGTGCCCGCTCGGCGCCCGCTCGATCTTTGTTTTCGCTGTGCAAACCGAGACAGGGTGTTTGCGGATATGTCTTTAGTGCTCGAGGAACACGAAGTTCATCCAGCTGCTCATCCGCAGCAGCACCTTCCGAAGGACCGCGACATGGTGCCAATGGTGGGTGTAGACCGCGACCTCGGCGACGACGCCGCCCGGCAGTTGATATTCGTCGGTACTTTCGAGCAACTCGATCCGAGCCAGCGTTTGTCCGGGCGATATGCGCTCAGGCGATTGCGGATCGATGAGCGCACCGCTCGGCTGCAGTTGCCCCTGGGCCATCACATCGATGACCTCTTGAACCCGCGCCTTGAATATCTTGCCGGGCACCGCTTTGAAGGAGACCTCCGCCTCGTCGCCGACACGGACGCGCTGCAGCGAATTCTGGATGAAGGCTGCGGCCAGCATGCGGTCCTGACTGTCGATGAAGACCATGACCGGCCGCAAGGGCAAGGGGTTGGCCATCATTCCAGGGCGCAGGAACACCTGCGTCACGTAGCCATCGGTCGGCGCCCGCACGACCGTCTGGTCTAGTTCGTACTCAGCATTGTGCAATTCCGCTTGCAGCCTTGCAACAGTCGGGTTGGTTCCGTTGATCTGGGACTCATAGGCAAGCTTTGCCTGCACCGCTTGCGCGCGGGCCGTGGCGACCGCAGCCTCCGACGTCAGGTAGATGCCGCGTCGGTTTTCGACCTCGAGCTCGGAATAGACGGCGCCCCTACCGCTCGACTTTGCATTCTCGTTCGTCTGCTGGAACTTTTCGAAGGCCTGTTGGGATCTGTCCCTTGAGGCCTCGGCGCCCGTGACCCCTGAATTGGCTGCATCCATCGCCGCTTTCAACTGCAGGACGGACTGCTCGGCTTCGGCGAGCGCCGCTTTCTTTTGATCGACGGTAAACTGGTAGGGCCGTGGATCTATGCGAAAGAGGATATCGCCCTTCTTCAACGGCGCATTTGCTGTCACCGGGACCTCGACGACTTGGCCTCCGACGACGGGAATAACCGGAGCCGAGGTGAAATAAATGCGACCGTCGCTCGAATAGGGATGGTTATAGCTCATCAGGAGCAGGAGGGTAGAAATAAGGAAGATACCTCCAAGGACCGCGGTCGCGAGCGTCCACTGGTTTACCGGGATCCTGAATATTTTGAAAATTGCCCAACAGATCGCGGCGTAGGTGAGTATGAGGAGCAGATCCATCAGGCGTTCTCCTTCTCCAGCGTCTTTGTTTCGAGCTCGGCGATTCTTGCATGGAGACGAGCAATTTCCGCATTCGCTTCAACTTCCGTCGATAATTTTCCATCCTGTCGGATGCCCCAGCCCCTGTCTTCGCGGTAAAGCGTTGCCCAAATGAACAGAAACGGCCAGATCACGTGGAGGGTGAAGAGGCTGACCCATCCGGCAACATGGATGGCGTCCTGATGGGGGTGATTTCGTGCCTTGGCCATCAGGTGGGGAATGTCGTGAATTGCGATGACGGCATAGAAAAGCGTGATCACGACGAAGACCAAGACGCCCAAGGCAAAATAGTCGAGAAACACGTATCCCCCTTCCGGCTTGGTCTGCCCGAGCCATTTTTGATCGCAAGCGAGGACCGGATAATAAGCCCGTTTCGGCGCAAAGACCCGTAGCATCGCGTAATCTCTATCGAGCCGCGCGCAGGCGATCCGCCTCGAGGGATTGCCTGAGCTGGAAGAGAAAAAACGCCGGATCGGCAGGTGCATCCCATTTCACGGCTTGTTTGTCGAATGCGCAAATCGATTGGAGCGCCGACCACCGTAGGATCGCGTATTTTACGTCTTGAGGCACTTCGCCTGATATATAGTTCTGTATCTGCTGGCGCAGTTCGGTGGCGGGGGCACAGATGGTGTCGGGAGAGCGTGGTTCGACATATTTGTCCGCCCTTGAAGCGGCAGAAGGTCATTTTCCCGATCAGGCAAGGCTGGTCCAGCGACTTTTCTACGTCAACGAGGCCTTTCACAGCATGTGCGAAGATCTTGCTGCGGCGGCTCAAGCACTGGCGCATGTCGAAGAGCTGTCTGACGCGGTGAGGGAGGCGCGGCGGCTCGAATATGCCGGCCTGGTCGAAGCGTTGCTGAAAGAGATGAGGGAAGCGATGGCACAATCGAAAGTTGTGATGCTCAGACGACCACCTGTCACCGGTCCTAAATCTCCGTAAACGCGTCCGTCCTTCAACCGATTCAAGGGAGGTCCTTGTCCGATGAATAGAGTTTCCCGCAAGCTGCTGATTGGCTTGTCGACCCTAGCGATCGTCGCATTGCAGCCGGTACTCCCTGTCAGAGCGCAGGCTCCTGCACCCTCTGCCACGGCCAACGAGGCGGACTCGGAACAGTCCGCCGCGACACTCCTTTCAGACGATGAACTTGAAGTCCTCGTGGCGCGGATCGCGCTCTATCCGGACGAACTGGTCGCGGCGATTTCAGCGGCATCGCTCTTCCCCCTGCAGATCATCGAAGCCCAGCGTTTTCTGGATACGAAAAAGAAGAACGACAACCTCAAGCCCAAGAGCGACTGGGACGGCAGCGTCGTCTCGTTGCTGAACTACCCCGATATCGTCAAGATGATGAGCGAGGATCTCGATTGGACCCAATCGCTTGCCGATGCGCTCACCAATCAGCAGAAGGATGTGCTGATTGCCATTCAGCAACTTCGCGACGAAGCCGTGGCAAAAAACATTATCAAGACGGATGACAAGGTGACGCTTGTCACCGAAAACGACAACATCATCATTCGGCCGACCGATCCCGAGAAGGTCTACATCCCGCAATATCCGCCGGAGATGCTTTACGAGCCCGGCTATGCTTCGGAACCGATCTCCTACTATCCGGAGCCATACGACAATTACTACTATCCCGGAGCCGCTTTCTTTGCCGGCGCGGTCACCGGGCTCGCCTGGGCGGCCGTCGTCAATTGGGACGACTGGGGGGTATGGGGCGGTCGCTGGGGCGGTGGTGACATCGACATCGACTGCAACAACTGCCTGAACGGTCGAAACTTCAATGGCAAGATGAAGTGGAACGATGTCGATTGGTCGAAGGTCGATCGCAGCAAAATGAGCATCGGCAAGGACCAGCTTGCCAAGCTGGACCGTTCGACGATCAAGTCCGGCCTGCAAGCCGACAACCGCAACCAGCTTCGGAACCAAGCCAAGGATTTCCAGGCAGGTGAGAGGCCGGGCAATCGTGGTACGGCGGCGCGCGCCGACGACATCCGAAAAGGCACGGTGCAAGGGCTGAAGTCCAAACCGCAGGGAAACAAGCCCACGGCCGCCAATCGTCAGAACGTAACCCGGCCCGAGGCCCGTCCTCAATCGGCCAATCGCACAGCCAAGCCCGCACAGAAATCGGTCAAAAAGCCCAACAAGCCGCAGATGGCCGCCAGGCCCGATAATCGCAACCGGCAGCCGAATGCGCTTGGCAATGTCCAATCCGGCCGCCGGGAGGCTGTCTCTTCAAAGCGGGGTGCGCAGAGCATGGGCGGCCAACCTCGCTCTGCACCGCGTGCGACGCCACAGCGCTCCCGTCCTCCGGTATCGCGTGGTGGTGGCGGCGGCCGTGGTGGTGGCGGCGGTGGCCGTGGCGGCGGCGGCCGGCGATAAATACCTTCCTTCCAAGATTGCCGGAGTTATATGATGAGAACTCAATCAACCTTGATCCCGCTTATGCTTTCTACCGTGCTCTGCGTGGTTTCCGCGACCCCGTCGGTATCGCAGATGCAGACCGATCTCACCGAGTTTGCGGCGGCGGGTCCGACGCCGTCGTTTGGCACGCCGGCGGCGGTTCTCGATCGCCTCAAGGCAGTGCTGGCTTCCAACGATGTCGACGGCTTCGCAGGCCTTCTCGGCCTGAAGGCGGACAAGCTGCGGTCCAGCAACGAGGCGATGATCACCTATGGGCTGATCCGCGAAGGCGCCGCGCGGCAGATGATCCTGGAGGACCTCGGCGGACGGAAGTTCATTGCGATCGGCGACCGTCTCTGGCCCCTGCCGTTTCCGCTCACCGAGGGCAAGGACGGGAAATGGTCCTTCAACACGCAGCGCGGCCTGGAGGAGATCGTCAATCGGCGCGTCGGCGAAAACGAACTCGCGACGATCGACACAATGCACGAATATGTGGCGGCACAATATCAATATGCATCCGACGATCGCGACGGTGACGGTATTTACGAGTTCGCCAAAAAATTGATCAGCAGTCCCGGCAAGCTGGACGGCCTTTACTGGGATCCGAGCGTCTATCCGGAGGAAAGCCCGGCAAGCGCGCTGGTCGAGACCGCTGCCTTCGGTGCCGCCAAACGCGGGGAAGGTTATTTCGGATATCGCTATCGCATCCTGACAGCCCAGGGCGACAATGTGCTCGGCGGCAAACAAAGCTACCTCGTCAATGGTTACATGACCGGCGGCTTTGCGCTCATCGCCTGGCCGGTTTCATATCGGGTGACCGGCGTGCAGACTTTTATCGTCAACGGGATGAACGTCATCTATCAACGCGATCTCGGGCCGCAAACGGACCAGCGCGCCGCCGCGATCAAGGAATTCAATCCGGACGCCAATTGGACGGTTGTCAGCGAATAGGCTCTTACAGCGCCCTGCGCCTCTTCAGACGGGCGCCGTCATCAGCCGCCGCATGCTGCACCCAGGGGAGGCTTCCTGGAGGCCGCGGCCATAGCGCGGTTGGAATAGCGATCGTTGCCCGTGACTTCTCGCCCAAGCCATTGCGGCAGGACCGGCAGATCGTCTTCGCTCGCCATTTCGATCTCGGCGAGCGTCAATCCCTCATAGGCTCCGGCAAAGACGTCGACATCCCAGTTTCTGCCCTCGTGCAGGACCCGATAGCGCGTTTTCTCAATGACGTGGCCGGTCGCATGGCAAAGCAGATCCCGCGCCTCCTCGACGGGAATCTCGTATTCATATTCGTCTTTGGCGAGCCCTGTCGTGCGGAATTTGATCGTCAGGCAAGCAGAACGATCGTCGATCAAGCGAACGCGGACCGAATTCTCATCGCGAGATAAATAAGCTTGCTGCAGGACATGCGAAATGCCGGCACAATCGCGCCAGCTATCGTTACGCACGAGGAACTTGCGCTCGATCTCGATCGCTTTCAACTTGATCAGCCCCTACTTTACTGCGGGTCAGTCGACCGGCGGCTCCCAAGTAAGGAAGAAGCCGACGTCTCCGGGCATGTTGTCCGGGAAGTTGATGATCATGGCCTTCAGCCCATAACCCTGCGGCTTGGCCACCTGCTCGAAGAGTTCCAGGAGTTCCTTTGCCTTTCCCTGCAGCGTCTTCTGCCATCCCGGCAGGTTGTTGTTGATGGCACGGCCGCTGTCGGTGCAAAACGTCGAGGGAAAACTATAGATCAGTGCCTCGTATTTGCCGTCTGCCGCCGCTTTCATCACAAGTCGCTTGATGACGGCGCGTTCCGTTTCGCCGATCTGCTTGCGGAAAAAATCCTCGACGAATTCCGCGTGTTTCTTTGCTTCACGCGCCTTGATCCTTTCGTTGCGCTCCATCTCGACGAGCTGAAGCTCCAGAGCACGTTTGCGCAGTTCCTCTGCGCTTGTCATGGAATGGGGTGTAGAGCTCTCAGGTGATGTCATCGCAGCCTCCTCCAGAATATACAACGATGATAGGGCGAGCTTGGAGACTAAGGCAGTAAGATACATGACGGCGCCGGTAGAATACGGTATCCTACGCCGGCACTTCGTAAGCCGTGACTACGTCCATCCTTGGGCTAATCATCGGATTCGTTTAGCGTTGGTTAGGGTATTCGGCCGGGCGGCATTGCTGTTACGCCGCGGCGAGACTATCGTTTAAGACAGCGTACTGCAGGTTGTTCGCAATCGGCGTCTGGGGGAACCGATGACGAGTGCAGGCATAAACAGGGTCGCCGCCTCGCAGGAGGAGGTACAGCAGCAACTTGAGCGCATTCTTTCCAGCCGGGAGTTCCGCCTTCCCGAACGGACGAGGAAGTTCCTAGAATTCGTGGTTACGGAAACGCTGGCGGGCCGTCGCGACTATCTGAAGGCCTTTACGATCGCACAGGCCGTTTTTGGCCGGGACGCGAACTTCGATGCCCAGCAGGATCCCTGCGTTCGTATCGAAGCCGGCCGGCTGAGACGGGAACTCGAACACTATTATCTCACAGCCGGTGGCGCCGACCGCATCATCATCACCATCCCGAAGGGCGGCTACGCGCCGGTCTTCGATGTCATCGGCAGCGCTGAACCCGCTGATATCTTGCCGTTCGAGCAGCCCGAACGGCCGCGTTTGTCAGGCGCCGATGATAGACAGATCCATGTGGCAGCGGATGCGATCAGCCCGAACACCGGGAACCGGCGCCTTTCGCCTCGATATTGGCTGCTTGCAGCAGGCGCGGTGATTATCCTGGCCTCGGCAGCGGCTCTCATTTTGCAGGTCGAATCGCCGAGTATGGAGCGCGAAGCGGGACCGGCCGCCAACACCCGCCCCACCATTATTGTCGAGCGTTTTGAAAGCGTGTCTGGCGGGAACCTTGCCTCCGATATCTCTCGCGGCATGACCGACGACATCATCGAGAAGCTGGTGCGCTTCAATGACATCGTTGTCGTCACCGCCATGCCACGGAATAAGACCATCGAACCTTCGTCAGAACCGCTCTATGCCTTGCAGGGAAGTGTGCGGCTCGAAGGCAGCGTGCTGCGCTCGACCGCAAGGCTGGTGCGGCGGGCGGATGCGGCTGTCATCTGGGCAAGCAACTACGATGCCGATATGCAGGTACAAGGCATCCCGAAAACGCAAGCGAGCCTTGCCGGGGATATCGCGACGGCGGTCGCGCGCCCATTTGGCGTCATCTTCCAGACCGATACCGCCACCATCACCGGACGCACGGACACCTATTCATGCATTCTATCCTACTACAGCTACCGCAGCGAAATGACCGTGCAGGCGCATGAGATGGCGAAGTCCTGCCTGCAACGGGCCGTGGAGAAGATGCCGGCCGATGCCAATGTCGTGGCCCTTCTTTCGCTGATCCACCTCGACGAGTTCCGTTTTTCATACCAACTTCACACCAAAGCGACGGCCGCGACGCTCGGCCTGGCAAAGCAACTTGCAGAGCATGCGGTGCGGCTCGACCCGAAGAATGCACGGGCTCTTCAGGCGCTGATGCTTGCCAACTTTTTCGACAATGATCCGGCTGCGGCTCTCAGCGCCGGCGCCAGCGCCTATGCCAGCAATCCGAACGATACCGAGGTGGCCGGTGAATACGGCCTGCGCCTGTCGATGTCGGGGGAATGGGATAAAGGCTGCAAGCTGATTTCAGAAGCAGTCGGCAAGAATGCGGGGCCCCGCGGATATTACGAGGTCGGAATGGCACTCTGCGCCTTCATGCGGGGCGATATACAGGCTGCGGAACTCTGGTCGCGCATGTCTGATCTCAACTACAATCCGATGCATCGCCTCGTATTGCTGTCCATTCTTGGCGCGCTCGGAAAAAAGCAGGAGGCGGAGCAACAGCTTGATTGGATCCGGCGCGAGTCGCCCGCATTGATCCAGAACATCAGGCAGGAGGTCGCCAGGCGGCTGGCGCGGACCGAGGATCAGAAACGGTTTCTTGCGGGAATAGAGGCTGCCGGTTTATCGGTGCAATAGCCGAGTTGAGGTCGTGGGAGCGGGATGCCAGCGCCAGCCGATGGTCTCTATTCCTGGAGTCATTTCGTTGAATGCGCTGGGCACGTCGCGTGATCTAATTGCGCGGCTTTCGCATACACCTGCGGTTATTGGCAATCGGTCTTACGGTTGGGGAGGCAAGTTGAAGCCGGATTCAGCCGGGCACCGCTTCGGCCTAACGGTTTCTCGCGGCTGCGCCACGCGAAGCCCGTAAGGGCGAAGCGTGGTGGAGCTAAGCGGGATCGAACCGCTGACCTCTTGCATGCCATGCAAGCGCTCTCCCAGCTGAGCTATAGCCCCATCAAGGTGGTCCGGCACAGGGCCGGTCCTGGGATGCTTCGCAGGGCGTGCCCTGCGGAGTGGCGGCTTATTACTTCCGGTTTTCGGAGATAGCAAGCCTAAAAAATTCGGCCCGGAGAATTTTTTCCTCACCGGGCCGAAATGCAGCCGTCAGACTTCGTCTTCGTCGCCGGTCACGCCGATGATGTCGCTCATGTCGTCGTCGTCATCGTCTTCGTCGGGTGTGAGGAAGGTATCGTCGTCGTCATCGCCTTCGATTTCGACATCGTCGTCGCCGATATCGGGGATGTCGTCGCCGGAGGCGGCGTCATCGGCATCCTCAAGCGAAACCAGTTCGACTTCGGTGTTTTCGGTATCGACTTCCGCAACCTCGTCTTCCTCGGCAACGTCGGCGATCGCCGAGGTCTCCTCGAAGAAGGACAGGGGGTAGGACTTGCCGGTATAAGGAGAAACGATCGGATCCCGGTTCAGATCATAAAACTTCTTGCCGGTTTCCGGATCGGTACGCTTGGTTCCAAGTTCCGCTTTCGCCACTATAAGCCTCGTGAGAATGGCCGAATGCAAGATTCGGCAAATGCCGTTCAAGCCGGCGTTCCATCGGAATTTATAAGCCGGTCCCCTTAATCGCTGTGGCTGCCCATGTCAAAGCCAAACTTTATGATCGGAGTGCAAGGTATTTCCGGCGCCGGCGGATGACCGGCCGGCGGGTTTATGGTAACGAGCCGCGGCAGCCGCAGAACCGAGCGAAGATCGTCGCGGGAAAGGACGGCCTTGCGAAGAAAATGCTGTGCCTTTACAAAAGATTACGCCACGCACGGCCTTCGCGCCGGGGCCCTTTGGCCCGCTGCCCAGGATTGATCGCATGACCACCAAGACTTTCACCATCGCTATTGATGGCCCGGCTGCGGCGGGCAAGGGCACGCTTTCGCGCCGCATCGCCGAGCAATACGGCTTCCACCACCTCGACACCGGCCTGACCTATCGCGCCACGGCCAAGGCGCTGCTCGACGCCGGCCTGCCGCTTGACGACGAGGCGGTGGCGGAAAAGATCGCGCGGGAGGTTGAACTCGCCGGATTGGATCGCGATATACTTTCCAAACATGAGATCGGCGAAGCGGCCTCGAAAATAGCGGTCATGCCGGCGGTGCGCCGGGCCCTGGTCGAGGCGCAACGGCGATTTGCGACGAAGGCGCCGGGAACCGTGCTCGACGGGCGCGATATCGGCACGGTCGTCTGCCCGGATGCACCTGTAAAGCTCTATGTGACGGCGACGCCGGAGGTCCGCGCCAGACGCCGTTACGACGAGATCCTGGGCAAGGGCGCGACGGCGGATTTCGATGCTATTTTCGAGGACGTCAAGCGGCGCGACGAACGCGACATGGGACGTGCCGACAGCCCTTTGAAACCAGCTGATGATGCGCACTTGCTTGATACGTCGGAAATGAGTATAGAGGCCGCGTTTCGAGCCGCTCAATCGATCATCGATGCGGTCTTGAGCCGAAATGCCTAAATTCAAGCGATTTTGCATGCTCAGAGCATGGATCGCTTTTAATGCAGCAAGCCTGAAATTCCGTCCAAGCGCCGGATTGCCTTCGTGAAAGAGGGCGGACTGGGTTCAGGCCCGTTCAACGCAAACCAACCGGCGCATACGTGTCCGCTCCCTATTCAGGACACGCAGGAGATTTTATGTCAGTAGCTACTCCCTCTCGCGAGGATTTCGCGGCCCTTCTCGAAGAGTCCTTTGCCAAGAACGATCTGGCCGAAGGCTATGTCACCAAGGGCATCGTCACGGGCATCGAAAAGGATGTCGCCGTTGTCGACGTCGGCCTGAAGGTCGAAGGCCGCATCGCGCTCAAGGAATTCGGCGCCCGCGCCAAGGATGGCCAGCTCAAGGTTGGCGATGAAGTCGAAGTTTACGTTGAGCGCATCGAAAACGCGCTCGGCGAAGCCGTTCTGTCGCGCGAGAAGGCTCGCCGCGAAGAAAGCTGGGTCAAGCTCGAAGCCAAGTTTGAAGCCGGCGAGCGCGTCGAAGGCGTGATCTTCAACCAGGTCAAGGGCGGCTTCACAGTCGACCTCGACGGTGCGATCGCCTTCCTGCCGCGTTCTCAGGTCGATATTCGTCCGATCCGCGACGTGACCCCGCTGATGCACAATCCGCAGCCCTTCGAAATCCTCAAGATGGACAAGCGCCGCGGCAACATCGTGGTTTCGCGCCGTACGGTTCTGGAAGAATCCCGCGCCGAGCAGCGTTCTGAAATCGTTCAGAACCTCGAAGAAGGCCAGGTTGTCGACGGCGTCGTCAAGAACATCACCGATTACGGTGCGTTCGTCGACCTCGGCGGCATCGACGGCCTGCTGCACGTCACCGACATGGCATGGCGCCGTGTGAACCATCCGTCGGAAATCCTGAACATCGGCCAGCAGGTCAAGGTTCAGATCATCCGCATCAACCAGGAAACCCACCGTATCTCGCTCGGCATGAAGCAGCTCGAGAGCGATCCGTGGGATGGCATCCAGGCCAAGTATCCGGAAGGCAAGAAGATTTCCGGTACCGTCACGAATATCACCGACTACGGTGCATTCGTCGAGCTGGAGCCGGGCATCGAAGGCCTGATCCACATCTCGGAAATGTCCTGGACCAAGAAGAACGTTCACCCCGGCAAGATCCTGTCGACGAGCCAGGAAGTCGAAGTCGTCGTTCTCGAAGTCGATCCGTCCAAGCGCCGTATCTCGCTCGGCCTCAAGCAGACGCTGGAAAACCCGTGGGCAGCATTCGCCCGCAGCCATCCGGCCGGCACTGAAGTCGAAGGCGAAGTCAAGAACAAGACCGAATTCGGCCTGTTCATCGGCCTCGACGGCGATGTCGACGGCATGGTGCACCTCTCCGACCTCGACTGGAACCGTCCGGGCGAACAGGTCATCGAGGAGTTCAACAAGGGTGACGTCGTCAAGGCCGTCGTTCTCGACGTCGATGTCGAGAAGGAACGCATCTCGCTCGGCATCAAGCAGCTCGGCAAGGATGCGGTCGGCGACGCCGCTGCATCGGGCGACCTGCGCAAGAATGCAGTCGTTTCCTGCGAAGTCATCGCGGTCAACGACGGCGGCGTCGAAGTGAAGCTCGTCAACCACGAGGACATCACTTCCTTCATCCGCCGCGCCGACCTCGCCCGCGACCGCGACGAACAGCGCCCCGAGCGCTTCTCGGTCGGCCAGGTGTTCGACGCCCGCGTCACCAACTTCTCCAAGAAGGACCGCAAGATCATGCTGTCCATCAAGGCTCTGGAGATTGCGGAAGAGAAGGAAGCCGTTGCTCAGTTCGGTTCGTCCGACAGCGGCGCTTCGCTCGGCGACATCCTGGGCGCAGCCCTGAAGAACCGCGGCGGCGAATAAGCCTCGCATCCGCCTTTGAATTGAAGAACCCGCCGGAGCGATCCGGCGGGTTCTTCATTTTCAGGTCTTTTATTCCCAGCCGACCATGCGCTGATAGAGCGCATAAACCGGATCGGCGGCCGCGCCTGACTGATATGGCGTCGGCTCGGAATCGATCATCCTCGGCGTCCTGCGCTGAGGCGCCGCATTGGCTGCTTCGCCATCGGCCGCGGCATCCCCGCTGCCGGTCTGCGCCTGCTGCTGATCGTCCTGCTGCTGATCCCCTTGCTGCTGATCTGGCGACCCGCCCTCATGGTGGTGCTGATTCTGGTGGCTGGTTTCATCCGCCTTCCCGTTCGCCGGGACATCCTTGGCGAACTGATAGGGCAGCTGCGTATAGGCAAGTCCCTCCGGCATCCTTGCCGCAAGCGGGACATAGGCAGCCTCGGTCGTCTCGGGAATCGGCATCATTGGCGGCGGCGCGTCGGTCTCTTTCGGCTGGCGGGCAGCCGCAGCCACGATCTCCGTTTCCATCGGAGATGGGCGCGGCGCTGAGGACGGGCGCGCATCGGCGCTGCTGCAAGCTCAGCCGGCTGCCTGGTCAATGTTTCGGCCGCATCGCTGATGACGGCATCGTCGAGGATCGTATCGATCTCCAAGGCCGCTTCGATGGGACCATCCTCCAGTACGGCTTCGACATCCTGCTCGCGGATGATGGTGACGATCATCTCGGAAACCTCTTCGGTCATCGAAGCGGCAATTCCTGTCCAGTTCCTCGGAATGACGGGATCGCCCTTTTCCGACATGGCGCGGGGCTGGATCGCAGGCGCCTCCGGCGTTTCCTGCGCGTCCTCGGCCGGTGTGGCTTCGGCCGGCAAGGCTGGCGCGGTGTCGATCTTCCGCGGCTCAGATCTGTCCGCGGCGACCTCCCCTGCCGCTGCCGACGCAGACTGAGCCCGGTCTTCAGGCCGCGGCGTTTCCGGATCGGCTACCTCCACGGCCTCGGCGATCACCGTTTCCTCGGCGGTCGCCAGGGCCGCGGCCTCGATCAGTGCACCGGCGGCGCCGACAGCTTGCCTGCCGGCTGGCGCATGGCGACAGGCGCATGATCCTCATGCAGCTGGATCTCCGGCCGGGCTTCGGCGCGCATCGGCGAAGCGTCGTTCTGGCCATAGGAGCGCACGACGGCGCGGGCGGCGAGATCGCGGTCCTTGTAGCGGACGATTTCCAGATAGGCGACGATGCGGGCCGCTTCCGGGCCTGCAGGGTTCTTCAGGGCTGCGGCGATCATCCGAAGCGGCAGGCTGTGGCCTTGCTCCGTCAATTGGCGCTCGATCTCGTCGATCTTGACGGCCGGCAGCCGCTGGATGGCATCGGCAAGCCGGGAGGCGAAGGCAAGATTGGTTTCGTCCTCGCCGCGGTCCAGCGAGATCGCGCGCCCGGCCGCATCTATGGCATCGAAGAGGGCTTCGATCATGCGCTCGCGTGCGGCAAGGAGCAGGATACTGAGCTTGCCGGCAATGGCGGAATTCAGGTCGGCGGCTTCGACGGCGTTGACCGGCGCGGGAGCAATCACAGAACGGCCGAGGCCGCCGGCGACGATCGCCGCAGTCTGGCCTTGAGACGAAAAGCTTGCATTGGACGCTGCACGAACGGGAGTCAACATGGCATGCTCCTTTCGTAAAGTGACGATGAAAGCAGGCTCTATAGAGGACCGCGCTCATCCGGCCCCTTGCATCCCCGCAGATCCTCCTGTCCGCATGACGCAATACCAGCGTCATCGAAATGCATAAATATTAAGGGGAATTTTAGGAAAGAGGCGTTAACGAATCGCTAACGGCCATAGACAAGCCGCTTCCACGGTTGTTGTTTCCCGTACGTCGCGGGCGATTTTCATCAGCTATGGGCGAAGATATCGGCCTCTTCCCAGCCGAGCAGGTCGAGCTTGGCGCGGGTCGGCAGGAATGCAAAGCAAGCCGTTGCATGGTCAAACCGGCCGTCGCGAAGCAGGCGTTCCGTCAGCTTGTCGCGCAACGCATGCAGATAAAGAACATCGGAAGCGGCATATTCGAGCTGGGCTGGAGACAGCGTCTCGGCTGCCCAATCGGAAGATTGCTGGGCCTTGGAGATATCGACGTCGAGCATCTCCTTGAGATTATCCTTGAGGCCGTGGCGATCCGTATAGGTGCGGATCAGGCGCGAGGCGATCTTGGTGCAGAAGACCGGGTTCGTCGTGACGCCGAAAGTGTGGAAGAGCACGGCAATATCGAAGCGGCCGTAATGGAAGATCTTCTGATGGGTCGGATCTTCGAGCAGGGCGACGAGATTAGGGGCCTCTTTCTGACCGGCGGCGATGCGGATGACGTCGGCGGTGCCGTCGCCCGGTGAAAGCTGGACGACGCAGAGCCTGTCCCGGCGCGGCACCAGGCCGAGCGTTTCGGTGTCGATGGCAATCGCGCCGGTGTAGCGCGCGGCATCGGCTGCGGAAACATCACCTTCGTGATAACGTATGTTGGCGGCCATGAGACTGTCTTTCCTTAGGACGCTGCAGCACTTTGAATTGCCGCGTAATTTTATCCTTAAATCGATGCCGATCTAAGAAATTATGCAGTGCGCTATAGCGCAAAGCTGCAAAATGCGAAACCGCTTCCTCTGCAGGCGTTTCAGAATGTCGGCGGCGTGTTGATCCAGAGAAGCACGGTTTCGCCGTCATGGCGGTTACGCCAGGAATGGTAGCGGCGGCTTTCGAAATAAAGCGAATCGCCGGGGCCGAGATCGAAGAACTGATCGCTGTCGAGCACCAGCTCGAGCCGGCCGGACAGGACATGCATGAATTCCTCGCCCTCGTGACGATAGGCGCCCTCGCTGGCAGCGCCCGGCGCCAGCACGAAACGATGGCAATCCATCATCCTCGGGCCTTCGGCCAGCAGCTGCACCGCGACTCCAGGCGTCGTTTCCGGCCAGCTGCGCCATTCCCCGGCACGCACCACAGCCGATCCCTCCTCGCTTTCCTCGCCTGAAAGGCGCGAGACGGTGGTCCCATAATACTCAGCGAGGTCATGCAGCGTCTTGAAGCTCACGCCCTGCGAGGTGCGCTCCAGCGTCGAAAGCGTCGAGGAGGTGACGCCGATATCACCGGCCACCTGATCCAGCGTCTTGCCGGCGGCATGGCGCAGGCTGCGCAGCTTGCGGCCAAGACCGGCGCCCTGGCTTGCCTCGGCGCTATCGGCGGAAGGCTCCTCACCTTCCAGCGCCTCGCGGATTGCCGCGGGATTGAGGCCACGCTCGACACGAAACCAGGAGATGCGCTTCAACCGCGCCACATCGTCGGCGCTGTATTGGCGATGGCCGGTTTGCGAACGGCCGGGAACCAACAGGCCCTGGCTTTCCCAGAGGCGCAGCGTCGATGGCGAAACACCCGCCAGCCTTGCGGCCTCCGCCACCTTGTAGCGTACAGGTCCGCTATCATTCATCCAGAAACATCCCGATTCCAATCGTCTGCGAACATTCATCAAAACGCGTGATGTTTGAAGCAAAAAATCCCGCTTGTTTTCTTGCAGGAAAAATGTAGGAGTTTCTTACATAGCTTGCAGAACTTCTGCAAGATAATTCTAAACGCTTTTTAGCGCAGGAGCACATTCGATGAACGCGACAAGCCTTACCGACCGGAAGAACGCCGCCATCTCCCGCGGCGTCGGCATGACGACCCAGATTTATGCCGATCGCGCAGAAAATGCCGAGATCTGGGACAAGGAAGGCCGCCGCTACATCGATTTCGCCGCCGGCATCGCCGTTCTCAATACTGGCCACCGCCATCCCCGCGTGATTGCGGCGGTCAAGGAACAGCTCGACCACTTTACCCATACCTGCCATCAGGTGGTGCCCTATGAGAACTATGTCAGTCTCGCCGAGCGGCTGAATGCGCTGGTGCCGGGTGACTTCGAGAAGAAGACCATCTTCGTCACGACCGGTGCCGAAGCGGTCGAAAACGCCGTCAAGATTGCGCGGGCGGCGACCGGCCGCTCGGCCGTCATCGCCTTTGGGGGCGGTTTCCATGGCCGTACCTTCATGGGCATGGCGCTGACCGGCAAGGTGGTGCCCTACAAGGTCGGCTTCGGCGCGATGCCGGGCGACGTCTTCCATATTCCTTTCCCGGTCGAGCTGCACGGCGTCACCGCCGATCAGTCGCTGGCGGCCCTGAAGAAGCTCTTTGCCGCCGACGTCGATCCGCAACGGGTCGCCGCCATCATTATCGAGCCCGTCCAGGGCGAAGGCGGTTTCTACCCGGCGCCCGCGGCCTTCATGAAAGCGCTGCGCGAACTCTGCGACCAGCACGGCATCCTACTGATCGCCGACGAGGTGCAGACCGGTTTTGCCCGCACCGGCAAGATGTTCGCGATGGATCACCACGAGGTGGCGGCCGACCTGACGACGATGGCAAAGAGCCTTGCCGGCGGCTTTCCGCTCGCCGCCGTCACCGGCCGCGCCGACATCATGGACGCGCCGGGACCGGGCGGGCTCGGCGGCACTTATGGCGGCAATCCGATCGGCATCGCCGCAGCGCATGCCGTCCTCGACGTCATCGCCGACGAGGATCTTTGCAATCGCGCCAATCTGCTCGGCGGACGATTGAAGCAGCGGCTGGAATCGCTGCGCGAGACGGTGCCTGAGATTGCCGATATCCGTGGGCCGGGTTTCATGAATGCCGTCGAATTCAACGACCGGACGACGGGCTTGCCGAGCGCCGAATTCGCCAACCGGGTACGGCTGACAGCGCTCGACAAGGGCCTGATCCTGCTCACCTGCGGCGTCCACGGCAACGTCATCCGCTTCCTCGCGCCGATCACCATCCAGGACGAGGTGCTCGGGGAGGCGCTCGATATTCTCGAGGCCTCGATGCTGGAAGTGAGTGCGGCCAAGTGAGGCGACAGGCACCGGATTTCAATGGCTGCCGGCGACCGGCAGCCGCTCCCAAGGAGATATGACATGGCTTTCACCACCGCGCTGACCAGACACATTCCCTTCTCTTCACCGTTCCTGCGCGCTGCCGGCTATATCAATGGCGTCTGGACGTCAGGCGATGCCGCCGGGACTTTCGACGTGCTCAACCCGGCAACCGGCGAGCTGCTTGCCTCGCTGCCCGATATGGGGGCTGCCGAAACGCGGACGGCGATCGATGCGGCCTATGCCGCCCAGCCGGCCTGGGCCACCCGCCCGGCCAAGGAGCGCAGCGTCATCCTGCGCAAATGGTTCGACCTGATGGTCGCCAATGCCGACGAACTTGCCGCGATCCTGACCGCCGAAATGGGCAAGCCCTTCGCCGAAGCGCGCGGCGAGATCCTTTATGCCGCCGCCTATATCGAATGGTATGCTGAGGAGGCAAAGCGCATCTATGGCGAGACGATCCCGGCGCCGTCCAATGACAAGCGCATGATCGTCATCAAGCAGCCGGTCGGCGTCGTCGGCACGATCACGCCATGGAATTTCCCGGCGGCGATGATTGCCCGCAAGATTGCGCCGGCGCTGGCCGTCGGCTGCACGGTCGTGTCGAAGCCGGCCGAGCAGACGCCGCTGACGGCGATCGCCCTTGCCGTGCTTGCCGAACAGGCCGGCATTCCGGCCGGCGTCTTCAACCTCATCGTCGGCATCGACGGCCCGGCGATCGGCCGCGAGCTCTGCGGCAACGACAAGGTGCGCAAGATCAGCTTCACCGGCTCGACGGAGGTCGGCCGCATCCTGATGCGGCAGTGCGCCGATCAGATCAAGAAGGTGAGCCTGGAGCTCGGCGGCAACGCGCCGTTCATCGTCTTCGACGATGCCGATCTCGACGCCGCCGTCGAAGGCGCGATCGCCTCCAAATATCGCAATGCCGGCCAGACCTGCGTTTGCGCCAACCGCCTCTACATCCAGTCGGGCGTCTATGACGCCTTTGCGGCCAAGCTTGCCGCCAAGGTCGCTGCAATGTCAGTCGGCGACGGCTTCCAGCCGGGTGTCGAGATCGGGCCGCTGATCGACGAACAGGGCCTTGCCAAGGTGGAAGACCATGTGGGTGACGCGCTTGCCAAGGGCGCCAAGGTTTTGATCGGCGGCAAGCGCATCGACGGCGCCGGCACCTTCTTTGCGCCGACGGTGCTGACCGGCGTTGCGCGCGGCATGAAGGTGGCGCGCGAGGAAACCTTCGGGCCGGTAGCGCCGCTCTTCCGCTTCGAGACGGCCGAGGATGTCATCGCCCAAGCCAATGATACGGAATTCGGCCTTGCCGCCTATTTCTATGCCGGCGACCTGAAGAAGGTCTGGCGGGTGGCGGAAGCGCTGGAATACGGCATGATCGGCATCAATACCGGCATCATGTCGTCCGAGACGGCGCCTTTCGGCGGCATCAAGCAATCCGGCCTCGGCCGCGAGGGCTCGCGCCACGGCGCCGATGATTATCTGGAAATGAAATATCTCTGCATCGGCGGCGTCTGATCAGCCAGCCAGGAAAATCGGGCACGCGGCCTCTCGCCGCGTGTCGTCAATAATGCGGCGGGCGGGTGACGGCAGGCGCTTCCAGCGACTGTTCCTCGAGCGACAGGAAGCGTTCGGTCAGCCGGTCGAGCTTGGTGCGCATCTGCTCGACGATCTTCCATTGCTCGGTCAGCTGATCGGAAAGTTCCTCGATCGTCTTTGCCTGATGGGCCAGCATTTCTTCCAGCCGGGTGATGCGGTTCGTCTCGTCGGACATCGATCCTCCTTTGCCGAAACCGGCAGTACAGATGGTTCTCCCAAAGCGGAAATTAGCCGCTTCGTCAATGCTTTCGATGGCTGGTGCAACCACGCGCAAAAACCGAACCATCTGGTTACTAAAAGACCTTGCCGCGCCTGATGTTGTGGGGTAGGCCCTTATCCATCAGGGAGGAATACTGATGGATGTAGGAAACGGCTTTCTTCATCCGGACCGGCTCTTTCCGGCCGACCCGGCAACACGGACCATTGCGCGCGACCTCTACGAGACGGTACGCAATCTTCCGATCGTCAGCCCGCACGGGCATACCGAACCATCCTGGTTCGCCGACGACAAGCCCTTCGAAGACGCGGCTTCGCTGCTGGTCATTCCCGATCATTATCTCTTCCGCATGCTGCACAGCGTCGGCGTCGCCCTGGACGAGCTCGGCGTGCCGCGGCTCGACGGCAAGCCGGTGGCTGAGGGACGGGCGATCTGGCGGACTTTCGCGAAGCATTACCATCTCTTCCGCGGAACGCCTTCGAGCCTCTGGGTCGACCATGCGATGTCGGCCGTGCTCGGCTGCACCGAGCCGCTGACGGCTGATAATGCCGATGCGCTCTACGACCATATCAATGCTCAGCTTGCCCTTCCCGAATTCCGCCCGCGGGCGCTGCACCAGCGATTCGGCATCGAAACGATCGCGACGACGGAGGGCGCGCTCGACCCGCTGGCCCATCACCAGAAGATGGCGACCGACGGCTGGATCGGCAAGGTCCGCACCACTTACCGGCCGGACAGCGTCACCGATCCCGACGCCGTCGGCTTCCGCGACAACCTCGTCAAGTTCGGAGAGATCACCGGCGCCGATGTGACGCGCTGGGACGGGCTGATCGAGGCGCATCGACGCCGGCGCGCCTATTTCCGCCAGTTCGGCGCCACCGCGACCGATCACGGCGTGCCGACAGCCTTCACCGCCGACCTGCCGCTTGCCGAAAAGCAGGCGCTGCTCGACAAGGCGCTGGAGGGGCCGCTTTCGCGTGAAGAGGCCGAACTCTTCCGCGGCCAGATGATGACCGAGATGGCCGGGCTTTCGGCCGAAGACGGCATGGTCATGCAGATCCACGCCGGCTCGCGGCGCAACACCGACAGCGGGCTGTTTGCGACGCGCGGCCCGAATATGGGCGCCGATATCCCGACGCGCACCGACTGGGTCGGCGGGCTGAATGCGCTGCTTTCCAGATACGGCCATGCGCCCGGCCTGCGGGTGCTGCTCTTCACCCTCGACGAGACGACCTATGCGCGCGAGATGGCGCCGATGGTCGGCCATTGGCCCTGCCTGATGATCGGTCCGCCCTGGTGGTTCCACGACAGCCCGCTCGGCATTCGCCGCTATCTCGACCAGGTGGTGGAAACGGCGGGCTTCGCCAACATGGCCGGCTTCAACGACGATACGCGGGCGCTGCTTTCGATCCCGGCGCGGCATGACGTCTGGCGCCGCGAAGTCTGCCGCTTTCTCGCCGGGCTCGCCGCCGAGCACCGGATTTCCAAGAGCGAAGCCGAGATCGTGGCGGGCGAACTTTCCTATAGCAATGCGAAGAAGGCCTACAAGCTGTGAGCGAACGACTGCAGACCCTTTCCGGCCTCGCCCCGACGGCGAAGCTTCCCGCCTATGATCGCAGCCGGCTGAAAAGCGGCATCCTGCATCTGGGACCCGGCGCCTTTTTCCGCGCGCATTTCGCGCCTTTTACGGATGGCGCGCTCGCAGCGGAGGGCGGCGACTGGGGCATCGAGGTGGCAAGCCTGCGCACCGCCGATGTCGCCGACAATCTCAGTGCCCAGAACGGGCTCTATACGACGCTGATCCGTGACACCTCGGGCACGACGGCTGAGGTGATCGGCTCGATCCTGAAGGCGCATGTGGCGCCCCGCGATCCGGCCGGCCTGCTGGCGCGGCTCGAAGACCCCGATATCCGCATCGTCAGCATGACAGTGACGGAAAAGGCCTATGGTTTCGATCCAGCAACCGGGGGCCTCGACCTCAAACATCCCGATATCGTCGCCGACCTCGCCAACCGGCATGCGCCGCGCGGCGTCATCGGCTATCTCGTCGAAGGCCTCGCGCGCCGCCGGCAGAAGGGCATCGCGCCCTTTACGCCGCTGAGCTGCGACAACTTGCCGAGCAACGGCGCTGTTTTGAAACGTCTGGTACTCGAATTCACCTCCCGTATCGATGCCGATCTGCATCGCTGGATCGAAGCGAATGTACCCTTCCCGTCGACAATGGTCGACCGCATCACGCCGGCCAGCACCGACGCGACCTATGCCGATGCCGAGCGGCTGACGGGCCGCACGGATATGGCGGCGATCGAGACGGAACCCTTTACGCAATGGGTCATCGAAGACCATTTCGCCAATGGCCGGCCGGCCTGGGACAAGGTGCGCGGCGCGCTGATGGTCGAAGACGTCTCGGCCTACGAGAAGATGAAGCTCCGGATGCTGAACGGCGCCCATTCGCTGCTCGCCTATCTTGGTTATATCGGCGGCTATGAATTTATCCGCGACGTGATGGACGATACCGCCCTGGCAGCGCTTGCCTACCGCCACATGCATGCGGCCGCGAGAACGCTCGATCCGGTCCCCGGCATTGATCTCGACGACTATGCCAACGAATTGATAGCACGCTTTGCAAACAAGGCGATCGCGCATCGCACCTACCAGATCGCGATGGACGGCACCCAGAAACTGCCGCAGCGGCTGCTGGAACCGGCATGCGAAGCGCTGGCGCGTGGTGATCGGGCGGAAACCTATGCGATCGCCGTTGCGGCATGGATGCGTTATGCGCTCGGCGAGCATGGCAATGGCGATCGTTACGAGCTGCGCGATCCCCGTGCCGCGGAGATCGCCGCGCTGATTGCCGATGTCCCGCGCACCGGCCCGGCGATTTCGGCGGCACTGTTCACCCTGCCCGGACTTTTCCCGGCGGCGTTGACTGGGCATCGGGCCTGGACGCAGGATGTATCGGACAAGCTGGAGATCCTGATCCAGGACGATCGGCTGCCGTTGTTTTGAGAGTTGGGGTCTCTATTGCGCGGGCTCTACCGAGAAGAGGGAGCCAAGCCCGCGGCCGTCCCGCTTCGACGCGGAGGCGCAATTCCGCACCACATGCTCACGCCTTCACCCGCACCATATCAGGATCGTAAAGCGGCCCCAGCGACACCTTGCAAAGGATGCGCTCCCTGGCGACATCGAGTTCATAGGTGCCGGAGAGGATGAAATCTTCCGTCACGCCATCGGCATCGCGTATGTAGCCGTAGCCGATCGGTT
Source organism: Rhizobium sp. F40D2 (assembly GCF_051810745.2). Taxonomy (NCBI): domain Bacteria; kingdom Pseudomonadati; phylum Pseudomonadota; class Alphaproteobacteria; order Hyphomicrobiales; family Rhizobiaceae; genus Rhizobium; species Rhizobium sp. F40D2. Next base: position 1,522,780 of record NZ_CM131436.1, read on the forward strand.
TGCCCAGCGTATAGCCGAAGCCGCCGCTCGATAGCCAGCCGACACGTTTGCCGTTGCGATAGATGGTCTCGCGGCCGAGCAGCACGGTATCGGGATCGTCTGGAACGAAACAGGCGAGGCGCTTCTTCACCCCGCCCGACAACTGCCGCTCGATCGCCTCGCGGCCGCGGAAGGGAATGTTCTTCCTGATCTTCACCGCCCAGCCAAGGCCGGCTTCAACAGGCGTATGGTCGGGGCCGATGTCGGAGCCCCAGGCGCGATAACCCTTTTCCAGACGGCAGCTTTCGATGGCGCGGTAGCCGGCATTGACGAGGCCGAACTGGCCGCCTGATGCCATCAGCAGGTCATAGACCGTGGTCGCATATTCGATGGGGATATGCAGTTCGTAGCCGAGTTCGCCGACATAGGTGATGCGCAGCGCCCGCACCGGGCAGCCTGATATGCCGATGGTCCTGACTTGGCCGAAGGGGAAGGCGGCATTGGAGACGTCGCTGCCGGTCACCTTTTCCAGCACGGCGCGCGCATTCGGTCCCATCAGTGACAGCACGGCATAGGCTGAGGTGACGTCAACCAGTTCGGCATGCATCTCCGCCGGAATATTGCGGGCGATCCAGTTGAAGTCGTGGGTGGCGAACCCGGTGCCGGTGACGATGTAATATTCGTCCTCGGCGATGCGGGCAACGGTCAGGTCGCATTCGATGCCGCCCTTGTCGTTCAGCATCTGCGTGTAGATAAGCGATCCCACAGGCCTTGCGACATCGCTACAAGCGATCCAGGAGAGTGCCGCCTCGGCATCCCTGCCCTTCAGCACAAATTTGGCGAATGAGGTCTGGTCGAAGATGACCGCCGCCTCGCGCACTGCCTTGTGCTCGCGGCCGACAGCGTCGAACCAGTTCTGCCTGGTATAGCTGTAGACGTCCCTCGGCTCCTCGTTGGCGAAGAGATCGGCAAACCAGTTCGGCCGCTCCCAGCCGAGCTTTTCACCGAAACAGGCGCCCTGCGCCTTCAGCCGGTCATAGAGCGGCGACTTGCGGCACGGGCGCCCGCTCGAATGCTCCTCGAACGGCCAGGCCATTGTGTAGTGCTTGCCATAGGCTTCGAGCGTGCGGGTGCGGACCCAGTCGGTATCGAAATGCGGCCGGCCGAAACGGCGGATATCGACCGGCCAGAGATCGTAGGGCGGCTCGCCCTTCGTCACCCATTCGGCAAGCGCCATGCCCGCGCCGCCGGCAGAGGCAATGCCGAAGGCATTGAACCCGGCGCCGACGAAGAAATTCTTCAGTTCCGGCGCCTCGCCGAGAATGAAATTGCCATCCGGCGTGAAACTTTCCGGGCCGTTCAGCAGCTGCTTGACCCCGACATTCTCCAGCGCCGGAACGCGGCCGAGCGCCTGTTCCATGATCTGTTCGAAATGGTCGAAATTGCTGTCGAGCAGCGTGTAGTGAAAACCCTCGGGGATGCCTTTCTCCGCCCAGGCGATGGGGTTCGGCTCATAACCGCCCATGACTATGCCGCCGACCTCCTCCTTGTAATAGGTCAGGCGATCGGGATCGCGCAGCGTCGGCAGGTTGGAGGGGACGCCGAAGGATTCGGTGATGATATATTGATGCTCGACCGAGACCAGCGGCACGTTGACGCCGAAGCGTGCGGCCAAGGCGCGCGTCCATTGGCCGGCACAGACGACGACCCGCTCGCATTCGATGCGGCCTTGCGCCGTGACGACGGCGCGGATTCGTCCCTTGTCGATCTCGAGATCGAGAACCTCGGTATCCTCGAAGATCGAAACGCCGGACAAACGGGCGCCCTTCGCCAGCGCCTGGGTGATGTCGGAGGGGTTGGCCTGGCCGTCCGTGGGAAGGAAGGCGGCGCCGACGAGATCGTCTGTCGTCATCAGCGGCCAGAGATCGAAGGCCTCCTGCGGCGTCAGCAGCTGCATTTCGAGGCCAAAGGACTGCGCCGTGGTCGCCTGGCGCTTGACCTCCGTCCAGCGCTCCTCGTTGCAGGCAAGGCGCAGGCCGCCATTCATCTTCCAGCCGGTGCCGAGGCCGGTTTCCTCCTCCAGCCGCTTATAGAGATCGACGGAATAGCCGAGCAACTGGGTGATGTTAGCACTGGTGCGCAGCTGGCCGACGAGGCCGGCGGCATGGAAAGTGGTGCCCGAGGTGAGCTTCTTGCGTTCCAGCAGCACGGTATCGGTCCAGCCGAGCTTGCCGAGATGATAGGCTGTCGAGCAGCCGATGATGCCGCCGCCGATGACAACGGCTTTCGCCGTCTTCGGTAATTGTCTCGTCATTTATCGTTTCCGTTCAAAAGCTTGGTAGGCGCGTTCGAAACGCGCGAGGTTTTCGGCCGTATAGGCGGCATAGTCGAATTGGATGGTGGAGTGGATTTCCGAAATCATGCTCCAAAGCGTCTCGCGCAGCAGCGAGGCGCATTTCATCGCGGCGCAACGGCGGCTGAGTTCATCGGTCAGCGGCCGGTCGAAATAGCTCTCCAGCATCATCTGCTCGGCGGCTTGCGAGAACTCGTTGTTGGAGGCCAATCCGCCGAGGTCGAACAGCGGCGTGTTGAAGCCGGCATAGTCCCAGTCGATCAACCAGAGCCGCCTGCCGTCATCGAGAAAATTGGCGGCCAGCAGGTCGTTGTGGCCGAAGGCAATGTCGAACGGCCCTGCCGCTTGTTCCAGCGTCTCGGCCCTGCCGATCAGGACCGGCAACAATGGCAGATAGGGGCTGCCCGCCTCCTTCAGGCTGGCGGCGTAGTCGCGGATGACGTGGAAGACCCAGAAGATCATCGCCTGGCCGCGGAAATGCCGGGCGATGTCGTGATGGCAGGCGCGGATTAGCGGAACGATCCGGGCGAGCATGCCCGGTGTCCTGACGTCCTCCGGCGACAACGCCCGCGCGTCGATATAATCGAGCACCAGCACGCCGGGCGAATGGTGGATGACAGCCGGCGATATGCCGGCGGCATGCGCCGCCCGACTTGCGGCAAGCTCGTTCTGGCGGCTGATGTGATGGATCGGAATATCGGTGCCGAGTCTGACCACGCAGCGCGCGACGGCATCGCTGACCAGATAGTTCCGGTTGGTGATGCCGCCTGAGATCGGCGAGATTTCGATCGGGCCCTGCCAAATGCCGAGCGCATGAATCCTATCTTCAGGCGTCATGCATCATCCCCCATCACCTTCTCGAAATGATGGGGCAGAGCAGGATCGGCTGTCAAGCAGGACGGCTAGATCGTCCTTCCAGCGGCGTCGAAGACGTGGCAGCGAGCCGGATCGAAGAAGGTCTTCACATTGGCGCCGCGCTCGACCTTCTGCTGGCCGTCGAGGGCGATCGTCAGGAGCTGGCCATCCGGCGTCGTGGTGTAGAGCATGGTGGCGCCGCCGAGATTTTCGACCAGATCGACGTTGACGGTTGACAGCGTGATGACGCCCTCCGTGAGGGAAAGATGCTCGGGGCGGATGCCGAAGGTGACATCCTGGCCGGCTTCGCCTTTCAGCCGGCGTGGCAGGCGGACGGAATTGCCGCAGACATGGATGCTGGTTTCCGTCTCGCCGACCTGCTCGATGCGGGCCTTCAGAAAATTCATCTTCGGGCTGCCGATAAAGCCGGCGACGAAGCGGTTGGCCGGATTGTTGTAAAGATCGAGCGGCGCGCCAACCTGCTCGATGCGGCCGGAATTCAACACGACGATCTTGTCCGCCATCGTCATGGCTTCGACCTGGTCATGGGTGACGTAGATCATCGTGTTGCCGAGCTGCCGATGCAGACGGGAGATCTCGACGCGCATCTGCACGCGCAGTTCGGCATCGAGGTTCGACAGCGGTTCGTCGAACAGGAAGATGCGTGGCTCACGCACGATGGCCCGGCCGATGGCCACGCGCTGGCGCTGGCCGCCGGAGAGCGCCTTCGGCTTGCGCTCCAGGAGCTTCTCGATCTGCAGGATCTCGGCGGCGCGTTTGACCTTCGGCTGGATCTCGGCCTTCTTGTAACCCGCCGTCTCCAGGCCGAAAGCGAGGTTCTTGTAGACCGACATATGGGGATAGAGGGCGTAGGACTGGAAGACCATGGCGATGCCGCGCCTGGCGGGCGCCACCTCGTTCATGCGCTCGTTGTCGAGCAGCAGCCCGCCGCCGGTGATTTCCTCAAGGCCGGCGATCATCCGCAGAAGGGTCGATTTTCCACAGCCGGAGGGACCGACAAAAACGACGAATTCGCCGGGATCGATCGTCAGGTCGATGCCATGGATCACATCCAGCGAGCCGTAGCGCTTCTCGACCTTCTGAAGAACGACACTGGTTGCCATCTTCTCAAAACCCCTCTCGTTTTATTTATCGGTTACTTCGTTCTTGCACGCCAATCGGCGTATTTCGGACTGTCCGGACCGACCGGCAGCGGCACTTCGGCGCCGCTGTCGGAAGACTGGTAGATGGCGGTGACGAGTTCCAGCGCGCGGCGCGCATCCACCGTCGTCACCGGCAGCGGCCCATGGCCGCCGAGGAAGGCGTGAAACTGGCCCATCTGGGTGGTGAAACGCGGCGCGACCGGCTGCCAGTCGCTGATCAACCGGTCGATCTTTGCCTGCACGTCGTCATTGGCGGCGATGATCTTCCAGGGGTCCTTGCCCGGCGTATAGGGCTCATGGCTGCTTTCGAAGGTGACATTCTCGAAGTGCAGCCTCAGCCGGCTCAACTGTTCCTGCGATCCCAGCGTGCAGGACAGCGAGACGAAGGCGCCGTTTTCCATCAGCAGGCTGGCGGAGGCGCAATCCTCGACCTCGATATCGTTGACGCGGGTGGCGACACGGCCGAAGACCCTTGCCGCCGGACCCATCAGATGCATCATCATGTCGTGCAGGTGCAGCGCATGGGTGACGAGCACGCCGCCGAGTTCCGTCGCCCATTTGCCGCGCCAGGGCACGGCGTAATATTCCGGCTTGCGCAGCCAGAAGGTTTCGACCGAAGCCGTATAGGCTTTGCCGGCAATGCCGGCATCGATGATCCGCTTGGCCTTCTGGATGCCGTCGCCGTAGCGATACTGGAAGATCGGCATCAGCACGCCTTTGGCGGCTTTCTCCGCTGCCATGATGGTATCGACGGCGGCAAGCGAGCCAGTCAGCGGCTTTTCGCAAACGACATGTTTGCCGGCGGCAAGGGCAGCCACCACCTGTTCCAGATGGATGCCGGGCGGGGTGCAGATATCGATGATGTCGATCGTTTCGTCAGCGAGCAACTCCGCAAAGGAGGTGGTGCGCCGTTCGATGCCGAACTCGTCGCCGACTGCAGCCAGCCGCTCTCCATTCAGGTCACAGATGGCCACGACCTTGAATTTGTCGGCATGCGGCAGATAACCCTCGACAATGTGGGAGCGGCCAATGCCGCAGCCGACGATCGCGACCGTTCTCATGCTCATGTCACTCTTTCCCGTTGCCGCCATCAACGCTTCATGCCCGTCGTGGCAATGCCCTCGATCAGCAGGCGCTGGAAGAACAGGAAGAAGAAGAATACCGGCACGAGCGTCAGCGTCGACATGGCGAACAAGCCGCCCCAATCCGATGCGCTGGTGGAATCCACGAAGGTACGCAGGCCGAGCTGGATCGTATAGGTGTTCATGTCGTTCAAGTAGATCAGCGGACCGAAGAAATCGTCCCAGGTCCAGATGAAGGAGAAGATGGCGGCCGTTGCCAAGACCGGCAGCGACAGCGGCAGCATGATCTTCCAGTAGATGCGCCAGGCGCTGCAGCCGTCCATCATCGCCGCCTCGTCGAGTTCGCGCGGGATGCCGCGGAAGAACTGAACCATCAGGAAGATGAAGAAGGCATCGCTTGCCAGGAACTTCGGCACGACAAGCGGCAGGATGGTGTTGACCCAGCCGAGATCGAGGAAGAGCACATATTGCGGGATCAGCGTCACATGGTAAGGGATCATCAGCGTGCCGAGCATGATCGCGAACCAGAAGTTCCGGCCGACAAACCGCAGCCGCGCAAAGGCGAAGGCCGTCAGCGAACAGGCGATGACATTGCCCGTCACCACCAGCAGCGATATGACGAGCGAATTCCAGAAGAACCGGCCGAAGCTAACGTCGAGGCCGACCCAACCGCGCGCATAGGACGAAAAATCGATCGACGACGGGATGAGTGAAGTCGACGAGAAGATCTCGGTTTCCGGCCTGACTGATGCCGAAACCATCCACAACAGCGGATAGAGCATGAGAAGCGATGCGGCGATCAGCAGGGCGTGGATGATGAGCGACGCCGGCAGGCTGCGTTTGGTGATATCCGATGGCGGCCTGGCCGCAGTGGCGGAAGCGGTCATCTCAGTCATCGTAGTGCACCCAATAACGCGAGGTCAGGAAGGAGAAGGCAGTGAAAACGGCGATGATCAGCACCAGAATCCAGGCAAGTGCGGAGGCATAACCCATGCGGAAATTGCCGAAAGCTTCCTGGTAGAGGTAGAGCGTGTAGAATAGCGTCGAATTGATCGGCCCGCCGGTGCCGCCCGATATGATGAAGGCCGGCGTGAATGCCTTGAAAGCGTCGATCGTCTGGACCACGGCGTTGAAGAAGATAACCGGCGTCAGAAGTGGCAGGGTGATCTTGTAGAATTGTCGGAATTTCGAGGCGCCGTCGAGGCTCGCGGCCTCATACATATCCTGCGGGATCTGGCGCAAGCCGGCCAGGAAAATAATCATCGGCGAGCCGAACTGCCAGACGGACAACGCCACCAGCGTATAAATCGAATAATCCGGATGCGAGATCCAGCTCGGACCTTCAATGCCAAAATGCGAGAGTGCGGCATTGACGAGGCCATCACTGGCGAAAAGCTGACGCCAGAGCACGGCGATCGCCACGCTGCCACCCAGCAACGACGGCAGATAGAAGATGGCGCGATAGATCGGCAGCCCACGCAGGCCGCGGTTCAACGCCATGGCGACCAGCAAGGCGAAGGTCAGTTTGAACGGCACCGAGAAGACCACGTAGGTCAGGGTGACGTGCATGGCGGCCGAGAATTTCGGATCCGCCGTGGCGATGCGCACGTAATTCGCAATACCCACCCACCGCGGCGACTGGATCATGTCGAAGTCGGTGAAGGAGAGGTAGAGCGAAATCAGGGCCGGCCCCAGCGTCAGCCCGAAAAAGCCGACGAGCCATGGCAGAAGGAAGAGATAGCCGGGAGCATTGGCATTCCAGATACGCTTGAAGCGTCCTTCGGCCATGGCCCCCTGATATCTTTCCACGGATATGGCCCCTGCGGGCGTGCGCATCGCATTGCTCATACGGGATCAGCCTCTTGCGAGAATCTGCGTAATTTCAGCGACGAGTTGCTTGCCGCCATCGGAGGGAGACAGCTGTCCGAAGCCGACCTGTTCGGCGATGTTGCGCAGCATCAACTCGCCTTCACCGGCGCCGGCCGGCGGCGGCGGCGGCAACTTGCCGGCGAGGTCGCCAAGGCCGCTGACATATGCCAGCGCAACCTTGCCGTTCTCGTCGAGCTTTGCGGCAACGACCTCGCGCATTGCGGCCGATTCCGGAATGCCGCGTTCGACATCCAGGAGCAGCGCTGCCTCGGGGTTCTTGACGAAGAAATTGACGTAGTCCACCGCCAGGTCCACCGACTTCGACTGGGCCGAGACCGAAAAGAACATTGAAGGCTTGCGATAATGGCCGCCCTTCGAATCCGCCTTGATGCGCATGTAGTTGGTGAGCGCCAGCTTGTCCTTGTTCATCTGCTGATAGGCAACGAACTGGTTGGAATGGGCAAACCCAGCGGCTGACTTGCCGAGCGATAGCGTGTTGGTTTCGATATCGTTTTTGTCGAGAGCCTGGACGTCGGCGGGCACGCAGGCGCCGGCCGTGCGGAACTTGGCCCACATGTCGTACCATTCCGATGCGTCGTCCACGTCGAAGGCGATCTTGCCATCGGCGGTATAGAGTCCCTTGCCGCGCTGCCGCAGCCAGTTTTCGAACAGCGGTTCGCCGCCGCTGCCGTCGGCGAGGCCGAACATGCCCTTGCGTTTGCCCGCCTTGGTGATCTCCGCACCCATGCGGCCGAATTCTTCCCAAGTGGTCGCCTGGGTCGGAAGATCGACGCCGGCTTCCTTGAAGGCAGTGGTGTTCAGAACCGTCGCGGCCGAGTTTGCACCCAGGCTGACGCCATAGAGATGGCCGTCGACGCTGCCGCCTTCGATCTGCGCCTTGTCGAAATCGTCGAGGTTGAGCTTGGCCGGCATGTAGGATTCAAGCGGCGCAAGCGCGCCGCGACGCGCGTACTGAACGATATAGCGGTAGTCCATCTGGATGACGTCAGGCGCATTGCGGCCGGCGACCTGGGTCGCAAGGCGCGGCCAGTAATCGCCCCAACCGAGGAATTCCCCGGTGATCGACGTGCCCGAATTCTTCGTCTGATAGAGTTGCGAAACCTTGTTGGTGCGGTCGGCGCGCGGCTGCGAGCCCCACCACAGGAGGCGCAAGCGCTTTTCCTGTGCAAAAGCGCTAGTTCCCAGCGCCGAGAGCGAAAGAAGCGTTGCGCCTCCCGCCACGAAATTACGTCTGCTTACACGTAGGCTCATTTTTTCCTCCTCTAAAGGGGAAGCGCCTCCACACGCTTCCGATGTAGTTACTCTTGCATAAATAACTAATTGGTTACAAGCTACGAGCAAAGCGGCAAGCCTGTCAAGCGGGGTGTCGGTTCTTGCTCGCCGCCCTTCTAAATTCGGTTTTTACAATTTCGCACCGAAGGCTTATGAGCGCAACATGCGAGACGGAGGGGAAACGATGAACGACAACGGCGAAAACGGGGAGAAGAAAAAATCCCGGCGCCCATCTCAGGAACGCACGGCGCAGCGCGATCCGGAGCGAACGCGCGCCGCGATCCTGGAAGCGGCCACCCGGGAATTTGCCGAAAACGGCATGGGCGGGGCCCGCGTCGACGCCATCGCCGAGCGCGCCGGCACCAACAAGCGCATGCTCTACCATTATTTCGGCGACAAGGAGCAGCTCTATCTCAGAGTGCTCGAAGAAGCCTATGTCGGCATCCGCACTGCCGAGCGCGCGCTGCATATCGGCGACCGCAGCCCGGAGGAGGGCATAGGCGAACTGGCGCTCTTTACCTGGCGTTATTTTCTTCAGCACCCGGAATTTCTCAGCCTGCTCGGCACGGAAAATCTGCATCGAGCCCGCTGGCTGCGCCAATCCGTTCGGCTCAAGGAACTGCATTCTCATCTGATCGGCGAGCTGTCGGACGTCCTCGAGCGGGGAAAGAAGCAAGGCGTCTTCGTCGAGAGCGCCGATCCGCTGCACGTCTATCTGACGATCGCCTCGCTCGGCTATTTCTACCTGTCCAACCAGTACACGCTTTCGACGATCTTCGGCCGCGATCTGATCGAGCCGACGCATCTCAATGCCTGGGAAAGACATATCGTCCACGTGACGCTCGCCTCGATCAAGCACTGAATTCCGAAATCAGGATTTGACTATTGACAGCCTCGCCGCTCTTCTGCCATCAAGTAACTGTTTAGTTACCGGCTTGGGAGGGCCGGGCTTGATGCCCACTCCCGCCGCAAAAGATTCCAGGGAGGAAAACATGGCACGCTTGGGGATCATCTTGCACGGCGTTACGGGCCGCATGGGGTACAATCAGCACTTGGTGCGTTCGATCCTCGCATTCCGCGACCAGGGCGGCATCACGCTGAAATCGGGCGAGAAGCTCGAAATCGACCCGATCATCGTCGGCCGCAACGGCGCCAAGATGGAAGAGCTGGCGAAGAGGCATAACATCAAGCGCTGGTCGACCGATCTCGATGCCGCTCTTGCCAATCCCCACGACACGATCTTCTTCGACGCCGGCACCACGCTGATGCGCGCCGAACTTTTGTCCAGGGCGCTCGATGCCGGCAAGCATGTCTATTGTGAAAAGCCGATTTCCGACGACCTGCAGGTGGCGATCGATCTTGCCCGCAAAGCGCGGCGCTCCGGGCTCAAGCACGGCGTCGTGCAGGACAAGCTCTTCCTGCCCGGCTTGCGCAAGCTGGCGCTGCTCAAGGATTCCGGCTTCTTCGGCAAAATCCTCTCGGTGCGCGGTGAATTCGGCTATTGGGTTTTCGAAGGCGATTGGGGCGTGCCGGCCCAGCGCCCCTCCTGGAATTACCGCAAGGGCGACGGCGGCGGCATCATTCTCGACATGCTCTGCCACTGGCGCTACGTACTCGACAATCTGTTCGGCGAGGTAAAGGCCGTCTCCTGCCTCGGCGCTACGCATATTCCGCGCCGCATCGACGAGCAGGGCAAGCCCTACGATTGCGACACCGATGATGCGGCCTATGCGACCTTCGAGCTCGAAGGCGGCGCGATCGCCCAGATCAATTCGTCATGGGCGGTGCGCGTGCGCCGCGACGATCTCGTTACCTTCCAGGTCGACGGCACGCATGGTTCGGCCGTCGCCGGCCTGACGAAATGCTGGAGCCAGCACCGCGTCAACACACCGAAGCCGGTGTGGAACCCCGACCAGCCGCAGACGATCGACTTCTACAAGACCTGGGACGAGGTTCCGGACACCCAGGCTTTCGACAACGGTTTCAAGGTGCAGTGGGAAATGTTCATCCGCCATGTCGTCGAAGACGCGCCGTGGCCCTATGGCTTGGAAGCCGGCGCCAAGGGCGTGCAGCTGGCCGAACTCGGCCTGAAATCCTGGGCCGAACGCCGCTGGCTCGACGTTCCCGCATTGGAGTTCTAAGCCGTGACGACGATCAATCTCCCGCTGGACGGCAAGATCGTCCCCTATACGCTGACCGGCACACCGATCGAACTGAAGAAACGCGACGCGAAGGCCTTTCCGCGCATCGCCTTTGCCGCCGCCCATGTCGTGGCCGATCCGCTCGCCGACAACGATCCCTGGCTGACGCCGGCGATCGACTGGGAGCGGACGCTTGCCTTCCGCCACCGGCTCTGGGATCTCGGCCTCGGTGTCGCCGAAGCGATGGATACCGCACAGCGCGGCATGGGTCTCGGCTGGCCTGAGGCCCGCGACCTCATCCGCCGAGCGCTTGGCGAAGCGGCCGGCCGCAAGGATGCGCTGATCGCCTGCGGCGCCGGCACCGACCATCTGACGCCGGGACCCGACGTGACCGTCGATACCATTCTCAGAGCCTATGAAGAGCAGATCGAGACAGTGGAGGCGGCAGGCGGCCGCATCATCCTGATGGCGAGCCGGGCGCTTGCCGTCGCCGCCAAGGGGCCGGACGATTATGTCATGGTCTATGACCGCATCCTCCGCCAGGTCAAGGAACCCGTCATCATCCATTGGCTCGGCGAAATGTTCGACCCGGCGCTCGAAGGCTATTGGGGCAATGGCGACCATCTGAAGGCGATGGAAACCTGCCTTGACGTGATCGAAGCCAATGCTGCCAAGGTCGACGGCATCAAGATCTCGCTGCTTTCCAAGGAAAAGGAAGTGGCGATGCGCCGGCAGCTGCCGAAGGCCGTGCGCATGTATACCGGCGACGACTTCAACTATGCCGAACTGATCGCCGGCGACGAAGAAGGCCATTCCGATGCGCTGCTCGGCATTTTCGATGCGATCGCGCCGGCAGCGTCGGCTGCGCTCGACGCGCTCGGCCGCAAGAGCAACCACGAATTCTTCGACCTGCTCGAGCCGACCGTGCCGCTGTCACGCCACATCTTCAAGGCGCCGACGCGTTTCTACAAGACCGGTGTCGTCTTCCTCGCCTATCTCAACGGCCTGCAGGATCATTTCGTCATGGTCGGCGGCCAGCAAAGCACCCGCTCGCTGACGCATCTGGCAGAGCTCTTCCGCTTGGCCGACAAGGCGCGGGTTCTGGCCGATCCGGAACTGGCAACAGCGCGCATGCGCCAAGTGCTTGCCGTCCACGGCGTTCATTGAGCGCCGGCACGGCAATGGGAGGAGAATGACATGCAGGTCGAAGGACTTTCGATCAACCTGGCGACGATCCGCGAGCAATGCGGTTTTGCCGAAGCCGTCGACATCTGCCTGAAGCACGGCATCACCTCGATCGCGCCCTGGCGCGACCAGGTCGCCAAGGCCGGCCTCGATGAAGCGGTGCGGATCGTCAAATCGAACGGCATCAAGCTGACCGGGCTTTGCCGCGGCGGCTTCTTTCCGGCCGCAAACGAGGCCGACTGGCAGAAGAACCTCGACGACAACAGACGCGCCATCGACGAGGCGGCGGCCTTCGCGGCCGATTGCCTGGTGCTCGTCGTCGGCGGGTTGCCGGGCGCTTCGAGGGATATCGTCGCGGCCCGCCAGATGGTGTTCGACGGTATTGCCGCGGTGCTGCCGCATGCGCAGGCTGCCGGCGTGAAGCTTGCCATCGAGCCGCTGCATCCGATGTATGCGGCCGACCGGTCCTGCGTGAACACGCTCGGCCAAGCGCTCGACATGTGCGAACCGCTCGGCGAGGATGTCGGCGTTGCGATCGATGTCTACCATGTCTGGTGGGATCCCGATCTTGCCAACCAGATCGCCCGCGCCGGCCGGATGAAACGCATCTTTGCCCATCACATCTGCGACTGGCTGGTGCCGACCAAGGACATGCTGCTCGACCGCGGCATGATGGGCGATGGCGTCATCGACCTCAAGGGCATAAGACGGATGGTCGAGGCCGCCGGTTTCTTCGGCGCGCAGGAGGTGGAAATCTTTTCGGCCGAGACCTGGTGGAAACGCCCGGCCGACGAGGTGATCGCCACCTGTGTCGAGCGCTTCAGAAGCTGCTGCCAGATCTGATTTCAATATTCGTTTCATCACGCATGCAGGAGGATCATTCGATGGAGAAACGCCGTTTTGCCCTGATCGGCACCGGAAACCGCGGCACCACCATGTGGGGCAAGGATCTGCTGGCCGGCTGGCGCGAACATGTCGACCTCACAGCCATCGTCGAGACGAATTCGCTGCGCGGCGAGCGCGCCCGCAACATGATCGGCAGCAACGCGCCGCTCTATGAAAACATCGATTCCATGCTCGCCGAGCAGAAACCGGATCTGGTCATCGTCTGCACGCCCGACCATACGCATGACGATATCGTCGTGCGGGCGCTGGAGGCCGGTATCGACGTCATCACCGAAAAGCCGATGACCACCTCGGTCGAGAAAATTCGCCGGATTCTCGATGCCGAAAAACGTACCGGCCGCCGCGTCGACGTCTCCTTCAACTATCGCTACGCGCCGACGGCCGCAAAGATCAAGGAGCTGCTGAACGGCGGCGAGATCGGTCGGGTGACCTCCGTCGATTTTCACTGGTATCTCAACACCAAGCATGGCGCCGACTACTTCCGACGCTGGCATGCCTATACGGAAAATTCCGGCAGCCTGTTCGTCCACAAGGCGACGCATCATTTCGATCTGTTGAACTGGTATCTCGACAGCGATCCCGACGCCGTCACCGCCTTCGCCGACCTGCAGAACTACGGCCGCAAGGGGCCATTTCGCGGGCCGCGCTGCAAGCTCTGTCCGCACGCGCATGAATGCGACTACTATCTCGATATCGAAAAGGATTCTTTCCTCGATCAGCTTTACGAGGATCCCTCCAAGATCGACGGCTATTTCCGCGACGGCTGCGTCTTCCGCGAGGACATCGATATTCCCGATACGATGGTGGTCAGCCTTCGTTATCGCAACAACGTCCATGTGTCCTATTCATTGAACACCTTCCAGCCGATCGAAGGCCATCACCTTGCCTTCAACGGCACGAAAGGACGCATCGAAATTCGCCAGTATGAGGCCCAGCCCTGGGAAGAGCCGAAGCAGGACACGATCCTGCTCATCCGCAATTTCCCGAATGGCAAGGAGGCGGTCGAGCGCATCGTCGTTCCGCATTTCACCGGCGGCCATTACGGCGGCGACGACCGGATGCGCAACATGATCTTCAAGCCCGATATGGAAGATCGGCTCGCCCAGCGTGCCGGCACGCGGGCGGGGGCCATGTCCGTGCTCTGCGGCATTGCCGCGCTGACGAGCTCGCGCACCGGCAAGGTAGTCAATATCTCCGACCTGATGCCGGAGCTTGCCGATGACGGGTCGCCGAATTCGCTGAAAACAGCGCGCTGATAGCCAAAGCATGTCGTTGTCGTAAAACCGCAGCTCGCGACGTGCTTAGCGCCTCAGGCGATGTTTTCGAGATTTGCCTGGTGGATCTGGTAGAGCAGCGGCCGGCCGGTCACGAAGCGCTCGACCTCGTCCACCGCCATCTCGCCGAGGCGCGCCCGTTCCAGCCCGATGGCGCCGGCGATATGCGGCGTCAGAAAGACGTTCTGCAGATCGTAAAATATAGAGTCCGGCTCCGGGATCTCCGGGTCGGTGACGTCGATGACCGCATCGATGCGGCCGGTCTTCAGCTCCGAAAGCAGCGCCGCCTCATCGATGAGAATGCCGCGCGCCGTATTGATGAGCGTCGCCCCGTCCTTCATCAGCGACAGTCCTCGCGCGTCGATCATATGCCGGGTCGACGGCAGCGACGGCGCATGCAGGGAGACGATATCGGCGCGTCGCATCAGTTCGTCGAGCTCGACCTTCTCCGCGCTGAGGCCGGCTGCCTCGGCGGCATCGACCATGGGGTCGAACAGCAGTAGCCGGTAGCCGAAGGGTTTCAACAGCTCGATCACCCGCCGGCCGATGCGCGAGGCGCCGACGATACCGAGGGTTCGGCCGTAATTGCCGATCGCTTCGCGCTGCATCGGATAGGTTCGATCGCGGTTGCGGTCGGCGACGTAAAGATCACGGAAGCGGAAGGCGCGCTTGCCGGCGAAGAGGATCGCCGCCAGCGTGAATTCGGCGACCGGCACGGCATTGGCCTCAGCCGCGTGGCTGACCGCTATGCCGGCTTCGAAGATGGCGTCGTCGATGATGCCCTTCACCGTGCCCGCCGCATGGACGATGAGGCGAAGCCGCGACGCGACTGTGAGAATGTCAGGCCCGACATAGGGCGCGCCCCAGCCGGTAATCAGGATTTCGGCTTCGGTCAGCAGACGCCTCGCGTGCGCATCGTCGAAATGCTGCAGCGGCTCGGGATCCAGCAGACGGCCGATGCCGTTCAGCCGGCGCAGGATCTCATCCGGCAGGACGTATTCGGTGCGCGAGGGCTGCATGGCAAGGACAATGGCCGGTCGGCTCATGGCATCTGTCCCGGCGCTTCGATGGCGCTGACGGTCACGCCCTTTTCCCGCACCAGGGCCTCCAGCGCTGCAATGTCGGGCGCCTTCGGCGGCTTCGTCCAGGCCGAGGAGACGGCGGCGGGATCGTTGAGCGCCAGTACCGCCGTCACCAGGATGGTTTCGCCGGCCGGGATCTGACCGCGCAGTTGTGGCACCAGGGTTTTCGCAACGATCACATTGGTGTTCGGCTGGGCCTTCTGGGCCAGGCCGATGCGCCTGACCGAAGAACCAAGATCGAGAATGCCGGTGAAATCGGCGTCGCCGATCGCATAGGCAGTCCCATCCGAAGCCGACAGCCTATCGAGTTCGAAATCCCGGCGAGCGATGGCAAATCCGCCTTCGGCGATGCGCAGCGGCCGGCGTGAGCTGATCCGGTGGAGGCGGATATGCCAGGGGGCTGCTGGGACAAGCCAGGTTTCGACGCCGACATCTTCAAAAGGCGACCATTTCGCGTACAGCACGTCGCCTGCGAGCTTGGCTTCCTCGTTCGTCTCGCGCACGCGGTAGTGCAGACCATCATCGCTGAAGGCCAGCATCGAATCGAAGGCGGCGAGCGCGAAGCCGCGTTCGTCGGATTCGACGCTGAAGCCGTAACGGGAGGAATAAGCGAATTTCGCGTATTTTTCCGTGCCGAAACGCATCTGGAGGTTTTCCTGCCCGGAGGACAGGGCCACGACATCGCCGCGCGTCCGCATCATCACCATGCCGGGATAACGCTGGGGGACGACGTCAGGTCCCCGCTCCGGCGCCTTTTCCTCGGCGGTCCAGAACGGATGATCCTCGGCGATCGCCAGCGGCAGGAAGGCCTTGAGCGCCCAATAGGGCGAGCCGGCGGAATTGTAACTTTCCGACATCAGCAGGTTCGGGTAGCCGAAACCGATCGACAGCACGCCGTCGCGATCGGCGATCGGCTTTTCCTTCCACCAGCGCAGATGCTGCAGGCAGAGATGCTTGACCTCGCCCCAGGGCAGCGCCTCGACATCGGCAAAGGCGAGCGCCGACCAGAAGCCGGCGCAGGCAAAACGATAGGTCAGGCTGCGGCCGAAGGGGATCGTCGCGCCGTCGGCGGCAAACCAGTGGCGGAAATCCCGGGCGAAGCGGATCGCGCGCTCGCGATAGCGCTTGGCATAATCGTCGTCGACCAGCTTCGAATAGATCAGGCCATAGAAATGCATGGCGAAGGGAATGTAGTGGTCGATGCGGCGGACGTTTCCGTCGCGATACCAGCCGTCGCCGATATAGAAGCCTTCGAGCTCCTCCAGATATTGCCGGGTCAGGCTGCGGTCGAAATCGGCGCCGAGGCGATCGAGGGCGATATCGACGAAGATCCGGAAGAATTTCCAGTTGTTGTCGGCATAATCGAACTGCCTGGCATGTTTGAGATAGGCGATGACATTGCTGCGGGCGCGCGCTTCGAGCGGTTCCCAGATTCTTTCCGGCACTAGCGCCAAGGCAAAACCGAGAGCGGCAAGCTCGACCATCCGCTGGTCGCGGCCATTGACCGTTCCCCAATATTCCGGATGGGCGGGATCGGTGCCGTTTGCGAGGCCCTCGGCGAACCGATGCCAATGGGCGAAGTCGCCCTTGCCGGCGCCAAGCGGCGCCAATCCCCAGAGCGGGCGGGCAAAGCCTTCGAGATCGGCCGCCGCCCGGTCGAAATGGGCGGCCGCACCGCTCAGCCTGACGCGGGCATTGCCTTTTGAGAAGCAGGCAAGCAGCGGATCGAAGAGTTCAAGCACGGCCCGGCTCATATCGGCGCGGGTTTCGAGCGGGTTGCCTGCGAGCGGGTTGGCGCTGGCGGGATCATAGGTCATCGGCATCACTCACGGGTTTTAGCGTTCGGAACGGTCCCTCCCGGAACGGGAATGACAGCCTGGCAAATGTGGCGCGCCGGCGCGGTCGTGTTGTGGAAACGGGACAGCATCAGCGAGATGGCCTCGCGCCCGAGGGCGGCACGGTCGACGTGCATGGTGGAAAGCTGCGGATTTGTCATCAGCGCGCAGGGCAGATCATCGAAGCCGACGATCGCGAAATCCTCCGGCACACGCAGACCGGCTTCGGTGGCGGCCTCCAGCACGCCGACGGCGATGAAATCATTCATGCAGAAGGCGGCGGTGAAACCGGCATTTTCAGCAAGGATCGCGGCCGTGCGTTCATGGGCCTCGCTGCTAGCGCTGCCCTGCAGCGCTAGATCCACGAAACGGCCCTCGGCGCCGGCGACGGCTGCGATCGCCGCCTCGAAACCGCGGATGCGCTCCCGGATGGTATGGCGGTGAGAGCCGCTCAGATGCAGGATTCGGCGGTGGCCGGCCTTCATCAGCCGGCTCGTCGCCTGATAGGCGCCAAAGAAATTAGCCGGCGAAACGCCATCCAACTGCATCATCGGATCGGTACCATTGACAAGCACCGCCGGCGTCATGGTGTCCCGCAGCCAGTCGCGCAGCATCTCGTTCGGATCGATGCCGACCAGAAAGAGGCCTTCGGCGCCGGCTGCCCGCATATAGTCGCGCACGGCATCCGGCGTGGTGCGATCCTCGCGGACCATGCGGATCTCGAAGGGCATGCCCGCTTCGGCAGCACCGGCGCGCAAGCCGTCGACGATTGCTTCGTAAAACACGCTAAGGCCGCCGGTGACGCCGTCGCTGGCGATCAGCGCAAGCCCGCCAGCAACGGCTTCAGTCGCTGACTTGACCGGATAACCATGATCAGCGGCGACCCTCAAGATCTGGCGTCGCACGGTTTCGCTGATGCCGGGTTCGTTGGCGAGCACTCGCGACACCGTCGAGACGGAGACGCCGGCCAATGTGGCGATATCGGCCTGGCGCGGTCGTCTGATTTTCTGTTCGTTCCTGATTTTTTCGTCGTTCATGGGGCAAAGTTTATGCAAGTTATGCAAATTTGCAAGATAATCATTATTTCTTGCAATGATTATTTTTTTGCGTACTCTTTGCGACGAATTGCTCGCAAACGCCATTGGAGGATGGCAGCGGGCATATTGGAGCAAGGAGGATATCATGCAGGTCAACCGCCGTTCATTTCTGATGGGATCAGCCGGAGCAGCCGCCGGCCTCGCCTTGGGCGCGGGAAGCGCCATTCCGGCTTTTGCCGAGGGCACCTCGCTGCGTGCAATGTGGTGGGGTTCGAACGACCGCGCCAAGCGCACGCTCGATGTCGCCAAGCTCTATCAATCGAAGACACCCGGCATCACCATCGTGGGTGAATCGCTATCCGGCGACGGCTACTGGACGAAGCTCGCTACGCAGATGGCCGGCCGCTCGATCGCCGACATTTTCCAGCTCGAGCCGGGAACGATCTCCGATTATTCCAAGCGTGGCGCCTGCCTGCCGCTCGACGAATTCGTCCCCTCGACGCTGAAGGTCCAGTCCTTCGGCGCCGACATGCTGAAACTGACCACCATCGACGGCAAACTCTATGGTGTCGGCCTCGGCCTCAACTCCTTCTCGATGTTTTTCGACACGGTAGAGTTCGAAAAGGCCGGCATCCCGCTGCCGACACCCGACCTTACCTGGGATGAGTATGCCAAGCTCGCCGTCGAACTCACAAAGTCTTCCGGCAAGAGCGGAGGCCCCTATGCGGCCCGCTACGCCTATGTGTTCGACGCCTGGCTGCGCCAGCGCGGCAAGAGCCTTTTTGCCAAGGAAACCGTCGGGCTCGGCTTCACCGCCGACGATGCCGCGGAATGGTTCAACTATTGGGAGAAGCTGCGCAAAGCCGGCGGAACCGTTGCCGCCGACGTCCAGACGCTCGATCAGAACACCATCGACACCAATAGCCTCGGTGTCGGCAAATCGGTGATCGGCATGGCCTATTCCAACCAGATGGTCGGCTACCAGCTGATTATCAAGAACAAGCTCGGCATCACCATGCTGCCGCGGGAAAAGAAGGGCGGGCCGTCGGGCCACTATTACCGCCCCGCGCTGATCTGGAGTGTCGGCGCCACGACGAAGAACGGCGAAGCGGCAGCGAAATTCATCGACTTCTTCGTCAACGATATCGAGGCCGGCAAGATTCTCGGCGTCGAGCGCGGCGTGCCGATGTCGCCGACCGTGCGTGAAGCCATTCTGCCGCAGCTCAACCCGACGGAGCAGGAAACGGTCAAATACGTCAATCTTCTGAAAGATCAGGTCGGCGAATATCCGCCGCCGGTGCCGATGGGCGCAACCCAGTTCGACCAGCGCGTCCTGCGCCCGATCTGCGACGAACTCGCTTTCGAACGGATTTCGCCGGCCGATGCGGCGACCCGGCTCGTCGAAGAGGGTAAGGCGACGCTCAAAGGATGATCGATCGCCTAAAGCATGTCGCGCAAAAGTGTGCAGCGGTTTTCCCAGGCAAAGCGCGAAGCGCTTTTGCCGCAAACGACATGCGTAAAACAAAGAGCTAAAGCGCGTCGCGATCTTTTTGCGCGCCATGCCTTAACCTGCGAGGAGAGGCCCGCGAACCCCGGCGGACCTCTCCTTGTTTTGCGGGATCAGTTGCCGACGCTATCGATCACGCGCCAGTCCGGCCGGCCGAGATCGAACGGCCAGGCGTGCACATCCCGATCGTTGAAATAGACGACTTCCTGCAAGTTCGGGAAGGCGCTCTGTTTCAGCGTCGCGGTTTCGATCCAGGGCCTGACATAGGCGTCGCCGCCTTGATAGCCGAGCTCCGCCACCCAGATCGGCTTGCCGTAACCGGCGACGAGATCGTAACCCTGCTTCAGCGCTTCGGAGAACGTCCGATGCTTGTCGTATGCAAGCTCGTCGTAGCGTTCCAGGCCGAAGACCGAGAGCCCAACGAGATCGACATAATCGTCACCGGGATAGTAGTCCTGCAAGCCCGGCTCGCCCTTCGGCGACCACATGATCTGAGTGCCCGGCGCCTCCTGCCGGACGATATCCATCATCCGCTTATAGGCGGCGATATAGTCCCGCGGGTTCCACCCGGACCACGAAAACCGCCCCGACTTATCCTCCATCTCCTGGCCCCAGCGGACGATCACCGGGCTCTTCAGCTGGGATATCATCTGCGCGATCGCCCGCATATTGACATCGTAATCGCCGCGCAGAACCTTTTGACGAAGCTCGTTGGATGTCAGCCGCCAGTCGACGTCCCAGGACCACGGCTCCACGGTGATCAGCAGATTGCGGCCTCTGGCCTGCGCGTAGGCATCGGCGACGCGCAGCGTCTCCAGATCGACGTCTTCCCAGGGCAGGAACAGCGCTTCGGTTGCGACATTCGATTGTGCGCCGAAATCGCCATGCGGATCGTAGGCGCCGAACTTGATGCCGTCGGCATGAAGAATGGGGCGTTTATCGATGATCGTCTTGACGCTTGCTGCCGGGTTCGGGGCTATGCCCGCATATTGCATCTCGCTTCGGCCGGGCATATCGGCGACACACAGCAGGAGCAGCGCGATCGCTGCGGTGGAGAGGTTGTTTTTCATCAGCTTCTTCATGGCTCACCCTCCTTTTCGGGCTACTTCCTGGCTCAGCAGGACCTGCTTCAGGTCACGCGCCTTGTCGCTGACCGAATCCATGGGAACGAGCTTGCGAAACTCGTCATCCCCGCGCACCGAGGCATGACGGAAGACGTACCACTTGCCGTCCGGCTGGCGCCGCTGATAGATCGTGTTGCCGATCTTGCGGTGGCCGAAACAGGTGCTGGCGCGGGCCGCACCCTCGGCATTCGTCCAGGTGGCGCGCATGCAGAGCTGGCCGAGGTCGTCGACCACCCACTTGCCTTCGGCAAAGGATTGCTTGCCCTTGTCGTTCACCCAGGCGACGAAACGCCGGCCATCATCCAAGAACCGCCCGCCGCCGGTGTTCCAGACCCAGGTCTTGTCGCCGTAGATGCGGTAGAGCTCATAGGCGCTGAGCGGCCGGCGCCGGCGCCATCTTGCCGGCTGCCTCGGCGCACTGCGCCGCCACCGGCAGACACAGGCTGAGAGCAAGGGCTGCTCCATACAGTTTCGATCCGATACGCATTACTTCCTCCTGTTCGACACTTGCCGGTTCCGCCGGCTCAGACACCCTGTTGGTCCCGTCCCATGTTGCCGAACCCATTCCATTTGAGACGGAATTTCGTGATCTTGGTCTTGCCGCCGCCGAGGCCGGCGCCGGCCACGGCAAATTGCGTTTCGGTGAAGCTGACGAATGGCTGGCCATGGGAAAGGGCTTCGAGGCTGCGGAGGCCATGGCCACCCAGTTGCATGCCGCCGGTAACCCAGATCGCAAGCCCCATGGCGGTCGCGAGCCGCAGCCCGTGCGATTGCGGCAGCAACGGCAGACCGTTCTCAATTGCATGACGAACGACGATCAGCACCGTCAGCGACAGATAGATCGACAGGTTCATCGCGGCGAAGATATAAAAGCCCTGGGCGGCAGCGGCCACACTGGCAAACGCCATGGCGACGGCGCACAGCCCGGCGAGCGCGAGATAGGGCGCGACGACGCGCAGCGGCAGAGAATGCTGTTGCTGCTGGCCCTTCGGCGTGATGCGGAAATCGACGAAGGAGCCGGAGATACGATCGCGCATGGCGGCCAGGCTGCCGGCGAGCGACCACGGCCAGCGCAGGAAGATGAAGGCGAGGCCTTCCCAGCCGAACAGTTTCGCATCATACGGCCTGAAAGTTCCCGTCGCCCGCCAGAAGAGCGAAAACAGCGTCAGCACGACCGATATCGGCGCGAAATGCAGCAGAAAATCCGGATAGGTGACGTTGACGAAGACATGGCCCGTCAGCAAGGCGGCAACCGGCAGCAGGAACATGACGGCCATGAAGGCGGAAAAGAGCGGATACCACAGCTGCGAGAACACGAACTGAAATTTCAGCCGCCACGGCAGATGCGCGATGTAACGGCCGGAATGCTGCAGCAGAATGGTGACGAGGCTGCGCGACCACTGGAATTCCTGGACGACGAGATCGGCAAAATTCGCCGGGCCGTCGCCATGGGCGATCGCATCGACGGCATGCACGCCACGCCAGCCGCCGGCATTCATCATCAGTGTCGTCGAATGGTCTTCGGCGAGTTCCGGGCCGAGGCCGCCGATCTGACGAAGTGCTGAGGTGCGAACGGCATAATGCGAGCCGATGCAAAGCGGCGCCCAGCCATTGTTGTAGCCCGTCTGCAGCGAACCGTGCAGGCTGGCTTCCGCATACAGCCTGCCGCGCGCTGCCCAGCTCGTAGCGGCATTGGCATCGCAGATGCTGGGCGCCGAGACATAGCCTATGCCAGGGTCGGCGAAGGGACGCAGGACCTCACGGAGATAGGTCGGCGTCGGCACATGATCGGCATCGAACTGGGCGACGAAATCGTAACGCGCATAGCCGAAATGGTCGTAGAAATAGGCGAGATTGCCTTCCTTGCAGCGCGTCCGGCGCGGCCAGGTGGCGCGATGATATTCCGCCACCCCCTTTCGGGTGGAGATCAGCACGCCGTGCTCCGCGCACCAGCGCCGGGTTTCCTCCGAAGGATCTTCGTCGGCCAGCCACACATCGAAATCCACGCCGATCTGATCGAGCATCGCCCGCAGTGTTGCGCGGACAACGGCAAAGGGCTCGGACGGCGCCTTGGTGACCACCATCGCCACCCGACCTTCCGGCAGCCGCGCGTGGGGGCTGACCGTTCTCGCATCAAGGAAGATCAGGATGAAATAGGCCGGCACAAGCGTGATCCAGCCCAGCACGAGAGTAATGAGCACGAAGGCCGTCCAGGAAATGATGTGAGCCGACTGGCACCACCAGATCCAGAAATAGCCGAGTGCCGCCAGCCAGCAGAGGATGCCAAAACCGTAAACGACGCGGCTCCAGCCGGCGAAGACAGCATGGAATGCATTCGCGGAGGCGGCTTTCGCCGTCCTGGCGCGTTGACCGATTTCCGAACTGATGCTCATGCCTTCACCTCCAGCCCGAACGTGGGACCGGCGGTGCGGATGATCGTATCGATATCCGAGAGAGCGGGCGCGAAGCCGAGTTCCGCCTTGGCTTTTGCCGTGTCGGCAAAGAGGATCGGCGGATCGCCGGCCCGGCGGGGGCGATACCGGACGGGAACTTCACGACCGGTCGCACGATAGATGGCTTCGAGGATCTGGCGCACCGAGGTGCCGCGGCCGGAGCCGAGATTGACGCTGAGCAGATCGCCGTCGGCCATCAGGTGATTGACGGCGGCAAGATGCGCCTGGGCGAGATCGCTGACATGGATATAGTCACGCACACAGGTTCCGTCTTCGGTGGGATAATCGGTGCCGAAGACATCGAGCCGCTCCAGCCTGCCGGCAGCAGCGAGAAGCGCGCGGGGGATGAGATGGGTTTCCGGCTGGTGGCGCTCGGCAAGCTCGCCGTCCGGATCGGCGCCGGCCGCGTTGAAATAGCGCAGCGCGGCGAAGCGGATGCCATAGGCGGCGGCAAAATCCTCGAGCGCCATCTCGAAGACCAGCTTGGTGCGGCCGTACGGATTGACCGGGTGCTGTGGAGTTTCCTCCCTTATCGGCAACGAGGCAGGGACGCCATAGGTGGCGCAGCTGCTCGAAAAGACGATCCGGTCGATATCCTGGTCGAGGCAGGCCTCAAGCAGCGTCAGGCTGCCGACGACGTTGTTGCGGTAATATTTCCTGGGCATTTCGACGGATTCGCCGACATAGGCATTGGCGCCGCAATGGATGACGCAATCGGGCGAAAACTCTGCAAGGGTCCGGCGCAGCGTGGCGGCATCGGCGAGGTCCGCCCGGATGAGCGGTCCCCAACGGACACTGTCGGCATGCCCCGTCGAGAGATTGTCGTAGGTGACCGGGACCATGCCGGCACGCGACAGCGTTTTGCAGATATGACTGCCTATGAAACCGGCGCCGCCGGTAACCAGAATGTAGCGGGGCATCTCATACGACCTCCGCCTTCTCGGCGCCGGCAAGCAAGCCGTCGAAATATTCGACGGTGCGCGCCAGGCCGGTTTCAAGCCCGATGCAGGGCTGCCAGCCCAGATCGGCCATGGCCCGGGAAATATCCGGCCGCCGCTGGCGCGGGTCGTCGGTGACCGCCGGCAGATGAACGATTTGTGAGCGCGAATTGGTGAGGTCGCGAACGATCTCCGCCAGGCGCCGAACGGTGATCTCGGCCGGATTGCCGAGGTTGATCGGGCCGTGGCAGGCGTTGCCGGCGGCCGAGAAACGCAGGAAGCCCTCGACGAGATCGTCGACATAGCAGAAGGAGCGGGTCTGCTGACCGTCGCCATAGATCGTCAGATCTGCATTGCGCAAAGCCTGTACGATGAAATTGGAGACGACGCGGCCGTCATCCAGGCGCATGCGCGGCCCATAGGTGTTGAAGATACGGCCGACCTTGATGTCGACGCCGTACGTCCTGTGATAATCGAAAAACAGGGTCTCGGCGCTGCGTTTGCCTTCGTCGTAACAGGCCCGCGGTCCGATCGGGTTGACGTTGCCGCAATAGGATTCCTGCTGCGGGCTCTGGTTCGGGTCGCCGTAGACTTCCGACGTCGACGACTGAACGACGACCGCACCGGTCTTGCGGGCGCAATCCAAGGTGTTGACGGCGCCAAGCACGTTGGTGAGCAATGTGCCGACAGGATCCCGCTGATAGTCGGGCGGAGAGGCGGGCGAGGCGAAGTTGAAGATGAGCGACGCTTCGATATCGAAGGGTTGGCGAACATCGTGCTCGACGAGGTGAAAACGGGCGTTCGATGCGAGGTGATCGACATTCACGCGGCGCCCGGTCGAAAAATTATCGAGGCAGATGACTCGGTGGCCGCGCTGCAGAAGCCTTTCGCAGAGATGCGAGCCGAGGAAACCGGCCCCGCCATTCACAAGAGCGGTGCCCAACTCCTTGCGCACCGGTATGTCTGTCACTTCGGAATAGCCTTCGCTGGGAACGAAACTACGCATTACAAACTCCTTCCCATGTTTTAGTCTTTTGTTTTAGTTAAGCACTTCATGCCGCCCTTATCCTGTTGGATATTCATCGTACCGACTCTGTACCGACTATCTCAACATGAATAACTTTTGAGTTATTCTTAGAACAACTGAATTACTATTAAAATGATAAGACGATTGCTGATAAGGTCAACTTCAAAAATTCCAAGTATTCAAAATAATTACGAAACTATTCTTTGAAGTAACAAATGATTAATCATTTTCTATCCATTTTACCCTCAGAACGAGTGTCCAGACCGCGCTCAAGTTTCACTCAATGCAGATGATCTAGAAGTAACGGGGAAGATCGGCCGGGCTGAACTGCACGACCGGCCTTGCATCCGGAAGCGCCATATGCGAGGGGTTTTGGCCATGTTGAAAAAACAAGCTGCAGCGCAGCCGAAAGGCTGGCGTCTATTTCTTTTTGCGATGTTTGCCGGGGGAACGACGCTTCTTGCGATCGGGACAACGGCCTGTACCGTTGTTAACGACGACATAGCCGCCGTCGCGAAAAAGAACGTCGTCGTGGTCGAGGCCCCGCGCGTCGCGAAAGCCTATGCCTATCCGGCAAATCGGCCCGAACGCCCGGCTACATCTACGGTTCGCGTCGCCTATCACGGCTCAGCGCCTTATATCTGCTCTCCCAGCGGCTTCGGACAGAAGTCGCGCTGCTTCGCACGTCCGTCGATCTGACGCAGCAATCAGTGCGACGGCCTTGTTTGCGCGTCTGAATGGACGCGCGGCGCGCGAAAAGCATTTGCGTTTTTCTTCTGTTCACGAAAATGCTTTTTGTTTTGACGCGATTCCTGGCAAAAGCGCTTCGCACTTTTACTGGAACTGCTCTAGATCAGTTGCGCCACCGGCCGGACATGTCGTCCTCGCCGGCGGGATGCTCGTTGAAGAAACGGGATGCAGCTTCCGTGCGGTTTCGGACATTCATCTTCTTGTAGATGTTGCGGACGTGAACCTTCACGGTGTTTTCCGAAAGATGCAGTTTGTCGGCGATGATCTTGTTTTGCGTGCCCTTGCATATCAGATCCAGGATCTGAACCTCGCGCGTGGTCAAGGAGGAGATGCTGTCGCGTCTCAGCTTCAGCGCATTGGTGCGCGCCGCATCGACCGATTTTGTCTGATAGAGCGAAGGCTCCAGCGGGGTGTTCTTGTTGGTGAGGCGATTGAGAAGGGCTGACGGAAAATGTTCGCCACCCTTCATCAGCAGATCGACCGCGGCCATGAAGACATCGAGCCGCAGGTTGAGCGGCAGGACGCCATCGATGATCCTTGCCTCCACCAGCCGGCTGACATAGGGTTCGAGCATGTCGATCGCTTCGACGACGAGTCCGACGGATGTTTCCGGGTGATTTTCGCGGGCAGCCTGCAGCGCTTCATGAAGCTCGGGCGCAGGTATATGATAGAATAAAACAAGCTTTATATCGCTGGTATCCTTGTCCAGCATCGGCTTTGTGCTCGTTATGCTTGACACCTCACAGTTCGGAAATTTCTTCGCCAGCGCTTCTACCATGCATTCGGAAAACAGATCCGCCTTGGCGACCACTAGTATAGTATTTCTAGATGACTCCAACTTCCGTCCCTGGTCAGAATTCTCCGTCTCTGAGCCTGTCATGAACATATACGCCTCCCCTAGCGTTACACTTTACTCAAACGTGGAGCGATGGCGGGTATTCAATAGTATGAAATGCCGGCCCCGGATGTCACCGCCTTATTTTTTAGACATTTCTTAATTATGTTAATACGGATTGAGAAGGAAGGAAATGGCCCAAAGTGATTAGTTTTAGCGGGCGAAAAACAACAATATACTAAGCTTTGGTTGTATTTTTACTGTGATGTGTACTTCGAGGTTAAATTTGCTCCCAATATAGATCAGAGCCCGATGTAATATTTGAGTACAGATTGTTATATTTTCGTCCTCTAGCGGATATGCGCCGAACAACCATCGAATGGCGCCACTCAACCCGACGGC
Source organism: Rhizobium sp. F40D2 (assembly GCF_051810745.2). Taxonomy (NCBI): domain Bacteria; kingdom Pseudomonadati; phylum Pseudomonadota; class Alphaproteobacteria; order Hyphomicrobiales; family Rhizobiaceae; genus Rhizobium; species Rhizobium sp. F40D2. The sequence continues at coordinate 1,549,870 of NZ_CM131436.1, forward strand.
GAGTGCTGCAAGTCTTACTCTCGTCGCTCGGCAATACCCCGCCTGAGACGTCCCATTGCTCCGGCGACAGGGGCTAGACGGAGGTGGTCAATCTGCCTTAACCCGAATTGATATCTATCGGCTCCGCATTTTTTCCAGCAATCTGTGATCGTCGCCAAAGTGGCGGCATGGACGGTCCGTGTATCGGCGTGTGTTTTTGGTACGTGGCATCCATTTAGAGCAAATCAACGACAATAAAGCCTGAATACTCCTCATCCTCGTCAGGATGCGGAGCTGGATATGTGCGGCCTTGTACTGAGTACGTACGGTCCCAATACCAACGGTTTGACGAACAAATCGCGATGAAGCTGCAGATGACTGGTACCGAATACATCTGCCGATGTTAACCGCATCGGAGCGAGCGCGAGCAAAATCCCATTTGAGATGAGAGGGATTTCGAAAAGCTGCTCCGGTTTTTTTCTGGAGAGATTTTGATGTCTGACGCCTATAAACACGACCCGAAACCATCGGGCGACGAAACCGAAATCACGAAGGTCGGGGCGCTCGCCGACGGCTTTGCCAACAGCGCTATCAATTCAACTGAAGTCGACGACGGCTCGACAGGTTATGTCGGTGGCGTCGCCAATGGCGACAATCGTGACAATACCGACAACAGCGTCGACGTCGACGTCAAAGCCGAACTCTCCGCCAATAATGGCGACAACCGCGATAACGACTACGACTGGAGCTACAAGTCCGACGACGACACGAGCACCAAGACCATGACGATCACCGACACCAAAACCGACTACGACTGGAGCTATGACAGCAAGTCGTACAGCGACAACGACACCGACACCAAGACGATTACGGACACCGATACGAAGACCGTGACCGACACCGATATCAAGACCATTACCGATACCGACACCAAGACGGTTTCCGATAGCAACAACACCGCTGACAGCTTCAACAAGACGGACACCGACTTCGCCGTCATCGAGGACGTCAAGGATTTCGACAACCTCGGCGTTGCCGGCCACGACCTCACCTTCAACCTCGGCGACGACTTCTCCTTCACGCTCGACGTCGACAGCATTCTGAACGACTCGCTGTCCGGCGCGGGCAACGACAGCGGCTTCAGCGCCGTTCAGGCAAACCATCTGGCCGACCAGGACAGCGCCTGGAACATCAAGATGGAGAACGAAGGCGCCCAGAACCACTTGAACGCCAATGCCGGCACCGCCGATAGCGCAGAAGGCATGGAAATGGACGGCAGGGGCTGGGATCTCAAGGCCGGCGACGACGCCACCGGCTCGAGCACGGCCGATGCTTCGGCGATCCTTGCCAATTCCGGCTTCCACCTCGAGCTCGTTCAAGGCGCGAACCTGCTCAGCAACACGGTCGACTCCAGCGTCATCGGCGGCAATTCTCATGTCTCCGACGTCGGCGAGGATACCGGCACCTGACACCGACCTCCAGCGACCAAGACGAACTGCACCGGCCGGCGCCGGTGCAGTTCGACTGTTTGAAAACGGTTTGACGACCATGGCTCCCGGCGGGGCCGCTTCAAAGGCCGATCGTCATTTCGAATGGGAGGGCCGAACCATGCATATCGAGAAGATTTCGGAAATCATTGCGCACTTCATCGGTCTCTTCGAGATGACCACCGAAGAGATGAGGGCGCGCACCAAATATGCCGAAGGCGCAGGGGCCGGCGACGATGGGCCGGTTCTGCCGGATCAGGACGCTTTTACCGCGGCCTTCACTTCCAATCTGCAGCTCAAGGACTACGATCCCGAGATCATCTACAAAAGCGGCAGTTACGAGATCGACTTTGGTCCGTCGCGTCACTTGGGCCGCGTCTTCGAAGAGAGCATCGAGAAGCTGGCGGCGATTGCCGCAAGGGACATCCCGTTACCGCATTTCGGCTCGCCCACGGATATCGTGCTGTCGAATGAGCCGGAATTGAATGTCTTTGCCGGGCCCGGTTCGGCGATCAGTCATGTCCTCCAGGTCAACGTGCTTTACGACGACGACTATCTCGACATGACGGACGGCATTCATGCTGCCCGGGACACAAGTTTCGTCACCGAGCGGCTGGCGGAGTTCAGCACCAAGGCCGAAGTCTTCACGCCTTTTTCGGATCTCCACCGAACCGACAGCTATGACGGCGCCCTGAAGATCGCCCAAGATCTGGAAAGCTACATCCAGAATGCCCGCGATGCCCAGGATGCCGAGAATGTCCAGAACGAGGATAGCGAGAGCAGTGGCGCAACGCCGCCAAGCTCCGACGCCACCCATGATTTCATCCGCCTCGATCCCGAGGCCAACGGTCCCGTTTACGTCAACGGCAAGATCGAGGCCGAGATCCCTGTCCTCGATGACTTCCTGCCCGACCGCGGTCTCGCCAAGCTCCCGGAAGAACCCGACGACAGCAATTCATCCGTTGAGCAGACCGACCCGAGCGGCAACAGCCTTGAGGTGACCGCCGGGGCGAACTTCGTCGTCAACGTCGCCTCGGTGATCAATACCGCCGTCATCACCTCGGTCACCGCGGTGATGGGCGACTACCACCAAGTTGACGCGGTTTCCCAATCCTTTGTCTATAGCGATAGTGACTATATCGCCTCGGCGCTGCGCGCATCCGCGCACTCGGCCGAGGAGGCGGGGACAGTCGCCAAGAATATCGCGGTCTTCCAGCAAAGCACCTTCGAAGCATCGAGCCACGCCGAAACCGATGCTGCCGATCCGACGTTCCCGACCAGCTGGCGCGTCAGTGTCATCGACGGCGATGTCTCCTTCGTACAGTGGGTCGAGCAGTATCACTTTGTCAGCGACAACGATACGATGACGGTCACCACCTCGGGATCCGAAACCACGATTCTGACAGGCGGCAATACCTCCATCAACTTCTCCTCCTTTTTCGGGATGGGCATGCAATATGATCTGGTGATCATCGGCGGCAATGTGCTCGACATCAACAGCATCACCCAGATCTCGCTGCTCTACGACAATGACTGGGTGCGGGCGGAAGACGGCGCCGAGACCGGCGCCGATATCGAGACCGGCGACAACCTGATCTGGAATTTCGCCTCTATTCACAATGTCAGCACAGGCAGCCCGTTCGAGGCGATGCCGGACTATATGGTCGAGACCCAGAAAGCCATCGAAGATCGCGATCCCAACATGCCGGAAGGGCTGTCCTTCGATGTGAATTTCCAAGGCTATGCCGGCCTCAACGTGCTCTACATCACCGGCAATCTCTACGACATGACTATCATAAAGCAGGTCAGCATCCTCGGCGATTCCGATGATGTGACCCAGGCGGCATCGACGCTTCTGCAGAATAATCCCGATGCAACGGTCACGATCGACACCGGCAGCAATGCGGTCGTCAATATCGCCGAGATAATCGATTATGACAGTTTCGGCCAGACGACCTATCTGGCAGGCCAGCTCTACTCGGACGCCATCCTCATTCAGGGCGGGCTGGTAGAGCATGACACGACCCAGCCGCACCAGGCCGACGACAGGCTCGCCAACGAAGTCATCGCCTTTCTCAACGACGATGATCCGGCGGGCGGCGATTCTGCCGATGGCGTAATCAATGCAGGGCATGACCTTTCATGGTCGTCGGCGCATCCCGCCGACGTCATGCAAGCCGTAGTCGCGTGACCCTAAGGATTGTGAGAGAATCACGATGAACCAGATTTCGAAACAAGTCTTTGCAGCGGGCAGCGCCCTCGATTTGAGGTCAGGCAATATCCCCTCCGCTGCTCCCTCGGAAGCGGCGAGGAACGATCTGTGCATCTCTGCGATCGACGAAGCCGTCGAGAACCTTCGTCGGCTCACCGGCGCCGCCGCTTCGTCTGCGTCTTCCGATCGCAGCAAGGCGCCGGCCGATGCTGCAGCAAGCGACGCTGCCGATATGGTGCGCGCAGCCACGGTGCAGGCACCCCTCCCGCAAAAGACAGTGACACTGGAAGCCTCACTGAAAGCCTGGAACGCAGAGCCGGCGGCTCCCGCCGCGGTGATGCAGGGCCCGGCGCCAACAAAACCTGTGGAAGAAATACCGGTTGAAGCAAAACCGGCGGAGGCATCGGCCCCATCGCCGATCGAGGCGCGGACAGCGCCCGAATTGCCGAAAGAGAAAACCGAGCTCAAATCGAGCCCGACGATGCCTTTCGCTAAGACCATCGAAGGCGACAGCGGTCCGGTCAGCGAAACCGACAGGCGTCTCCGCACCGGCGGAGGCGGAAATGGCAAACATTCCGATCCCGGGGGCGGCGGGGGCGGGGGCGGGGGAAGTGGCGGCGGTTTTCACAAGCGCAGCGAGCCTGTGAATTTCGCCGCCAGCCTCTCGCGCGGCATGGGGGCCGTACGGCGCAACATGGTGGTCGTCATGATGTTCACGATCGCCATCAACGTGCTTCTGCTGGCGATCCCGCTCTATCTCTTCCAGATATCCGACCGAGTGCTGACCAGCCGCTCGATCGATACGCTCGTTATGCTCTCGATCGCCGTACTCGGCGCCGTGCTGCTTCAGGCCTTCATGGATACGGTCAGGCGTTTCATCCTGATGCGCACCGCGGTGGAGCTCGAAGTGCAGCTCGGCGCGCCGATCCTCAGCGCTGCGGCGCGGGCCTCGCTGCATGGCAGCGGCAAAGACTATCAGACACTCCAGGACCTGCAGCTGCTGCGTGGTTTCCTGACATCCGGCACGCTAATTGCGTTTCTCGATGCGCCGCTGATGCCGTTCTTCGTCGTCGTCGTTTATTTCGTGCATCCGCATCTCGGCATCATCATCATGACCTGCTGCGCGGTGCTGTTCTTCATCGCCTATCTGAACCAGAAATTCACCGCCCGGCAATTTGCCGAATCCAACGGCTATCTCAGCCGGGCGAATTTCCACCTGGATTCCATGTCGCGCAATTCGCAGATCATCAACGCAATGGCGATGATCCCCGAGGCCGTGAAGATGTGGGGCCGGGAAACGGCGGGCTCGCTGAAATCGCAGGTCGAGGCGCAGGACCGCAACATTATCTTCTCCGGCATATCGAAGGCCTGCCGCATGATCACCCAGATCACTCTGCTCGGCTGGGGCGCGCATCTGTCGCTCTCCGGTGAGCTGACCGGCGGCATGGTGATTGCCTCTTCGATCATCTCGGGACGCGCGCTGGCGCCAATCGAGGGCGCTATCGAAGGCTGGCACCAGTTCAACCGCTCGGCAGCCGCCTATTCCAGAATCAAGAGCCTGCTTTTGAACTCGCCGTTGAACTTCCCGCGCCTGCGCCTTCCCAATCCCGAAGGCCGGCTCGATGTCGAACGCATTCTGTTCGTGCCGCCGCCGCAGAAGAAGGTCATTCTCAACGGCATCTCCTTCTCCCTCCGGAAGGGCGAATCGCTGGCGGTCATCGGCAATTCCGGCTCCGGCAAGACGACACTCGGCAAGATGCTCGTCGGCTCGATCGTGCCGACGTCGGGAAATGTGCGCCTTGACCTGATGGATCTGCGAAACTGGGACCAGCGCCAGTTCGGCGAAAGCATCGGCTATCTGCCGCAGGACGTGCAGCTCTTTCCCGGCACGATCAAGGCCAATATCTGCCGGATGCGCGACGACATCGAAGATCACCAGATCTACGAGGCCGCGGTGCTGGCCGACGTACACGAGCTCATCGCGGGTTTCCCGCAGGGCTACGAGACCGTCGTCGCCGCCGACGGCGCTCCGCTTTCGGGCGGCCAGAAGCAGCGCATCGCGCTTGCCCGCGCCTTCTTCGGCAATCCCAAATTCGTGGTCCTCGACGAGCCGAATTCGAACCTCGATACTCAGGGTGAGGCAGCCCTTGCCAAGGCGTTGATCCATGCCAAGAAGCAGGGCATCACCACCGTGACCATCACTCAGCGCCCGGCCCTGCTCCAATGCGTCGACAAGATCCTGGTGCTCAAGGACGGCACCGTCGCCATGTTCGGGGAGCGGATCGAGGTGCTGCAGGCGCTTTCGAAGAACAACAGCAATAACGGTCAACAAGCACCGCGCATCGAAGGGTGAAGGCTATGGCACGGAAACAACAGGAGACCGCCGGTCCGGCGCAGCTCGAATGGTATAGCGACGTGCCGCGCTCGATCCGGATGCACAGCATCGTCGGCCTGACGGTTCTCTTCACCTCGTTCGGAGGGTTCGGTTTTTGGGCCGCAACGGCGCCGCTTGCCTCGGCTGTCATCGCCCAGGGAAGTTTCGTTGCGACCGGCAACAACAAGATCGTCCAGCATCTGGAGGGCGGCATCATCAAGGAGATGCGCGTCAGCGAGGGTGATACGGTGAGGGAAGGCGATATTTTGCTGACCCTCGATCCAACAGCCTCTCGCTCTAACGAGCGGATGCTGCAGCTTCGGCGCCTGCGCCTGGAAGCCGTCGTCACAAGGCTCCGCGCCGAAGCACAGGGTCTGCGGGAATTCCAGCTTCCCACGATTGTGACGAAAGAGGCGGGCGATCCGGACATCAATGCGATCATCCAGAGCCAGAACATCGTCTTCCACAGCAAGCAGATCAAGCTCGAAGAGCAGCTCAATCTGATCGAGAAAAACATCCAATCGCTGGAATACCGTTTCACCGGTTATACCGGCCAGAAGGAATCCTTCGAAAGGCAGCTATCGCTGCTGACAGAGGAACGCGACTCCAAGGCCCGGCTGGTCAAGGTCGGCTATATGCGCAAGACGGATCTGCTGGCGATCGAGCGGGCGATCGCCGATGCCATGGGCGACATTGCGCGACTGAACGGCGAGATCAACGAGAGCGAGGCAGAGATCGCGAAATTCCGCCAGGAAGCCGTCATCGCCGTCAACTCCAACAAGCAGGCGGCGCTCGATGCGCTCGAGACCGCCGAATCCGATCTCGACAGCGTGCGCGAACAGATGCGCGAGGCTGCAGGCGTGCTCGAACGGACCACCATCCGTTCACCGGTGTCGGGAACCGTTATACGCTCCTATTTTCATACCGCCGGCGGCGTCATCACCACAGGCAAGCCGATCATGGAAATCCTGCCGGCGCATGTGCCGCTGATCCTGGAAGCGCAGGTGCTGCGAACCTCCATCGATCAGTTGCACGAGGGTGAAATGGCATCGATCCGGCTGACGGCGCTCAACCGGCGGACGACGCCGGTTCTGCAGGGCAAGGTCTTTTACGTCTCGGCCGATTCGATCGAGGAGAATGCGGGCCTCTCGGTCAAGGACGTCTATATCGTTCGCGTCGCAATACCCGATTCCGAGATTGCGCGGGTGCACAATTTCCATCCGGTTCCAGGCATGCCGGCCGAAGTACTGATCCAGACGTCAGAACGCACCTTTTTCGAATATATCAGCAAACCAATCACCGACAGCATGTCTCGGGCTTTCAAGGAACGCTGACCGCGGCGATCCGGCAAACGACGGCGGTCCGCGAGGATGAGGGATTTGTCTGTGTTCTGATATGGTGTCGGCAATCTATTATCCCTTGGGGATGGATTATCCCCTCCGGGGAAGAAAGGGCGAGCATGGCGGCGATGTCGGATGTCCTACTGCGGGTCGGGCGCCTGAACTATGTCTGGACGAATACCGAAAGTCTGCTGATCTACATCATCGCCCATCTGCTCCGGGTCGAAAAAGATGCGGCAATCGTTGTGTTCCTGACCCTCAACACCACACGTGCACGGATGGATCTCATCGAGCGGCTTTCCAAGCTCGCTTCGACCCCGCCTTCCGACCGGAAGGCGATCCTTTCAGCCATGGCGCGGCTGAAGAAGGAATCCAGAACCCGCAACAAATACAATCATTGCATTTATTCCTTCGACGAGAAGGGAGAGATTTCGAGCACACAATTGATGCGGCTGGTCGAGGACGACAAGGAGATCCGCTACGGCAAGATCGAGCAGATGGATGCGCGCGAGATCGACCATTTGGAGAAGTCGATCGCCGAGATCGTCGCCATCAGCCGGACGCTCTGGGCCTTTATCCATGCGAGCCCGCGGATCTCCGGCGAGCTCTGATCTAATCCTTACGTATGGTGAGTGGCCGAACTTTGGGCACCTTGCGCGACCTATATTGAAGCGTCGCGTTCGATCCAAGTCGCTTAAGTCTATGTGATTGAATTATTTAAGAGAAATCTATCCGGATTTTGGGTTATTTGCCGGCTCAGAACTAATCATAATTAAGCCCTGAAAATCATCCGGACGGTTTATTTGAAGATCGGTTTTTCCCCTTAGAATGAAAGCTCCCGAGTAACGTATGGGGTATTGGGGGGCGGCCATGCGCATAGACATCATCGACACCGTTGCCGGGTTGGAGGCGGTGCGCGACAACTGGGATCAGGTCTTCATGGAGGATCCCGACGCGCAGCATTTCCTCTCCTGGATCTGGCTGAAGAATTATCTGTCCCGCCGGCGCCGCTGGTTCATACTCGCCCTTCGCGAACGCGATCCGGACGCACCCTACGTTGCTTTTTTTCCCTTGCGCCTCATCACGCATCTGAACGAAAAGACCGGGCTCTTCTATGACGAGATCATCATGGCCGGGAATTTTGCGGCCGATTATACCGGCTTCATCGTCAGGCCGGATTACGAACATCATGCCATTGCCGGCTTTGCCTTGTTTATCAAACATCAGAACTGGACCGACCTGAAGCTCGATTATTTCAGCGGCCCTGCCGGGCGGCGCGAGAAGATGATCGAGGCGTTGCGGGGGCCGGAGGTGATGTTTCGCGACAGCTCGCCCAAAAACAATGAGAACATCGACAATACGATCTGCCCGATCGTTCCCCTGCCGGCAAGCTTCGACGATTATCTCGAACAGCGCATGAGCAGCCAGACGCGCCAGAAGCTCCGCCGGTTCCTGCGCAAGGTCGAAGGCGACGATATCTACCGCATTACGATGGCGACCCCCGAGACCATCCATCGCGACCTGGACATCCTCTTCGATCTCTGGCGGACCAAGTGGAGCGCCCGCAAAGGCGCGGAGCGGACCGAGCGGCTGATCATCACCACCCGCGAAATGCTGATGGACTGCTTCAACAACGGCAATCTCGAGGTGCCGGTCTTCTGGCATGGCGACCAGCCGCTCGGCGCGCTGGCAAATATCGTCGACCGGCAGAAGAAGGCGATCCTCTTCTATATCACCGGTCGCGACGAAAACTGGACGACGCCGTCTCCCGGTCTCATTCTGCATGGCTGCTGCATCCGGCGGGCGATCGAACAGGGCTTCAAGACCTATGACTTCCTGCGTGGAAACGAGCCCTATAAATATATGTTCGGAGTCGAGGAACGACGGATCAGCTGCACGCTCTTCCGCACCCGCAATGGCCAGAATCTGCATGGCGCGCTCAACCCGCGCAGTATTCGTTTCGTCTATGAACAGGCGCTCGACATGTACCGCAACGGCGCCCGCGGGAAAGCGGAAATTGCCTTCAATCAGGTCCTGCAATCGGCTCCAGGCCATACTGGCGCGGGCTTCGGGCTCGCCAATCTGTTGTTCGACCGGGGCAGGCTGACGGAGGCGCTGGCTGCCTATAAGGCTCTCGCCGAGCAAGCGCCCGATCCGACGCTGATCAACATGCGGCTTGGCGACACCCAGCTTGCCCTGCATCAATACGACCAGGCCGCCGAGACGTTCCGACGGGTCGGCGAGGTCGGGCCGCATCTGATCCAGGCGCATTACAAGCGTGCTATCGCTCTTGCTGCCGGCAAACGGCTGGCCGAGGCGGAGGCCGTTTTCGCCGCGATCCGGGACGTGCATTCGGACGATCCGGCAGCACTCGACTATGTTGCCAAGGCAAATGCCGCCCTCGAACGGATCCGGGCGAGCGCCGAACCCACGCCTCACAAGACCGATGTCGTGTCCGAGACCATCGCCCGCTGGAACCGGGGCCGGCAGCTCAGCGAGCGACGCCGGCCGCGTCTGCACTGACGAGTACCTGCCGGCGGCGACAATGCGTTGCGGCGGTTCCTGGCAGCGCAGTCGCCATGGTCTTTGATTTCGAGCGGCGATCGTTGTTAAAAGAGGCGCAAGCCTATTTTGCAACGCCTCAGTGGAACCTCATGCGGACCAATGCAGATGGCGCCGAAAGGGAACGGCTTCTGGCCATTCTCGATTTCTGGCACAAGATCGAGTTCTTTATTCCCTACGATCTCTCCAGCCGTATCGTCGCAGATGAAGGGCGAAGTGTCTTCTGGCTGCATGCAAGGACACTCGACGAAGACGGCGCCGCGCTCAGCCGTCCAGCAATCCCCGCGGAGAAGCAGATCACGGGTTTTACCCTGTTCCTCGGCGTTTTCGGCAAATCCGAAATTACCGCCGTCCGCAGGCACTTCGATAGCGCTGCGGCCGATATCGACGAATATGAGGATGCCGAACGCGGCGATCTCGATGGTGATACCTGCTTTGCCAGCCTGCAGCTGACACCCCTGGGGGAGCCGATTTTCGAAACATTTTCCGTGTCCACGCTTCCATGGGCTCTGGGACGGGTACGCAAATCCGGCCTCTCCTCGCTCAGCCACGAGGCATTTGCCGAGAGCAAGCGGCAGCTGACGGAATTGCTTCAGAATTTTCGGGCGCAGCGACAGCTCAGATCTTCATCCTTCGACGACGACGGCGCCGATCAGCCGCTCGATGCCGGCGAAATTCGGGCGTTGCATGAATTGCTCTGCGATTGGGCGAGCTTCGCCGCGCATCAGGAGAAGCCCATTGCCGCCGTTGAAATACGCTACAAAGACAGGGCGGAAAGGCCCGAAATCCTCTCGCTGCCACCGCAGCAGGAGAGCCATGCGCCCGATGGCGACGATGAGGAGGATGAGAGTACAAGCGTCGAGGAAGAAATCGGTATCCTGAACAGCTTTTTCATCGAGGATATCGAGCGGGCGATAATGTGCGTCAAACAGGGCGATATTCCCGAGCCGCTCAGGCGATATCTCACCCCGCTTGCCCCCGAGAAGCGGGTCGACCTCTATTCGGAGGATGGGCGCAAGGCGATCGTTCGGGCCTTGCATCCAGGCAATCTCAACCGCGGACGCTGGCTCAGCGAACCTCATCACGCGATGAGCCTCATGCAGCAGTTCGCGATCAATTCGGCCATCGGCGAGCTTTCGGAAACCGGACTTTTCTCGGTCAACGGACCACCGGGAACGGGAAAGACGACCCTGCTTCGCGACATGTTCGCGGATAATATCGTTAAGCGCGCCCGGGTGCTCTCCACCTTGAAGACGGCGCGCGATGCCTTCGACGGATCGCCGCGCCGCGCCATCTTCACAGACCGCAGCACCGCTTCGATCTCGGCGTTAATCCCGACCCTTGCCGGTTTCGAAATGGTCGTCGCCTCCTCCAACAATGCCGCGGTGGAGAATATTTCGCGCGACCTTCCCAAGCGAAGCTCGATCGCCAGGACGTCTTCGCTCCAATATCTGCAGACGGTCGCGCACAAGATCGCTTGCCAAAAGGACAATGGCGCCGCCGTCAAGCTCTCCGACGGTGACCGCCCATGGGGGCTGATTGCCTGTGCGCTCGGCAACTCCAGGAACCGGCGAGCTTTCAAGGAACGTTTCGCCTTCATGGAGATCCCCGAACGGCCGAACCCCGGCTGGTCCGGCGCGGCCAAGCCGCAGACGATCTGGCAGTGGCGAGAGAGCTACGAGGGGCCGAGCTTCGCCGAAGCAGCGTCGGCCTTTCGTGCCGCCGACGACCGGGTTCGCGAGAAGATCGGTCAATATGCACGTTATGCCGATCTCCATGACGACATCGTGCGGGTCTCGCAGGATGCATTCTGCCGCGACGCGCTTGAACGGGTCGCGGCTGCTGCCGCCGACCTTCGGCGCGCGCAGGAGCACTGCGATGGGGTGGCGGCCGAAATGCTTCGGATCAGGGAAGAGTTGTTGCATCTGAAGGAGGAGGAACAGTTGCTCGACCGCAGCGCGCCTGCCTGGTGGGAGCGGGTGATGCCGAGCAGCCCCGCCCGCCAGCACCGGCAGGATGTCGGCGCCAATGCGCGTCTTCAGCTGGAATTGCGCAAGGCACGGACGGAATGCGAGCAGCATCTTGCGAAGATCCATGGGCCTCAGCGGGAACAGGCTTTGCGAGAATATGAGCGGGCAGAACAGGCACTGCGGTCACGGCAGAAAATCCGGGAGAGGAAAAGAGAGGAATTCGACCGTCTGGGGGAAGTTTTCAGCCATCCCGCCATACCCGAACGGCTTGCCGATCTCGAGACCGACCGGTTCCAGGTCGACGGTCTCTGGCATGAGGACGAGTTGGCGGGTCTGCGGTCGGCATTGCTGGAAGCGGCTTTGACGCTGCACGAAGCATGGCTGGCAGAGGTTGGAAGGAAGGGCGGAGGTTTTGGCGGAAACATCGTCGCCATCAGCAAACTGCTGTCCAACAACAGTCCCGTCGATGACGAGCACATTGCATTGATCTGGCAGAGCCTTTTCATGATCGTTCCCATCGTCTCGACGACATTCGCGTCCTTCGCCCGGCAATTCCGCGGGCTTGACGCCGGTTCGATCGGCTGGATCTTCATCGACGAGGCCGGTCAGGCGGTGCCGCAAGCGGCGGTCGGGGCCTTGTTGCGGGGGCGCCGCGTCATGGCCATCGGCGATCCGCAGCAAATCGAACCGGTCTTCATCCTTCCCAGCGCGCTGATCACCGCCGCGTCTGCTCTCTCAACCCACACGGCGGCAGGACGATATTCGCCGAACCGGGCGTCGGTGCAGATGCTCGCCGATGCCGCCAACCGCTATGGAACGACGGTTCCCGGCGAGGAAGCGGACGGGCTTTGGATCGGCTCCCCTCTCCGGGTGCATCGGCGCTGCATCGATCCGATGTTCGGTCTTGCCAACCGGATCGCCTATCAGAACAAGATGGTATTCGGGCTGGAAAAGCACCGGCCGGCCGGCGACGCACCGCCATTTTATGGCGACAGCGCCTGGATCGACGTCAGGGGCAGGGTATCGGGCAAACAAGCGGTTACAGAACAGACGGACTTCATCGTCGACGTCCTCACTGCCACCTATCGCCGCGACGGCGCATTGCCGGACCTCTACATCATCTCGCCCTTCAAGGAGATCAAAAACAATCTGAGGCAGGCTCTGGCCCATGCGCCATGGATCGATCCGCTCGGAAATATGCGATCTCCCCCATTGCGGTTGTCGCGGTGGCTGCGCGAGCGGATAGGCACGGTCCATACCTTCCAGGGCAAGGAGGAAGACATCGTTTTCATGGTGCTCGGCGCCGATGCCTGGCATAGCGGAGCTGCTGCCTGGGCCGCATCGAAGCCGAACCTCCTGAACGTGGCGCTGACACGCGCCAAGCGCCGCTTCTATATCGTCGGCGACCGCAGTCTCTGGCAGACGTTGCCGTACTTCAGGGAGACAGCGAATGCCTTGGAGACGATGAAGGCAGCAGAATTCCTGGCCCGGAATGGGCTGGACTAAGAACCCCGCTGCCGCGCGCTGGGTACCTTCGCGACATCCGCAGAACGCAAAAACCCGCCATGAGGCGGGTTTTTGCGTGTTGTGTTTGGAAGATTTGGTTGCGGGGGCAGGATTTGAACCTGCGGCCTTCAGGTTATGAGCCTGACGAGCTACCGGGCTGCTCCACCCCGCGCCAGCGCAAGTCGATTGGACTTGCTGAAGTATTGTAACACGAAAGGCCGCTTTGCGAGCGGCCTTTTGACGGCCTTGGCCGTTAGTATTGTGCGAGAAGATTGTTTTTTATGAAGTTGCGTTTTGCAGACCTGGCAGCGACCTACTCTCCCGCGTCTTAAGACGAAGTACCATGGGCGCAGGGGCGTTTCACGGCCGTGTTCGGAAAGGGAACGGGTGCAGCCACCCCGCCATAACCACCAGGTCGGCAAAGCGCAACTTTATGTTTGAGAAGCTGGTTCACGGGCGACTAGTGATTAGTGACTAGTCGTTAGTGATTAGTTTTGAACACGTCTTTGGCTGATGAGTGGATGGCGATATGAGCAGCGATTCCCGCTACTCACTACCATCTATTCACTACTGACTTCAGCAGCCTTTGGCTGATGAGCACAGTCAATGAGAACGATCAAGCCGATCGAGCTATTAGTACCGGTAAGCTTCATGCGTTGCCGCACTTCCACACCCGGCCTATCAACGTGGTCGTCTTCCACGGCTCTGATAGGGAATACTCGTTTTCAGGTGGGTTTCCCGCTTAGATGCCTTCAGCGGTTATCCCGTCCATATATAGCTACCCTGCTATGCCCTTGGCAGGACAACAGGTCCACCAGAGATATGTCCATCCCGGTCCTCTCGTACTAGGGACAGATCCTGTCAATATTCCTACACCCACGGCAGATAGGGACCGAACTGTCTCACGACGTTCTGAACCCAGCTCACGTACCGCTTTAATTGGCGAACAGCCAAACCCTTGGGACCTGCTCCAGCCCCAGGATGCGATGAGCCGACATCGAGGTGCCAAACAACCCCGTCGATATGGACTCTTGGGGGTCATCAGCCTGTTATCCCCGGCGTACCTTTTATCCGTTGAGCGATGGCCCTTCCACGCGGGACCACCGGATCACTATGACCGACTTTCGTCTCTGCTCGACTTGTCAGTCTCGCAGTCAGGCGGGCTTATGCCATTGCACTCGACGACCGATTTCCGACCGGTCTGAGCCCACCATCGCGCGCCTCCGTTACTCTTTCGGAGGCGACCGCCCCAGTCAAACTACCCACCATACACTGTCCCGGACCCGGATGACGGGCCGCGGTTAGACATCCATGACGATAAGGGTGGTATTTCAAGGATGGCTCCACGGAAACTGGCGTCCCCGCTTCAAAGCCTACCACCTATCCTACACATGCCGACACGAATGCCAGTGTAAAGCTATAGTAAAGGTGCACGGGGTCTTTCCGTCTGACCGCAGGAACCCCGCATCTTCACGGGGAATTCAATTTCACTGAGTCTATGTTGGAGACAGCGGGGAAGTCGTTACGCCATTCGTGCAGGTCGGAACTTACCCGACAAGGAATTTCGCTACCTTAGGACCGTTATAGTTACGGCCGCCGTTTACTGGGGCTTCGATTCAAAGCTTGCACCTCTCCTCTTAACCTTCCAGCACCGGGCAGGCGTCAGACCCTATACGTCGTCTTGCGACTTCGCAGAGCCCT
>NZ_CM131436.1:1570000-2060000 GCF_051810745.2 Rhizobium sp. F40D2
CCTATAGCGCGCCTCACTCGCTAGTCTCGGAGGAAAGACCGGTCCGGCGGAGTGAAGGTTTGTCCTCAAAGAAGAACAGCCGGCCGGCGCCACCTCCTTGCCTATGAGACGATGACAGGACGAAAGTGACAATCAGTGCATCATTGCCGGAGCTTCCGGTTTCACATGTCCTGCCGGCCGTCGGCGCCGCCCTGGCTGAGCAGAAACGCGCCGTTCTTTCGGCGCCACCCGGCGCCGGCAAGACGACGCTGGTGCCGCTTTACCTGCTCGACCAGGCCTGGCGCGGCGACGGCAAGATCATCCTGCTCGAGCCGCGGCGGCTGGCGGCGCGGGCGGCGGCAAACCGGATGGCATCATTGCTCGGTGAACAGGTTGGCGGCACGGTCGGCTACCGCATGCGCCTCGACAACAGGATATCGGCGGCGACGCGGGTCGAGGTGGTGACCGAAGGGGTTTTTGCCCGGATGATCCTCGACGATCCGGAACTCGCCGGGGTCTCGGTCGTAATCTTCGACGAATTCCACGAGCGTTCGCTGGATGCCGATTTCGGGCTGGCGCTGGCGCTCGACGTCCAATCGGCGCTGCGCGAGGATTTGCGGATCCTCGTTATGTCGGCGACCCTCGACGTCGAGCGTGTGGCGGCCCTGCTCTCTCATCCACCTGTCATCGAAAGCCTGGGACGCAGCTTTCCGATCGATACGCGTTACCAGGATCGACCAGGCGGTGAGCGTATCGAGGATGCGGTCACGCGGGCGATACTCGATGCCCATGCCGATGAAACCGGCTCGATCCTCGCTTTCCTGCCCGGCCAGGCGGAAATTACCCGAACCGCGGAACGCCTGCAGGGACGATTCGGAAGCGAAACACTGATTGCGCCGCTCTATGGCAATCTTGGCCAGAAGGAGCAGGACGCGGCAATACGACCGGCGCCCAAAGGAATGCGTAAGATCGTGCTGGCGACGTCGATCGCCGAAACCTCGATCACCATCGACGGTGTCAGGATCGTGATCGACAGCGGGCTGCAGCGTCTGCCGGTGTTCGAGGCGTCGACCGGGATCACAAGGCTGGAGACGGTGCGCGTGTCACGGGCGTCGGCCGATCAGCGGGCGGGCCGCGCCGGCCGAACGGAACCGGGCATCGCCGTCAGGCTGTGGCACCAGGGACAGACGGCGGCCCTGCCGGCCTTCACACCGCCGCAGATCCTTTCCAGCGATCTTTCCGGGCTGGTGCTCGATCTCGCCCATTGGGGCGTTCAGGATCCGGCATCGCTTGCCTTTGTCGACCAGCCGCCGGAGACGACGCTCAGGGAAGCGCGCGTGCTGCTCGGCCAGCTCGGTGCGCTCGACAAGGATGGAGCGCTGACGGCGCGCGGCAAGGTCATGCGCGATCTCGCCTTGCCGCCGCGGCTCGCCGCCATGGTCGTTTCTGCAGGCGAATCGGGGCACGCCCGGGATGCGGCATTGATTGCCGTGCTTCTGACCGAACAGGGACTGGGCGGGACGAACATCGATATCGAGGAGCGGCTGCGACGCTTCAAAGCCGAGCGCGGCGAAAGAGCCGAAGCCTCGCGGCGGCTGGCAGGACGGCTGGCGAGCAGCCTCGACAAAGTGATCTCCACGGCGCCGGCGCTTGCGGGGCAGTTGCTGCTGCATGCATTCCCGGATCGAATCGCCCTTCAGCGCGGCGGGCGCGGCCGATTCGTGATGGCGAACGGGCGCGGCGCGGAACTGCCGGAAACCGAGAGACTGGCCGGCAGCCAGATGCTTGTCATCGCCGATCTCACCGGGCGGGCGGCGCAGGCGCGGGTTCTGGCGGCGGCCGAGGTGACACGCGGCGACATCGAAGCCGAGCTGCCCGGCGAGATCAAAACCGGCGATCAGATCTTCTTCGACCGGCAAAGCAGGCAGATACGGGCGCGGCGGGCAACCCGGCTCGGTGCGATCGTCTTCGAAGAGACGCCCTTGCCACGACCTTCCGGAGCCGCGGTCACCCAGGCGCTGGTAGAGGGCGTGCGCGAGCTCGGGCTCGATCACCTCGCCTTCTCGAAGGAGGCCGTGCAGCTTCGCGAGCGGATCGGATTTCTTCACCGGACGATCGGCGATCCCTGGCCCGATGTCAGCGACAATGCCCTGCTTTCCCGGCTGGAGGACTGGTTCGGCCCGTTTCAGACGGAGGCCCGCGGCCTCTCCGAGATCTCCGCAGCCGGGCTTTCGAACGGGCTGATGTCCTTGGTGCCGCACGCGTTGCAGCGCGACCTTAGCCGACTTGCACCGACCCATTTCGAAGCGCCGACCGGTCAAAGGCATCCGATCCAATATGAAGGCGAGGAGCCGGTGTTGACGATCCGCGTGCAGGAGCTGTTCGGGCTGAAGCAGCACCCGGCGATAGCCGGAGGCCGTCTGCCGCTGCTGCTCGAACTAACTTCGCCGGCGCATCGGCCGATACAGACGACCCGCGACCTGCCGGGCTTCTGGGCCGGCTCATGGAAGGATGTGCGCGCCGATATGCGCGGCCGTTATCCGCGGCATCCCTGGCCGGAGCGGCCGGAAGAGGCGTTGCCGACGACACGGGCTAAACCGCGTGGTACATGAGGGCCATTTGAGGAGCCCGCGGCATGATCGACAAGACGGAAAGCCATACGCTGGAAGACCGGCACAGCAGCCGCAGGCTGCGCCTGCAGACGCTGGTGCGGCTGCGTTGGCTCGCGGTCTGCGGACAGGCGCTGACGGTGTTCATCGTGGCCTTCTGGCTGAAATTTCCCTTGCCGCTGATCGCCAGCTCTTCGCTAATCGCCGCCCTTGCCGGGGTGAATTTCTACCTGACGATCCGCTATCCGCCGACACACCGGCTGGAAGCGCCGGCCGCCTTTACACTGCTCGGCTTCGATCTTCTGCAGCTCTGCGCGCTGCTCTTCATCACCGGCGGCCTAGCCAATCCTTTCGCAGCCCTCGTCTGCGTGCCGGTCATCATCTCGTTTGCCTCGCAGCCGATTCGTTACAGCACGGCGCTGATCGGCTTTGCGATGGTCTGTATCACGGTGCTTGCCTTTTCGCCCTTTCCGTTGCCGTGGTTCGACGGCGTCGAGATCAATGTCCACAACGTCATGCAGTTCGGTGTCTGGTGTTCGATCGCCTCGACCATGGCCTTCGCTGCCTTTTACGCCTACCGGGTGTCGATGGAAGCGAGTCAGCTTGCCGATGCGCTGGCTGCGACCGAACTGGTGCTGCAGCGGGAAAAGCATCTTTCCCAGCTCGACGGACTGGCGGCGGCCGCTGCCCACGAACTCGGCACGCCGCTTGCCACGATCAGCGTCGTCGCCAAGGAAATGGAGCGGGAACTCAAGGACGACGATCGTTTCCGCGAGGACGTAATGCTGCTGCGCAGCCAGAGCGAGCGCTGCCGTGACATCCTGCGGCGGCTGACGACACTGTCTTCAGAAGGCGACGCGCATATGCGCCGCCTGCCGCTTTCCTCGATGATCGAAGAGATCGTCGCGCCTCACCGGGAATTCGGCATTACGCTGGAGCTGATCGAAAAGAGCCCGCGCAAGGACGAGCCGGTGACCGACCGCAACGCCGGCATTATGTACGGGCTCGGCAACCTGATCGAGAATGCCGTCGATTATGCCCGGGAGAAAGTGAGGATCACCGTCGAGCATGATCACGATAAAGTGCTGATCGTCATCGAGGACGACGGCAACGGTTACGCCCCCGATATTCTGACGCGGATCGGCGAGCCTTACATGACCAAGCGGCAAAAAGAGGATACGGCGGGCGGCCTCGGGCTCGGGCTTTTCATCGCCAAGACGCTGCTGGAGCGCTCGGGCGCATCGCTGGTTTTCGAGAATCGCGACCCGGAAAGTGCGGGCGCGCGTATCCGGATCGAATGGCCGCGCATGCTGATCGACGCAAATTCGACAAAGTGACTTTGTCGGCATAAGTAGGATATAAGCGATTTACGCAGATCAGGCGTTCAAGCGCCAGGGCCAAGACGATGACAGAACGCAATCACGAAAATTTCGCCGCTGGGGATGAAGACCATATCGGTCCCGACGCCAGCCTGCTGATCGTCGACGACGACGGGCCGTTCCTGCGCCGGCTGGCCCGGGCGATGGAGATGCGCGGTTTCCAGGTGGAAACGGCCGAATCAGTGGCGGAGGGAGTTGCGAAATCGAAAGGCAGGCCGCCGAAATATGCAGTGGTCGACCTTCGCCTCGGCGACGGCAATGGGCTTGATGTCATCGAAGCGATCCGCCAGCGGCGCGACGACACTAGGATCATCGTGCTGACCGGCTACGGCAATATCGCAACCGCGGTGACCGCCGTAAAACTCGGCGCCGTCGATTACCTGGCAAAGCCCGCGGATGCCGACGACGTCTTCTCGGCGCTGACGCAGCGGCCGGGCGAAAAGGCCGAGCTTCCCGAGAACCCGATGTCGGCCGACCGGGTGCGCTGGGAACACATTCAGCGGGTCTATGAAATGTGCGAGCGCAACGTCTCGGAAACGGCGCGCCGGCTCAATATGCACCGGCGCACGCTGCAGCGCATCCTCGCCAAACGCGCGCCGAAATAGCCGGGACATCCGTCAAACGTCATCGACGGTGAACGGCTTTCCGTTCGCCCATTCGGCCATCATCAGCCGTTGCGCGGCGGCGCGCGAGAAATTGAGCGTGACGGATTTACGCGTGGCCGGGGCCAAACGGTGTTCTGGCGCTTCGCGAATCATATGGGCGCCATAACCGTCCGAGAGGAAAAGCCCGCACTCCTCGGGAAAGATGTCGAGCGGCACACCTTCGTGAGTCGCGAAGAACAGCCGGTCGCAATGCAGCCGGTATTCCGGCCATTTGCGATCCACCCTGAAATCCTCGATCGAGGTCTTGATTTCGATGATCCAGACCTCGCCCTTTTCCGAAACGGTGATCAAATCAGCACGGCGGCCGCTGGCCAGCGGCAGTTCGGGCAGCACGGCATGGCGCATTTCATGCAGCAAAATCTGCGTTCCGCGCCGCACCATCATGGCTCTGTCCGATTGCCGGCCATCGATTAACGGATTGTTATTGTAAACGCTCAAAATCGTCATGGATAACCACAGTAGGGGCTGGCGTGTTGTTGCAAAAAAACCATGCGCTTCTAATTTGCGCCGCAGACCGATTTGTCGCGCTGCAGTAGCCTTGCAAAGCGCAAGTTAATCGAAAATAAACCATAATCAACGATGGTCGAAAGACTGTTCTCCTTGCCCTAAAACTTCAAGAGTCATCTATGCGCATCCGCAATGCATTCCCGGTATTTGGCCTGCTGACGACGCTCGCACTGGCCGGTTGCTCCACAAATTCCGACAGCGCATCCGTCGACGACAAGGGCGCAGGCCCGACGGTACAGACAGCCCAGATCTTTAACGACGCCTATGGCGTGACGAAGGATGCCGGATATTCTCTGCCGGCGATACCGATCGACAGGGTCAAGCCGCAGTTCCGCCGCCAGGTCGTCAGCTACCAGACCACCGAGCGCCCGGGTACGATCATCGTCAACACGCGCGAGCGCTTCCTCTATTACATCCTGGCCAACGGCAAGGCGATGCGCTACGGCATCGGCGTCGGCAAGCAGGGCTTCGCATGGGCCGGCACCGCCTACGTCGCCTGGAAGCAGGAATGGCCGACCTGGCACCCGCCGAAGGAAATGGCAGTTCGCCGCCCTGACGTCGCCAAGTATGTCGAGGACGGCATGGGCCCGGGCCTCAGCAATCCGCTCGGCGCGCGCGCCATGTATCTATTCAACGAGGATGGCAAGGACACGCTGTTCCGCCTGCACGGCACGCCGGAATGGGCCTCGATCGGCACCGCCGCTTCCTCGGGCTGCATTCGCCTGATGAACCAGGACGTGATCGATCTTTATAGCCGCGTCCGTCCCGGCAAGGGCACGTCCAAGGTCGTCGTCATCCAGTAAGCTAGATAGTGAATTCGGTATAAAGAAGGCCGCCGGACTATCGTCTCGGCGGCCTTTTCATATTCTCAGTATACCCTCAACCGGCCTGCTTCGCCTTCCGCTCGAGACGGCGGCGATGAAGCACCGGCTCGGTATAGCCGTTCGGCTGTTCCCTGCCCTTCAGCACGAGGTCGAGGGCGGCCTGGAAGGCGATCGAGCCGTCGAAATTGCCGGCCATCGGCTGGTAGAGGGGATCCGCCTCATTCTGCCGGTCGACGACGGCCGCCATGCGCTTCATGGTTTCGACGATCTGCGCCTCGGTGACGACCTTTTGGTGCAGCCAGTTCGCCATGTGCTGGGCCGAGATGCGCAATGTGGCGCGATCCTCCATCAGGCCGACATTGTTGATATCGGGCACCTTCGAGCAACCGACGCCCTGATCGACCCAGCGCACGACGTAGCCGAGGATGCCCTGGGCATTGTTGTCAAGTTCCCGCTGGATTTCCTCCGGCGTCCAGTTCGGCCGCACCGCAACCGGCACCGAGAGAATGTCGGAGAGCTTGGCGCGGGCGCGGTCCTTCAGCCCCTGCTGAACCCTGGCGACATTGACCCGGTGATAATGGGTGGCATGCAGGGTGGCGGCGGTCGGCGACGGGACCCAGGCGGTGTTGGCGCCGGCCTTCGGGTGGGCGATCTTCTGCTCCAGCATCGCCGCCATCAGATCCGGCATCGCCCACATGCCCTTGCCGATCTGGGCGTGGCCGGCAAGGCCGCATTCGAGGCCGATGTCGACGTTCCAGTTCTCATAGGCCGAAATCCAGGCCGCCTGACGCATGTCGCCCTTGCGAATCATCGGGCCGGCTTCCATCGAGGTGTGGATCTCGTCGCCAGTGCGGTCGAGGAAGCCGGTATTGATGAAGACGACCCGCTCGCGGGCAGCACGGATGCATTCCTTGAGATTGACCGTCGTGCGGCGCTCCTCATCCATGATGCCCATCTTGATGGTGTTGCGCGCCATGCCAAGCGCATCTTCGACCCGCGAAAAGATCTCGACGGCGAAGGCGACCTCTTCGGGCCCATGCATCTTCGGCTTGACCACATACATGGAGCCGGTGCGGGAATTCTTCCTCCGGCCGGCCGGCCCGATATCGTAAAGGGCGATCAGGCCGGTGATGACGGCGTCCATGATGCCCTCCGGCACTTCGGCACCGTCGCGGTCGAGGGTGGCCGGATTGGTCATCAGGTGGCCGACATTGCGCACCAGCATCAGCGAGCGGCGATGCAGCTCGAAGGCTGTGCCATCCGGACCGGTATAGTCCAGATCCGGGTTGAGCTTGCGGACGAAGCTCGTTCCGCCCTTTACCACCTCTTCCTGCAGGTCGCCCTTCATCAGGCCGAGCCAGTTGCGGTAGACGACGGTCTTGTCCTCGGCATCGACGGCGGCAATCGAATCCTCGCAGTCCATGATCGTGGTGATCGCCGATTCCAGCCAGACATCGGAAATATGGGCCGGATCGGTCTTGCCGATCGCCGTCGTCGCATCGATGACGATCTCGATATGGATGCCGTTGTTCTTCAGGAGAACATGCGTCGGGGCGGCAGCATCGCCGAGATAGCCGGCAAAACGCCCGCCATCGACCAGCATGGCCTGCTCGCCATCGACCGATCTGATGACAAGCACGCCATCCTTGACGGCGAAGCTGCCGACATTCTTCCAGCTGCTGTCCTGCAACGCCACTGACATATCGAGGAAATCGCGTACCCAGGCGATGACCTTCTCGCCGCGCTTCGGATTGTAACCCTTGCCCCTTTCAGCGCCGTCGCTCTCCGGAATGGCGTCCGTGCCGTAGAGTGCATCATAGAGCGAGCCCCAGCGGGCATTGGCAGCGTTCAGCGCATAACGGGCGTTCATGACGGGAACGACGAGCTGCGGGCCAGCGATCGAGGCGATCTCGGGGTCGACATTTTGGGTCGAAACCTGGAAGTCCGATCCTTCTGGCATGAGATAGCCGATCCCGCGCAGGAAGGATTGGTAGTCGTCCATATCCGCAGGCGCGCCGTGCTGGCGATACCAGTCGTCGATCTTGACCTGCAGCTCGTCGCGTTTTGCCAGCAGGGCGCGATTCCTCGGGGCAAGATCGTGGACGATCGCCGAAAAATCGGCAAAGAACTTGTCCGCATCGATCGCCAGACCCGGCAGAACCTCCTGGACGAGGAAATCATGAAGGACGGCTTCGATGGCAAGACCGTTCTTATCAATGCGGCTCATGCGACATTCTCCCTGGCAACGACTGTGAATGCTGCCACTTTGCCCGGCTTTCATTCACAGTCAATTCCGCAATAATTCGAAAGATTTATGCTTGTCGGGAAATTATGCGCGGCGTTACCCGCATCGGCAGGCCGTTCTGCGGCTGCGTCGTCAGCTTCTGCACCGGCCAGGGATTGGTCTCATCGGTGCAATCGAAGCGATAGCGATGCATCAGCACGGCAAGGGCAATCACCGCCTCCTGAAGCGCAAAGGTTGCGCCGATGCAGACACGCGGACCGGCGCCAAAAGGCAGGAACTGGAAGCGGCCGATGGAGCCGCGATTTTCCGGCAGGAAGCGCTCGGGCATGTAGGCGCGCGGCCTGTCCCAATAGAGTTCGTGGCGATGCAGCGTCCAGGGCATGATGAGTACGGTGATCCCGGCCTCGAGCTCGACCCGCTCGCCTTTGGGGCTTGTCCAGGAATCGTCCGATATGGCGGCGCGGTTGATCGATGGCGCCGGCGGATAGAGGCGTAAGGTCTCCTCGAAGGCGGCGCGGGTTTGCGGCATCATATCCAGCCATTCCACAGGTTCGGCCCCGGTGGCGAGCACCGAGTCGATTTCTGTTTCCATCGCCTCGCGGATATGCGGGCTGTTCGAGACACAATAGAGCGCCCAGGCCAATGCCCGTGCCGTGGTCTCATGCCCCGCGCCGATAAAGGTCAGAATATTGTCTTCGATTTCTTCCTTCGTCAGCCCGTCTGGGCCGGCCTGTTCCAGCAGCAAGGTCAGGAAATCTTCGGGTGCTGTAGCGCGATCGGCCTTCATCTTTGCGGTTCGCATATCCATCGTGTCGCGCACGATGGCACGGAATTTCTCCAGCACTTTCTGACCGCCGATGCGTGTCACACGTGGAATCCAGGAAGGAGCGCGCATCAGATCCATCGGGTCGACGCGGCCCATGCGATGCAGGAGAGCATTGACGTCATCGGCGAAATGACCGCTCGAGGTGACGATTTCACCCGAAAATAACGTGTCGGCGAGAATCGCGAAGGTCAGTTCGGTCATGTCGGTGCTGACATCGAAAATTGCCCCCGCCTCGCCCGCGCTCTGATATTTGCCGGCATAATCTTCCGACTGGCGCAGCATCTGCCCGGCAAAGCCCTGGGCATGGCGGGGCGTAAAAACAGGCGCCACTGCCTTGCGTGATCTTTTCCAGACAGGACCTTCGGCGGTCAGAAGACCGTCGCGGAGGATCGGACGCAGGACGAGCTGGCGCACATCCGACATGCGGTAATTATTGGCATTGTCGACCAGTACATGCTTGATGAGGCCGGGATCATTGACGATCAGCGTCCTCTGGCCGAAGAAATTGGTGCGGATCCAGGGCAGCGTATAGGACGGCTCACCCCAGAGTTCGAGCGGATTGCGCAGGATGGTGCGGATGATTTCAAGCCGGCTCGGCGGCACGGTGCGCGGCAACGGTGCCGGGGGAACGAAGGGTTCAGGACGCATGTCCATCGGAAAAGCCTTTTGGGGAAGATCAACGCTTCCCGTCAGGCTCTGAAGCTAGAGCAGACCCTTCAGTTCGTCCAGCTTGTCATTGATCAGCCAGCCGTAATAATTCTCTTCCGGCCAGACGGTCGCACCCGAAGAGCGGTTTTTCGCAGCGAGTGCGGCGGCGCGCTGGCGCGAGTTGCCGACATTGTAAAGCGTTGCCGTCAGACCGGGGTTGCCCGAGATATCCATGCCGGCAATCTCCTTGTAATCGTCGATCGACCGGCGGATCGAGGCCGCGACGAAAGCGAGCGAGATATCCGGATCCATGATCGCCCTGTAGACGGCGCCGGCATTCTTCTCGTTCAGCTTCGGATAACCGGAGACGCGGGCCACGAGATCGGAGAGCATCAGCGCCGTCAGCGGATTGACCTGGCCGAGGCCGAAGGTCTGACCGGCATAGAAGGGCTGAAAGAAAACCGCGCTGAAGCGATTGTTGGGGAAGCTCTTGCCACCCACGGTCTTGCCGCGGAAATCGCTTTCCCAGACATCTTCGCGGCAGGACCACAGCGTGTAGGAATCACTCTTGACTTTGCATTCGGCAAATTGCGGCCGCGCCACGAATTCATCGACGTTCTCGCCGTCATAGGCGAAGCGGAAGCTTTCTCCGGCGTAGGAAGCGGCCTTGACATAATAGGATTGCAGCCGGTCGTAGGCGTCGACATTATAGGTGTGTTCGCCAACGATCGCGCCGACGACATGGATGGGATTGATGCCGTAGGCGCTGGAGACCTTGCGGATCTTGGCCATAAGCTCGCGATCGGTTACCAGCAGCTCGTGAACCTTTTCATACTTCAGATCGAAGCTGCTCTTGGTTCCCTTGGTGCGCCTGACGGAAGCGCCCGGAATATCGGGCTGCTCGGCATGACGATTGCCGGCCGGCACCGTCTGCATGGCGAAGGCGGGCGCCGAATTCGCCAGGGCAACGGCAATCAAGAGGCTTGTCAAAAGGCGTCGCACGATCCGCTATCCCGTCCCGTTCCATCATCCTGTTTGCGATGCGGCTGACTGGACCAGAATCTTGGCCGAATAAAGCCGGAACGGAAAACAAAACGGGCCTTCACTAAAAAGTAAAAGGCCCGCTGTCGAGAGAGAGTTCGTCACAATCCGGCATCCACGTCGGGAAAGGCATGGACCGGTGCGCCAATATCACAGAATGAAGCGCGAGAGATCGGTATTTTGCGCGAGATCGCCGACATGTTCGCGCACATAAGCGGCATCGATGGTGACGGCCGTCCCGCCGCGATCCGGGGCGTTGTAGGAAATGTCGTCCAGGACCCGCTCCATCACCGTCTGCAGCCTGCGGGCGCCGATGTTTTCGACCGAAGAGTTCAGATGGACGGCGACATCGGCGAGCGCATCGATCGCGTCCTCGGTGAATTCGAGGTTCAGGCTTTCGGTTTCCATAAGCGCGCGATACTGGCGGATGAGGCTTGCTTCCGTCTCGGTCAGGATCCGGCGGAAGTCCTCCTTGTTCAGCGGGCGCAATTCGACGCGGATCGGCAATCGGCCCTGCAACTCCGGCAGAAGATCGGAAGGTTTGGAGACATGGAAGGCGCCTGAGGCAATGAAGAGGATATGATCCGTCTTCACCGGCCCGTATTTGGTCGAAACCGTCGTGCCTTCGACGAGCGGCAGAAGGTCGCGCTGGACGCCTTCGCGCGAAACGCCGGCGCCCATGCCGCCGTCGCGGGCGGCGATCTTGTCGATTTCATCGAGGAAGACGATCCCGTCATTCTCGGTGGAGCGAACGGCCTCGCGCTGGATCACCTCATTGTCGATCAGCTTGTCGGATTCATCACGGATCAGATCGGTATAGGAGGCCTTGACCGTCGTGCGAACCTTCTTGGTACGTCCGCCCATCGCCTTGCCGAACATTTCCGACAGGTTGAGCACGCCGATATTGGCGCCCGGCATGCCGGGAATTTCGAAGCCTCCCATGCCGGAACCGGCATCGGCCACCTCGATATCGATTTCCTTGTCGTCGAGCTCGCCGTCCCGCAGCTTCTTGCGGAAGCTCTCACGGGTGGCGGGCGATGCGGTGGTGCCCACCAGCGCATCGAGGACGCGCTCCTCGGCGCTGACATGCGCCTTGGCCTGGACCTCGGTCCGCTTCTTCTCACGCACGAGACCGATGCCGACCTCTACCAGATCACGGATGATCTGCTCGACATCGCGGCCCACATAACCGACTTCGGTGAATTTGGTGGCTTCCACCTTGATGAAGGGCGCGCCGGCGAGTTTTGCCAGACGGCGGGAGATCTCGGTCTTGCCGACACCGGTCGGGCCGATCATCAGGATGTTCTTCGGCATCACTTCGTCGCGCAGGCTCGGGTCGAGCTGCTGCCGCCGCCAGCGGTTACGCAGCGCGATCGCAACGGCGCGTTTGGCGTCATGCTGGCCGATAATGTAGCGATCGAGTTCGGAAACGATCTCGCGGGGGGAAAAGGTCGTCATTGCGTATCATTCTCCTGGCGGTCCAGGGCCATCAGCGCCCGGCCGCAATTCGTCTTTGTTCGCCGCGACAGCGGCAGGAAGGCCTGAGATTCAGCCTTCGACATCCAGCGATTCCACCACGATATTGTGGTTGGTGTAGACGCAGATGTCGGCGGCGATTTCGAGGGCGCGGCGCGCGATCTCTTCGGCCGATTTGTCGGTATCCATAAGCGCGCGGGCGGCGGCGAAGGCAAAATTGCCGCCCGAACCGATCGCCGTCGTGCCATGCTCGGGCTCCAGGACATCGCCATTGCCGGTGATCGCCAGCGTGATCGACTTGTCGGCGACGAGCATCATGGCTTCGAGATTACGCAGGTATTTGTCGGTGCGCCAGTCCTTGGCCAGCTCGACGGCGGCGCGCATCAGCTGGCCGGGATATTGCTCCAGCTTCTTTTCAAGCCTTTCGAGCAGGGTGAAGGCATCGGCCGTGGCGCCGGCGAAACCGGCGACGACTTCGCCCTTGCCGATGCGGCGCACCTTGCGGGCATTGCCCTTCATGACGGTCTGGCCGAGGCTCACCTGGCCGTCGCCGGCCATCACCACCTTGCCGCCTTTTCGAACTGTAATGATCGTTGTCATCGAACACCTGTCTGCCCACGACGCGGGCGTTTACGCGAGACCACACATTGGCCCTGTTGAGCCCTATGTAAGTGGGCCGGCGCCGTTTGCAAATGGGCGGGCTTTTCTCTTGCCCGGCTTCTGGATATTTGCCGATCCGCCTGATAAGGAACGGCCTTATTCCGATGGAGGGCCATATGGCCGAGACCGCAGCAAGCCGTACGGGCAGCGTTTCCCGCAAGACCAACGAAACCTCGATTTCCGTCTCCGTCAATCTCGACGGCACCGGTAAATCGAAGATTTCGACCGGCGTCGGCTTCTTCGATCATATGCTAGACCAGCTTTCGCGGCATTCCCTGATCGACATGGAGATCGAATCCCAGGGCGACCTGCATATCGACGACCACCACACGGTCGAGGATACAGGCATCGCCATCGGCCAGGCGATCTCCAAGGCGCTCGGCGACCGGCGCGGCATCACGCGTTACGCCTCGATCGATCTCGCCATGGACGAAACGATGACCAAGGCGGCGGTCGATCTTTCCGGCCGGCCGTTCCTCGTCTGGAACGTCGCCTTCAGCGCGCCGAAGATCGGCACGTTCGATACCGAACTCGTTCGCGAATTCTTCCAGGCGCTCGCCCAGAATGCCGGCATCACCTTGCATATTCTCAACCATTATGGCGCCAACAATCACCATATTGCCGAGACATGCTTCAAGGCCGTTGCCCGCGCATTGCGCACGGCGACAGAGATCGATCCGAGACAGGCCGGTCGTGTACCTTCGACGAAGGGCACGCTCGTCTGAGCCCCTCAAGGGAGCGGCGACAATGACATCCAGCTATATTTTCCTGACGCCGCCCGGCGGCACGAGCGCCACGGTCGAAGAGACTCGGACCATCCGTGATGGCTTCACGCTGCTCGCCTTTCTGTTTCCGTGGGTTTGGCTGCTCGCATACCGGCTGTGGCTACATGCGGCCGCGGCCTTCCTTCTGCAGGCAATCGGCGGTGCGCTGATGGACAAGCCGGGTCTCGGGCTGACGGGAGCAGCCCTCATGCTGGGCGTGAATGTGCTGGTCGGCCTCGAGGGCCAGAATTTCCGCATCCGCAACCTCGCCGCCAAGGGCTGGACCGAAGATGGGCTCGTTGCAGCCGATACGATCGCCATTGCCGAGGACGTCTATTTCTCGGACAAGGCGGCCGTTGCCGACAGCAACAAGGACACCCCACCGGACTGGGAGAACAAGACCCGTCCGAACAATCCGCCTGGCCAGGCGACCTCGCTTGGCCTCTTTGGTTTTGATGGAGGACGCTGACGATGCGCGTCGCGATTATCGATTATGGTTCCGGCAATCTGCGCTCGGCGACCAAGGCTTTCGAACGGGCCGCCCGTGAAGCGGGCATCGATGCGCATATCGATCTCACCGACAAGGCCGAAAATGTGGCCGCCGCCGATCGTATCGTGCTTCCCGGCGTCGGCGCCTATGCCGATTGCCGGCGCGGTCTCGATGCCGTGCCCGATATGGCCGAGGTGCTGATCGAAGCTGTCGAGAAGAAGGCGCGGCCGTTCCTCGGAATCTGCGTCGGCATGCAGCTGATGTCCTCGCGCGGCCTCGAGAAGACCGTGACGCAGGGTTTTAACTGGATTCCCGGCGACGTCGTCGAGATGACGCCCGGTGATCCCGCGCTGAAGATTCCGCAGATCGGCTGGAACACGCTCGACCTGAAGCGCGAACATCC
Organism: Rhizobium sp. F40D2; assembly: GCF_051810745.2. NCBI lineage: Bacteria > Pseudomonadati > Pseudomonadota > Alphaproteobacteria > Hyphomicrobiales > Rhizobiaceae > Rhizobium > Rhizobium sp. F40D2. The sequence continues at coordinate 1,584,517 of NZ_CM131436.1, forward strand.
GCTCTTCGACGGCATTCCGACGGGGTCCGAGGGGCTGCATGCCTATTTCGTGCATTCCTACCATCTTGCCGCCGAGAACGCCGACGATGTCATTGCGACCGTCGATTATGGCGGTGCGATGACGGCTTTCGTCGGGCGCGATAACATGGTCGGCGCCCAGTTTCACCCGGAAAAGAGCCAGAAGCTCGGCCTGGCGCTGATCGCCAATTTCCTGCGCTGGAACCCGTAATACCGCCGCCTTATTTCCCCTTTATGGAAACGGCGGAACAGGAGTGCGCTCGATGCCGGCTTCGCGGAAATCAGGCAAGGTGTTCTATATGCTGAGACCGTCCAGAGAAGGCCTGCCGCCCTTCTCGGATATCCGGCTTCCCGACGGGACGATCATCCGCCGTGTCGATGAGACCATTCACAAAAGAGCGCTTTCCAATGCAGCCAAGGCGTTGAAAGAAAGGCTGGACCAATGATCCATGAATTCCTTGCCGGCAACGAGAATTCGCAGCTGCGCGCCAACGGCATCAACGCCGACGATATCGCTGAGGCCGTGCTGGAATTTTATATCGAAGGCGAGGACGATCTGATCGGCCTGCTTGCCTATGCCCTTTACGAACGGCAGAAGCGCGATTTCGTCCTCAGCTATCGCAAGCGCAACGCCGGCCGTTCTCCCAACGAGGCCGAGCTTGCCGCGGTCGCCAGCAACTACCTCTCCACCGACCTGCGCAATACGCTGCGCGACCGCGCCTCGCAGATCCTTTCGAGTTATGCCGAAACCTATGTGGAGGCGATGGAGCCGGAAATCCGGCTCGCCGCCGTCAACAGCCAGGCGCTGCGAGAGGTGCGCGACATCGAGACATCGGTGAAGCGGCGTCTCGGCTTCTGGCGTCAGGTTCGGGCCGGCTTCACCGTCACCCTGCTCCTTCTTCTGCTTTTCGGCGCGGCCACCATTGCCGCTGTCTTTTTTCACTCGGATATCGTAGATGCGTGGAATGCGCTGATGGTACCGACCACTCTACGGACGTAAGACGACATGATCCTTTTTCCCGCGATCGATCTGAAGGGCGGCCAATGCGTCCGCCTGAAACTCGGCGACATGCAGCAGGCCACGGTCTACAACACCGATCCGGCAGCCCAGGCGAAATCCTTCGAAGACCAGGGTTTCGAATGGCTGCATGCGGTCGATCTTGACGGCGCCTTCGCGGGACATTCGGCCAATGGCGATGCCGTCGAAGCGATCCTCAAGGCAACGAAAAATCCGGTGCAGCTCGGTGGCGGCATCCGCACCCTCGATCATATCGAGGCCTGGCTGTCGCGCGGGCTGCGACGTGTCATACTCGGCACCGTCGCGGTCAGAAATCCTGATCTGGTCATCGAGGCCTGCCGGAAGTTTCCTGGTCACGTCGCCGTCGGTATCGATGCCAAGGGCGGCAAGGTGGCCGTCGAGGGCTGGGCTGAAGCTTCCGAACTGGGTGTCATCGAGCTCGCCCGGAAATTCGAGGGCGCCGGCGTCGCCGCGATCATCTACACTGATATCGACCGTGACGGCATCCTTGCCGGCATCAACTGGACCTCGACGCTGGAACTTGCCGAGGCCGTTTCCATTCCGGTCATCGCCTCCGGCGGCCTTGCCTCGCTCGATGACGTCAGGCGCATGCTGGAGCCGGATGCGCAGAAGCTCGAAGGGGCAATTTCAGGCCGGGCGCTTTACGACGGCCGCATCGCCCCTGCGGAAGCGCTGGCGCTGATCAAGGCCGGCAGGGCAAAGGAGACTGCATAAGTGACCCTCAAGGCCCGTGTCATCCCCTGCCTCGACGTCAAGGACGGCCGCGTCGTCAAGGGCGTCAACTTTCTCAACCTCGTCGATGCCGGCGATCCCGTCGAGGCGGCGAAGGCCTATGATGCGGCCGGCGCCGACGAACTCTGCTTCCTCGACATCACCGCTTCCTCGGACAATCGCGAGACGATCTTCGATGTCGTGTCGCGCACGGCCGACCAATGCTTCATGCCGCTGACAGTCGGCGGCGGGGTGCGCACCATCGCCGATATCCGCAAGCTCCTGCTGTGCGGCGCCGACAAGGTCTCGATCAATTCGGCGGCGGTTAGCAATCCCGACTTCGTCGCTGAGGCGGCCGACAAGTTCGGCGATCAGTGCATCGTCGTCTCGATCGACGCCAAGCGCAGGCGCACGCAGGCGGTCGGCGGCGACAATCTCAGCGCCTGGGAAATCTATACGCATGGCGGCCGCAATGCGACCGGCATCGACGCCGTCGAATTCGCCCAGAAGATGGTTGAACGCGGCGCCGGCGAATTGCTGGTCACCTCGATGGACCGCGACGGCACCAAGGTCGGCTACGATCTGGAACTGACCCGGGCGATTGCCGATTCGGTGCGTGTGCCCGTCATCGCATCGGGCGGCGTCGGCGACCTCGACGATCTCGTCGCCGGGGTGAAGGAGGGTCATGCCAATGCCGTTCTCGCCGCATCGATCTTCCACTTCGGCGCCTATTCCGTGGCAGAAGCGAAGCACTATATGTCGAAGTGCGGCATCGACATGCGTCTCGACTGAACCTTGGAAGCGGACATATGAACGGATTTTCTCTTTCCGATCTCGAAAGCATCGTCGCAGAGCGCTCGACAGCCTCGCCGGAGCAATCCTGGACAGCGAAGCTGGTCGCCGCCGGCCAGCCGAAAGCGGCAAAGAAGCTCGGCGAAGAGGCGATCGAAGCGGTGATGGCAGCGGTGACCGGCGACCGCGACAATCTGACTTATGAGGCCGCTGATGTGCTCTATCACCTATTGGTCGTATTGAAGATTGCTGAAATACCGTTAGAAAATGTCATGGCCGAACTCGAGCGCAGAACCGCGCAGTCCGGCCTCAAGGAAAAGGCCGACCGGCAGAGTTCATGAGTATCGCGACTGAGATTATCGGGGTGCCGGAAACGTTGGATCACTTCCAGTCGGACTCCTATTCGCCCTACCACTTCTTTTCTTCCGAACAATGGGCGCAGTTCCGCGCCGATACGCCGCTGACGCTGACCAGCGACGAGGTCAAACGGCTGCGTTCCATGGGCGACCCGATCGATCTCGACGAGGTCAGGCGGATCTATCTGTCGCTGTCGCGGCTGCTGTCGGCGCATGTCGAATCCTCGCAGATGCTGTTCGAACAGCGCAACCGCTTCCTCAGCCTCGCCGATGTGACGAAGACGCCCTTCGTCATTGGCATCGCCGGCTCGGTCGCCGTGGGAAAATCGACCACGGCCCGCATTCTCAAGGAACTTCTGGGACGCTGGCCTTCGAGCCCGAAGGTCGATCTCGTCACCACCGACGGCTTCCTTCATCCGAACGCCGTGCTGCAGCGGGAAAAGCTGATGCAGCGCAAGGGTTTTCCGGAGAGTTACGACACCGCCGCGATCCTGCGCTTTCTCTCGGCGATCAAGGCCGGGCAGCCGGATGTCAAGGCGCCGAGCTATTCGCACCTCGTCTATGACGTGCTGCCCGACGAATACAAGATCGTCGACCGGCCCGACATCCTGATCTTCGAGGGGATCAACGTACTGCAATCACGCGACCTGCCGGCCGGCGGCAAGATCGTGCCGATGGTTTCCGATTTCTTCGACTTCTCGATCTACATCGATGCCGCAGAAGACCAGATTCACAACTGGTACGTCGCACGTTTCATGCGGCTGCGCGAAACTGCCTTCCGCGATCCGAATTCCTATTTCCATCGCTACGCTTCGATCAGCGACGCGGAAGCGCTCGAAATCGCCGGGGATCTCTGGGCGAACATCAACCTGAAAAACCTGCGGCAGAACATCTTGCCGACGCGCCCGCGTGCCGATCTCATCCTGAAAAAGGGCAAGGACCATCTGATCGAGCAGGTCGCGCTGCGGAAACTATAGCAGGCGATCCTGGCTGACCATCAGCTTGGTGGATTGACGCGGCGCAGCGTCAGATTGATGCGGCCGCCATTCTTCAACAGCGTCGACGTCGCCGGATGAATGCGGTCGACGCCGTGGAAACACAGTCTCCCCTCGCCGCCCAGCACGACCAGATCCCCGCTCGAAAGCTTGAAGGATAGGGTACGATCATTGCGGCTGAGGCCGCCGACGCGGAAGAGGCAGCTATTGCCAAGCGAGATCGAGACGACCGGCGCCTGCAAATCCCTCTCGTCCTTGTCCTGATGCAGGCCCATGCGCGCTTCGTCGGAATAAAAATTCACCAGACAAGCTTCCGGCGGCTTGTCGTAGCCGGCAACGTGATTCCAGATATCGAGCAATTCCTGCGGCATATCGGGCCAACGCCTGCCGGTTGCCGGATGCGTCGGCTGGTAGCGATAGCCGCGCTCCTTGTCGGTCACCCAGCCGAGCGGCCCGCAATTGGTCATCCGCACCGACATCGGCTTGCCGGTCCCGGGCATGACGGGCACATAAAGCGGCGCCTCGGCGACAATCGTGCGGATCACCTCGACCAAGGCCTCCTGACGCGCCCGGTCGAGATAGCCGGGAAGATGGCGAATACCGTTCAAGAGCTCCGGCATGTCATTCACTGCCGCCGCCAGGGCGGCCGCGCATTTTCTTGACTTCCGAGCGGCCGGATTTTTCCTTCAGGCGGCGCTCGACCGAACCCTTGGTCGGCTTGGTCTTCTTGCGCGGCGGCGGTGGTGGCTTGGCGGCCTCCAATATCAATTCCTTCAGCCGCTCGCGTGCATCCTCGCGGTTGCGGTCCTGGCTGCGAAACCGGCTTGCCTCGATCATCAGCACGCCGTCCTTCGACAGGCGCCGGCCGGCGAGCTTGACCGCGTTGGTTTTGACACGATCATTCAGCGACGGCGAATTCGGAATGTTGAAAAACAGCTGGACCGCGGTCGAGACCTTGTTGACATTCTGCCCGCCGGGGCCGCCCGCCAGAACGAACTGTTCCGTCAGCTCCCATCCGGCGATGGTGATCCTGTCGTCGATATAGAGTGCGTCGCTGGCCATGCGCCGTTCTATCTCACATCGGCAGCCCGTTGAAAATATCGGCCGTCAACCGAAAAACCCGGCAATCCTACGATGCCGGGTTTCACGTGAGTCAACGATTATTCGTTTTATTCGGCCGCAACCTTCACGCCCGGGGCCGCGTCGCGGACGCCGCCATCGACGTGACCTTCGAATTTGGCGAAGTTGGCGATGAACATCGAGACCAGCTTTTCGGCCTGTGCGTCATAGGCTGCCTTGTCGGCCCAGGTCGAGCGCGGGTCGAGAATGCTGCTGTCGACGTCGTTGACGGAGACCGGCACGGCGAAGCCGAAATTGGTATCCGCACGGAATTCGACCTGACCGAGTTCGCCGGTCAGGGCGGCGGCGAGAAGCGCGCGAGTCGCCTTGATCGGCATGCGCTTGCCGGCGCCGTAGGCGCCGCCAGTCCAGCCGGTGTTGACAAGCCAACATTCGACGCCGTGGCGGCTGATCAGCTCCTTGAGCAGATTGCCGTATTCAGCCGGATGCCGCGGCATGAACGGCGCGCCGAAGCAGGTGGAGAAGGTTGCTTCCGGTTCGACGACGCCCTTTTCGGTGCCGGCCACCTTGGCGGTGTAGCCGGAGAGGAAGTGATACATCGCCTGATCGGGCGTCAAACGGGCGATCGGCGGCATGACGCCGAAGGCATCGGCGGTCAGCATGATGATCGTCTTCGGATGTCCGGCCCGGCCTGTTTCCGAAGCGTTCGGAATGAAATCCATCGGATAGGCGCAGCGGGTGTTCTCGGTCAGCGAGCCGTCATCGAAATTCGGCTCGCGGCGCTCGTTCAGCACGACGTTTTCGAGCACGGTGCCGAAGCGCTGGGTCGTCGCATAGATTTCCGGCTCGGCTTCGGCCGATAGACGGATGGTCTTGGCGTAGCAGCCGCCTTCGAAGTTGAAGATGCCGTTTTCGCTCCAGCCATGTTCGTCATCGCCGATCAGCGTGCGGGCCGGATCGGCCGACAGCGTCGTCTTGCCGGTGCCGGACAGGCCGAAGAACACCGCCGCATCACCATTCGGGCCGACATTGGCCGAGCAGTGCATCGGCATCACGCCCTTGGCGGGCAGCAGGTAGTTGAGAACGGTAAAGACCGACTTTTTCATTTCACCGGCATAGGAGGTGCCGCCGATGAGGACGAGACCGTTGGTCAGGTCGCAGGCGATCACGGTTTCCGAACGGCAGCCGTGGCGGGCCGGATCGGCCTTGAAGCTCGGCAGATCGATGATCGTCAGCTTCGGCGCAAAGCTCGGCAGCGCTGCGGCGTCGGGGCGAATCAGCAGATTGCGGATGAACAGCGAATGCCAGGCAAATTCGGTGACGACGCGGGTCGGCAGAGCATGGCCTTCCTCGGCACCGCCGACGAGATCCTGAACGAACAGGTCTTTCCCCGCAGCATGCGCCAGCATATCCGCGCGCAACAGCGCGAAATGTTCCGGCGAGAGCGGCTTGTTGTTGTCCCACCAGATTTCGCCATCGGTATTGCTGTCGCGAACGACGAACTTGTCACGCGGCGAACGGCCGGTGTGCTGGCCGGTGATAGCCCGCAATGCACCCTGAGCAGTCAGTTCGGCTTCGCCCCGGCGGATCGATTCTTCATAAAGCGCGGCGGCGGAAAAGTTGTAGCGAACGCTGGCTGCGCCGCCCAATCCAACCGTTGCCAGCTCTGTTGCCGGGTTATGAACTCCGAACATTTCCATGGCTAGTTCCCTTCGCTCAGGCTCGTTGCCGTTAAAACTAATCGCGAAAATACGGGTAGAAATTTTAAAACACAAGAGACAAAACTTGAAAAAATATAGTAATATCAATTATTTAATCGATTTAAATTTCACGCCATAATTTTAAATCGTTTTAGATGGGCGCGTTGAAACATTTTACCGCACCACTCAGGATTGCCTTCGAATTCCACGACAATCTTTCCCTTTATCTTTGCCACAATTTGTTCCACCTTTATCCTCCATAAGCGCATCCGGTCACTGAGACCGCCTGGGGAAAGCAAATCCGGGAGATTGCGCACTGATGACGGAGACGAACACCATGCCGACAATCGCGCTCGTTGATGACGACCGCAACATCCTCACCTCGGTGTCGATCGCACTGGAGGCCGAAGGATATAAGGTCGAGACCTATACGGACGGTGCTTCGGCCCTCGACGGCCTGCTGGCGCGCCCGCCGCAGCTGGCGATCTTCGACATCAAGATGCCGCGCATGGACGGCATGGAATTGCTGCGCCGCCTGCGGCAGAAGTCGGATATTCCCGTCATCTTCCTCACCTCCAAGGATGAGGAGATCGATGAGCTGTTCGGCCTGAAGATGGGCGCCGACGATTTCATCACCAAGCCTTTTTCGCAGCGCCTGCTGGTCGAGCGTGTCCGCGCCGTGCTGCGCCGCGCCTCGAGCCGTGAAGCCGCAGCCGCCGGCGCCAGCCCCGTCGGCGCACCGAAGAACGGTGCCGTGCAGCAGGCCCGCTCGCTGGAGCGCGGGCAGCTGGTCATGGATCAGGAACGCCATACCTGTACCTGGAAGGGTGAGCCCGTGACGCTGACGGTCACCGAATTCCTGATTCTGCATTCGCTGGCGCAGCGCCCCGGCGTCGTCAAAAGCCGCGACGCGCTGATGGACGCAGCCTATGACGAACAAGTCTATGTCGACGACAGGACCATCGACAGCCACATCAAGCGGCTGCGCAAGAAATTCAAGATGGTCGACACCGACTTTGATATGATTGAAACACTCTACGGAGTGGGATACCGCTTCCGCGAAGCAGCCTGAGCCCAAACGGCGCAGCGCGAGACATTGTTGAGGGCTGCGGGCCGGTTTATCCGGCCCCGCCCTTCGAAAGGGCCAGTCGTTGGCACAGTTGGTGCAGGAAAGGGATCTCGACGATGCGGAGGGCGTGAGCACCCGTCGCGTCCGAGGCCGCCGTTGGTCGCATCCCTTCACGCTGATCCGCCGCATCTTCGGCAATGCCGTGTTTTCGAGCCTGACGCGGCGCATCGTCTTCTTCAATCTCGTCGCACTGCTGGTGCTCGTCGGCGGTATCCTCTACCTCAACCAGTTTCGCGAGGGACTGATCGACGCCCGCGCCGAGAGCCTTTTGACGCAAGGCGAGATCATCGCCGGCGCCATTTCGGCTTCCGCATCGGTCGATACCAACTCGATCACCATCGATCCGCAGAAGCTGCTCGAGCTGCAGGCCGGCCAAAGCATCACCCCGGTACCGAACGACGAAGACCTCGAATTCCCGATCGATCCCGAGAAGGTCGCGCCGGTGCTGCGCCGGCTGATCTCCCCGACGCGCACGCGCGCCCGCATCTTCGATGCCGATGCCAATCTCCTGCTGGATTCTCGTCATCTTTATTCGCGCGGCCAGGTGCTGCGCTTCGACCTGCCGCCGGTCGAGGAAGAGAAGCAGACCTGGAGCGAATGGTTTGCCACCTTGTTCAACAAGGCGCTGCAGCCCGGCAACCTGCCGCTCTACAAGGAAGCGCCGGGCGGCGACGGCTCGATCTATCCTGAGGTGATGAACGCGCTCACCGGCGTGCGCGGCGCCGTCGTGCGCACGACCGAAAAAGGCGAGCTCATCGTTTCGGTCGCCGTACCGATCCAGCGTTTCCGCGCCGTGCTCGGCGTGCTGCTACTGTCGACGCAGGCAGGCGACATCGACAATATCGTGCATGCCGAGCGGCTTGCGATCATGCGCGTCTTCGGCGTCGCGACGCTCGTCAACGTACTGCTTTCGCTGGTGCTCTCGTCGACGATCGCCAATCCGCTGCGCCGTCTTTCAGCCGCCGCCATCCGGGTGCGCCGCGGGGCCAAGACACGTGAGCAGATTCCTGACTTCTCCGCCCGCCAGGATGAAATCGGCAATCTTTCCATTGCATTGCGCGAAATGACGACGGCGCTCTACGACCGCATCGATGCGATCGAGAGTTTCGCCGCCGATGTCAGCCACGAACTCAAGAATCCGCTGACCTCGCTGCGCAGCGCCGTCGAAACGCTGCCGCTTGCCCGATCCGATGATTCCAAGAAGCGGCTGATGGACGTCATCCAGCACGATGTCCGCCGCCTCGACCGGCTCATCAGCGATATCTCCGACGCCTCGCGCCTCGATGCCGAGCTTGCTCGTGTCGATGCCGGTTCCGTCGACATGGAGGTGCTGTTGCGCGACCTCATCGAGGTTTCGCGCCAGGTCAGGAGCACCAAGAAGCAAGTGGAGATCGAATATGCGATCGACCGCAAGCCGAACGTCAAGACCCGCTTCGTTGTTACCGGCCACGACCTGCGCATCGGCCAGATCATCGCCAACCTGATCGAGAACGCCCGCTCCTTCGTACCGGAGAAGGGTGGCAAGATTACCGTGCGGCTGGTGCGAACACGGTCACGCTGCGTTACCACGATCGAAGACAATGGCCCCGGCATCCAGGCTGAAAATATCGACCGCATCTTCGAACGCTTCTATACGGACCGGCCGGAATCGGAAGGCTTCGGCCAGAATTCGGGGCTCGGCCTGTCGATCAGCCGCCAGATCGCCGAGGCGCACGGCGGCTCGCTGAGAGCGGAGAACATTACCGATGCCGAAAGCGGCGAGGTGCACGGCGCGCGCTTTATCCTCGCCCTGCCCCTCGATCCAGCCGCATGAACGAGGCTTTGAACATCCACGCCACGGCGATCGTCGTCGGCAAGACGGGGCTCCTGTTCAGCGGTCCCTCCGGCTGGGGAAAATCGATGCTCGCCTTCACCTGCATGACCGAGGCGCGCCGGCTCGGGCTGTTTACGGCACTGGTCGCCGACGACCAGGTTCTTCTCTCCGAAGAGACCGGCACCGTGGTGGCCACATGCCCGCCGTCGATCGCCGGGCTGATCGAACTTCGCGGCACCGGCATCGTCCGACAGGAGCATGTGCCCCAGGCGGCGATGCATTATGCCGTGCTTCCGGGCAGTGCGTCCGGTGAAAACCGCGTGCCGCCGGAGGGTGAAATCGTCAGCCTCGCGCCTGGTCTTTCGCTTCCCGCGTTGCGGCTGCTCACAGGCGTCCCTTCACCGCTTGCAATGCTGATGGCGAAAGCGCCCGATATCGGACATTCAAGCCTTCCGGATTGATCAATCTGCCTTATATAGTCGCATTTTTATCTTGCACTTCGGCTTTTCATGGCCAAGATGTGCCCCCACCGGTGGACGTAATTGCTGCATTGCGATATTGGGGCCACCGTTCGCGTATATGGGAGCAGTAATATCATGATCGGACTTGTGCTTGTCACTCATGGCAAGCTGGCTGAAGAGTTTCGTCATGCTGTCGAGCACGTCGTCGGTCCTCAGAAATTCATCGAGACGGTCTGTATTGGCCCCGAAGACGACATGGATCAAAGACGGCAGGACATTCTGGAAGCTGTATCCGGTGCCGATGACGGCCATGGCGTCGTCATTCTGACCGACATGTTCGGCGGAACGCCGTCCAACCTCGCCATTTCAGTCATGAGCAGCGGCCATACCGAAGTCATTGCCGGCGTCAACCTGCCGATGCTGATCAAGCTCGCCGGCGTGCGTGGCGAGAACAATATGGAGAAGGCGCTGGTGGAGGCTTCCGAAGCCGGGCGGAAATATATCAATGTCGCGAGCCGCGTGCTCAGCGGAAAATAACGGCCCTTCATGACATCGCTCTCCCGGGAACTCCTCATCATCAACAAGCGCGGCCTTCACGCACGCGCCTCCGCCAAATTCGTGCAGATGGTCGAGACCTTCGATGCCGCCATCACCGTTTCCAAGGACGGGATGACGGTCGGCGGCACCTCCATCATGGGCTTGATGATGCTGGCGGCAAGCCCCGGATCGAGCGTCGTCGTCTCGGCAAGCGGCAGCCAGGCCGCGGAAGCGCTTGAGGCCCTGGACCAGCTGATCCAGAACCGGTTCGGCGAAGAGATGTGAGCTCTCTGAGCTCATATAAACATATAAAGACTTCTTTATATCCTTATTGCCTTCCCATCCGAAGCCTGCTAAACGGCGGATATGCCGTGCGCTAAAGCATGTTGCATCGAACTTGCTTCATGCGACACGCTTCAGCTCTCTTTTTCGTGCATGTCGTCATCCCGGAACCGCTGCAGACGTCCGGGTGACCTGCATCAGGACGCGGCCCATCCATCGCGCGGTCATCTTCGCGCCTGCGCCAATTTTGAGACGTTTTTCAGCCTGGAGACCTCTATGAGCACTGAAAAAGATTATGTCGTCGCCGATATCGGGCTTGCGGATTTCGGCCGCAAGGAAATTACGATCGCCGAGACCGAAATGCCGGGGCTGATGTCCTGCCGCACCGAATTCGGCCAGACCAAGCCGCTGAAGGGCGCGCGCATCACCGGCTCGCTGCATATGACCATCCAGACGGCCGTGCTCATCGAAACGCTGGTGGCCCTCGGCGCCGAAGTTCGCTGGGCCTCGTGCAACATCTTCTCGACGCAGGATCACGCCGCTGCCGCCATCGCCGCCGCCGGCGTTCCTGTTTTCGCCATCAAGGGCGAGTCGCTCGAAGATTACTGGGTCTACACCGACAAGATCTTCCAGTGGGCCGATGGCGGCCTTTCCAACATGATCCTCGATGACGGCGGCGACGCCACCATGTACATCCTGCTCGGCGCCCGCGCCGAAGCCGGCGAAGACGTGCTGTCGCATCCGCATTCCGAGGAAGAGGAAATCCTCTTCGCGCAGATCAAGAAGCGCCTCGCCGCTTCGCCTGGCTGGTTCACCAAGCAGCGCGACGCGATCAAGGGCGTCACCGAGGAAACGACGACCGGCGTCAACCGCCTCTACCAGCTCAGCCAGAAGGGCCTGCTGCCCTTCCCGGCGATCAACGTCAACGATTCCGTCACCAAGTCGAAGTTCGACAACAAGTACGGCTGCAAGGAATCGCTGGTCGACGGCATCCGCCGCGGCACCGATGTGATGATGGCCGGCAAGGTTGCCGTCGTCTGCGGCTACGGCGACGTCGGCAAGGGTTCTGCCGCTTCGCTCTCCGGCGCCGGCGCCCGCGTCAAGGTGACCGAGGCCGATCCGATCTGCGCCCTGCAGGCCGCCATGGACGGCTATGAAGTCGTGTTGCTCGAGGACGTCGTTTCCTCCGCCGATATCTTCATCACCACCACCGGCAACAAGGACGTCATCCGCATCGACCATATGCGTCAGATGAAGGATATGGCGATCGTCGGCAATATCGGCCATTTCGACAACGAAATCGAAGTTGCAGCACTTCGCAATCTCAAGTGGACCAACGTCAAGCCGCAGGTCGACCTGATCGAATTCCCCAAGGGCAACCGCATCATCCTTCTTTCCGAAGGCCGCCTGCTCAACCTCGGCAACGCCACCGGCCATCCGTCCTTCGTGATGTCGGCCTCCTTCACCAACCAGACGCTGGCGCAGATCGAGCTCTTCACCAAGCCCGATCAATATTCGAACCAGGTCTATATCCTGCCGAAGCATCTCGATGAAAAGGTCGCACGCCTGCATCTCGACAAGCTCGGCGTGAAGCTGACGGAGCTTTCCGAAGAGCAGGCTGCCTATATCGGCGTCTCGCCGAAGGGCCCGTTCAAGTCCGACCACTACAGATATTGATCTGATCGTTAATATCCACAAGATGTAGAAGCCGCGGCATTGACAAATGCCGCGGCTTATTTTTTGGGCGCTCCCTTCCCGCCGATTCCCTTCCGAAGTATTGTTTTAAGACTTGATTCGTGGCGCCGGACCCTGTCCGGCCGCTCCGGAAATGGGATGTCTTGTCGTAATGCGGCACATTGAAGGACGGAGACATACCGCGGATGTCGGAACTGAAACACAGCCTGCCCGGTCAGGCGGATGATGGCGCTCGCGCCGGTCGCCGCCCGCTGATGGCACGTCGAAAACATCAATCTGCAACGGCACACGAGGAGGCAAAGCAAGCGCATGGATCATTGTCGCGCTTCCTGAAAGCCTGCGCGGCCGGCACGGCGCTTGCCGCGCTTGCGCGGCCGGTTCTGGCACAGACGGAGCAGCAGGCGGTGGCCTCGGCTCACCTCTTTACATCTTCGCAGGTCGTCGGCGTTTCCGTCGTCATCGGCGTCATATCCGCAGCACTGCTTTCGACATTGTGGCTGGTGCGCCAGCGCGGCAATCTGGAAAGCGAGAGCCGGGAAATCCGCTCGGCGCTTTCCGATGCCCAACAGCGCATTTCGCAATACCAGGCGCTGATCGCCGACAAGAACCGGCGCATCGTCATCTGGGACGGCAATGCGCGTCCCGAACTGCTCGGCCAGCTTCCGCCCGAGACCGGCGCGCCGCAGGACGGCGAATTCCTGGCCTTCGGCCTCTGGCTGAAATCACGCTCCGCCGCCGATCTGGAAAAGGCCATCGACCGGCTGCGCGACGGAGCACAGAGCTTCGACATGGTGGTCGAAACCATCCGCGATGAAATCCTCGAGGCGCAGGGCCGGGTTTCCGGCGGCCGCGCCTTCGTCCGTTTCGTGGCACTCAACAATCTGCGCGCCGAGCTTGCGGAGCTCAGGATCGAGCGCGACCGGCTGATGACCTCGATCTCGGCCTTCCAGACCATGCTTGACGCGATCGACATGCCGGCCTGGCAGCGCGATCCGGCCGGTCGCCTCACCTGGGTCAACCAGGCTTATGGAGAGGCCGTCGAAGCGCGCTCGCCGCAGCAGGCGATCAATGAAGGCCGCGAGATGCTGACGACGGTGGCGCGCGAACGCATTCGCGCGACGACGACGCCGGAATCGCCCTTCCACGATACGATCTCGACGGTCGTGCACGGCAACCGCACCTTCTTCGACGTCGTCGACGTCAGGCTTCCCGGCGGCTCGGCCGGCATCGCAATCGATGTGTCCGACATTGAGGCGGTGCGCGCCGAGCTGGAACGGACGCTGAAGAGCCATGCCGAAACGCTCGACCATCTCGCCACGCCCGTTGCGATCTTCGACGGCGACCGCCGGCTGCAATTCTACAACCAGGCCTTCGTCGCACTCTGGGAGCTGGATATCGCCTTTCTCGAAGGCCGACCGGACAATAGTGAGCTGCTCGAGCGGCTGCGGGCAGCCAAGAAGCTGCCGGATCAGCTCAACTGGAAGAGCTGGAAGGAAGCGGCCCTTTCCGTTTATCGCGCGCTCGACACGCAATCCGATCTCTGGCACCTGCCGAACGGGCAGACATTGCGCGTTTTTGCGACCGCCCATCCGCAGGGCGGCGCCACCTGGGTATTCGAAAACCTGACCGAGCAGGTCGATCTCGAAACGCGCTACAACACGCTGGTCAAGGTGCAGGGCGAAACGATCGACCATCTTTCCGAAGGTGTGGCGGTGTTCGGCCCGGATGGACGCATCCGTCTGTCGAACCCGGCCTTCCGCGCGCTCTGGGGAATCACCGAAACCGAAGCAAAGCCCGGCACCCATATCCGCGCTCTCGGCGAGGCTTGCGCGCCCTCCTACGACCGGCCGGACGGCTGGAAGGCGTTCGCGGAACTGATCACCAGCTTCGACGACGAACGCCGCTCGGGCCAGGGAACGCTGGAACTCTTCTCCGGCCTCGTGCTTGATTACGCCGTCATCCCGCTGCCGAATGCGCAAACCATGCTGACCTTCGTCAACATGACGGACAGCGTGCGGGCCGAGCGGGCGCTGACCGAGAAGAACGAAGCGCTGCGCAAGGCCGACGAACTGAAGAACGACTTCGTTCAGCACGTCTCCTACGAACTGCGCTCGCCGCTGACGAATATCATCGGCTTCACCGATCTCCTGCGCACCCAGGGCGTCGGGCCGCTGAACGAACGGCAGGCCGAATATATCGACCATATATCGACCTCGTCGTCAGTCCTGCTGACTCTCGTCAATGACATTCTCGACCTTGCGACCGTTGATGCCGGCATCATGCGGCTGAACTATGCGGATATCGATCTCAACGACCTGCTCGAAGACGTCTCGATGCAGATCGCCGATCGGCTGCACGAAAGCGGCGTCGCGCTCGAAATCACCGCGCCGGCCTATCTCGGCTCGATCGTCGCCGATCCGCAGCGGCTGAAGCAGATCCTGCTGAAGCTGCTTTCCAACGCAGCGAATTTCTCGCCCGAGGGCACCTCGATCTCGCTGGAGTGCCATCGCGAAGGCACGGATTTCGTCTTCTCCGTCAGCGATCGCGGCCCCGGCATCTCCCCTGATATGATCGCCACCGTCTTCGACCGTTTTGCGACCGGAGCAAAAAGCGGCAGACGCGGCGGTGCCGGCCTCGGACTGTCGATCGTCGACAGTTTCGTCAGCCTGCATCATGGCGACGTGACGATCGATAGCGAGCCGGGCAAGGGCACGACCGTCGTCTGCCGCATTCCCTCGGTCGATATCCCGCATTCCGCTGCCGCCGAATGACGACCGGCGATACGATCTCGCTTTTCCTGAAGGACGAAGCCGCGACTATCCGCTTCGGCGAAGACCTGGCGCTCGCCCTGAAAGCCGGCGATTGCCTGGCCTTTTCCGGCGATCTGGGCGCGGGCAAATCCTCCCTCGCCCGCGCGATCCTGCGCGCCATGGCCGACGATGACGGGCTCGAGGTCCCGAGCCCGACCTTCACGCTGGTGCAATCCTACGATCTGCGCTTGCCCGTTTCGCACTTCGATCTCTATCGGCTTGGCGATCCGGCCGAACTGACGGAACTCGGCTTCGGCGAGGCCCTGGAAAACGGTATCTGTCTCGTTGAGTGGCCTGAGATGGCTGAGGGCGAACTACCCGCCGATCGCATCACGCTGAGGCTGGACCATGAGGGCAGCGGCCGCCGGGCAACGATCAAAGCCGCAGACCCACAGGCCTCACGCATCCGCAGGGTCCTGGCGATCCGTGCCTTCCTCGATGAAGCCGGCTATCCCGATGTCAAACGCCGCTTCCTGACCGGCGACGCTTCGCTGCGGGCCTATGAAGCGATCTATCCGGACAGTAGCCCGCGAAAAATACTGATGGATTGGCGCCCGCATCCCGAGGGACCGCCGGTCTATGACGGCAAGCCCTATCCCAAGGTCGCGCATCTGGCACAAAACGCCTATCCTTTCGTTGCGATTGCCGATGCCTTGCGCGAGCGGGGTTTTGCGACGCCGGAGATTTATAAGGTCGATTATGAGCAGGGCATCCTGCTGATCGAGGATCTCGGCACCGAAGGTGTGCTCGATGACCACGGAAGGCCGATCGCCGAACGTTACCGGCAGAGTGTCGCCTGTCTTGCCCATCTTCATTCCATGCAGATCCCGCAGGATATCCTGGTTTCTGCAACGCATACGCATCACATTCCGGACTTCGACCGCACCGCGATGAAGATGGAAGTGCAGCTTGTGCTCGATTGGCACATTGCTTGGAAGCGCGGCACACCTGCGACGGATACCGAACGAGCGGACTATCTGGCGATCTGGGACGCGCTTATCGACGAGCTCGCGACAGCCGAGAAGAACCTGCTGCTGCGCGACTTCCATTCGCCGAACATCATCTGGCGCGACGAGAAAAGCGGTATTGGCAAAATCGGCATCATTGACTTTCAGGATGCGATGATCGGCCCGACCGCCTATGACCTTGCTTCCATCGTCCAGGACGCGCGGGTTACGATCGAACCGGAACTCTTCCGGCAGCTGATGGATGATTATCTCGCCCTTCGCCGCGCCCAGGGCGGCTTTGACGAGGCCGGATTCATGAAGGCCTGGGCGATCATGTCGGCGCAGCGCAATTGCAAGCTGGCCGGTCTCTGGGTGCGGCTGTTGCAGCGCGACGGTAAGCCCGGCTATCTCAAACATATGCCGCGAACGCTCGCCTATCTCCAGGTCGCGTTCGAGCACGAAGCGCTTGCCCCCTTGCGCGATTGGTGCGCAAGGGCTGGAATAGGCCAAAGCGAATCATAAGTTCCGGATCAGCATGACCATCAGACAAGCCATGGTACTGGCTGCGGGCCTTGGAACCCGTATGCGCCCGATCACCGACACGATCCCGAAGCCGCTGGTGAAAATCGACGGCAAGCCGATGATCGACTATGCGCTGGATTCGCTGGTTGCGGCCGGAGTCGAACGGGCTGTCGTCAATGTTCACCACTTTGCCGGCCAGATGCTCGACCATCTCGAGGCCTATCGCGGCCTCGACATCATCATTTCCGACGAGCGGGAAGCACTGATGAATTCCGGCGGCGGGCTGGCGAAGGGTTTGACGCTGCTCGATCGCGAGAACGTTTTCGTCATGAATGCCGATCTCTTCTGGATCGGCGAACAGCTCGGACGACCGACGAACTTGCAACGCTTAGCTGGATTCTTCGATGCCGAACGCATGGACATGGCGTTGCTCTGTGTGAGGATCGAGGATACGACGGGTCATAACGGCCGAAATGATTTCGGTATGGCGGTCGACGGCCGCCTGACGCGGTATCGCGACGATCCGTCCAATCCCGTCGTCTATGCCGGCGCGATCGTCATGAACCCGTCGCTGCTCGACGACGCGCCAAAGGATGCCTTCAATCTCAATATTTATTTCGACAAGGCGATCGCGCGCGGGCGGCTTTTCGGCATGGTGCTCGAAGGCCACTGGCTAACGGTGGGAACGCCGGAGGCGATCGGCGAAGCAGAGGAAACGATCCGACGGCTGCGGACGTTTGCGTGAGATATGGCGGAGCGGCACCAGCCACGCATTCTGACAATCCCGGCGGGCCTCTCCTTCCTGAAAATGCTGGCGATGACGCTTTGCGACGGCCGCCTGACGCCGCTCTTCCGGCATGAGGCCGACGATCCGCTATCGCTTTCCAGGGTGACGATCTACCTGCCGACGCGGCGCGCCGTGCGTGTGCTGCGCTCGGAATTCGTCGATCTGCTCGGTGGCCGCTCGGCGATCCTGCCTGTTATTCGTCCCCTCGGCGAAACCGACGACGACAGCGGTTATTTCGACGAGGCGCTACCGGCAACGATCGATCTTGCCCAGCCGCTGTCGAATACCGCTCGCCTGCTGGAGCTTGCGCGCCTCATTCTGGCCTGGCGAAACAAACTGCCCGAGATCGTCCGCCACATTCATTCGGACTCACCGCTCGTCGCACCGGCAAGCCCGGCAGATGCGATCTGGCTCGCCCGCAACCTCGCGGAACTGATCGATTCGATCGAAACCGAAGACCTCGACTGGTCGGAACTGTCGAAACTCGACACCGGCGATTACGCCGCCTGGTGGCAGCTCACGGCGGAATTCCTGCAGATCGCCAGCGCCTTCTGGCCGGCGCGGCTTTCCGAACTCGGCAAATCCTCGCCGGCGCGGCACCGAAACGCCATTCTCCGGTCTGAAGCATCCAGGCTTTCGGCGGCGAAGCCCACCGGACCGATCATCATCGCCGGTTCAACGGGTTCCGTTCCTGCCACCGCCGATCTCATCGCCGCCGTCGCCAATCTGCCCGAGGGCGTGATCGTGCTTCCGGGCCTCGATCTTGCCATGCCTGAAAGACACTGGCAGATGGTGGCGCCGGAGCTTTCACCCGGCCAACACGCCAATCCCGCAAGCCGAAGCCACCCGCAATATGGCCTGTCGTCGCTGCTCAAGCGGCTGAAGCTCACGCGTGCCGACGTCACCCTCCTCGACAGGCCGGAAGCCGATCTTGACCGGCGCACCGAAATCCTGTCCCGCGCCCTCGTGCCGGCGGAGGCGACCAGCGATTGGGGCGCCTGGAAGAGCGGGCTGCCCGAGGGCGCGTTCTCTTCAGCTTTCGCCGATGTTTCGCTGATCGAAGCCGCCAACGAGCGCGAAGAAGCGACGGCGATTGCCATTGCGCTCCGACTGGCGCTGGAAAGACAGGGGCAGGACGGCGAAAGCCGGGCGGCGCTCATCACGCCGGACCGCAATCTCGCCCGCCGGGTGATGGCCGAACTTTCGCGTTTCGGCATCCTCGCCGACGATTCGGCGGGTACTCCGCTTGCGGCCACACCACAGGGCACGCTTCTGCAATTGCTGCTGGAGGCAGCGCTGCGCCCGGGCGATCCGGTGGCGATCGTCTCGCTGCTCAAACATCCGCTGGCCCGCTTCGGCCTCGAACGTACCGCATTGATTTCCGCCACCGAGACGCTCGAGCTGCTGGCGCTGCGCGGCGGTGTGGCGGAGGTGGATATCAGCAGGCTCGAACCACTGCTCACCCATCAGCTTGCCGAACAGGCGCAGGACAGGCACGCGCCGCAATGGCGAAAGGCGCTTGCGCCTGACGCCGCCGATGCCGCTTACGACCTTGCCCGCCGGGTCACACAAAAAACCGAGCCGCTGGCTTCGGCCCTGATGCGGCACCGGCCGGAAGATCGCGGAAGGACGGCAAGCTTTACCTTGTCCGAATGGGCTGAACGCACCGGCCGCTCGCTTGAAGCGGTGGCGGCCGATCCGCACGGCAATCTCGCCGATCTCTGGTCGGGCGAAGCCGGCGATGCGCTTGCCGCCCTGCTCGGCGAAGTGATCGACACGAACGGCCAGATGGAGGCCGACGGGCCGCAATGGATCGACATCATGGCAGCCCTTGCCGCCGGTCATGCGGTGAAGCCGCGGGCGCTCAGCCATCCCCGCCTCTTCATCTTCGGCACGCTGGAAGCCCGCCTGCAGAGCGTCGATACGATGATCCTCGGCGGCCTGAACGAGGGCACCTGGCCGGGGCAGACCGCCAACAATCCCTTCATTCCGCGCATGATGAAGACGGAAATCGGCCTCGAGCCGCCGGAACGGCGCATCGGTCAGCTGGCGCATGACTTCGAGATGGCGAACGGCACGCGCCATCTGATCTATTCACGCGCGCTGCGCCAGGGCTCGACGCCAACGGTCGCCTCGCGCTGGCTGCAGCGGCTGCTGGCGCTGGCCGGAGAGGCCTTCGAAGCAGAATTGAAGGGACGCGGCAACCGCTTCCTCCAATGGGCGAGCCTGATCGATCGGGGCGAGCCCCAGGCCCCGGCGCAGCGGCCGTCGCCGAAACCGCCGCTGACGCTGCAGCCGACATCCTACTCTTTCAGCGAAGTCGGACGACTGCGCCGGGACCCTACGCCATCTATGCCCGCCGCATTCTGCGGCTCGATCCGGTCGATGCGTTCAACCGCGATCCGGGAGCGGCCGAGCGCGGCACGCTCTACCACACGATCATCGACCGGTTCATTCGCGAAGCCCATGTCGCCGGCACGCCGGATGCGGCAGCGGCGATGGAGCGCATTCTTTCCGAGCTCTTCGACATGGAGCAGCTGCCGCCGCATATCGATGCGGTGTGGCGGCCGCGATTTCGCGCCGTGGCCGGCGCCTTTCTCGACTGGGAGGCCGGACGGCGGCCCGGCATCCGCAAGACGCTGACGGAGGTGCGGGGCGGCGTCGAACTGGAAGCGATCAATATCCGGCTCAACGGCGTTGCCGACCGGATCGACGTCACCGGACCGCATGCCGCCGATATCATCGACTACAAGACCGGCTACAATCCCTCGCCGACGCAGGCACGCGTGCTTCTCGATCCGCAGCTAGCGCTCGAAGCGGCAGCCCTGAGCGCCGGTGCCTTCCGCGATGCCGGCAGTCTCGTGCCGCAGGATCTGCTCTATGTGCGCCTGCGGCCGGGACGCCGTTTTCAAGTCGACACCGTCAACAACGAAAGTTCGGCGCGCAGCGACAAGGCGAAATCGGCAATGGATCTCGCCGAGGAATCGATTGATCAGCTGGTCAAGTTCGTGAGCCTGCTGCAATCCGGCGAGAAAGGCTTCACCTCGCGGCTGATCCCGGCGCAGCAATTCGATTTCGGCGGCGATTATGATCATCTTGCTCGCGTCTCCGAATGGTCGACGGCAGAAACCGAGGAAGGGGGCGGCGATGAGTGACGTGACCGCGCTTCCCAATGACGATGATCCGGGTGCCTGGATCGGCTGGACGACGATCCAGCAGGCGATCGCATCCGATCCCGAGCGTTCCGCGTGGGTCTCGGCCAATGCCGGCTCCGGCAAGACGCATGTGCTGACCCAGCGCGTCATCCGTCTACTGCTTGCGGGGGCGCGGCCTTCCGCCATTTTATGCCTCACCTATACCAAGGCCGCCGCTTCCGAAATGTCGAACCGCGTCTTCGAACGGCTGGCGGACTGGGTGGTGCTTGACGATGAGGACCTTAGCCGGCGGATCACCCAGATCGAGGGCGCGGCGCCTGACGGAATAAAGCTTGCGGAGGCCCGCCGGCTGTTTGCGAAGGCGCTGGAGACACCGGGCGGACTGAAGATCCAGACGATCCATGCCTTTTGCGAGGCGCTGCTGCATCAGTTCCCGCTGGAGGCCAATGTGGCCGGGCATTTCTCGGTTCTCGACGACCGCGCGGCGGAGGCACTGCTTTCCGATGCGCGCCGGGCGCTGCTGACGGCGACCACGCCGGAGGGAGACAGCGCCCTTGCCGAGGCATTCGCCTATGTGCTCGATCTCGGCGACGAATCCGGCCTGGAAAACCTACTCGGCGACATCGTCGCCAACCGCAACGCCATCCGTCGTTTTACGGCAAGGGCCGAACGGCAGGGCGGCATCGAGGCGGTTCTGCGCGAAAGACTTGACCTTGCCCCGGATGACACGGAGAGCCGGATCGCCGCCCAATATTGGCCGCTGCCGGAGCTTTCCAGCGGTATGCTGGAGCTTTATCTGTCGCTTGCCGATCAGAAGGGCGGCGCGAAGGCGCAGGAAGTTGCCTATGGGCTCAGGCTTGCCGGGCGGGAACGCGATGAAGCAAAACGCGCCGAGTTTCTCGAGAAAATCTTTCTGACGGTGAAGGGCGAGCCGAAGGCGGATTCGCAATTCACCGTCAAGGCGATGCTTACCGAAGCGCCGCAGCTGGCGGGCGCCATTGCCGCTGCCCGCGCCCATGTCGCCGCAAGCCGCGACCGGCTGAAACTGATGCGGATGTATGGCGCGACCTATGCCGCGCTGGTGCTGGCAGAGCGGCTCAATCACGACTATGAGGAGCTGAAGAAGCAGCGCAGCCAACTCGATTTCGAGGATCTGATCACCCGCACCGCCGACCTGCTGACGAAAAGCGGCGTCGGCCCCTGGATCCACTACAAGCTCGATCGCGGCATCGATCATATCCTCGTCGACGAAGCGCAGGATACCAGCCCGATCCAGTGGAGCGTCATCCAGTCGCTCGCCGAGGATTTCTTCTCCGGCGAAAGCGCCCGGCCGGTCGTGCGCACGCTCTTTGCCGTCGGCGACGAGAAACAGTCGATCTATTCCTTTCAAGGAGCGCGGCCCGAGCGTTTTTCCGAGGAGAGCGATCGGACGCGACGGCGCGTCTCCGACAGCGGGCAGAGCTTTTCCTCTGTGCGGCTGCCGCTCTCCTTCCGCTCGACCGCCGATGTGCTTGAGGCCGTCGACCATATTTTCAGGGAACCCGACAATTCGCGCGGCCTCAGCGCGCTCGGCGAACCGGTCGTGCATCGCTCCAGCCGCATCGGACATCCCGGCGCCGTCGATCTCTGGGAGATGGTCGCGCCGGAAGCGGTGGTCAAGGAAGACGACTGGACGGCGCCCTTCGACGCGACGCCGGAAAGTGCGCCGGCCGCAATCCTGGCCCGACGGATCGCCCATTCGATCGGCGCGCTTGTCGGCCGCGAGACGATCGTCGACAAAGGCCGGGAGCGCCTGATCGAAGCCGGCGACATCCTGGTGCTGGTGCGCAAGCGCGACGCCTTCGTCAATGCCTTGACGCGCGCCTTGAAACGCCGCGGCGACATTCCGGTCGCCGGCGCCGACAGGCTGGTGCTGACCAGCCATATCGCCGTGCAGGATCTGCTGGCGCTCGGCCGCTTCCTGCTGCTGCCGGAAGACGATCTTTCGCTCGCCGCCCTGCTTAAGAGCCCGCTTTTCGATCTTTCCGAGGACGACATCTTTGCGATCGCCGCGCTACGCGGCGACAATGAGAGCGTCTGGAACCATCTCAAACGCTTCGCCGCCGACGGCGCCGAGCGTTTCCGCGCGGCCGTGGAAAGGCTGGAGCTGTTCCTTCGCCAATCCAGAAGCCTTTCGGTTCATGATTTCTATGCGCGTGTGCTGGGCAGCCATGGCGGGCGGCGGCAGTTCCTTGCCAGGCTCGGCACCGAGGTCAGCGATATCCTCGACGAATTCCTGACCTTCACCCTCGATCACGAGAACTCCGGCCTTCCCGGCCTGCAATCCTTCATCTCGACGCTGGAGCTCGAAGCCCCGGTGGTCAAGCGCGAGCAGGACAAGGGGCGCAACGAAGTGCGGATCATGACGGTGCATGCCTCCAAGGGTCTCGAGGCACCGATCGTTTTTCTCGTCGACGGCGGTTCGAAGGCTTTTACCCATACCCATCTGCCGAAGCTTCGCCTGATCGAGACCGATGCCGACGAACCGCCGATGCCCGTCTGGGTTCCCGTCTCCGATCTCGCCAATTCGCTGACCCAGAACGACGCCGTCCGCATCCAGATGCTGGCGGAGGAAGAATATCGCCGATTGCTCTACGTCGCCATGACGCGTGCCGCCGACCGGCTGGTGGTCTGCGGCTATCGCGGCGTGCGTGTGAACAACGACACCTGGCATATGATGATTTCGACGGCACTGCGTGACGACCATCCGCATGTGGAGGCGACCACATTCTCCAGTCCCGATGGCGAATGGCCGGGTATCAAGTGGCGTGTGCCGCGAGTGGAACGAAGCTTCGAGCGCATCGACCGCAGCCAGGAGCGCGACAGCGAGGAGAGGCTGCCAGACGGCCTGTTGCGGCCATTACCACCGCAGGCCGAGCTGCCCCGGCCGCTCAGCCCATCCGGCGCCGGGACGATCATCAATGAAGACGAGGGCGGTTTGCTCGTCGTTTCGCCGCTGTTCGCAGAGAAGGAGCGCAGCGATCGGTCGCTGGAGAAGGGCCGTCTGATCCATCGCATGCTGCAGGCGCTTCCCGAAATTCCACCTGCCGAACGGGTCGATGCCGCAGGCCGCTATGCCGAACGGGCGGCGCGTTTCTGGCCGGAAGCCGAACGGCGCAAGCTGGTCGATTCGGTTCTGAAACTATTGGACGAAGAGGGTCTGCAGACCGTCCTCGGTGACGAGGCCCAGCCCGAGGTCTCGATCATGGGAACATTGACGCTTGAGGATAGGCGCTATGCCGTCTCCGGCCGCATCGACCGGCTTGCCGTCCTTCCCGATCGCGTCGTCATCCTCGATTACAAGACCAATCGGGTGCCGCCGGCGACAGAGGCGGCTATCCCCTTCGCGCACCGGGCGCAGTTGGCGATCTATCGCGAGATCCTGGCACCGCTCTATCCCGGTAAGCCTATCGAGTGCATGCTTGTCTACACCGAGAACGCCTCGCTCTATACGCTGAGCGAAAAGGCGCTCGGTTTGGCGCTTGCAGCGGTCAAGACAAAGTGAAATACCGGACATTGAAAATTCGGCACCGCACCATCACATGTGGTTCAACACCCGAGGTAAAGGAGCAGCCCATGGCTACCGTGAAAGTCGATATCAACAATTTCCAGTCGGAAGTTCTGGAATCCGCAGAGCCCGTCGTCGTCGATTTCTGGGCTGAATGGTGCGGCCCGTGCAAGATGATTGCGCCGAGCCTTGAAGAAATCTCCGTCGAGATGGAAGGCAAGGTCAAGGTCGCCAAGCTGAATATCGATGAGAACCCGGAACTCGCCGCACAGTTCGGTGTGCGCTCCATTCCGACCCTGGCAATTTTCAAGGGCGGCGAAGTCGCCGATATTTCTGTCGGCGCCAAGGCGAAGACCGCGCTCTCGAACTGGATTTCCAGCGCCGCCTGATATCGCCCAATTCACATCGATGAAAAAGCCCGGCTTCGACCGGGCTTTTTTCATTTCGTATTCTTCATTTCACCGATCACTTCGGGGGCGTGCCGTTGTCGGAAAGCACATCGCCAACGAGATAGAGAGAGCCGCCGACGAGGATGCGCGGGGGTAGACCCTCCGGATCGAGGACCGCTTTTATAGCTTCCAGCGCATCGCCGACGGTCGACATCGGTTCGGCAACCAGGCCGGCATCATAGGCGGCGTTCGACAAGATCACCGGGTCGATCATCGCATCGCTGTTGCGGATCGGCACGCAGAAGACCTTCTCGACCAAGCCGGCAAACGCCTTGAAATAGCCGACCGGGTCCTTGGTGTTGATCATGCCGATAATCAGGAAAAGCGGCCGGGACTGGCGCTCTTCGAAATTGGCCATGGCTTCGGCAATCACTTCGCCGGCACCGGGATTGTGCCCGCCATCGATCCAGATCTCGGCGCCGGCGGGCGCATGTTGCAGCAGCCGGCCTTCGCCGAGGCGCTGCAGCCGGCCCGGCCATTCCACCGAATTCATCGCCTTTTCCATCATCATCTCGGTGACGGTGAAGCCCGCCGCCTTGACGGCGCGGATGGCGGCGGCAGCATTGGCATATTGATGGCGGCCGGGAAGGCGCGGCAGCGGCAGGTCGGCCAGACCGAATTCGTCCTGATAGACGAGTCGGCCATATTCCTCATGCGCCATGAAATCCTGCCCGAAGACGGCGCTCGGGCAATGCAGCCGTTCGGCCGTCGACATCAGCACGTCGAGTGCGGCGTCATATTCCTGGTGGCCGATGACCACGGGAAGTCCCGGCTTCATGATGCCGGCTTTTTCGGCGGCGATCAGCTCGACCCTGTCGCCGAGATAGGGCTGGTGATCCAGCGAGATCGGCATGATCACCGAGACGGCCGGATCGGAAATGACATTGGTCGCATCGAACCGGCCGCCGAGGCCGACTTCGATGATCGCGGCATCGGCCGGCTGTTCGGAAAACAGGATGAAGGTGACCGCCGTCAGGATTTCGAAGACCGTAATATGCTGCCCGGCATTGGCATCGGCCACACGGCGCAAGGCCTCGGCAAAGACGGCGTCATCGACAAGCTGCCCGCGCCCGCCCGCCACACCGATGCGATAACGTTCGTGCCAATTGACGAGATGCGGCGAGGTGTGAACATGAGCGCTGTAGCCGCCGGCTTCGAGCAGAGCGCGACAGAAGGCGGTGACCGACCCCTTGCCGTTGGTGCCGGCGACATGGATCACCGGCGGCAGTTTCCGATGCGGATTGCCGAGCACATCGAGTAGACGGGTGATGCGATCGAGAGACAGATCAAAACCCTTGGGATGCAATCCCATGAGCTTGTCGATCTCCTGTGCTGCCTCACTCACCGCGGTTTGGCCTCTGGGTATCAATTCGGCACCCCGCCTGCTTATCGGTTATCGGGCGCTCGCCGCCAGGGCGATCGCGCCGCTATTCATGTCGTTCGCCGCCGAAACTGGCTTCTTCGTCAGGATCTTCAGGACGCGCGCCAGCGTTTCCGGAATATCGTGACGTTTGACAACCATATCGACCATACCATGCTCCAGCAGATATTCGGAGGTCTGGAAGCCTTCGGGCAGTTTTTCGCGCAAGGTCTGCTCGATGACGCGCTTGCCAGCAAAGCCGATTTCGGCGCCCGGCTCAGCCAGATGAATATCGCCAAGCATGGCATAGGAGGCCGTGACGCCGCCTGTGGTCGGATTGGTCAGGACGACGATATAGGGCTGACCGGATTCCTTCAGCAGGTCGACGGCAACCGTCGTGCGCGGCAGCTGCATCAGCGACAGGATGCCTTCCTGCATGCGCGCGCCGCCGGAAGCGGGGAACATCACCAGCGGGCACTTTTCAGACGTCGCACGCTCGAAAGCCTTGACGATGGCCTCGCCGGCAGCCATGCCGAGCGAACCGCCGATAAAGTTGAATTCGTGCACGACCGCGACGAGTTTCAGGCCCTGCACCTTCCCGAGGCCGGCGAGGATGGTATCCTCCTGTTCGGTCTTCAGGCGGCTGTCACGCAGGCGATCGCTATATTTTTTCGAATCGCGGAACTTCAGCGGGTCCTGGGCGACCTTCGGCTGCGGCAGCGATTCATATTCGCCATTGTCGAACAGATCGGCCAGGCGGGCCTTGGCGGGCATCTTCATGTGATAGCCGGAGGCCGGAATAACCCATTTGTTGCCTTCCAGATCCTTGTGGAAGACCATTTCGCCGGTTTCCGGGCACTTGATCCAGAGGTTCTCCGGCACTTCGCGACGGCCCAGCATGGAATTGATCCGCGGGCGAACGTAGTTGGTGATCCAGTTCAACTCGAATACTCCTGATTGACCAGAGCGCGTCGCGATCTTTCAGATCGCTTTCCACGCTCTAGGTCCTTGTTTTCCCGCATGTCGTTGCCGCAAAACCGCTGCACGGTTTTGCGCGACATGCTTTGACGCCAATGTGGGGAAACTATTCGGCAGCAACAAGGCGCGCCGAACGTGTTCCCGTGGAAAGGCCGCGCACCAGCGTGGCAACGGCCTGAACCGTGTCCGCCGTTGCCTTGCCCTCACTCGTCAGGCTGGTCGCGACCTGATTGACGATGGCGGTGCCGACGACGACGCCATCGGCCGAACCGCCGATGACCTTTGCATGTTCCGCCGTCTTGACGCCGAAGCCGACGCAGACAGGCAGTTGCGTGTGCTGCTTGATGCGTTCGACCGCGCCAGAAACCAGCGACGGATCCGGCAGCGCCGACCCTGTAATGCCGTTCATCGAGACGTAGTAGACGAAGCCGGAGGTGTTCTTCAAAACCTTCGGCAGGCGCTTCTCATCCGTCGTCGGCGTTGCCAGGCGGATGAAATTGATGCCTTTGCGGATCGCCGGAATGCAGAGTTCGTCGTCCATCTCAGGCGGCAGATCGACGACGATCAGGCCGTCGATACCGGCAGCAATCGCGTCGTCGAGGAATTTCTCGACGCCGTAAATATAGATCGGATTGTAGTAGCCCATCATCACGATCGGCGTGGCGTCGTTGGTCTTGCGGAAATCGGCCGCCAGCTGCAGCGTCTTCTTCAGTGTCTGGCCGCCTTTTAGCGCACGCTGACCGGCGAGCTGGATCGCCGGGCCGTCGGCCATCGGATCGGAAAAAGGCATGCCGAGCTCGATGATGTCGGAGCCCGCCTCCGGCAGCGCCTTCATAATGCCGAGAGAAGTATCGTAGTCAGGATCGCCGCCCATGAAATAGGTCACAAGCGCCGGACGGCCCTCGGCCTTCAGCTCGGCAAAGCGTTTGTCCATGCGTGCGGTCATGTCTTACAGTCCCATTCCCAGAATCTTGCCGACGGTGAAGATATCTTTGTCGCCGCGGCCGGAGAGGTTCATCAGGATGATCTCGTCCTTGCCCATCGTCGGTGCGCGCTTGATCACTTCGGCAATCGCATGCGCGGCCTCGAGCGCCGGGATGATGCCTTCGAGGCGAGTCAGGGTCTGGAAGGCTTCGAGCGCTTCGTGATCCATGATCGGCACATAGTCGACGCGGCCGATATCGCTGAGCCAGGAATGTTCCGGGCCGATGCCGGGATAATCGAGACCGGCCGAAATCGAATGGCCTTCCTTGATCTGGCCGTCGCCATCCTGCAGCAGATAGGTACGGTTGCCGTGCAGTACGCCCGGCGAACCGGCGGTGATCGACGCGCAATGTTCGTCGCCCTGCAGGCCCTTGCCGCCGGCTTCGACACCGACGATCTTGACGGAGGAATCATCAAGGAAGGGGTGGAAGATACCGATCGCGTTCGAACCGCCGCCGACGGCAGCGATGACGAGGTCCGGCAGGCGGCCTTCGGCTGCCAGCATCTGCTCTTTCGCCTCGGTACCGATCACCGACTGAAAATCGCGGACCATTTCCGGATAGGGATGCGGACCGGCCGCCGTTCCGATCAGATAGTAGGTATCCTCGACATTGGTGACCCAGTCGCGAAGCGCCTCGTTCATCGCGTCCTTCAGCGTGCCGCTTCCGGCCGTCACCGGCTTCACTTCGGCGCCGAGCAGCTTCATGCGGAAAACGTTCGGCGCCTGACGCTCGACGTCGGTAGCGCCCATATAGACGACGCAGGGCAGGCCGAAGCGGGCGGCAACGGTGGCGGAGGCAACACCATGCTGGCCGGCGCCGGTTTCGGCGATGATCCGGGTCTTGCCCATGCGCTTGGCAAGCAGGATCTGGCCGATGCAGTTGTTGATCTTGTGCGAGCCGGTGTGGTTCAGCTCCTCGCGCTTGAAATAGATCTTCGCGCCACCGAGTTCGGCCGTCAGCCGCTCGGCGAAATAGAGCGGACTCGGGCGGCCTATATAATGGGCGCCGAGATGCTTCAATTCGGCCTGGAATGCCGGATCGTTCTTCGCCCTGTCCCATTCGTCCTGCAGATCGAGGATCAGTGGCATCAACGTTTCGGCAACGAAACGACCGCCATAGATGCCGAAGCGGCCGTCTTCATCGGGCCCGGAACGGAAAGAATTCGGTTTAGGCGTCTCGTTCACTCTCAACTCCCTGAGGCCATGACAGGCGCATCCGCCTCGTCGACCGCATCGAAAAATTCATCGATCATTGCGACGCTCTTCACGCCAGGCGCACTCTCGACGCCCGAGGAGACGTCGATACCACGTGCCTTGGTATTCGCCAGTGCATCCGCGACATTGTCCTTGTTCAGCCCGCCTGAGAGCATGTAGTCGATGCTGCCGTCGAGCCAGCTCAAGAGGCTCCAGTCGAAGGAAATGCCGTTGCCACCCGGCAATTCGGAACCCTTCGGCGCTTTTGCATCGAAGAGGAAACGATCGGCGATGCCGATATAGGCCTCGACGCGCTTCAGATCATCGGCCGTGCGCACCGAAAATACCTTCATGACCGGCAGACCGTGAAGCGCCTTTATGGTCAGCACGTGTTCGGGGCTCTCATTGCCGTGGAGCTGCAGAATATCCGGCTTCAACAGCGAAACGATCTCGTCCAGTTCGTCATTGCTGGGATCGACGACGACGGCGACGATCTTCGCCTTACCGCGCGCGGGCTCGGCAAGTCTTGCCGCCAGGTCCGGCTCGATATAACGCGGGCTCTTTTCGAAGAAAATAAAACCGATATGGGTCGCACCGCGCTTCAGCGCGCGATCGACAGCGTCGGGCGTCGTCAAGCCGCAGATCTTGATATCCGGTCTCATGGCAGCGAAGTGACACGAAACGCGGCAAGAGTCGAGCCAATTTGCATGGAAAGCTGTATTTAGAGCTGCCTTCGGCTAAAGCGCGTCGCGATCTTTCAGATTCACTCCTCGCGCTTTAGCCCTTAATTTTTACGCATGTCGTTTGCGGCAAAAGCGCTGCACAGTTTTGCGCGACAGGCTCTAGTCGAAATCAATCGCATGCAGCTGGCTGCCATGCCGCTTCAGCCAGGATTTTGCTTCTTCCATCCCGGGGCAAAGCCTGCGGCAGAGCGCCCAGAAGTGCGGGCCGTGGTTCATTTCCTTGAGATGGGCGACCTCATGGGCGGCAAGGTAATCGATCACCGGCGGCGGTGCCATGACGATGCGCCAGGAAAAGCTCAGATTTCCTTCCGAGGAGCAGGAGCCCCAGCGGCTGCGCGTATCCTTCATCGAGATTGAGCGGATCGGCGCCCGGATCGTTGCGGCGTGCAACGTCGCAAGCTTCACCAGCTCAGCGCGCGCCTCCTTCTTGAGAAAGGCCGCGATGCGTCGTCCGAGATGTTCCTCCATTCCGCTGACACGCAGCACCGGTCTGCCGTCCACCAAAACCACCTCCGTCAGCCCACGCAAGCTGCCGGTATGCTGGATACGATGGGAAACGCCGCGAAAGAGGATTTCGCCGCCGTCGCGCAAGCCGGCATCGGTCGAAAACTTCGCAAGTTTGGTCAGCAGCCAACCTTGGTGCCGATCGAGAAAGGCATTGACCTCGCGCGCCGCAAGACCTTTCGGCACCGTCATCTTCAAAGCCCGGCCGCCCGGCTCGATCCGCAACGTGATGCGCGTCGCCCGGTCGTGCTGCTTGATGGTCAGAGGCATCGGCCGACCGGCCACCTCCAGCGTCCGCATTTCGGGCGGCGCCGGTTTCCGCGCTTTCGGCCTTGTCTTCAGAAGCGAGAACATGGGTGTTTTCTATCCGATTCGCCGGGAGAACGGACATAGAAAAACCGGCATCGGAAGATGCCGGTCATCAATTCAGCGTTCAGGCCTTCAAGGCGTCTGGTATTCGGCGACCGGGCCATTGTCGTCACGCTTGGCGTTCTTGCGGTCACGCATGAAGCGATCGAACTCTTCCTGGTCCTTGGCGCGGCGAAGTTCGCGCATGTAGGCGTCGAATTCCTCGCGCATTTCATCGAGCTTGCGGCGCTCTTCCTCTATCCGGTCGATCTCGGCCTTGCGCCAGTCGTCGAAGGCGACGTTGCCGGTCGAGAAATGCGGGCGGTGACGGCCGTTCGAGCGGCGGCAGGAGGCAAAGAAGCCATCGGTCGCCTGGTTGACGTCACGCTTGAAGCCGCGCAGACGGTCGCCGAAGATGATGTAGGCAAGCATGGCAAGACCCAGAGGCCAGAAAACCATGAAGCCGAGAATCATCAGGGCAATGGTAGCCGGAGTCCAATCCGGTCGAAGCAATGCTGACTGGTTCATCGTGCGGGTATCCTCGCTTTCCACGCCCGGCAGAATACCGAACGCTGAAATCGATGTGGTTACCGCAATAACGACCTTCAAGACGATTGCCCGTGAAATCGGACAAGCCCTTGAATCTATTTTGCTAATTCAGCTGCGCCTGATTTAGGCGGTCCGCCCGCCCTTGATGACACGCGGGACGGGACGCTTGACGGCAGAACGGGAATGCTGACGGACGAAATCGAGGATGCGCGGCGCGATCTCGCGGCGGAACCGCGAGCCGTTGAAAACACCATAATGGCCGACATCCGGCTGCAGATAATGCATGCGCATGTCTTCGGGAATGTTGACGCAGATTGTCTGCGCCGCCTTGGTCTGGCCGACCCCCGAGATATCGTCGTTCTCACCTTCGACGGTCAGAAGCGCCACCTTGCGGATCGCTGCCGGATCGACGCGTTTGCCGCGATGCATCAGTTCGCCTTTCGGCAGCGAATGCTTGATGAAGACCTGCTCGACCGTCTGCAGGTAGAATTCGGCAGTCAGATCCATGACGGCGAGATATTCGTCGTAGAATTCGCGATGTTTTTCCGGTTCGCCGTCGTTCTTCACGAGATGCATGAAGAATTCCTTGTGCGCGACGAGATGCCGGTCGAGATTCATCGACATGAATCCCGAAAGCTGCAGGAATCCCGGATAGACCGGGCGCATGAAGCCCGGCTGCGGCCAGGGCACGTTCATGATGACATTGTCGGAGAACCACTGCAGCGACCGCTCCTGGGCGAGTTTGTTGACCGCCGTCGGGTTGATGCGCGTGTCGATCGGGCCGCCCATCAGCGTCATCGATGCCGGCGACAGCGGATCATTGGCTTCCTCCATCACCGCAGCCGCAGCCAGCACCGGGACGGAAGGTTGACAGACGGCAATCACATGTGTGTCGTGACCGAGAAAATGCAGCATCTCGATGACATAATCGACATAGTCGTCGAAATCGAAGGTGCCTTCCGCCATCGGCACCATGCGGGCGTCGATCCAGTCGGTGATGTAGACATCGGCACTCGGCAGCAGCGCCTCCACCGTGCCGCGTAGCAGCGTCGCATAATGGCCGGACATCGGCGCAACAATCAGAATGCGCGGATCGTTGCCGCGGGCGGCTGGAACATTGCGGGCGAAATGCAGGAGATTGCAGAAGGGCCGCGACCAGACGACTTCTTCACGGACGGAAACCATCCGATCGCCGATCACCGTCTGCTTCAGTTCGAATTCCGGCTTGCCGTAACGGCGCGTCGTGCGCTCGAACATTTCAAGGCTTGCCGCCATCGTCCTGCCGAGAGGTGTATGGGAAAACGGGTTCAGCGGATTGGCATAGGCAAAACGCATGATATCGGCCGCAGCGCGAAACGGCGCCATGGCGGCATGGTTCAATTCATAAAGCTGATAAAACAAAAGCGCCACCTTTCTCTATCGAAAAGATGAGGCCGATTGAGCGGCATCGACTCTTTTCGTTACACGGGCACGTAACGCAGACTAACAGTTTTTTGTTGCACAGCAACATGGACGAACCAGACCCACACAAGAAATGCCGGAGATTTGATCCCCGGCATCATAATCGCTCTGAAAACTTAAGTTTCTCAACAGGAAGCGTCGTTAACGGTCCGCTACGAAGGTCTGCTTCTGTGTGCCGAGACCTTCGATGCCGAGCTCGACCACGTCGCCGGCCTTGAGATAACGCGGCGGCTTGAGGCCCATGCCGACGCCCGGAGGCGTGCCGGTCGAGATCACGTCGCCGGGATGCAGCGACATGAACTGGCTGAGGTAGGAGACCAGGAAAGCCACCCCGTAAACCATGGTCTTCGACGAGCCGTTCTGCATCTTCTGACCGTTGACTGTCAGCCACATGCCGAGGTTCTGCGGTTCGGGAATTTCGTCCTTGGTCACAAGCCATGGGCCGATCGGGCCAAAAGTGTCGCAGGATTTTCCCTTCGTCCATTGCCCGGACCGCTCGGTCTGGAAAGCGCGCTCGGAAACGTCATTGGAGACGCAATAACCGGCCACATAATCCAGCGCTTCGGCTTCCGTTACATATTTGGCAGTCTTGCCGATGACGACGCCAAGTTCGACTTCCCAATCGGTCTTTTCCGAACCGCGGGGGATGATGACATCGTCGTTCGGGCCGACGATTGCCGATGTTGCTTTCATGAAGATGATCGGCTCGGGCGGAACGGTGGCGCCGGTTTCGGCGGCATGATCCGAATAATTCAAGCCGATGCAGATGAATTTGCCGGTGCCGGCGACGCAGGCGCCAATGCGGCCAGCGCTGAGTTCCGGAAGGCTCTTCGGATCGATCGCCGCTATCTTTGCAAGACCGGCCGGCGCGATCACCTCGCCGCCGATGTCGGAAACATGGCCGGAAAGATCGCGGATCTTGCCATCGGCATCGAGAAGTGCGGGTTTTTCGCTGCCTGCTTGGCCAACACGCATCAGCTTCATGGAATTCCTCCTCATCGAAAAACGGATTTGTAGCCACCTATGAACGAATTATTCACGGGTGTCATTACGGCTTTGCCGCGTAGCGGTACGGCTTTGCTTGAATTCGGACGGATTCCTACGATGTTTTTCATGTCGTAAACCGCTTTTATGACGACAGTCTGTGCACCCGAATTGCGACGACGCTGCGCTTGCCAAGCCGACGCAGCAGGAAATATGACTCCCGACCGATACGAAGATGACGTGGAGTTCGAAAATGCATCTCTCCCAGGCTGTCGTGCGCACGGAACATGCAAGCCGCTATCTACAGCAGCTCTGCAAACACTGGAGTCATAAATTCAGCGTCGATTTCGATCCGCACAAGGGCCGCGTGCCGTTCAGCGAGACGACCGAGGTGACGTTTACCGCCGACGATGCGGCGCTGACCATGATGCTTTCCGTCGCCGACCCCGCGCAACAGGGAAGGATGCAGGGCGTCATCGATGATCATCTGAAGCGTTTCGCCTTTCGCGGGGAACTCGACATCGTCTGGACCGACTGACCCGAACCCCGATCCAAATTTCAGCCCTCAGGGAATTAGCATGACCAAGAGCAATAGCCGCGAATCCCAATATCCGATCGATCCGATGTTTCTCGACCGCTGGTCGCCCCGCGCCTTCACCGGCGAAATTATCGAGGAAGCCCAACTGCTCAGCCTGCTCGATGCCGCTCATTGGGCGCCGTCTTCATCCAATCACCAGCCCTGGCGCTTTATCTATGCGCTCAAGGGTTCGGAACATTGGGAGAAATTCGTCGCATTGCTCGTCGACGCCAATCAGGAATGGGCAAAGAACGCATCGGCGCTGATCTTTGTCGTATCGCGCAGCTTCACCGGCGCTGCCGGTTCCGGCGAGGAGAAGCCCAGTTACACCCATTCCTTCGATGCCGGCGCGGCGTGGGGCCACTTGTCGCTGCAGGCGCGCCTCTCCGGTTTCTACGCCCATGGCATGGGCGGAATCAAACACCCGGAAATCATGAAGAGCTTCGGCATCCCCGAGGGTTATCGGGTGGAAGCCGGCGTTGCCGTCGGCCGTCTGGCCGACAAGAGCGTTCTTTCCGAACGCAACCAGGCGCGCGAATTCCCCAGTCAGCGCAAGCCGCTCGCCGAGGTCGCGTTCAACGGCCGTTTCGTCGCGGATTAAGCGCCCCTCACAGGCAAAAGCCCCGCCATCTGGGGATGGCGGGGCTTTTGCTTGATAAAATAACAATCAGATATCGAGATTTGCGACGCTCAGTGCGTTGTCCTGGATGAATTCGCGCCGCGGTTCGACCTCGTCACCCATCAACCGGGCGAAGAGGCCATCAGCATCGGTGGCGTCGTTGACTTTGACCTGCAGCAGGGAGCGCACGTTCGGATCGAGCGTCGTTTCCCAGAGCTGCTCCGCATTCATCTCACCAAGACCCTTATATCGTTGCATGGTCAGGCCCTTGCGGCCGGTTGCAAAGATTGCGTCGAGCAAGGCGCGCGGGCCCGAGATCTCGAGGTCGCCTTCGCGGCGATGCAGGGACGGCGGCGTCTGATAGATTTCCTTGAGCCGTGACGTCAGCTGGTCAATGTGCCGAGCATCCGAGGAGCCGATCAGCGCCATGTCGAGCACGACGATTTCCTTGACGCCGCGCACCATACGTTCGAGGCGCAGGCCTCCATCGCTGGTCAGATCACCCTGCCAGCCACGTTCGGTTTCCTCAGCGATGATGTCGAGGCGGCTTGCCACCTCGCTCGTCAACGCCTGGGCTCTTGCCCGGTCGCTGACGCGTTCGGCATTGAGGGCGCCAGCGATCGCCGCCTGTTCGATGGCCGCACGATTGTAACGCGAATGGAGATTGTCGAGCAAAGCGCGCATGCGCAACGCATCGAGGATAACCTCACGCAGATCCTGGCCGGTGCGGACTTCGCCGCTGCCGAGCTTCAGCGCCGCATCTTCCAGGCCCTGGCTGATGAGGTATTCCTCCAGGGCCTTTTCGTCCTTCAGATACTGCACCGACTTGCCGCGCGAGACCTTATAGAGTGGCGGCTGGGCGATATAGAGATGGCCGCGCTCGATCAGTTCCGGCATCTGGCGGAAGAAAAAGGTCAGTAGCAGAGTGCGGATATGGGCGCCGTCGACGTCAGCATCCGTCATGATGATGATCTTGTGATAGCGCAGCTTTTCGACGTTGAACTCGTCCTTGCCGATGCCGGTGCCGAGTGCTGTGATCAGCGTGCCGATTTCCTGGCTCGACAGCATCTTGTCGAAACGGGCACGCTCGACATTGAGGATCTTACCGCGCAACGGCAGGATCGCCTGGTTTTCGCGCGAGCGGCCCTGCTTGGCTGAGCCGCCGGCGGAATCGCCCTCGACGAGGAAGACTTCGGATTTTGTCGGATCACGCTCTGAGCAGTCGGCGAGCTTGCCGGGCAGCGAGGCGATATCGAGTGCGCCCTTGCGGCGGGTCAATTCGCGGGCCTTGCGGGCCGCTTCGCGCGCCGCGGCTGCCTCGACGACCTTGCCGACCAGGATCTTTGCTTCGCTCGGATGCTCTTCGAACCAGGTGTTCAGTGCCTCGTTGACGAGACTTTCGACAACCGGACGGACTTCCGAGGAGACCAGTTTGTCCTTGGTCTGCGAGGAAAATTTCGGATCGGGCACCTTGACCGAGAGGACCGCGGTCAGGCCTTCCCGGCAATCCTCGCCCTGCAGCGTCACCTTTTCCCTTTTGGTGATGCCGGAACTGTCGGCGTAGGAGACGACCTGGCGTGTCAATGCCGCGCGGAAGCCGGCCATATGCGTGCCGCCGTCGCGCTGGGGGATGTTGTTGGTGAAGCAGAGCACGTTCTCGTGATAGCTGTCGTTCCACCACATCGCCACTTCGACGGTGATGCCGTCCTTTTCGCCGCGGATGGCGACCGGCTTGTCGACGAGCGACTTCTTGGCCCGGTCGAGATAGGCGACGAAAGCCTCGAGGCCGCCGTCATAACGCAGTTCTTCCTGCTTGATATCGGAATGGCGCTTGTCGGTGAGCAGAATGCGCACCCCTGAATTCAAGAAGGCGAGTTCGCGCAGGCGATGCTCGAGCGTACCGTAGTCGAACTCGGTCATGGTGAAAGTGTCGGTGCTCGGCATGAAGCTCACTTCCGTGCCGGTCTCATTGGGCGCTTCGCCGGTGACTTTGAGCGGCGCATCGGCCACGCCATGGGTGAAGCTCATTTCATGGATCTTGCCCTGGCGGCGGATCTTCAGTTTCAGCCAGACGGACAATGCGTTGACGACGGAGACGCCAACGCCATGCAGGCCGCCGGAGACCTTGTAGGAATTCTGGTCGAACTTGCCGCCGGCATGCAGCTGCGTCATGATGACTTCGGCCGCCGATACGCCTTCCCCGGTATGAATATCCGTCGGGATGCCGCGGCCGTTGTCGGTGACGGTCACCGAGCCATCCGGATTGAGCGTGACGGTGACGATGTCGGCATGGCCGGCAAGCGCTTCGTCGATCGCATTGTCGACGACTTCATAGACCATGTGATGAAGGCCGGAGCCATCGTCGGTATCGCCGATATACATGCCGGGACGCTTGCGCACGGCATCAAGGCCCTTCAGAACCTTGATGGAATCTGCGCCATATTCGGTGCTTACGCCGTTGTCCGTCGCGGATGTATCGCTCATTCTGTCGAGATTTTCCCTGTTGTCGTAAAGCTGCGGCGCGCCTTGCGAATCACCGGCTTTCTTCACTCTCGTATATAGGTTTTTTGGACACACTTCCCAATGGCAAGTCCCCTGAACAAGGCATAAAACAGGGGATTATGACGCTTTTCCGTCGCCTTTGACGCCATTTTCGAGAAGAGCGGATAGCCGGCCTATCTCTGCACTGTCAAGGCTACGGATCCGACGCGCCAATCGGTTAGCAAATTCAGTATATTCCGGCGGCAGGCCCGATGTGTCGATGACGACGCGCGGGTCGGAGGAGCGGGCGAGCAGAAACAGTTCCTCGGCCTCATCCCAGATGATGTTGAAATAGCCGGCGATGCGCTGCAGTAGATCGAATGTCGGCAAACCACGCTTGCCATGTTCCAGCGCCGAGAGATAGGCGGGAGAGACATTCAGCGCTTCCGCCATCTCTTTCTGCGAGACACCCTTACGCGCTCTCAGCTTGCGAATCGCCTCACCGAAAGGGGTCATGGCCTTTCCCCATGCCGCCGCGACAGGCGAATGTAGAGAGCGCCCTCCCCGCCGTGATGCTGTGCGGCCGACTCATAAGACGAAATCAGGTAGCGGAATTCCGGCTTCGAGAACCAGAGCGGCACGGCCCGCTTCAGCGCGCCGTCGCTGCCCATCGAGCTGCCCTTGCCGGTGATGACCAGGACATGGCGCATGCCGCGCTCGTGGGCGCGCATCAGGAAATCGAGCAGGATGACATGAGCCTCGCTCTGCACCAGCCCATGCAGGTCGATCCGGGCTTCGAGCGCCAGCCGGCCCTTGGCGATCTTGCGCTTGACCGGCTTTTCCAGTGGATGATGCACGCCAGCCGACGGTTTCGGCGCCGAGGGTGCTGCCGGCTGCGGCGGCAGAGGCGCGGCGGATGTCTGCTTTCCCGCCTTCTCCTCTTCGGCAGCGGCTTCAGCTTCGACAAGAAAAGCATCGAGTTCGGTCAACTCACCGGCCTTACCTGGCATCGGCCGCGTGCTGCGGGCAACCTTGCCCCAGAGGATCCTCTCGTCCGCGCTGAGTTTTCGATCCCTGGCCATCAGTCGAATCGTCCGGCGGCGGCTTGGGGAATAAGGATGGCGAAATCGGCGTCGTTGCGGACGGTGCCGGCCCTTTCTCCCGCCATATCGCCCGAGCCGGTGAAGATATCGCCGCGCGCCGGCCCGACGATCGCCGAGCCGGTATCGAGCGCCAGCATCAGCCGGCGGAAGGGCCGGCCGTCATCGAGATGGGTGAGACTTTCGGAGCGGATGAAAAAGGGAAAGCCGAAGGTATGGATCATCCGGTCGACGGCAAGCGAGCGGCCGGCGAGAAGCGGCACCTTGGCGGCGGCGATCGGACCGGCCTCGGGATCGGCCACCAGCGCCTCCCGAAAGAAGATATAGGAGCGGTTATGCCACAGCACCTCGTCGACGTGCTCGGGATTGCGCGCCAGCCAGGCGCGGATCGACTGCATCGAGATGTCGGCGCGAGCGATCTCGCCTCGGTCGATCAGCAGCTTGCCGACCGCCGAGAAAGGATGGCCGGCCTTCGCCGCATAGGTGATGCGGCCGATGCGGCCATCGCTGTAACGCAAACGGGCCGCACCCTGCACATGCACGAAGAAAACGTCGACCTTCGACTTCGCCCAGGCGATTTCGAGACCCCGGCCTTCGAGAAGACCCTGGTCGATGGCGCGGCGATCCGGATAGGCGGCGATATGGCCATCATGCAGGCGGCCGAAAGCATAGGAATTGTCGAGTTCGGCGGGGCGATTGGCATCGTCGAGATCGATCAGATCGTCCGGGCGCCGGTAGAAAGGAAAACGGAAAACCTCGTCCGGCCGCTCCGACACCTCGATATCAGGTTCGTAAAAGGCAGTGACGAAACCGGGATTGCCATCCTTGCGGCGAATCAGGAAGGGCCGACAATGCGTCTCGAAAAAGGCGCGCGCCGCTGATGGCGAGGACGGCGTGAAATCTTCGGCGGCCAGCAGAAGCGGGAGCAGGTCTTCCGACCTCAGGCCAAGCGATCCGGTGCGGTAGGGTTTGACATCGCTGATTTGGCGGCGGCAGCGTCGCATAACTTCAAAAAGGCCGGAGGGATCATCATCCTTCCAGCCTTCCAGAGTGTCGAAGCTTATGGCCTGCAGGACGAAATCCGATGCGTGGTCACTCATGTTCCGATTCGGTCGCCACGAGTTTCCAGTTCGGATCGCGCGAGCGGGTGTCGCGGGCGAAGGTCCAGAGGTCGTTGACCTCGGCGACGTTTTCAGCGTCGCCTTCGATCAGCACATCCGCTTTGTCGTAAGTGGCCGATATCAGCTGGCTGATGATGCGAACGGTGATCTGCGCTTCGCTGCCCTTCGTCTCCGCATGGGTGATTTCGGCCTTGTCGATGCCGACGAAGGTCGACTTCACTTTCTCGCCCCGGGTTTCGCGCTCGCCGATCGCGGCATCGAAGCCGTCGTAGACTTCGCGCGACAGCAGGTTCTTCAGCGTTT
Organism: Rhizobium sp. F40D2; assembly: GCF_051810745.2. Classification (NCBI taxonomy): domain Bacteria; kingdom Pseudomonadati; phylum Pseudomonadota; class Alphaproteobacteria; order Hyphomicrobiales; family Rhizobiaceae; genus Rhizobium; species Rhizobium sp. F40D2. The sequence goes on from NZ_CM131436.1 coordinate 1,624,649, forward strand.
TCCGGTCGCCGTCGGCATAGGCCATGACAATCATCTCGTAAGCCATGCGGGCGCCGTTCAAAAACTCCTTGGGGCTGAAGGCCGGATCGGCCTTGTTCAGCGCGCGCAGCGATCTGTTGAGCGGCGTTCCGGGTGCGGCGAAGGCGTCGATGGCGGCGAAACGATCCTCATCCTCCGTCGTCGCATCGCGGCGCGGCAGCGTCACGACCTTGCCGGCATCGGCAGCTTCGGCCGGAGCCGCATCGCGCGGTGTATAGAGATCGCGCGGCGGCTTCTCATTTCCTGTGCGGCGCCCGAGCACGGAGCGGAGCTGAAAGAAAATCAGCACAGCCGCCACCAGGAAGAATAATGTGATGAAGTCGTTCGAACTCATATCGTATCGCAGCCGCCGTTAACATCTCTGATTTGTACTCCCATATAGTCTGCCTATACAGATGATTCAAATGATGGCTGGCATCTTCGCCGGCCCCAAGAGGAGACCGGCAAGCCCGGGACATCACGACCATGCGTTTTTCGATCCTGCCAGCTTTCATTCTGCTGCTGCCGCTCGCCGAAATTGCCGGTTTCGTCGTCGTCGGCCGGGCAATCGGATTGTGGCTGACACTGGCGCTCGTCATGCTTGGCTTCGTTCTCGGGATGGTTCTTCTGCGCCGGCAGGGCATCGGTATTTTGCGCCGCATGTCGAGCGAAGGACGAAACGGGGTGATGCCGGGCCGCGAGCTGCTGCGGCCGGCGATGAACGTCATCGCCTCGCTGCTGCTCATCATTCCCGGTTTCATCACGGATGTCATCGCAATCCTGATCCTCATTCCGCCGGTGCGTGATTTTGTCTGGCGGTGGGTCGCCAAACGCTTCGTCACCGTCAACGCCAGGACCGGCTTTTCCACTGGCCCGAAACCGGATTTCCGCGACCGCAACCGGAATTCGAAGGTGGTCGATCTCGACGACGAGGACTATCATAGGGAGCCGGACCGCAAATCGCCATGGTCGGGCAAACATCTCGGAGATTGAGGCGCTTCGACCGACCAGCGGTGCCAAGCGCTCAGGGTTGTAAGCCCTTCCCTGAAATGTTAGATGGCGGCACCATTCCCATGCCCCTCGAGGAAAAGCCAATGGCAGACGATAACAACACCAACGGTGCGGCCAGCCCCACCCTTTCGATCCTTGCGCAATATACCAAGGATCTCTCCTTCGAAAATCCGGGTGCGCCGCGTTCGCTGCAGGCACGCGACAAGGCGCCGACGATCAACATCAATGTGAACGTCAACGCCAACCCGCTTTCGGATACGGATTTCGATGTCGTGCTGTCGCTGAATGCCGAAGCCAAGGACGGCGACAAGACGGTGTTCCATACCGAACTTGCTTATGGCGGCGTCTTCCGCGTCGCCGGTTTCCCGCAGGAACACATGCTGCCGGTTCTCTTCATCGAGTGCCCGCGCATGCTCTTCCCCTTCGCCCGTCAGATCATCGCCGACGTCACCCGCAACGGCGGTTTCCCGCCGCTGATGATCGACCCGATCGACTTCACGCAGATGTTCGCCCAGCGCGTTGCCGAAGAACAGGCCCGCGCCAAGGTTCAGGCGGTTCCGAACTGATCTGATCTTTTCGGTTTTGAGATGCGGATGCCCGGGCAAGTCCCGGGCATTTTCAATTGAGGCCGTTTAATTGGGGCGGGCGTATTTCGCCCAGATGCCTTTTTCGCCGAGCTTGGCGACGAGCGCCTCATGTGCCTGCGTCTCGGACTGGCTGAGGCGGGGGGCAAGCGGGCGGGGCCGCTCGAGCACGGATGCAATCACCACATCGTCTTCCTCACTCGCATCCCCGCGACCGTTCTGACCTGATGTCGCGGTCATGCTCAGGCCGAAAGCTGCCTGCCTGCCGCCGATCATCTCGATATAGACCTCGGCGAGAAGTTCGGAGTCGAGCAGCGCGCCGTGTTTGGTGCGGTGCGAATTGTCGATGCCGTAACGCCGGCAGAGCGCGTCGAGCGAATTCGGCCCCATCGGATGTTTGCGCCGCGCCATCGACAGTGTGTCAACCACCCGCTCCGGCAGGATCGGCGGCATACCGATCCGCGCCAATTCGGCGTTGATGAAGCCCATATCGAAGGTGGCGTTGTGGGCAATCCACTTGGCGTCGCCGAAGAAGGCAAGAATTTCCTCGGCAACCTCAGCGAAGGGCTTCTTGTCCTTCAGGAATTCGTCGGTGATGCCGTGCACGGCGAGCGCATCCGGATGAACCTTCTGATCGCCGGGATTGATGAAGATATGGATCACGTTGCCGGTCGGGAAATGATTGAAAAGCTCGATGCCGCCGATTTCGATGATGCGGTCGGCGCGGTTGTCGAGGCCGGTGGTTTCCGTATCGAAGATGATCTCACGCATTCCGGAAATCTCCCTTGGCAATCCGCGTTTTCAGGTCGGCGATAATCTCGAGCACCTGTTCCTTCGTCTCCGAGATACTGCGGCTGCTGTCGATCAGATAATCCGCCCGGCGCCGTTTTTCCGCGTCCGGCGTCTGGCGTGAGAGAATCATCTCGAATTTTTCCTCGGTCATGCCTTCGCGCGCAAGCACCCTCTCCCGTTGAATCTGTGGACCGGCACTGACGACGACGACGACATCCACTCTTTCCCAGGCGTTGGTTTCGAAGAGCAACGGAATATCGAGCACGACCATCCCGGCGCCAGCGCGGCGCTGCTGTCTTAAAAATTCAGTCTCGCGTTTGCGCACGAGTGGATGGACGATCGCTTCCAGGCGTTTGAAGCCGCCGGGATCAAGCGCCAGCTGACGGCCAAGTTCGTGCCGGTCGACGGCTCCATCCTTCAACGTGCCGGGAAAGGCGGCATCCACCAGGGGTGCGGCCTCGCCGGCATAGAGATCGTGGACCACGGCATCCGAATCGTTCAGCGGGATCCCGGCCTCGGCAAAGAGCTTGCCCGCCGTCGATTTTCCCATACCGATGGAGCCGGTCAGTCCGATCTTCAGCATCAGTGTGCTTCCATATCCGCGATGATCAGCGCGCGCAGTGCCGCATCGACGACAGGACGCTTGCCGAACCATTTTTCGAATCCCGGCACGGCCTGATGCAACAGCATGCCGAGACCATCGACGATCGGAAATCCCTGTTCTTGCGCCTGCGCCAGGATCGGCGTCTTCAAGGGGACATAGACGATATCGGTGACGACGGCCCCAGCCGCGAGAGGGGTGAAATCGAGCTGCGGTGCGGCCTCGCCGTCCATGCCGAGCGAGGTGGTATTGATGAAGAGGCCGGCGCCTTTGATGACCTCGGCCAGCGCGCCGATCGGGTGGGCCTGAACTTTCGGGCCAAAGCGATCGGCCAGTTCACGGGCGCGTTCCACGGTGCGGTTGACGACATGGATCGTCTTGAAACCGCGGTCGCGAACCGCCTGGATGATCGCCCGGCTGGCGCCGCCGGCGCCGAAGACGACCGCCGTGTCCTGGCGGTCCCAGCCCGGATGGCGTTCGTCGAGATTGGCAGTAAAGCCGCGGCCGTCGGTGTTCGTCGCATGCAACAGGCCATCGTCCAGCCAAAGCGTGTTCGAGGCGCCGAGCTCGTGCGATAGTTCGTCCGGCCTGTCGGCGAGACGGAAAGCCAGTTCCTTGTGGGGAATGGTGACATTGCCGCCGGTGAAGCCGGAACTGCCGTCCTTCAGCGAAGCGACAAAATCGGCAAAGGCCTCGGGCGCCACTTCGTGGGCGCGATAGCTGCCCGGCAGACCGAGCGTCTTCAGCCAGTATCCGTGGATCAACGGCGAGCGCGAATGCTTGACCGGAAAGCCCGTGACAAACGCTTTCGCCCCGAATGTTTCACGTGAATCACCCATCGATCGCTCCGAGTTCGCGTAGTTTTTCTAGAAGCGGCAGCATCGGCAGGCCGAGAATGGTGAAATAATCACCTTCGATTTTCTCGAACAGCTGAATGCCCTCCCCTTCCAGCTGATAGGCGCCGACGCTGGAGAGCGCCTTGTCGCCGACCCGGGCCAGGTGCCGGCCAATGAAATCCGCCGTCAACGGCCGCATGGTCAGATCGGCATGGGCGAGATGTCCCCACACCACAGCCCCGTTGCGGACGATTGCCACAGCGCTGTTCAGTCGATGCGTTGCTCCCGAAAGAGTCTGGAGGTGATTTGCCGCTTCGGCCATATCCGTCGGCTTGTGGAAGACGCGATCGTCGAGTGACATCGTCTGATCCGAACCGATGACCAGGCCATCGGGGAAACGGCTGCTGACCTCTTTCGCCTTGGCCTTGGCCAGAACGAGAGCAACGGCATCCGGTTTAGCGCCGGCTTTTTCCAACGGGGCTTCGACCGCCCGTTCATCGATCCGCGCGGCATGCGCCTCGAAGGATAGGCCGGCATTTTCCATCAGCATCCGTCGAAACGGGCTCGACGATGCAAGGATGAGTTTTGTTGTCATAGGCTCCTCGACGTACCGGCTGCCGGTCAGCGCTTAGCGCAGCTTTGGACGCAGGGCAACGATTGCCGCTGCGGTTTCCTCGATGGAGCGGCGAGTGACGTCGATCAGCGGCCAGTTATGGCGAGCGCAGAGCGAGCGGGCATATTTCAGCTCCTCGGATATTGCGGCGCGATCGGTATAGTGTTCACGATCGAAGCCATGCGTCGCGCCGAGGATGCGATTTTCCCGCACCTGGGAGATACGATCGGTGGTGGCGATCAGGCAGACAATCAGCGGCTTGGTCGTCGTGAACAGGCTCTCCGGCAACGGCACGCCATAAACGATCGGAATGTTCGCCGTCTTGATGCCACGGTTGGCAAGGTAGATGCTGGTCGGCGTTTTCGACGTGCGGCTGATGCCGATGATGACGACATCGGCATCATTATAATCGTCCGGCATCTGGCCATCGTCATGATCCATGGTGAAATTCAACGCTTCGATGCGCGCGAAGTATCCGGCATTCATCACATGCTGGGCGCCGACCCGACGGCGCGACGGGGCGCCGAGATAGATCTGAAACGCATTCATGACCGGCTCCAGGACGTTCACCGAGGCGACACCCATCTCGACGCAGCGCTCATCGATCAGGCTCGCAAGCTCTCGGTCGATGATTGTGTAGAGCACGATGCCGGGGGCGTCATCGATCGCCTGCAGAACCGGCAGCAGCTGCTTGCGGTTGCGGATCAGCGGATAGACATGTTCGATCGGCTGAGCGGATTTGAACTGCGCCGATGCGGCGCGGCCGGCGGAGATCAGAGTCTCTCCCGTTGAGTCAGAAATCAGATGCAGATGAAAGAAGTTCGTTCTGTTCTCCACGCTATTTTCCACTGCCTGTTGAAAAGACTGGATGAAACAGAGCTAAGGCGGCAGGGCTGCTCCCGGCAAGGGAAAACATGCCCCTTTATCCACATTTCGAATTTTGCAGATCGCTTTCGGCAGGCCCTGTGGACGATGTGGAAGAGGTTGATTTGTCGTAACGAGGTCCACAGCTTATCCACAGCCGCAAGAAAAAACTTCTGTCCGGAAGGATTTGGAATCATTTTCAGATTCGGTTTCTCCGCAAACTTTCGATGGAATAGCGAAATCCTTCCCATATTTTTTGCGAGCACGCGACAAATGGCAACGGCGGTGGATGGATTTTAATCCTTGATAGACACCGACTCTAAGAAATAGAAACCTTTTAAAATATCTTTGATTTTTTATAGGGAAGACGCGCTTGAACGACACGCGCCGAAAGATCATGAGGGTTCTCGATGGCGAAAGCCTCTCCCCTCCTCCTCTCTGGCTGATGAGACAGGCGGGACGTTATCTCCCGGAATATCGGCAGACGCGAGCAAAGGCCGGGAGTTTCCTTGATCTCTGCTATACGCCCGATCATGCCGTCGAAGTGACATTGCAGCCGATCCGCCGTTATGGCTTTGACGCCGCCATTCTGTTTTCCGATATCCTGGTCATTCCCGATGCAATGAAGCGGAACGTCCGTTTCACCGAGGGCCATGGCCCGGAGATGGATCCGATCGATGAAGCCGGTATCGGGCGATTGAACGGGGAAGAGGTCGTCGATTATCTCAGACCGGTCCTGGAAACGGTGCGGCGGCTGCGCCAGGAGTTGCCTGATGAGACGACGTTGCTCGGCTTCTGCGGGGCACCATGGACGGTTGCGACCTATATGATTGCCGGCCACGGCACGCCGGATCAGGCCCTCGCCCGTCTCTTCGCCTACAAACATCCCCGCGCCTTCGAACAGCTGCTTATGCTGCTTGCCGACGTCTCGGCGGATTATCTCGTCGCTCAGATCGATGCCGGCGCCGATGCCGTGCAGATCTTCGATTCCTGGGCTGGCGTTCTCGGCGAGAGGGAGTTCGAGGCGTTCGCGATCCGACCAGTTGCGCGAATGATTGCTTCGGTCAAATCGCAGCGGCCGCACGCGCGGATCATCGCCTTCGCCAAGGGCGCCGGTTACCAGCTGAAGAAATATCGCCAGAAGACGGGCGCCGATGCGATCGGCCTCGACTGGTCGGTGCCTTTGGCCTTTGCCGCCGAACTTCAGAAGGACGGACCGGTACAGGGCAATCTCGATCCGATGCGCGTCGTTGCCGGCGGCCGGGCGCTGGAAGAGGGTATTGACGATATCCTGCAGCATCTCGGCCATGGACCGCTGATCTTCAATCTCGGCCACGGCATTACACCGCAGGCCGACCCCGATCATGTGCGCCTGCTGGTCGATCGCGTGCGAGGCGCCCAGATGCGAGGCGGGAAGTGACGATGGAAAGGCAGACCGATCGCAGACCCGGGGCTTATGCCCGCCGGCGCGCCCATTTTGCGCTGGTTTTCTTTGCGCTGATGGCGGTCGGGCTTTTCGCCTGGAACCCTGATAATCTCTATCTCTGGATCAAGGCGCTCCATATCATCGCGGTGATTTCCTGGATGGCCGGGTTGTTCTATATGCCGCGGCTGTTCATCTACCACACGGATGCCGAACCGGGCTCGGTGCAATCGGAAACCTTCAAGGTGATGGAGCGCCGGCTGCTTCGCATCATCATGACGCCGGCGATGATGCTGACATGGATTTTCGGCCTCTATCTCGCCTGGTCCGTCTATGGATTCCAGGGCGGCTGGCTGCATGCCAAGATCGGCCTCGTTGTGCTGCTGACCGGTGTTCATATGTTTTTCAGCCGCGCGGTCCGCGCCTTCGAGCGAGATGAAAATCGCCGCTCGGCGCGCTATTGGCGCTTCATGAACGAGGCGCCGACCTTGCTGATGATCGTGATCGTGATCCTCGTGGTGGTGAAGCCCTTCTGAGCCGAAAATCGCCCTCAGGTTAAATTTGCTTCATTTTAAGCAGCCCTCTTGCGGCGGCGATTGCGACTCGCTATTTTCCGCGCAACTCATCTACGTGGCATGTGTGTAGAGTTCAGTCGTCTGCGAGCCCTTTCGCAGTACCGAATACGACCCAACATCGCCTTTCCCCTTCAAAATTGAAAAGAGTATTGGTCACTTCATGGCTGAAATGAAGCTTCAGGAACTTAAAAGCAAATCCCCGACGGATCTTCTGGCTTTCGCCGAATCGCTCGAGGTCGAGAATGCCAGCACGATGCGCAAGCAGGAGCTGATGTTTGCGATCCTCAAAATGCTTGCCAGCCAGGATGTCGAAATTATCGGCGAAGGGGTCGTCGAGGTCCTGCAGGATGGTTTCGGTTTTCTGCGTTCGGCCAATGCAAACTACCTGCCGGGTCCGGACGATATCTATATCTCCCCGTCGCAGATCCGCCGGTTCTCGCTCAAAACAGGCGATACGGTCGAAGGGCCGATCCGAGGACCAAAAGAAGGCGAGCGCTATTTCGCGCTGCTGAAAGTCAACACCATCAATTTCGACGATCCGGAAAAGATCCGTCACAAGGTTCATTTCGACAATCTGACGCCGCTCTATCCGAACGAGCGCTTCAAGATGGAACTCGAGATCCCCACTTCCAAGGATCTTTCGCCGCGCGTCATCGACCTGGTGGCGCCGCTCGGCAAGGGCCAGCGCGGACTGATCGTTGCGCCGCCGCGCACCGGTAAGACCGTGCTGCTGCAGAACATCGCCCATTCGATCACGGCAAACCATCCGGAATGCTATCTCATCGTTCTTCTGATCGATGAACGCCCCGAGGAAGTGACCGACATGCAGCGTTCCGTTCGCGGCGAGGTCATCTCCTCGACCTTCGACGAGCCGGCCGTGCGTCACGTCCAGGTGGCGGAGATGGTCATCGAAAAGGCGAAGCGCCTTGTCGAGCATGGCCGCGACGTCGTCATCCTGCTCGATTCGATCACCCGCCTCGGCCGTGCCTATAACACGGTCGTTCCCTCCTCAGGCAAGGTTCTGACCGGTGGTGTCGACGCCAACGCCCTGCAGCGGCCGAAGCGTTTCTTCGGTGCTGCCCGCAATATCGAGGAAGGCGGCTCGCTGACGATTATCGCCACGGCGCTGATCGATACCGGCAGCCGCATGGACGAAGTCATCTTCGAAGAGTTCAAGGGTACCGGCAACTCGGAAATCGTCCTTGATCGCAAGGTCGCCGACAAGCGTATCTTCCCGGCGATGGACATCCTGAAGTCCGGCACGCGTAAGGAAGACCTGCTCGTTCCACGCCAGGATCTGCAAAAGATCTTTGTCCTCCGCCGCATTCTGGCGCCGATGGGAACGACCGATGCAATCGAATTCCTGATCGACAAGCTGAAGCAGACGAAGAACAACTCCGACTTCTTCGACTCGATGAATACATAATCCTTAGCCGGATTCATCCTATAGAAGCTGGAGGCATCCGAACGATGTCGCCAGCTTTTCTGTTTGGCAGGATCGATTCGGGCTCGAACCGAAACAGGCGATATGGCCATGCTGCATGATACGATCTATGCGCTATCGAGCGGTGCCACACCCTCAGGTGTGTCGGTCGTTCGTATCAGCGGCCCGTTGACCAAAGACATATTGGCGGGGCTCGTCGGATCGGTGCCGACAGCCCGATATGCTGTACGGCGAACGATTCGGACTCGTAACAACCAGCCGATCGACAGCGGCCTCGTATTGTTTTTTCCTGGGCCACACTCGTTTACCGGTGAAGATGTCGCCGAATTGCAGCTGCACGGCAGCAAAGCCGTGCTGGCGGCGCTGTTTGAGGCTCTTGGTGAAATGCCAGGCGTTCGGATGGCGGTTGAGGGCGAGTTCTCCCGCCGCGCCTTTGAAAACGGCAAGCTCGATCTCGTGGAAGTCGAAGGCCTGGCCGATCTTATCGGCGCAGAAACCGAGATGCAGCGGCGTCTTGCGGTCGAACAGAGCGCGGGCGGGCTTTCCCTGGTTTATGATTCGTGGGCGGAACGATTAACGCGCGCCCGCGCGCTGATCGAAGCGGAACTTGATTTTCCCGACGAGGATGATGTTCCAGGCTCGGTCTCAGACATGGTCTGGGCTGATATGGAAAGGCTGCGCCATGATATTGGGCAGCACCTCTCGGCAGCCTCGGCGGGAGAGATTATCCGGGACGGCTTTAAGGTGGTCATCGCCGGGGCGCCGAACGCGGGGAAATCCAGTCTGCTGAACGCTCTCGCACGACGCGACGTGGCGATCGTCACGGATATCGCCGGAACGACTCGCGATGTCCTGCAGGTCGATCTCGATATTGATGGCTACCTGATCAAGCTATACGACACGGCGGGTCTTCGCGAGGCGGACGATCGGGTTGAAATGGAGGGCGTGCGGCGCGCACGTGTCGCGCTCCGTGATGCCGATCTGGTGTTGCTGCTGGTCGACATGACGACCCCCTGCTCCCTGACGACTTGGACCAGGCTTCGCCACATGTTACTGTCGGGACGAAGAAGGATCTCGTGGATGTCGTCTCGGGTCATTACGATCTGCAGATTTCGACGGCAACGGGTGACGGCTTGTCGGAGTTGCGGCAGATGATCGGCAACAGCGTTGCGACGCGATTTACCGGCCTGTCCATGGCAATTCCAAGCCGCCAACGGCATAAGGATTCGCTGGCGAAATGTTTGGCGGCGCTTGAGAACGCTATCGCGGCGACGGATGTCAATCTTGAGCTGCGCACCGAACAGCTTCGTATTGCTGCGGACTATTTGGGCAGAATTACCGGCAGAGTGGATGTCGAGCAGCTGCTCGGAGTGATCTTCTCAGAGTTTTGTATTGGCAAGTGATTCACGTGAAACACCGAGGTTTATGCCGCGGTTTCACCTGAAACGACCGGTGGATTTGGAGTATCGGATGACCGATAAAGTCTATGATGTCATTGTGATCGGTGGCGGCCATGCGGGGTCGGAAGCCGCCAGTGCGGCCGCGCGCCTTGGCGCCAAAACCGCTTTGGTGACACATAGGAGGGATACGATCGGGGTGATGTCCTGCAATCCGGCGATCGGCGGGCTCGGCAAGGGCCATTTGGTTCGCGAGATCGACGCGATGGACGGGCTCATGGGGCGCGTCGCCGACGTCGCCGGCATCCAGTTCAGGATACTGAACAAGAAAAAAGGCGCGGCTGTGCGCGGACCGCGGACCCAGGCCGATCGAAAACTTTATCGTTTGGCGATGTTGGCGGCGATCGAGGCGACTGCCGGTTTGGATATCGTCGAAGGCGACGCCTTTGATCTGAAAGTCATCGATGGCCGCGTGGCCGGGGTGATCATGCAGGATGGTCGCGTGCTTGGAGCGGCGGCCGTTGTTCTGACGACCGGGACCTTTCTTCGCGGCCTCATTCATATCGGTTCAGAAAAGACGCCGGCTGGTCGCGTTGGCGAAGCACCGTCGATGGGGCTGTCGGCCACCCTGGCCAGGCTGGGATTGCGGCTGGGACGGTTGAAGACCGGGACACCGGCGCGGCTGGATGGAAGGACCATCGACTGGCAGGCCATTGGCCGGCAGGGGGCCGACGAGGAGCTTACCCCCTTCTCGCTGATGACCGATGCGATTACCACTCCGCAGATCGAATGCGGAGTCACCCGGACGACCGAGGCGACACACCGCATCATCGTCGACAACATCATGCGGTCGGCCATGTATTCCGGCCAGATCGAAGGCGTGGGTCCGCGCTATTGTCCGTCGATCGAAGACAAGCTGGTCAAGTTCGGAGAGCGGGACGGACATCAGGTCTTTCTTGAGCCTGAAGGTCTGGACGATGATACCGTCTATCCGAATGGGATCTCGACATCTCTGCCGGCAGAGGTCCAGGCTGAATTCATCAAGACGATTCCCGGTCTCGAGAGGGCGAGAATCATCCAGCCGGGTTATGCGATCGAATATGATCATGTCGATCCGAGAGAGCTGACGCCCTCGCTCGAGGTCAAACGGCTGAGGGGCCTGTTTCTCGCGGGCCAGATCAACGGCACCACCGGCTACGAGGAGGCGGCCGCCCAGGGTTTGGCCGCGGGACTGAACGCTGCACTGCAAAGCAGCGATTCGGATCCGTTTCATTTCAGCCGCACAAACTCGTATATCGGGGTGATGATTGATGACCTCACGTCGCGCGGCGTTACGGAACCGTATCGAATGTTTACATCGCGCGCTGAGTATCGGCTGACATTGCGCGCTGATAATGCCGATATGCGCCTGACACCGTTGGCGATACAACTCGGATGCGTGAGCGGCGAACGAGAACGGCGATTCACACGCTATCAGACAGAGATCGAAGCGAGTCGGGCGCTGCTGAAGTCACTGACGGTGACGCCGAACGAGGCGCGGCGCGTCGGTTTGAACATCAATCTCGACGGCCAGCGCCGGACGGCTTATGACCTGCTCTCCTATCCGAATTATGATTTTGATGTCCTGCGAAAGGTGTGGCCTGAAGAGTTGGGGACGGTTGCCGGAAAAGTCGCGGAGGCATTGGAAATCGAAGCGGGCTATTCGGTATATCTCGATCGGCAGGCCGCGGCGATTGCCGATCAGCAGCGCGACGAGGAACGGCATATACCGGCGGATTTCGACTATGCGGCGCTTTCCGGCCTTTCGAACGAGCTCAAGGCCAAGCTCGGCGCTGCTCGGCCTTTCAATATTGCCCAGGCCGCAATCGTTGAAGGAATGACGCCTGCGGCCGTCGCGCTATTGCTCGCGCATCTGCGTAGACGCAACACCTCCGAGCGATATAGCGCCTAGATACAAGATATTGAGAGTGAGAATGGAATTAAACGGCTTACGTGTTTCACGTGAAACACAGGAACGGCTGCAACACTTCGCGGCGCTTTTTCAGAAATGGGCAAAAACCATAAACCTGGTGGCGCCGTCAACGCTCGATGATCTCTGGAATCGGCACATCGCAGACAGCAGCCAAGTGTTTCAGATCCATCCCAAGCCGGTTATCTGGGTCGATCTCGGAAGCGGCGGCGGCTTTCCCGGTGTCATCACGGCGATCTTCCTGGCCGAATTGCGGGACGGATGGGTGCATCTGGTCGAGAGCAATCATAAGAAGGCAGCCTTTCTCCGGACAGCGCTGCGGGAAACAAATGCCCGCGGGAGTGTGCACAGCACCCGGATCGAAGATGCCCATGCAGAGATCGGTGAATGCAGGGCAATTTCGGCCCGGGCGCTCGCCGACCTCGATGGACTCCTCGAATATTCTGCTCCCTGGATGCTGGGTGAAGAAGATTGCCGCGGCTTTTTTCATAAAGGCCGGGATTACCTGAGGGAAATCGACAAAGCACGTGGTCGGTGGGAATTCGATCTGTTAGAACATAATAGCGCCGTCGAGCAGGAATCTGTCATTCTGGAAATATCGAATCTCCGGCGCTTGGTTTAACAGATCGGATATTGCGGCAATGGCTGGCGAACGACATCGGATTATCACCATCGCAAATCAAAAGGGTGGCGTTGGCAAGACGACCACCGCTATCAATCTGGCAACGGCGCTCGCTGCTATCGGCGAGCGTGTCCTGATCGTCGATCTCGATCCGCAGGGCAATGCCAGCACCGGCCTAGGCATCGACCGTCGAGATCGCAAGCTCTCCTCGTACGATCTGATGATCGGCGAGCGCGGAATCACCGAAGTGACACTCGAAACCGCTGTGCCCAATCTCTTCATCGTTCCTTCGACGATGGATCTGCTCGGTGTCGAGATGGAGATTTCGCAGCAGAGCGATCGGGTGTTCAAATTGCGCAAGGCCCTGTCATCGCCCGAAGCCATGGCATTTTCGTATATACTCCTGGATTGCCCGCCCTCGTTCAACCTGCTGACGATGAATGCGATGGCGGCAGCCCATTCGGTGCTCGTGCCGCTGCAGTGTGAGTTCTTCGCTCTTGAGGGGCTGAGCCAATTGCTCGAGACCGTCAGCCAGGTTCGCCGGACGGTTAACCCGCGCCTAGATATTCAGGGGATCGTCTTGACGATGTTCGATGCGCGCAACAATCTTGCCCAGCAAGTGGTCAATGATGTGCGGACGCATCTCGGCGAAAAGGTTTACCACACGTTAATTCCGCGCAACGTGCGGGTTTCCGAGGCGCCCTCCTACGGCAAGCCGGCCATTCTCTATGACCTGAAATGTGCGGGCAGCCAGGCCTATCTGCAGCTTGCCTCGGAGGTCATTCAACGCGAGCGCCAGAGGCTGGCGGCGTAGTTATCATTGCAGGGGTGAGTTTGGATCATGAATGACGATGTATCGAAAAGGCGATTGGGCCGTGGCCTTGCGGCGCTGATTGGCGAAATGGATCAGCCTGTCCCGGTGGAAGCCGAGCGGACGATTAGTGCCGACAGAATGATCCCGATCGAGTTCGTCAGCCGCAATCCCCGCAATCCTCGTCGATTCTTCGATGACACCGAACTGCACGATCTCGCCAGCTCCATTCGCCAGCACGGTATCGTCCAGCCGATCGTCGTGCGGACAATGGACCGCGACCGATACGAGATCATCGCCGGCGAGCGACGCTGGCGCGCCGCTCAACTGGCTGGGCTGATCGAAATCCCTGTTATTGTCCGGGACGTGGATGACAAGACGGCGCTGGAGATCGCCATTGTCGAAAACGTGCAGCGCGCCGATCTCAATCCCCTCGAAGAGGCCCTGGGTTACGAGCAGCTGATTGCCGAATATGGTTATACGCAAAACGACCTCGGCGAAATCATCGGCAAGAGCCGCAGCCACGTTGCAAACTCGTTGCGGCTATTGAAACTGCCCGATCCGGTTCGCGATCTGCTGGCCGCGGGCAGCTTGTCGGCCGGGCATGCGCGCGCACTGGTTTCGACGCCGGATCCGGCAGGTCTTGCTCGCACGATCGTTGCCAAAGGCATGTCGGTGCGCGATGCCGAAAAGCTGGCGCAAAACAATATCAAAGCTCAATCCGAGCCGCAGCTGTCCGCCTCGCGGCGAGATCAGAAGGACTCAGATACGCTGGCTTTGGAGCGGACGCTATCCGACGCACTGGGCCTCGATGTTGCGATCAATCACAAGACGAGCGGCGGCCAGATCAAAATTTCCTATAAGTCGCTAGAACAGCTCGAAGAAATCTGCCGTCTGCTTGAAAGGCGATAATGCATTTTGCCGGGAGTTGCGCGGCAGTTCCGGCTAACGACATCATTAGTAGAGCTTCGGGTCAGGCGGGTTTGCGGCCGGATTGAAGGGTGGTGGAAAGAAGCGTCTGCATCGCCACGCTATCCTCCAGCACCTGTCGCCGTCGGCCTTGAAGAATGGCGGCCTGTAGACGATTGGATTCACGCGCGATGGCTTCCGCGGTCCAATGGCGCAAGGCCTGTTCGATGATTGGCTTGCGGCGGAAGTGCAAATGACGGCCCATCGTCTGCATGATCTGAGGCGTCTGCAGGCGTTTTTCTTCCATTTCGGCGCGCATGGTATCGAGAAGCTGAAACTGCTTCAGGCATGCCTGCAACACAAGAAAGATCGCGGTTTTAGAGCTGCTGATCTTCTGCATTGCGTGCAAAAAACCGTTGAGATCGCCGCTTAAAATGGCGTCGACGGCATCGTCAACGGAGATCGCACTGGCATCGCCGATTATTTCGGTAACGTGATGTTCTTCGACCGTCGGGAAGCCGCGGCAATAGAGAGCAAGTTTGCGCACCTCGTTGCGTGAAGCGATGCGGTCGCCGCCGATCAAGGCAATCAGCGCTTGGCGGGCGGCTGGCGTGATGCCGAGCTTTTCTGCGCTCAATTCGGCATCGATGAGAGTGTTGAGGGCGCGGCTGTCATCGGCATAAGACGGGATCGTCATGATCGATCGCGCGGCCTCGGCCGTCTTGCGCAGCAGCGAACCCTTCTTCAAGTCGCCGGCTTCGACGATCAGATGGGCGGCTTCGAGTGGCTTTCCGGCCAGCAGCGCCAAGGGGTCGACAAGATATTTTTCATTGGCGGCGCCGCGGATCCAGATTAGCTTCTCACCGCCGAACAGTCCGATAGACTGGGCCTCGTCGACCAACCGTCCGGGATCCTTCTGCAGGTCGCCGATATCGAGTTTGGTCAGCGAGAAGGGATCATCGAGAGCCACACCGGTCTTACCGGCCAGCTGAGCGGCCCGCTCGGACACGAGACCGCGGTCTGGTCCGTAAACGACGAAGATCCGATAGTTCCGCGCCGATTTCTGCAGGAAGGTTTCGAATTCGTGGGATTTTATCTCCGCCACATCCCCGCCCTCAGCGGCTGAGCGCAGCGGCGATATCGGCCCCGACGAATTCCGCTACCTGATCGGCCGCACGGTTCTGGGCATCGCGGATTGCCCGCTGCTTGGCGAACTCCTGGTCAGGGAAATCCACCAGTGCCGTGGTCGAGCGGCTGCCGGCCTTGATGACGTGGTTATCGGTCGCCGCGCGCAGCGTGTAGGTAACGCTGACGGTGACACGACCGGCTCGCGACGTATCGGCCGAATCCGTAAGCAGCGTATCAGCCACAGACGAAGTGACGTGCAGATCGACCTGATAGTCCGGTTTTTCAGGTTCGCCGGCACCACGCGACGCCATGAAGATCAAATGATTGCGGACCTGCTGCTCGATCCGGCTGCCTGCCGGGGAAAAGCCGACCGCGGCAAGCTTTTCGGTGAGACCGGAATTTTCCGAATAAAGCGGCCGGACCTGGCAGGCAGAGAGAAAAGCTGCGGAGGCAAGGATCATGGCGATGCCGGCGTTGCGGGCCAGCTTGCAAGCGATATCAAACGACAATGTTCACAATCCTTTGGGGAACCACGATGATCTTCTTCGGTGCCTGTCCGTTCAGCGCGTTCTTCACCGCATCCAGATCCAGCACGGCCCTGGTGACGGCATTCTGATCTGCATCGCGAGAAATTGTCAATTCAGCGCGTTTCTTGCCGTTGATCTGGACCGGCAGGACGACATCATTTTCGATGACGAGTGTTTCGTCGTATTGCGGCCAGCCGGTCCGGGCAAGCAGCCCTTCATTGCCGAGTGCCGCCCAGCATTCCTCAGCCAGATGCGGCGTCATGGGCGCGACGAGCTGGATCAGGATCTCGGCGGCATCGCGCACTGCCGCGCGATAGGTAGCATCACCCTCGCCCGCCGCAACCCTGGTCATCGGTGCGGCCAGCGCGTTCACCAGCTCATAGATCCGGGCAACGGCTTTGTTGAACCAGAGCTTGTCATAATCGTTCTCGACAGCCTTCAGGGTCCTGTGAGCAGCCTGGGAGATTGACAGTGCTTCCCCCTCGGTTGCCGGCGCAGGCGCGACGGCGGACAGTGCGTCCGCGGCTTCGGAAATCAGCCGCCACAGACGCTGGGTGAAACGATGGGCGCCTTCGACGCCGGCTTCGGACCAGATCACATCACGCTCCGGCGGAGAGTCGGACAGAACGAAGAAACGGGCTGTATCGGCGCCATAAGAGGCGATGATATCGTCGGGATCGACGACGTTCTTCTTCGATTTCGACATCTTCTCGATCGAGCCGATGGCAATTTCCTCACCCGTCGTCAGCAGAAGGGCGCGGCGTTTGCCGTCGATCTCCTCGACGCGGATGTCGGCCGGCGCCACCCACTCACGGCTGCCGCCTGCACCGCGGCTATATGTTTCATGCACTACCATGCCTTGGGTGAAGAGACCCTTGAAGGGCTCCGTGGCGGCGACATGGCCGGTCTCGCGCATGGCGCGGGTGAAGAAGCGGGAATAGAGCAGGTGCAGGATCGCATGCTCGATGCCGCCGATATATTGGTCGACAGGCAGCCAACGGTTAGCCGCCTCAGGATCGGTTGGCTTTCCTTCCCAAGGGGCGGTGAAGCGAGTGAAGTACCAGCTCGAATCGACAAATGTGTCCATCGTATCCGTCTCACGGCGGGCGTCCTTGCCGCAGGTCGGGCAGGAGACGTGCCGCCAGGTCGGATGACGGTCGAGCGGATTGCCAGGCTGGTCGAAGGTGACGTCGTCCGGCAGCTTGACCGGCAAATCTTTCTTCGGCACCGGCACGACGCCGCAATCATCGCAATGGATGACCGGGATTGGGCAACCCCAATAACGCTGCCGGGAAATGCCCCAGTCGCGCAGGCGGAAATTGACCTTGCGCTCGCCCTGCGGCGCATTGCCGAGCGAAGCGGCCGACAGGCGGTCGGCAACAATATTGAAGGCTTCTTCCGTCGACTTGCCGTCGAGGAAGCGCGAATTGATCATTACGCCATCGCCGTCATATGCCGTGTCGCCGACGGAAAAGCTCGCCGCATCGCCATCCTTCGGCATGACGACGGCCACGACCGGCAGGCCATATTTTCGGGCAAAATCAAGGTCGCGCTGGTCGCCCGAGGGGCAGCCGAAGATCGCGCCGGTGCCGTAATCCATCAGCACGAAATTGGCGACATAGACGGGCAGCTCCCAGGAGGGGTCAAGCGGATGGCGGACGCGGATGCCGGTATCCATGCCCTTTTTCTCGGCGGTCTCGAGGGCGGCGAGCGAGGTGCCGGCGCGGCGGCACTCCTCGCAGAAGGCTTCGATATCGGCATTCTTTGCGGCGGCATCCTTTGCCAGCGGGTGATCGGCGGCAATCGCCAGGAAGGAGGCGCCGAACAGCGTGTCGGGCCTGGTCGTATAGACGGTGATCTCGGTTTCACCGGCGGGTGCCGTCTCCGCGACGATCTCCCAGCGGATCGTCAGGCCTTCCGACCGGCCGATCCAGTTCTTCTGCATCAATCGCACTTTTTCCGGCCACTGGTCGAGCGTATCCAGCGCGTCGAGCAGATCCTGGCTGAAATCGGTGATCTTGAAGAACCATTGCGTCAGTTCGCGCTGTTCGACCAGTGCGCCGGAACGCCAGCCGCGGCCGTCGATCACCTGCTCGTTGGCGAGCACGGTATTGTCGACTGGATCCCAGTTGACCTTCGACTGCTTGCGATAGACCAGGCCCTTCTCCAGGAAATCCAGGAAGAGATGCTGCTGGTGCTGGTAATATTCGACGTCGCAGGTGGCGAATTCGCGGCTCCAGTCCAGCGAAAGCCCCATGGCCTTCAGCTGTGCCTTCATCGAGCCGATATTCTGGTAGGTCCAGGAGGCCGGGTGCACGCCGCGCTCCATGGCGGCGTTCTCCGCCGGCATGCCGAAGGCGTCCCAACCCATCGGATGCAGCACGTTGTAACCGCGGGCGCGCTTGTAGCGGGCGACGACATCGCCCATGGCGTAATTGCGGACATGGCCCATGTGGATGCGCCCCGACGGATAGGGGAACATTTCGAGGACGTAATATTTTTCGCGCGGATCTGAATTGTCGGTCTCGAAGACCTTGTCTTCGTTCCATTTCTGCTGCCAGCGGGGCTCGGCATCGCGCGGATTATAACGTTCGGTGGCCATGGTATTCAAAATTCCGGAAAATCAGGGGAGGTCGGTCGAGACCTTCACCATGAAACCACGGTAGCGTCAAGTTTTGCAGGCGCTGCAAGCGGCCGATCTTCATCTTGGCCGGGCGATTTCGCGAGAGCGGGTCTTGGCAAGCACAGATTGGCTGGTTAGTTCATTGCCAATCCTTTCATGCTGGTATGTCGAGGCAGAACGATGGAACTTCAAGAGCGCTTGAACGACGTGCGGTCGCGGATTGCGGCTGGTGAACGCCAGGCAGCCCGCCCTGCGGGTTCCGTTCAGCTCGTCGCGGTGTCGAAGACCTTCGAGGCGGAGGCGATCCGCCCGGCCATCGACGCCGGGCAGCGCGTCTTCGGCGAGAACCGGGTGCAGGAGAGCCAGGGCAAGTGGCCGGCGCTGAAGGCCGAGCGGCCGGATATCGTGCTGCACCTGATCGGACCGCTGCAATCGAACAAGGCGGCGGATGCAGTGGCGCTTTTCGACGTCATCGAGACGGTGGATCGCGAAAAGATCGCCCGCGCGCTTGCCGAGGAGATGAAACGGCAGGACAAGAGGCCGCGGCTCTACGTCCAGGTCAATACCGGGCTCGAGCCGCAGAAGGCCGGCATCGCGCCTGACGATACGCCTGCCTTCGTTAGCCTTTGCCGCGACGAACTCGGTCTTTCCATCGAAGGTCTGATGTGCATTCCGCCGGCCGACGAAAATCCCGGGCCGCATTTCGCCCTGCTTGCAAAGCTCGCGCTCAAATGCGGCGTCGAAAAACTGTCCATGGGCATGTCGGGCGATTACGAGACGGCCATCGCCTTCGGCGCCACCAGCGTGCGCGTGGGATCGGCGATTTTCGGCGCCCGCTGATACTCTGCTTTGGTCGGGCTTCCCCTTCCCCCTACTGCTGCCTAGATTGATATCGAGGCTTGCATATCCTGGGGAGGAGCAGATGCAGAACGGCTATCATCAGGCTTATGCCGCCTGGAAACGGGATCCCGAAGCCTTCTGGCGCGAAGCCGCCGCCGAGATCGACTGGTTCAGACCGCCAGAGCGGGTATTTTCGCCCGAGGAAGGCGTCTATGGCCGCTGGTTCTCAGGGGCCGAAACCAATACCTGCCACAATTGCCTGGACCGGCATGTGACTGCCGGGCGTGGTGGCCAGACGGCTGTGATCTTCGACAGTGCGATGACCGGCGAGAAGCGCCGTTTCACTTACGACGAAGTCCTTGACGAAGTGAAGGCCATCGCTGCGACGCTTGTTGATCTCGGGATCGGTCGAGGCGATCGCGTGATCCTCTATATGCCGATGGTGCCGCAGGCGGTGTTTTCGATGCTCGCCTGCGCCCGCATCGGTGCGGTTCACTCCGTCGTCTTCGGTGGTTTCGCCGCCAGCGAGCTTGCTGCCCGCATCGATGATTGCGGTGCGAAGCTGGTGATCACCGCAAGCTGCGGGCTCGAGCCCGGCCGCATCGTCGCCTATAAGCCCCTGGTCGACCAGGCGCTCATGCTGGTGCGTTCGAAGCCGGAGCACTGTCTCGTCGTGCAGCGGCCGGAGCTTCGGGCGGATCTCGTCAGCGGCCGCGATCAGGATTTCGAGGCGGCGGTGGCGCAGCATCGCGGCGCCGAGATCGCCTGTGTTCCGGTCAAGGCGACCGACCCGCTCTATATCCTTTACACCTCGGGCACCACCGGTCAGCCGAAGGGCGTCGTGCGCGACAATGGCGGCCATATGGTCGCGCTCAACTGGTCGATGCGGAATATCTACGGCTTGAAGCCGGGTGAAGTCTTCTGGACGGCTTCGGATATCGGCTGGGTCGTCGGGCACTCCTACATCGTCTATGCGCCGCTGATCTCGGGCGTCACCACCCTGATCTTCGAGGGAAAGCCAATCGGCACCCCGGATGCCGGCGCGTTTTGGCGCATTGTTTCGGAATATCATGTGCGGGTGCTCTTCACGGCGCCGACGGCGTTCCGCGCCATCCGCCGGGAGGACGGCGACGGCGAACTGATGCGGCGATATCCGATGCCGGATCTGCGGGCGCTGTTTCTTGCCGGCGAGAGGGCGGACCCGGAGACCTTGAAATGGGCGGAGCGTATGCTCGCCATACCGGTCATCGACCACTGGTGGCAGACGGAGACTGGCTGGCCGATCGCCGCCAATCCGCTTGGCCTCGGCGCCCTTCCCGTCAAACCTGGTTCGCCGGCGCTGCCGATGCCCGGCTACGACATCGCCGTTCTCGACGATGCCGGCCATCCGATCGAAGCGGGAACGCTCGGCAATATCGTCATAAGGCTTCCGCTGCCGCCGGGCTGCCTGCCGACCCTCTGGAATGCGGACGACCGTTTCCGGTCGGCCTATCTCGACGAGTTTCCCGGCACCTACAAGACTGCCGATGCCGGCTATGTCGACGAGGACGGTTATCTCTTCATCATGTCACGCACCGACGACATCATCAATTGCGCCGGTCATCGGCTCTCCACCGGGGCGATGGAGGAAGTCTGCGCGCGTCATCCCGATGTCGCCGAATGCGCGGTCATCGGCGTGATCGACAGGTTGAAGGGTCAGGTGCCATGCGGATTCCTGGTGCTGAAACGGAATGTTTCGCGCGAGGTGACGACGATCGAATCAGAGGTGGTGGCGTTGATTCGCGATCAGATCGGGCCTGTCGCCGCCTTCAAGATGGCGATCGCCGTTAACCGGTTGCCGAAGACGCGCTCCGGCAAGATCCTGCGCGGGACGATGCAGAAAATCGCCGACGGCATACCCTGGAAAATGCCTGCAACCATTGATGATCCAACGATTTTGGAGGAAATTGCCGAGGCGCTGCGCCGGCGTGGTTTGGGCTCTCTGCCGATGTGAAATTAAACATTCCGTAAGCCTGATTGAGGAATCGTTAAGCGGCTGAAAGACGCGCGAATGCCTTCTCGATTCTGGAACGGATCATGACAAGCATCCTTACCAACAACGCTGTCACGGCAGCGCTGCAGACTTTGCGCCGCATAACGACAGCCTCAAGGACACCCAGCGTCGCGTTTCCTCGGGTTATCGCGTCGAAAAGGCGGCTGACAATGCCGCCTACTGGTCGATTGCCACGACCATGCGTTCTGACAACAAAGCACTCGCAGCCGTCTTCGATGCCCTCGGGCTCGGCGCGGCCAAGGTCGACACCGCCTATTCGACCATGGACAGCGCGCTCGACGTCCTCAGCGACATCAAGGCGAAGATCGTCGCCGCCGCGGAAAAAGGCGTCGACAATACGAAGATCCAGCAGGAGCTCGAACAGCTGCTCGGCACCGCTCAATCGGCCTGAAAACTGGGTTGTCGGCGCTGGCGGCACGAAGGGCGTGGTTTTCTCCTTCGTGCGTGACGGCAGCAATGCCGTCTCGGTCAGTATGACGGACTATGTGCTCGATCTCGGGCTTACTTGGAAACTTGCTCTTCGGGATGAGGAGCACCGGTGCGATCGAGACCACAGCGGGATCATCGGCACGGACTCAATGGAAGCCATGGCGGCACTGTCATCGTCATGGCGTCGTCTATGATCTCGACATCACCAATTTCGCCCAGGGCCAGCTCGATTCAGCCCTGACCGGCGTCGAACTGGTTCTAGGTGCCATGACGGCCGCCGGCTCGGCGCTGGGCTCGAGCTCGACCTGTATCCAGCTGCTGGAAAATTTCGTCAGCGGTCTTCACGATCCGATCGACTCCGGCGTCGACCGCCTGGTCGATGCCGATATGGAAGAGCAATCGAGCAAGCTCTCGGCGTTGCAGAGGCAGCAGCAGCTCGCCGTCGAGTCGCTGTCGATCGCCCAGAACATCCTCACCCTGTTCCGCAGCTAATCCGCAACAAAAAACCCCGCCGGTTAGCTCATACCGGCGGGGTTTTTCATGAGATCGTCGATCTCTCAGTACTGATCGTCGTCGTCCTCGTCCTTCGGCGCCGAGCGCAGCGAACTCAGCTTGCGGAAGACGGCATCGGCGTCGATTTCCTTTTCCTTTTCCTCCTCGCGCTCGTAGCTCGGGGTCAGGCGCTCGGTTTCCTGGGCCGATTGCAGCGTCGCGCCAAGCTCGGCGGCGGTCGGCAGAGGACGGCCCTTCGCAGCCTTTTCGACTTCCATGTCTAGATCGATCTGGCTGCAGAGGCCAAGCGTTACCGGATCCATCGGCGCCAGGTTGGCGGAGTTCCAGTGGGTGCGCTCGCGGATCTGCTCGATGGTGGATTTCGTGGTGCCGACAAGCCGGGAAATCTGCGCGTCCTTCAGCTCCGGATGGTTGCGAACGAGCCAGAGAATGGCGTTCGGACGGTCCTGACGCTTGGAAACCGGCGTATAACGCGGGCCCCGGCGCTTGGATTCCGGCACCCGCACCTTCGGTTCGGAAAGCTTCAGCTTGTGGTTCGGATTGGCTTCAGCGCGGGCGATCTCGTCACGGGAGAGCTGTCCGGTCGAGATCGGGTCGAGGCCCTTGATGCCCTGCGCGGCTTCGCCATCGGCGATCGCCTTGACTTCGAGCGGATGCAGTTTGCAGAACTGCGCGATCTGATCGAAAGACAGCGCCGTGTTGTCGACAAGCCAGATGGCGGTCGCCTTCGGCATGAGCAGTGTTTGAGCCATGGATATAGTCCTTCTATCGTCCGCGCCGGTCGCGGTCCGTGGATTGTCACCACAATGTCCGGGAAATATGCCGCTATATAACCGCACTGTCGCAGAATTGCAATTCTTCCGAAATCAAATGACCTTTGTCTAATTGCGGTGGCGATGCGAGCTGCTATGAATTGCCGTGATTTGAATCCGGGCCCTAACGCTCACCTGGCCCGTCGCATGTCCCATGAGGAGGAGTTGCATGTCGGAGAAGATCTATCCGGTCACGAAGCCGGTGAAGGCGCGCGCCCTGATCGATAAGGAAAAGTACCTGAAATGGTACGAGGAAAGCGTCGAGAACCCGGACAAGTTCTGGGGCAAACACGGCAAGCGCATCGACTGGTTCAAGCCCTATACTAAGGTCAAGAACACGTCCTTTACCGGCAAGGTTTCGATCAAGTGGTTCGAAGACGGTCAGACCAACGTCTCCTATAATTGCATCGACCGGCACCTGAAGACCAATGGCGACCAGGTGGCGATCATCTGGGAAGGCGACAATCCCTATATCGACAATAAGGTCACCTATAACGAGCTCTACGAACATGTCTGCCGGATGGCGAATGTGTTGAAGAAGCACGGCGTCAAGAAGGGTGATCGCGTTACCATCTATATGCCGATGATCCCGGAAGCGGCTTACGCGATGCTCGCCTGCGCCCGCATCGGCGCGGTGCATTCGGTAGTCTTCGGCGGTTTCTCGCCGGAGGCGCTCGCCGGCCGTATCGTCGACTGTGAATCCACCTTCGTGATCACCTGCGACGAAGGTCTGCGCGGCGGCAAGCCGGTGCCGCTGAAGGACAATACCGATACGGCGATCCATATCGCCGCCCGCCAGCATGTGCATGTCAGCAAGGTGCTGGTCGTGCGACGCACCGGCGGCAAGACCGGCTGGGCGCCAGGCCGCGATCTCTGGTATCACCAGGAGATCGCCACGGTGAAGCCGGAATGTCCGCCAGTGAAGATGAAGGCGGAAGATCCTCTCTTCATTCTTTATACGTCAGGTTCGACCGGCAAGCCGAAGGGCGTGCTGCACACGACCGGCGGTTATCTCGTCTATGCGGCGATGACGCATGAATATGTTTTCGACTATCATGACGGCGACGTCTATTGGTGCACCGCCGATGTCGGCTGGGTCACCGGCCACTCCTATATCGTCTACGGGCCGCTCGCCAACTGCGCGACAACGCTGATGTTCGAGGGCGTGCCGAATTTCCCCGACCAGGGCCGCTTCTGGGAAGTCATCGACAAACACAAGGTCAATATCTTCTATACCGCGCCGACGGCGATCCGCTCGCTGATGGGGGCCGGGGACGACTTCGTCACCCGTTCCTCGCGCTCGTCGTTGCGGCTGCTCGGCACGGTCGGCGAACCGATCAACCCGGAAGCCTGGGAATGGTATTACAGTGTCGTCGGCGACAAGCGCTGCCCGGTCATCGATACCTGGTGGCAGACGGAAACCGGCGGCCACATGATCACGCCACTGCCCGGCGCCATCGATCTGAAACCCGGTTCTGCGACGGTGCCGTTCTTCGGCATCAAGCCGCAGCTGGTCGACAATGAAGGTAAGGTGCTGGAAGGTGCCGCCGACGGCAATCTCTGCATCACCGACAGCTGGCCGGGCCAGATGCGCACGGTCTACGGTGACCACGAACGCTTCATCCAGACCTATTTCTCCACCTACAAGGGGAAATATTTCACCGGCGACGGCTGCCGGCGCGATGCGGACGGCTATTACTGGATCACCGGCCGTGTCGATGATGTGCTCAACGTGTCCGGCCACCGGCTCGGCACCGCCGAGGTGGAATCGGCGCTCGTCTCGCACAATCTGGTTTCGGAAGCCGCGGTGGTCGGTTATCCGCACCCGATCAAGGGCCAGGGCATCTATTGCTATGTGACACTGATGGCTGGCCATGAAGGAACGGACACGCTCCGCCAGGACCTGGTGAAACATGTGCGTGCCGAAATCGGCCCGATCGCCGCGCCCGACAAGATCCAGTTCGCGCACGGCCTGCCGAAGACCCGCTCGGGCAAGATCATGCGCCGGATTCTGCGCAAGATCGCCGAAGACGATTTTGGCGCGCTCGGCGATACCTCGACGCTCGCCGATCCTGCCGTCGTCGACGATCTAATCGCCAACCGACAAAACAAGGCGAACGCCTGATATAGCGAGCCGTTCCGGCCTTAACGGTTTCTGGGGCGGCTCACTTTGCTTCCATAACTGGATGCGTGGGCGTGGCCGGGCGATTCCCTCATTCCTGCAAGACGATTGCCGGCGCGGTGACGTTAGCCGGATTCCTGGGCGAACGATCCCACCATTCCGTCCGTCGCATCGCGCGCCAGATTCCGACCGAGACGAGAAAACCTAAAAATCGATCGCCCGACCGTTGATCTCGTAATCGCCGAAGCGGGCCGGTTCGGCGCCGCCGCGGCCGCCGGTTTCCGGCGGCAGTTCCAGCGGTTTCTGGTTCTTTCGCCGCTCCTCGGCTTCGGCAAGCGCACGTTTGGCAGCCGGGGACAGCATTTTGCGCGGCGGCGATGCCTCGGCCGTCGGCGTTTCGCTATTGTCGTTATCGGCGTCCTGCATGGCATCTCCTGCCGGAAATATTGAAAATGGCTGGCGAATAACCAAATCATAATGCGCCGTTGCCGGGATTGAAAGCTTGCGCCGGCGAAATCGGAGATGGAGATCCGCAATGAACCTCGTCCGCACTGCCATGTTGCTTGCCTTCATGACGGCGCTTTTCATGTTTGTCGGCTTTCTGATCGGCGGTCGCGCCGGCATGATGATTGCCTTCGTCATCGCCGCCGGCATGAATTTCTTCTCCTACTGGAATTCCGACCGCATGGTGCTTTCGGCTTATCGCGCCCAGCAAGTCGATGAACGCAATGCGCCTGAGTTCTTTGCGATCGTGCGCGATCTCGCGCGCAATGCCGGCCTGCCGATGCCGAAGGTCTATCTCTACGACAGCCCGCAGCCGAATGCTTTCGCCACCGGCCGCAATCCCGATAACGCCGCCGTCGCCGCCTCGACGGGCCTGCTCCAGGCATTGTCTCCGGAGGAAGTCGCCGGCGTGATGGCGCATGAGCTCGCCCATATTCGGAACCGCGACACGTTGACGATGACGATCACGGCAACGCTCGCCGGCGCGATCTCGATGCTCGGCAACTTCGCCTTCTTCTTCGGCGGCAATCGTGAAAACAACAACAATCCCCTTGGTTTCGTCGGCGTTCTTGTCGCGATGATCGTGGCACCGCTTGCGGCCATGCTGGTGCAGATGGCAATCAGCCGGACGCGCGAATATTCGGCCGACCGCCGTGGCGCCGAGATCTGCGGCAATCCGCTGTGGCTTGCTTCGGCGCTCGGCAAGATCGCGCGCGCCGCCGCCCACGTGCCGAACGAGGATGCCGAGCGCAACCCGGCGACCGCGCATATGTTCATTATCAATCCGCTGTCCGGCGAGCGTATGGACAATCTGTTTTCCACACATCCGAACACGGAAAACCGCATCGCTGCGCTGCAGGACATGGTGCAGGGCGGCATGAACGTCTCGACGCCGCCGGTTCGGGCTGCTAATCCGTCGCGCAAATCGCGCTCTGTTCCGGATACGGGTCTTGGTCGCGGTGGTTCGCAACCGCCAAAAGGTCCATGGTCTTGAATTCAGACGGCACGAAGAAACTATTCCGCAAGCATAAGCCGTCCACCGAACGATCTGCGCCGACCAAACCAGGCCTGCAGGCGCGGGCTGCGGCGGCAAAAATTCTCGGCGCCGTCGTCGACCGCAAACTGCCACTCGACGGCGCTCTCGATCATGAACACGGCAATCCGGCCTACCGGGCGCTCGGCGAAAACGATCGGGCGCTTGTCCGCGCCATGCTGAACACGACGCTGCGCCATTTGCCGCGCATCGATGCTGCGATAGCCTCGTTGCTGGAATCGCCACTGCCGGAGGGTGCGCGGGCGCTGCAGCATGTGCTTTCGATTGGCGCCGCGCAGATCCTCTATCTCGATGTGCCCGACCATTCGGCTGTCGACCTTGCCGTCGAGCAGGCCAATCAAGACCCGCGCAATCGCCGTTTCGCCAAGCTGGTCAATGCCATTCTCCGCCGGCTCGGCCGCGAGAAGGATGAGGTGCTCGCCGAGATCGGCAAGGTCGCACCAATGCCGGCCTGGTTCATCGCCAGGCTAGAAAAAGCCTACGGCCGGGACGCGGCGCTGGCGATTTCGGAATCTCAGCTCCAACCGGCCGCAATCGATCTGACCGTCAAGTCGGATCCCGAAGGCTGGGCAAAGCGGCTGAACGGTGTTCTGCTGCCGACCGGCGGCGTGCGACTTGCTGCCTTCGATGGCGGCATCCCTTCGCTCGAAGGCTTCGACGAGGGCGCCTGGTGGGTGCAGGATGCGGCCGCAAGCATCCCGGCGAAGCTGTTCGGCGATCTCTCGGGCAAGCGTGCCGCCGATCTCTGCGCCGCGCCCGGCGGCAAGACGGCGCAGCTCATCCTCGCCGGCGGCGCGGTTACCGCACTCGACCAGTCGGAAAGCCGGCTGAGGCGGCTGCGGTCGAATCTCGACCGGCTCGACCTGAAGGCAGAGACGATCGCGGCGGATCTGACGACGTTCGAACCGGCCGAGCGTTTCGACGCAATCCTGCTCGATGCGCCCTGCTCTTCCACCGGTACGACACGCCGGCACCCCGACGTGTTGTGGACCAAAGGGCCTGAGGATATCGGCAGGCTGGCGGCGCTGCAGGAGCGGCTACTGCGTCATGCGCTGACATTGCTGAAGCTGGGCGGCACGCTGGTTTTTTCGAATTGTTCGCTTGATCCCGCCGAGGGCGAGGAGGTCGTTGCCCGCGTTCTTGCCGATACGGATGGGATCGAGCGCGTTCGGATCGATGCCGGCGACTGGCCTGGCCTTGAAGCGGCGATCACGCCGCTCGGCGAATTCCGCACGCTTCCCACCATGCTGAAAATGCCAGATGGCATCGCCTCCGGCCTCGACGGCTTTTATGCCGCCGTGCTGCGGCGTGTGGCCTGATTGCGGGCGCAGGACGCTTTGCATCCGTGCGTGAACGCGGAAGAAATGCGTTAATTTGCGTATATTCGAACATTGTTACGAATTAATTCATTGCGGGCGATGAAATCGGCCGCTTTTCACCTATTCTTAACCACGAGGGTCAATAGACAATAGAATATGCAGTCCGGTCGGCGTTTTGCGAGCATGTATGTTCGGGAGGCTTGGCGGCGCGCCTTGCGCCGCGTCGCGCTGCTGCGCCTAAAGCTCTTTCGCCATTCGATCAACGTGCCCGAGCGTCTGATCGTCGCGCCGACCGATCTCCGCAGCATCGATTTGCATGTCGCCGACGAGATCCTCAACGGACGTTTTCTGCTGGCCGGGCGGATGCTGGAAACGAGTGGAAAGTCACCCTTCACCTTTACCCTGCCTTCGCGCCCCTTCGCGATTCGCCTTCACAGCTTCGGCTGGCTGCGGCATATGCGGGCGAACAAGACGGAGCGCAGTTCGGCCGCTGCCCGCGCGATCGTCGACAGCTGGCTTTCCATCCATGCCGGCCGCATGGAGGGGGTTGCATGGGAGATCGACGTTACCGCGCAGCGCGTCATTGCCTGGCTCTCGCATTCGCCGGTCGTGCTGCAGAATGCCGACCGCGGCTTTTATCGCCGCTTCATGAAGGCACTTGCCTTCCAAGTGAGGTTCCTGCATCGCATGGCGCCGTATACGCTTGGCGGCCTGGAGCTGTTTCGGCTGCGTATCGCGCTCGCCATGGCCTCTGTCGCCATGCCTGCCCGCGCATCGACGCTCAGACGGGCGGCGCAGGCGCTCGACCGCGAATTCGATAGCCAGATTCTGCCGGATGGCGGCCATATCTCGCGCAATCCGCGCGTCGGCCTGGAATTGCTGCTCGATCTGCTGCCGCTGAGACAAACCTATGTCAATCTCGGCCATGACCTGCCGCAGAAGCTGATCTCCGGCATCGACCGCATATATCCGGCTTTGCGGTTCTTTCGCCATCAGGACGGGGATCTGGCGCTGTTCAACGGGGCGACATCGACGCTGGCAAACGAGCTGATCTCCGTGCTGCGCTATGACGAGACCGCCGGCCAGCCGTTCAAGGCCTTGCCGCAGTCACGCTATCAGCGGCTTTCCGGAGGTAAAACAGTCATCATTGCCGATGCAGGCACGCCGCCTTCGGGAGGCGCGCTGCGGACCGTGCATGCCGGCAGCCTCTCCTTCGAAATGTCGTCCGGCCGCCACCGCTTCATCGTCAATTCCGGCTCGCCGAAATTTGCCGGGCACCGCTATGTCCAGATGGCGCGCACGACAGCGGCGCATTCGACGGTTATTTTGAACGACACTTCGTCCAGCCGCTTTTCGCCCTCGCCCTTCCTCAATCACGCGATCACCGAACCGGTGAGAACAGTCACTATCGAGCGCGCGGAAACTGAGGACGGACGCGACGGCATCAAGCTCAGCCATGACGGATATCTCAGGGTGTTCGGGGTGCTACACGAACGTGAGCTGACACTCAATGCCGCAGGCTCGATCGTGACCGGGCGTGACCGGCTCGTCGTCCGGGAAGGGTATGAACATCACGAGCCCCTGAAGGCCGTCGCCCGTTTTCATATCCATCCCTCCATCGTCCTTCAGCAGAGCGATGGGGAGTCCGTGCTGCTGACGGCGCCGGACGGCGAAAGCTGGCTGTTTTCGGCGCCCGGCAACGAAGTGCTGATCACCGAGGACATCTTCTTCGCCGACAGCTCCGGCATTTGCGGTTCGGACCAGATCGAAATCGACTTCGATCTTGCCGAGAAGACAGAAATCCGCTGGTTTTTGTCTCGCAAGGGGTAGCACCTGTTTGCGCGGCGGCGAAGCTGTGCTAACGCGGCCTCACAATGCGAGCGTCCTGGAGTAGGATGATCTTAGGCCCGAGCCGGCCTGAAATCCGAATCCTGCTCTAAAGCAAGCGGATGTCTCCCGAAGACCGAACGGAGAAGGTTTCATGGCCGTCATTTCCAAGAAGATCCCCGCCCCCGATAAGGTCGAAATCAAGACCGCCCTCCTCTCCGTCTTCGACAAGACCGGGATCGTCGAACTCGCCCAGGCACTTTCGGAACGAGGCGCGCGCCTGCTGTCGACCGGCGGCACCTACAAGGCGATCGCGGCCGCCGGCCTTGCCGTTACCGATGTCTCCGAGATCACCGGCTTTCCCGAGATCATGGACGGGCGGGTCAAGACGCTGCATCCGACGGTGCATGGCGGCCTGCTGGCGATCCGCGACGACAGCGAACACCAGGAGGCGATGAAGACCCACGGCATCGAGGCCATCGACCTCGCCGTCATCAACCTCTATCCCTTCGAAGAAGTGCGCGCGGCTGGCGGCGATTATCCCACAACCGTCGAAAATATCGATATCGGTGGCCCGGCGATGATCCGCGCTTCGGCCAAGAACCATGCCTATGTGACGATCCTGACCGATCCGAGCGACTATGCCGAGTTCAAGGAGCAGCTTTCCGCAGATGGTGGCAAGACCGGCTATGCCTTCCGCCAGCGCATGGCCGCCAAGGCCTATGCCCGCACCGCGGCCTATGACGCTGTGATTTCCAACTGGTTCGCAGAAGCGCTGTCGATCGACACGCCGCGCCACCGCGTTATCGGCGGGGCGCTGAAGGAAGAGATGCGTTACGGCGAAAACCCGCACCAGAAGGCTGCCTTCTATGTGACCGGTGAGAAGCGCCCGGGTGTTTCGACGGCTGCCCTCCTCCAGGGCAAGCAGCTCTCCTACAACAACATCAACGATACCGATGCCGCCTACGAGCTGGTCGCCGAGTTCCTGCCCGAGAAGGCGCCGGCCTGCGCCATCATCAAGCATGCCAATCCCTGCGGCGTCGCCACCGGGTCGAGCCTGGTCGAGGCCTATCGGCGGGCGCTTGCCTGCGACAGCGTTTCCGCCTTCGGCGGCATCATCGCGCTCAATCGGACGCTGGATGCCGAAACGGCTGAGGAGATCGTCAAGCTCTTTACCGAAGTGATCATCGCGCCCGATGTGGCCGAGGACGCGAAGGCGATCATCGCCCGCAAGCCGAACCTGCGACTGCTGTCGGCCGGCGGCCTGCCCGATCCGCGCGCTGCGGGCCTGACGGCGAAGACCGTTTCCGGCGGCCTGCTGGTCCAAAGCCGCGACAACGGCATGGTCGAGGATCTGGAGCTAAAGGTTGTCACTAAGCGTGCGCCGACGGCGCAGGAGCTCGATGATATGAAGTTCGCCTTCAAGATCGGCAAACACGTGAAATCGAACGCCGTGGTCTATGCCAAGGACGGCCAGACCGCCGGTATCGGCGCCGGCCAGATGAGCCGGGTCGATTCCGCCCGCATCGCCGCGCTGAAGGCGGAAGAGGCCGCCAAGGCGCTCGGCCTTGCAGTGCCGATGACGCATGGGTCGGCAGTCGCCTCGGAAGCCTTCCTGCCGTTTGCCGACGGTCTTCTGTCGATGATCGCAGCAGGGGCGACGGCGGTGATCCAGCCTGGCGGTTCGATGCGCGACCAGGAAGTCATCGATGCCGCCGACGAACACGGCATTGCGATGGTCTTTACCGGCATGCGCCATTTCCGGCACTGAATGAGGACTGCGCCACGCTTCCGTCAGGTCCGACGCGCGTAACCCTACGCGCGATCGGCCGGATAGGGCGTGCGGATGAGCAGCACCAGGCCGCCGGCGAGAAACAGGATCAGCGTGGCCATTCCAAGCCGCGGTGACCCGCTCATATAGGTCATCAGCGAGAAGAGCAGTGTCGCCATGAAACTCGTGGCGCGCCCCGAAAGCGCGTAGATGCCGAAGTAGCGGCCGGCTTCCTCAGGGCTAACGCTACGGGCGAGATAGGAGCGCGACGAGGCCTGCACCGGCCCGAAGGTGAACCCGATCAGCAGACCGTAAAGGATATAGGCCTTTTCCGCCGCGGTGCCGAAGAGGCCGCCGGAATCCGCCGTCGGCAGCGGCAGCAGGCCGAACAGGGTGTAACCCGGTCCTGTCGAAATGATGCCGATGGTGGCGAGAAGCAGCATGGTGAGGCTGATGACGACGGTCACCTTCGAACCGACGCCCTTGTCGATGCGGCCGGCGATCAGGCAGCCGAAGATCGCGACGACATTCAGGATGATGCCGTAGACGCCGATCTCGATCGTTGCCCAGCCGAACATGCCGGCGGCGAAAATACCGCCGAGGATCAGCAGGCCGTTGACGCCATCCTGATAGATCATCCGGGCGATGAGAAATCTCAGGATGCCGCGGCGTTCCTTGAGTTCGCCAAGTGTGTTTTTCAGTTCCCGCAGGCCGGCGCGGACGGCAGTGCCGAACGGAAGACCTCTGCCGACATCCGGCGTAAAGAAGAACATCGGCAAGATGAAGATCAGATACCAGACGGCTGAGATCGGCCCGGTGATGCGTGCATCCTGGCCGGTCCGAGGATCGAGACCGAAAAGCGGATCGAGGCCGAGGATGGTCTTGCCGCTCTCCGGGCTCGCAGCCAAGAGGGTCACGACGGCAATGAGCACGATGATGCCGCCGAGATAACCGAGCCCCCAGGCGGTGTTGGAGAGCTTGCCGACCTCGTGCTTGGCGACCAGCCGCGGCATCATCGAATCGTTGAAGACGATCGAAAACTCGGCCGAGATCGAGGCAAGGATCATGAAAATGACCGGATAAAGAACAGGCGAGCCGGGGGCTGCGAACCACAGGCAGAAAAGGCTGACGATCTTGATGATCGCGAAAAAGCCGATCCAGGGTTTGCGCGCGCCCGACTGGTCGGCGATCGAGCCGAGGATGGGCGAGAGCAGGGCGATGATCACCGAGGAGATCGTCGCCATGTTGCTCCACGTCGTCTGCGCGGAAACCGGGTCATCGGTCAGACGGGAAACGAAATAGGGACCGAAGATGAAGGTGGTGACCACGGTAAAGAAGGGCTGGGCTGCCCAATCGAAGAACATCCACCCCCAGATGCCCTTCTCCGTGGCCTTCGGCGGACGCGTTCCTGTCCAGTCAATGCGATTCAACATCCGCTCCTTTTTCCGCGGACTGTCTCACCTCACCCGGTCGCGCGCAAGATCGGTCAGGATACCTGCAGCAACGGTAATACGCGCAAGATTCGGATCGCCGCTGTCGCTGAGGCTCGACAGCTCTTCGACAATCCGGTTGATGCGGACGCGATCCTGGGCGTGCCAAGCCTGAACGGGGAGTTTTTCCTTGCTGTGATCGGACAGCGCCGAGATGACGATGTCGCGTCTTGCGCTGGCGATCTGGTCGATGCTGCGGGCAAGCGCCAGGTTCTCGTAATGGTCGGAGGTGACGATCCGTCCACCCGCCGCCAGCAGCCGGGCGATCCGGAAGGTCTGCGACACCGCGAAGTAGTTTTCGGCGGCGCGCACCAGAGGCTCGCCGGTGCGCTCGGCAATCTGCATGATCTCCGGCACCAGCGCGAAGCTCTGAAGATTGGCGATCTCGGCTGCGAGCTTTTCGGGCACGCCCGCCTGGATATATTCGGCCTGGCGCGCCGCGGTATCGCCGGCCGATTGTTCGGCGAAGGCAGGTTTCAGTTTCTTCAAAGCAGCCTGCAGCCGGCTAATTACTTCGGCCATATCCGACCTGGTCATCGCGGTCTTCAACAGCAGGCGTGTCAAAACGGTAAAGCTATGGCTGATTTCCTGGTAGATGCGGTTCTGCATCTCGCCCGATATCCGGCCGTCGAGCGCATCCGTTTCGGCCCAGAGTCTGGTCAAGTCGAAACCGTCGCGGGCAACGATCGCCGCTCGCACCACTTCCGGTGCCGACGCCGCCGTCGCATCCATCATGGCAACGGTGAAGCTCGGCCCGCCGCGGTTGATCGCCTCGTTGGCAAGCACCGTCGCGACAATTTCGCGCTTCAGGCGGTGACCGGCGATATCGCCGGCGTTCGACTTCTGCATCTTGACGGGGAAATAATTCAAAAGCGTCTCGGTAAAATAGGGATCATCCGGCAGATCGCTGGCGGCGAGCGCATCGAAGAGCACGATCTTGGCATAGGATACCAGGACGCCGATTTCCGGGCGCGTCAGCGGTTTGCCGGCGGTATAACGTTCGGCCAGCGTCTGTTCGTCCGGCAGCGTCTCGACCTTGCGGTTCAACTGTCCGGCGGCCTCGAGCACGCTCATGAAACGGCCAAGCTCCAGACCGTTTGCCGTGCCCTTGCGTTCCGTCAGCGAGATCGCCAGCGATTGCAGATAGTTGTTGCGCAACACCAGGCTCGCCACTTCGCCGGTCATCGAAGACAAAAGCTGGTCGCGTTTTGCGCGCGTCAGACGCCCGTCATGCATGGCGGACGCCAGTGCGATCTTGATGTTGACCTCGACGTCCGAGGTGTTGACGCCGGCCGAATTGTCAATGGCGTCGGAGTTGCAGCGTCCTCCCTTCAGACCGTAAGCAATGCGACCCTTCTGGGTGACGCCGAGGTTTGCGCCCTCGCCGATCACCTTGGCGCGCACCTCTACTGCCGTGACGCGGATCGGGTCGTTGGCGCGGTCGCCGACTTCGGCGTCGGTTTCGGACGGGGCTTTCACATAGGTGCCGATGCCGCCGAACCAGAGCAGGTCGACCGGGCTCTTCAAGATCGCCGTGATGATTTCGAAGGGCGTGGCCACGGCCTTATCGATGCCGATCGCTGCCACTGCTTCCGGTGTCAGCGTGACCGATTTCGTCGCGCGGGAGATGATCATCGCACCCTTGGAGAGCACGCTTTTGTCGAAATCCTGCCAGCTTGACCGGGGCAGGTCGAAGAGCCGCTGGCGCTCGGCTAGCGTCTTTTCCATATCGGGATCGGGATCGATGACGATATCGCGATGGTCGAAGGCTGCCATCAGCCGGATCTTCGGAGAGAGCAGCATGCCGTTGCCGAAAACGTCGCCGGACATGTCGCCGACGCCAGCGACCGTGAAGGGCGTCGTCTGGATGTCGATGTCCATTTCACGGAAATGGCGTTTGACGGTTTCCCAGGCGCCGCGGGCGGTGATGCCCATCTTCTTGTGGTCGTAACCGGCCGAGCCGCCGGAGGCGAAGGCGTCGTCCAGCCAGAAACCGGCTTCCTGCGCCAGCGCATTGGCGGTGTCGGAGAAGGTCGCGGTGCCCTTGTCGGCGGCGACCACGAAATAGGGGTCGTCGCCGTCGAGCCTGACCGTATCCTTCGGCGGCACGATCTCGGTGCCCGATATATTGTCGGTGATCGACAGCAGCGTGCGGATATAGGTCTTGTAAGCCTCGCGGCCGGCATTGAAGATCTCGTCGCGGCTGCCGCCGACGGGGAGCTTTTTCGGATAGAAGCCGCCCTTGGCGCCGACCGGCACGATGACCGCGTTCTTCACCTGTTGGGCCTTGACGAGACCGAGCACCTCGGTGCGGTAGTCCTCGGCGCGGTCCGACCAGCGCAGGCCGCCGCGCGCCACCTTGCCGAAGCGCAGGTGCACGCCTTCGACTTCGACGCCGTAGACGAACATCTCGCGGAAGGGTTTGGGCTGTGGCAGCCCGTCGACCAGGTGCGGATCGAGTTTGAACGCCAGCATCGGCTTCGACGATCCATCGGCATTCTTCTGGAAATAATTGGTGCGCAGCGTCGCATCGACGATATTGACGTAGCGGCGCAGGATACGGTCGTCGTCAAGGCTCGGCACGTCGGCAAGCTCGACCTCGATCGCCTGATGCAGGTCGGCCAGCTTCTTGACGCGGGCCTTTTCGGAAAGCCTGGTATCGAGCGTGTCGTGGAACAGCCGGAAGATGGCGGCGACAACACCGGGATATTTGTCGAGCGTCGTCGCGATATAGTCCTGCGAATAGGCGATGCCGGCCTGGCGGAGATAACGTGCATAGGCGCGCAGCACGTTCGTCTCGCGTGCCGACAGCCCGGCCGAGAGGATCAGCCGGTTGAAACTGTCATTGTCGATCGTGCCGGCGAAGGCAGCAACGAAGGCTTCCTCGAGGGTGGCGCCGTAACGCTGCAGATCGACGTCGTCGCCGTTGCGGGCCTCGAGCTCCATATCGTGCAGCACGACGAGTTTCGTTTCTCCGTCCGTTTCCGGTACTCCGATGTCGAAGGTGCGTTCGCTGACGACATTGAAGCCGAGATTCTCGAGAAGCGGCACCCGGCGCGACAGCGCCAGCTGGCCACCGGCATGGAAGATCTTCAGCGAGAGGGTTCTGCTCTGCTCTTCCCGACGATGGTAGAACTCGATACGAAGCGGCTCGCCAGCGGCGCAGGCGACGATATCGGCCAGGTCGGCCACTGTTTCCTCCGGCGTGAAGGAATCCTGAAAGGCCTGGTCGACCGATATCTTCGGCGCCTTGGGTCCGGCCAGCGCCTCGAAACGGTCGTCCCAGCGGGCGGTAATCTCGCGGATCACCTGCTCGAGCTTTGACTGCGGAACGCGCGGCGTCTTGCCGCTGGAGCGGCCGATGATGAAATGCACGCGCGCCACGCCGCCTTCCGGGAAAGCCGGGTAATAGGCGGAGACACGACCGTCATAGACAGTCTTCAGATAGGTGCCGATCCGTTCGCGGACGATCGAGTCATATTCCTCGCGCGGCACATAAACGATCACCGAGACGAAGCGATCGAAATGGTCGATGCGCGGCAGGACACGCACGCGCGGCCGGTCGGCCAGGTCGTTGATCTGTTCGGCAAAACTGGCAAGCAGCGTGGTGTCGATCTGGAAAAGGTCGTCGCGCGGATAGGATTCCAGCGTGTTGTCGAGCATGCGGCCGGAATGGCTCATCGGGTCGAAGCCGAAATGTTCCTTCACCTTCTCGATCTTGGAACGCAGGAGCGGGATTTCCGAGGCGAGCGACGTATAGGCCGTCGAGGTGAAAAGGCCGACGATGCGCAGCTCGCCGGTGACGTTGCCGTCGGCGTCGAAGCGTTTGACGCCGACATAATCCATGTAGGCGCGGCGATGGACGATTGATTTCACATTTGCCTTGGTGACGATCAGGAAGTCCGGGCCGTCGAGGAAGGCAAGGATTTCAGGCGTCGTCGTCACGGCGTCCTTGCCGGTGCGCAAAACGAGCACATCGGGATTGGAGAGAATGCCAAGGCCGGTACCCTTGTCGCGTTCGACCCTGGCATCGGAACCCTTGCCGGAATAGACATATTCGCGCATCCCGAGGAATGTGAAATTCTCGTCGCGAAGCCATGTCAGGAAGGCGACGGCTTCATCGCGATCAGCCTTCTTCCGGCTGGCGCCATTGGCTGAAAGCTCGGTGATCACTCCGTCGATCTTGGAAAGCATCGGCTTCCAGTCGGACACTGACAGGCGGACCTGCTCGAGCACGGTTTCGATGCGTTTGACCAGATCTGCGGCCTGCTCGGAGTTGAGCGGCGCAATGTGGAGCTGGATATGGCTGACGCGGTTGGCCGGGTCGCTCGGGTGATCGGCGGAATAGAGCGCAGGCGCCTTGCCCTTTTCCATGACCAGGATGGGATGCACGGCCATGAACAGGTCGCGATAGGTGCTCGTCACTTCACCCATGACCGACTCAAACAAGAAAGGCATGTTCCGGTCGGTGACCGAAAGCACCGAAACGGCAATGCCATCGGGCCTCACATCGGCGATGGTGTCGATGCCGACGCGGGGCGCCTTCCCGTTCCAGGCGGCGAGTTCCTTTGCCGAATGCACGGCGGAGAGCGCCAGCATCTCAGGCGTATAGAGTTCGAGATCGTCATTGCTGGCCCGTCCGAAGAGAATTTCCGGATCGAGATGCGCGTCGCCCGTCGCCTTGGCGATCTTCCGCGCGCTTTCGATCTGTTTTTCCCGTTTCGGATTGTTTCTGGCAGCCATGAATCGCCTCCCGCAATGGACTGGTTTTCTGCAAGCTAGCAGAAGATTTCACGAAAAAATCTCTAAAATTCCGCCTTGAGGGATCGCTTTGATGCTTTTTTGACGCTTGAAATGGGAAATTGTCGGAGATTTTCCGATTCGTGGTCAAAACGAGCCGGAGGACCCTCTTTTTGTTTTTCGTTCCGCCGCACATTTCCATGCCCACGTGAAGAATGGTTGACAGTGCGGCGTCAAAAAGATCATCAAACGCGGTCATCATTCGGATCTTGTCTCATGTCGGAAAATGCGGCGGGCGCAGTC
The DNA here is from genome assembly GCF_051810745.2 of Rhizobium sp. F40D2. NCBI lineage: Bacteria > Pseudomonadati > Pseudomonadota > Alphaproteobacteria > Hyphomicrobiales > Rhizobiaceae > Rhizobium > Rhizobium sp. F40D2. The sequence goes on from NZ_CM131436.1 coordinate 1,663,173, forward strand.
ATTGTCATCTCCAGTCATGTGGTGCGCGGCTCGGTTGGAAACCGGGCGGCTGTCTTTGCGCTGGAGACGCTTGGTCATCCGGTCTGGGCGCTGCCGACCATCGTGCTGCCCTGGCATCCCGGGCACGGCCGCTCGACGCGGCTGACATTTGCGGAAGCGGATTTCGACGCGGCGATCGACGATCTGATCCGGGCACCCTGGATCGGCGAAGTCAAGGCAGTGCTTTCTGGCTATTTCGGTAATGCCGCACAGGTGCGCTCCGTCGCCCGGCTGATCGCTGCACTCAGGCAAGATAATCCCGAACTCCTCTATGTCTGCGATCCCGTCATGGGCGATCTTGGCGGTCTCTACGTACCGGAGGCGACCGCGGAGGCCATTCGCGATCATCTCATCCCGCTCGCTTCGCTCGCGACGCCGAACCGCTATGAGCTTGCATGGCTGTCCGGGGCAGCGCTTGACGACAACAGCGCGATCATGGAGGCGGCACTGGCGCTCGGGCCGTCGCGCATGCTCGTCACCTCGGCCGTGCCGATGATGGCAGGCGGTACCGGCAATCTCTATCTTTCCGGCCGTCACGCGCTTCTTGCCGAGCACCGCGTCGTCGAAAACCCGCCGAATGGTCTCGGCGACCTGCTGGCCGCAGTTTTCCTCTCGCGCCTGCTATCCGGTCTCGAGGACGAAAAGGCGCTGCAACTTGCCACGGCAAGCGTCTTCGAGGTGCTGGCGCGCGCCGTCAAGCGCGGCAGCAACGAGCTGATGCTGGCGAGCGATGCTTCCAGCCTTTCGACGCCGATGGCCATGGTGCAGATGCGCCGGCTCGTGCACCCGGCGCAGCGGCGGAAAAAATGACGCATCCGCCAATGCACTCATTTTGCGGTGCAGCAGTTGATCTTGTCTCCCGCGCGCGCTAATCCAGAAGCATGCAGCGTTTTCCAAATTCCCTTCTGGACGGTTACCGCAACTTCATGAACGGGCGTTATGCCGACGCCCGCGACAGGTATCGGCTGCTTGCCGAAAACGGTCAGAGTCCTAGCACGCTGGTCATTGCCTGTTCGGATTCACGTGCGGCGCCGGAGCTGATCTTCGATGCCGGCCCGGGTGAGCTCTTCGTTATCCGCAACGTCGCCAACATGGTGCCGCCCTACGAGCCGGACGGTCATTTCCATTCGACGTCGGCCGCGCTCGAATTTGCGGTGCAGGCGCTGAAGGTCTCGGATATCGTCGTGATGGGCCATGGCCGCTGCGGTGGTATCCGCGCCGCGCTCGATCCGAATGCCGAGCCGCTGTCGCCGGGCGATTTCATCGGCCGCTGGATGTCGCTGGTCAAGCCCGCTGCCGAGCAGATCCAGAGCAATGACGTGATGACGGCCGCCGAGCGGCAGACGGCGCTGGAGCGTGTCTCGATCCGCAATTCGATCGAAAATCTCAGAAGCTTCCCCGACATCAAGGCGCTCGAGGAAGCGGGAAAAATGCATCTCCATGGCGCATGGTTCGATATTTCGACCGGCGAACTCTGGGTGATGGATGCCGAGACACGTGACTTCATTCGTCCCGAAATCTAGGGATCTGCCGCTTTATCAGTTTATTAAGAATTGCTGCTAAGATTGGCGTCAATTGGTCGCGCACGACCGACGTTTTGAGCACCGTGGCGATTGGCGATGAAGTTCGAAACCATCAAAAGGGTTATCCTGGCCGCGATCATGCTGCCCTTCGTCTTCATGCTCATTGAAGGCGTCGTCGTCATACGGGCTTCAGTCAACCAATACAGGGATCTCGAGAAAGACCGGCAGTTCGCCGACGTGCTAGCCCGTGGCGGGTCCATCGCGGCCACGGAGATCCTGAGTGAGATCGGCGCTACTCGCCTTTATCTCGCGCATCCGAGCAGCAAGACAGCCGCCGATATGCAGAAGAGCCGGGTAACGCTCGATGACGAGCGCCTTGCCTTCTATGCCAGCCTGCCTTCCCGCGATACGCTCGACGAAGGGCTTGTGGAAGAATTGTCGAGTCTCAGCCTTGCCTACAGCCGCATCGTCGCCGCGCGCAGCGCCGTCGACAAAGGCCGTTATGTCGGCAGCGATCCCGGGTCCATCTATTGGTATGCAGCCCTCAAACAGCTTGCCGTCGTCGATGCGCTTTCACCCCTGATCAGCGATCCGGTGCTGCTCGAGAAATCCAACCAGCTAATGGGCATTATGCTGACCTACTACGGGGAGAGGCTGATCACCGGGATTGGCAGCCGTTACCTCGACCAGAGCGTTTCCGCCAGATTTCCGGTGGAGCTGTTCGTGCAGGGCAAGGTCATGATCGGCGAGGGCATGGACCACATGGTCTTCCATTCGGCGGCGCCGATCGTGCGCGACATCGTCGCCTATCTCGATCGCCGCGACCAGGTGAAGGCGAATGCGATCACCGATGCCATCCTCGCCGGATCGCGGCCGACGCGCGCGGTGCGCGATGTCTGGGCGGCTGTACAGAGTGCACGCATGACCTTCCTGCAGCAGAAAATGATCGAGGCGGCGCGAGATATTCACGAGACCGGCGAAAACTTTTCGACGCGCTCGCATTTGCACCTGACGCGGATTCTGGCGCTGTGCGCCGGCCTGCTCATTCTCGCGACATTGGTGATGGTGCTGGCAGCACGGGGTCTGCGCCTGCTCGATCGGCTGACGCGGGACCGGGAGACGTTGGTCGGCGAGTTGCGCAACGCCGCCCAGACTGATCTCCTCACCGGTCTTTACAACAGGCGCGGCTTCGAGTTCGCCGCATCGGCGCTTCTCACGCAGGCCGAGCACGGATCACGCTGGATTTCCGTGGTGCTTTTCGACCTCGATCATTTCAAGAAGATCAACGATATCAACGGCCATGACGCTGGCGACGCCGTGCTCCGGCATGTCGCAGGCGTCGCGCGCGCGCATTTTCGCTCCTTCGATCTGCTGGTGCGCCATGGCGGCGAGGAGTTCCTGGCGCTCCTGCCGGATTCGACGCCCGACGAGGCGGCAATCGTTGCCGAGCGCGTGCGGCTGGCGATCGAGGCGGCGGAAATCCCCTTGGAGAATGGCGAGGTTCTCAAGGTGACGGCAAGTTTCGGATGCGCCGGCCGGGCAAATGAAGCCGCCAACCGGAACTTCGAGGATCTGGTCAAACGTGCCGATCTCTCGCTTTACGCCGCCAAGGCGTCCGGCCGCAACTGTGTCGTTTCGGGGCCAATCGTGCCGGCGCAGGAGGAGCGCCGCAAGACAGCCTCCGGCGGCGGCTTTGATTCCCGCATATGAAAAACGCCGCATGTCGTAACGGCGTTTTCGGGTGTTGTAGTCGAAGAAGACCTATTTGCCGTCGATCTGCTGGCCGATATAGGCGATTGACTGCTGATAGACGCTGGCGGCGTTCCAGCCCTGGATGGCGACGAAATTCGGCTCTCCGGGCTGATAGCCGGCGCCGGCGCGCCAGCCATGACCCTTGAGGAAATTCGCCGTCGAGGCCAGTGCATCGGCGCGCGAACCCACCATGTCGACGCGGCCATCGCCATCGCCGTCGGCGCCGAAGCGCACGACATTGCGCGGCAGAAACTGCGTCTGACCGATTTCACCATGGGCAGCACCCTTGGCCTGCGGGCTCAGATAACCCTCGGAGACGAGCTGGAGCGCGGCATAGAGCTGATCGGTGAAATAGTCCGAACGGCGGCAGTCATAGGCAAGGGTCGAAACGGCCGACAGCGTATGCTGATTGCCCATATAGCTGCCAAAACCGGTTTCCATGCCCCAGATGGCGATCAGCGGGCCGGCGGGAACGCCGAAACGGCGTTCGATCGAGGCAAAAAGCGCCTGGTTGGCTGCTTTCATGCTGCGGCCGCGGGAGATGACGGCGGCACCGCCGCGCTTCTGCATGAAGGCGTCGAAGGAAAGTTTGAAACTCTTCTGGCCGCGGTCGGCGGCGATCGTCGGTTTGTTGTAATTGACGTTGGCGAAGGCGCGGTCGAGGACCGAGCGGCTGACGCCGTTTGCCGCCGCTTCCTGCTTGAAGTCGGCGACCCATGCACTGAAACCGCTGCTATTGTTGCCGCATTGGGCGCCCTGGGCCGCTGCCGGCAGCGCGTGGAGCACGCCGGCTGTCGTAAACGCGGCCAGAAGGAATGTTGTCATGCGCATGAGAAACCCCGCTCCGGTCTGCTGAAGCGCGCCGCGGCCGATCGGACACGTGCGACGCGCCTTAAATCTTCGTTCTGTTCATGTCCCCAAAACCGCTACGCGGTTTCGGGCGGCATGGCCTAGCCTTGATGCCGGGCAGAATGCCAGCCGAAGGCGATTTTGTCACGATCACCCTTTAGTAAGCGCTTATGGACAAAGGGCGCCTACGGCTCGGCAAAAAGCCCTGCCTTCATCCGCAGGGCTTTAGCATATTATGGTTTACAAATCGTATCAGGCGGCCTGCTTGCGCGGCTTGACAAGGCCGCGATTGACGAGCAGCTCGGCGATCTGAATGGCGTTCAATGCCGCGCCCTTGCGCAGATTGTCGGAGACCACCCAGATGTTGAGGCCGTTTTCGACCGTCGCATCCTCGCGGATGCGCGAGATGTAGGTCGCGTCCTCGCCGGCGGATTCGTAAGGCGTGATGTAGCCGCCGTCCTCACGCTTGTCGATGACGAGGCAGCCCGGTGCATCGCGCAGGATGTCGCGAGCCTGGTCGGCGGTGATTTCGTTTTCGAACTCGATGTTGACCGATTCCGAATGGCCGATGAAGACAGGCACGCGCACCGCCGTGCAGGTCACCTTGATCTTCGGGTCGAGCATCTTCTTCGTCTCGGCCAGCACCTTCCACTCTTCCTTGGTATAGCCGTCTTCCATGAAGCTATCGATGTGCGGGATGACGTTGAAGGCGATACGCTTGGTGAACTTCTTGTTCTCGATCGGATCGGCGACGAAGACGGCGCGCGTCTGATTGAAGAGCTCGTCCATGCCGTCCTTGCCGGCGCCGGAGACCGACTGGTAGGTCGAGATGACGACACGCTTGATCTTGGCGAAGTCATGCAGCGGCTTCAGCGCCACCACCAGCTGGGCGGTCGAGCAATTCGGATTGGCGATGATGTTGCGCTTGGTGAACTGGCTGATGGCGTCCGGGTTCACTTCCGGCACGATCAGCGGCACGTCGGCGTCGTAACGCCAGGCCGAGGAATTGTCGATGACGATGCAGCCCTGCTGACCGATCTTCGGCGAAAACTTCTTGGAGATTTCGCCGCCGGCCGACATCAGGCAGATATCGGTGTCGGAGAAATCATAATTCTCCAGATTGGAGACCTTCAGCGTCCGGTCACCATAGGAAACCTCGGTGCCCTGCGAACGCGCGGAGGCGAGCGCCACGACCTCATCGGCGGGGAAGCCGCGTTCGGAGAGAATGTTGAGCATCTCCCGGCCGACATTTCCGGTTGCTCCCGCAATTGCTACTTTGAAACCCATTTCTCAAGCTCTCTTTCTCTTCTCTCCTCTTGTCCGGTGAGGGGAAAGGCGCGACGGATCGCGTCTTCCTGTCCCCAGCCGAGCCGGGGAGAGAGCGGCAGGCCAGAGACGTCAGACGGTTTTCGTCGTCGTTTTGGCCTTGGTTTTGGCAGAAACCGGAACGGCAATATCCACCCCGGCAACCCGTGCCCGGTCATTGCGGTCAGCAATGGCGTGTTCGTCGCGAACCATGGAGATTCCTTTTCCGCTGTTGCTCTTAGAAGGTTTTCCACAGGAGTCAAGGTTTTTGCGCTCGAAGCAGGAGGCGAAAGCGGCGGCCGCGATGCTGCGACGTTTTGTCATGCCGCTGTCATCCTCGGCAGGTATCCCGGCCAGGTTCTCAATGTCTGCAACGAAAACGGGGGTTTTCCATGCGTACGCTTCTTGCCGCCTTTGCGGCCACCACCATGCTTGCGGGCGCCGCTCAGGCGACGACGGTCTATCCGCTCGATCGCGCAACGATTCTTGCCGGTTCGCCGTTCGATTTCAAGGTCGAACTCAACAAGCAGGTCAAGCCCGAAGACGTGAAGATCACGGTCAACGGTCAGGACTACAAGACCGTCCTCGGCGGCGAAGCGCAGTTCATCGAACTGGAAAAGGGCAAAGAGGATAAGGCCCTCGGTTCCGCTCTGCTCCTGCGCAGCCTGAAGATTTCCGCTCCCGGTGCCTACAAGATCGAAGTCGCCGCCGGCGACGAAATGAAGTCCGTCACCTGGAACGTTTACGAAACCGCGGCCCAGCCGAAGGCCAAGAACATCATCTTCCTGCTCGGTGACGGTCTTTCCGTTGCCCATCGCACCGCTGCCCGCATCATGTCCAAGGGCATGACCGAAGGCAAGGCGAATGGCCGCCTGAACATGGACGATCTCGATCGCATGGCTTTCATCGGCACCTCGGCAACAAATGCGGTCGATACCGATTCGGCCAACACCATGTCGGCCTTCATGACGGGCCACAAGACGGCCGTCAACGCGATTGGCGTCTATGCGGACCGTACGCCGGCCTCGCTCGATGACCCGCGTGTCGAAACCTTTGGGGAAGCCGTCCGCCGCACGACCAAGAAGTCGATCGGCATCGTTGCGACCGCTGAAGTCGAGGACGCCACGCCGGCTGCCGTCGTTTCCCATACCCGCAACCGCAACGACAAGGCCGATGTCGTCGGCATGCTGCTCGACGTCAAGCCGGAAGTCCTGCTCGGCGGCGGCTCGGCCTATTTCCTCGGCAAAGAGGTCCCCGGTTCCAAGCGCAAGGACAACCAGGATTACATTAAGCTGTTCCAGGATGCCGGCTACAAGCTTGCGACTGACAAGAACGAGCTCGCCGCCAATGCATCGGCGGAAGGCAATCTCCTCGGTCTGTTCCACACCGGCAATATGGACGTCACGCTCGATCGCGAGTTCCTGAAGAAGGGCACAGTCGACAAGTTCCCGAACCAGCCGGGTCTCGTCGCCATGACCAAGGTTGCGCTCGACCGCCTCTCCAAGAATCCGGACGGGTTCTTCCTGATGGTCGAAGGTTCCTCGATCGACAAGATGTCCCATCCGCTCGATTGGGATCGCGCCGTCATCGAAACCATCGAATTCGACCAGGCCATCGGCGTTGCCCGCGAATTCCAGAAGGCTCATCCGGACACGCTGATCGTCGTCACCGGCGACCACACTCACGGTGTATCGATCATCGGCACCGTCGATGACGACAAGCCCGGCACGGAAATGCGCGAAAAAGTCGGCACCTATGCGGAAGCCGGCTTCCCGAACTACAAGGACGAAAACGGTGACGGTTACCCTGACAAGATTGACGTCAGCCGCCGCCTGTTTCTGAGCGCCAACAACGGCCCTGACCACTACGAGACCTTCCGTCCGAAGCTCGATGGTCCGTTCGTTCCGGCTGTCCAGAACGAAAAGAAGGAATATGTCGCCAACGAGCAGTACAAGGATGTTCCCGGCGCGGTCTTCGTTCAGGGCAATATTCCGAAGACCGGCGACAGCGGCGTCCATGCGGTCGACGACGTCGTCCTGCAGTCGGCGGGTCCGGGTTCGGAAGAGTTCCATGGCTACATGGAACAGAGCGACGTCTATCGCGTGCTCGCCGACACCTTCGCTCTTGGCGCCAAGCAGACGAACTGATCCGAAGCCGATCCGGCAGTCGCTTGCCGGCCTTGCCTGTTTCGTCGATCACGGTCCCGGCCGTTCAGCGGCCGGGATTTAACTCTTGGAGATCGCCATGGAAAAGCTCCCTTCGCTGCATCTCAGCCGCCGCGGCCTGATCGGCGCCATCGGCACGCTGGCTTTCGCCGCTGTTGCTCGCCCGAGTTTTGCTGCAGGTTCCGTGATCAGCTTCGATGAGCTTTATGGCAAGTTTGGCGTGCTCGGCCTCGAATTTTCCGACAAGGTGAAGCGCCTTGCCGGGCAGGAAATCAGCATAAAAGGTTTCATGGCGCCACCGCTGAAGGCCGAGGCGCAGTTCTTCGTGCTCACCGAGGTGCCGATGTCGCTCTGCCCCCTCTGCTCCTCGGATGCCGACTGGCCTGATAATATCGTCGTCGTCTATCTCTTGGAGAAACAGACCTTCGTGCAGCCGCGCCAGACGATCGAAGTGCGCGGCATGCTGGAATATGGTTCCTGGACGGACCCGGACACCGGCTTCGTCAGCCTGCTGCGTATGCGCCAGGCCGAATATTCCGCCATCTGAACCGATATGCTCGCTCTCGATATCGAAAATCTTGATGTCACCTTCCCGGGCCTATCCTCGCCGGCGTTGGCGATTGGCCGCCTGTCGATCGATGCCGGCAGCAGGGTTGCCATTACCGGCGCGTCCGGCTCCGGCAAAAGCACCTTCGTCAATATCATTGCCGGGCTGGAGCGGACCCGCCAGGGCCGCATCCATTGGAACGGCGAGGATATTGCGGGCCTTTCCGAAAGCCGGCGCGACCGGTTCCGTGCCGCCAATATCGGCCTGGTGATGCAGGAATTTCATCTTTTTCCCGGCCTGTCGGCGGTGGAGAATGTGCTTCTGCCGGCACGGCTTGCGGGTGCCGCCACGGCCGCCGTCATCGAGCGGGCGCATGCGCTTTTGGGCACGGTCGGCCTTTCGCGCCCCGGCCAGAAGATCGAAACCATGTCGCGCGGCGAGATGCAGCGCGTGGCGATCGGCCGGGCGCTGCTGCGCAAGCCCGGCGTCATCATTGCCGATGAACCGACGGCGAGCCTCGATGCCGAGAGCGGCGAGGCTATCGGCGATCTCATCCTCGATCTCGCCATTGCCGAAGGTAGCACGCTGATCGTCGTTTCACACGACCAGCGCCTGGCCGGCCGCTTCGACCGGCGCATCATCTTCGGTTCCGGCCGGGTCAGCAACGATTCCGCGGCAACGGCGGGAGAGGCTGCATGATCCGTTTCATCCTTTCCGATCTTCGTCGCCTCTGGGCGGGGTCGCTTGTGGTCGTGCTGCTGGTGGCGCTTGCGACGGCGCTCGGCGTTTGCGTCGTGCTGCAGGAGCGCGCGCTTCGTCTCGGCAGCGCGCGCGCCGCCGACAAATTCGATCTCGTCATCGGCGCCGGCGGCAGCGAGACGCAGCTCGTGCTGTCCTCTGTCTTCCTGCAGCCTTCGCCCTTGCCACTAATGCCGGGCGATGTGCTGGCCAGGCTTGCCGCCGATCCCCGCGTCGGCTGGGCCGCGCCGATCGGCTTCGGTGATTCCTTCTCCGGCTATCCGATCGTCGGCACGACGGTGACGTTAGTGGACAAGCTGTCTGACGGCTTCGCCAAGGGCAAGATTTTCGCCCGTGAGGGAGAGGCGGTGATCGGCTCGGCGGTCAAGCTGCCGCTCGGCGGCGAGATCAAGCCGATGCATGGCCTGGCCGAAGAAGGCGGCGAGACCCATACCGAACTCGTCTATCGCGTCGTCGGCAGCTTGCGGCCGACGGGCACGGCCTGGGACCGGGCCATTCTCGTTCCGATCCAGGCCGTCTGGCATATCCATGGTCTGGGGGCGGAGGAGCATGAAGCCGGGGCCGGACACGATCATGGGCATCAAGGCGCCGGTCACGATGCACATGAGCAGCACGGCGAAATCGACCCAGATGCCGTAATCGACGAAAAGTGGGCTGTGGATGCTCCCGGCCTTCCCGCCATCCTCGTCAAACCGAAGACGATTGCCGACGCCTACAAGCTGCGGCAGGATTATCGCAGCGGCAATACCGTCGCCGTTTTCCCCGGCGAAGTGCTGACCAATCTCTACGGCACGCTCGGCGACGCCAAGCAGATCCTTGTTGCGGTCGCCGCCGGCGCGCAAGCGCTCGTCGCCGCCTCGCTGGTGCTGGTCACGGTCATCCATACCGGCCAACGCCGCCGCCAGATCGGCGCGCTCCGGGCCTTCGGCGCCCCGCGCGGCGCGATTTTCGGCATCGTCTGGCTGGAGTTCTTCTTCCTGGTGGCAGTCGGCATCGGGCTCGGATTCACCTTCGGTTATGCTGCGGCGCTGATCTTGTCCGGCATGTTCTCCGAGACGAGCGGGATCGCCATGCCGGTCGTTTTCGCCCGTGAAGACGCCGGGCTTGCGGTGGTGCTGCTCGCCTTCGCCACAATTCTGGCCGCACTGCCGGCGGTGCTCGCCTACCGGCAATCGCCGGCGCAGGCGCTGAGAGCGTAACCAGCCCGGCTGACGACTCCGCTGCCTGCCAAAGCGCGTTGCCATTCGACTAAAGTCATAATCCCAAAGCATCTCTCTTTCTGACCTGCCGTTTCTGGCACACTCTCGTCAGGCGTGTCGCGGCCAGGGGTCTGCTTTGAGGAGAGTAGGTCGCACGCGTGCTCATCACTCTGTGGAGGACAGACAATGGCAAATGTCGCAAGCATCGACGGCGCGAAGGCCGGTCCGATGACGGGCGAAGAGAAGAAGGTGATCTTTGCCTCTTCGCTCGGCACCGTTTTCGAATGGTATGATTTCTACCTCTACGGTTCGCTCGCCACCTATATCGGCGCAACCTATTTCACCCAATATCCCGAAGCGACGCGCAACATCTTCACGCTGCTCGCCTTTGCCGCCGGCTTCCTGGTGCGCCCCTTCGGCGCGCTGGTATTCGGCCGTCTCGGCGACCTGGTCGGCCGGAAGTACACCTTCCTGGTGACAATCATGATCATGGGTTTGTCGACCTTCCTCGTCGGCGTCCTACCGGGTGCTGCGACCATCGGCATCGCAGCCCCGATCATCCTGATCGCGCTTCGCCTGCTCCAAGGTTTGGCGCTGGGCGGTGAATATGGCGGTGCGGCAACCTATGTCGCCGAACATGCGCCGAACGGACGCCGCGGCTACTTCACTTCATGGATCCAGACGACGGCGACGCTCGGCCTGTTCCTGTCGCTGATCGTTATCGTCCTGGTTCAATATCTGATGGGCCCGGCTCAGTTCGCCGCCTGGGGCTGGCGCATTCCGTTCCTGGTCTCGGTCGTCCTGCTCGGCATTTCCGTCTGGATCCGCCTGAAGATGAACGAATCGCCGGCGTTCCAGCGCATGAAGGCGGAAGGCAAGGGCTCCAAGGCGCCGCTCACCGAAGCCTTCGGGACCTGGAGAAACGCCAAGATTGCGATCATCGCGCTTCTTGGCGCCACCATGGGCCAGGCGGTCGTCTGGTACGGCGGCCAGTTCTATGCACTGTTCTTCCTGCAGAACGTGCTGAAGGTGGACCTGCAGTCGGCCAATATCATGGTCGCCATCGCGCTCTTCCTCGCGACCCCGTTCTTCGTCATCTTCGGCGGTCTCTCCGACAAGATCGGTCGCAAGCCGATCATCATGGCAGGCCTTCTCATTGCGGCGGTGACGTATAATCCTCTGTTCAAGGCGATGACCTGGACGGCGAACCCGGCGCTTGCCGAAGCACAGGCCTCGATCCGGGCAACGGTCACGGCCGATCCGGCGGATTGCAAATTCCAGTTCAATCCGACCGGCACGTCGAAGTTCACCAGCTCCTGCGACGTGGCGACGGCGTTCCTGACGAAGAACTCGGTGCCTTATGATGTCGTGCCCGGTCCCGCCGGTCAGCCGGCAACGGTAAAGGTCGGCAACGAGACGATCCCGAGCTTCGACGTCGTTGCCGCCGGTGACAAGGCCAAGGGCATGACCGCGGCTTTCGAAAAGGGCGTCAATATCGCGCTCCACGATGCCGGCTATCCGCTGAAGCGCGGCGCCGCCAAGGTGCCGGATGCCAAGCTCGATGCTTTCATCGCAGCCAATCCGGAACTGTCGCTCAATGCCGATACCGTGCGTGCCGGCGAGAAGGAAACCATGCCGGCGGCCAAGCTGGTCGAGACCAAGCTGCTGACGGCGGATGAGGCCAACGGCGTCACCGACATGGCGGTCTACAACGTCGCCAATGGCGGCACCTTCGCCATGACCGCCGATCCCACCCGCGTCAACTGGATCGGCACGATCGCGATCCTGTTCGTGCTCGTCCTCTATGTGACGATGGTCTACGGCCCGATCGCCGCTCTGCTGGTCGAGCTCTTCCCGACCCGCATCCGCTATACCGGCATGTCGCTGCCCTATCACATCGGTAACGGCTGGTTCGGCGGCCTGCTGCCGGCGACGGCCTTCGCGATGAGCGCTGCCGCGGGCGATATCTATTACGGTCTCTGGTACCCGATCGTCTTTGCGTCGATCACGTTGGTGATCGGCCTGATCTTCCTGCCGGAAACGAAGGACAGAGATATCCACGCCATGGATTGATCGGCGCTTCAGCGCTTGAGATAAATGGCCCGGCGCTTATAAGGCGCCGGGCTTTTTGATGTCGGGGAAGAAGTGCTTCGCAATCGGCCAGCCATCCGACGCCAGTTTGAAGAGAAGGCCGCAGCGGGCAAAGACGATCGCCGTCAGCAGCGAAAACCAGCCGCCGAAGGCAAGGCCGGCAATGACGTCGCTCGGATAGTGAGCGCCGACCATGACACGCGTCATGCCGAGCCAGATGGCGCCGGCGATGAAGAGAACGCGGTAGCGCGGAAACAGCAGGGCAAAGGCGGCGAAGAAGGCCCCGACCGTGGTGGAGTGGCCGGAGGGGAAACTTTCGAAAGCGGCATGGCCTGAAAAGGGCGTGAAGGAAAACATGCCGTAGTCGTGAAAATGATCGGGACGCGCCCTGCCGATCGCCCGTTTCAGCAGATTGGCGAGAAGCCCGGAGAAGACAACCGTGGCAAAGAGATAGGCGCCGATCCAGCTGACATAGAGCGCCTGCGCCTTGGAGCGCGCCGTCTTCACAAGCTTGTAGCCCGCCCGACCCTGAAAGAACAGGAGTATGCTGGTATAGATCAGCCAGGCGGAATCGCCGAAACCGGTCATCATCTCGCCGAGGTGCTTCACCGGCGCGGGAGCTTTGCTGGCGCCGATCGGCGCATCGAAGAGCAGCATCGAAAGGATCACGGCATTGAGCGTGATGAAGAGGCAGGCCTGCCAACGCAATGGCGGTATGCCGACGCCGCTCCGGCGCCAGCGCCTGTCCAGGGAAGCCCAAAATGCCCGCATTGCCATCGTCCGTTCGAATTCGCCCTGAGCGCCGCGCGCCCGAAAGACGCGTCGAGGGCGCGCTTATCACCGGAATACGCGCTCGCTGAAATCCGGCGCAAAAATACACGAGATTGTGGCCGAGAATAGTCCGTTTCGGAGAATTCGACCGAGCGGGTTGCGGCTCGCGCTCCCTGCATGAAAAGCCCTCCGCATGTCATGCGGAGGGCGCATGTTTCACGTGAAATATATCAGGCGGAAAGCGCCTTGAACTCGGCGAGGATCGCATCGCCCATCTCGACGGTGCCGACCTGCCTTGCGCCATCGGCCATGATGTCGCCGGTGCGGATGCCCTTGTCGAGCACGTTGGCGATCGCCTTTTCCAGGTCGTCGGCTTCCTTCACCAGATTGAAGGAGTAACGCAGGCACATGGCGAAGGAGGCGATCATGGCGATCGGATTGGCGATGCCCTTGCCGGCGATATCGGGCGCCGAGCCGTGCACCGGCTCATAGAGCGCTTTGCGCTTGCCGGTCTTGCCGTCAGGCGCGCCGAGCGAGGCCGACGGCAGCATGCCGAGCGAGCCGGTCAGCATGGCGGCGACGTCGGAGAGCATGTCCCCGAAGAGATTGTCGGTGACGATGACGTCGAACTGCTTGGGCTGGCGCACCAGCTGCATGCCGCCGGCATCGGCCAGCATATGTTCGAGCTGGACGTCGGAATATTTCGCCTTATGCGTCTCGGTCACCACCTGGTTCCAGAGCACGCCCGACTTCATGACGTTGCGCTTTTCCATGGAGCAGACGCGGTTCTGCCGGGTGCGGGCCATTTCGAAAGCGACGCCGGCGATGCGTTCGATCTCGTAGGTGTCGTAGACCTGGGTGTCTATCCCCCGCTTCTGGCCGTTGCCGAGATCGATGATCTCCTTCGGCTCGCCGAAATAGACGCCGCCGGTCAGCTCTCGGATAATCAGGATATCAAGGCCTTCGACCAGTTCCGGCTTCAGCGACGAGGCCGAGGCAAGCGCCGGATAGCAGATGGCGGGGCGCAGGTTGGCAAACAGCTGCAGATCCTTGCGCAGCCGCAACAGCCCGGCTTCCGGGCGCACTTCGTACGGCACGCTATCCCATTTCGGACCGCCGACAGCGCCAAAGAGAACGGCATCGGCAGCCAGCGCCTTCTGCATGTCGCCTTCCGAGATCGCCGCGCCATGGGCATCATAGGCGGAGCCACCGACAAGGCCCTCGTCGGTGACGAATCCGGCGCCCATCGCCTCGTTCATATAGGCGATGATCTTGCGGACCTCGCCCATGGCCTCGGGACCGATGCCGTCGCCCGGCAGCAGGAAAAGATTGCGCACAGTCATGAAACCCTCCTGGGAAAAACAAGTTGCGGTTTCTTAGACCCCGGAAATGGGCATTTCAAGCGAGAGAAGAGGTGAATCGGTACGCTTCGCTCTCGGTCGTGATGATTGCTCCTGCGCCTGTAAACGGGCTAAAGCGCGTCGCGATCTTTCAGATTCGCTCCTTGCGCTTTAGCTTTTTGTTTTTACGCATGTCGTTGCCGCAAAACCGCTGCACACTTTTGCGCGACATGCTTTAGAACAGCGTCCTACCTTCTATGTCTCCGGATGTTTGCCATGCCTTTCGCACCCCTCCACCTCGACACGCCCCTGGTTCAGACAGCGCCTGGCTACAGCGCCAGTGGCAAGCCGCTCTGGCTTAAGCTCGATGCGCTGCAGCCTTCCGGCAGCTTCAAGCTGCGCGGCGTCGGCCGGCTTTGCCAGCACGAGGTGGAAAACGGCGCGCGCGAAATCTTCTGTGCTTCCGGCGGCAATGCCGGTATTGCCGCGGCCTATGCCGGCCGGGCGCTCGGCGTGCCGGTCACCATCGTCGTGCCGGAAACGACGGCGGCTGATGTCCGGCAGACGATCGTTGCAACGGGCGCCAATGTCCTCGTCCACGGGTCGGTTTTCGACGAAGCCAATGCCCATGCGCTCGGACTCGCAGAGAGCCGCAAGGCGAGTTATGTGCATCCCTTCGACCATCCGCTTCTGTGGGACGGTCATGCGACGCTGATCGACGAGGTGGTGGCGAGGGGTGCAAAATTCGATTGCGTCGTCACCAGCGTCGGCGGCGGCGGGCTGCTTGCCGGCATTGTCGAGGGGTTGAAGCGCAATGGGCTTGCCGATGTGCCGGTGATCGCCGTCGAAACCGAGGGGGCGGCTTCGCTCCATGAAAGCCTCAAGGCAAACGAGCGCATCACCCTGCCCGCCATCACCTCGATTGCCACTTCACTCGGGGCGCGGCAGGTGGCGCAGCATGTCTTCGACCTGCCGAAACAGCATCCGATCGAAAGCGTTCTCGTCAGCGACGCCGATGTGGTTGCCGCCTGCCTGAAATTTGCCGATGCGCGGCGCATTCTGGTCGAGCCGGCCTGCGGTGCAGCACTTGCCGTTGCCGATGTGCACGCCGGGCTGCTCTCCGCTTTGACAATCCGCTGATCGAAATCTGCGGCGGCATTGGCGTATCGCTCGAAAAGCTGCGGCTCTGGAAAGAGAAGTTTCTCTGACCTGATATCAAAGAAAAAGCCGGGCGAAGGCCCGGCTTGATCGAGAATTTGGAAAGCGCTTAAGCCGCCCAGGGGTGCGAAGCAGCGTTCTTCTTTTCGAAGCTGTCGATCGCCTTGCCCTTTTCCAGCGTCAGACCGATGTCGTCGAGGCCGTTCAGCAGGCAGTGGCGCTTGAACTCGTCGAGATCGAACTTGATCGAGCCGCCATCGGGACCGGTGATCTCGAGGTTCTCAAGGTCGACTGTCAGGATGGCGTTGGAGCCGCGCGAGGCGTCGTCCATCAGCTTGTCGAGATTTTCCTGGCTGACCTTGATCGGCAGGATGCCGTTCTTGAAACAATTATTGTAGAAAATGTCGGCGAAGCTGGTGGAGATCACGCAGCGGATACCGAAATCGAGAAGCGCCCACGGAGCATGTTCACGCGAGGAGCCGCAGCCGAAATTGTCGCCGGCAACCAGGATCTTGGCATCGCGATAGGCCGGCTTGTTCAGCACGAAATCGGGGTTTTCGGAGCCGTCTTCGTGATAACGGGCTTCGGCGAAAAGGCCGGTGCCGAGGCCGGTGCGCTTGATGGTCTTCAGATAATCCTTCGGAATGATCATGTCGGTGTCGATGTTGACAACCGGCAGCGGCGCAGCAACGCCCGTGAGCTTCACGAATTTATCCATGACCCATGCTCCATTTCAGCAAATCTACTTTCCTGAATTTGCATCTAGTCCAGTTTTCCGCCGAAATGAAGGAGAATCTTTGAAAAATGGCGGCCACGCGACGTTTCGCGCGGCCTGCCCTCTGCGTATGTGCCGTTACTTGGTCGGTGCGTTCAGGCCCCAGAGGACACCGAACGGGTCGCGAAGCTGGCCGTAACGGTCGCCCCAGAACATCAGTTCGACCGGCATGACGACTTCGGCGCCGGCAGCGACGGCGCGATCCCACCAGAAATCGATATCGTCGATAACCAGCTGGATGGCGAAGCCTTCATGGCCTTTGAAGGGATGGCCGTATTCGGGATAGGCATCCGACAGCATGAGGGAGCTGCCGTTGATATAGAGATGCACATGCATCGTCCGGCCGCTTTCGTCGACCGGCACGATATAGGCTTCTTCGGCGCCGAAAGCTTTTTGGTAGAATTCTGCGGCTTTCACTGCGCCGCCGACCGTCAGATAGGGCAGCAGGCCATTCTTGACCGGCGGCATCTTGACCGGATTGTTTTCCGTCGCATCCATGCTCGTCCTCCATTCGTTTTGAAGCGCCGGCAGAATGCCCGGCTGCTTCTAAGACGTATGATGGAAGCATGATGCGACAGTGTCAGTCAGGTTTTTTAAGCGTGAGCCGTTCAGAGATCGATGATCGTGCCGCGGCCGTCGTTCCAGATGCGCATTTCGCGTTGGCCATTGTTTGCCTTGGCGCGCACCGGAGCGGGCTTCATCTTCATCGATAGCGCACGTCCGACCATAAGCACGGTCAGGATGCCGCCGACGGCAAGCGTCACCGAGAAGGTGAAAAGCAGCATGGCCACGAAAACGGTGGCGCCGGCAAGCATGAAGAAGATGGAGCGAATGTTCTGCATGGGTTTTAGACCTTTCTTCAGAAAGGAATGTGGTCCTTCTTTTTCCTCTCTGCAAGGCAAGCATGGCTTTTTGTTGTCTTGCCGGGCATTGCGAAGCTTGGCACTAATGATCGATGAGCCAAACCATCCCTCGCCGTTCGTTAAATCTGCGCCGCTCGGTGCTGAGCGTGCCCGCCATCAATCTCCGGGCGCTCGAAAAAAGCCATTCGCTTGATTGCGATGCGGTTATTTTCGATCTGGAGGATTCCGTTTCGCCCGAGAAGAAGGGGCAAGCGCGGGAAAATCTGCGCGCTTTTTTTGCCGGCCCGCCGCTTGAGGGCAAGGAAAGGATCATCCGCATCAATTCTTTGTCATCCGAATTCGGGCCGGCGGACCTGGATCTGGTCAAGGCGCTTTTGCCCGACGCGGTTCTCCTTCCCAAGGTCGACGGACCTCGAGATATCACCGATATGGGCGATCTGCTCGCCGATGCGGATGCGCCGGAGGAACTGCGCATCTGGGCGATGATCGAGACGCCGCGCGGCGTGCTGAATGTCGGAGCGATCGCCGAATTCGGCCGCACGCCGGGTTCGCGGCTCGATTGCCTCGTCGTCGGGCTCAATGATCTGCGCAAGGAAACAGGCGTCCTGCCGCAGCCGGGACGAACCTATCTCGTGCCGTGGCTAATGCAGGCCGTCCTGGCGGTCAGCGCCTGCGGGCTCGATGCGATCGACAGCGTCTTCAACGATTTCAGGGACGAGCAGGGTTTCGATGCCGAATGCCTGCAGGGCCGGGCCATGGGCTTTGCCGGTAAGATGCTGATCCATCCAACCCAGATCGAGGTCGCCAATCGGCATTTCGGCCCGGATCCGGCAGCGATTGCGGAAGCGGAGGCGATCATCGCTGCCTTTGCCGATCCGGCTTCCGACGGGCTGAATGTCATCAATTCGCGCGGGCGGATGATCGAGCGGCTGCATCTTGTCCAAGCCGAAGCTCTGGTTCATAAAGCTCGCCTGATTTCTGCAAGAAAGCCTGCCTGATGAAACTCTACCGCTTCCTGACCGGTCCCGACGATGCTTCCTTCTGCCACAAGGTCACCGCCGCCCTCAATAAGGGCTGGTCGCTGGAAGGCTCGCCGACCTATGCCTTCAATGCCGCAACCGGCGCGATGCAGTGTGGCCAGGCCGTCGTCAAGACCGTCGAAGGCAAGGATTACCATCCGGAGATAAAGCTCTCCGAGCAATAACGCGTCCTGCCAGACGCGTGGCTTTAGCTCTTTGTTTTATGCATGTCGTTATCCCGGAACCGATGCACGCTTCCGGGCGACATGCATTAGCGCTCGGCGGCTTCCTCGGCGCTTGCCTCGATCCGCTCCATATCGTCGTCGCTCAGCCCGAAATGGTGGCCGATCTCGTGGATCAGGACATGGGTGATGATATCGCCGAGCGTCTCGTCGTTCTCGGCCCAATAATCGAGAATGGGACGCCGGTAGAGACGGATGCGGTTTGGCATCTCGCCGGTTTCTAGCGTGAAACGTTCGGAAATGCCTCTGCCCTCGAAAAGACCCAGAAGATCGAAAGGGGTTTCCAGCGCCATGTCCTCGAAAACATCGTCATCGGGGAAATCTTCGATCTCGATCGTGAGGTTGGTGGTCAGCTGGCGAAATTCATCCGGCAGATGGCTATAGGCCTCCATGGCCAGCGACTCGAAGGCGCTTATCGTCGGCGCATGGCGGTCCCGCCAATCATCGCTCTGGTCTATGCGGGCCATGAATATTCCTTCCTTTGCGGGCCCATATAGAACCTTTATCGCCGATTTTCGAGTGCGGAATCAAAGGCAGGAATAAATTCATAGAAAATGGCCGTTGACTCTTCATTAGCTCTCTGGAATCTATAAGAACATAACAGGAACAATACAGATTGGAGAACGCCATGGCGCAGCACGCCCTGGCGCGCGAGCGGCTTTTTGCGCTCCGCGAAACCATCGCCAGACTGGAGGGGAAGCCCGCGCCGGCGCTTGCGGCAGCGGAGCGGAGCGGGAAACCTTGGCGGAAGGAGGAAAGACACCCTCGAGACGCAGTCTGCCGCCGCTGGCGTTCGGGGTGGAAAGTCTTGATGAGGCGCTGGAAGGCGGCCTGCCGCTCGATGCGATCACCGAATTCCGATCCGATCTGTCGCGCGATGCCGGTGCGGCAAGCGGGTTGGCGATGGCTGTCGCCGCGCGGCTGCAGAAGCAGGAAGCAGATGCCGGTAGGCTTCTGCCGCTGCTCTGGATCGGCGATGCTGTCGGCACGCTCGAGGCCGGTCGTCCCTATGCTCCCGGGCTGCGGGATTTCGGGTTGAGCCCGGAGCGGTTTCTCCATGCGGCGCCGCGCAAGCTGGACGAGGCGCTCTGGCTGGTGGAGACCGCGGTGGAAAGCGCTGCTTTCTCGGCTGTCATCTTCGAAGTGCGCGGCAATCCCGCCCATTTCGGCCTGACCGAAAGCCGCAGGCTCAGTCTTCGGGCGCGTGCTGCCCGCCGTCCGCTCTTTCTTGTCCGCCAGGCCGGGGCGGAGGAGGCAAGCAGTGCGGCCTTTCGTCTGCATGTCGGACCGGCTCCATCCGCTCTGCGGCCGCTGCCGGGGGAATCCAGTCTTTCCGGCAGCATCGGCAATCCGATTTTCCGTCTCACGCTGGAGAAGGGCCGCAATCCGGCCCCGCTCAGCTTTTTTCTGGAATGGAACCCCCATGAACGCGAATTTCTCCCTGTCGCCGAGCCAAACCTCGTTCGTCCTCCAGGCGAGCCGTCAGCGTATTCTGGCGCTCAGCTTTCCGCATCTGCCAACGGACCGCATCGCCCGCAGGCGATGGGGGCTCTCCTGGCGTTCGAAAGGGCGTCCTGAGACACCGCCTATCGTCTGTTCCGGCAAGCTCAACAATGCCATGCGGCTGACGGCGCTGGACGAGTTGGCCGAGAGGCTGGGGCTGAAAAAGGATCAGGGCCTTGCCGAAGCGCGCGCCATGTATCCAACGCTCGAGGTCGCGGAAGAGGATCCGGCGGCCGACCGCCGGTTGCTGGAGGCCATTGCTGACTGGTGCGACCGTTATACGCCGCTGGTGGCGTTCGACGGCAAGGACGGCCTGTTTCTCGACATTAGCGGCTGCGCCCATCTCTTCGGCGGGGAAAAGGCGCTTCTCAAGGATGTGCAGTCGCGGCTTTTTCATATGGGGATCGATGCGCGCGGCGCCATCTCATCCTCGCCAGGCCTTTCCTGGGCCGCGTCGCGCTTCGGACAAGGCGGCGTCATCGAAGACGAGGAGACGGAGCAGGTGCTAATGTCCTTGCCGGTTGCAGCCTTGCGGTTGGAAGGACAAACCGTCGATGCGCTGAAGAAGCTCGGCCTGAAATATGTCGGCGACGTCATCGATGCACCGCGCGCGCCGCTGACCCGCCGGTTCGGCCCGGGACTGCTTCTGCGTCTCGATCAGGCGCTGGGACGCGAGGAGGAGCCGGTCTCGCCGCGGCGTCCGGTCGCCAGCCTCTCGGCCGAAAGCCGCCTGATCGAGCCCATCGGCACGGAAGAACAGATCCTTGCCGTCACCCGGCAGGTCGCCATGTCGCTGCAGCCGTCGTTGGAGACGCGGGGGATTGGCGGGCGGGTGTTCGAACTGGTGCTGTTTCGCGTCGACGGTAGGGTTTTTCGTATCGCCGTCGGCGCTTCGCAGCCGCTTCGCGAACCAAAATTCATTGCAGGGCTTTTTTCCGAGCGATTGCAGGCGGTTTATGACGATCTTGATGCCGGCTATGGTTTCGAAATCCTGCGGTTGAATGTGTTGCGGCATGATCCCTTCAACGAGGCGCAGGCTGATTTCGAGGGCGACCGTCAGGGAGAGATCTCGCTTTCGGCCTTCGTCGATCGGGTCTCGGCCCGGCTGGGTGCGGATTGCCTGCAAAGCTTCCAGTTGCGCGAGAGCCATGTGCCGGAACGCGCCGTCATCACCGTTCCCGTGATGGATCGTCTTCCCAGGCGGAAGGCGGCGCAGGACATCCAGCTTCCTTTCCGCCAAGAGCGCCCGCTACGGCTCTTTGCCACGCCGGAGCCGGTCGAGATCATGCTTGCCGAAGTGCCCGATGGTCCGCCGCAGATTTTCCGCTGGCGGCGCTTGCAGCATCGGGTGGCAAGAAGCGAAGGGCCGGAACGGATCGCCATGGAATGGTGGATCGATGGGGATGACGCCGAGGCGCGCGACTATTTCCGCATCGAGGACGAGACCGGACATCGCTTCTGGATCTATCGTCGCGGTTTTTATGGCCGCGAACTCGATCCTCGCTGGTTCATGCACGGTGTGTTTGCATGAAGAGCGGGTCCGCATTTTTCGAGATCGGCGTGAGGACGAATTTTTCGTTTCTCGAAGGCGCCTCCGGTCCGGAAGAGATGGTCGTGCAGGCCGCTTATCTCAGACTCGGCGGTCTCGGCATTGCGGACCGGAATTCGGTTGCCGGCGTGGTCAGGGCGCATGCGCAGGCGCTGCAGCTCGAGGAGAGATACAGGAATAGAGATGCGATCTTGGCCCAGGCGGAGAAGGAAGGGAAAAGGGAAGAGATTCTCGAGCCTATCCGGATTCAGCCGGGCGCCCGCCTGGTCTTTTGTGATGACACGCCGGATATCCTCGCCTATCCACGCAATCGGCGGGGCTGGGCAAATCTCTGCCGTCTTCTCAGCGCTGGCAATCTGAAGGAAGAAGCGGTCAAGGGGAACTGCATCCTGACGGAAGCGGAGCTGATGGAATGGGGGGACGAGATGATGCTCGCACTGGTTCCCGATCGCACCCTTGTCGATGATCAGGAGGGCCAGTCGGCGCTGGAAGATTATCTGGGACGGTTTCGCAGACGGTTCCGCAAGGATTTCTTTTTGGCGCTGGCGCCAGCCTATGACGGCCGCGACAGGCAGGTCTTTGCGGTGCTTGCCATGCTTGCGACGCGCAATCGCGTGCCGCTGATTGCGACCAACCAGCCGCTTTATCATCATCCCGAACGCCGGCCGCTTTCGGATGTGGTGATTGCGATCCGGGAGCATGTGCAGATCGCGCAAGCCGGATTCCTGCTGGCGCCGAATGCCGAACGCTACCTCAAGGATTCACGTGAAATGGTCCGGATCTTCCGGGACTATCCTGGTGCGATCGAAAATACCCAGGCCTTCTTCGGCAGGTTGACCTTTTCGCTGAAGGAATTGGAGCATAATTATCCGCCTGAAAATGATCCCGGCGAAACGCCACAGCAGACGCTCGAGAGGCTGACGCGGGCGGGAGCGGCAAGGCGTTATCCCGAGGGTATCCCGGCCAAGGTGGCGAAGCAGATCGATTATGAGCTAAAACTCATCGGCGATAAGAACTATGCCTCCTACTTCCTGACGGTTCACAGGATCATCCATCACGCCCGTTATGACCTCAAGGTCTTGTGCCAAGGGCGCGGATCGGCGGCAAATTCGGTCATCTGCTATTGCCTCGAAATTACGGAAGTCGATCCTCAGAAGAGCACGCTGCTCTTCGACCGCTTCATTTCGATGGATCGTGACGAACCGCCGGATATCGATGTTGATTTCGAGCATGATCGGCGCGAAGAGGTCATCCAGTTCATCTACAGAACTTATAAGAGAGAACATGCCGGGCTAACGGCGGGGGTGACCACCTATCGGACCCGTTCGGCCGGCCGCGAAGTCGCCAAGGCCTTCGGGTTGTCGGAGGATGTCCAGTCGGCGATCAGCAGCCTCGTCTGGGGCTGGTCGGAGGACAATCTTTCCGAGAGGGATGCAAAGGCGGCCGGTCTCGACATTAAGGATCCGGTCACCCGGAACGTGCTGAAATATACCTCCGAGCTTCTCGGCTTCCCCCGCCACCTCACCCAGCATGTCGGCGGTTTCGTCATCACGCGGGATCGGCTCGACGAGGTGGTGCCGATCATGAAGACGGCGATGCCGGATCGCTACATGATCGAGTGGGACAAGGACGATCTAGACAACGTCAAGATCCTCAAGGTGGATGTGCTGGCGCTCGGCATGCTGACCTGCCTGCGGAAGGGTTTTTCGCTGCTTGAACTGAATTACGGTGTCAAGAAAACGCTCTCAGATCTCGGCAACAGGGAACATGGGGACGAAGGCAGACCAGTTTATGAGATGATGGGTCGGGCCGATACGCTTGGCGTCTTCCAGATCGAGAGCCGGGCGCAGATGAGCATGCTGCCGCGCCTCAAGCCGAAGCTGTTCTACGACCTCGTCATCGAGGTAGCGATCGTCCGGCCTGGACCGATCCAGGGCGATATGGTGCACCCCTATCTGAAGCGCCGGGAGCAGCAGGCCAAGAATATCCCGATCGAATATCCGAGCAAGGAGCTGGAAGCAGTTCTGGAAAGAACTCTCGGCGTGCCGCTGTTTCAAGAACAGGCGATGCAGATCGCGATTACTGCTGCAGGCTTCAAACCGGCAGAGGCCGACAAGCTTCGCAGAGCGATGGCGACATTCAAGAGAACCGGCACGATCGGCAATTTCGAGACGCGGTTCATCGAGGGAATGACCTCAAAGGGTTATGCTCCGGAATTCGCGCAGCAGTGTTTCAACCAGATCAAAGGCTTCGGTGAATATGGTTTCCCTGAAAGCCATGCCGCCTCCTTTGCGCTGCTCGTCTATGCCTCCTCATGGCTCAAGGCCTATTATCCCGACGTCTTCTGCGCGGCGATGCTGAATTCCCAGCCAATGGGGTTTTATGCGCCGGCGCAGCTGGTGCGGGATGCCCGCGAGCACGGCGTCAAAATTCTGCCTGTCGACATCAACGAATCCGACTGGGATTGCGATCTGGAAGAGGCCGCTTTCGATCCGAACGCCGTCGATTTCCGCCACCGTGAGATGCGCGGGATCATCAGGGCCCGATACGCGGTGCGGCTCGGCTTCCGGCAGATCAAGGGCGTCTCGGATAAAGAGATGGAGCTGCTCGTCAAAAATCGAGGCAAAGGCTACGGTTCCGTTCGGGATCTCTGGCTGCGGTCCGGCCTGCAGAAATCCGTCATCGAGCGACTGGCGGATGCGGATGCGTTCCAATCCCTGAGACTATCACGACGCGACGCACTTTGGGCGGTGCGGGCGTTGGATGTGAAGAGCGCGGCCGAGGAGCTGCCGCTTTTCGAGCGGGCCCGTCATATCGATCTCCAGGCTGAGCCGGCGACGAAGCTGCCGGAAATGCTGCCGGGAGAGCAGGTCATCGAGGACTATCGTTATCTCTCGCTGTCGCTGAAGGCGCATCCGGTCTCCTTCCTGCGCGAGGAATTGCGGGATGCTGATGTGACGCGCAATGTCGATCTGCTGACGGTTACAAACGGGCGTAGGGTAACGATCGCCGGCCTCGTGCTGGTGCGCCAGCGGCCGGGGTCGGCCAAAGGTGTGATCTTCATGACCCTTGAGGATGAGACCGGCGTCGCCAATGCGATCGTCTGGCCGAAAATCTTCGACACATACCGCTCGGTCGTGATGGGCGCCCGGCTGGTGAAAATCCGCGGCAGACTGCAAAGCCAGAGCGGCGTGATCCACACCGTCGTCGAGCATATCGAGGACATGACGCCGGCGCTCGGCATCCTCCAACGCGAGGCCCGGCGTTTTGGCGTCTGTGAGCGGGCAGACGAAGTGCTGAACCCAGGTATTGACCAGCGGCAGAGAAAGCTTGCGCAGGCGCAGGAGAGAGCGGAGCTGGAAAAACGGATGGTGGCCACAGGCCGCAATTCCGGCGCAGCGGAAACCGCCGAGGTGATGCCGCGCGGACGCAACTTCCATTAAAATGCGTGGGCACCGATCGGGACCGTCCGGCCTCCTTCACTCGCCTCATGGCGTCATCACCCTGGAAGAACTGCGTAACCCCGAACGACATCGATTGGCTTGTCATTCCGAAACCGCGTCTAATGAAGCGGGGCTCGAATTTTTTCTTGACAGCCACCATCTTCTTTAGCAGAAAACACGATAGTCAGTGTCATGTTTGGAATGAAGACGTGCTTGTCTGCAGCTGCAACTATATAACCGACAAGGAAATCCGGGAGGTTATCACCAACCTTCTCGATGAGGACTGTTGGCAGCTTATCGTGCCAGCGAAGGTCTACCACGCTATGGAGAAACGTGGCCGTTGCTGCGGCTGTTTCCCCAACGTCGTCGACATCATTATCCAGACGACTGAGGAATATCACGCCCGTCGCCACTCGACGGAGACCGAAATATTTGATTTCATGTCCCGCTTGAAACAATTTCATGAGGAAAACAGGAGAGCTGACATTGAAAGGCGACAAAAAAGTCATCGAGCGGCTTAACGAGGCGTTGTTCCTCGAGCTCGGGGCGGTCAATCAATATTGGGTTCATTATCGACTTCTTGAGGACTGGGGCTACACCAAGCTCGCCAAGAAGGAGCGCGCCGAATCGATCGAAGAGATGCATCATGCCGACCGGCTTGTTGCGCGCATCATTTTCCTTGAGGGCCATCCCAATCTGCAGACACTTGCACCTCTGCGCATCGGCCAGAACGTCAAGGAAGTGCTGGAGGCCGATCTCGCCGGCGAATACGATGCCCGTGCAGCGTACAAGAAGTCGCGCGATATCTGTCACGAAGCCGGCGATTACGTTTCCATGAAGCTCTTCGAAGAGCTGCTAATGGATGAGGAAGGCCATATCGACTTCCTCGAAACGCAGCTCGATCTGCTCGGGAAAATCGGCGAGAGCAAATACGGCCAGCTCAACGCGGATTCCGCCAACGAGGCAGAATAAGCTCCTACGAGATGCCGGCCGCCTTTGGGCGGCTGGAGCTCCTCTCGCTTGCCGGGCGCAAACGAAGGCGCCATCCCGCTATGATCAGTCTTCCGATTGCAGTGTCGCCAGATGCTGGAATTCAGCGATGACCTGATCGTAGACGCCGCGCTTGAAAGGGACGATCAGGCTGGGCAGTTCCTGCATCGGCTTCCATTCCCAGGCATCGAATTCGGGCTCGTGGCCGCCGGGCGGCGGGTTGATGGCGATCTCGCTGTCGTCGCCGTCGAAGCGGAAGGCGAACCAGCGCTGCGTCTGGCCGCGGAATTTTCCTTTCAGCCCAATGCCGATCAGTATCGGCGGCAGATCATAGTTGATCCAGTCTCCCGCTTCGGCAAGCAGTGTCACCGTCTTGATGCCGGTCTCCTCGTAGAGCTCGCGATAGGCGGCGTCCAATGGATCCTCGCCCTTGTCGATGCCACCCTGGGGCATCTGCCAGAGCTGTGGCGAGCCGTCATATTCGGAATTGCCGTCGGGAATGCGCCGTCCGGCCCAGACGAGGCCGTCGCGGTTCAGGATCATCACGCCGACACAGGGGCGGTAGGGCAGGTCCTCGGCTTTTACGGTCGCCTGGCTCATCTTCTTCTCCGTTCAGGGATTCCCTAAGAGACTGCTCTCAAGGGTTCCGGGGGTCGTTGGAAAGGGCGGCGACGCCGACGATCTCGATGCCGCGCATGGCAGCCTCCTCGCTCCATTTGGCGATGGCGTCGACGCTTTCATCGAAAGCCGAGGCGACACCGATCGCCTGGCCATTCTTGCGGGCGATGCGCTCGAGCTCATCAAGCTTCTTCAGGACCGCGTTGATATCGAGCTGGCCGTCGAGCTGCAGATCGGCGAAGGCATAGGGCAGTTGGGTTCCCTTGGCGACTGCCGCCGTCTTTGACTGCGCCGACGTGCCATCGTCGAGGAACAGCAGCCCGCGCTTGCCGATATCGCGCATGACAGGTTCCATGGCAGTGGAATCGGACAGGAAACGACCGCCGAGATAATTCATGACGCCGGTGTAATTGGTGATCTCGCCCATTGCCTTGTGCAGGTTCTCGATATTGCGGGCCACGGGTTTTGTGGTCAGCAGCGTCTCCGGGCCGGGATCGTTCGCCGGGTAATCAAAGGGCTCGAGCGGCACCTGCAGCAGAACCTCGTGGCCGCCGCGGCGAGCTTCCTGCATCCAGCGCTGCAGGCTGTTGCCGCTTGCGGCAAAGGCGAAGGTGATTTCTTCAGGCAATTCAGCGATGGCGCGCTGCGTCCCGGTCTGGCTGAGCCCGAGGCCGCTGACGACGATGGCGATGCGGACGCCGCGCGCGCCGGACGAGGGACGGGCATATTGATCCATCGGCCGTCGGCCATCGGGACCGACGATCGGCAGCCTGCCGAAAGGGGTATCTTCGAGCAGCGCTTCATTCGGCTGGGCCGCCATGCGCGGATCCTGGCCGATCTGCATGGCATCCACCAGCACCGGCCCGCTGCCGTCGCGCGGGCGGGGGCTGTATTTGGTGACGACGGAGCCGTCGCCGGTGGCCATCTGCTCGACATTGGCGCCCGAGCGCGGTTCGGCGCGCGGCATGCCGTCCGCCGCCTGGTTGGTGGTCGTCGTCGGTGGCTGAGGGGTATCGGAGGGCGTCGTTACGGCTTGTTCGGCCGGTAGTTTGGTACGTTCGAGGCCATCGCCGCGAAACGCCGTATAGAGGGAAAAGCCGCCTATCGCGAAAAGACAAAGACTGGCGGCGATGCGGCCGAGGCGCAGAACACCCGGGCGCCGGCTGCCGGCTTTGCGGTTGCGGCCCAAAGGCGCATGCAGGTCCGTTCCCAATTTTTCACCCGCTCCAAAACCGGGAAACAGCAGAAAGGGTCAAGGCCGGGCGGTGCCCGGCCTTGAGGTGATCATTACTTGGCGACGACTGCCTTATCAGGGTTTGGCGGGAAAGCCGGATCGGTCTTCTTACCACGCAGCAGATCGAGCGCGTAGTTAAGCTGAACGTCGTCCTTCGGATCCGGCGGGACATAGGCAACCGAGCCCGACCCTTCGTCGGTCTCGCTCTGGCCCTTGATATGGCCGCGCAGGCTGGATTCGCCTTCGGTCACCATCTTGCCCTGCAGTTCCTCCGGCAGCGGCTCCTCGACCTTGATGTCGGGGGTGATGCCGGTGCCCTGGATCGAGCGGCCCGACGGCGTGTAATAGAGCGCCGTGGTCAGGCGCAGCGCGCCGTTTTCGCCGAGCGGGATGATCGTCTGGACGGAGCCCTTGCCGAAAGAGCGTGTGCCTAGAACGGTGGCGCGACGCAGATCCTGAAGAGCGCCGGCGACGATTTCCGATGCGGAGGCCGAACCGCCGTTGATCAGCACGATAACCGGCTTGCCATCCGTCAGGTCGCCCGGGCCGGCATTGAAGCGGCGGGTTTCATCGGGATTACGGCCACGGGTCGAGACGACTTCGCCGCGCTGCAAGAGGGCGTCGGAGACGTTGATCGCCTGGTCAAGCAGACCGCCCGGATTGAGGCGCAGGTCGAGGACATAACCCTTCAGCTTTTCGGCCGGCACGGTGTCCTTGATCTTCTTGATCGCCTTTTCCATGTCGGGATAGGTCTTCTCGGTGAAGGAGATGATGCGGAGATAACCGACATCGTCCTCGACACGCGACTTGACGGCCTGGACGGCGACGACGTCACGGACGATCGTCAGCTCGATCGGCTTGTCGGCGCCCTTGCGGATCAGCGTTAGCTTGATCGGGGTGTTGACCGCGCCGCGCATCTTTTCGACGGCGTCCTCAAGCTTCAGGCCGCGCACGGACTGGCCATCGATCTCGGAGATATAATCTCCGGCGAGAACGCCGGCCTTGGCGGCGGGCGTGTCGTCGATCGGGGTGATGACCTTGACGAGCTCGTCTTCCATCGTGACTTCGATGCCGAGGCCGCCGAACTCACCCTTGGTCTGGGTGCGCATATCCTCGGCGTCCTTCGCATTCATGTAGCTCGAATGCGGATCCAGCGAGGAGAGCATGCCGTTGATGGCGTTCTCGATCAGCTTGTCCTCGGCCGGCGGCGTCACGTACTGGGCGCGCACACGCTCGAAGACATCGCCGAACACCGAGAGTTCCTTGTACGTGGACGATCCGGCCGCTTCTGCCGGCACACCCGCCGAGTAAATAACGCTCATGGCGGTCGCACCCATCAATGCGCCGACCAGAACAAGAGAAGCCCTACGAATCATTGCGTGCCTTTCCAGTGTCTTTGGCGGTCCACCACGGTCGGGAATCGACCGGTTTACCGTCCTTTCGAAATTCAATGTAAAGCGTTGGCCGGTCCGTTTCCAGCGCCAATGCAGTTGCGCTTGCCACTCTTTTCGCGCCCATCACGGCGAGCGGCTCGCCGGCGAAAACGAATTTTCCCTGACGGGTATTGATCGTCTCCATTCCCGAGAGAACCAAGTGGTAGCCATCGCCGGTGTCGAGGATGATCATCTGGCCGTAACTGCGGAAAGCGCCGGCGAAAACCACCAGGCCATCGGCAGGCGCCGTCACCACCGTCTCCGGATTGGTGGCGACCGTCATTCCCATTGCCTCGTGCCCGGTGCCGTCGGCATCGCCGAACTGGCGCAGGATATCGCCCGCAACGGGCACCTCCAATTTCGCCTTCAATTCTCCGAAGGGATATGCGGGCGCAATGCGGTTTTTATCGGGCACGCCGCTGTCGGCCAATGCCTTGGCCTGGGCGCGCTGCTCGTCGGTCATCAGCTTGCGATTCTCCTCCGCCTGGCGAGCGGCTGCAGCCGCATCGCGCACCGAAGCGATCTCGGATTCCATCGAGGCGACAAGGCCTTCAAGGCTGGTCGCCTTGCCCGCCAGTTCCTCGGAGCGTTTCCTCTCGGCCTCGAGTTCGGCGGCATTGCTGCGGCTGAGCTTGTCGTTTTCGGCAAGCAGCAGGTCCATGCGCCGTTCTTCCTCGATCCCGTTCGTCATCGTCGCGGTCAGGCCGGCCTTCTCGGCAGCACTTGCGGTCTGCAAAGCGGCGAGGCTTGCAAGGTCTCCGGCAAGCTTGTCTGTCTCCTTGCGGATGCCGGGTACGACGGCGCCGAGCAGGATGGCGCTGCGCACCGAGGCGAGCGCGTCATCGGGGGTGACGAGCAAAGCGGGCGGCGGGTTGCGGCCCATGCGCTGGAGCGCTGCCAGCACCTCGGCCAAAAGGCCGCGGCGCTCGTGCAGCGAACGGCGGATGCCATCCTCCTTGACGCCGAGATCGGCAAGCTTCTTTTCGCTTGCGAGGATCTGCTTATCGAGCGCCTTGCGGCGGGCGGCGGACTCGATCAGCGCCTGGCGGATGCTTTGCGTGCTCTTGTCCAGATCGGCGATGCTCTGTTGAAGCGCGCTCACCTTGTCGCTGGAAAGACTGATCGTTTTCGACAGGGTTTCCAGTTCGGCACGGGTCTTGTCCCGTTTGGCGGCCAGTTCGGCGGCCGGATCGGGTGGCGGCGGCTCGGCTGCCGGCTGCGGCGCGGATTGTGCCGCTTCAGGCGCGGCGTCCTGCGCCCGGACGATGAAGGGATTTGCCGACGCGGCAATCACCGCCACACCGACGCCGGCCGCAATAGCCGGCAGGATCATGCGGTGTCGCCTGGTTGCTTCTCTCGTCATGCGTGTTAGGGCACTTTCTGAAATCGCGCGGAGACTAAGCTGATTTGGCGCGCTTTGCCAGAAAGTTTGGAGCACAACGGCCCGCAGGCAGAACACGGCTGCGTGACCATGCGAATTGCCGAGGCATAAGGCCGGTGGGGCATCAGACGCGGTGATAGGGGTGGCCGGACAGGATGGTCACGGCGCGATAGAGCTGTTCGGCGATCAGCGTGCGCACGAGCTGATGCGGCCAGGTCATCTTGCCCAGACAGAGGGTAGCGTCGGCACGGTCGTAGAGGGAAGGATCGAGGCCGTCGGCGCCGCCGATGGCGATCGTCAGGTCGCGTTTGCCCTGGTCGCGATAGGAGCCGAGCAGGCTGGCGAAGGCTTCACTGTCGAGCGCCTTGCCGCGTTCGTCGAGAAGAATGAGAATGCTGCCATCGGCAAGCGATTTCAGAAGCATCGCCGCTTCGTCGCGCTTGCGGGTTTCCGCATTGGAGGCGCGGCTTTCGGCAACTTCGGCAACACGGGCAAGTTCGAGGCCGACGGCAGGGCCGGCCTTGGCGAAACGGTCGAAGTAACGGCCGGCAAGATCCTTTTCGGAGCCGGATTTCAGCCGTCCCACCGCAAAAAGACCAATTCGCATTCATCCGCTCCCGCTGATGCGGCACGTCGGGCGCACAAGGCGCCGCCGGCCGATTTTCATATCTCCGGCCAGCCAATGCCACGCTCAGGCGCCGGACAGAATGCCGGCCCGCCTGTCAGTGCCGTGTTTCTTCATCCATATCCGGAGCCGCCCACATCTTTTCGATGTTGTAGAACTCGCGGATTTCAGGACGGAACACATGCACGATAATGTCACCGGTGTCGATCAGCACCCAATCGCCGCCCTCCTGACCTTCGACGCGGGCCGTGCCGAGGCCGTCGTCCTTCAGGTCGGTGAGCAGGTGATCCGAGATCGCCATGACATGCCTGTTCGAGCGGCCGGAGACGACGATCATGTAGTCTCCCAGCGCCGATTTTCCGGCAATGTCGATGGTGACGATATCTTCAGCTTTGGAGTCCTCGAGGCTGGCGAGGACGGTTTCTAGGGCACGGGCGGCGGCATCGGCGCCACGTTCCGCACTCTTCGGGATAACGGCGAACGTTTTTCCCTTGGCGTGTACTGTTGTCAGTGCTTTCCCTTTCCTGGAATGACAAACCATGCACAACACAGATCCGATCGAGACCGGATCATGGTTAAGATAGGCATCAAACCATTAATGTTTCAAGACGTGCTAAGATACAGAACGGTCGAAAATCCGATCTGGCGTCCGAATTGAAGAATATTGCCACGCGGGCTGCTTGTGGGGGCGGTGTACAGTTTCCGTACCGCGGCGTAAAGTGCGGCAAATTTCACGATTTCACGATTCGATGACCGATCCAGCCGCCAAAACACTCGTGCCCGTCCTGCGAATCAGCTTCCCGGATGAGGATCGGCTCGGTCACGGCAAGATGGAGCTCTTGGAGCATATCCGCGCGACCGGATCGATCTCGGCGGCGGGGCGGGCGATGGACATGTCCTATCGCCGCGCATGGTTGCTGGTCAGCGAGATGAACCGGATGTTTTGCGAACAGGTGGTGGAGCCGCAGCGTGGCGGCCAGAAGGGCGGCGGCGCGGCGCTGACGCCGTTCGGCGAGGAATTGCTTCAGCGTTTCCGCCGGATGGAAAAGACGATGCGCGAAAGCCTCGCCGAGGATCTCTCCTGGCTCGAAGGCAAGCGCAATCCATAGGGAGGCACAGTCTGTGGAGAGCGGATCAGGCCTCCAGAGCAACCGTCTTGATGACGGCGAAGACCGTCTTGCCGGGGCGAAGATCGAGGCGCTCGCAGGATAGCGCAGTGATGCGCGAAAGAATGGCGTCGCCGCCGCAGTCGATCCGGATTTCGACGGTTCCGTCCTCGTCCGACGATATGGCTTCGATCCTGCCTTCGAGAATGTTCAGCGCGCTCAGGCCCTCGGGCCTGGCGGTCGCCAGCATGACGTCGCGCGCCGGAATGCGGATGCGCACCGGCTTGCCTGAAGCAAGCGCTGCGCTCGGGATATGCAGCTGAGAGGATTTCAGGGCGACGGTCGACAGGCGGTGACGCACATCGAAGCTTTCGACGGTGCCTTCGAGCAGTGCGCCTGCCTCTTTCCGGTCGGCCGCCGCAGAGGGACGGCTCAAGATGTCGACGGCCGGGCCGGTCGCTTCCACCTTGCCGTCGCTGAGGATGACGACCTGATTTGCCAGCCGCGCCACCTCCGCGATCGAATGGCTGACATAAATGATCGGAATTTCGGTCTGATCCCGCAATCGCTCCAGATAGGGCAGGATTTCGGCCTTGCGCGCCTCGTCGAGGGCCGCCAGCGGCTCGTCCATCAACAGCAGCCGGGGCGCGGAGAGAAGGGCGCGGCCGATGGCGACGCGCTGCTTCTCGCCGCCGGAAAGTTTTCCGGGACTGCGCTCCAGCAGCGGCTCGATGCCGAGCAGGTCGACGATGCGATCGAAGTTTTCACCGCGTTGGGTTTTCGCCGTAAACCAGCGGCCGTAGCAAAGATTGGCGCGGACGCTGAGATGCGGAAACAGCCGGGCCTCCTGGAAGACATAACCGAAGCGGCGGCGATGTTTCGGGACGAAGGCCCCGGTTTTGGTTTCGGTCAGGATCTCGCCGTCAAGGACGACGCGGCCTTCGTCCGGGCGGGCGAGGCCGGCGATGATGCGGATCATCGAGGTCTTGCCGGAGCCGGAGCGGCCGAACAACGCGGTGACGCCACGTTCGGAGGTGAAGGCGGCGTCGAGCAAAAAGCCGCCGAGCTTCTGTTTTGCTTCGACGATCAGCGTCATTCCGGATCAATCCTTTGGCCGGCCAGGCGGGCGAGGAATTCGGAGGCGAGCAGCGTGGCCATGGAAATGACGATGGCGACAAGCGTCAGGCGCAATGCGCCGGCATCGCCGCCCGGCACCTGGGTGAAGGTATAGATCGCGGCCGACAGCGTCTGGGTTTCGCCGGGAATGTTGGAGACAAAGGTGATCGTCGCGCCGAATTCGCCCATCGCCTTGGCGAAGGAAAGGATCATGCCGGTGATGATGCCGGGCAGTGACAGCGGCAGGGTGATCGTCAAAAACACCCAGGCGGGACCGGCGCCAAGCGTTCCGGCCGCCTCTTCCAGCTTGCGGTCGACCGCCTCGATCGACAGACGGATGCTGCGCACCATCAGCGGAAAGGCCATGACGGCGCAGGCGAGCGCTGCGCCCGTCCAGCGGAAGGAAAAGACGATGCCGAAATACTGGTCGAGCAGGCTGCCGATCGGACCGCGGCGGCCGAACAGGATGAGAAGAAGGAAACCGGTGACGACGGGCGGCAGGATCAGCGGCAGGTGAACGATGCCGTTCAGCACCGACTTGCCCCAGAAGCGGCCGCGGGCAAGCAGCAGGGCGACGAGGATGCCGAAGGGCAGGCTCGCCAGCATGGCGACAAAAGAGACGCGCAGGCTGAGCAGAATCGCCGTCCATTCCTCGTTGCTCAGGCCCAATATATCCAAATGCGGCTATCTCTCTCGAAAATTCGGTGTCACCCGGTGTCTGCCCTTCATCCGGCTGCCGCCACCTTCTCCCCGTAAACGGGGTGAAGGGGATATGCCGCGACCTCTCCGTCCCTCGCTAACCTTTCGCAGGGCAGGTCCCCTCTCCCCGCGAGCGGGGAGAGGGTTAGGGTGAGGGGCAGCCATCGACTCGAACCGGACAGGAGGCGCGCCTAAGTGCTTCACGCTAAGCTGTCACCATCGATTCCGCAATTAATTCAACCCATCATTTCAGCACAGTGAAACCCTGCGCCGTGAAGAAGGCGGCTGCCTTGTCGGACTTCAGGAAGTCGAGATAGGCTGCCGCATCGGGGTTCTTGCTCTCGGCAAGAATTGCGATCGGATAGATGATCGGCGAATGGGAATCGGCCGGGAAGATGCCGACGACGGCAACACCCTTATCGGCGGCGGCGTCGGTCTGGTAGACGATGCCATAGGGCGCTTCGCCGCGGGAGACGAGGGCGAGAGCGGCACGCACGCTTTCGGCGCCGGCGACCTTGGTTTCCACGGATTTCCAGATGCCGAGTTTGTCGAGTGCGGCCATGCCGTATTTGCCGGCCGGAACCGATTTCGGCTCACCCATGGCCAGCTTGCCGTCACCCAGAAGTGCTGCGAGATCGAAGCCCTGCTTGATCTCGACCGGCTTTGCCTTGGCCTTTTCGGCAACGAGCACGATCCGGTTTCCAAGCAGATTCGAACGGGTATCGGCCTTGATGAGGTTCTTCTCGGCGACGTAATCCATCCAGGCAAGGTCGGCCGAGATGAAGACATCGGCGGGTGCCGCGTTTTCGATCTGCTTGGCCAGTGCCCCGCTTGCCGCATAGGAGACGACGGCTTCCTTGCCGCTTTCCTTGGCCCAGGCGGCATTGGCGGCATCGAGCGCATCCTTAAGGCTTGCCGCCGCAAAGACGGTCAGCTTCCGCCCGCTGCGGCGGGCGTCGGAAGCGCTGCTGCGCCGAGCCACAGGGCGGTGATTGCGGCGGTTGCCAGTTTCATCCATTGGCGGCGGTTCTGCATGATTTACTCCCCACGGTTCGAAATATTGCGAGGAATATAACGATGCTCAAGGCTTGGCTAGGGATATATCCAGCAAAATATAACCGTATCGGCTGGGCACCCGGCATTCATGTATTCAACAAGCGCATGGGTTTCGGAGAATAACAGATCCAGGCGCGAACTGGCGAGGGGATCCAGACGGCATGCTATGGCGTGCCCGGGCAAAGGGTGTCTGGTTAGTCCTGCCGATAAAAACGGCAGAATCCCGCGCTTCGCCATCGACAGGATTGCATCGCTCGCATTGCTGCATTGCACAAATCGATATTCACCTTCCTGCGGAATGTGGTAAAACATACTCATCGAAACGGCATTCTCCTCCTCCCATAAGCCGTTCGACAGGGTCGACAACACTCCTCCTCCCAGTTGTCGATCGAGTTTATAAGCCCGACGGATCCTCCCCCGTCGGGCTTTCTCGTTTCTGGGATTTCCCGAAAGCATGTCGCGCAAAAGTGTGCAGCGGTTTTGCGATAACGACATGTGTAAAAACAAAGACTTAAAGCGCAAGGAGCGAATCTGAAAGATCGCGATGCACTTTAAGAATTGGTCTATTCCGAGCCGTTGCGGATTGCCGTCGAGCTCAGGCCGGAGCGCGGCCCGTGGATGAAGGTCCAGGCCGGCGCGGGTTTTTTCCAGAGAATGCGCGCGTCGTCCTCGTCGACGCGGGCGAAATCAAAGGTCCTCGTCATCTTCGAGGAGAGGTAGGAGAGCGTCGCGCCCGGCCGGTCGATCACGGCGATCGGGAAGGTGCGGACGATTTCCTGCCATTTCTGCCATTTGTGGAAGGTCTGCAGGCCGTCGGCGCCCATGATCCAGATGAAATGCACATGCGGATTGCGGGCCTTGACCCAGGCGAGCGTATTGGCGGTGTAGCTGACGCCGAGAGACTGTTCGAAGGCGGTGACTTTGACGCGCGGATCGGCGGCGACACGCTCGCTTTCGGCAATGCGCTCGGCAAGCGGTGCCAGCTGGTTGCGGCTTTTCAGCGGATTGCCGGGGGTGACCATCCACCAGAGTTGGTCGAGGCCGAGGCGCTTGATGGCGATCTCAGCGACCAGCGCATGGCCCTGGTGCGGTGGATTGAACGAACCGCCGAACAGGCCGACGACCATGCCGCGCTCGCTGTGCGGCATGCGGAGATAATGCCGGTCCAAACTCTCCGCCGTCACGTCAGGGCCGCGTCTGTCCGGCGCCGTGCACCCGATATTTGAACGAGGTGAGCTGTTCGACGCCGACCGGGCCGCGGGCATGCATCTTGCCGGTGGCAATGCCGATTTCCGCGCCCATGCCGAACTCGCCGCCATCGGCAAACTGCGTCGAGGCATTGTGCAGCAGGATCGCCGAATCGACCTCGGTAAAGAACCGCGCGACGACGTCGGGATCCTCGGCAATCACGGCCTCGGTATGGTTCGAGGAATATTTCTGGATATGGGCGATCGCGCCCGATATGCCGTCGACGACGGCGACCGAAACGATCGCGTCGAGATATTCGGTCGACCAGTCCTCTTCCGTCGCGGCCTTCAGGCCGGGCGCGACCTTCAGCACCGTTGGCGAAGCACGCACCTCGCAGCCGGCACTCGTGAGAGCCT
Organism: Rhizobium sp. F40D2; assembly: GCF_051810745.2. Taxonomy (NCBI): domain Bacteria; kingdom Pseudomonadati; phylum Pseudomonadota; class Alphaproteobacteria; order Hyphomicrobiales; family Rhizobiaceae; genus Rhizobium; species Rhizobium sp. F40D2. Next base: position 1,699,927 of record NZ_CM131436.1, read on the forward strand.
CGAGCAGCGGCGTCAGATGCGTGCCGATCGCGGCACCATCGACGAGCAGGGTTTCAGCAGCGCCGCAGATGCCGGTACGGCGCATCTTGGCATTGACGACGATCTGCTTCGCCATCTCGATATCGGCCGAGCCATCGACATAGATATGGCAGAGGCCCTCGAGATGGGCGAAAACCGGCACGCGGGCCTCACTCTGGACGCGGGCGACCAGGCTCTTGCCGCCGCGCGGCACGATGACGTCGATTGCCCCGTCCAGGCCGCGCAGCATGGCGCCGACCGCGGCACGGTCGGTGACCGGGACGAGCTGGATAGCATGCTCTGGAAGCCCTGCCGCCTTTAGGCCCTCGACAAGGCAGGCATGGATCGCTTGCGATGAACGGCGCGAATCCGAGCCGCAGCGCAGGATCACGGCATTGCCGGCCTTGAGGCAGAGGGCGCCGGCGTCGGCCGTAACGTTCGGCCGGCTTTCGAAGATGACGCCGATGACGCCGAGCGGCGTGCGGACGCGCTCGATCTTCAAGCCGTTCGGCCGGTCCCAGGCGGCGATGACTTCGCCGACCGGGTCGGCAAGGGCGGCGATGGCGCGGATTCCCTCGGCCATTTCGGCGACGCGTTGGTCGTTCAACGTCAGCCGGTCGACGAAGGAGGCGAGCATCTCGCTGCCTTCGGTGTCTTTCAGATCCTTGGCATTTGCGGCAAGAATCTCAGCCTTATTCGCCAGGATCGCATCGGCCATGGCGTTCAACGCCCTGTTCTTCACCTCGGTGGGCGCAAAGCTCAGCGGTCGTGCGGCAGCCTTTGCCTTGCGGCCGATGTCGTTCATCAGCGCGTCAATCTCGGGGCTTAGCGCAACGGTATCAAGCATGGGCCGCGTCCTTCTTCTGCCTTTCCGATTTCGATCCGATCTGCGCGGTCATCACCAAGTCGTCGCGATGGACCATGGCGGCGCGGCCGGGATAACCGAGAATAGCCTCGATCTCCGCCGACTTGCGGCCGGCGATCCGCCGGGCGTCTTCGGCATCATAACTGACAAGCCCGCGGGCGATCTCGCGGCCGGCGGGACCGATGATCGCTACCGTATCGCCGCGGCTGAAGAGGCCGGAAACGCTGCGCACGCCGGCGGGAAGCAGGCTCTTGCCGGCGCCGAGTGCCGTGACGGCACCGTCATCGACATGCAGTTCGCCGGCCGGTTGCAACTGTCCGGCGATCCAGGTCTTGCGGGCGGTCACCGGCGTGCCGGACGGGGCGAACCAGGAGGAACGGGCGCCGTTTTCGATTGCCGACAGCGGGCTGTCGGTCTTGCCGGAGGCGATGATCATGGCGCAGCCGGATGTCGTCGCGATCTTGCCGGCATCGATCTTGGTGCGCATGCCGCCGCGCGAGAGCTCGGAGGCCGCGCCCCCTGCCATCGCTTCGATCTCCGGGGTGATTTCGGAAATCGTCTCCAGGAATGTCGCGTTCGGGTCGAGATGGGGCGGTGTGGTGTAGAGCCCGTCGATATCGGAGAGAAGGACGAGCAGGTCGGCGCCGGTCATCGTCGCGACGCGGGCGGCCAGGCGGTCATTGTCGCCATAGCGGATTTCGCTGGTGGCGACCGTGTCGTTCTCGTTGATGATCGGCACGGCGCCGATTTTCAAAAGCTGATTGATGGTGGCGCGCGCATTGAGATAACGGCGGCGCTCCTCGGTATCGCCAAGCGTCAGCAGGATCTGGCCGGCGACGATCTCGCCGCGCGACAGGCTTTCCGACCAGGCGCGCGCAAGCACGATCTGGCCGACGGCGGCGGCGGCCTGGCTTTCTTCCAGCTTCAGCGCGCCGGAGGGCAGGTCGAGCACCGAGCGGCCGAGCGCGATGGCGCCGGAGGACACGACGAGCACATCGATGCCTTTGGCTTTCAGGCCCGCAATATCGGCGCACATGGCGTCGAGCCATGCCTTCTTCAGGCCGGCCCTGCGGTCGACCAGCAGCGCCGAGCCGATCTTGATGACGATGCGGCGGTAGCGTCCAAGCGGCTTACGGCTGGTCATCGGCCCCATCCTCGCCAACGTCCTCGCCCTCATCGGTGACGACCATGTCGCGGTGGCGCTGCTTCGGCACTTTAGCCGGCTTTTCCTCGGCATTTTCCTCGACGATGACGTCGCGCAGCGCGCGCAGCACCTCGGTCATGCCCTTGCCGGTGACGGCCGAAATCTGGAACGGCGTCTTGCCGCAGGCCTTGGCCAATTCCTTCGTCTTCTTCTTCAGTTCAGCCTCGTCGAGCACGTCGATCTGCGACAGCGCCACGATCTCCGGCTTGTCCGTCAGCTCGTTGCCATAGGCTTCGAGCTCGTGTTTGACCGTCTTATAGGCCTTGCCGACCTTTTCTTCCTGGGCGGAGACGAGGTGCAGCAGCACGCGGGTGCGCTCGACATGGCCGAGGAAACGGTCGCCGATGCCGACGCCCTCATGGGCGCCTTCGATCAGGCCCGGAATGTCTGCCAGGATGAATTCCCGTTCGTCGATGGTGGCGACGCCGAGATTGGGATGCAGCGTGGTGAAGGGATAGTTGGCGATCTTCGGCCGGGCGCGGGTGACCGATGCCAGGAAGGTCGACTTGCCGGCATTGGGCATGCCGACGAGGCCGGCATCGGCAATCAGCTTCAGCCGCAGCCAGAGGGTCTTTTCCTCGCCGGGCAGCCCTGGATTGGCCCAATCCGGCGCCTGGTTGGTCGAGGTCTTGAAATGGGCGTTGCCGAAACCGCCATTGCCGCCACGGGCGAGGCAGTAACGCTGGCCTTCGACGGTGAGATCGCAGATCAGCGTTTCCCGGTCTTCCTCGAAGATCTGGGTTCCCACGGGAACCTTCAGCGTCACGTCACTGCCGTTGGCGCCGGTGCGGTTCCTGCCCATGCCATGGGTGCCGATCGTCGCCTTGAAATGCTGCTGAAAACGGAAATCGATCAGGGTGTTGAGGCCGTTGACGGTCTCGACCCAGACGTCGCCGCCGCGTCCGCCATCACCGCCGTCGGGGCCGCCGAACTCGATGAATTTCTCGCGCCGGAAGGAAACGCTGCCCCCGCCGCCGTCTCCGGATCGGATATAGACCTTTGCTTCGTCGAGAAATTTCATTTTACTTCCAGTATCCGGTGGCAGTTGGACGGCCCGTCTTGGCCCATTCGATATAGGCGGTTCCGACGGAGGTCAAAGATTATCGTGAATTTTGCGAGCTATAACATACAGTACGGCTTCGGTCTTGACGGCAGATACGATCTCGCGCGCATTGCCCGGAGCCTTGAGGGCGCTGATGTCATCGCGCTGCAGGAGGTGACCCGCGGCTTCTCGCGCAACGGTTTCGCCGACATGGCGGCCGACCTTGCAGCCTTCTTTCCCGACTATTTCTGGGTGTATGGGCCGGCCTGCGACATCCATGTCGAAGCTGATGGTGGCGGCAGTCAGCCGGTGCGGGACACCCGCTTCCAATTCGGCAATATGGTGCTGTCGCGCTGGCCTATCCTTTCGACCCGGACGCTGCTTCTGCCGCGTAGCCGCACGATCGGCAAGATCAACCTGCAGCGCGGCGCGACCGAGGCGGTGATCGCGGTACCGGGCGGGGCAATCCGCGTCTATTCCGTTCATCTCGACCATGTCTCTCCCGACGAGCGCATCCGCCAGCTGCAATTTCTGAACGCGCATATCAAAGCGTTCGTCCAGGAAGGCGGGTCGCTGACGGGGGGTCGCGAATTCGATCTGCCGGAGCCGCCGCTGCCGGAGGATTACGTCATTCTTGGCGATTTCAACATGGAGCCGGAATCGCCGGAATATTGCGCGCTTGCCGGTGCCGGCGGCGGATATTACGGCCGGGTCGCGAGGATCGGCACGCCGGTCGACGCCTTTGCGGCGCTTGAGGCCTATGGCCCGGGCAGCTACAGCTGGATGAATCCCGATGATCACGGCGAACGCATGCATCTCGATTATTGCTTCGTCAGTTGCGGCCTTGTGAGCCGGTTGCAAACCGCCCGGATCGATACGCAATCCGTCGGCTCCGATCATTTCCCGCTATGGGTCGAGATCGAAAATTGACGGAGACGCCGCCCCGAGCGGCGGCGTCTCCTTTGTGATTACGCCACCTTCCGCGGCTGCAGCATGCCCGGCTGCAGCACGGTTTCGATGTGCGAGACCATGGTGTTGCGGGCGAAACAATAGATTTCGCCGCAGCCGGTCATCCGGAAACCGAGCTTCTCCTGCAATCTGAGCGATGCCGGGTTGTCGGCGAAGACGCCGGAATAGATCGGCGTCTCCGGCATGCGGCGCGAGAAGCGCTCGATAATTCCAGCCACCGCCTCGCTCATATAGCCGCGCCGCCAGTAGTAGCGGTTCAGCCAGTAGCCGAGGTGCCAGCGGCCGTGGCGGAGCTCGATCGAGACGTTGCCGATATGGACATCGTCCTTGCCCGTGATCGCCAGCGGCCAGTCCGGCAGGGCGCCTGACGTGACCGGGACCAGCCAGTCCAGCGCATCCTGCCGGTCGAACGGCGCGGGCACGCGGGACAGCATGCGCGTGACGGCGAAATCGGAAAGCGATTCCGCAATCGCGGGCGCATCGCTCAGCCTGTGGGGGCGGAGCGTCAGCCGGGCGGTCGAGATGACAGGCGCGGGGCCTGGAATCATCGCCTTGGTTTCCGGCCTTTGCAGCGCGGTCGTGCTCATGCGATGTTCCCCCAGCTTCTGAGCGACATCCAGGTCTTGCGGTCGAGCCTGTACCATTCCACCGGCACGTTGCTGCCGAGCGCCAGCGAGGCGGCGAGCCCCGATCCCTGGAACTGGAAGCCGCACTTCTGGATGACGCGGCGCGAGGCGACGTTCATCACCCGGCAACGGGCGTCGATCTGATCGACATCCTGGCGGGTTCTGAACACCATATCGACCAGGGCATGGCAGGCCTCGGTCGTATAGCCCTTGTTCCAATAGGGTTCGCCCAGCCAGTAACCAATCTCGACGGTCCTGCCGTCCGCATGCGGCTCCACACCGCAGCAGCCGATAAAGGCGCCGTTTTCGGCTTTGGTGATCGCATAGACGCACTTGCCAATCTCGCCTTTTTTCGTGCGACGCACGAAGTCGGCAGCATCATCGGCGGTATAAGGGTGCGGCATACGCGATACCATGGTGGCGACTTTGGCGTTATTGGCGAGATGGGCAAGGGCGTCGATGTCTTCTTCGTGGGGCGCGCGCATGACGAGCCTTTCCGATAACAAGACAGGGCAATCGGTCCTTAACCGCTCCGGCCTCAGCCGTTCTTCGGAAGACACCTGGCCTTCCCGGGGCGACCGTGATTGGTCAACCCTTAACAATTCGCCTTGCATGGTTCAGTCCTCCTGTTTGGACAAAGAAAAAGGGGAGATGGCGCCCCATCTCCCCTGTTTTCTGGACTGAACCTGATACGGACAGCCGGGTCGATGAGACGCCGGCTGTTTTTGAGCGCTACCGGCTTATTCCGCTGCTTCCGCTTTCGGCATGACAGACACGTAGACGCGACCGTTGGCCTTCGTTCGGTAGTTCACATTGCCGGCGGTAAGCGCAAAAATCGTGTGATCCTTGCCGAGTCCGACGTTGGAACCCGGATGCCACTGCGTCCCGCGCTGACGCACGAGGATGTTGCCTGCGATGACGGCTTCGCCGCCGAACTTCTTCACGCCAAGGCGCTTGGATTCGGAATCGCGACCGTTGCGCGAGGAACCGCCAGCTTTTTTGTGTGCCATTGGAGTTCTCCTTTAAACCTTGTCCCGTTGATCTTACTTGGCAGCCACGATGTCCGTGATACGGACGACCGTGTGATGCTGACGATGGCCGCGCGAACGCTTCGAATTCTGACGGCGGCGCTTCTTGAAGGCGATGACCTTCTTGCCGCGGTTCTGTTCGACGACTTCTGCCTTGACAGAGGCGCCGGTGACGAAGGGCGCACCGATCGCAGCGTCGGCGCCTTCGCCGATCACGAGCACTTCGGTGAATTCAATGGAATCGCCAGCGGTGGCTTCCAGCTTTTCGATGGTCAGCACGTCGTTGGCTGCCACACGGTACTGTTTACCGCCGGTCTTGATGACTGCGAACATTTTTTATCCTTTCATGTTCGTTCCGGCTCTCCCCGCTGTTTCAGCAGGATGGCCGTCTTTTTATCAGTCGAAGTTAAGCAGGGATTTCAGAGGCTAATCCTCGAATTCGTCCTGCCGGTGAAGCCCCGTGCGAGCGCGGGACGGCTAAGGCACGGATTACTCCACACCTAGTGCGCAGCCGAGATACGCGAGTGACAAAAAAGTGTCAAGGCAAAAGGATGGAATGCTTCGACTTTTCGGCTTGCCAACCTGTCATCGGCCCGTTATGAGAACGCCCGCGCCGAATAAGCGCCGACCAGACCGCGGAGAGGTGGCAGAGTGGTCGAATGCACCGCACTCGAAATGCGGCATACCTGCAAGGGTATCGTGGGTTCAAATCCCACCCTCTCCGCCATAAGTTTCCGGGGCGTCAGCGTTTGCGATTTCAGGACGTCGGCATAGCCGGCGTCAGTGACCCAGCACCTTCTTCACCCAGGCCGCAACCTCGTCGCCGCTGCCCATATCCGACTGCACCAGTCCATCGATCATGAAGGTCGGCGAGACGTGGACACCGTTTTGACGGGCGTATTTGCACTGCCATTTGATCTCCCGGTCGAGATCGGGGATTGCGAAGGCATCCTTCAGTTTCACACCGCTATAACCTTCCAGGCGCTCAATGATCTGGTTCGGCGTCACATCCATGTTCGCGCCACCGGCGTGACGGTCGAACTCGAATTCCTCCCGATGCGCGGCGATAGCGGCCATGACCTTCTTTGCCGCCTCCTTGCCGCCTGCCAGCGTCGAGGCCGCGATGATGCAGCGGACGAGGACGCCGGAATACATGTGCCAGGGCTGCGACTGCAGGCGGATCTTGACGGTGATCTTGTCTTTGCCGGCTTGCTCGAGAAGGGCGTCGAGCTTGCCGAACGCCCTGACCGAGTAAGGGCAGGTCGGCTCGAGGAAGGCCTCGAAGATGCGCGGGCCGCTGCCCCAGGTCAGCGGATCGGCGTGCCAGGAAGTTCCGGTCATGGTGATGTCCTTTTCGTTGGGGGCTGTTCGGCCTAACGCAGCAGGCTCCAGAAGCCATGCTTATTTCCATGTTGGCGCTTCAACTCGGCAACATAGGCGTCGTGAGGCCGGGCGCTGCCGAAATCGTCGATATGAGGCGCGAGCGAGGCGCATTCCGCCAGGTGGCGGGCGGCATGCCTGTAACGGCTGGAACGGCCATAATCGAGGGCGAAGCCGATCATCGAGCGCAGCAGCATGGTTGCTGCGAGTGGGTGTTTTTCCTGCAGCATCTCGGCGGCCGGCGTCATCAGCTCGTAAAGGTTGCCGTCCAGTTCCGCCTGCCGCTTTGAGATGAGTTTCGCCGCCTCGGCAGCTGCGGGCCAAGCAAGGAAAAAGGCAAGGGCTTGATGAACATCCGGAAAGTCGTGTGCGAAGGCGAATGCCTTCTCCTCGGCCTCGATATCGTCGAAGTCGGCGAGCTTTCGCAAGAAGGCGCGAAGGTGCTGCCCATTCAGCGACTGCTCGAAACATTGCCATCGATACGCCTGCGCTTCGTCCCCCCGTCCGAGCGCTTCGAGCGTTTCGACGCGGGCTTCCTGCCATTCAAAAGGCAGTTCGAACCGCCCCCTGTGATCGGCGGCATCCAAAATCTCCAATGCTTCCTCGGCGCGCCCAGCGAGGAGCAAACGGTCGGCAATCTCGGTGGCGACCATCGGCGCCCTTAACGTTTCTTCCGGCTGCTGGGCGATGAAGGCATCGACATCATTTTCAGCATCGGCAATTTCCTGCAGGGCGATGCGCGCTGTCCGTTGCCGACGGTCGGCGTAGATCTCGTGCTTGTAGACCGGCCCGTTGCCGGCCCAGCCGAAAATCTCCCGGTCGACGTCGACAGGCTTCTCCTCCGCTTCGTTCGACCATTGCACCAGGAGGCCCTTCAAACGTTCCAGACCGTCCTTACCAAGCGCCGGAACCATTTCGGCGATCAGCGGGTCATATTGGCCGTGGTCGTTATCCTGCAACGCGGTGAAGACCTTGTCGGCAAGGACATCGATACCGATCCCGGCGGACCTGGCGATGACGCCGGCATCGGCGCATGCCTGATGGAATGTCTCGAGGAAGACGACGTCGCTGCTGTTGGATCGATGGAATATCGGATCGGCAACGGCAAGAAATTGCCAGATGAGATCGAACGCTTCCTTCGGATCGTCGGCGGCCACGACGGTAACGATCGTGGATCGCTGTGTTTCGAGGTCCGTGTTGATCTTCTTCACCTTGTGCCATTCGATAGCGCTTCGCGCCCGCGCGATGCTGGCGAGACGTTTGCGGATCTCACGAGCCACTTCCGCACTGCCTTGATCGCCGGCCAGCTCCATGCGAAGCCGTCGTTTGTGGGCAGCGCTGCCCGTGCTGATCTCGATCAGCAGTTCGGCGAGACGTTGCGCGCCGAGGGTTTCCAGGTTTTTCGCGTTGAGAGTTGTCTTTGCTGCCATGGACCGTCGCTATCGTTTCAGGCCGACAGTATCTCGGCGCTCACGCCAATCCAAGATGCTAAGCGCGGAGGCGGTAAAGGAGCGCTTCTACCGCGAATTCATATGACTTTATCGGCGGTTAGTCGCGCCGAATCATGGCCGTTAGCTAAAAAATAACGCTGCCTCGTAACGACTCCTAAAGCCCGGTTTGGCACCTTGTTGCCTATCGATATTTGTTTCCAAATTTTTCGGCTGGGGTTTGTCATGAGTCATAATAAAGACGCCTGGGTCAGCCAGCGCGCCTATTCGCTATGGGAATCGGAAGGCAGGCCGGATGGGCGCGGGGAAAGCCATTGGGCGCAGGCGCTGAGGGAGTTCGAGCATCTGGAACTGACGAAGGCCTCGCCCGATGGAAACGATCTCATCGAGAAGCTGAAGGCAGCCGGGCGGCTGATGCGGGTCTATGACGAGGCGGCTCCCGGCGTCGACGAGGACCGGCAGCTGAAAGCGGCCCGTTAGGCCTTATTGCCACCTATCAGCGGCATTCCAGGCGGATTTCGGTCTTGCTGGCAGATTGTCTTGCCACTTCAATGAAATCAGCATCAGGGAATATCGAAAGCTTTCCCGATAGAGATCAGCCGCCCTCGAGCGGTGGCCCAAGCTGCCAATCCCCACACTACTGGCGGGCAGCCCAGCTGAGGCCACGGCGCAGGATGAGGGGCATGTAGGGATGGTCGAATTCGGCGGCGACATGGCCGAGCGCGGAATAGAAGATGCGGCCTGCGCCGAAATGGCGCTTGAGGACGACCGGCATCACGACATTGCGAGCGGCAGGATCGTAGGCGCCGGTAAAGGTGGTGGTCGCCAGGATTTCGACTGTCGGGTCATAGTGCAGATAATATTGCTCCGACCGGTAGTCGAAATCGGGGATGCCCTCCATGACCGGATCGTCCTGGCGTGTGACGGCGACGCGGAAGTCGATGATGTTGCCGGGATGGGCGACCCAGGTGACGCCGGAGACATAGCGGAAAGGGGCGCTTTCCTTGAAGGAGGTGGCGAGCGCGCCGTGATGGCCGGCAAGGCCCAGCCCGCCGCGCACCGCTTCGACCAGAGCGCTCGCATGGGATTTTTCCAGCGTTTCGCCAGTGATGATCGGCACCAGTAGATCAGTTTTCACCAGCGTCGGCGATCCGAATATGCCGAGATCGGCGGTGACCTCCACCATAAAACCGTCCTCGCGCAGGAGATCGGCGACGATATGAGCGCATTGCTCCGGCTCGTGGCCTTGCCAGCCTCCCCAAACGACCAAAGCCTTCCTCATTCGCGCGCTCCCTGGCTGATGGCTGCGATTGCATCACACGTAGTAAAAGCCCCTTAAAACGGGCGGTTATGCAAATCACGCGAATAATTCACCCATCGCCAATCCGGCACAATTCGTAAGCGGCGGGAGCAGTTCGGCATTTGACGTATTGACCGTTCACGCCTATCGCAATTCCTTCTTTTTATTGACGTGTATCTCGTCTAGGTTTCTTTCATCTCTCGCTAATAAAAAGGGTGGTGCATGGCAGGTGAAACGGTTCTTGTGGTCGGCGGCGCCGGTTATATCGGCTCGCATACGTGTCTCGACCTGGCGAACAAGGGCTATAAGCCTGTCGTCTTCGATAATTTCTCGAACGGCCATCGCGAGTTCGTCAAATGGGGGCCGGCGGAGGAAGGCGATATCCGCGACCGGGCCCGGCTGGACGAGGTGCTGGCCAAACACAAGCCGGCGGCGATCCTGCATTTCGCGGCGCTGATCGAGGTCGGCGAATCGGTCAAGGATCCGGTTTCCTTCTATGAGAACAACGTCATCGGCACGTTGACGCTGCTGTCGGCGGCGCAGGCGGCCGGCATCAACGCCTTCGTCTTCTCTTCCACCTGCGCCACTTACGGCCTGCCGCAAAGCGTGCCGCTCGACGAGACGCACCGGCAGGTACCGATCAACCCCTATGGGCGGACGAAATATATCGTCGAACAGGCGCTCGCCGATTACGACCAGTACAGGAGCCTGCGCTCGGTGGTGCTGCGTTATTTCAATGCGGCGGGTGCTGATTTCGAAGGCCGGATCGGCGAATGGCACCAGCCGGAGACGCATGCGATCCCCTGGCGATCGACGCGGCACTCGGCCGCCGCCAGGGCTTCAAGGTGTTCGGCAGCGATTATGAGACTCGCGACGGCACCTGCGTGCGCGACTATATCCATGTGCTGGATCTTGCCGATGCGCATGTGCGCGCCGTCGAATATCTGTTGAAGGGCGGCGATTCGGTCGCGCTCAACCTCGGCACCGGCACCGGCACGACCGTCAGGGAATTGCTCGGCGCGATCGAGGATGTGTCGAACCGGCCTTTCCCGGTCGAATATATCGGCCGGCGCGAAGGCGATTCGCATACGCTGGTCGCCAATAACGACAAGGCGCGCGATGTGCTCGGCTGGGTGCCGCAGTATGATCTCGCCCAGATCATCCGTTCCGCCTGGGACTGGCATGCTAAATCCAACCAGCATTGAGCCAAGCGGAATTGAGAAGACCCGCCGGCCGAACATCCTGCTGATCACGGCGGACCAGTGGCGCGGCGACTGCCTGTCTGCTGTCGGTCATCCTTGCGTGACAACGCCGAATGTCGATGTCTTGGCGCGCCAGGGAACGCTCTTTCGGCGGCACTATGCCGGGGCGGCCCCCTGCTCGCCGGCGCGGGCCACACTCTATACCGGCCTTTACCAGATGAACCACCGCGTCTGCCGCAACGGTTCACCGCTCGATGCCCGTTTCGACAATCTGGCGCTGGCCGCCCGGCGGGCAGGATACGACCCGACGCTGTTCGGCTATACCGATACGGCGCCCGATCCGCGCGGCATGGATGCCAATGATCCGCATCTGACGACCTATGAAGGTGTGCTGCCGGGCTTTATCTCACGCCAGCTCTTGCCCGAGCATGAAAAACAATGGCTCTCCTGGCTCAGATCCCGCGGTCATGCAAATGCCGTCAGCCGCGACATCCATATACCCGTCGGCGCTGAAGCCGGCGACATTTCCGATGCGGCGCCGGCCTATTCCAGCGATGAGACCCAGACGGCTTTCCTGGCCGGCGAGTTCATCCGCTGGCTGGGCGAACAGGACAGGCCGTGGTTCGCGCATGTCTCTTTCCTGCGTCCGCATCCACCCTTTTCCGTGCCGGCTCCGTTCAACCGGATGTTCAAGCCGGGCGAGGGGCCGGCTTTTGCGCGAGCGGCAAACCGGGAAGCGGAAGAGGCAAGTCATCCCTATCTCGCCTATGCCATGCCGCGCACCGGCAAGGGCGCCTTCATCCACGGCGCAACGGGGCCGCTCAGCGGTTGGAACGGCGAGGATTTCGCCGCGATCCGGGCGATCTATTACGGCATGATAGCAGAGGTCGATGCGCAGCTCGGCCGGATCTGGCAGGCCCTGAAGGATGCCGGCGCCTGGGACGATACGCTTATTGTCTTCACCTCCGACCACGCTGAGATGGCCGGCGATCACTGGACGCTGGGGAAGGGCGGCTTCTTCGACGGCAGCTACCATATTCCGCTTGTTATTCGCGATCCCGCAAGCGGTGCCGCCGGCGGGATCGTCGACCATTTCACCAGTGCTGCGGATATTTTTCCGACCCTTTGCGAAAGGCTCGGTATCGAGGCAAAGAACGGGCTCGACGGCCTGTCGCTGATGCCGTTCGTCAATGGCGGGAGCGGACAGGGCTGGCGCGATGCGGCATTCTGGGAGTTCGACTTCCGCGATATCGCCGGAGGCGAGGCGGAGCAGTATTTCCGGCTCAAGCCGAACGAATGCAATCTCGCGGTGATCCGCGATGCGCAGTTCAAATATGTGCATTTTGCCGCCTTGCCGCCGCTGCTCTTCAATGTCAGCGACGATCCGATGGAGCTCGACAATATCGCAGGCGATCCCGCCTATGCGGCGATCCGGCTCGGCTATGCCGAAAAGCTGCTGTCGCTGAGGGCGCGGCATCTGGATCAGACGCTTGCCTATACCGAGCTGACGGAAAAAGGGCCGGCGACGCGCCGGCCCTCATAATTTGATCAGCCGAGATAGTCGCGCTTGCCGATCGGCGCACCCTGGTTGCGCAGAATGGCGTGAGCTGTCGTCACATGGAAATAGAAGTTCGGCAGGGCGAAGGTGGTGACATAGTCGACGCCCGGAAGCACGATGCCGCTCTTGCCCGGCAGAGTGATGTCACGCGTTTCCGCGCCCTCCAGCGCCTCCTCAGAGAAGCCGGCGAGATAGGCTTCGGTCTTTGCCAGGCGCTCGCGCAGTTCGTCGAACGTTTTTTCATTGTCCTCGAACTTCGGGGCGTCGGTGGCGGTCAGCCTGGAGAGGGTGAATTTGGCGCTGTCGCTGGCGCGCTGATACTGGCCGGAGAGCGGCAGCATATCGGGCGCGAGGCGCGCAGCGACCAAGACGGAGGGATCGATATTCTTTTCCTTCGCATAGGCTTCCGCCTTGTCGAGATAGGTTTTCAGGCTGGCGAGGCCGCGCTGAAACATCGGAACGGTGAGGCGATAGATCGAAATGGACATCTGTCCTGTCTCCAAAATCTTTAAATGACCGGCCGCGTCGAGGATATCGAAGACGCCTGCGGCCGCGGCTTTGTCTTCGATCCCTCCATAGATGGAGGCGGCCTTCGTCTTTCACAACACAGGCAATGCGGGCGCCGGTCATGACCTCCGCGGTATTGCGCCTTTATCGCTATCTCGTCGCCGCTAAAGAGGCTTGACGTCGTTCCCAGAAAATGGAATGAATATTCCGAAGAACAAATTTTACGGTTTGTTTGTTCCGTTTTGCACGGAACGCCGCAGGAGAGGCGGCGAGAAATTGCGGCTTCAGGGCAAATGCCTGGAGCTCCGGCGTGAGGAGGGTGCAGCCGGGCACCGATTTGTGGAGGAAGTGAAAATGAAAAAGTTTATCCTGGGCACTGCGATGGCGCTCGTCATGTCGACGGCCGCTCACGCAGAAACCGTCGGCGTTTCGATGGCGAAATTCGACGACAACTTTCTGACCGTTCTGCGCAACGGCATGACTGATTATGCCAAGACGCTGAGCGGTGTGACGCTGCAGGTCGAAGACGCGCAGAACGACGTTTCCAAGCAGCAGAGCCAGATCCAGAATTTCATCGCCTCGAAGGTCGACGCAATCATCGTCAACCCTGTCGATACCGATGCGACCACGGCGATGTCCAAGCTCGCCGCTGATGCCGGCATTCCGCTGGTTTACGTCAACCGCCAGCCGGTCAATGTCGACACGCTGCCGGACAAGCAGGCCTTCGTCGCATCCAACGAGCAGGAATCCGGCACGCTGGAAACCAAGGAAATCTGCCGCATTCTCGGCGGCAAGGGCAAGGCCGTCGTCATCATGGGCGAGCTCTCCAACCAGGCTGCGCGCATGCGTACCCAGGACGTCCATGACGTCGTCAAGACCGATGAATGCAAGGGCCTGCAGATCGTCGAAGAGCAGACGGCCAACTGGGATCGCACCCAGGGCGCCGACCTGATGACCAACTGGCTCTCCAGCGGCATCGAATTCGACGCCGTGATCTCCAACAACGACGAAATGGCGATCGGCGCCATCCAGGCGCTGAAGGCAGCCGGCAAGGATATGACCAAGGTGGTCGTCGGCGGTGTCGACGCCACGCAGGATGCGCTTGCCGCCATGCAGGCCGGCGATCTCGATGTCACCGTGTTCCAGGATGCTGCTGGTCAGGGCAAGGGCTCGCTCGATACGGCACTGAAAATCGCCAAGGGCGAAAAGGTCGAGAAGAAGGTTTATATTCCCTTCCAGCTCGTCACGCCTGAAAACGTCAAGGACTTCGTCACCAAGAACTGAGGCGAACGCCAGACGGGATGCGGGCGAAGCCCGCATCCTTTCCGCCTGTCCGTATCCGGAGGAGATGATATGGCCGTCAGCCCGACAACCATGGCCGCCGTGCGCGCAAGCGGTGCAGTTCCGAATGCGGAATATCTGTTGAGCGCCGAAGGCGTTCGCAAGGAATTTCCAGGTGTCGTCGCCCTCGACGATGTGCAGTTCCGGCTGAAGCGCGCCTCGGTGCATGCGCTGATGGGCGAAAACGGCGCCGGCAAATCGACGCTGATGAAGATCCTCGCCGGCATCTATACGCCCGATAAAGGCGATATCCGGCTGAAAGGCATCGAGATCCAGCTGAAATCTCCGCTCGACGCGCTGGAGAACGGCATCGCCATGATCCATCAGGAGCTGAACCTGATGCCGTTCATGACGGTCGCCGAAAATATCTGGATCCGCCGCGAACCGAAGAACCGCTTCGGTTTCGTCGATCACGGCGTCATGCATCGCATGACCGAAGAGTTGTTTGCCCGGCTCAATATATCAATCGATCCCGATATCGAGGTCCGGTACCTGTCGGTCGCCAATCGCCAGATGGTCGAGATCGCCAAGGCGGTTTCCTATAATTCCGACGTGCTGATCATGGACGAGCCGACCTCGGCGCTGACGGAGCGCGAGGTCGAACATCTTTTCCGTATCATCCGCGACCTCAGGGCGCAGGGCATCGGCATCGTCTATATCACCCACAAGATGAACGAGCTTTTCGAGATCGCCGACGAGTTCTCGGTCTTCCGTGACGGCCGTTATATCGGCACGCATGCCTCGACCGATGTCACCCGCGACGACATCATCCGGATGATGGTCGGGCGCGAGATCACCCAGATGTTCCCCAAGGAAGAGGTGCCGATCGGCGAGGTGATGCTCTCGGTCAAGGATCTATGCCTCAACGGCGTCTTCAGGGACGTCTCCTTCGAGGTGAGGGCGGGCGAGATCCTCGGCGTGGCCGGCCTTGTCGGTTCCGGGCGCTCGAATGTCGCCGAAACGCTGTTTGGCGTGACGCCGGCAAGCTCGGGCTCGATCGAACTCTACGGCAAGCCGGTGACGATTTCTTCGCCGACCGAGGCCATCCGCAACCGGATGGCGTTCCTGACCGAGGACCGCAAGGACACCGGCTGTCTGCTGATCCTCGATATACTCGAAAACATGCAGATCGCCGTTCTGCAGGACAGATATGTCAAGGGCGGCTTCGTGCAGCAGGGCGCAATCGAGGCGACCTGCGAAGACATGGCAAAAAAGCTGCGGGTGAAGACGCCCAATCTTTACGAGCGGGTGGAAAATCTTTCGGGCGGCAATCAGCAGAAGGTGCTGATCGGGCGCTGGCTGCTCACCAATCCGCGGATCCTCATCCTCGACGAGCCGACGCGCGGCATCGATGTCGGTGCCAAGGCGGAAATCCACCGGCTGGTCACCGACATGGCGCGAAACGGCGTGGCGGTGATTATGATCTCGTCCGAGATGCCCGAGGTTCTCGGGATGAGCGACCGCATCATGGTCATGCATGAGGGGCGCGTGACCGGTTTCCTCAATCGCGATGAAGCAACGCAGATCAAGGTGATGGAACTGGCTGCGCAGTGATGCGCCGTCGGCGATCGCCCAAGGGAGGTTTGACATGAGTACCAAGGCAGTAGAGGGCGCGGCTCCGCTCGCAACCCGGCAGAGGCGGCGGCGCATACCGACCGAGCTCAGCATTTTCCTCGTGCTCGTCGGCATCGCGCTCATCTATGAAGTACTTGGCTGGATGTTCATCGGCCAGAGCTTCCTGATGAATTCGCAGCGCCTGACGATCATGATCCTGCAGGTCTCCGTTATCGGCATCATCGCCGTCGGCGTCACGCAGGTCATCATCACCGGCGGCATCGATCTTTCCTCGGGCTCGGTTGTCGGCATGACGGCGATGATTGCGACAAGCTTCGCCCAGTCGTCGACCTGGGGAAGGGCGGTCTTTCCCTCGCTGACCGACCTCCCGGCTTTCGTGCCGATCGTGGTCGGCCTCTTGATCGGGGCCGCCGCCGGTCTGGCGAACGGCGCGCTTATCGCCTACACGAAAATCCCGCCGTTCATTGCAACGCTCGGCATGTTCGTTTCGGCCCGCGGTGTGGCGAAGTGGTATACGAAGGGACAGCCGGTTTCCGGGATCACCGAGCAGTTTCACTTCATCGGAACCAAGGCCTGGCCGGTCGTCGTCTTCCTGGTCGTTGCGCTGATCTTTCATATCGCGCTGCGCTACACCCGTTACGGAAAGTTCACCTATGCCATCGGCGCCAACCCGCAGGCTGCCCGCGTCTCCGGCATCAACATCGAGGCGCATCTCGTCAAGGTCTATGTGATCGCGGGATTGCTTGCCGGCCTTGCCGGTATCGTCACGGCGGCACGCGCGGAAACCGCGCAGGCCAGCATGGGCGTCGGATATGAACTCGATGCGATCGCCGCGACCGTCATCGGCGGCACCTCGCTCACCGGCGGCGTCGGGCGCATCACCGGCACCGTCATCGGCACCATCATCCTCGGCGTCATGACATCAGGCTTCACCTTCCTCAGGATCGACGCCTATTACCAGGAGATCGTCAAAGGTCTGATCATCGTCGCGGCTGTGGTCATCGACGTCTACCGGCAGAAGAAGCGCCGCAAGCACTGATCTCAGGCGGTGCGATCCGAATTGTTTTTGCGGGGGCTTCGGCCCCCGTTCCGTTTTTGGAGCGTGAGAACAGATTTATAAAAAAGAGGTAGCGAATTCCGTCAGCTTTTCTATTCTGGTCTTCCCGCTCGGGCAGCGCAGGAAAACAGATGCAATTCGTATTTGACGGTCACAACGACGTTCTCCTTCGACTCTGGACACATTCAAAAGACGGCAGCGATCCGATCGCGGAATTTGCAGACGGCACGACGGTCGGGCATATCGACGCGCGCCGGGCCAGGGAGGGCGGCCTTTCGGGCGGTCTTTGCGCCATATATATTCCCTCGGGCGATCTGGTCTTTGCCGATCCGGATGCCGACGGCCGTTATATCACGCCAATGGCGGCGCCTCTCGATCCGCTGCCGTCGCTCGCCATTGCCACTGAAATGGCGGCGATCGCACTGCGGCTCGACCAGGCCGGCGCCTGGCAGCTCTGCCGGACGGTGAAGGATATCCGCGGCGCCATGGCGGACGACATTTTTGCCGCCGTCATGCATATGGAAGGCTGCGAGGCGATCGGCGCCGATCTTGCGGCGCTCGAAGTCTTCTACGCAGCCGGGTTGCGGTCGCTCGGGCCGGTCTGGAGCCGGCACAACGTCTTCGGTTACGGTGTGCCCTTCGCCTTCCCAATGTCGCCGGACACGGGGCCCGGCCTCACCGATGCCGGTTTCGCGCTGGTGCGGGAATGCAATCGCCTCGGTATCGTGATCGACCTTGCCCATATCACCGAAAAAGGTTTCTGGGATGTGGCGAGGACGACCGAGCAGCCACTGGTCGCCAGCCATTCCAATGCCCACGCCTTGACGCCGGTCGCGCGCAATCTGACGGACAGGCAGCTCGATGCAATCCGAGAAAGACGCGGGCTCGTCGGCATCAATTATGCCACCGCGATGCTGCGTCCCGACGGCCGCTCGGACAGCAATACGCCGCTTGCCGACGTGATCCGCCACATCGACTATCTGGTGAACCGCATCGGCATCGATTGCGTGGGCCTCGGATCGGACTTCGACGGGGCCACCATTCCTGAGGAAATCGGTGATGCCAGCGGCAATCAGAAGCTGATTGCCGCTCTCCGGGAGGTTGGTTATGGTGAGGCCGATCTCACGAAACTTGCCCGTGAAAATTGGCTTCGCATCCTCGCACAAGCCTGGCGGGAGGACGGCGCCTAAAGCGCTGTGCGCCTCTGGACGCACCAGGAATGGACAATAGGTTTAATGAGGCATGACCAACAAAACGCTTCGTAATCAATCAAGAACAGGGGAACAGACCATGATGATGACCAAGCTCAGCCGCAATTTCCGCATGCTTTCCACGGGAGCTGCTCTTTCGCTCCTGATGATGGCAGCACCCTCCGCCTTCGCCGAGACACCCAAGGATACGCTGGTCGAGGGGTTTGCCATCGACGACATCATCACGATGGACCCGGGCGAGGCGTTCGAGCTTTCGACCGCCGAAGTCACCAGCAACAGCTACAGCCTGCTCGTCCGTCTCGACATGGACGACACGTCCAAGGTGAAGGGCGATTTGGCCGAGAGCTGGAACGTTTCCGACGACGGTCTGACCTATACATTCAAGCTGAAATCCGGCATGAAATTCGCATCCGGCAACCCGATCACCGCCGAAGACGTCGCCTGGTCGTTCGAACGCGCCGTCAAGCTCGACAAGAGCCCGGCCTTCATTCTCACCCAGTTCGGCCTGACAGGCGACAACGTCACCGAAAAAGCGAAGGCGGCCGATGCCGGGACCTTCGTCTTTACCGTCGACAAGGCCTATGCGCCGAGTTTCGTTCTCAACTGCCTGACGGCGACGGTTGCCTCCGTCGTCGACAAGAAGCTGGTGATGGAGCACCTGAAGGCGGTGACGCCCGATGCCGAGCACAAATACGACAATGATTTCGGCAATGAATGGCTGAAGACCGGCTATGCCGGCTCCGGCGCCTACAAGCTGCGCGAATGGCGCGCCAATGAAGTGGTCGTTCTCGAGCGGAACGACAATTATTACGGCGACAAGGCAAAGCTGAACCGCGTTATCTATCGCTACATGAAGGAAAGTGCTGCCCAGCGGCTGGCGCTCGAAGCTGGCGATATCGACATCGCCCGCAACCTCGAGCCTGGCGACATCGACGCCGTTTCGAAGAATGCCGATCTCGCGACGACAAGTGCGCCGAAGGGCACGATCTATTATGTCAGCCTCAACAACAAGAACGAGAACCTGAAGAAGCCCGAGGTGCAGGAAGCCTTCAAATATCTGGTCGACTATGATGCGATCGGCGCGACCTTGATCAAGGGTATCGGTGAAATCCACCAGACTTTCCTGCCGAAAGGCCAACTCGGCGCGCTTGACGAAAACCCCTACAAGCTCGATGTCGCCAAGGCCAAGGAACTGCTGGCCAAGGCGGGCGTGCCCGACGGTTTCTCGATCACCATGGACGTGCGCAACAACCAACCGGTGACCGGTATCGCCGAATCCATGCAGCAGACGCTGGCGCAGGCCGGCGTGAAGATGGAAATCATCCCGGGTGACGGCAAACAGACGCTGACCAAATACCGTGCCCGCACCCATGATATGTATATCGGCCAGTGGGGTTCGGACTATTTCGACCCGAATTCCAATGCCGATACCTTTACCGGCAATCCCGACAATTCCGATGCCGGCACAGTGAAGACGCTTGCATGGCGCAATGCCTGGGAGGCGCCGGAGCTCGACAAGGAAGCCAAGGCAGCGCTTCTCGAACGTGATGCCGCCAAGCGCGCCGCCATATATCAGGATATCCAGAAGAAGTACCTGGCAAACAGTCCCTTCGTCTTCATCTTCCAGCAGACCGAAGTGGCCGGTTACCGCAAGAACCTCAAGGACTTCAAGCTGGGTCCGAGCTTCGATACCAATTTCGTCGGTCCGATCGCCAAGGAATAGTCCGGCAGGATCGATCGCTTGAGCACCGTCGAAACTACGTCAGAGGCGCGGCCCCGAAAGGGCCGTGCTAGGGCCTTTGCAAAGGCGCTGGGGCGGTTCCTGTTTGCCGCCGTCACCACCTATCTCGGCCTGCTGGCCGTCACCTTCTTCATCGGCCGCGTCGTGCCGATTGATCCCGTGCTCGCTATTCTTGGCGACCGCGCGCCCAACCATGTCGTCGAGCGGGTGCGCCAGGAAATGGGCTTCAACCTGCCGCTCTATCAGCAGTTCTTTATCTATATCAAAGGCATCCTGTCCGGTGATTTCGGCAATTCGGTGCTGACGACCAATCCCGTCATGGTCGATATCCGCCGTGTCCTGCCGGCAACGATCGAGCTTGCGACGCTCGGAACGCTGATCGGCGCTTTCGTCGGCGTGCCGCTCGGCGTTCTCGCCGCCGTGCGCCGCGGCAGCATCGCCGACCAGGTCGTGCGCGTTGTCGGCCTGGTCGGTTATTCGGTACCGATCTTCTGGCTGGCGCTGATTTCGCTCGTCATTTTTTATGCGCAACTGCGCTGGGTGGCTTTTCCCGGCCGCATCGACATCGTCTTCGAATATACGTTCACGCCGATCACCGGCTTGTATCTGCTGGACAGCGCCTGGCAGGGGCAATGGGATGTCTTCTACGACGTCTTCCGCCACATCATCCTGCCGGCATCGCTGCTCGGCTATTTCTCGCTCGCCTATATCAGCCGCATGACGCGCAGCTTCATGCTGAACGAGCTTTCCCAGGAATATATCGTCGCCGCGCGCGCCAAGGGGCTTTCGGAAATGCGGGTGATCTGGGGCCATGCGCTGCGCAATGCCGCCGTGCCGCTGGTCACCGTCATCGCGCTTTCCTATGCCGGCCTGCTCGAAGGATCGGTGCTGACCGAGACCGTCTTTTCCTGGCCGGGCATCGGCCTCTACATTACCAATTCGCTGCAGAACGCCGATATGAACGCCGTACTCGGCGGCACCATCGTCATCGGCACTGTCTTCATCGGCATCAACCTTCTGTCCGATCTTCTCTACCGGACGCTCGACCCGAGGACGCGAAACCGATGACCGCTCCCGCCAGCCCATCTCCTGCGATGAGCCGCCGCGAATGGCTGCTGTCCGACCGACCGCAATCACGCCTGCAGGCTCGTCTCGGTCGCGCTTACGTCACGTGGCGGCAGTTCACGGCCAACCGGCTTGCCGTCGTCGGCCTGCTGATCATCATCGCGCTGCTTTTCGTCGCCGCGTTTGCCAATCTCATCGCCACCCATGATCCCGTCGTCGGCGATCTGCGCAATGCACGGCTGCTGCCGCCGGGAACGGATGGGTTCCTGCTCGGCACCGACGACCAGGGCCGCGATATCTTTTCGCGGCTGATCTACGGATCGCGTTTGACGCTGCTCGTCATCGTGCTGGTCGCCGTCATCTCGGCGCCGATCGGGCTGATTGTCGGCACGGTTTCCGGATATGCCGGAGGCTGGGCCGATGCGACGCTGATGCGCATCACCGATATTTTCCTCGCCTTTCCGAAGCTGGTATTGGCGCTCGCCTTCGTCGCGGCACTCGGCCCCGGTATCCAGAATGCGATCATCGCCATCGCCATCACATCCTGGCCACCCTATGCCCGCATCGCCCGTGCCGAGACGCTGACGGTCCGGCGCTCCGACTATATCTCGGCGGTAAAGCTGATGGGCGCCTCGCCGCTGCGCATCATCGTGCGGCATGTCATGCCGCTCTGCATTTCCTCGCTGATCGTGCGGGTGACGCTCGACATGGCGGGCATCATCCTGACGGCCGCCGGTCTCGGCTTCCTCGGTCTCGGTGCGCAGCCGCCGCTGCCGGAATGGGGGGCGATGATCGCCTCCGGGCGGCGCTTCATCCTCGATCAATGGTGGGTCGCCGCGATGCCCGGTATCGCCATCCTCATCGTCAGCCTCGGCTTCAATCTGCTCGGCGACGGCTTGCGGGACGCACTCGATCCGAAGGAGGCCGGCCAGTGACGACACTTCTGACGGTCGACAATCTCAAGGTCAGCTATCCCACCCGCACCGGGGTGATCGAGGCCGTTCGCGGCGTCTCCTTCACGCTCGGCAAGGAAAGGCTCGGCATCGTCGGCGAATCCGGTTCCGGCAAGTCGCAGACCGGCCGGGCGATCATGGGGCTGACGCCGACACATGGCATCGTCACCGCCGACAGGCTGGATTTCAACGGCATCGACCTGCTCAAGGCTTCCGCCGGCGAAAGGCGCCGGCTGCGCGGCAAGCGCATCGCCATGATCCTGCAGGATCCGAAATATTCGCTCGATCCTGTGATGACGATCGGGCGGCAGATCTGCGAAACGCTGCGCACGCATGAAAAGGTCGGCAAGGCGGAGGCGCGCGAGCGGGCGCTCGCCATGCTGGAGGCGGTGCAGATCCGCGACCCGAAACGCGTCTTCGACCTGCATCCGCACGAGGTTTCGGGCGGCATGGGGCAGCGTGCGATGATCGCCATGATGCTGATTGCCGGACCCGAACTGCTGATCGCCGACGAGCCGACCTCGGCGCTCGACGTGACGGTGCAGCTCGATGTGCTCAGAATCATGGACAGGCTGGTGGCTGACCGCGGCATGGGGCTGATCTTCGTCTCCCATGATCTCAGGCTGGTTTCCTCCTTCTGCGACCGGGTGATCGTCATGTATGCCGGAAAGATCGTCGAGGAGCTCGCAGCCGCCGATCTCAAACATGCGCAGCATCCCTATACGCAAGGGCTGCTGAACTGCATGCCCGAGATCGGCTCGAACCGTCATCCGCTGCCGGTGCTCGACCGCAAGCCGGAGTGGGCGGTATGAGCGCAGCTCTCGAGATCGACAATCTCAGCGTCGTCTACGATGAATTTCATGCGCTGAAGGACGTCAGCGTTGCGGTCGAACGCGGCGAATCCTTTGGCCTCGTCGGTGAATCCGGCTCGGGAAAATCGACCTTGCTGCGCGCTGTCGCCGGCCTTGCGCCGATCAGCAGCGGGGCGATCCGCATCGACGGCGAAGCGCTGAAGGGTTCGAAGCGCAGCAAAATCTTCTATCGTCGCGTGCAGATGGTCTTCCAGGACCCCTATGGTTCGCTGCATCCGCGCCAGACCATCGACCGGCTTCTGCTCGAACCGCTTGTGATTCACGGCATTGCCGATGGCGAGAGGCGCATCGAACGCTCGCTCGACGAGGTCGGCCTCGGCAATGGTTTCCGTTTCCGTTATCCGCACCAGCTCTCTGGCGGTCAGCGGCAGCGTGTGGCGATCGCCCGGGCATTGATCGTCGAGCCATCAATCCTGCTGCTCGACGAGCCGACCTCGGCGCTCGACGCCTCGGTGCAGGCCGAGGTGCTGAACCTCCTGGAGCAGATCCGGCGCGACCGCAAGCTCACCTTCGTAATGGTGAGCCATGACCTCGGCGTCGTCACCCACATGTGCGATAGGCTGGCGGTGATGCGCAACGGCGCCGTCGTCGAGCGGCTGAGCTCCCGGGAATTGGCGGAGGGTGCGGTTCATGAGGACTATACGAGAAATTTGATGATCGCCAGCAAGGGGTTCGTCAAAGCCTGAAAGCCAATCTTTTCAAACCTTTGAAAAGAAAAGACCAGCGGCGGCGTTAAGGATAAGATTTCCCTAAAAGACGACCATTCAACTAGACTATTGACAGCAGCCCCGCTTCTGTCATGATCCTGTTAACGATTGTTAGCTTTCGTGATCGATGGAGGTTGAGGCGTGTTCTTTCTCGGTGGGATGACCATGGGCTACCTCGATCCTCCCGTGAGAGCAGATCGCCGGGAACGGGTTTCGGCCTCCATGCCTGCGGAAAAGGATCGTCGGCTGATCGAGACCCCCGCCAACCCGTCTCAGACCGAGGACAGCGTCGAGCGTTCGTGGATCTGGGCATGGCGCACGCTCTGCTAAATAGGCGGGTCTGCTAAAAAGACGAGCTAATAAAAGGGCTGGTTGAATTTTCTCTTTCGTTCGCTCTGGACGGAAATTTATCTCTACCTACTTGATAGAGAATATACGAATATCAACGCGAGCCGCACAACCGGCCGCTGAAAAACAACGGAGGCGACATATGGCAGACCTGGGTATTTCGCATGCTCACGTGAACCAGTACGGTTCCGTAGAGACCAAGAAGTCGCTGACCACACGCCACAGGCTTCAAACTGTGCTCCATGGAGCAATCTTTACGGCGGCATTCCTGTTCGTCGTGGCGGTGGTTTGCGGCGTCGTCGGCTGATCGGCGAATTTAGACGTCGGCAAATGCCGGCGTTGCGGCGTTTTCGCCCGGTTGATCGGCATCCGATACCCTCTTCGTTCTTCCGTAATTCTTCATTTCATCCCGAGCGCCGCATCGAACTTCCTCGTGCGACGCATTTTCGATCTGATGTCTGCATGTCGTCGTTTTCGAACCGATGATACCATCCGAGATCACGCATCTTCTCCCAAAATCCAAGAGTTCTTGCACTGCCGGAACCGGGGCGGGCATCGTGTGGTTCACACACGTCCCAAGCTTGCCGGGCGCGCCGCTCATGCCTCTTGACTTGAATTATTCCGAAGGTGTCCAATTTTCGACATGGCTTTCGCGGAGAGGGTATCGATGGCCTTGATCACCTTTCGGGCCGCGCCCTGGACCGGGGCTTAGCCCGTTCGCATCGCTTGGCCCAAGCGTCATTTATCCCGGCTTCATCGATCTTCGAAGAAACGGGCTCCGTTCATGTAGCAGTCATGATAAGCAGTGCAAAAGGCTGAGCAAAACAGCCATAACTTCGTTTGGATCCAGAACCGAACCCATGTCTATTTCAAATCTTTCTCCGAGCCTTCCGCGTGAACCTGAGACGAAGCAGATCGATCACAACGATTCGATCCGCTCGACCTATCTTGCCATCGAGGACATCAAGGCGATCGGCAATACGGTCGCCCGCGGCGGCGTCGACCGGTTGCCGGCTTTCGCCCCCTTCGATTTCTTCGCGCGTCACAAGGAAAACGAGAAAGAAATTCTGCGCGTCTACCGGACCACGGCGACCGATGTCGAAGCCGGCGAGACGATCACGCCGGCGGCAGAATGGCTGCTGGACAATCATTATATCGTCGAAGAGGCGATCCAGGAGGTGCGGCGCGACTTCCCCCGCCGCTTCTATCGCGAATTGCCGACCATGACCGTCGGCGGTGTCGAGGTGCCGCGCACCCTCGTGCTCGCCTGGCTCTATGTCGCTCATACCCACAGCACGATCTCGCAGGAGAGCCTGACGGCGCTGGTCGACGGTTTTCAGGCCAGCGAGACGCTCAGGATCGGCGAACTCTGGGCGTTGCCGTCGCTTGTGCGTTATGTGCTCGTTGAAAACCTTCGCCGCATTTCAAGCCGCGTCGAAGCCAGCCGCCGCCTGCGCCGCCGCGCCAACGAGGCGGCCGACGAACTGGTGCGCCTGACCGATCCGGCCGCTGCGGCCGCCTATCTGAAGACGCTGGAACCGTTTGCCGAGGACAATACATTCGCGACGCAGTTCCTCTATCGCATGCGTGACGGCTCGCAGACATCGAGTCTCGCGATCACCTGGCTTGACGAGCGGCTGGAAGAGCTTGGCCGCAATACAGAAGAGGCGACGACGGCTGAACACAGCCGCCTCTCTTCCGGCAACGTGACGATGGGCAACATCATCCGCAGCCTTCGCGAGATCGACGATGCCGAATGGTCGGTCTGGGTCGAGCAGGTCAGCCATGTCGACAAGTTGCTCTGGGAGCATTCGGATTACGGCATCCTCGATTCCGGCTCGCGCAACAAATACCGCAAACAGATCGAAAAGCTCGCCAAACGCTCGCCGCTGACCGAAATGGAAATCGCCCAGCTGGCGCTCGACATGACGGCCGCAGCCAAGGCCTCAGACGAGCCGCAGCCGCATGAACCGAATGTCGGCGGTTTCCTCTCCGGCGCCCAGCGGCCGAAGCTCGAGGCGCGGGCGAACTATCGCCCGACTGTCACCCAGCATTTCGTACGCGCGGTGCGCCGGTTCAACTGGCTGGCAATTGCCGTGCCCGTCATGCTTTTGACGATCATCGCCATGGCGATCGTGGGCCGGTTCATGGCCAATGCCGGCATGGGGGCGATCGAAATCGCCCTGCTGCTGATCATGTTCTCACTGCCGGCGTCGGAGGGGGCGACAGGTCTCTTCAACACCGTGCTTTCCTTCTTCGTGACGCCGGCGCGCCTTGTCGGCTACGAGTTCAAGGAAGGCATTCCGGAGGATGCGCGCACACTGCTCGTCGTTCCCTGTCTGATCTCGAACCGCGACAGCGTCGACGATCACGTGCGCAATCTCGAGGTTCATTACCTTGCCAATCCGCGCGGCGAACTCTATTTCGCGCTGCTCAGCGATTGGCCTGACAGCGAGGCTGAAGAAACGCCCGCCGATCTCGAGGTTCTCGACTATGCCAGGCGCGAGATCGCCAATCTTTCCGCCCGCTATGCCTATGATGGCAAGACGCGTTTCTATCTGTTGCATCGCCGCCGCCTCTACAATCCCTCCGAAGGTGTGTGGATGGGCTGGGAGCGCAAACGCGGCAAGCTGCATGAGCTGAACATGCTGCTGCGCGGCGACCGCGACACGACCTATCTGCCGGGCGCCAACACCGTGCCGGCCAATGTGCAATATGTCATGACGCTCGATGCCGACACGCGCCTGATGCGCGATGCCGTCACCAAGCTCGTCGGCAAGCTCTACCATCCGATCAACCGCCCGGTCATCAATCCGAAAACCGGCCGTGTCGAAAGCGGCTACGGCGTGCTGCAGCCGCGCGTCACCCCGTCGCTGACGACGGGCAAGGACGCGTCGGTCTTCCAGCGCGTCTTTTCGATCAATCGCGGCCTCGACCCTTACGTCTTCACTGTGTCCGACGTCTATCAGGATCTCGCCGGCGAAGGCACCTTCACCGGCAAGGGTCTTTATCATGTCGATGCCTTCGAAGCCTCGCTGAAGGGCCGAATCGACGAAAACTCCGTGCTCAGCCACGATCTTCTCGAAGGCTCGATGGCGCGCTGCGCGCTCGTTACCGATCTCGAACTGGTGGAGGATTTCCCGATCCGCTACGAGGTCGAGACCTCGCGCCAGCATCGCTGGGCGCGCGGCGACTGGCAGCTGCTGCCCTATATGTTCAATCCGAAATACGGCGTCACGGCACTCGGCCGCTGGAAGATGTTCGACAATCTGCGCCGCTCGCTGACGCCGATCGCCTGGTTCTTCGCCTCCGTGCTCGGCTGGTATTTCATGGGTCCGCTCGGCGCGCTGATCTGGCAGATTCTGCTGATCTTCTGCCTGTTCGTCGCGCCGACGCTGTCGCTGATCAACGGCATCATTCCGCGCACCAGCGATATCGTCGCCCGCGCCCATCTCTATACCGTCTGGTCCGATATCACGGCCGCCAATGCGCAGGTTGCTCTGCGGATCGTCTTCATCGCCGATTCCGCCGCCATGATGGCCGATGCGATCGGCCGGTCGCTCTACCGCCTGTTCGTCAGCCGCAAGCTGATGCTGCAGTGGCGGACCGCCGCCAGCGTTCAAGCCGGCGGCCAGGGAACGCTGATCGCCTATTACAAGGCAATGTGGCATGCGCCGGCGCTGGCGCTGCTGGCGCTTGGTTTTGCAGCCCTGCCCGGCGACAACGCCTTCGTCGTCGGCATTCCCTTCGCGCTTTTGTGGATCCTGTCGCCGGTCGTCGCCTGGTATGTCAGCCAGTCGGCGGAGACCGAGGACCGGCTCGAGGTCGCCGATTCGGTGTCGAGCGAACTGCGCAAGATCGCCCGGCGCACCTGGCGTTATTTCGAGACCTTCACCACGGCGGAGCAGAACTATCTGCCGCCGGACAATATCCAGGAAACGCCGCATGTGATTGTCGCGGCGCGCACCTCGCCGACCAATATCGGCGTCTATCTGCTCTCCGTCGTGTCCGGCCGGCAATTCGGCTGGTTCTCCTTCGAGGAGACGCTCGAGCGGCTGGAGCAGACGATTTCGACGATCGACAGAATGGAGAAATTCCGCGGCCATCTGTTCAACTGGTATCACACCGATACGCTGCAGACGCTTGGGCCGCGTTATGTCTCGGCGGTCGACAGCGGCAATCTCGCCGGTCATCTGATCGCCATTTCGTCGGCCTGCCGCAACTGGGCCGAGGCGCCGTCCGCCCATATGCAGGGCAACCTCGACGGCGTCGGCGACACCGCCGGCATTCTCGGTGAAGTGCTGGCGGACCTGCCTGATGATCGCAAGACCGTGCGGCCGCTGCGCCGGCGCCTGGAGGAACGCATCGTCGGTTTCCAGAATGCGCTTGCCGCCGTCAAGCGCGAGCATGAATTCGCCTCGATCCGCATCATCAACCTCGCCGTTCTCGCCCGCGATATCGAGAAGCTCGCTGCCAATCTTGACCATGAGGTCAAGTCGAAACAGAGCGAAGAAGTCACCCAATGGGCGGCATCCCTGGTGAAGGTCTGCGAGGCGCATATTTCAGACAGCACCTTCGACCTTTCCAAGGTCGATGCGCTCAGGCCGCGCCTGGTGACGTTGCGCGACAAGGCACGCGATCTGGCTTTCTCGATGGATTTCGGCTTCCTGTTCCGGCCAGAGCGCCGTTTGCTGTCGATCGGCTATCGCGTCGAAAGCGGTGAACTCGACCAGGCCTGCTATGACCTTCTCGCTTCGGAATGCCGCCTGACCAGTCTGTTCGGCATCGCCAAGGGCGATCTGCCGACGGAGCACTGGTACCGCCTCGGCCGCCAGGTCGTGCCTGTGGGGTCGCGCGGCGCGCTGGTCTCCTGGTCCGGCTCGATGTTCGAATATCTGATGCCGCCGCTCGTCATGCAGGAGCGCGGCGGGGGCATTCTCAACCAGACCAACAATCTGGTTGTCGTCGAACAGATGAATTACGCCCGCAAGCTCGGCATTCCGTGGGGCATTTCGGAGGCGGCCTTCAATGCCCGCGACCATAACCTCAACTATCAGTACACGAATTTCGGCGTGCCGACGCTCGGCCTGAAGCGCGGCCTCGGCCACAATGCCGTCATCGCGCCCTACGCCTCGCTGCTCGCCAGCCAGTACGACCCGCCGAGCGCGCTCGAAAATCTGCAGAGGCTGCGCAAGGTCGGCGCGCTCGGCAAGTTCGGCTTCCACGATGCTGTCGACTTCACACCGACGCGCGTGCCGGAAGGCAAGAAATGCGCCGTGGTCTACAATTATTACGCCCACCATCACGGCATGTCGATCGCAGCCGTTGCCAACGTCGCCTTTAACGGCCATCTGCGCGAGCTCTTCCACGCCGATCCGGTCATCGAGGCAGCGGAGCTTCTGCTGCAGGAAAAGGCGCCGCGTGACATTCCGGTCATGAGCGGCAAGCATGAATCCGATACGCCGGCGAGCATCCAGGACGACCTGCTGCGACCGGAGATCAGGAAGATCAGCGATCCGGCGTCGCGCGACCGCGAACTCGTATTCTTGTCGAACGGCCATTATTCGTTGATGCTGACGGCGACAGGCGCCGGCTATTCTCGTTGGAACGGCCTTTCCGTTTCCCGCTGGAAAGCCGATCCGACCGAAGACCGCTGGGGCAGCTTCATCTTCCTGCGCGATACCGCCACAAACGAATGGTGGTCGACGACATCGGAGCCCAAGGGTGTCGAAGGCGAGAAGATGAAGGTCGAATTCGCCGACGAGAAGGCACAGTTCACCAAGACGGTCGGCGACCTGACGAGCGAGGTGGAATGCATCATTGCGACCGAGCATGATGCGGAGGCCCGCCGTGTGACCCTGCTCAACATGGGCGCGGAAGACCGTTTCATCGAAGTCACCTCCTATCTCGAACCGGTGATTACCTCCGACGATACCGACAATGCGCACCCGGCATTCGCCCGCATGTTCGTCAAGACCGAGATCGGCAAGCGCGGCGACGTCATCCGCGCCGAACGCAACAAGCGCGATCCGAACGAGCCGAACATCAGCATCGCCCATCTGATCGTCGACAATGCCGGCGACACCCGCCACACGGAATTCGAGACCGACCGACGCAAGTTCATCGGCCGTGGCCGCAGCCTTGCCGATGCGGCGGCCTTCGATCCGGGGGCGACGCTTTCCGGCAGCGACGGCTTCATGCTCGATGCGGTGATGTCGCTGCGTCGCACCGTCCGCGTGCCGGCCGGCAAGAAAGTCAGCGTGATCTTCTGGACGATCGCAGCGCCTAGCCGCGAAGAAGTCGACAAGGCGGTCAATCGCTACCGTCATCCCGACGCCTTTACCCACGAGTTGGTCCAGGCCTGGACGCGCACCCAGGTGCAGATGCGTCACGTCGGCGTCACCTCGCAGCAGGCGGCGGCCTTCCAGCATCTCGGCCGCTATCTCGTCTATCCCGATATGCAGCTGCGCAAAGACGAGGCGACCGTCGAGGCCGGCCTGCAGTCGCAATCGGCGCTGTGGCCGCTGGCGATCTCCGGCGACTTTCCGATCTTCACGCTGCGCATCAACGACGATATGGATCTCGACATCGCCCGTGAGGCACTGCTGGCGCAGGAATATCTGCGCTCGCGCGGCGTCACCGCCGATCTCGTCATCATGAACGAACGAGCCTCTTCCTATGCGCAGGACATGCAGCACGCGCTCGACGCCATGTGCGAAAACGTCCGCCGCATGGGCCAGGCCGACGGCTTGCGCCAGCATATCTTTGCAGTTCGCAAGGACCTGATGGAGGAGAGCACCTATCATGCGCTGATCGCGGCTTCCCGCGTCACGCTGCATACGAAGAACGGCAAGGTGGTCGACCAGATCAACCGCGCCGTCGCCCTGTTTGCCCCCTCCAAGGAGGAGCAGCAGGAGATGGAACGGGCCGAGCGCAACAAGGCCCCGGTCAAGCGCGCCGCGCCGGTGTCGCCGCCCGTCGTGCCAGCCGTCGTCATCGAGGAGGAGGGCGATCTCGACTTCTGGAACGGCATCGGCGGCTTTGCCCGCGACGGACGCGAATATGTCGTTCGCCTGCCCGGAGGCCACGCGACGCCGCAGCCCTGGATCAATGTCATCTCCAACGACAGGTTCGGCTTCCACGTGTCGGCTGAGGGCGCGGGCTTCACCTGGAGCGCCAATTCGCGCGACTATCAGCTTACCTCCTGGTCGAACGATGCGGTGATCAACCGTTCGGGTGAGGCGTTCTATCTCGCCGATCTCGACAGCGGTGCTGTCATGACGCCGTTCGCAGCGCTTTCGCGCCGGCCGGACATTCGTTTCGAAGCCCGCCACGGGCTCGGCTATTCCGCTTTCTCCAGCGTTCAGCACGATATCGCGCTGGAGCTCACGCAGACGATCGACCGCGAAAGGCCGGTGAAACTGCAGCGTCTGCGCCTGCGCAATACCGGTTCGACCAGCCGCAGGCTGCGTCTCTACGGTTACGTCGAGTGGATCCTTGGCAGCAATGCGGCACGCACCGCGCCCTTCATCCTGTCGAGATATGACGAGCAGACGGGGGCGCTGTTTGCCACCAATCCCTACAGCATCGATTATTCCAACCGCATCGCCTTCTTCGCGGCGAGCGAGGCGCTTTCGAGCTTCTCGGCAAGCCGGCGCGAATTCGTCGGCAAGGCGGGAACGATCCAGGCGCCGCAGGCCGTTATATCCGCCGCCTCGCTTTCCGGCACGGCCGATCTCGACGGTGATCCGGCCGCAGCCCTTGCGATCGACTTCGAGGTTGCCGCTGGCGAGGAGCGCGACTTCACCTTCCTCCTCGGCGATACGCCCACGGAGGAAGAAGCGCGCAGCGTCATCGCCGATATCCGCAAGGCTTCGTTCGACGATGTCGTCGAGACGAACCGGGCCTTCTGGCGGGATTTTACCGGAAGGCTGCAGATATCGACGCCGGATCGCGGGATGAACAATCTCGTGAACACCTGGCTGCCCTATCAGAGCCTCGGCTGCCGCATCATGGCCCGCACCGCCTTCTACCAGGCAAGCGGCGCCTTCGGCTTCCGCGATCAGCTGCAGGACACGCTGGCCTTCGTGCTGCACGAACCCTCGCTTGCCCGCGGGCAGATCCTGAACGCGTCTTCGCGCCAATTCCGCGAAGGCGACGTGCAGCATTGGTGGCTGCCGGGAACGGGTGCGGGCGTGCGCACATTGATCTCGGACGACGTCGTCTGGCTCAGCTATGCGATCCATCATTATTGCAGCGTCACCGGCGACAAGAGTGTGCTCGACGAGGAGATCGCCTTCCTGGAAGGACCGGCCCTGCTCGAAGGCCAGCACGATTCCTTCTACAGGCCTGAGATTTCCGAGGACAAGGCGAGCGTCTACGAACACGCGGCGCTGGCACTCGATCTCGCCATCGCCCGCAAGGGAGCAAACGGCCTGCCGCTGTTCCTTGGCGGCGACTGGAACGACGGCATGAACCGCGTCGGCATCGGCGGGCGCGGCACCAGCGTCTGGCTCGGCTGGTTCCTGGCAGGCGCCTTGCGTTCCTTCATTCCCTATGCCGAAGAGCGCGGCGACACGGCCCGCGCGGAGCGCTGGTCGGCGCATCTGACCGAGCTTAAGAAAGCGCTCGAAACTGCGGCCTGGGATGGCGGCTACTATCGCCGCGGCACGTTCGACGACGGTGCGCTGCTCGGCTCCAGGGAAAGCCCGGAATGCCGGATCGATTCGATTGCGCAGTCATGGAGCGTGCTGTCGGGCGAGGGTGATCCGGCCCGCGCCGTCACGGCGATGGATGCCGTGCTCGACCAGCTGGTCGATGAGGATGCCCGCATCATCCGGCTGTTCACGCCGCCTTTCGTCAATTCCGCCAGGGATCCCGGTTATATCAAGGCCTACCCACCGGGGGTGCGCGAAAATGGCGGGCAATATACCCATGCCGCGACCTGGGTGGTGATGGCGCTGGCGGAACAAAAGCGGGGCGATGATGCGTTGCGCTGCTTCCAGATCCTCAACCCGATCACCCACGCGCTCGACAAGGCTTCGGCGGAGCAATACCGCGTCGAGCCCTATGTCGTGGCGGCAGACGTTTACGGCCATGAGCCCTATACGTCGCGCGGCGGCTGGACCTGGTATACCGGTTCCGCCGGCTGGCTTTACCGTGCCGCCGTCGAGGGCATCCTCGGCATCCGGCTGAAGGGCGGGAGGCTTTATGTGCGGCCATCGCTCCCGTCGGAATGGGACGGTTTTGCGGCAGAGGTGGAACACGGCGGCGGCAAATACCGCATTTCGGTCTCAAAAGCGTCCAATGACAGCGGCTACACTCTATCAATCAACGGCTGCGAAGTCACCGATCCCGAAGAGGGATATCCGCTCGGATAACAGCATTCTCCATGCTGAAAAACACGGCGATTCGCGATGGCCAAAAAGGAACCCTTTTGGCCATCGTCGCGTTTGCAAATCGGATGACAAGGAGAAACCTATGGCAAGCACGCCGACCGAAGCCATCTTCACCGGGCGCAGTCCCCTATCCGCAGCTGCGCCAATGCGTGACACCAGGCTTGACGTCTTGCGCGGCGTGGCGCTGATCATGATTTTCATCAATCATGTTCCTGGACAGATCTTCGAATATCTGACGACGAAGAATTTCGGCTTCTCCGATGCCGCCGAGGCCTTCGTGCTGATCTCGGGCATCGCCGTCGGCCTTGCCTATGGTTCCGGGTTCCGGCCTGGCAATCGGCTCAAGATGGCGATCAAGGCGGCGAAACGCGCCTTCACGCTTTATCTCGCTCATATGATCACCACCTTCATGACGCTGGCGCTGTTCATCTGCGGAGCGTGGCTGTTTCACCGGCCGGGTTTGCTTGTTGAAATCAACATTCTAGCGGTGCTGATGAACCTGAAGGCCGGTATCCCGGCGCTGCTGCTGCTCGGCCATCAGATCGGCTACAACAATATCCTTCCGATGTACGGGGCATTGATGCTGATGGTGCCGATCATCCTGCTCTTG
Source organism: Rhizobium sp. F40D2 (assembly GCF_051810745.2). NCBI lineage: Bacteria > Pseudomonadati > Pseudomonadota > Alphaproteobacteria > Hyphomicrobiales > Rhizobiaceae > Rhizobium > Rhizobium sp. F40D2. Next base: position 1,733,952 of record NZ_CM131436.1, read on the forward strand.
AATGCGCGCAGTTCGTTGCTGGCGCTCGGCGTCTCCGGCACGGTCTGGCTGCTTGCAGGCATTTATGAGGTGGCGCCGCACAACATGCTGATCGAGAGCTACTGGTTCCTCAATCCGCTTTCCTGGCAGTTCCTGTTTTCGATCGGCATCGTTTCGATGCTGCATATCAAGCGAGGCGGCACGATTCCGCAGCATCCGCTGCTGTTTGTGGCCGCTGCCGGTTACGTCGCGTTGTCCTTCGTCTGGGTGACCGGCCATCTCTGGGCCTTTGGCAATTCGCTGGCAGCACTTGGCCTGCCGACTGTTATCACCGGCTTCGACAAGACCTTCCTGTCGCTGCCGCGGCTGCTGCACGTGCTGGCGCTTAGCTATCTCGTCGTCAGCATTCCGGCGCTGTCACGCATTCTGCGCCGTCCTGCGGACCATCCGCTGACGATCCTCGGCCGCCATTCGCTGAACATCTTCGTTGCCGGCACGATCCTCGCCATGATCGGCCAGGTGGTGCTCTATATCACCAACAAGGACCCGCTGGTCGGTCCGCTCTTCGTGGTCGCCGGCATCGCGACGCAATTCGCCTATGCCTATTATCTCGAACGCAAGCGCCAGCAGGGCAAGGTCAAGGGGAAACTCGTCACCGAGCCCGGCACCATCCCGGTGCCCGTCCGGATCGGCGGAACGGCAAACGCCTACCGCCGCAACGATCGGAAATAAGTCTCGGACGTGGCAGTGAGATGAAGGAGCCGGTGGCCGATGGCCGCCGGCTCAATTTTCATGGACGAGAATGTTCACCAGCTTGCCCAGCGGATCGCGCACATAAAAGCGCCTGACGCCCCAGGGCTCGTCGGCCGGCCCATACTCGATCGCAAAACCGGCAGCCGACACCGCCTCGAACACGGCATCGAGATCATCAACTTCGATCGAAAGATCGGGCACCGGCGTTCCGGAACCGCCCTCGCTGGCGATGCTCAGCTGAACGTTCATCGGTCTCGCGGCGGCGAAGGTCGTGATCCAGCCGTGATCCATGACGACGTCGAGACCGAGGATATCCTGATAGAAGCGCCGGGCCGAGCTGATATCGGGGGCCTCGATATTGGCGACGATGCGCAGGACCTTCATGGGCTTTCCTTCCGATGCCGGGTGACAAGGCGGAAGGTAGGAAGATCGGCAGCGTGGTCAATCGGTGTAGTGGGAAGGAGATGTGGCGGTGTGGGACACCGCCTCTGCCCTGGCTGGCATCTCCCGCACAGTGGGGGATTGGCTGGGCGCGATGGTTTCCCCCGTCAATGACCAACCGATGTTCCGCACGGTACTAGAGTGGAGGGAGAGGGCAGCCGCTCGCCAATTCCCTCCGTGTTGGGACCACGTCTGACAGGCAGGGGTATCCACGCCTGGCTGCCGATCCATCGACCACAGAGGTATTGGGAAAAAACCAAGTCTTTAAAGCGCGCCGTATGAACGCAGTTCGATGCAGCCGCTTCACCCATCCCAACAAAAAAGGCCGGAAGGGAGCTACCCTTCCGGCCTTTGTCTTAAAACCCCGAGCGATCAGGCGGCTTCGGTGGTGTGGGCCTTGCGGACCTCTTCGTCCGTGAGGATGCCGCTGGCGCGCAGCAGGGCGGCGAAGCGGCCGTTGCTGTGGCTGAGTTCGTCGAAGCTGCCCTGTTCGACGACGCGGCCGTCATCGAGGAAGAGCACCATATCGGCTTCGCGAACCGTCGACAGGCGGTGGGCGATGATGAAGGTGGTGCGATTCTGACGCAGATTGTCGATCGCGGCCTTGACGCGGTTTTCGGTCTCGACGTCGAGCGCCGAGGTCGCCTCGTCGAGCACCAGGATCGGCGCGTCCTTGAGGATGGCGCGGGCAATCGCGATACGCTGGCGCTCGCCGCCGGAGAGCTTGTTGCCGCGTTCACCGACGTGCGTATCGTAGCGATCCTCACGGGTCTCAATAAAGTCGGCGGCGGCGGCGGCTTCGGCCGCACGGCGCATTTCCTCTTCGCTCGCACCTTCGCGACCGAGGCGGATATTGTCGCTGATTGAACGGTTCAGCAGGCCCGCATCCTGGAAGACGGTCGCGATATGGCGACGCAGTGACTTGCGGGTCACCTTGGTGATATCGGTGCCGTCAACGAGGATCTGGCCGCTTTGGGCGTCGTAGACGCGCTGCAGCAGGTTGACCAGCGTCGTCTTGCCGGCGCCGGTCGGGCCGACGATCGCGACCGTCTGGCCTGCCTTCACCGAGAAGGAGACATTGTGCAGGCCTTGCGAGCTGTTGCCGAAGCCGAAGGAGACGTCGCGGAATTCGATCGCACCCTTGACGTCCTTGATCTCGCCATTGCCGGCAGGTTCTTCGCGTTCACGCACTGAGTCTTCGAGCGTATAGAATTCCTCGAGCTTGGAACGAGCTTCGAAAATCTGCGTGGCGAACTGGCGCATCAGGTCGAGGCGGCCGATCAGCAGGTTGGCAAAGCCGATGAAGGCAATGACGTCGCCGACGCGCAACTGGCCGGCCTGGACGAGCATGGTGCCGATGATCAGAACCACCATCATCGCAATGGTCGACGCCATGCGGTTCAGCGCGCTGGCGATCGCCCACCAGTCGAGCACCGGATATTGGGCTTCGAGCAGGCGGTCGGCAAAGGATTTCAGCGCCCGGGTTTCAGCCTCGATGCGGTTGTAGCTGTGCAGGACCGAAACGTTGCTGATCGAGTCGCTGACATGCGAGAAAACCGTGTGATAATGGTTTTCGACCGAAGCCTGACCGTCCTTGGTGCGGCTCATGACGACGCGGCCGATCAGCCAGTAGGCGACGGCGAGCACCATCAGTACGGCGGAAAGGCGCAGGTCCATCGACATTGCGGTCGGGATCAGAAGGGCAAGCGCGATGACCGTCGACAGATGGTTGCGCATGAATTCCAGCCAGAGACCAAACAGCGTTTCGCAGGCGCGCAACAATGTATGCAGCGCGTTGGAGGTGCCGCGCTGATGGTGCCAGCCAAGCGGCATGGAAATGATCCGGCCGAAGGCTTCTGTCAGCAGCGTCGCCCGCCGGCCATGGGCCAGCCGGTCGGCCTCGCGGGCGACCAGGACGAAGGCGACGGTGTTGAAGACCGCGAAAGTCGCCCACATGAAAAGGATAGGCTTGACCTCACCCTTGCCGGAAATCGCATCGATAATGCGACCGAACAGGATCGGCTCCGCGATGGTAATCGTTGCCAGAACGATGTTTGCCACCACGACCAGGGATACGCGCAGCTTGTAAGCGCCAAGATAGCGCAGAGCTCTTGCATAGACCTTGAATAGCGTCACGTCGAACCTCTTGTGCATCTGCGAAAACGGGATGATGCCATGCTACAAAAGGCTACCTGAACCGGCGATTAACGGAGCATTCAGGGCTCCATCCAGGCGACGATTCACCCGATCGTACTATCGCAAGATGCGACGAGATAGGCTATGGCGCTGAAATTGTTACTCGGCTATATCCGCGCAACAATTTGCGCTTGCATTTTAGTAAATTTTTAGCACAGCATTAAAATTAGAGACTGCATTTTTTGAGAAGACCGTTTCGCGACCCATTTGAAAAGCCGCCGACGGCCTCGGATGCGGGCGTCACGTCCGGGCAAGGGGCATTTTGTGAATATTAATTTGTTAATTCAATTGCTTATAATTCTGGAAGAATCGCCAAACTCTCGGGCTGTGGTGACCGAGCTCGAGCGGGTGATCGACGATTGCGGCTTCGCATATTACGGCCTGCTGCGCCATTTGCCGCAAAATCCGGCGCAGCGGAATCCGGAATCTCGGGACGCGGCGCTTGCCCACCGCTGGCCGAAACAATGGCCGGAAATCTATTCCGCGAAAAAATATGTTATGATCGATCCGATGGTGCGCTATCTCGCCCATGCGCAACGGCCTTTCCGCTGGCGGGAAAGTTTGGCGGCCTTCGGCAAGGATGCGCAGCAGCGCCGCATGGAGCAGATGATGGTCGATGCCTTCGGTCACGGACTGGAAGACGGCTATATCTTTCCCGTCCACGGACGGAACGGCATTCTCGGCAGCCTCAGTCTCGCCGGCAAACCTGTCGAGCTGTCGCCCGTGGAGATCGCCCTGTTTGAAGCGGTGGCGCGCAAGAGTTTCTGGCGATTGCTCGAACTGAAGGACGAGGCGCAGGCGCTGGAAACCGTACTGCCGGCCGACACGCCGCTGACGCGACGTGAAATGGAGATCCTGCATTATCTCGCCGAAGGCATGACCTCGATGGAAATCGGCAAGGTGCTCAAGATCTCAAACCACACGGTTGACTGGTATATGAACGGCTTGCAGAACAAGCTGAAGGCGAAAAACCGGCAACAGGCGGTGGCGCTCGCCTTCCGTCACCGGCTGATAAGCTAAAGCATGATGCTGACAGTATAAGCGCGTTTCACGCTATCTCTCTGATTTGATAGGGATTCAGATTTTGGCCGATCCGGCCGGACAACATCCGTATCCAGAATGGCGAGAAATTGCATTTCGCAGTCGCAAGAGAAATTGAACTTCCTGTGACAAGAAGTTAAGAATTTCCTTCGCGGGTGCAGCATGCCCGCGTCTGAACGTCTGAGGAGACCGTTTTGCCCATTTCCAAGATTCTCGTTGCCAACCGCTCCGAAATTGCCATTCGCGTGTTCCGCGCGGCCAACGAGCTTGGAATAAAAACCGTGGCGATCTGGGCTGAAGAGGACAAGCTGGCGCTACACCGCTTCAAGGCGGACGAAAGCTATCAGGTCGGCCGCGGCCCGCATCTTGCGCGTGATCTCGGACCGATCGAAAGCTATCTGTCGATCGACGAGGTGATCCGCGTCGCTAAACTCTCGGGCGCCGATGCCATTCACCCGGGTTACGGCCTGCTGTCGGAAAGCCCCGAATTCGTCGATGCCTGCAACAAGGCCGGTATCATCTTCATCGGCCCGAGGGCCGATACGATGCGCCAGCTCGGCAACAAGGTTGCGGCCCGCAATCTGGCGATCTCGGTCGGCGTGCCTGTCGTGCCGGCGACCGAGCCCCTGCCAGACGATATGGCTGTGGTGGCGGAGATGGCGAAAGAGATCGGTTATCCCGTCATGCTCAAGGCTTCCTGGGGCGGCGGCGGGCGCGGCATGCGCGCCATCCGCGACCCGAAGGATCTCGCCCGTGAGGTGACCGAGGCCAAGCGCGAGGCGATGGCCGCCTTCGGCAAGGACGAGGTCTATCTGGAAAAGCTCGTCGAGCGGGCCCGCCATGTCGAAAGCCAGGTTCTCGGCGATACGCACGGCAATGTCGTGCATCTGTTCGAGCGTGACTGCTCCATACAGCGCCGCAACCAGAAGGTCGTCGAGCGGGCGCCGGCCCCCTATCTTTCCGAGGCGCAGCGCCAGGAACTCGCCGCCTATTCGCTGAAGATCGCAGCGGCGACCAATTATGTGGGCGCCGGCACCGTCGAATATCTGATGGATGCCGATACCGGCAAATTCTACTTCATTGAAGTCAATCCGCGCATCCAGGTCGAGCATACGGTCACCGAAGTCGTCACCGGCATCGACATCGTCAAGGCGCAGATCCACATCCTTGACGGCGCCGCGATCGGTACGCCGGAATCCGGCGTTCCCGCTCAGGCCGACATCCGTCTCAACGGCCATGCGCTGCAGTGCCGCATCACCACCGAGGATCCGGAGCACAACTTCATTCCGGATTACGGCCGCATCACCGCCTATCGCTCGGCTTCCGGTTTCGGCATCCGCCTCGACGGCGGCACCTCCTATTCGGGCGCCATCATCACCCGCTATTACGATCCGCTGCTCGTCAAGGTCACGGCCTGGGCGCCGAACCCCTCCGAAGCGATTTCCCGCATGGACCGGGCGCTGCGTGAATTCCGCATCCGCGGCGTGGCCACCAACCTGACCTTCCTCGAAGCGATCATCGGCCATCCGAAATTCCGCGACAACAGCTACACCACCCGCTTCATCGACACGACGCCGGAACTCTTCCAGCAGGTCAAGCGCCAGGACCGCGCGACGAAGCTGCTCACCTATCTCGCCGACGTCACCGTCAACGGCCATCCCGAAGCCAAGGACCGGCCGAGGCCGCTTGATAACGCCGCCCAGCCTGTGGTGCCCTATGCCAACGGAAATGGCGTCAAGGACGGCACCAAGCAGCTTCTCGACACGCTCGGCCCGAAGAAATTCGGCGAATGGATGCGCAACGAGAAGCGGGTGCTTCTGACCGACACGACGATGCGCGACGGCCACCAGTCGCTGCTCGCCACCCGCATGCGCACCTATGACATCGCCCGCATCGCCGGCACCTATGCGCATGCGCTGCCGAACCTGCTCTCGCTGGAATGCTGGGGCGGCGCCACCTTCGACGTCTCGATGCGCTTCCTGACGGAAGACCCATGGGAGCGGCTGGCGCTGATCCGCGAGGGCGCGCCGAACCTGCTGCTGCAGATGCTGCTGCGCGGCGCCAATGGTGTTGGCTACACCAACTATCCCGACAATGTCGTCAAATACTTCGTCCGCCAGGCTGCCCGCGGCGGTATCGATCTCTTCCGCGTCTTCGACTGCCTGAACTGGGTCGAGAACATGCGGGTGTCGATGGATGCCATCGCCGAGGAGAACAAGCTCTGCGAGGCGGCGATCTGCTATACCGGCGATATTATGAACTCGGCTCGCCCGAAATATGACCTGAAATATTATACCGACCTTGCGGTCGAGCTGGAAAAGGCCGGTGCCCATATCATTGCGCTCAAGGATATGGCCGGCCTGCTCAAGCCTGCGGCGGCGAAGGTTCTCTTCAAGGCGTTGCGCGAGGCGACCAGCCTGCCGATCCATTTCCACACGCATGATACGTCGGGCATCGCGGCGGCGACCGTTCTTGCCGCGGTCGACGCCGGCGTCGATGCCGTCGATGCGGCCATGGATGCGCTGTCCGGCAATACGTCGCAGCCCTGTCTTGGCTCGATCGTCGAGGCGCTGCGCGGTACGGAGCGCGATCCGGGCCTCGATCCGGAATGGATCCGCCGCGTCTCCTTCTATTGGGAAGCGGTGCGCAACCAGTATGCCGCTTTCGAAAGCGATCTGAAGGGTCCGGCCTCGGAAGTCTATCTGCATGAAATGCCGGGCGGTCAGTTCACCAACCTCAAGGAACAGGCCCGCTCGCTCGGTCTGGAAACCCGCTGGCATCAAGTGGCGCAGGCCTATGCCGACGCCAACCAGATGTTCGGTGATATCGTCAAGGTGACGCCGTCCTCCAAGGTGGTCGGCGACATGGCGCTGATGATGGTGAGCCAGGACCTGACGGTCGCCGATGTCGTCAACCCCAACAGGGAAGTCTCCTTCCCGGAATCGGTGGTCTCGATGCTGAAGGGCGATCTCGGCCAGCCGCCGTCGGGATGGCCGGAAGCGCTGCAGAAGAAGGCGCTGAAGGGCGACAAGCCCTACACCGTGCGTCCCGGCTCGCTGCTCTCCGATGCCGATCTCGATGCGGAGCGTAAAGTTATCGAGACGAAGCTGGATCGTGAGGTCAGCGATTTCGAATTCGCCTCCTATCTGATGTATCCGAAGGTCTTTACCGACTTCGCGCTCGCCTCGGATACCTACGGGCCGGTCTCGGTGCTGCCGACACCCGCCTATTTCTACGGTCTCAAGGACGGCGAGGAACTGTTTGCCGATATCGAGCGCGGCAAAACGCTCGTCATCGTCAATCAGGCGATGAGCGCCACCGACAGCCAGGGCATGGTGACCATCTTCTTCGAGCTCAACGGCCAGCCGCGCCGTATCAAGGTGCCGGACCGGGCGCATGGGGCGACGGGTGCGGCCGTCCGCCGCAAGGCCGAGCCGGGCAATGCCGTTCATGTCGGTGCGCCGATGCCGGGCGTCATCTCACGCGTCTTTGTCTCTTCAGGCCAGGCCGTCAGTGCGGGTGACGTGCTCGTCTCCATCGAGGCGATGAAGATGGAAACGGCGCTGCATGCCGAAAAGGACGGCACCATCACCGAAGTTCTCGTCAAGGCGGGCGACCAGATCGATGCCAAGGACTTGCTCGTCGTCTATGGCAGTTGAGCAATGGGCAATCACCCGATTGTGTATGATCGGGCCGCCAAAAAACTGATTTTTTTGAAGCGTTAGCCGCCTCCTCGCCTTGCCCGGCGAGGAGGCTTTCTCATAGACTTGCGCTCCCACCATCCGTCCCCCAAGACCAATCAGGAAATCATCTCCATGAGCAAGCTGAAGATTGCCGTCATTGTCGGCAGTACGCGTATTGGCCGTTTTGCCGAACATCCGGCCAAGTGGATCGCCGACCTCACCGGCCAGCGCCCCGATCTGGAAGTCGAGATTCTCGATCTTCTCGACTATCCCATGCATTTCTTCGGCGAAGCACGCGCTACGACGGCCGAAAGCGACTCCGCCGAGCGCTGGAAGAAGAAGTTGCGTGAATTCGACGGCTTCATCTTCACCGTTGCCGAGTACAATCATGCGCCGACGGCCGTTCTGAAGAACGCGATCGATCTCGGCGAATTCATCCAGAAGCCGGTCGGTTTCGTCGGTTACGGCGGCGTTGGCGGCGCCCGTGCGGTCGAGCAGCTGCGTCTGATCTTCGTGGAAATGAGCGCCGCTTCCGTCAAAACAGGCGTCCACATCGCATTCAGTGAATATCTTGCCGTTCTCAAGGAGGGCAAGAGCCTTGGCGATTACACCCATCTCAACGAGGCTGCCAAGAACCTGCTCGATCAGATCACCTGGTGGGGAAATGCGCTGAAGGCTGCGCGTGCCGTCGTCACGGCCTCCTGATTGGCATTCGAGCAATGCCGGGTGCCCCGCATCCCGGCATTGCCTCAGATATCGTAAGTGTGGGCGGCGTTGATCGTCGAGATGAAGCGCTTGGTGCGCTCGCGCTCTGGCGCCGTGAAGATCGCCCTGGCGCTGCCGGTTTCGACCACGCTTCCGGCTTCCAGGAAGACGACGTCATTGGCGATCTTCGAGGCGAGCCGGAGATCGTGGGTCGCCATCACCATTGTCGTGCCTTCTCTAGCGAGACGGCCGAGCACATCAACCACTTCGGCCGAAAGTTCCGGATCGAGCGCCGAGGTCGGCTCGTCGCAGAGAAGCACGCGCGGCGACGGCGCCAGGGCGCGAGCGATTGCCACACGCTGCTGCTGGCCGCCTGAGAGCGTCGACGGCCAGGCGTCGGCCTTGTGGGTCATGCCGACCTTGGTCAACAGCTCCATGGCGCGTTCACGCGCCTTTTCCCGCGGCCATTTCAGCACCGTCACCAGGCCCTCCATGACATTCTCGATCGCGGTCTGATGCGGGAAAAGCTGAAAGTTCTGGAAGACCATGCCCGTCTGACGGCGGATCTTCTGGATCGCCTGCCAGCTCGTTCGTTTGCCCGGTGCAAAGGACAGCGTTTCCTCTCCGAGGCGGATCGTCCCGGCCGTCGGGATTTCGAGCAGGTTGATGCAGCGCAGCAGCGTGCTCTTGCCGCCGCCGGAGGGTCCCACCAGCGCGGTGACGCTGCCTTCGGGAATGCGGATGCTGATGTCCTTCAGGATGACGGCGTCGCCGAAGCGCTTTTCGACATGGGAAAGCTCGATCATGCATTGGCCTCCAGCATGCCGCCATACCGCGCGAAGCGGCGTTCCAGCCGAACCTGCAGCTGCGAGAGGACGGAGCTCAGCATGAGATAGAGCAGCGCCGCCTCGATATAGAGGATCAGCGGCTCATAGGTGGTGGCGACGATGCGCTGTGCCGCCTGAAAGAGTTCCGGCACGGTGATGGCGGCGGCAAGCGAGGTATCCTTGACCAGCGAAATGAAGGTGTTCGACAGCGGCGGCACGGCGACGCGGGCGGCCTGCGGCAGGATGGTGCGGCTCATCGCCTGGCGCCAGCTCATGCCGATCGAATAGGCGGCCTCCCACTGGCCCTTGGGCACCGAGGAGATGACGGCGCGGATGATCTCGGAACTGTAGGCGCCGATATTCAGGGTGAAGCCGATGAGGGCGGCGGGAAAGGCATCGAGCAGGATGCCGATGCTCGGCAGGCCGTAGAAAATCACGAAAAGCTGGACGAGCAGCGGCGTGCCACGGATGACCCAGACATAAAAACGGGCGATGGCCGCGACAGGCCCGGGGCCGAAAAGGCGGGCAATCGCGGTGATCAGCCCGAGGATCAGGCCGAAAGCGAAAGACAGCAGCGTGAGGGGGATGGTGAAGATTAGTCCCGCCCAGAGAAGCGAGGGGAGCGATTCCGCCATCAGTTGGAGCCAGTGCGCCACAGGTGTTCTCTCTCGTGGGTTTGGGCAGGATATCTCGGAATACCCCTCCCCAACCCCTCCCCACAAGGGGAGGGACTTAATCTGGTAGCCCCTGCCCCTTGTGGGGAGGGGTTGGGGAGGGGACTTTCTCGTGAGCTTACTCCGAGACGTCCTGACCAAAATACTTGTCGGCGATCTTCTTGTAGGTGCCGTCGGCTTTGATGTCGGCGAGCGCCTTGTTGATTTCGGCAAGAAGCTCCGGCTCGTTCTTGCGGATGATGACGCCGGAATAATCGGCATTCTCCTGCTCGGCGGCGATCTTCACCGGCGCGTCCGGCTTGTGCTTCTTGAAATCGAGGAAGGACAGGCTGTCGTTGATCGTCGCGTCGGCGCGCTTGGTCAGCACGAGCTGGATCGACTGGTCGAAACCGTCGGTGCCGACGAGTTCGGCGCCGGCTTCGGTTGCGATCTTGCCAAAGTTGCTGGTCAGCGACTGGGCGGATTTCTTGCCCTTCAGGTCGGCGAAGGTCTTGATGCTGTCGTCGCCGTCGCGGACGATCAGCACGGCCTTGGAGGCGATATAGGGTTCGGAGAAATCATATTTCTGCTTGCGGGCTTCGGTGATGCCGACCTGGTTGATGACGGTGTCGTAGCGCTTGGCGTCGAGGCCGGCGATCAAGCCATCCCACTTGCCTTCGACGAACTCGGCCTTGACGCCGAGCTTGGCAGCGATCGCTTCGCCGATCTCGACGTCGAAGCCGACGAGCTTGCCGCTTTCGTCATGATAGGTGAAGGGCGCATAGGTGCCTTCGGTACCGATCTTGAAGACGCCGGCCGATTTGATGGTGGCGAGGTTTTCGCCGGCATGGGCGGGCAGGAGGGCGGCAGCCTGAATGAGGGCGGCAGCGGCGACGGTTTTCAACCATTTCATTGTTTTATCCATCCTTGGGAGGTTGTCATCGGATGAGGGATAGTTCGCAGAAATTTAGGGCGCCGGAAGCGTAAAAAACTGCGAATAAAAGCAGCAACTGCAAATATTTTTCTCAAGCGGTCGTCTCAGCCGTGAATCCTGCAGAAACAAACTCATTCCCCGCGCGGCACTCAGGATTCTCACTCTGGCGGTGAGCTTTGTTTCACAACGTCAAGAAACGTGTGTTCGTGCATATTGTGCGCCTGATCATAAGCGTTTATGCACGTTTTAGGTTTTCAAGATTTTCAATCCGGTAAAAACATGCAGGATTTTTTGTTGCGCGAGCGCCAGGGCGTGATTTTCGAGAGGCTGCGGCTGAACGGCCGCGTGCTTGCGACGGAACTTGCGCTCGAATTCGGCGTCTCCGAAGATACGGTGCGGCGCGATCTGCGGGAAATGGCTGCGGCGGGCCTCTGCGAGCGGGTTTATGGCGGCGCTTTGCCGATCTCGCCGGCGCATGGAAGTCTGACGCAGCGCATCGGTTTTGCCGTCGACCGGAAACAGGCGCTGGCGCGGGCTGCGACACAGCAGATTGCCGCCGGTTCGACCGTATTCTTCGATGCCGGCAGCACCAATCTGGCAATTGCCAATGCACTGCCGGCTGAGCTTGCGCTGACGGCTGCGACGAATGCTCCGGCGATCGCCGCAGCGCTGATCGACAAGCCCGCCGTCAACGTCATCCTGATCGGCGGAATGGTGGACCGGCAGACGGGCGGTTCGCTCGGTGCCAAAGCCTTGCGGGATATGGAGCAGATTTCGCCCGATCTCTGCATTCTCGGCGCCTGCGGCGTCGATCTTGAGGCCGGCATCACCGTATTCGGTTTCGAAGATGCCGAGTTCAAACGCTATGCGGCGTCGCGAAGCAGAAAGGTATTGGTGGCGGCAACCTCGGAGAAATTCGGCACTGCCGCCCCCCATAGCATTCTGCCGGTTGCCCATTGCGAATGCCTGGTCGTCGAGCACGATGCGGATCCGGCCATTCTCGCCGATTACCGCGCGCGCGGATGCAGGACTGTTGTCGCCGAGAAAACGAACTGAGACCCTCGTCATCGAGCTTAGGGAAACCGGGCGTGCAAGCCTGGCAATGAGGAAAGACCGAGAAATGGATAGTCATGTGAATGCGCCGCCGGCAGCTCGAAGCGGTTTCATCACCAGAAGCAGGGCGGCGGTTTCCCTGCTCTTTCTCATGAACGGCTTCGTCGTCGGCTGTTGGGCACCGAAGATTCCGGATTTTGCCGAGCGGCTGGCGCTCTCCAAGTTCGAGCTCGGGCTGATGATCCTCGTCTTCGGCGTCGGTTCGCTGGTCATGATGCCGATCGCCGGGGCGCAGATTGCCAAACACGGCTCGCGTATCGTCGTTCAGCTGCTGGCTGTCTGCGTGTTGCCGCTGCTCCTGGCATTGACGCTCGCGCCGAACGTGATCACCGGAGCAATCTCGCTCTTCCTGTTCGGCGGTTTTATCGGTGCCATGGATGTGGCGATGAATGCCAATGCGGTATCGGTCGAAAAATCCATGCGCCGCTCCATCATGTCTTCCTGCCACGCTTTCTGGAGCCTTGGCGGACTGATTGGCTCGGGTCTCGGCGGCATCGTGATCTCCAAGCTCGGTATTCTCGGTCATGCCGAACTGGCAACGGTGCTGGCGGCGATCTTCCTCGCGATCGCGTGGCCAATGATCCTGGCCGATCCGCCGCATCCCGATGCCAAGAAGGAAAAGACCAGGCTGCCGATGGTGGCGCTGCCGTGGCTGCTCGGATTGATGGCCTTGTTCTCCATGGTGCCGGAAGGCGCGGTTCTGGACTGGGGCGCGCTCTATCTCCGCCAGGAAATGGATGCCTCCGTGGCGCTGTCCGGCCTTGGTTTTGCAGCCTTTTCGGCGACGATGGCAATCATGCGCTTTGCCGGCGACCTGGTGCGCGATCGCCTGGGCGGTGTCAAAACGCTGCGGATCTGCACCGTGTTTGCCATCGTCGGCATGCTGCTTGCAGGCCTGGCGCCCAATGCCGAGATCGCCATTCTGGGCTTTGCCTTTTGCGGCATCGGCATTTCCAACATGGTGCCGATCGCCTTCTCGGCGGCGGGCAACATTCCCGGCCTCAAGCCCGGCATCGGCATCTCGGTCGTGACGGCCATGGGCTATTCCGGCATGCTGGTTGCGCCATCGCTGATCGGCTTCGTCGCCGAGCATGTCGGCTTTGCGGCGGTCTTCATGGCGCTGCCGGCGCTGCTGCTCGTCGTTCTGCTGTTTTCCAAACTGGCCCGTTATGCCGACGGAGTCTCCGGCGGCGGCCACTAAACAGGATGATTTTAGGCCCGGTTGGCCTAAAAACTGAATCCTGTTCTCCATTAAAAAGTCAGAGCATGATGTCATGAGAAAACCGCTCACACCTTTCGGTGTCATGCTCTGAGCCGCCTCCCGATAAAAGTGATATCAGGAGCGGTTGACAAGAAAGCAGTCATGATCCACCTGAAAGGCACTGTTTACAGGGGTCCAGGAACTCTTAATGTCTCCAACTGCCGATTTTGATCCGAAACCGCGCCGCGCGTCCGTTGCTGTCGATGTCGGCGGTGTCATCGTCGGCGGCGGGGCGCCGGTCGTCGTGCAATCGATGACGAACACCGATACGGCTGATATCGATTCGACCGTCGCTCAGGTCGCCGCTCTCCACCGGGCGGGCTCGGAACTGGTGCGCATCACTGTCGACCGTGACGAGTGCGGCGGCCGTGCCGAAGATCCGCGAGCGGCTGCTGCGGCTCGGCACGGACGTGCCATTGATCGGCGACTTCCACTATATCGGCCACAAACTGCTTGCCGATCATCCTGATTGTGCTGCAGCGCTGGCGAAATACCGCATCAATCCCGGCAATGTCGGCTTCAAGGACAAGAAGGACAAGCAGTTCGCCGAGATCATCGAGATGGCGATCCGCTATGACAAGCCGGTGCGCATCGGCGTCAACTGGGGTTCGCTCGATCAGGATCTCTTGACGGCGCTGATGGATGAGAATGCCGCAGCCGGCTCGCCGCTTTCGGCCCGGCAGGTGACGCGAGAGGCAATCGTGCAATCGGCGCTGCTTTCGGCGGCCCTTGCCGAAGAGATCGGCTTGCCGCGCAACCGAATCATCCTGTCGGCCAAAGTCAGCCAGGTTCAGGACCTGATCGCCGTCAATTCCATGCTCGCCGAGCGTTCCAATCACGCGCTTCATCTCGGCCTGACCGAAGCCGGCATGGGCACCAAGGGCATCGTCGCCTCGTCGGCGGCGATGGGTTTCGTGCTGCAGCACGGCATCGGCGATACGATCCGCGTGTCGCTGACGCCGGAGCCGAACGGTGACCGCACGCGCGAAGTTCAGGTGGCGCAGGAAATTCTGCAGGTCATGGGCTTCCGCCAGTTCGTGCCCGTTGTTGCCGCCTGTCCCGGCTGCGGACGCACGACGTCGACGGTGTTCCAGGAACTGGCCCAGAACATCCAGAACGACATCCGCAAGAACATGCCGGTCTGGCGCGAGAAATATCCGGGCGTCGAGGCGCTGAACGTTGCCGTCATGGGCTGCATCGTCAACGGGCCGGGCGAAAGCAAACATGCCGATATCGGCATTTCGCTTCCCGGCACCGGCGAGACGCCGGCGGCCCCTGTCTTCATAGACGGCCGGAAGGCGCTGACATTGCGCGGTCCGAATATTGCTGCCGACTTCGAGGCGCTCGTCGTCGACTATATCGAGAAGCGTTTCGGCCAGCGGACGGCGGCGGAATGAAGGTCCGCGAATTCGAATGAGCCGCTACTGGTCGCCCATCGTCAGCAAGCTCCGTCCCTATGTCGCCGGGGAGCAGCCCCGCATCCCCGGGCTGGTCAAGCTTAACACCAACGAGAACCCCTACGGGCCGTCCCCCAAGGCAATCGAGGCGATCGGCCAAGCGGCGGATGATCGTCTGCGGCTCTATCCCGATCCGGCGGCGACGGAATTGCGCGAGACGATCGCTGTTCGTCACGGCCTGACGACGGATGAGGTCTTCGTCGGCAACGGCTCCGACGAGGTCCTCGCCCATGCGTTTCAGGCGCTGCTGAATCATCAGCTGCCGCTTCTCTATCCCGATGTGAGCTACAGCTTCTATCCAACTTATAGCCTGCTATACGACATCGAAGCGATCGAAGTGCCTGTCGATGACAAGTTCCAGATCCGACTGGCGGATTACGACAGGCCGTGCGGCGCGATCATCATCCCCAATCCGAATGCGCCGACCGGCATCGGCCTGCCGCTTGCAGATATAGAGGCGCTTGTCGCCGCCCATCCGGACGCGGTCGTGGTGATCGATGAGGCCTATGTCGATTTCGGCGGTGACAGCGCCATCCCGCTCATTTCCAAATATCCCAACCTGCTTGTCGTTCAGACCCTGTCGAAATCCCGCTCTTTTGCGGGCCTGCGCATCGGCTTCGCGCTCGGGCAGCGGGACTTGATCGAGGCGCTGGTGCGCGTCAAGGACAGCTTCAATTCCTATCCACTCGATCGCCTGGCGCAGGTTGCTGCAACGGCGGCGATCAAGGACGAGGCGTGGTTCGAGACATGCCGGAAGATGCTCATCGCCAGCCGGGACGGTCTCGTCCGGGACCTCGAAGCGCTGGAATTCGAAGTGCTGCCGTCTCAGGCGAATTTCGTTTTCGCACGGCATGAAAGCCGGTCGGGTGCCGCGCTTCAAGCGGCTCTGCGGGAGCGTGGTGTTCTCGTCCGGCATTTCGCCAAGCCGCGCATTTCGGATTTCCTGCGCATCAGCATCGGCACGGACGAGGAATGCGCCCGTCTGGTTTCCGCCCTCAAGGAAATACTGGCAGCCTGAGTGACGCTTCAGCTCTTCCGGTCGGCGATGAAATGCGCCGCGGCGATGAGGGTCGAGGCGCGGCCGCCGTAGGGGGCCAGCAGCGCATCGGCATCGCGGACATGCTGGCGGAGCTGCTCCTCGGCCCATTCGATGCCATGCAGCGCCACAAGGGTTCCCTTGCCGCGGGCCGCATCCTTGCCGGTCGCCTTGCCCATGGTCGCGGCATCCGAGGTCAGGTCGAGAATGTCGTCGGCGAGCTGAAAGGCAAGGCCGATCTTTTCGCCGAAAGCACGCAGGCGGTGCCGATCCTCCGGCAGGCTTGCCGCGATGATGGCGCCGGCTTCGCAGGCGAAGCGGATCAGCGCGCCGGTTTTCATCGCCTGCAGGCGGATGATGCCGGCCTCGTCCGGAGCCTGTTTTTCCGCCGCGAGATCAAGCGCCTGGCCGCCGGCCATGCCGCCGAGACCGGCGGCACGGGCAAGCGCCAGAACCAGTGATGCCTTGCTCGTATCGGCAAGCGCCGTTTGCGGCGCGGCGATGATGTCGAAGGCGTAGGTCAGCAGGCTGTCGCCTGCGAGGATCGCCGTGGCTTCATCGAACTGGATGTGGACCGTCGGTTTGCCGCGGCGGAGATCATCATCATCCATGGCGGGCAGATCGTCATGCACGAGCGAATAACAGTGGACGCATTCGAGTGCGGCGCCGACGCGGCGTGCGGCCTCAGCATCGCCGCCGAGAAGGGCGGCACTTTCGACCACCAGGAACGGGCGCAGCCGCTTGCCGCCGTTCAGCACGGCATAGTGCATGGCGCTGCGCAGGGTCTCTGGCCTGGCGATTTCGTCGGAAAGGGCGTTCGGCAAAAGCAATGCATCGAGCAGCGCCTCGATCTCGCGGGCGTTGTTCTTCAGCCTCGTCTCGAAAGTGTCCCGGTTCGCATCCATGGGCGCTGTTTGGCATGAGCGCCCCCGGGCTTGCAACGGAATTGTCGATGGCGCAGCAAGATTCGCCACGCACTCTGGCATAAGCGGCCCACAGGGGTTATGAGAACGACAGGAGCGAAATCGGGCTGGGGACATTGGATATAGCGCCGGAGAGAGAGGACATCGCCGACATGCCGGCCCGTCGGCAATGGTTCGGAGACCGGCGTGTGTTGAAACGCATCGTGCTTGCCGTGCTGGCGCTGGTGATCCTTCCTTACGCGCTGATCTTTTTCTACCTGCTGCCTTTCATTCACCCGGTCTCGACGCTGATGCTGCGCGATCTCGTGCTGCTGCGCGGTTATGACCGCAGATGGGTGTCGCTTGATGAGATCGCCCCGGTTCTGGTGCAGTCGGTAATGATGTCCGAAGACGGGCAATATTGCTTTCACGGCGGCGTCGACTGGGCGGAAATGCGCATGCTGGTCGAAGATACGCTGAAAGGCCAGGCAACGCGCGGCGGCAGCACCATCCCGATGCAGACGGCGAAGAACCTATTTCTCTGGAACAGCCGCTCCTTCGTGCGCAAGGCGATGGAGCTTCCGCTGGCCGTCTCCACGGATTTCGTCCTGTCGAAACGGCGGCTGATGGAAATCTATCTCAACATCGCTGAATGGGGTCCGGGCATTTACGGCATCGAGGCGGCGGCCCAGCATCATTTCAAGGTGCCGGCCTCGAAGCTGACGCGGCGCCAGGCATCACTGCTTGCGGTCTCGCTGCCGAACCCGATCGACCGCAATGCCGGCAAACCAGGCCGCGGTCTTCGCCGGCTTGCCGGCGTCATCGAGAGACGTGCACAGGGTTCCGGCGATTACATCAAATGCATCTATGAGTGAGATCAGAATTTCTCGTTAGAAGGACCAAGCGTCATCTGACATTCTTGGTTTTGTCATATGGGCGGTGCAGTCCAATCAGAACCCTTGAGTCGCCCATGACCCCTACGATGTTTTCTCCCGAGCTTCTTCTCTATTCGAAGACGCACAATCCGAACCCGCCCGCCCATCTCGGCAGCCGTTATCGCAAAGCCGGCGGCTTTTTGCCGGAAGCCGGCAACACCATCGTCTGCCATGCCGAGAAAGGGTCGCGGACGCAGACGGTGCTGATCGAGGCGCGGGAGAAATATCTGGCGATGCCGGAGGCCGAGCAGTTCCTCTTCACGCCGATATCAAGCCTTCACATGACGCTTTTCGAAGGCGTCATCGAGACCAGGCGCCGGCAGGATTGCTGGCCGGGCGATCTCCCCCTCGAGACGCCGATCGACGACATGACGGAACTGTTGGCGGCGCGGCTCGAAGGCTTTTCGATGGCCGACCCCTTCAATGTCGCTATCGTCGAAGCTCGCCCGTCGGGCCTGCTCCTCGACGGGGCGACGGAGAACGACCGCAGCATCATGCGCGCCTGGCGCGGCGCCTTTGCCGACCTTTTCGGCTATCGCCAGCCGAACCATGAGGACTACAAGTTCCACATGACCTTCGCCTATGCGATCGAGCGGCTGGAGGACGAAGCATTGCCGCGCTGGCAGGCGATGCTCGATGACGCTGCCGAGGACATCCGCCGCAAGGCCCCTGTTTTCGAGCTGACGCCACCGGCATTCTGCGTCTTCGAGGACATGAACCATTTCCACGAATTGCTGATTTTCGATTTCGACGCCTGAACGGGAGAAGTCCATGGACAGACCGACGCTCTACATCGCCAACAAGAACTATTCCTCCTGGTCTTTCCGGCCCTGGATGGCGCTGACGGGCGTCGGTATCGATTTCGAGGAGGTCCTGATCCCGTTCGACGACGCGGGCGGCAACCCCAATATCAAGGCCGTATCTCCGAGCGGACGAGTGCCGCTTCTGCAGCATGGCGCGTTGAAGATCTGGGAATCGCTGGCGATCATCGAATATGCCGCCGAGCTTTATCCGGACGCCGGTCTTCTGCCTGCCGATCGCGCCCAGCGGGCGCTCGCCCGGTCGGTTTCGATGGAAATGCTCTCGAGCTTCCGGGCTCTGCGCAGCGCTTGCCCGATGAATATCCGTCGGCCGAAGGCCAGGATTGCGCTACCGGATGGTGTCGATACCGATATCAGCCGCATCGAGGCAATCTGGCGGGACCTCCTGCAGCAATCCGGCGGACCGTTTCTCTTCGGCGCGTTCAGCGGCGCGGATGCGATGTTTGCGCCCGTCGTCAACCGGTTCGAGATCTATGAGCTGGTCAACCGAAGCGATACGCTCGCCTATATGCAGACCATGAAGGCGCATCCGGCCTGGCGGAAATGGGAAGAGGCGGCGCGCGCCGAGCCTTGGGTCGTGCCGGAAGACGAAGTCTGAGGTGGGAATCGTCGGCGTGTCAAAAAATATGCATGGGGACTGGTCAAGGCCGCCCCTTGCATGTATAAGCGCGCAAAATTTCCGAAATCGCGACATGTCCGTTTCGGCCGCCAGTCTGGCCGTGGGAATGTTTTGCCCGCAAGTGGAGTAAGAGAAATGGCTGTACCGAAGAGAAAAACAAGCCCGTCCAAGCGTGGTATGCGCCGTTCGGCTGATGCGCTGAAGGCTCCGACCTATGTCGAAGACAAGAACTCCGGCGAACTGCGCCGCCCGCATCACATTGACCTGAAGACCGGCATGTATCGCGGCCGCCAGGTTCTGACGCCGAAGGAAAGCGCATAATTTCCGATTCGGCTCGTCCGATCGAAAGTTTCAAGGCTGGCGTCACGCCGGCCTTTTCATATTCGGCGATATAATATTTGCAATGACTTGCGGTGGGGCAATGCTTTGCGGCAGTATTCTTCCAGCCGCCAAGGAGATTGCCGATGATAGCCGCAATGCCGCTGATGATTATCCCGTTCGTTCTCTACAATCTGGCGATGCTGGGCCTGATGGGCGAGGGCGGTATTCCGGCGCTGCAGCATGACGTCATCGTATTGTCGATGATCTCCGGGGCGATCTGGAGCATGGCGCTCGGCGATCTCTTCATCGTCATAGCGCTTGTCGTGCTGTTCTTCGAAATCCTGAAGGCGACCAGAACGGGTCCCGGCAACCTCATCAATCACATATTGTCGATGCTGGTTTTCATCGCCTTCCTGGTCGAGTTTCTGCTCGTCCGGGATGCTGCGACGCAGGTCTTCTTCATTTTGATGACGATCGCTCTGATCGATGTGATCGGTGGATTTGCCGTGTCGATCCGGAGCGCCGGGCGGGATGTCTCGATCGGATTATAGGTTATCGAGTTTGTTCTGAAGGGCGCGGAGCTGTTCCTTCAGCTCATCGATATCCTTAGCCTCGGCCTTGCGGCTTTCCTTGGCAGGCGGTGTCATGAAGGGCGAGAACATCTGCATGGCTTGCTGAAACAGCTCGGTGTTGCGGCGAACCTGGTCCTCGACCATCTGCATCGGCAGTTGCAGGTTCTTGCCGAGCGGTGTTTCGCCGAAGGCGCGGTTCACCTGCTCGCGCATCTGGGACTGCTGTTCGCTGAAGGCGCGCATCGAATGTTCGAGAAAGCTCGGCACGACCATCTGCATCTGGTCGCCGTAATAGGTGATGAGCTGACGCAGGAAGGAGATCGGAAGAAGCGTATTGCCGGTCTTCGATTCCTGCTCGAAGATGATCTGGGTCAGCACCGAATGAGTGATGTCATCTCCGCTTTTTGCATCTTGGACGGTAAATTCTTCGCCCTTCTTCACCATCTCCGCCAGGTCTTCCAGCGTGACGTAGGTGCTGGTGCCCGTATTGTATAGCCGGCGATTGGCGTATTTCTTGATGACTATCTGACCCTCATTCTTCGCCATATCAGTCTCCTGGACCCCCGTCTGAATTATGGATATTCCTCCACTTCAGACTGTAAACGCAAAAGAAGGCCGGTGACAATCTCTTTGTGCGTTGCGGCAAACCTTTCACAGAGCAGATGAATTCGCGCTTTCGCGTTCGTGCCGAAAAATGACCCCGGCTGGTCTTCGCGTTTGACTTGCGCTCCAAGCTTTGCCAGTTTCCTCTTATGTAAGTGAGACGAAAACGAGGAGCGTCACCATGAGCAATTCATCCATCGTCATCGCCAGCGCAGGTCGAACGGCCGTCGGCTCGTTCAACGGCGCTTTCGCAACGGTTCCCGCGCATGAGCTCGGCGCGGCCGTCATCAAGGGTGCGCTCGCGCGCGCCGGCGTCGATGCCGGGGAAGTGGATGAGGTGATCCTCGGTCAGGTGCTCGCTGCCGGCGAGGGCCAGAACCCGGCTCGCCAGGCGGCGATAAAAGCCGGCATTCCGAAGGAGGCGACGGCCTGGGGCGTCAATCAGCTCTGCGGTTCGGGTCTGCGCGCCGTCGCGCTCGGCATGCAGCAGATCGCCACCGGCGACGCCAAGATCATCGTTGCCGGCGGCCAGGAATCCATGTCGATGGCGCCGCATGCCATGCACCTGCGCGGCGGCGTCAAGATGGGCGACGCCAAGATGGTCGACACGATGATCAAGGACGGCCTGACCGATGCCTTCCACGGCTATCACATGGGCATCACCGCCGAGAATATCGCGCGTCAGTGGCAGCTTTCGCGCGACGAGCAGGATCAGTTCGCCGTCGCCTCGCAGAATAAGGCGGAGGCGGCGCAGAAAGCCGGCCGCTTTGCCGACGAGATCATCCCCTACATCATCCAGACGCGTAAGGGCGACGTTACGGTCGATGCCGATGAATATATCCGCCATGGCGCCACGCTGGAGGCGATGGGCAAGCTGCGCCCGGCCTTCGATAAGGAGGGCACGGTTACGGCCGCGAACGCCTCCGGCCTCAACGACGGCGCCGCTGCCGCGGTGCTAATGAGCGAAGCAGAAGCGGTCCGTCGCGGCATCCAGCCGCTTGCCCGCATCGTTTCCTGGGCAACGGCGGGCGTCGATCCGCAGATCATGGGGACCGGCCCGATCCCGGCGTCGCGCAAGGCGCTCGAAAAGGCCGGCTGGTCGGTCGGCGATCTCGATCTCGTCGAAGCCAACGAGGCTTTTGCGGCGCAGGCCTGCGCCGTCACCAAGGATCTCGGATGGGATCCGGCGATCGTCAACGTCAACGGCGGGGCGATCGCGATCGGCCATCCGATCGGCGCTTCCGGCGCGCGCGTTCTCAACACGCTGTTGTTCGAAATGAAACGCCGCGGCGCCAAGAAGGGCCTGGCTACGCTTTGCATCGGCGGCGGCATGGGCGTCGCCATGTGCTTCGAGGCACTTTAAACAGCATAGGATCCGTCATGGATTGAAAAACCCCGCCACGGCGGGGCGAAAACAAAAGGGGAGCGGAACATGAGCAGAGTGGCTGTGGTCACCGGGGGTACGCGCGGCATTGGTGCGGCCATATCCGTGGCGCTGAAAAACGCCGGATACAGGGTTGCCGCCAATTATGCCGGCAACGACGAGAAGGCCAAAGCCTTCCACGACGCCACCGGCATCCCGGTGTTCAAATGGGATGTTTCGGATTACGCCGCCTGCGGCGAGGGGATCGCCCGGATCGAAAGCGAAATCGGGCCGGTCGAAGTGCTCGTCAACAATGCCGGCATCACCCGCGACGCGATGTTCCACAAGATGACGCCGCAGCAATGGCACGAGGTGATCAATACCAACCTCACCGGCCTGTTCAACATGACGCATCAGGTCTGGACCGGCATGCGCGACCGCAGCTTCGGCCGCATCGTTAATATCTCGTCGATCAATGGCCAGAAGGGCCAAATGGGTCAGGCGAACTATTCGGCGGCCAAAGCCGGCGATCTCGGCTTCACCAAGGCGCTGGCCCAAGAAGGAGCGGCCAAGAACATCACCGTCAACGCCATCTGCCCCGGTTACATCGGAACCGAGATGGTGCTTGCCGTGCCGGAGAAGGTGCTGAACGAACGCATCATTCCGCAGATCCCCGTCGGCCGTCTCGGCGAGCCTGAGGAAATTGCGCGCTGCGTTACCTTCCTCGCCTCCGACGATGCCGGCTTCATCACCGGTTCGACGCTGACCGCCAATGGCGGGCAGTTCTTCGTCTGACCGGCCCCGATAATCGGAATCGACTTGAAAGCGATAGCGCGTCCAGCCGGACGCGCTATCGCTTTTTTCATGGCTGCCCTCGGTGCGGACATCAGGAACGGTCGCCGGCGTTTTGGTGACGCCGTGGCGGAATCTTGACCGGCACACGCTGCGGTGAGCGATCCCGGCCGCGAAGAGCTGAAATCGCGGTTGTCAGGAAAGCCAAGGCGATGAGAATGGCGACGGCGGAATTCAGGAAAATCTGACCCATGGAAGCGTTCCTTTCAGATGCGTCGGGCGGCTTCGCCTGCCCGCTGCGCTCATGATGGAAATATGCGCCTGCCTGATGAAGGTCGGTAGGTTTGGCTTTGGCGACCGATCGTCAACGCCGCGTTGACGGAGGCGGGCATCAAAGAAAAACGGGCGCCGAAGCGCCCGTTGGGAAGTCCGATATGCTTTTGCCGATCAGTAGCGGCAACGAGCCTCGTAGCGGCGGCCGTAGCGGTCGCGATAGACGCAGTAGCCGCGGCGCTCGACCGACTGGCCGATGAGAGCGCCGGTCAGACCGCCGGCAACGGCGCCGACGGCGGCACCACCCCAACTGTTGGTGACGACACCGCCGATGACCGCACCGGTGCCGGCGCCGATCGCCGTGCCCTGCTCGGTCGCTGTGCAGGATGCCAGAGCGCCGACGAGCGCACCAATAAGAACAATCTTCTTCATCATGTCGTAACTCCCCAGGTTTGTTGGCCTTTAGATGCGGCCCATGAGTACAAGGATAATGATAATCACGAGAACTAGCCCCAAACCGCCAGAAGGTCCATAGCCCCATCCACGGCTATAACCCCAATTCGGCAAGGCTCCGATCAAGAGCAGAATGAGGATAACAAGAAGTATTGTGCCAAGCATGGTGTGTTTCCTTCATTTCATCCGCAATTTGAATGGACCAGAAACACGCATTGGCGATTTTTGTTCCCGGTTAAGCCAGGAAATGTGACGCGCCCGGACCCCCGCCCTATCGGAAACCCGCCCGTATGGTTAAAAAGTCGTTCAAATACAATATGTTGCGGTGAACAAAGCGAGAAGGTCCCGATGTCGCCGATTCGTCAGCGATTCGTTCCGTATTTGATCGGCGCGCCGCCAGCGACCATCCCGGCTTAACGGGATATGAATCCGGCTTCCGAAAGACTAGTGCCGATGGGACAAGGCGGAACGGGCAAGCCGGTCGGCGATCCGCATTTAGCGCATCGGCCGAGTTTCGCCACCAGATGTGGCCGTGAACGAAAGGCGAAAACGATGCGGTCAGCGATTCGTCGCCGATTCGTTCCGGCTTTGGTCGACAGGTTAATTTCGGGCGCAATTTTCGATTGTTCGCCGCTTGCCGGATTCGCTGATGGCGGCGACGAAAATGCCAAGCGGAGGGAGTCCGGCGATTCAGCATCTAGTGGGAAAAAGTGATTCAAAATCAATACTTAGCCGTGAACAAAAGCTGAATCATCGGGAGTCAGCGATTCGTCGCTGATTCGTTCTCACGCTGTTCCGAATCGCAGATGCGGGCGTTCCGCGTGACTCGCAAAGGTCGTAATCCCAGCAGCATTTTGAAATCTGCCCTTGCGTTTGCTGCGGCGGCTGTCCATGTGTTCTCTGGCTTCCGTCGCGGGAGCACTGTTTTCCTGGGGGCTGCCCGCCTCATTTGCATGGACCATGACTCTGACTTCGCAGCCGATGATTCTGAGCGGGCGCGGTGTGACCGCGGTGCTTGGGCCGACCAATACCGGTAAGACCCATTATGCCATCGAGCGCATGGTCGCGCACGGGACCGGCGTGATCGGCCTGCCGCTCAGGCTGCTGGCGCGCGAGGTCTATACGCGGGTGGTGGAGAAGGTCGGCGCGCAGAATGTGGCGCTGGTCACCGGCGAGGAAAAGATTTCGCCGCCCAATGCGCGTTTTTCGGTCTGCACCGTCGAGGCGATGCCGCGTGAGACCAAGGCCGCCTTCGTCGCAATCGACGAGGTGCAGCTCGCCGGCGATCTCGAGCGTGGCCATATCTTCACCGACCGCATCCTGCATCTTCGCGGCCGCGAGGAAACGCTGCTGCTCGGCGCGGCGACGATGCAGCCGATCCTGCAGCAGCTCCTGCCCGGCATCACGATCGTCGAGCGGCCGCGGCTTTCGCATCTTTTCTATGCCGGGCAGAAGAAGATCACCCGGCTGCCGCAGCGCTCGGCCATCGTCGCCTTCTCGGCCGACGAGGTCTACGCCATCGCCGAGCTCATCCGCCGGCAGCGCGGCGGCGCGGCTGTCGTGCTCGGCGCGCTCAGCCCGCGCACCCGCAATGCGCAGGTGGCGCTTTATCAGGCCGGCGATGTCGAATATCTGGTGGCGACCGATGCGATCGGCATGGGCCTCAACCTCGATGTCGATCACGTCGCCTTCGCCCAGGACCGGAAATTCGACGGCTACCAGTTCCGCAATCTCAACCCGGGCGAACTCGGCCAGATCGCCGGGCGCGCCGGGCGGCACGTGCGCGACGGTACCTTCGGCGTCACGGGGCAGGTCTCTCCCTTCGACGAGGAGCTGGTGCAGCGCATCGAGGGGCATGAATTCGACAACGTCAAGGTTTTGCAGTGGCGCACCACCGAGATGGACTTCTCCTCGATCCAAGCGCTGCGCGCCAGCCTCGAGGCGGGACCGCGCGTGGCAGGGCTGACGCGGGCGCTGCCTGCGGTCGACCAGCAAGCGCTGGAACAGCTTTCGCGTTATCCCGAGGTGATCAACCTTGCCGACAGGCCAGCCCGGGTCGAAAAACTCTGGGAGGCTTGCGCGCTTCCCGACTATCGGCGTATCACCCCGGCACAACATGCCGATCTTATCTCGACCCTCTTTTCCGATCTCGTGCGCTATGGCACGGTGAACGAGCAGTTTCTCGCGGAACAGGTTCATCGCTCGGATCGGACAGATGGGGAAATTGACACGCTTTCGGCGCGAATCGCGCAGATAAGAACCTGGACCTATGTTTCGAATCGGCCTGGTTGGCTTGCCGATCCGACACACTGGCAGGAAAAGACGCGGGAAATCGAAGATCGATTGTCCGACGCGTTACATGAAAGGTTGACGAAACGCTTTGTTGATCGCAGGACATCTGTGCTCATGAAGCGCCTGAGAGAGAATGCGATGCTGGAAGCTGAAATCAGTGTGAATGGCGATGTCTTCGTTGAAGGACATCATGTAGGGCAATTGAGCGGATTCCGTTTCACGCCGGTGGCGGGAACGGACGGACCGGATGCCAAGGCGGTTCAGGCTGCGTCGCAGAAAGCGCTCGCGCTCGAATTCGAGGCCCGTGCGGCTCGAATCCATGCCGCTGGCAACAGCGACCTGGCGATCGGTTCGGATGGGTTGATCCGTTGGATCGGCGACCCGGTGGCGCGGCTTTCGGGCAGTGATCACATCATGCGGCCGCGGGTGATTCTGCTGGCCGACGAACAGTTGACGGGCAATGCCCGCGATCATGTCGCCGCCCGTGTCGAACGCTTCGTCAATCATCATATCAGCACGGTGCTGAAGCCGCTCGATGATCTGTCGCGCGCCGAGGACCTGCAGGGCCTGGCCAAGGGGCTGGCCTTCCAGCTCGTCGAGAATCTCGGCGTGCTGTTCCGCCGCGACGTGACCGAGGAGGTCAAGTCACTCGACCAGGAGGCCCGCGCCTCGATGCGCCGCTACGGCGTGCGTTTCGGCGCTTACCATATTTTCGTTCCGGCACTTCTGAAGCCGGCGCCGGCCGAGCTCATCACGCTGCTCTGGGCGCTGAAGAACGACGGTTTGGACAAACCGGGCTACGGCGATCTCATTCCGGTGCTTGCCGCCGGCCGCACCTCGGTCGTCACAGACCCGAGTTTCGAGCGGATGTTCTACAAGCTCGCCGGCTTCCGATTCCTCGGCAAGCGTGCCGTGCGCATCGACATCCTCGAACGGCTTGCCGATATCATCCGGCCGCTGCTGCAATGGAAGCCCGGTCAGAGCAACCGCCCGGAGGGTGCCTATGACGGCCGCCGCTTCACGACGACGACGGCGATGCTGTCGATCCTCGGGGCGACGCTCGAGGACATGGAAGAAATCCTCAAGGGTCTCGGCTATCGCGCCGATGCGGTGAAGGCGGAAGAGGCATCGGCGCATCTTGCGACGCAGGATGCGGTTTCGGCCCCGACAACGACTACGGAAACGGCTGCCGACGAGACAGCCGAAAAGGCCGATCACGACGATGCCGACGGCGCGACGGAAGAGACCGCTGCCGAGCCATCTGCATCCGAGGCAGCTGCTGCTGATGTCGACACGCCGGCGGCGGAAACGGTGGAAATCGCCGCTCCTGATGAGGCGGTCGAGACATCTGCTCCTGATGAAGCCTCCGCTCCCACGGAAGCGGCGTCTGCGCCTGAGGAAGCAGTATCCACTTCCGGGGAAGCCGGCGAGCCGGTGGAACCGAAGCCGGTTCTTCTGTGGCGTCTCGGCGGCCGCAACGACAATCAGCGGCAGGCGCGCGGCGGGCATGGCGAACGCCGTGGCGGCCAGGGTCAGGAGCGCAGCCAGAACCAGGAACGCGGCGACCGCAATCGGCGGCCGGGTGGTGGTGAAGGCGGCGAAGGCAATCGCGGCAGCGAAGGTCGCGACAATAGTCGTCACAACCGCGGCAAGGACGGCGGCAGCCGCGAAGGCGGCCGGCCGCAGCAGGCAAGAGGCGACCGCAACAACCAGCCGCGGGGCGATCAGCCGCGCGGCGACCGGCAGGACCGCAAGGATCGCGGCGACCGCAACGACCGCAACGACCGCAACAACAACCGCGGCGGTTCGCAGCCGCTGCGCTTCGAGGCCAAGCCGCCGCGCAAGGAGAAGCCGATCGATCCGGATTCACCTTTCGCCAAGCTCGCGGCTCTCAAGGAGCAGATGAAGAAGTAATCATGAGCGGGGAGACACAGCCGACAAGCGGTTCGCGCCAGCGCATCGACAAGTGGCTGTTCTTCGCGCGCATGGTGAAGTCGCGCTCGCTGGCGCAGAGCCATATCCAATCGGGCCATGTGCGCGTTAACGGCGAGCGCTGCAATCATCCGAGCCAGATGGTCAAGCCGGGCGACCGTATCGAGCTGACGCTGGAGCGGCGCGACGTCGTTCTCGTCATGCGCCTCGCCGGCGAGCGGCGGGGGCCTTACGACGAGGCCCGCCTGCTCTACGAGGACCTGTCGCCGGCGCCCGATGAGGCAAAACGCCTCACCCCCTACGAGCAGGCGATCCGGGCGACCGGCACCGGCCGTCCGACCAAAAAGGAACGACGCGCAATCGACAGGCTGATGTCGGATGAGGATTAGAAAACTCTGCCCGCGGCGGCGGCTTTTGCAGATCGTTTATCCTTGAAATCCGGCGTTAAAGCCGATACGTCACTGACAACCTGCCGGAAGCGTGCTTGCCTCCCAAGCCTGCCCACGCTTTTCCTCCGGCACGGGGATAGGCGCGACGTTCCAGGTTGCCCGGCCCCCATCAGCATGGAATCCTGGAGTTCTTCATGACCTATGTCGTGACCGACAATTGCATCAAGTGCAAATACACCGATTGCGTTGAAGTCTGCCCCGTCGACTGCTTCTACGAGGGCGAGAATTTCCTCGTCATCCATCCCGACGAATGCATCGATTGCGGCGTCTGCGAACCTGAATGTCCTGCCGAGGCGATCAAGCCGGATACCGAGCCGGGCCTCGACAAATGGCTGAAGATCAACACCGAATATGCCACTATCTGGCCGAATATCACGGTCAAGAAGGATCCGTTGCCGGAGGCCAAGGAGATGGATGGCGAGACCGGAAAGTTCGAGAAGTATTTCTCGGAAAAACCCGGTTCCGGCGATTGAGACGGCGGCCATAATCGGCCGCCGGATTGGGGCGGCCGTGGGGTAAAACGTTTTAAAAGCTGCGTGAGGAATATGGGTGACATGTGTTGCCCGCATGACTCAAGCGAAGCAAATTATTGATTTCCTCATATTTTTATGATAGGTTTCGTCTACTGTTCCATTTGTGGCATGACGCATGCCCAAAACCATCACGAAAGCAAAACAAATCCGTACGCGGTTTCCGTGACATATCAACGCTTTGAGCGCCGGGTCCCAAGATCGTGCGCAAGAAGTCTTTGCTTTTGCCCGATGGGACCAGAGTGAAGTCACCCGACGGATTCTACCGTCTCACCCGGGCCTGACTGACCCGGCTCCGGCCGCCGCCGGAAGCGTAACAGGGAGTTTTTGAATAGAATGACGACTCAGCAGAAAAAGCCTTCCACAGCACGCCATGGCTTCAAGACCGGTGAATCGATCGTCTACCCCGCTCACGGCGTCGGTACCATCACCGCTATCGAAGAGCAAGAAGTTGCCGGCATGAAGCTCGAACTTTTCGTTATCGATTTCGAAAAGGACAAGATGCGGCTGAAGGTTCCGGTCGCGAAGGCGATGAGCATCGGCATGCGCAAGCTTTCGGAAACGGATTTCGTCGAGCGTGCATTGAAGGTCGTGCAGGGCAAGGCGCGCGTCAAGCGCACCATGTGGTCCCGCCGCGCCCAGGAATATGACGCGAAGATCAATTCCGGCGACCTGATTTCCATCGCTGAAGTCGTGCGCGATCTCTATCGTGCCGAAAACCAGCCTGAACAGTCTTATTCCGAGCGTCAGCTTTATGAAGCTGCACTCGACCGCATGGCGCGCGAAATCGCCGCCGTCAACAAGATGTCGGAAACCGAAGCCGTCCGCCTCGTCGAGACCAATCTCAACAAGGGTCCGAAGCGCGGCAAGGCGATTGAAGAAGACGATTCGCAGGACGAAGCCGCCTAAGGCGATCCTGTTTTTCCTATCAAAAAACCCGGCGCAAGCCGGGTTTTTTATTGGAACTTTTTCGCGGCTGCCGCGTTTAACACACGTAATTGCGGACTGCTCGTCGGGCAATATGCCTCAACGGGCTAACTGCTATTCCGTCAATGTTCGATGAGGAGCGGATCATGCCTTTTCAATATTGCCCATCCGGCAACGTGAAGAAACAGGTCCAGCCCGGCCGTCTCAACGGCACATGATGAGAAATAGGGCCTCCCCCTGAAAAGTCCAGGGGCGAGGCCTTTATGCATTCAGAACCCCCATTCAGTCCGGACAGCGATGTTCCGGAAGGTGTGTTTTATTGTTCATTTAGGGCGAGAGGCCTGTTTCAGGAGATCGAAATGAAGAACATGTCTGCAGACCGGCGCATGATCAAGATCGCGATGGCCGCTCCCTATCTCGCCCGCCAGGAAGAGCACGATCTCGCCATCCGCTGGAAGGATCACGACGACCGCGGCGCGCGCAACCAGATCGCCATGGCCCATATGCGGCTCGTCATATCGATGGCGGGCAAGTTCCGCAATTTCGGCCTGCCGATGAGCGATCTCGTGCAGGAGGGCTATGTCGGCCTGCTGGAGGCCGCCGCCCGCTTCGAGCCGGAACGCGACGTGCGCTTTTCGACCTATGCAAGCTGGTGGATCAGGGCTTCGATCCAGGATTATATCCTGCGCAACTGGTCGATCGTGCGCGGCGGCACGAGCTCGGCGCAGAAGGCGCTGTTCTTCAATCTGCGTCGTCTGCGCGCCAAGCTCGCCAAGGGCGACACGCAATTGACGCTGCAATCCATTCACCAGGAAATCGCCGCGGCGCTCGGCGTCAGCCTCGCCGATGTGCAGACGATGGATGCCAGGCTTTCCGGCAACGACGCCTCGCTGCAGGCGCCTTCGGTCTCCGGCGATGCCGAGAGTGCGGAGAAGATGGACTTCCTCGTCAGCGATGATCCCCTGCCGGACGAGCAGGTTTCCAACATGATCGACGGCGAGCGCCGCCGCGTCTGGCTCGCCTCGGCGCTGAAACATCTCAACGAACGGGAGATGAAAATCATCAGCGCCCGGCGTCTGGCGGAAGACGGCGCCACGCTCGAAGAACTCGGCGCCGATCTCGGTATTTCCAAGGAGCGTGTGCGGCAGATAGAAAGCCGGGCGATGGAGAAGCTCCGCAGCGCGCTGGTGAGCGCCGATCCGCACATGGCGGCCTATGCTTAGGTTTAAAATTCTGCTGCGTCTTGAGGGCGTCGAAAGACGCCCGGCGCCGTAACTTCATTCCCCTCCAGCAGCACTAACTCGCCCGGCGTAAGCCGGGTTTTTTTATTCGGCGATGATCTTGACGCGATCGCCGGGTGAAACGGCTGCACCCGTGGGCAGGGCATTGATGAGTTTGAAGAGATCGAGTTTGCGATCGGTGCCCATCATGCGGGCGGCGAGCGTCGAGATATTTTCACCCGGCCGGACGGTGACGACGCGGATGCGCAGCGGCTTCAGCGAGGCTGCCTCCGCCGGCGTCATGCGCCGGAAACTTGCGCGCAGGACATTGGCGGTCGGCTCGAGCGCGTCGCTGCCTTTCGGCACGGCGGTCAGAAAACGGAAGATCTGCGAATTGTTGCGGATCACAGTGACATCGAAATCCCAGCGATCCGCGCTTGCGCGGGCGGTGGCAGCTTCCATGCCGTTGATGGTGACCGTCTGGATGGTCGACGGGTCGAGACCGGTCACCCAGCCGCTGGAGATATAGTTGGTGAGGCTCTGGTTCTGATTGTCGGCGACGCCGTCGAAGCGGACGGCGATGTCGTTCGGCCCAGTGGCCATCACGGCTTCGACCTTGTTATCGATGTGGAAGTCCGGCGGCACGTCGAAGCGGATGCCGAGGCCTCCATGCAGGAAGGTCTGGCCGCGCACATAGCCTTCCTCAGGGCTGTCGCCGTAGAGCAGGCCGTCTATGCCGTCGAGATAATAGTTGCGGCCCTTGTCGCCGACCGACCCTTCCTGGCCGAAGGCACGTGCATGGGTGCGGGCAAGCTCGATGCGTTGCGCGGAATTCGGATGGCTCGACAGGAAGTCAAGGCTTTGATCGGCTTCGGGATCCACCGACATGAAGCGGCTGTACGCCGCCATGGAATCGAGGAAGCGGGCGGCGGCATAGGGGTCGTAGCCGGCTTCGCCGAGCATGCGCACGCCGATGACATCGGCCTGCAGTTCCTGCTGGCGGGAGAAGGCGGCGAGCCGCAGTTTGCCGCGGGCCAGCGCCTGCTTGCCGGCGATATCGCTGGAAAGGACCTCGGCGACGACGCGGCTGGCGATGACCTCAGCCTCTTCGCGCTTCTGCCGCTCGATGCCGTGGTTCGCCGTCACATGGCCCATCTCGTGCGACAGCACGGCGGCGACCTCGGAGGCGTCGTTGGCAAGGGCGAGGAGGCCGCGGGTGACGTAGAGATAACCGCCCGGCAGCGCGAAGGCGTTGATCGCCGGTGAATTCAGGATGGTGATGCGGTACGACTGGCTCGGATTTTCCGACACCGCCGTCAGCGCGCCGGCGATGCGGGCGACGAGGCGCTCGGTCTTGGCGTCCTTGTATTCGCCGCCGTAGCTTGCCACGATGCGCGGATGTTCGCGGGCGCCCATCGCGGCGCGCGGGTCGTTCTTCTGCACCTCGTCGACGATCTGCGGATTGGAAGAAGGCGAGACGCTCGGCTGATAGGATTGCTCGATCAGCGTTTGACAGCCATTCAGCGCCAGTGCGATTGCCGAAAGCAGCATCAGGCGACGCGCGAAACGCCGCAGCGCGAAGATGGCGTCACTGGAAAGCGCGGGCGATTTCCACGTCGTCAAGCTTTCCAGTCTGGTTCTCCGCATCATGTCGCTATTTTGCCGGTTCGCCGCAGATTGGCACCGACCGTGGCAAGGGGAATTCAACAGGTGCCCACCCCTGATCTCGCGCTGCACAATCGGCCGATACAAGTCCTTGCTGTAGCTGATTTACGCATCGGTTGCATAGCGAGACTCTGCTTAAATGTGGCGGCGTTGCATTTTGGCAAGCCTCGGGCGTTGAGGCCTCCCTTCGCTCGGATGAAATTATGGCGAAAGTTCCGTCAGAAAGCGGAGATCTGTCGGCTGCGCAGAAAAAGAACGGCCCGATTGAAGCAATCGAGCCGGCGGCGGCAGTCAGGCGGGAAAATAACAATCCCTGATAGCCCAATCCGAGAAGAAACGCCCTCCGATAAGGTATCGGCCCCGATTCGTTATTCCGCTGCTTCGGCCGTCGTCGGTTGCGGTCTCTGCGCCTCACCGGCGCGGGGCAGTTGCACAGGCTTCAGCATGAGAGCGGCCACAAGGCCGATCAGCGCAATGGCGCAGGCGGTCATGAAGAGCGGCGAGAAGGCGGCGGCATAGAGATCGGCGACAGACTGGCGGCTTGCTTCGGGAAGGGAAGCCATCATCTTCGGCGTCAGTTGCTCGATATCGGCGACACCGGGAATGGAAACACCGACCTTGTTAAGCTGAGAGGCGATGATGGCGCCATAGATGGAGATGGCGATCGACGCGCCTCCCATGCGCGACAGCGTCACCGAACCGGTGGCGGCGCCGACGTCGCGGGCAGGCGCTGCATTCTGCACGCCGATGACGGGAACCTGCTGGGCGAGGCCGATGCCGATGCCATGCAGCATCATGATCGCGCCGATGAAAGCGATCGGCGTTCCCGCATGGATCTGCGACATCAGTGCGAAGGCGATGGCGCTGCAGGTCAGGCTTGCAATGGCGAAGGGTTTGTAGCGGCCCGTCTTTGAGATAATGCGGCCTGCGGACAGCGATCCGCAGACGAGGCCGCCCGTCAAAAGGATGAAGAGAAGGCCGGCGGCAGAGGGCGAAAGGCCGGTGGTGGTCTGCAGAAAGAGCGCGAGATAGTTGACCATGCCGATGGCAATGGCGCCGCCCATGATCGAGATCACCAGAAGCAGATTGAAGGTCGAATTACGAAAGAGTTCGAGCGGCACGATCGGCTCCGGCGCGCGGCGCTCGACGAATACCCAAGTGACCGCGCAGACGACGCCGAAGGCGACGATGGCGATACTCTGCCGCGAGACCAATGCGCCGAACAGTTCGCTGCTGTCGGTGGCAAGCACGATGCTGGTCGTCGTCAAGGCGAGCAGCAGCGCACCGGCATAATCGATCCTCGGGCGGCGATGCGGTTTGCGATAGGGCAACATCACGGCAAGGCCGGCAAGCGCGATGAGGCCGATCGGCACGTTGACGAGGAAAATCGAACGCCAGCCGAAAAGATCGCTCATCGTGCCGCCGAGCACCGGACCGATCGCGCCCGACGCCATCAGCACGAGGCTGGAATAGCTCTGGTAACGCGCCCGCTCGCGCGGCTCGAACAGATCGGCATTGACGGCGAAGATCGACACCATGATGCCGCCGCCGCCAAGACCCTGCAGCACGCGGGCGGCGATCAGCGTGTTCATCGAGACCGCGAGGCCGCAGACCGCCGAGCCGACGGTGAAAATCATGATCGCCGTCATCATCACATATTTGCGGCCGAAGAGATCGCCGAGCTTGCCATAGAGCGGCATGACGGCACTGAGCGCCAAGAGATAGGCCGAGCCGATCCAGCCGAAACGCTCGAGATGGCCGAATTCGCCGACGATCGTCGGCAGCGCCGTCGAAACGATCTGATTATCGAGCGTCGCCATGAACATGGCGGTCATCAGGAAGAAGAAGAGGATGAGCCGGCGACGAGGATCCGTCACGAGCGGCTGAGGCGCGAGTTGCATGTCCATGGGAGCATCATTCCGGGTTGCTCACCTTTTATGTGCTGATAGCATATATTTGTCAATGGCACATTAATGACATCGGCATATTCAAAATTCGAAACGGCTCTGATAAGGTCCGATGATGAATGACGTGCTGACCAAGACCAATTCCACGGAACCGGCTGCGCCGGATGAGAAAAACGTGCCGCGCATCGGCCGGAGCATGGGGCGCATGCGGTTGATGACCGGGCGGCGGTTGATCGGCCGGCTGGCGATCCAGAGTGCGGCACCGGGCCTTGAACTTTCGCATCTCGATGTGCTCGATGCCGTGCGCAGGGCGCAGCCTGCCGGCGAAGTCACGGTCGGCATGATCGCGGAGATGCTGCGCATCGATCCGTCACGGGCAAGCCGGGTGGTGGCCGACATGGTCGGGCGTAACGTGCTGCGCCGCGAGGCTTCACAGGCTGATGCCCGGCGCATTGTCGTCGTCATGACCGAGGTCGGCCAGAAACTGCTTGCCGAGATTGTCGCGCAGAAACTCGCGATCATCTCCGAGATCGTCTCCGACTGGCCTGAGGAGGATGTCGATCGCTTCGCTATATTGTTCGAGCGTTTCATCGGCGGCTACGAGGCGGTCTTCCAGTCGCGCGACAAGGACACGCCGGGCTAGCCTCATTTTAAGATGAGCGCGGGCGCGTCCTGTTGGATGCGTAGCGCTCGACGGCAAATGGGGCCGATCCGGCCGCGCCCCTTCCCCTCGACCCCTCGTTTGCGCTAAGGGCAATGCCCATGAGCCAATCCACCTTCACCATTCTCCTTGGCGGCGAACTCAGCCTGACGAAGCGCCTGCGCCATGCCGTCGGCGACAGCCGTTTCATCGCGGCCGATGGCGGTATGCGGCATGCGGCGGCACTCGGCATTACGCCGGAGATCTGGGTCGGCGATTTCGACTCGACCCCGGCCGATCTCGAAGGCGCCTTTCCCGATGTGCCGAAACAACCCTATCCCGCAGCAAAGGCGGCGACGGACGGCGAAATCGCCGTGTCGGAAGCGATCGCGCGGGGTGCGCGGCGGCTGATTCTTGCCGGTGCGCTTGGCGGCGAACGCTCCGACCACGCGCTTCAGCATCTGCTGTCGGCCGTCAGTCTGGCGGAACAGGGTTTCGACCTGCTGCTGACCTCGGGCAAGGAGGAGGCGGTGCCGCTGCTTGCCGGAATGATCGAGCTGGATCTTCCCGAGGCCAGCCTGTTTTCCGTGCTCGGGTTCAGCGAGCTGACCGGGCTTTGCATCGACAATGCGCGTTATCCGCTGGCCGATTTCCATCTGCCTTTCGGCTCGTCACGTACCATTTCCAATGTCGCGGAAGGCAAGGTTCGCTTTTCGCTCGGCAGCGGCCGGGCGATCGTGCTCGCCAGGCCCTATGATCTTTCCGGAGTCTGATTTTTGGCCCCTCCCATTCTGAAACTCGACGATATCTTTCTGAGCTTCGGCGGCGCGCCGCTTCTGGCCGGTGCCAGCCTGCAGATCGAACCCGGTGACAAAATCTGTCTCGTCGGGCGCAACGGCTCGGGAAAATCGACGCTTCTGAAGATCGCCGCCGGCCTGGTCGAGGCTCAATCCGGCGAGGTCTTCCGTCATCCGTCCTCGACTGTGCGTTATCTCGAACAGGCGCCCGATTTTGCTGGTTTCAAAACTGTCCAGGCCTATGCCGAGGCCGGGCTCGGGCCGGGCGATGACCCTTATCGCGTCACCTATCTGCTGTCCCATCTCGGGCTCACCGGCGAGGAAGATCCGAGCACCCTTTCCGGCGGCGAATCGCGCCGCGCCGCGCTTGCCCGCGTGCTGGCGCCGGAGCCCGACATTCTCCTGCTCGACGAGCCGACCAACCATCTCGACCTGCCGACCATCGAATGGCTGGAAGGCGAGCTGCAGAAGACGCGCAGCGCCCTGGTGCTGATATCGCACGACCGGCGCTTCCTCGAAAAGGTTTCGACCGCAACCGTCTGGCTCGACCGCGGCACCTCGCGCCGGCTCGACAGGGGATTTTCGCATTTCGAAGCCTGGCGCGACCAGGTGCTCGAGGCCGAAGAACTGGAGCAGCATAAACTCGGCAAGGCGATCGAGCGCGAGGAGCACTGGCTGCGTTACGGCGTCACGGCGCGGCGCAAGCGCAACATGCGCCGTCTCGGCGAGTTGCAGACGATGCGCTCGCAATATCGCGGCCACAAGGGGCCGCAGGGCACGGTGCAGGCGACGGCTTCGGACGCACAGGAATCCGGCAAGCTGGTGATCGAGGCCGACAAGATCACCAAGAGCTTCGGCGACCGGCCGATCGTCACGCCTTTCTCGATCCGCGTGCATCGCGGCGATTGCATCGGTCTGGTCGGGCCGAACGGCGCCGGCAAGACGACGCTGCTGAAGATGCTGACCGGGCAGCTTTTACCGGATAGCGGTACGATAAAGCTCGGCACCAATCTGGAGATCGCGACACTCGACCAGAAGCGCGAGGATCTCGATCCCGAGGATACGCTCGCCAATTACCTGACGGATGGGCGCGGCGAAAACCTGCTCGTCAACGGCGAGCAGCGTCATGTCACCGGCTATATGAAGGAGTTCCTGTTCCAACCGGAGCAGGCGCGAACGCCGATCAGAAGCCTCTCCGGCGGCGAGCGCGCTAGGCTGATGCTGGCGCGTATTCTCTCGCGCCCGGCGAACCTGTTGATCCTCGACGAACCGACCAACGACCTCGATATCGAAACGCTCGATCTGCTGCAGGAGATCGTCGCCGGTTTTCCCGGCACCGTCATTCTCGTCAGCCACGACCGTGATTTCCTCGACCGCACCGTGACCTCGACGATTGCACCCGCCGTGCCGGACGCCCCTGATGGCCGCTGGATCGAATATGCCGGCGGCTATTCCGACATGCTTGCGCAGCGCAAGGGTGCGATCGACGAGCGCAAGCGGGCCGAGAAGGCGGCGGAGAAGCCGAAGACGCAGGAGACGGCGCCTTCCGGGGGAAGCTCGAAGAGCAAGCTCTCCTTCAAGCAGAAATTTGCGTTGGACAATTTGCCGAAGGAGATGGCGAAAGCCGAGGCCGAGATCGCCAAGCGCGAACAGGCGATGGCCGATCCCAACCTCTTTACGCGCGATGCCGCTGCCTTCAACCGGCTTGCCAGCGAGATGGAGAAGCTGCGGGCCAGCCTCACCAAGATGGAAGAGGAGTGGCTGGAGCTCGAAATGCTGCGGGAAGAGCTGGAAGGCTGAGGTTTTCCAACTCCACCCGCCTCACCTTTCCTTGATTAGCCAGTCTGCCGTCGCGCGGCATAAGGTGCCGTCCGGCAGAAAATCCAAGTGTTGCAGCCTCCGTTGTGCGTCTGAAAAGACGCGCGGCGCTACGAGGATATGCCAATCGCAATGGCGACAAGGAAAACTCATATGTCCCGCAAGCCTCATTCCAGAATTTTCACGGTACTTGCCGCCGTCGGCCTCGCCGCGCTTGCCGCATCGCAGGCCGCACAGGCACAGGATGGCAACCGCATTCGGGTTCGCGGTGCCATCGAAAGGTTCAGCGGCGATAGTCTCGTCGTCAAGACGCGCGAAGGCAGCGATGCGACGATCACGCTGAAAGCCGGCTGGAAAGTCGGCGGCATCAAAAAAGCGTCGGTCGAGGATATCAAGCCCGGCGATTTTGTTGGGGTTGCTTCGCTCCCGAAAGGCAGCGGCCCGGATGGGGCGATCGAAGTGCTGATCTTTCCGGCGTCGATGAAGGGAACCGGCGAGGGCAACCGCCCCTGGGATGCGCAGCCGAACAGCCAGATGACCAACGCGACCGTCAGCAATGCCGTCAAATCCGTCGACGGCCATACGATCACGCTGACCTATCAGGGCAAGGAAAAGACGATCACCATCGCCGATGCGACACCGATCGTGACCTTGGCGCCGGCGACCAAGGAAGATCTGAAGGCCGGCGCCGGTGTCATCGTCACCGGCGAGAAAGCGGCGGACGGCAGCATTTCGGCCAGCCAGGTGGCCGTCGGCCTCAACGGAATTACTCCGCCGATGTGACCATGCGTGAAATTCAAAGGGATGTAGCGGCTCTCGGTGCGGCGCTTTACAGCGCCGGCGCGGGCATGGCGGCGGCACCCGTGGCGGCGCTGGCGCCGGCACGGGTGACTTGCTGCTGTTGCTGCTGCGGTTCCTCGGATTTTGCCGGCAGCGCCTGCAGGTGCAGCACGCGCGGCTTCAATGCCTCGAGATAGGCCTCGGAACGGCCGATATAGATCATGCCGCTTTCGGGCATGGAGGTGAGCAGCCCGGCCATCGTTTCCTGCCACTCCGGCTCCATGCCCTCAAGCACTTCGTCGAAAATGATCCAGCGCGGACGCGCGAGAAGCAGGCGGGCGAAGCCGATTGCCTTCTGTTCGTCGCTATCGAGCAGTTTATCCCAGCGAGCGCGGGTATCGAGCCTAGATATCAGCGAATGCAGGCCGGCTTTGTCGAGCGCGGCCTCGACGGCGGCTTTGTCATAGGCATCGGGGCTTTCGGGGAAGGCCAGCGCCTCACGCAGCGTGCCGCCGGGAATATAGGCGATCTGCGGGACGAACAGCATGTCGTCGATCGGCGGCAGGCCCATTGTGCCGCTGCCGCACGGCCAGAGACCGGCCATCGCCTGGAAGAGCAACTTGCGGTTGACGCTGTGATCGCCGTTGATCATGATCTTTTCGCCGGCCTTGATCACGACATCGGTTTCGCGCAGGCGGAAGCCGCCGCATTCGTCGATCTCTTCACCGATCTTGGCGACGATCACCACATCCTTCAATGTCAGCGTATCGGGCGCGGTGTTTTCATAGGCGATGCCGTCCTTCAGGGCGAATTCCTCTTCCATGTCGAGCAGCGCCTGACGGAAATCGGTGACGCGCATCAGCGTGGCGCGCCATTCGGCGATCGGACCGAAATTGGCGACATACCAGCGCAGCGCCGTGTTCACCTGGTTGAAGGCGCCGACCGACATCATCAGCTGACCAAGCGTGAGGCCGCCGGAGAAATAGGCCGGCGCGGCGACGATGATCGGAATGACGATGACCAGCCAGCCGTAGCCGGCCGAAACCCAGGTGAGGTTGGTATTGGCCATGGCGAGCCGCTTGACGACCCTCAGCACCGAGCTGATGTCGGTGTTGATGCGCCGGCGTTCGTTCTCCTCGCCGCGGGCAACAGTGATCGCCGGCATGTTCTCGTTGGCATGCATCAGCGTGAAGCGAAGCTCGGCCTCCTTCGAGAAGCGGTCGGCATTGAGCTTCACCAGTTTGCGGCCGACGACCTGGCTCAGCACCGAGGCGGAGGCGGCGTAGAAAATCGCCGCCCAGACCATGTAGCCGGGAATGGAGAAGCTGTGGCCGCTGATGTGGAAGATGAAGCCGCTGGAAAGCTCCCAGAGTACGCCGATGAAGCTTACGAGAAGAATGGTCGCCTGCAGCAGGCCGAGAACAAGCCCTGTCGTGCTTTCGGCGAGATTGCGGGAATCCTCGTGCAGGCGCTGGTCCGGATTGACGCCGATCAGGCCGCTCGAGGCGAGCCGCAGCGCCCGCTTGCGCTTCAGCCACTGGTCAACGAGGTCGCGCGACAGGCCCTCGCGCATATAGAGCGCGGTCATCTGATTCAGCCATGCCTGCAGCACGTTGAGCAGCAGCAGCGTGCCGGCGATCATCGCGAAGATTTCGAGCTGGTGGAAGAATTCACCGAGGTCGCGGCGCTCCAGCGAATCATAGAAGGGAGCATTCCACCTATTGAGGATGACTTGGCCGTAGGATGTCGCCAGGATGACGAGGATCAGCACGGTCGCCAGAAACAGCACCTTGCCACGCACTTGCGAATTCCAGAATGCTGAGAACATCACCCCGAGGCGGTCAGTCAGGCTGAGATCATAGCCTACCCTATCCTGCCTTCGGATGCCCGGCCTCCCCTCGGTCTTATCTGCCATCACGCTTTTCCAACATCGCCCATGCTTACCATTATTAACATGGTGGCGTTACCGGTCTATCAACAGATTCTATCAGTCATTAAACTGTGATGATGCTTGCATGGGTTGCCCTCGCATGCATTCGGCAGTTGATTCGCGGCTCGACTGGGTCTAATTAAGCGTTTCGTGGTGATTTGGCCGGCCGGCTTGCAGCCACGTTAAAAAAGTCGCTAAAG
This sequence comes from Rhizobium sp. F40D2, assembly GCF_051810745.2. Classification (NCBI taxonomy): domain Bacteria; kingdom Pseudomonadati; phylum Pseudomonadota; class Alphaproteobacteria; order Hyphomicrobiales; family Rhizobiaceae; genus Rhizobium; species Rhizobium sp. F40D2. Next base: position 1,774,772 of record NZ_CM131436.1, read on the forward strand.
GGCCGCGTGCGGACCGGTAGCGATTTTTTTCGCCGCCGGTTTTTGTTTTTTGATCGAGTGACCGCCATGCCCATCAAGATCCCCGACACGCTGCCTGCCTTTGAAACCCTTGTTCAAGAAGGTGTGCGGGTGATGACCGAGACGCTGGCGATCCGTCAGGATATTCGTCCGCTGCAGATCGGGCTGCTCAACTTGATGCCGAACAAGATCAAGACCGAATTGCAGATGGCCCGCCTCGTCGGCGCCTCGCCGCTGCAGGTCGAGCTGTCGCTGATCCGCATCGGCGGCCATAAGGCGAAGAATACCTCCGAAGATCACCTGCTTGCCTTCTACCAGACCTGGGAGGAGGTGAAGCACCGCAAATTCGACGGCTTCATCATCACCGGGGCGCCGATCGAGCTTTTGCCCTATGAGGACGTTACCTATTGGCCAGAGATGCAGGAGATTCTCGACTGGACGGAAACGAATGTGCATTCGACGATGAACGTCTGCTGGGGCGCGATGGCGGCGATCTATCATTTCCACGGCGTTCCGAAATACGAGCTGAAGGAGAAGGCTTTCGGCGTCTACCGCCACCGCAACCTGAAGCCCTCGTCCATCTATCTCAACGGCTTTTCCGACAATTTCGAGGTGCCGGTGTCGCGCTGGACCGAAGTGCGCCGAGACGATATCGAGAAATCGGACAAGCTGGAGATCCTGATGGAATCCAGCGAGATGGGCGTCTGCCTCGTGCATGAGAAGCGGGGCCGGCGGCTCTATATGTTCAATCACGTCGAATATGATTCCACCTCACTGTCCGACGAGTATTTCCGCGACGTCAATGCCGGCGTGCCGATCAAGATGCCGCATAATTATTTCCCGCATAATGATCCGGCGCTTGCGCCACAGAACCGCTGGCGCAGCCATGCCCATCTTTTGTTCGGCAACTGGATCAACGAGATCTACCAGACGACGCCCTTTGACGTGGAGGAGATCGGCACGGACCTGTGAGTGCTGTTCCTTTCTGCTCCTGCCCGGTTGCGGTTTGGAACAAATGCGGGCAGGTTCCGGTCGGAATGCTGGATATCAAATGGGCGGTCGATCATGTCGGATAAGTTGGAGCGGGAAGTTTTTGGGCAGACGAAGGCGGGCGAGACCGTCTATCGCATCGTCATCAAGGGCGGCGGGCTGACGGCCAAGATCATCACCTGGGGCGCGGTGCTCCAGGACCTGCGCCTGGAAGGGCATGACGCGCCGTTGCAGCTCGGCTTTGAGGATTTCGACAGCTACCCGCTCTATTCGGCCTATTTCGGCGCGACGCCCGGCCGCTGTGCCAACCGTGTCGGCGGCGGCGCCTTCACGCTCGACGGCAAGAGCCACCAGCTCGAACTGAACGAAAACGGTGTGACGCATCTGCACGGCGGCAGCGACAATATCGCCAAACGCAACTGGACGGTGGTCGAGCATGATATCGACCGTGTGGTGCTAAAGATCGTCGATCCCGACGGCCGTGCCGGCTATCCCGGCAATTGCACCATCCAGGCAACCTTCTGGGTGCACGGCAACGGCGAACTGTCGGTCACCTACGAATCGACCAGCGACCAGCCGACGCTCGCCAATGTCTGCCAGCACGCCTATTTCAATCTCGATGGCCGCGAGGACGCGCTTGGCCACGACATCATGATTGCTGCCGACCACTATCTGCCGACCGACGAGAAGCAGGTGCCGACCGGCGAGATCTGTTCCGTCGCCGGCACGGAATTCGATTTCCGCGAGATGGCGCCGATGAAGCGGTTCGTCGGCAGCGAGCAGGTGTTGTACGACCATAATTTCTGCCTGTCCGGCGACCGCACCGCCAAGCGTAGCGTCGCGCTCGCCCGCAGCCTCTATTCCGGCGTGTCGCTTGAAGTGCGCAGCACCGAGCCGGGCGTGCAGTTCTATGCCGGTTTCAAGCTGGATACCGGTGCTCCCGGCCTCGGCGGACGCAAATACGGCCCCTTCGCCGGCTTCTGCCTGGAGACGCAAGTCTGGCCGGATGCCATCAATCACCAGGGTTTCCCAAATGCGGTGCTACGCCCCGGCGAAGTGCTGCGTCAGGAGACGGATTATATCTTCACCAAGAGCTGAGCGTCTTTTTTGAGGCGCGGCGCCGGGACGTACGGCTGTCAAATTTTGACGCTATGAAACCTCTCCGGCCCGCCGGGGAGGTTTTTTCGTGCTTGCCGGTGATTCTATCTTGTTGATTGGTTCTAAATAGGTTCTATAGTGTGCTCATGGATAGAACCAGTCTGATAGCGGAGCTGAACAGCCGCGGCCTGCGTGACGCGGCGCTGACCGGGCCGCTTTACAAGCGGCTAGCGCAAACGCTGACCGGTCTCATTCAGGAAGGATTGCTGAAGCCCGGCGCGGCGCTGCCGGGGGAGCGCGATCTTGCCGAGGCCTTGAAGCTCGGCCGCGTCACCGTGCGCACCGCCTATCGCGATCTGATGGCATCCGGCGCACTGGAATCGCGCCACGGAAGCGGTACTTTCGTATCGAGCAAGGTGGAGCGCATGGAGCAGTCGCTCTGGCGGCTTTCCTCCTTCTCGGCCGACATGCGCTCGCGCGGGCGTCAACCGGCTGCAAAGATATTGTCACGGACGGTCAATACGCCGTCGCCGGACGAATCCTTCCTGCTCGGGCTTGGCGGCGATGAACCGGTGCTCAGGCTCGACCGGTTGCGTCTCGCCGACGGCCTACCGCTGGCGATCGAACGCGCCGTGGTGCCGATCAAATTTTTGGGCGACGATGCCGGCGGCGAGGGATCGCTCTATGATGCGCTGACGGCCAACGGCCACAGGCCGGTGCGGGCGCTGCAGCGGTTGACCGCTGTCACGCTTGATCCGTCCTCCGCGGCGATGCTGAACGTCGATGCCGGCGCGCCGGCGCTGCTGATCGAACGCGTCTCGCGCCTGGAAGACCAGCGCGTCGTTGAATACACCCGCTCGCACTATCGCGGCGATGCCTATGATTTCGTTGCCGAATTGAGAATCGGAGATGACCTATGAGTGAGAACCAGTCGCTGATGCTTCAAGAAGCGGGCCAATCGCCGGAGGTGGTGGCCACGCTTCTCGAAAAGGAAAAGCCGGTCTTTGCCGAGATCGCCCGGCTGTTTTTGTCCACCCGCCCGAGCGTAGTGACGACGGCGGCGCGCGGCTCCTCGGACCACGCCGCGACTTTCTTCAAATATCTTTTCGAGATCACCTGCGGCGTCCCGGTCGCATCGGTCGGCCCGTCGATCGCTTCGGTCTACGGTGCTGCCCTCCACCTGAAGGGTGGCGTTCATTTCACCGTCTCGCAGTCGGGCGCCAGCCCCGATATCGTCGCATTGCAGGATGCGGCCAAGAAGGGCGGCGCGACGACGATTGCCGTCGTCAACGTCACCGACAGCCCGTTGGCGAAGCAGGCCGATATCGTTCTCGGCCTCAATGCCGGCGCGGAAAAGAGCGTCGCGGCGACGAAATCCTTCATTGCCTCGGTCGCTGCCCTTTCCGGGGTGACGGCTGCGATCGGCGGCGCCACCGAGCTGCAGGCCGCACTCGGCAAGCTGCCGGAGGCGCTTTCGGCCACCGCGGGGATCGACACGGCGACAGCCGAAGAGGTGCTCTTCAACGCGACCTCGCTCTATACGGCCGGCCGCGGCCCGGCCTTCGCGATCGCGCTCGAAGCGGCGCTGAAGGCCAAGGAAACGTCCGGCCTGCATGCCGAGGCCTTCTCGTTGGCGGAACTGATGCACGGTCCGATGCGCCTGGTGCAGCCGGGCTTCCCGATCGTCGCCTTTGCGCCCGACGATGCGGCCTTCGCCAATAATGGCCAGGCGCTGGAGCGTCTGCAGAAGCTCGGCGCCACCACTGTCGGTTTTTCCACGCAGCCGCTTTCCGGCGTCAATCTGCGCGTGCCGACGACGGGCAACGGCCTGGTCGATCCGCTGGTGTCGCTGCTCGTCTATTACCGGCTGATCGAGTCGGTGACGCGGCGCAAGGGCTTCGACCCCGACAGGCCGGCAAACCTGCTCAAGGTGACGGAGACGGTCTGATGGCCCGCAAGATCTTCGTCGGCGCGCGTATCTTCGATGGCGAGCGCTTCCATGACGACAAGGCACTCATCGTTGCCGATGGCCGGGTCGAAGCGATCGCTGCTGGAAACGATCTGCCGGATGGCGAGACGGTGACGCTTTCCGGCGGCGTGCTGTCGGCCGGCTTTATCGATGCGCAGGTCAATGGCGGCGCCGGGCGAATGCTGAACGACGAACCTTCGGTTGCCTCGATGGCGATTATCGCCGGCGGGCACCGGCCCTATGGCACGACATCGCTACTGCCGACGCTGATCACCGATACGGCTGAAGCGTCCATTGCCGCGATCGAGGCGGCGACAGAAGCGGTGAAAGTGAACCGTGGCGTCGCCGGCCTGCATCTCGAGGGCCCGCATCTGGCGCCGGCCCGCAAAGGCGCGCATCTGGCCGAACTGATGCGGCCGGTCGAGGATCGCGACGTCAAGGCCTTCATCCAGGCGCGCGAGGCGATCGGCGCGCTGCTCGTCACCATGGCGGCCGAGCAGGTAACGGTTGCCCAGGTGCGCGAACTTGCGGAAGGCGGCGTCACCGTCAGCATCGGCCATTCCGATTGCTCGAGCGAGGCGGCGGCGGAACGTTTCGATGCCGGCGCGCGTGGGGTCACGCATCTTTTCAACGCCATGAGCCAGATGGGGCACCGAGCGCCAGGCCTCGTCGGCGCGGCGATCGACCATCCCTCGACCTGGTGCGGCATCATTGCCGACGGTCACCACGTCGATCCGAAAGCCCTGCGCACGGCGCTGCGCGCCAAGCGCGGCGAAGGCAAGCTGTTCTTCGTCACCGATGCGATGTCGCTTGTCGGGTCTGAGAAGGATTCGTTCACGCTGAACGGGCGCACCGTCCGCCGCGAAAGGGGCGGCTTCTGCTCGAAGCTGGTGCTTTCCGACGGCACGCTGGCCGGGTCCGACGTCGACATGATCTCGACGATCCGCTACGGCGTCACTTATCTGGACCTGACGCTCGCCGAAGCCTTGCGCATGGCGACGCTTTACCCCGCCCGTTTCCTCAGGCTTGCCGATCGCGGCCATCTCTCGCCGGGCGCGTGCGCCGATCTCGTGCATCTCACCGATGCGCTTGCCGTCACGGCCACCTGGCTTGCCGGCGAAGCGATGTGACCTCAAGGAGACGTGGGATGACCGACATCACCAATGCCTATTTCTCCAACCTGATCGGCCGGCTGGAAGAATTGAAGCAGACGCTTGCCGAGCCGATGGCGCAGGCGGCTGAAGTCATTCTCGATGCTGCCCGCGGCGACAAGCGCGTCTACGTCTTCGGCACCGGCCATTCGCATATGCTGGCGGAAGAGGTGCATTATCGGGCCGGCGGGCTTGCCTTCACCGTGCCGGTGCTCGTCGGCTCGGCCATGCTGCATGAGGGGGCGGTCATCAGTTCGGTCTATGAGCGTACGCAGGGCCTGGTGCGGCCGATGTTGGAGCGATACGGCATGCAGCCGGGCGACGTCATCATCATCGCCTCCAATTCGGGCGTGAACGCCGCGCCGATCGAGGCCGCCGACTATGCGCGCGAAATCGGCGCAAAGGTGATTGCCATCACGTCGATCGCCTATTCCTCGGCGATCGCCAATGGCCGCCGGCGGCTTGCCGACGCGGCCGATGTGGTGCTCGACAATGGGCTGCCGCCGGGGGATGCCGTTCTCGATCTGGAAGGCACGGGGCTTCGGGTTGGGCCGGTCTCGACGGCGGTCGGGGTGACGGTCATCAATGCGATCTTCGCTGAAGTCGCCTCGGAGCTTTCAAAATCCGGTGATGCGCCGGTTTATCTCAGCGCCAACATGCCAGGTGCCGCCGAGATCAATCAGAAGCTCGTGCGGAAATACCGGCCGCGCAACCCGCATCTCTAAAGCGCGTCGCATCGAATTTGATTCATGCAACGCGCTTTCGTTTTTTATTCTTATGCATGTCGTTATCCCGGAACCGCTCCACACTTCCTGATGACATGCATTAATCGGAAATTCCCTGTTGGCGGCGGATACAAAAAAGCCGGTCGAGACCGGCCTTTTGCATGCAATGAGAACCAGGATCAGTCCTTGGCGCGTTCGACGTAGGAATTGTCTTCCGTCGCGATGACGACGCGGGTGCCGGCATTGATGTGCGGCGGCACCATGGTGCGTACGCCGTTCGACAGCATGGCCGGCTTGTACGAAGACGATGCCGTCTGACCCTTGACGACCGGCTCGGTCTCGGTGATTTCGAGCGTGACGTGGCGCGGCAGTTCGAGCGCCAGCGGAATGCCTTCATGGATCGACAGGATGCAGGACATGCCTTCCTGCAGATAGGCCTTCTGATCGCCCATGGTTTCGACATCGACCACGACCTGATCGTAGTTGCCCGGGTTCATGAAGTGGAAACCTTCGCCGTCTTCATAGAGATACTGGAAGGAGACGTCCTCAACGAAGGCGCGCTCGACCTGTTCGGTGGTGCGCCAGCGCTCGGAGACCTTCACGCCGTCGACGATGCGGCGCATGTCGACCTGGGTGACCGGCGTGCCCTTGCCCGGGTGAAAGTTCTGGGCGGTGAGAACGACGTAGAGCTTGCCGTCGACATCGAGAACGTTGCCCTTGCGGACCGAAGAGGCGATGACCTTGACCATAAGACTTCCTTGTAACTCGGCTTTCGGCGTCGTAGATGACTGTCGAGACGCCTCTGAGACGCAAATATTTTTCTTTGGGGCGCAACTAACCTAAAATCCGGGAAATAGCCATCCCCATACCGGCTTCTCCGGAGAAGAAAGCTTGGAATGAACTCTTCGGCGAAAGCGTCCCCCTGGTGGACCCCGTCCGTGCATGCCGATCGCCGCCCGTTCCTCGTCGGGCGCAATGCGATCCAGGCGGCGCTGCGCGGGTTTTTCGCCCGCGAGGATTTCATCGAGGTGGATACGGCGACGCTGCAGATTTCGCCGGGCAACGAGGCGCATCTGCATGCCTTCGCGACGGAAGCGCTGACGACGGACGGGCAAAGGGCGCCGTTTTATCTGCACACCTCGCCGGAATTCGCCTGCAAAAAGCTGCTTACGGCAGGCGAGGAACGTATATCGTGTTTTGCCCATGTCTATCGCAACCGCGAGCGCGGGCCGCTGCACCATCCCGAATTCACCATGCTCGAATGGTACCGGGCCGGCGAAAGCTATGAGAGCCTGATGATGGATTGCGTGCGGATCCTGGCGCTTGCCGCCGAAACGGCAAAGACCGAAAAGCTCGCCTATCGCGGCGGCGAGAGTGATCCTTTCGCCGGCCCGGAGCGGATCAGCGTTGCCGAAGCCTTCGAGCGTCATGCCGGCATCGATCTTCTCGCCTCGGTCGCCGCCGACGGTTCGACCGATCGCGATCATCTGGCGGCCGAGATGAAGCGTGTCGGCATGCGTGTTGCGGATGACGACGGCTGGGCCGATCTGTTCAGCCGGGTGCTGGTCGAAAAGATCGAGCCCCATCTCGGCTTCGGCCGCATCACCATCCTCGACGAATATCCGGTCTCGGAGGCAGCGCTTGCGCGTCCCTCGGCGCGCGATCCCAGGGTTGCCGAGCGTTTCGAGCTCTATGCCTGCGGCGTCGAACTTGCCAACGGTTTCGGCGAACTCACCAATGCTGCCGAACAGCGGCGGCGGTTCGAGATCGAGATGGCCGAGAAAGCGCGTATCTATGGCGAGACCTATCCGATCGACGAGGATTTCCTCGCCGCACTTTCGCTGATGCCGGAGGCAAGCGGCATCGCGCTCGGCTTCGACCGGCTGGTGATGCTGGCGACGGGAGCGTCGCGCATCGATCAGGTGCTCTGGGCGCCGGTCGCGGAGTATGGAAGATGAATGTCGTTAAACCGGTCAAGAGCGTCGACGATCTGGTAATGGCGGGGCTGGTCGCGCCGGCCGATCGCAGAGCGCTCGAGGAGGTTGCCGCGCGTTACGCAATTGCCCTGACGCCTGCTATAACCAGGCTGATCGATCGCGCCGATCCTGATGATCCGATCGCGCGTCAGTTCGTGCCCGACGCCGCCGAACTGACGGTCTTGCCCGAAGAACGCGCCGATCCGATTGGCGATCAAGCCCACAGCCCGGTGGAAGGCATCGTTCACCGCTATCCCGATCGCGTGCTGCTCAAGGCCGTGCATGTCTGCCCGGTCTATTGCCGTTTCTGTTTCCGGCGCGAAATGGTCGGGCCGCAGGGTCTCGGCACGCTCGATGCGGCGGCGATGCAGGCGGCCTTCGACTATATCAGAGGCCACGAGGAGATCTGGGAGGTCATCCTCACCGGTGGTGATCCGCTGGTGCTGTCTCCGCGCCGCCTTCGTGAGATCATGGAGGCGCTGGCGGAAATTGCGCATGTGAGAATCGTGCGTTTCCACACCCGTGTTCCCGTCGTCGATCCCAACAAGATCGACGACGCATTGATCGCCGCGCTGAAGGCGAGCGGCAAGACGGTCTATGTGGCGCTGCATGCCAATCATGTCAGGGAACTGACGGCGGAAGCGCGTGCCGCCTGCGCCCGTCTGGTCGATGCCGGCATCGCAATGGTCAGCCAGTCGGTGCTGCTCAAAGGCGTCAACGACGATCCCGACGTGCTTGCGGCGCTGATGAAGGCTTTCGTCGAAATCCGCGTCAAACCTTATTATCTGCATCACCCGGATCTGGCGCCCGGCACGGGCCATTTCAGATTGACGATCGAGGAGGGACAAAGGATCGTCGCCGCGTTACGCGGGCGGATTTCCGGGCTATGCCAGCCGACCTACATCCTCGATATTCCGGGCGGTTACGGCAAGACGGTTGTCAGCGGCAGCACCGTGCAGGCCAGGGGTGACGGATGTTACTCCGTCTCGGATTATCGCGGTGACGAGCATTCCTACCCGCCTGTGGGATGACGCAAAGCGGCGCTTTGCGTGTCATTTCTGTACTCGCCGCGGCGAAAATTGCGTCGAGCGTCATCGCTGGCACCGGGGTAAGGCGTTGATTTCAAATCAATATTATAGCTCTGGCCACTGCAATCGCTAAAATCCTAACTGTGAGCCTTAGTCATATTTAACGCTATAAATTAGCGGAATGTTCTGTTTTCCGCACTAAAAGAACGCTCATGACAAGGCGATGAACGCCGGTTCGGGATCATGAGAATCTTGGAGTGATGGGATGAATAAGACAATCCGCGACCTCGTAGCCAAATTCGGCAAACTTCCTGCGTCGATCGACCAGGTCGCCGACGATGCCGATCTTTATGCGGCAGGTCTGACGTCCTTTGCTTCGGTGCAGCTGATGCTTGGTATCGAAGAAGCCTTCGACATCGAATTTCCCGACAATCTCCTGAACCGCAAATCCTTCGCGAGCATCTCGGCGATTGCCAGGACGGTCGATCTCATTCGGGACAGCCGGAAGGTCGCCTGATGAATTTCCCCGTCAAGATCATGCAGGACGGTCTTGTCGCTCGGGTCGCCCGCGTCGCCGAAATCGCGGCGAAACACGCCGATGCCGTCGACGTCGAAGCCCGCTTCCCCAGGGAAGCCGTGGACGCCATGAAGGCCGAAAGGCTGCTCGGTATCCAGGTGCCGCGCCAATTCGGCGGCGAATCCGCCTCGGTCACCGAGATAGCCGAATTGTGCTCGATGCTCGGTCAGGCCTGCGCTGCAAGCGCCATGGTCTTCGCCATGCATCACATCAAGCTGTCGAGCCTCGTCGAACACGGCGCCGACAGCGAATGGCATGGCGACTTCATGCGCCGCATTGCCGCCGAACAGTTGCTGATCGCATCGGCCACCACCGAGGGCGGTATCGGCGGAAACCTGCGCAACAGTATCTGCGCTGTCGAGGTCGACGGCGATACCTGCCGCCTCGAAAAGGATGCGACCGTCATTTCCTACGGTTCGCATGCCGACGCCATCCTCATCACCTCGCGTGCCCATGCGCAAGCGGCTTCCTCAGACCAAGTGCTGACGGCCTTCCTCAAGGACCAGTACACGCTCGAGAAGACGCACGCCTGGAATACGCTCGGCATGCGTGGCACCTGCTCCGACGGTTTCCTCTTCAAAGGCGAAGCGCCGGCGCATCAGATCCTGCCGAAGCCTTTCGCCGAGATTGCGGCGCAGTCGATGCTCGCCTCCTCGCACCTCTTATGGAGCGGCGTCTGGTACGGCATCGCGGTCGACGCGGTTGCGCGCGCCCAGGCTTTCGTGCGCACCGCTGCCCGCAAGGCGCCGGATACCCAGCCGCCCGGCGCCCTGCGCCTCGCCGAAGTCTCGAACCTGTTGCAGATGGTCAAATCCAACGTGGTTGCCGGGCTCAAGGCCTATGAGGATGCAAAGGCAGATGTCGACAGGCTGTCCTCGATGGGCTTTGCCGTGGCGATGAACAACGTCAAGATCGCCTCTTCCGAGACGATCCTGGAGATCGTCAATCATGCCATGCTGATCTGCGGCATCATGGGCTACAAGAACGGCACGCCCTTCAGCCTCGGACGCCATCTGCGCGATGCGCATTCCGCTCAGCTGATGATTTCCAACGACCGCATCCTCGGCAATACGTCGAGCATGCTTCTAGTCCATAAGCAGGACACTAGCCTACTGGGGTGACAGTCATGGATATGCAGACCTCGTTTCTCGACCGGCTTTTCGAAGCCGGGCTGCTGATCGATACGGGCATCGACGGGCTCTATGGCCGCAGCGGCCAATTCGAAGAGGTGATCGCTGCCTTCGAGCGTCTCATCGACAAGGTCGGCGGTGGCGACGGTGCGGAGGCCATGCGCTTTCCGCCCGGCATGAATCGCGCCTTCTTCGAAAAGAGCGGCTATATGAAGAGTTTCCCGCAGCTTGCCGGCACGGTGCACAGCTTCTGCGGCAGTGAACTCGACCATGTCAGCCTGCTGCAATGCATGGAAGTCGGCGAGGACTGGACCAAGGGGCAGGAGGCGACCGATATCGTGCTGACGCCGGCGGCCTGCTATCCGCTCTATCCGACGGTTGCCAAGCGCGGCAATCTGCCGAAGACGGGCGGCCTCTTCGACCTGCAATCCTATTGCTTCCGCCACGAGCCGTCGAAAGATCCGGCCCGCCAGCAGCTGTTCCGCATGCGCGAATATGTCTGCATGGGCACCGAAGAGCATGTCACCGATTTCCGCCAGCGCTGGATGGATCGCGGCGTCGAAATGATGAAGGCCGTCGGCCTCGATGTAACGATCGATATCGCCAACGATCCCTTCTTCGGCCGCGCCGGCAAGATGCTCGCCAACAACCAGCGCGACCAGAACCTGAAATTCGAGCTGCTGATCCCGATCACCTCGACCGCCAATCCGACCGCCTGCATGAGCTTCAACTATCATCAGGATGCCTTCGGCACGAAATGGGGCCTGAACCTTGAAGACGGCAGCGTCGCGCATACGGCCTGCGTCGGCTTCGGGCTGGAGCGCATCGCGCTTGCCCTCTTCCACCATCACGGGCTCGACGTGAAGGAATGGCCGGCCAACGTGCGGAAAGCGCTGTGGGGCTGAGCCGGTCGATGACATCGGTATTTTCGGGGATCGACCCGGAAACCTACCGTCAGCACGCGCTGCATTCCAGCGAACGCGCCTGGCCTGAAACCAATTGTTACGTCGATCTCTGGATCGAGGTGCTGGCGACCTCGGGTGTTGCACCCGAGGCGATGCTCGGGTTCACCCTGACGCAGGATTTCGAGGGCGACCAGTTCACCTTCTTCAAGGTGCCGCTCGAGGATCTCGACGCGCTCTATGGCATTCGCGCGACCGAGCTTGCCATCTACGACCGTGTCGAACGCCATGTCGACGTGCAGATCGCGCGGGGCCGTCTATGCCTGGTCGAGATGGATTCCTTCTACATGCCGGATACACGCGGCACCGCCTACCGGCAGGAGCACGGCAAGACGACGGTTGCGATCAACCGGCTGGACGTTGCGGCCAAGCGCGTCGATTATTTCCACAATGCCGGCTATTTCCGCCTCGAAGGCGAGGATTTCGACGGGCTGTTCCAGCTGCAGATGACGGAGAACGAGCCGCCGTTCCTGCCCTATACGGAATTTGCGCGGTTCCCGGAAAAGCCTGCTGAAGAAGTGCATCTGCGCGCGACCGCCCGGCGGCTTGCCGGTGTTCATTTCAACAGGCGCCCGAGCGAAAATCCGATCCGCGCCTTTGCAGCTGTCTTTCCGCAGCAGGTCGAAGCAGTGGCGGAGCGGCCGTTCGGCTTCTTCCACAAATATGCCTTCAATACGCTTCGCCAAGTCGGCGCCAATTTCGAGCTGGCGGCCGATCACCTCGCCTGGCTCTCCCCGGATGAATTCGCCGCCGCCGCTGAGCATGCCCGGCGCATTTCGGATACGGCGAAATCGGTGCAGTTCCAGCTTGCCCGCGCCATCGCCCGCCGGAAGTTCGAGCCGCTGCAGGTAGCCCTTGATCCGGCCGCCGATGCATGGGATTCCATGATGACATCGCTTGCGGAGCGAATCTGAGGCCGGAGATCTGACCATGCGGGGGCGTTTGGCAAGCATCGGTGCCGAGGAAAGCCTGCTTTCCGAAGGCTGGAACCTGATCCTGACGGAGCCGGGCGCCTGCGCCGTGCCGCATGACATTCCGCTTTCTGCGCAATTCATTCCCGCCCCCGTTCCCGGCACCGTTGCTGCAGCACTCGAAAAGGCCGGACTGTTCGACCGGGAAAATCCAGAGCCGTTGAACACGCGGGATGCCTGGTATCTCTGCCGGCTGTTCGATGCCGAGCCGGGTGAAGCGATCCTGCGTTTCGCGGGACTTGCCACGCTTTGCCATGTCTTTCTCAACGGCCAGGAGATCCTGTTTTCCGAGAGCATGTTCACGGCCCATGAAATCCCGGTGACGCTTGTGGGGGCGACGAACTGGCGCTGTGCTTCCGGGCGCTCGGCCCCCGCCTGTCGGAACCCGGCCCGCGTGCACGCTGGCGGCCGCAGATGATCACGCCGGCGGGTCTCAAAAATTTCCGCACGACGCTGCTCGGCCATATGCCGGGCTGGTGCCCCGATATCCATGCGGTCGGGCCATGGCGGCCGATCTCGCTGGTGCAACGCAAGCCCGTCTCGATCGACAATATCTCCGTCCGCGCCGTGTTGGATGAGAACGGCGTCGGCCGTCTTAGCGTTTCCCTGCACAGCAATGCCGAGGATCCGAAAATGCTGCTGCGCTGCGGTGGCATGGAGCAGCCTTTCGAGAAGATCGGCGACAGTCATTACTCGGCTATCCTCAAGCTTGCCGACATCGAGCCCTGGTGGCCGCACACATGGCCTCCCGCGTCTTTACGATTTAGCGCTGGTTTCCGACGGTGTGGATTATCCGCTCGGCACGACCGGTTTCCGGCGGATCGAGGTCGAGCGTGGCGCCGATGGCGACGACTTCGCGCTCCTTGTTAACGGCGAACGCATCTTCTGCCGCGGCGCGGTGTGGACGACAGCGGATATCGCGCGTCTGCCGGGCACGCGGGCGGATTACGAGCCGTTCCTGCGGCTTGCGGCGCAAGCCGGCATGAACATGATCCGCATCGGCGGCACCATGGCCTATGAGACACCGGATTTCTTCGGGCTTTGCGACGAACTCGGCCTGCTGGTCTGGCAGGATTTCATGTTCGCCAATTTCGATTATCCGCGCAACGACAAGGCGTTTCTCGGCCACGTGCATGCGGAGGTCGAGGAATTCCTGCACGGCGTCCAGGCCTCGCCATCGCTGGCGGTGCTCTGCGGCGGCAGCGAAATCCATCAGCAGGCGGCGATGCTCGGTCTGCCCGTGGAATTCTGGAGCGGACCAGTCACCGATGAAATCATCCCGGCCATCGTTGCGCGCATGCGTCCCGACGTGCCCTATCTTCCGAATTCGCCCTATGGCGGGGCGATGCCGTTTTCGCCGAATGCCGGTATCGCCCATTATTACGGCGTCGGCGCCTATATGCGGCCGATTGCGGATGCGCGCCGCGCCGATGTGCGTTTTGCCTCCGAATGTCTTGCCTTCGCGCATGTGCCGCAGCAAAGGACGCTGCATCGTCATCTCGACGTGCCGGCCGTCCACAGCCCGCTCTGGAAGGCCCGCGTGCCGCGCGACCGCAGCGCATCGTGGGATTTCGAGGATGTTCGCGATTTCTATCTGGAGCTTCTCTACGGCTTCGATCCGGTCCGGCTGCGGCGCGAAGATCCGGAACTTTATCTCGATTTCTCCCGCGCCGTCACCGGCGAGGTGATCGAGGAGACTTTCGCCGAATGGCGGCGCAAGGGCTCCGCCTGCAACGGCGCACTCGTCTGGACGCTGCAGGACCTCCTGCCCGGCCCCGGCTGGGGGGTGATCGATTCCACCGGCGAGCCGAAGCCGGTCTGGTATGCGATGCGCCGCGCCTTCCGGCCGGTTCAGACGGTCTTCACCGACGAGGGCACCAACGGTCTCGACGTGCATGTCGTCAACGAGACGGACGCAGACCTCGACGTGGAACTCGAGGTCGTCTGCCTGCGCGACGGAAAGCAGCAGGTCGTCAGCGGCAGCAGAGCCTTCAAGCTGGCGGCAAGGGACACGGAGCGTCTTGCCGCGACCGCGCTGTTCGGCGCCTTCTTCGATACGACCTATGCCTTCCGTTTCGGACCGCCGTCGCATGATGTCGGTGTGGCGCGCCTGCGTTCGCTGGCGGATGGCGTCGTTCTCGCCGAAAGCTTCCACTTTCCCTGCGGACGGGACAAGGCGCTTCATGAAGCAGGCATCGAGGCATCGCTCGGCAGAGATGGTGACGACTGGTTCGTCGATCTCAGGACCGACCGGCTGGCACAATCGGTGCATATCGACGTCTGCGGCTATCGGCCCGATGACGACTGGTTCCATCTCGCCCCTGGCGCAATGCGGCGGGTGAAACTCGTTGCGCTGCCCGGCACCGAGAGCGATATCGCGCCCGCAGGCGAGATCAGAAGTATAGGCAGTTCGCATCGTGTCGTGCTCTCGGGCTGACGCTCTCCGCGAAAAACGATGCCCATCCATTGAGAAAGACCGTGATTTGAGAACGACATACCGCTTTTTGCGTGCCCATGTCCTGCAGCGGCTGATCCCGCGGTCGCGTGTTGCCTTCAATCCGCGCCGGCCGGTGGAAATCGTCGGCTATCTCTCGATGGCTGTCGGCGTCGGCAGATCGGCAAGGCTTTGCGCCGGTGCTTTGTCGGAGGCGGGAAGGGCAATTTCGCTCTCCGACGTCAGCACGCATCCCGAGGAGAAGTCCTTCCCCGGATGGACGTCGTCGCGTCCCTCCGCCGAGCCGCCGGGAAGCCGGATCTGGCACCTCAATCCGCCGATGCTGCCGCGCGCCATCCTGAAGAAGGGTGTCGCGAATTTCACCCGCGCCTTCAATATCGGCTATTTCGCCTGGGAGCTGGAAGTGGTGCCGGCGGAATGGCGCAATGCCATGCATTATATGAATGCCGTTTTCGTGCCGTCGGAATTCACCCGGCGGGCGATTGCGCCGCTCACCAAGGCACCGGTCATCGTCGTTCCCCATCCGGTGATCGAGGCGCCGGCGACCGAAGGCATGCGGGAGAGGTTCGGCATCGAGAAGGACGCCTTTCTCGTCAGCTTCATTTTCAGTGCCGGCTCGTCGATCAACCGGAAAAATCCGCAGGCCGTCATCGAGGCTTTCAGGATATTTGCCGTCGAAGCCCCAGGCGCCTTCCTGTTGATGAAGGCCAGCGGCGATGTGAACAAGGATGAAGCCCTCAGCGCGCTGGTCGCCTCGGTTGCGGGCGACGCCCGGATCAGGATCGTCACCGACAGGCTGTCGAACGCCGATATCAACGGCATCATCCGCTCTTCCGATGCCTATCTTTCGCTGCATCGTTCCGAGGGTTTCGGGCTGACGGTCGCCGAGGCGATCATGCAGGGCACACCCGTCGTCTCCACGGCCTGGTCGGGCACAGCGGATTTCTGCGACCCCGGCAATAGCTGGCTGGTCCCCTCTCCTCTCATTCCCGTCGCCGATACCCATCCCGAATTTGCCGGGCTTGAGGGCGCGGTCTGGGCGGATCCGTCTCCGCAAGCCGCCGCCGCTCATTTGAGCGACATCTTCAGGGCGCCCGAGCTTGCGCGAGGAAAGGTCGAGAAAGCGCGGGAGTTCCTGCTGCACTATCTCGCTGAGAACAGCTATGAGAGGGCGCTCCAGACGTTGGCTGCGATGCAATCCAGCTAAGGTGAGGTCGTCACTCCGCTTTATTTTAACATTTTCGCATTAGAGATGACGGGTATGCGGCTTTAGAGCATGGCGCGCAAAAGTGTGCGGCGGCTTTGCGATAACGGCATGCGTAAAAACAAGAGCTAAAGCGCGAGCAGCGAATTCGAAAGATCGCAGCGCGCTTTAGGCCGATGCCGGCGGATGGACAGATGTCGAAGGGTATTATCGCAAATTCGGTGATGAATGCGGCGGCAGGCATGCTGCTGCTGCTGACGGGATTCGTTTCGTCGATCATAACCGCGCGGCTGCTCGGGCCGGAGGCCAACGGCATCGTCGCCTTCTCGCTGTGGCTGGTGGTCACGGGCGCCTCGATCGCCGAACTCGGTTCCAGCATCACGCTGTTGAAGACCCTGCCGCAACTTTCGGCGGAAGGTTACGACATGCGCCGGCGGCGGGGTTTTGCCGCCATCCTCGTCAGCTTCATGATGTTTTCGACCGTCGTGTTGCTGGCGCTCTATGCGCTGTTCTTCCTGACCTCGGAGGAGATGCACTGGGCCGATACCGCGCCCTCCGTCGCTTTGGTCACCGGCGTGCTGTTCTTCATCCAGGCGATCGGATCCTTCGTCAAATTCTACCTTATCGGCGAAAAGAAACTAGGCGCCTTCTTCCGGCTGACGGTTGCAGTCTCGATCGTGCAGCTTGCCGGCGTTGGCGCCGGCGCCGTTTTTTTGGGGGTCGAGGGCGTGCTCGTCGGTTATGCGCTCGGCCAGCTTGTCCTGTTTTTTGCCACGCTGCCGATCCTGCTTGCGCGGCACGACTGGTGCGGAGTCTCGCTGAAAGCTCTCGCCTCCTCCTCCGTCATCCTGTCGATCCAGTTCATCATCGATTCGATCTTCCTCAACCGGCTCGAACTGCTCTTCCTGCAGCAGTTCTGGTCGGTGGAAATGGTTGGCTACTACGCCGTCGGCCTGTCGATCGCCAATATCGCGCTGCAGTTGCCGATCCAGATGACCGGCAGCCTGCTGCCCTATTATTCCGAGCGGCGCCACAACAGTGACGATTCGACCTTGCCGGTCGAGATCTTCGCCGCCGTCACCCGCAGCATGGCCTATATCGTATTGCCGATGAGCCTCGGGCTAGCGGCAATCTCCAGCGAACTGGTGCTCGTGGTGTTCGGCGAAGCGTTCCGCCGCAGCGGAACGGTGGTGGCGCTGCTTGCGCTGGTCGCGCCCGCCTATACCTTCATGCAGATCCTCAGCCTCTACCTCTTGTCGATGGACAGGGCTCGCTCCCGCCTGAACATCAGTGTGATAGGTGGCCTTCTGATGGTAGTCGGTTGTTTACTGATCATACCTAGGCTTGCAGCCGAGGGTGCCGCACTCGTGCGCATTCTCGTCTTCGTTGCGATGTCGGTGATGATGATCAAACAGACAGGATTCGGATCCCAGCTCTCGGGCCTCTACACAAGCCTGACGAAGGTGACGCTTGCCGCCGTGATCTGTGCTTGCGGGGCAATCTCGGTGCTGGAATTCATCCAGGGTCCGGTCGGTCTCGTGGCGGCGATCCTTGCCGGCACATTCTGCTATTTCGTGGCGCTCCGCCTGCTGCGCGTCATGCCAGTCGAAGATGTCGAGGTCATGCGCTCCATTCTCGCCAAGATGCCGCGCGTGCTGCAGCGCCCTGTGGGCTACGCGATCAATTTTATTGCGCCGCGGCTTCCGGGCGAGCCCGACCGCGCCAAGGTCGCGCCCGGTGAATTTTCGCTCGAACCGGCCGAGGGCGCCGGCCGAAATGCTGCCCTGCCTGTCGTCTTCGACGGCACGATCGGGCTGTTCATGCCTGAAAACCCTCTAGCGAAGAAGCGTTCGGCCGCCGTGCTCTTCGTCAGCCCCTGGGGTTTCGAAGAAATGTGCAGCCGCAAATTCTTCCGTGTGGCCGCCGAGCATTTCTCCGATATCGGCGTGGCGAGCCTGCGTTTCGACTATCGCGGCACCGGTGATGCGCTCGATTTCGGCGCACTGCCGGCAAGGCTGGAAACCTGGGAAAATTCGATCCGCGCCGCCGCCGCCAAGCTCAAATCATTGAGCGGCTGCGACCAGATCATCCTCATCGGACAGGGCCTCGGCGCAACGCTTGCCCATCGCATCGGCGCCTCGATCGACGGCGTCGACAGCCTCGTCATGCTGGCGCCGGTTTTGAGCGGCCGGGCCTATCTGCGCGAACTCAACATGTGGTCCAAGATCATCGATGCCGATCTCGGCCTCGGCAAGGAGCATGTCCAGACCGCGAAGGTGCAGATCGCCGGGCTCGTCATGCCCGAAGAAATCGCCGCCGAGCTCGGCAAGCTCAACATCGCTGCGCCGCAGGAGCTTGCGGCCTCGCGTTATCTGATCCTCGAACGTCCCGCCAAGGCCGACGATACCGGCTTTGCCGATGCACTGAAGGCGCTCGGCGCCGATGTCGAACAGACGGTTTTCGAAGGCTATGACGAGCTCGCCACCAATCCGCTGTTTGCCAAGACGCCGGCTGAGGTCGTCGAGTTGCTGAAGACGTGGCTGGAGAGGGTGACGACGGAGACATCCGGCGCGCATTCGCCGGCAACGATCGAGAATGCGCCGCTTGCCGGCGAGGGTTTTGTCGAAACACCGGTGCGTTTCGGCAGCCACGACCATCTCGTCGGCGTCGTCAGCCGGCCGCTCGGCGAGATCAAGGGCAATGCCGTGCTCTTCCTGTCGACGGCCTATGACCGGCATGCCGGCTGGGGACGGACGACGGTGGATATGGCGCGTGAGCTGGCGCGCCAGGGCGTCGTTTCGCTGCGCTTCGATTCCGCCAATGTCGGAGACAGTCCGCCGCGCCCGGATGCGCCGGAGCAGGTGCTTTATTCCAGCAAGCAGACCGAGGATGCGGTTGCCGCACTCGATCTGCTCGAAAGCGTCGTTGCGGGTCCGGTCATGGTGGCCGGCAGATGCAGCGGCGGTTATGTCGCCTTCCGCGCCGGCGTCGCCGACGAGCGGTTGAAGGCGGTCGTCTCGATCAATCCCTTCGTCTATTATTGGGATCCTGAGGTGCCGGTGCGTAGGGAGCATGTTGTCTCCGTCCCCCGCAGCCTCGATGATTACGGTCAGCGCCTGGCGCGGGTGGATACGCTGAAGCGGCTGCTCAGCGGCCAGGTGGACGTGGTGTCGGCGCTGCAGAATATCGTCATCGCCGGCGGCCGGCGTCTGTCGCCCTGGATCGCACCGCTGCTCGAACTGCTTCCCGACCGGCGCCATATTGCCCGCGAGGTCCGGCATTCCTTCGCACTGTTCGGCAAGCGCAATGTGCCGCTGACGCTGATCTACAGCGAGGGCGATGTCGGGCTCGACCATGTCTATTTCCATTTCGGGCCGCGCGGCGCCAAGCTTTCCCGCTATCCGAACGTGCGGCTGCTGATGCTGCCGGATGCCGACCACAATCTGACGCCGCCGCAATCGCGCAAATTCGTGCTCGACGAGATCATCCGCCTGGCGAGGGCGTGAGGAATTTCAGGCAGGTAAACTAGATGCTGTCTGCGGCGGCAACGTTCAGCGACCGATAAAGATCGATATAACGCCCGGCGACGATGTCCCAGGAATAACCGCGCGCGGCGTCGAGAAGCTCGGCGCGGACGGCGTCGGGTTGGCGTGCGAGCGTTTCATAGGCCGCTTCGATCCCTGTCGCGGCGGTCTCCGGATTGGTGAAATCGGCAAGCGTGATGACGGGATGCCGGCCGGCAAGTGTGGTAAAAGCGTCGTTGGCGTTCAGCACCGGCAGCAGGCCGGCGCTCATCGCCTCCAGCGCCACCAGGCCGAAACCTTCATATTCCGAGGCGGAAGCGAAAAGCGAGGCCTCGGCGATGATGCGCCGGATGGCGCCGTTGTCGGGCGAAACGTGCAGGGTGACACGGCCGGACAAGTCGCGCCCTTCGATCGCGGCTTCGATATCGGTCCGGTTCAGGTCGGATTCGGCTCCGACGATGTCGAGATGCCATTTCGCATTGCGGGTCTTCAGCACGGCCATCGCATCGAGCAAATGGTCCAGCCGCTTGTTTACCGAGAACCGGCCGATGGTGACGATGCGGCGCCTTGCCCGGCGCGAAGCGGTGTCGGCAAACTTGCCGATATCGGCGCCGTTTTCGATCAGCAGGCTGTCGGGCACGATTTCGGAAAACTGCTTGAGGTCGGAGGCGCTGCAGCAGACGACGCGCCGGTAGGCCAGCGCCGAGGCGCGGGTCAGCGTCCGGAACCAGATCTTCTTGATCGCCGCGTATTTCCTGGTGTGGAAGAAGCCGCCATGGGTGGTGACGATCATCGGCCTGCCGTGCAGCAGCCGGCCCCAGGCGAGCGCGTCGAAGAAGAAATCGATGGCATGGACATGGACGAGATCGGCATCGGCGAGATGGCCGAAAACTTTGGGCGCCAGCGGATAACGGCTGCTGCCGGACCAGGGAATGCGCACCACCTCGATGCCGTCGATGTCTTCGCGCGGCGGCAGCTTGTCTTCAGGCGCAGTAAACAGCGAATCGAGGGTGACGACGCGGACGCGATAACCGTGGCGAACGGTCTGGCGGCCGAGATTGGCGACCACGTCTTCCAGGCCGCCTCGGTTGGGCAGGAACTGGCGCACGACATGGACGATCAGCGGCGCCGTTTCCGGCTGCGGCCTCTCGCGCACCCTGTCTGCCTCGACGATCGCCATTTTCCACCTATCGCTGCACACGCCGCCTCATGCCGAGACGGAACTCTTATAGCAACGACCAGATATCTCAGGCGTTAAGCCGCGGTTTAAGCGGCATCCCGAGAAGCGATTCTTCGTAAAAAGGTTAACCGGGTCTGACGGAAGTTCGACCATCTCACGCAATACCGGACGCAAAACCGCTGCGCACTTTTGCTGGAATTGCTTCAGAAGGCCTTGAAGGTCAGGGTCGTCAGCGAGCGGACGATGCCGGGAATATTGGCGATGTTGTCGTTGATGAACTTGCCGATATCCTGGCCTTCCTCGATGTAGACCTTCAGCAGCAGGTCGTAGTCGCCGCTTGTGGAATAGAGCTCCGAGACCAGTTCGGTCTGGTAGATGGCGTCGGCGACCTCATAGGTCTTGCCGGGGGCGCATTGGAGCTGGACGAAGATCGGCTTCATGGGGACTTCCTGCAAAAGTTTGTTTGGCTGATATAATGGTCGAAAGCGCCATGCCGATGCAAGCCGTTCGTCACGCCGCCGGCTCGGCGGCCGCTTCCGCGACGATCCAGTCGCGGAAGGCGGCAAGCGGCGCATACTCGGCGCGCTCGGACGGAAAGGCGAGATAATAGCGCTCGCGGCTTTCCATTTCGCGGTCGACGGCGGCGACCAGATCGCCGCGGCTGATCTCCTCCTGCATCAGAAATGTCGGCAAGAGGGCGATGCCGAGACCGGCGATCGCCGCTTGCGCTGCGGTGGCGAACTGGTCGAAGAGCATGCCGTGCACGCTTTCGAAAGACACGCCGTTGCCGGCGAACCATTGCTCCCAGGCGTCGGGCCGCGTCGTCAGATGCAGCAGCGGAACGGAGAGCAGATCCTGCGGCCCGGAGATCGTGTATCGCTTCAGAAAATCGGGGCTGCAGGCCGGCACCGTGTGCTCCGACATCAGAAAGGCGAGTTCGGCGCCCGGCCAGTGCGGATGGCCGAAATGGATGGCGGCGTCGATCGAATCGAGGCGGAAATCGAAGGGTGAAAGCCGGGTCACGAGATTGATCGTCACGCCCGGATTGGCGGCGAGGAAGCGCCCGAGGCGCGGCGCCAACCAGCGCGTGCCGAAGGTCGGCAGGATGGCGAGATTGAGCGTGCCGCCATGCGGATTGGCGCGCAGGTTCAGCGAAGCGCTCGATATGCGCCGCAGCGCCTCGCGGATCTCGCGGGCATAACTGTCGCCGGCCGGCGTCAGGCGCATGGTCTGACGTTCGCGCAGGAAGAGTTCGACGCCAAGCTGCTCCTCCAGTGCGCTCACCTGGCGGCTGACGGCGCTCTGCGTCAGATCGAGTTCGCGGGCGGCGGCCGTGACGCTGCCGGTGCGGGCAACGGCTTCGAAGGCGGCGAGATGCGAAATCGACGGCAGAAAACGTCTCGAAGCGAACATGTTCATTCCATTTCAGAATGAGCTATTTCCAAAATGTCGATATTTCCGCCTTTATGGTCGTTGTAAAGAGGCTCGTCCTGCAAAAACGGAATGAGCCGGAGTTTCCGAAATGCCGCAATCCTTCGTTTCCACTGATCGTATCCGCTCGCTCTTCACCGAAGCGATGTCGCAGATGTATCGGGCGGAGGTGCCGCAATATGGCACGCTGATCGAACTGGTGGCGGATGTGAATGCCGGCTGCCTTAAAAACAATCCCGATTTGCGCGAACGGCTGGCGGGCGCCGGCGAACTGGAGCGCATCGATGTCGAGCGCCATGGCGCCATCCGGCTCGGCACGGCGGAAGAGCTTTTCACCATCCGCCGGCTGTTTGCGGTCATGGGCATGCAGTCGGTTGGCTATTACGATCTCTCGGTCGCCGGCGTGCCTGTTCATTCCACCTGTTTCCGGCCGGTCGACGAGGCCGCACTCAACATCAATCCGTTCCGCGTCTTCACCTCGCTGTTGCGATTGGAGCTGATCGAGGACGAAGGGCTGCGCAGCGAAGCCGAAGCCATTCTGGCAAAGCGGCGCATCTATACGCCGCGCGCCGTCGCGCTGATCGAGCGCCACGAGCAGAACGGCGGCCTGACGGAGGCGGAGGCGACGGAATTCGTCGCCGAGGCGCTTGAAACCTTCCGCTGGCACGGCGAAGCGACGGTCAGCGCCGAAACCTACAAGCGCCTGCATGATGCGCACCGGTTGATCGCCGACGTCGTCAGCTTCAAGGGACCGCATATCAACCATCTGACGCCGCGCACGCTCGATATCGACGCGGTTCAGGCCCACATGCCGGAACGCGGCATCACGCCGAAGGCCGTCATCGAAGGCCCGCCGCGCCGCCATTGCGATATTCTGCTGCGGCAGACGAGCTTCAAGGCGCTGGAGGAAACGATCGTCTTTGCCGGTGACGCGGACGCGGTTCAAGGAACGCATACCGCCCGTTTCGGCGAGATCGAGCAGCGCGGCGTGGCGCTGACGGCCAAGGGCCGAGCGCTCTATGACCGGCTGCTCGCCTCGGTTCGCAGCGAGGTGCAGGTCGGCGCCGGCGGCGCCAAGGCCGGCGCCTACGACCAGGAACTCGCCGAGCGCTTCAAGGCGCTGCCGGATAGCTGGGACGAGCTGCGCAGGCAAGGTCTTGCCTTCTTCCGCTATTGCGCGACGCCTGCGGGCATTGCCGCCGCGGTCAACGGCACGCTACCCAAGGATCCGGAGGCGCTGATCGCCAAGGGTTACCTCGCCTTCTCGCCGATCGTCTACGAAGACTTCCTGCCCGTCAGCGCGGCCGGCATCTTCCAGTCGAACCTCGGCACAGACCAGCAGCAGAATTATGCGACGCATTCGAACCGCGATGCCTTCGAGGCGGCGCTCGGCGGGACCGTTCAGGACGAGCTGGCGCTCTACGCCGCGCGCCAGGCCGCCTCGCTGGATGCGGCGATGGAGGCGCTGGGCCTTGCGGCCCTGCAGCTGAAGACCGTTGCGTGAAATGCCGGCTTCAACACTTGGCTTTCTAAAGCGCGTCGCGATCTTTCGGATTCGCTCCTTGCGCTTTAGCTCTTTCTTTTTGCGCATGTCGTTGCCGCAAAACCGCTGCACACTTTTGCGCGACATGCTTTAGGTTAGAGTAGCGCAATTTCGATCCGATCGGACTAGACCATGCTGAATGATCCGCGCTCCCACGGCCTCTGGGAAAAGACCGCAGCCGAACCGCCGGTGACATCGCCTCTCGAAGGCGCGGTGTCGGCCGATGTCGTTATCGTCGGTGGCGGCTACACCGGTCTCTCCTCCGCCCTGCATCTCGCCGAAGCCGGGTCGAAAGTGGTGCTCTTGGAGGCCAAGGAGATCGGTTTCGGCGGCGCGGGGCGCAATGTCGGCCTGATCAATGCCGGCATGTGGGTGATGCCTGACGATCTGCCCGGCGTGCTCGGGCCGGTGCATGGCGAGCGTCTGCTCGAGCTGCTCGGCAATGCGCCGAAGCTCGTCATGGAACTGATCGACAGGCACGGGATTGCCTGCGAGCTCGAACGCAACGGCACGCTGCATTGCGCGGTCGGCGCGGATGGGCTGAAGGAGATCGAGGACCGTGCGGCGCAATGGGCCGCGCGTGGCGCGCCCGTGAAGCTGCTCGATGCGGCGGAGACGGCCAGACGCATCGGCAGCGATGCCTATACCGGTTCGCTTCTCGACATGCGCGCCGGCACGCTGCAGCCGCTGGCCTATGCGCGCGGCCTTGCCCATGCTGCCGTCAAGGCGGGGGTCGCCATCCATACGTCGAGCCCCGTTATCGCAACGGAACAAAGCGGCAGCCGCTGGACGGTGAAGACCGCAAAGGGCGAAGTCAACGCGGACTGGATCATCGTCGCGACCGATGCCTACAGCACCGGCCCCTTCGAGCAGGTGCGCAACGAACAGGTCTACCTGCCCTATTTCAACTTCGCCACCGTGCCGCTCGGCCACAATCTGCGCCAGTCGATCCTGCCGGGGCGGGAAGGCGCATGGGATACCAAGGAGATCCTTTCCTCCTTCCGCATGGACCAGGCCGGGCGTCTCGTTTTCGGCAGTGTCGGAGCGCTGCGCAATACCGGGCTTGCCGTGCACAAGGGCTGGGCCAAGCGCGCCCTGAAGCGGCTCTTCCCTATTATCGGCGATGTCGAATTCGAGTGCGAATGGTACGGCCAGATCGGCATGACCGACAATGCGCTGCCGCGCTTTCATAAATTCGCCCCCGGTGTCATCGGCTTTTCGGGTTACAATGGCCGCGGCATTGCCCCCGGCACGGTGTTCGGCCGGACGCTGGCCGAGCATATCCTCGGCCGGTTTACCGAAGCCGATCTGCCGCTGCCTTTGACATCACCGACCGAGCCGAGCTTCCGTGCGCTCAAGGAACTATGGTACGAAGCCGGCGCTCAGGTCGCCCATTTCGCCGATGCCCGCTTCTGAGAACAATAAGATTGGAACCACGACAATGACTATCGCCGTCCTCGATCTCGCCACCGAAACCGCCAAGCTGCTTGCCGAACTCGGCGTTGACGCCGGCCGCTATCACGGCGGCACGCTTTCCGTCGCCTCACCGGTGACGGGCAAGGAAATCGGCAAACTGAGGGAGCACACCGTCTCCGAGACCAAAGCGGCGATCGAAGAGGCGCACAAGGCTTTCCTCGAATGGCGTGACGTGCCGGCGCCGAAGCGCGGCGAGTTGGTCCGCCTGCTCGGCGAGGAGCTGCGCGCCGCAAAGACGGCACTCGGCCGACTCGTCTCGATCGAGGTCGGCAAGATCACCTCGGAAGGTCTCGGCGAAGTGCAGGAGATGATCGATATCTGCGATTTCGCCGTCGGCCTTTCCCGCCAGCTCTACGGCCTGACGATTGCCACCGAGCGCTCCGAACACCGGATGATGGAAAGCTGGCATCCGCTCGGCGTGGTCGGCATCATTTCCGCCTTCAACTTCCCGGTCGCCGTCTGGTCGTGGAATGCAGCACTTGCGATGGTCTGCGGCAATTCAACCGTCTGGAAGCCCTCGGAAAAGACGCCGTTGACCGCACTTGCGGTACAGGCGCTGTTCGAAAAGGCGCTGAAGCGTTTCATCGCCGAGGGCGGCACGGCGCCGGCCAATCTGTCGACACTGATCATCGGCGGCCGCGAGGTCGGCGAAGTCCTCGTCGACCATCCGAAGATCCCGCTCGTCTCCGCCACCGGTTCGACCGCCATGGGCCGTGCCGTCGGTCCGCGCCTGTCGCAGCGTTTTGCCCGCGGCATTCTCGAACTCGGCGGCAACAATGCGGCGATCGTCTGCCCGAGCGCCGATCTCGACCTGACGCTGCGCGGCGTTGCCTTCTCCGCCATGGGCACAGCCGGCCAGCGCTGCACGACGCTGCGCCGTCTCTTCGTGCATGAAAGCGTCTACGACCAGCTGGTGCCGCGCCTGCAGAAGGCCTATGGCTCCGTCACCATCGGCAATCCGCTCGAAACGGGCACGCTTGTCGGACCGCTGATCGACGGCCAGGCTTTCGAGAAGATGCAGGCAGCACTCGGCGAGGCGGCATCGGCCGGCGGCAAGGTGACCGGCGGCGATCGCGTCGGCAACGGTTTGACCGATGCCTTCTACGTTCGCCCGGCGCTCGTCGAAATGCCGGCGCAGACCGGCCCGGTCGAGCACGAGACCTTCGCGCCGATCCTCTATGTGATGAAATACAGCGATTTCGATGCGGTGCTGGCCCTGCACAACGCGGTGCCGCAGGGGCTGTCGTCGTCGATCTTCACCAACGACATGCGCGAGGCCGAAACCTTCGTCTCGGCGCGCGGCTCGGATTGCGGCATCGCCAACGTCAATCTCGGCCCATCGGGTGCGGAAATCGGCGGCGCCTTCGGTGGCGAGAAGGAAACCGGCGGCGGCCGCGAATCCGGCTCGGATGCCTGGAAGGCCTATATGCGCCGCTCCACCAACACGATCAATTACGGCAGAACGCTGCCGCTCGCCCAGGGCGTCAAGTTCGACGTCGAATAATCCGGCTTGCAGAAAAGCTCGAAAAAGAAAGGCGGCACCCCCGGGTTGCCGCCTTTTTCAACTGATCGAGATTTATTCCCTTTTAATATGAAATATTCACTCAAGATATTGTGATGACTTTTCCTTGCAAGCCAAACTTGAAATGCGCAGTCAGGAAAAATATACGCCTGTGATCGCCCTTGCGAAGCTCGGGCGGCATTGCCACGGAGGCCATCATGAACTTTGCTCTCAACCGTTTTTCCCAGGCGCTTGCGCTTGCCGCTTCGTTTCTCTCCGCAACTGCGCTCGCCGGCAGCGCCAATGCGCAGGACGAAGGTCTCGTCGTCTACAATGCCCAGCACGAAAGCCTGGGCCGCGAATGGATCGACGCCTTCACCAAGGAGACCGGCATCAAGGTCACCATGCGCCAGGGCAGCGACATGCAGTTCGCCAACCAGATCATCCAGGAAGGCGACGCCTCACCGGCTGACGTATTCCTGACCGAGAATTCGCCGGCGATGACGCTCGTCGATGGCGCGGGCCTCTTCGCCCCCATCGAAAAGGACACGCTGGAACAGGTTCCCGATCAGTACCGGCCGGCCGATGGCATGTGGACCGGCATTGCCGCCCGCACCACGGTTTTTGCCTATGACAAGACGAAGCTCACCGAAGACAAGCTGCCGAAGTCGATGCTCGACCTCGCAGACCCGGCCTGGAAAGGCCGCTGGGGTGCGGCTCCCGCCGGCGCCGATTTCCAGGCCATCGTCGCCGCCCTGCTGCAGCTGAAGGGCGAGCAGCCGACGGCCGACTGGCTGAAGGCGCTCAAGGAAAACGCCACGCCCTATAAGGGCAACAGCGTTGCCATGAAGGCGGTCAATGCAGGTGAAGTCGAAGGCGCGATCATCTATCACTATTACTGGTTCGGCGATCAGGCCAAAACAGGCGAGAACAGCAAGAATGTCGGCCTGCATTACTTCAAGAACCAGGATCCGGGCGCTTTCGTCAGCGTTTCGGGCGGCGGCATCCTGAAGTCGACCCAGCACATGAAGGACGCACAGGCTTTCCTGAAGTTCCTGACCAGCAAGACGGGCCAGGCCATTCTTAAGGATGGCGACTCCTACGAATATGCCATCGGCAAAGACGCTGCTTCCAACGACAAGCTCACCCCGCTTGCCGATCTCAACGCTCCGAAGGTCGAAGCTTCGACGCTGGACAGCAAGAAGGTCGTGGAGCTGATGACGGCCGCCGGCCTGATCTGACGCTTCTGCCGCAGGCTTGCCACGGCCAAAACTATTGCTTTTGGCTCAAGAAAACCTTAGGGCATGACGATATCCGGCAACCGCTCCTCAAAGGCGGTTGCCTTCCTTTTTCGGCGTATGAAGGCATCGGCCTTGCTGCAGGACAACAGATTGCTCGCATCCGGCAACCAGGCGCCGGTCGCGCCGAAGGCCGCGCGCATGGGTTTGCCGCGCGCGCGCATGCCGCACGCCTCCGTGCTCCTGCTTGCCACCATCGTCGCGATCTTCAGTCTGGTGCCGCTCGGCTTCATCAGCTGGGTCACCTACGACGTCGGTTGGGAGACGGTGAAGGCCCTGGTCTTCCGGCCGCGCGTCGGCGAACTGCTCGTCAATACGGTCCTGCTGGAATCGATCACCATTCCGCTGTCGATCGCGCTTGCCGTGACGCTTGCCTGGCTGACCGAGCGGACCGACATTCCTTTCGCGAGGCTCTGGGCCTGGCTTGCCATCGCCCCACTCGCCGTGCCCGCCTTCGTGCACAGCTATGCCTGGGTCAGCCTTCTCCCCGGCATGCGCGGCCTGCAGAGCGGCGTCTTCATCTCGGTGATCGCCTATTATCCCTTCCTCTACCTGCCGGTCGCCGCAGCCCTGCGCCGTCTCGATCCGGCGATCGAAGATGCCGCAGCCTCGCTCGGTCTTAATCCCTGGCGGGTCTTCTTCCGGGCCGTGCTGCCACAGCTCCGGCTTGCCATCTGCGGCGGCTCGCTGTTGATCGGGCTGCATCTGCTGTCGGAATACGGCCTGTTCGTGATGATCCGCTTCGACACGTTCGCGACGGCGATCGTCGACCAGTTCCAGTCCTCCTACAACAGCCCTGCCTCCAATATGCTCGGCGGCGTGCTCGTCGCCTGCTGTCTTTTTCTGCTCGGATTCGAGGTGCTGGTGCGCGGCAACGAACGTTATGCCCGCGTCGGCACCGGCTCGCCGCGTCCCACGGACCGCCGGCGGCTCGGCTGGTTCATGCTGCCGGCGATTTTGCTGCCCGTCGGCCTGGCGGTGCTGACGCTCGGCGTGCCGCTGGTGACGCTTGGCCGCTGGCTCTATCTCGGCGGCGCGGAGATCTGGCGCATCGAGGTCGGCAGCGCCTTCCTGCAGACGATCGTGCTTGCCATTGTCGGCGGCGTGCTGGCGACGATTGCCGCGGCCCCGATGGCCTGGCTTTCCGTGCGTTCGCCCGGCCGCTTCCAGCGCGTGCTCGAAGCCTGCCACTATTACGTCGGCTCGCTGCCGGGTGTCGTCGTGGCGCTGGCGCTGGTGACGATCACCGTGCGTCTGGTGCTGCCGCTCTATCAGACCTTCGCAACGCTGCTCGTCGCCTATGTGATGCTTTTCCTGCCGCGCGCCATGGTCGGGCTGCGCGCCAGCATCGCCCAGGCGCCGGTGGAACTGGAGCGCGCCGCGATGGGGCTTGGCCGCACGCCGGGCCAGGCGGTGCGGCAGATCACCATGCGGCTTGCCGCACCCGGAGCGGCCGCCAGCGTGGCGCTGGCCGCCCTCGGCATCACCAATGAACTGACGGCGACGCTGATGCTGTCGCCCAATGGCGTCGATACGCTGGCGACGAAATTCTGGTCGCTGACCAGCGAGATCGATTATGTCTCGGCCGCACCCTATGCCTTCATGATGGTTGTTCTGTCGCTGCCGCTCACCCTTATGCTCCATACCCAATCGAAACGGACCGCCGGCCAATGACGCTGCTTACGATCGAAAACATCAGCAAGCGCTATGGCCCTGTGCAGGCGTTGAAGGATATTTCGCTCGAGGTCCAGGCGAGCAGCCGCACCGCCGTCGTCGGCCCGTCCGGTTCCGGCAAGACCACACTGCTGCGCATCATCGCCGGCTTCGAACAGCCCGATGCCGGAAGGGTGACGCTGAATGACGAGGTGCTCGCCGATGGGCCCGCGACGGTGCCGGCCCACAAACGCGGCATCGGCATCGTCTCGCAGGACGGGGCGCTGTTTCCGCACTTAAGCGTTGCCGAGAATATCGGCTTCGGCTTCGAGCGAAGGGCTGTCGATCGCGAGAAGCGCATCGTCGAGCTGCTCGATATGGTCGAGCTCGACCGCGGCATGCTGGCGCGGCGCCCGCATCAGCTCTCCGGCGGCCAGCAGCAGCGCGTGGCGCTGGCGCGCGCGCTCGGCCGCAAGCCGCGGCTGATGCTGCTCGACGAACCTTTCTCGGCCCTCGATACCGGGTTGCGCGAGAATATGCGCAAGGCGGTTGCGCGCGTTCTGAAGGCGGCCGGCATCACCACCATTCTCGTCACGCATGATCAGGAAGAGGCGCTGACCTTTGCCGATCAGGTGGCGGTGCTCCGGGAAGGGCAACTGATCCAGGCGGGGTCGCCGCAATCCCTCTATCTGCATCCGAGAGACCGCGAGACGGCGCTGTTCCTCGGCGATGCCGTGCTGCTTCCCGCCATCATCCGGAATGGTCTCGCCGACTGCGCCCTTGGCAGCGTCGCCGTCGAAGGCACTCGTCAGGGCAAGGCGGAGATCATGCTGCGGCCCGAGCAAATCCGCGTCGTTGCCGATGAAGGCGATCGTCGTTATGGCGGGCGTGTCGTCGAGGTGGAGTTCGGCGGCGCGGTCTGCACCGTTGCCGTTTCGCTCGACGGCGTCGCCCTGCCGCCGATCCTGATCAAGACCTCGAGCGTCGCGCTTCCCTCACGAGGCGATCTCGTTCGCTTGGATATCGCCGGCAAGGCGCATGTTTTCGAAAGCTAAATTCAGCCGAACTTGCGCACCACTTCTTCCGGCTCGACGCCTTCCAGCCAGCCGCCGGTAAAGCCGGCGCGTTCGAGCCCGAGGCGGATGACCGGCGATTGCCGCATCAACTTCCAGATGAAGTCGGAGCGCTCGTTCTCGACCGTCATGACGACAAGACCCTGGTCGATGCCGACGGTGCGGTCGTCGACCCAGCCTTCCGGCCGCTTGGTCTTGACCGTCGGGTTGAAGCCGCCGGGAAAGCCGCCTTCCAGGAGCAGGTTCGGATAGCTGGTCAGCAGCGCCTTGGTGCCGTCCAGAGCCGCCTGCCGGTCATAGGGCAGGCAGGCAAGGGCCGCCCAGGGCGCGATCGTGCCGTCATCAGGCCCAAGCGGGGCGCCGCGGGCGGCATAACCCAGAACCTTCGGCTGGCGGCCGCCGCGCATGCGCCGTGTCGGCGGCGGACCGTCGCAGGCGGAAAAGCCCCAGATATTCCTGTTATAGCCGACGAACTGGCCGGGATTGCGCTCGGCATAATCACGCTGGACGTTGATGACGACCTGCGTGTTGCGGAAATAATCCCAGTTCCGTTCGGCCATCGGTCTGTCCCCAATGCCGCGGAAATCGATCCAGGCATGGGAGAAGAGATGGATGAACAGCGGCCCGGCATAGAGATAGGGCTGTTCGCCATGCATCATCCACGAATAACTCGACGTAAAGGCGTCGTAGCACGATTGCGGGATCGGGTGCGTCGGCGAGGCGAGCGCCAGCGCATAGAGGATGATCGCTTCGTCGAAGCCGTGATAGCGCCAGCGTAGGAAGCCGGAAGAGGGCTTCCAGCCCATGGCAATCGTATCGCCCTTGTTCAGCGCCCAGCGCCAGTCGACGCGCTCGTAGATGAAGGTCGCCAGCTCACGGATTTCAACTTCAGTCTCGTCGTCTTCGCGATCGAAATATTGCGCTGATGTCAGGATGCCGGCGACGAGCAGCGCCGTGTCGATGGTCGAAAGCTCGCTGTTCCAGGCGCGATTGCCGGTATCCATGTGCAGGAAGTGGTAGAAAAAGCCGCGATACCCTGTGGCGTGGCGTTCCTCGCCCTGGCGCGCCTCGGCGAAGAAACGCAGCGTATTGACCACGCGTTCGGCGGCTTCCTTTCGGGTGATCCAGCAACGCTCGACACCGACGGGATAGGAGGAAAGAGCAAAGCCGACGGCTGCGATGCTTGCCGGCACGCCGCCGATCGAAGTATCGGCCACCAGGCCATTTTCGGGATTGGAATATTTCAGGAAGTACTTGAATGCCGAATGCTGCAGCCTGTCGATGAGTGCTGCATCAATGTCTTCAATCCGTTGCAGCATAGGCTCCTACCCAACTGTTGCATCGCCCCATGCTTCAACATGGCGGCCGTCCCCGGGCAAATCAAACCTTTTTGATTCGCAAGGATAAGAGAACACAAATGGGCGGAAGTGGTCGTTAATAATTATTGGTGAAATAATATCTAGCAGAAGTCATATAAGCGGTGCAGCAAAAACGGCGCGCCGCGCCACCGGGCCGGGTTATTTTCCCGTAATACTTGTTGCCTCCACCCCTCTTGGAAGCGGCCGACGACGAGCCCTGAGGCGCTATCGTCCGACCGCATAGGCCTGCATGAGGCGCGGGGTGGCCGCGGCGCGCAGCAGCCCGTCAGCATCGCGCCGCGCGGCGGTCAGCCGGCCGATGGTCCAGGGATCGGTGACCGTCAGCTTGTGGCCTTTGCGGGCCAGCGCATCGAGCACAGCGGGGCCGAAATTCGCTTCCGCCATCAGGCTGCCGGGTTCGCGGGTGCGCGGATAGAAGGAGCTCGGAAAATGGGCGGTGTGAAACAGCGGCTGATCGATTGCTGCCTGCAGGTTCAGCTGGTGATTGACATGGCGCAGGAAGAAGGAGAGCTGCCATTGTTCCTGCTGGTCGCCGCCCGGCGTGCCGAAGGCCAGGGTCGGGCGGCCCTCGTAAAGGCCGAGCGAAGGCGTCAGCGTCGTGCGCGGCCGTTTTCCCGGCACCAGCGAGGTCGGCAGGCCAGGCTTCAGCCAGAACATCTGGGCGCGGGAATTGAGGCAGAAGCCGAGGCCGGGAACGGTTGGTGAAGACTGCAGCCAGCCGCCGGAGGGGGTGACGGAGACCATGTTGCCGTCGCGGTCGATCACGTCGATATGCACGGTGTCGCCGCGTTTTTCCAGATGCGCCATGGTCGGTTCGTAGACCGTGCCGGTCCCGGAAGCGGCGCCGAGCATCGTCACCGTTAGATCGCGCTGCGCCTCGAAACCCGGAATGATGCCGGGGCGAAGATCGAAGGAGGCGTCAGCGCCGATCAGTTTGCGGCGCTCAGTCGCATAGGTCTCCGACAGTAGATGCGCGACGGGGACCTCGGAAAAATCGGGATCGCCGTAATAGACCTCGCGGTCGGCGAAGGCGAGCTTCATCGCCTCGGTAACGGTATGGACGAAATCGGCGCCGTCAGGGTCCATCGCGGCGAGATCGAAGTCCTTGAGGATCGACAGGGCCTGCAGGAAGACCGGCCCCTGGCCCCAGGGACCGGTCTTGGCGATGGTCCAGCCGTGATAGTCATAGGTCAGCGGCTCCTCGATCGTTGCCGACCAGGTCGCCATGTCGTTGGCAGTCAGCACGCCTTTGTGGCGGCTACCGCTCGCATCCATCACCTCGGCGGTCTTCAGATAGGCGTCGATCTTTTCGGCGATGAAGCCGCGGTAGAAGGCGTCGCGTGCCGCCCCCACCTGAGCCTCCCGGCCGCTGTTTGCCTCGGCTTCGGCAATGACGCGCTTCCAGGTTTCGGCTAGCACCGGGTTCCTGAAATTCGCTTGCCCTGCGGGGACGCTGCCACCGGGCAGCCAGGTTGCGTAGGAGGTCGGCCATTCCTTTTCGAAGAAGGCCGCAAGCCCCTTGATAGTCGCGGAGACGCGCGGCAGCAGGGGATGGCCGTGCTCGGCGTAATAGATCGCCGGCTCCAGCACGTCGCGCACGCCGGGGATCAGCGTCAGGCCTTCGCGGGTATAATGCTCAATCGTCGCGCCGGCGGGTGCCGGGCCCTGGGCCGAGATGACCTCGACCTTGTCCTTCTTCTTCGAATAGATCACCGCCGGCAGGTCACCGCCCGGGCCGCAGAGATGCGGCTCGACGATCTGCAGCACGAATCCGGTCGCCACCGCGGCATCGAAGGCATTGCCGCCCTTTTCGAGAATGCTCATGCCGACCGCCGAGCCGATCCAGTGCGTCGAGGTAACGACACCGAAGGTGCCGAGGATTTCGGGACGGGTCGTGAATTCGGTCATTCGGGATGCCTTTCTGGCCGGATGTCTTTGCGGGCCGAATGTCTTATCTAGGAAGTCGGATGGCTCGAAGCTCAGGCGTGCGCCGAGCGCGCGGAGACGAAGACCTGTGGCTCGAAGGCAAAATCCTTGTCGAAGGGGTAGGTCGGATGCTGTTTGCGCAGCCGCGGCAGGCGCTCGACGAACTGATCGACGACACCGGTCGAGAGCGCCATCAGGTTCGGATTGGCGATCGGCGCCAGCTCGGGCGAAAGATAACCCGATTTGACGACGATGATCCTGGCGCGGTGCGGATCAAGGCCGAGCCGGGTGAAATCGACGATATTGTGATAGGGCCGGCGTTTGGCGGAGAGCACGAGATCGATGCCATCGATCGAAACCACCGCCTGACGGTCGGCCGGGTCCGACGTTTCGTGCAGGAATTTCACGGTGAAGCGGGCCGTGACCGGTTTGCTGCCCTTGGTATCGAGTGAGGCGCCGACGCTGAGATTGAGCGCCGCGCCGATGCCGCCGGCATAACAGGCCTCAGTCGCCGCCCTGTCGGCAATGCCGGCGAAGACAACGCCCGTCGCACCTCTGGCGATCAGCTCGGCCAGCACGTCGGCCCGGTCGCCGACGCCGCCGCCTGTGGGGTTGTCGCCGGATTCGGCGAGCACGACAGGAGCAGTCGGGCTTGAGATGGCTTTCTCGACACATTCCTCGACCGAGCCGGTCTCGCAGCCGAAGACGAAATCTTCGCGCGCATCCCAATAGGCGCTCGCGAGGCGTTTGGCCTCGCGCTCCAGCACGGCGCGATCGGTTCCGGTCATGATGGCGGCGGCGGTGGCGCGCGGTTCGTCGGCCCAGACGTAGCCGACCATCAAGGATGCATCCCAGACGCCGTCGATCGCGTCAATGCCGGGCAGCATGTCGTAGAGGCTTTTAGCCGGCTCATCGACGGTGCTGGTGCGTTCGCCGGGCAGCACGACCGGGATCGGCGCCCAGAGAACGATCGGCCTCACGCCTGTTGTCAGGCTCTTCACCAGCATGGCGACCGAACGGCGCATCGTCTCTTCGACATCGATATGCGGCGCGGTGCGATAGGTGGAATAGATGTCGAGCGCATCGATGATGCGCTGGGTGACGTTGCCGTGCAGGTCGTAGCTAGCCGAAACGGTGCAATCCTCGCCGACCAGCGCGCGGGCGGCGCAGATCCAGTCGCCTTCGGCGTCCTCCATGCCCTCGACATACATGGCGCCATGCATGGCGAGATAAAGACCGTCGAGCGGCAGCATCGGCTTCAGCCGCTCGAGGAATTCGCGTTTGAAAGCCTCATAAGTGGCGCGCGAAACCGGGCCGCCGGCAATGGCGCGGGCATGGATCGTCGGCAGGAACTCGGCGTCGTAATCCTTGAGGAAGGCGAAGTAGGGTGATGCCAGCAGTGCGTCCCCGCGCACCACGCGAAAATCCTTCTCTTCGTTCAGGACGGGATTGTATGTGCTGCATTCGATATGAATGCCACCGACGGCGATGCGCATGAAAAACCTCAGCTGATGTTGGGAGCGATCAGGATTTTATGGGTGATGTCGGCGCCGATGCGTCAGGGTAGGGTCGGCGGCGGCAGAAGGGACTGAACTGAACATGAGGGTCTCGATCCGAAGACGTGTTCACTTTGCCTCGACAATAAGTTTACAGCCGAAGCAATCAACCAAAATAAATTACAAACTTGATGAAGCTCCGGTTCCGCGCCAGCCGGCGCCCTATGCAGCCAAAGTGGATATGTTATCAGACGATCATGGGATTCGGGGTCTTCATCCACCGCTCAGATCGATTTATGACGACAGCCCGGCTGAGCGATATCAGTTTCCTAGCCAGTATCTCCAGCGTGTCCAAGCCTGCCTCGGCGACTGGATCATCTATTACGAACCTCGAAAGGTCACGGAGACCCGAGGTTATTTCGCTCTGGCAAGGGTTGAGCAGGTCATTCCTGATCCCG
The DNA here is from genome assembly GCF_051810745.2 of Rhizobium sp. F40D2. Classification (NCBI taxonomy): domain Bacteria; kingdom Pseudomonadati; phylum Pseudomonadota; class Alphaproteobacteria; order Hyphomicrobiales; family Rhizobiaceae; genus Rhizobium; species Rhizobium sp. F40D2. Next base: position 1,810,964 of record NZ_CM131436.1, read on the forward strand.
CTGCGCCGGGCATGTATCTGGCGCTGATTGAACCCGGAAGTTATCTCGACTTCGTCAACCCTGTTCCCTTCAGCGGAGCCGACGGTGTTGTCGAGCGTAGCGTGCTGAACACGCAAGGCCGGATTTCCGGCCGCGCGCAGTCGGCTGTTCGCCCGATTTCGTCGAACGACTTCAGCAGGATCATTGCGTTGGTCCTCGATAACAGCGAGCCACTGCTTCCGCGCGTCGACGCCAACGCATCCCCCTCGGGCTTTGAGGAAGAGCAGGCACCATTTCAATTTATCGCGTCACGAATAGTTCGAGACCGAGTGTTCCGCCAGGTCGTCTTGCGCGCCTATGACAAGCGTTGCGCAATTACCGGGCTCAAACTTATCAACGGTGGAGGCCGGGCGGAGGTCGCTGCAGCGCATATCCGACCGGTCGAGGCGAGCGGTCCCGATATCGTCAGCAACGGAATTGCCCTATCCGGCACGGCCCATTGGATGTTCGATCGAGGATTGATCGGTCTGTCCGATGATATGGAGATTCTCATCTCACGACACGTTAATGATCCCGACGCGGTACGGGGCCTGATCAACAAGACCGGCCGCGCGATAATGCCCCGGCGCGCATTCGAACGACCGCATGCGCATTTTCTGCAATGGCACCGCGAACACTGCTTCAAGCAGTAAATGCGTCGGCTATTTATTTTCTCGGGGATTGCAGAACGATAGCTAAGCGCGCGGTAGTGCACAGGACGCCGTCACCTTGTCCCGGCTACGTCCCGTACCCATGTCGTCGGTATGAACAAGAGAGAAAACTGGAGCGGGCGAAGGGATTCGAACCCTCGACCCCAACCTTGGCAAGGTTGTGCTCTACCCCTGAGCTACACCCGCTCAATCCGCATCGGTCCGGGGTAGTTGTTGGACCGTGGGCGCCGCCTCGTGGCGACGGGCGCTATATGGCCTAACGGATTTTCAAATGCAACAGGGAAATGACGAAGAGGCGAAGAAAAATTCGCAAGGTCGCAGGAGGCAGGCGGAAAGGCCGCAAATGCGGGGGTAGAGCGTCGGTGGCGAAGATTGCCAAATGATGGGGACGGATTTAATCAGGACGCCTCGACTTTGTCCCTCCTGCGCAATGGATTATCCGATGTCCGAAAATATCCCCAAGACCAGAGAAGAATTGTTCGCTTTCCTCGACGGGCTCGGCATTGCTCACAAGACGGTCGATCACGCGCCGGTTTTCACCGTCGCCGAATCGGTTGCGCTGCGCGACGAGATCCCGGGCGGCCACACCAAAAATCTCTTCATCAAGGACAAGAAGGACAGGTATTTTCTGTTGACCGTCGAGGAGAATGCCGAGGTCGACCTCAAGCAGGTGCATAATGCCATCGGCGGGTCCGGCCGGGTCTCCTTCGGCAGGGCGGAGAAGCTGATGGACTATCTCGGTGTCATCCCCGGCGCGGTCACCGCCTTCGGCGCCATCAACGATACGGCGGGGAATGTCACTTTCGTGCTTGATGCCGATCTGATGCGCGAGGAGATCCTCAACTGCCATCCGCTCTCCAACGATGCGACGACATCGATTGCAAGCAGCGATCTCGTCCGTTTCATGGAGGCGACCGGACATAAGCCGCTTGTCTTGAAAGTGACGTCCTGACATACGATTTTAGCGCTACAATGAGGCCGGCAGGATCGGCACGGCGGGAGATACCTATGAGCGGCAGCGACAACCCCTATAACGGTTCCTTCGGAAATCAGATGACGGCGACGACAAGCTTCGGCGCTCAGCCGGCAACCGCCGCTGCGGCAGGCAGCTATATCACCGACACGACGACTGCGAATTTCGGCAAGGACGTCATCGAGGAATCACGCAATCAGCCGGTGCTGGTCGATTTCTGGGCGCCGTGGTGCGGGCCGTGCAAACAGCTGACGCCGGTATTGGAGAAGGTGGTCAACGAAGCCAAGGGCCGCGTCCGGCTGGTCAAGATGAACATCGACGACCATCCCTCGATTGCCGGACAGCTCGGCATCCAGTCTATCCCCGCCGTCATCGCCTTCGTCAACGGCCGCCCCGCCGACGGCTTCATGGGCGCGGTGCCGGAAAGCCAGATCCAGCAGTTCATCGACCGCATCGCCGGTCCGGCCGGCGCCGACGAGGCGGCCGAGATCGAGGCTGTGCTGACGGAAGCGGCAGAATTGCTGGCCACCGGCAATATCAATGAGGCTGCTCAGCTCTATGCCGCCGTGATGCAGGCCGATCCCGAAAATGCCAAAGCGGTTGCCGGAATGGCCGAATGTATGATCGCCGCCAACCAGCATGAGCGTGCGCGCCAAACTCTGACGGATCTGCCGGAAGAGCTGGCGAAAGACGCCGGCATCCAGGCGGTGCTGAAAAAGCTCGAACAGATCGAGGAAGCCCGCAAGCTCGGCGATCCCGTTGCGCTCGAACGTGACCTTGCGGTCAATCCCGACGACCACGAGGCCCGGCTGAAGCTTGCCAAGATTCTCAATGTCGAAGGCCGGCGCGACGAAGCGGCCGAGCACCTGCTGCTGATCATGCGCAAGGACCGCGCCTTTGACGATGACGGCGCCCGCCGCCAGCTGCTGCAGTTCTTCGAGGTCTGGGGCTTCAAGGATCCGGCGACGGTTTCGGCCCGGCGCAAGCTTTCGGCGATGCTGTTCTCGTAGCCTGCCGCGGCTCTAACAGGACGGCAAGGCGCTGGATCGCTTGAATCGGTGTCCAATCCTGTTGAAAGCCGATTTCGATTTTCGGGGCTATACGCTAAGTTTCGAGGATCTGCCCTTGCGTTTTTGGACAGGGGCACCACATTCTCGTCAAGACGGGCATGCCCGTTACAAGAATGCGGGACGGTTTCATGCAAGTCGGGAATGCCAGATACCTGAAGGCGGGCGATCTGCCTGATACGATCGCCGTCTTCCCCCTGACCGGTGCCCTCCTTCTGCCGGCCGGGCAGCTTCCGCTCAACATTTTCGAGCCGCGTTATCTGGCGATGCTGGATGCAGCACTGACGGGAAATCGGCTGATCGGTATGGTCCAGCCGGCGCTCGGCGAACACGAGGAGAAGGGCGGCGATCCCAACCTTGCCGCTGTCGGCTGCCTCGGCCGCATTACTTCCTTCGCCGAGACCGGCGATGGGCGCTATATCGTATCGCTGACCGGCGTCTGCCGCTTCCGGCTGCTGGAGGAGAAAACCACCAGCGATCCCTTCCGCACCTTCCGGATCGCCCCGTTCATCGCCGATCTCTCGGCCGCGAACGAGGAGGAGGCGGTGGACCGCGCGGCGCTTCTGACCGCCTTCAAGGCCTATCTCGATGCCAACAAGCTGGAAGCCGATTGGGAGAGCGTCGAGCGGGCGAGCAATCTGACGCTCGTCAATTCGCTGGCGATGATGTCGCCGTTCGGGCCGGCGGAAAAGCAGGCGCTGCTGGAGGCGCCCGATCTGAAGACGCGGGCTGAAACGCTGATCGCCATTACCGAGATCGTGCTGGCGCGCGTCTTCGGTGACTCCGACACCGTTCTGCAGTAAACTTCAGCCATGGACGAAAAACTCAGCCGCGTCGATCCAAAGCTGCTCGATCTTCTGGTCTGCCCGCTCTCCAAGGGGCGGCTCTCCTATGATCGCGAGCACAATGAGCTTGTCTCGGAAAAGGCGCGGCTTGCCTATCCGATTCGCGACGGCATTCCGATCATGCTGGTCTCCGAAGCCCGCCGCCTCGACGAATAACGTCCCGGGAAATCGGCTTTAAAGCATGTCGCGCAAAAGTGTGCAGCGGTTTTGCGATAACGACATGCGAGAAAATATGGATTTAAAGCGCAAGGAGCAGGATCTGAAAGATCGCGATGCGCTTTAAATTGCCTGGCCGGCCAGCAGCCGCGGATTGTCCTTTGCCGTCGTTCCAGCCGCCTGGCCGATAAAGAAGGATTTGAGGCGCGGCAGCCGGTCGACGAGGCCGAGGCCGATGTCGCGAGCGATGCGGATCGGCGTCGCGTCGTTGGAGAACAGCCGGTTCAGCACGTCTGTCGTCATTCCCATCCGGAAGGTGTCGAAGCGCCGCCAGGTCTGGTAGCGTTCGAGAATGTTGATCGAGCCGATATCGAGACCGAGGCGATCGGCCTCGACGATCGTTTCGGCAAGTGCCGCCACATCCTTAAAGCCGAGATTCAGGCCCTGTCCCGAAATCGGGTGAATGCCATGTGCGGCGTCGCCGGCCAGCGCAAAACGCGGTGCGACGAAGGCACGGGCGAGCGTCAGGCCGAGCGGGAAGGCGCGTTTGTCGCCGATGACCTTCAGCGCCCCGAGCTTGTGGCCGAAGCGGCGCTCCAATTCCTCCTCGAAGACCAGATCGTCGGCGGCAACCAGCCGGTCGGCGTCATGCGTCCGCTCCGTCCAGACCAGCGAGGAGCGGTTGTTTTTGAGCGGCAGGATGGCAAAGGGGCCGGCGGGCAGGAAATGCTCTTCGGCGCAGCCCTCATGCGGCCGCTCATGTTCGACTGTCGCAACGATGCCGGACTGGCCGTAGTCCCAGGTGACGGTCTTGATGCCGGCGAGGTCGCGCAGTTTCGAGCGCACGCCGTCGCAGGCCACCAGCAGCCGGCTCTCCAAAGTACTGCCGTCCGAAAGCGTGACGGTGACATGGCTGTCTTCGGTCTTCAGCTCGGTGGCACCGAGCCCATGGCGGATGTCGATACCGAGGCGCGCGCAGACGCCGCGCAGGGCCGCGACCATCGCCACATTCGGGATCATGTGGGCGAAAGGCCGGCCGTCGGCCACTTCGCCGTCGAAGGTGAGAAAAACCGGGCGAACCGGATCGGAGGTTTTCGAGTCGGTGACGATCATTTTGGTGATCGGCTGGGCCGCCGGCTCGATCTCGTTCCAGATGCCGAAGATTTCGAGCATCTTCGCCGCCGCCGCGATAACGGCAGAAGCGCGCGTGTCGTTTTTCCAGACATGCTCCGGGGCCGCCTCGACGACCGCGACGGTCAGATGAGGTGCTGCCTGCTTGACCGCGACAGCGGCGGAAAGGCCGACATAACCCCCACCCACAACCAGCATATCAAGCATAGCGCCGCTCCCGTACCTTGTGCCTCAGATGCGACCTATATAGATCATCGCAACTTCACTTCCTACCGCCGGGAGGCATACAAAATGACGCGTGAGACATCAGGGCCTTCGGCGATGGAGACGCTGCTTTCGACGCTCGACCTGGAGCCAATCGAGGTCGACATCTTCCGCGGGCGCAGCCCGCAGGCCGGCTGGCAGCGGGTCTTCGGCGGCCAGGTGATCGGCCAGGCGCTGATGGCGGCGCAGCGAACCATCGAGGGCGAGCGTTTCGTCCATTCGCTGCATGCTTATTTCATGCGTCCCGGCGATCCCTCGGTGCCGATCATCTATCAGGCAGAGCGGATCCGCGATGGATCGAGCTTCAATACGCGGCGCGTCGTCGCCATCCAGCACGGCAAGGCGATCTTCACGCTGTCGGCTTCCTTCCAGGTGGGGGAGCCGGGCTTCGACCACCAGATCGCCATGCCCGAGGTCGAAATGCCGGAAGGGCTGCTCGGCGAACAGCAGATCAAGGATCAGTATCTGACGCATGCGCCGGAGGCGATCCGAAAATACTGGCAGCGCGAGCGGCCGATCGAGATCCGTCCCGTCTCGCTGACGCATTATTTTTCCGACAGGAAGCTCGACCCCAAACAGGACGTCTGGGTGCGCGCCACCGGCCCGGTTCCCGACGACCGGCTCTATCAGGCGGCGGTTCTTGCCTATCTCTCAGATATGACCCTGCTCGATACGTCGCTCTATGCACACGGCACCTCCATCTTCGACCAGAGCCTGCAGGTTGCGAGCCTCGATCATTCCATGTGGTTCCACAGATCCTGCAAGCTCGACGACTGGCTGCTTTATACGCAGGACAGCCCCTCGGCTTCGGGTGCCAGAGGGCTGACCCGGGGCAGCCTCTTTACCCGATCGGGTGAGCTGATCGCCTCCGTCGCCCAGGAAGGTCTGATTCGCAAAAAGGCAAATGAATAAATAATATGCATCTTTGAAAATTTGCGCATTATTTGTGCGCTTATTGGCCGATCATTTGCCTGTTTATTGGCGCTCTATATTATAATTGTTATTTTTCAATAGGTTATATCTCGCCTCGAATCTGGCACGTCCCTTGAATGTATATCGCCGGTCGCTGTTCAGGAACGTCAGCGGCAAGGAGAGTCGGCTCCGTGCCGAGGATAACGAAGGATGGGAAACCAGATGAAAATTGTGATGGCTATTATCAAGCCGTTCAAGCTCGATGAGGTCCGCGAAGCTCTTACGGCGATCGGTATTCAGGGGCTGACCGTGACCGAAGTGAAGGGCTACGGGCGCCAGAAGGGGCATACCGAAATCTATCGCGGCACCGAATATGCAGTCAGCTTCCTGCCGAAGCTCAAGATCGAAATCGCTGTTGCATCCGAACTCGTCGACAGGGCGGTCGAAGCCATCGCGGCATCGGCCAAGACCGGTCAGATCGGCGACGGCAAGATCTTCGTCTATTCGATCGACCATGCCGTGCGCATCCGTACGGGCGAAACCGATTCAGAAGCGCTGTAAAGAACGGCAGATCAAGGAGCTTTTTCCAATGTCAATTTCGAAGTTTTCTTCCACCTTTGCGCGGGTCGGCGCAGCAACGGCTGCCCTTCTGGCGCCGGCCGTCGCCTTCGCGCAGGAGGCTGCGCCCGCCGCGGCTGCAGCGCCGGTACCGGACAAGGGCGATACCGCCTTCATGTTCATTTCCACGATTCTCGTGCTGTTCATGCTCGTCCCCGGCCTGGCGCTTTTCTATGGTGGTCTCGTTCGTGCCAAGAATATGCTCTCCGTTCTGATGCAGTGCACGATGATCGGCGCGGTCGTTATGCTGATTTGGGTAATCTACGGTTATTCCTTCGCGTTCGGGGGGTCGGACAGTCCTTATTGGGGCGGCACGGCCAAGATGTTTCTTTCCGGCGTTTCGACGGCGACCACGGCGGCCACCTTCTCGAAGGACGTCGTGATTCCGGAATTCATCTTCATGCTATTCCAAATGACGTTCGCGGCCATCACGCCTGCCCTGATTGTCGGCGCCTTCGCCGAGCGCATCAAATTTTCGGCTGCCGTTGTTTTCTGTGCGCTTTGGGCAACTTTCGTCTACTTCCCGATCGCGCACATGGTCTGGGATGCGAACGGCATGCTCTTCAAGATGGGCGCGCTTGACTTCGCAGGCGGTACGGTCGTTCACATCAATGCAGGCGTCGCCGGTATCGTTGGCGCTCTTCTGGTTGGCAAGCGCACCGGTTATGGCAAAGACATGATGGCGCCGCATTCGATGACACTGACCATGGTCGGCGCCTCGATGCTCTGGGTCGGCTGGTTCGGCTTCAACGCTGGCTCCAACCTCGAAGCCTCCGGCGGTGCGATGCTCGCAACGGTCAACACCTTCATCGCGACCGCAGCTGCCATCGTTTCCTGGTCGGTCGTCGAAACCCTTGCTCGTGGCAAGGCGTCGATGCTCGGCGGTGCTTCCGGCATGGTTGCCGGCCTGGTTGCCATTACGCCCGCTGCCGGTATCGCCGGCCCGATGGGCGCGATTGTCATGGGCCTGCTCGTTTCGCCGCTTTGCTACTTCTTCGTCTCTGTCGTGAAGAACAAGTTCGGCTATGACGATACGGCAGACGTCTTTGGCGTGCATTGTGTTGGCGGGATCTTCGGCGCTATCGCCACGGGCGTCTTCGCCAGTGCTTCGCTCGGCGGCGTCGGCTATGTCGAAGGTGTGACGATGGGAAGCCAGGTCATTGTTCAGCTCACCGCCGTTCTCACCACGATCATCTGGTGCGGTGTCGGTTCGGCGATCCTCTACAAGATCGTCGACGTAGCGATTGGCCTGCGCGTCCCCGTCGAAGCCGAGCGCGAAGGTCTCGACCTCGCATCGCATGGCGAAGCCGCCTACCACTCCTGATCACAGGGTTTGCGCGCCCGGCACAAGGGCGCCGCTCCACGGCCCGTCGCGGCCTATCTAATCATAAGCCGCACTTGGCCCGGACCTTCCAAGGTTCGGGCCCTTTTCGTTGTGCGCCCAGCATGGGCGCATTCTTGTGGGTGGAAGTCCCATCGTAAGCTGGTCATGTGCGGACCCGCATGCGGGGTGGTGTGACAGGGGTGCGATCAGCAATGATCGCTCTCTATGCCGAATTGCCTCCGGAATGCGCATCCTGGCATGCATGGTTAACACCGCTTTAACCCGGCTCTGATTAGGTGGAGCGGACGCATTTTGGCATGGCGAAGCTTCGGTGATTCGCATGCCCTCAGGCATTGGACGGGTTAGACACATGGCAAGAAGCACGTCGCCGGCGATGGATGGCCGTCCGGATCGGTTCTCCTTCTCGGCATTCATGCTGCGGCAGATCCAGGCGCTCATCGGCTTTGCGATCTTTCTGTTGCTGGCGCTCTGCGTCGCGGCGCTGGCGACATGGAACGTCGCGGATCCGAGCTACTCCTATGCCACAGCCAACCTGCCGACGAATATCCTCGGTTACAGCGGCGCCGCCTTTGCCGATATCGTCATGCAGTTCCTCGGCCTTGCCAGCGTCGTTTCGATGCTGCCGATCGTTGCCTGGGCGCTGGCGTTGATCTCGGGCCGCCGCTTCAGCCGCATTCCCGCCCGCGTCGGAGCCTGGCTTGCTGGGACTGTACTGTCCTGCGCCGTGATCGGCTGCTTTCCACCACCGCTCACCTGGCCGATCCCGAACGGCATCGGCGGTGTCGTCGGCGACATGATCCTGCGATTTCCCGCACTCTTCGTCGGCGCCTATCCCACCGGCACCTTCGCCATGGTCGTCGGCTGCATCTTTGCCGCGCCGACAGCCTGGATGATGCTCTTTGCCTCAGGTCTGGTCGGCCGCAGTGAGGCCGAGGAGGAGATCGAGGAAGATTACGTCGGGACAACAAGCAGGGCCCGCGTCGTCGGAGACGAGGACGAAGAGGACGAGTCGCGCTGGGTCGCTCTCAGCGGTGCGGTGACGCATGCCTGGTATATGAGCCAGGGGCGTCTGCGCCGGCTCTTCGGCATGGGCCCGCGCAAACGCCGCCAGGGCGATTTCGAATCGCCCTATGATTTCAACGATGATGAGTTCGGCACGCTGAACGAACCGGTTCGCGCCAAGGCGCCGGCTGCGCGCGGCGAGCGGATGGAGCCGTCGATGGAGCCATCGATGGGAGCAAGGTCGGCTTCGCCGCGCCGCATCGTCGCGGCGCCATCGCTTTCCATCGATGACGAGGATGACGACGACGATCTGCCCTTCGACCCCGACATGCCGCCGCGCCCGGCCGATATTCTGCCCGACGACGATGATGACGACTGGATGATCCGCGCGCCGGCGAAAGCCGCCGGCAAGCCGGAGCCGCGCGTCGTTCCCGCCGTCACGCGTCCGAAGCCCGGCGCCCGCGTCGAGCGGGAGGCGCAGGGCTCGTTCATTCGTCCCGAAGGTTTCCAGCTTCCCTCGATGCATCTGCTTGCCGAACCGAAGAATGTCGTGCGCGATTCGACGCTTTCGGCCGACGCGCTGGAGCAGAATGCCCGCATGCTCGAAGGCGTGCTCGAAGATTTCGGCGTCAAGGGCGAGATCATCCATGTCCGCCCCGGTCCGGTCGTGACGCTCTACGAACTGGAGCCGGCGCCCGGCATCAAGTCGTCGCGGGTTATCGGCCTTGCCGACGATATCGCCCGCTCGATGAGCGCCATTGCCGCCCGTGTTGCGGTCGTGCCCGGCCGCAATGCGATCGGCATCGAATTGCCGAACCAGACGCGCGAGACCGTTTATCTGCGCGAACTCATCGCTTCCCGCGATTTCGACGGCAGCAAGGCCAAGCTTGCCATGGCGCTCGGCAAGACGATCGGCGGCGAAGCCGTCATCGCCGACCTCGCCAAGATGCCGCATCTGCTGGTTGCCGGCACCACCGGCTCGGGCAAGTCGGTCGCCATCAACACGATGATCCTGTCGCTGCTCTATCGCATGACGCCGGAACAGTGCCGGCTGATCATGATCGACCCGAAAATGCTCGAACTCTCCGTCTATGACGGCATCCCGCATCTGCTTTCGCCTGTCGTCACCGATCCGAAGAAGGCCGTCGTCGCGCTGAAATGGACCGTGCGCGAGATGGAAGAGCGCTACAAGAAGATGTCGAAGATCGGTGTCCGCAACATCGACGGCTTCAACACCCGCGTCGAGCAGGCCCTATCGAAGGGCGAGGCGATCTCGCGCACGGTGCAGACCGGCTTCGACCGCCACACCGGCGAGGCAATGTACGAGACCGAAGAATTCGATCTCCGGCCGATGCCCTATATCGTCGTCATCATCGACGAAATGGCCGACCTGATGATGGTCGCCGGCAAGGATATCGAAGGCGCCGTCCAGCGCCTGGCGCAGATGGCGCGCGCGGCCGGCATCCACGTGATCATGGCGACGCAGCGACCGTCCGTCGACGTCATCACCGGCACGATCAAGGCGAACTTCCCGACCCGCATCTCCTTCCAGGTGACCTCGAAGATCGACAGCCGCACCATTCTCGGCGAACAGGGCGCCGAGCAGCTGCTCGGTATGGGCGACATGCTCTACATGGCGGGCGGCGGACGCATCCAGCGCGTGCACGGTCCTTTCGTCTCGGATGTCGAAGTGGAAGAGATCGTCTCCTACCTGAAGACCCAGGGCTCGCCGCAATATCTCGACGCGATCACCGCCGATGACGACGAGGATGGCGATTACGGCGTCGGTGGCGGCGGCCCTGCCGGTACGTCGAACCTTTCGGATTCGGAAGATCCTTACGATCAGGCCGTCGCCATCGTGCTGCGGGATGGCAAGGCCTCGACCTCCTACGTCCAGCGCCGGCTCGGCATCGGCTACAACCGGGCCGCCTCACTCATCGAGCGAATGGAGAAGGAAGGCATCATCGGGCCGGCCAACCATGCCGGCAAACGCGAAATTCTTGTTCCGACCGAGGGCGATATCCTCGACCGCTGAAATAATCGGCATATATTTCCTATTGGGACCGCTTTTGCGGAAACCTGACGGCAGCCAAACCGTTACCTCACGCTGGCCAGATCGCAACGCCTTGAAGCCGCCGCCTTTCGGCAGCATGCAGATCGCATAAAGGAGATTTAGATGAGTAACTCCGACACCTTCCTCTCCGGCCTGACGGTAACGCGCCGCGATCTTCTCGGCGCCTTTGCGATTGCTGCGATGGCAAGCGCCATTCCCTTCGGCGCGCACGCGCAGGCGGCGGCTCCTGCCTCCGGCACGGCGCAGGCGATCGCCGACCATTTCTCCGGCGTCACGACGATGCAGGGTGAATTCGTGCAGTTCGGTCCGCGCGGCGAGCAGACCGGCGGCAAGTTCTTCATTCAGCGCCCCGGCAAACTGCGCTTCAACTATGACGACCCGTCGCCGATGCGGGTGATCGCCGACGGCAAAAACGTCGCCATCGGCAATACCAAGCTGAAAACCTGGGATCTCTATCCGCTCTCCAAGACGCCGCTCAGCCTGCTGCTGGCGCAGCATATCGACCTTTCGGCCGGCATGGTGAAGCGCGTGAAGGAAGAGTCTGATCTGACGACGATCGCGCTCGGCAACAATACGGTGTTCGGCAATTCGACCATCACCATGATGTTCGACCCGAAGACCTACGACCTGCGTCAGTGGACGATCACCGACAACCAGGGCAAGGACACGTCGGTGATGATCTTCAACGTCAAAACAGGCATGCAGTTCGACGATCGCGTGTTCCGCGTGCCTTACGAGAGTATTCCGGGCACGGCAGCCTCCCGCGACTGAGGGTTTTCGGTTGATCGCCCGAGCCTTTTGCACGCGGCCGGTTCCCTCCTGTGCGCCTTTGTTCTAAAGCCCTTTCATGAAAGCACGCCGTCTCAACACCCGGCGTGCGGGAAAGGGCGTGGGCATGGGCTTTTCGATCACCACCTGGAACATCAACTCGGTGCGGCTGCGCATGCCGATTGTCGAGCAGCTGGTTCTCAAGCACCGGCCGGATATTCTCTGCCTGCAGGAAACCAAGGTGACGAACGAACTCTTTCCGGCGGCACCGCTGCGGGCGATGGGCTACGACCACATCATCATCCACGGCCAGAAAGGCTATCACGGTGTGGCGATCGCCTCGCGCATTCCGCTGACGGAGGATCACCGGCAGGATTATTGCGGGGTCGGCGATGCCCGTCACATCTCGGCGATCTTCGAGCACGGCAACCGCCGTATCCGGCTGCACAATTTCTACGTCCCGGCCGGCGGCGACGAGCCGGACCGCACGATCAATCCGAAATTCGGCCACAAGCTCGATTTCATCGAGGAGATGAAGCTCCTGAAAGCCAATGGCGAAGCCAACACCTCCGCCATCCTGGTCGGCGACTTGAACATCGCGCCGCTGGAGCACGATGTCTGGTCGCATAAGCAGCTGCTGAAGATCGTCAGTCATACGCCTGTCGAAACCGACGGCCTGCTCGAGGTGATGAAGCGCGGCAACTGGCTCGATCTCATGCGCCAGCATGTGCCGGAAAACGAGAAGCTCTACACCTGGTGGAGCTACCGCGCCAAGGATTGGGAGGCGGCCGACCGTGGTCGCCGTCTCGACCATATCTGGTCGTCATCGGATCTCGGGCCGCATCTCAAGCGCATCGAGATCCTGAAAGAGGCGCGCGGCTGGGATCGGCCCTCGGACCATGTGCCGGTCACGGCGCATTTCGATTTCTGATGCAGTGGCTGCTCCAGGAGTTCGAAGACACCCATAAGCTGGCCGAGGCACTCGACCGGCTCGATATCCCTTACACATGGCACAAGGTCGTTCCGTTCATCGGCGAGCTTATTCCCGATCCTGTTGTCGCCGACCCAGGCTCGGTGGTCATGTTCGGCTCCTACTCGCTGTGGAAGAACGCCGAGGCGAACGGTTACTGGCCTGGCGTCTTCAAGCTGCGTCCCTTCGTCCAGGAACAGGTGTGGCATCCCTACCTCCTCAACGGCGCCGACGCGCTGTTCCTGACGCTCCGCGACGTTCCCGCCCGTCTGACCGACGATGGGAGGGAATGGTTCTTGCGCCCGGTCGACGACAGCAAGGAGGAGCCCGGCAACGTGAAGTCGACGGGCGAGATCATCGGTATGGCGGAGAGGGTTCTCACACTTGACGAGGATGAAATCCCGAGCGGATCGCTTCGCCACGACACGCTGCTGATGTTCACCAAGCCTGTCCGCATCCTGCGCGAATGGCGTCTCTGGGCCGTCGACGATCGGATCGTCACCTATTCGCTCTACAAGGACGGATCGCGTGTCATCCACCGCCACGAGATCGATGACGATGCGCTGGAATTCGGGCAGCGCATGGTGGATATCAATCCCGGCTACTCGCCGGCCTATGTCATCGATGTCTGCCGTACTGAAGAGGGGCTGAAGCTGCTCGAGACGAATTGTCTCAATGCCGCCGGGTTCTACGCCGCAGATCTCGCGACACTTGCGGCGGCAATCGACGGCCTTACCCGCGGTGAAGCTTGCGCTTTATAGATGCGCTCCAAAAGCGGTCAGCTGAAGCGGTAGAACTGGCTTGCGGCCTTTGCCGCAAGTTCGGCGAGATTGTCGCGGATGCGGTTCTCGATCAGCCGGGCTGCGTCCGGATATTCTTCGATCAGCCGGTGGAAGAGGGCGCGGGTGATGCGGATGATGCTGGTGTCCTCGCGCGCGACCGCGGTGAATTTGCGTTCCACCAGCGTGACCAGCGCCAGCTCGGAAACCAGCGTTCCCGGACCGGCAACCCCTTCTGTCCTCTGCATGCCGTCGCTGCTCGTCGCGCTCAGCTCCAGGCTGCCGCTGATGATGACATAGGCGCTCTCGGCGGGCGAGCCCTGGCGAAACAGCATCTGGCCGGCGGCGATCAAGCGCCGGTCGGCGCCGAAAGCGATCAGCCGCAGCTGATCCTCGTTCATATCCTTGAACAAAGGAAGCTGCGCGAGCATGCGGATGTCGTCGGTCAGCGCCATGCGGGCTTTTCGCCTTAGAGCAATCCCAGCAAAACTGCGTCGCTGTCTTGCATCCGGAATTGCGTGAAAACAAAGAGATAGAGCATTTTCGTGTTCTGTGAAAACGGAAATGCCCTAGGGTATGATCTTGTAGCCGCCGTTTTCCGTCACCAGGATTTCGGCATTGGAGGGATCGCGTTCGATCTTCTGGCGCAGGCGGTAGACGTGGGTTTCCAGCGTATGCGTCGTCACGCCGGAGTTATAGCCCCAGACCTCTTCGAGGAGCACGTCGCGAGTGACGACCTTCTGTTCGGCGCGGTAGAGGTAGCGGATGATCGCCGCTTCCTTTTCCGTCAGACGGATCTTCTGGCCGTTGTCGGTGGTCAGCAGCTTCTGGCTTGGCTTGAAGAGGTAAGGGCCAACGGTGAAGGTGGCGTCCTCGCTCTGCTCGTGCTGGCGCAACTGCACACGGATGCGCGCGAGCAGCACGGCGAAGCGGAAAGGCTTGGTGACATAGTCGTTGGCGCCGGCTTCGAGGCCGAGGATCGTATCCGAATCGGTATCGTGGCCGGTCAGCATGATGATCGGCGCCTTGAAGCCGCCTTTGCGCAGCAGCTTCACCGCCTCGCGGCCGTCCATATCGGGCAGGCCGACATCCATGATCAACAGATCGACCGGTGTCGAGCGGGCGGTTGCAACGCCCTTGCCGGCGTTGGCTTCCTGCAGAACCGAAAATTCCTCATACAGCGACAATTGCTCCGTCAGCGTCTGACGAAGGTCATCGTCATCATCCACCAGAAGAATGGTGCGTGCGGTCATGCCCTTGCTTTCCTCATGTTAAGTCCCCTAGTCCTACGCCAAATTCCTGGTTTGGCAAGGATGGGGCGGCGGGCTGTTGCCGCGCAGGTTTTGATATGATTTCAATTGGAGCCCCAAACAATGCAAGACATGCGAGAAAAATGGAAAAAACAAGGCAGGAGCCGGGGATGAGGCCGTCGATGATCGTGGTGCGGCCGGCGCCTGGGCGCAAGAGCCGGGCGATCGTCCAGTTCGGCGCGATCACCGTCCCCGCCGCGATCGGCCGCTCCGGCCGCACTGTGATCAAACGCGAGGGCGACGGCGCCACACCGATCGCCTCGATGCGGCTGATATCAGGCTTCCGCCGCGGTGAGCGCAACGGCCGGCTCGCCACTGCGCTTCCCATCCGCCGCATCCGTCGCGACATGCTCTGGTGCGACCAGCCCGGCAACGCCAGTTATAACCGTCTCGTCCGGGCCCCGTTCGGCGCAAGCCATGAGGAGATGCGGCGCTGCGACCGGCTCTACGATATCTGCCTGGTCATGGATTGGAACATCTCCTCGCGGGCGCGCAATCGCGGTTCGGCGATCTTCTTCCATCTCATCCGGCCGGGCTACGAGCCGACGGCCGGCTGCGTGGCGGTGAGCCTCGCCGACATGCGCCGCCTTCTCCCGCACCTTCGAAAGGGCACGATTGTCCGGGTCCTCTGATTGTCTTCCGGATGCGGCCGCCTATATGTTTCCGGTGACCGGACGCTCAGGCTGAAATGCGTTCCGGGACGCCCAAACACGGGCGCAATTCATGCCTCGTCCAATTCTTCAAACTCCCGGAGATATATTGTGACCGCTCAACCCATCATCACTTTCCATGACGGACATTCCATTCCCCAGGTCGGGCTCGGCGTCTGGCAGACGCCGCAGGAGATTGCCGCTCCGACGGTGCGTACCGCGATCGCCGCCGGCTACCGCCATATCGATACGGCGTCCGGCTACGACAATGAAGAGGGTGTCGGCGAAGGCATCCGCTCCTCCGGCCTCGACCGCAAGGACATCTTCGTCACCACCAAGCTCAGAAACACCGATCAGGGCTACGACAATACGCTGCGCGCCTTTGACGGCAGCCTGAAGAAGCTCGGTTCCGCCTACGTCGACCTCTATCTCGTTCACTGGCCGTCGCCGCATCGCGGCCTCTATACCGAGACCTGGAAGGCTTTCGTGCGCATCCGCGAAGAGGGCCGCGCCCGGTCGATCGGCGTGTCGAATTTCTGCCCCGAACATCTGGAGCGCATCATCGGCGAAACCGGTGTCGTTCCCGTCATCAACCAGATCGAGCTGCATCCCGACTTCCAGCAGAAGGCGGCGCAGGACGCACACAGGAAATTGAACATAGCCACCGAATCCTGGAGCCCACTCGGCCAGGGTAAGTTCATTTCGAACCCTGTTATCGGTGAGATCGCCGGGAAACATCGCAAAACGCCGGCCCAGGTCATCATTCGCTGGCATATCGATACCGGCCTCGTCGTCATCCCCAAGTCGGTGACGCCGTCGCGCATCGAGGAAAATTTCCAGGTGTTCGACTTCAAGCTCGATGCCGACGATATGGCGGCGATCGCCAGGCTCGACAGCGCCGGCGCCCGCATGGGACCGGATCCGATGACGGCGACTTTCTGATCGCCGTTGCGATCATCGCGAATGTGCGTCGTATTAAACGGGATTCATGCGACGCGCTTTAGCTCTTTGTTTTGATGCATGTCGTTATCCCGGAACCGCTGCACAGTCCGGGCGACATGCATTAAGGCAATTGTGGTGGCGGTCTCGATGGAGGAAATCACCCGCGACGACCGCCGCATGGCTGGGCATGCAGCCTTCGGTCAATAATTGCAGTTCGACGATCCGTTTGTCGGGGCAAAGCCGAAGTCGCAGCTATTGCGCATACGCTGCGGCCGTCCGATCGAACCGGTATATTGGTCAGAAGCGTTGAAAGCCCGCGCGGGATACCAATAGCCGTTCGAGCTCTTGCTATAGCCGGGCCGGGCGCTGCCATAGCCGCGATATCCGTTGAGGGACGGGATCTTGTTTTGCGCGACCTGCTGCAGCAGGCCGGACGCGGTCATGACCGGCATCGCCGGATGGATCGTCCCGGCGCCGGCGGCGTCGATTGATGTCAGGGATGCAAAGACGATCAGGCTGGCTTGCAGTAAACTCCGTACTATTTTCTGCCTCATGGCCATTCCCTCGATGGCGCGTGTTTGCCGAAGCCGGAACGGTATCTGTCGCGTATCGCGCCCCATATAAATGAGGCCACAGGCGCTCCTGGATGTCGATTGCCCGAAAGGATGAAATCGGGAAGACGGGCGATGCACAAACGGGCTTACCCGGTGAATGACAGCGGGATAGGGAAGCACAGCCGCCATGAAAAGCGAAACCGCCCAATGCGCTGACAGCGCATCGGGCGGCTTTCATTCTCTTCCGTGGGACGACGGATCAGTTCCACTCGCGGATATCGACGAAATGACCGGCGATCGCTGCGGCGGCGGCCATTGCCGGCGAGACGAGGTGCGTGCGGCCCTTGAAGCCCTGGCGGCCTTCGAAGTTGCGGTTCGAGGTGGACGCGCAGCGCTCGCCCGGCTTCAGGCGGTCGTCGTTCATGGCAAGGCACATGGAGCAGCCCGGCTCGCGCCAGTCGAAACCGGCGGCCTTGAAGATCTTGTCGAGGCCTTCGGCTTCCGCCTGTTCCTTGACAAGGCCGGAGCCCGGAACGATCATCGCATCGACGGTGGCGGCAACCGTCTTGCCTTCGACCACCTTGGCGACTTCGCGCAGGTCCTCGATGCGGCCGTTGGTGCAGGAGCCGATGAAGACGCGGTCAAGCGTGATGTCGGTCATCTTGGTGCCGGGCTTCAGCCCCATATAGTCGAGGGCGCGCCATTTGGAGGTGCGCTTGGTCTCGTCCTGGATGTCGTCGGGGTTCGGGACGATGCCCTGGACGGAGATGACGTCCTCGGGCGAGGAGCCCCAGGAGACGATCGGCGGCAGGCTGGCGGCATCGAGCACGACGACACGGTCGTAGTGCGCGCCCTCGTCGGTTTGCAGCGTTTTCCAGTAGGCGATCGCCTGTTCCAGCGCCTCGCCCTTCGGCGCGCGCGGCTTGCCCTTGATGTATTCGAAGGTCTTTTCGTCAGGGGCGATCAGGCCGGCGCGGGCGCCGCCTTCGATCGTCATGTTGCAGATGGTCATGCGACCTTCCATCGACAGCGAGCGGATCGCTTCGCCGGCAAATTCGATGACGTGGCCGGTGCCGCCGGCGGTGCCGATTTCGCCGATGATGGCGAGGATGATGTCCTTGGCGGTGACGTGCGGCGGCAGCAGGCCGTCGACCCGCACCAGCATGTTCTTCGCCTTCTTCTGGATCAGCGTCTGGGTTGCCAGCACATGCTCAACCTCGGAGGTGCCGATGCCGTGAGCCAGCGCGCCGAAGGCGCCATGCGTCGAGGTGTGGCTGTCGCCGCAGACGATGGTCATGCCGGGCAGGGTGAAGCCCTGTTCCGGGCCGACGATGTGAACGATGCCCTGGCGCTTGTCGCTTGCCGAATAATATTCGACTCCGAATTCGGCGGCGTTGGTCGCCAACGCTTCCACCTGGATGCGGCTTTCCTCGTTCTTGATGCCGAGATGGCGGTCGGGCGAGGTCGGAACGTTATGGTCGACGACGGCAAGCGTCTTTTCCGGGGCGCGAACCTTGCGGCCGGTCATCCGCAGGCCTTCGAAAGCTTGCGGCGAGGTGACTTCGTGGACCAGGTGGCGGTCGATGTAGAGAAGACAGGTGCCGTCTGGCTGTTCGTCGACCAGGTGATCGTCCCAGATCTTGTCGTAGAGGGTACGCGGTGCGCTCATGGCGTTAAGTCCGTTTTTCGGATGCTTTTGGGAAATCGAGTAAAAGCGGATCAAGCTCCGCCGGCCGTCATTCGATCAACGAAGTCGGCTGTTGAGCGCACCGGACACGCATGCAAAGAACCGCGCCGGCAGGCGATAATGGTCCTGCAGCACGAAAATATGCGCGCCTGTGCATCTGAACTTGGATTCCATGGCCTGCATATAACGATTTTTCGCGGCGGCTTCAATTTGAATCATCAACAGCCCGTCCGCGGCCTGCTCAGCGTGCCACCGCTTTACCGAGACTTCATCCATTTCTCCGTCCGCCGCAGCGCTAGCGACAGGCCGATCGTCAGGATCAGGTAGATATAGGTGACGATCGAATAGGTCTCGAAGAAGCGGAAGGAGCCGGCGGCATAGACCTTGCCCATCTGGGTAATGTCGGCGACGCCGAGCACGGAGACGAGCGATGAATCTTTCACCATCGAAACGAAATCGTTGGAAAGCGGCGGGAAGATCACCCGGATCGCCTGCGGGAAAACGACCGAGCGGAAGCGCCGATAGCGGGAAAGGCCGAGCGCCTTGGCAGCCTCGATCTGGCCGAGGTCGACCGATTGGAAACCGGCCCGGAAGATTTCGGCGATGAAGGAGGAATAACCGATCGTCAGGGCGATGATCGCCCGCCACATCAGCGACAGATCGCGCACCAGGATGGGCTCGGCTATGCCTGAGTTCACCAGCGGCGAAATCAGAAAATTATAGCCGGCAACCAGGGCCGGGGCGCCGACGAAGGCGACGTAGAACAAGAGCACGAGGATCGGGATGCCGCGGATGATCTCGATGTAGAACCGCGCGATCTGCCGCGCGATCTGGCTGTCGGCCATGCCAAGCAGGCAGATGCCGAGGCCGAGCACGGTGGCGAGCACGAAGGCGACCAGCGTCACGAAGACGGTGATGCCGACGCCGTTGACGACGGTGCGGAAAACCTGGGCGTAGATATCGTTGGTGACGATGACGGCGGCAAGGACTATCCCGATCGCGACGAGCGCGACCAGCCACCAGGGATAGTCGTCCTTGACGTGTCTGTCGGGAGATGGTCGCAAGGCCATCAGCAATGGCTCGGCGTCATTCGCCCATCTTGTAGTCGAGGAACCACTTCTTGTTCAGCGCATCCAGCGTGCCGTCGGCCTTGAGCGCAGCGATGGCGGCGTTGACCGGAGCGACGAGATCGGAGCCCTTCGGGAAGATGAAGCCGAAATCCTCAGTGCCGAGCGGCTCGCCGATCAGCTTCAGGGCGCCGTTCGAGGCGTCGACATAACCCTTGCCGGCGGTGCCGTCGGTCAGCACCACGTCGACGTCGCCGGCCTTCAGCGCCTGAACGGTGGCGCCGAAGGTTTCGAAGAGCTTGATGCGCGGGTTCTGCTCGTTGCCGTCGAGCACTTCATAGACAGCGGTATAGAAGGGCGTAGTGCCGGGCTGGGCGCCGACCAGGCCATCCTGGAACGCGCCGAAGCTCTTGGCATCGGTGAAACGCTTCTCGTCGCCGCGCACTAGCATGAACTGCTGCGAGCGCATATAGGGGTCGGAGAAATCCACCTTCTGCTTGCGGTCTTCCTTGATGGTGATGCCGGTCATGCCGATATTGTACTGGCCGTCGGAGACCGCCTGGATCATCGCGTCCCAACTGGTGTTCTGATACTCGACCTTGAAGTTCAGCCGTTTGGCGATCTCGTTCATCGCGTCATATTCCCAGCCGATCGGCTTGCCGGATTTCGGATCGACGAACTGCAGCGGCGGATAGGCATTCTCGGTGACGACGACGACGCTCTTGCCGCCGAGATCAGGCAGCCCGGCCGCCGATGCGGTCAAGGGTGCAAGCGCAAGGGCGGCAAAGCTCGCAAGGACGGTACGACGAAACAGCATGGAACGGCTCCCGGATTGAACGGCGAAAACTGTCACGGAAGACCTGCCGAAGGCAAGGCCGCCGGCTGCGTGCCCAAGCAAAAAAGAGAAAAGGCGACCCGAAGGCCGCCTTTCCAAGCGAAAGAATTTTGCTCCAAGCGAAGAATTTTGCTTCAAGCAAAGATTTTGTGTGGCGTAGATCTTATTCTGCTGCCGGTTCCGCTGCAGCGGCTGCTGCTTCAGCGGCGGCCTTTTCAGCCGCTGCCTTGGCTTCGGCAGCTTCTGCTGCTGCCTTCTCGGCGGCGAGCGCCTGGGCTGCTGCAACCTTTTCAGCTTCGATGCGGGCCTTTTCCTCGGCGATGGCGGCGCGCTCGGCGTCGTTGAGCTTGCGGGCGCGGACGCCGGTGTCTTCAACGATACGGGCAGACTTGCCGCGACGGTCGCGCAGGTAGTAGAGCTTGGCGCGACGGACCTTACCGCGGCGCACGACGTCGACGCTTTCGATCATCGGCGAGTAGACCGGGAATACGCGCTCGACGCCTTCGCCGTAGGAGATCTTGCGGACCGTGAAGTTTTCCTGCAGGCCGCCGCCGGAGCGGGCGATGCAGACGCCTTCATAGGCCTGAACGCGGGTACGGTTGCCTTCCGTGACCTTCACGTTGACGCGGACGGTGTCGCCCGGGGAAAATTCGGGAAGCGTGCGCTTGGCTTCGATCTTGGCGGCCTGTTCGGCCTCAAGCTGCTGAATGATGTTCATCGTCTTAACCTTTGGTTCTTCTGAAACAGCCAGAGCGCTCGACACTGATCCTTTGGAACTGGCCTCAGGACTTTGCCCTTCAGGGCGGGAGCGGGTTCGCCATTCTTTGTTTGCTGGCAGACGGGGATAACCCCATTTCCGCGTGCGCCAATACACGAAAGGCCGGGGCTTGTCATCCCTCGCACGACATTTTTGTGAAGAGGAGGCTGGAATCAGCCGTTTTTCTCGGCTTTCGCCTTTTCCAGGAGATCCGGCCGCCGTTCCCGCGTCAGCCGCACCGCTTCCTGGTGCCGCCACTTTTCAATGGCGCCGTGATTGCCGGATGTCAGGATCGCTGGAATTTCCCGGCCTTCCCACGCCTGCGGCCTAGTATAATGCGGATGTTCCAGCAGCCCGCCTTCGAAGCTTTCGTGCAGGCCGGAAAGATCATTGCCCATGACACCGGGCAGGATGCGGATGATCGCGTCGAGCACGATCAGCGCCGCCGACTCGCCGCCCGACAGCACGTAGTCGCCGATCGAAACCTCTTCCAGCCCGCGCGCCTCGATCACCCGCTGATCGACGCCCTCGAAGCGGCCGCAGACGATGATGACGCCGTCGCCTGAAGCAAGCTCGCGTACACGCTCCTGTGTCAGCGGCCGGCCGCGCGGGCTCATCAGCAGGCGCGGGCGGGTATCGTTTCCCGCGGTGCTGTCGATCGCACGGGCAAGAACGTCGGGTTTCAGCACCATGCCGGCGCCGCCGCCGGCCGGGGTGTCGTCGACGGTGCGGTGCTTGTCGGTGGCGAAATCGCGGATCTGCACCGCATCCAGCGACCATTGCCCGCGCTCCATCGCCTTGCCGGCGAGCGAGAAGCCCAGATGCCCCGGAAACATTTCCGGATAGAGTGTCAGCACGCTCGCCCGGAAAGCCATCACTTCTTCTTTTTCGGCTTGTCCGCGGTGAATTTCGAAAGCTCTTCGGGATCGTCGACCAGCCCTGCCGCCAGCGGGTCGATCAGCAATGTGCCGGCCTCGAGGTCGATCTCCAGCACCGAGGCTTCGGAGAAGGGGATCAGCACCGGGCGCTTGCCCGGGCCTTTGAGTTCCAGCAAATCGCCGGCGCCGAAATCGAAGACGCCGGTGACCGTGCCATAGCTGGCACCCTTGTCGTCGCGTGCTTCGAGACCCTCGAGATCGGCATAGTAGAACTCGTCGTCCTCCAACTCCTCGTCCGGCAGGTTGTCGCGCTCGATATAGAGCTCGAGCCCGTTCAACGCCTCGGCGGCATTGCGGTCGTTGACGCCGCGGAAACGGACGACGACGACATTCTTCGTCTCGCGGATTTCGAGGACTTCGAAGCTGCGGCCGTCCATGCTGTGCAGGTGGCCATAATCGCCAAGGGCGCTCGGATCGGCCGTGTAGGCCTTGGCGCGCACCTCTCCCCGGAGGCCTTGCGCGCCGCCGATCGTCGCCATCAGAACGGGGTTTTCAAGCTTTGTCATGGGTTCCTTCATGTGAAGCCGAAAGACAGGTTTCTCATAAACGAAGTGCGGGTAATTGGAAACGAAAACGGGCGGCATGTCGCCATGCCGCCCGTTAGAAGGGATTGTCCCGATTATTCCGCGGCGTCGGCAGCAGCAGCGGCGGCGTCAGCCACCTTCTGAGCCTTTTCGGCGGCGCGTTCCTGGGCGCGCTTGCCGGGCTTTGCCTTGACCGGGTTGTTCTTGGCTTCGCGCTTGGCAACGCCGGCTTCATCGAGGAAGCGCAGAACGCGGTCGGTCGGCTGGGCGCCGTTTTCGATCCAGTGCTTGATGCGCTCGGCGTTCAGCTGAACGCGCTTCTCGTCGTCCTTGGCGAGCATCGGGTTCCAGGAACCGAGGTTTTCGAGGAAGCGGCCGTCACGCGGGCTGCGCGCATCGGCGAGAACGACGTGGTAGTACGGGCGCTTCTTGGAGCCACCGCGGGCGAGACGAATTTTCAGTGCCATGTTCTTTACTCCTTAGGCTTTTCTTGATCGCCTGATCAGGCGGGTTATCGGGCTGCAGCGCTTTGTTCAGCGTGATCCGCAGCGATCTGCTCATGATGCCGGATGACTTCCTTGATGACGAAGTTCAGGAACTTCTCGGCGAAATCCGGGTCCAGATTGGCGGCTTTCGCCAGCTGGCGAAGGCGTTCGATCTGGTATTCCTCGCGCGCCGGATCGGCCGGCGGCAGATTGTATTTGGCCTTCAGCACGCCGACCTCTTTGGTGCAGCGGAAGCGTTCGGCCAGCATATGCACGAGAGCGGCATCGATATTGTCGATCGACTGACGATAGCTCGCGAGCTGGGCTTTGACGTTTGGATCAATCATGGGGCAAGCGATCCTTTCACTTCTTCTTCGGCAATCCGGGCAATCCCGGGAAACCACCGCCCAAGCCCGGCAGCTTGGCGCCGCCGAGGCCAGGCAAACCA
The DNA here is from genome assembly GCF_051810745.2 of Rhizobium sp. F40D2. Taxonomy (NCBI): domain Bacteria; kingdom Pseudomonadati; phylum Pseudomonadota; class Alphaproteobacteria; order Hyphomicrobiales; family Rhizobiaceae; genus Rhizobium; species Rhizobium sp. F40D2. The sequence goes on from NZ_CM131436.1 coordinate 1,834,754, forward strand.
CCCGGCAGACCGCCGAGACCGGGCATACCCCCACCCGGCTTTCCAAGTCCCGCTGCTTCGGCCTGCTTCTGCAGGGCCTCGAGCTGGCGGGGATCGATATTCGAGAGATCGGGCATGCCACCACCCATACCGCCCAGGCCGCCGCCAAGCCCCATCTTGCCGGCAAGACCGCCCATCATCTGCTTCATCATGCCGCCTTTGCCCTTGCCGCCCATCATCTTCATCATGTCGGCCATCTGGCGGTGCATCTTCAGAAGCTTGTTGATGGCGGCGGCATCGGTGCCGGAGCCGGCGGCGATGCGCTTCTTGCGCGAATGCTTGAGCAGGTCGGGATTGGCGCGCTCGGCCCTGGTCATCGACTGGATGATGGCGATCTGACGGCCGAAAAGCCTGTCGTCGAGGCCAGCTGCGGCCATCTTGTCCTTCATGCCGGCCATGCCGGGCATCATCCCCATGATGCCACCCATGCCGCCCATCTTCTGCATCTGGCGCAGCTGGTCGGCGAGGTCGTCGAGGTCGAATTTGCCCTTGGCCATTTTGGCGGCCATGGCGGCCGCCTTCTCGGCGTCGATATTCTCGGCCGCACGCTCGACGAGCGAGACGATGTCGCCCATGCCGAGAATGCGGTCGGCGATGCGGCGGGGATGGAACTCCTCGAGCTCGCTCATCTTCTCGCCGACGCCGATCAGCTTGATCGGCTTGCCGGTGACGGCGCGCATCGAAAGGGCGGCACCGCCGCGGCCGTCGCCGTCCATGCGGGTCAGCACCAGGCCGGTGATGCCGACGCGTTCGTCGAAACTGCGGGCGAGGTTGACGGCGTCCTGACCGGTCAAGCTGTCGGCGACCAGCAGGATTTCATGCGGGTTCGAGCGCTTCTTGATGTCGGCCATCTCGACCATCAAGGGCTCGTCGATATGGGTGCGGCCGGCGGTGTCGAGGATGACGACGTCATGGCCGCCGAGTCTTGCCGCCTGCACGGCGCGGGCGGCAATATCGGTCGGTGACTGGCCGGATATGATGGGCAGCGTATCGATGCTGGCCTGGGCGCCGAGTTGGCGAAGCTGCTCCTGGGCTGCCGGACGGCGCGTGTCGAGCGACGCCATCAGCACTTTCTTCTTATCGCGCGTCGACAGGCGATGGGCGATCTTGGCTGTCGTCGTCGTCTTGCCGGAGCCCTGCAGGCCGACCATCATGACGACGACGGGGGCGGGCGCATGCAGGTCGATGCCGACGCCTTCACCGCCCAGCATTTCGATCAGCTCGTCATGGACGATCTTGACGACCATCTGGCCGGGCTTGATCGACTTCAGGATCTCGGCGCCGACGGCCTTTTCCCGCACGCGGTCGGTGAAGGAACGCACGACGTCGAGCGCGACGTCGGCCTCCAGCAACGCACGGCGAACCTCGCGCAGCGCTGCGGAAACATCGGCTTCCGAAAGCGCGCCACGGCCTGTCAGTCCATTCAGAATGGATCCAAGACGGTCCTGGAGGTTTTCAAACATCGGCTCTTCCTTGATACGTTTCGGGCGGGTTCGATCTGCCCGGAAACGTCGTGCTTTTCCTTGACGAAAACAAGACGCAAAGCCAAAAAGCACCCGAGGGCGCATCGCGCTGTCGGGTGTTGACCTCCGGGATCTGAGGTCCCGGTCGGCGGCTCGGAGTCATGCGGCTCGTCGCGGATTGGGCGCGGTAAACAGGAAAGCCGCGCGAAAGTCAAGGCGAAAGCGTGGAATGACCGCTTGGCCAGCGTTTGGGATGCCGATGCCGCAGAAAGCGATCAGGTAAAAATTTCCGGCCGGCGGCCCGAATTCCCAATAGTGGCCAGTTGCAAAATATTCCACTTATGATTCTACTTTCTACTTAAGTGCGTCCTGTAAAATGATTCGTAAATATCCTTGATGCCGGATGATCCGGCGGAGATATCGAATGATAAGTCCTGATATTGAAAGCTGGGCACTGGCACGAGCCCATCACATTGTTCTGAACGAAGGCCTTAATCTTGCAAAAGCGGCACAGGATTTGGATCGCAAGCGGTCCCGCTCGCTGGTCTACGAGCTGAGAAAGGTCATCACCGCCGCCATCGTCGAAGCGCATGCGGCGTCTTTTGCTTCCGACGGTGTTGAGCGGTAAGCCGGACTGCCTCGAGAGGGCGGCCGGCGGCAATGGCTGCGCGGCACTCACCCACTGGTAATTCCTTCGCATTTCCGCCATATACAGCGGAAACACGGACGGAATGATACTATGAGCGCAACGGTCGAATTCGCGAGGATGAACGGGCTTGGCAACAAGATCCTGGTCGTCGACATGCGCGGCCGGCCCGATAAGGTGACGCCGGCCGCGGCGGTCGCGCTCAATGCCGACCCGCGGACCGAGTTCGACCAGATCATGGCGATCCATGACCCGAAGGCCGACGGCACCGATGCCTTCATCGACATCCTGAATTCCGACGGCTCGAAGGCGCAGGCCTGCGGCAACGGCACGCGCTGTGTCGTGCAGGCGCTTGCCGCCGAGACCGGCCGCAAGGCCTTCACCTTCCAGACGGTCGCCGGCATCCTCAACGCTGTCGAGCATGAGGACGGAACGATCTCCGTCGATATGGGCCGGCCGGTCTTCGATTGGAACAGGATCCCGCTGGCGGAAGAATTTCATGATACCAGCCGCATCGAATTGCAGATCGGCCCGATCGACAATCCGGTGCTGCATTCGCCCTCAGTGATGTCGATGGGCAATCCGCATGCGATCTTCTGGGTCGACAGGGACGTGATGTCCTATGATCTCGCCCGCTTCGGGCCGCTGCTCGAAAACCATCCGATGTTTCCCGAACGCGCCAATATCACCCTGGCGCAGGTCACCTCGCCGACATCGGTGACGACGCGCACCTGGGAGCGCGGCGCGGGGCTGACGCTTGCCTGCGGCTCGGCGGCCTGTTCCGCCGCCGTCAGCGCCGCGCGCACCGGCCGCACCGGCCGCAAGGTGACGATCAACGTGGCGAGCGCCAAGCCGCCGGCTACGCTTTCGATCGAATGGCGCGAGCGCGACGATCACGTGATCATGACCGGCCCGGCCGAATGGGAATGGTCGGGCAATCTCGATCCCTCGACCGGCCTCTGGTCGCGCCAGGCGGACCACGAGGCGGGGGCGCGGTGAGCGGCGTCGACGTCATTACCTTCGGCTGCCGCCTCAACACCTATGAATCCGAAGTGATGAAGGCGCAGGCCGAGAAGGCCGGGCTCAACAATGCCATTCTGGTCAACACCTGCGCTGTGACCGGCGAGGCCGTGCGTCAGGCGCGCCAGGCGATCCGTCGGGCACGGCGCGACAATCCGCATGCCCGCATCATCGTCACCGGCTGCGCCGCACAGACGGAAAAGGAAACCTTCGCTGAAATGGTGGAGGTCGATGCCGTGCTCGGCAACGAGGAGAAGCTTGCGAGCGCCTCCTATCGCAGCCTGCCGGATTTCGGCGTTTCGACTGAGGAGAAGCTCCGCGTCAACGATATCATGAGCGTCAAGGCGACGGCGCCGCAGATGGTCAGGCATATCGACGGGCATGTGCGCGCCTTCATCCAGGTGCAGAACGGCTGCGACCACCGCTGCACCTTCTGCATCATCCCCTATGGCCGCGGCAATTCCCGCTCGGTGCCGATGGGCGCGGTCGTCGACCAGGCCCGCAAGCTCGCCGACAGCGGCTACCGCGAAATCGTGCTGACCGGGGTCGACGCCACAAGTTATGGCGGCGACCTGCCGGGTGCGCCGACGCTTGGGCTTCTGGCGAAGACGCTGTTGAAGCAGCTCCCCGATATCAGCCGCCTCAGGCTTTCCTCGATCGACAGCATCGAGGCCGATGCCCATCTGATGGATATCATCGCCGACGAGCCGCGTTTCATGCCGCATCTGCATTTGTCGCTGCAGCATGGCGACGACATGATCCTGAAGCGGATGAAGCGCCGGCACTCCCGCGCCGATGCGCTGCGTTTTATCGAGGACGTACGCCGGCTTCGCCCCGAGATGAGCTTCGGCGCCGATATGATCGCCGGCTTCCCGACGGAGACGGAAGAGATGTTCGGAAATGCCGTGCGGCTCGCCGAAGCGGCCGATATCGCGCATCTGCATGTCTTTCCCTACAGCCCGCGACCCGGCACGCCGGCCGCCCGCATGCAGCAGCTCGACCGGTCTCTCGTCAAGGATCGCGCTGCCAGGCTGCGCGCCACTGGACACAGGCTGCATCAGTCCCATCTCGACGGCATGGTCGGAACCCGGCAATGGCTGCTTGTCGAAAACAACGGCCTGGCGCATACGGAAAACTTCGCTCTGGTGGCAGCACCCGGCCTTCGTCCCGGTGAACTTGTGCCGGCCATGATCACCGGCCACAATGGCAAACATCTCGACATGCAATTGACGGCCGCAGCCGCGGCCTGACTTTCACGGAATCCTCATGGCGCTCAGTTTCATCAAAAAGGTCTTCACCTTCGGCAAGGACAAGCCGGCGGAAGAGCCCGTGCCTGAAACCGTGGCAAGGGAGCTCGATCCGCGCTCGCGTGCCGAAGATCTGCCGGTCGCCGCTGATCCGGTGCTTCCCGAAGAAATGGATACGGCCGGCGGGCCGGCGGCGGATGTCGGTGAGGGTGAGATAGAGGAGCCAGGCATCCTCGATGAGGTCTTGCCTTTGCCTCCCGCAGATCAAATGAGCGATTTCGGGCTGGTGCCGCTTTCTTTGCTGGAAGCCGAAGCAGATAGGCTGGCGAGTGCGGAGAGTGAGGTGGAAACACGCCCCTCTGTTTCTTCGGGACATCCCCCCTACAAGGAGGGAGATCGTGCGGAAGCTGACGCGCCGGCTTCGGTCGAAGAGACCGCGGAAGCCGCAGAGGTACTCTCTGAGGAAATTCCTGCCGAGATCGCTGTAGAAGAAGACATTTCCGTTCAGCCGATCTCCCCCCTTGTGGGGGAGATGTCCGGCAGGGCAGAGGGGGGTATCACACCCGCCGCGCCTTCCGACACGACTGCGGAACAGCCGAAGCCGGAATATACTGTCCTCCCTAAAGGCTTCGCCACAGGCCCGGCAATCGTCGAACAGCAACCCATTGCCCCGCAGCCAAAACTCAGCTGGTTCCAGCGCCTGCGCAACGGCCTTGCGCGCACCTCTTCGCAGCTAACCGGCCAGATCACCGCGCTGTTCACCAAGCGCAAGCTTGATGACGAGACGCTGCAGGATCTCGAAGACCTGCTGATCCAGGCCGATCTCGGCGTCGAGACCGCACTGCGCGTTACCGACACGCTGGCGTCCGAGCGTTATGGCAAGGATGTGACCGGCGAGGATGTCAGCCGGATCATGGCGTCCGAAATCGCCAAAGTTCTGAAGCCGGTCGCCAAGCCGCTGCAGCTCGACCTCTCGCACAAGCCGCATGTCATCCTGGTCGTCGGCGTCAACGGCACCGGCAAAACGACGACGATCGGCAAGCTTGCAGCAAAACTTTCCGGCGCCGGGCTGAAGGTGATGCTGGCCGCCGGCGATACCTTTCGTGCCGCGGCGATCGAGCAGCTGAAGATCTGGGCCGAGCGGACGAATTCCGAATTCATCGGTACCAAGCTTGGCGCCGATGCCGCCGGCCTTGCCTATGACGCCTTCGAACAGGCGAAAGCCCGGAAATGCGACGTGCTGATCGTCGATACCGCCGGCCGGCTGCAGAACAAGGCGGAGCTGATGGCCGAGCTCGAGAAGATCGTGCGCGTGCTCGGCAAGCTCGATCCCGATGCGCCGCACACCGTGCTGCAGACGCTCGATGCGACGACGGGACAGAATGCGCTGAGCCAGGCCGAGATCTTCCGCAACGTCGCTGGCGTCAACGGGCTGATCATGACCAAGCTCGACGGCACGGCACGCGGCGGCATCCTCGTCGCCATTTCCGCCAAGCACAAGCTGCCGGTCTATTTCATTGGTGTCGGCGAGGGTGTCGACGATCTGGAGCCGTTCGAGGCCGAGGATTTCGCGCACGCCATTGCCGGACTTCCCCAATGATGCCACAGATATGCCGCCGAAAGCCTGCAAGGCACGGGCGGCAACCAGGTTTTTAGGAATAGCAGGTTTGAAGAACGCATGACCACCGAAAGCGATATCACCCCGACCCCGGCCGACCGGCATCACCCGTTGCTGAAGCTGGCGCTGGAACTCGGGCCGCTGTTGATCTTCTTCTTCGCCAATCTGCGCGGGCAGTGGCTGGTGGAGAGATTTCCTGCCCTTTCCGAGCTTGGTGGGCCGCTGTTCGTCGCAACCGGGCTCTTCATGGCGGCGACGATCCTTTCGCTCGTCGTTTCGAAGATCGTGCTCGGCCATCTGCCGATCATGCCCTTCGTCTCCGGAATAGTGGTCGTCATCTTCGGTTCGCTGTCGATTTGGCTGCAGAACGAGACCTTCATCAAGATGAAGCCGACCATCGTCAACGCGCTCTTCGGCGTCGCGCTGCTCGGCGGACTTGCCTTCGGCCGATCGCTGCTCGGCTACGTCTTCAACGCCGCCTTCCAGCTCGATGCCGAAGGCTGGCGCAAGCTCACCATCCGCTGGGGCATCTTCTTTCTGTTCCTCGCCGTGTTGAACGAAGTCGTCTGGCGTAATTTTTCGGATGATACCTGGGTCGCCTTCAAGGTCTGGGGCACGATGCCGATCACCATCATCTTCACGCTGGCGCAGATGCCGCTGGTGCTCAAACATAGCATCAACCTGGAAATGGACGGCGAAAAGTGAGCGCTGCAGACGCCGAATATCGTGTCAGACACCAGAGTTTCTGGTTCGTCGCCTGCCTTGCGGTGCTGGTCGCGCAGATCGTCGCCGAATATCTGATGGGCCGCGTGCCGATCTGCGCCTGCGGTTATATCAAGCTGTGGGAGGGCGGGGTCAATACCAGCGGCAATTCTCAGCATCTGTCGGACTGGTACACGCCGTCGCACATCATCCACGGCTTCCTGTTTTACGGGCTCGGCCATCTCGTCCTGCGCCGCAAGCCGCTGGCGGCAAAGCTGCTGCTGGCGCTGTTCGTCGAATCCGGCTGGGAACTGCTGGAGAATTCGCCTCTGATCATCGATCGCTACCGCACGGCGACGATCGCGCTCGACTATTACGGCGACAGCATTCTGAATTCGGCGATGGACACCGTCTTCATGTGCCTCGGCTTCTTCTTCGCATCGCGGGCGCCGGTGGCGCTGACGGTGGCGATCGCCCTCTTCTTCGAGATTCTCACTGGCTATGTGATCCGCGATAATCTGACGTTGAACGTGGTGATGCTGATCTGGCCGGTGGAGGCGATCAAGGTCTGGCAGGGCGGCGTTTAAGCCCCACGTCTTTCTTGACTTACGAAACCGGCTTCCCCAGCGCCTTTTCCATCGCTGGAAACAGCCCTTCCTTCAGGCTGATATCGTCGAAGGGGCCGACGCGTTTGTAGAGGATCGTGCCGTCGGGGCCGACGAGGTAGCTTTCCGGAATGCCGTAGACGCCCCAGTCGATTGCCGCCTTGCCGTTCGGATCGATGCCGATTGCCTGATAGGGATTGCCGAGCTCGCCGAGGAAACGCAAGGCGTTGTCGCTCTTGTCCTTGTAATTGATGGCGACGATGTTCAGCCGTGGGTCCTTGGCCAGTTCTTTCAAAACAGGATGTTCGTCCCGGCAGGGAATGCACCAGGAGGCGAAGACGTTGACGAGGGTGAGCTTGCCCTTGATTGCCGCATCGGTCAGCGCCGGCAGGTTTGCGCCATCAAGCGGCGGCAGGTTCAGCGCCGGCGCCTTGGTGCCGATCAGGGCGGAGGGGATTTCGGCGATGTTCTTGCCGTGGAAATCCTGGTCGTAAAGCATCTTTGCGGCCGTTGCCGCAATGCCGCCGAAGACGATCAGCGGCAGAAGCGCCAGCGCATAACGGCCAAGGCCGTGCGGCTTGGCGGTCTTGTTTTCTGATGTTTCGCTCATTCGCTGTCCCTTGCGCGCGCCGAGCGGCGTCGAATGCCAGCGGCTTCGAGCGCTGCGAGTTCCTGGCGGCGCGCCCGGCCGTCGGCCCAGGTCCAAAGCGTGACGGCGACCGTCATGAATGCTGCAAAGCCATAGGAGGCGTAGACATAGAAGGCATGCGTCACCGGCTATTCCTCCCGGCTCGCCATGCGGGCGGCAAGACGGCGCTGGGCGGCGATGCGGCGGCGCCAGATCTCGTTGCGCATGGCCATGATATGCAGCGTGAAGAAGAGCAGGGTGAAGGCAATCGCCATGACGAAGAGCGGCCGCAGGAATTCCGGATCGATCGCCGGGCCATCAAGGCGCATCACGCTTGCCGACTGATGCAGCGTGTTCCACCACTCGACCGAGAATTTGATGATCGGGATATTGATGAAGCCGACCAGGATGAGTACGGCGGAAACGCGCGCGGCCCTCGACGGATCGTCGATGGCCCGGCTGAGCGCAATCAGGCCGAGATACATCAGGAAGAGAACGAAAACGGAAGTCAGCCTCGCATCCCAGACCCACCAGGTGCCCCACATCGGCTTGCCCCAGAGCGAGCCGGTGACGAGCGCGAGCAGGGTGAAGGCTGCGCCGAGCGGGGCTGCGGCCTTGGCGGAGACGTCGGCCAGCGGATGGCGCCAGACCAGCGTGCCGATCGCCGAGAGGCTCATGATCGTGTAGCACATCATCGACAGCCAGGCGGCGGGCACGTGGACATACATGATGCGCACGGTCTCGCCCTGCTGGTAATCGCCCTCTGTGGCGAAGCTGAGATAGAGGCCGATCAGAAAACAGAGGGCGGTGATGCCGGCCAGCCACGGAATGACGCGTGCCGCCAGCGCCAGAAACCGCGTCGGGTTGGCGAGATCGCTGAATTTGCTGATGGCAAGGCTCGTTTGGCTCATGTCCGCTTCCTTACCTTGATCTGGCTTTTCCCGCAATCGAATGGCTGGTCAATCCGCCGTGTTTCGCAGCGCCAGCGCGGCGGCGGCTGGGCCGATGACCGCAAAGAACAGCGTCAGCGCGATAAGGATGAGGAAAGGCGGCAGGAACGGGGCGGGATCCTCGACCGCGGCATAGGCAGCGCTGACGCCGAAGATCAGCACCGGGATGGTCAGCGGCAGCACCAGGATCGAAACCAGCAGGCCGCCGCGCGGCAGCGCCACAGCGACGGCGGCGCCGACGGCGCCGATGAAGGTGATGGCGGGCGAGCCGACAAGAAGCGTCAGCGCGGTGGCGCCGATCGCCGCCTCGTCCATGTTCATGAACAGGCCGAGCAGCGGCGAGGCGATGACCAGCGGCAGGCTGGTCGCCGTCCAGTGGGCGAAGCATTTGACGAGTACGGTGAGGACGAGCGGCGTGTCCTGCATCAGCATCAGGTCAAGCGATCCGTCGTCGCGCTCGGCCTGGAACAGCCGGTCGAGGCCGAGAAGTGCTGCCAGCAGCGCGCCGATCCAGACGATGGCGGGACCGATGCGGGAGAGCAGCTTGAGATCGGGGCCGACGCCGAAAGGGATGACGGCGACGACGGTCAGGAAGAACAGTACCCCGACCAGCGCGCCGCCGCCGGCGCGGATCGAGAGTTTGAGATCGCGGAGGAAGAGGGCGGTCATGCGGGGCGCTTTACCCTGGAGGCGAAGGAAAACCCCTCCCCAACCCCTCCCCACAAGGGGGAGGGGTTAAGCTGCGGCCCCTGGCAGTGGCGAAAAAGAAGCACTGTGCGCGCTGTTGCCATTCTGCAGGTTGTGACGATGCGGTTCGTATGAGGCAGCGCGGCACGGTAGCCCCTCCCCCATGTGGGGAGGGGTTGGGGAGGGGGCTTCACGTCATGTCCTTGCAAACAACCGTAAATCATCATTCCCACACTCCCTGATCCACGCCGGCAAAGCCCGGCATCTGCAATTCCTGCATATTCTTCAGCCCCAGCGGCTGATGCGTCGCCGCGAGCACGATGCCGCCGTTTGTCAGATGCGCTTCGATCAATCCGGCAAACAGCCGGTCGGCGCTGGCATCGAGTGCGGCCGTGGGTTCGTCGAGGATCCAGACGGGGCGGTGGGCGACGAGCAGCTTGGCGAAGGCGAATCGGCGCTGCTGGCCGGCGGAGAGGTAACCGAAGGGAAGGTGGGTAATACCCGGAAGGCCGACGGCCTCAGTGGCGTCCTCGACGGAGAGGCCGGCAGAGTTGCCCAGAAAGCGACGCCAGAAATCCAGATTCTCTGCAACCGTAAGTTCATCCTTCATTGCATTCCGGTGGCCGAGGTAGTGGCTGACATCGCCAGGATGCCCGTCTTCCCGGCCGTCTCCGTCGCGGAAGATGACAGTGCCTCTTTCCGGCTTGAGCAGGCCGGCAACAACGCGCAGTAAAGTGGACTTTCCCGATCCATTTCTGCCCGTCAGGATGAGCGCCTCGCCGGCAGCCAAGTGAAAGGAAATGTTAACGAAAATCAGATCCTCACCGCGCCTTGCGGCCAGATTTTCGGCGGTGAGATGCATGCGTCGGCTCTTTCTTCGTTTCGGCTTCCGGAGGGCTTAAAAAATCTCCGATTTTGACCTTGCTCGGGTATGGCAAGTTTTTAGGAAATTATCTATAAGACCGGCAACCACGCCAGCGGTCGGCGTGAATTTCATCCTTGCGCCGAACTTGGAGCATCTGTTCCACGTGCGGACAGCGGAAATGGCCGTACCCGCATCCTGATGTGCATTAAGTGCATAGGCGTTCGCACGACTGTGTTGGCTATCAGAAACGGGGTCTCTCGTGTCTAAATCTCTTGACAGTTTCAATTGTCGTTCCACGCTTTCCGTTGGTGGAAAGGACTATGTCTATTACAGCCTGCCCAAGGCTGAGGCAAACGGTCTGCCCGGCGTCTCGAAGCTTCCCTATTCGATGAAAGTGCTGCTCGAAAACCTGCTGCGTTTTGAAGACGGCCAGTCGGTCACCAAGGAGCACATCCTGGCCGTTGCCGAATGGCTGAACAATAAGGGTGCAGTTGAAAACGAGATCGCCTATCGCCCGGCGCGTGTGCTGATGCAGGACTTCACCGGCGTTCCGGCCGTCGTCGATCTTGCCGCGATGCGCGACGCGATGGTGTCCCTCGGCGGCGATCCCGAGAAGATCAACCCGCTCGTTCCCGTCGATCTCGTCATCGACCACTCCGTCATCGTCGACGAATTCGGCACGCCGCAGGCTTTCGCGAGGAATGTCGAGCTCGAATACCAGCGCAACGGCGAGCGTTATCGCTTCCTGAAGTGGGGTCAGCAGGCCTTCAAGAATTTCCGCGTTGTTCCCCCAGGCACCGGCATCTGTCACCAAGTCAACCTCGAATATCTCGGCCAGACCGTCTGGACCAAGGAAGAGGACGGCGAGACGATCGCCTATCCGGACACCTGCGTCGGCACCGACAGCCATACGACGATGATCAACGGTCTCGGCGTTCTCGGCTGGGGCGTGGGCGGTATCGAAGCTGAAGCGGCAATGCTCGGCCAGCCGGTTTCGATGCTTCTGCCCGAAGTCATCGGCTTCAAGCTGACCGGCAAGCTCAAGGAAGGCGTCACCGCGACCGACCTCGTTCTGACCGTCGTGCAGATGCTGCGCAAGAAGGGCGTGGTTTCGAAGTTCGTCGAATTCTTCGGCCCCGGCATGGACAATATGCCGCTCGCCGACCGCGCGACGATCGGCAATATGGGCCCGGAATACGGCGCCACCTGTGGCTTCTTCCCGGTCGATGGCGAAACCATCAACTACCTCACCATGTCCGGCCGCACGCATGACCGGATCGCCCTTGTCGAAGCCTATTCGAAGGCCCAGGGCATGTGGCGTGACGGCGACGGTTCCGATCTCGTCTTCACCGACACGTTGGAACTCGACCTCGGCGACGTAGTGCCGTCGATGGCCGGTCCGAAGCGTCCGGAAGGCCGCATCGCTCTCGAAAACATCGCTTCCGGTTTCGCCGGTTCGATGGATGTCGACTACAAGAAGCCCGGCCAGCTCAATAACCGCTATGCGGTCGAAGGCACGGATTTCGATCTCGGCCATGGCGACGTGGCGATTGCCGCCATCACCTCCTGCACCAACACCTCCAACCCGTCAGTGCTGATCGCTGCCGGCCTTCTCGCCCGCAACGCCGTTGCCAAGGGCCTGAAGACCAAGCCGTGGGTCAAGACCTCGCTCGCGCCGGGATCGCAGGTCGTCGGCGAATATCTCGCCAAATCCGGCCTGCAGGCCGACCTCGACAAGCTCGGCTTCAACCTGGTCGGCTTCGGCTGCACCACCTGCATCGGCAATTCCGGTCCGCTGCCGGCGCCGATCTCCAAGACGATCAACGACAAGGGCTTGATCGTATCGGGCGTTCTCTCCGGCAACCGTAACTTCGAAGGCCGCATTTCGCCCGACGTGCAGGCGAATTACCTGGCTTCCCCGCCGCTCGTCGTCGCCTATGCGCTCGCCGGCACGGTGCAGAAGGATCTGACCAAGGAGCCGATCGGCGAAGACCAGGGCGGCAACCCCGTCTACCTCAAGGATATCTGGCCGACCTCGCACGAGGTGCAGGAATTCATCCAGAAATACGTCACCCGCGAACTGTACGAAAGCAAATATGCCGACGTCTTCAAGGGCGACGTCAACTGGCAGGCCGTTCAGGTTCCGCCGGGCCAGACCTATGCCTGGGACGACAATTCGACCTACGTCCAGAACCCGCCCTACTTCGTCGGCATGGGCAAGAAGGGCACCGGCGTCTCCGACATCAAGGGCGCTCGCGTCCTCGGCCTGTTCGGCGACAAGATCACCACCGACCACATTTCGCCGGCCGGTTCGATCAAGGCGGCGTCGCCGGCCGGTGCTTACCTCATCGACCACGAAGTGGCCGTTGCCGACTTCAACCAGTACGGCACGCGCCGCGGCAATCATGAAGTGATGATGCGCGGCACCTTCGCCAATATCCGCATCCGCAACCATATGCTTGGCCCGAATGGGAAGGAAGGTGGTTACACCATCCACTACCCGTCGAAGGAAGAGACTTCGATCTACGACGCCGCAATGCAGTACAAAGCCGAAGGCGTGCCGCTCGTCATCTTCGCCGGTGTCGAATACGGTAACGGCTCCTCGCGCGACTGGGCTGCCAAGGGCACCAATCTGCTCGGCGTGAAGGCCGTCGTCGCCCAGTCCTTCGAGCGTATTCATCGCTCGAACCTGGTCGGCATGGGTGTCATCCCCTTCGTCTTCGAAGAGGGCACCACCTGGCAGAGCCTCGGCCTGAAGGGCGACGAGCTCGTCACCATCGAAGGTCTCGACAAGATCAAGCCGCGTGAGAAGAAGATCGCCAAGATCACCTATGGCGACGGCACCGTGAAGGAAGTTCCGCTGCTGTCGCGCGTCGATACGCTCGATGAGGTGGTCTACCTCAACAATGGCGGCATCCTGCAGACGGTTCTGCGCGACCTCGCTGCCTGATTGTTAATAGCCTCGTATGATAATGGCCGCCGGAGAGCAGTTTCCGGCGGCCTTTTCTTTGCGGCGACAAGATTTGCGGGGGCTCACGATGATTTGTCTTATGGGGGTTCCGGTCGCGCTGCGTCTCACCCGTTCGTGACTTTTCGTTTGGACCCGGAAGGATTATTCGTACGTTCATATGTCAGGGCCTCCGGTTCGAACACGCCGTCGGCGCTGAAAAAGAGGTGCAGGTGAATGTCCCCCCGTTTTTTGATTCCGCTGATCGCCGGCGTTGTTCTCTCAGGCCCGCTGCAGGCCGAAGACGGGACGCCGAAAGGTGTCGTCGAACTTTTCACGGCGCAGGGCTGCTCTTCCTGTCCTCCTGCTGACGCCGCTTTCCGCAAGCTGGTGAGCCAGGGCGATGTCATCGCGCTCGCCTATCATGTCGATTACTGGAATTATCTCGGCTGGGCCGATACACTGAGCTCCAAGGAAAACACCGAGCGGCAATATGGTTATGCGAGGACAATGGGCCGCAGCAACGTCTATACGCCACAGGCGATCGTCAACGGGCGCGACCATCTGGCCGGCGCCGATCTCAATGGCATCAACAGCAAGATCGACACCTATAGCGGCGAAGGCAACGGGCTGACCGTTCCCATCAGCGCGGCAATGCGCGGCGACGAGCTGGAGATCAAGATCGGCGCGGGACAGGGCAAAGCCAATGTGGTGATGGTCTATTTCGACAAGGAAAAGACGATCGAGGTCGAAAAAGGCGAGAACAGCGGAAAGAAGCTGTCCTATCTGCACAGCGTCACCAATGTCGAAACGGTCGGCATGTGGGACGGCAAAGCGACCAGTCTGACGCTGCCGGCCAGCGTGCTCCAACGGCCGCAGCTCGAGGGCTGCGCGATCCTGCTGCAATCGGCGAACGACAACGGCGATCCGGCGGCGATCCTTGGCGCGACCGTGGTGATGGCTGGCAAAAATATCTGAGATTTCATCCGCTCGCGGGTGAAGTACCGGGCGGCCCGGCTGAGCGTATTCGGGGCTGGGGTTAAGGTCGATACGCTCCGCCGGGCCCTTTGGCGCGCTGGCGCCAAACCGGGATTCATAAATCTCCTGCAAATGAGGCGCTGTTTTGACTGAAATGCGGCGCCGCCGAGAAAGCGACAGCGCTGTCATGCGCGGCTGAATGTAACGGCCGGCGCTCTTGCAATTTGCGGCGGCTCGGGCACACTGTCACGCAGCTGTCACATGCAGAGGCCTTGGAGACTGAATGACAGATCAGCCGGATTTGCGACACGGCGAAAGCCGTTCCGTCGACAATAGTTCCTCAGTCGTCGTCGATCTCAGGGAATACAAGCAGAGCAAGGACCCGCTTCCGGTGACCTTTCATCGGCGTGAACTGGACGCGATCCTCTGGATCTACGGCCGTATGGTCGGTGACGGCGAATGGCGCGACTACGCCATCGATCACCTGAAGGACAAGGCGGTGTTCTCCGTCTTCAAGCGCTCCGGCGAAATGCCGCTGTTCCGCATCGAGAAAAATCCCAAGCTCGCCGCCAAACAGGGCGCCTATTCGGTGATCAACGTCCACGGCACCATCCTGAAGCGCGGTCACGAGCTGAACCAGGTGCTGAAGGTGTTCGACAAAGCGCTGAAGCTGGTCGACAAGTAGGCCGTAACATTTTATTCGGCATGTCGTTATCCCCGAACCGCTGCACACTTCCTGATGACATGCATCAGCCGGCAAACAGCGTGCCGGGATAGGCGGAGGGATCCGGATCGGTCGTCATGCCCTCTCCGAGGGAACGCTGCATGAGCATCGTATCCAGCCAGCGGCCGTGCTTGTAGCCGGCGCCCCGCATCAGGCCGACCTCCACGAAGCCTGCCTTGAGATGAAGCGCGATCGAGGCGGGGCTGGCGCCGCCGATGACGGCGATCATCTGACGAAAACCGAGACTTGTGCTGCGGTCGATCAGCTCGGCCATCAGCGCTTTGCCGATGCCGCGGCCACGGGCTTCGGGCGCCAGATAGATCGAATCCTCGACCATCCATCGATAGGCCGGGCGGACGCGAAAGGCCGAGGCATAGGCATAACCGAGCAGGCCTCCACCCGCACCGGCTGCGGCGATATAGGGATATTGCTGGCCGACGATCGCCGCAAAACGCTGCGCCATCTCGGCCTCAGAGGGCGGGGTGATCTCGTAGCTCGACGTGCCGTTCAGAACGGATTCCCGGTAGATACCGGTAATGGCGGGAATATCGGCTTGCAACGCATCGCGCAGGAGAAAGGACATTCGATGGCGGGTCCACTAGGAGGGCAAGGCTCTCCTAAAGCGCGTCGCGATCTTTCAGATCTGCTCCTAGCGCTTTAGGTCTTTGTTTTTGCGCGTGTCGTTGCCGCAAAACCGCAGCACACTTTTGCGCGACACGCTTTAAAACCATCCGAGGAAAATCAGCGCAACAAAAAAGGCGGCCGAAGCCGCCTTTTCGCCTTAGTCTGCCTGCTTATTTGCGGTTGCCCATGAACTGCAGCAGGAACATGAAGAGGTTGATGAAGTCGAGATAGAGCGTCAGCGCACCCATGATCGCCTTGCGGCCGGCCACGGCAACGTCATCGGCTTCCAGGTACAATTCCTTGATCCGCTGCGTGTCGTAGGCGGTGAGGCCGGCGAAGATCAGAACGCCGATCACCGAGATCGCAAACTGCATGGCCGACGAGGCCAGGAAGATGTTGACGATCGAAGCGATGATCAGGCCGAAAAGACCCATGATCAGGAACGAGCCCATCGCCGACAGGTCACGCTTCGTCGTATAGCCGTAAAGCGACAGCGCGCCGAAGGAGGCGGCAGTGACGAAGAAGGTCTGAACGACGCTCTGGCCGGTGTAGACCAGGAAGATCGACGAGAGCGACAGGCCGACCAGCGCGGCATAGACCCAGAAGGTCGTCTGTGCGGCGGCCACGCTCATGCTATTGATGCGGAAGCTCAAGAAGAAGACTGCCGCAAGGGGCGCAAGGATCACGACCCAGCGCAAGGGCGACTGGAACAGGAGCACGCCGAACTGGGTGAGCTGGCCGTCCTGAACTGCGAAGTTGAATCCGAGATATGCGGCCACACCGGTGATCGCCAGACCCAGCGCCATCAGGTTGTAAACCTTGAGCATATAGGCGCGCAGGCCTTGATCAATCATCTCGCCGGTCTGAGCGCGGCTTTGATAGTTACGAAGGTCAGCCATAGTTTCCTCTTACAAGCTCCGATGGAGATACGGTGTCGGGGTTTTCGACCCGGGCGCCGCTGCGGAGCTCCAGCATGCCTGCAGACAATATGAGGCTTTCGCCCTTCGCAAACAAGAGGGTTGCAAAGGCCCGGCCGGTTAAATCGCCGTAAGGTGAAGGGTTTGAGGCGCCCTATGCGGTCAAAGCTCGCGCAGGACGGGTGCCGCCTTCTGCCCGAGGATGCGCCACGTGCCGATGAGGCCAATGCCGACGGTGAGGACGAGCGCGGTGACCAGCGTCAGTCCCGCCACATCGGGCAGGAAGGTCGAAGGCAGGCGCATGATGCGGGCGACGATGAACCAGGCGGCAACGCCGCCGGCCATCAGCGCGAAGATCGCGGTCGCCAGCCCAAGGATCAGATATTCGTAGCTGAAGGCGCAGATCAGCATGGCGCGGGTGGCGCCGAGCGTCTTCAGCACCACCGCGTCGTGGGTGCGGGCGCGGTTTCCGGCGGCAAGCGCCCCGGCAAGGACGAGGATCGAGGCGATGAGGGCGACGGAGGCCGCGGCGCGGATTGCGGTCGCAAGCTGCGCCACCAGCTGGTTGACGATGTCGATCGCGTCCTTGACGCGGATGCTGGTGATCGTCGGATAGGTGTTGGTGATGGATTTCAGGATCGCCGCATCTTCGGCTGGTGTCGAGGCGGGATCGGTCAGGGTCGCCAGCCACGCGTGCGGGGCGCCGCGGAATGTATTCGGCGAGAAGACCATGACGAAGTTGATCGACAGCGATTCCCATTGGACGCGGCGCAGATTGGCGATCTTCGCGGTGATGTTGCGGCCGAGCACGTTGACGGTAATCTTGTCGCCGATCTTCAGGCCGAGTTCGTGCGCCTCTTCCGCGGAGAAGGAGACGAGCGGCTCGCCGCTGTAATCCTTGTCCCACCAGCTGCCTTCGGTGAGCGCGGCATTTTCCGGCAGGGTGTCGGCGTAGGTGATGCCGCGATCGCCGTTCAGCACCCAGCGACCGGCGGCCGGCACGTTCATCCTGCTGACGTCCTCGCCGTTGAAGGCGACGATCCGGCCGCGCAGCATCGGCACTTCCATCAGCCTGCCCTTTGGCGCCTGTGCCTGGACGAGAGCACGGAATGCGTCGACCTCGGCGCTTTGGATATCGACGAAGAAGAAGTTCGGCGCGCCCTCGTTCATGCGGCCGGTCAGCTGCTGGCGCAGGTTTCCGTCGATCAGGGTCAGCGTGACCAGCAATGCCAGGCCGAGGCCGAGCGAGAGCACGACCGAGGGCGTCAGCGCGCCGGGGCGGTGGATGTTGCCGATCGCAAGCCGCAGTGCCGGCGAGTTGACCCGCGGGCTGCGGCGCGCGAGCCAGGCGATCGCTGCTGCGACCAGGCGCAGCACGACGAAGGCGAAGACGATTGCGCCGACGAAGACGACGGCGATGAAGCGGTCATAGGCGGTGAGGATGGCAAGGCCGGCAAGGGCGGCCATGAACAGCGTGGCCAGCAGGATATAGGGCCAGGAGGGAAGGCGGCGGGCCTCGAAGCCTTGCTCGCGGAAAAGCGCGGTCGCCGGCACTTCGCGGGCATGGCCGAGCGGCAGGATGGCGAAGGCGAGCGTCGTCAGGATACCGAAGAGCGTCGCCAGCAGCAGGGCGCCGGGATAAAGCGTCAGCGCCGTCGAGACCGGCAGGAACTGCGCCAGAAACTGGGCAGCGAAGATCGGCGACAGGGCGCCGATGAAAAGGCCGATCATGATGCCGCCAAGCGCGATGATGGCGATCTGGAAGAGATAGATCAGAACGACGACCTGCGCCGGCGCACCGAGACATTTAAAGGTTGCGATGGTGGTGCGCTTGGCATCGAGGAAGGCGCGCACCGCATTGGCGACGCCGACGCCGCCAACGATCAGCGCCGTGAGGCCGACCAGCGTCAGGAACTGCGAGAAGCGGGTGATGTTTTCGGTGAGCGAGGGGGCGGCGCGGTCGCTGGTGCGAACAGCCCAGCCGGCGGAGGGAAATTCCTTGGCGGCGCGCGCCTGGATGCCCGACATCGCGCCCTTGTCTTCCAGCCGGATCTTGTAGGCATGCTCGACCAGGCTTCCCGTCTGGATCAGCCCGGAGGCTTCGAGTGCTCGGCGGCTGACCAGTAGACGCGGCGCAAAGCCGAAACCTTCCGACAGCGCGTCCGGCTCGGTTTTGACGGTAGCGGTGATGCTGAGCTTGACATTGCCGAGCAGCAATTCATCGCCGACCGCAAGCCCGAGCCGATCGAGAAGCAGCGGGGCTGCGACGGCGCCATAGGTGCCGCCTTGGCCCGAAAGCAGGGCTGCGATCGGATAGTCCGGCTCGGCCACGAAGCTGCCGTAGAGCGGGTAGGCGTCGTCGACCGCCTTGACCTCGACGAGTGCCTGATCGGAACCGTCAGGCTTGCGGGCCATCGAGCGCAGGCCGGTCGACACCGAAACGGTGCCGAGGCCTTCGAGGAAAGCCATTTCCTCAGGCGTCGCTTCGCGGTTGTTGAGTTCGAAACGGACGTCGCCGGCCAGCAGCTCCTGCCCCTGAGAGGCGATCGTATCGGTGATCGACTGCGAGACGGAATTGACGGCGGCGATGGCGCCGGTGCCGAGCGCGATGCAGGCGAGGAAGATATAGAAGCCGCGAATGCCGCCGCGCAGCTCGCGGAGCGCCAGGCGAAAAGCGAGCGAAACGCGCGGCGTGACGATGCTCATGCGATCGCCGCCTCGCTATGGCGGGCGGTGCTGTCGCCTTCGATCCGGCCGGAACGGACACGGATCTGGCGCGAGCAGCGGTTTGCCAGCGAGACGTCGTGGGTAACAAGAAGCAGGGTCATGCCGCGTTCGGCCTGCTTGGAAAACAGCAGGTCGGAAATCTGGCGGCCGGTCTCGGTGTCGAGATTGCCTGTGGGCTCGTCGGCGATCAGCAGGGCGGGCGAGGGGGCGAGCGCCCTGGCGATCGCCACGCGCTGCTGTTCGCCGCCGGAAAGCTGGCCGGGATAGTGGTTCAGCCGTTCACCGAGGCCGACCGACTTCAGCTCGCGATGGGCGATCTCGAAGGCGTTGCCGACCTTGGCGAGCTCGAGCGGCACGGCGACGTTTTCCAGCGCCGTCATGTTGGCGATCAGGTGGAAGGACTGGAAGACGATGCCGATGTTGCGGCCGCGGAAATCGGCCACCTGATCCTCGCTCAGCGCGTGGATCGGCGTGTCGTTGATATTGATTTCGCCGCTGTCGAGCTTCTCCAGCCCGGCAAGCACCATAAGCAGGGTCGACTTGCCGGATCCGGACGGGCCGACGATGCCGACGGATTCGCCTGACGCGATATCGAGATAGATGCCCTTCAGCACATGCACGGAAGCGGCCGCGCTGCCAAGCGTCAGATCGGCGCCCTTCAACTCGATGATGGTTTTAGCCAACAGAAATCGCCCTATATAAATCCATAACGAAACAGCCGCATAACGGCACTTTGCCAATCTAGGGAAGCCAGAATGAGATTTAAAGTTGCCGCGCTTCAATTCACCGTCATTGCCGCCTCGTTGATCTTTGCCGCTGCAGCCGATGCCCGGACGATCAACCTCGTCGGTTTTGGGGACAGTTTGATGGCGGGCTACCAATTGCCGCCCGGCGACGGCTTTCCGGAAAAGCTGCAGACGGCGCTGAAGGCGAAGGGGCTCGACGTCGCCATTGCCAATGCCGGGGTCTCCGGCGACACGACGACAGGTGGGCTTGCGCGGATCGACTGGTCGATACCCGACGGCACCGACGGCGTCATCCTCGAACTCGGCGCCAACGATGCGCTGCGCGGCATTCCGCCTGAAGAAAGCGAGAAGAATCTCGACCAGATGATTGGCCGGCTGAAAGAGCGTGGCATCGCCGTGCTGCTCGTCGGCATGATGGCGCCGCCGAATATGGGGGCGGATTATGCCGCACGCTTCAATCCGATCTACCGGAAGCTTTCGGAAAAACACGGAGTTCCGCTGTATGGCTTCTTCCTCGACGGCGTGGCGCTCGACGCGGGGCTGAAACTCGACGACGGGATGCATCCGAATGCGAAGGGCGTGGATGTCATGGTCGGGAAGATGGAAGCCGATGTCACAAATTTCGTCGGAACGATTTCTACTGTGAAGAAATAGGGGCTTGCGCGGTCATTGATTGCATGATTCCGTGTAAGCACCTGCAAAAGATTCGGGGAGTGCTCGTTATGCCGAGACTGTTTACCGCCCTCGAAATTCCGCGCAATGCGGC
This sequence comes from Rhizobium sp. F40D2, assembly GCF_051810745.2. Taxonomy (NCBI): domain Bacteria; kingdom Pseudomonadati; phylum Pseudomonadota; class Alphaproteobacteria; order Hyphomicrobiales; family Rhizobiaceae; genus Rhizobium; species Rhizobium sp. F40D2. The sequence continues at coordinate 1,855,653 of NZ_CM131436.1, forward strand.
GATGAGCCTTTCATTGCTGCGCGGTGGCCTCCCCGGAGCACGATGGATCGATGTGGAGAATTACCACATCACCCTGCGCTTCATCGGTGATGTCGACGGCCGCACGGCCGATGAAATCGTAGAACGCCTTGACCGGATCGATCGGCCGGAATTCCAGTTCCGGCTCGAAGGCATCGGTTCCTTCGGCTCGAAGAAACCGCATTCAGTCTGGGCCGGCGTCTCGCAATCGCCGGAGATGTACGCCCTGCAGGGTGAGATCGAGCGGATCTGCCAGCGCATCGGCCTGCCGCCGGATCCGCGCAAATTCATGCCGCATGTGACGCTGGCGCGGCTCAAATCGTCGCGGCTCGACGATGTCGTGCAATATCTGGCCGGACGCGGCAACTTCCACACGTCGACCTTCACGGCGCCGCGCTTCGTGCTGCTGTCGTCGCGCGAATCGGTCGGCGGCGGCCCCTATCTCACCGAGGAAGTGTTCCCGCTGCACGAGGCGCGCTCGGCGCCCAGCGCTTCGAGCAGGCTGCTGCAGCCGGTCAAGAGCCTGGTGTAGACCAGCTCGAAACCTGCCGGGCCGCCATAATAGGGATCGGGAATATCCTCCCCCGTTCTAAGTGCGATATCGGCGAACAGGCGGATGCTCGCCTCAGGCGGGGCGATCTTCTCGAGCGCCGTCAGGTTGTCGCGGTCCATCGCAAGGATCAGATCGAAATCCCTGAAATCGCTGGAGCGGATTCGGCGGGCACGCTGCCCCGAAATATCGATGCCGTGGTTTTGGGCGGTGGCAATCGACCGCCGGTCGGGCGGCTCACCTTCATGCCAGCCGCCAATGCCGGCGGAATCGACCGTGAAACGGCCGGTCAGGCCAGCTTCGGCGACCAGATGGCTGAAAATTCCTTCCGCCAGAGCCGAAAAGTGTAAGCGGTTTTCGGGCGACATCATGCTCTAACTTTATAATATAGAACAGGATTCAGATTTTAGGCCGACCCGGCCTAAAATCATCCTGTTCTAGGGAGAACGGCATATATTGCCCATGCAAACGAAGAGGATGCTGATGCGTTTCATCGGTAAACCTGTCGGCGGATGAGAGGACCATGGCATGAAAATGGAAAGACTGGAACGGACGGCGGTCGAGGCGCAACTGGCCGGGCTTACGGGCTGGGCGCTCAATGAAGCGGCTTCTTCGATATCGAAGACATTCAAGTTTTCGAATTTCATCGAGGCATTCGGATTCATGACCGAGGCAGCGATCACGGCCGAAAAACTCAACCACCATCCCGAATGGTTCAACGTCTATTCCCGGGTGGATGTGACGCTGAACACACATGATGCCGGCGGACTGACGGAGCTGGATTTCAAGCTCGCCAAGGCGATGGAGAAGGCGGCGGCGCGACGCATCGGTTGAAAACGGGCCGATTGAATGCGTGGGCGCCATCACCATATGTTCGCAGGGACGAAAGGATGGAAGGGATGGACGAGGTCAAGTTCGGGGAAATCCTGTTGCCGGGCGACGAGGACACCCAGAGCCGCCGGGAGAAGACGGTCAGGCAGAAATTCTGGCCGACCTTCCGGCGGGCGGTGCGGCAGATTCCGTTCTCGCGCGATGTCGTTGCCGGGTTTTACTGTGCGCTTGATCCGCAGACGCCGACGAAGGTGCGCGGCGTGCTGCTCGCAGCGCTCGCCTATTTCGTCATGCCGGTCGATATCATCCCGGATATTTTCGCCGTCATCGGCTTTTCCGACGACATCGCCGTGCTCTCGGCCGCCTTCGCCATGGTGCGTGGCCATATCCGCCCCGGCCACTACGAGGCGGCCGACCGCGTTCTGGCCGACCGGACCGAAGAAACGATGAAAACAATTTAGAGCCTTTCCCGGTCAGCTTGAAGCATTCTGCCGGAGCAGGGTTTCGTCAGGGCAGAGGCGATTGGCGAAGGGCATACCCCCAGGTACGTCCGAGCCGATCGTCTCTGATCCTGGCTAGAGATGCCCGGCCCACCGGCCGCACTGCTTCGCCACGGCGAAGCGATAAAGTGCGTCCGGCGATTCCTAAGTCTTGCAGATTTGCCAGGCAAATCTGCGGGAGGGTTGGCTGAAACGGGCCGGCTGATCGACCGGCCGGCTTGGCCGTAGCGCCGGGCTACAACGCGCGCCGGCCAGTCGACCATCCGACTCCGTTTGAGCACAGAATGCTTCAATCCAACCAGGAAAGGCTCTAGGCGAATTCGCGCTCCAGCACCTTGCGGAGCTTGCCGAAGGCAAGTCGGATCCGCGATTTCACCGTGCCGAGCGGTAGTCCGGTCGCTTCGGCGATCTCCGAATGCGATTGACCAAGGAAGAAGGCGGCACGCAGCATGTCGCGCTGCTCCTCCGGCAATTGGCCGACGGCGGCGCGAATCCTGGCGTCGCGATCGTCATTGGCGATGATTTCGTCCGCGCCGATTGCGGCCGGTGGCTGCAGGGCTGGATCGGTCTCGTCGAAGATGCGGGCATTGATGCGGCGCTGCATGTCGATGCGGCGGTTGCGGGCAATGCGGAAAAGCCAGGTCGAGAGTGAGGATCGCGTGGCATCATAGAGATCTGCCTTGTGCCAGAGCACGATCATGATCTCCTGAACCAGTTCCTCGGCCTCGCCTGATGTCATCTTCTGGCGCATCAGCCAGGCTTTCAGCCGCGGTGCGAAATAGTCGAACAGGATGGAAAAGGCCTGCTGGTCGCGATCCCTGGCGACGGCCTTCGCGAGGGCAGCGAAACGCTGTCTTTGCTCGGCATCCATGTCCCCTCACGAGCCCCCTGCGGCAATAATTTCGTATCGGATTTCCAAGTCTTACTGAGGTACAACGGATTTGGGAAAGGTCAAACTCTTGCCTGAATCTTTGTGTCTTAAATTCAGCCGAACGGACGGCCAGTGCCATTGGGGCACCATGTCGCGGCCGATACCGTCAAAGGGGCGAAAATTGATACCCGAGCTGAAATGACACAGGCAGACACAAATCGCAGCTATTGTTGACCATTTGGTAACCTGAATTAAGTCAAAATAAAGCAGATCGTGATTATGCGGCGCCCGCTATGATCGCTTCGGGCCTTGAATCGCAAGAACCGGCAGGAATCCATGTTTGTAAAAAGTATCGTATCCGCTCTCGCACTCACCCTTGCCATGGCCGGAGTTGCGGCAGCGCAGCAGGCCGCGCCGAACCGCATCCAGCAGTTCCAGGCATGGGGCGCCTACTCCTACAAGTCGGGCGCCAGCACCGTCTGCTACGTATTGTCGGTTCCGACGGCAAAGCAGCCGGCAAGCGTCGACCACGGCGACAACTTCTTCATCGTCTCGCAGCGTCCGGGCCAGAACATCTCCTACGAGCCGCAAGCGATGATGGGCTACACGGTGAAAGAAAATTCGAAGATCAACGTCGTCATCGACAACAAGACCTTCGTGATGTTCACCAAGGACAAGGCCGGCTGGGTCGAGAATGCCGCCCAGGAACCGGCCCTCGTCGCGGCGATGAAGACCGGTCATTCGATGACGGTGAATGCCGTTTCGCGCAAGGGCACCGGCACCTCCTACAGCTATTCGCTCTCGGGCATCTCGGCAGCGCTGAAGCAGATCGAAAGCTGCAAGTAAGCGGTCTTGAGCCGCAGAGTTTCACGAGGCCGGCCTTGCGCCGGCCTTTGCTGTTTTCCATCTCTAAAGCGCGTCGCAGCAAACTTGATTCATGCGACGCGCTTTAGCTCTTTGTTTTGATGCATGTCGTTATCCCGGAACCGCTGCACACTTCCGGGCGACATGCATTAGTGACGTGCGGGCAAAATGATGCTAAAGGGCGCGCCAACAGCGGATAGATCGCGATCAGTCGCCGTTCCGCCATTCAATTTTTGCCGATCTGCCGTCATGCGTCCGCAAGTCTTCCGGTTCACCCCGAAGCGTGCGGGCTCGCAGGGGCAGGACATGTTTGAATTCGGGATGAATGCCTATGTCCGTCATGGATGCGATCGTTGTTAGCAAGCCGCAGGCGCACACGTCCGCCAGCTTGGAAAAGCCGTCTTTGATCGGGCTGTCGCGCGAGGAGATGGGGGCGGCACTCCGGGAAAGGGGTGTGGCCGAGAAGCAGATCAAGATGCGCGTCGCGCAGCTTTGGAACTGGATCTATGTGCGCGGCGTCTCCGATTTCGATCATATGACGAATGTCGCCAAGGACATGCGTGAAATGCTGAAGCAGCATTTCACCATCGCGCGTCCGGAGATCGTCGAAGAGCAGGTCTCGAACGACGGCACGCGCAAATGGCTGCTGCGCTTTCCCCCGCGGGGTGCTGGCCGCCCGGTCGAGATCGAAGCTGTCTATATTCCGGAAGAGGGCCGCGGCACGCTCTGCATCTCGAGCCAGGTCGGCTGCACGCTCACCTGTTCCTTCTGTCACACCGGGACGCAGCGTCTGGTGCGCAACCTGACGGCGGAGGAAATTCTGTCGCAACTGCTGCTTGCCCGCGACCGGCTTGGCGACTTCCCCGATCGCGAAGCGCCGCAGGGCACGATCATGCCTGCCGAGGGCCGCAAGGTCAGCAATATAGTGATGATGGGCATGGGCGAGCCGCTCTATAATTTCGACGCCGTCAAGCAGGCATTGCTGATCGCCACGGATGGCGACGGCCTGTCTCTCTCCAGGCGCCGCGTGACGCTGTCCACCTCGGGCGTCGTGCCGGAAATCTTCCGCACCGGCGAGGAGATCGGCGTCATGCTGGCGATCTCGCTGCATGCTGTGCGCGACGACCTGCGCGACATTCTGGTGCCGATCAACAAGAAGTATCCGCTGAAGGAACTGATCGAGGCGTGCAAGGCCTATCCCGGCCTTTCCAATGCGCGGCGCATCACCTTCGAATATGTGATGCTGAAGGACATCAACGACAGCCTTGAAGACGCCAAGGGGCTGATCAAGCTGTTGAAGGGCGTGCCGGCGAAGATCAACCTCATTCCGTTCAATCCCTGGCCCGGCACCAATTACCAGTGTTCCGACTGGGAGCAGATCGAGAAGTTCGCCGATTTCATCAATTCGGCCGGTTACGCCTCGCCGATCCGCACGCCGCGCGGCCGCGACATTCTTGCGGCCTGTGGCCAGCTGAAATCGGAGTCTGAACGCATGCGCAAAACCGAGCGCCTGGCCTTCGAGGCGATGATGATCGCCAATCACGGCGCCGACGACTGATCAGCAAGTTTGATCCTCGCTACAATTCTCCTGCATTGATTTAAGCATGCGCATTTCCTAATAGTGCCGCCAAAATCAATCAGGAGGATACAAATGCGCCCGATTCTGCTCGCTCTTGCCGCCAGTTTGGCCCTTTCCCTGCCCGCAAAGGCTGACAACGTCACGGTCGCCGTGACGGCGATCGTCGAGCATCCGGCGCTGGATGCAGCCCGCAAGGGCGTTCTCGATGCACCGACGGCCGCCGGCTACAAGGAAGGCGAGAACCTGAAATTCGTGTTCAGATCGGCGCAAGGCAATCCGGCGACGGCCGCCCAGATCGCCCGCCAGTTCGCCGGCGACGAACCGAACGTCATCGTGCCGATCTCCACGCCCTCGGCCCAGGCGGTCGTCTCCTCGACGCGCGACATTCCGGTCGTCTTCACCGCCGTCTCCGATCCGCTCGGCGCCCAGCTCGTCAAGAACATGGACAAGCCCGGCGGCAACGTCACCGGCCTTTCCGATATGTCGCCGGTCGCCGAGCATCTGGCGCTGATCAAGGAAATCCTGCCCGATGTGAAAACCATCGGCTATCTCTACAATTCCGGTGAGGCCAATTCCGTTTCGCTGCTTGCCGTCTTGAAGGCCGAAGCCGAAAAGGCCGGCCTGAAGGTTGTGGAATCGGCTGCCACCAAGTCGGCCGAGGTCCAGGGTGCGGCCCGCGCCCTCGTCGGCCGCGCCGACGCGATCTACATCCCGACCGACAACACGATCATCTCTGCGCTCGAAGGCGCCGTTGCGGTTGCCGAGGAGAGCAAGCTGCCGCTCTTCACCGCCGATACGGATTCGGTTTCGCGTGGTTCGGTCGCCGCCCTCGGCTTCAACTATTACGATGTCGGCAAGCAGACGGGCGAGATCGTCGTGCGGGTGCTGAAGGGCGAAAACCCGGGCGATATCGCAGTCAAGACCGCCGCTGGCAGCGACCTCGTCGTCAACAAGGCGGCTGCGGCCAAGATGGGCGTCACCCTGCCGCAGAGCGTGCTTTCCCGCGCCAACAAAGTCATCGAATAATCGGTCGTCGTTCCATCGACCATTCACATTCAGCCGCTCCCGTTTGCACGGGGGCGGCTGAAGTATTAAAAAGCTGCGGTTTCGCGACGGGCGGAACGGTAACAAAAAGGGGCTGAAAGCCTTGAGCCAAATCGCATTTTGGGGGGCCGTCGAGCTCGGTCTGGTCTATTCCTTCGTCGCTCTCGGCGTCTATCTCGCCTTCCGCATTCTCGACTTTCCCGATCTGACGGTCGACGGCTCGTTTCCGCTCGGCGCGGCGGTGACCGCGGTGCTGATCATTGCCGGTGTCAATGCCTGGCTTGCGGCCGTGGTCGCGATGGCGGCCGGTGCGGCTGCGGGCATGGTGACGGCGCTGCTCAACGTGCGCTTCAAGATCCTCAACCTTCTGGCCTCGATCCTGACGATGATCGCGCTGTTTTCCGTCAATCTCAGGGTGATGGGCAAGCCCAATGTCGCCCTCATCAATGCCGATACGATGATCAGCCCGTTCTTCGGCCATGGCCTTCGCGATTTCTACGTGCGGCCGCTGTTCGTCGGCGTTCTCGTCATCGTCGCGCTCATCCTGGTCTGGCGTTTCCTCGAAAGCGATGCCGGGCTGGCGATGCGGGCGACCGGCGCCAATGCGCGGATGGCTCGCGCCCAGGGCGTCGACACCAGCCGACAGATCTATCTCGGCATGGCGATCTCGAATGCGCTGGTGGCGTTCGGCGGCGCGCTGTTTGCCCAGACGAACGGCTTTGCCGATGTCACTTCGGGTGTGGGGACCATCGTCGTCGGTCTTGCCGCCGTCATCATCGGCGAGACGCTGCTCGGGCGCCGCGGCCTGTTGATCGCGTTGATCGGCTGCGTGCTCGGCTCGATCCTCTATCGCATCGCGATCCAGCTGGCGCTTTCGAGCGATGTCATCGGCCTGCAGGCGTCCGACCTCAATTTCGTGACGGCGGTGCTGGTCACCGTGGCGCTCATCCTTCCCCGTCTTCGCGGAGGTGCCGCATCATGATCAGCGTCAAGGATATCAAGGTCGTTTTCGGCCGCGGCACGCCGCTGCAGAAGCAGGCGCTGAACGGCGTCAGCCTGACCATCGAGCAAGGCTCCTTCGTCACCGTCATCGGCTCCAACGGCGCCGGCAAATCGACGCTGCTCGGCGTGCTCGCCGGCGATGTCCTGCCGAGCGAGGGGCAAGTGCTGATCGGCAAGAACGAGGTGACGCGCAAGTCGACGGCATCACGCGCCGGTCTGGTTGCGCGCGTCTTCCAGGATCCGCTGACGGGAAGCTGCGGTTCGCTGTCGATCGAGGAAAATCTCGCTCTCGCCGCCCGGCGTGGCGAGAGGCGCGGACTTGCGCCGGCGCTCGGGGGCAGCAGGCGCGACTATTTCCGGGAGCGGATTGCCGAACTCAATCTCGGGCTGGAAAACCGACTGAAGGACCGGATGGATCTTCTGTCCGGCGGGCAGCGTCAGGCGGTTTCGCTTGTGATGGCGACACTCGCGGGCTCGGAAGTGCTGCTGCTCGACGAACATACGGCAGCACTCGATCCCGGGATGGCGGAGTTCGTGATGAGCCTCACCCAGAAGATCGTTACCGAGCGAAAGCTTACGACGATGATGGTGACGCACTCGATGCGCCAGGCGCTGGACTACGGCCACCGCACGATCATGCTGCATGGCGGCGAAATCGTTCTCGATGTCGCGGGCGACAACAGGAAGAACCTGCAGGTAGAGGACCTGATCGCCATGTTCCGCAAGATGCGCGGCCAGACGCTCGACGACGATGCTTTGCTGATCGGATAAGAACGACAGCGTGCTGATCATCTGGCCTGGGTGAGCAGGATCTTTGCGGCGAAGACTGAGAAGACGCCGGCGAAGGTATAGTCGATGCCGCGCAACACCTTCTTGTTGGTCTGCAGCCAGGAGGCCAGCCAGTCGGCGGCAAAGACGACACTGGCATTGACCGGCATGCCGATTAGGATGAAGCAAAACCCGAGGAAAAGCAGCTTCTGCGTTACTGCCGGATCGCCGGCGCTGACGAATTGCGGCAGGAAGGTCATGAAGAAGATGATGACCTTGGGGTTCAGAAGATTGACCCAGAAGCCCGACGAGATGTTCGCAAGCGCCGTGCCCTTTTGCGCCTCGACCTTGGCGACGGTGAGCTTCGAGCCGAAACGGATCGCCTGCACCGCCAGCCAGAGCAGATAGGCGGCGCCGCCGGTCTTCAGGATCAGGAAGGCGGTCGGCGAGGCGGTGATCAGCGCCGAAATGCCGAAAGCGACCAGCATGGTGTGAACGACGATCCCGAGGCTGGTGCCGACAACGACGAAAAGAGCCGCCTTCTTGCCTTGGGCCAGCGAACGGCTGATCGATAACGTCATGTCGGGGCCCGGGGTCGCCGCGAGCAACAGCGTCGCGGCGGCGAAGGCGAGAAGCGTCGACAGGCTGGGTAGGAAATCCATGGCACACTCTGAAAGCCGGAAAGATCCGACGATTTCTCACTCGGCTTCCAGAAAATTACCAATCAAACCTTGGAATAGTAACGATCACTTCTGTTCCAGGAACGCTTTGAACTTGTCGCCGTAGTCCTTGTGCCAGCGTGACAGCGGCGGGCGATTCTCGATGACGTCACCGGCAGCCCATGCCATGCGGCGTTCGTCGACCGGCCGGGCCACGTCGTTATCGGGGCAGAGGATATAGAAATCGCCGCGCTCGAGGCTTTCGACCATGAAATCGACGGTCTGCTCCGGCGTCCAGGCGCCGGCCGGCTTTTCCGCGCGGTCGCCCTTGGTGAGGCCGGTGAAGACGAAGCCCGGGATCAGAAGATGGGCGGAGATCTTTCCGCCGTCGATGTTGCGAAGCTCGTGTTCGAGCGCTTCGGTGAAGACCTTCACCCCGGCCTTCGAGATATTGTAGGCGGGATTGCCGGGCGGCGTTGTGATGCCCTGTTTAGAGCCGGTGTTGATGATCAGGCCGGGCTCGCCATGCGACAGCATCTTCGGGCCGAAGGTGCGGGTACCATTGATGACGCCCATCAGGTTGACGGCGAAGATATGGTCCCAGTTCGCCTGCGGGCTGAAGATCGAGGTTTCCGGGCCGATGCCGGCATTGTTCATCAGCACGTGCACGCGGCCGAAACGCTGAAGCACGGCGCGTTCGAGCGCCTCCAGCGAGTCCCGGCTGGCGACGTCGGTCTCGACCGCCATCACATTTTCTTCGCCGGCAATGGCCTTGAGTTCGTCGGCGGCCTCGGCCAGCCGATTGCCGCCGAGATCGGCGATGGCGACGCTCATGCCGCGCCCGGCGAAATATTTCGCCGCCGCCAGGCCGATGCCGGAGGCGCCGCCGGTGACGACTGCAACATTGGATTTCTTGAAAATGTCTTGAATATTGGTCACGGGGAGCCCCTCCTCGATCATTGCTAGGACGTTGGCGAATATGGGCTCCGCTTTGGCGCTGTCAACGCTATCGCGCCGGCGGCTTAGCACTTGCCCTTGCGTCACGCGCCAATCTCGCTAAAAGTGCCGCGATACCGGGTTTTCGCCGGCCTTTTATGCAACGGACCTCATCACCATGGCATCATACAAAGACGTGAAGAAAGTCGTTCTCGCCTATTCCGGCGGCCTCGACACCTCGATCATCCTGAAGTGGCTGCAGACCGAACTCGGCGCCGAAGTCGTTACCTTTACCGCCGATCTCGGCCAGGGCGAAGAGCTGGAGCCGGCGCGCAAGAAGGCCGAGATGCTCGGCATCAAGGAGATCTACATCGAGGATGTGCGCGAGGAATTCGTGCGCGATTTCGTCTTCCCGATGTTCCGTGCCAATGCCGTTTACGAAGGCGTCTACCTGCTCGGCACCTCGATCGCCCGGCCGCTGATTTCCAAGCATCTGATCGATATCGCCCGCAAGACGGGCGCGGACGCGATCGCCCACGGCGCCACCGGCAAGGGCAACGACCAGGTCCGCTTCGAGCTGTCCGCCTATGCCCTGAACCCCGACATCAAGATCATCGCGCCGTGGCGCGACTGGGCGTTCAAGAGCCGCACCGACCTGCTCGCCTTCGCCGAACAGCATCAGATCCCGGTTGCCAAGGACAAGAAGGGCGAGGCGCCGTTCTCCGTCGACGCCAACCTTCTGCATTCCTCCTCCGAGGGCAAGGTTCTCGAAGACCCTGCTCAGGAGGCGCCGGAATATGTGCATATGCGCACGATCTCGCCTGAGGCCGCGCCCGACAAGGCGACCGTAATCAAGGTCGGCTTCCGCAAGGGCGATGCCGTCTCGATCAACGGTGTCGAGATGTCGCCGGCAACGCTGCTCGCCACACTCAACACCTACGGCCGCGACAACGGCATCGGCCGTCTCGACCTCGTCGAGAACCGCTTTGTCGGTATGAAGTCGCGCGGCGTCTACGAAACGCCCGGCGGCACGATCCTGCTCTCGGCGCACCGCGCCATCGAATCGATCACGCTCGACCGGGGTGCCGCCCATCTCAAGGATGAGATCATGCCGCGTTACGCGGAGCTCATCTATTACGGCTTCTGGTTCTCGCCGGAGCGCGAGATGCTGCAGGCGCTGATCGACAAGAGCCAGGAGCATGTCGAAGGCGAAGTGACGCTGAAGCTCTACAAGGGTAATGTCATGGTCACCGGCCGCGAAAGCGAAAAGTCGCTTTATTCCGACAAGCTCGTCACTTTCGAGGACGACCAGGGCGCCTACGACCAGAAGGACGCGGCCGGCTTCATCAAGCTCAACGCGTTGCGTCTGCGCACGCTCGGCAAGCGCAATCTCAAGAAGTAGTCACGGTCGCTTTCGCACCGGATATGAGCCCGCCGGCATTGCCGCGCGGGCTCTTTTTTACGCGGCGGCTGAATCGACACGTAGTCTGACGTCACCGCGACGCGGTCCCCAGCTTTCGGCCCACAGCGGCAGGCCGACCAGATCGGCTATCTCGGACGCCGCTTCGACAGGATCAAGCGGCATCACCTCTCCGCAATCCGTCACCGCAAAACCATCCTCGGCCTGATCGAGGCAGGTCACCGCCAGTCCGGCTCTCACCTTGATATCGTTGCGGTCCAACGTCAGATCGCGTGTGATGGCTTCACGCAACAGGCCGAGATCGAGCGGGGCGAGCCTCAGGCGCCCCTGCCATTCGTTCGGCGCGTTGGTGGGGTCGACGACAGTGACGCCGGGGAGTGCGGCAACTTCGCCCTTGAGGGGCCCTGCGCCGTGCCGGGTGGTGTAGCAGCGCGTCGCATATGTTGCGTCGAGCGCGGTGATGCCTGCCTCGGCGGCGATAGCGAGCATGTTGGCGAGCCCGGTATTGGAACGGGTGACGTGGGGAAAGTCGCCACCGTCCTGATCGAGCCCGAGGCCCTGTGCCGCTTCGAAGATGACGGTGCCGCGTTCGCACAGCCGCCGGTCGGGCCAGAGCGTGACGCGGTCGAGATAGGCGGCGCAATCTGCCTCGAAGCGGGCGATGGTGGTGTCGTCGGCCAGCGCGCCGGCCAGTTCCGCGGGCAGGGCGGTGATGCCGAGCGCGGCCAGCCGGAGAGGCACCCAGGCATCGCGGATCGAAACAAGGCGGGTGTGCAGATCGGGGCGGAACAGATCCTTGGTCGAGAGGGCGAATTCCGGGCGCAGGTTGCGTTCGATGGTCTCGCCGAAGCCGAGGCCGCAGCTGCCGTGACGGGCAGCGCCACGCGCCAGCTCCAAGGCCTGGTTGATGATGACGTCGAAGGGGTGGTGACCGGCGCCCGCGGGTCGCTGCTGATCTCGGGCTTCACACCGAACTGGCCGAGATCGGCCAGCTCGTCGAGCAGTAGCATCGGATGGGCGACGAAAAAGCGGCTGAAATGCGTGGCGGCCCCGGCAAAGCTGCCCGAGCCGATATGGTGGAAGACATGACGGCGTCCGGCGGGATCGACGACGGTGTGGCCGGCCTGAGCGCCGCCATTGCTGCGAACCACCACGGCCCCCGGCGCGGCTGCGGCAAGGCGATCGACCATCAGCCCCTTGCCTTCGTCGCCATAAAGCGCGCCGATCACGGCCTGTGCTCGAGTGCTCATCCTCTGCTCCTCAAAATGGTTCCCGGAGCGCGCCGGGGCTTTTGTTCTCTACGATATGGGGCCGGAGCGGTTCAGCTTTTATGGAAGCTCTGAACCGCTCCAGCTTTTTGTCTTTAACTCCCCGGGAAAAGCGCCTCGCACCTTTCCCGGGGAAGCCGGATCAGAAGAATGGCAGCAGGCGCCGCTTCGGGCGTTCGCCGATCGCCTTGGCGACGACCGCAGCCGCCGCACCCGGCCAGCTGGCGGCCACCTCGCCGGCATCCCGGCCCTCGGTGATCTCAATGATCGACACCACCAGTTCGGCGATGCGCCTGTGACCATCGAGCACGAAGGTCCGGCCCGGCAGCAACGGCTGCCAGCTCGCCAGCACCCGGTCGAGCCGCGCGGCTGCATAACCCTCGCGGATGACGATGTGGAAGACCTCATAGGATCTCTGTGCCATCGCAAGGCATTCCCGGGCGCTCAGGCCGCGCGGCGGTTCGATGCCGAAGATGCGGGCGATCTGGCCGGCGGTCAGGCCGTTGTGAACCGGCTCGTCGCCGATGGTGAAGAGATAGCCTTTGCGGCCGCGCCTTTCGAAGGCATCGGTCGAGGTTTTGAGGGCTGCCAGAAGGTGGGCGGCGCTGTAGCTCTCGCCGTCATTGCCACCGCCATTGCCTTCCAGCCACAAGGCGCGGATCTGGCTGGCAAGCGAGATGTCGGCCTCGAACTGGGTGGCCTGCAGCGGCGCCGTATCGGTGTACGCATCTCCTACCGCCGCCACCATGATATGCGGATCGGATACCGGCCGGCGGTCGTAGATCTCCGATGTCAGGGTGATGAGCCCGCCGCGCATGAGCTCGTGGGCGATCATGCCCATCGAGCCGGTCACATCCGAGGCGAGAATAATCGGGGTCGATTGCGGATTGTACGCGCTGTCGCGGCTCTCGCGCGTCGCAAAGCGCGCCGGATCGAACCGGGGGTCGATGCCGGTGGCGCCGAATACTTCGGACCGGCTGCGGCCATCCACATGGCGTGCATTGTAGGCCGCCCAGTCGGTTGTGCTGAAACGTCCCATACCCATGGCATCACTCCTTTGCTGTTGCCTTGGCGATCAGGCTCGCAGGTTCTGGCCGCTGCCCTCGTTAGCAATCATATAGGCTTGCAAAGTGCATTTTGCAAGTTGCTATTTGCAAATTGTGTTTTTCGCGATTAGCCGATATCAACTCCCGGAACGTTCACCAGGAAGATACGGATGGCAGAGCCTGAATTCGCGCGGCCGATCGTAACAGTCGACATCGTCTTGCTGACGCTGCACGAAGGACGACTATGCGTGGCTTTGCTGGAACGGTCCGCCGAGCCGTTTGTCGGCGTTCCCGCGCTCATCGGTGGCTATGTGCACACGGATGAGGATGCCGATGCGGAGGCGACAGTGCGGCGCATCCTCAAGGCCAAGGCAGGGCTTGAAGGCATCTTCTTCGAACAGCTCGGCACCTTCGCTTCGGCGCGGCGCGATCCTCGCGACTGGTCGGTATCGATCGCGTATTTTGCGCTGGTCCCGCAGGAAGCGTTGAAGATCGCCGCCAGCCCTCTGGAATTGCGGCCGGTCGAGGCCGCAGGCGAACTGCCCTTCGACCATCAGGAGATCGTCACCGCTGCGCTGGCGCGGCTGCGCGGCAAGGGCGCCTACTCGACCATTCCGGCAAGGCTGCTTCCCGAGGTCTTCACGATGTCGGAACTGCAGGCAATCTATGAAACGGTGATGGGCGAGCAGCTGGACCAAAGCGCCTTTCGCCGCAAGGTCAACGATCTTGATCTGCTCGAAGTGGTCGAGGGCGAAAAACGACAGACCGAGCGGGCCCGGCGACCGACGACGCTCTATCGGCTGAAGACGCCGGTCGCTGTGTTCCATCGAAGAATTTGAGCGGCCAGCGTCCAGCAGGTCACTCAGCCGCAAGCAATGTCTTTCCCGGGGCAAATTGGCAAGCGTAGAAAATCCTCACTGACAGAACGACGCCGGCGATCAGGACAACCACCCCAGCGACTTCGATCGGGGTTGGCCAACGAGCGTGCACGATAAGTCCCCCGAGGACACCGAAGGCTGTTTCCGAAACGATCAGCTGCGCAGCCAGGGCAACGGGCAGGCCCCGTGAGGCAATGTTCCAAGCCCAAACGCCGCCTAGGGTTGCCAGCAGCGCGAAAGATGCACCCCAAACATATAAGGTGCCGGCGGCGCCCCAGCCGAATCCCAGTGCTGGAAGCTGGAAGAGGTCCATTGCGGCACCGATAGGGTAGAAGGCCAGCATCAAGACGCCACCCCCGACCAATATCAGGGCCGACCACACACCGGAGGGCATTTCCGGTCGGGCGGCGAGTGCAGCGTGATTGGCGAGAGCGAACCAGACCCACAGCCCCACGGCAGCGAGCGCCAGCGGCACGCCAACCCACAAGGATCCGACGGAGTTCAATCCCTCAGCCGTGAATGCCGTGCCATTGACGAGGATAAGGCCGACCAGCACCAGCGCCAAAGGCATCATAAGGGATCGCCATGGCAATGATCCCTGACGCTGATTGCCAATGACCATCAATGCGATCGGCACCAGACCGAGAAAGGCCGGAGCGATGACGGGGCCGGCAAAGACGGCTGCTCCCGTCACCGTCAGGAAGTAACCGACATATCCGATGAAGGCGAGCCAGATGGCCTGTAAACAGTTCTGAAGCGTGAGATGGCGCATGACGCGCTTCTCCGAAGCCAGAATGTATAGCCCGACCAGACCCGAGACGAAATGACGGATGAGGGCGAAATCAAAGGTGGAATAGTCACCGATGATGAAGGGCACAACAAAGTTGAGCGAAAAGGCAAAGGCCGCAAACAGAGCGGCTGACACGCCGACATAGAAGAGTCTGTCCATGATGTTCACCCGCTTGACGTTGCGTCACTTAGCCTTCGACCTCGGTGACGCCGGCAGTCGGTTGGCAATCAAGAGACAGCCTTGATCGAATGGGTGAAATTTACTTGCCGAAAGTCCTGGCCGGTACCCGGTGAATATGAGAACCACCCTCTCGCTGCTCATCCATGCCGCTTTTCATCGGCATTCAACCGCCCTTGACGGATGCCCGGGATGGCTTACTCTGCCAAATCATCCTCCGGAGCATCTCCATGACGCACTCCCTGGTCTTCGGCGCCTTTATGGCGGCGCTCTTCTACGTGCTCATTCCGGGACCCGCCTTTCTGCAGCTGCTCGGCATCGGCGCCGGGCAGGGCCGCAAGGCCGGCGCTTTCTTCATGATGGGGCATCTGGTCGGGGACCTCATCTGGTCGTCGCTGGCGCTGATCGCGATCGTCGGCGCGAAGACGATCGGAACCTTCGTCTTCGACCTGCTCGGCCTTGCCTGCGGCTTCTACCTTGCCTGGATCGGCTGGAGCGCCGTCAATGCCAAGCCGAAAGCAGAGGGACAGGCTCTGGTGGTGGTTGAGCGGCCGTTTCGCCGCGGGCTGATCTTCGGCGTCACCAATCCAAAGGGCTATCCCGTGGCGCTCGCCACCTTCACCGCACTGGTCGCGGGTTCGGCCGGGGCGCTTGATTTCGAGGCGTTGCCGATGCTTCTCGGCGTGTCCTTCGTCGGTTTCGTGACGGCCGACATCATCCTGATCGGCGTCATCGGCGCCGGCGCGGTGCGCCGCTTCTATCGCGCGCACGAGCGGCTGATCGTGCGCTGCTCCGGCGTCCTCTTCATGGGGTTTGCCGCCCAGGCACTCTGGCACGCCACACCCGGTCTCATCGGCTGGCGCAGGGCCTGATTTAGAGTTCAGCTATCCAGGAAATTGACGATCGATTTCAGCGTCTGGACTTCATCGGGATCGCCGATCGACATGGCGATCTGTAACTGATTTTTGTAATAATCGAGAAAATTGAAGCTGGTGCCGTCGGTGACGCTGGAGAGATCGATGACGTTGCCGAGCGGATCGATCGCATGCATCGGCAGCGGCTCGGAGATTGCTGCGTAGGTGCTCTGATCGATCAGGCCGCTGTCGAAACTCTGACGCGCGTAATTGCGCAATTCGCCAGCGCTGACCGCGGTGAAATCCGGACCTTCATCACTATTGTCGTCGATCTGGAACGAGGCCGGGGCGGGAACTCTGGTCCCGATTTCAATATCAGAGGTCTTCGAACTTTTTGCGTTATTAGGATTGTTTTTAAATAGCAAACTCTGAGAAGACCGCACAGAAAAAATTTCCATGGCGCATGTTCCCGTACAGGAAGAAACATGGGAAAACTAGCGCCCGCTCGTGATTCGCGTCAATCGTTAACGAATGGTTAATTTTCGCGCGTCAATTTTTGTCCACCAGATTTTGCAGGCGAGGCAAAAGGCCCTTCCCGCATACCAATTCTACGACAGCTCTCCTATATTGACGAACCCGTGCGTGCCAAAAAGGAATTCTCTGATGCCTTCTCCCCATGATTTCAATCCGGCGCTGGTGACTTGGGACGGCCTTCACGGCCTGCCGCGTTTCGATGCTGTCGATGACGGCGATTTCGCCGCGGCGTTCGAAGCGGCGCTTGCCGCCCATGAACAGGAGATCGACGAGATCGCAGGAAATGCTGAGACGCCGACATTCGAGAATACGGTCACGGCGCTGGAGATAGCCGGCGATGCACTGTCACGCGTTTCGGCGCTGTTCTGGAACAAGGCGGGCGCGCATACCAATGATGTGATCCAGGCGCTGGAGCGGGAGATATCGCCGAAGATGTCGCGCCACTATTCGAAGATCGGCATGAATGCCGCGCTCTTTTCCCGCATCGACACGCTTTGGGAGAAACGCGAAAGCCTCGGCCTGACGCTCGAGCAGACGCGCGTGCTGGAGCGCCACTGGAAAGGCTTCGTCAAGTCGGGCGCCAAGCTCGAGAAGGCCGAGCAGGAGAAACTCGCAGCGATCAATGAAAAGCTTGCCGGCCTCGGCACGCAATTCGGCCAGAATGTGCTGGCCGACGAGAAGGCCTGGGCCCTGGTGCTTTCCTCTGGAGCCGAGCTCGACGGGCTGCCGGAATTTTTGCGCGACGCGATGGCCGCAGCTGCGCGCGAACGCGGCGAAGAGGGCAAATATGCGGTGACGCTGTCACGCTCGATCATCGAGCCGTTCCTGACCTTTTCGGAGCGCCGCGACCTGCGCGAGCAGGCTTTCAAGGCGTGGGTTGCGCGCGGCGAAAATGACGGCGAGACGGACAATCGCGCCGTTATCCGAGAAACGCTGGCGCTGCGCCATCAGGTGGCGCGCCTGCTTGGTTACGGCAATTTCGCCGAGCTGAAGCTCGACAACACGATGGCAAAGACGGCGGAGGCGGTGAACGACCTGCTGAAAGCGGTCTGGGCGCGGGCGGTGAAACGCGCCGGTGAGGAGCAGGCCGATATCGCGGCGCTGATCGCAGAGGAGGGGCGTAACCACGAGGTGATGCCCTGGGACTGGCGCCATTACGCCGAAAAGATCCGGGCGCGGAAATTCGATTTCTCCGAGGCCGAGCTCAAGCCCTATCTGCAGCTCGAGAAGATCGTCGAAGCCTGCTTCGACGTGGCCGGCCGGCTGTTCGGAATCCACGCCGTCGAGAAGAAGGGCGTGGCCGCCTATCATCCGGATGTCAGGGTGTTTGAAATCAGGGACCGCGACGACCGGCTGGTCGCGCTCTTCCTCGGCGATTATTTCGCTCGCGGCTCGAAACGATCAGGCGCCTGGATGAGCTCGCTGCAATCGCAGCATAGGCTGGACCTGAAGAACGGCCGCCACGGCGAGCTGCCGATCGTCTACAATGTCTGCAACTTTGCCAAACCCGCCGAGGGCAAGCCGGCGCTGCTGTCGCTCGACGATGCGCGCACGCTGTTCCACGAATTCGGCCACGCGCTGCACGGCATGCTTTCGAATGTCACCTACCCCTCAGTCTCCGGCACCGGCGTTTCCCGTGATTTCGTCGAGCTTCCCTCACAACTCTACGAGCACTGGCTGACGGTACCCGCTATTCTGAAGCGTTATGCCGTGCATGTCGAAACCGGCGAGCCGATGCCGCAGGCGCTGCTCGACAAGGTGCTGGCCGCGCGCACCTTCAATGCCGGCTTCAACACCGTCGAGTTCACCTCGTCGGCCTTGGTCGATATGGCCTTTCACACGCGCCAGGCGGTCGAGGACCCGATGGCTGTGCAGGCCGAGGTGCTGGCTGAGATCGGCATGCCGAAATCGATCGTCATGCGCCATGCGACGCCGCATTTCCAGCATATCTTCTCCGGCGGTTATTCGGCCGGCTATTACTCCTATATGTGGTCGGAGGTGCTCGACGCCGACGCCTTTGCCGCTTTCGAGGAGACGGGAGACGCGTTCAACGGCGATATGGCGCGCAAGCTCAAGGAAAACATCTATTCCGTCGGCGGCTCGGTCGATCCGGAGGATGCCTACAAGGCTTTCCGCGGCAAGCTGCCGAGCCCGGATGCGATGCTGGTCAAAAAGGGACTTTCGACCTTCGAGGAATTGACAGGCAGCGACGCCTAAGACAATTTGATGACACGCTTCGGTGCGGCATGGCGGCGGCCATGCCGCAGCTTTTGCGCGTTCCCCTCTTTCGCAATCGCAAAAAAAACTGTATGGACGCCCCAAACCAATAGGCGCGTCCTCAAGAGCGTGCGCCGCAGCCTCAGAGATTTCACATATGGCACTTCGCAATATCGCGATCATCGCGCACGTTGACCATGGCAAGACGACCCTGGTGGATGAGCTTCTCAAGCAGTCCGGCTCGTTCCGCGAAAATCAGCGTGTCGCTGAACGCGTGATGGACTCGAACGATCTCGAAAAAGAACGCGGCATCACCATTCTCGCCAAGGCAACCTCGGTCGAGTGGAAGGGTGTCCGTATCAACATCGTCGATACCCCCGGCCACGCCGACTTCGGCGGTGAGGTCGAGCGCATTCTCTCTATGGTGGACGGCGCGATCGTTCTCGTCGATGCGTCCGAAGGCCCGATGCCGCAGACCAAGTTCGTCGTCGGCAAGGCGCTGAAGGTTGGCCTTCGCCCGATCGTCGCGATCAACAAGATCGACCGTCCGGACGGCCGCCACGAAGAAGTCATCAACGAGGTCTTCGATCTTTTCGCCAATCTCGACGCGACCGACGAGCAGCTCGACTTCCCGATCCTCTACGGTTCGGGCCGCGACGGCTGGATGAACGTCAATCCGGAAGGGCCGAAGGACGAGGGCCTTGCGCCGCTTCTCGACCTGGTGCTCAAGCATGTTCCAGAGCCGACCGTCCACGAAGGCCCGTTCACGATGATCGGCACGATCCTCGAGGCCAACCCCTTCCTCGGCCGTATCATCACCGGCCGCATCAATTCCGGTTCCATCAAGCCCAACCAGGCGGTAAAGGTTCTTCACGCCGACGGCAAGACGATCGAAACCGGCCGAATCTCCAAGATCCTCGCCTTCCGCGGCATCGAGCGCACGGCGATCGACGAAGCGCATCAGGGCGATATTGTTGCGATCGCCGGCCTTTCCAAGGGCACGGTCGCCGACACCTTCTGCGATCCCTCGATCACCGAGCCGTTGCAGGCGCAGCCGATCGATCCACCGACTGTCACCATGTCCTTCATCGTCAACGACAGCCCGCTGGCAGGCACCGAAGGCGACAAGGTGACCTCGCGCGTCATCCGCGACCGTCTCTTCAAGGAAGCAGAAGGCAACGTCGCCCTGAAGATCGAAGAAGCCGAAGGCAAGGATTCGTTTTACGTGTCCGGCCGCGGCGAACTTCAGCTCGCCGTGCTCATCGAGACCATGCGTCGCGAAGGCTTCGAGCTTGCCGTGTCGCGTCCGCGCGTCGTGATGCACAAGGATGAAAGCGGCCAGCTTCTTGAGCCGATCGAAGAGGTTGTCGTCGACGTCGACGAAGAGCATTCCGGCGTCGTCGTCCAGAAGATGTCCGAGCGCAAGGCCGAAATGGTCGAGCTGCGTCCGTCGGGCGGCAATCGTCTTCGCCTGCGTTTCTACGCACCGACCCGCGGCCTGATCGGCTACCAGTCGGAACTGCTGACGGATACCCGCGGCACGGCGATCATGAACCGCCTGTTCCACGACTACCAACCCTACAAGGGTGTGATCGGCGGACGCGTCAACGGCGTGCTGCTCGCCAACGCTCCCGGCGAAGCCGTCGCCTATGCGATGTTCAACCTCGAAGACCGCGGCCCGATGATCATCGAGCCGGGTGAAAAGGTCTATGCCGGCATGATCATTGGCATTCATACGCGCGACAACGACCTTGAAGTGAATGTCCTGAAGGGCAAGCAGCTGACCAACATCCGCGCCGCCGGCAAGGACGAAGCCGTCAAGCTGACGCCGCCGATCCGCATGACGCTTGATCGTGCTCTTTCCTGGATCCAGGAAGACGAGCTGATGGAAGTGACGCCGAAGAATATTCGTCTGCGCAAGATGTATCTCGACGCAAACGATCGCAAGCGTTTCGAAAAGTCGAAAGCGGCCCTCTGAGAGTAATGCATGTCGCCCGGAAGTGTGCAGCGGTTCCGCGATAACGACATGCATAAACAAAGAGCGTCAAAGCACCCTTTAAGACCCCGGCTTTCGTGCCGGGGTTTTTTATTGTGCGCTGCGCTGATTCCGACTTGTGACAATCGTTAAAAAAGCGTTAAATTTTATCTGTCGTCCACATATCAAGTCTGTGGGCAATCGATCACGATGCGCTGGCTGCATATGGTTAATTGCCTTCGGCGGGACCAGAGTAAACGTTATGAAGACGTTGTCGATCGATGTTCGGCGGGCCGAACCGCACGATGCCCGAGCCATATCGGAAACGCACAGGCTTGCCTGGCAGCACACATACGCAGGCATTATCCCACATCGGGCGCTGACGCAGATGATCGAGCGGCGCGGTGAAAACTGGTGGCGCAAGGCGACGCGCGGACCCGCGACGCTCCTGGTTCTCGATGTCGCCGGAACGGTTGCCGGCTACGCGACGCTCGGCCTCAACCGCGCCCGCGCCTTGCCGCAGGAGGGCGAAATCTACGAGCTCTATCTTCGGCCGGAGTATCAGGGCATCGGCCTCGGCCGGATGCTGTTCGGCGAGGCCCGCCGGCTGCTGAAGTCGCTCGGCTGCAATGGGCTGGTCGTCTGGTGCCTCGAGGAAAACGAGACTGCGGGCCGGTTCTACCGCCATCATGGCGGTGTCGATTTCTGCGAAGGCATGGAAAATTTCGACCACAAGCAGCTGAAGAAGATCGGCTTCATCTGGAACTGACCGGCTTGGTCGGCAATCGCCTGTTTTCTATTCGAAAGTTTCGAGCTCTTTGCGCCGATGCCATCACGCATTGGTGATCTCAAATGTTGCGTTGCGAGATGAAACTGATTATCTGGCTGCGAGAAATTCAACCCCGCGGGAGTTCCTATGCGCATCGACGCCATTTCCATCGGTAATAATCCACCTGAGGACGTCAACGTTATCGTCGAGGTTCCGGTCGGCGGCCATCCCATCAAGTATGAAATGGACAAGGAAGCCGGCACGCTGGTCGTCGATCGTTTCCTCTACACACCGATGACCTATCCGGGCAATTATGGTTTCGTGCCGCACACGCTGTCTGAGGACGGCGACCCGATCGACGTGCTGATCGCCAGCACCCGTCCCCTGGTTCCGGGATGCGTTATCAATGTTCGCCCGATCGGCGTCCTGAAGATGGAAGACAATTCCGGCAAGGACGAGAAGATCATCGCCGTGCCGTCGCCGAAGCTGACGCTGCGCTATGAAAAGGTGAAGGACTTCACCGATCTTCCCGAGATCACGCTGAAGCAGATCGAGCACTTCTTCGAGCACTACAAGGATCTGGAGCCCGGCAAGTGGGTGAAGATCTTTGGCTGGGGCGATTCCAAGGAAGCCGGCCAACTCATCCTCGAAGCTGTCGAGCGCGCGAAGAAGACGAAAGGCTGATTGTTCAGCCTAAAGCGCGTCGCATCAAACTTGATTCATGCGACGCGCTTTAGCTCTTTGTTTTGATGCATGTCGTTATCCCGGAACCGCTGCACACTTCCGGGCGACATGCATTAAAAGCGTTTCAAGCTTTTTTGCCAAATCCTCCGGGTCGCCGTCGATCCGGAGGATTTTTTTGCGCGCGGTATCGCCGGAAACGAGGCTTATGCTGGATTTTGGGATGCGCAGCGATTGGGCGAGCAGAAGGATCAGGGCTTTGTTGGCCTTGCCCTTTTCCGGGACTGATGTGACGCGCGCCTTCAGGTGCGTTTCGCCCTTGCTATCGGCGTCGATGCCATCGATCGCGTCACGCCTGCCATTCGGCGTCAGCCGGACGGCAAGGCGAAGATGATCGTCGAAAAGGCTCCAGGGACGGCTCAAGCGACCAGCGGGTATAGCGTCGTCCAAAGCAAGGTACGCAGGAAGAAAATGATCAGCAGCAGAATGATCGGCGAGATGTCGATGCCGCCAAGGTTCGGCAACCGGCTGCGGATCGGCTTCAGCACCGGCTCGGTGACGTTATACAGGAATGTGCCGACCGAATTGACGAACTGATTGCTGGAGTTGATGACGTTAAAGGCATAGAGCCAGGAAAAAATGGCACTGGCAATCAGGATCCAGGTGTAAATATTCAAAGCCAAATCAATGGTTTGAAACAGCGCAAACATCGTCTTCTCCAATTCGTTGTTGACAGACATGTAGACATTGGCGACTAAACGAGCAAGTGCCGTGTGGGAACACGCGGTGAATCATGTTTAACGGGCGGCCTTGCAGCTATTCCCGAGCCCGTCTCCTCGGAAAACATCCATGTCGTTTTCGCCCACCGGAGACCGTTTTGCCGCGTTCCGGCATTCGTCCTACACGCGGTTCTTCTTCGCCCGCTTCCTGCTGTCCTTCTCGCAGCAGATCGTCAGCGTCGCCGTCGGCTGGCAGATGTACGACCAGACGGGCAAGGCAATCTATCTCGGCCTGATCGGTCTCGTGCAGTTCCTGCCGTCGCTGCTGCTGATGCTCGTCACCGGTTCGGTGGCCGACCGGTACAATCGCCGGGCGATCGCGGCCCTTTGCTCGCTGGTGAGCGCGCTCTGCACGCTGGCGCTGCTGATCATGACGGCAATGGGGACCTTCACGCCCCTGCCGGTTTTCGCCGTGCTTTTGATCTTCGGCATCGAACGCGCCTTCATGTCACCGGCGGTGCAGTCTCTCGCGCCCAACCTCGTGCCGGAGCATGCGCTTTCGAATGCGATCGCCTGGAATTCGTCCTCCTGGCAGCTCGCCGCGATCACCGGGCCGGTGATCGGCGGTCTGCTCTACGGCGTCAGCGCGACGACTGCCTATACGGTGGCGGTGATCTTCTCCATTCTCGGTGCTGCTCTCCTCTTCATGATCCCGAAGCCTGAACAAAAGACGACGGGCGAGGCCAAGAGTTGGGCGATGATCCTCGGCGGTTTCAGTTTCATCCGCGCCGAAAAGGTGGTGCTCGGGGCGATCTCGCTCGATCTCTTTGCCGTGCTGCTCGGCGGCGCGACGGCACTGATGCCGATCTTCGCCCGCGATATCCTGACGCTCGGCCCCTGGGGGCTCGGCCTGCTGCGCGCGGCACCGGGGCTCGGCGCCATCGTCATGGCGATCTTCCTAGCCGCCTATCCGCTCAAACACCGCGCCGGCATCTACATGTTCATCGGTGTTGCCCTGTTCGGTCTGGGAACCATCGTCTTCGGCATGTCGACCAACACCGAAGTCTCGATCGCGGCGCTGGCGCTGATGGGGGCAGCCGACATGGTATCGGTCTATGTGCGCGAGAGCCTGATTGCGCTCTGGACGCCGGATCAGCTGCGCGGCCGCGTCAATGCGGTCAACATGGTCTTCGTCGGCGCTTCGAACGAGCTCGGCGAATTCAGGGCGGGCACCATGGCATCGATCTTCGGCGCGGTGCCGGCAGTTATTATCGGCGGAATCGGGACTTTGGCAGTGGCGGCGATCTGGGCGTCGAGTTTCCCCAAATTGCGCAGAATCGATACGCTCGACGCGCCCAGCACGTGAGATAGCGGGGATCTGCAGTTCTCTACGCGGAAAGTGCGATCGAAGAGGCGGCCTTTGCCGGTTTGCCTTCGAAGACGATATCGAGGAATTCGGTCAACCAGGCTTTCAGCGGCGCGTCAAACAGCATGCGGCCTTCGAGATGTTCGCGGCCCTGCTGGGCGTTCGGCAGGATGAAGCGGTGCGCGCCATGCACCACCCAGCGATGCATCATCGCCCGGGTCAGTTCGGCGTGAAACTGCAGGCCCCAGGCGTTGCCGTCATAGCGGAAGGCCTGGTTCGGATAGGCATCGCCTTCGGCCAGCAGATCGGCACCGTGCGGCAATTCGAAGCCTTCGCGGTGGAAATGATAGACCATCTTCGGCCAATGCATCAGCAGGCGGCCCTTCTCGGTCGGGTGCAGCGGATACCAGCCGATCTCCGTCGAGTCGTCGGCATTCGACTGGACCTTGCCGCCGAGATGACGGACCAGCATCTGCGCGCCGAGGCAGATACCGAGATAGGGACGTTTTTCCCGCAGCGGAACGTCGATCCAGCCGATCTCCTTCTTGACGAAGTCGTCGGGATCATTGGCGCTCATCGGCCCGCCGAAGACGACGGCGCCGGCATGGTCTGCGAGCGTCGCCGGCAGCGGTTCACCGAGAACAGGGCGGCGGATATCGAGGCGGTAGCCCTTTTCGACGAGCAATTGGCCGACACGGCCGGGGCTAGACCGCTCCTGATGCAGGACTATGAGGATCGGGCGCCTGTCGCGGCCCGGCTTTTGCTCAGTCGCTATCATCTTGCGCAACCCGGACATCCGTCACCCTGGCGGCCGCCTCCTGCCGCTTCTGGATTCGCTCGCGCGAGGAGACGCCGAGCAGATCGGCGATACGCCAGATTACATGGTCCTCCATTTCGCTGCGTTCGCCATCGGCATAGACGATGTCCCAGAGAATGCCGATCAGCTCCAGCCGTTGCTCGGTATTGAGGTGGCGTTTCAGGTCGGCGGTGAAGCGATAATAATCGACGGCGGTGCTTTCGGCCTCGAGGCCGGCCGCCATCAGGGCATCCAGCTGCTTGCCGTCGAGCGCGTATTGCTCCTTCAACAGCTTGCGCAGCCGCTTCTTCTCGCTGGCTTTGATCTGACCGTCGGCTTCCATGACCTGCATACAGAGGGCGGCCACTGCGATGCGCGGATCGTCAGGGGCAAAACCTTTCTTGGGGTGGTCGGCGGTGAGCTTCTGGAAGAATGCCTGAAAGCGTTCGAACATGCGGTTTTCGTTCCATTTCAGAAAAGGCGGAGCCGTGTCTTGGGTTCCGGGGCCACCCTGGGATCGCGAACGCCGGGATCATCCGGCAGGCCGCCAAAGAAAGGTTTCGCTTCGCCCGGTGCGGGTGCTTTATCGCTGGCGGGTTCGGCGGGCTTCGGTTTTGCCGGTGCCGGCGTCGGGCGCACAGCCTCGGCGATCGTCGCGGCGCGTTCCAGTTCGATGATGCGATGGTCGTTGACCGGGCTTTCGGGCCTGACGTCGCGCAGCGGCGGCAAGGTCTTCAGGGCGGTTTCGATCGAGGCCGGCGCCGAGCCGTCTTCGAGCGGACCCTCGATCTGGCCGAAGGGCGCCTTCCATTCGAAGGCGTCGAGGCGGCCGGTCACGGGTGACACGGGCAGCCATTTGTCCGACACGAAACCATCAGCGACCCAGGCCGGATCGCGCGGGGCCTTGAGCGCCTGGGCCAGCCAGTGGCGCACGCGGCCCTGGTCTCCGGTCTCGGCTTCTTCGATGTCGGCCAAAAGCAGGAAGGCGGCTTCACGCGGCTGCATGCGGGCGGCGGCTTCCGCCTTGGCGCGGGCCTTGGCGAATTCCTGCGCGTCGAGTGCGGCCTGGGCGACGACGAGAAGGGATTCGACGTTGTTCGGGCGCAGCCCCTCCAGCCGTTCGGCACGCTTCAGCCGGTCGAGGGTGGAATCGCCGCTGCGGGCCCTGACATAGGCCTGACCGATCTCGGGATGCGGTGCCGATTTCCATGCCTGTTCGAGGATCGAGGCGGCCTTGCGCACCCCGCCTTCGCGAAACAGCGCCTTTGCGGCAATGAGGGCTGCCGGAATGAAATCGGCGGCGAGCTTCAGCGCCTGTTGCGCGTCGTCCCGTGCTCCGGCCGGGTTGCCTTCTAGCTTCTCGCCGGCGCGCGCCGTCAAGAGGACCGCATGCAGACGGTTGGCGTCGGCCTTTTCGACGACGCGGGCGGCCTTTTGCTGTTCGAGCAGGCGGATTGCATCGTCCCAGCGGCCGGCCTGGCTGCGATATTCGAGGGTGGCCTGTGCGGCCCAGGGCAGATAAGGCGCGTTGTCGGCAGCCTTCTCGGCATATTGCCGGGCGGCCTCGTTGGCGCCGAGCCGGCGGGCCTCCAGATAGAGACCACGCAGGCCGAGTTCGCGTGTCTCGGGATCGTTGGCCATGGCCTCGAACTTGGCGCGCGCCTCATCATAGCGACCCTCGATCAAGGCGGCCTGAGCCTCGAGCAGGCTGATCAGCGGCTCCTGATCGGCGCGGATGAGGCCGCGCGAGCGGGCGGCCATCTTGCGGGCGAGCAGCGCATTGCCGGCGCCAGCGGCGATCAGGCCGGTCGACAGCGCCTGATAACCGCGGTCTCGCTTGCGGGCACGGAAATACCGCGTCACCGAATGCGGCGAGGTCCAGACCAGGCGGATGAACCACCAGGCGATCATCACGGCGGCGATGAGAGCGATGATCGCGCTGGCAGCGACGATCAGCTTGGTCTGGTAGATCTGGCCCTCCCAGATCAGCGAGAGGTCGCCTGGACGATCAGCGAGCCAGGAGAAGCCATAGGCGAGAAGCAGTACGAAAAGGGCGAAGGCGACAAGGCGGATCAACATGGTCTCATCCCTCCTTGCCGGTGCCGGAAACCGCTTTCGACAGCGCCCCGCCGACCAGTTCCTCGACGCGGATACGCGCTTCGAGCGATTGCTTGAAGGCGGCGGACGCCTGCTTGCCGGGAGCCGGCAGGTTGTTCCATTCGGCGGAAGCAGCTGGCAGATCGCCACTCTTCACCTTGTCCTCCATGCGGGCGGCGATGGCTTCGACGCTGTCGCCCTCGATATTGCCGACGGGACGAACGCTCACCAGCGACTTGGCGCTCGACATCAACCGGTCCGACCAGCTCTCGTTCGGATCCGGCTGGTTGACGGCTTCGACGATCGCCGTGGCGACATCGGGAACCTGACGCATGAGTTCGGCGCGCGAAGGAATGCCGGTTTCGGCAAAGGCTCGGAGGTCGGCAACGGCGGGATCGTCGGGGGCGACGCCGGCGAAAGTATCGAGTTCGGCCAGGAACGGCCCGCCGCGATCGATCGCCGCCTTGAGGGCGGCCGCCGCGATCGCCCGGGCGACGGCAACATCCTCGCGCGGCTCGTTCAGCTTCTTTTCGGCCTCGTCGAGACGTTTGGCGATATCGGCGCCGCTCGTCGTCTGCTGCTCGGAAGACTGGGCCAGGGTGGCACGCAGCTGGTCGACCTGGCCGGTCAGTTCGGCAATCTTCTGGTTGAGTGCCTCGACATTTGCCGAATCGGCCGGTGCGGCGGCTGCGGGCGCCTTGGCAGTCGTTTCCAGCGCGGCGATGCGCTTTTCAAGCGCGCCGTCATCTGTACTCGCCGGATTGGCGGCAAGATTGGCAACGGTCTGTTTCAAGCCATCGATCTCGCCGGAAAGATCGGCGATGTCAGGCGAGGTCGCATGCGGCGCGGAGGAACCCGGGAGATAGCCGGCATATTGAATGGCGCCGGCGCCAAGCAGCGCCACCAGGCCGCCGAATATGCCGGCGGCGATCAGACCGGAGGTGGCGGCGCGCCGCGGTTGTTCGGGAGGCGGCGCGAAGGCAGGCTCCGGGGCTGCCGGCTCCTCCTCCGGCGCATCCGTTGCAGGCTGGTCCTCTTGTTCGGCTGGTTCGTGTTCGGCTTGTTCCTGCTCGGTTCGTGCCTGTTCGAACTGCGGCGCAGCCTCGGTTTCGGGCGTCACGCCGGCATCGGCGGTGCTGTTGTCGGCGTCGCCGACATCCTTCTCAACCGGCTTTTCGGTATCGGCTGCAGAGGCGAAATCCTGTGCTTCGAGGTCGATCGTGACCGGCTCGTCGGCGCTCTTCGAATGGCGTGGCGGGTTTCCCGATACCATGAGGTCCTCTTTATCCTGCATTGCAACGAAACTAGACAGTGATGCCAATTAAGGGAAGAGGTTAGATCAAATTTGGGCGGCTGAAGCATTCAAAGCAGCGACAAAAGACCTTTCTCATCCGGCATCGGCGCAATCGCCGCATTTTTTTCAAAGCCGCCGGGATGGCTTGCGCCACTGCCTCGCTGAGGCAGAGAAGGCGGATTCCGCTTTCCTCCCGCAGGGCCGAACGGAGTTCCGCCACGCCAAAGAAATCGTCGGCCGTCTGCCGGGAGTAGAAGAGAACCGCGTCCGGCCGACCACCCGAAAAAATCGCTTCGATCTCGGCCGGGCCAGGGGCAACCGGCTGCATGCGATAACATTCAGCGACGGAAAAGCCGATGCCGCGTTGGCGCAATCCTGCTTCGAACGTTTCCGCACGCGGCGTGCCGGCAAGGTAGAGCAGGCCATCCGCCGCCTGCGCGCCGACGAGTTCGGCCAGATCGCGGCCATTGCCCTTAGATGAAGCGACCGAGCGGAAGCCGAGGCTGAGCGCTGCCTCCGCCGTCGTCTCTCCAACCGCGAAAAGCGGGCGGGCAAGATGCGGATGAAGTTGCTCACCAAGAGCGGAGAGGACCCTGACAGCTTCGGCGCTGGTCACGGCGATCGCGCCGCGGCTGGCTGCGAGCGCACGTGCGGCCACGGCGCTGTCATGCACCGGTCGGCGCAGCGGCAGCAGCAGCGGCTCATGGCCCATATCGCGCAGACGTTGTGCGGTTTTTTCAGCCGAATGCGCGGGGCGGGTGACGAGCACGCGCATGGCCGCGTCAGTGCCAGTCGTCGAAAAAGGCGTTACCGGCTCTTGCGCGCACGTCCTGGCCGGCCCGCGTGCCGAGTGCGGCCGCATCGCGGCGGTGGCCGTCGGTCGTCACCGCATGCTGGCTGCGGCCGTCGGGGGTGATGATGAGACCGGAGAAGCGGATCAGATCGCCTTCACAGACGGCATAACCGCCGATCGGCGTACGGCAGGAGCCGTCGAGTGCGGCGAGGAAAGCGCGTTCGCAGGAGACAGTGTCGAAGGTCGCCGCATCGTTGACCGGCGCCAGCAGATCGTCGATCTCGGTGTCGCCGATGCGGCTTTCGATGCAGATCGCCCCCTGCGCCGGCGCCGGTGGGAAGGTGTCAGGGTCGAGAATATCTGTGAGAACCTCGACTTTCCCCAGGCGTTTCAGGCCTGCAAGCGCCAGTAAGGTTGCGTCGACCTGGCCTTCTTCGAGCTTGCGCAGGCGTGTTTCCACCAGGCCGCGGAAGGTCACGACATTGATATCGGGCCGCATGCGGCGGATCAGCGCCTGGCGGCGCAGCGACGAGGAGCCGACGGTGGCGCCATGCGGCAGGTCGATCAATTTGCGCGCGGTACGGCCGATGACGGCGTCGCGGATATCCTCGCGCGGCAGATAGGCGGAGAGATGAAGGCCGTCGGGCAGCTTCGTCGGCATGTCCTTGGCGGAGTGGACGGCGAAATCCAGCTCGCCTGATACAAGTTGCTGTTCGAGCTCCTCGGTGAAGAGGCCCTTGCCGCCGATCTCGGCCAGCGACCGGTCGGTGACGCGGTCGCCCTTGGTCGTCAGCACGACGATCTCGAACATCTCCTCGGGCAGATGATGCGCCGCCATCAGCCTGTCGCGGGCCTCATGCGCCTGGGCAAGCGCCAGCGGGCTGCCCCGCGTGCCGATCCGGAAAGGTTTTGTTTGCATCCGCTCAGTTCCGTTGTTACCGGAGTTCTCGTAAACGGGTTTCCATCCCATCGCAATCAACGAACAGGCCTCATGGTTCCCTTTCTGCGCATCCTTGGCATCGAAACGAGCTGCGACGAGACCGCGGCCGCCGTCGTCGAGCGCGATGCGGAGGGAAATGCCAACGTGCTGTCCGATGTTGTGCTGTCCCAGCTCGACGAGCATAGCGCCTATGGCGGCGTGGTGCCGGAGATTGCGGCGCGCGCCCATGTCGAGGCGCTGGACGAGCTGATCGAGGAGGCGCTGAAGCGCGCCAATGTGTCGCTTGATGAAGTCGACGCCATTGCCGCCACGTCCGGGCCAGGACTGATCGGCGGGCTGCTTGTGGGATTGATGACCGGTAAGGCGATCGCGAGAGCCGCCGGCAAACCGCTCTATGCGGTCAACCATCTCGAAGGCCATGCGCTGACGGCGCGGCTGACCGATGGGCTTGCCTTTCCCTATCTGATGCTGCTCGTTTCCGGCGGCCATACCCAGCTGATCCTGGTGCGTGGCGTCGGAGAGTATCAGCGCTGGGGCACGACGATCGACGATGCGCTCGGCGAGGCTTTCGACAAGACGGCAAAGCTGCTCGGTCTGCCCTATACCGGCGGCCCGGCGGTGGAACGGATGGCGCGGGACGGCAATCCCGACCGCTTCGCGTTTCCGCGGCCGTTGGTGGGCGAGGCGCGGCTCGATTTCTCCTTCTCCGGGCTGAAGACGGCGGTGCGGCAGGCGGCACAGGATATCGCCCCGCTCAGCGATCAGGACGTGGCCGATATCTGCGCCTCGTTCCAGAAGGCGATTTCGCGGACGCTGAAGGACCGCATCGGCCGTGGCCTGCAGCGGTTCAAGACGGAATTTGCCTCGACCGATGAGAAGCCCGCCCTCGTCGTTGCCGGCGGTGTCGCCGCCAATCTCGAACTGCGCGGCACGCTGCACGCACTCTGCGACAAGAACGGCTTCCGCTTCATTGCGCCGCCGCTGCACCTCTGCACCGACAATGCCGTGATGATCGCCTGGGCGGGACTGGAGCGCATGGCGACGGGCGCTGCACCGGATCCGCTCGACGTCCAGCCGCGTTCGCGCTGGCCGCTCGATTCCAATGCGGAAACGCTGATCGGTTTTGGAAAGAGAGGGGCCAAGGCATGAGCGAAAACATTGCCGTCGTCGGATCGGGAGCTTTCGGAACGGCCCTCGCCGCCGTCATCGCCCTTGCCGGCCGCAGCGCGGTGACGCTTGTCGGGCGCAATCCGTCGCTGATGGCCGATCTGAAGGCCGAACGGTTGCATGATGCGGCGCTGCCCGGCATATACTTGCCCGATACGCTGGAATTTGCCGCCGAGCCCGAGGCGATCGCCGCCGCCTCCATCGTGCTATTTGCGATGCCGTCGCAGGCGCAGGCCGATGCGGCCCGGCAATACGGCCCCTATCTTTCGAAAGACGCCATCGTCGTCACCTGCGCCAAGGGCATCGAGCGGGCGACCGGCAATCTCTTGACCGACATGCTGGAACGAGAACTGCCCGACCATCCCATCGCCGTGCTCTCCGGCCCGGGTTTTGCGGCCGATATCGCCAAGGGCCTGCCGACGGCGATGGCGATTGCGGCTGAGGATGTGGAGATCGCCGAACGACTCGCCCTGGCGATTTCCGGCCGGACCTTCCGGCTCTATGCCTCCAGCGACCGCATCGGCGTGCAACTTGGCGGCGCGCTGAAGAACGTGCTGGCGATCGCCTGCGGCATCGTCGAAGGCGGCGGCCTCGGCGACTCCGCCCGTGCGGCGCTGATTGCGCGCGGGCTTGCGGAAATGTCGCGCTTCGTCGTCGCCAAGGGCGGGCAGGCCGACACCGTGCGCGGGCTTTCCGGTCTCGGCGATCTGGTGCTGACGGCAACGAGCCATCAATCGCGAAACCTGCGCTTCGGCATAGCGCTCGGGCGCGGCGAAAAGGTCGATCCGCTGCAGGGCGCGCTGGTGGAAGGCGCGCTTGCCGCCTCCGTCGCCTCGCGGCTCGCCGCGGAGCTTGGGGTCAGCATGCCGATCACCGACGCCGTTTCCGCCATCATCGACGGCAGGCTCGACATATCAGAGGCGATCGAGCAGCTGATGACGCGCCCAATCACCACCGAATAGGAGACAGACATGCTTTTCGCCCTTCTCTGCAAGGACAAGCCGGGCCATCTGAATGTGCGCATGGAAACCAGGCCGACGCATCTTGAGTATCTGAACGGGCTGAACGCCGAGGGCACGCTGAAGATCGCCGGCCCGTTTCTCGATGATGAGGGCAAGGCCTGCGGCAGCCTGATTATCGTCGAAGCTGAGACGAAGGAGGCGGCGCGGGCGCTTGCCGATGCCGATCCTTATGCCAAGGCCGGCTTGTTCGAAAGCGTCGACGTCAAGGCCTACAACTGGGTCTTCAACAAGCCGGAGGCGTGAGGCATGGCGCACTGGCTCTATAAATCAGAACCTGCCTCCTGGTCCTGGGAGCAGCAGAAGGCCGCCGGCGAAAAGGGCACGGAATGGACCGGCGTTCGCAACTATCTGGCGCGCAATAACATGCGGGCGATGCAGATCGGCGACAAGGGCTTCTTCTACCATTCCAATGACGGTCTGGAGATCGTCGGGATCGTCGAAGTCTCAGCCCTGTCGCAGCCGGATTCGACCGCCAAGGGCGATCCGAAGTGGGATTGCGTCCACATTCGCGCCGTCATGGACATGCCGAAGCCGGTGACGCTGAAGGATGTCAAGGCGAGCGAAAAGCTCGCTAAGATGTCGCTCGTCACCTCCATGCGGCTTTCCGTGCAGCCGGTGACGGATGACGAATGGGCCGAAGTCTGCCGCATGGGCGGGCTAGATAATCCGCCGCGTTGAAGACTGATCCGGAAGCCTTCATCCGCGCCAATACCAGCGTGATGGCGCCGCCGCACGTGCCGGAGATCTTGCTCCATCTGGCAAGCGAAGCGCATGAGCTCTGGCTGAAGACGGAGGAGGAGCTGGAGGCGATCGGTCTACCGCCGCCCTTCTGGGCTTTTGCCTGGGCGGGCGGCCAGGGACTGGCGCGCTATATCCTTGATCATCCGGAGATGGTGCGCGGCAAGCGCGTGCTGGATTTCGCCAGCGGCTCCGGCCTCGTCGGCATTGCGGCCGCGATGGCCGGTGCCCTGAAGGTGACGGCCGCCGATATCGATCCCTGGACGGAGAGCGCGATCCGGCTGAATGCCGCGGCCAACGGCGTTGCGCTCGGGTTTGCCGGCGCCGATCTGATCGGCAAACCCGTCGATGCGGATATCGTGCTTGCCGGCGACGTCTTCTACGACCGCGCTTTTGCCGATGCGCTCATTCCCTGGTTCTCGAGGTTGGCGGAGGGCGGTAAGCCGGTGCTGGTTGGGGATCCCGGCCGCAGCTACCTGCCTCGGGATCGATTAGAATTCTGCGCGGATTACGAGGTGCCGGTGACGCGTGCGCTCGAAGACAGCGAAATCAAGAACACGACGGTGTGGCGGTTTCTAACTAAGGCCGGATGACGCAGACATTGGCCTCGTAGGCGCAAGGGTCGTCCTGGACGGCGACGTCGATGACCTTCGCCTTTGGGGCCAGCGGCTGAGGCCGCGGCGCGGGATAGAAACCGTAGCCGGCTCCGCCGACATAGGTTCCGCCATCGACCTGATAGACATAGGAAGAGCCGGCATAGTTATCGCCGCCGTCCCCGCCCCGTGCCGGAGGCAATACGACGACGAGGCTGCCGCGGGTCACCCGCTCTGTTGCCGCCGACGAAAACTGCTTCAAGAACGGCATCCGCTCTCTGCCGTGCCGGCGGCCATAGCTTGACGAAACGGATGCCGCGATCGCGCCAGTTTGCCCGTTCGCCGAGAAACAATCCGTTGTGAAAGGCGTGGCGATGGCCAACGAAGCGTTGATCGGGGAAGCGACGATCAAGACGGCGCTCGCCGGCGGCGGCAGGCAGTGCTGCAAGCGCGGCGAGTGAAAGCAGGGTGACTGCGCATAGACTGCGAAACATGGACGCCGGCCTCCGGAATTCCGATCGTTAACAAATCGTTAACGCCAGATTGCGCCAAAAGCGGCAGCTTGTCCATGCAACTCGCGAGAACGACATAATTATTGAGCCGAAAACACAAGTTTCGTTAGCCTGCAAATTTCATGGTAACCCCAATCGATTAAATTAAGGCAAGATAGCGATTGTGCTTGTCGTCGGCGTTTCCGGTGATTAAACGTCGCAATTGATGCAACGCACACAGAGAATTTGTCATTCGTGTGGTTGACTGAGCATGCTCCGAAATCCGGGAGCGCAGAGAAGCCGCCGCGAGGTTCTGATGGCGAACGTGACAAATAACCGGCCTCTATCGCCGCATTTGCAGATTTACAAACCTATTCCCACAATGGTCATGTCCATCGTCCACCGCATTACCGGTGGCGCGCTCTACGTCGGGACGCTGCTCGTCGCCTGGTGGCTGATCGCAGCGGCAAGCGGCCAGGGCTCCTACGACTGGGCCAGTTGGGTGCTCGGCAGCCTTCTCGGCAAGCTGGTGCTGCTCGGCTATACCTGGGCGCTGCTGCACCACATGCTCGGCGGCTTCCGCCACTTCATGTGGGATCTCGGCTACGGCTTCGAGAAGGAATTCTCGACCAAGCTCGCCATTGCCAACATCATCGGGTCGCTCTGTCTGACCGTGCTGGTCTGGGTGATCGGCTTCCTCATTCGCTTCTGAAGGTCCTCTCATGGATATGCGCACCCCCCTCGGCAAGGTTCGCGGGCTCGGCTCCGCCAAGGACGGCACGGACCATTTCTGGCGCCAGCGTCTGACGGCCGTCGCCAATGTTCCGCTCATCCTTTTCTTCCTTTTCTTCATGATCGCCTATGCCGGCGCGCCCTATGCGGATGTGGTGCGTGCGCTGTCGAACCCTTTCGTCGCGGTCGTCATGGGGCTGATGGTGATTTCAGGCGTCATCCACATGAAGCTCGGCATGCAGGTGATCATCGAGGATTACGTGCACGGCGAGTTTGGCAAGATCGCTCTGCTGATGCTGAATACGTTCTTTGCGATCCTGATCGCCGGCCTCTGTCTCTTCGCCATTCTGAAAATCGCATTCGTAGGATAAGCTCGATATGGCACCGACTTCACCCGCCCAGAACGACAAGGCCTACAAATATGTCGATCATTCCTACGACGTGATCGTCGTCGGCGCTGGCGGCGCCGGCTTGCGCGCCACGCTCGGGATGGCCGAGCAGGGTTTTCGCACGGCCTGCATCACCAAGGTATTCCCGACCCGCTCGCATACGGTCGCGGCGCAGGGCGGTATTGCCGCCTCGCTGCGCAACATGACGCCCGACAGCTGGCAGTGGCACCTCTACGACACCGTCAAGGGCTCCGACTGGCTCGGCGACGTCGACGCCATGCAGTATCTCACCATGGAAGCGCCGAAGGCGGTCTACGAGCTCGAGCATTACGGCGTGCCGTTCTCGCGCAATGACGAAGGCAAGATCTACCAGCGCCCGTTCGGCGGCCATATGCAGAATTACGGCGAAGGCCCGCCGGTGCAGCGCACCTGTGCCGTTGCCGACCGCACCGGCCACGCTATCCTACACACGCTTTACGGCCAGTCGCTGCGCCACAATGCCGAATTCTTCATCGAGTATTTCGCGCTCGACCTGATCATGTCGGAAGACGGCAGCCGCTGCACCGGCGTCGTCGCCTGGTGCCTCGACGACGGCACGATCCACCGCTTCGCCGCCAAGATGGTGGTGCTGGCGACCGGCGGCTACGGCCGCGCCTATTTCTCGGCAACCTCAGCCCATACCTGCACCGGCGACGGCGGCGGCATGGTGGCGCGCGCCGGCCTGCCGCTGCAGGACATGGAATTCGTCCAGTTCCACCCGACCGGCATCTACGGTTCGGGCTGTCTGATCACCGAAGGCGCACGCGGCGAAGGTGGCTACCTGGTCAACTCCGAGGGTGAGCGCTTCATGGAGCGTTACGCGCCGTCGGCCAAGGACCTTGCCTCGCGTGACGTCGTTTCGCGCTGCATGACGCTTGAGATCCGTGAAGGCCGCGGCGTCGGCAAGAACAAAGACCATATCTTCCTGCATCTCGACCATCTCGATCCGGCCGTGCTGCACGAGCGGCTGCCGGGGATTTCCGAGAGCGCCAAGATCTTTGCCGGCGTCGACGTCACGCGCGAGCCGATCCCGGTTCTGCCGACCGTTCATTACAATATGGGCGGCATTCCGACGAATTACTGGGGCGAAGTGCTGAACGCCGACGGCGCCAATCCGGAACGGATCATCCCCGGGCTGATGGCCGTGGGCGAAGCCGGCTGCGCCTCGGTGCACGGCGCCAACCGCCTCGGCTCCAACTCGCTGATCGACCTCGTGGTCTTCGGCCGCGCCGCGGCGATCCGCGCCGGCGAGGTGATCGACCGCGCAGCGCCGATCCCACATCTCAATGTCTCAGCCTGCGACAAGATCATGGACCGTTTCGACGGCTTGCGTCACGCCAGCGGCAACACGCCGACGGCGGAACTGCGTGAGAAGATGCAGCGCGCCATGCAGGAAGACGCAGCCGTCTTCCGCACGCAGGAATCGCTGGAATCCGGCTGCCGGCGCATCTCGGCGATCTGGCAGGAAATGCGTGATATCAAGGTCACCGACCGCTCGATGATCTGGAACTCGGATCTGGTCGAGACGCTCGAACTGCAGAACCTGATGGCCAACGCCATCACGACGATCTACGGCGCCGAGGCCCGCAAGGAGAGTCGCGGTTCACATGCCCGCGAGGACTATACCGAGGGCGCATTCGCCGGCCGCGACGACGTCAACTGGCGCAAGCATACGCTTGCCTGGGTCAGCGAGGCAGGTGACGTGAAACTCGACTACAGGCCTGTTCACACCGACCTCATCGCGGAAGGCATCGATCCGCACAAGATCGAGCCCAAGGCTCGCGTGTACTGATCTCAAGAGGAACCGGACATGGTTGAACTCGCTCTCCCCAAGAATTCTCAGATGCGCGAAGGTAAGGTCTGGCCGAAGCCGGCGGGTGCCAAAAACACCCGCGAATTCCGCGTCTATCGTTGGAGTCCGGATGACGGGCAGAACCCGTCGATCGATACGTTCTACATCGACGTCGACGATTGCGGCCCGATGGTGCTCGACGGCCTGCTCTATATCAAGAACAAGATTGACCCGACGCTGACGCTGCGCCGGTCCTGTCGCGAGGGCATCTGCGGCTCCTGCGCGATGAATATCGACGGCACGAACACGCTCGCCTGCACCAAGGGCCTCGACGATATCACCGGCGCGGTGAAGATCTATCCGTTACCGCATTTGCCTGTCGTCAAGGATCTGGTGCCTGATCTCACCAACTTCTATGCTCAGCATCGTTCGATCGAGCCCTGGCTGAAGACGGTGTCGCCGGCGCCCGCCAAGGAGTGGAAGCAGAGCCATGAGGACCGGCAGAAGCTCGACGGCCTTTATGAATGCATCCTCTGCGCCTGCTGCTCGACTTCCTGTCCGAGTTACTGGTGGAACGGCGACCGCTATCTCGGTCCGGCCGTTCTGCTGCAGGCCTATCGCTGGCTGATCGACTCCAGAGACGAGGCGACCGGTGAACGTCTCGACAATCTCGAGGATCCGTTCCGCCTGTATCGCTGCCACACGATCATGAATTGTGCGCAGACCTGCCCGAAGGGCCTCAACCCAGCCAAGGCGATCGCCGAAATCAAGAAGATGATGGTCGAGCGCCGGGTCTGATCAGCACATGCATGCCGATGGTTGAAGAGACGCAGGCCAGGTCGCGCAGCGCCTGAATGCTGGTGCGATCCGGCGGCGCGCGCTGAAGCGCTTTCTCAGGACTTGCGGGAATTCGACCGGGGTCCGGGCATAGATCAGCACGCACAACACCTTGCTGACAAATTCTATGTGCAGGAAGTTTTGCAGCGGGACAGTTGAACTGTATCGTTTTTCGGTTAGTTGTTGTCACGGGCAATTTATGCCGTCTGACTTGATTAACCAAAGCGAGTTACGATAATCGGACTTGTCTCACGCCCGTTTCTCTGCGGCGCTAGCCGAAATCAGGAGTATGATGATGCAGTTGCGATATGCGATGACAGGTCTGGTGGTGGCTCTCGCTCTAGCCGGTTGTCAGCGTACGGCATATGATTACAACTCAGGCCCGAATGCCGGGCCGGCGCCGTTGACGGCGCAGCCGGTTCCCTCGGTTCAGGGTGGGCAGCTTCCGCCGGTCAACAACTCGCAGTTCCCCGCGGCGCCGGCATCGACGGCACCGATGCCGGGCGCGCAGGCCGGCGCCATGGCTGCGAATGCGCTCGATGTCACCAAGGAATCGATGGTCGGAAGCTGGCGCGTCAATGGCAGCTGCGACATGTTCCTGACGCTCACCAATCTCGGCAGCGGTTCGCGCGGCGGCACACGTGGCTGCGTCGGCGAGCTGACGGCGATGGGCTCTTGGGAGGTTGCCGGCAAGCAGGTGCTGCTCAAGGACCGCTCGGGCAATCAGCTCGGCAGCGTCTACAAGACGGCCGACAACCGCTTCGAGGGCCAGACCAGCACGGGCCAGCAGATCAGCCTCAGCCGGTAACAAGTACCGGCGCGGTAACAAGTGCCGGCGCGGTAACGATCCGGCGGGCCCGGCCGATGACTGACAGGCGGATATGCCCTCATGCAGCCAATGCCAGATTATGCGCTCAGCGTCTGCGAACAGCTTAAATCGCTGACGCTTTCCGGTACGCTGCAGGTCGATGCCGCCCAGATGGACGTGGCCAAAAGCCTGGATCGGGTGCTTGCCGGGCTGAAGCAGCAACGGCCGGCGGCAAAATCGAGCGCGCTTGGCTGGCTGTTTGCCGCCAAGAAGAAATCCGCCGCCGGCATCAAGGGGCTTTATATCCACGGCAGCGTCGGACGCGGCAAGACCATGCTGATGGACATGTTCTTCTCGATGGCGCCGTGCAAAAAGAAGCGGCGGGCGCATTTCCACGAATTTATGGCGGATGTGCATAGCCGCATCGCAGCGCATCGGCTGAAGCTCAAGAACGGCGAGACGAAGCAGGCCGATCCGATGCCGCCGGTTGCCGCCGCCCTCTACGAGGAAGCGGAACTGCTTTGCTTCGACGAATTCACCGTCACCGATATCGCCGATGCGATGATCCTGTCGCGGCTGTTCTCCGAGCTTTTCGCGCGCGGATGCGTGCTGGTTGCGACTTCGAATGTCGAGCCCGACAATCTCTACGCGGATGGCCTCAACCGCGGCCTCTTCCTGCCCTTCGTCGCCCTTCTCAAGCAGCATGTCGACGTCGTCACCCTGGATTCGCCGACCGATTACCGGATGGAGAAGCTGAGCAGCCAGCCGGTCTATCTGGTGCCGGTCAACGACCACAACGACATGGCCATGGATGCGTCCTGGACGCAGGCGCTGCACGGGCGCAAGGCGCAGCCGCTGGATATTCCGATGAAGGGGCGCCACATCCACGTGCCGCTCGCCGTCGAGCGCATGGCGCGGTTTTCCTTCACCGATCTTTGCGACAAGCCGCTCGGGGCAGTCGACTTCCTGGCCATCGCCGAGCGCTTCGATACGGTCTTCCTCGATCACGTTCCCTTGCTCGGACCGGAGAAACGGAACCAGATCAAACGCTTCATCATTATGGTCGATACGTTCTACGACCATGCGGTGCGGCTTTACATTTCCGCGGCGGCCATGCCGGAGGAACTTTTGCTGCACCGCCGGGGCACCGAGGGGTTTGAATTCGACCGCACGGCATCCCGGCTGTTTGAAATGCGCAGTGCCGAATATCTTGTGCTGCACCATGAGAAGCGGGCCGCCGAGTAACAATTCGGTGACAGAATATCTTACGTTTACGTAAGAATTTTTGTATCTAAACGATTGAAAATGCTGCATCAAAATTAATGCATTGCCATTTTAAGGCTTTCGGTCTATGCGATTGCGTCATTGGGCGGTGCCTCGCGCGTCGTTCACCGAATTTGATCGCAAAGGAAACAGCGAAATGGCGCGTAACAAGATCGCACTCATTGGTTCTGGCATGATTGGTGGCACGCTGGCGCACCTCGCCGGCCTGAAGGAACTGGGCGACATCGTCCTCTTCGACATTGCGGACGGCATTCCCCAGGGCAAGGGTCTCGATATCTCCCAGTCCTCGCCGGTCGAAGGCTTCGACGTCAACCTGACAGGCGCCAGCGATTATTCCGCGATCGAAGGCGCTGACGTCTGCATCGTCACCGCCGGCGTTGCCCGCAAGCCCGGCATGAGCCGCGACGATCTTCTCGGCATCAACCTCAAGGTCATGGAGCAGGTCGGCGCCGGCATCAAGAAATATGCCCCCAACGCTTTCGTGATCTGCATCACCAACCCGCTCGACGCGATGGTCTGGGCGCTGCAGAAGTTCTCCGGCCTTCCGGCCAACAAGGTCGTCGGCATGGCCGGCGTTCTCGACTCCTCGCGCTTCCGTCTGTTCCTCGCCAAGGAATTCAACGTCTCCGTCCAGGACGTCACCGCCTTCGTGCTCGGCGGCCACGGCGACACGATGGTGCCGCTCGCCCGCTACTCGACGGTCGGCGGCATTCCGCTTACCGACCTCGTCACTATGGGCTGGGTCACCAAGGAACGCCTCGAAGAGATCATCCAGCGCACCCGTGACGGCGGCGCCGAAATCGTCGGCCTGCTGAAGACCGGCTCGGCCTATTACGCGCCGGCCGCCTCGGCGATCGAGATGGCAGAATCCTACCTCAAGGACAAGAAGCGCGTTCTGCCCTGCGCGGCTCACCTGAGTGGCCAGTACGGCGTCAAGGACATGTATGTCGGCGTTCCCACCGTCATCGGCGCCGGCGGCGTCGAGCGCATCATCGAGATCGATCTCAACAAGACCGAGAAGGAAGCCTTCGACAAGTCCGTCGGCGCCGTCGCCGGCCTCTGCGAGGCCTGCATCAATATCGCGCCTTCCCTCAAGTAATTGGCGCTGAACTAATCCAAACAGGGATAGACCCATGAACATTCATGAATATCAAGCCAAGGCTCTGCTGAAGGGCTATGGCGCGCCGGTCGCCGAGGGTGTGGCTATTCTCAAGGTCGAAGAAGCCGAGGCTGCCGCCAAGTCGCTTCCGGGCCCGCTTTACGTGGTCAAGAGCCAGATCCATGCCGGCGGCCGCGGCAAGGGCAAGTTCAAGGAACTGTCGCCGGAGGCCAAGGGCGGTGTGCGTCTCGCCAAGTCGATCGACGAAGTGGTTGCCCACGCCAAGGAAATGCTCGGGAATACGCTGGTGACGGCGCAGACCGGCGACGCCGGCAAGCAGGTCAATCGCCTCTACATCGAAGACGGCGCCGACATTGCTCGCGAGCTTTATTGCTCGCTGCTGGTCGACCGTTCGGTCGGCCGCGTGGCTTTCGTGGTTTCCACCGAAGGCGGCATGGATATCGAGGCTGTCGCCCATGACACGCCGGAGAAGATCCAGACGATCGCCATCGATCCGGAAGCCGGTGTGACGGCTGCCGACGTTGCTGCGATCGCTAAGGCTCTGCAGCTCGACGGTGCGGCCGCCGAAGATGCGACGTCGCTCTTCCCGGCGCTCTACAAGGCCTTCAACGAGAAAGACATGGCGCTGCTCGAGGTCAATCCGCTGATCGTCATGAAGGACGGTCACCTGCGGGTTCTCGACGCGAAGATGTCCTTCGACGGCAATGCGCTCTTTCGTCACGACGACGTCAAGCTCCTGCGCGACGAAACCGAAGAAGACGCCAAGGAAATCGAGGCCTCGAAGTGGGACCTCGCCTATGTCGCGCTCGACGGCAATATCGGCTGCATGGTCAACGGCGCCGGCCTCGCCATGGCGACGATGGATATCATCAAGCTCTACGGCAAGGAGCCGGCTAACTTCTGCGACGTCGGCGGCGGCGCCGGCAAGGAGAAGGTTGCTGCGGCTTTCAAGATCATCACCGCGGACCCCAAGGTCGAAGGCATTCTCGTCAATATCTTCGGCGGCATCATGAAGTGCGATGTCATTGCCGAGGGCGTCATTGCCGCGGTCAAGGAAGTCGGTCTCAAGGTTCCGCTCGTCGTGCGCCTTGAAGGCACGAATGTCGAGCTCGGCAAGAAGATCCTGAACGAGTCGGGTCTGGCGATCACGGCGGCTGACGACTTGGACGATGCGGCCAAGAAGATCGTCGCGGCAATCAACGGCTGAGAGCGATCATGGCCTTCCAGTCCACGCCATCTGCTGCTCATATCCGTCTCAACGCCTTTTCCGGCGTATGGGAAGGGGAGGAGCGTGTCGCAGGATCGGCGTGGACGACAGAAGGTAAGGCCGATGCTAGACTTTCCGGCGAGCCGCTGTTCGGTGGCTTCTTCCTCGAGCAGCGCTATCGGCAGACGCGCGATGGGGCTGTTTCGTTCGAGGCCCGCAATGTCTTCGGCTTCGATGCTTCGGATAAGACCTACAAGCTGTACCAGTTCGACAGTGCAGGTTTTGCGCCGCCCTCGCCAGCTTCCGGCGAATGGAGCGGCAAGGAACTCGTGCTGATGAAGGCTTCGCCGCGCGGCCGACAGCGCACCACATTCACATTTGAAAATGAAGACTGCTACCGGATGGGCGTCAGCTTTTCGCCTGCAGGCAGCGATACTTGGCAGGAGGTCGTCAGCGGCATCTATCGTCGCTCGTCCCCCACGTCTTCCAACCTCTCCTAGACAAAGGCCTCGCATGTCTATTCTCGTCAATAAAGACACCAAGATCCTCGTGCAGGGTCTGACCGGCAAGACCGGCACGTTCCACACCGAACAGGCGCTTGCCTACTACGGCACGCAGATGGTCGGCGGCATCCACCCGAAGAAGGGCGGCGAAACCTGGGTCGGCGCAAGGGCGAAAGCCTGCCGATCTTCGCGACCGTTGCGGAGGGCAAGGAAAAGACCGGCGCCGACGCGACCGTCATCTATGTTCCGCCGGCCGGTGCCGCCGATGCGATCATCGAGGCGATCGACGCCGAGATCCCGTTCATCACCTGCATCACCGAAGGTATCCCGGTCATGGACATGGTGCGCGTCAAGGCTCGCCTCGACCGCTCCAAGTCGCGCCTGCTCGGCCCGAACTGCCCGGGCATCCTGACGCCGGAAGAATGCAAGATCGGCATCATGCCGGGTTCGATCTTCCGCAAGGGTTCGGTCGGCATCGTGTCCCGCTCGGGCACGCTGACCTATGAAGCCGTGTTCCAGACCTCCAATGAAGGCCTCGGCCAGACGACGGCCGTCGGCATCGGCGGCGACCCGGTCAAGGGCACCGAGTTCATCGACGTGCTCGAAATGTTCCTGGCCGACGAAGCCACCCAGTCGATCATCATGATCGGCGAAATCGGCGGCTCGGCTGAGGAAGACGCCGCACAGTTCCTCAAGGACGAGGCCAAGAAGGGCCGCAAGAAGCCAATGGCCGGCTTCATCGCCGGCCGCACCGCACCTAAGGGCCGCACCATGGGCCATGCCGGCGCTGTGGTTTCCGGCGGCAAGG
This sequence comes from Rhizobium sp. F40D2, assembly GCF_051810745.2. Classification (NCBI taxonomy): domain Bacteria; kingdom Pseudomonadati; phylum Pseudomonadota; class Alphaproteobacteria; order Hyphomicrobiales; family Rhizobiaceae; genus Rhizobium; species Rhizobium sp. F40D2. The sequence goes on from NZ_CM131436.1 coordinate 1,899,419, forward strand.
GCGACGCTGAATCGAAGATCGCGGCGATGGAATCGGCAGGCATCAAGGTGTCGCCATCTCCGGCCCGCCTCGGCAAGACGCTGGTTGAAGTCCTCAAGGGCTAAACCAACTTATTCCCGGGCGGAGGAACGGCATCTGCGCCTTCCGCCCGGTCTTGACGGCACGATACATGCAGATGCGTCGCGGACAGGCGGCAATCGGAATGCGGCAGCCGGCGATCGAGCCGGCAAATTCATCAAAGTCAGGAGGCGGACGGAAGCGTCCGCATATCACCATGGCACGGCAAGAAGCCAACGAACAGTTTCAGATCACCTCGTTTCTGGATGGCGCCAACGCTGCCTATATCGAGCAGCTTCATGCGCGGTACGAAGAGGACCCGGCATCGGTCGACGATCAGTGGCGGACCTTCTTCAAAGCTCTGGAGGAAGATCCCAGCGATGTGAAGAGGGCGGCCAAGGGGGCTTCCTGGCGCAAGAAGAACTGGCCGCTGGTCGCCGGCGGCGACCTGGTGTCCGCACTCGACGGCGATTGGGGCATCGTCGAGAAGGTCATCGAAACCAAGGTCAAGGCCAAGGCCGAAGCGCAGGGCAAGCCCGCCGACGGCGCCGACGTTCTGCAGGCGACGCGCGATTCCGTGCGCGCCATCATGATGATCCGCGCCTACCGCATGCGCGGCCACCTGCATGCCAAGCTCGATCCGCTCGGCATCGCCGCCTCCGTCGACGACTATCGCGAGCTGTCGCCGGAGAACTACGGCTTCACATCAGCCGATTACGATCGCAGGATCTTCATCGACAACGTGCTCGGCTTGGAATACGCGACCATCCGCGAGATGATCGATATCCTCGAGCGCACCTATTGCTCGACGCTCGGTGTCGAATTCATGCATATCTCCAATCCGGAAGAGAAGGCGTGGATCCAGGAGCGCATCGAGGGGCCGGACAAGGGTGTTGCCTTCTCGGCCGAGGGCAAGAAGGCGATCCTCGCCAAGCTGGTCGAAGCCGAAGGCTATGAGCAGTTCCTCGACGTCAAGTTCAAGGGCACCAAGCGCTTCGGCCTCGACGGCGGCGAGTCGCTGATCCCGGCGTTGGAGCAGATCCTCAAGCGCGGCGGTCATCTCGGACTTAAGGAAGCCGTCTTCGGCATGGCCCATCGCGGCCGTCTCAACGTGCTGTCCCAGGTCATGGGCAAGCCGCACCGGGCGATCTTCCACGAGTTCAAGGGCGGCTCCTACGCACCCGACGAAGTCGAAGGCTCGGGCGACGTCAAGTACCATCTCGGCGCCTCTTCCGACCGCGAATTCGACGGCAACAAGGTGCATGTGTCGCTGACGGCAAACCCCTCGCATCTGGAAATCGTCGACCCTGTCGTCATGGGCAAGGTGCGTGCCAAGCAGGATATGAGCGCTACGGTGTGGGAAGGCGACATCATTCCGCTATCTGAACGCTCCAAGGTTCTGCCGCTGCTGATTCATGGCGACGCAGCTTTTGCCGGCCAGGGCGTCATTGCCGAAATCCTCGGGCTTTCCGGCCTGCGCGGCCACCGCGTCGCCGGCACCATGCACGTCATCATCAACAACCAGATCGGCTTCACCACGAACCCGGCCTTCTCGCGTTCGTCGCCCTATCCATCCGACGTCGCCAAGATGATCGAGGCGCCGATCTTCCACGTCAATGGCGACGATCCGGAAGCGGTGGTCTATGCGGCCAAGGTCGCGACCGAATTCCGCATGAAGTTCCATAAGCCCGTTGTGGTCGACCTGTTCTGCTACCGCCGCTACGGCCACAATGAAGGCGATGAACCGTCCTTCACGCAGCCGAAGATGTACAAGGTGATCCGCGGCCACAAGACCGTGCTGCAGCTCTATGCGGCGCGCCTCGTCGCCGAGGGCCTGCTCACCGACGGCGAAGTCGAGAAGATGAAGGCCGACTGGCGCGCTCATCTCGAACAGGAGTTCGAGGCCGGCCAGCACTATAAGCCGAACAAGGCCGACTGGCTGGACGGCGAGTGGTCGGGCCTGCGCGCGGCCGACAATGCCGACGAGCAGCGCCGCGGCAAGACCGCCGTGCCGATGAAGACGCTGAAGGAAATCGGCCGCAAGCTGTCTGAGATCCCGGCGGGCTTCAATGCGCACCGCACGATCCAGCGCTTCATGGAAAACCGCGCCAATATGATCGCCACTGGTGAGGGTATCGACTGGGCGATGGCCGAGGCGCTCTCCTTCGGCGCGCTCTGCGTCGAAGGCAGCAAGATCCGCCTGTCCGGTCAGGATTGCGAACGCGGCACCTTCTCGCAGCGCCACTCGGTCCTCTATGATCAGGAAACCGAGGAACGCTACATCCCGCTCGCCAATCTTTCACCGACGCAGGGGCGCTACGAAGTCATCAATTCGATGCTTTCGGAAGAGGCCGTACTCGGTTTCGAATATGGCTACTCGCTGGCCCGTCCGAATGCGCTGACGCTCTGGGAAGCGCAGTTCGGCGATTTTGCCAACGGCGCGCAGGTGGTCTTCGACCAGTTCATCTCGTCGGGCGAACGCAAATGGCTGCGCATGTCGGGCCTCGTCTGCCTGTTGCCGCATGGCTATGAGGGACAGGGTCCGGAACACTCCTCGGCCCGCCTCGAGCGTTTCCTGCAGCTTTGCGCCGAGGACAACATGCAGGTCGCCAACGTCACGACGCCGGCGAACTACTTCCACATCCTGCGCCGGCAGTTGAAGCGCGACTTCCGCAAGCCGCTGATCCTGATGACGCCGAAGTCGCTGCTGCGCCACAAGCGGGCGGTCTCGACTCTTGCCGAAATGGCCGGTGAATCAGCCTTCCATCGCCTGCTCTGGGACGATGCCGAGGTCATCAAGGACGGCCCGATCAAGCTGCAGAAGGACAACAAGATCCGCCGTGTCGTCATGTGCTCCGGCAAGGTCTATTACGATCTTCTCGAAGAACGTGAAAAGCGCGGCATCGACGACGTCTATCTCCTGCGTGTCGAACAGCTCTATCCGTTCCCGGCAAAGGCGCTGATCAACGAGCTGTCGCGCTTCCGCAATGCCGAGATGGTCTGGTGCCAGGAAGAGCCAAAGAACATGGGCGCATGGTCGTTCATCGATCCCTTCCTCGAATGGGTGCTCGCCCACATCGATGCAAAGTACCAGCGCGTCCGTTATACCGGCCGTCCGGCCGCCGCCTCGCCGGCGACGGGCCTGATGTCCAAGCATCTGTCGCAGCTCGCCGCATTCCTCGAGGATGCACTGGGCGGCTAACATAAGGGGGGCGCAATGGCTTATTTCTTTCTGAGACTGCTGCCGCCGCGCCCCACTTTCCCGCATGACGGGACCGGGGAGGAAATGGCGGCGATGAAACGCCATGTCGAATACTGGCACCGGCACGCCCTTGCGGGATCGGCGATCGTCGTCGGCCCGGTCTTCGAGGGTGAAGGCGCCTTCGGCATGGCGATCGTCGAAGTCGAGGATCAGGCGGCGGCACAGCTTCTTGCCGACGGCGACCCGATCATCGCTTCCGGTTTCGGTTTCCGTTTCGATATCCTGCCGATGCCCTCGATCATCTTGCGGCCGCCCGCCGTCTGAAACGCTTAAACGAACACACACGAAATCAGGATCTGAACAATGGCCACAGAAATCCGCGTTCCAACTCTCGGTGAATCCGTCAGCGAGGCAACCGTCGGCACCTGGTTCAAGAAGGTCGGCGACGCCATCAAGGCCGACGAGCCGATTCTCGAGCTTGAAACCGACAAGGTGACCATCGAAGTTCCGGCACCCGCCTCCGGCACGCTTTCGGAAATCGTCGTCGCCGCCGGCGAGACCGTCGGCCTCGGCGCGTTGCTCGGCCAGATCGCCGAAGGTGCCGTCGCTGCGGCAGCACCGGCTGCTGCTGCCCCGGCCGCCGCTCCTGCCCAGCCAGCCGCTGCTGCTCCCGCTCAGCCGGCGCCGGTTGCTGCTGCTGCCGCATCGTCGTCGAGCGCTTCCGTCTCCACCATGCCGCCGGCACCAGCGGCTTCGAAGATGCTTGCCGAAAGCAACCTTTCGGCCGATCAGATCGACGGCAGCGGCAAGCGCGGCCAGGTGCTGAAGGGTGATGTCATTGCTGCCGTCGCTAAGGGCATTTCCGCTCCGGCTGCGGCACCCGCCGCCGCTCCTGCCGTCGCGCGCGGCCCGTCGACGGTCGAGGATGCCTCGCGCGAAGAGCGCGTGAAGATGACGCGCCTGCGCCAGACGATCGCCAAGCGCCTGAAGGACGCGCAGAACACCGCCGCCATGCTCACCACCTACAATGAGGTGGACATGAAGGCGGTCATGGATCTGCGCAACAAGTACAAGGACATTTTCGAGAAGAAGCACGGCGTCAAGCTCGGCTTCATGGGCTTCTTCACCAAGGCGGTGACGCATGCGCTGAAGGAACTGCCGGCGGTCAATGCCGAGATCGACGGCACCGACGTCATCTACAAGAACTACTGCCACGTCGGCATGGCCGTCGGCACCGATAAGGGTCTCGTCGTTCCCGTCATCCGCGATGCCGATCAGATGTCGATCGCCGAAGTCGAGAAGGAACTCGGCCGTCTTGCCAAGGCCGCTCGTGACGGCTCGCTATCCATGGCCGACATGCAGGGCGGTACCTTCACCATCACCAATGGCGGTGTCTACGGCTCGCTGATGTCGTCGCCGATCCTGAACGCGCCGCAGTCCGGCATTCTCGGCATGCACAAGATCCAGGAGCGGCCGGTGGCGATCGGCGGCCAGGTGGTCATCCGTCCGATGATGTATCTGGCGCTGTCCTACGATCACCGTATAGTCGACGGCAAGGAAGCGGTGACCTTCCTCGTGCGCGTCAAGGAGAGCCTGGAAGATCCGGAACGTTTGGTTCTCGATCTCTAAGGGAGCGCTTTCGATGCGGAACCGGATCATGCGAGCGGCGCGCCTTCTTCTCTGCGCTGCCGCCGCGCATATTCCGGTTTCGGCAACGGCGGCCGGCTTAGATCTCAGCAAGGCAAGCAGCAATTTCGAGCTGGTGGTGCTCAGCGACGCCGAACTCTCCAGCCGGTCGATCAACGCGATCCACATGGGTAATGTCGAGCTGACCTCCGGGCGCATCGTCGCGGCCGATCCGCTTGCCCAGCCCGATCGTCCGGCGCTCGCAAGAACGGTTGCGCCGGGCGAATATCCGGTGACGCTCTACCAGGCCTTCGGGCGCATCGTTGCCGCCAGCATGCGGTTTGCCGAGGGCAAGCCGGATCATTGGGAGCTTGCCGTCCTGCCCGGCCAGGACGTCGCGACGCTGAAGGACGGCGAGATCTTCGGCTATCCGGTCGATGCCGGCCTCGGCTGTTACATGGACGCCGATACGCTTGAGCTGATCGGAGAGCGTGAAGCGCAGGCGCAGGCGCAAAAACCTGACGCCGATATCAATTATTACGACAATGTGCTGGCCGCGGATCTCGATGCCAACAAGGGCCGTTATGCGTTGCACCGGCCGGTCGCCGGCAAGAACGGCAATGTCGCGGTGTTCTGGAGCGGCTGGGGCGACGGTTTCTATCCAGTTTTCTGGGGGCTCGACAGGGATGGCCGGGCGCTGGTGCTGCTGACGGATTTTAGCGTTGTCGAGAATGCCGACGGGCGGAAGGAGCCGAGGCTGCAATGAGCGGGAGGATCGGGATCACGGCGAAGCGGAAAGGCGTGGCTGCAATCGCAGCCGCTGCGTTTTGCGCCGTTCCGGTCTCCTCGCTTGGGGCGGAATGCAAGCAGGAACGGGCCGTTTATGTCGATCGTGACGGCGCCTATGAACTGCGCTTTGCCCCGCTGAATTCCGCCTCGGCCGCCGCCAGCAACCAGTTCAAGGTCAGTGCCCTCAAGACGTCGGTCGTGATGGAAGGGTATGTCATGCCGTCGGAAGATCCGGTTCGGGCCATCGGCATTCTGATGTTCAACTGCCCCGAGGGTGATGCGACCGGCGCCGATCTCGATGCCTGCACGGTCTGGCAGGGCGCCGTCTATGGCGTGGACGCCAAGGGCGAGATGGACAATCTGCAGCCGGAAGGGGCTGCGGCGGCCGAAAGGCTCGTGCTTCCCGGCCTTGGTCCCGCCATCCGCGAATCCAGCGCCTGGGGCGAGGGCAAGGCTTCCGTGGCGCCATGGGATGTGCTGACATTCAAGGAGTGTGCGACATGAGCGATACCCCTGTTGTTCTCGTGACCGGCGGAAGCCGGGGCATCGGCGCCGCCGTCTGCCGCCTCGCCGCGCACCGGGGCTGGTGTGTCGCGGTGAATTACGCCTCTAACCGCAAGGCTGCTGATGCTGTCGTGGCTTCGATCGTCGAGGATGGCGGCGAGGCGGTGGCGATTGAGGGTGATGTCGGCAAGGCTGCGGATATCGCCGCGATGTTTGCGGCGGTCGACGGCCATTTCGGCCGGCTCGACGGTCTCGTCAACAATGCTGGCATCGTCGACTATCCGCAGCGGGTCGATGAGATGTCGGCAGAGCGGATCGAGCGCATGCTGCGCGTCAATGTCACCGGCTCGATGCTCTGCGCCGCAGAGGCTATACGCCGCATGTCGAGCCGGCACGGCGGCCGGGGCGGGGCGATCGTCAACGTCTCGTCGATAGCGGCGATCCTCGGCGCGGCGACGCAGTATGTCGATTATGCCGCGTCGAAGGCGGCGATCGATACGTTCACGGTGGGGCTTTCCCGCGAGGTCGCTGCCGAGGGCATTCGCGTGAATGCGGTCAGGCCCGGTATCATCGAAACCGACCTCCATGCTTCGGGCGGACTGCCGGATCGGGCGCGGGAGATGGCGCCGTCGGTCCCGATGCAGCGGGCCGGCACGGCCGAGGAGGTGGCGGATGCGATCCTCTATCTTCTTTCCCCTTCGGCTTCCTATATAACCGGCGCGATCCTCAATGTGAGCGGCGGCCGCTAGAAGACAGGGCGAAAAACTGCATGCAGTATATTCTCGAATTTCTCAGCCTGATGGCGGTTTTCTCGATCTTCATCGTCGTGCCGGGGGCCGATTTCGCCGTCATTCTGCGCCAGAGCATAGTGCATGGGCGCCGCGCCCCTGTTATGACCGGGCTCGGCATGGGCTTCTCGCTGCTCTTCCATATCAGCTACACCATCCTCGGCCTCGGCCTGATCGTCTCCAAGTCGCTGATGCTGTTTGCGATGATCAAATGGGCGGGTGTCGCCTACCTTGTCTATCTCGGCATCAAGTCTTTCCGCGAACCGGGCTTCAGGGTGCAGGAGATCGAAGTGACGGCCGAGGACCGCAAGCCGGTCTCGATGTCGAAATGCCTCGGCATGGGTTTCATCACCAATGCGCTGAACCCGAAGCCGGTGCTGTTCTTCCTGTCGCTGTTTTCGACGCTGGTGCATCACGACACACCGGCGCTGATCCAGTTCTCCTACGGCATCGGCATGGCGACGGCGCTGGTCGCCTGGTTTGCCGGCGTCTCCTATTTCTTCACGGTCAAGGCGATCCGTGACCGCTTCATCGCCAGCGGCAAATGGTTCAACCGTATTACCGGAGCGGCGCTCGTCGGCTTCGGCTTCCGCCTCGCACTGTCGCGCGCGGCCGACTAATTGAAAAATCCAAAGGGAAAGAAGCAATGTCTTACGATGTGATCATTATCGGAACCGGCCCGGGCGGCTATGTCTGTGCCGTCAAGGCAGCCCAGCTCGGCCTCAAGGTCGCCGTCGTCGAAAAGCGCGCGACCTATGGCGGCACCTGCCTGAACGTCGGCTGCATTCCGTCGAAGGCGCTGCTGCATGCCTCCGAAATGTTCCATCAGGCCGGCCACGGCATGAGCGCGCTCGGCATCGACATTGCAGCGCCGACGCTCAATCTCGGCAATATGATGGCTCACAAGGACGCCACGGTGAAGTCGAATGTCGACGGCGTCGCCTTCCTCTTCAAAAAGAACAAGATCGACGCCTTCCAGGGCAGCGGCAAGATCGTCTCGGCCGGCAAGGTTGCCGTCACCGCCGAAGATGGCACGATGCAGGAGATCGAAGGCAAGAACATCGTCATCGCCACCGGCTCCGACGTCGCCGGCATCCCGGGCGTGCAGGTCGAGATCGATGAAAAGACCATCATCTCGTCCACCGGCGGCATCGCGCTGGAGAAGGTGCCGGAAACGCTGATCGTCGTCGGCGGCGGCGTTATCGGGCTCGAGCTCGGCTCGGTCTGGTCGCGTCTCGGGGCCAAGGTCACGGTCGTCGAATATCTCGATACCATTCTCGGCGGCATGGATGGCGAAGTCTCCAAGCAGTTCCAGCGCATGCTCGCCAAGCAGGGCATCGATTTCCATCTCGGCGCCAAGGTTACCGGCGTCGAAAAGGGTGACAAGGGCGCCAAGGTCACGTTCGAGCCGGTCAAGGGCGGCGACAAGGTGACGCTCGATGCCGAAGTCGTGCTGATCGCCACCGGCCGCAAGCCCTATACGGCGGGCCTCGGCCTCGAGGAGGCTGGTGTTGCGCTCGACAATCGCGGCCGCGTCGAGATCGACGGTCACTTCAAGACGAATGTCGCCGGCATCTATGCGATCGGCGATGTGGTCAAGGGCCCGATGCTGGCGCATAAGGCGGAAGACGAGGGCGTGGCGCTTGCCGAAATTCTCGCCGGCCAGCATGGCCACGTCAATTATGACGTGATTCCGAGCGTCGTCTATACCCAGCCGGAGATCGCCTCGGTCGGCAAGACCGAGGAAGAACTGAAGGTGGCGGGTATCGCCTACAAGGTCGGCAAGTTCCCGTTCACGGCGAACGGCCGCGCCCGCGCGATGCTGGCGACCGACGGTTTCGTCAAGATCCTTGCCGATAAGGAAACCGACCGGGTGCTCGGCGGCCATATCGTCGGCTTCGGCGCCGGCGAGATGATCCACGAGATCACCGTGCTGATGGAGTTCGGCGGTTCGTCGGAAGATCTCGGCCGCACCTGCCATGCACATCCGACGATGTCGGAAGCGGTGAAGGAAGCCGCGCTTGCGACCTTCTTCAAGCCGATCCATATGTAATCTTACATATTCGTAATGAAGCGTGCAGCCGCTTGCCGCGAGGCAGGCGGCTGTTTTAATTGTCACCTATCGCTAATTTTGCCATTTGACGAAGGTTAGAAAATGCAACAGCCGTGCGCCAAAGGTTACAGCTTAAGCCAGCGTTTGCTTCATTGGACGGTGGCGCTTTTGATCTTCTTCAATCTGCTGTTTCCCGATGGCATGAACATCTGGCATCGGCTCATGCGCAGAGGCGAGGTGCCGACGCCGGAGCAGATTGCGTCGGCGAATATCCATGCCTATGTCGGCATCGCTATTCTGCTGCTCGCCGTGGTCAGGCTCGGGCTGCGTTTCTTCAACGGCGTTCCGACCGAGGCGACGGAGGAGCCGACGATCTTTCGCCTTGCTGCGAAGCTTGCCCATGCCGGCCTCTACGTCCTGATCTTCGCCTTGCCGCTTACGGGTATCGCCGCCTACTATTTCGGCATCAATTCCGCCGGTTCGCTCCACGCGGACGTCCTGAAGATCATTCTCTGGGCGCTGATCGCAGCGCATGTCGCGGGCGCGCTCGTCCATCAGTTCTATTGGAAAACTAATGTGCTCCGCCGCATGACGCTCGGCTGAGCGCTTGCTCGTTCAGTCAGTTCACGGCGGTCACGGTAAACCCTGCTGGCGCAGCAGCTCGATGACGCCGGCCTTGCCGGGCAGGTGCAGGGCGCCGACTGCCATGAAGACGTTGCCGCCTTCGAGAATGGGAGCGGCGCGCTCGGCCATCACCTTGTTGCGGTCGAGGATGACGCGCTGTTCGAAAGCGGCGTAGTCGCTATCTTCGCCTTCCGTCTCCGGCGTCACGGTCTTCAGCATCGGCATGGTCAGGCCGATATCGCCGGAGAGATAGAGGTCGGTCATCGTCTCGACGACGTCGCTCATCTTGTCGCCGAGCTCCAGCGTCTCGATCAGGGACTTCAGATGGAATTCGATCGGCAGGTCGGCCATGGCCTGGATCTGCTCGGCAAGGGTCTCCAGCCCCTTGACCTGCTTGCCTTCGGCAGCGGCATCGGCGGCGATCTTCTGGTCGAGGAATTTTACGCCTTTCGCCTTGCGGGCGATTTCGCAGGCCGGCAGGGCGACGGCGCTCGAGATCATCCACGGCCGCATGCGGGAGACGGCACCGAGCGGAATGCCGCGCTGCTTCAGGCCGGCTTCGAGGCGCTTGTAGTCCTCGGGGGAGAGCAGCTTGTCGATCGTCGTGCCGTCGGTGAACATCGTCAGCTCCGGCTTTGCGAGCAGGGCGGCGGTCGCCTTCCGCTCATCGAGGATCTCGTCGGATTCGATGATGATCGTATTGGCCGCGTCGTGAGCGGCCTTTGCGCGCGGCGGCAGGGCCAGCACGCGCGGATCGGTGACATGCATACTGCCAAGCAGCCATGAAGGCTGAAGTCCTGCCTTTTCGATCTTCCAGAAGATGCCCTTGCCGTTTGGCGTCGTGTCGGCTTCCTTCAGCGCCTCGGCATAGCGGGCGGGATCGTTCTGCTGCAGCTCGACCATCAGGTTGCGGCCGGTGCAGGCCGCGTCTTCGGCCGCCGCCGGTCTAGCCGCCAGGAAGGCCAAAAACAGGGCCGCAAGAAGCAGCATATGAAAGGCCGCAATCAGCCAGAGCAGCAGATTGCCGGATGCTGCGAGAAAAGTCCGGCGGCCGATTGATGTCGTCATGATGATGTTCCGGTCACATGCCTTGTGGTTTCATGCTCTACGCCCGGCTTGCGCATAATCCTTTAAGAGAATGCGTTAACGAAAGCTTAGAGGCTTCCTTGCTCCGGCAGAATGTTTCGATCCGACCGGAAAGGCTCTACGCGCGCGGATGAGCGCGATCATACACCTCAAGCAGCCGCGACGCATCGACGCCGGTATAGACCTGTGTCGTCGACAGGCTGGCATGGCCGAGCAACTCCTGGATGGTGCGCAGATCGCCGCCCCCGGCAAGCAAGTGCGTGGCGAAGGAATGGCGCAGCGCATGGGGCGTCGCCGTCTCCGGCAGGCCGAAGGCGCTGCGCAGCTTCTGCATGGCGCGCTGGATGATCGCCGCCTGCAGCTTGCCGCCGCGGGCACCACGAAACAGTGGCTCGTCGGGCTCGAGATCATAGGGGCAGAGCGTGCGGTATTTCTCGACCGCGTCGAACACCACGGACAGCAGCGGCACGAGCCGCGTCTTGTTGCCCTTGCCGGTGATGCGCAGCGTTGTGGCGCCCTTTTGCAGGTCTGAGGGAATAAGATCCAGCGCCTCGGAGATGCGCAGGCCGCAGCCGTAAAGCAGCGTCATGACAGCCGCATCGCGGGCGGCGATCCAGGGTTCGTCGTGAAGCTGGGCTTCGTTGCTGACGACGGTAATCGCCTGCGTGTCCGACAGCGGCTTCGGCAGCGATTTCGGCTGTTTCGGCGAGCGGATCGCGCCGGCGCCGGCAGCGTTGACCAGGCCCTTCTTTTCGAGATGGCGCAGCAGCGAACGAAGGCCGGCAAGATTGCGGCCGAGCGAGCGGGCGCCGGAGCCCTGCTTGCGCCGGGCCGCCAGGAAGGCGCGGAAATCGGCGGGGCGCAGCTCCCTGATATCGCCAAGCGTCGCCGGGCCGGCGAGATGGCCGGTCAGGAAGGTCAGGAATTGGCGGGTGTCGCGCTCATAGGCATCGAGTGTATGCTCGGAAAGACGACGCTCGCGGGCGAGATTTTCGAGCCATGCGGCCCGTTCCGCCATCAGGCGCGGATCGGCGATAACAAGCAGTTCGTTCACGTCGCTGGCCTTGAATTTGCCTTCAAGTCCGCCAATTTGAAACAGGAACGGTTATGGAATTGCTAATGCCCGCCAAGCCTTTGTCATCCTTAGATCATATTCCACTGCGATAGCTTATAGCCCATAGACAGGATCTTTCATGGCACGGCGCGACTCCATGACGGCTTTCGGACAGCTCGCGGAAGCGATCGCTCTCGTTTCACAGGGAAAGCCGGGTCATATCGTCGATACGCTGATTGCCGAACGTGGCCAGAGGATCGTGAAAAATCCGCTCTGGCCGGTCATGCGGCCGTTCCTCTACACGCTGCTGCGCTACAACAAGGCGATCGAATTCGCCAATGCCGTCGCCAAGATGCCGGGTTTCCAGTCGTTCGAATATCTGAGCGACGTGCTGAAACTCGATATCGGCATCACCAACGGCGAACGTATTCCCGGTGCCGGCGGCTTCATCCTCGTCAGCAACCACCCCACAGGCATCGCCGATGGTGTCGCCGTGTTCGATCTCCTGAAGACGCGCCGGCCGGATATGATGTTCTTCGCCAACCGCGATGCGATCCGTGTCAATCCGCGGTTCGCCGAGATGATCATTCCCGTCGAATGGCGGGAGGAACACAAGAGCAAGCTCAAGGCGCGCGAGACACTGCAATTGACCAACCACGCGGTCAGGGAAGGCAAGGCGACAGTGCTTTTCCCCTCAGGCCGCATCGCCTATTGGGCCAACGGCCGGCTGAACGAACGCCCATGGAAGACCTCGGCTGTCGGGCTGGCGCGCAAATACAATCTGCCGATCCTTCCCGTCCACATGACGGCGCGCAATTCCGGCCTGTTCTACTGGCTGGCGAAGTGGTCGACGGAGCTCCGCGACATGACGGTCTTTCACGAGCTCTTGAACAAACGCGGCGACCGTTTCGATTTCGTGATCGGCAACCTCATTCCGGCCGAACATCTGGACGGTGATCTCAACGATGTGACGAAGGCGCTGGAGAAACATACGGTGCACGACATGGCGGCGGATGGCGACGCGACCTTCGTGCCGGTCAGCCTTCCGGCTGTAGCAACGTCTCGCGAGCTTCCCGTTCCTGCGGTCTAATAGGTTCTGCCATGTCGGTCGACATCCGCGTGATCCGCGATCGATTGCCGCGGGAGATCGCAGACCTCGAAAGCGAGGCCCGGCGGGAGGGCCATCTCCATATCGCCCGCCTTATCGACGAATGGTCGGCTGGCGACATCAGGTTCGAGCGTGACGGCGAAAGGCTGCTTGGCGCCTATGTCGGGGAGGCGCTTGCCGGCGTCGGGGGTGTGACCGTCGACCCCGCCCTATCCCAAGCGTTGCGGATGCGGCGTTTCTACGTCAGCCCCGAAATGCGCGGCCACGGCATCGGCCGGCTGCTGGCCTTGGCGCTGCTCAATCATGTGCGGGATTTCTGCAGTGTCGTCACCGTTCATCCGGGCAATCCTGGCGCAGCCAAATTCTGGGAGGCTCTCGGGTTTCGACCTCACGCGCCTGATGGCGATACGCTGTATGTCGAAATTGCCCGCATCCCCTCCGGTCGGGATGTTTCAGGCTCTTTAAGCTTCAGGCCCCGATCTCTTTGAGGCGGATGGCCTGACGCGCTAGCAATCGCTCGACATCGGCAATATCGAGCGCCGAGAGCTTGGCGCCCGGCTTGCGCAGGGTGGCGGATTTGATGACGCCGCGCTTGGCGAGCACATATTTACGGGAGGCAAGCCCGATGCCCTGCTGCTGTTCGTAGCGGGCGAGCGGCAGATAGGCGTCGAAGATCTCGTGGGCGCGATCCGGATTTCCGGCTGCATAGGCCGCGACGACGCCGACCATCATCTCAGGATAACAGAAGCCGGTCATGGCGCCATCGGCGCCCCGGCCCATCTCTTCGGGTAGAAAAAGCCCGCCATTGCCGCAAAGGATGGAGATGCGCCGCATGGTGCCCTTGTCGCTGGCGGCGCGGAGTGCGGTAATTTTTGAAAGCCCTGGCCAGTCCTCGTGCTTGAGCATGACGCAATTTTGCACCTCGTTGACGATGCGCTCGATAACCTTGGGCGCCATCGTCACGTTGGTGGTAAGCGGATAATCCTGGAGCACGAAGGGTGTGTCGCCCAGGGCCTCGCCGACCGACTGGTAAAAGGCGAAAGCCTGGTCGTCGGTCTTGACGGTCCAGGGCGGCGCTACCATGACGCCGGCGGCACCTTCGCCCATGACGGCTTCGGCAAGTTCGCGCATCGGTGCAAGCCCCGGCGCCGACACGCCGACGACGACGGGCAAGCGCCCGTCGAGGCGCTTCAGCACACGCTCGACCACGGTCCGCGATTCCTCGGCGGTCAGCTTCGGGGCCTCGCCGAGCTGGCCAAGCACCGTCAGGCCGGTGACGCCGGCGGCCTCGTAGAAATCGACCATGCTGTCGATGCTGTCGAGATCGAGCCCGCCGTCATCGGTGAACGGGGTTACGGCGATCACGTAGACGCCCTTGGCATCTTCGGTCAGTCTGGCCATCGGTGCTCTCCAATTCAGCGGCCGAAGAGCAAAGGCTCCGGCAATTCGAATAATCCTTGCCGCAATCTATGCGGCCAATCGCGCGCCCGGCAAGCTTTTCGTAAGGGCACGGGCGATCTCCGAAGCCACATTCCTTGCTCGATACTCAGCCTTGTCTTTGCGGTTCCAATTGCATCGATTTCCGGGCATGGTCTCGCCCGATGAGCACAGATTCGTCCGATCTCTTTGGCGCGCTTTTCGAAGCACCGCCCGCGAACCGAACGGTTCCCGTGCTGGTGCCGATGCCGGCGCCCAAACCCTATTCCTATTCGGTGCCGGATGGCATGGCGGTCGAGCCCGGCTCTGTCGTGCAGGTGCCGCTCGGGCCGCGGCAGGTGATCGGCGTCGTCTGGGACGGTGGCGAGGATGGAGTGGATCCGAAGAAGCTCCGGCCGATCAGCCATGTCTTCGACTGCCCGCCGCTGACCCGGGAGATGCGCGATTTCATCGATTGGGTCGCGGCCTATACGCTTTCGCCGCCCGGCCTCGTCGCCCGTATGGCGCTGAGGGCGCCGAACGCCTTCGAGCCGGAGCCGATGGTGGAGGGGCTGAAATTCGTCGGCGGCGAACCGGAGCGGATGACGCCGGCGCGCGCCCGGGTGCTCGATACGGCCTCCGACGGTTTGTCCTGGACACGCAGCGGCCTGGCCCATGCGGCCGGTGTTTCGACAAGCGTCGTCGACGGGCTGATCACGCTCGGCATTTTTGAGACGATATTCCTGCCGCCGCCGCCGGTGGTGGCATTGCCTGATCCGGAATTTACGGCCGCACGTCTCGAAGGGCCGCAAAAAGAGGCGGCAGCGGAGATCGTTTCCGATGTCCGCAAGGGCGATTTTTCCGTGTCGCTGATCGACGGGGTGACGGGATCCGGCAAGACCGAGGTCTATTTCGAGGCGATCGCCGAGACGCTGAAACGCGGCAAGCAGGTGCTGATCCTGCTGCCGGAGATCGCGCTGACGGCAAGTTTCCTGGAGCGCTTCCAGGATCGCTTCGGCGCAAAGCCGGCCGAATGGCATTCCGATCTCGCGCCGCGCATGCGCGAAAAGGTCTGGCGCCAGGCAGTGACCGGCGAGGTCCGTGTCGTGGCCGGGGCCCGCTCGGCGCTTTTCCTGCCCTTCGAGGATCTCGGTCTGATCATCGTCGACGAGGAGCATGATCCGGCCTACAAGCAGGAGGATCGCGTCTTCTACAATGCCCGCGACATGGCTGTGGTGCGCGGCCGCATCGGCGATTTTCCCGTCATTCTGGTGTCGGCGACGCCATCGGTCGAAAGCCAGGTCAACGGGCAGTGCGGGCGCTACAGCACCGTCCACCTGCCGACGCGTTTCGGCGACGCGGCGCTGCCGGACCTGCACCTCATCGATATGCGCCGCCACGCGCCTGAGCGCGGCGGTTTCCTGTCGCCGGTCTTGATCCGGGCGATCGGCAAGACGGTGGAGAAACGCGAACAGGCGCTGCTCTTTCTCAACCGCCGCGGTTATGCGCCGCTGACGCTCTGCCGGGTCTGCGGCCATCGCTTCCAATGCCCGCAATGTTCGAGCTGGCTGGTCGAGCATCGCTTCCGCAAGCAGCTGCAATGCCATCAATGCGGCCATGCCGAGCGCACGCCGGAGGCATGCCCGGAATGCGGCACGCTCGACCACCTCGTTGCCTGCGGGCCGGGCGTCGAGCGCATCGCCGAGGAGGTAGAGCGGCATTTTCCAGAGGCGCGGACGATCGTTCTCTCCTCCGATATCATGGGCGGGGTGAAGCGGCTGCGGCTGGAGCTGGAGGCGATCGCCAAGGGCGAGGCCGATATCGTTATCGGCACCCAGCTCGTCGCCAAGGGACATAATTTTCCGCTGATGACGCTTGTCGGCATCGTCGACGCCGACCTCGGCCTTGCCAATGGCGATCCGCGCGCCGCCGAACGCACCTTCCAGCTTTTGTCGCAGGTGACCGGCCGCGCCGGGCGCACCGGCCTCAAGAGCCATGGCCTGCTGCAGACCTACCAGCCGCAGCATCCCGTCATGCAGGCGATCGTCTCGGGGGATTCCGACGCCTTTTATGAACGCGAGATCACGGAGCGCGAACGCGCCATATTGCCGCCCTTTGGCAGGCTCGCCTCGATCATCGTTTCGGCGGAAACCCGCCATGATGCCGAAACCCATGCGCGCGGCATGCGCAATGCGGCGCCGCAAGTGTCCGGCATCTCGGTGCTCGGCCCGGCAGAAGCTCCGCTGGCGCTGGTGCGCGGCCGCCACCGCTTCCGCCTTTTGGTGCACGGTCGGCGCAACTCCGACATGCAAGGGTTCCTGCGGGCAATGCTGTCGCAATCGCCGAAGGAGCGTGGATCGGTGCAGGTGCAGCTCGACATCGATCCGCAGAGTTTTCTCTAAAAAGATACGCCGCCATTTCCTCCCTTTCGGGCCCATGTCATAAAACACTGATTCTTCCGGGTGATTTGGGGCTGATGCATGGAATTTTATTTTCCGACCGAGCTCGGCGAGCAGCTCGCCTTTTGCTCCGCCGCCTTCACGGCGCTTGCCGGCTTCATCATGATGTTTGCGCCGGGCCATAGCTTCCGTCTTCTCGGCCTGCAGGCGCAGGAGGGGCGGCCGGAAGGATACGGCGAGGGGCGCTCGATGGGCGGTTTCTATCTCGGCTTCGGTCTGTCGGCGATCATGCTCGCACAGGACTGGATTTACATGGCGCTCGGCGCTTCCTTCGCGATGGCCGCCTTCGCCCGAATTATCTCGATCCTGTCCGATAAGGGGAGTAATCTCGTCAACTATTTACTTCTGGTTGTGCAAATTGCCTTGGCGGCGCTGCCGCTGCTTTATGTTTTCGGCTTCACCCAGACGTGAATATCACGGCCGGCAGACGGCTTCCCCGGCCGGCTTCCAGGCCGTTGCGCAATTTTGCGAACAGAAATTCATGTGAAAGGCGTATTCGGGCATTACGCGTGTTGCGAGTCCGAACATCCTATGTTAGACGGACCCCGAATTTCGGAAGAAGCAAGAGGCTTCTCTTGTGGTTTCTGGGGGAAATCAAAACGAATTCAAGATCATAGGTTCGGCGTCCGCCGAGAGCCGGATTTTGGGTTGAAATCAGGGAAATTTGTGCCAGTGGCAGACACGTCCCAGCTTACATCTGGTGTTGCCGAGCGCTATGCCTCGTCGCTTTTCGATCTGGCGCTCGAGCAGGGCGCCGTCGACAGCGTAACCGCCGATCTTGACCGTTTCCAGGCAATGCTGGATGAGAGCGCCGATCTGAAGCGCTTCGTCGCAAGCCCGGTTTTCTCTGCCGAAGACCAGCTAAAGGCGATCGTCGCCATCAGCGAGAAGGCTGGCATCAGCGGTTTTTTCGCCAATTTCCTGAAGGTCGTGGCGCGCAACCGCCGCCTGTTTGCCCTGCCGGGCATGATCAAGGCCTTCCGCATCATCGCCGCGAACCATCGCGGTGAAATCTCCGCCGAGGTCACCTCGGCCCATGCGCTTTCGCAAGCGCAGGAAACTGAATTGAAGGTGGCACTCAAGAGCGTTACCGGCAAAGACGTGACGATTGCCGTCACGGTTGATCCGTCAATTCTTGGTGGTCTGATCGTCAAGGTCGGGTCCCGCCAGATTGATACGTCTCTTCGTACCAAACTCTCCACTCTTAAGCTCGCATTGAAAGAGGTTGGCTGATGGATATCCGCGCCGCGGAAATTTCCGCAATTCTCAAAGACCAGATCAAAAATTTCGGCAAAGAGGCAGAAGTCTCGGAAGTCGGCCAGGTTCTCTCCGTCGGTGACGGTATCGCCCGCGTCTACGGTCTGGACAATGTCCAGGCCGGTGAAATGGTCGAGTTCCCGGGCGGCATCCGCGGCATGGCGCTGAACCTCGAATCCGACAATGTCGGCGTCGTCATCTTCGGTTCCGACCGCGACATCAAGGAAGGCGACACCGTCAAGCGGACCGGCGCCATCGTCGACGTCCCGGTCGGTCCGGAACTGCTCGGCCGCGTCGTCGACGCGCTCGGCAATCCGATCGACGGCAAGGGTCCGATCAATGCGACGCGCCGCTCGCGCGTAGACGTCAAGGCTCCCGGCATCATTCCGCGCAAGTCGGTTCATGAGCCGATGTCAACCGGTCTCAAGGCAATCGATGCGCTGATCCCGGTCGGCCGTGGTCAGCGCGAGCTCGTCATCGGCGACCGCCAGACTGGCAAGACCGCGATCCTTCTCGATGCCTTCCTCAATCAGAAGGCCATTCACGACAACGGCCCGGAAGGCGAGAAGCTTTACTGCGTCTACGTCGCCATCGGCCAGAAGCGCTCAACCGTCGCTCAGTTCGTCAAGGTGCTCGAAGAGCGCGGCGCGCTGAAGTATTCGATCATCGTCGCGGCGACCGCTTCCGATCCGGCCCCGATGCAGTATCTGGCTCCATTTGCCGGCTGCGCCATGGGCGAATATTTCCGCGACAACGGCATGCACGCGCTGATCGGTTATGACGATCTGTCCAAGCAGGCCGTTTCCTACCGCCAGATGTCTCTGCTACTGCGCCGCCCGCCGGGCCGCGAAGCCTATCCGGGCGACGTTTTCTACCTGCACTCGCGCCTGCTCGAGCGCGCTGCGAAGATGAACGATGACCAGGGCGCTGGTTCGCTGACCGCTCTTCCGGTCATCGAAACGCAGGGCAACGACGTGTCGGCCTTCATTCCGACCAACGTGATTTCGATCACCGACGGTCAGATCTTCCTTGAAACGGATCTGTTCTACCAGGGTATCCGCCCGGCGGTGAACGTCGGTCTGTCGGTTTCCCGCGTTGGTTCCGCGGCGCAGATCAAGGCGATGAAGCAGGTTGCCGGTTCGATCAAGGGTGAACTCGCCCAGTATCGCGAAATGGCCGCCTTTGCCCAGTTCGGTTCGGATCTCGACGCTGCGACGCAGCGCCTTCTGAACCGCGGTGCACGCCTGACCGAACTCCTGAAGCAGCCGCAGTTCTCGCCGCTGAAGACGGAAGAACAGGTCGCGGTGATTTTCGCCGGCGTCAACGGTTATCTCGACAAGCTGCCGGTCGCTTCGGTCGGCAAGTTCGAGCAGGGCCTCCTCTCCTATCTGCGTTCGGAAGGTTCCGCCATCCTCGACGCGATCCGCACGGAAAAGGCAATCAGCGACGATACCAGGGGCAAGCTCACTGCTGCTCTCGATGGCTTCGCAAAGTCTTTCGCGTAATCAGGCCCTAAGTTAGGACAGATCACGGATGCCTTCACTTAAGGATCTGAAAAACCGGATCGCCTCCGTCAAGGCGACGCAGAAGATCACCAAGGCGATGAAAATGGTCGCCGCGGCGAAGCTTCGGCGTGCGCAGGAGGCGGCCGAAGCCGCTCGGCCTTATTCGCAGCGCATGGGCGCGGTTCTGGCCAACATTGCCAAGGCCGTCACCGATGCGGACGGGGCGCCGACACTGATGACCGGCACCGGCAAGGACCAGGTTCATCTGCTGGTGGTCTGCACGGCCGAACGCGGTCTTTGCGGCGGCTTCAACTCGCAAATCGCACGCTTTGCACGTGATCATGTGCGCAAGCTTGTTGCCGAGGGCAAGACGGTGAAGATTTTCACCGTTGGCAAGAAGGGTTACGACATCCTTCGCCGCGAATATGCTTCGCTGATCATCGAGCGCAAGGAATTGCGCGACGTCAAGCGGATCGGCTTCGAGAATGCGGACCAAATCGGCAAGCGCATCATCGACATGTACGGGGCAGGCGAATTCGACGTCTGCACGCTGTTCTATTCCGAGTTCAAGTCGGTGATCAGTCAGATCCCGACGGCGCAGCAGCTCATCCCGGCTTCGACGGGCGCAGTGCAGGCCGAAGATGCGGCACATGCCGGCGCGGTCTACGAATATGAGCCGGATCCGGCGTCGATCCTCGAAGACCTGATCCCGCGCAACATCTCCGTCCAGATCTTCCGCGCGCTCCTTGAGAACGTCGCGGGCGAAATGGGCGCGAAGATGAGCGCCATGGACAATGCGACGCGTAATGCTGGTGAGATGATCAACAAACTGACGCTCAGCTACAACCGCCAGCGTCAGGCGCAGATCACCAAGGAACTCATTGAAATCATTTCGGGCGCGGAAGCGCTCTGAGGCTAGGAAAAGAGGGTCAGAAAATGGCTGAGGCAGCTACCCCCAAGATCGGCTCTGTCGGCAGGGTCACACAGGTTATCGGCGCCGTCGTTGACGTCGCTTTCGAAGGCGAACTGCCAAAGATCCTGAACGCGCTGGAAACCACCAACAACGGCGTCCGTCTGGTTCTCGAAGTTGCACAGCACCTTGGCGAGAATGAAGTTCGTACGATTGCGATGGACTCGAGCGAAGGTCTCGTGCGCGGCCAGGAAGTCAGCGATACCGGTGCTCCGATCATGGTTCCGGTCGGCAACGAGACGCTCGGCCGTATCATGAACGTCATCGGCGAGCCGGTCGACGAAGCAGGTCCGCTGGTCACCGCGCACAAGCGCGCCATCCACCAGGATGCGCCGTCCTATGTCGAGCAGTCGACGGAAGCGCAGATCCTCGTCACCGGCATCAAAGTCGTCGACCTTCTGGCGCCCTATGCACGCGGCGGTAAGATCGGCCTGTTTGGCGGCGCCGGCGTCGGCAAGACCGTTCTGATCATGGAACTGATCAACAACGTTGCGAAGGCGCATGGTGGTTACTCGGTTTTCGCGGGCGTCGGTGAACGCACCCGCGAAGGCAACGACCTTTACCATGAAATGATCGAATCGAACGTCAACAAGCATGGTGGCGGCGAAGGCTCCAAGGCTGCGCTGGTTTACGGCCAGATGAACGAACCGCCGGGTGCGCGCGCTCGCGTCGCGCTGACCGGCCTGACGGTCGCCGAACATTTCCGCGACCAGGGCCAGGACGTTCTGTTCTTCGTCGACAACATCTTCCGCTTTACCCAGGCAGGTTCCGAAGTGTCGGCTCTGCTCGGCCGCATCCCGTCGGCGGTCGGCTATCAGCCGACGCTCGCCACCGACATGGGCCAGATGCAGGAGCGCATCACCACGACGACGACCGGCTCGATCACCTCGGTCCAGGCCATTTACGTTCCGGCCGACGACTTGACCGACCCGGCGCCGGCTACCTCGTTCGCGCATCTTGACGCGACGACGGTTCTGTCGCGCTCGATCGCTGAAAAGGGCATCTACCCGGCTGTCGATCCGCTCGACTCGACCTCGCGCATGCTCGACCCGATGGTCGTCGGCGAAGAGCATTACGAAGTCGCCCGTAAGGTCCAGTCGACGCTGCAGCGCTACAAGGCCCTTCAGGACATCATCGCCATCCTGGGCATGGACGAACTGTCCGAAGAAGACAAGATTGCCGTTGCCCGCGCCCGTAAGATCGAGCGTTTCCTGTCGCAGCCATTCTTCGTCGCCGAAGTCTTCACCGGCTCGCCGGGCAAGCTGGTTGCTCTCGAAGACACGATCAAGGGCTTCAAGGGCCTCGTCAACGGCGAATACGATCACCTGCCGGAGGCCGCCTTCTACATGGTCGGCTCGATGGAAGAAGCGGTCGAAAAGGCCAAGAAGCTCGCAGCTGCTTAATGAGCGACGTGCTAGACGAGATCTTCTGCTGCGATCCCTTGAAAGGGGTCGTGGCGGATCTTCCGGAACCAGCCGCGCCGACCATCTATCGCGCCGATAACGGCGTGCTGATGATGGTGGTCGGTCTGGTTCAGAGCGAGGAAGGCCTCGGTTATCTCGACCAAGCGATAATGCACTGCCCGTTCTGCGGGATCCAATTGCAAGATGCGAAAGCCATAGCCGAGAAGGTAAGTCACTGATGGCTGACAATTTCAACTTTGAGCTCGTTTCGCCGGAACGTCTGCTGCTGTCGGAGATGGTGACCGAGGTCGTCATTCCAGCGACGGAAGGCGAAATGACCGTCATGGCGCACCATGCGCCGACGATGACGACGATCAAGCCGGGTGTCGTGAGCGTGCGTTCGGCCTCCGGCAAGAAGCAGGACTATGTCGTGTTCGGCGGTTTTGCCGATATCCTGCCCACCGGCTGCACGTTGCTTGCTGAATCCGCCGTGCCGGTCGAGGAACTCCACAAGGATGAGCTGACCCGTCGCATCGAGGCCGCCCGCAAGGAGCTCGAAGATACCGAGCTGCACGAACGCAAGTCGAAACTCGAGCACTTCATCATGGAACTGACGCATCTGAACGGCGTCGTCCAGCAGGATTGATTGTAGTCGATTTTGCAACGATGAGAGGCGGCTCAACGGCCGCCTTTTTTGTGTCTGCGCATCTCCCGGGATCCGGCGGGCAATGTCTGACGGCGGATTCAAACGAAGAAGCGGCCGCTATGCCCCTTTGCCGACATTCCGGATCGTCTCAGAAGCCTGTGCCGCCACGCAGCTCGATAACGAGCGTCTTCAATAAAATCTTGAAATCCAGCAACAGGCTGAAATTCTTGACATAATAGATATCGCAGGCGATGCGGGCGCGGGCCTGCAACGGTCGCGCCGTCGGGCCTCGCCAGCCGCGTGTCTGCGCAAGGCCGGTGATGCCGGGGCGCATGATGTGGCGTTGGTGGTAGTGCGGCACCAGCTCTTCGTAGAGCCTGCCGGCTGCGCGCATATTGATCGCATGGCAGCGCGGACCGACCAGCGACATGTCGCCCATGAGGACATTGAAGAGCTGCGGCAGCTCGTCGATGTTGGTCCGTCGGAGCAGCGCGCCGATACCGGTCATCCGGCTGTCGCCCTTGACGGTTTGTTGAATGCCGCTCGGATCACAATCTTCGGCGCGCATCGAGCGAAACTTGAAGACCATGATCTTCCGGCCGTTCAGCCCCCAGCGGATCTGCCGGAAGAATACCGGGCCGCCATCATCGAGTTTGATGAAGAGAGCGATCGCCAGGAAAAACGGCGCCAGCACGATGAGGGCGCTGACTGAGGCGGCGACGTCGAACAGCCGCTTCACGCCCAGACGCACAGCCATCTTTCTTTCGACAGGAGAAAAGCTATCCGGCTGGCGAATGTTGGAGTTCGCGATAACCAGGGTCTTGGTTTTGTCTTGACGCTGAGACGGATCGAAGCGTGACTTCGTCTTCGAAGTAAAAGCATTCATTACGCAAGGTCCACAAGTTTAGATGCGATACTGAACTACAGGGAGACAGATACATGGTCACGTATCGTTTGTCATCGTTATAAAAAAGAATTTCATAACCATAAAGAAGCCAAAAATGGGAGTATTTCGCGTTAACCGTAATGCCTGTAGTTGCGCTGGTTGAAAGCTTATACTTTGAAAGGAGTAGCCCAATTGGATTGGCGGGATGTCAGTCGGTTGCCGAGGCCGATCGCCGGTTTCTCCAGCAGGTGGTAGCTGAGGCTGGCGACGAGAAGGACCAGCGCTGCCGCCAGTCCGCAGGACTGCAGCCATCCGGTGACGACATTGTCCGAGGAGACGCCGAACGAACCAGGGTCGAGCCTCTGGATCGATATCAGGATGATCTCTTGCCAGACATAGATGCCGAAGGAGACCTTTGCGATGTAGCGGACGGGCGCATTGTCGAGCAGCCTGCCCAGGCGTTGCGAATGGCAGAGCGAAGCGAGCGCTGTGGCGATCGCCAACGGGAAGACCGGGAAGCCATAGGGGATTTCGAGCCAGCCGTAAGATTCGGGGGTGCCGCCGGGCGATATGACGAGGCGGTAACCGGCAACGGCGAGGCTGAGCAGCGCTGCTGCATCGAACCAGAAGGAGGGCCGTCTTCTCAGCATGATCTCGATGCCGGCGGCCAGCGCGCCGAGGGCGAAGACGGCAAAGAAGCCGATCGGATTATATCTAGGCATCCACTCCTTCGCCCCGCCCTGGAGGCCGTACTGCCAGCCGCGTCCGATGTCGTCGAGCGGAAAGACGGTAAGGATCAGCAGATGGGCGAGAAGCACGCCTGCGATGACGCAAAGCCAGGCGACCCGGGCAAGCAGCGGATGCTGCCTGAGGCGGGGCAAACGAAACAGCAGGAGAAAGCAGACCGGCAAGAGCACATAGCTCGTGACCTCGAAGGGAATGGACCAGAGCGGGCCGTCGGCTTCAACGGGAAAAAACGTGCGCCAATGCCACTGGCTCATGAACAGCAGCCCGGAGACGTAGCGAAGTGTAAGCTCCGGCGTCAGCGGCAGGGCAAGCAGCGTCAGGCTGAGGGCGAAGCTGACGGTTGCGGCCACCCAGAAACCCGGCGCGATTCGCGCCGCCCTGCGGATCGTGTAATGGCGGAGGCTCGGCATGTTGCCGCCGCCGTCGAGCGCGCGCCAGAAGGGATGGGCAAGAAGAAAGCCGCTGAGCACGAAGAAGATGGCAACGCCGAAATTGCCGAAGCGGAGGATCTGCGCAGCCGTTCCCAGTTCGTCGGGAACTCTGCGCATGTCCAGCCGAAGCGCGAGATGGTGGGCAAGCACCAGCAGACAAGCCGTCGCGCGCAGAAAGTCCGCTCCGGCCAATCTCTCCTGTTGTCGCATCTGTCCCTCGCCTTATAGCTCAGGACTTTGCCGCGGAACGCCGCGGCGAGCAAGGCCAGGGCTGCGCTCAGGCGAGCAGGTCGTTGGTATAATAGGTGGAAAAGTCCGGCTTCTCCTTGAGTGCGGCGCCATTCGCATCGACCAGAATGCCGTTCTCGACCAGGAAGCCGCCGATAGCATCGGCCTTGGCCGGATCGAGGGTGCCGATCACACCGGCCTCGGACTTCAGGAAGTGTCCTTCGATCAGTGCCTTTTGCGAAGCTTTCACCAATTCGGTGTTCATTAGCGCGCCGTTGCTCTCTGCTATCAGCAGCGCACAGGCTTCGTCGGGATGATCGACCGAATAGGCATAACCCTTTCGCGTCGCCTGAATGAAAGCGCGGGCATTTTCCCGATTGGCCGAGAGATAAGTGTCGCTGGAGACGATGACCGTGGTCTGCTCGTCGGGAATGCCATAGTCGGAATAGTGGAAGCGGGCGATCTTCCGGTTTTCCAATTCGGCGGCAACGCCTTCCCAGGTATAGATCTCCAGGGTGAAATCGATCGAGCCATTGTCCAGCGCCTCGTAGGCGGAGGTGCCGAGCGTGACGGTCTTGACCTCGCCTTTGCCGCCATCATTGCGGATCATCGCGGAGATCAGCGCGCTCTCCCAGGTGCCGCCGAAGCCGCCATAGGTCTTGCCGTCGAGATCCCTCGGGCTCTTGATGTCGTCGCGTCCGCCCTTGAAGATCAGGCGCGCTGTTTCGGTCTGGACGACGCCGTAGACCATCTTCACGTCGCCGCCCGCGGCGCGCTGCGTGATGGCCTCGATCTCGCTGCTGATCCCGAAGTCGGCAACGCCGTTCGACACTAGCGTTCCGGCACTGGTATCGGCATAGGGTAGAATGTCGACATCGAGGCCCGCGGCGGCATAAAAACCCTTCGCCTTGGCGACATAGATACCGATATGGTTGGTGTTGGGCGTCCAGTCGAGCGCGATGCGAGCCTTTGCGGGCGCCGACTGGGCGAAGGCCGGGCGGCCGG
The DNA here is from genome assembly GCF_051810745.2 of Rhizobium sp. F40D2. Taxonomy (NCBI): domain Bacteria; kingdom Pseudomonadati; phylum Pseudomonadota; class Alphaproteobacteria; order Hyphomicrobiales; family Rhizobiaceae; genus Rhizobium; species Rhizobium sp. F40D2. Next base: position 1,925,263 of record NZ_CM131436.1, read on the forward strand.
CAAGGCTTGCCGCGATGGCGGCGAAAATCGTCTGGCGACGGGTGAGAAGCAGCATGATGACCTCCTCAGGTCTCTAGAGCATCGTGCCGAAAGTGTGCGCGGTCTTCGGCGTCATGCTCTAACTCTCTAAATCAGAACAGGATTCAGATTTTAGGCCGATCGGCCTAAGATCATCCTGCTCTAGCGGATGAAGCAGGGTTTGCAGGATTTCGGTTTCAATCGCCTGGGCCGCGGGCGAGCCGAGATCGGCAAGGCTTCGCGGGCGGGGCAGGGGAACGTGGAATTCGCGGATGATACGCGCCGGGCGGGCCGAAAGCACGTAGATGCGGTCGGAGAGGAACACGGCCTCGCGGACATCATGGGTGATCAGCAGCGCCGTCCAGCGGTGTTCGGTCCACATGCCCTGCAGCCATTCCTGGATCTGCGTGCGCGTCAGCGCGTCGAGCGCGCCGAACGGCTCGTCGAGCAGCAGCATGTCCTGGGTCTGGACGACGGTGCGAAGCAGGGCGGCGCGCTGGCGCATGCCGCCTGATAGTGCGGAGGGATAATGGTGTTCGAAACCGGCAAGGCCGAAGCGCTCGAACAGCGGTGCCACGGTGGCGCGGGCCGTCCGGCGGCCCATGCCCCGCACCTCGAGGCCGAGTGCCGCATTGTCGATGATCCGGCGCCAGGGCATCAGTGCATCGCGCTGCGGCATGAAGGCGAAGGTATGCGGCGCCCCTTCCAGCGGCGCGCCCTTGAAAAGTACGGCGCCGGCATCGGGTCGAAGCGCCTGTGTCAGCAATCGGAGTACCGTCGATTTCCCGGAGCCGGACGGGCCGACGATCGAAACGAACTCGCCGCTTGCGACGCCGAGCGAAATATCGCCGAGCACCTTCATGCCGTCGAAGGACTTGGAGATATTGCGCAATTCAACCATCTTGTCGCTCATCGGTGCCGCTCCGCGGTTGGTTGCCAGGGCATGACGAGGCGCTGGATGACGAGTGTCAGGCCGAACAGGCAAAGGGTCAGCACGGCGCTGACCACGACGGCAGCGAGCACGAGATCGGGACGAAAATTGTTCTTGGCGTTGAGGATATAGATGCCGAGGCCGCGGGCAGCGCCGGCATATTCGGCAAAGATCGCACCGACGACGGCATAGGTGATCGAGATCCTCAGGCCGGCGAAGAAATAAGGCAGCGCCGAGGGAAGCCGTGCCAGGCGGAAAACGCTCCAGCGGCTCGCCTTCATCGAATGCAGCAATTCGGCGATGTCGCGGTCGGTCGATTCATAGCCCTGCAGCAAGGCGACGAGCAGCGGGAAGAAGGTGACCAGCGCGACCAGCAGGATCTTCGGCAAGAGGCCGAAACCGAACCATAAGACGACGAGCGGCGCGATCGCCACCAGCGGCAGGGTCTGGCTGGCGATGAAGATCGGCAGCAATGCCCGGCGCATGAAAGGCATGAAATCCATGAGGATCGAAGCGGTGAAGGCGAAGGCAAGCGACAGCGCGAAACCGCCGAGTGTCGCACCAAGCGTCGGCCAGGTGTTTGATATCAGCGCCTCACGGTTCAGCCAGCCCTGGATGACGATGCGCGAAGGCGCCGGCAGAATGGAAGGCTTGATGCCGGAAAGGTCGACATAGAGTTCCCATGCCGCCAGAAAGGCGCAGCCCGCGAGCAAGGCGGGGACCCCCTATAGAGAGCGGAGCGGAGCGCGGCAAGGCGCGAATCCGGTGGTTGCGGCGACGTCATCAGCGCTTGTTTTCGGTCTCGATGCGCAGCCGGTCGCGATAGGGATCGAGTGTCTTGACGGCATCGAGAATGATGCCGACGAAATTGCCGGACATCGGATAGAGTGACACTTGGGCGCCTGAGAACATCTGAACCTCGCTCCGCTGGCATTACCCAGATCAGCTTTGAAGGGTCCAGAGGCTTGCGCCTCATATCTCAGCCCCGGCGATACGGAGCTCCCCTGTTATTTCGGCGGAAACTATCATCCGGGTTTTTTTCCCGCAACCGCAAAATTGCGAACCCGTCGGCGCGGTCGGAATAGCTCCGATGTGAGGGAAACACCCGAGCGGGATCCCGCTCGGATGTTCCTCGGTGGGCCCGTACCTGCCGGGAACGGGACCGCAGCTTGCTGCCTGAGGGCGGCAGTATAGGCGTAAGGGGCGCGAGCGCTGGCGAGCGCCGGATCGGGCTTTACGACGGCAGGAGCAAAGGGTATAAAACCTCAACTAATATTGAGGTCAAGAGGCGATGAATGGGATTTCAGCAGCCCCGCTCGGCAAGCTCCTGACTGTCGGCGAAGTGGCGGAGCGTAGCGGTCTTGCCGTTTCGGCGCTGCATTTTTACGAGACCAAGGGTTTGATCTCGAGCATCCGCTCCCGCGGCAACCAGCGCCGCTATGGGCGCGATGTGCTTCGCCGCCTCGGCATCATCAAGGTGGCACAGCGTGTCGGTATTCCGCTTTCGGAAATCCAGGCGGCGTTCCAGTCCCTGCCGCAGGGGCGCACGCCGACGGTCGCCGATTGGCAGACGCTGTCGGCACGATGGAAGGACGATCTCGACGCACGAATCAGTCGGCTCAGTCTGCTGCGCGACCGCCTGACCGGCTGCATCGGCTGCGGCTGCCTGTCGATTGAAAGCTGTCCGCTGCGCAATCCCTGCGACCGGCTCGGCAAGGAAGGGCCCGGCGCGCGGCTTCTGGAGACCGAAAACGAACTCGATGTTTAGTTCTGGCTTTCCCAGGAAAGATCGATACCTGCCTTTCTTTCGGTCGGAGTGCTCATATGTTAAGGGCAAGTGACGCAACCGGCGGCACTGCCCGCGAGGAGGACGGCTTCGTGTTTCATCCCAGACTGTTCGAAAATCGCCATGTCGTCGTCACTGGCGCCGGCCGCGGCATCGGCCTCGAAGTCGCTCGGCAGTTTCTGGATTGCGGCGCGAAGGTGATCGTCCATACCGGGCGCAAACCGGGGCGGGACCTGCCGGATTTCCTGCTGACGGCTGAATCGGAAAGACGGGCGCTGCTGCTGCATGCCGATTTCTCCGCCGCCGGCGGTGCGGCGCAATTTGCCGAAGATGTTCTCGCTTTCTTCGACAGGGTCCATGTGCTCGTCAACAATGCCGGCACCATGCTCGGCCGTTTTCCCGCTGCGACGCTGACCGATGCGGAATATGAGGCGGTCATACGGTTGAACCAGACATCGGTGGTGGCGCTGACGCGCGCATTGCTGCCGGCGTTGAAGGCGGCCGAGGGTGCTGCCGTCGTCAACACCGTTTCGATCTCGGCACTCACCGGCGGTAGCCCCGGCTCCTCGATTTATTCGGCCTCGAAAGCCTTCGTTGCGACCTATTCCAAGGCGCTTGCCCGCGAGCTCGCCCCGGATGGCATCCGCGTCAACTGCGTCTCGCCGGGAACGATCGAGACGGATTTCCACGAGCGCTACTCCTCCAAAGAAAAGCTGGAGCAGACGCGGAAATCCATCCCCCTGCAGCGGCTCGGCACGGCGGAGGATTGCGCTCCCGCCTATCTGTTCCTGGCGTCGCCTTTACTCTCGGGATACATCACCGGGCAGGTGATCGAGATCAATGGCGGACAGCTTATCTGCTGATTTACTTGGACCTTTTTTGGCATTTCATCACAATTGACCAATTCGTTTGTGCGAATATGCTATTGTGCTGATCTATCAAATCGCCTCCCTTCCGAGATATCGAATGTCGTTGCCTAAACCGGAGCCGGGGATGACCGGTCAGGACTTGCACATACTCGCTGGAAAAGCCCATGAAGCGAGCGATCTGCTGAAAGCTTTGGCGCATCACACCCGATTGCTGATCCTCTGCATACTGGCGAAACAGGAGCGGACGGTCGGTGAAATCGAAAATATTCTCGGAATTCAGCAGGCGATGGTTTCGCAGCAGCTTGCGCGTTTGAGGCTCGAGGGCCTGGTCAATACGCGCCGTCAGGGCAGGCTGGTTTATTACAGTATCGGCAATGTCAGCGTGCTCGCCTTCCTCGAATCGCTGTTCGATCTATTTCCTGTTGCGGAAAACTGCTAAAGCGCGTCGCCTTAACTTGATTCATTCCCTTGCGGAGCACGGTTGCTGTGTCGAAGATGAGGCCGGACGCGAAATGTCGCGGGAGACCGGATGATCGACAAGCTGGAATTCTTCATCGCCCTTGCTAATGAAAAGCATTTCGGCCGCGCTGCGGAGGAGTGCGGGATTTCGCAGCCGACGCTTTCGGCCGCGATCCGGCAACTCGAGGATCAACTCGGAGTCATGCTGGTGCAGCGCGGTTCGCGCTTTCAAGGGCTGACGCCGGAGGGGCAGCGCGTGCTCGAATGGGCCCGGCGCATCGTCGGCGATACCCGCACCATGCGTGAGGAAATGCGCGCCGCCCGCCGTGGCCTTTCCGGCCACATTCGCCTTGCCGCCATTCCGACGGCGCTCGCCATGCTTTCGCGCATCACCACGCCCTTTCAGGAGCGGCATCCCGGTGTGACCTTCTCCATCGTCTCGCGTAATTCGCTGCAGGTGCTGAGCATGCTCGAAAACCTCGAAATCGATGCCGGCATCACCTATCTCGAAAACGAGCCGCTCGGCCGTGTCACCAGCGTTCCGCTCTATGCCGAGCGCTATCATCTGATCACGGCTGCAGGCAGCCCGCTGTCCGATCGCGACAATGTGACCTGGAAGGAGGTCGGCGATCTTCGGCTTTGTCTATTGACCGCCGACATGCAGAACCGCCGAATCATCAATCGGCACCTGACGGAAGCCGGTGCCACAGTGCATCCGACACTCGAATCCAATTCGATGATCGTGCTGTTTTCGCATGTTCGAACCGGGCGCTGGGCGAGCATCATGCCGCGCAATGTCGCCAAATCTTTTGGTTTTCCGGTGGAAATCCGGATGATTCCGATCGTCGAGCCGGAGGCGCATCACCTGGTCGGGCTTGTGGCGCCCTATCGCGAGCCCTTCACGCCGCTCGTCTCGGCCTTGCTGCACGAAGCCAGAGTGCTCGTGCAGGACGAGGAACTTTGATAGGAAAAACCTATCAACCAACGTGATAGCTTTATTGATCGCCAGCGGCTTCCTTGAGATGCTGTCGGCGGAATAGCACTCGGGCTGGAGGAGGCCGCCATTCCGCAACGAGCAAGCCGTCGGGAGGGCTGCCTTATGACCATTCATATCGCCGAAGGCGATATTGTCGCGCGCACTCGCGCCATCATTGCCGATCTTCGCTTCCTCGAAGGGCCGCTGCTTCCGATTCTGCACGAGATTCAGGACGAGTTCGGCTATATCCCGCAGGAAGCCGTGCCCGTGATCGCGGAGGAGCTGAACCTCTCCCGCGCCGAGGTGCATGGCGTCGTGACTTTCTACCATGATTACCGTGACCATCCGGCCGGCCGACATGTGCTGAAGCTCTGTCGCGCCGAGGCCTGTCAGTCGATGGGCGGTGATGCGCTGGCCGAGCGCGTCAAGACGCTGCTCGGAATCGATTTTCATCAGACGACGCTCGACGGCAGCGTGACGCTGGAGCCGGTCTACTGTCTCGGGCTCTGCGCCTGCGCCCCATCGGCGATGCTCGACGGCGAGGTCTATGGCCGGGTTGACGATCAGCTGGCGGCGGAACTCGTTGCGGAGGCGCGCCGATGAGCATCAAGATTTATGTTCCGCGCGATGCCGCTGCGCTGGCGCTCGGGGCCGAAAAGGTGGCAAAGGCGATTGCCCAGGAGATCGCCGCCCGCGGCCTCGATGCCGAGATCGTGCGCAACGGCTCGCGCGGAATGTTCTGGCTGGAGCCGCTTGTCGAAGTCGAGGTCGCCGGCAAACGCATCGGTTACGGACCGGTGAAAGCAAAGGATGTGCCGGCATTGTTCGACGCCGGGATGATGACTGGCGGCGATCACCCGCTCTGTCTCGGGGAGGTTGAAGACCTCCCGTTCCTGAAGGAACAGACCCGCCTGACCTTTGCCCGCTGCGGCATCACCGATCCGCTGTCGCTTGCCGACTACGAATCGCATGGCGGTCTTGCCGGCCTTCGCCGGGCCGTTTCGATGACATCTGCCGAAGTCGTCAAGGAGGTCACCGATTCCGGCCTGCGCGGACGCGGCGGTGCCGGCTTTCCCACAGGGATCAAGTGGAAGACTGTTCTCGATGCCCCGGGCGACCGCAAATATATCGTCTGCAATGCCGATGAGGGTGACAGCGGCACCTTTGCCGACCGGATGATCATGGAGGGTGATCCCTTCGTGCTGATCGAGGGTATGGCGATATCCGGTCTCGCCACCGGGGCGACCAAAGGCTACGTCTACACCCGTTCCGAATATCCGCACGCCATCGCGGCAATGACCGCGGCCGTTGGCACCGCGCGCCAAGCCGGCATTCTTGGCCCATCGGTGCTCGGCTCCGGCCGCGCTTTCGATATCGAGGTGCGCACCGGCGCCGGCGCCTATGTCTGCGGCGAGGAGACGGCCCTGCTGAACAGCCTCGAAGGCAAGCGCGGCGTCGTGCGCGCCAAGCCGCCGCTGCCGGCGCATCAGGGGCTGTTCAACTGTCCGACCGTCATCAACAATGTGATCTCGCTCGCCTCCGTGCCGGTGATCATGGAGAAGGGCGCCGCCTTCTATCGCGATTTCGGCATGGGCCGCTCGCGTGGCACCATTCCGCTGCAGATCGCCGGCAATGTCAGATACGGCGGTCTTTACGAAACGGCGTTCGGCCTTTCGCTCGGAGACATCGTCGACCGGATCGGCGGCGGCACTGCGACGGGGCGGCCGATCAAGGCCGTGCAGGTCGGCGGACCGCTCGGCGCCTATTTCCCGCGGGCATTGTTCGACACGCCGTTCGACTACGAAGCTTTCGCCGCCAAAGACGGGCTGATCGGCCATGCCGGCCTCGTCGTCTTCGACGACACCGCCGATATGCTGAAGCAGGCGCGCTTCGCCATGGAATTCTGCGCCGTCGAAAGCTGCGGCAAGTGCACGCCCTGCCGCATCGGCTCGACGCGCGGCGTCGAGACGGCCGACAAGATCGCCCATGGCATCGAGCCGGAGAAGAACCGGGTACTGCTCGCCGATCTCTGCAACACGATGAAATTCGGCTCGCTCTGCGCGCTCGGCGGCTTCACCCCCTATCCCGTCATGAGCGCCATGACGCATTTCCCGGACGATTTTTCGCCGGCGCCAATGGTGGAGGCGGCTGAGTGATGATTTTCTACCTGCCAACTCCCTCCGCATTGCTCAATTCCACTTTCATACAGGAGGCCGACCATGTCGCTCATCCATGAAATCGACTACGGCACCCCGGCATCGACATCCGAAGTGATGGTGACGCTCACCATCGATGGGCAGCAGATCAGCGTGCCGGAGGGCACGTCGATCATGCGCGCCTCGATGGAGGCCGGCATCACGGTGCCGAAGCTCTGCGCCAGCGACATGATCGACGCCTTCGGCTCCTGCCGGCTCTGTCTCGTCGAGATCGAGGGCCGCAACGGTACGCCGGCCTCCTGCACGACGCCGGTGGCGGCCAATATGGTGGTGCACACGCAGACAGGACGGCTGAAGGATATCCGCCGCGGCGTGATGGAACTCTATATTTCCGACCACCCGCTCGACTGTCTGACCTGTGCAGCCAACGGTGATTGCGAATTGCAGGACATGGCGGGCGCCGTCGGTCTGCGCGATGTGCGCTATGGCTATGACGGCGACAACCACGTCAGGGCGCGCAACAATGGCGAGATCAATCTGAAATGGACGCCGAAGGACGAAACCAATCCTTATTTCACCTTTGATCCTTCCAAATGCATTGTCTGTTCGCGTTGCGTGCGCGCCTGCGAAGAGGTGCAGGGAACCTTCGCGCTGACGATCGAGGGGCGTGGTTTCGGCTCCCGTGTTTCATCGGGCGCGAACGAGGACTTCATCGATTCCGAATGCGTCTCCTGCGGGGCCTGCGTCCAGGCCTGCCCGACGGCAACGCTGACGGAGAAGTCGGTGATCGAGATCGGCCAGCCCGAACATTCGGCCGTCACCACCTGCGCCTATTGCGGCGTCGGCTGTTCCTTCAAGGCGGAAATGCGCGGCGAGGAATTGGTGCGCATGGTGCCGTGGAAAGACGGCCAGGCCAATCGCGGCCATTCCTGCGTCAAGGGCCGCTTCGCTTACGGCTATTCCACCCACAAGGACCGTATCCTCAACCCGATGATCCGCGAAAAGGTCAGCGACCCTTGGCGGGAGGTAAGCTGGGACGAGGCCTTCGCGCATGTGGCGTCGGAGTTTCGCCGCATCCAGTATCAATACGGTCGCGACGCGGTCGGCGGCATCACCTCGTCGCGCTGCACCAATGAGGAAACCTATCTGGTGCAGAAGCTGGTGCGGGCCGGCTTCGGCAACAACAATGTCGATACCTGCGCCCGCGTCTGCCATTCGCCGACCGGCTACGGCCTCGGCCAGACGTTCGGCACGTCGGCCGGCACGCAGAATTTCGACAGCGTCGAGCAGTCCGATGTCGTCGTCATCATCGGCGCCAATCCGACCGACGGCCATCCGGTGTTCGGCTCGCGGCTAAAGAAGCGGTTGCGCCAGGGCGCCAAGCTCATCGTCATCGATCCGCGCCGCACCGATATCGTCCGCTCGCCGCATATCGAAGCCTCCTACCACCTGCCGCTGAAGCCCGGCACCAATGTCGCCGTCATGACGGCGCTGGCGCATGTGATCGTCACCGAAGGGCTCTATGACGAGGCGTTCATTCGCGAGCGCTGCGACTGGTCGGAATTCGAGGACTGGGCCGCCTTCGTCGCCGAACCGGCGCATAGCCCCGAACAGACGGAGGTCTTCACCGGCGTGCCGGCGGCGGATCTGCGCGGCGCGGCAAGGCTTTATGCCAAGGGCGGCAACGGCGCGATCTATTACGGTCTCGGCGTCACGGAACACAGCCAGGGCTCGACCACGGTTATCGCGATCGCCAATCTGGCAATGGCGACCGGCAATATCGGCCGTCCTGGTGTCGGCGTGAATCCATTGCGCGGCCAGAACAACGTGCAAGGATCCTGCGACATGGGCTCCTTCCCGCACGAACTGCCTGGCTACCGGCACATTTCCGACGATGCGACGCGGGATATCTTCGAAAAGCTCTGGGGCGTGAAGCTCAACAACGAGCCGGGCCTGCGTATTCCGAACATGCTGGACGCGGCGGTCGATGGCTCCTTCAAGGGCCTCTACGTCCAGGGTGAGGACATTCTCCAATCCGATCCCGATACGAAACATGTCGCGGCCGGCCTTGCGGCGATGGAATGCGTCGTCGTGCAGGACCTGTTCCTCAATGAGACCGCCAATTACGCCCATGTCTTTCTGCCGGGCTCGACCTTTCTCGAGAAGGACGGCACCTTCACCAATGCCGAGCGCCGCATCAACCGGGTGCGCAAGGTGATGACGCCGCGCAACGGCTATGGCGACTGGGAGGTGACGCAGAAGCTTGCTCAGGCAATGGGGCTCGACTGGAATTACAACCATCCGTCGGAGATCATGGACGAAATTGCCGCAACGACGCCGAGTTTCGCCCTGGTGTCCTACGATTACCTCGACAAGATGGGCTCGGTGCAGTGGCCCTGCAACGAGAAGAACCCGCTCGGCTCGCCGATCATGCATGTCAACGGCTTCGTGCGCGGCAAGGGCAAGTTCATCCGCACCGAATATGTGGCGACCGACGAGCGCACCGGCCCGCGCTTTCCGCTGCTGCTCACCACCGGCCGCATCCTCAGCCAGTACAATGTCGGGGCGCAGACACGGCGGACCGAGAATGTTGTCTGGCATGCGGAAGACCGGCTGGAAATCCATCCGCACGATGCCGAGCAGCGCGGCATTCGCGATGGCGACTGGGTGAAGCTCGTCAGCCGCTCCGGCGACACCACGCTGAGATCGCTGATTACCGACCGTGTTGCGCCGGGTGTCGTCTATACGACCTTCCATCATCCCAATACGCAGGCAAACGTCATCACCACCGACTTTTCCGACTGGGCCACGAATTGCCCTGAGTATAAGGTGACGGCGGTGCAGGTTTCGCCCTCCAACGGGCCTAGCGACTGGCAGATGGAATATGACGAGCAAGCACGGCAATCGCGCCGCATCGCCGGCAAGCTCGAGGCCGCGGAGTGAAAAAGCGGGGGTGGTTTGGCAAGAAGGGATTTGCATGATGACCTTCCAGACCACCGCCCGTGCTCCCGAAACCGCCCGCCGCAACGGCCTCATGCACTCCGGCTCTCGCATCGTGCCGGAAGAAGTGCCGATTGCCTTTTCCTATGGCGGCAGCTCGCACGCGGTGATGATGGCGACGCCCGCCGATCTCGAGGATTTCGCCGTCGGTTTCAGCCTGACCGAAGGGATTATCACCGAACGCACCGAGATATCGGCCATCGAGATCGTCGAAGGCGAGCAGGGGATCGATGTCCAGGTGAGCCTTGTCGACGACGTCGCCGATCGGCTGCGGGCACGACGCCGCAGCATGGCGGGGCCGGTCGGTTGCGGGCTCTGCGGCATTGAATCGATCGAGCAGGCGGTGCGGCCGGTGCCAGATGTCTCGGCATCGCCGCTGGCGCTGTCGCATGCCGATATCGTACGCGCCGTTTCGCTTCTGAACGAGGCACAGCCGCTGCATCGGGAGACCCGGGCGGTGCACGGCGCCGGCTTCTATCTTCCGGCCAAGGGATTGCTTGCTGTGCGCGAAGATGTCGGACGGCATAATGCGCTCGACAAGCTCTGCGGCGCCGTCATTGACGCCGGCGAAAACGGCCGAAACGGCGCCGTCGCAGTGACCAGCCGTCTTTCTTTAGAGATGGTGCAGAAGGCAGCGATCCTTGGCTCTCCCGTGCTCATCGCCATTTCAGCGCCGACGGCTCTTGCCATCCGCACGGCCGAAGAAGCCGGCATGACGCTCGTCGCCCTGGTGCGCGGCGAGGACTTCGAGATTTTCACCCATCCTCACCGCATCTCGCCCGGAAGCATCGCCGATGTCGCATGATACCAAGACCAAACTCGTCTATATGGCAAACCAGATCGCCACCTTCTTTAAGAGCCAGCCGGCAAGCGAGGCCGTTGAGGGAGTCGCCAATCATATCAACAAATTCTGGGAGCCGCGCATGCGGCGGCAATTGTTCGAAATTCTCGAAAAGGAGGAAAACGGCCTGGATGCCCTCGTGCGGCAGGCCGCTCCCATGATCCGCAAACCGGAGGGGGAAGCACACCAGATCCGATAATCCAAAGTGGCTCATGCTGGAACGAGGCAGCGGTATACTGCCTGCGTATGCGCCACCTAAATTTAAATCGATTTAAAATTCAAAAATTCAAGATGTTACAGCGTCCTTTGCGCCCCCGAAAAGACGGGCGGCGCTCCAATCACAGCAAGGTCTGCAACAAGGAGGAGTTGTTCATGACTGCAGCGGAAACACGTACAGATGGGGCGGTGGCGGGCTCGGGCCTGCTCGATCGCGAAAGAATTGTCGCAAGACCCGGGTTCAACAGGTGGCTTGTGCCGCCGGCCGCGCTCGCCATCCATCTTTGCATCGGCATGGCCTATGGTTTCAGCGTCTTTTGGCTGCCGCTTTCCAAGTCGCTCGGGATCACATCCTCGACCGCCTGCCCCGATCTGACGCTTGCCTCGGCGCTGTTCACCACCACCTGCGACTGGCGCGTTGCCGACCTCGGCTGGATCTATACGCTATTCTTCGTCCTGCTCGGCTCGTCCGCCGCCATCTGGGGCGGTTGGCTCGAGCGGGCCGGTCCGCGCAAGGCGGGCGTCGTTTCCGCCTGTAGCTGGTGCGGCGGCATCGTGCTTGCCGCTATCGGCGTCATCACCCATCAGCTCTGGCTGATGTGGCTCGGCGCCGGCGTCATCGGCGGCATCGGTCTCGGCCTCGGCTACATCTCGCCGGTCTCGACGCTGATCAAATGGTTTCCCGACCGGCGCGGCATGGCGACCGGCATGGCGATCATGGGCTTCGGCGGCGGCGCGATGATCGGCGCTCCGCTTGCCAACCTGCTGATGAACGCCTTCAAGACCGATACCTCGGTCGGGGTCTGGCAGACCTTCATCGTCATGGCGGCAATCTATTTCGTCTTCATGATGGGCGGTGCCTTCGGTTACCGCATTCCGCCAGCCGGCTGGCGGCCGGAAGGCTGGACGGCGCCGGCGGCCAAGAGCACGATGATCACGACCAGACATGTGCACCTGCGCGATGCCCACAAGACCAAGCAGTTCTGGCTGATCTGGGCGGTGCTCTGCCTCAACGTTTCCGCCGGCATCGGCGTTATCGGCATGGCCTCGCCGATGCTGCAGGAAATCTTCGCCGGCTCGCTGATCGGTCTGCCGGATGTCGGTTTCGCCCAGCTCGACGCCGGCCAGAAAGCATCGATTGCCACAATCGCCGCGGGTTTTGCCGGCTTGTTGTCGCTCTTCAATATCGGTGGGCGGTTCTTCTGGGCGTCGCTCTCCGACAAGATCGGCCGCAAAAACACCTATTACTGCTTCTTCATCATCGGCATCGCGCTTTATGCGCTGGCGCCGAGCCTCGCCGGCATGGGCAACAAGGCGCTCTTCGTTCTCGCCTTCGGCGTCATTTTGTCGATGTATGGCGGTGGCTTTTCGACAATCCCAGCGTATCTCGCTGATATTTTCGGCACGCAGTTCGTCGGCGCCATCCACGGACGACTGCTGACGGCCTGGGCAACGGCCGGCATCGTCGGTCCCGTCGTCGTCAACTATATCCGCGAAGCGCAGATCGCCGCCGGTGTGGCGCCGGGTCCGAGCCTTTATACCGGCACCATGTATATCCTCGCCGGCATGCTGGCCCTCGGCCTTGTTGCCAATTCACTGATCAGGCCGCTTTCGGACAAATGGTTCATGTCCGATGGTGAAGTCGCTGCGCTGCAGGCGAAGTCGGCGGCCGTCAATGCCGGACCGACCGGCTCCTTCGGAATCGGCACCGGCGGGCTGGACGCCAAGGCGATGCTTGCCTGGGCCGTCGTCGGCATTCCGCTGCTCTGGGGTGTCTGGGTAACGCTGAAGGCGACCTTCGCGCTGTTCGGGTAAGATATCAAAGCGCGCCGCATGGCCCTCATGCGGCGCGCTTCTTCCTCGCTACGCAGAAACAATCGCGAGCTATGGGGGCGTGGCTCAGAACTCTTCCCAACTCTGCGCGGTTGCAGCGGCAGCGCCGTGCGCCTTGCCGATGCGGGAAACGAGATGCAGCGCCGGCGAGCCTGCCTGTCTTACTTCCGGCCTGCCGGCGGTCTGGGGCCCGGCTTGGGTCCGGGTCTGACCTGGCAGGCGGAACCGTGCCAGCAGGACCCGCAGCGTTTCGGCTTCCGTTGCCAGGTTATGACTGGCGGCGGTGCTCTCCTCGACCATGGCGGCATTCTGCTGGGTTGCCTGATCGAGCGAATTCACCGCCTGGTTGATTTCCTTGAGGCCGGTTGCCTGTTCCCGTGAGGCTTCGACGATGGCGACGACATTGCCGTTGATGTCGCCGACCTGGGTGACGATCTCCTCAAGCGCCTTACCTGTCTGGCCGACGAGGCCGACGCCGTTCTTGACGAGGTCGCTCGACGTATTGATCAGAGCCTTGATCTCCTTGGCCGCTTTGGCGGAGCGTTGGGCGAGTTCGCGGACCTCCTGGGCCACCACAGCGAAACCCTTGCCGGCTTCGCCGGCGCGGGCCGCCTCGACGCCGGCATTCAGCGCCAAGAGATTGGTCTGGAACGCAATATCGTCGATGACACCGATGATATTGGTGATTTCGCGCGAAGACTGCTCGATCTGGTCCATGGCGGCGACGGCGTTGCGGACCACGACGCCCGACTGCTCCGCGCCCTGCTTGGTCACGGCGACAAGGCGGCCCGCCTCATCGGCGCGGCGACTGGAATCGTTGACGGTGGTGGTGATCTCCTCCAGCGCGGCTGCGGTCTCCTCGATCGACGCGGCCTGCTGTTCCGTCCGCTTGGAAAAGGAATCCGCCGATGCGCCGATCTCGCTCGACCCGGCGGCGATCGCAATGGCATTCTCGCCGATCGTCTTCATCGTATCGGCAAGACCTTTGACCGCGGCGTTGAAATCGTGGCGCAACTGCTCCATCGAGGGGACGAAGGGCGTGTCCACCGTCCTCGTTAGATCACCTTCGGAAAGCTGGCGTAGCGCGCCGCCGAGCAGGGAAATCGCGCTCATCCGCTGGGTGACGTCGGTTGCGAACTTCACGACTTTGTAGACCTTGCCGTCGGCATCGACGATCGGGTTATACGCTGCCTGGATCCAGATTTCGCGGCCGCCCTTGCCGAAGCGGACGAATTCGTTGGCAATGAATTCGCCATTGGCAAGACGCCGCCAGAAGCTGCTGTATTCCTCGGTGCGGGTATGGGCCGGATCGCAGAAAATGCTGTGATGTTTGCCGGCGATTTCGGCCAGCGAATATCCCATGGCCTGGCAGAAATTCTCGTTCGCGGTCAGGATCTCGCCCTTCGGGGTAAATTCGATCACCGCCTGCGAGCGCGAGATCGCCTCAAGCTTGCCGGAATCCTCGACCGCCTGCTTCTTCGCCGCGGTGATGTCGGCGGCGAATTTCACCACCTTGAACGGCTTTCCGCCTTTTGAAACGGGATTATAGGATGCCTGGATCCATATCTCCCTGTTGCCCTTGGCAAGACGCTTATACGCGCCGGCGTCATATTCGCCGCGCCCGAGCCTCGCCCAGAAGGCGCGATATTCGGGCGTCGCCGCATAGGCCGGCTCGCAGAACATGCTGTGATGCTTGCCGACGATCTCGTTGAGGCGATAACCAAGCGCGTTGCAGAAATTCTCGTTCGCCGTGAGAATATTGCCGTTGAGATCGAATTCGATGATCGCTTGCGATTTGGAAATGGCGTCAAGAATGTATTTCGAATAGGAGGCTAGACCAAACATTCTTGTCCCTTTGAGATGCACAGCTTCCGCTGTTTCGGCTAGAGAAGCGAAGGGGCGGGCGAGGTATGCCGGTGCCGGGGACAACCGGTCTCCGGTTATCACTCCGTCTGTACCGGAGATTTATCATCCGTATGCTTCACCACCATACTGAGGGAGCGTGGTTAATTTAGCGTATAAAAGCCGTTGCTAATAATAACGCGGCGATTTATCTCAGGCGCATAACAAAAAACCGCCCGGGACGGACGGTTTTCAACTCTTCGGATTGCTTGATGACGATCAGGCCGCCAGTTCATCCGTCTCGTTTTCCTTGAACATCTTGGCGAGGTTCAGGAAGCAGATCATGCCATTTTCCGAAGCGATGATGCCTTCGCAATAGGCGCGGTCGAAGGAGGCTGTCACCTCGGGCACCGGCTGGACCTGGCTGGACGAAATGGTAAGAATATCAGAGACGCGGTCGACGAGCATGCCGATGACCATGCTGTGAACTTCGGCGACGACGATCGCGCTGCGTTCGTTGGCGACGGTGCTCTTCATGCCGAGCTTAAAGGCGAGGTCGATAATCGGGATGACCGAGCCGCGCAGGTTCATCACGCCGATGACATCGGCCGGCGCGTGTGGAATCGGGGTCGACGGCGCCCAGCCGCGAATTTCACGGATGGTCGTGGTCTTGACGCAGAATTCCTGATCATGCAGGCGAAAGGCAATGATCTCGAGCGTATCGCCGCTGAAGCTAGTGGAATTGATCGTGGTCATAGAATTCTTCCCAACTGTCGTAAGCCAGGGCAGAAGCGGGCGCGCCACCATTGGCGCGGACGAGCTTTGCCTTCACACCACGCGATGGCTTTGCGCTCGGCCAAGCATCGTTACGGTTATCGACGACATTAGCGGAAGAGTGTTGCCCAAATCTAAATCAGGAACCGTATTTGCGAAGGTTTCGTCCTCGATTGACCTCAGCTTATGGTCTTTTCGATCTGCGAGACCGCCCAATCGACCTGCTCCCTGGTGATGACCAGCGGCGGAGCGAGGCGAATCGTATGGTCATGCGTATCCTTGGCGAGCAGGCCGCGTTCCTTCAGCGCATGACAATATTGCCGCGCGCCGCCGGCTTCGGGTTCCAGTTCGACAGCCATCATCAGGCCGCGGCCGCGCACCTCCCGGACGATGTTCGAGCGGATCGACCTGAGGCCCTCGAGGAAATAGTCGCCCATCGCTGCGGCGTTCTCGATCATGCCGTCTTCCGTCAGCACCTTCAGCGCGGCGCGCGCCACCGCGCAGGCGAGCGGATTGCCGCCGAAGGTGGAGCCATGCTGGCCGGGCTTCAGCACCCCCAGTACCGCGGAATTGGAAAGCACCGCCGAGACGGGATAGAAGCCGCCGGACAGCGCCTTGCCGATCAGCGTCACATCGGCCTCGATGCCTTCATGTTCCTCCGCCAGCAGCCTGCCGGTACGGCCAAGGCCGGTCTGGATCTCGTCGAGGATGAGGGTGACGTTGTTATCAGTGCAGAGCTCGCGGATGCGGGTGAAGTATCCTGCCGGCGGGATAATGACGCCCGCTTCCCCCTGGATCGGTTCGATCAGGGCGGCGACCGTATTGCCGTTGATGGCGGCCTCGAAGGCCTCGGCATCGCCGAAGGGAATGGTGCGGAAGCCCGAGGTGTAGGGGCCGAAGCCGGTGCGGGCGTCGGGATCGGTGGAGAAACTGATGATGCTCAGCGTCCGGCCATGGAAATTATCGGCGCAGACGATGATCTCGGCCTGGCCTTCCGGTACACCCTTGACCTCGTATCCCCATTTGCGCACCGCCTTGATGGCGGTCTCCACCGCTTCGGCGCCGGAATTCATCGGCAGGATCTTGTGCGATCCGGTGAGAGCGGCGAGCTCTTCATAGAGATAAGCGAGCTGATCGTTGCGGAAGGCGCGGGAGGTGAGCGTCAATCTCCCCGCCTGCTCGACCATGGCGGCAAGGATTTTCGGGTGACAATGGCCCTGGTTGACGGCGGAATAGGCCGAGAGGCAATCGAGATAACGATTGCCGTCGGTATCCCAGACATGAACACCTTCGCCGCGCGTCAGCACCACGTCGAGCGGCTTGTAGTTGTGAGCGCCGAGACGCTGTTCGGTGGCGATCAGTTTTTCCGAAGTGTTCATGGTTCTTCCCCCTCTAGATCATGATGCCGATAGGCGGCGCGTGCCGTCTATGCGGCGCGGGTTGGACGATCGAAGATACGGCGGCCGAAGAGGCTTGCCGTCAGTTCCACCAGGACGCGGGCGCTCTTGCCGCGATCGTCGAGAAACGGATTGAGTTCGACGAGATCGAGCGACGAAACGAGGCCGCTGTCCGACAGCATTTCCATCACCAGATGCGCCTCGCGGAAGGTCGCGCCGCCGGGCACCGTCGTGCCGACGCCGGGGGCAATTTCGGGATCGAGGAAATCGAGGTCGAGGCTGACATGCAGCAGACCGTTCGCCTTGGCGACCACCTCGAGGATCTCACGCATGATGGCGCCGATGCCCTGCTCGTCGATCGCGCGCATATCGAAGACGTTGACGCCGTGTTCGTGGATTTCCTCGCGCTCACGCGCATCGACCGAACGGATGCCGACCTGGAAGACATTCTTCGGGTCGACGAAGGCACGATCCCTAGGCAGGATCTCGGCGAACTCCGCCTCGCCGCAGAAGAAGGCGACGGGCATGCCGTGAATATTGCCGGATGGCGAGGTGGCCGGAGAGTTGAAATCGGCATGGGCATCGAGCCAGAGCACGAAAAGCGGGCGGCCTTTGCCGGCGGCGTAACGCGCCATGCCGGAGACACTGCCCATGGAAAGGCTGTGGTCGCCGCCGAGAATGAGCGGAAAGCGGCCCGCGGCGGCGACGTCATGGACGCTGCTTTCGAGCGCACGGGTGAAGGCGCCGACGATTCTCAGATTATGGGCCTTCGGATGGTTCGGCAGGTCCATCGCCGGCACGATCCTCAGATCGCCGAGATCGGCGACGTCGTGGCCGAGTTCGATCAACGTCTGATCGACACCGGCGATGCGCAGGGCGGCCGGGCCCATGGCGGCACCCCTACGGCCGGAGCCTTCTTCCAGCGGCGCGCCGATAAGGGTGACAGATTGCGATTGGGCATTCATTCGAGGGCTCCGTGGTGAGGCCGGTTTAGGCCGATAGTGAGACAAAGGACTGACGGCAAAAAGATGGAAAAGTGTCAGAAATGGATTATGATTGCGCAAATTGATAAACCTATTTTGACAAAGTGATCAGCGTGGACGATCTCGACAGCGAGCTTCTGAGTGCACTTCGCCACAATGCCCGGATTTCCGTCTCGTCGCTTGCGGCCATGACGGGCGCGTCCCGGGCAACGGTTGCCGCCCGGATCGACCGGCTGGTCGCCGGCGGCACGATCGTTGGCTTCACCATCCGCACCGGTCACGAGACGCGGTCCGCCGGCGTGCGCGCCATCGTCATGATCGAGGTGTTCGGCAAACTCGCCGACAGGGTGGCCGATCAGCTGCGGGGCCTGCCGCAGGTCCGCGCCCTTCACAGCACCAACGGCAAATGGGATTTCGTCGCCGAGCTCGAGGATCGCGACCTTGCCTCTTTGACGAGACGCTGCGCCGTATCCGGCTGATCAACGGCATCAATTCGACCGAGAGCAATATTCTGCTCAAGACCAGCAAGACGGGTTTTTAGAGCATTCTCCGTGTTCCCGCTGAGCGAGAGATCAGCAGAAATGCGATGTCACCTGAGAGTCAGGCCGAGGAGGCCTGCGAGATCAGCCCCTCATTCGGCTGCCGCCACTTCTCCCCGTGAACGGGGCGAAGGCGCATGTCGCGGCCCTTCAGTCCCCCGCAGAGGTCTCGCGGCGCACGTCCCCTCGCCCGCTTTACGGGGAGGGGTGAGGGTGAGGGGCAAATCACGGGTCCGGACCGCCATCCGCTGTGTTGTTTCAACCGAATTGATAAGCCGGCTCAATATTCCCGTTCGTAGACGACGCCCGCCTCGCCGGCACCGTTACCGCCAGCAGCACCCCGCAGCTTGACGCCCCGGCCGACGTCGAGGTTGATGATCGCCTTGGCGCCGGCCGAACCACCCTGCTGCAATTCGAAATAGGTGCGGTCGTTGAGATAACGGCCGACGCTGACGCTCGTCTGGCCCTTGGAATCGGTGCTGATATCGAGATCGTCGACGCCGAGCTGATTGCGCAAGCCTTCGAAAAGCGAGGTCGAGCGGTTGCCAGCCAGCTGGCTGACGGCGTCGGCGAGCTGGGCGATCTGCACCGGCGAGAGTTTTGACATCGACTGGCCAAAGATCAGCTGCGCCAGCACCTCGTCCTGCGGCAGCTGCGGCGAGGAAGAGAAGGTGATGGCCGGGTCGGTGGCGAGGCCGGCGACGTCGACGGTCAGCGTCGTCGACCCGGACGATGAGGTCGCTTCCATATCGAGGGTCGGCGTCAGGTCGCCGGCAAATGTGATCCTGCTCTTGTCGGTGAAATCCAGACGGCGGTTAAGAATGGTCAGGCGGCCGCGGCGCATGGTGAAACCGCCGGTGACGACCGGCGCTGCGGCCGTTCCGCGGATCGTCACCTTGCCGCCGAGCTCGGCATCGATGCCGCGGCCGCGCACGAAGATATGCGAGGGCGCGTCGATTTCGAGATCGAGGGTGATGGCGGAGGATTTCTCGGTGGGTTTCCGCTCACCGTCGTCGCGCAGCTGCGCAAGCACCGCCCGCGGCGCATTCTTGTGGCGGATGTCGATTTCCCTGAGCGAGGTCGGCAATTTTTCCGGAACGGTGATCGAGGTCTTGTCCAGCCGAAGCTTGCCGCTCAATGTCGAATTCATGATCGGCCCGCGCAGACCAAGCGTGCCGTTGACGGTGGAGACGACAAGCGTTCCATCGACATAGACCGCCTTGTCGAGCTTGATCGAAATATCGGCGGGAAAGCCGCCGGCCGGCTGGATGCCGATGGTGCCGCTTGCCGAAATCGTGCCGCCGCCGCCAAGATTGCCGCTGAGGCGCGATATCACCGCCTGGCTGCCGTTGAAGGTCACCGTCGCCGCGAGATTGTTGACGGCGAGATTGCGCCGGACATCGACCAGCTTGGCGCCATTGGTCGAGACGGTGCCGTTGATGACGGGTGCCGCGGCCGTTCCGCCAACCTGCAGGTTGAGGGTGGCGACGCCGTCGGCGACGAGGCCCTGCTGCGCGAGCGGCGCGCCGAGCACGGCGAAAGGAAGATTGCCGTTGAAGTGCATGTCGAGGGCGCGATTGCCTGTGATCACGACGCTGCCGCCGCCCTTCAGCGACATGCCGGCATCACCGGCAAGGCTGGTGTCGACCGTCAGCCTGTTGCCGGCAAGTTTGCCTGATGCGCCGATGGTGAACGGCGAAAGGCCGGCGCCTTTTGTCTGGCTGGTTGCGGCGTTCTTCCAGTCGACCTTGAAATCGACGGAGGGCGCCGTTAACGCGCCGGTGGCCTTTGCGGTGGCCGAGACCGCGCCTTCGGCTGCAAGGCCTGGAACAAAGCCGTTGGCGATCGCAGCCGGGACATTGGCGGCATTCAGGGTGGCATCGACCGCGCGGATCGAGGTGCCGGCGAGCGAAAGATTACCGGCGGCTTTCAGCGCAATGCCGCCGCTGCCGCTGAGATTGGCATCGAAATCGAGCCGGTCACCGGCGTATTTTCCCTTCGCCGCCAGCGCCAGGCGGGAGAGGCCGGCAGCCTTAGTGTGGCTGGTAGCCGCATCCTTCCAGTCGAGCTTGAAATCGACGATCGGATTTTTAGGCGTTCCCGATGTGACGGCGCTGGCCGAAAGTGTGCCCTCGGCACCGAGGCCGGGAACGAAGGCATTGGCGATATTGGCCGGAAGTGCGGGAATATCGGCATTGATCGAAAGATCGCGGATGGCCGTTCCGGCGATGGTGACGCCGCCGGTCGCCTTGGCCAGCACCCCGTCCTTGCCGGCAAGGTTGGCATCGAAGTCAACCCTGTCGTTGGCGTATTTTCCCGATGCCGCCGCACTCAGGCCGGAAAGGCCGCTGCTCTTGGTCTGAGCGGTTGCGGCGTTCTTCCAGTCAAGCTTGAAATCGACGGCGGGTTTGGGCAGGGCGCCGGAGGCGGATGCCGTTCCCGACACTGTGCCCTCGGCGGCCAGACCGGGGACGAAGCCGTTGGCAAGGGCTGCCGGCAGGTTGGCAAGCTCGGCCTTGACGTCAAGGTTGCGAACCGAGGTGCCTGCCGTTGCGACATTGCCCTTGGCTTTCAGCGAGAGGCCGTCCTTGCCGCCGAGATGGGCATCGAAATCGAGCCGGTTGTCGGCGAAATGGCCGGAGGCGGCAAGCGCCAGTCCCGAGAGGTGAGCGCTTCTGGTGTGGCTGGTCGCGGCGTCGGTCCAGGCGAGCTTGAAGTCGGCATTCGGTGCGGCAGGGGTCCCGGCGGCGGACAGGGTGCCCGATATCGTGCCGCCGGCCGCCAGATCCGGAACGAACGCATTTGCGAGACTAGCCGGAATTTTGGCGATCTCGGCATCGACCTTGATGTTTTCGATGGTCGTGCCGGCGAGGGCGACATTGCCGGTGCTCTTCAGCGAGAGGCCTTCGCCGCCGCTGGCCGCGGCATTGAAATCAAGCTTGTTGTCGGCAAATTTTCCCGATGCGGTCAGACCGAGAGCGGCAAGCCCGGCGCGCTTCGTGTGGCTGGTCGCGGCGTCTTTCCAATCAAGGTCGAAATTGGCCGTCGGGGCTGCAAGCGAGCCTGCGGCCGAAACCGTTCCGGAGATTGCGCCTTCGGCGGCGAGGTCGGCGACGAAGCTGTTTGCGATGCCGGCCGGGATATTTTTAAGCGTAGCATCGACCTTGATGTTGTCGATCGTCGTGCCTGTGATGGCGACATTGCCGTTCGCCGTCAGCGAGACGCTGTCGGCGCCCGCTATCGCTGTGTCGAAATCAAGCTTGTTGTCGGCGAATTTACCGGATGCCTTCACCGCGAGGTCGCCAAGGCCGGTACGCTTGGTGTGGCTCGTCGCAGCATCTTTCCAATCAAGGTCGAAATTGGCGGTCGAAGCGGCAAGCGAGCCTGCCGCCGAAACCGTTCCGGAGATCGCGCCTTCGGCGGCGAGATCGGCGACGAAGCTGTTTGCAATGCCCGCCGGAATATTTTTGAGCGTTGCATCGACCTTGACGTTGTCGATCGCCGTGCCTGTGACGGCGACATTGCCGTTTGCCTTCAGCGAGAGGCTGTCGGCGCCCGCTATCGCCGTGTCGAAATCGAGCTTGCTGTCGGCAAATTTGCCGGATGCCTTCACTGCGAGGTCCGCAAGACCGGCACGCTTGGTGTGGCTCGTCGCAGCATCTTTCCAATCGAGATCGAAATTGGCGGTCGGCGCGGAAAGCGGTCCGGCCGCCGAGATCTTCCCGGTTATCACGCCTTTTGCGGCAAGATCGGGAACGAAACCATTGGCGATGCGGGCGGGCAGGTTGAGAATATCGGCGTCGATATCGAGCACCGGCGCCTTCGGGTCGGCGAGTGCGACATTGCCGGCGGCCTTGAGCGACAGGCCGTCACCGCTGCCGATCGTCGTGTCGAAATCGAGCTTGTTGTCGGCGAACTTACCGCCGGCGGTGATGCCGAGCGGCGCCAACCCGGCTCCCTTGGTCTGGCCGGTCGTCGCATCCTTCCAGTCGAGCTTGAAGTCGGCGACGGGTGCGGCCGGCGTTCCGGTCACGACAATCTTTCCGGAGATCGTGCCGCCGGCCGAAAGGTTGGGCACGAAACCGTTGGCGAGAGCGGCCGGCAGTTCGCGAATGTCGGCATCCAGCTTCAGCGTCTCGCCGGCCGAGCCGGTGACGCTCACCGAGCCGGTGCCTGTTTTCAGCGTCAGGCCGGTCAGGCTGGCGGTGCCGCCGGTGATCGCAACCTGCGTCGGTGCCGCAAGTTCGACCGGGATATTGCGGGGGCTTGCCGAAAAGCGGTCAAGGTTAAGGTCGATCGCCCCATCCGCCATCTCGATATTGCCGGCGGCTAGAACCGGGTTGCCGTCATAGGCGGCATTGAGATCGAAATCGGTCTGGTTCTGCTGTCTGGTAAAACCGAGCGCAAGGCCGGTAAGCCTGTTTGCTCCGGCATTCAGTTCCTCGGCCTTGACCGTGCCGTTTGCCGCAAAAGTGGAGAGATCGCTGACCGTGACATCGATATCCGGCTTGATGATCGCAAGCGTATCACGGCGGAGCGATGCGCCTGATGCACGCAGCTTGAGCGCGATCTTGCCATTGTCGCTGGCGACGCCAAGCGATCCCTTGAGATCGCCTTCGGCCTTCTGACCGCCGAGTGCCGCGAGCAGGCCGATATTGGGGAAGTCGAATGTCAGCGCGCCGGTCGGCTCCAGGGCGGGCGAAAGTTCCAGATTGCCGGTCAGCCGGTTGCCGCCGATATCGGCGTTCAGCGCCGGAATACGCATCCGGCCGTCGGCAGAGCTAATGTCTCCGGTGACGGCGATCGGCTGGCCGTCGATCGTACCGGTGGCGGCGATCTCGGCCTGCGGCGCCTTGGGGTCGGCTAGACCCGACAGGTCGATATTGAGGTTCCCGAGCGTACGGTCGGCCACTTCAAGGCTGGGGGACTTGAGATTGGCCGTCACCGAGATTGTGGGGAGCTCACCGCCCACTCTCAACGCGTAACCAGCCCCGCCGCTGGCGCCGGTCATGAGTTTGCCGATGTCGGGCAGTCGGCCGGAAAGATCGGCATTCACCTTCGAGCCGTCGAGCGCGACATTGCCGGCAGCCTCAAGCGTGCCGGAGGTCAAGACGAGGTTGGACAGCGCGAATTTCGACGGGATGCTACCGGCCAGCTGACTTTCGAGCGTGATCGGTTCGTCGAACCTGCCCGAGACCGCAACCGGCAAGGCTGCCGGCGCGATGGTGAGCTTGACGTTGCCGGTCAGCGCCTGGTCTGCCAGCTGGTATGAGCCGTTGAGGCCGCCGTTTATATTGGCGCTTTCGAGGGTGGTGCCGTTGAAGCCGATGCTGCCGGGCGTTATCTGCAGGGGCGAGGCGATCGTGACCGGGCCCTGGACGGCGCGATTGAGGTTCGGCTCCGCAAAGGTCATGTCGCCGGCAACGAGGCGCAGCTGGACGCTGCCGGAACGGGCGGCGAGATTGAAGGCGTCGCTCTTTGCCGTCAGTTTGACATTGCCGATAACGGCCTGCGGCAGGGTCGCGGTATCGAGCGAGCCGCTAACATTCAGTCGGGCCGCCCGCGCATCGCCCGTCAGCGCCAGGTTGAGGCCTGAGATCAGGAAGCGTGCTTCGCCTTCGGCGAGCGGCCAGCGGAAATCGACCGGTCCCGATGTGCCGAGCAGATTGGCGTTCAGGCTGTTGTTACCGGCCGGATCGAGCGTGCCCGAGGCGGCGATGACGACGCTGCCGGTGGCGATATTGCCGGTCTGGATATCGATCTTGCCGTGGTCGTCGAAGGTGGTGGCCAGATCGATATTGGTCTGGCCGGCGAAAAGCGGCCGGAATGCCGATGGAAGCAGCGAGCTCAGGTCACCGCCACCCTTGAGGTCGAGGTGGTGCAGTCCGTCCGCGCTGATCTGATGCCGGGCCTCGATTGCGGCGCGCTGCTGTCCGTCGAGAGCGGCCTGCACTTTGCCCCTCCAGTCGGATATCGGTCCTTGGCCGTCGAGATCGATGTCGACGGCGGGATTGTCGGCCAGGCCGAGAAAGCCCGCCAGCAGCCCACCCTTCGGTTCGGCAAGCTGCGCTTTCAGCCGCAGCCGGTTTTCAGCCGGCGCATAGGCGATATCGGCGACAAGCCGTGCATCCGGAACGGCATGACGGCGGACATTGACGATTGCCTCGCCGCCATCGCCGTTCGCCGACAGACTGCCTTCGGCGGCGAGCGCGAAGGCGCGCCCGGCAAAGGATTCGGCCAATTTGATATCGGGCAGCGCGACGCGGTCGATATCGACCTTGATCGGAAGGCTAAAACCGCCGGCATTTTCCGCTCCGGGCCGCGAGGGCAGGGTGCGCACCGGCTTTCGCAGCACGTTGATCGCTTCGATCTCGAAGCGTTTGGCATGGAAGGTTCCCGTCAGCAGCGCCAGCGGGTTCCAGTCGATGGCGATGCCGTGAATTTCCGCAAAGACGCCCCTGGTGTCGGAGACGGTGATCTCGGCGGCGCGAAGGCCGCCGGTCAAAAGACCTTGCGGTTCACGCACGGTAATCGTCATGTCACGGTTGGACAGCGTCGAGGCTATTTTTTCGGTGACGATGCGGGCGCCAAAGGCGGTGAAGCCGAAGATCGCCAGTGCCAAGACGGCAAGAATCAAAATGGCGCCCACGCCGTAGGCGGTGAGGCGCAGGAACCAGTTGACGATTTTTGCCAGCGTTTGCATCGGCGCGGACACTATCCCGTTTTCACGATGGTTCACAAATCGGCATCGGCCCTTCTAGAAGGATTGGCCGATGCCGGCGTAGATTCCATAATCTGTGCCATCTTCGTACTTGTTCAGCGGCATGGCAAAATCAAGCCGAAGCGGGCCGAAAGGTGTGGCATATCGTATTCCGGCGCCGGCGCCCGCGCGGATATCCGAAAAGCCCGGAAAGGTGCTGTCCGATACGGTGCCGACATCGATGAAGGGCACGATGCCGATCGTATCGGTGATCTTGATGCGGGCCTCCAGCGAACCTGTGACATAGGAGCGGCCGCCGGTGGGGTCGCCATTGTCATTGTAAGGCGAGATTTCCTGGTAGCTGTATCCGCGCACGGAGCCACCGCCGCCGGCAAAGAAGCGTTGCGTGGCGGGAATATTCTCGATGCCGCCGCCGCCGATCAGCACACCGGCGGCGACCTTGCCGGCCAGCACCACGCCATCCTCGGCGCCGAGGGGCAGATAGCCGGAGATCGAGCCCTGGAATGCCGCATAGGGCGTGGCGTTGAATATCTCGTAGCCGGGCTTTGCCGAAAATGTCGCGCGATAACCTTCGGTCGGGTTGAACTTGTCGTCGCGGGCGTCGCGGTCATATTGAAGCGGCAGGGTGAAGGTCAGATAGTCGTTGGTGCCGAAGGCGTCGTCGTCGCGCTCCCAGCTGACCTCGCCGCTTGCCGAGACGGTGTCCCGGTCGGTCAATTCGTAGGACAGGCCGAGCGAGGCGGTGACGAGCGTCGCATTATAGGCATCCGGGTTTTCGGTCTTGGCGACGATGCCGGCCTTCAGCGTGGCGGCGGGGAAGAAGGCGCCGGGCCTGGTGAAGAGGATGCCGGCGGAATAGTCGAGGCTGCCGATATCGGTGGTTTCGCCAAGCCGCGACACTGATCCCTCGATCCGCAGCGTTTCGGCTTCACCGAACAGGTTGCGATGGCCCCAATAGCCTTGGACGCCGAAGCCGTCGGTGGTGGAATATTGGGCGCCGACGCCGAAATAGCGCTGCTTGCCTTCGGAAACCTCGATCGTCATCGGTAGCGTGCCGTCCGGCGCCAGCGCATCTCCTTCGTGGATGGTGACGCTCGAAAAGACGCCGAGGGCGCGAAGCCGCTCGCCGGCTTTCTTCAGCGCCTCCGGGGAGTAGGCTTCGCCCTTGTCGAGCCGGGAATAACGCTGGATGAACCCCGGCTTGACGGTTTTTTCGCCGGTAACGCCAACATCGCCGATCGGGGCGACCGGGCCGCCTTCGGCCGCAAGGACGATATCGACGGTGTCGCTCCTGTGATCGGCGACGACCTTGCGTTCGGTCAGCTTGGCGAAGGGCCGGCCCTCGCTCTTCAACTGCTCGACGATCTTGTCGCCGGCCTTGATGATGGCAAGCGAGCCGGCCTGGGCGCCCGGGGCCAGGTCGTAGTCGGCGGGATTGTGGTTTGCGGCATCGCCGCCGAACTGGACCTCCCTGACCTTGAAAATCGGGCCCGGCGTTATGTCGACGGTGACCGGGACCGGCCCGGTCCGGTCGAATGTCGGATTGGGCGGCAGGTCGTCGATATTCTTGCCGGCGATGGTGATGGTCACCACGCCGCCGTAACGGGCCTTTTCATAGAGCGCTGCGATCAGCCGCTCGCGATCGTCGCGCGCCTTGACGACGACGCCGAGATCGCCGGAAACCGGCTGCTTCTGGTCACTGAGGAGGCGGGAGCTGTTTTGCAGAGCTTCTTTCAGGTCGGGATCGGCGGTGTCGGCTTTAAGATCGACATTATAGCGCACCGGATCGGGCACCTGCTGTGCTTCGTCCTCGTCCTTGCCGAAAATGGTGATGCCGAAAAGCTTGAAGGCGTAAGCGTCGCCGATCAGGACCGGTGAGAACGCAGCTGCTGCTGCGACCACAATCATGGTGCCTGTTCGCCGATACGCAATACCTGTTTTCGGGCTTGTCCCTCTAATCCGCATACGCCGCTTTTGGTTAGGTCTACAATGAAGCTTCGTTGCCCAGCCGTGAACAGCTTAGCGGCAAAACCGCGCCGGGTGTACCATTTTAAATTGCCAGCGCACTAATTTAGCACAAAAAATCCCGGAGGTGTGTCCGGGATTTCCTGGATGTACCGATTTGTCGGCGGTATCAGCGCGGGCAGGTATCGATATAGCGGCGGCCGTAGCGGTCGCGATAATAGCACTGGCCGGGCTGTTCGGCGACGCTGCCGATGAGGGCGCCGGACACGCCGCCGATCGCGGCGCCAACGGCTGCGCCGCGGACGTTGCCGGTCACCGCGCCGCCGATGACCGCACCTGATGCGGCGCCGATGCCGGCGCCCTGCTGAGTCGGCGTGCAGCTTGCGATCGACAGGCCGATCAATGCGAGTATGACAGCTTTCTTCATCTTTTCTCTCCGAGGTTGTTGCCCAGCGGGCAAAGGCCGTCCCTTTTTATTTTTTGTCAGACTAGAGCGAAAACTATGTCGGAAGAAAGGGTTGTCCACAGTTGCGCCGATTTTTTTGCGATACGGGCTATCGTCGTCCACTGCAGGAATCGCAAACCTGGCTGCGTTTTGCAGCATCAATTTCATTGAGCACAGCGCGCAGATATTTTATCTGGAATCATTCAAAAAACTGGGCCTTTTGCCGCAGTTGATGTTAAAGCAAAGGGTAAGCATTGACGCGCGGACGTCCGGTCGGCAAGAACGGTCGCGCGATACTGGAGCAGATGATGGATTTCGAAGCGTTTTTCAAAAACGAGTTGGACGGGCTTCATGCCGAGGGCCGTTACCGCGTTTTTGCCGATCTCGAGCGTCACCGCGGCAATTTTCCGCGCGCCACGCGCCATACGACCGACGGCGAAAAGGAAGTCACGGTCTGGTGCTCCAACGACTATCTCGGCATGGGGCAGAACCCGAAGGTGATCGAGGCGATGAAAAACGCCATCGACCACTGTGGCGCGGGTGCGGGAGGCACCCGGAATATTTCTGGCACCAACCACTATCACGTCATGCTTGAGCGTGAGCTTGCCGATCTGCACGCCAAGGAAGCAGCGCTGATCTTCACCTCGGGCTATGTCTCCAACTGGGCAGCGCTCGGCACGCTTGGCGCCAAGATCCCCGGCCTGGTCATCTTCTCCGACGCGCTGAACCATGCCTCGATGATCGAGGGCATCCGTCATGCCAAGTGCGACAAGGTGATCTGGAAGCACAATGACGTCGCCGATCTCGAAGCCAAGCTTAAGGCCGCCGATCCGAAGGCGCCGAAACTGATCGCTTTCGAAAGCGTCTATTCGATGGACGGCGATATCGCCCCGATCAAGGAAATCTGCGACCTCGCCGACAAATACGGCGCAATGACCTATCTCGACGAAGTGCATGCGGTCGGCATGTACGGCCCGCGCGGCGGCGGCATTGCCGAGCGCGAGGGGCTGATGGACCGGCTGACCGTCATCGAGGGCACACTCGGCAAGGCTTTCGGGGTGATGGGCGGCTATATCGCCGCGTCTTCAGCGCTTTGCGATTTCATCCGTTCCTTCGCCTCCGGCTTCATCTTCACCACGGCGCTGCCGCCGGCGCTTGCTGCCGGCGCCGTCGCCTCGATCCAGCACCTGAAGGTCAGCCAGTTCGAGCGCGCCCGCCATCAGGACCGGGTACGCAAGCTCCGGATGCTGCTCGATCAGAGCGGCATTCCGCATGTGCCCAATCCGAGCCATATCGTGCCGGTGCTGGTCGGCGATGCTGCCAAATGCAAGTGGATATCTGACCTGCTGCTCGACAATTGCGGCGTCTATGTCCAGCCGATCAACTATCCCACCGTGCCGAAGAAGACCGAGCGCCTGCGCATCACGCCGACGCCGCTGCATTCCGATGCCGACATCGCCCATCTGGTCGAAGCGCTGCATTCGCTTTGGTCGCGCTGCGCACTGGCAAGGCACGTCGCCTGATTTTTCGATGACCGCGCCATTCAGGACCTCCCTTGGAGGTCCTGACGGTGATCAGTCGTGCCCCTCTCCAGCCGGCCAACCTTCCCTATCCTGACCCAGATCATCCGCTCGGTGCTGCCTCGTGGCGATGATGCGCCGCATCGGTCCATCGATGCGCGTGGCTCCTTCTCTGCATTTACGCCTTCTCGCGACCGCTCACCCGGTGACGGCGCTTCAACCGCATGAGAAAACCTTTTCTCACTTGACACAGCGATTGGTAAAAGCTTTTCTCAAGCCACTTCAGAAGGAGGATGGTCTGAACATATCGGGAGGAAAAAGAGGCAGGATCACCATCCATGAGGTGGCGGCGGCTGCCGCGGTGAGCATCTCGACCGCGTCGAAGGCGCTCAACGACACCGGCCGGATGGGCGCGGAAACGCGCGAGCGGGTGAAGCGCATCGCCGGCGAAATCGGTTATCGGCCGAATGCGCTGGCAAGAGGGCTTCTCAGCAAGCGCAGCTTCACCATCGGGCTGCTGACCAACGACACCTACGGCCGTTTCACGCTGCCTGTGATGGCGGGTATCTCGGACGCGCTCGTCGATCATGGGGTTTCGGTTTTTCTGTGCGCCATCGAAGACGATCCGGCGCTCGCCCAGATCCATGTCGATGCGATGCTGGACAAGCAGGTCGACGGAATCATTGCCACGGGAAAGCGGCTGGACAGGCGTCTGCCCGTCGATCTGTCGAATTTGCATGTGCCTGTCGTCTACGCCTTCACCGAGGGGACGCAGAACAGCGTTACCTTCCGTTCGGACGACGAGCAGGGTGCGAGGCTGGCGGTGGAATGGCTCGCCAAGATCGGACGGCGGCGGATCGCCCATATCACCGGGCCGGAGGATTTCTTCTCGGTGCGGGAACGTGCCGGTGCCTATCACGAGGTGGCAGGCCATCGCGAGCCGGTGCTCTACGGCGTCTGGTCGGAAAGCTGGGGCCATGAGGCGGTCGAGCAGCTTTGGAAGAGACCGGGAGAAAAGCCCGACGCGCTGTTCTGCGGCAATGACCAGATCGCCCGCGGTGCCGCCGATGCCTTGCGCGAGCGCGGCGTCAAGGTGCCGCAGGATGTCTCGGTGATCGGCTTCGACAATTGGGAGATTGTCGCGGCCCAGACGCGGCCGCCGCTGACGACGGTGGATATGGAGTTGAAGGAACTCGGGCGGCAGGCCGGATTGACGGTGTTGGCGCTCGCGGAAGGACGGCCTGTCGAGCCGGGAGTGAGGAAATTGCCGTGCCGGCTGATCGTCCGGCAGTCATGCGGGGGCAAAACCTCGAATGATCAAGGGAATGAGACCTAGGGAATGAGCAAAGGCGCAGGGAGATGCGCCATATCGGGAGGAGTGTCATGATCAAGCGTCTTTTGGCGGCGACCAGCATCGCTACCTTATGCCTGTTTTCGGCTGCGTCTGCGGCTGAAAATGTCGAAATGTGGGTTCGCTCGGGCATCGGCGACGCCTTCAAGAAGGTCGTCGAAGCCTATAATTCCGGCCATGAGAACAAGATCGTGATGACCGAAGTGCCGTTCTCCGAACTGGTGCAGAAATATGCAACGGCGATCGCCGGCGGACAGGCGCCCGACGCCCTGTCGATGGATCTGATCTATAACCCTGCCTTTGCCGCCGCCGGCCAGTTGGAAGACCTGACGGACTGGGCGAAATCGCTGCCCTATTTCAACTCGCTGTCGCCCTCGCATGTCCGCCTCGGCACCTATCAGGACAAGATCTACGGCCTGCCGCTCTCGGTGGAGACATCGGTCTTCGCCTGGAACAAGGATCTCTACAAGAAAGCCGGTCTCGACCCGGAAAAGGCGCCTGCCAACTGGGATGAAATCACCGCCAATGCCGAGAAGATCCGGGCCCTGGGTGACGACACCTATGGCTTTTATTTCTCTGGCGGCGGCTGCGGCGGCTGCATGATCTTCACCTTCACGCCGCTCACCTGGGGCGCCGGCGCCGATATCCTGTCGGCTGACAGCAAGACGGCGACGCTCGATACCCCGCAGATGCGCAAGGCGGTCGATATCTACCGCAACATGGTCAAGAAGGACCTGGTGCCGGCGGGTGCGGCCAGCGACACCGGCGCCAACTTCCTGACCTTCACCAACGGCAAGATCGGCCAGCAGAGCCTCGGCGCCTTTGCCATCGGCACGCTGGTGACCGAGCATCCCGACATCAATTTCGGCGTGACGCTCATCCCCGGCGTCGACGGCAAGCCTTCGTCCTTTGCCGGCGGCGACAATTTCGTCATCACCAAGGGCACGAAGAAGATCGATGCGGTGAAGGGCTTCCTCGAATATGTCTATTCGGAAGACGGCCAGAAGATCATGGCGAAATACGGCAGCCTTCCGACACGCGGCGATATTGCCGACAAGGTGCTGG
Organism: Rhizobium sp. F40D2; assembly: GCF_051810745.2. Taxonomy (NCBI): domain Bacteria; kingdom Pseudomonadati; phylum Pseudomonadota; class Alphaproteobacteria; order Hyphomicrobiales; family Rhizobiaceae; genus Rhizobium; species Rhizobium sp. F40D2. The sequence continues at coordinate 1,956,950 of NZ_CM131436.1, forward strand.
AAGGTCTCGATCCGCGCATGCAGGTCGGCCTCAAGGCGATCAGTGTCGCCAAGACGCCCTATACGCTGCAGTTCAACGACCTGATCAACAGCGCCAACGGCCCGTGGGCAAGCTTTACCAACGCCGCGATCTTCGGCGACGATGTCGACGGCGCGTTTTCGAGCGCCCAGTCGGAAATGCAATCGATCATCGATAGCGGCCAGTAACTCTCCCCCGGCCGCGGCCGGGGAGCGGTGGCAGCTTCCCGGCCAATCCCAACCGACAGATGCGGAGCGTTTCGATGACCGGTTCCGGTTCAGAGATCCTATTGCCTCGGCGCAGGCGACGGCGCCAATCGAACTGGCGCGGCCTTGCCTATATCGCGCCGGCCATGGCGCTGGTCATCGTCTTCTTCATCATGCCGGTTCTGTTCACCGGATGGATGAGCCTGCACAACTGGCCGCTGATGGGGGCGTCGCGCTGGATCGGCTTCAACAATTATTACCGCATGGTCAACGACACCCGCTTCGTAACGGCGCTGAATTTCACCGCCTATTATACCGTGATCGTCACCATCGCCATCTTCGCCGTCGCCTTTCCGCTCGCCATCTTCGTCGAGAAGGAACGGCAGTTCGTCAGCGCCTATCGCACCATCATCTTCCTGCCCGTCGTCGTCGGCCTTGCCACCGCATCGCTGCTCTGGGTCTGGCTTGCCAATGTCGATAGCGGCTTTATCGGCCCGGCCCTCAAAGCGCTCGGTCTTTTGGAAAAGAGCCCCAATCTGCTGGCGACCTTCGACACCGCCTTTCTGACGATCGTGGTGATGGTCGTCTGGAAGATCGCCGGCTTCACCATGATCATTCTTCTCACCGGCCTGCAGGCCATTCCGTCCGAGCTGACGGAGGCCGCCCGCATCGACGGCGCCGGCCGCTGGCAGCGTTTCCGGCATCTGACGCTGCCGCTGATGCGGAAGACGATCGCACTGGCGCTGATCGTCTCGGTCACCGGCTCGATCCTCGCCTTCGACCAGTTCTACATCATGACCTCGGGCGGACCGCAGAACAAGATGATCTCGGTGGTCTATTACATCTTCAACCAGTCCTTCGTCTCCTTCAATCTCGGTTACGGCGCGGCACTGTCGATCGTGCTTCTCGCCATCCTGGTGGCGATCAGCATCGTGCAGCTCTGGCTGCTGCGCGTCGGGGAGGAGCGTCCATGAGCACCTCAAGGGAACGCCGTGCCCGCAAGGCCATCCGCGTAAAATCCGCCTATCATCTCACCGGCATCGCCATCTCGATCTTCTTCCTGGCGCCGTTTGCGATCACGCTGCTCGCCTCCTTCCGCCAGGGGACCGAAGCCAGCCTGCCGCCGCTGCCGCCATGGCCGACATCGGGCGTCAGCTTCGATGCCTATGCGCTGCTCGATACGTTCGGCGCCGGCATCTGGCGGCACATGATCAATTCGCTGTTCGTCTCGGTCGCCACCGTGGTGCTGACCGTCGCCGTCAGCCTGCTCGCCGGCTACGGTTTCTCGCGCTATCGCTTCCCGATGAAGAATGCGCTCTTCGTGCTGATCATCGCCACGCTGATGATCCCGTTCCAGTCGATCCTGACGCCGCTCTTCATCATCCTGGCCAAGCTCGGTCTCAACAATTCGCTGCTCGGGCTGACGCTCGTCTATGTGACGCTGCAGCTGCCCTTCTCGGTCTTCATGATGCGCAACGCCTTCGATGCGGTGCCGAAGGAGATCGAAGAGGCGGCCCGCATCGACGGCGCCCGCGATCTCCGGCTTCTGGCCCGCGTTCTGCTGCCGCTGGTGCTGCCTGGTGTGGCGACGGTGGCGATCTTTGCCTTCCTCAATGCCTGGAACGAGTTTCTCGCCGCACTGGTGCTGCTCTCCAGCAATGAGAAATACACCCTGCCGGTGCTGATGACGGCGGTTCGCGCCGGACGGCTCGGCGCCATCAACTGGGGAGCGGTGCAGGCCGGCGTCGTCGTCATGACGATCCCTTGCCTGATCGTCTTCCTGCTCCTGCAACGCTACTACATGCGCGGGCTGATGGCCGGCGCGGTGAAATGATCATAGGGAAAGTCGAAGCCATGACCAAATCAAGCAACGACCGCCAGTTTCGTCCCGTCGCCGTTCCCGATGTGGAGCTCGGCGGCTTCTGGGGCAAATGGCAGGACGCCGTCTGCAATTCCACCGCCGAGACCCTGCTCGACCGCTGCGTCGATGCCGGCATGCTGAAGGCGATCGACGTCAACCAGCCGAGCCCCGGCGTCGTCATTCCCATTCAGCCCTGGGGCGGGACGACGCAGATGTTCTGGGATTCCGATCTCGGCAAGTCGATCGAGACCATCGCCTATTCGCTCTATCGCCGGCCGAACCCGAAGCTGGAGGCGCGCGCCGATGAGATCATCGACATGTATGAGAGACTGCAGGACAAGGACGGTTATCTCAATGCCTGGTTCCAGCGCGTCGAACCGGCCCGCCGCTGGACCAACCTGCGCGACCATCACGAGCTCTATTGCGCCGGCCATCTGATGGAAGCCGCGGTCGCCTATTATCAGGCGACCGGCAAACGCAAGCTGCTCGATATCATGTGCCGTTTTGCCGATTACATGATCACCATGTTCGGCCATGGCGAAGGCCAGCTCCCCGGCTATTGCGGCCATGAGGAGGTCGAGCTTGCGCTGGTCAAGCTTGCCCGCGTCACCGGCGAGAAGAAATATCTCGAGCTGTCGAAATTCTTCATCGACGAGCGCGGCACCGAGCCGCATTTCTTCACGGCGGAGGCCGCAAAAGATGGCCGCAGCCTGTCCGACTATCATCAGAAGACCTATGAATATGCGCAGGCCCACCAGCCGGTGCGCGAGCAGAAAAAGGTCGTCGGCCATGCGGTGCGCGCCATGTATCTCTATTCCGGCATGGCCGATATCGCCACCGAATATAAGGACGACAGCCTGACGGCGGCGCTGGAGACGCTCTGGGACGATCTGACCACCAAGCAGATGTACATCACCGGCGGAATCGGCCCGGCCGCCTCTAATGAAGGTTTTACCGATTATTACGACCTGCCGAACGCCACGGCCTATGCCGAGACCTGCGCCGCGGTCGGCCTGGTGTTCTGGGCAAGCCGCATGCTCGGGCGCGGTCCGGACCGGCGTTATGCCGACATCATGGAACAGGCGCTTTATAACGGCGCGCTGCCCGGCCTTTCCACCGACGGCAAGACCTTCTTCTACGACAATCCGCTCGAAAGTGCCGGCAAACACCACCGCTGGAAATGGCATCATTGCCCCTGCTGCCCGCCCAACATCGCCCGGCTGGTGACGTCGATCGGCTCCTATATGTATGCCGTTTCGGACGATGAAATCGCCGTGCATCTCTACGGCGAAAGCACCGCCCGGCTGAAGCTTGCCAACGGCGCCGACGTGGAACTCGCGCAGACCACCAACTACCCGTGGGACGGAGCTGTCGCCTTTAGCACCAGACTCAAGGCGCCGGCCAAATTCGCGCTGTCGCTGCGCATTCCCGATTGGGCTGAAGGTACCACCCTCAGCGTCAATGGGGAAATGCTCGATCTCGCAGCCAATATCCGCGACGGATATGCCAGGATCGATCGCCAATGGGCCGATGGCGATCGTGTCGCTCTCCACCTGCCGCTTTCGCTTCGCCCGCAATATGCCAATCCGAAGGTGCGCCAGGATGCCGGCCGCGTCGCACTGATGCGCGGTCCGCTGGTCTATTGCGTCGAGACGACCGACAATGGCGAGGATCTAAACGCCATCGTCCTGCCCCGCGAACTTCCGACCGCCGAAACCGTCGTGCTGAAGGATCTCAACGATGCGGTCGCGCTTGATCTCAAGGTCGAGCGCGAGGAGACGTCGAACTGGGGAACACCGCTCTACCGCAATGCGCCGGCTCAAAGGCAGGTCGCCACCGCGCGTTTCGTGCCCTATCATCTCTGGGACAACCGCGCGCCCGGAGAGATGCTCGTCTGGGTCCAGTCGGACAAGTAGGTCGTTTGGGGATGACGAACGGTATGGCTAACAAGAGCGTCGTGCTCCAGGACGTGCGCAAAAGCTATGGCAATCTGCAGGTGGTCCACGGGATCGACCTGACGATCGAAGAGGGCGAATTCGTCGTCTTCGTCGGCCCGTCCGGTTGCGGAAAATCGACGCTGCTTCGCATGATCGCCGGTCTTGAGGACGTGACCGACGGCGAGGTCGAGATCAAGCGACGTGTTGTCACCGATCTCGATCCCTCCGAGCGCGGCATCGCCATGGTCTTCCAGTCCTATGCGCTCTATCCGCATATGAGCGTGCGCGACAATCTGGCCTTCGGGCTGAAGATGGCGCGCACCCAAGCCGCCGAGATCGAGACGCGCGTCAAGGCGGCCTCCGCCATCCTGAAGATCGACCATCTTCTGGACCGGCGGCCGGGACAGCTTTCCGGTGGCCAGCGGCAGCGCGTGGCGATCGGCAGGGCGATCGTGCGCAAGCCCGATGTCTTCCTGTTCGACGAACCGCTGTCCAATCTCGATGCGGAACTCAGGGTGTCGATGCGCATCGAGATCGCCCGCCTTCACCGCGAACTCGGCAACACGATGATCTATGTCACACACGACCAGACCGAGGCAATGACACTCGCCGACAAGATCGTCGTGCTGCGCGACGGCCGTGTCGAGCAGGCCGGAACGCCAAGGCAGATCTACGAAGATCCCGCCAATACCTTCGTGGCGGGCTTCATCGGCTCGCCGAGGATGAACCTGTTGAATGCCCGCTGGGGCGAGGGCGGACTGGTCGAGGTTGCCGGCGCCCGCATCGAAACCGCCTTAGTCGGCACGGGCCGGCCGGCCGGAGGCGCGGTGACGCTCGGTCTGCGGCCGGAGCATCTCAAGGTGGCGCCCGATCGGTCGGGCAAGCTGACGGCCACGGTCGATTTCTCGGAATATCTCGGCGGAACGCAGTATCTCTATTGTCAGCTCGCCGACGGCCAGTCGCTGACCGTCGAGCACCGGTCGCCGATCAGCATCGCGGCGGGCGAGCAGGTCGGCCTGCTGTTCGAACCGTCGGATTGCCGCTTGTTCGACGAGGTCGGCAACCGGCTGCGGTAAACTTCAGCCGGCGATCTCCAGCTTCATCAGATCCGCCGCCCTTTGCCGAGCCTGCCGGTCGGCAGCGAAGACATCGTCCATGTCTTCAGCCGGCGGCAGGCCGGCCAGATCGTCCATGACCCTTTCGGTGATCTCGGCCATGGCGAGGAAGGGCAGCCGCCCTTCGATGAAGGCTTCGAGCGCCACTTCCTTGGCGGCGTTCAGCACCGCGCCCTGAACACCGCCGCGCGTCATCGCCAGGCGCGCCAGCCGCAAGGCCGGAAACCGCAGCTCGTCCGGCGCCTCGAAATCGAGCCTCGCGAGCTTGGCAAAATCCAGCCGCTCGATCGGCAGGTTCGGCCGGCGCGGAAAGGACAGGGCATAACCGATGGCGGTGCGCATATCGGGGGCGCCGAGCTGGGCCAGCACCGAACCGTCGGTATAGCCGACCATCGAATGGATGATCGATTGCGGATGGATGATGACCTCGATCTGTTCGGGCGTCAGGCCGAACAGATGGCGGGCTTCGATCATCTCCAGCGCCTTGTTGAACATTGAGGCGCTGTCGATCGAGATCTTCAGGCCCATCGACCAGTTCGGGTGGGCGCGCGCGGTTTCCGCCGTCACACCGGCCATCTCCTTCAGCGAGGCGGTGCGGAAGGGCCCGCCCGAAGCCGTCAGCACGACCCGTTCGATGGCATGGCGCTGGTTTTCTTCCAGCACCTGGAAGATCGCATTGTGTTCGCTGTCGACGGGAAGCAGCCTGCCGCCGCCCTTGCGGATCGCTGCGATGAAAAGGTCGCCGGCCGAGACCAGGCATTCCTTGTTGGCAAGGGCGATATCGGCGCCGCGCTTTGCTGCGGCCAGCGTCGGCGCCAGGCCCGCGGTGCCGACGATTGCCGCCATCACCCAGTCGGCGTCCCGGTCGGCCGCTTCCATCAGGCCGGATTTTCCGCATGCGACCGCGATGCCGCTGCCCGAAAGCGCGCTCTTCAGCGATTCGTAATGCCGGTCGTTTGCCGTCACAGCCATCCGCGCGCCGAAGGCTTTCGCCTGCCGGGCCAGCAATTCGACATTGCCATTGCCGGTCAGCACGGAAATTTCGAAATTCTCCCGTCCGCCCAGGTGATCGACGACATTGAGGGTGTTCTGGCCGATCGAGCCGGTCGAGCCGAAGATGCTGAGGCGCCGCGGCGCGGTTTTGCCGGTCATTATCTGCAATTTCGCGAAAATTTCTCTCGTAGGCTCAGGCTCTACTAGGCTTTGCAGGGGGCGGCAAGTGTGCGGTGCAGCAGATTTCATGCCTCAAGGGGTTTACAGAGCCGCGGCTGGATGTGATCCTTGTGACGTTGCCGGCGGATTCGAAATCCGTCGCGCCGTTCGCGGTCGCAGAGGCAATTCGGGACGCTACGGCGTCCTTCGGAAACTGGCACTGAAGTGCCGACGGCCTTTCCGGCCAAACATTAAAATCGAGGATGAAACCGGGATAGGCGGCTTGGCTGCAATCCCTCATTACGTTCGCTGTGGGCACATTCATGTGCGCTGCAGCCCCCGTGTCCGTGAAAACGTTGGATTTCATGACGATAGTCAAAGCAACCTGTATTCTCTTCGCCATCCTCCTCTCGCTCGCCCCTGCGGCGAGGGCGGATGATCTGCTGATCTGGTCGCCGGCCAAACTCTCCGACCGATCCTACAAGGCGACGATGGGTTTCCGCCTGCCGGCCGAATGGGAAACCAGCGCCGGCGCCGATATTGCGCTCGCCTCGACCAAAGGTGGGGCGCCGCTTCCCGATTCCGAGCAGGCAATGCTCTGGGGCAGGATCGTCAGGACAAACGTCACTCCGGCCGGCCAATCGCAGCGGGGCGCAAGGATCAGCGTCGATACGCTGCGCGGTAGCGGCGCGCTGACGCTCAGCCGCTCGCGCAGCTGGATCCTGTCGGATTCGCTCGACATGCAATCCAGCAGGTCGATCAGCGTGCAATATGACGCGGTCGATATCAAACAGGCCTCGGTGACGGCGTCGCAGGCACTGAAGCTGATCCATCCCTGGACGGGAACGTCGCTTTCGGCAGGCGCCGGCATTAGCAATGCCAGCGGCGATTTTTCCAGTTCGGTTGCCGTCAATCAGGCGATCCTGCCCAACCTCAATCTCGATGCCTCGGTGAGCAATCCGTTTTCGCCAGATGAGGCTGGCAGCGTCAACCTGCGCTATCGCCTCAACTGGTAGCGGCCCTGCAACCAAAACCGGCCGAGGGGCGTTTCTTCCGCAGACTTTAAGGAGGAACGGATCATGGTGTTCAAGGAACAGACATTTCATGGGCTAGAGCCCGAGATGGAAACGGAAATTGCCAATCGTGCATCGGTCGAAGCCGCCGTCGCCAACGCGCTGGCGATTGCCGGCGGCATCGATGCATCAGATGTCGAAGTGACGATGGAAAACGATCAGATCGTGCTGACCGGTACGGTTGGTACCGTTGGTGAGATCGAACGGGCGACCGCGGTCGCGATGGCCGTGGAAGGCGTGCATTCGGTGCAGAACCGGATTCTGCTCGGCGGGCCTCCGATCAATGAACGGCATTGACGCGCCGTTATCTCTCCATCAGTGCTCAGCCCGGTCAACCGGCGAAGCGCTCGACTAGGAAGGACGAACCGGCCATGCGATCCGTCTTCTGCAGGGCCACCGGCCCGTGCGGCTGATAGGCGATGGCAAGCAGCACGGCGCTGACGGCGACATAGGCGATTGCCAGAAGAGTCATCTTGATACGCATGACGTTACTCCTTTTGCCGAATAACGCGGCCGATATAGCGAAGTTCCGCACCAGAAGATCAAATGAAAAGCCCGGCGGATCAGCCGGGCTTTGTGTGTGGATCGGCCTATCGGCAGACCCGGGTTTCCTTGATGATCGTATGACCGTGACGGCGGATTTTCTCCGTCTTGGTAAAGCAGTCGCGGGAAACGTAACGCCGCATATCGTGGCGGTAATAGGGGCTGTGATGGCGGTAATAGGGACGTTCAGAATCACGGTAGTACGGGCGCTCATCACCCGTGGTGATCGTCACACTGGCCGCCTGGGACGGCATGGCGGAAAAGATCGATGCGGCAGCGAGCGTGCAGGCTAGGATAATCCGTTTCATGACAAGCCTCTCTTTCTCAGTTGGTCAGGGGAGCAACTCGCCGGAAGCGTTGTCGGTTCAATCACATAGCGTTACCGATTGTGTCGAACAGAAACCTTTGCGGCCGCGGATCGTTACCGCAGAGCAGAGCTGGAGGCATCGAGAATGGGACCGATTGCAAGGATCATCGCCATCGTCGCCGGTCTTGCCGGAGCCACGGTCTTCTCGCAGGCGCCGGAATTTGCCCAGCAATACCGCCAGCGGATCGGCGGCGCGATCGACGAATTGCGGGTCATCGTCGAGGATTTCAACAGGCAGGCAGCCGACCACCACCTCGATCGCCAACAGGCGCTGAACACCTACGCGCAGTCCTCCGACGATTTCCTGCGCGACCGGGGCGTTTCCATGCAGCGCACGATCACGCGCTATGAAACGTTGTTGTCGCAGCAGCTGAAACTCGGCACCGCCGCCCCGGTCGCCAAGCCCTTCGTGCTACTCGGCGAGCCGGACGATGTCGTGTTCGCCAATACTTGGCGCGATTTTGTGCCGGGTGTGCCGGTCAGCTTTGCGGGTCTGGTTTGGGGTGCGATCGGTTTTGTCGGTGGCTGGCTGGTGGCGGCGCTGTTGGGATTGGGGGCGCGACGCGCGGTGAGGACACGGCGAGCCGACGGCTCCTCAATGTGATGATGAGGCTAGCCAAGCTTTGGAAGATGATTTAGCCGCCGACGGCCGCCAGCTTTTGCAGAGGATCTGCGAAGGGCGCTATAAGGCAGCCGCCTTCCGCAATGCATCGTTCATCCTTTCATCAACGTGGTCATGTTCACATGAAGCCATCGCCAGCATGGTCTTTGAAGCGGTCGGCGCGGCGGACATAGGTCTCGGCTGTCCCGCGGATCTCATGCCTGGTCACCTCCATAATGCGGCTGATGGAGGCGCGTTTCTCTGCAGCCGACGTGACAAATCCAGCGCGCAGCGAATGTGCGGACATGGTTCCAATCCCCTCAGATTTTATTGACCCAGAACATCCACCTCGGGATGAAGCACCAGGCGACAGTGAAGTTGTCGACGTAGCATTGCGGCTGGATGCCTAGCCCCTAGATGCCATGCACGCCCGCCGGTGTTCGGTTGCAGCGTTTGCCGGCTCAATCTTCCTCTCGATGATGAGCATCGAGCATTCTCCGTTGGTCTGCTGCGCATTCGAAGAGGACCAGCCGAAGACCACCAGGAGCAACACCATACCGGCCACGAAGAGGCCGCCGATCGCCAAGACAATCTTCGTGATCACTTTGAAATCTCGCATACGTCCCCCGATTGAGAGCGATAAGGGTTCTTCTCGCTATGGATTGTCGCCATAACTCTTGCGGAGCTCGTTCTTATGGCGGGTATTCGAATCCGCCAACCCTGCTTGAAGATAATGCCAGCTGGTTTCGCCGCCGGGTGACGGACTATGGCGGGCGCCGTAACCCTCTGCCAACTAGCTGCGTTGCCTAAACACTGGTGGGTTCTCGATAATCTCTACCAGGGTTGCGAGTTCGGTAGGCACATGCCCTTGCTGATAGACCGACTCGGGTAAGGGCATGTTCTGGAAAATCTGTAACACTTCGAGCCCAGCAGGAGCGGTGAACCCTGGTGCGTATCGAGGAGCGACCAGACGCAGAGGCCTAATTTGGCCGGTGGTGATGTCTTCCAGCCAGACAGGGGCGAACCACGATCGGTTCTGCCAGTTGACATAGTCCATCATTACAACGCTGCCGCCTAGGGGCAGCATGATTTGTCCGGCGATCTCGATTTCTTCCATCCTAAAGCCTCCGGCTGGAAAACTACCACCACCCAAAAGAATGGCCGAAAGGGTGCAAACCTGCGGCGAACGCCCCCGCGGCGGCCAAGGTAGCGAGCACAATTTGATAGGTTTCCAATCGGACGCGCTTCTCCAGCAGCACCGGCTCGCCTCTCCAGTGCAGTCGCCCCTGTTCGTCGAATTGGAAGTTATCGAACTCATCTATACCGATCGATCTAAGCGCCATGATAAGATTCCTCTCAAGTTGCGTTCTCAGTAGGGCACAACTGATTGAGTCGCTGAAGCCGTCCGGCAACTTGTAGGGCGAAACTTGCAGGTTATTTCGACTTTACCCACGTTGTTCGACTTCTCCACAAGCCATCGGGCTCTATGAAATTAAATACGCGGCTCTTTCGGCAAGGGTCTTTCATGTCGCGTTCCACGTTGCATGGATTCGCGGTCATTAGAAGGAAATGCCAGCCGATCGGTTGCCATCTTCGTGTACCAGAGCGAAGAGCCGGGCGTCCACGCCTTGAGGTGGTCGGCCAGCATCTTACCCTTCAGTTCCTTGTTGCCGGCGAGCGCCTGCACAAGATCGCCGACGCCGGCGATGATCTCCCCAGGTGCCGGGCCGGTGGTAATGATTGGGGGATTGGTGGTGATCCCGACGCGATTCGAACGCGTGACCCCCAGATTAGGAATCTGGTGCTCTATCCTGCTGAGCTACGGGACCACTGGATGCCATGCATACAAAAGGCTTGGCGCGAAGCCAAGCCTTAATTGTTGTCAGAGGCCCAAGCGTTGTTCGGCCAGGCGGACCCAGTAGGAGATGCCGTGGGCGATGGCTTCGTCGTTGAAGTCGTAGGCCGGGTTGTGCAGGCCGGCGCTGTCGCCGTTGCCGATGAAGATGAAGGCGCCGGGGCGGGCGTTCAGCATGTAGGAGAAATCCTCGCCGCCCATCATCGGATCGATTTCGGCGTTGACGTTGCCCTCGCCGGCAATCGCACTGGCAGTGGCCACCGCATGCTCGGTCTCGTCGGGATGGTTGACGGTGACGGGGTAGTTGCGGTGGAAGCTGATTTCGGCCTCGGCGCCGTGGGCGGCGGCCACACCCTCGACGATCTGGCGGAACCGGGTCTCGGCCAGCGTGCGCACCTCGGCGTCGAGGGTGCGCACCGTGCCGGCGAAGGTCGCATCGTTCGGGATGACGTTATGGGCGAAACCGGCATTGAACTTGGTCACCGAGACGACGACCGAGCTGATCGGATCGGCGGTGCGCGAGGCGATCATCTGCAGGTTGGCGACGATCTGGGCGCCGATGGCGATCGGGTCGATCGTCCGGTGCGGCTGGGCGGCGTGGCCGCCGCGGCCCTTGATGGTGACGGTGAATTCGTCGGTCGCCGCCATGATCGCGCCCTTGCGGGTGGCGAACTGTCCCACAGGCAGGCCCGGCAGATTGTGCATGCCGTAGACCTCTTCGATGCCGAAGCGCTCCATCATGCCGTCCTTGACCATCAGGTTGCCACCGCCGCCGCCCTCTTCGGCGGGCTGGAAGATGACGGCGATATTGCCGTTGAAATTGCGGGTTTCGGCCAGGTATTTCGCAGCGCCGAGCAGCATGGCGGTGTGGCCGTCATGGCCGCAGGCATGCATCTTGCCCGGCGTCTTCGAGGCCCAGGGTTTGCCGGTGATTTCGGTCAGCGGCAGGGCGTCCATATCGGCGCGCAGGCCGACGGTGCGGCGGCCTTCGCCCTTGCCCTTGATCAGGCCGACGACGCCGGTGCGGCCGATGCCGGTGACGATTTCGTCGACGCCGAATTCCTTGAGCTTTTCAGCGACGAAGGCGGCCGTGTTCTCAACCGCGAAGAGCAGCTCGGGCCGGGCGTGGATATGACGGCGCCATTCGGCAACCTCGTCCTGCAATTCGGCGGCTCTGTTCAAAATCGGCATGTTGGCGTTCCTGTTATGAAATCCCGGCAATCGTTCATCGCATCACAAGGACGTGAGGCGGGGGGTGTGAGGAGGCTGAGGCGTGAGCCTGTGGAAATTACTTAGTCAATGACCTTTGCCATGTCATAGCCATATAGGCTAAATAGGGGAAGGTTTCGAGATTTTCCTGATATTCGAAGGACAAAGCGTGTCGACGAGCCACTTCCGTTTGTTTGCCGCCTTGCGGCCGCTGAGTTTCGCGGTTGCCGCGACGGCTGGTTTTCTTGCCTCGGTTCCGTTCGCCGCGGCCAATCCGCATATTCTCGTCGATGTGCAGACCGGCCGCGTGCTCGAACATGAAGAAGCTTTCCGCAAATGGTATCCGGCGTCGCTGACCAAGCTGATGACCGTCTATACCGTGTTCGATGCGATCCGGGCCGGGCAGATCAGCCTCGATACGCCTGTCGTCATGAGCAAGCGCGCCGCCGCGCAGCCGGCCGCCAAGATGTATTTCAAGCCGGGCCAGAAGCTGACGCTCGACAGCGCACTGAAGATCCTGATGGTGAAATCGGCCAACGACATCGCCGTTGCTGTCGCCGAAGCCATCGGCGGCACGCAGGAAGGCTTCGTGACGCGGATGAACGGCGAGGCGCTGAAGCTCGGCATGACGGATTCGCATTTCGTCAATCCGAACGGCCTGCCGGGCAAGGGTCAGTATACGACGGCGCGCGATCTTGCGGTGCTGACCGTGGCGCTGCGCCGCGATTTTCCGCAATATGCCTCTTATTTCGCGCTTGAAGGTTTCACCAACGGCCAGCAGAACGTGCCGAGCCTCAACATGCTGATCGGCCGCTTCGCCGGCGCCGACGGCATGAAGACCGGCTTCATCTGCGCCTCGGGCTTCAACCAGATCGGTTCGGCGACCCGCAACGGCCGCACCATCGTCTCGGTCGTGCTCGGCACCGACAGCCTTGCGGCGCGCGCCGATGCGACGGCGAACCTTCTGCAGAAGGGCTTCACCACCCAGTTTCCCGGCAATGAAACGCTGGGTTCGCTGCGGCCCTACGGGCAGGGACAGGACCAGGTGACCGACATCTCCGCCGACATCTGCAGCGCCAAGGGCGCCAAGGTGCGCAGTGAAACGCGCGACGAAGTCGGCCGCATGCGGGTGCAATCGCCCTATATCCAGGAAATGGACCACGATCCGCGCTTCGTCTTTGCCGGCCTCATTCCCGGTCAGGATCCGCAGCCGGCGGCACAGCCGGAAAAGGTGGCGACCGGCGATACGGCGGGCGGCATTGCCAACGTGCCGGTGCCGATGCCGCGCCCGACATCTTTCTAAGATAGGCTTTTAAGGTCAAACGACATGAGCGCGCTCAACGACAGGATTCCGGTCACCATCCTGACCGGCTTTCTCGGCGCCGGCAAATCGACGCTGCTCAACCGCATCCTCAAAGATCCCGTGATGAAGGATGCGGCCGTCATCATCAATGAATTCGGCGATGTCGGCATCGATCATCTCCTGGTCGAAAGCTCCGGCGATTCGATCATCGAACTCTCGGACGGCTGTCTCTGCTGCACCGTGCGCGGCGAGCTTGTGGATACGCTGGCAAACCTGATGGACGCGGTTCAGACGGGCCGCGTCAAGCCGGTGAAGCGTGTCGTCATCGAAACGACCGGCCTTGCCGATCCAGCCCCGGTCATGCAGGCGATCATGGGCAATCCCATCATCGCCACGAATTTCGAGCTCGATGGCGTCGTGACCGTCGTCGATGCGGTGAACGGGCTGCAGACGCTCGACAATCACGAGGAAGCACGCAAGCAGGCGGCGGTCGCCGACCGGCTGATCGTCTCGAAGAAGGCGATGGCCGCGGCAACGGACGGGCTGGAAAAGCGGCTGCGGAGCCTCAACCCGCGCGCCGCGATGATGGATGCCGACAGTGCTGAGGCGGGCAGCGCCGCGGTGCTCGTCAATGGGCTCTACGATCCGGCAACGAAGATCGCCGATGTCGGCCGCTGGCTGCAGGACGAGGATGCGCACGAGGCGCATCACAATCATGCTCCGCACGATCATCATCATGACGGGGATCACCACGGCCACCACCATCACGGTCATCACAATCATGATCATGATGGTGATCACGCGCATCAGCACCCGCATGAGGTCAACCGTCACGATGCCTCGATTCGCTCTTTCTCGATCATCGAGGAGAAGCCGATCGACCCGATGGCGCTCGACATGTTCATCGATCTCCTGCGCTCGGCCCATGGCGAGAAGCTGCTCAGAATGAAGGCGATCGTTTCCGTCTCCGACCGGCTGGACCGGCCGCTGGTGCTACATGGCGTGCAGAGCATCTTCCATCCGCCGGTGCGGCTTGCCGCCTGGCCGGATCCCAGCGACCGTCGCACACGCATGGTGCTGATCACCAAGGATCTGCCGGAAGCCTTCGTGAAAGATCTGTTCGACGCCTTCCTCGGCAAGCCGCGCATCGACATGCCGGATCGCGCGGCGCTGTCCGACAATCCCCTCGCCATTCCCGGCATGCGGATTTAGAGCGTTTTCACATTTGCTGTTACGCGATCTTCTTCAGCCGCTGTGTTTACCGGTGCCTGAAAGCCATCTTGCCTGCTGGCCGCTCAGCAGCCTGCGATAGCGCTCCTGGCTTTCGGTCAGGTGGGCGCGCATGGCGGCGCGGGCAGCTTCCGGGTCGCCGGCCGATATCGCCTTCAGGATCGCCAGATGCTCGCGCTGCAGGCCTTCCTGATAGTCACGCGACAAGGTGCTGTCTGTGCCCCAGGGTGATGCGACGTCGCAGGGAATCGCCCGCATGCCGAGCGCATCGAGAACTTCCACATAATATGAATTGTTCGTAGCAGCGGCGATTTCCCGATGAAAAGCGAAGTCGCTCTTGCCCGTCGCTTCGCCGCGCTCGAGCAGCCGGTCGAATTCGAAGAAGGCTTCTTGGATCTGCGCTTCCTGGGCTGCATTGCGTCGCAGCGCAGCAAGTCCAGCGCTTTCGATCTCCAGTCCCATGCGTACCTCGATCACGTTGAGCGCATGGGAAATCCTGTTGCCGGCATCGAGGCTGATCGAGCCGAAGGCAATCGTTGGATGGTTCATGACGAAGACGCCGGCGCCTTGCCGCGCCTCGACCAGGCCGTCGGCCGCAAGGGTTGCGATCGCTTCGCGGACGACAGTGCGGCTGACGCCGAAAAGCTCCGCCATCCGGTTCTCCGTCGGCAGCTTTTGCCCGGGCGCGTAGACGCCGGACACGACCTGAGCGCGGAGCGCCGAAACCACCCCCTCGGACAGTTTCGGCCTTCGCTCGATCCTTAGCTCAACGGCTGTATCGGCCGCCATGTCGATCTCCTATTTGAAGGCAGCCGGCAGCCATAGCGAAATTGCCGGGATGTAGGTGACTAGACCGAGCACCACGAGGCCGGCGCCGTAGAACGGCCAGATCGAGCGCATAGCCTCCCAGACTGAAATTTTTCCGACTGCACACGTCACGAATTGCACAGCGCCGACTGGAGGCGTATTCAGCCCGATCCCGAAATTCAGGATCATGATCACGCCGAAATGCACCGGATCGACGCCGTAAGCCTGCGCGACCGGCAGGAAGATCGGCGTGCAGATGATGATCGTCGGTCCCATGTCCATAAAGGTGCCAAGCACCAGCATAAGCACGTTGAGCAGGAGCAGCACTGTCAGCGGGTCGTCCGCGACGCTCTTCATCCAGACAACGAGCGAGGCAGGCACCCTCAGGAAGGCCATCAGCCAGGAAAAGGCGGCGGCAGTGCCGATGATCAGAAGCACCATTGCCGTCGTGCGCACGGCGCCGTGCGTGGCGTGGACAAAGTCTTTCCAACTCATCTGCCGGTAGACGAAGAGGGTTACCAACAGCGCGTAGAGCACCGCGATGCATGAGCTTTCCGTCGCTGTGAAGATGCCGGATCTCACCCCGCCGAAGATGATGGCGATCAGCAGAAGTCCGGGCAATGCGACCGCCAGCAAATGAGCTACCATGGCCAAGCCTGGAAACGGCTCCGTCGGATAACCGCGCGAGCGCGCGACGAAGTAGGCGGTGACCATAAGCGCAACGGCGAGCAATATGCCGGGCAGGACGCCGGCGGTGAACAGGTCGGCAATGGATATCTTGCCGCCGGCAGAGATCGAATAGATGATCATGTTGTGGGAAGGCGGCAGGAGCAGCGCGATCAGCGCCGCCATGGAGGTCACATTGACCGCATAATCCGTGCCGTAGCCACGTTGCTTCATCTGTGGGATCATCAGGCCGCCAACGGCTGCGGCCTCTGCCACTGCCGAACCGGAAATACCGCCGAACAGCGTCGCTGTGACGATGTTGACCTGGCCGAGACCGCCGCGCACATGGCCGACCAGTGACGCTGCGAAGGCGACGATGCGGCTTGCGATGCCGCCGCGCACCATCAGGTCGCCGGCATAGATGAAGAAGGGGATGGCAAGCAGCGAAAAAACGCTCATGCCGGAATTGAGCCGCTGAAAGACGACGAGGGGCGGCAGACCCATATAGAGTACCGTAGCAAAGCTGGCGACCCCGAGGCAGAAGGCGATTGGCGTGCCGATCAGCATCAAGGTGGTGAAAACACCGAACAGAATCCAGAGTTCCATCGTGCTATACTTTCATCTTGGCGTTCGGGTCGGCATTGATGTTTTCGATCTCGACGGCTATCTCTGCCGGCAGAACCTCATCCAGCACATCGTCAATCGGTTCGCCGGCGAGGCGGAGCACAATGCGCTCCAACGAAAAGATCACGGCGAGTACACCGCCGGCGGCGAGCGGCAGATAATCGAACGCACCTGAGATACCGAGCGACGGCAGGGTCGTGTTCCAGGTGAGGCTCATAAGCGCGCC
Source organism: Rhizobium sp. F40D2 (assembly GCF_051810745.2). NCBI lineage: Bacteria > Pseudomonadati > Pseudomonadota > Alphaproteobacteria > Hyphomicrobiales > Rhizobiaceae > Rhizobium > Rhizobium sp. F40D2. The sequence continues at coordinate 1,973,743 of NZ_CM131436.1, forward strand.
TCCATACCAGATCATCCCTGCACCGAAGGCGAGAATGACCACATCCGAGATCGTGCGCAGGACACGTTTGCCGGATTTCGGCAGCACATAGAGCAGCACGTCGAAACCAAGATGATTGTTCTCCCGGATACCGACAGCGGCGCCGAGGAAGATAAACCAGCTCATCAGCATGACCGAGCCCGGCTCCGTCCAACTCGGCGAGTCGTTCAGTACATAACGGCAAAATACCTGCCAGGCGACAAAGGCCGTCATCAGCACCAGACCGGCGCCGGCGATCCACAGGGCGGCGTTGTTCAGGCGCGCCAGGAAGTTGGTGACGGGTGTCAGATTGTTCGGCATGAGGGCCTCGTCGAAAGCGGGCGGACATTCTCCCTCATCGGGAGGACCGATCAAAAAGTGGACGAAACGGAAGGGTGAAAGGGGTGGAGATAAGCGTCCACCCCCGATACGTCACAGCGCTTCCGCAAAAGAGGAAGGCAGGCGAAGGCTACTGTACAGCCTTTACATCCTCGACCATCTTTTTCAGTACGTCGTCTTTGACGTGCTTTTCGTAAACCGGTGCCATGGCTTCGATAAAGCCCTGCTTGTCCGGTGTGGTGATTTGCGCGCCGAGTTTTTCGACATTGACGCGTGACTCGGCGACCTTGGCTGCCCAGAGTTCGCGCTGCTTGGCGACGCTATCCTTGCCAGCCTGCTTGAAGATCTCCTGATCCTCCGGCGTCAGCTTATCGAACGCCGCTTTGTTCATCACGAACACCTCCGGCAGAATGGTGTGCTCGTCGAGCGAGTAGTTCTTCGCCACTTCCGCGTGTTTGGCGGTGTCGTAGCTCGGGAAGTTGTTTTCTGCGCCGTCGATGACGCCGGTTTCGATCCCCGAATAGACTTCGCCATAGGGCATCGGCGTGGCGTTGGCGCCAAGCGCCGCCACCATGTCGACGAAGATGTCGGACTGGATGACGCGGAATTTCAGGCCTTTCATGTCGGCGACCGAGTTGATCGGCTTCGTCTTGTTGTAGAATGAGCGCGAGCCGGCATCGTAGAAGGCAAGCACGACGAGGCCAGCTGGTTCAAATGCCTTCTTGATCTGATCGCCGATGGCGCCGTCCATGACCTTGTGCATGTGCTCTTCGGAACGGAAGATATAGGGCAGTGCTGGAACGATCGACTCTTTCACCGTACCGTTGAAAGGTGCCATCGACACGCGATTCAGTTCGATTACGCCGGAGCGCACCTGCTCGATTGTGTCCTTCTCTTCGCCGAGCTGGGCCGAATGATACACTTCAACCGAATAGCGGCCCTGCGTGCGCTCCTTCACCAGTTCACCGAAATATTTGACGCCTTCGACGGTCGGATATCCGTCCGGATGAGTATCCGACGACTTTAGCACCGTTTGAGCGCTGGCCGCGGTGCCCATGAATGAGGCGGCAACGATAAGTCCCGCCGCCAGTTTAACAAAATTTCCCATGCTCTCCTCCCATTTTGCATGACGATGAATTCTCAGTACCCGGCTTGCCTGAACATCCTGAATGCGCCGCGTGTTTCCTGCGATATTCCCCGGCCAGACACCAATGGTCAGGCTCAGTTGAACGTCGCGCAAATTAAGAAGAAGCTCGGAGACATAGCAAAGTGCATCGACCTGCTCATCGGTCGGATGGGGCAGTCGCTTATGTCTGCACTCCCGCTATTCTTCTTATGGAAACAGAAGACTTGGATTGATCAGCCTCCTCCATTTTTGCCGCTCCTCCGATCGGCTCACTATGGCTAAAACCAGCGAAGTATAATGTCAACATACAAAAGCTGCGTAGTTGTATGATGAATTTTCTCCGTTGGTTCGGTCGCTGGCTTCGTCGGTAAGCAGGGCCAGGGATTTGGAGATGCACAGACAGGCTTCTGATTGATCCTGCCGCTTGGCAAGACTGCGGGAGCCGGATTCCGGCGCGAACGCGTGCGTCATCAAGCGCGCAAAAGCCGCTGTCACACGTTGGATACGCGTCGCAGGGATCGAGTTTGATGCGACGCGCTTTGGTGTCGAACAAACCATATTGTCGATCACGAATTCGTGTTCGTTGCCATGCGTAACAGAAGGCCTTGCCGAACCGAATGGAGAATTACCCGGCCGATAACCGGCCGGCGGAACATCCAAGAGGAGATCATTCATGAACCGTTCGACGCTCACCCTTACCCTCGCCGGCTCGCTCGCCACCGCTTTTGCGTCCGTTGCCTTCGCCGCCCCGCTGCCGGCTGAGAAAATGGTCGGCAACGAGAAGTGCTATGGCATCGCGCTCAAGGGACAGAACGACTGCGCCGCAGGCGCCGGCACGACCTGCGCAGGCACCTCGACGATGGACTATCAGGCCAACTCCTGGAAGGCTGTGCCGGCCGGTACCTGCACCAGCATGAATGTCGACGGTCACATGGGCAAGCTGGAGCCGATGAAGGGCTGACCGTCAAGCGGGGGCCCAGCTACACGGGTCCCCGCCATTATCCGACAAATCGGGAGGAACCGCGATGTCCGCTTCGAAAATCCCAACTTCCGCCTTGCCCGCCCGTGCCGGCCTTGGTCTCAAGCCCGAGCACTATGAGACTATTCTCGCCGATCGGCCGGATATCGGCTTCTTCGAGGTGCATGCCGAGAACTACATGGGCGCCGGCGGGCCGCCGCATCGCTATTTGGAAGCCGTGAGTGCACTCTATCCACTTTCGCTGCATGGCGTCGGTTTGTCGATCGGTGCAGCGCACGCGCTTGACAAGGCGCATCTGAAGCGGCTGCGCGGCCTGATCGATCGCTATCGGCCGCAGAGCTTCTCCGAACATCTGGCCTGGTCGACCCACGACACGGGCTTTCTCAACGACCTGCTGCCGCTTCCCTATACGCCGGAAACTCTGGCGCGCGTCATCGATCATGTCGACGAAACACAGCAGGCGCTCGGACAGCGCCTGCTGCTCGAAAACCCGGCGACCTACGTGCTGTTTGCCGACAGCACGATCGATGAGGCAGACTTTCTGGCGGCAATTGCGGAGCGGACCGCCTGCGGTCTGCTGCTCGACGTCAACAACGTGATGGTCTCGGCGGTCAATCACCGGCTCGATGCCGCCACCTATATCGACCGCTTCCCGGTCGAGTTGGTCGGCGAGATTCACCTTGCCGGCTACGACGAGGCCGTCGACGACGCCGGCGACCGGTTGCTGATCGACACACATGGTACGGCGGTCAAGGCCGATGTGATGGCGCTCTACGAGCACACGCTTGCGCGCAGCGGACCGCTGCCGACGCTGATTGAATGGGACAACGACGTCCCGGATTTCGTGACGTTGCAGACGGAGGCGGCCCGCGCGGATGCGATGCTCGCTGCCGAAGCGCTCGGCCGCAATAAGCGTAGGATCCGGGCGGCATGACAATGGATTTCGCCGCAAGCCAGAACGCCTTTGCTGATGCATTGCTGCATGCCGACCGACCGGTGCCGGACGGTATCACCACAGCGCGCGGCACGACCGACGCTGCGCGGTTCGCCATCTACCGCAACAATGTCTTCGTTGGGCTGACAAGGGCATTGGCGCAGAACTTTCCGGTGACGGAGCGGCTCGTTGGAAAGCAATTCTTCACCGCTATGGCGCGGGCCTATGCCCAGGATCACAAACCCGCATCACCGCTGATCATCGAGTATGGCGGCGACTTTCCGGATTTCATTGCAAGCTTCCGGCCGGCGAGTGATCTTGCCTATCTGGCCGACGTCGCCCGGATCGAAGCGGCCTGGAGGCGGGCCTATCAGGCGGCGGACGCCGCGCCGCTCGATCTCGCGGCCCTCTCGGCCGTGGCGCCCGAGACGCTTGCCGACTTGCGGCTGGTCCCGCATCCTTCAGCGGACTTGATCCGTTCGGACCATCCTGTTGGCTCGATCTGGAGCGCGCATCAGCAGGACATGGTTATGCCGGTCGCCGACTGGCGAGCGCAGGATGTGCTGGTCGTGCGGCCGGGGATGACCGTCCATGTTCATATCCTGCCGCCGCAGGACTCCGTTTTCGCGGCCTGCTTGTTCAAGGCCGCCACGCTGGGCGCGGCAGCAGAGGCGGCATTGATCGCCGCCCCCGAATTCGATTTTGGAACAGCGCTGATTGGTCTTGCCAGTCTCGGTGCATTCAGCGCCCTGCAACAGGATGAAGGAAACGTCCCATGAAGACCGAAGCAGCCTCCTCATACGGCGCTGGCGCTGCCCTTGCCGCTCTCGTCACACGCACGGAAGGCCTGTTCGCCTCCCTTCCCCCGTCGCTGCCGCTGCTGGCGCTGCGCTTCGCGCTCGCAATTCCCTTTTTCAAGTCGGGATTGACGAAATGGGACGGATTCCTGACGCTTTCACAGGGGGCAAGATATCTCTTCGAACAGGAGTTTAGACTCCATATATTCGGCAGCGAGATTCCTTATCCGTTTCCCTTGACGATGGCGACGGCAGCAGGGATCGGCGAACTGGTGCTGCCGGTCTTGTTGATCTTCGGCTTGGGGACGCGGTTTGCCGCCCTCGGCTTGCTGCTGATGACGGCGATTATCCAACTGACCATTCCCGATGGCTGGGCGAATTTCCACCTGCCCTGGGCGGCGATGGCATTGGCACTGGTCGTGTTTGGCGGTGGCAGGATCGCAATTGATCCACTGGTGATGCAGCGCCGCATATGACCTGCGTTGCGCCTTGTTCGGCCCCGATTTTCGGGCATGCCGCGCAAAGTGTGCAGTGGTTTCGCGATAAAACATACGTAAAAACAAAGTGCTAATGCATGTCGCCCGGAAGCGTGCAGCGGTTCCGAGATAACGACATGCATCAAAACAAAGAGCTAAAGCGCGTCGCATGAATCAAGTTTGATGCGACGCGCTTTAATGCGCCGGGAGCGAACCTGAAGATCGCGACGTGGTTTAGCACTTCCGAATCAGGAAGCGGTGGCCGGTTTCGGTCTTTTCGGTCTCGACCAGTTCGTGGCCGTCCTCATTGCAGAAATGTGGCATGTCGATCACCGCCAGCGGATCGGTGGTGTCGACGCGGATGAGCGTGCCGCTTGCCATGGCGGCAAGCTTCTTGCGCGTCTTGATCACGGGGAAGGGGCATTTCAGGCCGCGAAGATCGTAGAGAACGGGGTTCAAGCCGTTCAGTTCCGCGCCCAGAATTTCCAGAACGGCTTCTTTGCCGCGGCTTCCGCTGTTTCCTGCGGCGCGGGCGCCGTATAGGCCAGCGGGTTGGGCACCGGCACCGGCACGGCCGCGGGCGTCGCGGCAGCGACTGCCATTGGCTGCGGTTGGGCAGGGGCAGCAATAGGCGTGGCGCCCGTCGCGGTCTTGGCGGCAATGCCTTGCGCGGTGCGCTTGGCCATCAGGTCTTCGAGTTCGGCGACCTTGACCATGCGGCCGGCTTCGAGCGACGTGCCGGTCGGGGCATAAGCAAGTTCCCGGCCCTTGCGGGTCTTGGCGACCACGGCCTTGCGCTCGGCTTCTGTGGGATCGTACCAGGCCATGCCGTCGAATTTGCTCATCGCCTTGGCATAATCGGCATCATAGGTCTTGCCGTAGGAGGCAAGGGCGGCCGTCAGCGCCGGCGGCGTCGACATGGCAGGGCATTTGCCGGCGGCATTGAAGGCGCCGCCATCGGTTGCCTGCTGGTTGAAGACGTATTTCTTCTCGCAGACGGCCACCTCGGGCGGGCGTTTCGTCACTTCGAAATTGTCGTAGCCGACCTTCAGCATCTTCCAGAAGTCGTAGCTTGAGTCGAGGCGATGCTTGACCATGTTTTCCGCCGTCATGCGGAAGGGGAAGGCCTGCAGCTGCACGGTCGCCTGGCCGCCCTTGAAGGCGTCGCGGGCGAAGGCGTAAATTTCAAGCACCTGCTGGTCGGTCATCGAATAGCAGCCGGAGGACGAGCAGGCGCCATGAATCATCAGATCGGAGCCGGTGCGGCCGTTCGCCGCGTCGTAGCGGTTCGGGAAGCCGGTATTGATCGCCAGATAATATTTCGAATTGGGATTCAGGTTGGCGCGCGTCAGATCGTAAAAACCTTCCGGCGCCTGCCGGTCGCCGGTCTTTACCTTCGGGCCGAGACGGCCCGACCAGGCGCAGATCTTGTAGTCGGCGATCTTGTCGAAACGGTTGTCGGTCTTCGCCTTCCAGATCTCCATGGCACCTTCTTCCTTGAAGATGCGGATCATGATCGGCGAATTGCGGTCCATGCCTTTGGCGGACATGGCGGCGAGGATATGAGGGGAAGCGGCTGCTCGACCTTGTTCTTGACCTTGGAGAGATCGACCTGCGCGGTTTCCAACGCGTCATTGCAGCCGGTCAGAGCCAGCGCCATGAGGGAAACATAGGCAAAATAACGTATGCGCATCCAAATAGCCCATAAAGATAATGCGACCCGGTCCGCCTATGGAGTTCGGGCATCAGACGGAATCATAGGCGGCTTATACTTTACAAATCCTTACCAGCCTATGACGCGCCCTGAACATCCCCGCAAGCGCGAATGCTACAGATAATATCAATGTGGCCAAGATTTGGCCCCAATCGCTGAAAGCCGAACTTGTCTCGGACATGATGCCGAAATGTGTCAGCGATTTTCGGGCTGTTCTGGAGATGATGCCGAAAACTGTGCGCGGTCTTCGGACGAAACCCTGTTTTAGAGATTGCGGCCCATATTGAGGAATTTCTGGCGGCGCTCGTTGCGCAGCTGTTCGCCGGAGCGGGAGGCCATTTCGCCGAGCGCATTGGCGATCACATCGCCGGTTGCGGCGATGACGCTGTCGGGATCGCGGTGCGCGCCGCCGAGCGGCTCGGAAATGATGCCGTCGATGACGCCGAGCGATTTCAGGTCTTCGGCGGTGATCTTCATGTTGGTCGCCGCTTCCCGGGCGCGGGTGGAGTCGCGCCAAAGGATGGAAGCGGCCCCTTCCGGCGAGATGACGCTGTAGATCGAATGCTCGAGCATATAGACCTTGTTGCCGGTGGCAATCGCGATGGCGCCGCCCGAGCCGCCTTCGCCGATGACGACGGAAACGAGCGGAACCTTGACGCCGAGACACATTTCCGTCGAGCGGGCGATCGCCTCGGCCTGGCCGCGCTCTTCGGCGCCGACGCCGGGATAGGCGCCAGCGGTATCCACCAGCGAAATCACCGGCAGGCCGAAACGATCGGCCATTTCGAGGATGCGGATCGCCTTGCGGTAGCCTTCCGGGCGGGGGCTGCCGAAATTATGCTTCAAGCGGGTCTTGGTGTCGTTGCCCTTTTCCTGGCCGACGACGGCGACGGGCTGGCCGCGGAAGCGGGCGAGGCCCGCCTGGATCGCGGCATCCTCGGAGAACTTGCGGTCGCCGGCGAGCGGGGTGAATTCCTGGAACAGCGTCTTGGCGTAGTCGACGAAATGCGGGCGCTGCGGATGGCGGGCGACCTGCGTCTTCTGCCAGGGATTGAGCTTGGAATAGATTTCGACGATCGCCTCGCGGACGCGAACCTCCAGCCTGCCGATCTCATCGGTGGTGTCGATGCTCTCGTCTTCCGTTGCGAGCTTCTTCAGCTCGATGATCTTGCCTTCGAGGTCGGAGATCGGCTTTTCGAAGTCGAGATAATTGTGCATGAGGTGCGTTTCCGTTCCTTGTGCCCGGGGCGTTTTCCTGGCTCCGCCCCTTGTCGCCGGTCCTATTCGTGCTTTTTCGCCTGTTTGGCAAGGGGGTGATGCGTCTGGACGAGCTGCTGCAGCCTCTCTTCGAGGACATGCGTGTAAATCTGTGTGGTCGAAATGTCCGAATGGCCGAGGAGTTCCTGCACGACGCGCAGGTCGGCGCCATTGGCAAGCAGGTGGCTGGCAAAGGCGTGGCGCATCACATGCGGCGAGATCATCGATGGCGTCAGGCCGGCGCGGATCGCCAGGTTCTTGAGGTCGCGGGCGAAAACCTGGCGGGGCAGAAAACCCTCCTTCGAGGCGGCCGGAAACAGCCAGGGGCTTTCCTGCGGATCCTTGGCCGCGGCATATTCCGCCGCCATCAGGCGGCCGTAGGATTTCAGCGCCGATATCGCCGATTGCGACAGCGGCACCAGCCGTTCCTTGTTGCCCTTGCCGCGGATCATCAGGAAACGCCCTTCCTGATCGAGCACGCGGGCGGGAAGCGAAACCAGTTCGCTGACACGCATGCCGGTGGCATAGAGCAGCTCCAGGAGCGCCAGCATGCGCAGGCGCTGCAGCTGGCCGGGCGCTGCATCGCCTGCCTCGGCTTCAGCCTGGGAAAGCAACTTGCCGACCTCCTCGACGCCCATCGTCTTCGGCAGCGGGCGGCCTTTCTTCGGCGCGTCGAGAATGCCGGTGGGGTCGTCGGTCCTCAGCCCCTCGGCGTAGAGGAACTTGTAGAACTGCCGCATGGCGGCAAGCCGGCGCGCCTGGGACGAGGCTTTGAAGCCCTTTCGGGCGAGCGAGGCGAGATAGGCGGCCAGATCGGCGGAAGCGGCTTCGGTCAGCCGCACGCTGCGCCCGGTCAGGAACGAGTGGACATCGTCGAGGTCGCGCTCATAGGATTGCAGCGTGTTGACGGCCGCACCGCGCTCGGCGCTCATCATCTCCAGGAAGGATTCCACATGGACGCGGCTCAGATCCACCATGCCGGTCACTTCCTGGTCGTGTTGATCGTGCCCGTCGCCGGCGGATTGACCCGCTCGGACGGAATACGGATGGTCACGTCGCGCGGCTCGGGCTCGACGAAGGTCACCAGCGCCCACATCGCTCCGTAGACCGTCCCGGCGAGGATCGCGCAGACGAACAGAAAACGGAACAGGGTCGGCATCCGGCAACTCCTTCATGCTCTGCTTCTGTTATAAGAAGCGTATCTGCAAGTGCAAGAAGCGGTATTCAAGCCATGATTCCCTTGTCCGCGACTTGACGCTCCAACTGCATTTGTCGATACGGTTTGCAAACAAAGTGTGAATGGACCGATGAGTGAACCACTGCTGACCGTTGCTGACAGCCTGAGAGACAGAGCTCGCGCCGCGCTCGGTTCACGCAATCTGATCCTCGTCGGCCTGATGGGTGCGGGAAAATCCTCCGTCGGCCGCATCGTCGCCAGCCAGCTCGGCATTCCCTTCATCGACAGCGATCACGAAATCGAGCGAGTGTCGCGCATGACGGTCGCCGAACTCTTCGCGGCCTATGGCGAGGTAGAGTTCCGGGCGCTGGAAACGCGGGTGATAAAGAGGCTCTTAAAGAGCGGGCCGCGGGTCGTCTCCACCGGCGGCGGCGCCTTCATCAATGAGCGCACACGCAGGCATATCAAGAAGGGTGGCGTTTCCGTCTGGCTGAAGGCCGATCTCGACGTGCTCTGGGAGCGGGTCAACAAACGCGACAACCGCCCCTTGCTCAAGACCGAAAACCCCAAGCAGACGCTCGAAGGCCTGATGAATGCGCGCTACCCGATCTATGCGCAGGCCGACCTCACCGTGCTCTCGCAAGACGTGCGCAAGGAAATCATGGCCGAGGAGGTGCTGAGGGCGGTGATCGAAGCTCAGAAGGAAAGTACAGCGTCATGAATGCGATACCCTCCGCCTCTACCGCCCAGACGGTGCACGTGCCGCTCGGCGAGCGCGCCTACGACATCCTGATCGGGCCGGGGCTGATCGCGCGGGCCGGCGCCGAAATCGCCTCCCGCCTCAGGGGCCGCAAGGCGGCTGTCGTCACCGATGAAAATGTCGCGCCGCTCTATCTCAAGGCGCTTGTCGCGAGTCTTGAGGAAGCGGGCATCGCTTCGGCTGCGGTCGTCTTGCCGGCCGGTGAGAAGACCAAGAGCTTCGAGCATCTGATGACCGCCTGCGACAAGGTGCTCGAAGCCCGCGTCGAGCGCAACGATTGCGTCATCGCGCTCGGCGGCGGCGTTATCGGCGATCTCTCCGGATTTGCGGCAGGCATCGTGCGCCGCGGCGTGCGCTTCGTGCAGGTGCCGACTTCGCTGCTGTCGCAGGTCGATTCCTCCGTCGGCGGCAAGACCGGCATCAATTCCCGCCATGGCAAGAACCTGATCGGCGTCTTCCATCAGCCGGATCTGGTTCTGGCCGATACCGATGTGCTGAATACGCTGAGCGAGCGCGAATTCCGCGCCGGTTACGCCGAGGTCGCCAAATACGGGCTGATCGACAAGCCGGATTTCTTCGCCTGGCTGGAAGCCAACTGGCAGGCGGTTTTCACAGGCGGCTCCGCCCGCATCGAGGCGATTGCGGCCAGTTGCCAGGCGAAGGCCGATGTCGTCGTTGCCGACGAGCGCGAGAACGGCCAGCGGGCGCTGCTCAATCTCGGCCATACGTTCGGCCATGCGCTTGAGGCGGCGACAGCCTATGACAGCTCCCGCCTCGTGCATGGCGAGGGCGTTTCGATCGGCATGGTGCTAGCGCACGAATTCTCCGCACGGATGAACCTTGCAAGCCCCGACGATGCGCGGCGCGTCGAGCGGCATCTGCAGGAGGTCGGTCTTCCTACCCGGATGTCCGACATTCCGGGCGAGCTGCCGCCGGCCGAAACGCTGATGGATGCGATCGCCCAGGACAAGAAGGTCAAGAGCGGCAAGCTCACCTTCATCCTGACGCGCGGCATCGGCCAGTCCTTCGTCGCCGACGACGTTCCGGCCTCCGAGGTGGTCAGCTTTCTCAGGGAAAAACACCCCTAATGACGGTCGAAGGCGCTCTGGCATTTCTTGCGACATATTGGCCGGAGATCCTTTCGATCACGGCGCTCGTGCTGATATCAGCCTTCTTTTCCGGCTCGGAAACCGCGCTGACCGCCGTGTCGCGCAGCCGTATTCATACGCTTGAGGCCAACGGCGACGAACGCGCCGGCCTCGTCCGGCAGTTGATCGAGCGGCGCGACCGGTTGATCGGCGCGCTGCTGATCGGCAACAATCTTGCCAATATCCTATCCTCCTCGATTGCCACCAGCCTGTTCCTCGGCCTGTTCGGCAGTTCCGGCGTGGCGCTGGCGACGCTGGCAATGACCGTCATTCTGGTGATCTTTGCCGAAGTGCTGCCGAAGAGCTGGGCGATTTCGACACCCGACCGCTTCGCGCTTACCATCGCACTTCCGGTCAGGCTCTTCGTTCTCGTCGTCGGCCCGATTTCCTCCTTCGTCAATGCGATCGTGCGGCGGATCCTTTCGCTGTTCGGTATCAATCTCTCGCGGGAGGTATCGATGCTGACGGCGCATGAGGAACTGCGCGGCGCCGTCGACCTGCTGCACCGCGAGGGATCGGTGGTGAAGGCCGACCGCGACCGGCTCGGCGGCGTGCTCGATCTCGGCGAGCTCGAACTCTCCGACATCATGGTCCACCGCACGGCGATGCGGGCGATCAACGCTGACGATCCGCCGGAAGCAGTGGTGCGCGCCATTCTCGAAAGTCCCTATACGCGCATGCCGCTGTGGCGCGGCTCGATCGACAACATCATCGGCGTCGTTCACGCCAAGGATCTGCTGCGGGCGCTGGCCGAGCCGAACATGGAGCCGCAGAACCTCGATATCGTGAAGATCGCGCAGAAGCCGTGGTTCGTGCCCGATAGCACCAATCTTGAAGACCAGCTCAACGCCTTCCTGCGCCGCAAGCAGCATTTTGCCGTCGTCGTCGACGAGTATGGCGAGGTGCAGGGCATTGTCACGCTGGAGGATATTCTCGAGGAAATCGTCGGCGATATTTCCGACGAGCACGACATCGAGATCCAGGGCGTGCGCCAGGAGGCCGACGGCTCGGTCGTCGTCGACGGCGGCGTGCCGATCCGCGACCTAAACCGCGCGCTCGACTGGAACCTGCCCGACGAGGAGGCGACGACGATTGCTGGCCTGGTCATCCACGAATCGATGACCATCCCGGAAGAGCGCCAGGCCTTCACTTTTTATGGCAAGCGTTTCGTGGTCATGAAGCGGGAGAAGAACCGCATCACCAAGCTGCGCATCCGCCCCGCCGGGGAAGACGGCGTGAAATCGGCCTGACCAGGCTTGGATCGCTGACGATCAATCTTATATAGGCCGTGCTACCAGCGCGTTGGTTCGTCAGGTGCTGCCGGTTCGACGGCCAGCGCATGCAGACCGGCATCGAGTTCCGGTTTCAGCAGGTCGGTAATCGCCCGGTGGCGCGCCAGCCGCGACATGCCGGCGAATTTGGCCGAGACGATCCTCACCCGCATATGGGTTTCGCCGGTGCCTGACATATCGGGCTGATGGCCGGCATGCAGATGGCTTTCGTCGACGACGCTCAGGCGCTCCGGCGCGAAGGCTTCGACTAGTTTTTCTTCGATGCGGGTTCGCAGGGTCATTGTCCGGTCTTGCTGGTTCGCGAAAAAGGTTCCCACCAAGCCAGCAACAAACCCGTTTGTCAATTCTTGTTGTCGCCTCGCGACAGCCTCATAATTAGCACCGTCATGAGACTTGATTCCAAATATTTCGATCGCATCCGAACACGCCGCAAACGCGAGCAGGAGACAGAGCAGGCGCCGCCTGCCTGTCAATGGGACGGCTGCGACAAGAAAGGCTCTCATCGCGCTCCTGTCGGACGCAATGCGGAAGGCCAGTTCTTTCTGTTCTGCTTCGAGCACGTCAAGGACTACAACAAGGGCTACAATTATTTCTCCGGTCTGTCGGACGGCGAGATCGCCCGCTACCAGAAAGAGGCGATCACCGGCCACCGGCCGACCTGGACCGTCGGCGTCAACAAGTCGGCGAAGGACAGTCCGCTGCATTCGGAAGTTCGCTCCGGCGCCTATAGCCGCGTTCGCGATCCCTTCGGCTTCGTCAAGGAAGGCGGCAAGGGCAGCGGGCCGCGGTTTCCTCAGGCGCGCAAGCTGAAATCGCTGGAAAGCAAGGCCTTCGATACGATGGGCCTCGATGCCAGTGCGACCTCGGCGGAGATCAAGAGCCGCTACAAAGAGCTGGTCAAGAAGCACCATCCGGACGCCAATGGCGGCGACCGCGGCTCGGAGGAGCGTTTCCGCGCCGTCATTCAGGCCTATCAATTGTTGAAGCAGAACGGTTTTTGTTAGTTCCCGTCCTTGCTCTTGGGCTTCAATCGGGTATGGTCCAAATCGGCTGAGGCCGCAGGCAAACGCGGCTTATATTTGTGCGTTTTCCCGACATCGCCTCCGCCGACCTTCCGGACGCGGCGTTTCTTGTCCGGGACTCTTTCAAGAATGCTCGCACGCGGTCATTATCCCGCCGAGGTTTCGTTTCAGTCCCGGAGAAGTATCGCCGACGTTCCGACCTGGACGGGCGCGGAATAAAAATCGCGGCGTCACGGTTGCGACATGGCCTGAGACAGTATGGCCGGGTGGCATCACCCGCCTTGGAGACATGATGAGCAAGATCGACCTCGATATATCAGAACTGCCCGATACCACCGTTTCGGTCCGCGAGGCCTTCGGCATCGATTCCGACATCCGCGTTCCCGCCTACAGCAAGGGCGACGCCTATGTGCCGGACCTCGACACCGATTACCTGTTTGACCGCGACACGACGCTCGCCATTCTTGCAGGCTTTGCCCATAACCGCCGCGTAATGATCTCCGGCTATCACGGCACGGGCAAGTCCTCGCATATCGAGCAGGTCGCGGCGCGCCTCAACTGGCCCTGCGTGCGCATCAACCTCGACAGTCATGTCAGCCGTATCGATCTCGTCGGCAAGGATGCGATCGTCGTCAAGGACGGGCTGCAGGTCACCGAATTCAAGGACGGCATTCTGCCCTGGGCCTATCAGCACAATGTCGCGCTGGTCTTCGACGAATATGATGCCGGCCGCCCCGACGTGATGTTCGTCATCCAGCGCGTGCTGGAATCCTCCGGCCGCCTGACATTGCTCGACCAGAGCCGCGTCATCCGGCCGCACCCGGCGTTCCGCCTGTTTGCGACCGCCAATACGATCGGCCTCGGCGACACCACCGGCCTCTATCACGGCACGCAGCAGATCAACCAGGCGCAGATGGACCGCTGGTCGATCGTCACGACGCTGAACTATCTGCCGCATGATCACGAAGTGAATATCGTCGCCGCCAAGGTGAAGAGCTTCGGCAAGGACAGGGAAGGCCGCGACACCGTTTCGAAGATGGTTCGTGTCGCCGATCTGACGCGCGCTGCCTTCATGAATGGTGATCTCTCCACCGTGATGAGCCCGCGTACCGTCATCACCTGGGCCGAGAATGCCGAGATCTTCGGCGATCTCGCCTTCGCCTTCCGCGTCACCTTCCTCAACAAGTGCGACGAATTGGAGCGCCCTCTGGTCGCCGAGCACTATCAGCGCGCCTTCGGCGTCGAGCTGAAGGAAAGTGCCGCCAATATCGTTCTCGGAGCCTGAGACCGACCGATCATGGCAGCTCGCGGTGACAATTCGAAAGCAAAGCCCGGCGCGCCCGTCGACGTCGAGCCATTGCGCCGGGCGATATCCGGCTGCGTGCGCTCGGTCGCCGGCGACGGCGATGTCGAGGTGACCTTCGCTAACGAACGGCCTGGAATGACCGGCGAGCGCATCCGGCTGCCGGAGCTTTCCAAGCGGCCGACGGCGCATGAGCTGGCGGTCACCCGCGGGCTCGGCGATTCCATGGCGCTGCGCCTTGCCTGCCATGACGAGAAGATGCATGCGACGATGGCGCCGCAGGGCTCGGACGCCCGGGCGATCTTCGATGTCGTCGAGCAGGCGCGCGTCGAATCGATCGGCGCGCTGCGCATGGAGGGCATGGCGACCAACCTGCGCTCCATGACCGAAGAGAAATATTCCAAGGCGAATTTCACCGGCATCGAGCGTCAGGAAGACGCACCGGTCGGCGAAGCCGTCGCGATGATGGTGCGCGAGAAGCTGACCGGTCAGCGCCCGCCGGCCTCCGCCGGCAAGGTGCTCGACCTCTGGCGCGGCTTCATCGAGGAAAAGGCGGGATCCGAACTCGACAATCTGTCAGGCGCGATCAACGACCAGCAGGCCTTCGCCAAGGTCATCCGCAACATGCTGTCGGCCATGGAAATGGCCGAGGAATACGGCGACGACGACAGCGATGCCGACAATGACGACCAGTCGGATCAGGAAGACCAGCCGAGCGGCGACGACCAGGATCAGGACGAGGTCGACGAGGATGCCGGCACCGATGCCGCCCCGGTCGAAGACAGCGAAGTCGCCGACGAGCAGTTGGAGGACGGCGAGACCGAAGGCGCCGAAATCTCCGACGACGACATGATGGAAGAGGGCGAGGACGATTCGGAAACGCCGGGCGAGACCCGCCGTCCGAACACGCCTTTCGCCGATTTCAACGAGAAGGTCGATTATCACGTCTTTACCGAAGAGTTCGACGAGATCATCACCGCCGAGGAACTCTGCGACGCCGCTGAACTCGAGCGCCTGCGCGCCTTCCTCGACAAGCAGCTGGCGCATCTGCAGGGCGCGGTCGGCCGTCTCGCCAACCGGCTGCAGCGCCGCCTGATGGCGCAGCAGAACCGCTCCTGGGATTTCGACCTGGAAGAGGGTTATCTCGATCCGGCCCGGCTGCAGCGCATCATCATCGATCCGATGCAGGCGCTTTCCTTCAAAATGGAGCGCGACACGCAGTTCCGCGACACCGTCGTCACCTTGCTGATCGACAATTCCGGTTCGATGCGCGGCCGCCCGATCACGGTTGCCGCCACCTGCGCCGACATTCTTGCCCGCACGCTGGAGCGCTGCGGCGTCAAGGTCGAGATCCTCGGCTTCACCACCAAGGCCTGGAAGGGCGGGCAGGCGCGGGAAAGCTGGCTTGCCGGCGGCAAACCGCAGACGCCCGGACGCCTCAACGACCTGCGCCACATTATCTACAAATCGGCCGACGCGCCGTGGCGGCGGGCACGCGCCAATCTCGGGCTGATGATGCGCGAGGGGCTGCTCAAGGAAAATATCGACGGCGAGGCGCTGATCTGGGCGCATAATCGCCTGCTCGCACGCCGCGAGCAGCGCCGCATCCTGATGATGATTTCGGACGGCGCGCCGGTCGATGATTCGACGCTGTCGGTCAATCCAGGCAATTATCTCGAGCGGCACCTGCGCGCCGTCATCGAACAGATCGAGACACGCTCGCCGGTGGAATTGCTGGCAATCGGCATCGGTCACGACGTGACGCGCTACTATCGCCGCGCCGTGACGATCGTCGATGCCGACGAACTTGCCGGCGCGATGACCGAGCAGCTCGCTTCGCTGTTCGAAGATCAGTCCACCCAGCCGCGTGGCGGCCGGCTCCGTCGTGCCGGCTGACACCGCTGGAAGGAATCGCCCGGAATGACCGTCAGGCGCCTCTGCCGCCTGGCGGCGATCGTCCTCAGCATCGCCGCCGCAGGCGCTTCCCCGTCACGGGCGGCGGCGAAGTACCGGTCATTAGCCGGCAAATCTCCGATTTTAGGATCGGCTCTTCGGAGACGCGCTTCGGTTCGCTGGAATTTCTCGGCGGGCTGGAGATGGTTTCCAGCAAAGCGCTGTTCGGCTCGCTTTCCTCCATCCGCTTCCGGCCGGACCAGAAACATTTCGTCGTGGTCCTCGATACCGGCCAATGGCTGACTGGCAGTATCGAGCGCGACATCAAGGGCAGGCTGTCCGGCCTTTCCAATGTCGAGATCACCCCGATGAAAAACAGCGCCGGGCGCAGCTTCGAAGGCAAGGGGCATATGGATGCCGAGGGCCTGGCGTTTGATGGCGACAGGATCCTGGTCTCCTTCGAGCAGGATCACCGCGTCGATGTCTATCCCGATCCGGGCTTTGCCGAATCTCGCGCGATCGCCACTTTGCCGATCCTCATCCCGCGCAAGATGCTGAGCGACAATCGCGGCATCGAGACCATCACCGTGGCGCCGGCATCGGGCCCGCTGAAGGGCGGCGTGGTCATCGTTTCCGAACGCGGTCTCGACAGCGACGGCAACCGGCTGGCGGCCATTTTGAGCGGCCCGCTGAAGGGGCGGTTTGCGGTCGCGCGCAACGGCAGCTTCGACGTCACCGATGGCGCCTTCCTGCCGAACGGCGACCTGCTGCTCCTGGAGCGCCGCTTCAACATGGCCGAAGGCATCGGCATGCGCCTTCGGCGCGTCAAGGGCGCCGATATAAGGCCCGGGGCCGTTGTCGACGGCGAACTTTTGCTCGAAGGCAATTTCAACTCGCAGATCGACAATATGGAAGGGCTCGACGCCTTCCAGGCCGCCGACGGCACGACCCATATCATCCTGGTGTCGGACGACAATCATTCGATCCTGCAGCGCAATCTGATGCTGGAGTTCCGGCTTTCCGAACAAGCCGAACACAAAGCGTCAAACTGATGTCATAGGTCTCGGCTATCCCGCCCCGCGGCATCGGTGGCTAGAACAGGATGATTTTAGGCTCGGCCTAGAGCATCATGTCGTCCGAAAACCGCTGACACTTTTCGGAATCATGCTCTGCCTGGCGGAGGAAATCATGGTGCATATTCACGTCATGGGCGCGTCCGGTTCCGGCACGACATCGCTCGGCCTTGTGCTCGCTGAGAAGCTCGATATCGCCCATCTCGATACCGACGATTTCTTCTGGCTGCCGACCGATCCGCCGTTCACAACGCCGAGGGATGCGGGCGCGCGCATCCGGCTGCTGCTCGAGGAAACGAGCCGGCCGGGTGGCTGGGTGCTTTCCGGATCGGCGCTGAAATGGGGCATGCCGCTCGAGCCGCTCTACGATCTGATCGTGTTCCTCAGGATCGAGCCGGAGCTTCGTATGGCGCGGATTCGTGCCCGGGAGGTCGCCCGATACGGCGACAGGATCGGGCCGGGCGGCGATATGGAAGTGAAAAGCGGGCAATTCCTGGAATGGGCGGCAAGTTACGACACCGCCGGGCCCGAACGCCGCAGTCTTTGCGCGCATGAGCAATGGCTGGAAACGCAGACGGCGCCTGTTCTGCGGCTCGATTCATCGCTTGAGATCGACGACCTGGCGGCGCAGGTTCTTCTGCATCCTGCCATCGCCGCCGGAGCGGTCCGGCGGCGTCGGTGAGTTGAATCAGTTGGCACGGGCGGCCTGCATCGGCCGCAGCACATTCATCAGCGCGCCATAGGGCAAGAGCATGACGAGGCCGACGATCATCTTGACGGCAAAATCGCCGATCGCCCAGGAGATCCAGCGGGGCGCCTCGGTGGCGAAGACGCCGAGGACCGGGGCTGCCTCAAGCGCGAAGGGCTCGTTCGGGCCGAGGAAGACGAAAAACGCGGCGAAGGACAGCGAGAAGAACATCACCGTATCGAGCGCCGAGCCGATCAGCGAGCCGACGAGTGGCGCGCGCCACCAGGCCTGGCGGCGGAGGCGGTTGAAGACGGCGATATCGAGTAGCTGGCCGGCGAGATAGGCCGAGCCGGAGGCAATGGCGATACGCGGCGCCGAGGTGAAGAAAGACAGCGTCACACCGACGACGAAGCCGGCAAAGACGACCTTGCGGGCTGCCTGCGGACCGAACTGGCGGTTGGTGAGATCGGTGATCAGGAAGGCGACCGGATAGGAAAAAGCGCCCCAGGTCAGGATATCGGCAAGGTTGATGCCGGCGACTTCGGCGTTCAGCGGAAACTGGACGAGGAAATTGGAGGCGACGACGACAAGCGTCATCAGCGCGACATAGGCGATGGTATAGCGGGTCTTCGGCATTTTTTTATCCTGGGTGATGCCACCAGTTGGAGTGCTCAGGCAAAACAAAAGGCTTGACCGGAGGTCATCCGTGCAAGCCTTTCGAAGCCGTATGAAAGAAGGCGGAAGCTTAGGCAGCAACAGGCGCTTCGGCGGTCTTCTTGACGATCTGGCGGCGCAGCAGGCGTGCGCGCATCGACAGTTCGGTTTCGCTGGCCTTCAGCAGGAAGGCATCGAGGCCACCGCGATGCTCGACCGAGCGAAGGGCAGCAGCCGAAACGCGAAGACGGTAACGCTGGTTGAGAGCGTCGGAAATCAGGGTGACCTGGCACAGGTTCGGCAGGAACCGGCGCTTGGTCTTGTTGTTGGCATGGCTGACATTGTTACCAGTCAGGACGGCCTTGCCGGTCAATTCGCACACGCGGGACATGGAACACCTATTCTTGTTTTTCTCGGGCCATCGAATTGCCATTCCCGGCAAAACCGGGCGCGCAATCCAACGGGCATGATTGGAAAGTTGCGGTTCTATAGTCAGACAGGCTGGCCGCGTCAAGCCAAACCTTGGGTTTTCCCGCAATTCTGTCAAAATGCTGCTGTTTTCTTCCCATCGCGGCAGGGGTATAGAGCATTTTGGCAAAGGCTGCCGGCGCGCGGCAAGACAAGGCTTGATTCATGGCTCATTCGGGCAGACGGATTTTCATTTCGGCCATCGCGGCGCTTCTTGCCATACCGGCATCGGCGGCCGAAATCCAGCATCGGACGGAATACCGGGTGACGCTTGCCGGCCTGCCGATCGCGCGCGCCGCGTTCCTGACGAAGATCGAGGACGATCACAGCTACATGATTGCCGGCAGCATCAGCTCTGCCGGTCTTGTCGATCTGATCACGACCATTTCGGCCAAAACCAGCGTCACCGGCGTCGTGCGCAACGACAGGCTGCAGGCGCAGAATTATTCGCTCTACTATAAGAGCGGCAAGAAGGCCCGCGTCTACGAGGTCAGCTACCGCAACGGCAACATCGTCTCGTCGACGACGACACCGCCGCCGAAGCGTCCGAAGAACTGGATCGACGTAACGCCACGCGACATGCGCTCGGTGCTCGATCCGATCTCCGGCCTGGTCTTCACCGGCGACACCAAGGTCTGCTCGCAGACGCTGCCGATCTTCGACGGCGAGACGCGCATGGATTTGGTGCTGTCGCCGAAGGGCGACGAGGATTTTTCCACCAACGGCTTCAAGGGCAAGGCGGTTGTCTGCGGCGTGCGCTTCGTGCCGCGCTCGGGCTACAAGAAGGGCCGCAAGGACATCGTCTACCTGAGCAAGAGCGACCGGATGGAAATCTGGTTTGCCAAGTCGGACGCGGCAAATGTATACGCTCCCGTCTATGTGCGCATTCCCACCGAATATGGGATGGTGACGATTACTGCCGTCAAATACGGCAGCAGCTGACGGAGTTCATGCCTCCGTCAAAGGGGGACGAGTGAAACTTCGCGCGACATTGATCGGTTTTACCGCCATCTTGATGTGGTCGTTCCTGGCGCTGTTTACGGCCGCCTCCGGCAAGATGCCGCCGTTCCAGCTGTCGGCCGTCTGCTTTGCGATCGGCAGCCTGCCCGGCCTCGCCGTACTTGTCGTCAACCCCGCGCGGCTGGCGCTGCTGAAGCAGCCGGCCAAGGTCTGGATCATCGGCATCTCAGGGTTGTTCGGCTATCATTTCCTCTATTTCACCGCGCTCAGGAACGCACCGGCGGTGGAGGCGGGACTGATCGCCTATCTCTGGCCGCTGCTGATCGTCGTCGGCTCGGCGCTGCTGCCGGGCGAGCGGCTGCGCTGGTATCATCTGGCCGGTGCGCTTGCCGGGCTTTGCGGCACCTTCCTGATCGTCGGCCGCAACGGCATCGATTTTAACGGCGCCTATGCCATCGGTTACGCCGCCGCTTTACTCTGCGCCTTCACCTGGTCCGGTTATTCGCTGCTGACCAGGCGTTTCGACGCCGTCTCCACCGATGTCGTCACCGGCTTCTGCCTGGCGACATCAATTCTGTCGCTCATCTGCCATCTCGGCCTGGAGACGACCGTCTGGCCGGCAACGCCTTTCGAATGGCTCGCCGTCGCCGGGCTCGGGCTGCTGCCGGTCGGCGCCGCCTTCTACGCCTGGGACCACGGCGTCAAGAACGGCGATATCCAGATCCTCGGCGCGGCCAGTTATGCCGCACCGCTGCTTTCGACGCTGATCCTGACGCTGTTCGGCTTTGCCGAACCGAGCTGGCGCATCGCGCTTGCCTGCCTGCTTGTCACCGGCGGGGCGGTGCTGGCCGCCCGGGACATGTTCCGCCGTAAAACTCAAGTGCAGCCTGCTGCGGCGGAATGATCTCAGCCGCCGGGCGTCCAGCCCGGCGGGGCCATCTCGAAGCTCGAAAATTCGAAGCCGGGTGAAACGGTGCATCCCACAAGGGTAAACTCGCCGAGGCTTTCGGCCGCTTGCCACCAATTGGCGGGAACGATCGCCTGCGGCCGCTCGCCGGCGGACAGATTGGTTCCGAGCGTCAGAGTTTCGCTTGCCGTTCCGTCTTCAGAGCGATGCAGCGAGAGCGGCGCGCCGGCGTAATAATGCCAGACCTCCACCGCATCGTGGACGCGGTGCCAGTGCGAGCGCTGCCCTTTGGTCAAGAGGTAATAGATCGCCGTCGAATGGCCGCGTTCTCCGCCCGCCGTGTCGCGGAAGGTCTCGGCATACCAGCCGCCTTCCGGATGCGGCTGCATGCCGAGTTCGCGGATGATGTCCTCAGGCGACATCAGAAATTGTCCTTGCGCTTGCGGATCTCGGCAAAGACTTCCTCATTAGTCTTGCCTTCCATCAGCAGATTGCGGCGGATCGCCGGATCGGCGGCGCGCAGGAACGGATTGGTTTCCTTTTCCAGCCCCAGCGTCGTCGGAATGGTGAATTTCCCGTCGGCGCGCAAGGCTTCGATCTCGGCGGCACGGCCCTTCAGCCGTTCGTTGCCGGGGTCGACCGTCAGCGCGAAACGGGCGTTGGAGAGCGTATATTCGTGGCCGAAATAGATGGCGGTCTCATCGGGCAGCACGGCAAGCTTCTGCAGCGAATGCCACATGTCGGCGGCGGGGCGTTCGAACAGCCGGCCGCAGCCGAGCGCAAACAGCGTGTCGGCGGCAAAGAGCAGCTTGTCGTCGACGAAGTGATAGCAGATGTGGCCGGCGGTGTGGCCAGGTGTCTCGATGACGTTGATCGTGTGATCGCCGAACAGGAAGCTATCGCCATCGGCCATCGTCCGGTCGAGGCCGGGAATGGCAATGGCCTCGTTGATCGGGCCGATGATCTCGCAGCCGAACTGTTCCTTCAGCGCCAGATTGGCGGCGACATGGTCGGTGTGGTGGTGGGTGGTGAAGATATGGGTGATCTTCCAGCCGCGGCGTGTCGCCGCTTCCAGGATCGGTGTCTCCTCCGGCGCGTCGATCGCCGCGGTAAATCCTGTTTCCGGGTCGTGGACGAGAACGCCGAAATTGTCGGTGCGGCAGAGAAAAACGTCCAATTCCAAAGGTTTCATCGTGCAATAGTCCCTTGTCATGCGAGTCTCGCGGAAATGTAGAGGGTCCGGCCTTGAAGTCCAACCGCCCGCTGATAACATTTGTCGCAATGCACGCCGATATCGTCGACCTACGCCAGTTCTACCACTCCGAGCTCGGGCGTCTTGCCGAGCAGTCGATCGCCATGGCGCTGTCGTCGCTCTGGGTGCGGCTGCCACAAGAGCGGCTGGTCGGCCTCGGTTATGCCGTTCCCTTCCTCGACCGCTTCCAGGCCGACACCGAACGCACCTTCGCCTTCATGCCGGCCGGGCAGGGCGCGGTGAATTGGCCGATGGGCTCGCTCTCGTCGACGACACTGGTCTTCGACGAGGAATTGCCGCTGCCGGATTCCTCGATCGACCGGGTGCTGATGGTGCATTCGCTGGAATTCGCCGAAAGCCCGCGCGAGACGCTGAAGGAACTGTGGCGGGTGCTGGCGCCGGGCGGACGGCTTGTCATCGTCGTGCCGAACCGGCGCGGCGTCTGGGCTCGGATGGAACATACGCCCTTCGGCTCGGGCCGGCCCTATTCCCGCGGGCAGCTGACGGCTCTGCTACGCGAGACGAATTTTACCCCGGGCGCGACGGCCGAAGCGCTGTTCTTCCCGCCCTCGAAGCTCAGGACCATCCTGCGGCTTCGCCGCGCCTTCGAGCGGATCGGCCGGACATTGTGGCCGGCCTTCTC
Source organism: Rhizobium sp. F40D2 (assembly GCF_051810745.2). Classification (NCBI taxonomy): domain Bacteria; kingdom Pseudomonadati; phylum Pseudomonadota; class Alphaproteobacteria; order Hyphomicrobiales; family Rhizobiaceae; genus Rhizobium; species Rhizobium sp. F40D2. Next base: position 1,996,623 of record NZ_CM131436.1, read on the forward strand.
GGGCGTCATCATTGTCGAGGCGCAGAAGCGGCTCTATCAGGGGCTGCCGGTCGCCGCACGCGCCTCGCGCCGCGTCTTTGTGCCGGTTCTGGCACCCCATGGCGTGCCGAGCACACGCAACCGCTGACGCACTCCCGGCTCTCGACAAGAACGGCATTCCGCTTTAATGCCACGTGGTCATTTCCGGCAATTCCAAGGTCGACCCATGAGCGTTGAGATGAGCAAGCCCGTTCCGCGTCCCGGTATTCTCGATATCGCATCCTATGTGCCGGGCAAGGAACATGCGCCGGGCGTTGCCCGCATCTACAAGCTTTCGTCCAACGAAACGCCGCTCGGCGCCAGCCCGAAGGCGATCGAAGCCTGTAAGGCGGTTGCCGACCATTTGGGGCGTTATCCCGACGGGCAGGCGGTGGAACTGCGCGAGGCGATCGCCGCCGTGCACGGCCTCAACCCGGCAAACATCCTCTGCGGCAACGGTTCCGACGAACTGCTCGGCCTGCTCTGCCATGTCTATCTCGGCGCCGGGGACGAGGGCATCATCACCGAGCACGGTTTCCTAGTCTACAAGATCCAGATCCAGGGCGCCGGGGCCACGCCCGTGGTCGTCAGGGAAAAGGATCATACCGTCGATGTCGATGCGATCCTTGCCGCGGTAACGGAGAAGACGAAGATCGTCTTCATCGCCAATCCCGGCAATCCGACAGGCACCTATGTCCCGGTCAGCGAGATCCGCCGCCTGCAGGCCGGGCTGCCGAAACGTGTCGTCCTAGTGCTCGATGCCGCCTATGCCGAATATGTGCGCCGCAACGATTATGAAGCCGGCATCGAGGTCGTGTCCGCCAATGCCAACGTCGTGATGACCCGCACCTTCTCGAAGGCCTACGGACTTGCGGCGCTGCGCGTTGGCTGGATGTATGCGCCCGCCGAGATCGTCGACGCGGTGAACCGCGTGCGCGGGCCCTTTAATCTGAACGCGCCAGCAATCGCCGCCGGGGCAGCGGCTATCCGCGACCAGGCCTTCGTCCAGCAGGCCGTCTCCTTCAACCAGATGTGGGTGGAGACGCTCACCCAGGCACTCGAAACGATTGGCCTGAAGGTGACGCCGTCGGTCGCCAATTTCGTCCTCATCCATTTTCCCGATATTGACGGCAAGCGCGCTGCCGATGCCGACGATCTGCTGACGAGCCGGGGGTTTATCCTGCGCGCCGTGCGCAGCTACGGTTTTTCCAATGCGCTGCGGATGAGCATCGGCCCTGAAGAGGCCAATCGCGGCGTCATCGCCGCCCTCAGCGAATTCATGGGACATAAGGCATGAACGTGCAGTTCGATCGTATTGCGCTGATCGGCATCGGCTTGATCGGCTCTTCGCTTGCCTACGACATCCGGCGGCTCGGCCTTGCAAGAGAGATCGTCGTCGCCACACGCAGCGCCGATACGCTGAAGCGTGCCGAAGAGCTCGGTCTCGGCGATCGTTACACGACCTCTTCGGCGAATGCCGTCGAGGGGGCCGATCTGGTGATCGTCTCGGTGCCGGTCGGCGCTTCGGAAAGTGTGGCAAAAGAGATTGCAGCAAGCCTGAAGCCCGGGGCAATCGTCACTGATGTCGGTTCCACCAAGGCTTCGGTCATCGCGCAGATGCAGCCGCATATCCCGGCCGGTGTGCATTTCATTCCCGGCCATCCCTTGGCCGGCACGGAAAAATCCGGCCCGGATGCCGGCTTTCCCGGTCTTTTCGAAAGCCGCTGGTGCATCTTCACGCCAGTCGCAGGCACCGATGAAACAGCACTGAAACAGCTGCGTGGTTTCTGGGAGGCGCTCGGCTCGAAGGTCGACGAGATGGATGCGGAGCACCACGACAAGGTGCTGGCGATCGTCTCGCACCTGCCGCATATCATCGCCTACAACATCGTCGGCACCGCCGACGATCTGGAGACGGTGACGGAGTCGGAAGTCATCAAATATTCGGCCTCGGGCTTTCGCGACTTCACCCGACTTGCGGCCTCCGACCCGACCATGTGGCGTGACGTCTGCCTGCACAATCGCGATGCGATCCTCGAAATGCTGGCACGCTTCTCGGAGGATCTTGCCTATCTGCAGCGGGCGATTCGCTGGGGCGAGGGCGACAAGATTTTCGAACTCTTCACCCGCACCCGCGCCATCCGCCGCTCGATCGTCCAAGCCGGCCAGGACGTCGACGCACCAGATTTCGGCCGCCCCCACGCGCTGGACAAGAAGTAGCCGCGCCCGATGGTGGAGGTGGTCAGCGCGAGCCAAGCCGATACCGACTGGCTGGTTCGAGAGGATGCCGGTGCCGGCAAGGCATGGGTATCGCGATGCGTGAGGCTTGGCGAATATCTCATCGCCCGGGAAGCCGGTGAAATCGTCGGCTTCCTGCGCTTCTCCCGCTTCTGGGGCAGGGTTCCCTATATGGAAATGATTCGCGTCCTGCCCGGCCACCGCCGCTCGGGCGTCGGGACGACACTGTTTCTTGCTTGGGAAGAGGCAATGCGCGGCGAGGGCGCCCGCTTGCTGATGACCTCAAGCGAATGCGACGAGAGCCGGCCGCAGGACTGGCATCGCCGCAACGGATTTTCCGAGACCGGCGCGATCGAGCTGCCCGGTCTGCAATCCGTGCCTGAGGTTTTCTTCATCAAGCACTTAGCCTGAAAGGCGATGGACTAGATCGGCGGGATCCGGCCGAGCGGAATGAAGCCGCTGACGGTGGCGTTGCCGCGATCGACGACGAGATCGACCGAGACCTTGTCCTTGCCGCCGGCCAGCGACTGCAGCAGCTTTGTCGCCGTCTTGACGGTCGGGGCGATATCCGGGAAGGCCTGTTTCAGGCTGTCGCCCCAGGGGCCGAGCTGTTCGATCTCCAGCTTGAATTTTCCCGAGAGGAGACCGTGCTCGTCGAAGGAGAAGGGACCGGTGAGCGTCATTACCTTGCCGTCGCCGATGTCGGCGACGATGCGGCGCAGCTCGCCGGCGGCACCATTGAGGCCGCTCGGGTCGCTGCCGTCGATCAGGCCGGCCTTGCCGGCGACGGTCAGATCGATGCTGGCAGAGAATTTCGGGAAGATCTGCGGCCAGTCCTTGATCGCCGTATTCGCATCCTGCACGGAGATCGCGCCGTCCAGATCGGCGCCGTTCTGGCGCAGATGGATCTCGGTGCGGGCCGCATCGAAGCTGATGGTCTGGCCGGTATAGGAGGAAACCGCCGTCGCCTTCAGGCCCTCGATCACCGTCGAGCTGCGATTGATGCCCTGCAGTTTGGTCGCCAGACTCGCCTGCAGGTCTGCCCATTGGGCCGAGATCGAAAGGCCGTTGCTGGTGCGGATTTCAGCCGGCGAATCGAGCTCCCAGACGATGTTGCCCGGCGCATAGACCTGGGCTGCCGAACGCAAGGCGCCGAAGGTGGCCGAGACGCCGTTGACAGTGTCATCGACATCGATCTTGGAGCAGAACAGGCCGATACGGAAAGGATAGCCGCGGAATTCGATATCGGAGCATTCGCCGCTGACGCCTGACTGATCGCGCGGCGCGATCGCCTTCAGCACCGTGGTCTTCAACGCCGAGGCCGCATAGAACCAGCCGCCGGTATAAAGCGCGATCACCAGGAGGATGCCGCCGCCCAGCAGCCAGAATTTCTTACCGCTGCCAGATTGGCTGCTAGCGGATTGGCTTGACGCTGCCATGATGTTCTCCAATGGTGAATCGCAAAAGTGATTCCGGTCTGGCGTGCGATATGGACGAATTTTGGGTATTTGGCTACGGTTCGCTGATGTGGAATCCGGGCTTCGAGTTCATGGAGCGGGCAGAGGCTCTGATCTACGGCTACAGGCGCTCGCTCTGCGTCCGCTCCTTCGTCCATCGCGGCACGCGCGACAATCCGGGCCTGGTTCTCGGCCTCGACAGAGGCGGCGCCTGCCGCGGCATGGCTTTCCGCATTTCCCCGGAAAAATGGGATGAGGTGATCGATTATCTCCGCGCCCGCGAGCTGGTGACCAATGTCTATCTGGAGCGCCGGGTGCTGCTGCAGCTTGCCGGCCGGCGCCGGATGGAGGCGGTTACTTACATCGCTGATCGCGACCATGAGCAATATGCCGGTACGCTCGACGCGCTTGCGGCGGCGCGGGTGGTGAACGAGGCCAAGGGCCAGTCGGGTTCGAACGATGCCTATGTCTTCAACACGCTGACGCATCTGAAGCAGATGGGCATTCGCGACCATTGGCTGGAGCAGGTCGTCGACGAAGTGGAGCGACTGCGCACGCCTTGACTTCAGGCGGTCGCCGCCTTCAGTCTGCGCAGCTCCGCTACCCTTTCGACCGCAGTCGGCGGCAGCGGCACATGCGGGTTTGCCTCGACGGTTTCGAGCAGAAGCTCGTCGCTTGCCCGCTCCGAAACCTCGATCAGATGGGCGAAAAACGCGTCCGGATCCATTCCCGGCATGATCGGCGGCAGGATCCTCACCTTGAAATGGCCGGGATAACGACGAATGCTCCGGCGCGGCCAGAACAGACCGGGATGCATGACGATCGGCACCACGGGGATGGCGAGATCGCGGTACATGCGGGCGATGCCGTATTTATAGACCGGCTCGGCGCCCGGCGGACGGCGGGTGCCCTCGGGATAGATGATTAGCTGGCGGCCGGTCGAAAGCTCTTTCTTCGTGCGCTTCAGCACTTCCACCATCACTTTGCCGCGGGCGCCGCGATCGACGGGGATTACCCGCTGCTTCTTGGCATACCAGCCGAACAGCGGAATCCACATCAGCTCGCGCTTCAGAATGTAGACCGGGTCTTTCAGCCAGGGCAGCAGGGCATAGGTATCCCAGAAGGACTGGTGCTTCGGCGCCAGGATGTAGCTGCCGTCAGGCAGGTTCTCCAGACCCTCGATCTCGAAGGTGGTGCCGACGATCACCCGCATCAGCCAGTGGTTGGAGCGCGCCCAATTCTTCGGGATCGCATAGGCGGTCAGGCGTGGCGCCAGGAAATAGTATGGCGAGAGCACGATCATCCGGATGATGAGGTTGGCGTAGAAGATCGTGTTGAAGAGGACGGAACGCAGGGCGATCATGAAACTTTCCCGAGGCATGCTCACGCGACCGGCCTACACGATATTGCCCGTCATAAAAAGCGTTTGATGATACTCCAGAACAGGATTCAGATTTTCGGCCGGGCCTAAAATCTGAATCCTGTTCTGGATTAAAGGGTTAGAGCATGATGTCATGAAAAAACTGCTCACACTTTTCGGCATCATGCTCTAGCAAAAGCATCAATTCTCGCCCGACGCGCTTGCCGAGCGCAGCCCCGTGTGGCGGCCGAAGCCGGTAATGTTGCGGGCGCCGGCCAGCAGCACTTTTGCATATTCGGCCAGCATGACGCGCATCGCATTCGGGTCGGTGAACCAGTTTCGGCTCTTCAAATCCGAATTGACCACGGGATAAGCAATGAACTCGATGTCGGGATCGACATAGGAGAGTTCGGCCAGGCTTCGCGGCATATGATAGTTGTTGGTGACGATCAGAACGCTGCGGTAGCCCTTGGCGTGGATCCAGTTCGAAGCCTCTTCGGCATTGCCGATCGTGTCGATCGCATCGTAGCCGATATCGACACAGCAGGAGAACAGATCGGCCGAGCCCTGCGTCATCTTGCGGATCTGCGCCGGCGTCGTCGTCGGGTGGACGCCTGAGATGAGCAAGCGCTTGCCGGCACCTTTCTGCAGCAGTTCCACCGCCTGGTCGATGCGCTGGTAGCCGCCCGTCAGCACGACGATCGCATCGGCCTTCGGCTCGGCCGGGGGCTTCAGCGTCGTGACGGAATCGGCGAAACGCAGGAAACCGCCGAACACCAGTGCGATCGCCAGCACGCAGGCAAATCCACCCCAGCGCAACAGGCGGCGGATCAGCCCGCGCCGCGGCGGCAAAGCCACCGGGCGGTCAAGCTCCGGGTCCTGATGAATCGGGTTGGGTGTCGTATCTCCCATGGTCATGAATCGTGACTATACGCTGATTGCGGCGCGGAACAGACGCTTTCATCACAAAACGGCATGGTCGCGATCAACTCGCAATGCCGTCGGTGCGTGTCGGGTCCGAGCGCAATGTATCGATTTCATAGATCGTCCGCATGACGGTCAGGCGCGCGGTGAAGGTGGTCAGAAGCGCGATGACGATCATCGTTGCGAAGATGCCGGCATAACCGAGCACGCCGACGGAGAAGGTGCCGAAGAGCGCCGTCGCCTGATCGGTTTCCGGGGTGGCCAGCGTGCGGCTCTGCCAGAAGCCGGCGGTGGCGAAGAACAGAGCGGCAAGGGCGCTGCCGATCGCCGAGCCCTTGAGGCTGATCTTCAGGAAATGCTTCTGGAATTCGGTGGCGACGAAGGAGCTTTCGGCGCCGACGAAGTGCAGCACTTCGACGATGTGGCGGTTGCCCGACAGCGCGCCGCGCGTGGCGAAGACGACGGTCAGCACCATCGCCGAGAAGACCAGGAGCAGGATGCCGGTGCCGATCATGACGGTGGTGTGCGCCATGGACACCAGCCGGTCGACCCAAGTGCGGTGATCGTCGAGGGTAGCCTGCGGGATACTGTCTTTGAGCAGCGCCCGCATGGAATCGAAATCCGGTGGATTGCTCTCGTCGATGGTGATGATGACGAGGCGGGGAACGGGCAGATCCTTGAGATCGAGACCGGGGCCGAGCCAGGGTTCGAGCAGGCGGGCGGTCGCCGCCTCGTCGACGATCTGGCCGCTCTTGGTGCCGACGAAGGTCAGCGCCAGGTCGCGCGCCTGGGTCAGCGCCTTTTCCATCTCGAGATTGTCGTCCGGCTTGATCTGGATGGTGATCTCGCGGGAGATCTGGCTCTCCCAGCTTGCTGCCGTCGAACGCACCATGCTGACGCCACCGAGCGTCAGGCAGGCGAGAAAGGCCATGATCGAAATCACCACCATCAATGCGCTGCCCTGGATGTTGGACGGAGGCAGGATCGGCGCAGTCGGACGCACGCGCATTTCCGGCCGCTTCTGCTCAGTCTTGGCCGGCGCCTTGTCCGGGTTTTTGGACGGGGGCTCAGTCATAGATATCGAGATGCCCCCCCGAGAGGATCATGCGGCGGGCTTCCACCTGTTCCATCAGCGCCAGGTCATGCGTGGCGATCACAACGGCGGTGCCGAGACGGTTCAGTTCGAGGAAAAGATTGAGCAGGCGCTTGGCCATCGGCGGGTCGACATTGCCGGTCGGTTCGTCGGCGAGCAGCACTTCCGGCCGGTCCATCAACGCCCGGGCGATCGCGGCGCGCTGCTTCTCACCGCCGGAGAGCACGGGCGGCAGCACGTTGATGCGTTCGCCGAGGCCGACCCATTTCAACAGTTCCAGCACGTCGGTCTTGTAGGAACTCTCATCCTTGCCGCGCACGCGTAAGGGCAAAGCGACATTCTCATAGGTGGTCAGGTGATCGAGCAGACGAAAATCCTGGAAGACGATGCCGACTCGGCGGCGCAGCAGCGGCAGTTCCGGGCGGGGGATTTCGGAAATGTCGCGCCCGAACATACGGATCAGGCCGCGCGTCGGCTGCAGCGACATGAAGAGCAGCCGCAGCAGCGACGTCTTGCCGGCGCCCGATGGGCCCGTTAGGAACTGAAAGGATTTCTTCGGAATGTCGAAGGTCAGGTCCCGGAGGATTTCCGGGCCCATACCATAGCGCAAACCGACATTCTCGAAGTGGATCAACGGGCAGCTCAGTCTGTTGTGGGTTTCACCGCGTGACTTGTTAACCAACACCGTTAACAGCCGGTAAATTTTGCCGGAAAGACGCCCGTTTGATGGCGATCTTTGCGAAGCATTAACCATTAAAATTTACGACTGAGCAGGATTCGTTTCAATGCCAAGATTGCCCCTGGCAGCGAAACCATGTGGACATCTGCGAGGCAGCCACCATGGAAGCATCCTCCTTCAGCCGCCGGACGCCGGGCCAGGCCTATGATTTCCTGCCGCCGGAACCTGTCGCCCGCCAGTATCGGGCGGCGCGTCCTGCCGATATTTCCGACGCCGAATTCGTAACGCTCGGCAAAGTTCGACCGAAGGAATTCACTGCAAGGACCTATAACGACAACCGCAAGCGCGCGGCTCAAGCACGGGCAGCACAGCCGCCGCAGACAGCTGCGATGGCAACTGTTCTGCGCGATGTGGAAGCTTTCCTGCAGCGCGCGTCGATGCGGAGCTTCGCAGGCTTGGTGCTGGCGCTCGCCGTGCTCGTCTTCGGGCTTGCGGGCGGCTTTTCCGGCTTTTCCGCCGAGCCGGCCTATTCCGGAGCGCCGCTGCATTTCACCCATGTGACGGTGGCGCCGCGCGACGCGAACGGCATGCGCGTGCTCGTCATCAACGGCATCATCGAAAACGACAGCGGCACGACGCAGACGGTGCATCCGATCCGCGCCGATGTCGTGACCGACGAGCGGCTGACCGCAAGCATCGTCATCAATCCGCCCTCCGATGTCATCTATGGCGGCCAGAGCCGGGGCTTCTCGGCGCGTTTGCAGCATGCTGGCGGAAAACTGCCGGAAGTCAGGCTCTCGTTCCTCCCGTAGAGAGCGACTTGACACGGAATGGCTGGCTTTCCCCCGCAAGTCGCGCCAATTCCGTTAATTTCATAGCTGACGAGGCTGTTTCAAGCTCGCATATGTGCTAACGGCTTACCCTTCTTTTCATGGAGCAAGCCCTTATGCCTGTCGTGCGCGGAAAAAATATCGAGCCGCTCTTCACTGCCGAGCAGATCGCCGAGCGCAATCATTCGATGGCGCGAGAGATCGCCAACGGGCCGACCAAGGATCTGCTCGTCATCGCCGTGCTCAAGGGTTCATTCATCTTCGCCGCCGACCTGATCCGCGCCCTGCATGATAGCGGGCTTGCCCCGGAGGTCGAATTCATCACGCTGTCGAGCTATGGTATCGGCACGGTCTCCCAAGGCGTGCGCATCGTCAAGGATATAGACAGTGACGTCCATGGCCGCGACGTCCTGCTGATCGACGATATCCTCGAATCCGGCCGCACGCTGCTCTTTGCCAAGGAGTTGCTGTTCGAGCGCGGCGCGCGCAACGTCACCATCGCCGTGCTGCTCGACAAGCGCGTCAAGCGCAAGGAAAAGCTGGAGGCCGATTATGTCGGCTTCGAATGCCCCGACTATTTCGTCGTCGGTTACGGCATGGATGTGGCTTACGCCTTCCGCGAACTGCCCTTCGTCGGCGTGGTGACTGGCGACGCCTGAGCTGCTGCACAATTCCTTAAATCGGAAAAGGATGCAGCGATTCAAAGTGTTACAGCGTCCTTCGCGCATCTTTTCAGACGCGCAGCGCTGTCATGCTGTCGAGACGGGTTGTTAACCATTCCGTCCATCGCTTCGACATCTTTACCGATCGAAAAGGAAAGTCTGGTGATTTCCGTCGGGGGCTGAAGACGGAGCAATGCACATATGGCAAGAATTCTGATTACGGAAGACGAGGACTCCCTGCGGTCTTTCGTAGCCCGGGCGCTCAGGCTTGACGGTCACGAGACCGATGAAGCGGCCGATGGCGCCGAGGGACTGGAGAAGCTGAGGGACGGGGCCTACGATCTGCTGCTTTCGGATATCCGCATGCCCGTAATGGATGGCATCGAACTCGCTCACCAGGCAAAAGACGCCTTTCCCGGCCTGAAGATCCTGCTGATGACCGGCTATGCCGAGCAGCGCGAACGGGCCGACGATCTTGCCGAAAAGATCATCGACGTCGTCGCCAAACCATTCGCGCTTCCCGATATTCGCAAGGCAGTCGCCCGCGCGCTCGTCGCCTGAAGCATGCTGCCGAAACGCCTGAACGGGTTTCGGGCAACGTCATGCATGGTTTTGCGTGACATGGCTTAACGCGCCGCCGATCGATTATACGGCGGCGTAAGACCTATTGAATGTCCAGCAACCGTTCGAGATACCGCCGTTCCATTTCCTGCGGCGGATTGTAGCCGAGCTTTTCGCGGATCGCGTCGAGGATTTCCCGGGCACGCTGAACGTCGATCTCGTCGGGCACCTTCACGCTGTTGTCGCCGAAATCCGGCCCCTGGACGCGGCGCGGCCGGCCGAGCGGGTCGCGGCCGTTCTGATCCCCCTGACCGACCTGACCGTTCGGACCTTGGCCCTGCTGGCCCTGTTGGGCCTGCATCATCTGGTTCATCATGTCGCGGGCGCCCTGGCGAAGCGCTTCGAGCGCGCGGCCCTGGCCCTCGATGGCCGGCTGGCCGCGGCCCTGGCCGAGCTCACGGCCGGCACCTTCCATCTCGCGTTGCGCCTGGCCGAAGCCGGGGCCAGGCTTCATGCCCAATTCGCCGAGGCTCTTCTGCAATTCGCCGAGCTGCTTGCCGAGCGCATCCTGCTGGGCGCGCAGCTGTTTCAGGGCTTCGCGCAGCTGCTCGGCCGTCATCTGGTCGGAGGGCTGCTGCCCTTCCTTGCCCTGCTGGCCCTGCTGCTGATCCTGTGGCTCGCCGTTCTCGCCAGGGTTCATCTCGTCAAGCAGTGGATCGTTTTCGCCCATGTCGGGTTCGCCGCGCTGCATGCGGTCCCGGAGCTGCTGATCGAGACGGAAGGTCTGTTCCATCAGCTTCTGCTGGTCGCGCAGGATCTCGCCGAGCTTGTCGATCTGTTTGCGGGCCTCGCTGTTTTCCTGGCTCTGCTGGCCGCGCTGCGGCCTGCCGGCCTGCAGGTTGTTCATCATACGCTGCAATTCCGACAGCATCTGCTGGGCTGCGTCGCGATTGCCGGAGCGGGCGAGATTCTCGATCTGGTCCATCATCCGTTCCAGATCCTGCTGGCGCAGGATGTTCTGGGCGTTCTGGTTCGGCTGCATGGGCGCGTTCTGCATGCGTTGGGCAAGCTCGGTCATATAGTCCTGCATCGCCTTGCGCAGCTCATCCATCAGCTTCTTGATCTCCTCGTCCGGCGCGTTGCGGTCCAATGCGTCGGCAAGTTTCTGCTGGGCCTCGCGCAGCTTGCGCTCGGCAAGGGAAAGATCACCGTCCTCCATGCCGAGTGCGATCTCCCAGAGATACTGAGCCGTATCCTTCAGCGCCTCCTCGCCCCTTGCAAGCTTCATGCGCGTCAGGGCGGATTCCAGCAGCAGATAATTGGTGAGCTTTGGGATGGTCTCCTCGGGACGGATGGTCAGCGCCTCGTTCAGCGCGATCGCCTGCGGCATCTTGCGGGTATCGAGCGCGAAAACCTGCCGCTCCTCGGCGACAGCTGCGGCAAGCGGCTCGTTGAAGGGCCGCGACGGCAGGATCATCTCATGCGGTGGGCTGCGGCCGGTCTGACCGGCGCCATCCTTGGCGACGAGCGTCACGCGCACGCGCTTGCCGGCAAGAGGATGTTCGGTCAGGTTACGGCTGGTCACGCCCTTGGCGTCGCGGGCGTTGCGGCGGGGAATATCCAGCCGGTATTCCGGCAACGGATAGAGTGGCGTCGCCGTCGGATCGGTTTCGACCGGAACAATCTCCGCATGCGCTTCCTGGACGCCGTAATCGTCCTTGACGGTAAAGCCGATTTCAAGCGCGCCGTTGACGCTGGGCTTCGGCAAACCGTCGAAGGCGATCTCCGGCGCCTTGTCGGGGAGGACCTCGAAGCTCCAGCGGCGGCCGTTGACTTCGAGAGCGCCATTCTCTTCGAGCTTCATCACATGCGTCTGCGCCACCTGTGCCTGGTTGGTGGCGGCCTCGCCGGCCGGCGCCGCCTTCGGCTGTTCACGGCCTGCCGCCGTTTGCCGCGGTTTAGCATCCGCCTGCACGGCGATATCCTGCGCTTGGCCGTTCGTCTTGCGGAACACGACCTTTTCGGCCGTCTTTCCGCCGCTGACACGAACGGTAAGGCCTGAAAACTGCGGAATGCCGATCGGTGCCTGCTCGCTGCCGTCAGCGGTGAGGTAGACCGGAGCGCGGCCGGTATAGGAGGGCGGGGTCACCCAGGCGTCGATGCGCACCGCCGGATCGACGATCACCTGCTCGGGTGCTGACTGAAATGCGTCACCGAGCGAGCCGCCGTTGATCGACAGCGAATAGGCAAAGGCGGTGACCAGTAGCAGCGCCGGCACGGCGCGCAGCGCAAAACGGTCATGCGCGGCGATATCCGGCTGCGGCAGTCCGGCATCGAGGGCTGCGATCTTTTCGGCCATACGGGTCTGGTGTTCGCGCCAGAGCGCCCGGGCGAAGGGCGTATCGAAGGCCGGCTCGTCTTCCTGGACGGTGACCGGCTGGTGCTGCAGGCCGTTGCGCTCTTCCAGCATGCGGTCGGCTTCGGCGACCCCCGGCCAGCGCAGATTGCGCAAGGGCAGCAGCGAGACGAGAAAGGCCGCAGCAAAGGCGATCAGCAGCAGGATGCGCAGCCAGTCCGGCACACTGCGGAAGAGGCCGAACCAGGAGGCTGCGAGATAAAAGGCGATGACTGCCAGAACCGGCATCAAAGGCGGAAGCAACTGCTCGAAAAACAGCACCACGCGCGCCAGCAGGCGTTTTGTCGTCACCAGCCGGGCAAGCGAGGGGCGGAGCGCAAACGCACCTTTCCTCTGCCTTGAGGGGCTTGTCATCGGTCCGGTCTCCGCGATCTGGCGTTCTGGAACAGAGGGCGCATCCGGCGATTGCAGGGCAATACGCTCATGACTGACAAGGATAACACTCTTTGTGGCGAAGGCGAGGGCGAGCGGCCGGCAATACCGGCTTTTCACGTCTGTTCGCCAAAAAGTGATGGCTGGTCAAAGCGCGTCGCGATCTTTCAGATTGCTGCTGGCGCGTCAAATCCATGTTTTACTAATGTCGTGATCGCAAAACCGCTGCACCGTTTTGCGCCACGTACTTTAATCGAGCCAAGCGGGAACGGAGTCGAGGCCGATCAGTTCGGCATAGGTTCTGCGCGGGCGAATGGCATGGAAATCGCTGCCTTTGACCAGAACCTCGGGCACCAGCAGCCGGCTGTTATAGGTGCCGGCCTGCACCGCGCCATAAGCGCCGGCAGTGCTAACGGCAATCAGGTCACCGGGCTTCGGCATCGCCATCTCGCGGTCGAGCGCCAAGTAATCGCCTGTCTCGCAGACGGGGCCGACCACGTCGGCGCGGATGCGCGGGGCGTTCGCCGCCGAAATCGTCACCGGGCGGATTTCGTGATAGGCCTCGTAGAGGGTCGGGCGGATCAGATCGTTCATCGCGCCGTCGACGATCACGAAGGTCTTCTCGCCGCCGTCCTTCACATAGAGGACTTCGGTGACCAGGACACCGGCATTGCCGACGATCAGGCGGCCGGGCTCGGTGATGATCTTGCAGTTGAGGCCGCGCAACTGGTTCTTGACGATCGCCGCATAGGCGTCCGGCAAAGGTGGCGGATTGTTGTCGTCCTTATAGGGGATGCCGAGGCCGCCGCCGATATCGACGTGATCGATCGTGTGGCCGTCGGCGCGCAGCGTCGCGACAAGATCATGCAGCAGCTTGAAGGCGTCGTCGAAGGGCTGCAGCTCGGTGATCTGGCTGCCGATATGCATGTCGATGCCGGTGACCTCGATGCCCGGCAGCCTGGCGGCATGGGCATAGATGGCGCGGGCACGCTCCCAGGAGATGCCGAACTTGTTTTCCTTTTTGCCAGTCGAGATCTTCGAATGTGTTTTTGCATCGACATCGGGGTTGATGCGGAAGGAGACCGGCGCTTTCGTCCCGGCCTTGACGGCGCGCTGGTTGAGGATTTCGAGCTCAGGCTCGGATCTGACGTTGAAGCAGTAGATGCCTGCCTCGAGAGCGAAATCCATTTCCTGCGGCGTCTTGCCGACACCTGAAAACATGATGCGGCTGGCCGGGATGCTGGCGGCGAGCGCGCGGCGCAGTTCGCCTTCGGAGACGACGTCGATGCCAGCGCCGAGGCGGCCGAGCGTCTTCAGCACGGCCTGGTTCGAATTCGCCTTCATCGCGTAGCAGACCATGGAGTCCATATCCGCGAAGGCTTCGGAGAAAACCCGGTAATGGCGCTCCAGCGTCGCGGTGGAATAGACGTAGAAGGGCGTGCCGACCGCCTTGGCGATCTCGGGAACGGGGACGTTTTCGGCATGCAGGACGCCGTCGCGGTACTCGAAATGGTTCACGGGCTTATGCCTTAAAGAAGGGGATCGAGAAGGAAGGGCTTGTCGACGGTTCCCGGCTGTTTCGTCGGCTTGGAAACGTCACCTTCTTTGGTTGCCGCAGCACTCGGCGGATCGAGGTCGCCCTTGCGCCCGCATCCGGCAACGGCAAGGCCGATGACGGCGAGAACCGCCGTCAGGCGGATGAGGTGCGGCAAGCTCTTCTGCATGGATATCCTCTTCGGCGGCATTTCGATGGACATTGTCATAGCGAAGTTTATCCGCCTTGTGCACCCTGATTGTTGGACGCTCTTTCCGCCTATGCGGCAAGGCCGCGGCGGCTTGTGCCGCCTGATATCCCTCAGTTGCGGGCGCGCCAGAAGGCGATCTGCCTGCGGACTTCGGAGGGTGCGGTACCGCCGAAGCTCTTGCGGCTGGCGACCGAGGCTTCGACGGTCAGCACGTCGTAAACCTTGTCGGTGATCGCGGCATGGATCGCCTGTAGGTCGGCGAGCGGCAGTTCGGCCAGATCGCAGCCTTTGCTTTCGGCAAGCGCCACGGCCCGGCCGGTGACGTGATGGGCATCACGGAAGGGCAGGCCCGCTTCCCGCACCAGCCAGTCGGCCAGGTCGGTCGCCGTCGAAAAGCCGGAGCCGGCCGCCGCCTTCATGCGCGCGGTGTTTACGGTCATGTCGCGCACCATGCCGGTCATAGCGGCGATTGCCAGCTCCAGGCTCTCGGCGGCGTCGAAGACCTGTTCCTTATCTTCCTGCATGTCCTTGGAATAGGCGAGCGGCAGGCCCTTCATGATCGTCAGCAGCGCAACCAGGGAGCCGTTGATGCGGCCGGTTTTGGCGCGCACCAGTTCGGCGGCATCCGGGTTCTTCTTCTGCGGCATGATCGAGGAGCCGGTCGAGAAGGCATCGGAGAGGCGGACGAAACCGAATTGCGGGGTCGACCAGATGACGATCTCTTCGGCCAGACGCGACAGGTGCATGCCGGTGATCGCGGCGATCGACAGGAATTCGATGGCGAAGTCGCGGTCGGAGACCGTATCGATGGAGTTGCGGGTCGGCTCGCGAAAACCGAGCGCCTTGGCGGTCATATGACGGTCGATCGGATAACCGGTGCCGGCAAGGGCCGCCGCGCCGATCGGGCTTTCGTCCAGATGCTCGATGGCGTGGCGCACGCGCGAGCGGTCGCGGCCGAACATTTCGACATAGGCCATGCAGTGATGGCCGAAGGTCACGGGCTGGGCGGTCTGCAGGTGGGTGAAGCCCGGCATGACGCTTTCGGCATGCTCTTCGGCGCGGTCGAGAAAGGCGGCGATCAGGCCGGTCAGCATCTTTTCGGTCTTCTCGAGCTCTTCCTTCACCCAGAGGCGGAAGTCGAGCGCGACCTGGTCGTTGCGCGAACGGGCTGTGTGCAGCCGGCCGGCGGCCGGTCCGATCAGTGTCGCCAGACGTGCTTCGATATTCATATGGATGTCTTCGAGCCGGCGCGAAAATTCGAAATTGCCGCTCTCGATTTCTGACAGGATCGTGTTTAGCCCGTGAACGATCTTGTCCTTATCCTCGGCCGATATGATCCCCTGATGGGCGAGCATGGTCGCGTGGGCGATCGAACCGCGGATATCCTGCGCGAAAAGCTTCTTGTCGAAACCGATCGAGGCATTTATCTCCTCCATGATCGCGTCCGGGCCGGAGGCGAAGCGCCCGCCCCACATCTGGTTGGAGGATTTGGTATCGGCTTTGCTCTCGGCCATGGAAGATGCCCGTCCTGGAGAATGAAATGACGACGAGAAAACCCTTCGGCCTGCCGTCCGTAAAACTGATCGCAATCGCCGCCGTTGCAGGCATTGTTGCCGGTGCGGCAGCGGTATACGTGAAGGAGACGGGGATTGGCAATGGCATCGGCGATACCGCTTCGGCCGAATGCTCGCTGGCGAAGGAGCGTGCTGACAATCTGGCGCCGCTGATGAAGGGGCAAGTCGCCGCCATGGTCGCCGCCAACGAACCGCGCAAGCTGACTGCGGTCGCATTCAACGGCCCTGACGGCAAGGCGATGACGCTCGACCATTTTGCCGGCAAAACCGTGCTTCTCAATCTGTGGGCCACGTGGTGCCTGCCCTGCCGCGAGGAGATGCCGGCGCTGAATGCGCTGGAAAAGGGTATGGGAAGCGACAAGTTCCAGGTCGTGCCCGTCAATATCGATACCGGTGACGAGGAGAAGCCGAAGGCCTTCCTGAACGAGATCGGCGTCGATGCGCTGCAGCTTTACCGCGACAATACGATCGGCGTCTTCAATAGCCTGAAAAAGGAAGGTCTCGCTTTCGGTCTGCCGGTGACATTGCTGCTCGACGACAAGGGGTGCCTGATTTCGGCGATGAACGGCCCGGCTGCCTGGGACAGCGAAGATGCCAAGGCGCTGATCAAGGGTGCGATCGGGTCCTAAAGCTCCTTGTTTTCATGCATGTCGTTATCCACTTCCAGGCGACATGCATAAGGAGCCCGTCAAGAGTCTCCGTCTCCTTTGATGAGGAAGACACCCGCAAGCCCGATGAGCACGCAGCATTGCAGCAGGAACATCGGTGTTTCGGTCGACATGGCGTTTCCTCCCGTTCACGGCAAGAAAGCATTTCGCGGGCGTTCGGTCCATTCGCCCTTTCGGGCGACACCTGTTTACCGCGTCGGGACCGGCACTTCACCGCGATAGTCATAGAAGCCGCGTCCGGACTTGCGCCCGAGCCAGCCGGCCTCGACATATTTCACCAGCAGCGGGCAGGGGCGGTATTTCGAGTCCGCCAGGCCGTCATGCAGCACCTGCATGATCGAAAGGCAGGTGTCGAGGCCGATGAAATCGGCAAGCTGCAGCGGTCCCATCGGATGGTTGGCGCCGAGTTTCATCGCCGTGTCGATGGCGTCGACGGTGCCGACGCCTTCATAGAGCGTGTAGATCGCCTCGTTGATCATCGGTAGCAGGATGCGGTTGACGATGAAGGCCGGGAAATCCTCGGCGACGGTGATGGTCTTTTCCAGCGTACCGACGAATTCCTTGGCGGCCGAGAAGGTCTTCTCATCGGTCGCGATGCCGCGCACCAGTTCGACCAGTTTCATCACCGGCACCGGGTTCATGAAATGAATGCCCATGAAGCGTTCGGGGCGGTCGGTGGCGGCAGCTAGCCGGGTGATGGAAAGGGAAGAGGTGTTGGTGGCAAGCAGCGCTTCCGGCTTCAGGACCGGACAAACCTGCGCGTAGATCTTGCGCTTGACCGTTTCATCCTCGGTGGCGGCCTCGATGACGAGATCGGAGGGGGCGAGATCATTGACATCGGACGAGCCTGTGATGAGCGACAAGGCCGACTTGCGCTCCTCTTCGGTCATCTTGCTGTTCGTTACCAGACGAGCCAGGTTGCCGTTGATGGTGGCAAGGCCGGACTCGATGCGATCCTGTGAGAGATCGTAGATGTGAACCCTATAACCTGCGGCGGCCGAAACATGCGCGATGCCGCAGCCCATCTGGCCGGCACCGATAATACCAATATTCTTCAACACCGCATTCATCTCCAAACCCCCGCACGGCATTTGCCCCCGCGCTGCCGCATTTTTTAGCAATGCTGCCGGACGAAGGATCGCCCGGCAGCAGTAGTAGCCCGATAAAAGATAATTTTCCAGTCATTCGCAAGTGCGAAAGAAAAGCATTTGAGGCGTTTGAAGCGCGCCGTGATCTTTCGGATTCGCTTCTCGCGCTTTCGGCCTTTGCGCGACCTGCTTCAAAGCGCCTTTTCCAGTTCCGGCAGGGCTTCGAACAGATCGGCGACCAGGCCATAGTCGGCGACCTGGAAGATCGGCGCCTCCTCGTCCTTGTTGATGGCGACGATCACCTTGCTGTCCTTCATGCCGGCCAGATGCTGGATGGCCCCGGAGATGCCGGCGGCAATATAAAGCTGCGGGGCGACGACCTTGCCGGTCTGTCCGACCTGCCAGTCGTTCGGGGCGTAGCCGGCATCGACGGCCGCACGGCTGGCGCCGACGGCAGCCCCGAGCTTGTCGGCAAGCGGCAGGATGACCTCCTTGAACTTCTCGGCCGAACCCAGCGCCCGACCGCCGGAAAGGATGATCTTCGCCGAGGTCAGTTCCGGCCGGTCGGAGGCCGACAGCGCGTCCTTCACGAAACGCGACAGACCCGGATCGGAAACGGCCGCGATCGCCTCCACTGTTGCCGAGCCGCTTGTCGGCGCCGAAGTGAAGGAGGCGGTGCGCACGGTGATGACCTTCTTGGCATCACTTGCCTGCACCGTCTGGATGGCGTTGCCGGCATAGATCGGCCGCTTGAAGGTATCGGGGCTGACAACCTCGATGATCTCCGAGACCTGGGCGACATCAAGCAGGGCAGCCACCCGCGGCAGCACGTTCTTGCCGACCGAGGTGGCGGCAGAGACGATGGTGTCATAGCTGCCGGCCAGCGAGACGATCAGGTCGGCAAGCGGTTCGGCGAGATTGTTGGCAAGCGCGTCGCTTTCGGCCAGCAGCACCTTGGAGACGCCGGAAAGTTTGGCAGCGGCATCGGCCGCAGCCTTGGCGCCCTTGCCGGCAACCAGCACATGGATATCGGAGCCGATCTGGCTTGCTGCCGTCAGTGCCTTGGCGGTCTGGTCGGAAAGGCTGACATTGTCGTGGTCGGCCAGAAGAAGAATGGTCATGATGGTGTTCTCTCTTTCCTGCCTTAAAGCACGCCGGCTTCGTTCTTCAGTCTGTCGATCAGTTCGGCGACCGACTTGACCTTGACGCCGGCCTTGCGGCCACTGGGCTCCTCGGTCTTCAGCACCTTCAGCCGCGGCGTGGTGTCGACACCGAAGTCAGCCGGCGACTTCTTGTCGAGCGGCTTCTTCTTCGCCTTCATGATGTTCGGCAGCGAGGCGTAACGCGGTTCGTTCAGCCTGAGGTCCGATGTGACCACTGCCGGCAGCTTGATCTCGATCGTCTGCAGGCCGCCATCGACCTCGCGGGTCACCTCAGCCTTGCCATCGCCGATCTCGATCTTCGAGGCGAAGGTCGCCTGGGCCGAACCCAGCAGTGCCGCCAGCATCTGGCCGGTCTGGTTGCTGTCGTCGTCGATCGCCTGCTTGCCGACAATGATCAGACCCGGCTGTTCGGCATCGGCCACGCCCTTGAGGATCTTGGCGACGGCCAGCGGCTCGACCTGATCGTCGGTTTCGACCAGGATCGCCCGGTCGGCACCCATGGCAAGGGCGGTCCGCAGCGTCTCTTCGGCCTTGGCGGGGCCGATCGAGACCACCACCACTTCCTCGGCTTTGCCGGCCTCCTTCAGACGTAGCGCCTCTTCCACCGAAATCTCGTCGAACGGGTTCATCGACATCTTCACATTGGCAAGCTCGACACCGGAACCATCCGGCTTCACCCGGATCTTCACATTGTAGTCGACGACGCGCTTGACGGGCACGAGAATCTTCATGGTGTCCTTCCTTCAGGGGAAATTGGCTTCAGCGAAAATGCGCGCTCGCGCGCCATTTCGATTGTCGAATGGCGACATGGATACGCGCTTTTCCTCCAATTACAACGCTTCCATGCTAGCGGCGGGCGATTTGCCGGGCAATATATGGACGTTTACGTTCACGTCAATATCCTTGTCGGCGCCGACCCCAGGGAAGGCGTTGAAACTTGCGCCCGGCTGCGTCGACGGTGATGGCCGGACCGGCGCCGGGATCGCTTCTCACAGCCCGGGGCGTGACGATTTCCCGGTCGAAGAGCGGCACACCTGGCCGGCGCATTACCAGGATCAGAAGCGCCCCGGCAAGGATGCCGCCGACATGCGCGCCCCAGGAAACGTCGCCGTCGGGGGCGATCGCCAGCATGAAGAATTGCTGACCGATCCACAGAAGCAGCGGCACGAATGCCGGCAGCGGCAGTGGCACACGAAAGAAGACGAGCACCCAGACCTTGACGCGCGGATGCAGCAAGACATAGGCGGCAACCACACCGGAAATCGCCCCCGAGGCGCCGACCAGCGGCACCTGCGACGCCATGCTGAGCAGCCCGTGGCAGAGCGCGCCGGCGCCTGCGCAGGCGAGGTAGAAAATCAGGAAGCGCAGATGCCCCATCGCATCCTCGACATTGTCGCCGAAGACCCAGAGGAAGATCATGTTGCCGGCGAGATGCCAGAAGCCGGCGTGGACGAAGGCATAGGTGAGATAAGTCAGCGGTTCCGGCACAATTTCGAGCCCCGGCGCCAGCACCGCGTCGCCGAAGACGATGGCCGGGATGTAGCCGAGCCCGACTGTTGTCGCCTGGGCTGCCTGCTCGCTCTCCAGGCTGGTCAATAGCCAGATTGCGATATTGAGCGCGATCAGTGAGAGCGTCACCCACTGCACCTTGATATGTTTCAGCGTATTGGCGTCGTGAAGTGGTATGAACATCAAGGCCCCCCGGCGATCGTGATCGCGGCAAGCCTATCTGTTTTTTCCCGGAACCCAAAGCACATCCGCATGGCCTCTGTCATTGGCATGACGCGCGGCGACGAAGAGGAAATCGGAGAGGCGGTTGACATATTTCCTCGCCGGTTCGCTGACGATTTCGCCGTCGGTACGTGCAAGCGCCACCATCAAACGCTCGGCGCGCCGCGCAATCGTACGGGCCAGATGCAATTGTGCTGCGGCCGGGCAGCCGCCCGGCAGGACGAACGATGTCAGCGGCTCCAAGCCAGCGTTCAGCTGATCGATATCGCGCTCCACGCGGTCAACCTGCTTCTCGACAATCCGCAGCGGTTCATAGGCCGGCGGCTCGCCGGTATCGGGGGTGGCGAGATCGGCGCCGAGATCGAAGAGATCGTTCTGGATCGACATCAGCATGGCGTCGAGTTCGGGCAGGCCGGCCGTGTGCAGCCGCGCCAGGCCGATCGCGCAATTGGCCTCGTCGATCGTGCCATAGGCCTCGACGCGCAGATCGTCCTTTGCCCGGCGCGGGCCGGACACCAGCCCGGTCGTGCCGTCGTCGCCAGTTTTGGTGTAGATCTTGTTGAGCTTCACCATGTTGCACCGCCGGTGGGCGGGAGAGCCGAACCACCCCATCCTCCGTCATACTCGGGCTTGACCCGAGCATCCACGCCGCATCCATCAGCCGTTGTGGCATGAATCCTCGGCTCAAGGCCGAGGATGACGGAAGGTGGGGTTGGCATTGTCGTCAAATTTGCCCGTGCGTAGAGAGCTACCGCGTCAGGCGTCGTCTCACCACGCCCCTCATCCGGCTGCCGCCACCTTCTCCCCGTAAAACGGGGAGAAGGGGAAACGCCGCAGCCTCTCCGTCTCTCGCCAACGTCTCGCAGGGCACGTCCCCTCTCCCCGTTTTTTACGGGGAGAGGGTTAGGGTCAGGGGCGGCCATTGGTACGAGCCGGGCAGCCGTGGGCCTGACCCGAGGATCCACACCGCATCCGTCAGCGGCCGCGGCCTGGATCCTCGGCTCAAGGCCGAGGATGACGGAAGGTGGAGTTGGCTTTGTCGCCAAACCTGACCGGGGGTACAAAGACACGGCTTTTGGCATCATTCCTTCTCTATATTTCCTATTCGCGCCGATCATCAAAAATACTCACGTCGGCCGGCCGCCGCCGGTGATCCAGAGTGTCAGCATGATCAGGAAGATGGCGATTGCCTGCAACAGGACGCGAAGCTGCATCAGCTTGTTGGAACGGTTGGCGTCGCCGCCCTTCATCATATTGAAGAGGCCCCGGATCAGGACGAGGGCGACGCAGCCCATGACGATGATCGCGAGGATATAGGTGACCGTGGACATGGCATTCAGCTTTCTCAGTCCGTCCAGCGCATCAGGCGGTAGAAGAGGTCTGCCGGAAGCAGCCGCTTCAGGAACATGCCCTGCTTGGCCGGTGTCGTTACAGGATAATGTGGCCTCGGATTTTTCGAGTTCAATGCGTGTTTCAATACGGAATAGACGGCCTCCGGGCCAAGCTTGTGGCGGTTGACCGGGCCGGATCCGTCGAGCCTTGCCAGTTGCCTGACATAGTCGGCTGCGTGCGGCGAGTTCTCGACGTCGATATGCTCCCGGATCTTAGCAAGTGCGTTGGTGGTGAAATGTGTGGCGATCGGCCCGGGCTCGATCAGGCTCACGTGGATGCCGCTGCCCTGCAGTTCCATGCGCAGGGTGATGCTGAGGCCTTCGAGCGCAAATTTGGAGGCGGTATAGGCGCCGCGATAGCGATAGGGCACGACGCCGAGAATGGACGAGCATTGCACGATCCGGCCCTGGCCGTATTTGCGCATCGCCGGGATCACCTGCCGCGTCAATTCGTGCCAGCCGAAGAAATTTGCCTCGAACTGGGCGCGCAGCGTTGCCGTCGAAAGATCCTCGACGGCGCCCGGCTGTCCGTAAGCGCCGTTGTTGAATAGCGCGTCGATGCGGCCGCCGCTGCGTTGCAACACGGTGTCGACCAGCGCGGAAATCGTCTCGGGCCTGGCATAATCCATCAGGAGGGCTTCGATGCCGTCGGCTTCCAAGCCCGGCAGATCGTCCGGTTTGCGCACCGTTGCGAAGACGCGCCATCCGTCGGCTTTCAGCGCCCGCGCGCAATGAGCGCCGATACCGGACGAGCATCCGGTCACGACGATGCTGCGCTCTCCCGCCATGGAATGATTCCTGTACAAAATGGGACTCGTTTCCCATATTCGGCGAGAGGATACAATCTGGAAAGCTGGGGACGGAATGCCGAAGGCGCTGCGCACGATCTATGACGTGGTCTACGATGCGATCTGTCACATGGTCGAGGACGACGGCTTTGCCATGGCGAGCCATGTGGCGCTGTCGAGCCTGCTGGCGGTTTTCCCTTTCCTGATCTTCGGTACCGCACTGGCAAGCTTCCTCGGCGCCGATCAATTTTCCTCGACCGCCATCCATCTGATCTTCGACACCTGGCCCGAGGCGATCGCCAAGCCGCTGGCCGACCAAGTGCTGCAGGTGCTGACCATTCCGCGCGGCGGGCTGCTGACGATCTCGGTGCTGGCGGCCGCCTACTTCGCCTCGAACGGCGTCGAGGCGCTGCGTATCTCGCTCAACCGCGCCTACCGGGTGCAGGAGACGCGGCCGTGGTATTTCACCCGCCTCGCCAGCCTCGGCTATGTGCTGATCGCGGTGGTCATCTTTGCGGCGATCAGCATTCTGCTGGTCGCCGTGCCATTGGCGCTCGATTATGCCAGGAACTGGTTTCCGCTGTTTGCCGATACGCTCGACATCGTCTTCAGCTGGCGCATCTACGGCACGCTCGTCGTGCTGACCGTCGGGCTGCTGGTCATGCATCTCTGGCTGCCGGCCGGCAAGCGGCGGGTCTTCGACGTCATTCCGGGCGTACTGCTGACCCTGCTGCTCTGGCTCGCCGGGGCGCTGATCTTTGCCTATTATCTGGCGACCTTCGCCAACTATACCGCAACCTATGCCGGTCTCGCCTCGGTTATGATCGTGCTGATCTTCCTTTATATGGTCGGCGTCATCTTCATCATCGGCGCCGAGATCAATGCGGCGCTGATCAAATTCCGCGTCTTCCGGATGTTTTCCCACACGCTTTCGATTGTCGGCAGGCAGCGTGTGGAAAGGCCATCAGAGCCCGACAAGGCGGCGAACATCGGCCCCTGACATGCCGCGGGCGCGCAATTCGCCAATCCCGCTGTCGCCCTGACTTTTCGAAAGCTTGCGGCCGGCATCGTCGAGAATGAGACGATGATGGTGATAGACGGGCTGCGGCAGGCCGAGCAGCACCTGCAGCAGCCGGTGAACCGATGTCGCGGGGAAGAGGTCGAGCCCGCGCACCACATGGGTGACACCCTGGAGCGCATCGTCGACCACCACCGAAAGATGATAGCTCGACGGGGCGTCCGAGCGCGACAGGATGACATCGCCCCAAACTTCCGGCTCGGCGGCGATGTCGCCCGATCTGCCGTCGCCGGTTTCGGTCCAGAACAGCAGCTCGCCGATCAGGTCGAGCGCCTTGCGCATATCGAGGCGCCAGGCATGTTTCTTCCCGGAGGTCAGCATATCCCGCCATTCGTCTTCCGGGCGCTCGCGATCGTTTGCGGGGTAATGCGGCGTGCCGTCTGGATCGCGCGGCCAGGACCTGCCGGCGGCCTCATAGGCCGTGACGAGCGTCTTCACTTCGCCGCGCGTCAGGAAGGCCGGATAGACCAGGCCGCGTTCGATCAGCGCGAGCAGTGTTGCCCGATATTCGGGGAAATGTTCCGACTGCCGCCGCACCGGGCTTTCCCAGCCGATCCCCAGCCAGTCGAGATCGCTGAGGATGCCGGCCTCGAACTCGGGCGTGCAGCGCGTCTGGTCGATATCCTCGATGCGAAGCAGCAGGCGGCCATGCTCGGCCTCCGCCATGTCGCGGTTCAAGAGGGCGGAGAGGGCATGACCGAGATGCAACTGCCCGTTGGGGCTCGGCGCAAAACGAAAGACAGGTTTTTGACGCTCGCTCGTGGTCATGCTTTCTTCTGCCATGGATTTAGGTTTCGAACCACTGCGAGGCGATGTGCAGATCATCCGCAACGAAGACGACGTCAGGCAAGGGCTCGAAGCGCTGCTTCGTCTCGATCCGCGGCTTGTGCCGATCGCGGCCGATGCCGGGCCTGTGCCGCTGCGGCTGCGTGAACCGGGTTTTGCCGGCCTTGCCCATATCATCGTCTCGCAAATGGTGTCGCGTGCCAGCGCCGAGGCGATCTGGCGGCGCATGCAGCCGGCGGACGGTCTCCTGACTGCCGAAGGTTACACGCTGCTTCACGCCGAGGCCTGGCGCGACTTCGGCCTGTCGCGCGCCAAGGCCGAGACCCTCTCGCGGATCGCCGAAGCCGTTGCCTCCGGCCGCCTCGACCTTTCCGGGCTCTGCCTGAAGCCGCCTGGTGAAGCGCTTGGCGAACTCACGGCGCTGAAGGGCGTTGGTCCGTGGACGGCGGAGGTCTATCTGATGTTCTGCGGCGGCCATGCCGATGTGTTTCCGGCCGGCGATGTCGCGCTGCAGAATGCCGTGGGTGCGGCATTCGGTCTCGCGGCACGGCCTCAGGCAAAGGCGCTGACTGCGCTGGCGGAAGCCTGGTCGCCGTGGCGCTCAGTGGCGGCACGGCTTTTCTGGGCTTATTACGCCACGAGAACGCGCCGCGACATGGTACCGACCGGCTGATCGGCAACACTCTTCAAATTGCCTTTATCCTCTGAATTTATTGGACTTCACAATCCTGTAACAACCGGCCTAATATACAGGTGCAGATGCCGAATCGATCAGGAGAGTCCCTTGACGATTGCAGTCTCCCCACAGGCCCTGCCAGCGCTCGTTCTGAACGCTGACTACCGGCCACTGAGTTATTACCCCTTGTCGCTGTGGTCCTGGCAGGACGCGATCAAGGCGGTATTTCTCGACCGTGTGAACATCATTGCGGAATATGAGCATTCGGTTTCCTCGCCGAGTTTTTCGATGCGGCTTCCGAGCGTCGTGTGCCTCAAGACCTACGTTCAGCCGTCCCGCAATCCCGCTTTCACCCGGTTCAACGTCTTCCTGCGCGACCGGTTCGAATGCCAGTATTGCGGCGCCCATGACGATCTGACCTTCGACCACGTCATCCCGCGCGCCCATGGCGGCGAGACGACCTGGGAGAATGTCGTGGCTGCCTGTTCGCCCTGCAATCTGCGCAAGGGCAGCAAGTTGCCTAAGCAGGCGAGCATGTTCCCGGCGCAGAAGCCCTATCAGCCGACGGTGCAGGATCTGCATAATAACGGCCGGCTGTTCCCGCCGAACTATCTGCACGACAGCTGGCTCGACTATCTCTACTGGGATACCGAACTGCAGCCCTGATCAGGCCGCCTTGCGAACGCCAACGAAAGCGAAGGCGGCAAGCAGGATTCCGGCAATCACGTTCCAGCCCGCAAAAGACAGGCCGAGCACCCGGAGCGCCGCATCGGTGCAGGACGGACCCTTGATCGTGTTGAGTTCGCCGAGCAGGTCGCCGGCATTGGTCGTCATGCTGCTTGCCGTCGTCGAGCAGGTGGCCGGGCCGGGCCAGAAATGCCATTCGACGCCGGCGTGATAGACGCCCATGCCCGCGGTGACCAACATCAGCATGCCGGCGGCGAGAATGAGCGCACGGGTCATCCAGTTCGGCAGGCCGACGAGTTCCGAAACCGCGGCGAGGATGGCGATCGGGATGGCGTAATAATAGGGCTGGCGCTGCAGCAGGCAGAGCGCGCAGGGAATATAGCCGCCGATATATTGGAAACCAAGTGCCGTGCCGACCGCGGCCGCCATGCCGATGGCGAGCAATATGGAATAGACGAAGCCGGGGCGGGCGAGCGGCGAGGAAGTGGCAGTCATGGCGGAACTCCGCGAGATTTAGTGAGCGAAAGAGCGGTAGCCGACATATAGCACGATCACCGCAGTGGCACCGATGCCGACGATCTGGCCGAGGCGCTTCTCGATGAAATCCCGGATCGGCTCGCCATAACGGCGCAGCAGCCAGGCGAGGAAGAGGAAACGCGCGCCGCGGGCGACGATCGCCGAAACAATGAAAAGCCCCAGATTGACGTGAATGACGCCGGAGAGGATGGTGACGATCTTGATTGGCGGCAGATGCGCAAGTCCCGACGTGACGAGCAGCAACAGAATCGTCTCGTAGGTGACATAGGCCTTCATCTGCTCGAAGGCGTCGAGCTTGCCGTAGAATTCGAGAACCGGCCGCGCCACCGTCTCATAGGCGTAATAGCCGAGCGCCCAGCCGGCGATACCCCCGAGCACGGAAGCGATGGTCGCGATCACCGCGTAGCGATAGGAGCGTTCCGGCTTGGAAAGCGCCATCGGCAGGAACAGCACATCGGCGGGGACGAGAAAGACGGAGCTTTCGACGAAGGCGATGACGGCGAGCCAGACTTCGGCCGATTTGCGCGCGGCCAGAGACATGGTCCAGTCGTAAAGTCTGCGGAGCATTCCGTTCCCTTCCTGTTGCGGTGCAAAAAATCTTTAGGGGCCGTGCGCGGCGCTGTAAATGCTCGCCCGTGTCCTTCGTGCCACCCGCCGCCTAAAAATTTCGTGATGCGGGCCCCGCCGCCCCTCCCAAGATTTCACGTGATGGCGAATCGGCCATTCTGCGGCAAGCTGTCTCAAAGCGTGATGTCGAAAAGTGTGGGCGGTTTTTAGACGACGTCATGCTCCAGCTGAATTGGGGCGACGTGCAGGGTGGCAGGAGAATGTTCAAAGTGATCGAAGGCGGCCGCGGGCAAGCCGTGCACATGGCCGACCGGTCCGAAGAGGGCGGCAGGCCGAGCAGGGAGGATGTGCGCCGGGAAGCGGCGCGACGGCTGAGCGAAAGCGGCTATCATCCATCGCGCATCCGGGAATTTGCGACCGGCGTACCGATGGTGGCGTCGCTTAAATATTTGTCGCTGCAGATCGATTTTGCAGCCGAGAGCTTGTCGCGGCTCGACCCGATCCCGGAGGATTTCCGCGCCGACGGCTATTGGCCGGCCGGCTAAGGCAATCGCATATCGCAGTTCGCAGACATGCGTCGGTCTTGCCTCAGGAGAGGTCCATCGACTTTTCCCATTGCTGACGCAGGTCGTTCATCTCCGTGCGTTTCTGCGCCATTTCGCTGACTGCGGCGCGCAGATTGGGATGACGCGACATGAACATGTTGAAGTCGCGCCGTTCGAGCACTTCGAATTGGCAGAAGTCGACGGCGATGACGTCGGCGGTGCGTCGTCCGCCGGTCAGAAGCGCCATTTCGCCGAAGAATGCGCCGGGCTCGAGGCGGATAGCGCCGCTGGCGAGCCGGACTTCAACCGCCCCCGAAGAAATGAAATACATGCCGTCGCCGCGGTCGCCGCGGCGGATGACGCGTTCGCCGGGCGGCGCGGATTTTGCCTTGAAGAGCAGCAGCAGTTCCTCCTGCGCGTCTTCGTTGACTTGGGAGAACAAAGGAAAAGTCTCGATCAGCTGCTGCATTTTCAGTTGATGCTCGCGTTCGCGCTCCTCGCCGAGCGCCCTGATCTTTTCCAGTTCCTTGCTGAGCACCTTCTGTCTCGTCCTGCCGTAGCTTTCCCAAAGGGAGGGCCATCTCGAATGAGCAAATTTCTTCAACCGGTCGGTCGCCAGGATCACGATCGGGTTAAGCGTGATCGACAGGATTGCGGCGGCAAGGATCAGATCCTGACCCTCATGCGGCAGCAGCCCGAGCGAGACGCCAAGGCCGGCGAGGATGAAGGAGAATTCGCCGATCTGGGCAAGGCCGCCGGCCAATGTCAGCCCAAGGCCGATCGGATATCGCAGCAATATGACGATGAGGAAGGTGATGATGGCCTTGCCGAGGATGACGAGCGCCAGCGCGCCGATCACCGCCAGCGGCTGGCTTACCAGGATCGATGGGTCGAAGAGCATGCCGACAGAGACGAAGAACAGCACGGAGAAGGCGTTCTGCAGCGGCAGCGAGTCGGCCGCCGCCCTGTGGCTGAGCTGGGATTCGCTCATGACGACGCCGGCAAAAAAGGCGCCGAGCGCGAAGGAGACGCCGAAGATCGCCGCCGAGCCGAAGGCGATGCCGAGGGCGATTGCCAGCACCGTCAGCGTGAAGAGTTCGCGCGAGCCGGTGCGGGCGATCATCGTCAGCAGCCAGGGCACGATGCGAGGGCCGAGGAAGATCGCCATGGCGGCGAAGCCCGTTACCTTCAAGAGCGTCAGGCCGATCGTCAGCGCCAGGGAAAGCTCGCCGAGGCCGTGGTTGTTCGTCGCCGCGGCGTTGCCGCCGAGAAGCTCTGCGAGCGCCGGCAGCAGCACCAGCGCCAGCACCATTGCCAGATCCTCGACGATCAGCCAGCCGACGGCGACACGGCCGCTCGGCGCGTTGACGAGATTGCGCTCCTCCAGCGCCTTCAGCAGAACGACGGTGCTCGCCACCGACAGGCTAAGGCCCAAAACGATGCCGGCGCCGAGGCTCCAGCCCCAGAGTTTACAAAGGCCGATGCCCATAAGGGTGGCGAGGATGATGCGTCCGATCGCGCCCGGCACGGCGATCCCGCGCACGGCGAGCAGGTCGGAGGCGGAAAAATGCAGGCCGACGCCGAACATCAGCAGGATGACGCCCATTTCGGCGAGCTGGCCCGCAAGCGCGGTATCGGCGATGAAACCCGGCGTGAATGGTCCCATCAGAATGCCGGCGAGGAGATAGCCGACGAGCGGCGGCAGCCGTAGCCGGTCGGCGCCATAACCCAGGATCGCCGCGAAAACGAAACTGACGGCGACCGTTGCGATAAGCCCTACTTCCTGATGCACGTCCGACCCTTCCTGTGATGGCGGCGGCCACTCTGTACGAAGTACAAGCAAAATTAAACAGTTGATTTGGCGGGTGGCGGCCCTTGTTCGCAATCCTTGCGATCAGGCGTAGAACTGGTCTGCTGTGGTCTGCGCTAGGCCCGGGCGGTCGGTGATGTTGGAACCAGTTGCGTCTTGTCTCGTTGCCCTTTCATCAAGAAAGGAGAAACGACATGCGGAAGATCATCCTGAATTGTACTGTAGCGGCCCTTGCCGCCTGCTCGTTTGCAGCGCCTGTTCTCGCCGACAGCGTCTATGTGAGGGAACGTACCTATGATGACGGTTATCGTCATGAACGGGTCAGACCCGGCATCACCATCAGCGAGCGTGGCGTCACTTTCGGTGCGGTGCGCGAACGTGAGCACCGCCGCTATCGCGACAACGGCTGCGAAACCAGAAGTGTCACCCGCCAGACCGACGAGGGCGAAGTGACCAAAACCGTCCGGCGTTGCAATTAACTGGAAATACGCGACAATGACGAAGCCCGGTTCAAAGAGCCGGGTTTTCGCCTTTCGCGGCGCGCATACTCTCAATGCAGTGGTGAAACCCGTCCGTCGGTGTTATGAGCACGCCTTTGGTACAAGCGCATTCCCAGCGCAAACAACTCCTGCACAGGATCTTTTAGTATGATTGAGCTTACGCCGTCCCAGATCGCCGCACTGAAACTGGCCAGGGATGGAGACCTTTACCCTCAGCCTGCCAATAAATGGACGCATCAGAACGCGACGGTAACCTATGCGAAAAACGACCGTTGGAAAGAGCGGCCGCAGAAAATCAAATCGGTCACCGCCAAGACGCTGGGCGAGCTGAAGGAGCCGGGTTTCCTCGAGCGGCGGCATCTGGATGACGATGTCTCGAAAGACGTCTACGGCATCACCATGGCCGGCAAGATGTGGCTGCTGAAAAACAAGTAGTTTTATTCGGATACGAGTTCGTTCTCCCGCGTCAGCTCTTTCTTTGAAGCAAGGGCTACGCGGCGGCATTCGAGATGATGGTGCTGCCAACCGGAGCGCTATCGAACCAGTCCGCCTTCGTTCCTGATGGAACTGCGGCGCGACAGCCTTCGCTCTGTGAGCTCCGGCTCGCCGAGCCGAAGCTCACAGAGCGAAGGCTGGTGCCCCATGCCGGGGTCGAACCAGCACTTCTTTCGAAACTCGATTTTGAGTCGAGCGCGTCTACCAATTCCGCCAATGGGGCAACGGAGTGAACGGGCGGCTGTCTAACATGTGAGCGCCCGCACGCGCAAGACGCGCGAGTGAAGTTATCAGACTGATCCGGTAGAGAGTTCCGGCCGTGTTTCGAGGCCGGAGCCATATATCTATTCTCAATGGGCAGTGGCGGGTGCCGGGCTGGTCAGGCCGGACTTCTTCAGCGTGATCGCCAGGATCGAGGCCAGCAGGCAGAAGGCGCCGGCGACGAAGAAGGCGGGCAGGTAGCTCGACAGCTCCGTGCGCGACAGGCCGGCGCCATAGGCAGCGGTGGCGGCGCCGAGCTGATGACCGGCAAAGACCCAGCCGAAGACGAGGCCTGCCTTTTCGCGACCGAAGCGGTCGGCGGCGATCTTGACGGTCGGCGGCACGGTGGCGATCCAGTCGAGGCCGTAGAAGACCGCGAAGATGGAGAGGCCGTAAAAGCTGAAATCGCTGAAGGGCAGATAGAGCAGCGAGAGGCCGCGAAAGCCGTAGTAAAAGAACAGCAGCCAGCGATTGTCGAAGCGGTCCGACAGCCAGCCGGAGCCGATCGTGCCGAAGAAATCGAAGATGCCCATGACTGCCAGCACACTGGCGGCGGCCACCGGCACGATGCCGAAATCGCCGCAGAGGGTGACGAAATGGGTCTGGATCAGGCCATTGGTGCTGAGCCCGCAGATGAAGAAGGTGGCAAACAGGATCCAGAAGGTCGAGGTCTTGGAGATTTCCCTCAGCACGGTGATCGGTGTCATCAGCGCGACGCCGAGCGAGGTGCCTGCCGGCGGCGGTGTCACCTGCGTTTCGCCGACGGACGGCAGGTTGAGGTCGGCCGGCCGGTCTCGCATGAAGGCCAGCACGGCCAAAGCTGCGACCATGATCATGGCGCAGACGAAAAACACCGTCGATCGCCAGCCGTAGCGCTCCGTCAGCTCCGCCATCAGCGGCAGAAAGACGAGCTGGCCGGTGGCAGAGCTCGCCGAAAGCATGCCGACGACGAGGCCGCGATGCTTGGTGAACCAGCGGGTTGAGACCGTGGCCGCGAGCACCATGGCCGTCAGACCTGTGCCGAAGCCGACGACGATGCCCCAGAGCGCCAATAGATGCCAGAGCTTGGTCATGAACAGCGAGCCGATAAAACCGGCGCCGATCAGAGCCAGGGCGAAAACGATGACCTTGCGGACGCCGAAATAATTCATGAAGGCGGCGGCGAACGGACCCATGAAACCGAAAAGGATCAGGCGGATCGCAAGGGCCGAGGAAATCTGCGAGGTCTCCCAGCCGAACTCGTCCTGCAGCGGTTTGATGAGAACGCCGGGTGCGCCCATGGCGCCGGCCGTGACCAGCATGGTGAGGAAGGTTGCGGCAACGACGACCCAGCCGTAGTGGATGTTGCGCCGGGCAAGGGTGGAGGCAAGGGCTGTGGAAACCATGGGCGAGATTCCGTTCGGATTCAGCTTCGGGAAGATACGGGAATGATTTACATGATGGTCATCATATTTCTTGCCTATTGATGATGGGCATCATATATTTTGTCAAGCGACTATTTCTGGAGTTTAAAAATGCGGGTCAGCCGCGAGAAATTTGCCGAAAACCGAGAGAGGATCCTGGGCGTTGCCGGCGTGCTCTTTCGCGAGAATGGTTTCGACGGCGTCGGCGTCGCCGACATCATGAAGGCGGCGGGGCTGACACATGGCGGTTTCTACGGTCATTTCGCGTCGAAGGACGACCTGGCGCTGGAGGTCAGCCGCAAGCTGATCGACAGGGTCGAAACGCGCTGGAAGCAGCATATCGCCGATTCTCCGGACCGGCCGCTGGAATCGCTTCTCGACCATTATATCCACTGGCGAACGGTCGACGATCCGGGCGGCAGCTGCGTCTTCGCGACGCTGATCCAGGAGGTCAGCCGCAGCCGCGGTGCGGTGCGGGCGGTGTTCAGCGACGGGCTCTCCGTGCTGGTCGATACGCTCGCCGATATCGTTCCCGGCGAGAGCGAAGAGGAACGCCGCGCCAATGCCGCCACGACGCTCTCCTCGATGATGGGCGCCGTCATCCTCGCCCGTGCGGTCGAGGACCGGGCGCTTGCCGAGCAGTTTCTGGTGACGATGCGCCGGCAGCTCGATCCCGGCAGCCGGATATAATCAGTCGCGGAAGGCGATGAGAGCGTTGCTTTCGACGATCTCGGTGAATTTTCCATCCGGTGCAAGAGCGGCCAGCTCGCTTCGCATCGTCTGCTCGAATTCCATCGTCCGGTCGCCGAGGGCCTGCGGCGAAGTGACGGACATGGAGAAGGCACGGCCGACAATCTCATCGGCATCGATGACCCGCTCTGTGACGATGCCGATGTGTTCGAGATTGCGGAAGGCGGAGCGCAGCAGAAATTCCTCGTGCTTTCCAAAGTCCGGCCCGCGGCGGAGCTGCCGCTCGGCCCGCATCTCTTCCGGCGACAGCCGTTCGGACACGCTCTCCATGGTCTCGCGCCAGGCCGGCGAGGCGGAGATGTGGCGATCGCCGAAAAGGACGACCGTTCCGCGCGGCTCGGTCAGCGTGTCCAGCACTTGAAGCGTCGCGGCGCGATCCATCCAGTGGAACGAGCGGCCCATGACAGTCATCTTCAGCGGCGCGAAGGCCGGGCCGAGATCATAGGAGGAGCCGAGGACCAATTCGGCGCGGACCCCGGCTGCCGCGGCATTGTCGCGGGCTGTTTCCAGCATTTCCGGCTCCGGATCGAGGCCGGTGACGTCGGCGCCGGCGAGGCGTGCGAAGGCGATGCCGATCTGGCACGGCCCGCAGCCGAGATCGAGCAGACGATCGCCCGGCCGAAGGCCGGTTCTGGCGGTCACGCGCTCGATCAGCGCATCGGGATAGGGAACGCGGAAACGGCTGTAATAGGCGGCGGTGGTGCGGAAGCGTCGGGGTTCGAAAGGAACGGTGGTCATGGCGAGTGATTCCTCGATATCTCGGCATTCGCTAAGGCCGAACTGTGACTGTCTTGTGATGTCCGGCGGGCCTGGCCGATGGAAGGACGCCGCAACGAAAGCGATCTCCCTCTCCGCGAACGGGGAGGGGCCTTGTCGTGATGGTTGAAAGCCGAAGCGGATCGGCGGCTATTTGAAACCGGCGACGGCGTGCGGGATGTAGGGTGCTTCCAATGCGGCGATTTCCTCACTGGTGAGTTTGACCGAGAGCGAGGCAACGGCGTCGGTCAGGTGGTTCGGTTTGGAAGCGCCGATGATCGGAGCGGTCACCGCACTCTTCTGCATGATCCAGGCGGTTGCGACCTGGGCGCGAGAGACGCCGCGAGCCTTGGCGATCTCGGCCACCGCCTCGACTATTCTGCGGTCGGCATCGATGGACTGTGTATAAAGCGTCTTGCCGAATTCGTCGGTTTCGCTGCGCGCCGTCGCCTCGTCCCAGTCGCGGGTCAGGCGGCCGCGGGCAAGCGGGCTCCAGGGGATGACGGCGATCTTCTGATCCTCGCAGAGCGGCAGCATTTCACGCTCTTCCTCGCGGTAGAGCAGGTTCAGATGGTCCTGCATGCTGACGAATTCGCTCCAGCCGTTCAGCCTGGAGACGTAGAGCGCCTTGGCAAATTGCCAGGCATACATGGAGGAGGCGCCGATATAACGCGCCTTGCCCGATTTGACGACGTCGTGCAGCGCTTCCAGCGTTTCCTCGATCGGCGTCGTATAGTCGAAGCGGTGGATCTGGTAGAGGTCGACATAGTCGGTGCCGAGGCGGCGCAGGCTGTTGTCGATCTCGTCGAAGATCGCCTTGCGCGACAGGCCGGCGCCGTTCGGGCCCGGCCGCATGCGGTTGAACACCTTGGTCGCCAGCACGATGTCTTCGCGCTTGGCGAAATCTTTTATGGCGCGGCCGACGATCTCCTCGGAGGAGCCGTTCGAATAGGTGTTGGCGGTGTCGAGGAAATTGATGCCGAGGTCGATCGCTTGCTTAATCATCGCCCGGCTTTCTTCTTCCCGCAGGCTCCAGGCATGATTACCGCGGCCGGGATCGCCGAAGGTCATGCAGCCAAGGCAGATTTTCGAGACTTCGAGGCCGGTCTTCCCAAATTTTGCATATTCCATGAAATAACTCCGTGATGTATTTGCTGACCCCAATCGGTTGGCCCAAATCCGATGCCCCCAAATCCGATGCCCGTGGGCGGCCTTCCATGATCTAGTGCGCAAACCGGTAAAGTCGCAGGGCGCCCGGCGAAGAATCCGTCCGGCGATGCGCACAACAATGCGTGATGGGCTTTGAAGCCGGGGCCGGTCATCGCCGTCCGGACCGGTCGCTTGCGCATTTGCAGCACAAGGTGTTAGCTGGTGCAGCATTCACTGGATTTCGCCTATGATACTGCCGTCCCACAATCGCTACGACGATCTCTATCGCGATTTCTCGTGGCGGATTCCCGAGGATTTCAATATCGGCCGCGCCGTCAGCGACGACTGGGCGGCGAGGGCGCCGGAGCAGGTCTGCCTCGAACATTTTAGCCCGGACGGACCTCACCGCAGTATGACCTATCGCGCGCTCGCCGACCGTTCCTCGGCCTTTGCAAATGCGTTGGTTTCGCTTGGCATAAAACGCGGCGATCGCGTCGCGCTGCTGCTGCCGCAATCCTTCGAGACGGTGATCGCGCATGTGGCGATCTACAAGACCGGCGCGATCGCGCTGCCGCTGGCGCTGCTCTTCGGCGTCGAGGCGCTGGAGTACCGGCTGAAGGCGGCAGGCGTGGCGGCCGTCGTCACCAATGGCTTCGGCCTCCAGCGCATCCGGCAGATCCGCGAGCACCTTCCGATGCTGAAACATATCGTCAGCATCGATGGGGCGAGTGCCGACGCTGCCACCTTCGGCGAACTGGTGGAGGGCAATTCCCCGGTCTTCGATGTCGTCAAGACCGGTCCGGATGATCCGGCGTTGATGATTTTCACCTCGGGAACGACAGGGCCGCCGAAGGGTGCCCTGCATGGCCACCGCGTCCTGCCCGGCCATATTCCCGGCATGCAGTTTGCCCATGAGGGTTTTCCGAAAGCAGGCGACAAGGTCTGGACGCCGTCCGATTGGGCCTGGGCCGGCGGGCTGCTCAACGCGCTGCTGCCGAGCCTTTTGCTCGGTGTTCCCGTCGTCTCGTCGCCGGCGCAGAAATTCGACGCCGACATGGCCTACCGCATCATGGCCGAGATGAGGGTGCGCAACGCCTTCATTCCGCCGACGGCATTGAGGCTGATGCGATCCGTTGCCGATCCGCGTTCGAAATACGATCTGGTGCTGCGTACCATCGGCTCGGCCGGAGAGGCGCTCGGCCGCGAGACCTATGAATGGGCGCAGCGCACGCTCGGCATCACGGTCAACGAATTCTACGGCCAGACGGAATGCAATTTCGTGCTCTCGTCGAGCGCTGTGCATGGCGTGACGAGGGCTGGCGCCATCGGCCGGGCGGTACCTGGACACCGCGTCGCAATCGTCAGCGAAGCCGGTGACGAATTGCCGGCGGGCGAACCGGGCCAGATCGCCATCGCCAGTCCCGATCCCGTCATGTTCCTGGGCTATTGGGACGATGCGGCGGCGACGGCGCGAAAATTCGCCAAAGGCTGGCTGCTCACCGGTGATATCGGCCGGCAGGATGCCGGCGGCTACGTCACCTTCGAAGGCCGCGACGACGATGTCATCACCTCGTCCGGATACCGCATCGGCCCGACCGAAATCGAGGATTGCCTGATCGGCCACCCCGCCGTGCAGCTTGCCGCCGCCGTCGGGAAACCCGATGCGGTGCGCACCGAGATCGTCAAGGCCTATATCGTCCTGTCGCCGGGCCATCAGCCAAGCGAGGCGCTGGCCGCCGATATCAGGGAATGGGTGAAGACGCGGCTTTCAATGCATGAATATCCGCGCGAGGTGGAATTCATCGATGCCTTGCCGCTGACGACCACCGGCAAGGTGATCCGCCGGCTGCTGCGCGAGAGGGCGGCGGCCGAAGGTTAGCCGTGCTAGCCCCGGCCGGCGAGCGACATGATCTTCTCGCGCAGCATTTTCGCCATGTTGCGGGTGCTGCGGTACATATGGAGCTGGGCTGAGACCTGGCGCATGTCGCGGTCGCTGTTCTGCGTCAGGCCGATCACCAGCGTTCCCATCTCCTCGCGCTCATGCCAGAAGCGGCTCATGATCGGGTGATCCGAGACGGCGCAGGAATCGGAGCGGACGATATTGGCGTCGTCGAGATGCCATTCGGTGAGTTCGCTCATCAGCAGCTTGCCCGGCGAATAGCGGGCATAGTTCTCGTCATAAGCGGTCTTCCACGTATAGGCCTCGCCACCCATCATCAGCACGACGATGGCGGCGATCGCCTTGCCGTTGAGATCGATCGTGTGAATACGCACGGCATCGACGGCGGCAAGGTTCGACACCGCCTCGCGGGCAAAGGCGGTATGATAGCGATCGGTGACCAGCGCGCTTCGCCGCTTGCCCTTCCAACCGCCGGCTTCCATCGCCAGGAATTCTTCGAAGCGGATGTGAATTTCGCGGGGCTGGCGGGCGACGGCATAAACCGCCGTTCCCTGTTCCTCCAGCAGACGCCACTGACGGCGCATCTCGCGCATGTGCGAGGAAGAGATGGTGCGGCCGAGATAGGCCGGCGCCTCTTCGTCGCTCTGCAGCATCGGGCGCAAATAGGGATTGGTGACGGTAACGGGAAGATTGCGGCTGAGCGCCACGGCCTTGATCATACGCACGAAGATACCGTTCAGCCTGAGATCCGGCAGGACCACGATTCCGGGCAGATTGAGGTCACGGGCGGTCAGTCCCTCGAAGAGATTGTCGAGGGTCTCGGCGGCATCCTCGCTGTCGACCAGCGGCGTCCCGAGCGGACCGAAGCTGTTCGACCAGCCGCGGATGATCGACGGGCCGACGGCAAAACCCGGCTTGTCGACCGAAAACGGCATCAGAAAGCGCATGCGGCTGCGGCCGGCATTGTGGTCGCGGATCAAGGCGAAGTTCACCTGCCGGTCTTCGAGCCGCGGCATGGCCGGCGCGAGGAAGCGGCCGGAGAAGAAGACGTTCGGTTCCATCGCCCGGTTGGAGAGAAAGTCGAGTTCTTCCTGAAGTTCATAGCCGAGCTTGCCGGGATAGAGGCAGAGTTCGCGCCCCGGCCGACCGATCTCGGCGCGCGCCTCGGCCCGCGGCGCTTCGAAATGCAGCGCGGCCAGATCATGCACCATGCGGTTGGCAATGCTGTCGGTGCTTTCGGTAACGGGAGGAATACGCACCATCTATCGAACTCTCATTTCTGGCGTTGCGGCGGAGGGGCTGGCAAAGGCGAAAAGGACGATGCCGAGCGCGCGGCGCACGGCAAGATGCAGCAGGATTGCCTCGATCGCCATGGCCGAAGCCGTGGCAATCGCGGTGCCTTCGATGCCGTAATGCGGGATCAAAGCGAGGTTGAGACCGACATTGGCAGTCAGCGCGCCGGCGTAGAGCGCGACGCAGAGATTCTGCTTGCCGGCCATCATCAGCAGCGTTTCGGCTGGGCCGACCAAAGACTTGGCAAGGATGCCGGCAAGCAGGATCGCCATGACCAGATAACCCGATGTAAAGGCGCCGCCGAAGAGCGACAGCAGAAGATGGCCGGCGGCGAGCACCATAAGGCCGACGCCGAGTGCCGGCCAGAAGGTCCAGCGGGCGGCGTCGATGGCGGCAGTCGCCAGCTGCGCGTGGTCGCCTTCGGCGATGATCGAGGAAAAGCGCGGGCCGGAGGCTGCCTTGACCGAGAAATTGATGAAATGCACCAGCGCCATCGTCTTGGCAGCGGCGAAATAGATGGCGACGTCGTGCGGCTCGAGGAAGATGCCGACGACGACGACATCGGAATTGGTGAGCAGGAAGCTCACGCCCTCGATCAGGAAAATCGGAAAGGCGACGCTGAACCAGGCGAGGAAATCGATTTTGCGCGGGCCTTCGTCATAATGCCGGCGAAGGCGATAGAGCGTTGCGGCATACTGGCCGAGCGCGGTGACGAAAGTCGCGACGAGTGCTGCCTGCATCGCGGTGACGGCCGTATGCTCGGCGCCGATGGCAATGGCGGCCAGCATGAAGGCGATGATCAGGATGGGGCGGACGATATAGACCGGGCTGAGCGCCATGACCGGCCAGTGGTTTGCCCGCGACGTGCCTTCCAGAATGTCGCCGAGCGCGATCATCGGCATGGCGAGCAGGCCGAGGAAGATCGGGACGAGATAATAGACTTGGATCATATGGCCGAAGAAATGCAGCCCGAGCATGCCGGCGGCGAGCACCGCCGTGCCCGAAAGCAGCGCGAAGATGCGCGCCGTGCCGGTGAGGCCACGGATTTCCTCGAAGGCGCCGGCTGCCCTGTATTGCGGTAGGAAGCGGATGATCGCGGTGTGGAAACCAAGGCATGACAGATCGCCGAAGACGACGACCAGAACCCAGACGAAAACGAAGATGCCGTATTCATATTCGCCCATCAGCCGGGCAAGCACGATCTGGGAGATGAAGGCAAGGGCTGCACTGAGGATGCGGATCGAAAAGGCGGTCAACGCCATGCGCTGAGCGGCAGCCTTCTCACCACGTTCGGTGAGCACGGCCGCAAGCATGCGCAACATGCGGCCGCCGATCGGGCGCAGACCCGCGGGCAACATCTTTTCCGCTGTTTCTATGACCGCCATGATGAACACGCAAAACTCTGAAAGTCAGGCAAATCGTCCCGAAGTCTTGACAGAACAGGGTTAAGAAACGGTTCCGGATCAGGCTTGCCGGCCGATGCTGAAATTGCGGTTTTCCGGCGTCGCCGCGGAAAAGAAAATGCCGCCCGAAGGCGGCATTTTCAGGATCTTTGCGGCTTACCTCAGACCTGTTCGAAGGCGCCGTGGCAATGCTTGTATTTCTTGCCGGACCCGCAGGGGCAGGTCTCGTTGCGGCCGACCTTGCCCCAGGTGGCCGGGTCGTCCGGATTGCGGTTCTCCGGCGAAACGACGACTTCCGATGCCTGGTAGATCGCCGGGGCGAAATCGTCTTCGCCGGTGGTCGGATCGAGGTGATGGGCCTGCATCAGCGGCGGTTCGGGCTCAGCAGGGGCCTGCTGCACCAGCTCGACGCGCATCAGCTGGGCGGTCACGGCCTCGCGCAGATTGTTGAGGAGGCTGGTGAACAGCTCGAAGGCTTCCGACTTGTATTCCTGCAGCGGATCGCGCTGGGCATAGCCGCGGAAGCCGATGACGGAGCGCAGATGGTCGAGATTGACGATGTGCTCGCGCCAGAGATGATCGAGCGTCTGCATGACGATCGAGCGTTCGACATAATGCATGATGTCGTCGCCGAAGCGCTCGGCCTTTTCGGTGAAGGCGGCGTTGGTGGCTTGCGTCAGGCGCTCGCGGATATCGTCTTCGCCGATGCCCTCTTCCTTTACCCAGTCCTCGATCGGCAGGTCGAGATTGAGGATGTTCAGAGCACCGGTCTTCAGGCCGGCAGCATCCCATTGCTCGGCGTAGGCGCGCTCGGGGATGTGCTTGTCGACCAGATCCTCGATCACCTCACGACGCATGTCGGAAACGGTTTCGGAAATATTGGTCGATTCCATCAGTTCGAGGCGCTGCTCGAAGATCACCTTGCGCTGATCGTTGAGAACGTCGTCATACTTCAAGAGGTTCTTGCGGATATCGAAGTTGCGGGCTTCGACCTTCTTCTGGGCGCGCTCCAGGGCCTTGTTGATCAAGGGATGGACGATCGCCTCGCCCTCCTTGAGGCCGAGCTTGGTCAGCATGCTGTCCATGCGGTCGGAGCCGAAGATGCGCATCAGGTCGTCCTGAAGCGAGAGGTAGAATTTCGAGCGGCCGGGGTCGCCCTGACGGCCGGAGCGGCCGCGCAGCTGGTTGTCGATGCGGCGGCTTTCATGGCGTTCGGTGGCGATGACGTAGAGACCGCCGGCGGCAAGCGCCTTCTGCTTGAGTTCCTTGATCTCCTCGACGATCGCCTGGATCCGGGCTTCCCGCTCCGGACCGGCTTCGACTTCACCGAGTTCGCGCTCGATGCGCATGTCGAGGTTGCCGCCGAGCTGGATGTCGGTACCGCGGCCGGCCATATTGGTGGCGATCGTGATGGCGCCGGGGACGCCGGCCTGGGCGACGATATAGGCTTCCTGCTCGTGGTAGCGGGCGTTCAGCACCTGGAAGTCATCGAAGCCCTGCTTGCGCAGGCGCTCGGCGAGCAGCTCCGATTTTTCGATCGAGGTGGTGCCGACCAGCACCGGCTGGCCGCGCTTATGGGCGTCGAGGATCTCCTCGATGATCGCCTTGAACTTCTCGTCGAAGGTCCGGTAAACCTCGTCGTCCTCGTCGATACGCTTGATCGGCAGGTTGGTCGGGACCTCGATGACATCGAGATTGTAGATGTTGGCGAATTCTTCCGCTTCGGTCTGCGCCGTGCCGGTCATGCCGGCGAGCTTGGCGTACATGCGGAAATAATTCTGAAAGGTGATCGAGGCCAGCGTCTGGTTTTCGGGCTGGATCTGCACCTTTTCCTTGGCTTCGAGCGCCTGGTGCTGGCCTTCCGAATAACGGCGGCCCGGCATCATGCGGCCGGTGAACTCGTCAATGATGACGACTTCGTCGTTGCGGACGATGTAGTCCTTGTCGCGCTGGAAAAGCTTGTGAGCCTTCAGCGCGTTGTTGACGTGGTGGACGATCGCGACGTTCTCGATGTCGTAGAGCGCGTTGCCCTTCAAGAGGCCGGCCTGGCGGAGCAGGTTTTCCAGCTTCTCGGTGCCCTCTTCGGAGAAGTTGGCCGAGCGCTGCTTCTCGTCGATCTCGTAATCGCTGGGTACGAGCAACGGAATGAAGGCGTCAATCGTATTGTAGAGTTCGGAGCGGTCGTCGAGCGGACCGGAGATGATCAGCGGCGTGCGCGCCTCGTCGACGAGGATCGAGTCGACTTCGTCGACGATCGCGAAGTTGTGGCCGCGCTGGACCATCTGGTTCTTCTCGTACTTCATGTTATCGCGCAGATAATCGAAGCCGAGTTCATTGTTGGTGGCGTAGGTGATGTCGCAGGCATAGGCCGCGTGGCGTTCCTCGTCGGATAGGCCGTGGACGATGACGCCGGTGGTCATGCCGAGAAAGCTGTAGACGCGGCCCATGGTCGCGGCATCGCGCTGGGCGAGGTAATCGTTGACGGTGACGACGTGCACGCCCTTGCCGGACAGCGCGTTCAGATAGACCGGCAGGGTGGCGACGAGGGTCTTGCCTTCGCCGGTCTTCATCTCGGCGATCGCATTCGAATGCAGGATCATGCCGCCGACCAGCTGTACGTCAAAAGGCCGCAGGCCGAGAACGCGGCGCGAGGCTTCGCGCACGACGGCAAAGGCCGGAATCAGAATGTCGTCGAGCGTCTTGCCCTCGGCGAGCAGGGCACGAAACTCCACGGTCTTTGCCGCGAGCTGCTCGTCCGTCAGGGCCTTGGTCTTCTCTTCGATAGAGTTGATGGCAGCGACGTTCGGCTGGAAAGACCGCACGCGGCGGTCATTGGAGGACCCAAATAACTTGCGGGCTATACCGCCAAAGCTGACCATATGACTGGTCCTTTCTCAATATTCATCCCCGACGTTTGTTGTTCGCGGCCCAGCCGAAAATCAGGCGCGCGGCTTAAAACGCCCGGAAACTGTTCTGGACGCGAGGTTGCGTGACAGATAAGAGGGGGGTCGAATGATGTCAACGGATTTGGCGGATACAGAAAGGCCACAATCCGGTGTTGATGGCTATTTTGGGCTCGATTCAGGCGATGCTGAAACCGGCGATGTAACTGTGAAGGGTATTTCATGTTGAGCACCAACAAACTTGCCGTTCTGGCGTTCGCAACTTTTGTTGCGCTCCAGGCCCCGGCCTATGCCGATGACGCGGTCATCGCCAAGGTCGGCAATCTGGAGATTCACCAGTCGGAACTCGACCTTGCCGTCGCCAATCTCGATCCGCAGCTGGCACAGCTGCCCGACGACCAGAAGAAGGTCGCAGCCCTTTCCGCCGCCATCGACGTGAAGCTGCTTGCCGCCGACGCTGCGGCCGAGAAGCTCGATCAGACCGACGAATTCAAGAAGCGCATGCAGTATCTCACCGACCGCGAGCTGCACAACGCCTACTTCAAGAAGCATGTCGTCGACATCGTGACGCCCGAAGAAGTCAAGGCCCGCTACGACAAGGAAGTCGCCGCCCTGCCGAAGCAGGAGGAAGTCCACGCCCGTCATATCCTCGTCAAGACCGAGGACGAAGCCAAAGACATCATCAAGCAGCTCGATGCCGGCAAGGATTTCGCCGAGCTCGCCAAGGAAAAGTCCACCGATCCGAACAAGTCGGAAGGCGGCGACCTCGGCTATTTCTCGCGCGGCCGCATGGTCAAGGAATTCGAGGATGCAGCCTTCGCGCTTGAAAAGGGCACCTATTCCAAGACGCCCGTCAAAACCGATTTCGGTTATCACGTCATCAAGGTCGAGGATAAGCGCGACGCCCCGCCGCCGCCCTTCGAGCAGGTGCAAGATCAGGTTCGTCAGCTCGTCATGCGCGACAAATATCTTGAGCTTCTGAACAAGGCGAAGGCCTCGGCCAAGATCGAAATCAGCGACGAGACGCTGCGCAAGGGTTACGACCAGGCCAACAAGCAGCCGGAGCCGGGCAGTGAGCCCGTCGCGCCAGCGCCGAAGCCCTAATGATCGCATCAGGGCCCGGTTTTTCCGGGCCCTTTACTGCATAATTCCTTAAATCGGAATCGATTTAAGGGCAAAATTATGCAGCAATTTTAAAGTCTTACAGCGTCCTTTGCGCGTCTGAAAAGACGCGCGGCGCTGTAATATCGTTGTTGTTGTCGCATTTCCGGACGGCGAACCGCTGCCGATTTCGCCTGGAAATGCCCATTGGCAGGTTTCATCATGTCCGGTTCCGTCTCTCCGCTCGCTCCGAAATCCTTCGTCTCGATGCCGCCGCTGCGCGGTGTGCGCATGGCTACGGCGTCCGCCGGCATCAAGTACAAGAACCGCACCGACGTGCTGATGATGGTGTTCGACAAGCCGGCCGCCGTTGCGGGCGTCTTCACCCGCTCGAAATGCCCGTCGGCGCCGGTCGATTTCTGCCGTGCCAACCTGCCGCATGGCAGCGCGCGTGCGGTCGTCGTCAACTCAGGCAATGCCAATGCCTTCACCGGCCTGAAGGGCCGCCAGGCGACCGAGCTGACGGCGAAGTCGGCAGCATCTGCCGTCGGCTGCGGCGAAAACGAGGTGTACCTCGCCTCGACCGGCGTCATCGGCGAGCCGCTCGATGCCACCAAATTCGCCGGCGTTCTGGACCAAATGCAGACCGAAGCCACCGGCGATTTCTGGTTCGAGGCCGCCAAGGCGATCATGACGACCGACACCTATCCAAAGGTGTCGACCCGCAGCGCCGAGATCGGCGGCGTGGCCGTGACGATCAACGGC
Organism: Rhizobium sp. F40D2; assembly: GCF_051810745.2. Classification (NCBI taxonomy): domain Bacteria; kingdom Pseudomonadati; phylum Pseudomonadota; class Alphaproteobacteria; order Hyphomicrobiales; family Rhizobiaceae; genus Rhizobium; species Rhizobium sp. F40D2. Next base: position 2,040,746 of record NZ_CM131436.1, read on the forward strand.
ATTGCCAAGGGCGCCGGCATGATCGCGCCCGACATGGCGACGATGCTCTCCTTCGTCGTCACCGATGCCGATATTGCGCCCGCAGCGTTGCAGGTGCTGCTCTCCGATGGCGTCGGCCCGACCTTCAATTCCATGACCGTCGACAGCGACACCTCCACATCCGATACGCTGATGCTGTTTGCGACTGGGGCTGCGGCCGAGGACGGCCAGGCCCGTATCGAACGCGCCGACGATCCGCACCTTGCCGCCTTTCGCGCTGCTCTCAACGAAGTGCTGAAGGATCTGTCGCTGCAGGTGGTGCGCGACGGCGAGGGCGCCACCAAGATGCTCGAAATCACCGTGACGGGCGCCGAGAGCAATGCCGCCGCCAAGCGCATCGGGCTGTCGATTGCCAATTCGCCTCTCGTCAAGACGGCGGCGGCCGGCGAAGACGCCAATTGGGGCCGCATCGTCATGGCCGTCGGCAAATCCGGCGAGATGGCCGACCGCGACCGGCTCGCCATCTGGTTCGGCGACGTCAGGGTCGCCGTCAATGGCGAGCGTGACCCGGATTATTCCGAGGCAGCGGCCACGAATGTCATGAAAGCGCAGGATATCCCCGTCAAAGTCGATATCGGCCTCGGCACCGGCACGGCAACCGTCTGGACCTGCGACCTCACCAAGGAATATGTTGCGATCAATGGCGACTATCGGAGCTGATCGTTCATTGGTGCAGGCATCCATTTTTTCACAGAATCTGCCGCTGGTGCGCAGGCTGGAGGCCGTCGGCTTCCGCGCTTGGCCGGCGGCGTCCGTGCAATATGACGGCAGCTGGCAGGTGCGGCTGACGGCCGGCCACCCGTCCAACCGGCTGAATTCGATCGTGCCGCTCGACCCCTCGGATTATCGCGACGTCGAAATCCGCCTGGAAAAGGCAAGCCGGAAGTTCGAGGCCTATGGCCGTGCCGCCGTCATCCGCCAGACGCCGCTTGCCTCGCCAGTGCTGATCGATCTTCTCCGTGCGCAGAACTGGAAGCAATTCGACGAGACGGTCGTGATGACCTGCGATCTTGCCGAAGCGGAGCTGCCGGATACGCTCGATCATCTGCCGACACACGACGTCGGCCGTTTCGTCGATGCCAACCTTGCCGTCGATGGAGCGCCTTTGACGCTGAAGCCCGCGCTTGCCGAAATCATTTCCGCGATCAAGCCGCCGTCGGGCCTGTTCATGATTGAAAATGCGGCGGACGGGCCGCTGGCGACCGTGCTCTGCGTCCAGGACAACGACCTTGCCGGCATCATGTCGCTTTCGGTCTCCGAGACGCGTCGACGCGAGGGGCTCGGCACCGAGATCCTGACCTCGGCGCTGCGCTGGGCGCGCATGCGCAGCGCCCGTTCGGCCTGGCTGCAGGTAAAACTGTCCAACCGCCCGGCCATCGCACTCTATGAACGGCTGGGTTTTCGCGACGCCTATCATTATTGCTATTGGCAGCAGGAGCCGCGATGAGCGAGGCAATGGCCGGAAGATATTGCTGGTCGCCGCCTGTGCGCTGATCGATGCCGATGGGCGTATCCTCTTGGCACAGCGTCCCGAGGGAAAGTCTTTGGCCGGGCTGTGGGAATTTCCCGGCGGCAAGGTCGAACCCGGCGAGACGCCGGAGGAAACGCTGGTGCGCGAACTCGAGGAAGAACTCGGCATCACGACCAAGATCGCCTGCCTCGCGCCGCTGACCTTCGCCAGCCATTCCTACGAGACCTTCCACCTTTTGATGCCGCTTTATATCTGCCGGCGCTATGACGGCATTCCGCATGGCCGTGAGGGCCAGGCGCTGAAATGGGTGCGTCCGCAGGCGCTGCGCGATTACCCGATGCCGCCGGCCGACGAGCCGCTGATCCCGATGCTGCAGGATTTACTTTAAAGCGCGTCTCGTTGAACTTGATTCGTGCGACGCGCTTCAAAATTTAATTGCATGGCATGTCGTTATCCTGGAGCCACGGCCCACTTCCAGGCGACATGCATTAGCGTTACCTGATTATTATCACGCCACGCCGTTTTCGGCTGTGGATATTAATGGATCGTTTAACACCTTCTGCCAAAGATCGGCCTCAATCAAGCATCTGGCGTGCGTGTATTAAAAGGCTTGACGTCATGGACGATGATTTCTGGAAAGCTGTCCGGGAAAAGGAACGGGTTTCGTCTGCCTCGCGCAGGACGGGTGCACTCAATATCGCCCTTCTGTTCGGCACGGCGGTGGTCGCCCTGACGCTTATCCTGACACCGATGCTTGCGGATTCCTCGAAGAAGAGCGTATTTGCCAGCGCGCCGGCGGAATTCGATACGATGACGACGGGATCGATCCCGAAGAGCGAAAGCGGCAAGCGTTATACGATCCGCCGCAGCATCCTCCAGGATACACCCGGCTCGGTCTGTGTCGTCCAGGGCTACGGCGTCGGCGCCGGCTGCTGAAAATGCCGGCCGTCTCCTGATGGCCGTGGAATGCTCATTTGCTGTCAGTTTGCGTTAAGGGTTGGGGTAATGCGTATTTTTAAGGCATTTCTTGCGGACGACGCAGGTGCGACGGCGGTCGAATACGGCTTGATCGCCGCCATTATTTGCACCGCGCTCGTCTCCGGTCTCGGCTTCTTCACCGGCGCCCTGCAGAACGTCTTCAACGTGATCAACAACAATATGACCGTCAACTGAAGCAGCAGTTGGCTCAACTGTTGCAGCGTGATGTTGTCCGAAAACCGCTCCCAGTTTTCGGCATCGTGCTCTATTGCCTGAGCTTGTGCTCGTCCACTTTCAGCGCATCGGCAAGGCGTGCCTTGGCCGAACCCGGCTGGAGTGGCTTCTGCTGGCTCTCGTGGGGAGCCCAGCCGGAGACATAGATGATCGAAAAGGTCGCGCGAATGCGCCCGTCGGAATCTGAATAGCGCTCGGCATAGATCTCCGCCGCGCGCTGGAAGAAGGCGCGCGTCAGCGGCATGCGGCTGCGGGCTGCAAGCGGATTGCTCATGCCCATGGCTCGGAGATCCCGCATCAGCGGAAAGAGCGAATCATAGCGTACCGTGTAGTTTTCCGCGTCGATCACCGGCAGCGTGAAGCCGGCGCGCTGCATGAGGCTGCCGATATCGCGCACATCGGCGAAGGGAATGACGCGCGGGCTTGCGCCACCCGTCATCTCGACCTCGGCGGCGAGCAGCACGTCGCGCAGTTCTTGCAGCGTGCCGGCGCCGGGGATCGCAGCCAGGAACAGGCCGTCCGGCTTCAGGGCGCGGCGGATCTGGATAAAAACACCAGGCGTGTCGTTGGTCAGATGCAGGCTGAGCGGAGCAAGTATGAGATTGGCCGATTGCGGCTCGAGCGGCACGTCTTCGAGCGGCGCCTCGGTCAAGGTTTCACCTTGGGCCGCATAGGCCTTCTCGCTTTCGATACGGATCATTGTGCCGATCTTGCCGGTCGCCAGAGCAGCACGGGCGGCGGCCCCCGTTGCGCCATGCAGTTCGACGGCGGTCTCGAAGGTCCGTTCGACCACGGCAAGCCTGTCGGCCATTTCCTCTGCGGCAATGTCGAGCAGGAAGGCCGCTTTCGGATCGTTGTTGGCAAGCGCGCGATGGCGATGCGCGGCGATCAGGGTTTTGTCGAAGATCGTTTCCATGACGATGTCCTTAATCCCGCTCCGTAGCAGCAGCAAGGCGATTTTCCTTTGGAGGAGAACAGGCTAGTCTCAGCCGCATGGGGCCGATCGATGGCGAAACACGGGTGGAGTTCTTGCGGGCGCAGCTCATGCGGCCGTTTTCGGCACTTGCCGATTTTCTCTATCCGCCAGCCTGTTCCGTCTGCGGCATTTCCACCGGCGGCCATCGCGGCGTCTGCGCGAAATGCTGGTCCGGCATCCGTTTCATCGAACGGCCCTATTGCGAAGTGCTCGGTATTCCCTTCTCGCACGATCTCGGCGCCGGCATCCTCAGCGCCGAGGCGATCGCCAACCCGCCGCCTTTCGACCGGCTGCGCTCGGCTGCAACCCACGACCATGCGGTTCGCGATCTCGTTCATGGGCTGAAATATCGCGATCGCACCGATCTGGCGCCGATGATGGCCGCCTGGATGTTGCGCGCTTCCGACGGGACGGTCGAAAGCTGCGATGGCCTGATCCCGGTGCCGCTGCATCGCACCCGGATGCTGACGCGCAAATTCAACCAGGCAGCCGAACTTGCCCGCCATATGGCAAGGCTCTCGGGTAAGCCGCTGCTGGCCGCCACGCTTATTCGCGTCAAACGCACCAGCCAGCAGGTCGGCCTCGGCGCGAAGGCGCGCGAGGACAATGTGAGGGGCGCATTCGCGATTGCCAAGGGTTGCGAAAACGACATTTTCGGCAAGCGCGTCGTCCTTATCGACGACGTCTACACGACTGGAGCGACGGTTGCCGCGGCAAGCCGGACGCTGCGCAAGGCGGGCGCGGCCGAGATCACGGTTTTGACCTTTGCAAGGGCTCTCTCCGAGCCTATATGACAGAAATACCCGGCATCGGTCTGGAGAGATTATGGTACCCGTCACCATCTATACGCGGCAGTTCTGCGGCTATTGCACCCGCGCCAAGTCCCTTCTCGAAGAAAAGGGCGTCGATTACGTCGAACACGATGCGACGTATTCACCGGACCTTCGCCAGGAAATGATCGGCAAGTCGAACGGCCGCGCCACCTTTCCGCAGATCTTCATCGGCGCCGATCATGTCGGCGGCTGCGACGATCTCTTTGCGCTCGATCGGGCCGGCAAGCTCGATCCGATGCTGGCGGCCTGAGGACGAACCGATGAGCTTCAAGGCCGCCGCCGTCCAGATGTGCTCCGGGGTCGATCCGGTGAAGAACGCCGCCGCCATGGCGCGGCTGGTGCGCGAGGCGGCCGCCCAGGGCGCCACCTATGTGCAGACGCCCGAGATGACCGGCATGCTGCAGCGCGACCGCGCGGCGGCGCGCGCGGTGCTCGCAGACGAGACGCATGACATCATTGTCAAGACCGGCTCCGAGCTCGCCCGGGAACTCGGCATCCACATGCATGTCGGCTCGACGGCGATTGCGCTCGCGGACGGAAAGATCGCCAATCGCGGTTTCCTGTTCGGCCCCGACGGCCAGATCCTCAATCGCTACGACAAGATCCACATGTTCGACGTCGACCTCGACAATGGCGAGAGCTGGCGTGAAAGTGCCGCCTATACGGCCGGCTCGGAGGCGCGCATCCTGTCGCTGCCCTTTGCCGAAATGGGCTTCGCGATCTGCTACGACGTGCGTTTTCCGGCGCTCTTCCGCGCCCAGGCGGTTGCCGGTGCCGAGGTGATGACGGTTCCGGCCGCCTTCACCAAGCAGACCGGCGAGGCGCATTGGGAGATCCTGCTGCGCGCACGCGCTATCGAGAACGGTGTCTTTGTCATCGCCGCCGCGCAGGCCGGCCGGCACGAGGACGGGCGCGAGACCTTCGGCCATTCTATGATCATCGACCCCTGGGGCGCGGTGCTGGCCTCGGCCGGCGCCACCGGCGAGGCTGTCATTGTCGCCGAGATCGATCCCGCCGCAGTGAAGGCTGCGCATGACAAGATCCCGAACCTCAGGAACGGCCGGGAATTCTCGGTCGAGAAGATTGCGGGGGCAGTCGCAGGAGGCGTCGCCGCTTGATCCGCTATTCCCTCACCTGCGACAATGCTCATGAATTCGAGGGCTGGTTTTCAGAAAGCGCCGATTTCGACCGTCAGGTCGCGACCGGTTTCCTGACCTGCCCGGTCTGCCATTCCGCCGCCGTCTCCAAGCTGCTGATGGCACCTTCGGTGTCGACGGCACGCAAGAAGGACGAGAGGCAGACGCTGGCGATGGATGCCATGCGTCAGGAGGCGCTGCAGAAGCTCAAAGAGGCGGTCGCGGCGGTCAAGGCCAATTCCGAGGATGTCGGCACGCAATTTCCCGAGGAGGCCCGCAAGATCCACTATGGCGAGGCGGATGCCCGCGGCATTATCGGTCAGGCGACGGTCGACGAGGTGCAGGCGCTGCTCGAAGAGGGCATCGAGATCGCCGCCATTCCGGTTCTGCCCGAGGATGTGAACTGAAATGCCGTCCGCGCGTCTGGCCTTCTACAATTTCGGCCTGCACGTCGCGCCTGCCGAAAGCAAAACGGTCGAGGGCTTCGTTCTCCGCGAGCCATTGAATTTCGAAGCCGCGGCCCGTGCCTGCGGCTTCATCGGACGCTCGGGCTATGCCGGTTATCCGGGAGCCAGAAGCTGGGGCGTTCAGGTCTTTCCCCGTTATATCGAAGGCAGTGGCTTTACGTCCGCGCCCGCCTCTCTTTCGCTCTGGGCCGACATCGAGAGCCTGATGGCCTTTACCTATAACGGCGTGCATGCAGAGGCGCTGAAACATGCGCGCAACTGGAATGTGAAACAGACATGGCCGCCGCTGGTTCTGTGGTGGGTGCCCGGCCATCACAGGCCGGATTGGCGGGAGGGTGTCGAGCGCCTCGAATATCTCGCCGATCACGGGCCAAGCTCCAGCGCTTTCACGTTCAAGCAGCCTTACGGGCCTGACGGAGCGGAGACGACAATCGATCGCGATCGGGTCAAGGAACTTGCCATTCGCAACGAAGAAACCCAGATGGATCTGCTTGCACATGTTCAGACGCTGAAAGTGTAGCCGGCTTATTATCGGTGGAGCTATGCAGACCGCTTGGCCAGCAGCATGTAATTCACGTCCATGTCTTTGGACAGGTTCCACTGGTTCGACAGCGGATTGAAGAAGACGCCGGTGCGGTCGGTGATCTCGAGGCCGCTTGCCGTCAACGGCTTTTCCAGCTCTTCCGGGCGCACCAGCTTGTCATATTGGTGGGTGCCGCGCGGCAGCCAGCGCAGAATGTTCTCGGCGGCGAAGATGGCAAGGGCTGCTGCTTTCATCGTGCGGTTGATGGTGGCAACGAAGATCAGGCCGCCGGGGCGGACCATTTTTGCGCAGGTCGTCATGAAGAACTCGACATCGGCGACGTGTTCGACCACTTCCATGTTCAGGACGATGTCGAAGGTTTCGCCGGCGTCCGCCAGTTCCTCGGCGGTGACGGCGCGGTAATCGACCGAAACGCCGGAGGCTTTGGCATGGGTCGAGGCGATGCCGATATTCTTTTCGGAAGGATCGGCGCCGGTGACGGTGGCGCCCATGCGGGCGACAGGTTCGGACAACAGGCCGCCGCCGCAGCCGATATCGAGCACGCGCAGACCTTCCAGCGGACGCGCGCTCTTCGGATCACGGCCGAAATTCTCGCAGGCCTTGTCTCTTATATAGGCGAGGCGGACGGGATTGAATTTGTGCAGCGGCCGGAACTTGCCGGTCGGGCTCCACCATTCCGCCGCCATCGCCGAGAAGCGGTCCACTTCGCCCTGGTCGATCGTGCTTCTGGCGCCTTCCGTCATCGTCCACTCCTTGCGTTCGTGACACGTGAAGTCGGACGATCGGGGGCATAAGTCAAGGGGCGCGGAGCAGAGGACTGGTGAGCGTGGAGCCGCTCGCCAACCGCATTTATCGCGCGCGCTTGCCTCCCCCCGCCAAACTCGCTAAGAGACGCCGCAACTTGGGGCCTTGGGGACCCGGGCTTTTAGAGCGGTTCCAGAAGTCGGGAAGCCGGCTCTCTGGCCCAAGCGGTCCGCCCCAGAGCTTTCGTGATGCCGGGTCCGGTTTTCCGCTTTCCCGGCGCCAGTCGTGGTAGAGGCATATGGCACGCATCGTAATGAAATTCGGCGGCACGTCCGTCGCTGACCTGGACCGCATCAAGAACGTCGCCCGCCATGTCAAACGCGAAGTCGACGCCGGCCACGAGGTGGCGGTGGTGGTGTCGGCCATGTCCGGCAAGACCAATGAGTTGGTCGGCTGGGTGCAGGGCATGCCGAAGGTGATCGGCGCCAATTCTCCGTTTTACGATGCCCGGGAATATGATGCGGTGGTCGCCTCCGGCGAGCAGGTAACCTCCGGGCTGCTGGCGATCGCTTTGCAGGCGATGGATATCAATGCGCGCTCCTGGCAGGGGTGGCAGATCCCGATCCGCACCGACAATGCGCATGGCGCGGCGCGGATCATGGAGATCGACGGCTCCGACATCGTCAAGCGGATGGGCGAGGGGCAGGTTGCCGTCATCGCCGGCTTCCAGGGACTGGGACCCGACAACCGCCTCGCGACGCTTGGCCGCGGCGGATCGGACACCTCGGCGGTCGCGATCGCGGCTGCTGTGAAGGCGGATCGCTGTGATATCTATACCGATGTCGACGGCGTCTATACGACCGACCCGCGCATCGTGCCGAAGGCGCGCAGGCTGAAGAAGATCGCCTTCGAGGAAATGCTCGAGATGGCGTCGCTCGGCGCCAAGGTGCTGCAGGTGCGCTCGGTCGAGCTTGCCATGGTACACAAGGTGCGCACCTTCGTGCGATCGTCATTCGAAGATCCCGATGCTCCGGGCATGGGCGATCTGCTAAACCCGCCCGGAACGCTGATTTGTGACGAGGATGAAATCGTGGAACAGGAAGTAGTCACCGGCATCGCCTATGCCAAGGATGAGGCTCAGATCTCGCTTCGCCGTCTTGCCGACCGGCCGGGCGTCTCCGCGGCAATCTTCGGGCCGCTCGCCGAATCCCATATCAATGTTGACATGATCGTCCAGAATATCTCCGAGGACGGGTCGAAGACCGACATGACCTTCACCGTGCCGTCAGGCGACGTCGAGAAGGCGATCAAGGTGCTTAGCGACCATAAGGAGAGGATCGGCTACGATGTCGTGCAGAACGAATCGGGGCTGGTGAAAGTGTCGGTCATCGGCATCGGCATGCGCAGCCACGCCGGCGTTGCCGCTACCGCATTTCGTGCACTTGCCGAAAAAGGCATCAACATCAAGGCGATCACCACCTCCGAGATCAAGATTTCTATCCTGATCGACGGTCCTTATGCGGAACTCGCTGTCAGGACTTTGCATTCCTGCTACGGTCTGGATAAGAATTGATTCCCAGTGGGCGGCCTGCCCCTTCAGGTTGAGGAGACGAGGGCCGGCCCGCCGGGACTGAGTGCTTTGTTTCGGGAGCTTGAGACGCCATGAGAGACCTTTCCGGCGGTCCGCGCGTGCTGCTCAGGCGGCTGCGCGAGTTGATGGCGGAGCCGCTGGAGCCGCAGGATCGTCTTGACCGGATCGTCCGCCAGATTGCCGGCAACATGGTGGCCGAGGTCTGCTCGGTTTACGTGCTGCGCGCCGATGGCGTGCTCGAACTCTATGCGACCGAAGGCCTCAACCGTGAGGCCGTGCACCTGGCGCAATTGAAGATGGGGCAGGGTCTGGTCGGCACTATCGCGGCCTCGGCCCAGCCGCTGAACCTTTCCGACGCACAGTCGCATCCTGCTTTCCGCTATCTGCCGGAAACCGGCGAAGAAATCTACCATTCCTTCCTCGGCGTGCCGATCCTCCGAACCGGGCGCTCGCTTGGCGTTCTCGTCGTGCAGAACAAGGCGAGCCGCAACTATCGCGAGGAGGAGCTGGAAGCGCTCGAGACGACCGCGATGGTGCTGGCCGAGATGATCGCCACCGGCGAGCTGAAGAAGATCACCAAGCCTGGCCTCGAACTCGATCTGACGCGTTCGGTGACCGTTGACGGCGACACCTATAATGACGGCATCGGCCTCGGTTACGTCGTGCTGCACGAGCCGCGCATCGTCGTCACCAACCTGCTCAACGAAGATGCCGAGAAGGAAATCCGGCGGCTGGCCGAAGCCATGGGCTCGCTCAGGATCTCGATCGACGACATGCTGTCGCGCCGCGACGTGTCGATGGAAGGCGAGCACCGCGAGGTGCTCGAAACCTATCGCATGTTCGCGCATGACCAGGGCTGGGTGCGCAAGCTCGAGGAGGCGATCCGCAACGGCCTGACGGCGGAAGCGGCAGTCGAGAAGGTGCAGAGCGACACCAAGGCGCGGATGATGCGGTTGACCGACCCCTATCTGCGCGAACGCATGCATGATTTCGAGGATCTGGCGAACCGGCTGCTCAGGCAATTGACGGGTTATACCGGGCGGACGACCGCCGAAGGCTTCCCCAACGATGCGGTCATCTTGGCGCGCGCCATGGGGGCGGCCGAGCTGCTCGATTATCCCCGCGCCAATGTGCGCGGGCTGGTGCTGGAAGAGGGCGCGGTGACCAGCCATGTGGTGATCGTCGCGCGCGCCATGGGTATTCCGGTCATCGGCCAGGCAGCGGGTGTGGTGGCGCTCGCCGAGAACGGCGATGCTGTGATCATCGACGCCGACGAGGGACATGTGCATCTGCGGCCGATGGCCGATCATCGGCGTTCCTACGAGGAAAAGGTTCGCTTCCGCGCCAGGCGGCAGGAACAGTTCCGGGCGCTGCGCGCCGTCGAGCCGGTGACAAAGGATGGGCAGCGGATCGCGCTGATGATGAATGCCGGGCTGCTGGTCGACCTGCCACAGCTTTCGGAATCAGGTGCCGAGGGCATCGGCCTGTTCCGCACCGAACTGCAGTTCATGATCGCCTCCACCATGCCGAAGGCGGACGAGCAGGAGCAGTTCTATCGCAATGTGATAAAACAGGCGGCGGGCCGCCCCGTTACCTTCCGTACGCTCGATATCGGCGGCGATAAGGTCGTGCCCTATTTCCGCGGCCACGAAGAAGAAAATCCCGCACTCGGCTGGCGCGCCATCCGGCTGTCGCTCGACAGGCCGGGACTGTTGCGCACTCAGCTGCGCGCCCTGTTGAAGGCATCGGCCGATACCGAGCTGAAGCTGATGGTGCCGATGGTGACCGAGGTTTCCGAGCTGAAGGTGGTGCGCGAGCTGCTGCAGAAGGAAGTGCAGCATCTCTCACGCTTCGGCCACGGGCTGCCGCGCAAGCTGCAATTCGGCGCGATGCTGGAGGTGCCTGCACTGCTTTGGCAGCTCGACGAGCTGATGGAGGCGGTGGATTTCGTCTCGGTCGGTTCGAACGACCTCTTCCAGTTCTCGATGGCGGTCGATCGCGGCAATGCGCGGGTCTCGGACCGGTTCGACCCGCTCGGCAAACCGTTTTTGCGCATTCTGCGTGATATCGTGCGCGGCGCGGACCGGAACAAGACGCCGGTGACGCTGTGCGGCGAACTCGCCAGCAAGCCCATCTCGGCGATGGCGCTGCTCGGTATCGGCTTCCGCTCCATCTCGATGTCGCCGGCCTCGATCGGACCGGTGAAGGCGATGCTGCTCGGGCTCGATGTCGGGGCGCTGGCAACGGCGATGAATGAGATACTGGACGATGTCCACGCCATGACGCCGATGCGCGAGATGCTTGCCCGCTTCGCCGAGAGCCACAATATTCCCCTTTAGGCAGACGTTAAGAAGAATCGGAGTGAAGGGTGGCGAAGCTTCCCGTTGAAAAGATGCGCGAGCTGGAACGCCGTTTCGGTGAGATCGAAGCGCGCATGTCGGCCGGCCCGGCCGCCGACGTCTATGTGAAGCTCGCATCCGAATATTCCGAGCTGCAGCCCGTCGTGACCAAGATCCGCGCCTATGAGAAGGCGAATGCCGAGCTTGCCGATCTCGAAACGCTCATCGAGGACAAGTCGGTCGATCGTGAAATGCGCGACCTTGCCGAGCTGGAGCTGCCCGAGGTGAAAGAGCAGATCGAGGCGCTCGAGCAGGAGATGCAGATCCTGCTTCTGCCGAAGGACGCAGCGGACGAAAAGAGCGCGATCCTCGAAATCCGCGCCGGCACGGGCGGATCGGAAGCGGCCCTTTTTGCCGGTGACCTCTTTCGCATGTATGAGCGCTTCGCGGCGGAGAAAGGCTGGAAGGTGGAGGTTCTCTCGGCAAGCGAGGGCGAAGCCGGCGGCTACAAGGAAATTGTCGCGACGATCACCGGCAGAGGCGTCTTCGCAAAGCTGAAATTCGAATCCGGCGTGCATCGCGTGCAGCGTGTGCCTGAGACCGAGGCGGGCGGGCGCATCCATACGTCGGCTGCAACGGTTGCAGTGCTGCCGGAGGCCGAGGAGATCGACATCGAGATCCGGCCGGAAGATATCCGCATCGACACGATGCGCTCTTCGGGCGCGGGCGGCCAGCACGTCAATACGACGGACTCGGCGGTGCGCATCACCCATCTGCCGAGCGGCATCGTCGTCACCAGCTCGGAAAAATCGCAACACCAGAACCGCGCCAAGGCGATGCAGGTGCTGCGCTCCAGACTCTACGATGCCGAACGGCAGCGGGCCGACAGCGAGCGCTCGGCCGACCGCAAGAGCCAGGTCGGCTCCGGCGACCGCTCCGAACGCATCAGAACCTATAATTTCCCGCAGGGGCGCATAACCGATCATCGCATCAATCTGACGCTCTACAAGCTCGACCGGATGATGGAAGGCGAGATCGAGGAAGTCGTCGATGCGCTGATGGCCGATTACCAGGCAAGCCAGCTGGCGCAGCTCGGCGAGCAGCAATGAGTTCGACGGTCGCCGAAACGCTTGCCGAAGCGCGCCGCCGCTTCACCGAGGCGGGTATCGCCGACCCGGCGACCGATGCGCGGTTGCTTGTCGCGGGCCTTCTGAAACTATCGCCAACCGAGCTTTTGACGCGATCGGTCGAGACGCTCTCGCCTGAGCAGATGGAGATGATGTCCAAGGCGGTCGAGCGGCGGCTCGGCCATGAGCCGGTGCACCGCATTCTCGGCGAGCGGGAATTCTACGGCCTGCCGCTTGCCCTCTCGGTGGGAACGCTAGAACCACGGCCGGATACGGAAATCCTGGTCGATACGGTGCTTGCCTATCTCAAGGACCTTGCAAAGGCACAAGGCCATCTCCATATCCTTGACATGGGAACCGGGACCGGGGCGATATGCCTTGCGCTTTTGAGCGAATGTCCTGATGCGTCGGGTGTCGGGAGCGACATATCGGCGGATGCACTTCGCACAGCAAGATCGAATGCAGAAAGAAACGGGTTGCAGGATCGTTTTCAGGCGGTGCAGTCGGAATGGTTCGAGAGCATCCAGGGTTCGTTTCACGCGATTGTCTCAAATCCGCCCTATATTGCTTCCAATGTCATTCACGATCTCGCTCCCGAAGTGACGAAATTCGATCCGGTCGCGGCACTGGATGGCGGCCCGGATGGGCTTGACGCCTACCGCGTCATCGCCAAGGATGCGGCAAGGTTCATGAGGCCCGATGGGGTCGTCGGGCTGGAAATCGGTTACGATCAGCGGAACGATGTGACGGCGATCTTTGAAGCGAAAGGCTTCAAGTGCCTCAAATCCGTAAAAGATTATGGTCAGAACGATAGAGTGCTCGTGTTCGCGCTCGCGTGACAGGCGATAATGCTGCATCGAACGGGACATTATTGTTATTGCGAAGAAAAGGCTTGGATTTCCCAGGGAAGCAATATAGGTTGCGGTCACGTGTTGGGCAGATAGGAATGAACGAGATTCGTTCGGTACTTGGTTTGCCTCGGGGGTCCGCTCTTTTAAACGAGAGTTTCAACGGTTGAACACGATCCAACGCGTGAATCAGTCAAACTGACTTGAGAACCAAGCGGCAGGTCGGCGCAAAGGCGCAGTATGCTCGCGGCACAAAGGTCCTGACCCGGTTTTCCGGTCATGGCGGTTGGTGCCATGTATCCATCACAAACAGAGAATTCAGGTGAACGATCTATGAGGCCAGGACAGCAGAACAAGCGCGGTCGAGGGCGTGGTAACAACAATAATAACAACGGCGGCGGTGGAAATAACAATAACAACAATTTCAACCGCAAGGGCGGCAATCCCCTGACCCGGACCTATGACAGCTCCGGCCCCGATGTGAAGATCTGCGGGACTGCCCAGCATATCGCCGAAAAATACGCGCAGCTTGCCCGCGATGCTCAAAGCTCCGGCGACCGCGTGATTGCCGAGAACTATCTCCAGCACGCCGAGCATTACAATCGTATCATCGCCAGCGCCCAGGCGCAGATGCAGGAACGCTTCCAGCGCGACGATCGCGGCGAGTATGATCGCGATGGTGCGGACCGCGACGGTACGGATCGCGATGGCGACGATATGGATAACAACGACAATGACGGCGACGATGTCGTTATCGTCCAGCCGCCGCAGAGCAGGCAGCAGCACCGGCCGCAGGCACAGCCGCAACCGACGCCTGCTCCGCCGGCCGCACCGGCACCCCAGCCCGAGGTGATCGATGGAACCGGCCCCCAGCCGGAGATCGAAGGCATTCCGGCCGAGGTCGCCATGGATGAGGAGGGCTCCGGCGGCCAGCCGGCGCCAGCCCCGCCGCCGCAGCACCGGCAGCCGTCCCCGTCGCCCGCGTCGCGGCGCTGAGGGCGAAGCCGCCCCTGAGGGCGAGGGTGCCTCAGGCGAGGCGCCGGTTCTGGCCGACGCCGCATCGGAATGATGATTTCGCTTCTCCTTCGGCGGAAGCGTGAGGTTCATGCCATCTGTTAGAATTGCAACGAAAATCCCCGGCCTCGCGCCGGGGATTTTCGTTTTATCGGCTCTTTAAACTCGCAGAACAGGGCACCATATTCTCATCGACTGCTTCGCCCAAATCAGAGATGGGCCAAGCGCGGCCTGCCTTTTCAGGGGGTCGATCTCAATCATCGGTCTGCGCCTCATCAGGGCAGGGCGATCCATGGAGGTAGAATATGAATATCGAGAAATATTCCGAGCGGGTGCGCGGATTCATCCAGTCGGCGCAGACTTATGCGCTGGCGCAGGGTCACCAGCAATTTTCGCCTGAGCATGTGCTGAAAGTCCTGCTTGACGACGATCAGGGGATGGCGGCGTCGCTGATCGAGCGCGCCGGCGGCGATGCCAAGGCTGCGCGCCTTGCCAATGACGCGGCGCTGGCCAAGCTGCCGAAAATTTCCGGCGGCAACGGCAACATATATCTGGCGCAGCCACTCGCCAAAGTGCTTTCGACCGCCGAAGAGGCGGCAAAGAAGGCCGGCGACAGCTTCGTCACCGTCGAGCGCCTGCTGCAGGCGCTGGCAATCGAATCCTCGGCCTCGACTTTTTCGACGCTCAAGAATTCAGGCGTGACGGCCCAGGGTCTGAACCAGGTCATCAACGACATGCGCAAGGGCCGGACGGCGGATTCTTCCAATGCCGAGCAGGGTTTCGATTCGCTGAAGAAATTCGCACGCGATCTGACCGCCGAAGCCCGCGAGGGCAAGCTCGACCCGGTGATCGGGCGCGACGACGAAATCCGCCGCACCATCCAGGTGCTTTCGCGCCGCACCAAGAACAATCCGGTGCTGATCGGCGAGCCCGGTGTCGGCAAGACGGCAATCGTCGAAGGACTGGCGCTGCGCATCGTCAACGGTGACGTGCCGGAATCGCTGAAGGAGAAGAAATTGATGGCGCTCGACATGGGCGCGCTGATTGCCGGTGCGAAATACCGCGGCGAATTCGAGGAGCGGCTGAAGGCTGTGCTCAATGAGGTCCAGGCCGAGAACGGTGAGATCATCCTGTTCATCGATGAGATGCACACGCTGGTCGGCGCCGGCAAGGCCGATGGGGCAATGGACGCCTCCAACCTCCTGAAGCCCGCTCTTGCCCGCGGCGAGCTGCATTGCGTCGGCGCGACCACGCTCGACGAATATCGCAAACATGTCGAGAAGGATCCGGCGCTTGCCCGCCGCTTCCAGCCTGTCGTCGTCGACGAGCCGACGGTCGAAGACACGATCTCGATCCTGCGCGGCCTCAAGGAAAAATACGAGCAGCATCACAAGGTGCGCATCGCAGATGCGGCGCTGGTGGCGGCGGCGACCCTTTCCAACCGCTATATCACCGACCGCTTCCTGCCCGACAAGGCGATCGACTTAATGGATGAGGCGGCTGCGCGGCTGCGCATGCAGGTGGATTCCAAACCGGAAGAGCTCGACGAACTCGATCGCCGCATCATTCAGCTGAAGATCGAACGCGAGGCGCTGAAGAAGGAAACCGACGTCGCCTCGGCCGACCGGCTGAAGCGGCTGGAGACCGAATTGACCGGCCTCGAAGAGGAGGCCGATGCGCTGACGGCCCGCTGGCAGGCGGAAAAGCAGAAGCTCGGCCTTGCCGCCGACCTCAAGAAGCAGCTCGACGATGCCCGCAACGAACTGGCGATCGCCCAGCGCAAGGGTGAATTCCAGCGCGCCGGCGAGCTGACCTATGGTGTCATTCCGGATCTGGAAAAACAGCTGGTCGACGCCGAGAAGCAGGATGGCGAACGCGGCGCAATGGTGCAGGAGGTTGTCATCCCTGACAATATCGCCCATGTCGTTTCCCGCTGGACCGGTATTCCGGTCGACAGGATGCTGGAAGGCGAGCGCGACAAGCTGCTTCGGATGGAAGACGAGCTGGCGAAATCGGTGATCGGTCAGGGTGATGCGGTTCAGGCCGTGTCGCGGGCGGTGCGCCGTGCGCGCGCCGGCCTGCAGGATCCGAACCGGCCCATCGGCTCGTTCATTTTCCTCGGCCCGACCGGCGTCGGCAAGACGGAGCTGACCAAGGCGCTCGCTCGTTTCCTCTTCGACGACGAGACGGCGATGGTGCGCATGGACATGTCGGAATATATGGAGAAACACTCCGTTGCCCGGCTGATCGGCGCGCCTCCCGGCTATGTCGGTTACGACGAAGGCGGAGCGCTGACGGAAGCCGTGCGCCGCAGGCCCTATCAGGTCGTGCTGTTCGACGAGATCGAAAAGGCACATCCCGACGTCTTCAACATCCTGCTGCAAGTGCTGGACGACGGACGCCTGACGGATGGCCAGGGCCGGACGGTCGATTTCCGCAACACGATGATCATCATGACCTCGAACCTCGGCGCCGAGTATCTGACGCAACTCGCCGACGGTGACGACAGCGATACAGTTCGCGAGCAGGTGATGGAGGTCGTGCGCGGACATTTCCGGCCGGAATTCCTGAACCGCATCGATGAGATCATTCTTTTCCATCGCCTGAAGCGCGAGGAGATGGGCGCGATTGTTGATATCCAGCTGAAGCGGCTGGTGGCGCTACTCGCCGAACGGAAGATCGTCATCGATCTCGACGAGGAAGCCCGCCATTGGCTGGCGAACAAGGGTTACGATCCGGTCTACGGCGCAAGGCCGCTGAAACGGGTAATCCAGAAGTTCGTGCAGGATCCGCTCGCCGAGCAGATCCTGTCCGGCCAGGTGCCGGACGGATCGACGGTGAAGGTGACAAACGGTTCTGACCGGCTGCAGTTCAGGACAGGCCAGACGGTGAGTGAAGCGGCATAGGCCAACTTTGCCGGACGAATGAGAAATGGCGGCCTAGGCCGCCATTTCTGTTTAATGGGCGCGAAACGCCCCAATGCAGCTTGCCTGCTGCGGCGCGGACTACTTGCTCGCCACCTGGTCGGACTCCTGGTTGTTCAGCAGCGTATCGATACGCTTGCGCTCGTCCTCGAATTTCGCCAGCGCCTCGCCCTGCAGCGATTTGCCGCCCGGCAGACGGATGCGCAGTGGATCGACCTTGGTGCCGTTGACGATCAGCTCGTAATGCAGGTGTGGCCCGGTGGACTCGCCCGTCGTGCCGACCCAGCCAATCACCTGGCCCTGGCGGATCTTGGCGCCGGGGGTGACGCCTTTGGCGATGGCGCTCTGGTGATTGTAGGAGGATTCATAACCGTTGGCGTGACGGATAATCGTCTGGTTGCCGTAACCGCCGGAATCCCAGCCGGCTTTTTCGACCGTGCCGTTGCCGGCGGCGATGATCGCGGTGCCGCGGGGTGCCGCCCAATCGACGCCGGTGTGCATGCGGGCGAAACCGAGGATCGGGTGACGGCGCATGCCGAAGCCCGATTTGAAGATGCCGTTCGGAACCGGGTTGCGCAACAGGAACTGGCGGATGCTCTTGCCGTTCTCGTCGAAATAATCGACCGTGCCGTCCTCCGGATCCTGGAAGCGGTAGAAGCGTGTCTGCGTATCGCCGAAACGGGCGTTGACGTAGAGCAGTTCGGAATCCTCGGTCGCCTGGCCGGTACTGTCGGCGACGGAGAAGAAAGCTTCGAGACTATCGCTTGACCTTAGCTGCGCCTGGAAGTCGACATTGCTGGCGAGCAGCTTGATGATCAGCGCCGTCATATCCTTGGTCATGCCGTAGGAAAGGGCAGCGCGATAGATGCCGTCATAGACGCGCGGCAAGTTTTGGCCCGGCGGCGGCGCAAAGGAATTGTCATCGAAGGCGGTCGCGATAGCATCCAGCATCGGCGGTTCGCTGCCGGGCACGTATCTGCCCTTGTCGTCGACGGCGACGGTGACGAGATGGCGGGTGCCGCGATAGACGCTGGCCCGGATGATCTTTGCCTGTTCGCCCTTCTGAATGATGCCGATGCGCAGCACGTCGCCCTTGTCGAGATCGGTGGAACCCAGTTGCTGCGAGATAAAACCGGCGATGCCATCGGCATATTGCTGCGGATAACCTGAATCCGTCAGCGCCTTGGCGATCGGCGTGTCGGCGCGGACGGGCAGGATGTCGTCGGCAAATTCTTCGGTCTGCGGCGTGATCGATTCCGATGCGGAGACGGTCATGTTCTGTTCGAGCACACGCGCAGAGAGGCCGGCAGTCAGATCGACATCGGCATCCTCGTTGGAGAAACGGCGCGGATCGACGTAATAAAGGGCCGCAAGCTGGGTGTTGCCGTCCGTCAGCACCGAGCCGTTGGAGCGTACATTCTCTTCGACCTCCTCGAGCGACAGGCCGGACGCCATCTTCATGCTGGTCTTGCCGGTCGGGAAGGAAACGGTCTTTAGGCTGACTTCGGATTCGACATCGGAGCCGTAAATCGCGCCGGTGCGGCTTTGCGGGGCGGGCTGCGGCTCGTCGGCGGAAAAGATCGCCAGGGGATCGAAGTCGGGATAGTCCTCGGTCGCCACATGGTTGGCGGCTAGCGTCATCTTCACATGCGCGAAGGGCTGGCGGCGCACGACTTCCTTTTCGCCGTCGTGGACGACGGTCGAAACTTCCATGATGGCCCGGTCGGACGGTTTTGCGGCGATGGCAGGCGCGATCAGCCTTCCGCCGCGCACCACTGTCGTATCTTCGTGCGCGTCTGCCGCAGCACTTGCATAGGCTTCGGCCGGGATCGCCAGTTGCTGGCGGCCGTCAAGGGCGGCAAACAGCGCGACGCCCATCAGGACCGAGGATGTAATGCCGGTGAGGAACGTACCCGAGAGCCAGCGGAGAGACACTTCGCGGCGGTCGGGCGCACGCCTGCCGTCGGCCAGAAGCGGAGGCTCGTTGCCC
>NZ_CM131436.1:2065000-2467500 GCF_051810745.2 Rhizobium sp. F40D2
GCTCCACCGTATAGACCGTACCCGAAACCGACACAGGTGGTCAGGTAGAGTATACCAAGGCGCTTGAGAGAACTATGTTGAAGGAACTCGGCAAATTGCACGCGTAACTTCGGAAGAAGCGTGACCCCATTTTACGCAAGTATGATGGGGTGGCACAGACCAGGGGGTAGCGACTGTTTATCAAAAACACAGGGCTCTGCGAAGTCGCAAGACGACGTATAGGGTCTGACGCCTGCCCGGTGCTGGAAGGTTAAGAGGAGAGGTGCAAGCTTTGAATCGAAGCCCCAGTAAACGGCGGCCGTAACTATAACGGTCCTAAGGTAGCGAAATTCCTTGTCGGGTAAGTTCCGACCTGCACGAATGGCGTAACGACTTCCCCGCTGTCTCCAACATAGACTCAGTGAAATTGAATTCCCCGTGAAGATGCGGGGTTCCTGCGGTCAGACGGAAAGACCCCGTGCACCTTTACTATAGCTTTACACTGGCATTCGTGTCGGCATGTGTAGGATAGGTGGTAGGCTTTGAAGCGGGGACGCCAGTTTCCGTGGAGCCATCCTTGAAATACCACCCTTATCGTCATGGATGTCTAACCGCGGCCCGTCATCCGGGTCCGGGACAGTGTATGGTGGGTAGTTTGACTGGGGCGGTCGCCTCCGAAAGAGTAACGGAGGCGCGCGATGGTGGGCTCAGACCGGTCGGAAATCGGTCGTCGAGTGCAATGGCATAAGCCCGCCTGACTGCGAGACTGACAAGTCGAGCAGAGACGAAAGTCGGTCATAGTGATCCGGTGGTCCCGCGTGGAAGGGCCATCGCTCAACGGATAAAAGGTACGCCGGGGATAACAGGCTGATGACCCCCAAGAGTCCATATCGACGGGGTTGTTTGGCACCTCGATGTCGGCTCATCGCATCCTGGGGCTGGAGCAGGTCCCAAGGGTTTGGCTGTTCGCCAATTAAAGCGGTACGTGAGCTGGGTTCAGAACGTCGTGAGACAGTTCGGTCCCTATCTGCCGTGGGTGTAGGAATATTGACAGGATCTGTCCCTAGTACGAGAGGACCGGGATGGACATATCTCTGGTGGACCTGTTGTCCTGCCAAGGGCATAGCAGGGTAGCTATATATGGACGGGATAACCGCTGAAGGCATCTAAGCGGGAAACCCACCTGAAAACGAGTATTCCCTATCAGAGCCGTGGAAGACGACCACGTTGATAGGCCGGGTGTGGAAGTGCGGCAACGCATGAAGCTTACCGGTACTAATAGCTCGATCGGCTTGATCGTTCTCATTGACTGTGCTCATCAGCCAAAGGCTGCTGAAGTCAGTAGTGAATAGATGGTAGTGAGTAGCGGGAATCGCTGCTCATATCGCCATCCACTCATCAGCCAAAGACGTGTTCAAAACTAATCACTAACGACTAGTCACTAATCACTAGTCGCCCGTGAACCAGCTTCTCAAACATAAAGTTGCGCTTTGCCGACCTGGTGGTTATGGCGGGGTGGCTGCACCCGTTCCCTTTCCGAACACGGCCGTGAAACGCCCCTGCGCCCATGGTACTTCGTCTTAAGACGCGGGAGAGTAGGTCGCTGCCAGGTCTGCAAAACGCAACTTCATAAAAAACAATCTTCTCGCACAATACTAACGGCCAAGGCCGTCAAAAGGCCGCTCGCAAAGCGGCCTTTCGTGTTACAATACTTCAGCAAGTCCAATCGACTTGCGCTGGCGCGGGGTGGAGCAGCCCGGTAGCTCGTCAGGCTCATAACCTGAAGGCCGCAGGTTCAAATCCTGCCCCCGCAACCAAATCTTCCAAACACAACACGCAAAAACCCGCCTCATGGCGGGTTTTTGCGTTCTGCGGATGTCGCGAAGGTACTCAGCGCGCGGAAGCGGGGTTCTTCAGTTGACAGAAAACAACCAAATCCTGAACCCGAAACCAACACTTCCATAATACAATACCCCAAAGCCCGCCTCATGGCGGGTGTCGGCGTTGCTGGGCGGCTGTAGCTATTCGGTGAGTTGCGAGCGATTTTCTTGCGGCGACAGGATAGTTGCTAAATGAATAATATTCTAATATACGTAATTCAGTCGCATCTTGTATTTTTGTAGTAGCAAGGAACGTCCGTCCATTCGGCGGCGCCTATTATCCTATTTAGAGGGCAGTTAGATTTCATGATGTAGATCAGAAATTTATGGGGGGAATCATGCGAAAATGGGGGTCTTCTCTAATGATGTCTCCATATAGGAGGCATCGTCTTCTATCGGCAATTTCCGCGTTGTCTGCGTTCTGTGCAGTAGTGTTCTTCGCCGGGATTGCGTCCGCGCAAGCGCCGACCTACGAGCAGCGCGATGCGATCAGGGCAGAGTGCCGCTCCGATTTCATGGCGAAATGTTCCGGGGTGACGCCGGGAGGGATCGAGGCACTCACCTGCCTGCAGCAGCATAGCGCGACACTTTCGGCAGGTTGCCAGAAAGCGGTGTCGGCGGTGAACGTCAAACCCAAATCGACATCCGCGGAGCCAGCGCCGGCTGCACCTGCAAATACTGCGGCGGCTCCCCCGGCGCCCGCGACCGGCACGCCGGCTCACCAGGCGACCCAAGCGCAGCGCAATGCGGTCAAATCGGCCTGTCAGCGCGATTTCATGGCGCAATGTTCCGGTGTCACCCCGGGCGGCGCGGCGGCCCTCAGCTGCCTGCAACAGCATAATGCCGCCCTATCGGCGCCATGTCAGCAAGCCGTTGCGGCATTGGGGGGATCGGGGGCGCCGGCGGCCGGCGATGCGGCTGCCACCGGTGCGATCACGCCGGCCCCTCGGGCAATGATGCCAGCCTTCTCCCCGCGTGAGGAAGTGATGATCCTGCGGGAAACCTGCGGAGCGGACTTCCGGGCCTTGTGCCGCATGGTGCCTTTAGGGGGAGGGCGGGGCATCGCCTGCCTGCGTGATAATCTGCAGCGGGTATCACCAGCGTGCCACCGCGTGCTGACTTCGGGATTGTAGCGCCCGCTGGTAATTCGCTCTCATTAGAAGGACGTCGCGCTCCAGCGAGAAATTCGGTGCGCGATCCTGCAAAGGCCGGCAAGCGGCCGTTTGCCCGTCTGCCTGCATTGCATCTCTCACATGTCATGTCCGGCTGCGGAACGTCCGGCAGCTGCCATCTGCAATTCGATGAAATCAATGACGACACGAACGAAAGGCATTGCCATGTCATCGACTTTCCCTTTCCCGCGACTGAAGCGGATCCTCCTCTATGCCTCGCTTGCCGCAAGCCTCGCACCGCCGACGAGTGCGTGGGCGGATGATGCGAAGGCTCTCCTGAAGACAATGTCCGATTTTCTGACGACGCAGAAGACGATCTCCTTCACCTACCAATCGTCGCTCGAAGCAGTGACTCCCGCCTTCGAGAAACTCCAGTTCGTCAGTTCGGGGACAGCCAACCTGACGCGCCCCGATAAGCTGCGCGTCACGAGGACCGGCGGCTTTGCCGATCTCGACGTGAGCTTCGACGGTTCGTCGCTGACGGTTCATGGCAAGAACCTCGACGCCTATGCCAAGATCGACGGCAAGGGTTCGCTCGATGATCTGATCGACAGGCTGATGACCGCAGGCGTCGAAGCGCCGGGTGCCGATCTTTTATCCTCCAACGTCTATGACGAACTCATGTCCGATGTGACGGAGGCCAAGCATATTTCCAGCGCGTTCGTGGATGGGGTCGAATGCGAATATCTGGCCTTCCGGACGCCTGAGATCGATTGGCAGATCTGGATACAGAGCGGCCCGCAACCGATACCCCGCCGTTACGTCATCACCAGCAAACACGTCGTCCAGGCGCCGCAATACACGCTCGAAATCAGCGATTTCAAAAGCGGAGCGGATGTCGCGGCCGTTTCCTACACGATCGAGGTTCCGGCCAGCGCAAAGACGGTCGATCTCAGTGAGCTGCAATCGCTCGACGAACTGCCTGAGGCGGCCGATATGGGAGAGGTAAAATGACCTATAGGAAGCTGTTCTTCGCCCTCGGCCTGGCCGGCGTTTTGACATTCACCGGCTTTCACATCGAGGCGCAGGGATCGATGCCTCTGTCGATCGGCTTTGCCACGCCGGCGGGCGCCGTCATCGGCAGGCCGCTGACGCCGCTCTCTTATGCCGGCGTGGCCCGTCGGACGACGCGGCGGGTCGTCACACGGACGACGACGACCATCGCCGTGCTTCCGGCAGGCTGCCGTTACGGTCCCTATTACGGCGGCTATTATTATCGATGCGGCGGTTATTATTACGCCAAGAGCGGCAACGTCTATGTGCAGGTGATCGTGCAATAATTGCCGCGATCGCCTTACCCGACGTTCGATATTTCCGCTTCCGCCACGCTCGCGGCCGTGTTTGCTGGCGCTCCGCGCCGCTTCCAGTATTCCTCGAGCCGCTGCAGCAGCACGTAGAAGGAGGGGACGAAGAGGATGGCGAGGCAGGTCGAGGCGATCATGCCGCTGAAGACCGATATGCCGATCGATTTGCGCGCGGATGCGCCGGCGCCCGTTGCCAGCACTAGCGGCAGCACACCGAGGATGAAGGCGAAGGACGTCATCAGGATCGGCCGGAAACGCAGGCGGGCGGCCTCGACGGCCGCGTCCAGAATTTCCATGCCCTCCGCCCGTTTTTCGCGGGCATATTCGACAATCAGGATGGCGTTTTTGGCCGCGAGCGCAATCAGCAGGATGAGGCCGATCTGCGTATAGAGATTGTTGGCGACGCCCGCTGCCATGAGCGCGGCCACCGTGCCGAGCAGGGCGAGCGGCACGGCTGATATGACCGCCAGCGGCAGGATCCAGCTTTCATATTGGCCGGCGAGCACGAAATAGACGAGCAGCATGGCGAGCGCGAAGATGAAGTAGATCTGCCCGCCGACCGCCTTCTCCTGATAGGAGAGCGCCGTCCATTCGAAACCGGTTCCCGTCGGCAATGTATGATCGGCGATCTGCTCCATGACCTCGAGCGACTGGCCGGAGCTGAAACCGGCCGCCGGCCCACCGACGATGGTGGCGGTGGGATAGAGATTGTAAAGGCTGATCAGCGAGGGACCTTGTGTCGTGGTGACATCGACGACCGTGCCGAGCGGCACCATCGTGCCGTCGCCGGCCTTGACCTTCAGATTGCGGATATCGTCAGGGCTGACACGGAAATCGGAAGCGGCTTGCGCATAGACCTGGAAGGTGCGGCCGAATTTATTGAACTGGGTGACATAGCTCGATCCGACATAGCCGGAGAGGGCGGAGAAGACCTGGCCCACGGTAATTCCCAGAGTTTCCGCCTTGATGCGATCGACGGAGACCGCAAGCTGCGGCACGTTCGAACGGAAAGGCGTGCTCAACCTCTGCAACGATGATTGCGCATTGCCGTTCCTGACAATCGTATCGGCAAGCGATTGCAGCAGCGGATAGTCGGCTACGCCGTTCCGGAGTTCGACCTGCATGGTAAAGCCGTTGGCATTGCCGACGCCCTGGATCGGAGGCGGCACGACGACCAGTGTTTTGGCGCTCAGCACATGCTGCAGCGCATCGTTCAAATGCTGGTAGATGGACAGCAGGTCCTGCCCCTTCTCCTTGCCGCGCTCATCCCAATCTTTCAAAACGACATAGGCGACGCCGGCATTCTGCAGGCTGGCACTGTTGTCGAGAACGGAAATGCCACTGATGGTCAGCACCTGATCGACGCCGGGCGTGGCTTCGGCGATCTTGCCGACCTCTTCCATGACGGCATCGGTGCGTTCCTTCGAGGCGCCATCGGGCAGTTGTGCACTGATCAGCACATAGCCTTGATCTTCGACGGGCAGGAAGGCGGTCGGCAGACGGGAGAGCCCCCAGACTGCGACCCCGATCAGCGCAAATGCCGCTATGGCCATGATGCCGCTGTGGCGGGTCATCGATCCGATCAGTCCGGCATAGCTGCGTTCGCCTCGATCGTAGACCCTGTTGAAGCCGCGATAAAGGGCGTTACGTTGCTCCGGCGGAACCGGCGGGCGCAGCCAAAGGGCACATTGCGTCGGTTTCAGCGTGACGGCGTTGACGGCGCTGATCAGCGCGGTCGCGGCAATGACGAGGGCGAACTGCCGATAGAGCTGGCCGGTCAGGCCAGGCAGGAAGGCGGCCGGAATGAAAACGGCCATCAGCACCAGCGTGATCCCGATGACCGGACCGAGCAATTCCTCCATCGCCTTCTCGGCGGCCTTTCGGCCTGACATGCCGGCCTCGATGTGCCGGGCCACACCTTCGACGATGACGATGGCATCATCGACGACAATGCCGATGGCGAGAACGATGGCAAAGAGCGTCGACAGGTTGACGGTGAAACCCAAGGCCGCCATGGCCGCGAAGGCGCCGATGATGGTGACGGGAACGGTGGTCGCCGGCACGAGCATCGCCCGCCAGTCCTGCAGGAAGACCAGAATGACGATGAGAACGAGAACCCCGGCCTCGATCAAGGTGACGTAGACCTCGTCGATGGAGGCCTCGACAAATTTCGTCGTGTCGAACGGCAGATGATATTCGAGGCCAGGCGGGAAGCTCGTCGAGAGCTCATCCATTTTCGCGCGCACCGCCTGCGCCACGGCAATGGCGTTCGCTTCCGGCAATTGGAATATGCCGATGCCGGCCGCCGGCCGGCCGTTCTGCATGAAGGATTGGCTGTAAGTCTGGGCGCCGAGTTCGACGCGGCCAATATCACGCACACGCGTGATGCGGCCGCCCTGTCCACTTTCGACCTTGACGACGATGTTCTCGTAGTCGGCGGCCTCGTTCAGCCGGCCATTCACATTCAGCGTATATTGGAAGATCTGCCCTTTCGGCACCGGCGGAATGCCGATCTGGCCGGCGGCGACCTCCTGGCTCTGCTGCTGCACGACACTGACGACATCCTGCGGCGTCAGGCCGCGGGCCTGGAGCAGGTTCGGATCCATCCAGATCCGCATGGCATATTGGCCGGCGCCGAACACCGTCACATTGCCGACACCAGGCAGGCGGGCGAGTTCGTTCTGCAGATTGATGACCGCGTAGTTCGACAGGAACAGGCTGTCATAGCCGCTGTCGGATGAGGTCAGGCTGACGAAGCCGAGGATCGCCGTCGATTTCTTCTGCGTCGTCACGCCTTGAAGCTGCACCGCTTCGGGAAGCGACGACATTGCGATCGCGACACGGTTCTGCACCAGAACCTGGGCCTGATCCGGATCCGTTCCGATTGCAAAGGTTGCGATCAGCGAATAGGTGCCGTCGCTGGCGCTGGTCGACTGCATGTAGAGCATATCCTGCACGCCGTTGACCTGCTGCTCGATCGGCAGCGCCACGGTGTCGACGAGGGTCTGCGCGCTGGCGCCGGGAAAGCGTGTCGTCACCTGCACCGTCGGCGGGACGACATTCGGATATTGCGCCACCGGCAGCTGGTACAGGGCAACCGCGCCGACGAGCACGAAGACCAATGCCAGGACGTTGGCGAGTACCGGCCGCTCGATGAAGAAACGCGAGATCATGCTGTTGTCCTCAGACGTTCAGATGAAGCGTGGTGACGAATTCATTGCGTGGTGGTGTTGGCCTTGGCATCGTCGGCGGCGTTGGCCGTCGGGTTCATTTCGATCTTCTCGGGCGTGACCTTGCTGGCGGGAATGGCCTGCTGGATCCCTTGGGTCACCACCCAGTCGGCCGGATCGAGGCCGGATTGGATGACGCGGAGCGCGCCTTCCCGCTGCCCGGTCTTGACCTGTTTCTGCTCGACCACATCGTCCTTGCCGAGAACGAGCACGTAGCTGCCGAGCTGGTTGGTTCCGATGGTGTCGTCGCGCACCAGCAGAGCCTTGTCGTTGTGGCCGACCGGCACCCGAACCCGCACGAAGAGGCCGGGCAGCATGGCGTGGTCCTTATTGTCGAACAGGGCGCGGACCTGAAGCGTGCCTGTTGAGGCGTCGAGCTGAGGCGATACGTAATCGAGATGTCCCTTGTGCGGGTAACCCTCTTCCGTCTGCAAACCGATCTCCGCCGGTATGCTCGGAAGGTCGGTCTGCCTGAAGGTATGCCCCTGCTTTGCCATGGTTTCCTTGATCATCAGCACCTGCGTCTCGCTGACGTTGAAATAGGCATAAAGTGGATCGGTCTGGACGATGCTGGCGAGTTTGGTGGGGCCGGACACGCCGACCAGCGTGCCGATATCGACGAGGTGATCCGTGACGATGCCGTCGAAGGGAGCGAGCACCTCGGTATAGCCGAGGTTGATCGTCGCTAGTTCGACGTTGGCCTGGGCGTTGAGGATGGCGGCATTCGCCTCGTCGAGCGTCGCCTTGGCGCTATCGACCGCGGTCTGGGTGGTAACCTGTTGTTTGGACAGATTGAGCTGCCGGTCATATTCCTGCTTTGCGCCGACCTGGGAGGCCTGTTGCGAGGCGAGCGATGCCTTTGCCTGATCCAGTTGCGCCTGATAGGTGTCGCGCTCGATGCCGAAGAGCTTGGCGCCCTTCATCACCATCATACCGTCCTGGTAGTCGATGGATTGGATATAGCCCTGGACGCGCGCCTCGATATCGACGGCATTGAGCGGCGCCGTATTGCCGGTGAGTTCGAAATAGAGCGTTACCGGCTGCTGGACCGGCTGCGCGACCCGAACCGGAGGTGGCGGCGGAGGAACATAAGTGTTGCCGCTTTCCTCGCAGCCGGCAAGAATTGCCATGCCGGCGAGCACCATCAAGAGGTGCGGACCCTGATCCAATCTCACACGCATTGCCGCCGCCCCGATGTTTACGAGCCCCAGTCTTCATGCGTGCCTCGGCGGAGACGACCCTTCTCCGAAAAGTTCCGGGCATGCGATATTATGTCGCGGCATTGATGCAAATTGCAATAGCTGCTGGTGCACAATTGAACTCAGTTCATGCATGTCGCCCGGAAGTGTGCAGCGGTTCCGGGATAACGACATGCATCAAAAACCGAGAGCTTTAGAGTTCGCCGTTCGTGGACACAAAGTGGCTATGGTTTCCCGAGCCGCTCGATGGCCGACTGCAAGGGTGCATCTGAAACATAGATCAGCCCGATATATGGATTGGCCATATCCGTAATCAGAAAGATCGCGCCCGCGACGGACAGGGCGCAAACGAGCAGAATTGATAGCACCGTGGGGTTGACCGGCGCCTGCAGTCCGAAGGTTGCAAACAGCAGCGAGAGCCAGCACACGAGAACGGTGAGGAAGGCCCAGGGCAAACCCTCTTTACCGGATTCGACGAGCAGCCAGTGGGTCTCGGCCACCATGCCGCTCACATCCAGTGCGCGTGTCTGGAGAGTACGATGTACGGCATCCCTCGGCGAGAGCGATCGAAGATCGCCCTGAACCGCTTCGATATCCTGATATTCCCCGAGCGCTTTGCCGGACGCATCGTCGGTGGTCTCGGCGGACCAGCCACGGCTTAGCCGTTTCTCGATCAATTCACGCAGCAACTGCCGCGCCTTGTCGGTTTCCGGCCCATATTGCGCCATGACGCGATCAAGCAGGAGCACCCTTGCTGCCGCCGTTTTCATCTCCACTTCGGCATTGTCGTATGTCGTCTTGGCGGATGCGATCAGAAGGCCGAGCGCCAGGGCTGACAGTGTTCCCACCACCGCGGTCGCCAGCCTGATGGCATCCTTGGATTCGGCATTAAGGTGATGATCCGGCAAGCGGCTGCGCATCATCAATCCTATCGATGCCGCCGCAGATAGAACAACAAATATTAACCCGCCATGCAATAGTGAGCTCAAGGTCCGCTCTCCATCACGCTAACCGTGTAAGCGCCACGAGGCTTATAAGTTGTGCGATCGTTACTGTCATCATAGCGGAAGAGAGACAGGGCGTGAGAGTTTTACTTTCCTATTCTCACGCGGCTGGGGATCAATGCTGGAAGATGAGCAGCACGTAGGCCAGGAAAAGCACCAGGTGGACTGCACCTTGCATGAGATGCGTGCGGCCGCTGGCGAAGGTAATGATGCTGACGGCAAGGGTGAGCAGGAGCATCACCAGATCTCCGTGCTCGAGGCCGAGCGTCACGCTGTGTCCGTAGAGCTGGCTGACAACAAGCATCGCCGGCACCGTCAGTCCGATCGTCGACAATACCGAACCAAGGAAAATGTTGACGGACCGCTGAAGATGATTGGCGATAGACGCGCGCACGGCGCTGATAGCCTCAGGGGTCGCGACGAGGATAGCCATCACAACACCGCCAAATGCGGTTGGAGCGTGCAGCGTTTCGATAACGTAATCGATCGGCCGGGCAAGCTGTTCGACCAGGAAGACGACGGGAGCCATATAGGTGACAAGCAGAATAGCGTGCGGCCAGATCGGCCCGCGGCCAGAGACATGTTCGCTGCGAGGTTCCTGACGATTGCCGTCGTCCGCGAAATAGTCCCGATGGCGGCCGGCCTGAAGAAACAGAAATGTCGCATAAAGGCCGACCGATATGACGCCCAGTATCAGTTGTCTCGGTGCCGATGGATGCTGTCCGTCGGGGCCTGCCAGAAATGTCGGCATGACGAGGCTCAGGGTCGCCAGAGGCACGATCACGCCGAGATAGGCGTTAGCGCCTTGCAGGTTATGTTGTTGTTCCGGCCGCCGCCACGCGCCGAGCAGCAATGAAAGGCCGACCATGCCGTTCAGAATGATCATGACGACTGCAAACAGCGTGTCGCGCGCAAGCGTGGGGTTGTTTTCGCCGTGAAGCATGACGGCCGATATTGCCATCACCTCGATCGAAGTGATGGCAAGGGTTAGAATGAGCGTGCCGTAAGGCTCCTTCAGTCGCTCCGCCAGGTGATCTGCGTGCCGCACGACCGACAGAGCGGAGCCGAGCACGACGGCAAACAGCCACCCGAAAATCACAGTGAACCAAAGCGGATCGGAAAGCCGCCCGAAGAGCTGCTCCCGGAAAGCAAGAAATGCGAAGCTCGTCGCGACGCTGATGCCCAGGAACCATTCCTCGCGCACCAAGCTGGTGGCGCTGACGGCACGCAATGCAGGATCGTCCGTCATCGAAACCGCCCGCCTTCAGGCAAATGCCGCCGCAATGCGATCATTACCACCATCGTGTCCGCCCGCTGTCTCTTGCCCGCCACCTGAGCCTAAAGCGTGTCGAGATCTTTCAGAGTCGCTTGTCACGCTTTAGGTCTTTGTTTCTAAGCATGTTTTATCACAAAACTGCAGCACACTTCTGCGAGGGATGCGTTAGCGGAGATAAGGCTGCCTTAAGTCGAACCGAACCTCAAGTCGGGTCGCATGTCACCTGCCAAAATTTGCAGATCCGCCGTTTCATCCCCCTCTGATCCCAGCAAAGCAATCTCGATGCAGGTTTGCGGCGCCGAGCACCACACCTGCCGTTATTCGCGGCCGGTCGCCGGGATTGCCGCGCCGGTGACGACGGCTGCGGCCGGCGATATCAGGAAGGCGATGAGGCGGGCGATCGATTGCGGCGTGACCCAGCCGTCCGTCTTCGCATTGGGCATGGCGGCGCGATTGTCAGGCGTGTCGATCGTCCCGGGCAGGATGCAGTTGGCGGTGATGCAGTCGTTGCGGCATTCGGCAGCGAGCGCTTCCGTCAGCCGGATGACGGCGGCCTTCGAGGCAGCGTAAGCGGCCTGATTAGCGCCGGCCTTCAGGCCGGGCGCGGCAGCGACATGAACGATGCGGCCATAGCCTGATGCCTTCATGGTCGGGAGAACAGCGGCGCTGATCGTCAGCGCGGTGCGGGCGTTGGCGTTCATCATCGTCTCCCATTGGGCAGGCGCATCCGGCCCGACCGGCCCCATCTGGAAGGCGCCAACCGTATTGACCAGGGCACCGACGCCGCCAAAGCGCTTGACGGCCCGTGCGACGGCGGCGGCGCAGGAGGCATAATCGGTGAGATCGGTCCCAGCGATCGACAGAAACTCGGCGGAGGCGGAAAGATCGCCGGCCAGGGCTTCCAGCTCCTGGCTCGAACGGTTCATGCAGACGAGTTTCGCGCCGCCGGCGGCGAGCTCACGGACAACGGCGCTGCCGAGGTTGCCGCCGGCTCCCGTAACGATCACGGCTTTCTGGTCGTTCATGGCAATCGATCTCCTGCCCGTCCTTGATGGCGCGCATTGTTGATCCAGGCTGCGCCGCAGCGCAAGCCCGCGCATCCGCGTCAAGGTCGGAGATCTTGCGGAACTGCCCTTTCAGGCAGTTCCGCCGTTATTGCTCCACAGTTTCGTCGGGTCGGCCGTCAGTGATATTTCGTCCGTTCGCGACCGAGAATCTCGGGCGCGTCGAGGCCGGAAATCGGGCGGGTGACATCGGCCGGGATGTCGCCGGTGAGCTGCAGGTCGAGATAGCGGGCGCAGCAGACGCGCAGGAAGGAGGTGAAGTTTCCAAGATCATGGCCGGCATCGATCGATTCATGATGCAGCCGGGTGATCAGCTGGACGACATTCATGCCGTCCCGCCGGGCGATCTCCTCAAGCTTCGACCAGAAGAAGTTCTCCAGCCTGACGCTGGTCACCATGCCGTCGATGCGCAGCGACCGGGTGGTGCTTTCCCAGAGCCGCGCATCCGCCTTAATGAACAATTCGCACATGTCATCCTCCCGGTGCCGCCCCTCAGGCGACGTTGGTTTCGAGCAGCGCTGCGGCATCGAGCACGGCCATGAACTGACGCAGCCACGACGGATGTGCCGGCCAGGCCGGCGCCGTTACCAGGTTGCCGTCCGAGACCGCATCGGTGATCGAGATATCGGCGTAGGTGCCGCCGGCAAGCTCGACCTCCGGCCGGCAGGCGGGATAGGCCGAGCAGGTGCGGCCCTTCAAGACGCCGGCGGCGGCGAGCAGCTGCGCGCCATGGCAGATGGCGGCAACGGGCTTTCCGGCATCGAAGAAGTGCCGGACCGCTTTGATGACGTCTGCATTGAGGCGCAGATATTCCGGCGCGCGGCCGCCGGGGATGACGAGGGCATCGTAATCTTCGGCCCGCACGCTATCGAAAGTGGCGTTCAGTGCGAAATTATGACCGCGTTTTTCGGAATAGGTCTGGTCGCCTTCGAAATCATGAATAGCGGTGGCGACCGTCTCGCCTGCGTTCTTTCCGGGGCAGACGGCGTCGACCGTGTAGCCGCAGGCAAGCAGCGTCTGGAACGGCACCATGGTTTCGTAATCTTCGGTGAAATCACCCGTGATCATCAGGATTTTTGAAGCTGGCATCGTATCCTCCTTTGAAACCAACCGCCGGAGATTAACAAAGAGCGGCGTATACAAGGTACTATGGGAATACTACAGCCGAAATTCCCTGAGAGTGAGAGTAGCATGATGCCGAAAACCGCGCACGGTTTTCGGCATGCTCTACACCGCCTTGACTGTCACATCCGGGACGGCGCAGGCCTCGCCACCGCCGAAGAGGCGGGAACGGGTGAGGAAGCGTTTCTCGCGGCCGTTATCGAGCGAGAACATGCCGCCGCGGCCCGGAACGACATCGATGATGAGCTGCGTATGTTTCCACGCCTCGAACTGGCTGGCGCTGATATAGACCGGCACGCCGCCGATCTCGCCGAGTTTGACGTCGCTGTCGCCGACCATGAATTCATTGGCCGGATAACACATCGGCGAGGAGCCGTCGCAGCAGCCGCCGGACTGGTGGAAGAGGATATCGGGATGATCGCGCTTGATCTCTGCAATCAGCTCAAGAGCTGCGTCGGTCGCGAGAACACGCGGTTCGCCGTTGACGGTGGTTTCCATCGGTCTTCCTCCAATGTTTGACGAGGAGAGTTCCCCTCCCCAACCCCTCCCCACACGGGGGAGGGGCTAAGATGTCGCCCCGGCAACTCTCCTCGATGACGTTTCAGCAAGGAGATGTGTGAATTCTAGAGCGAGGCGATTCAGCGGGTTAAGTCCCTCCCCCTTGTGGGGAGGGGTTGGGGAGGGGTTTGACACCCTCCCACCATTCGAGCATCTCAGAAGAAGCCGAGCGCCTTCGGGCTATAGCTCACCAGCATGTTCTTGGTCTGCTGGTAATGCTCGAGCATCATCTTGTGGGTTTCACGGCCGATGCCCGACTGTTTGTAACCGCCGAAGGCGGCATGGGCGGGGTAGGCGTGGTAGCAGTTGGTCCAGACGCGGCCGGCCTGGATCTCGCGGCCGAAACGGTAGCAGCGATTGGCGTCGCGGCTCCAGACGCCGGCGCCGAGGCCGTAAAGCGTGTCGTTGGCGATTTCGAGCGCTTCCTTTTCGTCCTTGAAGGTCGTGACCGAGACAACCGGCCCGAAGATTTCCTCCTGGAACACACGCATCTTGTTGTGGCCCTTGAAGATCGTCGGCTTGACGTAATAGCCGTTCGCCAGATCGCCGCCGAGATCGTTGCGCGTGCCACCGGCCAGCACCTCGGCACCCTCCTGTTTGCCGATGTCGAGATAGGCGAGGATCTTTTCCAACTGCTCGGTCGAAGCCTGGGCGCCGATCATCGTCGCGCTATCGAGCGGATTGCCCTGCTTGATCGCCTCGACGCGCTTGACGGCCTTTTCCATGAAGCGGTCATAGATCGATTCCTGGACGAGGGCGCGGCTCGGGCAGGTGCAGACTTCGCCCTGGTTGAGCGCAAACATTGCAAAGCCTTCGAGCGCCTTATCAAGGAAGTCGTCATCCTCGGCCATCACATCGGCGAAGAAGATGTTCGGCGATTTGCCGCCGAGTTCCAGCGTCACCGGAATGAGGTTCTGGCTGGCATATTGCATGATCAGCCGGCCAGTCGTCGTCTCGCCGGTAAAGGCGATCTTGGCGATGCGGGAGCTGGTCGCCAGCGGCTTGCCGGCCTCGATGCCGAAACCGTTGACAATGTTGAGCACGCCTGGCGGCAGCAGATCGCCGACCAGTTCCGCCCAGAGCAGGATCGAGGCCGGGGTCTGCTCGGCGGGCTTCAAGACGACGCAGTTGCCGGCGGCAAGCGCCGGAGCAAGTTTCCACGTGGCCATCAGGATCGGGAAATTCCACGGAATGATCTGGCCGACGACCCCAAGCGGCTCGTGGAAGTGATAAGCGACGGTATCGTGGTCGATCTCGCCGATCGAACCTTCCTGGGCGCGGATGCAGGAAGCGAAATAGCGGAAGTGGTCGATCGCCAGCGGAATGTCCGCCGCCATGGTCTCGCGGATCGGCTTGCCATTGTCCCAGGTCTCGGCCTGGGCGAGCAATTCCAGCTTGTCCTCCATCCGCTGGGCGATCTTCATGAGGATATTGGAGCGCTCGGCAGCGGAGGTGCGGCCCCATTTTTCCTTGGCCGCATGGGCGGCGTCGAGCGCGAGATTGATGTCCTTTTCATCGGAGCGGGGAATGTCGCAAAGCTTGCCGCCGGTGACGGGTGTCAGGTTTTCGAAGTATTTGCCCCCGACAGGCTCGCGCCATTCGCCGCCGATATAGTTGCCATATTTCAGCTTGAACGGCGATCCGACGATTTTCTGATGAAGCATGTCATCCTCCCTTGATGATCCAGGTTCCGAAGCGAACCAGTGGGAGGAAAATGTGCGTGTTTTGGCGGAGGGAACAGGGCGGCCTTTCAATACCGCAGCGCACAGTGTAGCACAGATGCGACAGCTCGCGTCACGATCGACGGTGTCGGTGGAACTGTCGGGCGCCTGGTCAGTGAAGGTCGAACTTCTTCATCTTCCGATGCAAGGTGGCGCGGCTTATGCCGAGAGCGACAGCCGCCTGCGAGACGTTGCCGCTGGTGCGCGACAGCGCCCGCAACAGGGCTGCCTTTTCCGCTTCGACGATCTCCTCCTGCTGCGAGACGCCGGCCTCATGCAGGGCATCGGCTGCCGGAATGCCGGCGGCGATCCGCTTGTCGTCCAGCTGCAGCGCGATGCGGGCAGCGCGCGTTGCTCCCAGCACCAGATCGTGCCGGTCGACCGCAAGCAGGGCGGCGGCGGAATTGGCACCGGCCGGAACCATCAGGAAACGGGCGCTGGGAAAGGCCGAGCGGAAGAGGTTGAGCTCGATGCGCATCGCCGCATCGCGCACGGTCTGCGTCAGGATCGTCAGCGTCATCTCGTTGACGTCTTCACGGCAGGTGGAGATATCGAGGGCTGCGGCCACCCGACCACGGTGATCGCGGATCGGTGCCGTCGTGCAGCTGAGGCTGGTATTGGCGCAGAAGAAATGCTGGTCGCGGAAGATGGCAACGGCACGCTCGTCGGCAAGCGCGGTGCCGATGCCGTTGGTGCCGATGCTCGCCTCGGTCCAGACGGAGCCGGTCCATAGGCCGAGTTTGTGGAACTCCTTGTCGTCGCCGGCCGCACCCCGGCGCTCCAGTGCAATGCCGTTCCTGTCTGTCAGAAGCAGGCAGCAGCCGGCCCTGCCAACGGTGGTAAAGAGACGATCGAGCTCTTCGGTCGCGCTGGCGATCAGCTGCCCGGACTGTTCGCGGGCACGCCGGAATTCCTCATCGGTGACACGCAGTGGCGCCCGTTCGTCTTCCGGAGCGAGCTGATGCATAGTCATGCATCGCCGCCAGGAGGCGACAACGGGAGAACTGGCCGCGGCGGAATCGCGCTGCGCAGAGGTGTAGACATGCTCGGCGTGTGCTGAGTGTTCGTGCATCGGCTCCTCCCACGGAACTTCAGCATAGTCTGAGGGAAAAGCGGCCGGTTTGCAATCGGCCGGTCCCGGACGGCCATCGGCCTGCGGGTTTTTCAGACGAAGGGGGCAGAAATCACATTTCGGTGTTCGAACACAGGGAGTGTAACAAAAGACCCCTCTCGCCCGTAGTTCTGTGCAGAAACAGCTTTGCAGGGCGAGGAGATCCCGACCATGTTAAACAGACGATTGTTGCTGATGGGTGCCGCTTTCGGCGCGCTTGCGGTTCGCTTGGGGGCCGGCAAGGCGATGGCCGGCGAGACGTTTGCGGTGACGCACACAGAAGATGAATGGCGCAAGCTGCTGACGCCGGATCAATTTGTCATCCTGCGTCAGGCGGGGACGGAAAATCTCTTCACTAGCGCTCTGCTGCATGAGGAGCGGAAGGGTACTTTCGCCTGCGTCGGCTGCGACCAAAAGCTCTTTTCCTCGGCAACCAAATTCGACAGCGGCACCGGCTGGCCGAGCTTTTGGGCACCACTCGACCATGCCGTCGGCACCACAAATGATACCACTTTCGGGATGGCGCGCACGGCAGTCCATTGCGGCCGCTGCGGCGGCCATCTCGGACATGTCTTCGATGATGGTCCGAAGCCAACCGGGCTTCGCTACTGCATGAATGGCCTTGTCATGACGTTTCATCCAGCCTCGGCCTAATCGAAGGAGGTCTTGCTTGCTGTTCAGTGCGGCGAGCGCTGGTGCCTATCCGTGTAGCCAGGTCTCGATGCCGCGTGCCGCGGCGCGGCCGGTCGCAAGGCAGGCGGTAAGGAGGTAGCCGCCGGTCGGCGCCTCCCAGTCGAGCATCTCGCCGGCGACGAAAGTGCCGGGCAGCGCGGTCAACATGAAGCCGTCGTCAATGCCGCTCCAGCGGATGCCGCCGGCCGAAGAGATCGCCTCGCCGATCGGCCTTGTCTCGAGAACCGGAACCGGCAGGGCCTTGATCATGCCGGCGAGATGTCCGGGATCGGCTCGGTTGCGCTCGGTCGCGAGTTCCCGCAGCAATGCCGCCTTGACGCCGTCGAGGCCGGCGCCCTTGCGCAGGCGGTTCGAGAAGCTCGATTTGGCGTCCTGCCGCGTGAGGTCACGGGTCAGCTTTTCGACTGTCCGGCCAGGGGCGAGGTCGAGCGCCAGGGCAGCGCTGCCGCGGTCCAGCAGCCGGTCGCGGAGGCTCGCCGCATGGGCATACACCAGGCTGCCCTCTATGCCGCCTGCGGTGATGACGAATTCGCCGGGAAAAGTGCCGGCTTCGGAGGTGGCGGTGACCGACTTCACCGGCTCTCCGGCGAAACGCTCGCGGAAGTTCTGGCTCCAGCCGACGACGAAGCCGCAATTGGCGGGCTGGAAGGCGTCGATCTCGACACCTTTCTCCGATAACCAGGGCAGCCAGCGCGCATCCGAGCCGAGGCGCGGCCAGCTTGCGCCGCCGAGCGCCAGCAGGGCGGCGTCGCAATGGACAATGCTGCGCCCTTCCGGCGTTTCGAAGACATAGCCCTCATCGGCAAATCCGATCCAGCGGTGGCGGGTGCGCAGCACAGCGCCCTGCGCCTCCAGTCGTCTGAGCCAAGCGCGCAGCAAGGGAGAGGCTTTCATCACCGTCGGGAAGACCCGGCCGGACGAACCGACGAAGGTCTCCGTCCCGAGCTCCGCCGCCCAATCCCTGATATCGCCAGGGGTAAAGGCATCCAGAGCCGGCCGCAGACGGGCAGCGGCGGCGCCGAAGCGCGTGGCGAAACGGGCGTAATCCTCGGAATGGGTGATGTTCAGTCCTGACTTGCCGGCCAGCAGGAACTTGCGGGCGAAGGTCGGCATGGCGTCGTAGACCGTGACCGCATGGCCGGAGAGCGAAAGCAGTTCGGCGGCCGCCAGGCCCGCCGGACCGCCGCCGATGATGGCAATTCGCTTCTGACTCATGGATGTCTTTGCCCGATTCTTTCTGCTGCCGTTTTGGCGCGGCTGCGCCTTGCCTGCAAGGGTGGGATCAGTGGCGCGTATGCGTGCACTGGCCGTGGTCGGCGAGAACCTCGATGACGCGGCATTGGTCGACGCGGCCGTGGCCGCAGCCTTCCACCATGGTTTCCAGCTCGGCCTTCAAAGCCATCAGGCTGCGGATGCGCTGCTCGACTTCGACGAGACGAGCCTTGGCGATGGCATCGGCGGAGGCGCAGGATTGGTGCGGATCATCCTGCAGGGTCAGCAGCGTGCGGATCGCTTCGATCTCGAAGCCGAGTTCGCGGGCATGGCGGATGAAGGCAAGGCGGCTGATATCGGCAGGTTCGAAGGAGCGCTGGTTGCCTTCGCTGCGGCTCGGCGCCGCAAGCAGGCCGATGCTCTCGTAATAACGCACCGTCGGCACCTTGACCCCGCTCCGGCGAGCCGCTTCACCGATCGTGATCTTTTTCATGATTTTCCTCTTGCACCTCTAGTCGCTAGAGGATGTAGGAGAGATGCTTCTGTTTGACAAGGAAGCGGATCATGGCTGAGACGAGCGAGACACGATACCGGGTCGGCGGCATGGATTGCGCCGCCTGTGCGAGCAAGATCGATACGGCGGTCAGGCGCGTGGCCGGGGTTGCCGATGTTTCCGTCTCGGTGATGGCGGGCACGATGACCGTCCGGCATGACGGCAGCAGCGACCTCCAGGCGATCGAGCAGAAAGTGACGGGGCTCGGTTATTCGGTCTCGCCCTTTGCCGGAAGCGCGGCGCCGGCGCATGAGCGCAATTCGCACGATCATCACGACCATGATCACGGCGATCACGCGGGCCACGATCACGAGGGTCATGATCATGCCGGCCATGACCATGATCATGCAGGTCACGATCATGACCATGCTGCTCATGGCGAGACGGAAATCGAAGGTCTGCATGGGCACGATCATGGGCCGATGACCGGCCCCTGGTGGCAGAGCAGGAAGGGCCGGCTGACCATCCTCTCGGGTACCGCGCTCGTTGCCGCCTATGCTATCGGCCATCTCGTGCCTTCGATCGCATCCTATGCCTTCATCATCGCGATGCTGGTCGGGCTGGTGCCGATCGCACGGCGGGCGGTCATGGCGGCTCTCTCGGGCACGCCGTTTTCGATCGAGATGCTGATGACGATCGCTGCCGTTGGCGCCGTCGTCATCAATGCGGGAGAGGAGGCGGCGACCGTCGTGTTCCTGTTTCTCGTCGGCGAGCTGCTGGAAGGTGTCGCGGCCGGCAAGGCGCGCGAAAGCATCCAGTCGCTGACGGCTCTGGTGCCGAAGAATGCGCTGCTGGAAGACAATGGTCAGACGCGGGAGGTTCCGGCGGAAAGTCTCGCCGTCGGCGCGATCATCATGGTGCGTCCGGGCGACCGCATCTCGGCGGATGGCATCATCGTATCGGGCCAGAGCGCGATCGACGAGGCGCCGGTGACGGGCGAAAGCACGCCGGTGCGCAAGGGTGTCGATGCCGTCGTCTTTGCCGGAACGGTGAATGGCGATGCGGTGCTCCGGGTTTGCGTCACGGCTGCTGCTGCCGACAATACCATCGCCCGCGTCGTCAAGCTGGTGGAAGAGGCGCAGGAATCGAAGGCGCCGATGGAACGTTTCATCGATCGGTTCTCGCGTTATTACACGCCGGGCGTGGTGGTGGTCGCCGCATTGGTCGCGGTCGTTCCGCCGCTGCTCTTTGGCGGCTCGTGGAGCGAATGGGTCTATAAGGGCCTTGCCATTCTGCTGATCGGCTGCCCCTGCGCGCTTGTCATCTCGACGCCGGCGGCGATTGCCGCCTCGCTTTCAGCAGGCGCGCGGCGCGGGCTGCTGATGAAGGGCGGCGCAGTGCTGGAAACACTCGGCAAGGTGACGATGGTCGCCTTCGACAAGACAGGCACGCTGACCGAAGGCAAGCCTCAGGTGACCGATATCGTTTCCTTCGGATTGAGTGAGGCGCAGGCCTTGTCGCGCGCGGCGGTGCTGGAGCAGGGCTCCAGCCATCCCCTAGCGCTGGCGATCCTCAACCGCGCCAAGGCCGACAGCGTCCCGGTACCGCCGGCCTTCGAGCTTGAGGCGCTGCCGGGCAAGGGCGTCAGCGGCAAAGTCGGCGGCGAGACGCTCGATCTGCTGTCACCTTCAGCCGCCCGCGAACGCGGAGCACTCGATGGCGACAAGGATGTACGCATTGCTGTTCTGAACGACGAGGGCAAGAGCGTGTCGGTGCTGCTCGTCAATGGTGTTGCGGCTGGCCTGATCGGCATGCGCGACGAGCCGCGCGAGGATGCCAAGGCCGGCCTTTCCACGCTCAAGTCGGCCGGCGTCAAGGCGATGATGCTGACGGGCGACAATAAGCGGACAGCAGCAGCCGTTGCCGGCATGCTCGGCATCGACTGGCGCGGCGAGATGATGCCTGAGGATAAGCAGCGGGTCGTCGGAGAATTGAAGCGCCAGGGCTTCATCGTCGCCAAGGTCGGTGATGGTATCAACGATGCTCCGGCGCTGGCCGCCGCCGATATCGGCATCGCCATGGGCGGCGGCACCGATGTGGCGCTGGAAACGGCGGATGCCGCCGTGCTGCATGGGCGCGTCGGCGATGTGGCGCGGATGATCGAACTGTCCAAACGGACGATGCGCAATATCCTGCAGAACATCACCATCGCGCTCGGGCTGAAGGCGGTGTTCCTGGTGACGACGATTGCCGGCATCACCGGGCTCTGGCCGGCAATTCTTGCCGATACCGGCGCCACCGTGCTGGTGACGATCAACGCGCTCAGGCTGCTTCGGGTCAGGGGATAAACCCTGTTCGCAGCGACGATTTGGGCTGATCCGAAATCGACAATCGTGGAGCCGGCTACTGGCCGGCTCTCTTCGTTCCGGCCTTCTCCACTGCCTGTTTTGCTAAGCTTTCGTTAGCCATGTTTTTCAAAGGACCGCAGTGATTTCAAACCTGTCGTAACGCAATGCACGAACCATCTGTTGACGTGATTTTGGATTCGCGTACTATATCTAGTGTTCAAGGTTCCTTCGATTCGTGTCGGATCGCGGGCTAAGACGGGAATACGGTGCGTTTCGCCATGACGGCGCAACAAGGCCGGAGCTGCCCCCGCAACTGTGAGCGGCGAGCAACTGTCCGATTTCAGGTCACTGGGGCATGATGCCTCGGGAAGGCTGGGGCAGGGTGCTTCGACCCGCAAGCCAGGAGACCTGCCTTGCACTAGATGTCCACGGGCGGGGTGTCCGGAAGGTCGCGTGCATGACAGCGGAATGATCCGCGCCTGTTACGCTGCCCCGAACGTCCGCATGAGCACTTCGGGGTTGAAGTCATGTCCAGAATATCAAGGCCGCCGCCCGCGACAGTCCCGAAAGGGATCGTCTCAGGCGTTTAAAGCGCCGATTTTCCCAGATCACCATCAAGCGTTGCCCCGGACGTCGCAAGGCGCCCGATCCCCGTATTGCGTCCTGAATTCTTTGACATCACGAGGAACATGATGAGCGTTACCGTCTACAGCAAACCCGCCTGCGTCCAGTGCACCGCCACCTATCGCGCCCTCGACCGCCTGGGCGTCGATTACGACATCGTCGATCTCTCCGAGGATGCCGAAGCGCTCGATCGCGTCCGCAGCCTCGGCTACATGCAGGCGCCGGTCGTCATTGCCGGCGAGCGGCATTGGGCGGGTTTCCGTCCCGACATGATCAGCGCACTCTCCTGACCGAGGAAAAGGGTGATGGGGCTGATCGTCTATTATTCCAGCCGATCCGAAAATACCCATCGCTTCGTCGCCAGGCTCGGACTGCGCGCGGCGCGCATTCCGGCGGGCGGTGCGGATGCGTTCCATATCCGCGAACCCTTCGTGCTTGTTGTGCCGACCTATAGCGACGGCGACGGCAAGGGCGCTGTTCCCAAGCAGGTGATCCGCTTCTTGAACGACGCGGAGAACCGAGAACACATTCGTGGCGTGATTGCCGCGGGCAACAGCAATTTCGGCGAGACATACGGGCTCGCCGGCGACGTGATCTCGCAGAAATGCCGGGTGCCTTACCTCTACAGGTTCGAGCTCATGGGCACGGAGGAAGATGTCGCTAACGTCAAACACGGAATGGAACGATTTTGGACACGGGAACAACTCTGACGCGGGATGCGAGCGCAAAACCGCATAACACTTTTGCTCATCCCGCCGGCGAACGCCCTTTGAAAGCGGCGGAAACGCTCGACTATCACGCGCTGAACGCCATGCTGAACCTCTATAACGATGAGGGCAGGATCCAGCTCGACAAGGACCGCATGGCGGCGAAGCAGTACTTTCTCCAGCATGTGAACCAGAACACCGTGTTCTTTCACAATCTGAGGGAAAAGCTCGATTACCTCGTGACCGAGGGCTATTACGAGCAGGAGGTTCTCGACCAATATTCCTTCAATTTCGTCCGCGACCTGTTCGACCAGGCCTATGCCAGGAAATTCCGTTTCCCGACCTTTCTCGGCGCCTTCAAATATTACACCAGCTATACGCTGAAGACCTTCGACGGAAAGCGCTATCTCGAGCGCTACGAGGACCGCATCTGCATGGTGGCGCTGAGTTTGGCGCGTGGTGACGAGGCCCTTGCCCGCGACATGGTCGACGAGATCATTGCCGGCCGTTTCCAGCCGGCGACGCCGACCTTCCTCAACGCCGGCAAGAAACAACGCGGCGAACTCGTCTCCTGCTTCCTGCTGCGGGTCGAGGACAATATGGAATCGATCGGCCGGTCGATCAATTCGGCGCTGCAATTGTCGAAGCGCGGCGGCGGCGTGGCTCTGTCGCTGACGAACATTCGAGAGGCCGGCGCGCCGATCAAGCAGATCGAGAACCAGTCGTCGGGCATCATCCCGGTGATGAAGCTGCTCGAAGACAGTTTTTCCTATGCCAACCAGCTCGGCGCCCGCCAGGGGGCGGGTGCTGTCTATCTCAACGCCCATCACCCCGACATCATGCGCTTCCTCGACACCAAGCGTGAGAATGCCGACGAGAAGATCCGTATCAAGACGCTGTCGCTCGGCGTCGTCGTGCCCGACATCACCTTCGAACTCGCGAGGAACAACGAGGACATGTACCTGTTCTCGCCCTATGACGTGGAGCGCGTCTATGGGGTGCCCTTTACCGAGATTTCGGTGACGGAAAAGTATCGGGAGATGGTGGCGGACGCCCGGATCTCGAAGAAGAAGATCAAGGCGCGCGAATTCTTTCAGGTGCTTGCCGAAATCCAGTTCGAGAGCGGTTATCCCTACCTCATGTTCGAGGACACCGTAAACCGGGCGAACCCGATCGCCGGGCGTATTTCGATGAGCAATCTCTGCTCGGAGATCCTTCAGGTCAGCGAGGCGAGCGAATACAATGACGACCTCTCCTACAAACAT
Organism: Rhizobium sp. F40D2; assembly: GCF_051810745.2. NCBI lineage: Bacteria > Pseudomonadati > Pseudomonadota > Alphaproteobacteria > Hyphomicrobiales > Rhizobiaceae > Rhizobium > Rhizobium sp. F40D2. The sequence goes on from NZ_CM131436.1 coordinate 2,088,963, forward strand.
CTCGGCAAGGATATTTCCTGCAATCTGGGCTCGCTGAACATCGCCGCGGCCATGGATTCCGCCGATTTCGGCAAGACGATCGAGACCTCGATCCGGGCGCTGACGGCGGTCTCCGACATGAGCCATATCGCCTCGGTTCCCTCAATCGAAAAGGGCAACGACGAGAGCCATGCGATCGGCCTCGGCCAGATGAACCTCCACGGCTATCTCGCCCGCGAACACATCTTCTACGGCTCGGAGGAAGGCGTCGATTTCACCAACATCTATTTCTATACGGTGACCTATCACGCAATCCGCGCCTCGAACCTGTTGGCGGTCGAACGGGGCACGAGCTTCAAGGGGTTCGAGAACTCGAAATATGCGTCCGGCGAATATTTCGACAAATATACCGAGCAGGAATGGCATCCGGCGACGGAGAAGGTGCGGGCGCTGTTCGACAAATCAGGCATCCCTGTTCCGACACAGGAAGACTGGGTGGCGCTCAAGGCGGCTGTCATGGCCTCCGGTCTCTATAACCAGAATCTGCAGGCGGTGCCGCCGACCGGATCGATCTCCTATATCAACCACTCGACCTCCTCGATCCATCCGATCGTCTCGAAGATCGAAATCCGCAAGGAAGGCAAGATCGGCCGCGTCTATTATCCGGCGCCGTTCATGACCAACGACAATCTCGATTATTACCAGGACGCCTACGAGATCGGTGCGGAGAAGATCATCAATACCTATGCGGCGGCGACCCAGCATGTCGACCAGGGCCTGTCGCTGACCTTGTTTTTCCGCGACACGGCGACGACGCGCGATATCAACAAGGCGCAGATTTACGCCTGGAAGAAGGGCATCAAGACGATCTACTACATCCGCCTTCGCCAGATGGCGCTGTCCGGCACCGAGGTGCAGGGCTGCGTGTCTTGCACGCTGTAACCGACCGGGGAACATCATGAACATGCAGATCAAACCGGCGTCCCGCGTGCGCGCCATCAACTGGAACCGCATCGAGGACGACAAGGATCTCGAAGTCTGGAACCGGCTGACCGGCAATTTCTGGCTGCCGGAGAAAGTGCCGCTGTCCAACGACATTCCCTCCTGGGCGACGCTGACGGCGGCCGAGCAGCAGCTGACCATCCGCGTCTTTACCGGGCTGACGCTGCTCGACACGATCCAGAACGGTGTGGGCGCCGTCGGACTGATGGAGGATGCGGTCACGCCGCATGAGGAGGCAGTGCTTTCCAACGTCTCCTTCATGGAGGCGGTGCATGCGCGCTCCTATTCCTCGATCTTTTCGACGCTCTGCTCGACGCCCGACGTCGACGACGCCTATCGCTGGTCGGAGGAGAATGAATTCCTGCAGCGCAAGTCGGCGCTGATCATGGAGCAGTATCGCTGCGGCGATCCCTTGAAGAAGAAGGTCGCCAGCGTCTTCCTCGAAAGCTTCTTGTTCTATTCCGGCTTCTACCTGCCGATGTACTGGTCGAGCCGCGCCAAGCTCACCAACACGGCCGACATGGTCCGGCTGATCATCCGCGACGAGGCGGTGCACGGCTATTATATCGGCTACAAATTCCAGCGCGGTCTGGAGCGGCTTTCCGAGGAGAGACGGCAGGAGATCAAGGATTTCGCCTTCGACCTCTTGCTCGAGCTCTACGACAATGAGGCGAGATATACCGAGGCGCTTTATGACGGCGTCGGGCTGAGCGAGGACGTCAAGAAATTCCTGCATTACAATGCCAACAAGGCGCTGATGAACCTCGGCTACGAGGCGCTTTTCCCGGCCGAGGCCTGCAAGGTCAATCCGGCGATCCTGTCGGCGCTGTCGCCGAATGCCGACGAGAACCACGATTTCTTCTCAGGATCCGGTTCCTCCTATGTGATCGGCAAGGCTGTCGCGACCGAAGACGAGGACTGGGATTTCTGAGGCTTTATCGCAGTCGGCCCTTATCATTTGCTTCCCCATCGCCCACATTCAGCGGAAATGAAGTCGATCCTCGCCGATGATGTGGCGCAGCGGAGTTTTTAATGTCGTCTTTTCCAAACAAGGCCGGAACTGCCGCCGAAGCAGACGAAGGCGTCTGGCCGATCCGCAGGAGACGGATCCTCGACTGGCTGGTGAACGAGACGCGCGGTGAGCGCTTCATCGACAATATCCTGGTGGAGATGTGCGGGAAGCTGCTGGCGGCAGGCGTGCCGGTGGCACGGGCGACGCTGCATTTCAGGGTGAACCACCCGCAATGGATCGGTGCCCGCCTTCTCTGGAAGGAGGGACGGGCGGAGGCGAAGATCGATACATTCGCCTATGGCGTCGAAAACACGCCGGATTTCCTGGCCAGTCCCGTCAACGCGATCCATCAGGGTGCGGAGGAGGTGCGCAGGCAGCTGGAAGGTACAGCCGCAGGCGCCTTGGATTCATTCTATCAGGAGCTCCATGACGACGGCCTGACCGAGTATATCGCCTGGCCGCTCGAGCATACCTTCGGCAAACGGCATGTGGCGACATTTTCCACCAGCCGGCCGGGCGGCTTCGAGCGTGAACATGTCGATTTCCTGCGCGATCTGCTGCCGGCCCTGACCCTCGTCAGCGAAATCAGGCTGAAGAACATCATGGCGCGTACGCTGCTGCAGACCTATGTCGGGCCGCATGCGAGCGAGCAGATCCTGTCGGGCGTGACGACGCGCGGCAGCGGCGCCACCGTCGGCGCGGCGATCATGATCTGCGACCTGCGCGACTTTACGGCAATCTCCGATCTCTGGCCGCGCGACGATGTCATCCATCTGCTCAACGATTATTTCGATGCGATATCGGATCCGATCGAACGGTATGGCGGCGAAATCCTGAAGTTCATGGGCGATGGATTGCTGGCGATCTTCCCGCTGAGCAAGGAAACGGCCTGCGCCGATCTGCTGCAGGCGATCCGCGAAGGGCAGGCGTCGATGGCCGGGCTCAACGAGGAGCATGTGCGCATGGGGCGCGATCCGCTGCGCTACGGCGTCGGCGTGCATGTAGGCGACGTCATGTATGGCAATATCGGCTCACGCCGGCGGCTCGATTTCACTGTCATCGGCCCGGCAGTCAATGTCGCCTCGCGGCTGGAAAGCCTGACCAAGGAGGTCAAGCGCCCGGTACTCTTGTCGCGGGCCTTCGTCGAAATGGCGGACTGCGCCAAAGACATGGACAGTCTCGGCACCTTCCCGCTGCGCGGGCTCGGAGAGCCTGTCGATGTCTTCGCTTTCCCGGAGCGGTAGGGCTAGAGCATGATGCCGAAAAGTGTGAGCGGTTTTCGGACGACATCATGCTCTAACTCTTTAATTTAGAACAGGATTCAGATTTTAGGCCGACCGGGCCTAAAATCATCCTGTTCTAGGCAGAGTCAGACGCCGCGCTTGTTGCCCCACAGCAGCACGTGCAGTTGCGGCAGCACCCGCGGCGTAAACCATCCGTCGGCCGTCACCTTCTCGACGAGCCATTGCATGCGGTCCATCACGCCGTCGATATCGATGCGGGCATCGTCGTCATCGGGCGGCGGCGGTGTATGGTTGCCCGGCTGAAGGAACAGGGGAATATCGGGATAACGCTCGCCCACCTGTTGCGCGAAGAGGTAGTCGGCATCGTCGAAGACGACGATTTTCAAGACGATCTCCGGCCCGTCGGCGGCGAGACGAAGACAGTTGTCGACCTCATCCCAATCCGCCAGCATTCCGCTCGACGGCGGCTTGGGGCTCAAGACCAGCATGTCGAGATCGCGAAACCAGGTCCGGGCGACGCTCCCCTGCGTTTCCAGCGCGAAACGATATCCTTGCGAATGCCCGAATTCGATCAATGGCCCGAGCGGCTGGATCGCGGGATTGCCTCCGGAAAGCGAAACCGTCAGAGGCCTGCCTCCCGAGAGCTTTGTCACCTCCTGCCAGACCGCCTCGACGGACATTGGAAGCCATTGATCCCGAAAGGCGCTGTCGACCGCATGAAGGCTGTCGCACCAGGAACAGCGATAGTCACAGCCACCCGTCCTGACGAACACCGTCGGCAGCCCGATCAACGCGCCTTCACCCTGTATGGTCGGGCCGAAGATCTCGCTGACGCGAATGGTCTCTCCGCTCACAGTCTGTACTCCGCCCAGGTCTTCGGCGTCTCGCTGACGCGGACGGAGGATGTCTCCGGGAAACGCTCTTTGCACCAGTCGTAGAAATGCTTTGCCAGGAACTCGGAGGTGACTTTCGAATGGCCGAAGACCTCGTTCAGGTGGCGATGATCGAGGGAATCGTCGATATAGCGCTTGAGCGGCGACAGGTCGTGATAGTCGCGAACGAAACCGTCATCGTTCAGCCTTTCGGCGGAGAGCTCGACGACCACGATGTAGTTGTGGCCGTGGAGCCTGGCGCATTGATGGTCGGCCGGCAGATGATTCAGCTGGTGCGAGGCGGAGAGATGGAACTCCTTGGTGATGCGATACATCAACGCACCTCCGCAGCAGAATATTGCGACACCGCCGCTTTCCAGAAGTCCTGGTCTTCATATTCCGTCGGATCGGGAATACCGGCGAGATGGAAAGCCTCGCGGCGTTCGACGCAGGTTCCGCAGCGCCCGCAATGAAGCCTGCCGCCCTTGTAGCAGGACCATGTTTCCGCAAACGGCGTCGCATGTTTCTCGCCGTCCGCGACGATCGCCGCTTTCGACACATCGACATAGGGGGCAAGCAGCCTGACGCTGGCATAACCGTCCAGCGCCTCGTTCTGCATGCGCTGGAAGGCGTCGATGAAGCCCGGCCGGCAGTCGGGGTAGATGAAGTGGTCGCCGCCATGCACGGCGACGGCAACGGCATCCGCTTTCTGCGCGGCCGCCAGGCCGAAGGCGATGGCCAGCATGATGGCGTTGCGGTTCGGCACCACGGTGGCCTTCATGGTCTCCTCGGCATAATGGCCGTCCGGAACCTCGATGTTATCGGTCAAGGCCGATCCGCTGAGGTGGCCGCCGATGGCGGCGATGTCGATGATATGATGGGGAACGGCGAGGCGCGCGGCGCACCGGGCGGCGAAATCGAGTTCCTTGCGATGCCGCTGGCCGTAGTCGAAGGAGACGAGGCCAATAAGCTGTTGTTCCGCTGCAATCTTGTGGGCAAGCGAAACGGAGTCGAGTCCGCCGGAGCAGACGACGATAGTCTTCATATTTTGGATCCCTTGTTTTGACCGGGTGGGCTGCGACCGGATTACGGCGTGCTTTTAGGGCAAATCACGCGTGTTGGGAATAGCCTGGGCTTAACCGACTGGGAAATTGATCCGCGGCAGCAGCAGGTGCAGACCCTCGTGGATTGTATTGGCGATGATACCGTAATCGACAAGCGTCCGGCTGCGAATGAAATCGCGCACACGCCCGCCGGCGTATCGAGATCGACCGCTCTGGATCTCACAGGCCGTATAGATTGTGCTGACGGAAGGATCGGCTGAATAAATAAAAAATTCAATAGGATATCGGAATAACCATATTTTTCTCGGGAGTCGAGAAAGGACTTGACGATCAGCGACTTATAACGTTTTAAATTAGCAACCGCGCAGAGGAGCGCGGCCGTATGTCGACCGTCGCACCGGCGGAAAACATCGGGCGGCAGGGAAGGCCCGCCGCCGATTTTCAAATGGGAGGAAATTCATGCGCAAGTTTTTGAGCTCGGCGGCGGTTGCCGTCGTGATGATGGCTGGCCTCGGTGCGGCGCAGGCGGCCGACGTGAAAGAAGTTCAGATGCTGCACTGGTGGACGTCTGGCGGCGAGGCAGCGGCTTTGAACGTTCTGAAGCAGGATCTGTCGAAGGAAGGTTTTGCCTGGAAGGACGTTCCGGTGGCCGGCGGCGGCGGTGATGCGGCGATGACGGCGCTGAAGGCGATGGTTGCGGCCGGCACTTATCCCACCGCTTCGCAGATGCTCGGTTACACCGTGCTCGATTATGCTGAGGCCGGCGTCATGGGCGACCTGACCGAGACGGCAAAGAAGGAAGGCTGGGACAAGTCTGTTCCGGCGGCCTTGCAGAAGTTCTCGGTCTATGACGGCAAGTGGGTCGCAGCCCCGGTCAACGTGCACTCGGTCAACTGGCTGTGGATCAACAAGGCGGTGATGGACAAGATCGGCGGCACCCAGCCGAAGACCTTCGACGATCTGATCGCGCTGCTCGACAAGGCCAAGGCTGCAGGCGTCATCCCCTTGGCGCTCGGCGGCCAGAACTGGCAGGAAGCGACGATGTTCGATTCCATCGTGCTGTCGACCGGCGGGCCGGAATTCTACAAGAAGGCCTTCAACGATCTCGACGAGGAGTCGCTGAAGTCGGACACGATGAAGAAGTCCTTCGATAATCTGGCGACGATCATCAAATATGTCGATCCGAACTTCTCCGGCCGCGACTGGAACCTGGCGACCGCCATGGTCATCAAGGGCGATGCGCTGGTGCAGGTGATGGGCGACTGGGCCAAGGGCGAATTCGTTGCCGCCAAGAAGACGCCTGATACCGACTTCCTCTGCTACCGCTTCCCCGGCACCGAAGGCAGCGTTGTCTATAACTCCGACATGTTCGGCATGTTCAACGTTCCCGACGACCGCAAGGCAGCCCAGGTGGCGCTGGCCACGGCGACGCTGTCGAAGAGCTTCCAGTCGGCCTTCAACGTCGTCAAGGGTTCGGTGCCGGCCCGCACCGACGTTCCCGACACCGACTTCGACGCCTGCGGCAAGAAGGGTATCGCCGATCTGAAGGCGGCCAATGAGGGCGGCACGCTGTTCGGCTCGCTGGCCCAGGGCTATGGCGCGCCTCCGGCGATCGCCAATGCCTATAAGGACGTCGTCTCGAAGTTCGTCCACGGCCAGATCAAGAGCTCCGACGAAGCCGTCAAGCAGCTCGTCCAGGCGATCGACGACGCCCGCTGAGACCTTGGTTGATGCACACGCTTCCCCGCGCATGACGCGGGGAAGCTTCAGGCTCCGCGACGATCAGTATCGCCACGACCAGGCGGGGACGATCGGGCAGGGCCGATCATGCGGGAAGGGAGACAAGATACCATGAGCACAGTTGCGACCACCGATCCGGTTCTGACGCCGCGGCATTCGACGGCGATCTCGCTCAGAGGCCGGCTGCAGGATGCGCTGCCGAAGATCGTGCTGGCGCCGAGCTTCGTCATCACGCTGGTCTTCGTCTACGGCTTCATCGTCTGGACGGCCTATCTGTCCTTTACCAATTCCAAGACCTTTCCGTCTTATGCGCTGACCGGGGCGCGCGCCTATCAGCGGCTGTGGCGCTGGACCTTCGAGAGCGATCCGCCGTCCTCCTGGTATACCTCGATCACCAACATGGCGATCTTCGGCTTCCTCTATGTCGGCATCTGTTTGGCACTCGGCCTGTTCCTGGCGATCCTGCTCGACCAGAAGATCCGCGGCGAGGGGTTGCTCAGACCGATCTTCCTCTACCCGATGGCGCTCTCCTTCATCGTCACCGGCGTTGCCTGGAAATGGTTCCTCGATCCCGGCCTCGGGCTGGAGCAGACGCTGCATCACTTCGGCTGGACGAGCTTCCACTTCGACTGGATCAAGAACAAGGACTTCGTCATCTACACCGTCGTCATCGCCGGTGTCTGGCAGGCGTCGGGCTTCGTCATGGCGATGTTCCTGGCCGGCCTTCGCGGCATCGACGGCGAGATCATGAAGGCGGCGCAGATCGATGGCGCCTCGCCCTTGCAGCTTTATCGCCGCATCGTCATTCCGCTGCTGCGGCCGATCTTCCTGTCGGCCTTCATCGTGCTCGCCCATATGGCGATCAAATCCTACGACCTGGTGGTGGCGCTGACCTCGGGCGGGCCGGGCGGCTCGGCCTGGCTGCCGTCCAACTTCATGTATGAATATACCTTCAAGCGCAACGAAATGGCCGTCGGCTCGGCCAGCGCCATCATCATGCTGATGACCATCTCGGCAATCATCGTCCCCTATCTCTATTCCGAACTGAAGGAGAAGGCGCGATGAGCAGCGTCACCACCTCCACCGTAGCTTCGACCGTACCGCTCTCACAAAGCAGCGACAGCCGGAATAACAGCACACGCTGGATCGGCCGCCTCGCCATCTACGGGCTGCTGACGATCTTCGCCGTCCTCTACCTGATGCCGCTCTTCGTCATGCTCACAACCTCGTTCAAGACCATGGACGAGATCCAGGGCGGCAACATGCTGGCGCTGCCGCAGGCGCCGACCTTCGATCCCTGGATCAAGGCCTGGGGCGAGACCTGCGTCGGGCTGACCTGCGCCGGCATCAAGGGCTACTTCTGGAACTCGATCAAGATGGTGGTGCCGGCTGTGGCGATCTCCACCATCATGGGGGCGCTCAACGGTTATGTTCTGACCAAATGGCGGTTCCCCGGCCATACGCTGGTGTTCGGGCTGATGCTGTTTGCCTGCTTCATCCCGTTCCAGTCGGTGCTGCTGCCGATGGCGACCATTCTCGGCTCGCTCGGCCGCTTCGGCGTGACGCTGCAGAACGCCACCGGTTTTAACTTCGGCTTCGGCAATCCGACGGTCAACCTGGTCTTCGTCCATGTCGTCTATGGCCTCGGCTTCACCACGCTGTTCTTCCGCAATTTCTACGAGGCCTTCCCGACCGAACTGGTCCGCGCCGCCCAGGTCGACGGGGCCAGCTTCTTCCAGATCTTCCGCCGCATCATGCTGCCGAACTCGCTGCCGATCATCGTCGTCACGGTGATCTACCAGTTCACCAATATCTGGAACGACTTCCTGTTTGCCTCGGCCTATGCCGGCACCGGCGACTCCATGCCGATGACGGTGGCCTTGAACAATGTCGTCAACACCTCGACGGGTGTGGTCGAATACAATGTCAACATGGCTGCGGCGATGATCGCGGCCGTTCCCACACTGATCGTCTATATCCTCGCCGGCCGCTACTTCGTGCGCGGTCTGATGGCGGGGGCAGTCAAAGGGTAAGTCATGGCCTTCCTCGAAATCTCCGGTCTCAGAAAGCGTTTCGGCGCCGTCGACATTCTCAAGGGGATCGACCTCGAACTCGAAAAGGGCGGCTTTCTCGTGCTGGTCGGCCCGTCCGGCTGCGGCAAGTCGACCCTGCTCAACACCATTGCCGGGCTGGAGACGATCACCTCCGGCGATATCCGCATCGACGGGCGCGCCATCAACGGCCTGCACCCGTCCAAGCGCGACATCGCCATGGTGTTCCAGTCCTATGCGCTCTATCCGAACATGACGGTGGCAGGCAATATCGCCTTCGGCATGGAGATCCGCGGCGTACCCAAGGAAGAGCGCGCCAAGGCGATCAAGCAGGTCTCCGACATGCTGCAGATCGGCCATCTGCTCGACCGCAAGCCGTCGCAATTGTCCGGTGGCCAGCGCCAGCGCGTCGCCATGGGCCGGGCCTTGGTGCGCAATCCGCAGGTCTTCCTGTTCGACGAGCCGCTCTCCAATCTCGACGCCAAGCTGCGCGTCGACATGCGCACCGAGATCAAGCGGCTGCATCAGCGCATGGGCACCACCTTCGTCTATGTCACCCATGACCAGATCGAGGCGATGACGCTGGCGACCAAGATCGCCGTGCTGAAAGACGGGGTGCTGCAGCAGTTCGGAACGCCGGCCGAGATCTATAACAGCCCCGCCAATCTCTTCGTCGCCGACTTCATGGGATCGCCGGCGATGAACCTGCTCAACGCCACCGTCGAAAACGGCGCCGGCGGGCTGGCCGTCTCACTCGAACGACCGAATGGCGCGCCGCTCCGACTGCCGGTCGTCTCGGGCAACAACGGCCTGTCTTCCTATGCCGGCCGCCAAGTGATCTTCGGCATCCGTCCAGAGGCGCTGACCGACCCCGACGGCGCCGACCGCAAGGCGCGCTCGCTGACCGAGGACGACTGCCTGATCGAGGTGGTCGAACCGGCCGGCTCCGACACCTTCGCCGTCACCAAGCTCGGCGGCAAATCCGTCGTCGCCCGCCTGCGCGCCGATGCCGGCATCGCTCCCGGACAGAACACACGCCTCGCCTTCAATCTCGACAAGGCCGTGTTCTTCGATCCGCAGAGCCAGCTCAGGATTTCGTGACAGCCGTCAGGCGGCGGCCGTCACATTGACGGTCACCGACGCGAAACGCGAGGAGACCGCTTCGACGGTGATCTCGCCGACCATCCCCGTCGCCTCCAGCCAGAAGCCCGCGGTACCGCCCTGCAGCGGCACGTTGGCCGGGCCGACGATCCTTGCGGGCCCATGCACTTTCAGCGAAATGCTGTCGTTCATGAAAGGCAGGCGCTGGCCGCACTGATCGAGGGCGCGGATGATGACGCGGGTGCTGTCGCGTTCGCGCGCCTTCAGCGTGTGGCTGTCGGCGACGATTTCCAGCGTCGTCGGCAGAGGATCGGCGGCAAATGTCAGGCTTGTCACCGGCTCGCCGCCGATATAGCCGGTCAAGGTGCCGTCGATCCATTCCAGACCCCAGGTGCCGAGTTCATCGGGGGTGAAGTGGCGATGATCGAGCACGACGGGCGGATGCGGCAGATGCGGATAGTTCTCGCGGTCCGGTCCGATGCGCTTGCTGAGCCCGCCATATTGCAGTTCCACCTCGTCGCAATTGGTCAGGATGATCAGCGGCAGCACGCCGCCGATATTGCGCTCGCCGCGGGCCCAGAAAGTCACCGGCTTCATGACGATCTCGTCGGACGGGTCGCACTGGCTGATATAGGCATAGGCCGCGAATTTCGGCTCGCGGAACATGTCCATGACGCCGTGATAGCAGATGCGGTCGCCGGAGCCGAAATCCTTGTGGGTGTTGTAATCGAACATGCACCAGCCGATGGCGCCGGAGATATCGGGATCGCCATAGGCGGCATTTAGCACCTCCAGGTGACGGCGCACATGCTCGGCCTGGCGCTGTTCCTGGTCATAGATCTTCGTCGGATGCATGTGGCCGTTGAACTCGGTGATGAGATACGGCACCTTGCGGGACAGACCGGTATTTTCCTCCTGGCCGCGCAATGCGGTGCGCGGGCGGTTGGCGCCCGGCAGTTCCTCGTTGCCGAGGATGAAGTCGTTCATCGTGTAGACGTCTTCGAGCAGCTCGCTCTCGGTGATATAACGCACACCGCCGGTCTGGCGGGTGCTGTCGAGCTCACGGGCGAGGCGATTGGTCTCGACATAGAAATCGTGACTATCCTGGGACTCGTTGATGCGCACGCCCCAGATGATGATCGAGGGATGGTTCCAATCGCGTTCGATCATCCGGCGGACGTTCTCGATCGAATCCTTCTGCCAGTCGGCATCGCCGATATGCTGCCAGCCGGGGATTTCCTCGAAAACCAGCAGGCCGATGGCGTCGCAGCGGTCGAGGAACCATTTCGATTGCGGATAATGTGAGGTGCGGACGATATTGCACTTCAGCACCGTCTTCATGATGTCGGCGTCGCGCTCCTGGGCGGACCGGCCGGCAGCATAACCGACATAGGGGAAGGACTGGTGGCGGTTGAGGCCGCGCAGCTTCAGCGGTTTGCCATTGAGAAGGAAACCTTCCGGCGTGAATTCGGCGGTGCGGAAGCCGAAGCGGGTGGAGATACGGTCGGAGCCGTGCTCGGTCCTGAGTTCGACGGTGACCTCATAGAGGGTGGGATCGGTGATGTCCCAGAGCGTGATGCCGGTGAGGCCGCCGAAGGAAAGCCTGGTGCGGTCGCCGATCGTCTCGGTCGCTGCGGTGGCGATCACCGTGCCGTCTGCCTGCTTCAGCGTCGCGGTGACGGTTGCCGAGAAGCTGCGGCCTTCGGGATTGGCGATATCGACGCGGATGGTTGCCGATTTTTCCGGGGCAAGAACGTCTGCGGTTTCGATCTTGAGATTGCGGATCGAGACGGGGTCGGTGACCTTTAGCCAGACGTCGCGGTAGATGCCGGCATAAGTAAGATAATCGATGCGGCCGCCGAAGGGCGGGATCTCAGGGTTTTCGCTGCCGTCGATCTTGACGGTCACCAGGTTCTCGCCCTTGACGAGCTTGCCGGTGAGGCGAGCCTCGAAGGGGGTGTAGCCGTCCTTATGGGCGATGATCTCTTCGCCGTTCAGATAGACGACGCTGTCGGCCATGGCGGCGTCGAAGACGAGCGACACCTCGCGGCCCTCGAATTCCGGCAGCCAGCGCAGCACTTTCTGATAGGTGAAGGCGCGCTGATAGCTCTTTTCGTCGAAATAGTTGAAAGGCAGTTCGACGGCGGTATGGGGCAGGCTGACCGACTTGGCGGCGTCGAAGCTTTCGAGCAGACGCTGTCCGAAGCCCTCATGGAAACTCCAGCCTTCGTTGAAGAAAACGACGGAACGCATCTCAGGCTCTCCCGATCACGGCATCAGGAGCGGTGCGGCGCCTTTCGGCGCGTGAAAATGGGGTCATGGTATTCCTCCTTGATGCAATTGATAGGTGAGCCTTAGAACATGATGCCGAAAAGGCCAAACTGGCCAGATCCTAGGCGGTCGAGCCCCAGCGGGCGGTGCAGGTGAGGGTGATGCTGTGCGGGCCTTCGATCTCGGCGTCATGGCGTTCGATCAGTTCGACGACAGCGTCGATAAAGGCGACGTGGTCGAGGCTCAGCGTGGTGAGGTCGTTGCAATCCCAGGCGGCCATGGCGATGCCATCCTGGCCGACGATGGCGATATCGTCGGGAGTGTTCTTGCCGAGCACGCGGCGGGCCGCATCGCGCGCACCGATCGCCATGACGTCATTGCCGCAGATGATGGCGTCGACCTTGTCGCGGTGCAGCAGCAGCACGGCTTCCTTGAAGCCGGAATCATAGGAATAATCGCCAAAGGCCTGGGCTGCGAAGGAGAAGCCGCGCTTGGCCAGCGCATCGGCGAACCATTTGCGCCTGAGCTTGTCGATCCAGCTTGAATTGGTGCCGGAGAGATAGGCGAAGCGCTTCTTGCCGTCGCGGGCGATCTTGTCGATGATCTCGTCGGCGGCTGCGGATCCATCGATGCGGATGCTGGAGACGTTTTCGTTTTCGAGCGGCTCGAAGGAGACGATGATCGGCTTCGTCGTGTGGAAAATGTCGACGGCATCCTGCATCGACACCATGTCGGAGAAGACGACGACGTGATCGACCTGGTAGGTGGAGGCAAGCCGCATCAACTGCAGCCGGTCGGAATGATCGGCGCAGCAGAGGATGATCGGCAGCAATTGCCGCGCCTGCAGGCGGTGGACGAGAAGCTGCTGTTCCTCGGCCTCACACGGATTGCCGATGGCGTTGACGACGAGGGCAACCAGCCGCGAACGCTGGTTGTTCAGTGAACGGGCGATGGCATTCGGCTGGTAGCCATGTTCACGCGCGACGGCCAGAATGCGGTCGCGTGTCGCGCTGCCGATGCGCGAATCCGGCGAGAAGGCGCGGGAAATGGTGGCGGAGGAGACGCCGGCGAGTTTCGCCAGTTCCTTCGAGGTGATCCGCCGTCTGTTCATTCCGCTCATCTGCGCCTATTGGGCGACGATCCTGACGGAGGCGCCGCCGGCCGCTGCCGATTCCTTGATTGCGTCCCATAGCCTAGCGAATCTGAGGCCCATTTCAACGGAGCCGGAGTTTTCCATTTTTCCCGCGCGAATGGCGAGGAAATTTTTCATCGGATTGCCGAGAATCTCGGCTTCCTCGCGCGGCTCGGCGGTGCGGCCGACGCTGATCTCGCGCCAGCCGCCCCAGGCATCGATGCGCACGATCGCCTTGGAATAGAAAAAGGTGATGTGGGAGGCGCAGCCGGGAGGGCCTTCGCCGGCGGCCGTCAGCGTTGCCAGCGCGCCGTTCTTCAGCCGGGCGGAGACCGCGGTTGCTATATCGACCTTTTTGCCGTGATTGGCCATGTAGGCCGAAACGCTGTCGAAATCGGAATTGGCAAGCAGGCAGACGGTGTTCATCATATGGGCGCCGGTATCGAACATGAAGCCGCCGCCGGAGATCTCGGGCTGCTGCTTCCAATGGCCGTCGTAATTGGACGACCAGCTTTCCCAAATCATGCCCGATATGGCGATCAGCTCACCGAATTCGCCGGAAAGCGCCCGCCGGCGCGTGTCGAGCACCAGCGGCGACAGACCGCCCTGGAAGGCGGTGACGATGGTAACGCCGCTCTTCTTCTGCGCCGCGATCAGCCGCTCGGCTTCGGCGGCCGTCGTCACCATCGGTTTTTCCAGAAAGAGGTCAAGACCGGCTTCGGCGACGGCGGTCGCCTGCTCGGCATGGAAGGCGTGCGGGGTGGAGATGTAGACGATGTCGAGTTCGTCCCGGCATTGGACGAGCATTTCGCGATAGTCCTCGAAGCTTCTCGGTTCGGCCGCGCCGGCGGCGAGGCAGACGTCGATCAGGCGCTGGCGCGAGGCGGCGGTGGTGTCCGCCAGGGCAGCGAATTCGATCTCCGGCATCCCAGCCCAGCTCTCGGCATATTCCGCCGCCTTCAGCCCGGCGCCGATGACGCCGAGGCGCAATTTCTCAGCCATGAAAATGCCCTCCCTGAATGTTTGTGTACACGTTTACACAAGCGATGCGCTGATGGCAATATCTATATATCGTATTAATATCAGTATATTGAAGTGGAGATCCGGATCTTCTAAAAAACCAGCTTGCCAGTTATTGGAATACGTGTACATTTTCGCAGCCGGTGCTGGAGGGCGCCGTGTCTCGCAAAAAAGGGAGGACTTCCGTTGAAGAAGACGGTTCTTGGTGGCCTGTGCGCCATTCTGCTGAGCGCGGTTGCGACGCTAGCGCAGGCTGAAACAATTCGAATTGCCAATCATGGCCAGGCCGGCATCGATGCGATGAAGTCGACGGTCGAGCGGATCGAAAAGAAATACGGCGTGACCGTCGAGGTGATCGAATATCCGGCGCCCGACAAGGATTACCTGACCAAACTGCTGACAGAGCTCGGCGCCGGCAACGCGCCCGATCTGTTCTCCATCCCGACGACGGCTGCCGTCGCCGACATGGTGGAGGCCGGCTACCTCACGCCCATCACCAAGGAGTTCAAGGCCTGGGAGGGTTATGCCAACCTCTATGACGTCGCCAAGGAGCTTGCCGTCAGCCCGGATGGCGAGACCTATGTGATGCCGTTCATGCTCGGCATTCAGGAAATCTATTATCGCAAGGACGTTCTCGAAAAGGCCGGCATCTCCACAGAGCAGCCGAAGACCTGGCAGGAGCTTCTCGACCGTGCGGCCGAGATCAAGCAGAAGACCGGCGCCTACGGCCTGCTCTTCCCGGCCGGCGTCTCCTGGGGAAGCGGCGCCTTCGACGAGGGCTTCCAGCACCTGCTCGTCGGCTCCAAGACGCCGCAGCTGGTCGATGCCGACGGCAAGCTCGATCTCAACGGCGAGGGCATCAAGGATGTCTTCAACGTCTACAAGGAACTGATCGACAAGGATCTGATGCCGACGCAGCCGCTGCTCGGGCCGGAGCCCTGGGTCGTGCCAAAATACCAGATGTTCCCGGAAGGCAAGCTCGCCGCGACCACCTGCGGCTCCTGGTGCTATATTTTCGACTGGGGCCGCGAAAGCAAGAACCCGATCCCCGAAGTGACCAAGGTTGTGGGAACCTGGACAGTTCCGGGCCAGAGCAGCGGCCAGTATGTGCTCGCCAACCTTGCCGCGCCGTGGGCCGTCAATTCCAAATCGGCCAATACCGAACTCGCGATCAAGGCGCTGATGGAGATCGGCTCGATCGAGACGCAGGTTTCCTACGCCGCCCGCATCGGCAACATTCCCGCCAGCAAGGATGCGGCTGATAATGCCGACTTCCAGAAACTGACGGAGCTGGTTCCGATCCATGCGGCGGCTGGGAACGGCGTGTTCCTGAAGCAGGCCTCCGGTTTCGGCACGGTTTCGGAAGGCGTGGCGCGGGCGACGGAAGCGCTGCTGCGCAAGGAAACCGATGCCGCCGGCGCCCAGAAGATCCTGGTCGACTACGTCAAGGAAACGCTCGGCGACGATATGGTGAAGTAAGCGTCGGCTTGCTTTCCCCGCGAACGGGGACGCGGCGCCAGGGCACCGCGTCTTCCCGTCTTTATTCGATGAGCCGGTTCATTCGTCAGGTTGCGAGCTTCCATGGCCAGAAACTCTCATGAAAAGCGCGCCGAGCGGCAATGGCTGCTGATCCTGCTGCCCTCGCTGGTGCTGCTGCTGGCCTTCGTGATCTATCCGGCCGTCTATTCCATCTATCTGAGCTTCACCAACGAGGCGCTGACCGGGGCGGCGGCCCTCCGGCCCCGCTTCGTCGGTTTCCGGAATTATGTCAGGCTGTTCAACGACGCGAAGTTCTGGAATGCGCTGTTCGTCACCTTCGTCTTCGTCATCGGCTCCGCGGTGATCGGCCAGTTCGTGCTCGGCCTGATCTCGGCAATCGCGCTGCGCCGGCCGATCCGCTTCCGGCGTGTGTTCTCGTCGATCATCCTGCTGCCCAATGCCGCCCCCGAAGTCGTCGCCGGCTTCATGTGGATCTCGATGCTGGCGGGCGGCGACAATGCCACGCTCAGCCGCATCGTCAGCTTCTTCGGCGTCACGCCGGCCGACTGGCTGCAGGTCTTTCCGCTGTCGATGATCATCATCGTCAACACCTGGCGCGGCATCGCCACGGCGATGATCCTGCTGACGGCCGGCCTCAGCACCATCCCGGCTGAGATCTACGAGGCGGCGCGCATGGACGGCGCCACGCCATCACAGATGTTCCGCCGCATCACCCTGCCGCTGATGATGCCGACGATCCTGCTCTACATGCTGATTTCGGCCGTCTCGACCATCGCCGTTTTCGGTCTCGTCTATGCGCTGACACGCGGCGGGCCTGGCGGGGCGACCGAGGTCGTCAGCATTTATATCTACAACCAGTCCTTCACGGCGTTCCAGCTCGGCTATGGCGCCGCGGTCGCCGTCGTCGCGCTGGTTATCTCGCTGATACTGGGCATCGCCTATGTCCGAGCCATGAAGGTGGAGGTCTGACATGGCCGTCGTCTCCCCGAGCGAGACCGCCAACAAGAGCCGTTCCGACCTGATCGCCTATGCGACGCTGTCGCTGATGTCGATTTTCTGCGCCGTGCCTTTCTTCTGGGTGCTGCTCGCCTCTTTCGACGGCAATGCGCAGCTCTTCCTGCATTGGCCGCAACAATGGACATTCGCCAATTATGTCAGAGTCTTCACCAAGGAAGACGGGGCCAAGTGGCTGTTCAACTCGCTCTTCGTCGTCGGCAGCGCCACGCTGCTCGTCATGGTACTGGCGGGGCTCGGCGGTTACGCCCTGTCGCGTACCCGCGCACGGTGGAAGCTGCCCTTCCTCTATGCGATCCTGCTCATCCGCGTGCTGCCGCCGACGGCGCTCGTCGTGCCGCTCTATAAATTCCTGCTGACGCTGAACAATGTCGAAGCGGCGATGCTCAGGCCGATCTTTGGCAGCTATGCCCGCGGCATCATGCGCTGGACCGGCTTCATCGACGGTTATCTCGGGCTGATCCTGGTGCTGGCGACGATGCAATTGCCACTGGCGCTCTGGATCATGAAGACCTTCTTCGACGGGCTGCCGAGGGATTACGAAGAGGCGGCGCTGATGGACGGGGCGACGCTGATCCAGCGCATCCGCCGGGTGCTGATCCCGCTGGCGCTGCCGGGGCTGGCGGCGGCCGGGCTGTTCGCCTTCATGTCGGCCTGGGGCGATTTCCTGCTGCCGCTGATCTTCCTGTCGTCGCCGGAGCTGCAGACGCTGCCGCTCGGCCTCTTCCGCGCTTTTCTCCGCATCAACGAGATCGACTACGGGCTGCTGACCGCGCTGGCCTTCATCTATCTGCTGCCGGCCGTCGTCGCCTTCGGCTTTGCGCGGCGCTTCCTCGTCCAGACATTTTCGGGCGGCGTGAAGGGTTGAGATCAAGAAGAGAAACGGATGATCAATCTCAGAAACGTTCGCAAGTTCTATGGCGCGCTCGAGGTCATCAAGGGCGTCGATATCACCGTGGAAGACGGGGAATTCGCCGTCTTCGTCGGTCCGTCCGGCTGCGGCAAGTCCACGCTCCTGCGCATGATCGCCGGCCTCGAAGGCATCGACGAAGGCGATCTTGTCCTCGACGGCAAGCGCATCAACGACGTGCCGCCCGATAAACGCGGCATCGCCATGGTGTTCCAGTCCTATGCGCTCTATCCGCATATGACCGTTGCCGAAAACATCGGCTTTTCCCTCAGCCTGAAAAAGGTGCCGGAGACGGAAATCCGCCGGCAGGTGGAAGGCGTCGCCGAGATCCTGCAGCTCACCGACTATCTCGACCGCCGCCCGGCCGCCCTTTCCGGCGGCCAGCGCCAGCGGGTGGCGATCGGCCGCGCCATCATCAAGAAGCCGTCGCTGATCCTGTTCGACGAGCCGCTGTCGAACCTCGATTCGGCGCTGCGCGTGCAGATGCGCGCCGAGCTGCAGCGCCTGCACCGCGAGCTGAAGGCGACCGTCGTCTACGTCACCCACGATCAGGTGGAAGCGATGACGATGGCCGACCGGATCGTCGTGCTGAACAAGGGCCTGGTGGCACAGGAGGGCGCGCCGATGTCGCTCTACCATCAGCCGCGGAATGAATTCGTCGCGACCTTCATCGGCTCGCCGAAGATGAACGTCATCCCGGTCACCGCGACGCGGGCCTCGGCGGGTGCGCTGCATCTCGACAGTCCGATCGGGCTGTCGCTCGATCTTGCCGATGCCAATGGCGCGGTGCCGCAGGGCGAGGCCAAACTCGGCATCCGGCCGGAGCATCTGAAGATCGCCCCGGAGGGGCAGGGCCATTTCACGGCAGAGGTGGTCATCGTCGAGCGGCTCGGCGTAGAGACCTACATGACCGTCGGCTCCGGGCAACAGCCGATCGTCGTGCGTGCCGAGGGCGATATCGCGGTGCGGCCGGGCGACCGCGTGTCGCTGACCGCCGATCCCGCCGCCTGCCATCTGTTCGATTCCGCCGGCCGGGTGATCCGTCCGGCAACCGCCTGACAGCAAACATCGAGGAATGCCATGACAATCAAGGTCACCATCTGGAACGAGGGACGCCACGAGCAGCTCCATAAGGAGGTTCAGGACATTTATCCCGATCGTATCGACGGCGCGATCGCCGCCGGCATCGCCCATCCGGATTTCGAAATCCGCCGCGGCACGCTCGACGATCCCGATGAAGGCCTGCCGGACAGCGTGCTCCATGATACCGACGTGCTGCTCTGGTGGGGGCACATGGCGCATGAGGAGGTCAGCGACGGGCTGATCGAGCGCGTGCAGCAGCGGGTGCTGAAGGGCATGGGCCTGCTGGTGCTGCATTCCGGCCATCATTCCAAGCTCTTCCGCCGGCTGATGGGCACCAATGCCAATCTTTCCTGGCGCGAGACGCCGGATGGAGACCTGGAGCGCGTCTGGGTGGTCAATCCCTCACATCCGATCGCCGAGGGAC
Organism: Rhizobium sp. F40D2; assembly: GCF_051810745.2. NCBI lineage: Bacteria > Pseudomonadati > Pseudomonadota > Alphaproteobacteria > Hyphomicrobiales > Rhizobiaceae > Rhizobium > Rhizobium sp. F40D2. Next base: position 2,108,382 of record NZ_CM131436.1, read on the forward strand.
TGCCGCCCTATTTCGAGGTCAATGCCTCGGAAATGTATGGCGAGCCCTTCGGCATTCCGCAGCCGGACGAGCTGGTGTTCATCTCGTGGTATTCCGGCGGCGAGGTGTTCCGCAGCGGCTGCACCTTCCAGCGCGGGCGAGGGCGCATCTTCTTCTTCAGCCCCGGCCACGAAACCTACCCGATCTATCACGACAAGACCGTGCACAAGGTGATCTCGAACGGCATCCGTTGGGCGCGGCAGAAACATAGTGACGGCCGCATCCTGGAAAACTGGCACCGTGCCGAGCCTCTGCACGGCAGGCCGGACGCCGCGAAGACCTGATCCTCACGGATATTGGGCGCCGTTGGTCTTCGTATAGATCGTATAGACCGAGCGCGTCGCGGTGATGAAGAGCCGGTTCTTCTTGGGGCCGCCGAAGGTGAGGTTGGACACCGTCTGCGGCACTCTGATCTTGCCGAGCAGGGTGGCGTCCGGCGAAAAGCAGTGAACGCCGTCGGACGCACTTGTCCACAGATTGCCGTCGACATCGAAGCGGAAACCGTCAGGGTTGCCGACGTCGAGGCTGCAAAAATAACGGCCGTTCGTAAGCCTTCTGCCGTCGACGACGTCGAAAACTCTTATATGGCGCGGCACTTCATGTTTTGCCGAGCCGGAATCGGCAATGAAGAGCTTCGTCTCGTCGGGCGAGAAGGCAAGGCCGTTCGGCTGGATGAAATCTTCGATGACGGCCTCGATCGCGCCGCTGGCGGGATCAATCCGGTAGACGTTGCGGGTCGGCTGCTCGGGCTCGGCCTTGTGGCCTTCGTAATCCGAGAGGATGCCGTAGGTCGGATCGGTGAACCAGATCCCGCCGTCGGAATGCACGACGACATCGTTCGGCGAGTTCAGCCGTTTGCCCCTGTAGCTGTCGGCAAGAACGGTGATGGTGCCGTCCGGCTCGGTGCGAGTGACGCGGCGGCCGCCATGTTCGCAGGAGACAAGCCGGCCCTGCCGGTCACGGGTATTGCCGTTGATGTAGTTGGAGGGCGAGCGGAAGACCGAGACCGTGCCATCCGGTGTCCAGCGCATCATGCGTTCGTTCGGGATATCGCTCCAGAGAAGGCAGTTCAGGTCAGAAAACCAGACCGGGCCTTCCGTCCAGCGGCAGCCGGAATAGAGTTCTTCGAGCGCGGCGCTGCCGATGACCAGAGCGCTAAAACGTTCATCGCGGATGTCATAAAGCGGATTGTCGGCCACGCCAGTTTCTCCCTGAATGCTGCCGCATCTTCCTAGCGGCAAATCCTGGGAGGTGCCAGAGCCCGGCATGGGAAATGCCGGGCTCCCGACCTATCAGAGTGCGGCCACCGGATGCGGCGAGCCGTCGTAGGCACCCCAGATCGACTGGTCGAAGCAGATGACCGAGCCGGTCATCAAGCCGGATTCGGCCGATGACAGGTAGGCGCAGGCGCGCGCCACCTCGTGCGGATCGACGAGGCGGCCGAAGGGCTGGCCTGCTGCCGCCTTCTCCAGCCAGTCGGCGGGGGCGTCGTGATATTCGCGCTGGATGCGATCCTCGCCTTCGGACGCCATCCAGCCGATGTTGAGGCCGTTGACGCGGATGCGGTTGCGCAGCAGCGCATAGGCGGTGTTCTTCGTCAGCGTTTCGAGCGCCCCCTTGGAGGCGCAATAGGCGGCGATGAAGGGCTGGCCTGCCTTGGCCGACATCGAGCCGATGTTGACGATCGTGCCCTCGGTCTTTTCGCGGCGCATGACCTTGACGGTCTCCTGCATCAGGAAAAACGGTGCGCGCACGTTGACGGCGAACATGGCGTCGAAGAGTTCAGGGCTGGTGTCGAGGATGGTGCCGCGATCGGTGATGGCGGCCGCATTGACCAGCGCGTCGACCCGGCCGAAGGCCTCATCGCAGGCGTGGACGACATTCCTGGCGTCCTCGACCTTGCCGAGGTCGGCCCTGACGTAGACGACCTTCACGCCGGTCGCGGCCGAAATCTCATTGGCCTTCGCCTGGCCCTTGGCTTCGTTGCGGCCGCAAATGACGATGCCCCCAGCACCGCGTTCGGCGAAAAGACGGGCGATAGTTGCGCCCAACCCTTGCGTGCCGCCGGTGACGATGGCGATCTTGCCGTCGAGGCGGCTGTGATCCGTGCTCATGTGGTTCCTCCTTGGTGGTGATATGCGAATGGCCTCCCGCGGGTGCGGGAGGCTTTATGTGGGGTCGGCTCCAGATCCTTAGTCAGCTCAGCTTCTTCTGCGCCTGCTCTGCAAGTGCCGCCGCAAAGGCTTCGTCGCTTAAGCCTTCCTTCAATGCCTCGCGCATCAGCTGCGCCTGCGTCTTCGGCGCCAGGCCGCCGAGCGGGGGTCTCGGTCGAGATTGGTCGGGAAGGAATAACCTTCGGCGCAGGCGGCAACGGCGTTGGCGATCTCATCGGTCGATAGCCTGTCCTGCAAGGTCTTCAGGGCGGGAAAGAGCCTTGCGCTCATCCTCTCGCGGTTGACGGTTTCCATCGCCCGGCCGAAGGCGGAGGAGACCTGCAACAGGTTGGCGACGCGCTTGATATCGGCCGAACGGTTGGTGCCGGCGGCGTGGAAGAGGGCGGGATTGAAGAAGACGACGTCGCCTTTTTCGAGCGGCAGCTGGATATGGTTGGCCTCGAAATAATCCCGGAATTCCTGGCGCTTGAGCGCGAGATAACCCGGCACATAGGTCTGGCTATGCGGCAGGAAGAGCGTCGGGCCGCTTTCGAGCGGCATGTCGCAATGGGCGACCGCCCCCTGCAGCGTCAGCACCGGCGAAAGCCGGTGCACATGCACCGGAAACTGCTCGATCACCGCAGACGATTGGAAGCCGAGGTGGTAGTCGCGATGGGCCGACTGTGCCGCGCCGCCCGGATTGACGCGGTTGACCTGGGCCGTCATCTGGTAGCTCGGGCCGAGCCCGGCTTGGCTTGCGAGTGCGACGATGGCATTGCCATAATATTCGGCAAAATTCGCAGGATCGGCGAGGCAATGTTTCTCAAGCGAATTCCAGATGCGGTCGTTGGCGCCGGGTTTGGCGAAGTGATCGCCGCCGCCGGTCGAGGTGCGATGCTGCTCCTCGATGATCTGATCGAAGACCGCGCTGGCGCGGTCGATAATGGCGGTATGCTCGTAAGCATGCTTGAAGACGGCGACACCAGGACCGTCGCCGAAGGCCTCGCAGATCTCGGCCAGCACGGCGCGCCGGCCCTCCGGCGTTGCGGCCGCCGCCGTCACCTTGCGGCTGTCATAGATCAGCACGTTTTTTTCGACGGCAGAAGCCGTGGGGTAATCGGCAAGCGCGGTGGTCTTTTCCGCCAGGCGGCGAAAATCGTCGAGATCGCAGCTGTCTTCGCTGAGCCAGACACGGTCGGCGCGCAATTTCTGCTGATTGTCGGTTTTCATGGTGGCCCCTCCTCTTTCGATGAAGGCACTATACGCCGCGATGCCGGGTGATATAGATCAGGAATCCATCAAAAAACCATCAAGTGGACTCCATGGCCCATTTCTTTCTCGTCAAGGACATCGCCTTCCAGGCCGGATTGAGCACTGCGACGGTTGACCGGGTGTTGAACGGGCGGCCGGGTGTGCGCCAGCAGACGGAAATGCGGGTGAAGGCGGCGATCGCCGAACTCGAAAAGCAGCAGGCCGGGGCGGTGGCCAGTGGGCGCATGCTGGCGATCGACATCGTCATGGAGACGCCTCAGCGTTTCAGCGATGCGGTGCGCGCCGCCTTCGAGGCTGAGATGGCGGCCTTCCTGCCCGGCATCGTCCGATGCCGGTTCCATTTCGCCGAGGTGATGAAGCCGGCCGAGATGGTGCAGCTTCTCGACCATGTCCGGTTGCGCGGCACACACGGCATCGTGCTCAAGGCGCCTGACGTCGCCGAGGTGACCGCTGCCGTCGCGCGAGCGGATGCGGCCGGCATTCCCGTGGTGACGCTGGTGACCGACCTGCCGAATTCGGCGCGCATCGCCTATGCCGGCGCCGACAACCGGGCGGCGGGCGAGACCGCCGCCTATCTCATCGGCGAAGTGCTTGCGAGCGGTGGCGGCAAGGTGCTGGTGACGCTGTCGAGCGGGCGGTTCCGCGGCGAGGAGGAGCGCGAAATCGGCTTTCGCCGCATCATTCGCGCCCGTTATCCCGGGATCGGCATCACCGAAATCAGCGAGGGGCATGGCACCGATACGGCGACGGGAACGCTTGCGGCGGCTGCCCTTGCCGTCGATCCCACCATCAATGCCGTCTATTCGATCGGTGGCGGCAACCGCGCTGTGCTGGCAGCCTTCGATGCGGCCAAACGTCCGGTCCACGTCTTCGTCGCTCATGATCTCGACGTTGACAACCGCGCCCTGCTTGCCGCCCGCCGGATCGGCTTCGTGCTGCATCATGATCTCCGAACCGATGCGCGTTCGGCCTTCAGGGCGATCATGGGCCGGGCGACGTCACCGGGGCGGGTGGTTCCCGCCGCGCTCTCATCGGTCGAAATCATCACGCCCTACAACATGCCCGTCGACGATTGAGCCAATTGGCTTCCTTCGATGCCGAATTCGGACTACAGCTTGGGCGAGAGTGAAGGTGAGTGGCATGGATTATAGCGACGTCAGCACAATTGCAGCCTGGATCACGGAGCAGGGCCTGAAGGGCGCCTCGGAAGCCGAGCTCATGACCGGTTTCTGCGCGGCCTGCCGCAATGCCGGCCTACCGCTCGACCGCGGCCTGGCGCTGATGGATACGCTGCACCCAGTGCATGAGGGCCGAGCCTTCCGCTGGGACAGCGAGGAGGAGATCGAGACGGAGTTCGAATATGGCTCGACGAGCTCCGGGGAGGCAGCAGCGAACTGGCAGCGCTCGGCCTTTTATTATCTCTGGTCCAACAATGAACGGGAGATACGCCGACGTCTCGGCTTTGGCGATCCGATTGAATTCAGCATGCTCGACAAGATCGCTGAAGCCGGCCACACGGATTTCATAGCGATGGTCCATCGTTTCAGCGAGGCCGGAACGATCGGCGAAATGGATTGTTTCTTCTCCCATTTCGCCACCAAACATCCCGAGGGTTTTTCCGATCACGACCTCGCCATCCTGCGCAAGCTGGTGCCGGTACTGGGGCTGGCGATCAAGTGCATCGGGCTCGGGCGCATCGCGCGTACCATCGCCGAAGTCTATCTCGGCGAGGACGCGGCGCGTCAGGTCATGGAGGGCAAGATCAGCCGTGGCAAATCGGAGCGGATTTCGGCCGCACTCTGGTTTTCGGATCTGTTGAACTACACCAAGATCTCCGACAGCGTACCGCCGGAGGAGATCATCCCGTTGCTCAACGACTATAGCGAGGCGGTGATCACGGCGATCCACGAATCCGGCGGCAATGTGCTGAAGCTGATCGGCGACGGCGTGCTGGCGATCTTCAAGGGCGAAGTGCCGGCGGAGACCTGTCGTGCGGCGCTCCACGCAGAAGCGCTTCTGCGGGAAAAGCTCGCCAAGCTGAACGCCGAACGCAATGCCGATGACCGGCCAACGACCGATGTCTATATCGGCCTGCATATCGGCGACGTCTTTTACGGCAATATCGGCAGTCAGGACCGGCTGGACTTCACGGTCATCGGCCCTGCCGTCAACGAAGTCAGCCGCATCGCTTCGATGTGCCGATCAGTGGATCTCAACCTGTTGATCTCCTCCGATTTCGCCACAGCGATACCGGAGGAACAGCGCGCCGCACTTGCCTGTGTCGGACGTTATGCGTTGCGCGGCGTGCAGCGCGCGCAAGAACTCTATACGCTCGATAACGCCCGCCTGACCGCCTGATCGTCGCAGGACGCAGGCCTATCGCAGCAGCCCCTGGCCGCCGTCGATCCAGATCGGCGTCCCGGTGATGTGTCGAGCCCTGTCGGAGGCAAGGAAGAGAATGGTTTCAGCGACATCCTCGCTCTTGCCCGCCTTGCCGCCGGCGATCGGGATATCTCCCTGTGGCCAGATGACCGGCACCTCGGTCTCCTCGCGATGGCGGCTATTGGTGTTGGCGCCGATATTGGTCTCGATCTCGCCGGGGCAGACGGCATTGACGCGGATGCCGTGCCGGCCGAGTTCGAGGGCGAGCTGCTGAACCATGGCGACCTGGCCGGCCTTGGTTGCGGTATAGGCGGTGGCGCCCGGCGTCGTGAATGTCCGGGTGCCGTTGATCGAGGAGACGACGACGATCGAGCCGCCATTCCTCTTCAGGTACGGGACCGTCAGATGCAAGGTCAGATAGGTGCCACGCAGGTTGACGGCGATGGTCTTGTCCCATTCATCCGGCTTCAGATCGTCGATCGGCGCCCAGACGCCGTTGATGCCGGCATTGGCGACGACGATGTCGATGCCGTGGAACGTATCGGTCAGCTGCTCCACGGCGCTGCGCATCTGCGCCTCGTCGCTGGTGTCGGCGATCAGCGCGATCGATTCGCCGCCCGCCGCCTTGATCTCGGCGCAGGTCTTTTCGACCTCGTCGTGGGTGCGGCTCAGCACAGCGACCCTCGCGCCTTCAGCGGCGAGCCTGAACGCGGCCGCTTTGCCGATGCCGGACCCGGCGCCTGTCACCAATGCGATCTTTCCCTTCAGCTCCATGGGCGGGCTCTCCTTGCCATTGTAAGCCAATGTTCCGCACGGCTCTTGGTTCCGGAGGGAAGGGGGAAGGGGGCCGGTGGCGCTATTTGAGGAGATTATACCGAAGCGCCCATTTCTCCGGCCCGTGGACGGCGGCAAAGAGCAGGCCGGCGAGGAAGGTGAAGTGATCGACGAAGAAGCCGAATTCGGCCTGGTTCTGCTGCCAATGGGATGGCCCGTGGAAGGCAAAGGCAAGGAAGATCACGTAGATGCCCGCCAGCAGGCTGGCCTCGGTGAAGAGGGTCCCGGTTATGAAGGCGAGCGCCAGGGCGATCTCGAAGAAGGCTGCGATCCAGGCAAGGAACTTCGCCATCGGAAAACCGGCAGCGGCGATGTAACCCGCCGTCGCGCCGATATCGGCGAATTTGAAGCCGGCGGCCATGAAGAAGATGAAGCTGAAAATGATGCGGGCGACGATGATTGCGATTGCTCTGGCCATCGTAAGATCTCCTGTTTGAGTTTCCACCATGACGGACGAGACGACCGATATGCTACACGGCGAATGAAAAAAGGGCCGCTGGCGCGACCCTTTCCTCTTACCATTCGGCGAAACTGCCGTCGGCGTGGCGCCAGATCGGGTTGCGCCAGCGGTGGCCTTCCCTGGCGCGCTCGATGACATAGGCCTCGTCGACCTCGATGCCGAGACCAGGCCCCTGCGGGATCGAGACGAAACCATCAGCATATTGGAACACCTCCTTGTTGGAGATGTAATCGAGGATGTCGTTGCCTTTGTTGTAATGGATGCCGAGGCTCTGTTCCTGGATGAAGGCATTATAGCTGACGGCATCGACCTGCAGGCAGGCGGCGAGTGCGATCGGGCCCAGCGGGCAATGCGGCGCCAGCGCCACATCATAGGCTTCGGCCATCGCCGCGATCTTGCGGCATTCGGTGATGCCGCCGGCATGCGACAGATCCGGCTGGATGATATCGACATAACCGTCCGACAGCACCTGCTTGAAGTCCCAGCGCGAAAAGAGCCGCTCACCGAGTGCAATCGGCGTCGAGGTGTGATTGACGATGTCGCGCAGCGCTTCCTTGTTTTCCGAGAGCACCGGCTCCTCGATGAACATCAGCTTGTAGGGCTCGAGTTCCTTGGCGAGAACCTTGGCCATCGGCTTGTGCACGCGGCCGTGGAAATCGACGCCGATGCCGATATGCGGGCCGATCGCCTCCCGGATGACGGCGATGGTCTCGACCGCCTTCTCCACCTTCTCGTTGGTGTCGACGATCTGCATTTCCTCGCAGCCGTTGAGCTTGATCGCCTTGAAGCCGCGGGCGACCACCTCCCTGGCATTGTTGGCGACATCCACAGGACGGTCGCCGCCGATCCAGGAATAGACCTTGATGCGGTCGCGCAGCTGGCCGCCGAGCAGGGAATGGATCGGTTGACCGAGGGCCTTGCCCTTGATGTCCCACAGCGCCTGGTCGATACCGGAAATGGCGCTCATATGGGCGGCACCGCCGCGATAGAAGCCGCCGCGATACATCACCGTCCAGTGGTCCTCGATCAGGAAGGGATCCTTGCCGATCAGATAGTCTTCCAGTTCGTGGACGGCGGCCTGGACGGTCAGCGCTCGGCCTTCGACGACCGGTTCGCCCCAGCCGACGACGCCCTCGTCGGTCTCGATCTTCAAAAACAGCCAGCGCGGCGGAACGATATAGGTGGTGAGTTTGGTGATCTTCATCGCTGCTCTTCAGTCTCTCTTCAGTTTTCTTGACCGGCGGCCCAGCCGCGAATTGCTTATTTCGTTCTGCCGATCGCCTTTTCGGCGGCGGCAAGGTCGCGCACCGCAAGATCGAGCATGCGGTTGGCGCAGTCGCGGGCGCCTGTCTTGTCGCGCATGCGCAGGGCCTCGACCAGTTGGCCGTGAACGAGCACCGCATCCTCGCGATTCTCGACGCCGATGTTGGAGGCATGCAGCGCATATTTCAGCGCCGCATGAATGGCGCTCGACAGACGGCGGAAGACCTGGTTGTGGCTGGCGGTCAGCAGCACCGTATGGAACATGACGTCGGCATCGGTGAAGCTTTCCGGGTCTCGGGCACTGTCGCGCATCTGCCGCCAGGCATTGTCGAGGTCGGCAATCTCCTGGGCGCTGGCACGCTCGGCGGCATATTCGGCCGCTGCCGGCTCGATGGTGCGGCGGGCTTCGAGAATGCAGCCGAGCAGGTCGAAATCCTTGATATAAGGACCAATCCAATCGAGCACGTCGGCATCCAGAATATTCCAGTCGTCCCGATCGCAGACGGTGGTGCCGATGCGCGGCTTTCCGCGGACAAGACCCTTGGATTCCAGCACTTTCAACGATTCGCGGATGACCGTGCGACTGACGCCGTAGAGTTGGCAGAGATCGTTTTCGCGGGGCAGCGGCGAGCCCGAAGGATACCGCTCCGCGCAGATATCCTGAGCGATCGCCGCCGTGACGTTGCGGCGTACACGCGGACGGCGCTCGATGCCGGGGCTTTCGGCCCCGCCCTGTCGCTCGTTTGTTTCCAACTTACCTCTCCGCTCTATCTCCGGCGCCAGGCAATCGAACCTCATTATCCGAATTCGATCGGCTTTGCGACGCTTCCTCCAGCGCCTCGTCGAATATCGTACTATTGCAATCATCATACATTGGCAATTGACTGGTATGATGATTTATCTTAATTCATGGGCGCTGCCTGGGAGGCGGCTGCATGATTTTTTAGAATTTCGGGAGAGAGACATGCGCTTGTTCAAAGCAGCCATCCTGGCTGGCACCTTCGCCATTCTGGCAGCCGGCTCGGCATTTTCCGCAGACGTGAAGATCGGGTTCATCGTCAAGCAACCTGAGGAGCCGTGGTTCCAGGACGAATGGAAATTCGCCGACCAGGCCGCCAAGGAAAAAGGCTTCACCGTCGTCAAGATCGGCGCCGAAGACGGCGAGAAGGTTCAGTCGGCGATCGACAATCTCGGCGCCCAGGGTGCGCAGGGCTTCATCATCTGCACGCCCGACGTCAAGCTCGGCCCCGGCATCGTTGCCAAGGCCGAAGCCAACCAGCTGAAACTGATGACCGTCGACGACCGCCTCGTCAGCGCCGACGGCAAGCCGCTGGAAGAGGTGCCGCACATGGGTATTTCGGCCACCAAGATCGGCGAGACTGTCGGCCAGGCCATCGTCGACGAAATCAAGAAACGCGGCTGGGACATGAAGAATGTCGGTGCGATTCGTGTCTCCTACGATCAGCTGCCGACGGCCGTCGACCGCGTCGAGGGCGCCATTTCGGTGCTGAAGTCCGCCGGCTTCCCGGCCGAGGACATCTATGACGCGCCGCAGGCGAAGACCGATACCGAAGCGGCGCTGAATGCAGCGACCACCGTTCTCAACAAACATGCCGACGTCAAATACTGGGTCGCCTTCGGTCTCAATGACGAAGCCGTCCTCGGCGCCGTCCGCGCTTCGGAATCTGTGGGTATTCCGGCTGCCAATGTCATCGGCGTCGGCATCGGTGGCGCGGAATCGGCTATCAATGAATTCAAGAAGCCGGCAGCGACGGGCTTCTTCGGCACCGTCATCATCTCGCCGAAGCGTCATGGCTATGAGACGGCGCTCAACATGTACGACTGGATCGCCAACGACAAGGCGCCGGAAAAGCTGACGCTGACCTCCGGCTCGCTGGCGCTGCGCGGCGATTACGACAAGGTCCGCAAGGATCTCGGCATCGAGTAAACCTTCCAGGGTGATATAGACGGCGGCCGCTCAGCGTGCCGCCGGATCCTCTCGGCGGAGCGGTGATGGCTTTCCTCGAATTCAACAATATCTCCAAGGGTTATCCCGGCGTGCAGGCGCTGGCGGATGTTTCCTTCTCAGTCGAGAAGGGCGCCGTGCACGGCCTGATGGGCGAGAACGGCGCGGGCAAATCGACGCTGATCCGCGTGCTATCAGGTGATCAGGCCGCCGATACCGGCCGCATCCTGATCGGGGCGGAGGAGCAGAAATACGAATCCGTGCGTGACGCCTTTCATGCCGGTATCGTAGTCATCCATCAGGAATTGCAGCTCGTTCCGGAGCTGACAGTGGCCGAAAATCTCTGGCTTGGGCGTTTTCCGGCCAAGGGCGGCATCATCCATTCGAACAGGCTGATCGAGACGGTGCGGGGAAAGCTCGAAGAGATCGGCATCGACGTCGATCCGGCGGCCAAGGTCGCCACGCTTTCGATCGGCGCGCGGCAGATGGTCGAGATCGCCAAAGCGGTCATGCTCGACGCACGGGTGATCGCGCTTGATGAGCCGACCTCCTCGCTTTCCTCGCGCGAGAGCGAGATCCTGTTTTCCCTGATCGACAGGCTGAAGGCGACGGGAACGGTCATTCTCTACGTCTCGCATCGTCTCGACGAGATTTTTCGGCTTTGCGACAGCCTAAGCGTGTTGCGCGACGGCAAGCTTGCCGCCCACCATCCCGACATCGCCGAGACGACGCGCGAGCAGATCATCTCGGAAATGGTCGGGCGCGAGATCAGCAATGTCTGGGGATGGCGCGAACGTCCGCTCGGCGACATCAGGCTGGAGGTCAAGGGCCTGTCGGGGCCGAGGCTGCGCAATCCCATCGGTTTCTCCGTCCGCCAGGGCGAGATCCTCGGCTTCTTCGGCCTGATCGGCGCCGGCCGCAGCGAGATGGCGCGGCTGCTCTACGGTGCCGATGTCAGGCATCAGGGTCAGGTCGCGATCGATAGCGTTGTCGTCTTACCGAACAGTCCGAAGGCGGCGATCAAGGCCGGCATGGTGCTCTGCCCGGAGGACCGCAAGTTCGACGGCATCGTCCAGGGCCGGTCGATCGAAGAGAATATCGCCATTTCGTCACGCCGGCATTTCTCGCCCTTCGGCATTCTGAGCCCTAGAAAAGAGGCTGCACTGGCCGATCGGTTCATCGCCCGGCTTCGGGTGCGAACCCCGTCGCGCAAGCAGGACATCATCAATCTCTCCGGCGGCAACCAGCAGAAGGTCATTCTGGGCCGCTGGCTTTCCGAGCAGGGGATCAAGGTTTTGGTCATAGACGAGCCGACACGCGGCATCGACGTCGGGGCGAAATCGGAAATCTACGAGATCCTTTACGAACTTGCGGCCGGCGGCATGGCGATCGTGGTGATATCAAGCGAATTGCCCGAGGTCATGGGCATCTGCGATCGCATCATGGTGATGTGTCAGGGCAGGGTGGCGGCCAATGTCGCCCGTCAGGATTTCAACGAGCGCGCCATCCTGACGGCAGCACTCCCTGACAAGAATGCCGCAGGCCCCATCTAGAGCGCGTCACGATTCTTCAAATCGCTCCGCGCGCTTTAGGTCATTGTTTTTACACATGTCATTGCGGCAAAAGCGCTTCGCGCTTTGCCAGGCAAAACCGCTGCACAGTTTTGCGTGACATGCTTTAGCATCAGGAATAGGGACGATGAATTCGTTGAAAAAAATCCTTCTCGGCGAACAGGGCTTGGTGGTGATCTTCGCCGCTGCCTTCGTGATCGTCTCGCTCTTCGTGCCGAATTTCCTGACCGAGCGAAACATGCTGGGGCTGCTGCAGTCGGTGGTCACCATCGGTATCGTCGCCTGCACGATGATGTTCTGCCTGGCCTCGCGCGATTTCGATCTTTCGGTCGGGTCGATCGTCGCCTTCTCAGGCATGATCGCCGTGATGGTCTCGAACGCCACGGGCTCCATCCCTCTTGGTTTGCTCGCTGCCCTGCTGTGCGGCGCCGTCGTCGGCTTCGTCAACGGCATCGTCATCGCCCGGTTCCGCATCAACGCGCTGATCACCACACTTGCGACCATGCAGATCGTGCGCGGGCTGGCGCTGATCGCCTCGGATGGCCGTGCCGTCGGCATCAATGATCCGGCCTTTTATCAGCTGGCCCTGTCGCGCTTTCTGACGGTGCCGATGCCGATCTGGATCATGCTGATGCTTTTCATCCTTTTCGGTTTCGTGCTCAACCGCACCGTCTTCGGCAAGAACACGCTGGCGATCGGCGGCAATCCCGAAGCCTCGCGGCTTGCTGGCGTCAATGTCGTCAACATGCGCATCTGGATCTTTGCACTGCAGGGGCTCGTCTGCGGCATTGCCGGCATCCTGCTTGCCTCGCGCATCACCTCCGGCCAGCCGAATGCGGCGACGGGACTTGAGCTGTCGGTGATTTCGGCCTGCGTTCTCGGCGGCGTTTCGCTGGCTGGCGGCCGGGCGGCGATGAGCGGCGTCATCGTCGGCGTGCTGATCATGGGCATTGCCGAAAACGTTATGAATCTCTTGAATATCCAGGCATTCTATCAGTATGTCGTGCGCGGGCTGATCCTGCTGATTGCCGTGCTGCTCGACAATTTGCGATCTTCGGCTGCGGGACGACGCGGATGAGTGAAGGACAGACCGGACACGATATCGAACTGAGGCAAGGCGATCTCGCCGTCCGGGTCAGCCCTCGGGGTGCCGCGGTTACCGCCGCGATGTTTCGAGGCATCCCCTTTCTCGTCGCGACCGGTGGGCCTGACGGCGCGATGGCGAATTTTGCGATGGTGCCGTTCGGCAATCGCGTCGAAGGCAACAGCATGTCCTTTGCCGGACGCGACTACGCCTTCCAGCCGAACACTTCAGATCCGCTCTATCGACACGGCGACGGCTGGCTCGGCCTGTGGCAGTTCGAAGACTCCAATTCAGAACATGCGCGCTTTACCTTTTCCCGGCTCGCCGACAGGGTTTCACCCTATGCCTATCTCACCCGGCAGGAGATCCGGGTCGCCGGCGATGCGCTGATACTGACGCTCTCCGTCGAAAACCGCGGCGAGGCGGCGCTTCCCTTCGGGCTCGGGCAACACCCTTTCTTCGTACGGACGCCGAAGACGCGGCTGACGATTGCGGCCGACCGCTATTGGAGCGAGCGGCCGGACCATCTCCCTGATAGGCCCGGTGCTGTGCCCGGCTATTTCGATTTCAGATCGGAAAAACTGTTGCCGCAGAGATGGATGAACAATGCCTTCGAGGGCTGGAACGGGCGGGCCGCCATCGCCTGGCCGGAACTTGGCCTTCAGGCGGCGCTGGAAGCCGACGGCGCGCTCGATCGCTTCATGCTCTATATGCCGGTCGACCGGAGCGACTTCTTCTGCCTCGAGCCGATGAGCCACCTGCCGAACGGCCACCACCTGCCTGATTTCGGCGGACTCGCGCCGCTTGCGCCCGGCGAAATTCTTGCCGGCACGGTGACGATCCGGATGTCGGCACTGTCGGCACAATCGGAGGGACGTTAGATGGGCGGCCGCCTGGAGGGCAAGCACATCCTGATAACCGGTGCCGCGCAGGGCATCGGTCTTGCGATGGCGAAGGCCTTCCTGACGGAAGATGCGGCCGTCTTTCTCGTCGACCGCGACGCCGCACTGCTGGCGAAATCAGCGAAAGAGTTGCAAAGCATCGACGGCCGGCTCGGTTATCTGCCGGCCGACATTACCGATGCCGGAACGATCACGACGTTGGTTGCTCAGGCGAATGAGGAGATCGGGCAGCTGAACGCGCTCGTCAACAATGCCGGCGTCAATATCTTCGCCGAACCGCTCGAGACGACCGACGAGCTGTGGAACCGCTGCTTCGACATCAATCTCAAGGGTGCGTGGAACTGCTGCAAGGCGGTGCTGCCTGGCCTGATCGAACAGGGTGGCGGCGTCATCCTCAACATCGCTTCGACGCACGCTTTCACCATCATCCCGCACACATTTCCCTATCCGCTGGCAAAACACGCGCTGCTGGGGATGACGAAATCCCTGGGGCTCGAATATGCGGCCCGCAACATCCGGGTGAACGCGCTGGCGCCGGGCTATGTCTCGACGCAGAAGGTGATCGACTACTGGAACGGCTTTCCCGATCCGGAGGCGGCCAAAGCCGAGACGATGAGGCTGCATCCCGGCGGGCGCATCGCGACGCCTGAGGAGATCGCCATGGCGGCCGTGTTCATGATCTCCGACGAGTGCCCGTTCATGAACGCCACCTGCCTGACGGTCGACGGCGGTCTCAGCGTGCTGCAGCATCCGGCCTGAAAACGCTTCGACTCCAGCTGATTTTTACCGGCCTGTCGTCTTCTCGGGATAGAGCATTATATTGTCCATCGGGAAGGCTCTCAGAACTCCCGAAGGCATGGAGCGGCGCCCTGCCGCTTGCTCGAAAGCACAATCGAAACAGGAGGACGGCATGCAGATCAATCGTACGGCTTCGGCCCATTGGACCGGTGGCCTCAAAGACGGCAAAGGCCTGATCTCGACGCAGAGCGGCGCGCTGAAGGACTATCCCTACGGCTTTGCCAGCCGCTTCGAAGGCATTGCCGGCACCAACCCGGAAGAGCTGATCGGTGCCGCCCATGCCGGTTGCTTCACCATGGCGCTGTCGTTGATCCTCGGGGAAGCCGGTTTTACTGCCGAGCATATGGAAACCTCCGCCAAGGTAACGCTCGAAAGCGTCGAGGGCGGCTTTGCCATCACCGCCATCCATCTTTCGCTCACCGGCCGTATTCCCGGCGCCGATGAGGCGACCTTCACCGAACTTGCCAACAAGGCAAAGGCCGGCTGCCCGATTTCCAAGGCGCTGGCCGCCGTTCCGATCACCCTCGACGTCAAGCTGGCCTGATTTGCTGCTGTCGCCGACGATGTGCCGCGCGCTTCCGCGCGGCACTTTTCAATTGTGCATTCGCGATTTCACGAACTGCCGCTCATCGAGGCATTGGTCGGTGAGGTCATCACGCCGCGCGCGCTGAGTATTGACAAATAATGCCTGATATTTTACGACTGACGAAATTCAAAAATCGTCAGTCGTAATTCGGGCATCGAAACCATGGACGACATCACGGAAAATACGCTGGACGTCACCCGGCAGGAGAATGTCACCCGCATTCTCGATGCGGCCGAGCGGCTGTTCCGACACTATGGCTACAGCAAGACGACGGTGGCCGACATTGCCCGCGATCTCGGCATGTCTCCGGCCAATATTTATCGCTTCTTCGCCTCCAAGGTGGAGATCCATCAGGCGCTCTGCGGGCGCATGCTCGCCACCGCCTATCAAATCGCCTACGACATCCGCCATCAGCCGATCAGCGCCAGCGAGCGGCTACGCCGCTACGTAGAGACACAGCATCAGTTGACGCTCGATCTGATGCTCGACGAGATGAAGGTGCATGAGATGATCATCGTCGCGATCGAGCGCGACTGGCATGTCATCGAGAAACATATCGACCGCGTCCACGATCTTATTGCCGAAATCATCGCCGAAGGCATTGCAGCCGGAGAATTCGCTGAGCAGGATCCGGTCGTTGCCTCGCGCTGCTTCGGCGCGGCGACGATCAATCTCTGCCATCCGCAGATGGTGGCGCAATGTCTTGCCAAAACCAACCGTGCGAGCGTCGACGAACTGATCGACTACGTGATCAGGGCGCTGAAGAAATAATGGACGGCAGCCGCCGTTAAGATCCCCGAAACGATCCAGGAGTGCGGAAGATGTTTTCGCTCAAGACCCTTAGCCGCCGCATGCCGTCCGTCGCCCGCCTCGTGTTTGTCGGCGCCATCGGCATTGGCGTTTCCGCCTGCTCGGAAGAGAAGGCCGAGGTCAAGCAAGTCATCCGGCCGGTAAAGGTGGTCGAGATCGCCAAGGCCGGCGATACCCGCAAGCTCGTCTATTCGGGCTCGGTCAAGGCGCGCACGGAGATGAACCTCGGGTTTCGCGTTGCCGGCAAGATCACCGAGCGCCTCGTCGATATCGGCGACCGGGTGATGCCGGGTGAGGTTCTCGCCCGTGTCGACGCCACCGATTACCAGCTGGCGGTCAAAACCGCGGAAGCCAATCTCGCGGCGGCCGAAAGAAGCGTCGAAACCGCCGATCTTGCCAACAAGCGCGCCGAGCAGCTTTTCGACAAGAGCGTCGCTCCGAAATCGCAGCTCGAACAGGCCGCCCTCAGCCATGACCAGGCGATTTCGCAGCGCGATGCCGCGCTCTCCGCGCTTGACCAGGCGAAGAACCAGGTCAGCTACACCGAGCTCAAGGCTGGCCAGAACGGCATCGTCACAGCGATCAATGCCGATACCGGTCAAGTCGTCGGTTCCGGCACGGCCGTCGTCACCGTTGCCGTCGACGGCGAGAAGGAAGTGCAGATCGCGATTCCGGAAAACGACATTGCCGAATTCAAACCGGGTAAGACCGTCAAGACAAGCTTCTGGGCCGATAAAAAGCTGCTGCTTGACGGCACGGTGCGCGAGGTTTCCGGCAGCGCCGACCAGCAGTCGCGTACTTTCGCGGTGCGGGTGAGCCTGCCGAACGATCCGCGCGTGCTACTCGGCATGACGGCGACGATTGAGGCCGATGTCAGCACCGGCAACAGTTATGTCTCGATCCCGCTCAGCGCACTGGCTGAGAAAGACGGCAAGCAGATGGTCTGGACCGTCGACCGCGATACGGCGACCGTGCATGGCCGCGACATCAAGGTCGCCGACTTCACCGGCGACGGCGTGCATGTGACCGAGGGCCTCGATACCGGCGATCTCGTCGTCGCGGCCGGCACGCAGTTCATGACGGAAAATCTGAAGGTGAAGGTGCCGGACCAGCAGTCGGCGCTCGCCGATACGGACCAGGCCGTTCGCTGATCGCGTCGCAAAAGGGAATAAAACCATGGACGCCAACACCACCGAAAAGCGGCCCTTCAATCTGTCGCGCTGGGCGATCGGCCATCCGAGCATCGCCCGCTTCCTCTTTGGGCTGATCATCATCACCGGCGTGCTCGGCCTGATGCGCATGGGCCAGCGCGAAGATCCCGAATTCACCTTCCGCGTCATGGTCGTTCATGCGATCTGGCCGGGCGCCTCCATCCAGGAAATGGAAGACCAGGTCGTCAACAAGATCGAGCGCAAGCTGCAGGAAACGCCGCATATCGACTGGGTTAAGTCCTATACGCGGGCGGGCAGCGCGATCATCACCCTGCAGGTCAAGGGCGACACGAATTCGAAGGACGTGGCGGATGCCTTCTACCAGGTGCGCAAGAAGGTCGGTGACATCTCCAGCGAGCTGCCGCAGGGCCTGCTCGGCCCCTATTTCAACGACGAGTTCGGCGATACGTTCATCACGCTGCATTCGATCAGCGGCGAGGGATATTCCTATCCGGAACTGAAAAAATTTGCGATCCAGGCGCGTGATATGCTGCTGACGACACCCGGTGTCGAGAAGGCCGTGATCATCGGCGATCAGCCTGAGAAGATCTATATCGACGTCTCGTCCAAGGCGCTCGCCGAGCGCGGCCTGACGATCCTCGATCTGCAGAATGCCATCAAGGGCCAGAACAACGTCGATCCGGCAGGTTCCGTCGATACAGGCCTGCGCTCGGTGCGCATCTCCGTCGAAGGCGACGTGAAGAAGGCGGCGGATATCCGCGAGCTGCGCCTTCGCGCCGGCGGCCAGGTGACGCGCCTCGGCGATATCGCCACCGTCAGTTCCGGGCTCGAAGATCCCTATCAGCGCAAGTACCGTTTCAACGGCCATGACAGCGTCCAGGTCGGCGTCGTGATGGCCAAGGGCTTCAACGTGACCGACGTCGGCAAGGGTGTCGAGGCGACCTATCAGCGCTTCGAGGAGGCGCTGCCTTATGGCGTTGCCGTCGATCAGATCGCCAATCAGCCCGACGTGGTGACGGATGCGGTCAGCGAATTCATGCATGCGCTCGGCGAAGCCCTCGTCATCGTGCTGGTGGTCTCATTCCTGTCGATCGGCTGGCGCTCGGGCCTTGTCATCGCTATCGCCATTCCGCTGGTGCTCGCCGCGACCTTCGCGCTGATGTACGAACTCGGCATCGATTTGCAGCGCATTTCGCTCGGGGCGCTGATCATCGCGCTCGGCCTGCTCGTCGACGATGCGATGATCGTCGTCGAGATGATGGAGCGAAAGCTGGAGGAGGGGCTGGTCAAGATCGACGCGGCAAGCTTCGCTTACTCCTCGACCGCCTTCCCGATGCTGACGGGCACGCTGATCACCACGGCCGGCTTCATTCCGGTCGGCTTCGCCGCCTCGACGGCCGGCGAATATGTGCGTTCGCTGTTTTATGTCGTCGGCATCGCGCTCGTCACCTCGTGGTTCGTCGCGGTCTATTTCACGCCATGGCTCGGCTATATGATCCTCAAGCAGCGCCATCACGCCGGCGAGCATCACGACGCCTTCGACACTCGCTTCTATCGGCGCCTGCGCGGCACGGTCGGCTGGGCGGTACGCCACCGGGTCATCGTGCTGCTCTTGACGCTCGGCACTTTCGCCACCAGCCTCTGGGCCTTCCAGTTCATTCCGCAGAATTTCTTCCCGCAATCGTCGAGGCCGGAAATCCTCGTCGATCTCTGGCTGCCCGAGGGCACCAGCATCAAGGAAGTCGAGGTCCAGGCCAAGGCGCTGGAAGCGAAGATGATGGATGATCCCGACAAACGGTTCATCGCCACCTACATCGGCGAAGGTGCGCCGCGCTTCTTCCTGCCGCTCGACCAGCAGCTGCGCAATCCGAACTTCGCCCAGCTCCTCGTCATGGCCAATGACGAACCGGCGCGCGAGCGGCTGATCGTCAAGCTGCGGACGATGCTTGCGGAAGATTTCCCTGAGATCCGCGGCAAAGTCGACCGGCTCTTCCTCGGCCCGCCCACAGGATGGCCGGTGCAGATGCGGATCATGGGACCTGACCGCCAGGAAGTGCGGGCAATCGCCGATCAGGTGAAGGCGCGATTTGCGGCCAATCCGATGCTCGGTGCTATCCATGACGACTGGCTGGAACAAGTGCCGGCAATGAAGCTGGTGATCGACCAGGACCGCGCCCGGGCGCTCGGCGTCACCTCGCAGCGCGTGCGCCAGATGCTGCAGACCGCCATGTCGGGTGCCGCCCTCGACGATTTCCGCGACGGCGAGGAGACGGTCTCGATCGTTGCCCGCGAGCCGGATGCCAGCCGCTCGCTGCTGTCGGCGGTCAATTCGGTCTATGTCCCGACGGATTTCGGCGGCTTCGTGCCGGTTTCGCAACTTGCCAAGGTCGTGCCGGTTATGGAGCAGGGCATCGAATGGCGGCGCAACAGGCTGCCGACCATCACCGTGCGGGCGACGTTGCCGGATGGCGTGCAGCCGAACGACGTGGTGATGAAGATGTATGCCGATATGAAGGATATGCGCGACAGCCTGCCGGCTGGCTACAAGGTCGAAATCCAGGGCGGCGCCGAGGACGCGGCGGAAAGCCAGATGTCGATCGCCGCCAAGGCGCCGATCATGCTCGCGGTGATCATCGTGCTGCTGATGGTGCAGCTGCAGCACTTCGGCAAGGCGATGCTGGTGCTCGCCACCGGACCGCTCGGCATCATCGGTGCGGCCGCCGCCCTGCTGATCAGCGGTGCGCCCTTCGGCTTCGTGGCGATCCTCGGCGTCATCGCGCTGCTCGGCATCATCATGCGCAACTCGATCATCCTGGTCGACCAGATCGACCAGGACATCAAGGCCGGCATGCACCGGCAGGAAGCGATCGTCGGTGCTGCCGTGAGGCGTTTCCGGCCGATCATGCTGACGGCGCTGACCGCCGTCTTGGCGCTGATCCCGATCTCGCGCGGCGTCTTCTGGGGTCCGCTCGCCTACGCAATGATGGGCGGCATCCTGGTTGCGACCGTGCTGACCATTCTGGTTCTGCCCGCCGGTTACGCCCTGTTTTTCGGCCGGGAGCCGAACGCAAAGGACGAGCCAGGCCGGGATGCCGACGCCATCCAGGAAGAGGCGGATGACAGACATCCGCCGGCGTTGGCAGCAGAGTGAGGACGGCGCGGCGAAAGCCGCGCCGTTTTCCTTCCAGGTCGCAGATCCCTATCAAAACGCGTCTCTTGGGACGGTTCATGCAAACGCGAACCGCCTGCTCCCTCCGCTTTGAATTCCGGCGGACAATTCGCTTGTCGTCTCGAACTCCGAGCCTATGACGAGGGCAGGCACGTGTCGCGCTTCACGACAACGTGACGCGCCGTGTCATGGCCGCGGACCGTTTGACGGCTTCGATGACTTTCAGAGTTTCAAGTCCCTCTCGCCCGCTGACCAGAGGCTTCTCGTGACCTCGGATGACCTTGCAGAATTGCCGTATCTGAAGGACAAGCGGATCCTCATTCTCGACGTTGATGCGTTTCCGGTCGAAGGGCTCCAGCCAACTCCGCTCCGCTGGGTTGCACCATATGTCGAGCGAAGGAACGGCGAGCGAGCCGTGTGTTCCGCCTATCATGTAGCAGGCCTCTTCCGTCTTCGGATAGGCGGCGTTCTCTCCGGTCGTCATCTCCCAGCTCCATGGCGCGACAACGGAATCCGAAACCGACGCAGTGCCGAGAATTCCGTTCTTGAATTCGATTAGGATCACGGCTGTCTCCTCGACGGCGTTTCCACGCATGGCGTTGGACTCGCGCGCCGCGACGGCCGCGATATCCCCAAACAGGTAGCGAAGATTGTCGATGTCGTGGATCAGATTGAGAAACACAGGTCCCGCGCCGCGCTCCCGTCGCCAGGGCATGTCGAAATAGTCGTCCGGCTTGAATAGCCAGAACATTGCGTTGACGACCAGTATCCGACCGAGCCTCCCGCTTTCAATGATCTGTTTTGCTTTCTGCATCATCGGATTATGCCGGCGATGATGACCCGTCAGAAGTGGGATCCCTTTGGCTTCTGCCGTCTCTATGAGTTTCTCGCCGGCTGCAATGTCATCGGCAACCGGCTTCTCAATCAGTGCCGGGATGCCGGCTTCCACAGCCTCCATGCCGTTCGAGATATGCACTTGGTTGGGGGTGGCGATGATGACGCCGTCCGGACGCTGGACGGCGATCATGTCGGCAAAGCTCGGAAACCATCTGACGCCGGCCTCCTTTGCAATTCTTTGACCGACCGATGTGGGATCCACCACGGCGACAAGGTCCGCCTCGGGTTCTTCTAGGACAAGTCGAATGTGACGCTTCCCAATCAGTCCCGCGCCGAGCACTGCTAGTTTGACCTGGTCGACCATTTTTTGTCAGCCGTTCTTCGGGGTCATCAGCATTGTCGCGACGCGGCGGATGCCGAGCTGGTAGCCTTCCGTCCCAAGTCCGGCGATTACGCCGTCTGCCCTGTGGGAGACAAAGGAGTGGTGGCGGAAGCTTTCGCGCTTATGCACGTTGGAGATGTGGATCTCGATGACGGGACCTTCGAACGTATTCAGGGCGTCAAGGATGGCAACCGACGTGTGCGTGAATGCAGCTGGATTGATGACGATGCCGGCTCCATCCTCACGCGCTTCATGGATCCACTCGATGATTTCGTATTCGCGGTTGCTCTGGTGGAAGCGGAGCTCGTGTCCGAGTTCCGATGCCAGTTTCCGGCAGTCGGCCTCGACGTCAGCCAGGGTTTCGTGGCCGTAGATATGCGGCTGGCGCTTACCGAGAAGGTTGAGATTTGGACCGTTCAAAACATAAAGCAGGCTCATTGCAATTATCCTTGTGAAGGCAACGCCTGAGTTCAGGCGAACGCTATTTCCTGGAATGCGAAATCGGGATCGGATTCGTAGAGATCTGCACGCAGCCCGAGCCGTCCTTCCTCCAATGCGGGTGCTGCGACACTGTGCGCGGCTTCAAGAATCGCTTTCAGCAGCTCTCGTTTCACCTCCGCCGGCCGTCCGGGAGCCATGCGCACAATGATCTGGATGAAGTGATTGTTGGCATGCTCGTCACCGACGCAGGAGAAAGTGGCCTCCCTGGCGAATGTGCGAACTATAGCAGGCTTTACGAGGCCCCCGTCGCGGACCCGGCGATGCACCGCTCTGGTCAGTTCGTCAATAACCACGCGTTCGGCAGCGCCCCGGCTATAATCGATGATGATATGCGGCATCGCATGTCCTCCAGATCACACTGCAGCTCGGCACAACTCTTCGAAGTGACGCGACATGCGTTCCGCGTCCGGCTGCACGCCCGTGAACAATTCGAACGCGGCGGCGGCTTGGAATACTGTCATTCCACCACCGGGCAGCGTTCTGCAGCCTTTCTTCTCGGCCAAAGCCAGAAGTTCGGTCACAAGCGGCATGTAGACGATGTCAGCGACCCAGTGACGCGATTGAAGCGATCCCGGGTCGATCGGGATGCCAGGATGGCTTCGCATACCCGTCGGCGTGGCATGGATCAGCCCGTCGGCCGAAGCGAGCGTGGAACTGATGTCCCTGATCGGCTGTGCGCAGCTTTTTGAGAAGCGCTGGTTGAGCTGATCGGCAAGCGTGGCGGCGCGATTTGCGTCCTGGTCGAAGATCGAAAGCATCTCGATTCCGAGCTTGATGGCTGCGTGCGCGACTGCGACCCCCGCGCCGCCAGCGCCGAGCAGAACCGCATGTGCTTTAGCAACATCGGGTAATCCACGCTCGAAATTGTTATAAAAGCCATACCAATCGGTGTTGTGCCCGATCCGCTTTCCGTTGCGAAGCACGACCGTGTTGACTGCGCCGAGCATCTGGGCATCTTCCGACAGATCGGTGAGGTGAGCTATGACGGTCTGCTTGCACGGATGAGTGATGTTGCTTCCCGCAAAGCCCCGGCGTTCAATCTCGTCGAGAAGGTCTGGCAGCGCAGATGCAGGAAGATCACGCTCGGCCAGATCGAGAAGCTCGTACCGATATTCCAGTCCAAGCTGGTATGCCTCGCTCTCATGGAGAGCCGGCGACTTCGACATCTGAATGTCCGCGCCGATCAGCCCGACATGGAATTTTCTATTGTCCATTTTGATAGCTCTACTGGATCAGTGATGGGCAAGTATTTCGCCGAGAAACGCCCTGGTGCGCTCGTGCTGAGGAGACTTGAAGAAAACCTCGGGCTCAGCCTCTTCGATGATCTCACCTGAAGCCATGAAGATGACCCTGTCTGCTACCTGGCGGGCGAAGCCCATTTCATGGGTCACACAGATCATGGTCATGCCATCGCGTGCGAGCCCGATCATTGTATCCAGCACTTCCTTGACCATCTCGGGGTCCAGCGCACTCGTGGGCTCATCGAACAACATCACCTTCGGCTCCATGCAGAGCGCACGTGCGATTGCGACGCGCTGTTGCTGGCCCCCCGAAAGCTGGGCGGGATATTTCTCCGCCTGATCGAGGATCCGGACACGTTCCAGATATTTTCGTGCCAGTCGTTCGGCGTCGGCGCGGCTGGTGCCGCGAACGCGCATGGGGGCCAGCGTGCAGTTCTGGAGCACGGTCATGTGAGGGAACAAATTGAAACTCTGGAACACCATGCCCACTTCGCGCCGGATCGCATCCACGGCCTTGGTGCTGCCATCCAGCAACTGTCCTTCGACGACGATTTTCCCGTCCTGGATCGTCTCAAGCGCGTTGATGCAGCGGATCAAAGTCGATTTGCCGGAACCCGACGGGCCGCAAAGGACGATCTTCTCGCCTTTGCGAACCGACAGGCTGATGTTTTTCAAGGCATGGAAGGAGCCGTACCATTTCTCCATCTTCTCAAGTGAAATCAACATCGACTGATCGTTTGAAGAATTGAGCACGGCGCCCTCCAGCTTTACTTGACGGTGAACGGGATGTTGGGGATGGATTCGGGGAATGTCGGAAGGTCGATGCCCATCCACTTCTTGGTGATGGCCGCCAGCTCCCCACTTGCCTTGATCTTGTCGATGAAGCTGTTGGCGGCTTCGTTCCAGTCTTTCTCGCCAAGGCGCGTTCCGACGCCGTTATAGGTCTTCAGGAAGTCGATCTTACGCTCGTAAGTCCCGGCGCTGGCCGCATCGAGCCTCTGTCCGTAGAACTGGTTGCCGCCGACAGCCTTCACCTGACCGGAAATGAGAGCCTGGATGGTGGCGGCGTCATCGTCGAAGCGGCGGATCGTTGCAGTCGATCCTACAGCGTCCGTCACGGCCTTATCCTGCGAGCTCGACTTCGGCACACCGATCTCCCAGGCCGCTACATCGGCCGGCGCCTTTACGGCATCGGCCTTCGCGGCATAGAGCGAGATTGTGTTCGCTGCGTACGGCTTGCTGTACTGGATCGATTTGGCGCGCTCCTCGGTCATGGCCATTGTGGCGAACAGGATATCGACCTTCCCCGTCGTCAGCGCCGGAATTCGGTTTGCGACGGCGAGTGGCTGGAACTCGACCTTCACGCCGAGTTCCTTGGCAAACAGCGTCGCGATATCGGCGTCGAAGCCGTCCTGCTTGCCGCTCGTATTCACAAAGCCCCAGGGCGCGTTGTCGCCCTGGATGCCAACGACGAGAGTGCCCTTGGCTTTGATCTCTTCGACAGTGGCGGCCGATGCGCTGGCGGCTCCGATGGTGGCGAAAGCGGCCGTCGCAAAAGCGATTCCCAGAAAATTCCTACGGTTGGTCTGCATTGCTTATTCCTCCTCTTTGTATTTGCTTCGAGCGAAGCGGTTAGCGGACTGCTTTCGCCATCCGTTTTTCGAGGCCACTTCCAAGGTGCGACAGCGGCCAGCAAATGATGAAATAGATCACGCCGACGATCCCGAAGACGAGGAGCGGCCGGTAGGTCTGGTTCGAGATAATCTGTCCAGCTCGGGTCAGCTCGATGAAGCCGACGATCGCGGCGAGCGACGTTCCTTTGATCAGCTGGACAAGGAAGCCGATGGTCGCAGGCATGGAGATTTTCAGGGCTTGCGGAAGGACGACGTCTTTCATCCGCGATAGGTAGTGCAGGCCCAGCGCGTTTGCGGCTTCGTTCTGACCTTTCGGAACGGCTTCGATGGAGCCTCGCCAGATCTCGCCGAGGAAGGCGCTCGCATGAAGAGTGAAGGCGATAGCCACCGCGATCCAGGCGTTGACATCAACGCCGAGCAGCGCCACGCCGTAGTACACGACGAAGAGTTGCATCAGGAGCGGCGTGCCCTGGAAGAGCGCGATGTAGCCCGAAGTCGCGACGCGCGCCGTCCGGTTTTTTGATGTGCGCGCCAGGGCGATCACTAATCCGAACACGCCTCCACCTACAAAGCCGATGATCGCGAGCAGTACGGTCCATTTCAGGCCCTGCAAGATGAATAGAAATTCGTTTTCGCCGATGGGACCCATAAGTGCCTCCTATCGCGTCGGATAGTTGAAGTAGTGGCGGGAAATGACGCCAAAGAGGCCCATCATCAGGGTCGAAATCACGAGGTAGATGGTAGTTACGGAGAAGTAGACCTCGAAGCTTCGGAACGTGTCGGATTCGATTCTCTGCGCCGCCGACGTCAGCTCGTAGGCTGCGATCGAGGTGCAGACCGAGGTAGTGAGAGTCAGCATCACGAACTGACTGGTGAGCGATGGGTAGATTGCCCGAAGAGCCGGCTTCAGCACGATCAACCGGAAGACGTCGCCCTTGTGGAGGCCAAGTGCGAAGCCTGCCTCGATCTGACCCTTGCTGACGCTCTCGACACCGCCGCGGATGATCTCGATCGCGTATGCCCCGCCGTTGATGCCCAGTGCGATAATCGCGGTAACTGTCGGGTTGAGGCGTATCCCCATCAAGGGAAGCGCGAAGTAGATGAAGAAAATCTGTACGAGGAAGGGCGTATTCCGGACGATTTCCACGAACCCGATGGCGGGAGCTCGAACGAGCCGGATCTTGGACGTTCTGGCGGCAACGCCGATAATACCGATGACCAGCGCGAGGACCATTCCGGCCAGCGCCAGCCCGATCGTTCCGAGCGAACCCCAAAGCAATTCCGGGGCGCGGTCAAAGACCGCACCAAAATCGAATGTATAACCCATGTATGATTTCCTCCTTCCGGTGCGGATCACCTGCATCCGCGCCGGACTATCGATCCAGTCCGACTATTCTTTCCGCGCAGCCGAAAAGATGTTTAAGGTGGACCTCCGGCGCCATCGATCCGACCAAAGGCACCTCCACCGAGATGGACGCGGCGGTGCCGACCGCGGCAACCAGATCGTCCAACGGCAACTCACCTTCCCCTGGAGCCAGTCGGCCGCTTCTTGCTTCCGCGATCATTTCCTCCGGGTTCGTCGGCGCCGGACCGGCCACGTCGCATAGTTGGACGTGCTTCACTTTGTCGAGGTTGGCCCGTAAGTCTGCCAGAGCCGCGCCGTTCCTGAAGAAATGAACGCCGTCGACGAGAACGCCGGCATTCTCCATCCCCGCCTCGGTCACGAGGTCGATGCCATCTGCAAAGGCTTTGACAACCCGCCAGCCCATGTTCTCGATGTCAACCGCCAACCCGTACCGTTCCGCGAGAACGCAGAAATCCGAAAAGTTCGATAGCAGCCTGGCATGATCCGGATCGTCACCGCAGACGCTGAGCCGACGCGCTCCAATATTCGCTGCTGCTGCGACGGTCGCCTCCACTGACGATGCGTCGAAAGAGGGATCGATCACGAAGAACTCGATATCGAAGACCTCGACTTCTTCACCGGCAAGCACAGCCTTCAACTCTCCGGCCGCTGCGCCGCCGACAGGCAGTTCATAATACGGCGCACCGGGAAAGGCTGGATGGAGCCTGAGGCCGATCCTGGAGAAACCTGCCCGTTTGGCAATCTTCGCGAACTCCGCTGGGGGGCAGCATTATAGACGAGAAATGCGCGACGCCGATCGGGACGGTCGACTTTGATGTTGAGGCGGCCATCATACGACACCTTTCGTCGCAAGATGATTTCGAAGATTGGTCCCGGTCCGGTGGATGTGCTGGCGCAGCTTCTCGCAGGCATATTCAACGTCGCGTGCCACGGCGCCCTGCGCAATCTCGCTGTGCTCCTGGCCTACGTTGCGGTCCCCGGATGTGCGGATGAGGAAGGCGCGGCGGTATCGGTCGTTGAGATTCAGCAGAAGATTGCAGAAGTGGAGAAGCAGCGGCTTGCCACAGCCCGAGATTAAGGTGAGGTGGAATTCGCGGTGCAGCGCTTCCCAGTGTTCCAGCGTTTCGGGACGGGCGGCGTCGCGCTCGGTTCGGTTCAGGCGATGGAGCGCACGCATGATGTTGCCCTCCCACTCGACGTCGCCGATGCGAATGGATTCGCGCAGTGCGAAGACCTCGAGCTCCTCCCGAAGGGTCGTAACTTCCTCGAGATTGGCAAGCGAGATCGGGGCGACGCGATAGCCTCGATTGTCCTGAAACTCAACCAGGCCGTCGGAAATGAGTCGGGCCAGGCCTTCGCGCAACGGGCTGAGGCTGACATTGAACGTCTTTCGGGCCTTGTCGAGATTGATCTTGCTGCCCGCCTCCAGTTCGCCGGAAATGATCGCCTCTCGAAGACGCGATGCGAGCTGGCTGCCGATGGTGTTTTTTCCATCGTCGGCGAAGGTCGCGGGCGGCGCATCTTCTTCTGTCGGCGCGCCATGGGCGCTGTCGTCGCTCGAGTCCATCACTCCTCCCAGCCAATCCGGCTCAACTTTCGATGATCGATATAATAAACGATTATTTATGTCAACTTGTCGTCAGTACTAGCGGCCCAAGCTTCCTAAAAAAGGGTATCTATTTGGCACTTTTTCGTTTGTAAATCAGTGGATTGATGATTGCGTTCGTAAAAGTTTGGACAGGCGAGCGCGGTCCTGGTACGTTCGCTTGCTTGACAGATAATCGATTATTCTGATATTCGGCGTTCCATGAGGAGGTGGCGGTATGCCAATCAGAACTGAGAGCGAGGTGACGCCTGCCGTCGTCGCTGTGATGCACCGCACCGAGGATCCCAGGCTGCGTGAAATACTCGTCGCAATGGTGAAGCATCTCCACGCATTCGTCCGGGAGGTCAGGCTTTCGGAAGCCGAGTTCCGGGAGGCCACGGCGGTCCTCAACGAAATTGGCCAATTGCAGACTGACAGTCACAACGAGTTCGTGCTCATGGCGGGGTCGCTCGGGGTCTCTTCGCTCGTCTGCCTGCTCAATAACGGCGACAAGGGACAGGCAGAGACGTCGCAATCGTTGCTCGGGCCATTCTGGCGGCTTAACTCTCCGCGGGTCGAGAACGGCGGAACCGTCATCCGGTCCGAGACTCCGGGCACGCCTTTGTTCGTCCATGCGAAGGTGGTCGATCGGGAGGGCAAGCCTATCGCAGGCGCCGAGGTCGACGTGTGGCATGCGTCGCCTGTCGGTCTTTACGAGAACCAAGATCCCGACCAGGCAGAAATGAATCTCCGCGGGAAGCTCACCACGGACGAAGAAGGCCGCTTCTGGTTCAGGACGGTCAAAATGGTTGGCTATCCGATCCCGGTCGACGGAGTCGTGGGTCGCCTTCTCAAGGCGCAAGGCCGCCACCCCTATCGCCCCGCCCATCTGCACGCGCTCATCTTCAAGCACGGATACAAGACACTCATCTCGCAGGTCTTCGATCCGAGCGATCCGAACATCGACTCCGACGTGCAATTCGGCGTGACCGCGGCGTTGACCGGCGACTTCGTCCGGCATGAAGAGCCGCACCCGACCGACGCTGACGTCGCAGGGCCATGGTTCTCGCTCGATTACACATATGTCATGGAGCCAGGCGAGGCAGCCCTGCCACGCCCTCCGATCAAATAACGAAAGCAGCAGAGCCAAATCATGATCACGGACAAGGAACGCCAGGAGGCAGCTGACGCGCTGCTGAAGGCCGAAGTCGAACGCAAGCCAATCGTCCAACCAAGCAAGACATATCCGAACCTGGAACTCGAAGACGCCTACAAAATACAAGCGCTCTGGGCGCAGGCGCGGATTGCCAAAGGCGCACGGATCGCTGGCCACAAGATCGGACTAACGTCGCGGGCAATGCAGATGGCCTCGAAAATGACGGAGCCCGATTACGGCGTCATTCTCGACGACGCTCTCTTCAATGACGGAGCGCAGATCAAAGCGGATCTGTTCATCAAGCCCCGTCTCGAAGTCGAACTCGCATTCGTAATGGGCGAGGATCTCGAAGGTCCAAGCACCCGCATCTATGACGTCATGCGGGCGACCGAATTTGTCGTTCCCGCTCTCGAAATCATCGACTATCGAACCGAAGTGCCAAGAGCCATCACCGACACAATCGCCGACAACGCGGCTTTCGGAGCGATCGTCATAGGTGGTCGCATCGTTCGACCGATGGATGTCGATATCCGCTGGGTCGGTGCGACGCTTTCGAAAAACGGCATTATCGAGGAATCCGGCGTTTCCGCAGCCATCATGGGCCATCCAGCCGCTGGAATCGCATGGCTCGTGAACAAGCTCCATGCTGTCGGCGGCGGCTTGAAGAAGGGCCAGATCGTTCTTGCCGGCTCGTTCACCCGCCCCGTGGATATCGCCAAGGGCGACGTCATCCAGGCCGATTACGGGCCGGCCGGCTCCATCGGCGTTTCGTTCGTGTGAGGTGACGATGGAACTCCCTGTCAATCACTTTAAGCGAAAGCTCATGGCCGGACAAAGCCAGATCGGTCTATGGTGCGGCCTTCCGGGAAGCTACGCAGCGGAAATCGTCGCGCCATCGGGTTTCGATTGGCTGCTGTTCGACACCGAGCATTCTCCCAGTGACGTCCTCACCGTCCTGCCCCAATTGCAGGCGGTTGCGCCCTACAACGTTTCGCCCGTCGTACGCCCTGCCTTCAACGACCCCGTGCTGATCAAGCGGTTTCTGGACATCGGGGTGCAGACGCTGCTCGTTCCATATGTGCAGAACGAGGAGGAGGCGATGGCCGCCGTAGCAGCCATACGGTATCCGCCGCGCGGGATTCGTGGTGTCTCCGCCTTGACGCGTGCCACCCGCTTCGGGCGTGTTGCGAACTACGCGCAGATCGCGGGGCAGGAGATATGCCTGCTTCTTCAAATCGAGACCCGTGAAGCGCTCGATCGTCTCGAGTCCATCGCCGCTGTCGAAGGAGTGGACGGCATCTTCATCGGGCCGGCTGATCTCGCGGCGAGCTTTGGCCATCCTGGTCAACCGGGTCACCCTGAAGTGGTTGCGGCGATCGAAGACGCGATAAGGCGCCTGAAGGCGCTTGGAAAGCCGACCGGCATACTCACCCCCGACGAGAAGTTCGCAGCCCGCTGCATATCGCTGGGGATGCTGTTTACCGCCGTCGGTGTGGACGTCGCACTACTTGCAAGAGGATCCGAGGCGCTCGCGGCTAGGTTCGCATCTTAGGGAGTTCGAAGATGCCGACGCGGAAACAAATTTTGGCTGAGATAGCGCCGACCGGCGCGATCAGGGCCGCCGTCAACATGTCGAATTCGGCGTTGGTCCGATGGGACGATGAGGCGGCCGCCTTCGTCGGTCCGAGCACTGAGATAGCCCGCAAGATCGCCGAACAACTTGATTGCGGCCTCTTCCTGATCCAGTACGGCTCGGCCGCCGACATACTTGCCGATGCGGGCGGCAATGAATGGGACATCGCTTTCATTGCCTCTGATCCATCAAGAGCCGACCGTTTCTCCTTTTCGCCTCCATACATCTCCGTCAAAGCGACCTATCTCGTGCCTGACAGTTCGTCCTTCCGGCGGGTCCAAGACGTTGACGTCGAAGGAGTCCGGATTGCCTCTGCAAGGAGTGCGGCCTACACGAAACAGCTCGAACGAATGCTTGAAAGAGCAACGGTTTTGCACACTGACAGCCCCGCATCAGCCGTCGATCTACTTGTCGGATCCCAGTGTAATGCGGCCGCTGGATTGACCGAATATCTCATCCAGACCTCGGTGCGCATTTCGGGCTTCCGGCTCGTGGAAGGAACATTCTCCGAAATCCCCCAGACGATCGCCGTGCATAAAAGAGCCATCCATGCCTCAGCCTTTTTCGCAGATTTCATACATGATATGCATGGCGCCCCATAGGCGACCTGGTCGCCGGGGTCCGCTTGGCTGGGCAATGATGGGCGGCATTCTCGTTGCGACCGTTCTGACCATTCTGGATTCTCCTCGCTGTCCGCCTCGCCTGAGTTCGCGCCGATTCCATTGCCGCCCCGAACAGGCTAAGCTGCAAAGGAATGCCGGAAGACCAGCCGTGATCCCGGCCGTTCGTTGACGGGGAGGGCGCGACATGGCCGATTATAGTCTGGAGACAAGCTGGCGCCCGGTCGAAGGCAGCTTCGGGCGCTTGATCCTCACGCTCAACAATCTTTCGGCCGAGCCGCTGTCCGGCTTCTCGCTCTGCTATACGTCGGAGACGAGGGTTGCGGACAAACATGTCTGCGACGGCGGCAACCTCAAGCGGCAGGTCGCGCATTTTCATGAGTTCCTGCCACCCGAGGGGCTGAGCGTGCCGCCGGGCGGGCGTTGGCGGTTCACGGTCGAGGGGCTGAGCAGAGAGCCGAAACATCTCACGGCTGGCGTTAAATCCGCTTATCTGACACTTGCCGACGGCCGTCACCTTCCCGTCGATTTCGGCGATCTGATGCTCGAAGGCCTGGATGGCGGTGTGTCGCCGCCGCTTCTGCCGCCCGGCAAAGCCAATGAACCCTATGCGCTGCTCCCCTGGCCGCTGTCGCTCGGGCTGAAGGCGGGTGACTTGCCGGCCACCCTCCATCCGGCCGAGAAGACGTGGCCTGATGCGATCGAGGCCCTCTCACAGGTTGTTTCACTTTACCAGCGCCTCTACCCAGCCGAAGACGCGCCGTTTTCGTTGAGTGCAGTCGATGGCGGGCGGCGCATTCGTTTCGTCGCCGAATCGTCGATCGCTGCCTTCGCCCACGAGCTGCGTTTCACCGCGCATGAGATCGTGCTTTCGAGCGCGGATGAAGCGGGGCGGCGCTACGGCCTCATCAGTCTGGCGCAGCTGCTGCACGGCGCCCGCGCCGATGGCGAAAGATTTAAATTCCCCAATTTTGGCACGATCGCCGACCAGCCGCGTTATGACTGGCGCGGCTGCCATCTCGATGTGTCCCGGCAGTTCTATCCGGTCGCCGACGTCCAGCGGCTGATCGATATCCTGGCCTGGAACAAGCTCAATATCTTTCATTGGCACCTGACCGACGACGAAGCCTGGCGGCTGGAGATCAAGGCCTATCCAGGGCTGACAGAGATCGGCGCGCGGCGTGGGCCGGACGAGGTCCTCGTGCCACAGCTCGGCGACGGAGCGGAAACACGCGCCGGCCATTACACGCAGGATGATGTCCGGCAGGTCGTTGCGCACGCCGCCTCGCTCGGTGTCGAGGTGGTGCCGGAAATCGACATTCCCGGCCACAGCACCGCAACCTTGTTCTCGCTGCCCGAGCTCGTCGACGGGCAGGAAGCGCCCGACAGCTATCGCGCGGTGCAGGGTTACCCCAACAATGCGCTCAACCCTGCGGTCGAATTCACTTACGAATTTCTCGGCAAGGTGTTCGACGAGATCGTGGCGCTGTTTCCGAGCGAGTATCTCCATATCGGCGGCGACGAGGTGGCAGAGGGCGCCTGGCTTTCCTCCCCTCTCTGCCAGGCGCTGATGAAGCGGGAGAAGCTTGCCGGCACCGCCGAACTGCAGTCCTATTTCCTGAAGCGCATCAAGACCATGCTGTCGGAGCGCGGCAGAAAGCTCGCCGGCTGGAACGAGGTCTCGCATGGCGGTGGCGTCGACCGTGATGGCACGCTGCTGATGGCCTGGGAAAAGCCCGCCGCCGGCATCGAGCTGGCGCAGCAAGGCTACGACCTGGTGATGACGCCGGGACAGGCCTACTATCTCGACATGGCGCAGGCCGAAGCCTGGGCGGAGCCCGGCGCGGCATGGGCGGGCTATTCGCCGCCGGATCATACCTATGCTTACGAGGCCGAGGGTGAGTTGCCTGGGGCGCTGCAGGAGAAGATGCGCGGCATCCAGGCCTGCATCTGGACTGAAAACTTCATCTCACGCGCCTATTTCAACCGGCTGGTCTTTCCGCGTCTTCCGGCCGTCGCCGAGGCCGCGTGGACACCGTCGGATCGGAAGGATTGGGATCGGTTTGCGGCGATCGTGCGGATGTGGCCGGAGCTTTAAAGAGCCGCCGCTTCGGCTTTCAGCCCGAGCAGCGCTGCGCCGATCAGGCCGGGTTCGATGCGGCATTGGCTGCGCACCACCAGCGGACGGTCGAACTTGCGAAGGATGCGGGCGCGCACGGCGTGGTCGAGCTCCGCAAGCAATGGCTCAACATTAGACAGGCCGCCGCCGACCGGCACGATGGTCGCGCCGGTGATGTTGATCGTCAGCGCCAGGGGCGAGGCGACGAGATCGACATAAACGTCGATCGTCCGTGCCGCCTTCTCCTCGCCATCTTGCCATTGGGCGATGATCTCTTCGCTCGAGAGATCGAGATCGTGCAGCGTCTTGTGCAGACGCTCCAGGCCGCGGGCGCCGCCGACGGTGTCGACGCAGCCCTTCTGGCCGCAGCCGCAGGCATAGGCGGGAATGGCGGCAGGCGGATTGCCGGCTGCCGTGGCGACGATCGGTCCGTGACCCCATTCGCCGGCAAAACCGCCGGCCGCATTGACGAGACGGCCATCGGCAATCAGGCCGCCGCCGACGCCGGTGCCGAGGATGGCGCCGAAGACGATGCGGTGGCCGCGACCGGCGCCAAGGCCGGCCTCGGCCATCGCGAAACAGTCGGCGTCGTTGGCGATCAGTGCCGGCAGACCGAGTTCGGCTTCGAGATCGGCGGCCAGCCTGCGGCCATGGATGCAGGGAATGTTGGCGCAGATCAGTCGCTGCGTATCGGGGTCGACGACGCCGGCAATGGACAGCGCAATGCGACTCGGCTCTTCGCCGGTTTCGGCGATGATGGCGCGCAGGGTGTCGACGAAAGCGGCGAAATCATCCTTCGGCGTCGGCCGCCGGCCGAGGGGGACGATGTCCGTCTCGGAACGGGCAATGCCACCCTTGATGGCGGAGCCGCCGATGTCGAATGAGATGATCATTGCCACCCTGCCGTTTCTCTGGTCTGTGGTGTCTGCTCGCACTGTTGGCGGGGAATTACAAGCCTTCATTCCGCCACTCGCGGCGCGCTTGCGGTGCAGAGGGGAATGATCTAGCCAAATCGCCATCAACAGCTATTCCCATCGCACAAGTCATTCAATTGGCATATTGCGCGGCCAAAATCCGAGCCTGCACTTCCATCACTCACTGGTATCATGACCATCGAAAACGCCGATTTCCACAGACGCAGAAGACCCCGTCCACCCCGCCCCAAAGGCCGTCGCCTTTCATCCATGCTGCGTCAGCTGGCCGCCGACCGGAGCCGGGAGCGGATTTCGATCGGCGACCTGTTCCACACGATGGGCGACAGGGCGATCAGCGCACTTATGCTGATTTTCGCGCTGCCGAACGCTTTTCCGACGCCGCCCGGGACTTCGGCAGTGCTCGGCGCGCCGTTGGTCTTTCTGGCGGCACAGTTGACCTTCGGACTGAAGCCCTGGCTGCCGAGCTTGATTGCCGACCGTTCGATCCGGCGGGAGGATTTCGAAACCATTGTCGGCCGAATCCATCGCTGGCTCGCCTGGGCGGAGCGGATGCTGAAACCGAGGCTGGCGATCTTCGCCGAGCCGCCGGCCGAATATCTCGCCGGGGCCGCATGCCTGATGCTGTCGATCGTACTGCTGCTGCCGGTGCCACTCGGCAACATGCTGCCGGCGGTCACGATCTCGGTCTTCGCTTTCAGCATATTGGGCCGCGACGGACTCTTCGCGCTGGTCGGCTTCATCATGACGGCCGTGTCGCTGGTCGTTGCCGGCGGCGTGGTTTACGGCCTGGTGAAGGCGGCGATCTATCTCGTCATGCAATGGTTTGCCTGAGTAGGCGTAGGTTATTTGGCGGAGCTCTTTTCAACAGGCTCGACATTTGCCGGAATTTTGTTTTGATCTGGCGCGATACAATTTCAAATCATGTTCGGCGGCGGCACGCCGGCTCACTTTGCGTGGTAGGCATTCAATGGCAAAAAGATCCGAGACTGCGGCACGCCTCGACGATGCGGCACGAGCCGGCTGGCTCTATTACGTCGCCGGGCGCACGCAGGATGAAATCGCCGCCGCGATGGGCATCTCGCGGCAATCGGCGCAGCGGCTGGTGTCGCTGGCGGTTGCCGAGCGTCTGATCAAGGTGCGCCTCGATCATCCGATCGCCGCCTGCCTGGAGCTCGCCAGCCAGCTGCGGCGGAAATTCGGGCTGAAACATGTGGAGGTGGTGCCAAGCGATTCCGGGTCGTCGGCGACTGTCGGTATTGCGGAGGCGGCCGCGGCCGAGATCGAGCGGTGGCTGAAACGGGCCGAGCCGATCGTGCTTGCCGTCGGTACTGGCCGTACGCTGAAGGCGGCCGTCGACCAGCTTCCGGCGATCGAATGTCCCAATCACCGCATCGTCTCGCTGACCGGCAATATCGCCCCTGACGGATCGGCCGCCTATTACAACGTCATCTTCAGCATGGCCGATGCAGTGAAGGCGCGGCACTATCCGATGCCGCTGCCGGTGCTCGTCACCTCGGCGGAAGAGCGAGAGCTGCTGCATGGCCAGCAGTTGGTGCGCTCGACTCTCGACATGAGCGCGCAGGCCGACGTCACCTTCGTCGGCATCGGCGAGCTCGGCATCGATGGGCCGCTTTGCGTCGACGGTTTCCTCGAAAAGGACGAGATGATGGAGCTGATGCGCGGTGGCGCCGTCGGCGAGATCTGCGGCTGGATCTTCGACGTCGACGGCAGGTTGCTCGATAACCCGATCAACGAACGCGTCGCGTCGGCGCCGATTCCGTCCCGCGACACGTCGATGGTCATCGGTCTGGCCAAGGGCAAGCGCAAGTTCAAGGCGATCCGGGCCGCCATTGTCGGCCAGCAAATCAATGCTCTGATTACCGACGAAGAGACGGCTGAGTTTTTGCTCAGGAATTGAGCAAAAAATACCTATTTTTAATCAATTGGATAGCTAGTTCCTTCGGCACCGCAGCAACGATTACCGATTGACATTCTTTATCGTTTATTGAGTAATTGCCCATGAGCGAAGCGAATGCTCACACCCAATCTTCTGGGAGGAAGATTATGACATTGAGAACTTTTCTGCTGGGCGCCTGCTCAGCACTGGCGTTTGCCGGCATGGCTTCGGCTGAGACGCTGACAATCGCAACCGTCAACAACGGCGACATGATCCGGATGCAAAAGCTGACGGATGATTTCAAGGCGAAGAATCCCGGCATCGACCTCGAATGGGTCACCCTCGAAGAGAACGTGCTGCGCCAGAAGGTCACGACCGACATCGCGACCAAGGGCGGCCAGTACGACGTATTGACGATCGGCACTTACGAAGTTCCGATCTGGGCAAAGCAGGGTTGGCTGCTGCCGCTCGACAATCTCGGCGCCAATTATGACGTCGACGACTTGCTGCCGGCGATCCGCAGTGGCCTGACCGTGGACGGCAAGCTCTATGCTGCGCCGTTCTACGGCGAAAGCTCGATGGTCATGTATCGCAAGGACCTGTTTGACGCCGCCGGCCTGAAGATGCCCGACGCGCCG
Source organism: Rhizobium sp. F40D2 (assembly GCF_051810745.2). Taxonomy (NCBI): domain Bacteria; kingdom Pseudomonadati; phylum Pseudomonadota; class Alphaproteobacteria; order Hyphomicrobiales; family Rhizobiaceae; genus Rhizobium; species Rhizobium sp. F40D2. The sequence continues at coordinate 2,145,387 of NZ_CM131436.1, forward strand.
ACCTGGGATTTCGTTGCCGACGCCGCCCGCAAGATCACCAACAAGGACAAGGAAATCTACGGCATCTGCCTGCGTGGGAAGGCCGGCTGGGGCGAGAACATGGCCTTCCTGACGGCCATGTCCAACTCCTTCGGCGCTCGCTGGTTCGATGAAAAGTGGAAGCCGCAGTTCGATCAGCCGGAGTGGAAGGACACGCTCGACTTCTACGTCAAGCTGATGAAGGATGCCGGCCCTCCGGGCGCCTCCTCCAACGGCTTCAACGAGAACCTGGCGCTCTTCCAGACCGGCAAGTGCGGCATGTGGATCGACGCAACGGTTGCCGCTTCCTTCGTCGCCGATCCGAAGCAGTCGCAGGTCGCCGACAAGGTCGGCTTTGCGCTCGCCCCGGACAAGGGCCTCGGCAAGCGCGGCAACTGGCTCTGGGCCTGGAGCCTTGCCATTCCGGCGGGCTCGCAGAAGGTCGAAGCTGCCGAGAAGTTCGTCGCCTGGGCGACGAGTAAGGAATACAGCAATCTCGTCGCTGAGAAGCAAGGCTGGCTGAACGCACCTCCGGGCACCCGCAAGTCGCTCTATGCGAATGCGGACTACCAGAAGGCGGCGTCGTTTGCCAAGATGACGCTCGACTCGATCGAGGCGGCCGATCCGACCAAGCCGACCGTCAAGCCGGTCCCTTATGTCGGCGTCCAGTTCGTGGCGATCCCGGAATTCCAGGGTATCGGTACGGCGGTGGGTCAGCAGTTCTCGGCAGCCCTTGCCGGCCAGCTTTCGGTCGATCAGGCTCTGCAAGCCGCGCAGCAGTTGACCACGCGCGAAATGACCAAAGCCGGCTACATTAAATAAAACCTCCTGAGCAAGAGGTGGATTCTTGACGATCCGCCCCTCTGGGCCGCCGATTGCCCGAACTGCATCGGCGGCCTCTTTTTCAGACAAAGCTTTCCTGCGGCCGCTCCCCGCTTCAGATCAGATCGGTGATTGCCATGGCAACCTTGCATACCCGCTCCGCAGCGCGCCTGATGATTGCGCCCTCCGTGCTGCTCCTCTTTGCATGGATGATCGTCCCACTTGCGATGACGATCTATTTCTCGCTGCTGAACTACAATCTGCTCAGCCCCGGCATGGAGAGTTTCGTCGGTCTGCTCAACTACGAATACTTCCTGTCCGATCCGGCCTTCATCGCGGCGCTGATCAATACGCTACTGCTCGTCGCCGGCGTTCTGCTGATCACCGTCATCGGCGGCATCGCCTTTGCGCTGCTGCTCGATCAGCCGATGTACGGACAGGGCATCGTGCGCATCCTTGTCATCGCGCCGTTTTTCGTCATGCCGACGGTGGCCGCGCTGGTGTGGAAGAATATGTTCATGAATCCGGTCAACGGCCTTTTTGCGCATCTTGCCAAGGCGCTCGGCCTGCAGCCGATCGACTGGCTGGCGAATGCGCCGCTGTTTTCCGTCATTCTCATCGTCGCCTGGCAGTGGCTGCCCTTTGCGACCCTCATCATGCTGACGGCGCTGCAGTCGCTTGACGAGGAGCAGAAGGAAGCCTCCGAAATGGACGGCGCCGGGCCGATCTCGAAATTCATCTACATCATCCTGCCGCATATGGCGCGGGCCATCACCGTGGTTATCCTGATTCAGACGATCTTCCTGCTTTCGGTCTTCGCCGAAATCCTCGTCACCACCAATGGCGGGCCGGGCACCGACAGCACCAACCTCACATATCTCGTCTATGCCCAGGCTCTGCTGCAGTTCGATATCGGCGGCGCTTCGGCGGGCGGCATCGTCGCCGTCGTGCTTGCCAATATCGTCGCGATCTTCCTCGTCCGCCTTGTCGGCAAGAATCTGGAGGCTTGAGATGGCCAGAAAAGTCACAACCCGGCGCAAGGTCATCGTCACCGCGATCGCCTGGACGCTCGGCATCCTGATCTTCTTCCCGATCCTGTGGACCTTCCTGACCAGCTTCAAGTCGGAAGCCGACGCCATCGCCTCGCCGCCGCAGTTCCTGTTCTTCCACTGGACGACGGAGAACTATGCGGAGGTGCAAAGTCGATCGAACTATCTCAGCCACTTCATGAACTCGGTGATCATTTCCTTCGGCTCGACGCTGATCGGCCTGATCATCGCGATCCCGGCCGCCTGGGCGATGGCGTTTTCGCCAACCAAGCGGACCAAGGACGTGCTGATGTGGATGCTGTCGACCAAGATGATGCCGCCGGTGGGCGCGCTGATCCCGATCTATCTGCTGTTCCGCAATTCCGGCCTGCTCGACACACGCACCGGGCTGGTGATCGTGCTGACGCTGATCAACCTGCCGATCATCGTCTGGATGCTCTACACCTATTTCAAGGAAATTCCCGGCGAGATCCTCGAAGCGGCCCGCATGGACGGCGCATCGCTGATGAAAGAGATCGTCTATGTGCTGACGCCGATGGCGGTGCCCGGCATCGCCTCGACGCTGCTTCTGAACATCATCCTTGCCTGGAACGAGGCGTTCTGGACCCTCAATCTCACCGCCTCGAAGGCCGCGCCGCTGACGGCCTTCATCGCCTCCTATTCCAGTCCGGAAGGTCTGTTCTATGCCAAACTCTCGGCGGCATCGACGATGGCGATCGCGCCGATCCTGATCCTCGGCTGGTTCAGCCAGAAACAACTCGTCCGCGGCCTGACCTTCGGCGCTGTGAAATAAGATAAAGGGAGACAAACATGGGCAGCATTACCCTTCAGAAGGTTTCCAAGGTCTTCGGCGAAGCCAAGGTCATCCCTTCGATCGATCTCGACATAAAGGACGGCGAATTCGTCGTCTTCGTCGGCCCGTCGGGCTGCGGCAAATCCACGTTGCTGAGGCTGATCGCCGGTCTCGAGGATGTCTCCGGCGGCAAGATCGTCATCGACGGTCGCGACGCTACCGAAAAGGCGCCGTCGGAGCGCGGCCTTGCCATGGTGTTCCAGTCCTATGCGCTCTATCCGCATATGAGCGTGCGCAACAACATCGCCTTCCCGCTGAAGATGGCGGGTGTCGACAAGGCGGAGATAGACCGCAAGGTCTCGGATGCGGCCCGCGTGCTCAATCTCACCGACTATCTGGAGCGCAAGCCGCGCCAGCTCTCCGGCGGCCAGCGCCAGCGCGTCGCGATCGGCCGCGCCATCGTGCGCCAGCCTTCGGCCTTCCTGTTCGACGAACCGCTGTCGAACCTCGATGCCGCGCTGCGTGTCAACATGCGCCTCGAAATCAGCGAGCTGCATCAGCAGCTCAAGACGACGATGGTCTACGTCACCCACGACCAGGTCGAGGCGATGACTATGGCCGACAAGATCGTCGTCTTGAACAGGGGCAATATCGAGCAGGTCGGCTCGCCGCTCGAACTCTACAGCCGCCCGCGAAACCTTTTCGTCGCCGGTTTCATCGGCTCGCCGAAGATGAATTTCATCAAGGGCCAGAACGCCGCACAGCTCGGCGCCCATACGATCGGCATCCGCCCCGAACATATGCTGCTGTCGATGGAGAGCGGCGACTGGAAGGGCAGGGTCGTGGTCGCCGAGCATCTCGGCTCCGACACCTTCCTGCATATCGATGCCGACGGCATCGGCATGGTGACGGCGCGCGGCAGCGGCGATTTTGCCGCCAAGGCTGGAGACACGGTCTACCTGACGCCGGACCGTTCGCGTATTCACAAATTCAACGAGGGCGGCCTCGCCATCTGAGGCGGGCGGCCGGGCTGGGGGCAGGCATGCGAGCCGGGCGATGGCGCCTGGCCGTTTCGGCAAGACCTTCAAGAGGACTGAAACATGACGTGCAAACTATCGCTGGCAACGCTTTCCGACGCGGCGCACACTGCCGCCGTGCCTGGATATGACAGGGCGTCGCTGAAAGCCGGCATCGTGCACTTCGGCGTCGGCAATTTCCACCGCGCCCATCAGGCGGTCTATCTCGACGACCTCTTCAACTCAGGCGCGGATCACGACTGGGCGATCGTCGGCGCCGGTGTGCTGCCGTCGGATGCCGCCATGCGCGAAAAGCTTGCGGCCCAGGATTTTCTGACGACGGTGGTCGAGCAGGACAACAACAAGACGGCGGCGCGCGTCACCGCGCCGATGATCGATATCCTGCCGGTCGGCGATGCCGCCGCGATCATCGCCCGGCTCGCCGATCCCGAAATTCGCATCGTCTCGATGACGATCACCGAGGGCGGTTATTTCATCGATGCATCGGGCACATTCAATCCGGCCCATCCGGCGATCGCTGCCGACGGAAACAGCCCCAACGCGCCGAAGACGGTGTTCGGCCTGATCGTCGCCGGCCTTAAGGCGCGCAAGGCGAAGGGCATCGGCCCTTTCACCGTCATGTCCTGCGACAACATTCCCCATAACGGCATCGTCACCGCCAATGCCGTGGTCGGCACGGCGGCACTTTCGGATTCCGGCTTTGCCGAGTGGATCCGGGAAAACGTCGCCTTCCCGAATGCGATGGTCGACCGCATCACGCCGGCAACCGGCCAGCGGGAGATCGATTTCCTCAAGGACAATTTCGAGATCGAGGACAATTGGCCGGTCTACTGCGAGGAATTCAAGCAGTGGGTGCTGGAGGACAAGTTCACCGCCGGCCGGCCGGCGCTGGAAAAGGTCGGCGTCACCTTCGTTCCCGATGTCACGCCCTATGAGCATATGAAGATCCGCATCCTCAACGGCGGGCATGCGGCGATCGCCTATCCGGCAGCGCTGATGGACATTCATTTCGTTCACGATTCCATGGAAGATCCGTTGATTCGTGCCTTCCTAGCCAAGCTCGAGAAAGACGAGATCATCCCGATCGTGCCGCCGGTGCCGGACACGTCGCTAACGGATTATTTCGCGCTGATCGAACACCGCCTGCTCAACCCGAAGATTGCCGACACCATTCCGCGGCTGGCGCAGGACGGCTCCAACCGCCAGCCGAAATTCATCCTGCCGTCGACGCTCGACAATCTCAGCCAGGGCAGGGATGTCGTCGGCCTGGCGCTGGTTTCGGCGCTCTGGTGCCGCTATTTCGCCGGCAAGACCGACAGCGGCAAGGATATCGTCTTCAACGACGCCAGCGCCGAGCGCCTGCACGCGGCAGCGCTGAAGGCAAAGGACGATCCGTCGGCCTTTCTCGCCTTCGACGATATTTTCGGCGAGGTGGCGAAATCCGAACTTTTCCGCAAGCGTTTCGCCCATGCTCTCAAAACTCTGTGGGAAAAGGGCACGCGGGAGACACTGCAGCTCTATCTCGACGGGAAGCTCGCAGTGTAGGGAATCTGGATGGCCGCATCTGTTGCCGCCGTCCATCCGGCCTTGCGAGGAAGCGGGACGGTCGTGCGTCCGAAATTGAACTCAGGTTGGGTCCTCCATGGCTGATGCTGAACCAAGGCTGATCATCTTCGATTGCGACGGCGTGCTCGTCGACAGCGAGCCGATCTCGATCAGCGTGCTGGTTGCGGCGATGAACGATCTCGGCGTCCCGATCACCGAGGATCAGGCCTATGAGCGCTTTCTCGGCCGCAGCCTGTCGACGATGGTCGACAGGCTGGACACCGAATTCAACGTCCATGCCGGCGAGGAATTTCTCGAGCGCATTCGCACCGATCTCTACGCCCGTTTTCGCACCGAATTGAAGCCGATCGACGGTATCGCCGCGACGATCGACGGGCTTGGCATTCGCTGTTGCGTCGCATCCTCAAGCCAGATGGAGCGGATCCGGCTGTCGCTGTCCCTCACCGGGCTTCTCGGCAGGCTGCCCGACATCTTCAGCGCGACGATGGTCAAGCGCGGCAAACCTGCGCCCGATCTTTTCCTGCATGCGGCGCGTGAAATGCAGGTGGAGCCTGCGCATTGCATTGTCGTCGAGGACAGCCCGGCCGGCATTGCCGCCGCCAAGGCGGCGGGTATGACGGTCTTCGCCTTCACCGGCGGATCGCATGCCAACTTCGCCGGCTATCGCGCCGAACTTGACCGGCTTTCGCCGGAAGTGGTGTTTGACGCCATGCCTGAATTGATACACCTTGTCCGCAACCATAAGCTGGACGGGATCAAGGTTTGATGCGGGAACATGTGGTTGCGGTGGATGTCGGCACCGGCAGTGCGCGCGCCGGCGTCTTCGATGCCCGTGGCCGCCTGCTCGCCAAGGCCGAACATCCGATTGTGATGAACCGGCCGCGCGAGAACCATGCCGAGCACGATTCCGAAGACATCTGGTCCGCCGCCTGCGCGGCGGTGCGCAGGGCGATGGAGCAATCCGGCATTCCTGCAGCCTCGGTCGGCGCGATCGGCTTCGACGCCACCTGTTCGCTTGTCGTCCGCGATGTCGAAGGCCGGCAGCTCAGCGTTTCCACCGGCGGCGAGAGGCGGTTCGATACGATCGTCTGGCTCGATCACCGGGCGCTGAAGGAAGCCGATTTCTGCACGGCGACCGAGCACGCTGTGCTTGAACATTCCGGGCATGTCATGTCGCCCGAAATGGAGATGCCGAAGCTGATGTGGCTGAAGAAGAAGCTGCCCTCCACATGGGAAAAGGCCGGCTATTTCTTCGATCTCGCCGATTTCATGACGTGGAAATCGACCGGATCGTCTGCCCGGTCGCGCTGCACGTTGACGGCGAAATGGAACTATCTCGCTCATGTCGAAAAGGGCTGGCAGCAGGATTTCCTGGAGCGGATTGGTCTCGATGACCTTCAGGCGCGTGGCCAACTGCCGGATGAGACCGTGCCGGTCGGCGGCAGCGTCGGCCGGCTGACGCCTGGTGCGGCGGAGGCGTTGGGGCTGACCACCGACTGCCATGTCTCCGCCGGGATGATCGACGCCTATGCCGGCGCACTCGGCGCACTCGGCGGTTATGCCGCCGATCCTGCAAAGCGCGAGCACCAGCTGGCGCTGATCGCCGGCACGTCGAGCTGTATTGTCACCTTCTCCAGGGAACGCAAGCCGAGCCATGGCATGTGGGGACCCTATTACGAGGCGGTCTTCCCAAAATCCTGGCTGGTGGAGGCCGGGCAATCGGCGACCGGCGCACTGCTCGACCACATCGTGCGCATGCATGCCGCCGGCGGCGAACCGACGGCGGCGCTGCATCACAGGATCGTTGCACGCATCGCCGAATTGCGCGCCGAGGAGGGCGATGCCTTCGGGGGCCGCATTTTCGTGCTGCCGGATTTCCATGGCAATCGCTCACCGCTTGCCGATCCGCACGCCGTTGGCGTCGTCAGCGGGCTGAGCCTCGATACGTCCTTCGATGGCCTCTGCACACTTTACTGGCGCACCGCCGTGGCGATTGCGCTCGGCATCCGCCATATCCTGGAAATGATGAGGGAATACGGCTACGTACCCGATACGCTGCATATTGCCGGCGGGCATGTAAAGAACCCCGTGCTGATGGAACTCTACAGCGATGCGACCGGCTGCAAGATCGTGGTGCCGAAGATGAACGAGGCGGTTCTGCTCGGCACCGCGATCGCCGCATCCGTCGCCTGCGGCTTTTACGGGGATTTGGCGGCGGCCGGCGAGGCGATGTATCCGGGCGGCGATGAACGGCTCCCCGACAAGGCAAAACAGGCGCTCTACGACCACGACTACCGTCGCCTTCTCACCATGCACCGGCATCGCGCCGAGCTGGAAACGATGCAATAACGGTTCAGTGGTTGGCCGTCTCCCCAAGGACGTTCGCAAATTCCAGCATGCGGCGGCGGCGAAGGGCCGCCTCCTCCCCGACTTCGAGGATGACGGATTCCGACAGGCAATCGAGCAGCGCGATCAGCGGCGGCAGATTGTCGAGATCGGGCGCGCGGGCGGGCGGCAAGGGCAGCATGACGTTCGACTGATCCGCCATCCAGTCCGCCTGCTGCGGCGAAATGAGCACAACCTTGTATCCGTAGCGCCGCGCCGTCCTGGCAAGCAGCCGCGCCTTGACGAAGCGGCGACAATCGATGATGACGAGCAACGCGTCGTCGACCGCCAACCGCGCGAAGAGCTCGGCAAAACGGTTGTCGGCACCATCGAGCGTGCGCACGCCGTCACGGGCTTGCGTCAGACGCTGACAGAAATGGTGAGCAAGGCTTGCAAGCCTGGCGTGCGTGGCGATCGACACTTCGCGGGCGGTGCTGATCAGGCTGACGGCTTCGGACCAGTTCGGCTGCGCCGTCAGATGGTAGATATGGTGGAGCGCCTGAATTTGTTCGGTAACCAGCACGGCGAGCGGTTTACCCTCGGCGGCGTCTTGATGCAGTTCGGTCATGGCGCTTTGCAATTGCGCCGGCGATGTCGTCACGGTTTCGCGGATCTCGACTTTGACACTGTCCAATCCCTGGTAGCCGAGCGCGCGCAGGAAGCGCCCGACGGTCATCGGCGACAGATCCAGCCTGTCGGCGACAGACGCAGCCGTCTCGAACGGCAGGTCGTTCAGATGTTCGGTGAAATATTTCGCGATGCGGCGTTCGGCCGGAGTACCGCTTTTTGCGTATTGCCTGAGTTTTTGCACAAAGTCTTCCACATCAGCCTCCCCCGTTTTTCCTTAGAGGCGTTCCGCGGATGCGCTGTTGCGACCCCTTGTCTTTGCAACTATTTCGGAAGCTGCTTCTCAGGCCCATGCATATTCAGATACGTGACAATACTATATTAGCATTTAATTTTCGACAAGTTTTCTATTACCGCCTGCAATTTTATTCTCTCTTGTGGGTGGTATCAATCTTTCCTACATCTTCGGCGCAACCGGAGACAGCTGAGACATGATCCTTGACGCCGCTCGACAATCGCTGACCAATTTGTTCGCGCCGGAAACACGTTCGGTCTTCTGGAAAGTGCTCGGCTTGACGATTCTCGTGCTGGTCGGTCTCTGGTTCGCGTTGCGCGGAGCCTTCATGGCCTTCCTCTTTCCCTGGCTCACCAGTTTTTTTCCCGATGTGCCGGATTGGGCTGGGTGGATCGGCCTGGTTTTGGCAATCCTTGCCGGTGTCGGCCTTGCGCTGATGCTGGCATTGCTGCTGTCGCCGGTTACGGCGCTGATCGCCGGCCTGTTCCTCGACGATGTCGCCGATGTCATCGAAAAACGCGATTATCCCAAGGACGCGGCGGGCACAGCCATGCCGCTCGGCCCGGCGATGGCAAGCTCGATCAAATTCCTCGGCGTGGTGATCCTCGGCAATATCGTGGCGCTGCTGCTGCTGTTCATCCCCGGCGTCAATCTGGTCGCCTTCTTTCTGGTGAACGGCTATCTGCTCGGACGGGAATTTTTCGAATTCGCCGCCATGCGCTTCCGTTCGCCTGAGGAGGCGCGGCTCTTCCGCGCCAAGCACGCCTCCAGCGTCTTTCTTGGCGGGCTGGTGATCGCGCTTTTCCTGGCGATCCCCTTCGTCAATCTGCTGACCCCGCTCTTTGCCGCCGGCATGATGGTACATCTGCACAAGATGGTTTCCGCACGCGATGCCGGTTTTCGGGTGTGAGGTTAGCCGGGCAGGGCGGCGACCTGCTCTACTCGACGGCCTCGCCGATCACCTGCGGCGGTAGCTCGACGAGCGGCGCCGGCACATCCCAACTCTTTTCCGGCGACTTGCAGAGATCGGCGATGACGCAGCGTTCGCACTCGGGGCGGCGTGCCTTGCAGGTATAGCGGCCGTGCAGGATCAGCCAGTGATGGGCGTGATAGAGGTAATGTTGCGGGATCACCTTCATCAGCCGCGCCTCGACCTCGTCGGGCGTCTTGCCGGGGGCAAGGCGGATGCGGTTGGCGATGCGGAAGATATGCGTGTCGACGGCCATCGTCGCCTGGCCAAAGGCCATGGAGAGCACGACATTGGCGGTCTTGCGGCCGACGCCTGGCAGTTTCACCAGTTCGTCGCGCGTCTTCGGCACCTTGCCGGCGAAATCATCGACCAGCATCTGCGAGAGCGCGATGACGTTTTTCGCCTTGTTGCGATAGAGGCCGATCGTCCTGATATAATCGCGCAGCCGCTCCTCGCCGAGATCGAGCATCTTTTCCGGTGTATCGGCAACCTTGAAGAGGGCGCGGGTCGCCTTGTTGACACCGACATCGGTCGCTTGCGCCGACAGCGCGACGGCGACGACCAGGGTGAATGGATTGCTATGCTCGAGCTCGCCCCTCGGCTCTGGCCGCTGCACCGAGAAACGGCGGAAGATCTCCTCGCGCTCGGCGAGCGAATAGGCGGTCTTCACTGCCGCGGCCGGTTTGCGGCGAGCGATCACATTCGAGTTTTGCGACGGTCTGGTAACGGATTTGAGTTTCGGATTCGCCATGGTGAATCTATACTCAGCAGCTATGATGGAAAGCAACGCCGACAGCTTCAACGAGCAGCCTGTTTTCGCTGCCGAGCTTTTCCCCCACCGATCGCTCGGCCGCCGGGGCTTCAAGGTGCTGCTGATCCTGTCCGGCGCCGTCTGCTTCCTCTATGGGATGTTCTTCATCGCCACCGGCGCCTGGCCGATCGGCTTTTTCTTCGGGCTGGATTTCGCATTGCTTTACGGCGCCTTCTGGCTGAACTACCGCGCCGGACGAGCGCGTGAGGAGATCACGGTGTCGCGCACCGACGTATCGGTACGAAAGTTTGCGCCATCGGGGCGGATGGTGGAGCACCATTTCAATCCGTTCTGGACGCGCTTCCTCGTTCGCCGGCATCAGGAGATCGGTATTCTCTCGATGCAGATCTTCGGCGAGGGCCGGCGCACCGATATCGGTTCCTTCCTCAACCCCGACGATCGTGAAAGCTTCGCCAAGGCCTTCAAGGGGGCGCTCGCCACGGTCAAGCAGCGTATCTGAACTTACCTGGGGGTGCGCAAGAAACGGGTGGTTTGCGAACAGCCAATTGATTATCTCCTTATGACAAGGAGAAAGACGATGAATATGATTGCGAACCTGCAGACAGACATCACGCCTGACGGCCCTGATTACGACATTGTCCGCCGGGTGATCGAACTCATCACCGAGGATTACCGCGACCAGCCTTCGCTCGAGGCGATCGCGGCGCGGCTGAACCAGTCGCCGACCCAGCTGCAGAAGACCTTCACCCGCTGGGCCGGCCTGTCGCCTAAGGGTTTCCTGCAGGCGGTGACGCTCGACCACGCCAAGCGGCTGCTGCGCCAGGAAGATATGCCTTTGCTGGAGACCTCGATCGAAGTCGGCCTCTCCGGGCCGAGCCGGCTGCATGATCTCTTCGTCACCCATGAGGCGATGTCACCAGGCGAATGGAAGGCCAAGGGCGGTGGGCTCACCATCCGCTACGGGTTCCACATCTGCCCCTTCGGCATCGCGCTGATCATGGTGACCGACCGCGGCCTGGCCGGCCTTGCCTTCAGCGATTCCGGCGACGAGCGGGCCTGCCTCGAGGACATGACCTGCCGCTGGCCGAATGCCCAATATGTCGAGGACCTGCAGGCGACCGTTCCCTATGCCGCCCGCATCTTCGAGCCCGGCAAATGGTCCTCCGAACAGCCGTTGCGCGTCGTGCTGATCGGCACGGACTTCCAGGTGCGCGTCTGGCAGAGCCTCCTGAAGATCCCGTTCGGCAAGGCCGTCACCTATTCCGATATCGCCAACGATATCGGCCGGCCGACGGCGCAGCGCGCCGTCGGGGCGGCGGTCGGGGCCAACCCGATCTCCTTCGTGGTGCCCTGCCACCGGGCGGTCGGCAAGAACGGCGCTTTGACGGGCTATCATTGGGGCCTCACCCGCAAGCGGGCGATGCTTGGCTGGGAATCGGCGCACGCCTGAGCGGCGTTTTTCGTGAGGAGAGGCGGGTCGTACTTCGCTTATCGCTCCGGCACTTCTCCCCGCTGGGGAGAAGAGGCGGGGGGCGATGTTTCCGCCAGTTCCAGCAGCGCCCGTGCCGCACTTTCATCGGTGATAAGCGTGTTGCAGCCGATGCGCTTGATCGTGGCGCGGATGGCGACGGCGCGGTGGGCACCGCCGGAGGAGAGCACGATATGCTTGGCCTCCTTCAGCGTGTCGAGATCGACGGACATGACGCGCCGATTGATCGAGTGGTCGACCGAATTGCCGTCCTTGTCGAGGAAGTTGAACATGGTGTCGCAGACGCAGCCGGCAGCGATCAGCTCCCGCAGCTCGGCCTTCGAGATCCAGCCCTCCGACAGCGAGGTCGAATGCGGGCCGATATCGCCGCAGCTGACGATCGCCAGATCAAGGCTCTCGGCCAGACGATAAATCGTGTCCAGCCCGCATTTCTCGATCAGATTGCGCTTGGTCTCGACGGAATCGACGAGAAGCGGCGCCAGGAACATATAACATTCGGCGCCGAGCTGATTGGCCAGCCGCCATGTGTAATCGATCGGGTTCGTCTGGTGCACCGCGACGATGCCGCCGAGCAGCGAGACGACCTTGCAATTGGCGCGGCGCGGCGGCCGGAAGCTCGACAGCGAGGCGGTCATCGTCCGGCCCCAGCCGACGCCGATCGTATAGTCGTCGGGGATGGCTTCGGAGAGGAACTGGCCAAGCGCCAGGCCAACATTCTTTGCCAGCGAATTGACGTCGCTGCCGATGGGTGACGGTACGACGATCGCCTCGTCGAGGCCGTAGGCGCGCTCCAGCTTTACCGCAAGTTCGACGCAATCGCCGATCGAATCGTTGATCCAGATCTGGACTTCGCTGCGCTTCATCGCCTCATCGAGCAGACGGATCACGGTCGTACGGCTGATGCCGAGCTGTTCGGCGACGTCCTTCTGGGTCAGGCCCTCATTATAGTAGAGCCACGCAGCCCTCAGCCGCAGCGAGGATGCTTCCGAAAAGGCCGTGTGCGTGCCGCGTTTAAGCTTGACCACATCTCCTCCGCACAATTCCTGCCCTGAATCTCTGATGAGATGAAAGGTCGCAGCGATACGCTTGTGCCTGGATAATGACGGGTGTGACACTTATGTCAATTGAAATGCACAAATGTCCTTGACTTTTCCCTGGCCGAATGGCGATAGTCCTGACGATAAAAGTCGTTCTGTCCGTCCGAGGAGGACATAGTGCGGGCATGCCGAAAGTCACGACCGGCCTTCCAACCGCAGGCGGTATCGCGTGCGTTTGGCGTGCGGTTTGCCCGCGGGAACAGGGCTACTGTGCTTCACGTTTATAAATCATCCGTGACGGATGCGCGCATTCTCGCCTGCAGCAGGCAGATAATCTGTCGGTAGATCACCTTTGCCGGGCGGAACTCGCGCCGGTCGCAGCCCAAGTTCAACAAGGATTATTGACCATGACATCCAAGCTTGACCAACTCCGCGAGATTACCACCGTCGTCGCCGATACGGGCGATATCGAAGCCGTCGCCCGCCTGAAGCCTGTGGATTGCACGACGAACCCGAGCATCGTGCTGAAGGCCCTCGGCACGCCGATGTTTGCCGACGCCATCAAGGAAGCCGTTGCCTGGGGCAAGAAGCAGGGCGGCAATTCCGAAGCCGTTTCTTCCGCTGTCGCCGATCGCCTCGCCATCTCAGTCGGCGCAGCCCTGGTGAAGCTCGTCCCGGGCCGTGTCTCGACCGAAGTCGACGCCGATCTGTCCTTCGATACCGAGGCTTCGCTTGCCAAGGCGCGGTCGATCATCGCCGCCTACAAGGAACGCGGCATCGATCAGGACCGCATCCTCATCAAACTCGCTTCCACCTGGGAAGGCATCCGCGCTGCGGAAGTACTGCAGAAGGAAGGCATCGACTGCAATCTGACACTGCTCTTCAGCAAGGCCCAGGCAATCGCCTGCGCGGACGCCAAAGTGTTCCTGATCTCGCCCTTCGTCGGCCGTATCCTCGACTGGTACAAGAAATCGACCGGCAAGGACTACACCGCCGAGGAGGATCCGGGCGTCATCTCCGTCCGTGAAATCTACAACTACTACAAGGCGAACGATATCAAGACGATCGTCATGGGCGCCTCCTTCCGCAGCGCCGGCGAAATCGAAGCGCTTGCCGGTTGCGACCGCCTGACCATCAGCCCGAACCTGCTCGACGAACTCGCCAAGGATGAAGGCAAGCTGGAGCGCAAGCTTTCGCCGGAGGGCCGCAAGCCGGATCCGAAGGTCTCTGTCGACGAGAAGACCTTCCGCTGGATGATGAATGAAGATGCGATGGCGACGGAAAAACTCGCCGAAGGCATTCGCGCTTTCGCCAAGGATCTCGGAACGTTGCGCGCCATGGTGCAGAAGGAACTGCAGCTCGCCGCCGCCTGATAGAACGCGGCATGCAATCGAAGGCGCGGCTGCCGGCTGGCAGGCGCGCCTTTTTCGTGCTGTTATCAAAGACATATGCTGTCGGAGACTGGTATGGCGGGTGAGGGACGGGCAAATTCGCTTGCAGCATTTGCCTACAAGCATGCGAGCTTCATCATAGCAATCCTTGCCGGACTGGTGGTCTTCTTGGCTGTGACCTCGCGCGACGTCAGCGCCGGCAATATCCTGTTCGGCTGGAATGTCAGCGCCGGCGTTTTTGTCGCGCTTAGCTGGCGCAAGATGCTGCGGGCAACGGTCGAAAGCATCCGGAAAAAGGCTGAGGATCTCGATTTTTCCGATACGGTTCTTTTGGCTCTTTCGATCGGTGCAGCCCTTGCCAGTATCGCCGGCATCGGCATCGAGCTGCATTCCATCAAGGAAGCGGCGCCTGACGCGGCGCTGGCGCGGGCAGGGGCGGCGGTGCTGACGATCCTGATCTCGTGGATGTTTCTGCACACGCTCTTCACCATCCACTACGCCCATTATTTCTATGGCGGGACAGACGGGGAGGGCGGCCTGAAATTTCCCGACGGGATCGAAGAGCCCGGCTACTGGGATTTTCTCTATTTCTCCTTCACCATCGGCGTTGCCGCGCAGACGGCGGATGTCGCGGTCAGCTCGACCAGCATGCGTAAGCTGACGCTGCTGCATGCCGTTCTGTCGTTCCTGTTCAATACGACGATCCTGGCGCTGGCGATCAATGTTGGTGCGAGCCTGCTTTAGCTCCTTGTTTTGATGCATGTCGTTATCCCGGAACCGCTGCACACGTCCGGGCGACATGCATTAACCCTTTGCCGCTGCCCTGAAGAGGGTCTCGAATTCGGCCAGGTCGCCTGCAGCGACATCCGAAATCGCCCAGAACACCAGCCCTCCGTCCGACCATTGCTTCATGTTGTAGCCGTCATCCACCGTCGTCGTCTGGGCGGCCGAGGCCGCCGGCCAGATGAACAGGTTGATGACATGGCCGTGGCGCCGGTAGACGAGAGCAGCAACGGCGCGATCACCGATATAGTCGACACGTCCGCCGATCAGCGGAAAGCCGCCCTTGGCGAGATCGCTGACCGGTGGTGAAAAATCGATCTTGCCGTTGAACCACGGTTTTACCGTGTGCTGATCCGAGGTCAGCACGTCGGTGAGATGATCGGCCATCATCGACCTGACATGGCTAGCCATGATCTGGTCCTGCAAAAGCAAGGCCGGCGACGGTGCGTTGATGAACAGGAAGGCGCCTGCTCCCAGCGCCGCGAGCGAAGGCACGAAGCTCCATTGCCGGAGGAAATCCAGCGTGCGCCGCCAGACTGGTACTTGGCGCGGGAGCGGCTGACCGGACACCGCGGCCTGCTCGAAAGACAGCATCGACAACACCTGCGAGCGCAGCGCCTCGGGCGGCTTCCATTTTATGCCATCCTGATCGATGATCTTTCTCACGGCACGAACCCTTTCCATCTCCGCCCTGCAATTCGGGCAGATGGCAAGATGATCCTCGAATTGCGCTGTGTGGACGGAATCGAGTTCGTTATCGACAAAGCCGTGCAGCATGATGCGCCATTCCGGGCAACCTTTCTCCTGGGCTTCACTCATCCTGCCGTCTCTCTTTTGCTGCATGCATCCCAGGCTTCGCCAAATTCACGCCGCGCCCTGGCAAGCCGCGACATGACCGTGCCGATCGGCGCATCGATGATCTCGGCGATCTGTCGGTAGGAAAGATCTTCAAGCTCGCGCAAGACAAGGATTTCCCGCATCGCCTCCGGAAGCCGGCTGATGACAGCGCGTACGCGCTGCTGTTCGCTTCGTCGGATCGTCGCCGCCTCCGGCGAATCCTCCTCCGAGGCGATCTGGTATTCGCCGCCGTCGTCGAGGTCAGCATAGCCGTCATTGCCCAAAGACTGCTCGAACCGCGCTTTGCGGCGATCCTGCTGGCGCCAGACATGACAGCAGTTCCTGACAATGGCAAAGAGCCAGGCGCGCGGGTCGCCGCCACGATAGGTTTCGAAATTGCGATAGGCGCGCAGAAACGCTTCCTGGACAATATCCTGCGCGGCATCGGCGTCGCGGCTGAGGAAGCGGGCAAAATTATAAGCCGCGTCAAGATGGGGAACGATGATGTCCTGAAAGTTCTGCATGAATTCATGCTGCACGCTCGTCCCGGGTGCCGAAGCGACCCGATCGCTGTGCGATTTTTCGGAGACCATGAGATGGAACAGCCACGCCGCACCACTGAGAAAGACGGCCAGCGGTGATTGTGGAATGCGGGCTGCCGACGCATGCCGGACCAGCAGCGTGCAATCGGTCGATCCGAAGGGATAGGTGATCTGGACGTTTGTCATCATTCTCCCTGCTTCAACAGCAGCCGAATTTGGGCGTCGGACCCGCGGGCATGCAATGCGGCCCCTTTCGATCTAGACCGATCGGCAAGCGGTTTTATTCCATGTCGACGCCAGTTTTTTGCAAGCAGCGAGGCGTCAGTCGTGCGCGATAGAAATAGAAAAACATTTTCAGCAGCTTGAAGAAATAACTCCCAAGATTGGGAATAAGTGCGCCGTGCCAGCGATCTAGTTCGGCAGCGAGGACATCTGAACAATTCCGGTCTTCGCCACCAGAAATGCCATCAACAAGAGGAGGCATAATCATGTTTACCATGTCACGTCGCGCCGTCCTGGGATCGGCTGCCGCGGCGGCTGCATTCGGTCTGTCGTCGAAGCTGGAATTCGTCATGCCGGCGCTCGCCGCAACGCCGCTGGAGCCGATGGTCGGCTTCTACAAATACACTGTCGGCGATGTCGAAGTCACGGCGATCTATGACGGCATCTGGAAAAAGCCGCATGACCCGACCTTCATCAAGAACGCTTCGATCGAGGACACCAAGGAGGCGCTTTCCAAGGCCGGGCTCACGACCGAATTCATGCCGATTCCGCTGACAGTGGTCGTCCTGAAGCTCGGCGGCCGTCTGATCATGATGGACGCGGGCTCGGGCGTCGGTCAATGGCAGGCAAATGCCACGCATCTGCCGGCGAACATGGCGGCCGCCGGCATCGACTACAAGAAGATCGACACGATCATGATCTCGCATTTCCACCCTGATCATGTCTGGGGACTGATGGAAAAGGGAACGAACGATCCTGTCTTCCCGAACGCCGAACTCATCGTCAATGCCGTCGAATACAATTGGTGGACCGAGCCCGGCCGGGTCGAGAAGCTTGCGGAGGGCCGCAGACCGGCCGGCAAACGCATTGCCGAGGTTTTCCCGAAATGGAAGAACTGGACGCAGGTTGATGATGGGGCCGAGGTTGCACCGGGCTTGCGTCTTCTTGCTGCGCCCGGCCACACTCCGGGTCATTCGGCCTATCTTGTCACCTCCGGCAACAGGCAACTGCTTGTCTCGGCCGACATCATGTATGTGCCGGCCCTGCTCGCGCCGCATCCCGAATGGCAAGGCAGCTACGATCAGGACGGGCCGATGGCCGTCGGCACGCGCCGGCGCCTGATCGACCGCATCATCGCCGACAATATCGCGATCTGCGGCTCGCATTTCCCTTTCCCCGGCTCGGGCACGTTCGTCAAGGACGGCAATGCCTACGGCTTTACACCGACAGTCCAGGCCTGAAAGGCCGAAAGGAGACCATCATGAAATATGCAATTCTCGGATTCATCTGGCTTTGTGCCATATGCGCGGGCTTTTCCGCGGTGACGGCGCTTCCCGCCTTTGCTGTCGACAATATGGAATCGACGGACGCTCCCGACCTGACGTCGGTGCGCGCCAAGATCGATGCCAAGGATTACGACGGCGCCTTGGCGGAGCTTCGCGGCCTTGCCGAGGACAACCAGCAGGCGGATGTCTATAATCTGATGGGATATACGCTGCGCAAGACGGGCGACTACAAAACGTCGCTGACCTACTACACCAAGGCACTGGAGCTTCAGCCCGATCACAAGGCAGCGCGTGAATATCTCGGCGAACTCTATATCGAAACAGGCGAGATGGCGAAGGCCGAGGAGCAGGTGTCATCACTGAAGCAACTTTGCCCGGGCGGCTGCGAAGAACTCGAAGACCTGCAAAAAGCCATTGCGGCCAAGGGCGGCAATTGACGAGCATATGAATGCAAGAACAGGCGGCAGAACCGCCTGTTCTTCTCAAACTGGAGGATATGATGGAAAACGCCTCAAGCCGGCCCGGATTGGCCGATCTCGTTCTACTCCTCGGCAGGCTTCTGCTGTCGCTGATCTTTCTGCATGAAGGGTGGTCGCTCGTGACGGATATCACCGCCACCGTCGATACTTTCGCAAAACTGGGGCTCTCGGCGCCGGTTGCCTTTGCCACCATCGCCCTTCAGATCGGTGCGGGCCTGTCCATTGCGACAGGCTTTCTCTGCCGGCTTGGCGCCTTGGCGCTGGCGTTCTTCTGCCTGGCGACCGCCTTGCTCTTCCACACCAATCTTGCGAGCCAGAACGAGCTCTTGCATTTCGAGAAGGACCTGGCGATTGCCGGCGGCATGTTCGTCCTGGCGGTGTCAGGCGCAGGATCGATATCGATCGACAATCTGCTGCGAAAGCGAACAAACAGACTGCATCCATGGCTCCGGGCGGTGCTGTAGTCGAAGCTTCGCGGCCCAACCCCCGGCGCAACAAAATCGAATAAAACCGAACAAATGGAAGCGTCGAGACGGGCTACACTTATGGCGACAAGGCCGCTGGCATATGGAATGGCAGTCCCCAATCACGCTCGTATAATACGATCCCGCGATCGCGGATATGCTGGTAGACATTTATTCGAACGGTGGCTTTGGGAGGATCATCGTATATCCCGTTACCATCTATAACGGTCCCGACAACCAGTTCGGCAAAGTCCCCGAAGAGCACAAGGTCCTGCAGGCCAATTACATGCAGCTGCAGTTCAAATCGGGCTCGGAAAGCGGCTGCGCAAAACAGTCGGGGAGCACCAGAAGGCCGGGTAGAGGGCGAGAGACTCTGTATCCGGCCGGAGACGCGTCAGGCGGACCTGCCGGGGTCGAGTCGGTCGGCAAGCGCAAGCCACGCGACCTCGCTGTCTTCGGCCGCCGCCCATTCATCTCGCCTCTCCCCAAATCGTGTGGTGGCCAAATCGTGTGTTGGGGAGAATCTAGACCATTTCTCCCTCAGAAGACCGCCTGGCCGGCCATCAGCGCGAGAACCAGGAAGATCAGGAAGATCACCAGCGCGATACCGAAGAGAACACGGGCGATCGTCGCGGTGGCTGCCGAGACGCCGGAGAAACCGAAAAAGCCGGCGATGATCGAAATTACGAAAAATATTAGAGCCCATTTCAGCATGACGTCATCCTTTGCGGTTGCCTGAGAAAGACGCCGCAACGGGCAAATTGTTCCGGATCGTTTTGAATGGAATGACGTTCTCCCCGAGCAATACGGGTCTTTTCAAAGCCTGCCCGATCTGTTTCAAGAGGCTGTCGATTGCCCGTCGATGAAAGCTCAATCACCATGCCAGCTTTTCTGGATCAGCATACGATTTCCGCCTATTTCGAAGTGATCGTGATCAATCTCCTGCTGTCGGGAGACAATGTCATCGTCATTGGCATGGCTGCGGCAGGCCTCGTCAGCGAGCTGCGCGGCAAGGCGATCGCGGTCGGTATTGCGGCGGCCGCCGTCGTCCGCATCGTCTTTGCCATCATCGCCGCCAAGCTTCTGGTAATCACCGGCATCACGCTCGCCGGCGGCCTGATGCTGCTCTGGATCTGCTGGACGATGGGCCGCGAACTCATTTCGGGAGGCGAGCAGGAGGAGGCTCACGCCGGCGAAGCCGTCTCGCATATCAAGCCGAAACTCTTCCGGCAGGCGATTGGCCAGATCATCTTCGCCGACGTCTCGATGTCTCTCGACAATGTGCTCGCCGTCGCCGGGGCGGCGAAGGACAACATGAGCGCGCTGATCTTCGGGCTGATCCTCTCGGTGCTATTTATGGGCGTCGCGTCGAATTTCGTCGCCAGGCTGCTCAACCGCTATCGCTGGATCGGTTGGTTCGGCCTTGCGATCATCGTCTATGTCGCGATCGACATGATCTGGAGCGGTGGTGGTCAATTGCTGGCGCTTTATAACCACACAGCCTGAGATCCCCCGGGCAAATCCGTGTCGAACGCCACCTCCGCCGGCAACGACGGGTCGTGCGTCTGGGTCGCGCTCCGGATCCTGTTCTAAATTAAAGAGTTAGGGCATGATGTCATGAGAAAACCGCGCATATTTTTCGGCATCATGCTCTAACGAAGGTCAGCCGTGATTGATCATCACATGGCGCACGGCGGTGTAATCCTCCAGCGCGTAGGTCGACATGTCCTTGCCATAGCCCGACTGTTTCAAGCCGCCATGCGGCATCTCGTTGACCAGCATGAAATGCGTATTGATCCAGGTGCAGCCATATTGCAGCCGGGCGGCCGTCTTCATGCCGCGGCCGATATCCTTGGTCCAGACCGAGGAGGCGAGGCCGTAATCGCTGTCGTTTGCCCAGGCGACAGCATCGTCGGCATCGGAAAAGCGGGTGACCGAAACGACCGGGCCGAAGACCTCGCGGCGGACGATCTCGTCGTCCTGCAGCGCGCCAGCAATGACCGTGGGGGTGAAAAAGAAGCCCTTGTCGCCGGAGACCTTGCCGCCGGTGGTGACCTCCATGTGCTTGTGCTCGGAAGCGCGGGCGACGAAGCTTTCGACGCGGTCGCGCTGGCGTCGGGAGATCAGCGGGCCGATCTCGTTTTCGGTATCGTCGGCCTGGTTGAAGCGGATGCTCGACACCGCCGAGGAGAGATCGGCGACGAAATTGTCGTAGACCCTGGCATCGGCATAGATGCGGCAGGCGGCGGTGCAGTCCTGGCCGGCATTGTAATAACCGAAGGTGCGGATGCCTGACACGACGGCGTCGATATCGGCATCGTCGAAGACGATGACCGGGGCCTTGCCGCCGAGTTCCAGGTGGGTGCGCTTGACCGTCTTGGCGGCGGCCTGCAGCACCTTTTTGCCGGTGGCGACATCGCCTGTGATCGAGACCATGCCGATCTTGGCATGGTTGATCAGCGCGTTGCCGACGCTCTCGCCGCGGCCGAGGATGACGTTGACGACGCCTTCGGGCAGCACTTCGGAGAGCAGCTTGGCCATCTTCAGCGCCGTCAGCGGCGTCTGCTCCGAAGGCTTGAAGACGACGGTATTGCCGCCGGCGATCGCTGGCGCCAGCTTCCAGGCCATCATCATCAGCGGATAATTCCACGGCGCGATCGAGCCGACGATGCCGATCGGATCGCGGCGGATCATCGAGGTGTGGCCGGGCAGATATTCGCCGGCGGCCGGGGCGTGCAGGTTGCGCACGGCGCCGGCGAAGAAGCGATAACAATCGACGATCGCCGGGATTTCATCGTTCAGCACAGCATCGATCGGTTTGCCGCAGTTCAGCGCCTCGAGCGTCGCGAAGCCGGCGGCATCCTTTTCGATGGCGTCGGCGATCTTCAGAAGGTAGCCGGATCGTTCGCCCGGCGTCGTCTGCGACCAGCTCCTGAAGGCTTTTTCGGCGGCATCGACGGCGGCATCGACCTGGGAGAGCGAGGCTTCGGGAAGGTCGATCACCGTCTCGCCGGTCTTCGGGTTCAGGATGTGCTCTTCCGTCTCCGTGCCGTTTTCGAAGCGGGAACCGATTAGCATTTGCGTATCCATGATGTTCTCCCTGTTATTTGCCGGCGCCGGCAATCTGGTCGCCGTCGTGGGTGAGGTAGTAGGCTGCCAGGATCGGCAGAAAGGTGACGAGCACCACCAGCATGGCGACCACATTGGTGACGGGCCGCTGGCGCGGGCGGATGAGTTCTTCAAGCATCCAGATCGGCAAGGTCGATTGTTGGCCGCCGGTGAAGGTGGTGACGATGACCTCATCGAAGGACAATGCGAAAGCCAGCATGCCGCCGGCGAGGAGGGCGGTGCCGATATTCGGCAGGATGACATGACGGAAAGTTTGAAAACCGTCGGCGCCGAGATCCATCGACGCCTCGATCAGCGAGCCGGATGTACGGCGGAAGCGGGCGACCGCATTGTTGTAGACGACGACCACGCAGAAGGTGGCGTGGCCGAGCACGATGGTCCAGACCGAAAACGGGATGTCGAAGAGGCTGAAAGCGGAGCGCAGCGCAATGCCGGTGATGATGCCAGGAAGCGCGATCGGCAGGATGACCAGCAGCGAGATCGCCTCTCGGCCGAAGAACTTCGTCTGGCTGACAGCCGCCGCGCAGAGTGTGCCGAGGATGAGCGCGATCGCCGTAGCGATGACGGCGACCTGCACGGAAAGGCCAAGCGCCGACCAGACGTCCGGCCGGTTCCAGGCGACAGCAAACCACTGCAGCGTCAGGCCGGGCGGCGGCCATTGATAGCTCTTTTCCTCGGTGGTGAAGGCATAGACGAAGATCAGCAGGATCGGCAGGTGCAGGAAGAGCAGCCCGCCGGCGGCAGCGATCTTCAACAGCAGCGGCGATCTTTTGAGATCAGAGCGCATCGAAGGCTCCCAGTTTTTTGGCGAGCGACAGGTAAAGCGCCATGATGACGATCGGCACGACGGAGAAGGCGGCGGCGAGCGGAACGTTGCCGGCCGTTCCCTGCTGGGCATAGACGGCCTGGCCGATGAAGAGCCTGGACGAGCCGATGATCTGCGGGATGATGTAATCGCCCAACGTCAGCGAGAAGGTGAAGATCGAACCGGCGACGATGCCGGGCAGCGCCAAAGGCAGCAGCACGGTGCGGAAGGTCTGGCGCGGCGTGGCGCCGAGATCGGCCGAGGCCTCGATCAGGTTGCCTGGCACACGTTCGAGGGCCGCCTGCGTCGGCAGGATCATATAGGGAAGCCAGATGTAGACAAAGACGATGAAGGTGCCGAGGTAGCTCACCGAGAGCGAATTGCCGCCGACGACCGGCAGATTGAGGAGGCCGTCGAGCAGCCAGGAGAGATGCAGCCTCTCGAAGATCCAGGTGAGGATGCCTTCCTTGGCAAGGATCAGTTTCCAGGCGTAGATCTTGACGAGATAGCTCGACCAGAGCGGCAGCATGACGCCGAGATAAAAGAGCACCTTCCATTTGCCTTGCGCATAACGCGCCGCGTAGTAGGCGATCGGGAAGGCGATCAATGCGGAAGCAATGGTGACGAGAGCGGCCATCACGACAGTGCGGATGATGATGTCGAAATTTGTCGGGCTCAGAAGCTGGGCATAGGTCGCAAGGGTGAATTCGTAATTCACCAGTCCGGAAAAATCGTCGATCGAGAAGAAGCTCTGCAGCAACAGGGCGATCAGCGAGCCGATATAGATGATGCCGAGCCAGAGCAGCGGCGGCGTCAGCATCAGGAAGAGCAACAGTTTCGGGTGCCGCCAGAAGGCGTCCGACATCCGGCCGAAGAAACCGCTGCGTCCCGGAAGGATCGATGTCTTGGCGTCGGAGATGGTGAGCGCCGTCATGCCGCATCGTCCATGTAGTGGATATCGGCAGGCTGCCAGGCGAGGCGGATGCCGGCGCCGACCTCAGGCACAGGCGCGCCTGCCGGCAGCATCACATGCAGCCGGCTGCCCCTGAGATCGACGCCGAGACGCGTGGCGGCGCCGAGGAAGCTTGCATTTTCGATCGTCGCCTCGACGCCGTCGCTTGCCAGGCGGATCGCCTCGGGGCGCAGGCTTGCCCAGCGCTTCTCGCCGCCGAGCGAGGCCATCAGATCCGGTGCGATCACGTTCGAGGAGCCGACGAAATCGGCGACGAAGCGGGTCTTCGGGCGGCAATAGATATCCTGCGGCGTGCCTTCCTGGACGATATTGCCATTGTTGAAGACGGCGACACGATCGGCCATGGACAGCGCCTCACCCTGATCATGCGTCACGAAGACGAAGGTGATGCCGATCGCACGCTGCAGGCTCTTCAATTCCTCCTGCATCTGCTCGCGCAGCTTCAGGTCTAGCGCGCCGAGCGGTTCGTCGAGCAGCAGCACCTTCGGCTTGTTGACGAGGGCACGGGCGAGCGCCACGCGCTGCCGCTGGCCGCCGGACAGCTGACCGGGGCGGCGGGCGCCGTAGCCCGGCAGCTTGACAAGTTCGAGGGCATCGCCTGCCGCCTTCATCCGCTCCGCCTTGCCGATGCCCTTGACCATCAACCCGTAGGCGACATTGTCGAGGATATTGAGATGCGGGAAGAGCGCATAATCCTGAAACACGGTGTTCACGTTGCGGCGATAGGGCGGAACGCCGTCTGCCGTCTCGCCAAAGATCTGGATGTGGCCAGCGCTTGGCTGTTCGAAGCCGGCGATCAATCTCAGGCATGTCGTCTTGCCGGAGCCGGACGGACCGAGCATGGCGAAGAATTCGCCGGGCACGATCTCAAGATCGACACCGTCGACGGCGCGAACCTGGCCGAAATGGCGCGATACCTGCTGGAAACGGACGGCTGACGTCATTGGGAACTCAGGCCTTTCATGTTCAGAGGGCGTCGGTCGCGGCTAAAAAACCGGCCCCAAACCCCTCCTCACAAGGGGGAGGGGCTTAATCTGCCGCACCCTCGCGAAGAATTCGGCGTTCAGAGAGAAGTGAGGCGGTGGCGCTTATAGCCCCTCCCCCTTATGGGGAGGGGTTGGGGGCAGGGTCTTCAACCCCACAAACCGACTTGGCTATTACCTTCCGCCGATCACGCCGATATAATCCGACACCCAGCGATGATAGGGCACGCATTCGCTCTGCGTCGCGCATTTGGCGACCGGGGTTTTCCAGAACTTGATCTTGTCGAAGTGATCGAAGCCGTTGGTGGCACAGCCGGCGTCGCCCATCAGTTCGTTGCCCTTGCAGGCGGCGGGAACCGAGGGGACAGCGCCGAACCAGGCGGCTGCGTCGCCCTGGACCTTGGCCTGCAGCGAATGTTCCATCCACATATAGGCGCAGTTCGGATGTTCGCTGTCGGCGTGCAGCATGGTGGTGTCGGCCCAGCCGGTGACGCCTTCATCCGGGAAGGTGGAGGCGATCTTCTGCTTGTCGGCCTGCAGCAGGTTAACCTGGAAGGGCCAGGAGCCGGAGGCGACGACGCCTTCGTTCTTGAAGTCGTCGATCTGGATCATCGCATCGTGCCAGTAGCGGGAGACGAGCTTGCGCTGGCCGCGCAGCAGGTCGAGGGCCGCCTTGTACTGGTCTTCGGTCAGTTCGTAAGGATCCTTGATGCCGAGATCCGGCTTGTGGGCCATCAGATACAGAGCGGCGTCGGCGATATAGATCGCGCCATCATAGGCCTGGACGCGGCCCTTGTTCGACTTGCCGTCGGGCAGGGTCTGCTCCTCGAAGACAACATTCCAGCTGGTCGGCGCCTTGTCCTTGAAGGCATCGGTATTATACATCAGCACATTCGGCCCCCAGAGATAGGGCACGCCGTAATGCACGTCGCCGACCGTATACCACGGGCCTTTCTGCAGGCGCTCGTCGACGGTCTTGAAGCCCGGGATCAGACCGGTGTTGATTGGCTGGACACGCTTGCCGGCGATGAGGCGGAGCGATGCGTCGCCCGATGCGGTGACAAGATCGAAGCCGCCCTCGTTCATCAGCGATACCATTTCATCCGAGGTGGCGGCGGTCTTGACGGAAACCTTGCAGCCGGTCTCCTTTTCGAAATCGGTGACCCAGTCGTAGTTCTTGTCGGTTTCGCCGCGCTCGATATAACCGGCCCAGGCGACGATGCTCACCGCCCCTTCGCCCTTACCGAGCGCCTTCAGCGGTTCGGCGGCTATTCCCTGCGTCGCGAAGCTCAGGCAGGCCAGCGCTGCCGTGCAGGATTTCAAGAGATGCGTCATCATCCGTCTCCCGGTCTGGTGCCACTTTCCGTGGCGGTTTGTTCCCTAGGAAGAAAGTGACGCGAAAAGGCCGCTTTCGCAAATTCATTTATCAGAAAGGCGTTATCGGAAATTCCGATATCAGCGGACGCGACCGGAGCGCAGACTTTCGGCGATGCCGACGAAATCGCGTGCGGCCTGCGGCAGGCTGGAGCCCTTGCGCCAGACCATGCCGACCTGGACGACCGGCAGCGATCCGGAAACGTCGCGGCTTTCGATCCGGTCGCCTTCGAGCGACCATGGGCGGTAGACGAGATCGGGAAGCAGCGCCACGCCGGCACCTGTCGCCACCAAGCTGCGCACGGCTTCCACCGAGCGGGTGCGGAAGGCGACATGGGGACGGGCGCCGAGGGCCGAGAGCAGCTTGCCGGTATTCTCCTCGATTTCGTCGACCGTCAGCATGATCAGCGGTTCGCGGGCGATATCGGCGACCGAGATGATGTCGGCCGACACCAGCGGATGACCCATCGGCAGCCAGAGCCGATAGGGCGAGGTTTCGAGGATCTCGGCCTGCAGCGCCATGCGGTCGCGCAGGTTTGAGATCACCATGACGGCGACGTCGAGTTCGCCGCCGACCAGGAGATGTTCGAGGTAGCCGCCATTATCCTCGATGGCGCTGACCTCGATGCCCGGGCAGGCGCGCCGGTATCGCGCCAGGAGGTCGGAGAGCACGTAGCCGGCGACAAGCGAGGTGACACCGATGTTCAGCGTACCGGAAAGCGCGCTTTGCTGGCCGGAGAAGCTGGTGCGCGCATCAGAGACGGAGGCAAGGATCTTCGTCGCGTGGCGCAGGAACTGGTGGCCGTTATGCGTGATCGTCAGGCCGCGCGGATGGCGCTCGAAGAGCGCAACGCCGAGGTCGTTTTCGAGCTCTTTCAGCGCCTCGGTCACCGAGGATTGCGAGATCGACAGGTTCTGCGCGGCGCGCGTTACCGAACCCTGTTCGGCGACGGCGACAAAATATTGAACCTGGCGAAGCGTGAAGGCCATCAGCGTTTAGAGCATGGCGAAACAGGCCGTGGCAAGCGGCTGAAAAAAGCGGACCTTTTTTGGTCTTTTCTCAAAATGGCGCAGGCTTAGCACCCTCACTTAAACTTTCGGAAACGTCATTTCCTTAGCATTATCAGCACTTGTCCTGCGTTGGAGTTTCAGATGGCGGAGCAGTTGGCGTGAAGGCCTTACTGCGCATGTTCCGGCCTTCCCGGAAATTGGCAATCATCATCGGTGGAGTCGCTCTTCTGGCGGGCGTTTCCGGCGGCGCGGCCGTCTATGTCGGTAAGGACAGGCTGATCGGTGCCGCCGGTGGCGGCTACGGGCTCGAATGCAGCGACGTCAATCTGGTGACGATCCGGAAGCAGAACCACATCTGGGTGCGCAAATACATCAAGACCGAACCGACCGACGGGATGACCCGCGTCAGGACCGCGCTTCGCGTCGCCCAGGCCGTTTATGCCGCGCAGAAGCCGGATCTGATCCAGGTAGTGGTGCTCGACGAGAACGGCCCGACATTGCGCGCCGACATCCGCGGCCGGGCGATCGGCGCCGATGTCGTCTATATCCCGCATCCCGACAAGACCGTTCCCGGCCTCGATGAGAAGTCCTATACCGCGCGCTACTATGACGGCAGGGCCAGTGAAAACGGGCTGTTCTTCGGCGAGCGGATTGATCTGCCGGTGGATGAGATTGCCATGATCAGCGCCGGTTTCAAGGATCCCGAAGATTGCGTCGACCCGGTCGCGGTCGGTTCGACCAAGAGTGAGGAAAAAGGCAAGAAGGCCGCAGGCGGCGCACATGGCGCAGCACCGGCGGCCGAAAGTGAAGCGGCGCCTGCCCCCGAGGGCGTCGGCACCGATGTCGTGGCAGAGGCACCAGCCGAAGAACCACCGGCAGAAGCGCCAAAGACCCACTGAACGAACGGCATAAAAAAGCGGAGCGCCGGCCGGCACTCCGCTTTTTTTGTTTTGACGTTTATTCTCGTCAGTCGGCCTTGTTGCGGCGGGCCGGAAAGAGGATGACGTCGCGGATCGACGGGGCGTTGGTCAAAAGCATGATCAGGCGGTCGACACCGATGCCGAGGCCGCCGGCCGGCGGCATGCCCTGGTCGATCGCGTCGAGGAATTCCTCGTCCAGCTGCTTTTCCTTTTCGCCGCGGGCATGGGCCTGTTCGAGCTGCTCGACCATCCGGCGGCGCTGCTCTTCGGGATCGTTGAGCTCGGAGAAGGCGTTGCCGAGTTCCCAGGCGTTGCAATAGGTCTCGAAGCGCTCGACGAGCCGCGGTTCGCCCGGCACTTCCTTGGCGAAGGGTGAGATGTCCTTCGGGAAATGCGTGACATGGGATGGCTGGATCAGTGTGGATTCAACCTTTTCCTCGAAGATGAAGGCAAGGCACTCGCCCCAGGTCCAATCCTTTTCGACCGCAAAGCCCGCGGCCTTGGCGGCGGCGCGCGCTTCCTCGTCGGTCTTGATGGCGAGAAAATCGATGCCGGTCGCTTCCTTGACGGCGTCCGGCATCGGCACGCGCTTGAACGGACCCTTGAAGGACAGCTGCTTGTCGCCGAAGTCGAATTCGGTGGTGCCATGGATGGAGAGCGCCAGGGTTTCGAACAGCCGCTCGACGAGGTCCATCATGTCCTCGTAATCGGCATAGGCCCAGTAACACTCCATCATCGTGAATTCCGGATTGTGCCGGGTGGAGACGCCTTCGTTGCGGAAGTTCCGGTTGATCTCGAAGACCTTGTCGGTGAGGCCGGAGACCAGCGTGCGCTTCAGGAACAGTTCCGGCGCGATGCGCAGATACATGTCGAGCTTCAGCGTGTTGTGATGCGTCTTGAACGGCTCGGCGGTGGCGCCGCCATAGATCGATTGCAGCATCGGCGTCTCGACTTCCATGAAGCCGTCATTCTCCATGAAGCGGCGGATGCCGGAGACGATCTTCGAGCGCTGCTGGAAGCGAAGCTTCGAATCCTCGTTGGTCATGATGTCGAGATGGCGCTTGCGATACCGCAGCTCGATGTCGGAGAGGCCATGCCACTTCTCCGGCATCGGCAGCAGCGACTTGGTCAGCATCTCGATCTTCTGGGCGTTGATCGTCAGCTCGCCGCGCTTGGTGCGGCGCACGATGCCGGTGACGCCGATGATGTCGCCGATGTCGATCATCGGCAGCAGGGCGCGGGCTTCCTCGCCGGTGACGTCCTTGTGCGAGAAGATCTGGATCTTGCCGGAGGCGTCATGGATATCCATGAACATGCCTGAGTTGCGCGAGGAATAGACGCGGCCGGCGACGGTGACGACATCCTGCGTCTCGACGTCGGATTCCAGAGATTCGTACTTGGCGCCGAGCTCGGCATTGGTCAGCGTCCGGTGGAAATGCGCCGGATAGACGTCGCCGATCTGCTCGCGCAGCAGCTTCAGCTTCTGGGCGCGCACCTCAGTCACGTCGGAAGAAAGGGTGTTTTCGGTCTTGTCGTTCATGTCATTCGCCTCATCGATGCGGCACGAATTCTAAATCAATGGTTCCGCGTTTCGAAGCGCGGCGGCTGGCTCGGCCTGACCCTCCCCGCAAGGGGGAGGGCTTCGGCTGTCATTTCGAGCCGACGAGGGCGGCGACGGCCTGCGCGGCGAGCTTCAGCCGCTGGCGCACGACGGAGCGGCCGAGGATCGCCATGGAATCGAAGAGCGGCAGCGAACGCGACGAGCCTGATACGGCGACGAAGAGTGGTGAGACCACGACCTTCAGCTTCTTGCCCATGCGGTCGGCGATGGCGCGAAGCTCCGCCTCGATCGTCTCGACATTCCATTCCAGGATCTTTTCCAGATCCGGCTGAACGGTGTTGAGGATCTCCAGGATCTCCTCCGGCGGCGATTTGATCTTGGCGAAGTCGGACGGCTGCAGGCCGAGATCGGACTTCAGCAGGAAGCCGGCGAGATCGGGCAGCTCGCCGAGCTTGGAAATGCGGGTCTGCGACAGGCGGAGGCCCGCCTTTAAACGATCGTTTTCCATCGCCCAGGTGAGCACCCGCGCCTGGAATTCCTCTTCGGACAGTTTCTCGCGAATCCAGCGGCCGTTCAGCCAGTCGAGCTTCTGGATGTCGAAGATTGCGCCGGCCTTGGAAAGGTTTTCCGGGTCGAACTTCTCGGAGAGCTCCTCGATCGTCAACAGCTCTTCGCCTTCGGCGATCTGGATGAAGAACAGGCCGAGGAAGTTCATCAGCGCTTCGGGGATATAACCGAGCGCGGAATAATAAGAGATCGAGGTCGGGTTCTTGCGCTTCGACAGCTTCGACTTGTCGGCATTGCGCATCAGCGACAGATGCATGAAGACCGGCTGGTCCCAGCCGAAATAGCGATAGAGCAGGATATGCTTCGGCACCGAAGCCAGCCATTCCTCGCCGCGCGCCACATGGGTGATCTTCATCAGATGGTCGTCGATGACGTTGGCCATGTGATAGGTCGGCATGCCGTCGGCCTTGATCAGCACCTGCATGTCGACGGAATCCCAGGGGATGGAGACATCGCCGTAGACGCCGTCGGTGAAGTCGCAGGAGCCTTCGGCCGGGATCTTCATGCGAATGACGGTCGTCTCGCCGGCTGCCATGCGCGAGGTCACTTCCTCTGCCGTCAGGCTGAGGCAGAGGCCGTCATATTTCGGCGGCTTGCCGGCCGCGCGCTGGGCCTCGCGCATCTGTTCGAGACGCGCGGGCGTGCAGAAACAGCGGAAGGCATGGCCCTTGTCCAGCAGTTCCTCAGCGTAAGGCTGGTACATCGGCTTGCGGTCGGACTGGCGATAGGGGCCGTAGGGACCGCCGATATCGGGGCCTTCCTTCCATTCCAGCCCGCACCATTTCAGGGCGTCCAATACCTTGGTCTCGAATTCCGGGGTCGAGCGCGTCGCGTCGGTATCTTCGATGCGCAGGATGAACTCGCCGCCGTGCTTCTTGGCGAAAAGGTAGTTGAAGAGAGCGATGTAAGCGGTGCCGACATGCGGCTCGCCGGTCGGCGAGGGAGCGATGCGGACGCGGACGCCGGAAGTTGTCATTGGTATGGCCCGTCAATGAACGCCGGACGGCTTTCCGGGGAAAGCGACGTTCGGCCGAAGGATGCAGATATCTTCATTGGCAAACCGGCCGAAAAAGGGCATGCGCCCGCACTATCCGCCGATCGTCCGTTCGGCTGGCCTTAGGCCATATTCAACCGGGCGCGTCAAGAAAAACCACGTCTGCAAAGGCCCGAGGGCGATGAGGGACGGCGCACCCGTTGCGGCGCGCCGTCCCGCTTGGGTCTCAGTGGGCGCCGTCGCGTTTCCGGTTGCGGGCGTTGCGCGCGATCATGTTCAGCACCTCGACCGCTGCCGAGAAGGCCATGGCGGCGTAGATGTAGCCCTTCGGCACATGGAAGCCCATGCCTTCGGCGATCAGCGTCGTGCCGATCATCAGCAGAAAGGCGAGCGCCAGCATGACGATCGTCGGGTTCCTCTCGATGAAATTGGCAAGCGGGTTTGCGGCAACCAGCATGACGGTGACGGCGGCGATGACGGCGATCACCATGATCGGCAGATGCGGCGTCATGCCGACGGCGGTGATGATGCTGTCGACCGAGAAGACCAGGTCGAGCAGCAGGATCTGGCCGATCGCCGATGCAAAGCCGGTGGTGACGGATTTCGCGATGAAATCCTCCTGATGGTCTACAGGATCGACAGTGTGGTGAATTTCCTTGGTGGCTTTCCAGACGAGGAACAGGCCGCCGGCGATCAGGATCAGATCCTTCCAGGAGAAGCCGTGTCCGAAAGCCTCGAACAGCGGTTCGGTCAGTTGCACGATCCAGGCGACGGTGCCGAGAAGAGCCAGGCGCATGACCAGTGCAAGGCCGATGCCGATCTTGCGGGCCCTCTCCCGGTGCTCGGGCGGAAGTTTGTTGGTGAGAATGGAAATGAAGATCAGATTGTCGATCCCGAGAACGACTTCCATCACCACCAGCGTGATGAGCGCCACCCAGGCGGCCGGATCCTGAATGAGCGTCATGATTTCCTGCATCAGCGTATACCTCTTTGCGTCACATGATGAATGACGCGCGCAATGTAATGTCGGCGGCCTGCCACGCAAGCGCCCCAAGGGGGTATACGCAATCGATGTGACTTTTATTCCCGAGAACAGGGTGTCGTGCGAAACCGCTCACACTTCTCGGCATCATGCTCTGATCGGCAGCCAGATTTCGGTGACGCCCATGCCGGTATAGGGGTCGAAGCGCTCGTCGTAGCGTTCGAACATGTCGGGGGTCTCGCCATGCTCCAGGCCGGAGGTCGGCCACCATGTGCCGAAAATCCGGTGCATGGTCGCGGGAATGCCGGAGACATGGCCGCGATGAGTGAAGACGACGTAGCGCTGGCCGGGAAGCTTGAGCGTTGCAAAATCCGCCGGCAAATCACCAGCATCGGAGATTTCGGCCGCGGCCATATAGCGGAACTTCTCGGCTTCGCCGTCGATATGCGTGCAGATGCCGTAGGCGACGTTGCCTTTCTGGCTTGATATATGGCCGAAATGGGCATTGAACTTCTGCCAGAGCGAAGGAATGGCGGCATTGCCGCCATAGGGGTAGATCTCCTGCAGACCGGCAAAGAGCATCGGCTGAAGGGTTTCGAAGCGGGGCGGTTCGAGGTCGTTGAGGTGGGCGGGGTCCATTCTGATCGGCTCCAGCAAGACAAGGTTACGGGCGTGCCCCTGCCGGCGCACCGCATCCGGCGTCATGCCGAACTGGTCGCGGAAGGCACGGGTGAAAGCTTCGTGCGAGCCGTAGCCCGCGCAAAGCGCAACCTCGAGAATGGTGGATGAGCCGCTAACAAGCGCGGGCAAGGCGCGGCTGAGGCGCCGGCCTCTAATATAGCCGCTGATCGAGTGGCCGGTAACGAGCCCGAAGACGCGTGACAGATGGTAACGCGACAATCCGGCTGCTTCCGATATTTCTTCCAGCGATAGATCGCTTTCGAAATGGCTCTCTATGAACCATATCGCCCGTGCGATGGCGCTCATCCTTACTCCCCTGGTTACCGCTCCTTCTTAGAGAAATGCCGGCAGCCGGGTTTGATCGTTGTTGCGGAGTTTCGGTCGGCGGGCGGCGACCGTCAAGGATGTGGTCAAGCGCTCTCGTGCTGGCGCGCGCCGTAAGCGGCCATGAAGACCCGGATCGCGCCGCGAATGACGCGCTCGATTTCGTCGCGATGGGGCGGCTCTTCCATGCTTCCGAACAGACGGAGCTTGAAGAAACTGCCGCTGGCGAGGTCGAGAAACTGGCCGGCAGCCAGATCGATATCGTCGATCTCGAGCCTGCCTTCGGTGATCTGCCGTTCGAGGAAATCGCGCATGATGGTGCGCAGGTTTTCTGGGCCTTTGAAGAAGCGTTGACAGAGCACCGGCATGCGGTCGCGCACGCCAAGAACGGTGCGCATCGCGTTGATGACCTTTTCATCAGTCATGTGGGTGACGAAGCTGATCCCGAATTCGTACAGGCCAGCTTCGGGATCGTCATGTTCGGCAAGGGCTGTCCGTACGGCCGCCACGAAGGCGGCGCGCTCGGCCTCGATCATCGCCGAAAACAGTTCTTCCTTGTTGGTGAAATAGACGTAGAGCGTGCCCTTGGAGACGCCGGCCTCGCGCGTCACGTCGTTCATGCTGGCGGCGTCGAAGCCCATCTTCATGAAGACGCGCTTGGCGCCGGCGAGAATCTGCTGGCGCTTGGCCGGGTCTTCGCCCGCGGCAAACCTGCCTCCGCCAACGGGAGGGCTGAAGACGGCGGCGTGGTCGGGTTTCAACGTCATGTCTCTATTAACCGTGTTCACGGTTTCGCATTTTCTTTAAAGAAATCGAACCGATTGGTTCTATACATCTTGATATGACGATAAAACAGGTTTAAGTCAACTGAACCGAACCGTTCAGTTCGATTATTTACTCCAAGATCGGTAAAGTGGTCATGTCGAGCAACCAGAAAAGCAACGTCGCGCGGATTGTCAGCGAAAACGCCGGCCGAGGAAGCAAAGGCCGAAGTCGTGACCGTCGCAGAAGCTCCGATGGCGGAAGCCCTGGAAAGGCCGTCTGCCCCTGCGCAGTCGGCGCCGGCTTCAGCTCCGGTCGCTGGACCTGCAACTCCGAAGAAGCGCCGCAGCCCGGTGCTGCCGATCGTCGCGCTCGCCGTTCTGGCGGGTGGCGGCTGGTATGGTTACGAATGGTGGACGAACGGCCGCTTCATGGTGTCGACAGACGACGCCTATATCGAGGGCGATATTGCAACGATATCGCCGAAGGTCACGGGCTACGTCGCGAAGGTGAATGTGGTCGCCAACCAGGAAGTCAAAGCGGGCGACGTGCTTGCCACGCTTGATAACGGCGACTATCAGAACGCCCTCGATCAGGCGGAGGCCCAGATCGCCACCGAACAGCTTTCGCTGCAGCGCATCGACGCGCAGATCGAAGGCGCCAATGCCAGCCTCGTACAGGCGCGGGCGCAAAAGGTGGCACTCGAAGCGGCCGTTCGCGGTGCCGAGATTACCCAAAAGCGCCAGAGCGAGCTGCAGGCGAAGTCGGTCGGCACTGCCGCCGATCTCGACAACGCCAATATCGCGCTCGACCAGGCCAAGGCCAATCTTGCCGGCGGCGACGCCAATATCACCGCCGCGCAGGCCAACATCACCATACTCCAGGCGCAGCGCAAGGAGGCCGAAGGTTCGGTCCGTTCGCTGGAAATTTCGCGCGACAAGGCCGCCCGCGACCTCTCCTTCACCGTGCTCAAGGCGCCTTACGACGGCATCGTCGGCAACCGCTCGGTCCAGGAAGGCGATCTCGTTTCGCCTGGCCAGCGCCTGATGGCGCTCGTTCCGGTGCGTGAGCTCTATATCGACGCCAACTTCAAGGAAACGCAGATCCAGCATCTGGTTGCGGGCTCGAAGGTCAACGTCCATGTCGATGCCTATAGCGACCATCCTGTGGTCGGCACCGTCGAATCGATCTCGCCGGCGTCCGGCTCGGTGTTCTCGCTGCTGCCGCCGGAAAATGCGACGGGCAATTTCACCAAGGTGATCCAGCGTGTACCGGTGCGCATCGCGCTGCCGCAGGACGCGCTCGACAGCGGGCGTCTGCGCGCGGGCCTCAGCGTCGTCGTCGACGTCGATACCCGCACGGCGCCGAGCAAGTAAGCCTTTAGACAAGGCGGAGGTTCTCCGATGGCCGGAAGCGCGACAGCAACAGCGGGGACGATTCCGGCAGCGCCTGCCCACGCTGACGAGCGCATGGATCCGAGGAAGCTCATCGCCTTCTTCGCAATGGTGCTCGGCATGTTCATGTCGATCCTCGACATCCAGATCGTCTCGGCCTCTCTCGCCGAAATCCAGGCCGGCCTTTCGGCCGGCAGCGACGAGGTCGGCTGGGTGCAGACGGCCTATCTGATCGCTGAGGTCATCATGATCCCGCTGTCGGGCACGCTGGCGCGCATCATTTCGACGCGCTATCTGTTCGCGATCTCGGCCGCCGGCTTCACCATGGCGAGCGCGCTCGCGGCGACGGCGACGAATATCGACCAGATGATCGTCTACCGCGCCATTCAAGGCTTCATCGGCGGCGGCATGATCCCGTCGGTGTTCGCGGCCGCCTTCACCATCTTCCCGGCGTCGAAGCGCAGCATCGTCTCGCCGATCATCGGCCTGATCGCGACGCTGGCGCCGACCATCGGCCCGACGGTCGGCGGTTATCTCAGCCACGCCTTCTCCTGGCATTGGCTGTTCCTCGTCAATATCGTTCCCGGCATCATCGTTACGATCGTCACCTGGAACTTCATCGATTTCGACAAGCCGGAACTGTCGCTCTTCAAGAAGTTTGACTGGTGGGGGCTGATCTCGATGGGGATCTTCCTCGGCACGATGGAATATGTGCTCGAAGAGGGCAATTCGAACGACTGGTTCAACGACAGTTCCATCGCGATTGCCGCCGTTGCCTCGGGCGTTGGAGCCATCGTCTTCTTCTATCGCGCCTTCACGGTGGAGTTCCCCGTCGTCGATCTCAAGGCCTTTGCGAACCGGAATTTCTCCTTCGGCTCGATCTTCTCCTTCGTCATGGGTATCGGCCTCTATGGTCTCACCTATATCTACCCGGTCTATCTCGGCCGCATCCGCGGCTACGATCTGCTGATGATCGGCCAGACAATGTTTGTCTCCGGGCTTGCGATGTTCTTCACCGCGCCGATCGCCGGGCGGCTGTCGACGAAGATGGATCTGCGCCTGATGATGGTGATCGGTTTCATCAGCTTCGCCGCCGGCACATACATCATGATCCACCTGACGGCGGATTGGGATTTCTACGAACTGTTCATTCCGCAGATCCTGCGCGGTTTCGGGCTGATGATGTGCATGGTGCCGATCAACAATATCGCGCTCGGCACAATGCCGCCCTCGCGCATCCGCGGCGCATCCGGCCTGTTCAATCTGACCAGAAACCTTGGCGGCGCCGTCGGTCTCGCCGTCATCAACACCGTGCTCACCAACCGCCAGGATGTGCATTACGAGCGGTTGCGGGAGAATATGGACTGGGGCAATCCGGCGGCGATAGACCAGATGAACAACATGACCGCCAATTTCAACACATACGGCATGGATGGCGCCTCGGTTGCGATCAAGCAGATGGTCGGCCTTGCCACCAAGCAGGCGGTGATCCTGTCCTTCAGCGACGTGTTCCTGATCCTGACCGCGCTTTTCGTTGCGATGATCTTCGGTGTCGCCATGATCAAGAAACCCGCGCCGCAAGGTGGGGGAGGCGGTGGCGGCCACTGACCTCCGGCCTGCCGCTCCATGAAAAGGTCCTCTCCGGAGGACCTTTTTGTTTGCCGTATTCCAGCTACTATGTCATCTGCATGTAGTCCCCGGTCGGATTGGTCTGAAGCAGACTGGCCGGCCGCAAAAACAGTGCGCCAATCGGCCTGTTTTATTTTTTGATTTACGTACATCAAATTTGGCGCTAATGGTCTCGGCAGGAGGAATGATGAGGCCAACAGTTCACGATATCGCCGCCGTCGCCGGGGTCAGTCTTGCGACTGTCGACCGGGTTCTCAACCAGCGCCCGGGTGTGCGTCACGTCACGCGGGAGAAGGTCGAGACCGCAATCCGCGACCTCGGTTATATCAGGGACGTCGCCGCCGCCAATCTCGCCAAGGGGCGCACCTATCCGCTGGTCTTCATCCTGCCGGCAAGCGACAATTCCTTCATGCATGGGCTGAATGCGGAGATCCGCCAGGCCGTTCTCCGCTCGCCGGCCGAGCGCACCGATATCCGCATTGTCGAGGTCCCGGCCTTCGATCCGGCCGCCCTCGTTTCGGTGCTCGAAGGGCTTGCCCGCGAAAAACCGTGCGGCATTGCGATGGTCGCGACCGATGCGCCTGAGGTGCGCGCCGTCGTCGACAGACTGGTGCGCGAGCGCTTTCCCATCGTCACCCTGGTTTCCGATCTCACCGGATCGCTTCGCCATCATTATGCCGGCGTCGATAATATCGCGGCCGGCCGGACGGCGGCCCGTCTGCTCGGCCGCTTTCTCGGGCCGCGAAAGGGTGAGATCGCCGTGCTCGCCGGCTCCATGCTGGTGCGCGACCATCGCGAGCGGCTGGAAGGTTTTGCCGCTGTGATGGCTGAAGAATTTCCCGATCTTGCGATCCTGCCGGTTCTCGAAGGCCGCGACGACCCCGAGGTCGCCCATAGGCTCGTTGCCGATGCGCTCGGAAATACGGGCATCGTCGGCATCTACAGCCTCGGCGCCGGCAATCGTGGCCTCATCCGGGCGCTGAAGGAGAAGGCCGTCGACCGGACGCTGACGGTGATTGCCCACGAACTGACCGCCCATACGCGCGCAGCGCTCATCGACAACACGATCGATGCCATCCTCAACCAGGACGCCGGCCATGAAGTGCGCAGCGCCATCCGCATATTGAAAGCCAAGGCGGACGGCCTTGCCGTCATCGCAGCGCAGGAGCGCATCCGCCTCGACATATTCCTGAAAGACAATCTGCCGTAACGGCAAAGGAGAATACCCCATGTATCTCGGTCTCGATCTCGGAACCTCCGGCGTCAAGGCGATGCTGATCGATGGCGATCAGAAGATCGTCGGCTCGGCCAATGGTTCGCTTGATGTCTCGCGTCCGCATTCCGGCTGGTCGGAGCAGGAGCCGTCCCACTGGGTGCGCGCCACCGAAGAGGCTGTCGCCGGACTGAAGGCGAAACATCCGAAAGAGCTTGCAGCGGTCAAGGGCATCGGCCTTTCCGGCCAGATGCACGGGGCGACGCTCATCGATGCCGCCGACAAGGTGCTGCGCCCCTGCATCCTCTGGAACGACACGCGCAGCCACGTCGAGGCTTTAGCCCTCGATGCCGATCCGCGCTTCCGCGCGCTGACCGGCAACATCGTCTTCCCCGGCTTCACGGCGCCGAAGCTCGCTTGGGTCGAGAAGCATGAGCCCGATGTTTTCGGCGGGATCGCCAAGGTGCTGCTGCCGAAGGATTATCTGCGTCTCTGGCTGACCGGCGACTATATCTCCGAAATGTCGGATTCGGCCGGCACCTCCTGGCTCGACACCGGCAAGCGCGCTTGGTCGTCCGAACTGCTCGCCGCCACCAATCTTTCCGAGGAGCAGATGCCGGCGCTTGTCGAAGGCACCGCGCAGGCTGGTCAGCTACGGGCAGAACTGGCGGCGCAATGGGGCATATCCGGCAATGTCGTCGTGGCTGGCGGCGCTGGCGACAATGCCGCCTCGGCCTGCGGCATGGGCACGGTCAGCGATGGCGCCGCCTTCGTCTCGCTCGGCACGTCGGGCGTGCTTTTTGCCGCCAACGGCTCCTATCTGCCGAAGCCGGAAAGTGCTGTGCATGCCTTCTGCCACGCGCTGCCGAATACCTGGCACCAGATGGGCGTCATCCTCTCGGCCACCGATGCACTCAACTGGCATTCCGGGGTGACCGGCAAGTCGGCGGCCGATCTCACCGGCGAACTCGGCGAGACGTTGAAGGCGCCGACCGGCGTCACCTTCCTGCCCTATCTTTCCGGCGAGCGCACGCCGCACAATGATGCCGTCATCCGCGGCGCCTTCATCGGCCT
This sequence comes from Rhizobium sp. F40D2, assembly GCF_051810745.2. Taxonomy (NCBI): domain Bacteria; kingdom Pseudomonadati; phylum Pseudomonadota; class Alphaproteobacteria; order Hyphomicrobiales; family Rhizobiaceae; genus Rhizobium; species Rhizobium sp. F40D2. The sequence goes on from NZ_CM131436.1 coordinate 2,184,567, forward strand.
CGAACATGAAAGCAGTCGTGCCGTTCTCACCCAGGCGGTGCTCGAAGGTGTGGCCTTTGCCATCCGCGATAATCTCGAAGCGCTGCGTTCGGCCGGCACCGGCATCTCGCGCGTCACGGCGATCGGCGGCGGTTCGCGCTCGCATTACTGGCTGGCGTCGATCGCGACCGCGCTCGGCGTTCCGGTCGACCTGCCCGCCGACGGCGATTTCGGCGCGGCCTTCGGCGCCGCACGCCTCGGCCTGATTGCCGCGACGGGTGCCGATCCGATTGCCGTCTGCACGCCGCCGGTGACATCAGGCACAATCGAGCCGGTGTCGGCGCTGAGCGGCGCTTACGAGGATGCCTACACCCGCTACCGCGCAGTTTATCCGGCGGTCAAGTCGCTGACGCATTGAGAACTGGAGCCAGCGGCCCCCTCATCCGCCTGCCGGCACCTTCTCCCCGCTGGGGAGAAGAGACTCGCAGCGGCGCCTCATTCCTCTTCTCCCCTCGGGGAGAAGGTGGCCCGAAGGGTCGGATGAGGGGCCGGATGGCACAAACGATAAGACTGAATTACGAACCCCAAGGAGACCCAATATGAGCACCGGATTTTTCGGCGATATCCAAAAAGTGAAATACGAAGGCCCTGACAGCACCAATCCGCTGGCCTTCCGTTACTACCAGCCGGACGAGATCGTCATGGGCAAGCGCATGGAAGACCATCTGCGCTTTGCGGTGGCCTATTGGCACACCTTCACCTGGCCGGGTGGCGACCCCTTCGGCGGCCAGACCTTCCTGCGTCCCTGGTTCGAGGACACGATGAAGGCTGCCAAGCTCAAGGCTGACGTCGCCTTCGAATTCTTCTCGCTGCTCGGCTCGCCCTATTACTGCTTCCATGATGCCGACGTGCGTCCGGAGGGCAAAAATTTCGCCGAGAACACCAAAAACCTCAATGAGATTGTCGACTACTTCGCCGAAAAGCAGGCCGCGACCGGCACCAAGCTGCTCTGGGGCACGGCGAACCTCTTTTCCAATCGCCGCTATATGTCGGGTGCTGCGACCAACCCGGATCCCGATGTCTTCGCTTTCGCAGCCGCGACCGTGAAGACCTGCATCGACGCGACGCAGAAGCTTGGCGGTGAGAACTACGTCCTCTGGGGCGGCCGCGAAGGCTACGAGACGCTGCTCAATACCGATCTCAAGCGGGAGCTCGACCAGCTCGGGCGCTTCCTCAACCTCGTCGTCGAATACAAGCACAAGATCGGCTACAAGGGCACTATCCTGATCGAGCCGAAGCCGCAGGAGCCGACCAAGCACCAGTATGATTACGACGTCGCGACCGTCTACGGCTTCCTCAAGAAGCACGGCCTCGAAAACGAAGTGAAGCTCAATATCGAGCAGGGCCATGCGATCCTGGCCGGCCACTCCTTCGAGCACGAGCTGGCGCTTGCCAATGCGCTTGGCATCTTCGGCTCGATCGACATGAACCGCAACGACTACCAGTCCGGCTGGGATACCGACCAGTTCCCGAACAATGTTCCCGAAATGGCGCTCGCCTACTACCACGTTCTGGCAGGCGGCGGCTTCAAGACCGGCGGGACCAACTTCGACTCGAAACTTCGTCGCCAGTCGCTCGACCCGGCGGATCTGCTGATCGGTCATATCGGCGGCATGGATTGCTGCGCCCGCGGCCTGAAGGCCGCTGCCAGGATGATCGAGGACAAGGCTCTGTCGCAGCCGCTCGCCGATCGTTATGCCGGCTGGGAAACGGCTGAAGCGCAGAAGCTTTTCCGCGGCGAATATTCGCTGGATGAGATCACGAGCTGGGTCGAGACCAAGGACGTCAACCCGCAGCCGAGATCCGGCAAGCAGGAACTGCTCGAAAACGTCGTCAACCGTTACGTCTGATCAAGCGTGCCGGCGGTCATCGGCCGCCGGTGGCCGGCTATATCTCTGTTCAGCGCTTCAACCAGTTGCGCGATGGTGCGGAGACGGAGTTTCGAACCACCAGATCCGGCCGCAGCAGGATTTCCGTCTCGGTCGGCCGGCCATCGGACAGGAGCTCCAGCAGCAGCGCCATCGCCTGTTTGCCGATCGCCGTTCGCGGCTGGCGGATCGTCGTCAGCGGTGGGGATATGAAGACGGCCTGCGGCACGTCGTCGAAACCCGTCACCGAGAAATCGCGCGGAATGTCGTAGCCGCGCGCGCCGAGGCCGATCATGACGCCGATCGCCGTCTGGTCGTTCACGCACATGAAGGCGGTGGGAAGTGTGTCGCGCATGAAAAGCTGTTCGACCGCATGCCGGCCGCTTTCGATCGTGCCGTCGCCTTCAAGCACGATCCTCAGATCGGGCGGGATGCCGGCGGCATCGAGACCGGCATCGTAGCCCATGCGGCGCCTGATATAGGCAAGCCGGGTGCGCGAATCGCCGATGAAGGCGATCTTGCGATGGCCTTCGGCCAACAGCAGGTCCACCGCCTTTCGCGCCCCCTCGGTATCGTCGACGCCGACATAGGGAATGCCGCCGTTGAAGACGGGCTCGAAAACGCCCACACTCGGCGGCAGCCGCGCCGTCATCGTCTGATGCCCAAAGGGCAGGATGCCGGTGAACAGGATCAGCCCGGCAGCCTGGTTGGAATTCAAGAATTTCAGATATTCGAGCCCGCGCTGGGCGTCGTTCTGCGTGTGGCCGATCAGAATGCCGTAGCCGTGCGCGCGCGCCTCGTTTTCCAGCCCGACGAGGATGTTGGAGAAATTGGGGTCGCCGATGTCGGGCGCCACCACGAGGATCATGTTGGAGCGGCCGAGCCTTAGGCTGCGAGCCATGGCATTGGTGGTGTAGCCGGTGACGGCGATCGCCTGGTTGACCTTGAGTCTGGTGGAGTTGGCGACCTTCTCCGGCATATGGATTGCCCGGGACACCGTCGCGATGGAGACCTCGGCGATCCGGGCGACGTCTTCGATTGTTGCGGGCGTGGAATTCGACACTGAGCTCTGCCTTGGGCTGTCTTCGCCGCGACACTACACAGACTTGTCGACAGGTCAAAGGCAGGCTTCAACGGATCTGCGTAAATCCACCATGTAAACCTTTACATGCCTGATGTAAAGGTTTACATAAACGTCAAAGCGGACGGGAGCCGCAGCGCACAGCACCCGAAAACAGCAAACGGTTTTCAGAATGGGAATGTGCGCTAGTTCAAGGTGATGGAGCGGCGCCGGCAGGTTCTGCCGGATGCAAGGCGCTCTTGGGGGAGGGCATAATGACCGTGGAGATCGCCGACACCGCACCCGTGGTGCTGTCCGCCAGGCGTATATGCAAATCCTTCACCGGCGTGCAGGTGCTTTTCAGCGTCAATTTCGATCTCCGCGCCGGCGAAATCCATGCGTTGATGGGTGAAAACGGCGCTGGCAAATCCACGCTCGTTAAGGTGTTGTCCGGTTTCGAGCAGCCGAGTTCCGGCGAGATCCTGCTTGACGGCAAGCCCGTCGTTCTGCCGCCCAACGGCGCCGCCGAGGCGCTCGGCATCGTCATCATTCACCAGGAATTCAACCTCGCCGAACATCTGACCGTGACGGAGAGCCTCTTCCTCGGACGCGAAGTCACGCGCTTCGGTATGCTCGACCGCAAATATATGCGCTCGGAGACACGCAAGGTTCTCGATGTGCTCGGTTCGCATGTCGATGAGAATGCGCTGATCAGCACGCTGTCCATCGCCGACAAGCAGATGGTCGAAATCGCCAAGGCCATCAGCCGCGACGCGCGGGTCGTGTTCATGGATGAGCCGACAGCCGTCTTGTCGCGGGAAGAGACCAATATGCTGTTCAAGCAGGTCCGCAAGCTGCGCGATCAGGGCACCAGCTTCGTCTTCGTTTCGCATAAGCTCGATGAAGTGATGGAATTGACCGATCGTGTCACGGTGCTGCGCGACGGCCAATGGATCAAGACGTCGCCGACATCCATTCTGGACGGGGAATCGATCGCGCAGCTGATGGTCGGCCGCGAACTCTCCAGCCTTTATCCCGCCAAGGTCGAGCCGGATGTCGACGAGGAGGTCGTCTTGAGCGTCGCCTCGGTGTCGACGGGCTATGTCAAAGATGCGAGTTTCGAGGTGCGCAAGGGCGAGATCATCGGCTTTTCCGGCATGATCGGCTCCGGCCGCACCGAGCTGATGGAAGCGATCGCCGGGTTGCGGACTCGTCTCGAGGGCGAGGTGGTGATCAAAGGCGCAGCCGTTCCCTCCGGCGACGTTCATGCCGCCAATCGCTGCGGCCTAGCCTATATGACCAAGGACCGCAAGTCGAAGGGCCTGCTGCTGCGTTCCGGCATGGTCACCAATCTGACGCTGCAATCGCTCGGAAGGCATTCTCGCCGAGGTTATCTCAGCCCCGGCAGCGAAGCGGCCGCGATGGCAAAAGCCAAGCGGCGCTTCGACATCCGGGTTCGCGACGGCAATATCGTCGCTGGCCGGATGTCGGGCGGAAACCAGCAGAAGCTGCTGCTCGCTAAGGTCATGGAGACCGAGCCCGACATCATCATCATCGACGAGCCGACGCGTGGCATCGATGTCGGCACCAAACAGCAGATCTATCATTTCATCTCGGCGCTGGCCCGGGACGGCCGGTCGATCATCATCGTCTCGTCGGAGATGCCCGAGGTCATCGGGCTCTGCACGCGGGTCGTGGTGATGCGTGAAGGGCATATTGTCGGCGTGCTCGAAGGAGACGAGATCTCCGAGCAGGAGATCATGCGTTACGCCGCCGGACTGAAGAGGAAAGCGGCAGCCTGAGGGCCGAAGCGGACAGATAAGATGCCCAGAAAGAACGGGGCGGGAGGTTGGTTTTGGAAATGAGTGTCAACGAGGAGACCAGGGAAATCCGGCGCCGATCCTGGCGGGATGTCGATCTGCGTGCGGTCGCGCCTTTCGTCGCCCTGGCGCTGCTTCTGATCGTCGGAGCTCTGGTCAATCCCAATTTCATCGGCATCACCAACCTTGCCAATGTGGCGACGCGCAGCGCCTTCATCGCCATCATCGCGGTCGGCGCGACTTTCGTGATCTCGGCCGGTGATCTCGACCTGTCGGTGGGTTCGATGGTTGCCTTCGTCGCCAGCTTGATGATCCTGCTGATGAATTCAGGCGCCATCGAAAACCCCGCACTGATGCTGACGGTCGCAGTCGTCTTCACGCTGGTCGCCGGCGCGCTTTGCGGCCTGGCGAACGGCCTGATCACCACGGTTGGCAAGATCGAGCCTTTCATCGCGACGCTCGGCACGATGGGCATCTATCGCGGCCTGACGACATGGCTGTCGCAGGGCGGCGCGATCACGCTTCGCTCCGCCGATATCCAGACGCTCTATCGTCCCGCTTATTTCGGCGCGATTGCCGGCGTGCCGATCCCGATCGTGGTGATCCTGGCGGTGACGGCGGTTGCGGCGTTCATCCTCTACCGCACCCGCTATGGGCGCCACGTCGTTGCTGTCGGATCGAACAGCGATGTCGCCCGCTATTCCGGCATCGCGGTCAATCGCGTCAGGACGATCGCCTTCGTCATCCAGGGCCTGTGCGTCGCCATTGCGGTGCTGCTCTATGTTCCGCGTCTCGGCTCGACCTCGGCGACGACAGGCATCCTGTGGGAACTGCAGGCGATCACGGCGGTCGTGGTCGGCGGCACGGCACTGAAGGGCGGTGCCGGCAGGGTCTGGGGCACGATCTGCGGCGCCTTCATTCTCGAACTCGTCGGCAACATCATGCTGCTTTCGAATTTTATCAGCGAGTATCTGATCGGCGCCATCCAGGGTGCGATCATCATCATCGCCATGTTCGTCCAGCGCTCGCTGGTGCGCAAATCATGAATTGCTCCGGTTTGGATTGATCGGGCTTAGGATTGACCGGGCTTACAGGGCGTCCGGTCCTGTATGGAAAAGTCCCTGAAATTATTGGGAGGAAATGGCATGCGTAAATTGATGTTGGGCCTGGCGGTTGCGGCGGTGACGTTCGCCGGCGCCGCTCACGCCGAGGACAAGAAATTCACCATCGGTGTGTCCATTCCGGCCGCCGACCACGGCTGGACGTCGGGCGTGGTCTTCCATGCCGAACGTGTCGCCAAGCTGCTGATGGCCGAACATCCCGGTCTCAACGTCATCGTCAAAACCTCGCCGGACGCTGCCAGCCAGGCAAACGCCGTGCAGGATCTCGACACGCAGGGCATCGACGCCCTGGTCATCCTGCCGTCGGATCCCGATCCGCTCGTCAACGCCATCAAGGAAGTCAAGGGCAAGGGCAAGTTCGTCGCTCTCGTCGACCGTGCGCCGTCGAGCAACGATAACTCCGTGCGCGACCTCTATGTTGCCGGCAACAATCCGGCGCTCGGCGAAGTCGCCGGCAAGTACATCAAGGACACCACGCCGGATGCCGAAGTGGTGATTATCCGCGGTCTGCCGATCCCGATCGACCAGCAGCGCCAGGACGGCTTCGACAAGGGCATTGCCGGCTCGAAGGTCAAGGTTCTCGACCGCCAGTACGGCAACTGGAACCGCGACGATGCCTTCAAGGTCATGCAGGACTACCTGACCAAGTACCAGAAGATCGACGTCGTCTGGTGCCAGGACGACGACATGGCCGTCGGCGTTCTGCAGGCGATCGAGCAGGCCAAGCGCACCGACATCAAATATGTCGTCGCCGGCGCCGGCTCCAAGGACATGGTCAAGAAGGTCATGGACGGCGACAAGATGATCCCGGTCGACGTTCTCTATCCGCCGGCAATGGTCGGCACGGCCATGGAACTGACAGCCGCTGCCCTCTACGATCAGGTCCCGGTTCACGGTAGCTATATCCTCGACGCGACGCTCGTCACCAAGGACAATGCCAAGGACTTCTACTTCCCGGATTCTCCGTTCTGATCCATCGGCTGACGACATGCGCCCATTCGAAAGGATGGGCGCATTTTATGCTTCCATACATTAACCAGCTGAAAATGCTGCACGTACCTCTTGCCCGCCAAAGCCCGTCATGATTAGCTCGCAGCCGATACCATTCGGGCTTGCGCCAAAACGCGAGCTGAGGGCGAGGAGGCGCCTTGCGCCCGCCAAATTGCGTGCTACAACACTTCAGAAACGTTTACGGTCGATATTCAGGGAGGAATCTGACATGAAGACGATCAAGGGCCCCGGCCTTTTCCTTGGCCAGTTCGCGGGCGATGCCGCGCCTTTCAATTCCTGGGACGCGATCACCAAATGGGCGGCCGACATCGGTTACAAAGGCGTCCAGGTGCCGACCTGGGCTGGCCAGCTGATCGATCTGAAGAAGGCTGCGACCTCCAAGGATTATTGCGACGAATTCGCCGGCAAGGCCCGCGAAAACGGCATCGAGATCACCGAACTCTCCACCCATCTGCAGGGTCAGCTCGTCGCCGTTCATCCGGCCTATGACGAAGCCTTCGACGGGTTCGCAGCCCCCGAGGTGCGCGGCAATCCCAAGGCGCGCCAGGAATGGGCGGTCGAGCAGGTCAAGATGGCGCTGACGGCATCGAAGAACCTGGGCCTCAAGGCGCACGCGACCTTCTCTGGCGCGCTCGCCTGGCCCTTCATCTATCCCTGGCCGCAGCGTCCCGCCGGCCTGGTCGAAACAGCCTTCGACGAACTTGCCCGCCGCTGGACGCCGATCCTCAACCATGCGGATGAGAACGGCATCGACGTCTGCTACGAAATCCACCCGGGTGAAGACCTGCATGACGGCATCACCTTCGAGATGTTCCTGGAGCGCGTGAAGAACCATCCGCGTGCCAATATGCTCTACGATCCCTCGCACTATGTGCTGCAGTGCCTCGATTATCTCGACAACATCGACATCTACAAGGACCGCATCAAGATGTTCCACGTCAAGGATGCGGAGTTCAACCCGACCGGACGCCAAGGCGTCTATGGCGGCTATCAGGGCTGGGTGGAACGGGCCGGCCGCTTCCGCTCGCTCGGCGACGGCCAGGTCGATTTCGGCGCGGTGTTCTCGAAGATGACGGCCAATAATTTCGACGGCTGGGCCGTCGTCGAATGGGAATGCGCGTTGAAACATCCGGAAGACGGCGCTCGCGAAGGGGCCGAATTCGTCGCTGCCCATATCATCCGCGTCACCGAGAAAGCCTTCGACGATTTCGCCGGCAGCGGTACCGATCAGGCAGCGAACCGGCGGATGCTGGGGCTCTAAGACATAGGGCGTGCCGCGACGTTTGCCCCTCACCCTAACCCTCTCCCCGTAAAAACGGGGAGAGGGGACGTGTCCTGCGAGAGGCCGTGGGAGCGGAGAGGTCGCGGCATATCCCCTTCGCCCCGTTTACGGGGAGAAGGTGGCGGCAGCCGGATGAGGGGCGTAGCCGCACCAAGTTTTGAATTTCAGGAGGACAGAATGGCAATCGAAGCATCATCGGAACAGACCCGCGAGCCGCGCATCCGGCTCGGCATGGTTGGCGGCGGCGCCGGCGCGTTTATCGGTGCGGTGCACCGTATCGCGGCACGCATCGACGATCAGTACGATCTCATCGCCGGCGCGCTGTCGTCGACGCCTGAAAAGGCGGTTCAGTCGGGCCGCGATCTCGGCCTTGATCCGTCGCGGACCTATTCCAGCTACCGCGAGATGGCGATCCGCGAGGCGAAGCTGAAGAACGGCATCGAGGCGGTGGCGATCGTCACGCCGAACCACGTGCATTACGACGCCGCCAAGGAGTTCCTGAAGCGCGGCATCCATGTCATCTGCGACAAGCCGCTGACATCGAACCTTGCCGATGCGAAGAAACTGAAGAAAATTGCCGACGAGAGCGGCGCGCTCTTCGTGCTGACGCATAATTACACCGGTTATCCGATGGTCCGCCAGGCGCGCGAAATGATCGCGAACGGCGAACTCGGCGATATAAGAGTCGTTCAAGCCGAATATCCGCAGGACTGGCTGACCGAGGCGGTCGAGCAGACCGGCCAGAAGCAGGCCGCCTGGCGCACCGATCCGGCGCAATCCGGCGTCGGTGGCTCGACTGGCGATATCGGCACGCATGCGTATAATCTCGCCTCCTTCATATCAGGCCTGGAGCTCGACAGCCTCGCCGCCGATCTCGACAGCTTCGTTCCCGGCCGCCGGCTGGATGACAACGCGCATGTCATGCTGCGTTTCAAGGCAAAGGGCTCGGAGAAGCCGGCTAAGGGCATGCTCTGGTGCAGCCAGGTGGCGCCCGGCCATGAAAACGGCCTGATGGTCCGCGTCTACGGCAGCAAGGGCGGACTGGAATGGACCCAGAAGGATCCGAACTACCTGTGGTACACGCCGTTCGGCGAGCCGAAGCGGCTGATCACCCGGGGCGGCGCCGGTTCGGGCGCGGCTGCCGGCCGCGTCTCGCGCGTGCCGTCCGGGCATCCGGAGGGTTATCTCGAGGCCTTTGCGACGATCTATACGGAAGCCGCGCATGCGATCAATGCCCGCAAGAAGGGCAAGGCCGTCGACAAGGCGGTCGTCTATCCAACAGTCGACGACGGCGTGAAGGGTGTGGCCTTCGTCGAGGCTTGCGTCGCGTCCTCCAAAAAGAACGGCGCATGGATCAAGGTCTGAATTTACCGATCCGCGTCGCCCAATGAAAAATGCCGAGGCGGGCTTAAAGGTCGCCTCGGCGTTTTGTTTGTAATGATCAGGCAGCAGTGCGGCTGCGCTTCAGCAGGTTATCGACGCTGACCGGCCCGGCGCCTGCCGCCACCAGATACAGAAACACGAAGCAGAACAGGATAGCCGCGACGCCGCCGTTCTGCGCGGGATAGATGCCCTTCGAGGCATGCCCTATGAAATAGGCAAAGGCCATCAGGCCCGAGAGCACGAAGGCTGCGATCCGGGTCTGGAATCCGACCAGAACCAGGAAGCCGAGGGTCAGTTCGATCAGCCCGGCAATCCAGGAGAGCGAGCCCGCGGGCGGAACGCTGGCCGCCGCCGGGAAATGCAGGATCTTCTGCGTTCCGTAGCTGAACAGCACAAGTGACGAGACGATGCGCAGCAGGCTCAGCAGATGGGGCTGCAGCAGATGGATCGAAGACAGCATCGGATTCCTTTCATGTTTGCGATGTCCTGTTTGCGATGTCGTGGCTGTGTCCGCGATCGCCGGTTCGACAGCAAGTCACGACTGCTGACATTCGCGTTATGAGGGCAGTCGCCGCCCATTCGTGTACCTCCTGTAACGTTGCAGTTTTTCCACTCCCGGGCCTGTACTTTGCTTTCCGGCTTGGCTAAATCCGAGCCCGGACGATCCATTCACACGCTGAGAAATGGGATTTACAGATGATCGATGCGAAGACGCTTGCAAGCCGCCTTCCCGGCGATTTCACCTTCGGCGTTGCCACCGCCGCCTTCCAGATCGAAGGGGCCGGCAAGGCCGACGGGCGCAAGCCATCCATCTGGGATGCCTTCTGCAATATGCCCGGCCGGGTCTATAATCGCGATAATGGCGACGTCGCCTGCGACCACTACAACCGGCTGGAGCAGGATCTCGATCTCATCAAGGAAATGGGTGTCGAAGCGTACCGCTTCTCGATTGCCTGGCCGCGCATCATCCCCGACGGCACCGGTGCGGTGAACGAAGCCGGGCTCGATTTCTACGACCGCCTTGTCGACGGCTGCAAGGCGCGCGGGATCAAGACCTTTGCGACGCTCTATCATTGGGACCTGCCTCTGCTGCTAGCCGGCGACGGCGGCTGGACGGCGCGCTCGACCGCCTATGCCTTTCAGCGCTACGCCAAGACGGTGATGAACAGGCTTGGTGATCGTCTCGACGCCGTCGCGACCTTCAACGAGCCCTGGTGCATCGTCTGGCTGAGCCATCTCTACGGCATCCATGCGCCGGGCGAGCGCAATATGCAGGCCGCCCTTCACGCCATGCATTACATGAACCTCGCCCACGGTCTCGGCGTCGAGGCGATCCGCTCGGAAGCCCCTGATGTGCCTGTCGGGCTCGTGCTCAACGCCGCCTCGATCATCCCCGGTTACGACAGCCCTGCCGATCTTGCCGCCGCCGAACGGGCGCATCAGTTCCACAACGGCGCCTTCTTCGATCCCGTCTTCAAGGGCGAATATCCGAAGGAATTCGTCGAGGTGCTGGGCGACCGCATGCCTGTCATCGAGGACGGCGACATGACGCTGATCAGCCAGAAACTCGACTGGTGGGGTCTGAATTACTACACGCCCGAGCGCGTCACTGACGATGCCGAACGCAACGGCGATTTCCCCTGGACGGTGAAAGCGCCGCCGGCAAGCGACGTCAAAACCGATATCGGCTGGGAAGTCTATGCGCCGGGATTGAAGCTGCTGGTCGAGGACCTCTACCGCCGCTACGAACTGCCGGAATGCTACATCACCGAGAACGGCGCCTGCGACAACACCGGTGTCGTTGACGGCGAAGTCGACGACACCATGCGTCTCGATTATCTCGGCGACCATCTCGATGTCGTGGCCGATCTCATCAAGGACGGTTATCCCATGCGCGGCTATTTCGCCTGGAGCCTGATGGACAATTTCGAATGGGCGGAGGGCTATCGCATGCGCTTCGGCCTCGTCCATGTCGATTATCAGACCCAGTTGCGCACGGTGAAGAAGAGCGGCCAGTGGTATCGCGAACTCGCAGCACAATTCCCGAAGGGCAATCACAAGGCGGCTTAGGTGAAACGGCTGACGTTGCCTCCCTAATTTTCTGCATCGGCAGGCAAAAAATAGGCGCTCGCAAATCTTCAACAGGTGGTTGCTTAAACGTTTTTGAACTCTTGGCTGGCAAAGTCGGACGGTCAGGGAGTCGTGATGCAGACAGCCGGAAAATCGCAGCGCAAGGGTTTGGGAGTAGGCCGTCACATCACCGTTACGGGCGTGCTTTTCTCCTTTGCCGTCATCGTCGCAATTGTCACCGTCATGGTGCTGACGGCGCTCGAGCGCGTGGCCGAAAATGCCAATCTCCTCGATGACGAGCGCTCGCGCGAAACGACGATCGGAGCGTTGAAGACTTTCGAGGACCAGCTCGGCGCGACGCTCGACGATTACGCTGCCTGGGACGATGCCGCCGTCAACGTCTACTCGCCCGACGGCATGGCCTGGACCGTCAGCAATTACGGCGAGATGTCGGTCAACAGCTCGCTTTTCGACATGGCGATCGTCGTCGACGACGGCAAGAAGCCGATCATGGCCTATCGCGACGGCAAGCCGATGGAGGAGCCGCTTGCGGATTTCTTCGCGCCGTCGCTCTGGACCCTGTTCGAGACGGCGAAGGCGGCCGACCCGGCCGGGACTCCCCAAGCGGTCGGCTTCGTCAACACCAAGCGGGGTGTTGCCGCTGTCGGCGTCGCCCTGGTGCGGAAAAAATCCGGGGCGCTGGATGCGCCTGCCGGCCAGCACCGCTATCTCGTCTTCGCCCGTCATCTCGACAATGACCGGGTGACCGCGCTCGGCCAGACCTATGTCATCGGCGGGTTGAGGCTGGCGCCGGCGAGCTTCGAGGCCGATTATTTTGTGCCGATCATCGATCCGACGGGGGCAACGCTTCAAAAGCTCGTTTGGACTTCGCGTTCGCCGGGTGATGTCGGCTACGCACAGGTGCGGCCGATGGTCCTGCAGGCGCTCGGCCTTGTCGGGCTGTTCTTCGTGGTGCTGCTGGTCATCGGCTGGTTTGCCGGCCGCCGGCTGAAGGCCGATGAAAACAGCGCCCGCGAGGAGACGTTGCGCGACCGGCTGAGCGGGCTTTCCAATCGCGACGGTCTGGGGCTTGCCGTCGACCGTTTCGTCGTCGAGGCGCGCCAGACCAAACGCAACGTGCTGCTCCTCTATCTCGACCTCGACGGCTTCAAGGAAGTCAATGACAGTTATGGCCACGGCACCGGCGATCAGTTGATCCGCGCGGTCGCGGCCGGTCTCGACGTGCTTATTCCGCAAGGCGCGGTTCTCGCTCGCATCGGCGGCGATGAATTTGCAATCGCCTTTCTCTCGGACGGCGAGAATGCCGCGGCCCTGCAACTTGCCGAGCAGATCCTCGATTTTCTGGTCGAGCCGCTGGAGATCGGTCGCCGCGTCGTCGTTGTCGGGGCCAGCATCGGCATCGCCATGTCGCCTGCCGGCACGATCGGGCGCGAGGAACTGGTGCGCCGCTCCGACCTTGCCATGTACAAGGCGAAGGAAGCCGGCCGTGCGCGCATGACGCTTTACGATCCGTCGATGGATGCCGACCGGGAGCAGCGCAATGCGCTGGAACTCGATCTCAGGATGGCCATCGAAAGCGGCGATCTGACGCTCGCCTACCAGCCGCTGATCGATGCGGCCTCCTATGCGCCGACCGGCGTCGAGGCGCTGGTGCGCTGGAATCGTCCGGGTCATGGCCCTATCTCGCCTGAGGTGTTCATCCCAATCGCCGAAACCAGCGGCCTCATCGAATCGCTCGGCCTGTTCGTGCTGCGCAAGGCCTGCGAGACAGCCAAGCAATGGCCGGAACTCAACGTTTCGGTCAACGTCTCGCCCGGCCAGTTCCGCAATCCCGCTTTCGCCGATTATGTGCGCTACGTGCTGAAGCAGACGGAGGTCGAGGCCGGCCGCATCACGCTCGAGATCACCGAAGGCTACATGATCCAGAATCCGCAGCGCACCCGCCAGTCGATCGAACGGTTGAAGGCGCTGGGGGTCAAGGTGGCGCTCGACGATTTCGGCTCCGGCTTCTCGTCGATCGGTTATCTCAGGCAGTTCGGCTTCGACCGGATCAAGATCGACCGTTCGCTGGTCATGGGGGTCAATGAGGACAAGCGCCAGCGCGAGATGCTGCAGGCGACGGTGGCGCTTGCCCGCTCTCTCGACATTCCGGTGACAGCCGAGGGCATCGAGACCGAGGAGCAGGCAATTGCCATGCGCCTCTTCGGCTGCGATTGCCTGCAGGGTTATCTGTTCGGAAAACCGATGACGGCCGATCTGATCACCGAGATGCTGCACGCGCGGCATGCAGCCGAGCCGGAAGGCCGGCGCCGTCTCGGCGCGGCCTGACCGGCGCTGGGAGATTTTCCTAAAATGCGGCTGATCCGGAAAGGGTACTGACTCAGCTGCCGATATGCCGCTGGCCGCGTTTCCTGGCGAGGGCGATCTGGTGCTGCCGCTGACGGTAGCGCAGCCGATCCTCTTCGGTGCGGGTGTCGTAGCAATGGCTGCAGGAAACGCCTTCCTCGTAGAGCGGCGAGGTGATCTCTTCTGCGGTAATCGGGTTGCGGCAAGCATGGCACAGCCGGTGTTCGCCTTCCTTCAGCCCATGCTCGACGGAGACGCGCTCGTCGAAGACGAAGCAGGCGCCGTCCCAGAGGCTGTCCTCCTGCGGCACTTCTTCGAGATATTTCAGGATGCCGCCCTTCAGATGATAGACTTCGTCGAAGCCCTCGGCCTTCATGAAGGCGGTGGCCTTCTCGCAGCGTATGCCGCCTGTGCAGTACATGGCGATCTTGGGCTTGTTGTGCAGGCCGGAATTTTGACGCACCCAATCGGGAAATTCGCGGAAGGTCTTCGTCTTCGGGTCGAGCGCGCCGCGAAAGGTGCCGATTGCCGTTTCGTAATCGTTGCGGGTGTCGATGACGATCGTATCGGGATCGGAAATCAGCGCGTTCCAGTCCTGCGGCGCCACATAGGTGCCCACCACCTTGTTGGGGTCAATATCCTCGACACCCATGGTGACGATTTCCTTTTTCAGCTTCACCTTCATGCGCAGGAAAGGCATTTTCGAGGCGCGGCTTTCCTTGTGCTCCAGGCCGGAAAACTCCGGCTGGGCCCGCAGGAAGGAAAGCATGGCGGCAATACCGGCATCCGGGCCGGCGATCGTGCCGTTGATGCCCTCATGCGCCAGAAGCAGCGTTCCCTTGACGCCGCTCTGCTCACACAGCGTCTGCAGCGGCGCCTGTAGGTTCTCAAAGCGCGGCACGGAAACGAAATGGTAGAGTGCGGCCACGAGGAACGGGCTGGTGTGTGTCAGGCTGTCGGTCATGGGGCGGAAATACAGAAAATCGGCGGCTCGCGCAATTGCCTTCACCGGTCGCGAGAGGCTCGACCCCCTTCTCCTTGAGCAGGGCGGGCGCCTGCAGCACGCCGGCGGCGGTCATCCGGAAGGCAATGTGCAGCCGCATCTTCAGGGGGCCGGTTCCGGTTTCCCAAAGGCCGAGCATGCCGGTCTTTTTGTCGTCCACCCAGAGGAAAGCGACTTTGCGCTCCTCGAAGGAGGCCGCCGGTTCGAGCCCAACAACATCGCGGTAGAAGTCCGTAGAGGTCTGGAGATCGGCAACGGTCAGATGGGTCTCGTAGAGCCCGAGCAGCTTTGGCATCGCGGTATTTCCAGCGGTCATTTCTTCCTCGCGGGAACAGGTCTGTGCTTATCGACCGCCGGAGGCTAGGACCTCAACATTAGTTGAGGTCAATAGGTTTTGCTGAAATATTTCAGAGGCGCTGGCGCCATAGTGAGGCCGCCTCAACTCCCGGCCGTCAGCCAGAGAAGCTCGATGCGCTGTGCTTCCTCGTCGGGATCATCGGCGAAGACGGTTTCGGCTTTGACAAGCGCTTGCCGCCGGTCTTCCTGCTGGCGGAAGATGATGGCGTCGAGCAGATGAGCCAGGTCGTCATTGCGGGTGAAGAGCTGCGGCTCGGCCTCGACCAGTTCGGAGAGCACGGCAAGATCATGGATATGGCCGAGATCCTCGACGAGTTCCTTAGCCGCATCGCGCTTTGCCTTCATCGCCCCGGGCCAGACATCGCGCAACAGGCTATGATAGAGTCGATAGTCGTAGGTGCGTTTGCGCAGCTTGTGGAAGTCGTCGGCAGATGCCTCGCCATGGCAGGCGGCAAGTGCTGCCTTCGCCTTTCGTGCGGTGCGGCGCCAGCTCTTCGCCAGCTTGCGGGCATTCTTCCGGTGGCCGCCATTGAACGAAACCCCATCCAGGGCGGCGGCCGCCTCCTTCAGATCGTGGGTGGTTTCCGCCAAGCGCTGTTTGAGGCCGCTTTCGGCCTGCGCCATCCAGTCACGGCGGCCTTCGAGCACGGTGATGATGCGGCTGAGTGCCTCGCTCTCTTCTTTCTCGCGGGCAGTGCGCTGCAGATATTGCGCCGTGCCGATGAGAGCGTTGGCATCGCGGATCGCCGACAGCGAACGGGCGGCATCGCGCAGCCTGGCATTTTCGCGATCCTGGAAATCCGGCGCCTCGCGGGCCACGAGCCGGTAGAGCGAGCGCAACCGTTTCAGATTCTTGCGGAAGGAATGGATCGCTTCATGGGCGCCGTCCGGCTGTTCTTCGATCAGTGCGATCGCATCGTCCAGCTGCTCTTTCGCGGCGCTCCGGAATTCGCTGGTGAAATCGGCCTTAGGCCGAATGCGATAGGCCATGCCTGTCGTGCCCGTATTCGGTGGCAAGGGCCTGGTTGGAATAGCGGAAATCGCCGGTCACTTCGCGGCCGAGCCAGGCGGGTAGGGCTGGATCGTCGGTCTCTGCCGTCATCTCGACCTCGGCAATCACCAGCCCGCGATGTTCGCCGGCAAAGACGTCGACCTCCCAGACGAAACCCTCATGCGGAACGCGGTAACGCGTCTTCTCGATGACGATGCCGATCGCGGTCTGCAACAGTTCCTCGGCATCGGCGATCGGGATGTCGTATTCGAATTCGTCACGGGTGATGGCGCTGCGGCCGATCTTGATCGTCAGTCTGGCCTTCCTGCCATCGAGGATGCGCACCCGGACGGAACGATCGTCCATCGAGGCGATATAGCCCTGTTTCAGGGCAGACTTCGTCTCGACGGCGGAACGCCATCCATCGCTTCGTACGAGGAATTTCCGCTCGATCTCTTTCGCCATACCGGTGAACCTTTTGTGACGATGCCGCACGGTAGCCCACTTTCCGAAGATTTCATACCCGCCCTGTCGTATGAATTGGTTTTATCTCGACAAGGTTACATTAGGACGTTATTCGGGGTCGAATTCAATCGTTTCAAGGAAGTCGCACGGCCATGGGCGAGAAAACAGAGAAGCTCCTTTCCATCCTGAAACTCCAGCCTGTCGTTCCGGTCCTGATCGTCGACGACGCCAAGTCGGCCGTACTGCTGGCCCGCGCGCTTGTCGCTGGCGGTTTGAAGGCGATCGAGATCACCATGCGCACGCCGGCGGCACTCGATGCCGTTCGCGCCGTCGCCGCCGAGGTCGAGGGCGCCGAAGTCGGTGCCGGCACGATCCTGAACGCCGCCCATTGGGAAGCCGCCGTCGAGGCCGGTTCGAAATTCATCGTCAGCCCGGGCACGACGCAGGAACTGCTCGATGCGGCTGCCGATTCCGATGTGCCGCTGCTTCCCGGTGCTGCGACCGCCAGCGAGGTCATGGCTTTGCGCGAAGAAGGCTATCAGGTGCTGAAGTTCTTCCCGGCAGAGCAGGCCGGTGGCGCCGCTCTGCTCAAGGCGCTCTCCTCGCCGCTTGCCGGCACGCTGTTCTGCCCGACCGGTGGCATTTCGCTGAAGAATGCCAATGATTATCTGTCGCTGCCGAATGTCATCTGCGTTGGCGGCTCCTGGGTGGCGCCGAAGGAACTGGTCGCAGCCGGCGACTGGGCGGGGATCACCAGGCTCGCAGCAGAGGCCGCGGCGCTGAAGGCCTGAGTTTGAGGCAGGGGATGAGCCTTACGGCACAATTCTCGCTCCTCTGTTTGTATTCGAGCCGTCACAAACCTATGTAGTCCTCCAGCTAACAGGGAGACGACGAGGAATGTTCGACGCGAAGAAGCTTCTCGACCAGTTCTTGGGTTCGCAGGTGCCGGGTCTCGGCGGTTCGGTTCGCGACAGGGCGGGCGACGCTGTGCAGGCGGCCAGGAACAATCCTCTGGCCACCGGTGCGATCGCCGCAGTGCTTCTCGGCACCAAGACCGGCCGCGGCATTGCCGGCAATGCACTGGCGGTCGGCGGCCTTGCCGCCATTGCCGGCCTCGGCTACCAGGCCTACAAAAATTACCAGGCGGGGCAGGCGCCTGCCGCCCCTTCGGATGCACCCTCGGCGAACAATCCGGTTCTCCTGCCGCCGCCTGTCGAATCCGGCTTCGGGCCGGCGTCGCCGGCCGGCAGCAATGAGTTCGTGCTGGTGCTGATCCGCGCGATGATCGCCGCCGCCAAGGCCGATGGCCATATTGACGATGCCGAACGGGCCCTCATCATGGACAAGGTCAAGGCTGCCGATGTCAGCGGCGAGGCTGCGGCCTTCATTGAACGCGAACTCGCTTCGCCGACGGATATCGACTCGCTTGTGGCCGCCGCGACGACGGAAGAACAGCGCGTTGAACTCTACACCGCTTCTCGGCTTACCATCGAGCCGGATTCTCGCGCCGAGCGCGGTTATCTCGATCTGCTTGCCGGGAGGCTCGGCCTTGCCGATCAGCTGGTCGATCATATCGAGGCGACGGTGTCTTCTGCTAAGGTTACCTTGTCACAGTGACATCCAGGCCGGTTGCCTTTGTCAGACGGCTGGCCTATCCACTCCACTCCTGGACAAGGGGAGTGAACATGCGCGATCTAGCAAATTTCAAGGGCTGCCCGGCGCCGAAGCCGGTGACGCTGAAGGGCCGTTTCGTCACCGTCGAACCTTATCGGCGCGCCGAACATCTCGAGGCGCTGTGGGACGGGCTTGGCGGCATGGGCATAAACCCACTGCTTCTCTATTTCGCGCAGGACGATTTTTCCGGGATCGAGGATTTCGCGAACTGGCTGGAAAATGTCTACACCAAGTCCGGCTGGCTCACCCATATCTTCCGCGACAACGCCACCGGCAAGATTGTCGGGATGGCGAACTATATGCGCGCCGACCCGGCGAACGGCGTCGTCGAGATCGGTGGGGTGGCGCATGGTGCGGAGATGAAGCGTTCGCCGCTTTCCACCGAAGCGCATTACCTGATGGCCAAGCACGTTTTCGAGGAGCTCGGCTACCGCCGCTACGAATGGAAGTGCGACAATAAGAACGAGGCGAGCAAGACGACGGCGGCGCGTTACGGCTTCAGCTTCGAAGGGGTCTTCCGCCAGCACATGATCGCCAAGCACCGCAACCGCGACACCGCCTGGTTCTCGATGATCGACGCCGAATGGCCGCTGCTCAACGATGCCTTCGAGGCCTGGCTTTCGCCGGAGAATTTCGATGCCGCCGGCAATCAGATCCGCCGTCTTCAGGATATTCGCACCGATCTGGAAAAGGAAAGGCTCGCGTGAGCCCCGAGAGCCGCTCGCAGGCAATCGCCGCCGCCATCATCTTGCTTGGCGCCGGCCTCGTCCTCTATTTCCTGCCGACCATCGTTTTATGGATCGGCAATTTCTCGCCGGTGCTCGGGATCGCCGTCGGAGTCTGCCTGATCATGGCGTTTTTCGCGGTCTTCTGGCTGCGGGCGCGCTATCAGCGCAGCAAAGGGAAGTAGAGCTACCCCTGCAGCGACGCTGCGAGCAGCAGGGCCCCCATCACGATAACCAGCACGGCGCCGAGGATTTCGATGGCGTTGCCGATCCAGACCGAGGCGGTTGAGCCACGCCCGGACAGGCGGACGGCGGCACTCTTGGCGGTGACGGCAAGGGTGGCCAGCAGGGAAACGGTGATCGCGGTGCCGAGCGACATGGCGGCAACTGACAGCACGCCGCCGAGATAGAGCCCATTCAGCAGCGAGAAGGTCATGACCAGCAAGGCGCCGGAGCAGGGGCGAAGGCCGACGGCGACGATCGCCGACCAGGCCTCGCGGGCGCTGAACCTGTCGCCGGCAAGCAAGGCGGGATCCGGCACATGGGCATTGCCGCAGGTCTCGCAGGCCATGCCGGGAACGAAGGTATGGCCGGACTCCACCGCCTGCGCCTTGCCGTTGAAGGCATAGGCCTGGCGTTCGGCGGCATTGTCCTTCCAGTCGAGCATCATGCTGACCGGGCCGGCTGAGGTCGCCATCAGCCGCCGGCGCGGCATACTGCCCACCATCGAGCGCAGCTTGCGAAACAGCAGCCAGCCGCCGAACAGGATGACCATGACGAAGCTTGCGATCTCCATCGCATGGGTCGCTGCCGTCAGCGTGATGCCGGTGCCGCGCAGCACCAGCCAGGCGCCGCCGACCAGCGCCACCGCCACCACGCCCTGGATGAAGGCCGAGATGAAGGAAATCACCACGCCGCGCTTCAACTCGATCTCGTTGGCGATCATGTAGGAGGAGATGACCGCCTTGCCGTGACCGGGGCCGGCGGCATGGAAGACGCCATAGGCGAAGGAGAGGCCGATCAGCGAGGCCAACTGCCACGGGTCCTGGCGCATCGCCTTCAAGGCATCGGTCAGCGCCCGGTAGAATGCCTGCTGCTCGTAGTTCACATAGAGCAAGAGCGGCGCGAGCGGCCCGCCGGTCGGCTGAAAGCTCGGCTCCGCCGTGCCGATGCCGAGCGGCGATTGCGCATGGGCAAGGCTTGCCGCCGTCAGGAGCGTCATGGCGGCGGCGGAAAGGATGAGGGGCAGGCGTTTCGTCAGCATGTGACCTCCAGCCGGGTGGCGAAGAGTTTGGACATGTTGGTGCCGGTGGGATCGTTGAAGAAGGCGTCGGTCAGCGACTGCTTGTTCTGCGAGATCACCTGGTCGGCATCCGGCCGCACCACCTGATGTTTGCAGGCCTTGAAGCCGTCGCCGACGATTGCCAGTTCGTTGTCGGTGGGAAAGTCGATCGAGGTATAGAGCGTCGGGTCGTAGACGCCGAAGCTGAGCCTGCCTTTCAGCGGCATCTTCTCCACCGGTTTGACCGCGAAGAACATCAGCAGCTGGCCGTCCTTATAGTCGACGTGGATGATGTCGGGCTTCTGGACGGTGACGTTCTTCCCGTCGATCGTCAGGTTCATATAGTAATCATAGTCGGCAAGCGACTGTTTCACCGTTTTTCCGACCTCGGCGAGTTCGTTCGGCTCCAGCTTCAGATCGGTGTTCTTGTCGAAATCCATGACGACCGAGGAGGAGAAAACCTCATCGAAGCGCCAGACATTGCGCAATTCCTCGACACTGCCATCCTTGCCGGCCACCACCTCGAGGCGGGCCTCCACGAAAATGTGGGGATGGGCAAGGGCGGCGCCCGGCGCCAGCGAAACAAGCGCGGCCATCAGTATCGTCGAATATCTCATTTGTTCCGCTGCCCTGTTCGGTGACCCTGACTTCTTGCCAGAAATTGGGACGGAATTGGGACCGGATTCCGCACTGGATTCAAAGAGCCGCGGGTTGGCGCGGGGCGCGATGTCGCAGCCGCAAGAGCGGCGCTACGGATGTTTCTTGAACCAGTTGTTGAGATAATCGACGAAGATCCTCACCTTGGCCGGCAGGTAGCGGCGGTGCGGATAGACGGCATAGATGCCGCGGTCGGTCGGGAGATAATCGTTGAACAGCGTCACCAACTCGCCGCTCTCGATCGGCTTGTGGGCGATGAAGTCAGGGATGAGGGCGATGCCGATGCCGGCGAGGGCCGCGCGCAAAGTCGCATGCGGACTGTTGACCTCTATCGGCCCGGAGACGGCGACGGTGAATGAGGTGTTGTCGGGATTGTGGAAGCGGATGCTCGCCTGGGTGCGCGAATTGGTATCGACGATGAAGGGAACGTTGGAAATGTCGCTCGGATGGGCAAGATCGGGATGGCGTTCGAGAAAATCGGGGGTGGCGCAGAGATGGACGCGAAAATCGGAGATTTTGCGGGCGATCATGCCGGAATCTTCGAGCTTGCTGATGCGAATCGCCACGTCGAAGCCTTCCTCGATCAGATCGACAAACCGGTCGTCGGCGGCGATCTCCAGCGAAAGATCCGGGTTCTCCCTGGAGAAATCGATCAGCGACTGGCCGACATCGGCATCGACGAAAGTGCGGGGCACGGATATGCGCAGCCGTCCCTTCAACTGCGCATTGTTTTCGCGCACGAGGTCGGCAAGGTTGTCGATCTCCTTGAGGATATCCGAGGCGCTGCGGTAATAGGTGTGGCCGGCTTCGGTCATGGAGAACTGCCGGGTGGTGCGGTTGAGCAGCAGGGCCCCGAGTTCATCTTCCAATTCGCGCACATATTTGGAGAGCAGCGCCTTGGAGCGGCCGGTGCGCCTGGCGGCGGCGGAAAAGCCTTCGGCCTCGACGACATCGATGAAGGCGCGTATGCGGGTCAAGGTATCCATGGCCATCCCTTAAACTGTTTCGGAATGTTGAACAAATCGGTTCCTCCTGTTCAATTATTTTTTTGACCCCGAGATCAAAAAAACGCTTGATTGTGAAGGCGAATATTCTTATTTCCACCTCAGCCCAAAGTCGCACGTGCCCATGGGTGTCCGCCGAACCCTCGAATTGGTGAGGAAATCGGTAAGGTACCTGGAATTAACCCCTCCAGTCGCTATTTCGGCCAACCGGAAAATGCGAGGACGCCTGAAGCAACGACGGTGCGGGCCTTTTTGTTCTCTCCCTGCTTTCCATCAGCGGGGGTTACTGAAGAGGCACACCATCATTGCCGGAAGTGCGGTTGGGATTCTCCCTCCAATCCATGGCAGACAAAGCCGAACTTACACCGCATAGCGGCGTTGGTTCACTATCCGCGCATCGAGCGCTTGCTATGGTTCCGGGGTCTCCACCGGCTGGTTCCAATGCGAGTTCTCGTATGCCCTTTGTCCTCCGGCTGATGCCGGAGCTCTGGAATTGGAAGAGGGAATCGATATGACCACCCAGCGCATCCGCGACTTTCTCGCAACCCGACGTCCCGACGGTCCCTGCCTCGTGGTTGACCTCGACGTCATCAGCGACAATTTCCACGCCTTCCGTCACGCAATGCCGGACAGCGCCATCTACTACGCCGTCAAGGCCAACCCGGCCCCGGAAGTGCTGAAGCTGCTTGCAGGCCTCGGCTCCAACTTCGATTGCGCATCCGTTGCCGAAATCGAAATGGCGCTCGAAGCCGGTGCGACCGCCGCCCGCATCTCCTTTGGCAACACGATCAAGAAGGAACGTGACGTTGCCCGCGCGCATGCGCTCGGCGTCAGCCTCTTTGCAGTCGACAGCCACGAGGAAGTCGAGAAGATCTCGCGTGCCGCTCCCGGCGCCCGCGTCTTCTGCCGCGTTCTGACGGATGGCGAAGGCGCCGAATGGCCGCTGTCGCGCAAGTTCGGCTGCGTCCCGCAGATGGCCGTCGACGTTCTCGTCTACGCCCATCAGCTCGGCCTGCAGTCCTACGGCGTCTCGTTCCATGTCGGTTCGCAGATGACCAAGGTCGATGCCTGGGATTCGGCGCTCGCCGATGCCAAGCGCGTCTTCGTCTCGCTTGCCAAGCAGGGCATCCACCTGCAGATGGTCAATATGGGCGGCGGCTTCCCGACCAAGTATCTGCGCGACGTTCCGTCCGCAGAAGCTTACGGCAAGTCGATCTACCAGGCGCTGCGCACGCATTTCGGCAACCAGATCCCGCAGACGATCATCGAGCCGGGCCGCGGCATGGTCGGCAATGCCGGCGTCATCAAGGCGGAAGTCGTGCTGATCTCGAAGAAGTCGGACAATGACGATGCTCGCTGGGTATTCCTCGACATCGGCAAGTTCGGCGGTCTCGCCGAAACGATGGACGAAGCCATCCGCTATCCGATCCGCACGGAGCACGACGGCGATGAGATGGAGCCCTGCGTCATCGCCGGCCCGACCTGCGATTCGGCCGACGTGCTCTACGAGAAGAACCTCTATCCGCTGCCGATCTCCCTTTCGATCGGTGACGAGGTCCTGATCGAAGGCACCGGCGCCTATACGACGACCTATTCGGCGGTCGCTTTCAACGGTTTCGAGCCGCTGAAGGCCTACGTCATCTGAGATCGTTTCCGCCGGCCCCGTAACCAGCCGGGGCGGCAATTTCACAATTTTCCTTCATCGCCGCTGATAACGGTATTGGGTACGGGAGGCCAAGATGGCCGCTGTTCTTGATTCTGTCCGCGCATTCTTTGCGCCTACCACTTTCGCCATCGACGCCGAAAATCCGTCGGACGTCGTTGCCCGTGAAAACCTGCTCGACCGGGTCATGGGGCCTGACCGCCGCAAGAAGTCGTCGGAGAAGATCCGCCGCAACCGTGTTCCGGCCGAGGGGCTGGCGCTCGTCGCGCGTGATCGCGACGGCCATGTCATCGGTTCGGTACGGCTCTGGAACATCGAGGCCGGCGTCAATGACGAGGGCACGCCGATCAATGCGCTGCTGCTTGGCCCGCTCGCCGTTGCGCCGCATCACGGCGGCAAGGGCATCGGCTCGGCGCTGATGCGCGCGGCGATCCTCGAAGCCAAGAAGCGTGGGCATGGTGCCGTCCTGCTCGTGGGTGACGCCGCCTATTACGAGCGTTTCGGCTTTTTTGCCGAGAAGGCTCGCCATCTTGTCATGCCCGGCCCGTTCGAACGCTCGCGCTTCCTGGCGCTCGAGCTCACGGAAGGCTGGCTTGACGGCGCGGCCGGCATGATCGTCCCCTCGGGACGCATGCTGGCCGGCGCGCCGCTTCGCCGCGCAGCCTAGCAATCGGCCGGCCGGGGTTGAACGTCCTTACCTCGGCCGGCAATATCCGCGCCGCTTGACCATGGAGGCAGGCGGGCCTGTCGTGGTTGCGGCGCGGATTGTTTTTCGGGTACCGCGTGGGATCACCGGGATGCCCCACGCACTTAGCAGCACAATCGCGTGAAATGTACCGCCGGCCCGCGAACACGAAGGTCAGCCGGCGCTCGACGCTGGCGCTGGCGCATGAATGGCTCGGCCCGGTCGACGGTTTCCGTATCGGTGCATGGGAGCGCGATCCGCAGGGCATCTATCTCGGCGGCAATCAGATGGCGATGAGCGCCCGGTCCTTCTTGCCTTCGGCGAACTCTACAGCAATGGAGGGCGCACCCGGAAAGGAGAGCAGGTGGTGCCTGCAGACTGGATCTCCCAGTCCTGGCAGCACCGCACCAACTCGCGTTTTTCGGGGGACGAATACGGTTATGGTTGGTTCACCCGGCAGATCGGCGGTGAGCAGGTGCATTTCGCCTGGGGTTATGGCGGTCAGATGCTCTACATCGTCCCGTCGCTGGATCTGACTGTAGTCATGACCTCGGAGGAAAGCGGTCCCTCGGCGCGTAACGGCTACAGGGATTCGCTGCACGATCTGCTGGCCGATATTGTCGGCGCAGTGCGGGCCGCTTGACCGAGAAAACCAAGATACAATCGGTTCCGGCGGTCCTTTCGACGGCGACTGCGTCCAGCCTTCGGAAAAATCATCAGACGGCATAGACTCGAAACGGGCCTGAAGCGCATTGCATCGGACTTGGTTCGCGCAAAGCGGTCTAATTTTGGTATGTCGCTACTTGCGGGCGGCATCATCAGATATTCTGGTCCATCGTCTCGGCAGGGATTTCGTCAGCGCGGTGGACGCGCACCAGCGTTGCCGGCACGCCGGCGACCGTGCAATGTTCGGGAACCGGCTTCAGCACGACGCTGCCGGCGGCAATCTTGCTGAAGGCGCCGATTTCGATATTGCCGAGGATCTTGGCGCCGGCGCCGATCATCACGCCATGGCGGATTTTCGGATGGCGGTCGCCGGTTTCCTTGCCGGTGCCGCCAAGCGTGACATTCTGCAGGATCGAGACTTCATCCTCGATCACCGCCGTTTCGGCGATGACGATGCCCGAGCCGTGGTCGAGCATGATGGAAGCGCCGATCCGTGCGGCCGGATGGATATCCGGGCCGAAGACCAGCGAGGTGAGATTGGCGAGCCAGGTAGCGATTTCCGGCCGGCCGGCATTCCAGAGCGCGTGGGCGATGCGGTGCGTCTGCAGCGCATGAAACCCCTTGAGGTTCAGCAGCGCGTGAAGAAATGTCGTGCAGGCCGGGTCGCGCTGGCGCACGGCGACGAGATCGGCCTCGATCGCCCGCATGATATCGTCGTTGAGTGTGGAGAGGATCAGATCGAACAGGTCGCCCGTTTCCACCTGCGTCGCAGCAAGCCGCGCGGCGAGCACGCGGGCGATGATCTCCCTGTTGCCGGAGGTGGTCGTTATCTGAGTGGCGAGCAGGTGCTGCAGGATCGGTTCGCGCGCGGCAAGCTCGAGTGCCTCGCCGCGGATTACCGCCCAGACGAATGCATTGTCCAGGGACTGCGGCTGTTGCGCGGCCAGACCAAGGCCGGTGGATTTCGGCATTCCCGTTTCCTCTGTCGGCGACTGCGCAGTCATGCCTGCGCGGGCTTCATGTTTCGCCCGGGCAAGGATTTTGGCAAGCCCGACATCTCCGGCTTGACTGCCTGTTTTAGCCGTCAGACGGTCGCATGCCGGGCATCAGCTCCGGAAGCCGGCGCCAATGATAGCGTATAGCCGGCTCTCTTTCCTCGTTGTCGGCGCCGTCGGTCTCTTCCTCGGCGGAAAAACCGTGCCGCTCATAGAAGGCGCGGGCGCCGATATTGCGCTGGAACGTCCAGAGCCTGATTTCATCCATCTCCTCCTTGGCGCAGCCAAGAAGCAGGGAGCCGACGCCCATGCCCTGGAAATCGGGGAGAACATAAAGCTGTTCTATCCAGTCGTCGCCATAGGCGATGACGCCGACCAGCCGGTTTCCCATGGCGGCGCCAAGGATCGTGCAGTTCGGCAGCAGATGCATGCGCCAGTACTGCTCTTCTTCACCGGGCGTATGCAGTTTCGGTAGCCACGGCAACCGCTGCCAAAGCGCCTCACGCCTGATTGCTGCGGCCACCTGCATGTGGTCGGCGCCGAGCGCCACGGTTTCCGCTTCCGTCACGATGTTTTCCTGGCCGGCAAATGGCTCAAGCCGAAATATCGATGACACCGCAGTCGCCGGCTTCGGAGGCGAAGGCGAGCAGCTTGCCGTTTTTGCTCCAGCTTATCGCCGTGATCGCACCTTTGCCGGGGCGGCGCAGTAGCGCCTCCTTGCTGTCGGCGATGCGCACGGCGAGGATCATGCCGTCGATGAAGCCGATGGCGAGGATATCTTCGAGCGGATGGAATTTCACGGCGGTCGCCATGATGTTGGCGCGGGTGCCGAGCTCAAGCGGCGCCTTGCCCATCGGCCCGTCCTTGCCCTGGAAGGGCCAGACGATGGCCGCAGGCGCGCCGGACGAGGCGAGCCATTTGCCCTTGATCGACCAGGAGAGCGATTTCACCTTGGCGGGGTAGCCGGTCATGCGCATATGGCGGGCTTCAGCGCCGGGCTTGCTGTCGAGTTTCCAGCCGTGCAGCGCGTTTTCCTGCATTGAGGTGACGAGGAAATTGCCATCGGGCGAGAAGGTGACGCCGGTATGCGCACCCTTCCATTCGAGATCGATGGGCTTGGCGTTCATGCCGATCCAATGCAGCGACACGCCGTTATAGCGCGCGGCTGCGATGCGCAGGCCCTTCGGCGCGAAGGCAAGGCCTTCGACGGTGCGTTCCTCGGCAAATTCCTTGGTCGTGCCGTCGGCAAGGCGCACGAGCGAACTCTTGCCGTAGGAATAGGCAATGGCGCCTTGCGGGCCGGCCGCAACCTGCGAGATCCACTTGCGCGGCTCCCTGGCGAGCTCGCTGACGCTGCCGTCGGCTGCAATGCGCAGAACCTTGCCGTCCTCGCCGCCGGAGATCAGGCTTTCGCTATAGGGATCGCGGATGGCGGTGAGCATGCCCTGATGGGCTTCGCAAACCCTGTCGCCGCCGTCCAGCCGGTGAAACGTGCCGCTGGCGTTTGCGAAGAAGGGGACATCACCTAAAAATTCGACGGCCAGAACGTGGCCGTCGAGATCAAGGGGTGCAACTGTCGGCATCAGGCGGCTGCCTCGCAGGCCTTGAAGGAGGCTTCGAGCTTTTCGCGGTCGAGATCACGGCCGATGAAGACGAGACGGCTCTCGTGCTTTTCGCCTTCCTTCCACGGCCGCTGATGATCGCCCTCGATGATCATGTGCACGCCCTGGACGACATAACGCTCAGGATCGTCCTTGAAAGCGATGATGCCCTTGAGGCGCAGAATGTTCGGTCCCTGCGTCTGGGTGACCTTCTGGATCCAGGGGAAGAAGCGCTCCGGGTTCATCTGAGCGCCGCGCAGCGATACCGACTGAACCGTCACATCATGGATCGCCGACATGGCGCCATGGTGATGATGCTCGTGCCCGTGGTGATCATGGTCGTGATCATGATGGTGGTGGTCGTGATCGCAATCCGGGCCGCAGACATGGTCGTCATGGCCGTGCTCCAGGAAATGCGGATCGTTTTCCAGCGCGCGCTCCAGGTTGAAGGCGCCCTGATCGAGCACGCGAGCGAGGTCGACGCCGGAGCGGCTGGTCTTGTAGACGCGCGCGGCCGGGTTGATGGCGCGGACGATGTCTTCGATCACATCAAGCTCATCCGGGGTCACCAAGTCGCTCTTGTTGATGACGACGACGTCGGCGAAGGCAATCTGGTCTTCGGCCTCGCGGCTGTCCTTCAGGCGTAGCGGCAGGTGCTTGGCGTCGACCAGCGCGATGACGGCGTCGAGTTCGGTCTTGGCACGGACATCATCGTCCATGAAGAAGGTCTGAGCGACCGGCACCGGATCGGCAAGACCCGTCGTTTCGACGATGATGCCGTCGAAGCGGCCGGGACGGCGCATCAGGCCTTCGACGACGCGGATCAGGTCGCCGCGCACCGTGCAACAGACGCAGCCATTGTTCATCTCGTAGATTTCTTCATCCGACTCGACGATCAGGTCGTTGTCGATGCCGATTTCGCCGAACTCATTGACGATGACCGCGTATTTCTTGCCGTGGTTTTCGGAAAGGATGCGGTTGAGCAAGGTGGTCTTGCCGGCGCCGAGATAACCGGTGAGCACGGTGACGGGAATGGGCTTCTGCGTGGAGATCGCGTCGGTCATAAGAACCTCTAGGATTAGGCGTGCGGCCGAGCCGTTTGGATCGGCTGCTCGAACGGTTGGTCTCATATAATGGCATGGGGGCGGCAGTTCAAAGGGTTTTATAATGTTATAAGATCACATCAACTGCACCGCTCAGATGCCTATGTTCACCGGAACTGCGTGATGTCGAAGGCGTCGACGTCCTCGAGCAGTTCGATGAGCCCCTTCACTGCATGGGCAATTAGTGCTTCGCCCTTTTCCGCTGTCGCAGCCGCGGCGTTTCCTGTCGCGCCTTGCGGGTTGAGATCCGACATCTTCCAGCCGAAGGCGTGCGGCCCGTAGGCGCGCAGATGCTTGAAACGGCTGGCAAATTCGCTCTGTCGAGAGGGGAAGTCCGCCGCCTTCGCCATATCGACTTTAGCAGGATGAAGCGCCAGCATCACCGAGGTCTCGATATCGCCGCCATGGATGCCGATCGCCTTTTCCTCCGGAGAGATCACGCCGTCCGGCAGACCGAAGCGGGTCCAGCTTGTCGCCACCGCCAGCATGGCAAAGCGGATCCGCGCCTCGGTGGCGACGATCACCATCAGGGGCGAATTGCCGCCATGGGCGTTCAGCATCACCAGTTTGCGGATACCTTGCTTCGCCAAGCCTTCGGCGATGTCGAGCCAGCGGTTGACGGCTTCATCGAAGGCGAGCGTCTTCGTTCCTTCAACATCCATGTGCTCTATGGAATAGCCGACGGATTCGGCGGGCAGGAAGGTGAACGGGAGGCCGGCGGGCAGGGCCGCCTTCAATCGGCGGGCGATACCTTCGGCAATCAGGGTGTCGGTTTCGAAGGGCAGGTGCGGGCCGTGCTGTTCATGAGCGCCGAGCGGCAGCACGGCGATCGGGCGGCGCCCGCTGTGGGCACGGGCCGGGTCGCTGTCGTCGATGCGGGGCGAAGGCGTCATCATCCGGTCGTTGCCTCTTGTTTATGACGAGATCCTGGGCAATGTCATATCGCAGCGGCGCCACCGCTTAAAGATCAAAGGGATGGCTATGGGAAAGAAGAATAAGGACGGCAAGAAGAACAAGTCCAAGAAGAAGGATCAGACCGAGTATACGCTCGTCGACCTCTCGCCGGCGCTGACCCAGGCGGCTCGTTCCATGCGCACGGTGCTCTCGCGTAACCTGCTCGAAAGCGGCCTCTATGCCGGCCAGGACGGCGTTATCCTCTCGCTTGCCGAGAGCGACGGCATGACGGCCGGCGGGCTTGCCCAGAAACTCGGCGTCAAGGCGCCGACGATGACGCGCACGATCGGCCGCATGGAGGCGCAGGGTTTTCTCGAGCGCAAGCCCGATGCCGAGGATGCGCGCCTGACCAAGGTCTATCTCACCGAGCTCGGGCGCGGCAGCGTGCAAGCGATAGAAATGGCGGCCTCGGCCTGCGACAGGCTGGCAACGCAGGCATTCTCCGAAAAGGAAATCCGCAATCTCGTCCGGCTGCTGAAGGCGATCGACAGCAATCTGCAGGCCGAAGCCCTTCACATGGAAGAACCGGACGAAGACTGAAATTTCCCTGAAAGACGAATTGCCTCCGCCGGTTAAATCTTTTAATTAAACATTTTAAGGGGACCGCGCCGGTTAGCCGGCGTGGTCTTGCTGTCTTGCGTGCTGCCTGGAGGAGGACACGTGGTCCAGAAGATCAAGCTTTCGACAATTGCCGAAACACTCGGCATTTCAACGGCGACGGTATCGCTTGCCTTACGCGACAGCCCGCTCGTCGCCGGCAATACCCGGGAAAAGATCAAGGAACAGGCGCGCGCGCTCGGCTATATCTACAATCGCCGCGCCGCCAGCCTTCGCACCTCGCGCTCGGGCATCATCGGCGTCGTCGTACACGACATCATGAACCCGTTCTACGGCGAAATCCTGAAGGCGATCGAAAGCGAGCTCGATCGCAGCCGCCACACCTTTATCCTTTCCAACCACTACGACAATGTCGAAAAGCAGCGCACCTTCATCGAGACGCTTCTGCAGCTCGGCGGCGACGGCGTCATCATGTCGCCGGCGATCGGCACGCCGCCTGAGGACGTGCAACTGGCGGAAGAGAACGGCATGCCGGCGATCCTGGTCGCCCGTTCGATGGAAGGCCAGGACCTGCCGACCTATCGCGGCGACGACAGCTACGGCATCTCGCTTGCCACCAACCATCTGATCGGCCTCGGCCACCGCTCGATCGCGATGATCGGCGGCACGGACCAGACATCCACCGGCCGTGACCGCTATCAGGGTTATGTCAATGCGCTGCGCAAGGCCGGCATCGAGGTCGATCCGAACCTGCGCATTCCCGGCCCGCGCTCGAAGCAGGGCGGCTTCGAGGCGGCGGTGCACTTCCTATCGCTGCCGCAGAAACCGACGGCAGCTGTCTGTTGGAACGATCTGGTGGCGATCGGGTTGATGAACGGCATTGCGCGTGCCGGTCTGGTGCCGGGACGCGACATTTCCGTCACCGGTTATGACGATCTCGAGGAGGCGTCGATTGCCACGCCGGCGCTGACGACCGTCTGGAACGGCCAGACCGAGGTCGGGCGCCTGGCGGCCCGGGCGCTGCTCGATCGTCTCGCCGGCAGTCACGAGCCTGACGGCATGCATCTCATCAAACCGGAAATGCGCATTCGCCAGTCCACCAGTCCCCATCGTCCCCGCGCCTGAAGCAGAACCGCATCCAAAAGGAAAAGCCATGTCCCGCATCGCCATTCTCGTTCCTGGGAAGATACACGAGCGCGTTCTCGAAAGGCTGAAGGATCGTTTTGACATCATCGCCGTCGCGCGCGAGGAAAGGCTTGCGCTCGACGCCGAGACAGCCGGCCGCATCCGCGGCGTCGCCGTCTCCGGCGCTTTTCCCGGCGCCTGGATGGACCAACTGCCGCAGGCCGAGCTGGTCGCCAGTTTCGGCGTCGGTTATGATGGCATCGATGTGAAGCGCGCCGCTGAAACGGGCATCGTCGTCACCAATACGCCTGAGGTTCTGAACGACGAAGTCGCCGATACGGCGATCGGCCTGCTGCTGAATACGATCCGCGAATTGCCGCGGGCCGAGGCTTGGCTGCGCGCCGGCAACTGGAGGCCGGGCGCGGCCTATCCGTTGTCGCGCTTCTCGCTCAAGGGCCGCCATGTCGGGCTTTACGGCCTTGGGCGCATCGGGCTCGAAATCGCCAAGCGCCTGGAGCCGTTCAAGGTGAAGATCAGCTATCACACGCGCTCGCGCCATGCCGATGCACCCTATGATTATCACCTGACGCTGAAGGGGCTGGCGGAAGCGGTGGATACGCTGATCGCCATCGTTCCGAAGACGCCGCAGACGCATAAGACGATCGATGCCGATATTCTGGCAGCACTCGGCCCGAATGGCATTCTGGTCAATGTCGGCCGCGGCTGGACGGTGGACGAGGAGGCGCTGGGTGCAGCACTGGCCTCCGGTGGGCTCGGCGCGGCCGGTCTCGACGTCTTTTATGACGAGCCGACCGTGCCGGCCGGTCTGCTGGAACCGGCCAATGCGGTGCTCCTGCCGCACGTCGCCTCCGCCTCGGTGCCGACCCGCAACGGCATGGCTGATCTCGTCGCCGACAATCTCATCGCCTGGTTCGAGAAAGGGGCCGCGCTGACGCCGGTGCCGGAGACGCCGCAGAAGCTTTAAACCGGCATGATTTTATTTTCGCCGGCGTCGAACCGTCAGGCGATCACCTGGGCAGGGGTAAGTGGCAGCTTGCCGGCGGCGTAGGCGCGGACGGCGTCGCCGAAGGCTTCAAATAGCTGGTTCGAAGCCTTGTCGGTTTCGGCCCAATATTCCGGATGCCATTGTACGCCGACGGCGAAGGCTTTGGCGTCGATGACGGAGACGGCCTCCACCGTGCCGTCTTCGGCGATCGCTTCCACCTGCAGGCGTGGGGCGGTCCTCGCGAGTGCCTGCCGATGCAGGGAATTCACGCGAATTTCGCCCGCGCCGAGAATATTTGCGATACAGGTGCCTTCCTTAACGTGGACGCTTTGGCGAATGGCGTACATGCCGTCGCGGTCGACGCCGTCTGGCCGGCGGTGGTCCCAAATGCCCGGCTGCTCCTGGATCTCGCTTGCCAGCGAGCCGCCGAGCGCGACGTTCAACTCCTGGATGCCGCGGCAGATGGCGAGCAACGGGATGGCACGGTCGATGGCGCGGCGGATCAGCGGCAGGCTGGTCGCGTCGCGGGCGGGGTCGAAGGGGCCGTCCCGGTCGTTTACCACGGCACCGTAGAGCGAAGGATGCACGTTGCTGGCCGAGCCGGAAACCAGGAGGCCATCGACGCGGTCGAGGATCGCGTCGGTATCGTAGCCTGCCTCGAAAGCCGGGATGATGAAGGCCATCACACCGGCCGCATTCAAGGCGGCACTCACATATTGATGCTGCACGGCATGCCAGGTCGCGCCGTCAAAGCTGCGGATATCGGCAGGAATGGCAACGATCGGTTTCGTCATATCAACCCCGGTAAAATTTTCTCTGCACAGCATTTCTGGCGCCAGAACGGCCCTTAAGTCAACGCTTGGCTGTGTCAGATGGCCGAAATGCGGCCAAAGCAGCCCCGTGGCTCCGGCTTCGCTGCTAAGCCGCTGATTTTGATAGGTGCATTCGCATTAACTTGTTGCCGTCTTGATGCCAAAGGCTAATAGACTAAAGCTTGAATCGCGGCCCCCGCCATGCTTAGGTTTGCGCCGGCTGCGGGTGGGGTGAAGATTGGCCGCGCAGTGCCATCCATACGGGAGGTTTTTGATGGATCGTCGTTCGTTTTTCAAGAAGGCGGGAACCGCCAGCGCCGGCGCGGTCGCCGCAACGGCATTGGCAGCGCCTGCGATCGCGCAGGAGAATCCGAAGATCGCGTGGCGCATGACGTCGTCGTTTCCGAAGAGCTTGGATACGATCTATGGCGGCGCCGAGGATATAGCCAAGCATGTCGCCGCTGCGACCGACGGCAATTTCATGATTCAGCCCTTCGCGGCCGGTGAAATCGTGCCTGGCCTGCAGGCCGTCGATGCGGTGGCCGCCGGCACGGTCGAGGCAGCCCATACAACCTCCTACTATTTCGTCGGCAAGGACCCGACCTATGCCTTCGGAACGGCCATTCCGTTCGGCCTGAACAGCCGTCTGACCAATGCCTGGTTTTACGAGGGCAACGGCAATAAGCTGATGAATGAATTTTATGCCACACAGGGCATGTATGCACTGCCTGCCGGCAATACCGGGGCGCAGATGGGCGGCTGGTTTCGCAAGGAAATCAATACGCTTGACGACCTTAAGGGCGTCAAGATGCGCATCGCCGGTCTTGCCGGCCGCGTCATGGAGAAGGTCGGCGTCATCCCGCAGCAGATCGCCGGCGGCGACATTTACCCGGCGCTGGAAAAGGGTACGATCGATGCGGCGGAATTCGTCGGCCCCTATGACGATCTGAAGCTCGGCTTCCACAAGGTGGCGAAGTACTACTATTATCCGGGCTGGTGGGAAGGCGGCCCGACGGTGCATGGTTTCTTCAACCTTGAAAAATGGAGCAACCTGCCGAAGCATTATCAGGCAGCACTGACCGACGCCTGCGCCTTCGCCAACACCAACATGCTGGCGAAGTACGACATGAAGAACCCGACGGCGCTGAAGCAGTTGGTTGCGGAAGGGGCGACGCTTCGCCCGTTCAGCCAGGAGATCATGGAAGCCTGCTTCCAGGCGGCGACCGGCATCTACAGCGAAATCTCGGGCACCAACCAGTATTTCAAGAAGATCTACGACGACCAGACCGCCTTCAAGCGTGACGCCTATCTCTGGATGCAGCTTTCGGAATACACTTTCGATACGTTCATGATGATCCAGCAGCGGGCCGGTAAGCTCTGAGGCCTTCCATCGGCGCATGACACGAACGCATACCAAACCCCGGGTCGCTTGGTCCGGGGTTTGGTTTTGGCTCTGTTATTTGGCGGGGTTATTTGGCGGGTGGCGGCGGCGCTCCCGGCAAGCCGAGTGGGGGCAGGGTCAGGCCGGGGATCTGCGGCGCGCCGTTGCCGCCGCCGAGCGGGGGAAGGCCGAGCTGACCGCCGAAGCCCGGGACTTCGATCTTGATCGAGTTCGGGTCGACCTTCGGGCCATGATCCAGCCAATAGGTCACCGATTGCGGCCAGAAGATCACGATCGCCACCAGGATCAGCTGCATGCCGACCCAAGGCAGTGCGCCCATGTAGATATCCGAGGTCTTGACGTCCTTGCTGGCGATCGAGCGCAGGTAGAACAGCGCGAAACCGAAGGGTGGATGCATGAAGCTCGTCTGCATGTTGACGCAGATCAGGACGCCGAACCAGATCAGGTCGATGCCGAGATGCGAGGCGACGGGGGCGAGCATCGGGATGACGATGAAAGCGATCTCGAAGAAGTCGAGGAAGAAGGCGAGCACGAAGATGAAGATATTGACGAAGATCAGAAAGCCGACCGGGCCGCCGGGAATGCCCGACAGCATGTGCTCGATCCAGCGCGAGCCGTCCATGCCCTGGAAGACCAGGCTGAAACAGGTGGAGCCGATCAGGATCATTACCACCATGGATGTGATGTGGGTGGTCGATGTCATCGCCTGGCGAATCAGCGGCCAGGTGAGGCGGCGATTCATGGCGGCAAGCGCCATAGCGCCGACGCCGCCCAGCGCACCGGCTTCCGTCGGCGTTGCAAGACCCATGAAGATCGTGCCGAGCACCAGGAAGATCAGCACGATCGAGGGCACCATGCCCATCAGGACTTTGGCGAGCAGCGCCCAGTTGAAGTCGCCGCGCACCTCTTTCGGCAGCGGCGGCATAGATTTCGGCCGGAAGATCGACATCACTAGGATGAAGAGCACGAAGATCGACACCTGCAGGATAGAGGGGCCGATCGCGCCGAGATACATGTCGCCGACCGACTTGCCGAGTTGGTCGGCGAGAACGACGAGCACGAGCGAGGGCGGGATCACCTGGGTAATGGTGCCCGAGGCGGCGATGACGCCGGTGGCCAGGCGCGGGCTGTAGCCGTAGCGCAGCATGATCGGCAGCGAGATCACGCCCATGGTGATGACGGAGGCGGCCACCGTGCCGGTGATCGCGCCGAGGACCGCGCCGACGAGGATGACAGCATAGGCAAGGCCCCCGGGTATGCCGCCGAAGAGTTTGCCGGTGCCTTCGAGCAGGTCTTCGGCAAGGCCGCAGCGCTCCAGCACCGCGCCCATGAAGGTGAAGAAGGGGATGGCAAGTAGAAGGTCGTTGGAAAGGATGCCGAAGAAGCGCAGCGGCAGCGCCTGCAGGAAGACTTCGCCGAAATGGCCGGTGATGATGCCGATGATGCCGAAAAACAGGCCGACGGCGGCCAGCGAAAAGGCGACCGGAAAGCCGTAGAGCATGAAGATGACCATGCCTAGGAACATCGCCGGCGGGATGATGCCGAAATCAAACAAATCCGTTTCTCCCCGGGAGCGCTACTGCAGCGGCTTTTCGTATGTCGTGTCGATGTTAATGTAGCCGGTCAGCGCGGCGATCCGCTTAATCAGCTCGGAAAAGCCCTGAAGGGAGAGCAATGCGAAACCGGCAACCAGGACCAGCTTGACGGGCCAGCGGATCAGCCCGCCGGCGTTGCCCGATATTTCGCCCTGCTGGTAGGACAGGGTGAAAAAGGGCCAGCAGATCCAGGTGAGGAAAACGCAAACCGGGATGAGAAAGACGATGAGGCCGACGATGTCGATCCAGATCTTCGCTTTGTCGGAAACCGAACCATAGATCAGGTCGACGCGGATATGCTCGTTGTTTCGCAACGCATGCGAGGCTCCGAGCATGACGACGAAGGCGAAGAGATACCATTGGATCTCGAGCCAGCCGTTCGAACTGTAGTTGAAGGCGTAGCGGACGATGGCGTTTCCGGCGCTGATCAGACAGCAGAACAGCACCATATATTCGGAAAGTTTGCCCATCATCCGACTGACCGAATCGATCAGTCGGCTTGCCGCCAGAAGTCCCGACATTCGTTTCCCTTGTTCTTGTCCTGCCGTTTTTCCGGCAGCTTTCCCTCTTGCAATCGATGTAGACCACGGCCTTCGAAATTGGAAGGATAAATGCCTCGCCTTGGAGTATAGTCTTAGACGCGCTGGCCGAGCAGTGTGACCATATAATAATTAAACAACCCTGGCGTGGATAAAAAATTTCAATAATCTCGCCAAGAGGCTGCATTGACGCGTGTAAGCTGCAGGGTTCATCCTCTGGTTTTAGAAAATTTGACCAAATGTTTGATTCCATTGAAATCAATTTTTAAAGGGTTGGGCTTAGAATTCCCGCGCACAGGGAAAGTGTGGATGAAGCCAGATAACCCGAACAGGGTCCCTTTAGATGTGTATCTGTCGTTTGTGAGTTCCCTGTCCGGGAACCGCATGACGCTTCTCGCCGGCGTGATCGTGCATGTCGCGACGTGCCTGGCCGTTGCCGCCAAGACCCAATCATTCGTCTACATACTGTTGGCGGCGGCCTTCCTCCTGGTCTTCTGCATCCGAATGTTGATCTTCCGGCGGTTCGATCAGGTCGACAAGGAGAGCTTGTCGCACGCCGGAATCGAGCGTTGGGAGCGGATCCTAGTTGCCGGTGCGGCCTGCACTACCGCTCTGCTTGGCCTCGCCAGCGGCTATGCCATCTTTGTCGTGCACGATTCCTTTGCCGAACTTGCCTGCATTGCCGTCACCATGGCGACCATGGTTTCCGTCGTCGGGCGCAACTACGGCTCGCGCCTGGCGGTCGACCTCCAGACCTTCTCCTGCTGTCTGCCGATGATCGTCTGCAGCCTGATGGCGCTGGACTTCTATCGTGGCCTGCTGTCGATCTTCCTTATTCCCTTCTGGCTGACGACGCGGGCCATGGCGAATGGCGTGCGCGAGTTCCTTTATGAGAATGTCATCGCGCGCCGGGAAATCACCATCATCGCCGACCGCTTCGATACGGCCCTGAACAACATGCCGCATGGCCTAGTCATGGTCGATGCCGAAAACCGGATCCAGGTCGTCAATCGCAAGGCCTGCGAGCTTCTGAAGATCGGCGCGCCGGAGCGGCTGAAGGACCGCGATCTCGGCGCGGTGCTGCGCTACGGCGCGCGCTACAGCTTCATGGACGCCTCGCAGCCGGAACTCATCCTGCGCCAGCTCACCCAGGTCGCCGAAGGCAACCTGTCGCGCACGCTCGTTCATTTTCCAGAGGGCCTGTCGCTGGAATTCTCCGCCAGCCGAAGGGCCGATGGCGGCGCCGTGCTGATCTTCGAGGATGTGTCGAGCCGTGTGAAGGCGGAGCAGAAGATCATGCATATGGTCCGCTTCGATGCGCTGACGGGCCTGCCGAACCGCGAATATTTCGGGCAGCTGGTGCAGGAATATCTCGCCAAACATCAGAGGAAGTCCGGGCCGCTCGGCTTCATGGTTCTCGATATCGACGAATTCAAACATGTCAACGACATGCGCGGCCATGTCACCGGCGATCATCTGCTCTGCGCTATCGCCGCCCGCATCAAGCAGGCCTCCGGCAACGCCATTCTCGGCCGGCTGATGGGTGACCAGTTCATCCTGTTTTTCCCGCATGCGAAGGAGCCGGCCTCGCTCGACATCGAGATCCGCCGCGTGCACGCCGCGATCCAGGGTCATTATCAAGTCGATGAGCTGACCTTCCTCGTTTCGCTCAGCGCCGGCTTCGCCATCCTCGAAAGCACCGCCTTCGCGATGGACGAGTGGAGCGTCAAGGCGGATCTTGCCCTGTTCGAAAGCAAATCGCGCTTCAAGGGCGGCATATCAGGCTTCGAGCGGGAGATGGATGGCCGCTATATCGAGCAGCAGAAGCTGAAGGCCGATCTGCGTGAGGCGGTTTCGGCGCAGGCGCTGCATTTGGTCTTCCAGCCGATGTTCCGGGCAGACGGTTCTCGGATAGAATGCGCCGAGGCGCTGGCGCGCTGGGTGCATCCGGAGAAGGGCTCGATCCCGCCCGATGTCTTCATCCGGCTTGCCGAGGATATGGGAATCATCTCCGACATAACCCGCTTCGTCCTGTTCAAGGCCTGCAGCGAATGCATGAACTGGCCGGACCATATCGCCGTCTCGGTCAACCTCTCGGCGCGGGACTTGAGGGATGCTGACATCCTTCAGGTTGTCGCCGACGCGCTTGCCCATTCCGGCCTCGAAGCGGCGCGGCTGCATCTCGAAGTCACAGAAAGCTGCCTGATCGACGAGCCGGCGGCCGTGCGCGCCATCCTGGCGGAGCTCAGGGCCCGCGGCATCACCATCGCCATCGACGATTTCGGGACCGGCTTCTCCAGTCTCAGCTATCTCGACACGCTGCCGTTGGACATCGTCAAGATCGATCGCTCCTTCGTCCGCAATATCGTCGAGGATACCCGACGCCTCAAGCTGTTACGCGGCACCGTCCATCTCGCCCGCGAACTGGGACTGAAGATCGTCATAGAGGGTGTCGAGACCGAAGAGCAGCTCGCCCTGCTCAACAAACACCGCAGCACCGATCTGGTGCAAGGCTATGTTTTCTCTCAGCCGGTGCCTTCCCAGAATATCCCGCTTTTGCAGCAGGGCATTGGCCGACGCCCCGTTCAGCGCCGCCGCAACAAGGTCGCCTGAGCGCTCCGCTACGGCCGCTTTTCCACTGACAATCCCCCGCGCCGTTAACCTTAATACTTTATAAACGGCACGAATTATCGGATTTCCTTGCCTAAATCTCGCCGGCATATGATTAATGATCCGTTAACGAGCGGATCGAGAAAATGTCAGAGACACTGTTCAAGCGTAGCGATTTCAGCGCGAAAATTTTGGAAGTTTTGGATCATGTCGAGTATCGCCGCGTCGAAAGCAGCGAAGACATGGAGCAGGTGGAACGCCTGCGCTACAAGGCCTATAAGGCGCACGACGTGCTCGCGCTCGCCCCGAAAGGATTGCTGGACGATAGCGATTTCGACAGCCACGCCTATATCTTCGGCCTGTATTATTATGGGGAATTGGTCAGCACCATCCGGGTTCATTATGTGACACCGGAGCATCGCCTCAGCCAATCCGGCGGCGCCTTTCCAGAGGCGATGGATGAGCTTCTGGATGCGGGGCTGACGCTGATCGATCCAGCGCGTTTCGCCGCCGACCCCGAGCTCACCGCCGATCTGCCCTGGGTTCCCTACCTGACGTTGCGGCCGACCATCGTGGCGGCGGCGTATTTCCGTGCAGACCGCGTTCTCCAGTTCGTCCGGCCGCCGCATGCAGCCTTCTATAAGCGGGTCTTCTACGCCGATACGGTCGTGCCCGGTCGGCTGGCGAAGAATTACGGGATCGACATGACACTGATGGCGACGAATGTGATCGAGGTCGGGCGCAAGCTGCTGACGCGTTATCCCTTCTTCATCTCGAGCGCCAGCGAGCAGCGCATGATGTTTTCACGCAATCCCAACGACACATTGCCGCCGCTGACCATCATTCCGACGGCGCGCTTCGTGCCGCAAGGCGAACTCGGCACTGACTTGCCACTCTGATTTCTGTTCTCTCACGGAGAGAGCGTCTGAGTAGGAACAATGAGGGGCGACGACACTATCGGCAGTCGTCGCCCCTCATGCTTTTTTCGCCTGGGAATAGGTGGTTTCGAAGCCTAAAGGCGCGTCGCATCAAATCTGATTCATGCGACGCGCTTTAGCCCTTTGTTTTGATGCATGTCGTTGTCCCGGAACCGCTGCACACTTCCGGGCGACATGCATGAGCTGCGGCATTCTCATGGATTGCGCTTTCGCCTGTCATTGTGTAATTCCTGCAAGCAGGGATTTCCCTCGCCAGCCGAGGGAATCAGGCAGCGCAGAGGCATTTCAGGGAGACGATATTTTTATGGCTGAACATCATACCGGACCGGTCGAGACCGGCGCGCCGATGGATTACAAAGAACATGAAAAGACCTACGACATGTTCATCACCGCCACCAAATACGGCTCGATGCTTCTCATCGTCCTCCTGCTTGCGATGACCGCCGGTTTCTTCGGCGGCGCTGGCCTTCTCGGCGGCCTCCTCGTCTTCATCATTCTACTCGCTGTCGGCGTCTTCCTGTTGCGCTGAGCGCGGCAAAGGGGAGAGCTTCGCCGAAGCTTTGTGACTGAAGCGCGTCGCGATCTTTCAGATTGGCTCTTGGCGCTTCAGGTCTTCATTTTCTCGCATATCGTTACCGCAGGACCGCCGGACAGTTTTGCGCGACATGAATTAGGTGCTTGGCCTGCGCAGGGAAGCCTGCGGCGGTCTGGCTGACCCGGAGGAGGGGGCAGTTGGGCAATATCGTTTTCGTTGCAAGGGAAATTGCGGGCGAGGAGACGCGTGTCGCGGCCTCCGTCGAGACCGTGAAAAAAATGAAAAGTTTCGGCTTCGACGTCGTCGTCGAAGCCGGTGCCGGTGCGGCGTCACGCGTTCCGGACGGAGAGTTCGAGGCAGCCGGCGCCAGGATCGGCAGTTCTGCCGATGCAGCCTCCGCCGACGTGGTGCTGAAGGTGCGCCGCCCGACCGAGAAGGAAATTTCAGGCTATAAAAGCGGCGCCGTGGTCATCGCCATCATGGATCCCTATGGCAATGACGAAGCGATCGCGGCTCTTGCCAGCGCCGGCCTGTCGGCTTTCGCGATGGAACTGATGCCGCGCATTACCCGCGCCCAGTCCATGGATGTGCTTTCGTCCCAGGCCAATCTTGCCGGCTATCAGGCCGTCATCGAGGCGGCGGCGGTTTATGATCGCGCCATGCCGATGATGATGACGGCTGCCGGCACCGTGCCGGCCGCCAAGGTCTTCGTCATGGGCGCCGGCGTCGCCGGTCTTCAGGCGATCGCCACGGCGCGGCGCCTCGGTGCGGCGGTTTCGGCCACCGATGTGCGTCCGGCCGCCAAGGAGCAGGTCGCCTCGCTCGGCGCCAAGTTCATCGCCGTCGAGGACGAGGAGTTCAAGGCGGCGGAAACGACCGGCGGCTATGCCAAGGAAATGTCCGCCGACTATCAGGCGAAACAGGCCGCGCTGGTGGCCGAACATATCGCCAAGCAGGATATCGTCATCACTACCGCTCTCATTCCCGGTCGCCCGGCGCCAAGGCTCGTCTCGCGCACAATGCTCGCCTCCATGAAGCCGGGTGCGGTCGCCGTCGACCTCGCGGTCGAGCGCGGCGGCAATATCGAGGGCGCCGTTGCCGGCGAGGTCGCCGATGTCGAAGGCGTCCAGGTGATCGGCTTCGCCAACATGCCGGGCCGGGTCGCTGCCAGCGCCTCGGCGCTCTACGCTAAGAACCTCGTCACCTTCCTCGAGACGATGGTCAACAAGGAGAGCCGGAGCGTCGTCGTCAACCTCGACGACGAGCTCGTCAAGGCGACGATGCTGACCTATGCCGGCGACGTGGTGCATCCCGCCTTCGGCGGCGCGAAGAAGGGAGATCTCTGATGGCCAGTGAAGCAATG
Source organism: Rhizobium sp. F40D2 (assembly GCF_051810745.2). Classification (NCBI taxonomy): domain Bacteria; kingdom Pseudomonadati; phylum Pseudomonadota; class Alphaproteobacteria; order Hyphomicrobiales; family Rhizobiaceae; genus Rhizobium; species Rhizobium sp. F40D2. Next base: position 2,226,896 of record NZ_CM131436.1, read on the forward strand.
GACAGAGCGCTGGAGCAGCTCGACCAGGCGGTTACCGCCGTCGTCACGGCTGCGGCCCATGCACCGGAAGCGGCCAGTGCTGCAACCGGCGGGGCGATTGATCCCTTCGTCTTCCAGCTGGCGATCTTCGTCTTGTCGATCTTCGTCGGCTATTACGTCGTATGGTCGGTAACGCCGGCGCTGCATACGCCGCTGATGGCTGTCACCAATGCGATCTCCTCCGTCATCGTCGTCGGCGCGCTTCTGGCAGTCGGCATCTCGACAAGCGGGCTTGCGACCGGCTTCGGCTTCGTCGCCCTCGTGCTCGTCTCGGTGAACATCTTCGGCGGCTTCCTCGTGACGCAGCGGATGCTCTCGATGTACCGCAAGAAGGACCGGTGAGGAACCGATGACCAATATCGCAGCCTTCCTCTACCTCGTCTCCGGCGTTCTCTTCATCCTGGCGCTGCGAGGTCTCTCGCATCCTGCCACCAGCCGCAAGGGCAATCTCTACGGCATGATCGGCATGGGGATCGCCATCCTGACGACGCTGGTGCTGGCGACGCCGAATTTCGGCGGTTTCGTGCTGATCATCCTCGGCCTTGCCATCGGCGGCAGCGTCGGCGCCTATGTCGCCCGCACCATCGCCATGACCTCTATGCCGCAGCTTGTTGCCGGCTTCCATTCGCTGGTCGGCCTTGCCGCCGTCTTGGTCGCGGCCTCGGCGCTCTATACCCCGGCCTCCTTCGGCATCGGCGAGATCGGCCAGATCCACACCGAAGCGCGCGTTGAAATGGCGCTCGGAGTGGCGATCGGTGCCCTGACCTTCACCGGTTCGATCATCGCCTTCCTCAAACTTGACGGGCGCATGTCCGGCAAGCCGATCATGCTGCCTTACCGGCATGTGATCAATGCGGCGCTGCTGGTGCTGATCGTGCTGTTCATTATCGGGCTTGCCGCCACCGAAAGCCATTTCGACTTCTGGGCCGTCGTGGTGCTGTCCTTGGCGCTCGGCGTGTTGCTGATCGTGCCGATCGGCGGGGCGGATATGCCCGTCGTCGTCTCGATGCTGAATTCCTATTCCGGCTGGGCTGCGGCCGGCATCGGCTTCACGCTCGGCAATCTGGCGCTGATCATCACCGGCGCGCTTGTCGGTTCGTCCGGCGCGATCCTCTCTTACATCATGTGCAAGGGCATGAACCGTTCCTTCGTCTCCGTCATCCTCGGCGGTTTCGGCGGCGAGACGGCGGCCAGCGGGCCCGACACCTCAGACAAGACGGTTAAACTCGGCTCGGCCGAGGATGCAGCCTATCTGATGGCCAATGCATCGAAGGTCATCATCGTGCCGGGATATGGCATGGCGGTCGCCCAGGCCCAGCATGCGCTGCGCGAACTCGCTGACAATCTGAAGAAGAACGGCGTCGAAGTGAAATATGCGATCCACCCGGTCGCGGGCCGCATGCCCGGCCATATGAACGTGCTGCTAGCGGAAGCCAATGTTCCCTATGACGAAGTCTTCGAGCTTGAGGACATCAATTAGGAATTTGCCCAGGCCGACGTCGCCTATGTGATCGGCGCCAACGACGTCACCAATCCGGCGGCGCGCGACGACAAGACCTCGCCGATCTACGGCATGCCGATCCTCGATGTCGACCGGGCAAAGACTTGCCTCTTCGTCAAGCGCTCGCTCGGCTCGGGTTATGCCGGCATCGACAATACGCTGTTCTATAAGGACGGCACGATGATGCTGCTCGGCGATGCAAAGAAGATGACCGAGGATATCAACAAGGCGATTTCGCATTGATCGACCGCTAGAACAGGATGATTTTAGGCCAGGTCGGCCTAAAATCTGAATCCTGTTCTAAATTAAAGAGTTAGAGCATGATGTCGTCCGAAAACCGCTCACACTTTTCGGCATCATGCTTTATACGAGCCGCCCGTCGGGCGGCTGTTCTGTTGATCTCGGATTGGGCCGCTTTGCTCAGGTCTCGCCCGGCAAGAGCGTCATCTTCTCGACGCCGATGGCCAGATTCAGCCCTTCCTGCGCCTGGACATTCAGCGGCTGCAGCATGAAAGCCTGGTTGGTGCCGCCGGCAATCACCTTGGCGCCAGCGCCCGCACCGATGCTCGCATCGGCGCCGACGCCGTAATATTCGCCGGCCAGCGCGAATTGCGGTATATCCGTGCCGGTTTTCGCCAGTACCTGCCAGATCATTACGCTCTTGCCGGTTTGGCCGATGTCGAGACCGAACTTCTCGATCTTGCCGGCATAGACCGCCTTGGCGCCGCCTGACGCCGGCGTATAGGTGCAGATCAGGTTCTTCTGCGAGGTGATGATCAGCCCTTGACCACCATCCGATCCGCAGACCAGACGGCCAAGCGTGACATAACTTTCCGCGCGCGCCGGGTTTGCCCAGGCAGCGGCTGTCAGAGCCGCGGCGGCGATCATGGTTTGCTTGAACATGGTCTTTCTCCTTGGGAACGACCTGTTCGAAACGGGTAGGGGTAGCGATTGTTCCTGACTTGGTTTAGTCCCGCTCGAGCGTGGAGCGCTGCGCCGTCAGCACCCATAGGAGGCCCTCGGGCCGGAAATCGACCTGGACGGTGCCGCGGAAGGCGGAGGCGGCATGGGCCTTGATAACGGTCGTGCCGAAACCCGAGCGGGTCGGCTCTGCCACAGGCGGGCCACCGCGTTCCTCCCAGGTGAAGCGGAGCAGGGCATCCGGCTTGTCTTCCTCCGTGACATCGCGCCATTCGAAACGGACACGGCCTTGCGGCACGGAGAGCGCACCGTATTTCACCGAATTGGTGGCGAGTTCATGCAGGGCAAGGCCGAGATTCTGCACCGCATCCGGCTTCAGCACGAAGTCTTCGCCTGTGATTTCGATCTGTTCGCGCGATTGCGGGAAGGCCTGCAGGTGGATGTCGACCACCCGCCGCAGCGACACGCCTCCCCATTGCTCGCTCGTCAGCAGCTCGATCGAACGCCCCAGCCCCTCGAGGCGGTCGGCGACGGCGGCCTGGAAGGTCTCGACGCTATCGGCCTGTTTGGCGAGCTGGCGCATCATTGCCTGGGCAAGCGTCAGAAGGTTTTTGGTGCGGTGGACGAGCTCGTGCATAACGAAGCGCAGCCGGTCCTCGGTCTGGCTGCGATCGAAGGAGGCGTTCGAGAGGGCGATTGCCACCTGGTTCGCCTCGATGACGCTGGTCTCGACCGGCGAGACGATATGGCCTTCGCCCATGCGGTTGGCCATTTCGGCGATATCGCGGATGGTGGTGCGTACCTGCCTTGCAACGGCATAGGCGCCGAGCACCGCGACGAGCACCAGGGCTACGCCGCCGATGATGAGGAAACGCCAGGTGCTGAGGATCGAAGCCTGGGCGATCGGTCCCCAGATCACCGTTTTCCACGACCAGCCGGGAATCCTGGCATAGCCGAGCAGCATGTGCGGCAGAATCGTCTCGTCCTGGAAGACGCCACGTGAAGCGGTGAACGCCGGCAGGATGCGCGGATCAAACGGCGTGCCGGGTTCGAGATTGGCGGGGCCGGCAGCGGCGACCACTTGGCCGCTCTGATCGATGACGGCGGCCGACCAGCCGGGGGCAAGACCCTCGGTCGTCACGAGCTTGCCCAGATCCTTGGCATCCTGGGTGATGATGAGGGCTGCGACCGGATCGTCTGCCCGCGGCAGGGTGACATTATAGACCCATTCGCCGCTGGTCCGGCCGCGGAAGACGTCCGATGCCTCGATACGACCGGAGGCCATGACCGCTTCGAGGGCGGGGAGGTTCGCCGTCTTGCCAAGCGGCGTGCCGAACGCCCGGCGCGTGTTCAGCAGCTGCTGACCGGTGCGATCGACGGCGATGACGAACAGTGTATTGTCTCTGAGGGCCGTTTCCGTGCGCTCGTGGAAGGCGGCGAGATTGCCGTTTTCGAGTTCCGGCGAGCTCGAAAGCAGCCGCAGCGTCGTTGCCATATCCTGAAGCTGGCGGTCGATGATGCGCGAAAGCGCAAGCGCATCCTGGGCCGTCTCGCGCCGCAGCGTCGAACGCTGGTTGTCCTCAAGCTGCAGCAGAAGCAGCGTTACAAAGGCGAAGATCGGCAGCGCGATGGCCACCGCCATGGCGACGAGATAGGTGCCGATCGAGGCCTTGGGAAAGAACAGCGCGACGATCTTCATCTGTTTCGCCACGTCCCATGCGCTGGCCGGCAAGGGTTTTTGCGAGCGGTCACGAAAGCAAAGATCAGCATCTCTCGCAAGCCGCCCTCAAACTGTTTCGAACACCTGATAGCAAGCTATCGAAGCAGTGCCATGTTAGGGGGAGCAATAGCAGGTTGCAACACACTATGATATGTCATCGAGGACGACGTAACATGCGGCGGCCGATATTTCGGCCGCCCGACTGATGTCTTTAACCGGCTGAGGCGGCGCCGACGCGGGCAAGGCCGTCGCGAGCCGGCTGGTATTTGGGATCGAGGCCAACCGCGTGGCGATAGGACCGGGCGGCCTTCGCCTTGTCGCCGCGCCGCTCGTAAACCAGCGCCTGGTTGGCCCAGGATTCGGCAATGTTGCCGTTGAGTTCGATCGCATGGTTGAAATCGGCAAAGGCGTTGTCGTTGTCGTTCAGCGCTATATAGGATATGCCGCGGCCATTATAGGGCTCGGGCGAATTCGGGGCGAGCGAGATCGCCTTCGAGAAATCGTCGATCGCCTTATCCTGCTGATTGCGCTTCTGATAGATCAGGCCACGATTGTGATAGGCGCGGCCATCGGTGGTGCCGAGCTGGATCGCCTTGTCGAAATCGTTGAAGGCCTGGTCGTCCTGGCCGGCCATGCGATAGACGTTGCCGCGGCCGATATAGGCGACGTCGTAACTCGGATTGATCTGCAGGGCGGCATTGTAATCGCTGATCGCCTGGGCCTGCTGGCCCATGTTACGATAGACCAGGGCGCGGTTGGCATAAGCCTGGAAAAACCGCGGATTGATCTGCAATGCGGTGTTGAAATCGTTCAGCGCCTGGCGAAACTGGCCGCCGCGGCCATAGGCGGAACCGCGGACGTTGTAGCCTTCGGGATCCTTGGGATTGGCGTTGATGACTGCCGTCAGCGAGGCGATATTCTCTTCTGAACCCTGCGCCTTGTCGATGCGGATCACGGCATCCGTTGTGTTTGTCGTCTCACAGCCGGCGAGGCCGAACATTGCCGCCAGCGCCAAAGCGGGCAGGAATGCGGTTTTCTGCAGGCGCCAGGCGCGGGACGGATTGAAGGTGTTGACAGCCATTCGGGCTCGCTTTCCCCATGCGGCATATCCGATATTGGGATATGCATTCTTCAGCGGCAAACTAAAAAAGCGGTGGCGAACCCATCGCCCCCGCCACAATGCATCTGAAAACGTCGAAAAAACGACGGAAACGCTCAGCGTGCGACCAGACCTTCGCGCTGGGCGCGCTTGCGGGCCAGCTTGCGCACGCGACGAACAGCTTCGGCCTTTTCGCGAGCACGCTTCTGCGACGGCTTCTCGTAGTAGTCGCGCATCTTCATTTCGCGGAAAATGCCTTCGCGCTGCATCTTCTTCTTGAGAGCGCGGAGAGCCTGATCGACATTGTTATCGCGGACAAGTACCTGCACGAGAATCACGTTCCTTTGGTTGGTTGATGCCGGCGGCGGCGCAGCGGCCAGGGGCAAAAATATAACGTTCGCGCGGCCGCAGCCTTGCGATTGGTGATGCGGGATATCAGATCGGGTATAGGAAGTCCAGATGCATATGGAAAGCGGCTGGAAAAATCACGCTTGCCCCTGTCCGGTCACGATCCGGCTGCCTCGGGCGCGGTTTCATCAAGCGCTGCGATCGCCTCCTTGAGAGCCGTCCTGACCCGGAGGCGATCGGCCGGCTCCAGCCTGCTCATATCCAGATGCAGGTCGAGGCCCGCCAAGTGTTCGCTGAGCACGCGACTCTTATGGTCCGCCCCGAGTGTCAGCCCATCCACCGCATAGGGCACGATCTCGCGCTGAATGCCCTTCATGGTGATCGGCGGCAGCGGGTGGGCGTCGACGATCTCGTTCACCAGCGCGTAGGTTTCGTAGCTGATGACGATTTCTCCTCCCTGGGCGATCGATTGCAGCCGGGCTGCGAGATTGGCCTCTGCCCCGATGATCGTATAATCCATGCGGTCGCTGCTGCCGAAATTGCCGACGTTGCAATAACCGCTGTTGATCCCCATGCGGACGACGAAAGGCTCTTCGGTGCCGTTTCTGCGCCATCTTTCCTTGAGTTCGCCGAGACGGCGCTGCATGTCGACGGCCATTCGCAGACAGGCTTTCGCGTCTTCCTCCGGACCTCTGGTTTCCGGGTCGCCGAAAAACACCAGCATGGCGTCACCGATGAATTTGTCCACCGTGCCGCCATGTTCCAGCGCAATGTTCGACATCTCGGTCAGATATTCGTTGAGCATCGCCGTCAGCGCTTCCGGCTGCAGGCGTTCGGTGGTGGCGGTGAAATCCTTGATGTCGGAGAAGAAGATCGTCAGGCGTTTACGCTCGGTGTGGACGACGACGTCCTTCTGCCCGGAGAAGATGCTTTTGTAAATCTGTGGCGAGAGATAGCGCGAAATCTTCAGGGAAACGCTGGCGAGGAACTCGTTTGCCGTTTCCAGATCCTGGTTGGCGCTATGGATCGCGCGCGCCTGCTGCCGCTGGAGGAGAATGAAGCTGATGCCGATGATGGCAACAAATAGAAAATAGCAGAGCAGGTATTTGAAGGCGAAGACATTGCTCGCATAGGGCTGCCGGATGATGACTTCCTGAATGCCGCGGACATCGCCCACTTTCCAATCGGTCTTCGGGCTTTCGGGATGGGTATTGTGGCAGGCAACACAAGCCTGGCCCATGACGACGGGGGTGATGAAGCGTAATGTATCGGTCAATCCGACCCGGGTGAGATCGTTCAGCGTCTGCTGCGGATTGGCGCGCAGCGCGGCTAGCGCTTTGATCTCGAAATCGTCGAGTTCGTGGGAGGCACGGCTCTTGAACGGCAGGTCGGAGACGAAACGGTAGGTGATGTTGGCCTGCTGTTCCTTGATGACGTCGCCGAGCTCCAGGGAAAGCGTCGCCGGCAGCGGGATGGCGCCAGGAATATTCGCATAGTTGTGGGAGACCACCGTGCCTTCGATCAGGCCGCTGGCATGCGCGGCGAGGACGCGCCCGACGACATTGGCGGAATAATAGGAGCGGATGCTCGAGATCAGCGAGCTCATGTCGCGTGCCTGACGCCGCAGGGTATTTCCCGAGAGATCGCTGATATCGAGCCAGACGGCCAGCGGCAGTCCTGCGAGCATTGCCAGCACGACGACAATAAGCCAATAGCCGCTCCGACGTGCGGCGGTTTCGGAAATCACGGCAACCCCTCGTTCTACTCTAGAAGGCATTCGATTTTCGACTGCTACAAGAACATTTCGCCGGCTGCCGGGCAAGATCGAAGCTGCCTGCCATCCCTGTCATCCAGCCAAAAGCCGGCCTAATCCGGAAGTGTGGCGCGGCCCAATGAAAGAGGGGACCGCGACGGCATGGGCGAATGGCGTTTGGACCGAAAGCGGCGTAGCCTGCTGGCAGGTGCGGGCCGTTTATGCGGGCCGTGGAGGGACACCGGTGAGATCATGACGCGCGTCCAGCAAATCGGTGTCGTTATCGGCCTGGCGATCGTGGCTCTGCTCACGATCCTGCGGGCCGATGATCCCGGGATTTTCAAGCTGATCCGCGGCGTGACCTTCGATGAATATCAGCGGCTCGTTCCGAGGACCTTCGAGCCGATGCCGGTTCGCGTGATCGACATAGACGAGGCATCCTTACGCGAATTCGGCCAATGGCCCTGGCCGCGGGACCGGATGGCGCTGCTGGTGGACCGGCTTTCCGCGATGGGCGCTTCGGCCATCGCCTTCGATATTCTATTCGCCGAGCCGGACCGGCTGTCGCCGCGCAACGTCGTCGCCGAGGTTGCAGGCGTCGATCCTTCGCTTGCCGAGAAACTGCCTGACAATGACGAGATATTCGCCCGCGCGATTGCCGAGAAGCCCGTCGTGCTCGGCTTCGGCCTTTCCAACGTGGGCAACTACCGGCCGCCTGTGAAGGCGGGTTTCGCCTTCACAGGCGAAAGCCCCGTTTCCGCGCCGCCCTATCTCGGCGCCTCGACACCGCTCAGGCCGCAATTGGAGGCAAATGCGGCGGGTCTCGGCCATATCAGCCTCAACCCCGGCAACCCTTCGCCGGTGGTGCGGGCGGTGCCGCTGTTTTTGACCGACGGCGAGCAGCTCTATCCAAATCTCGCCATCGAGGCGCTGCGCGTTGCGCAGGGGGCGTCGACCTATGTGCTGTCAGGCGCGCCCGATCGTGCCGGCATCATGACATCGGCGAAGATCGGCGATTTCGTCGTGCCACTGACGGCGGCGGGCGAACTCTGGCTCTATGTCAGCCCCGACCGGGCCGAGCGGTACATATCCGCCAGGCAGGTGCTTGCGGCCGAAGGAGCCTCTCCCGAGGTCGTGGCCGCCATTGACGGCAGCATCGTCTTCGTCGGCACATCGGCCGCCGGCTTGCAGGACATCCGCGTCACGGCGCTCGGCGAGAACGTTCCCGGCGTGTCGCTGCATGCCCAGGCGGTTGAGCAGATACTGTCCGGCCATTTCCTGTCGCGGCCCGACTGGGCGGACGGACTGGAAATCCTGACGATTGCCGTGCTCGGATGCCTGCTCGTCGTGGTGACGACCTTCGTCAGTCCCGGCGTCGCGCTGATCTGCGGCCTGCTGATCACGGCGATGGCGCTCGTAGCCTCCTGGTCGTCTTTTCTGTATGCCGGGCTTCTTTTCGATCCGCTGGCGCCGATCGTCAGCGGATCGATCATCCATTTTGCCGCAACCTCGTTCAAAATCCTGGTGATCGACCGGGAGCGGCGGGCGGTACGGCGCGCCTTCGGGCATTATCTTTCGCCATCGCTGCTCCATCGTATCGAGCATACCCGCGATCCATTGCGCCTCGGCGGCGACGACCGCGAACTGACGGTCATGTTCGTCGATGTCCGAAACTTCACCGAGATCAGCGAGCGGCTGGCGCCGACCGATGTCGTCGCCTTCCTGAACACGCTCCTCGATGCGCTCAGCCGCCATGTGGTGGCCAATGAAGGCACGCTCGACAAGTTCATCGGCGATTCGATCATGGCGTTCTGGAATGCGCCCGTCGATGTGGCCGATCATGAAACCAAGGCGGTTCGCGCAGCACTTGCCATGCGCGAGACGCTCGCCGAATTGAACGCCGGCGACGCTTTCGGCTTTGGACCCGGACAGCAGGTCGGGATCGGCATCGGGATCCATACCGGCCTTGCCTGTGTCGGCAATATGGGGGCCAAGACGCGCTTCAATTATTCGGCGGTCGGCGATGCCGTCAATGTCGCGGCGCGTCTGGAATCATGCTGCAAGGAAGTCGGCTTCGATATTCTGATATCCGACAGCACGGCAAGGTCGGTGCAGGGCATGGCCCTGCTCGAGGCCGGCGCCATTCCGCTCAAAGGCAAGAGCAGCCGAACACAGATCCTTGCCGTCGTCGGCGACGAACGTATGGCCGCATCGGCTGAATTTTCAGCCCTTGTCGTCACCCACCAGCAGTTGATGCAAGCCCTGCTTACGCATTCGAAGAACACCCGCAAGCTTATCGGCGCGGCAAAGCTCAGGGCCGCGAGAGTGATCGACGGCCTGCCGGAATTCTATCGGCGGGTATCCGGCAGGAACGATCATTTTCGCGAGGCGAATGATCGATGCGAGAAGAGCGCGGTCGACTGAACGGGTCAGCGGTTGTGATTGAAACTCCCGCCCCTGTTGTGGTGCCGATCCTTGTCGTGATCACGATCGCCATCGTGGTCGCGGTGGTGTTCTTGATGATCCTGGTCATTTCCGTGATGCGGGTCGTGGTGTCCGGGCCGGTCGTGATCATCATGCCCGCCATGCTTGTCGGGACGATCGGGCCTATCATGATGCGGCCTGTCGTAATCTGGCCTGTCGTGATGGGGCCTGTCATGATGCGGTTTGTCGTAATGCGGCATGTCGGGCTTGTTCGGACGCTCCTTCTGCGGCTCGGCCCGTCTCTGCGGCGGATCCTGCCTTTGCGGAACTGGTGTAATCGCCGGAGGAGGTGGTTTTCTGTCTTTTCTTTCCGGCGCGGCCGACGCCATATTGCAGCCGCCGATCATGCCGATGCCGCCTGAAAGCCGCTGATTGCCGGAGAGAAAGGGCAGCGCGCGGGGATTTCCGAGCGTATCGAGAATGCTGGGATCGACCCGGCGGGCCGCCGACATATTGCCGTTCGGCTTGGCGACCACGCAATCGCAGCGCTGCTGCAATTGCCGGCAGCCGCCCGGGCCGCAAAACCGGGCCGCGCCATTCAATAGGACGACGGCGGTCGTGCCATCGGGGCCGACGTAGAAATCGAAAGCCGTGCCGCGCACACCGATCGTGCCGGCGGGCGTCAGGATCTGGTAGGCGGAGGAGTTGGAGCTGCCGCTCACCCAGCGGAACGTGCCCTTTGCCGCTCTGATGGTCAGTTTCTTCACCGATTGGGCATCATCGAAGACATATTTGTCGATCACGACCGACGAGCCCCAGCCCACTGCGAGTTTCGTGCCGTCACGAAACAGGAATTGGCCAAGCCCCGATGGGGATGTCTTGATGCGTTCGTTGCGATGGACGCTGCTATCGACTTCGATTGGGCCGCTCTGCCCCGTCACCTCCGTCTTGATGACGACAGCTTGGCCGACTGGCTCGGCGGAAAGCGCCGGCTGGGCGACGGCAACCACAATGCAAAGTGCTTGGAGTAATGAACGCCGACCCCACATGATACACGTACCCCGGAAACACGGGGAGAATTAACATTTTAGTAACTGCTTGTCTTCTCGCCCACTTGGGCTAGAGCAAGGCTGCGATCCAGGGAAGGCCGATTTTGCCTCGTCCTGCCGAACGGCCTCGGAAGCAGCGGACGATGTCGCGCGAATACTGCGCAGTTTTCGGCATCATGTCGCTGAGTGTCAAAAGCAAAGCGCTCGACTGTCGCAAAAGAACCGTTGTGCCGCATTTGGATTTGCGATTTGTATGGGCGCGGAGAACAGCCCTTTCCCATAGGAGAACAAGGCGGATGCGGAAATATTCGGTTTTTGCCGTGGCGAGGGAGGCCCTCCGGGGCCATAAGGGCTGGGAGAAGCAGTGGACTTCGCCCGAGCCGCGCGCCGAATACGACGTCGTCATCATCGGCGCCGGCGGCCACGGACTAGGCGCTGCCTATTACCTCGCCAAGGAGCACGGCATCACCAATGTGGCGGTGATCGAGAAGGGCTGGCTTGGCGGCGGCAATACCGGGCGCAACACCACCATCATCCGCTCCAATTATCTCTACGAAGAGAGCATGCACATCTACGAGCATTCGATGAAGCTCTGGGAAGGGCTTTCGCAGGAGCTCAACTACAATGTGATGTATTCGCCGCGCGGCGTGATGATGCTCTCGCACAATATTCACGACCAGCAGTCGTTCAAGCGGCATATCCATGCCAACCGGCTCTACGGTATCGACAATGAATGGCTGACGCCGGAGCAGGCCAAGGCTTATTGCCCGCCGCTCGACATCTCGGCCAGCGCCCGCTACCCGATCAACGGCGCTGCGCTGCAGCGCCGCGGCGGCACGGCGCGGCACGATGCGGTTGCCTGGGGTTATGCCCGCGCCGCATCGGACCGCGGGGTGCACATCATCCAGAATTGCGAAGTGACCGGAATCCGCCGCGGCCCCGATGGGCGCGTGACCGGGGTCGAGACCTCGCGCGGCTTCATCGGCGCTAAAAAGGTCGCGGTGTCGGCCGCCGGCCATACGACGACGATCATGAAGATGGCCGATGTGCGCGTGCCGCTGCAATCGAGCCCGCTGCAGGCGCTGGTCTCCGAGCCGCTGAAGCCGATCTTTCCGTGCGTCGTCATGTCGAACACGGTGCATGCCTATATCTCCCAGTCCGACAAGGGAGAGCTCGTCATCGGCGCCGGCACCGACCAGTACAATTCCTACTCCCAGACCGGCGGGCTGCAGATTATCACGCACACGCTCGATGCCATCTGCGAACTCTTCCCGATGTTCCGGCGCGTCAAGATGATGCGGCAATGGGGCGGCATCGTCGACAATACGCCGGATCGTTCGGCGATCCAGTCGAAGACGCCGGTTCCCGGGCTCTACGTCAATTGCGGTTGGGGCACCGGCGGCTTCAAAGCGACGCCAGGCTCGGCCAATCTCTTCGCGCATCTGATTGCCCGCGACGAGCCGCACAAGTTCAATGCCGGGCTGACGCTGGAGCGTTTCCGCAGTGGCCGGCTGATCGACGAGGCGGCGGCTGCAGCGGTGGCGCACTGATGATGAATGCTATCTGGACGTTCGCTCCTTTCGTCGCTCACCCCCTCATCCGCCTTTCAGGCACCTTCTCCCCGATGGGGAGAAGGGGAGGAGAAGGAAATCACACATGCTGCTGATCCATTGCCCTTACTGTCAGGAAGAGCGCTCGGAGCTTGAATTCCGTGGCGCCGGTGACGCGCATATCGTGCGGCCTGCCGATATCGCCTCGGTCTCCGACGAGGAATTCGAAGCCTATTTCTTTCTGCGTGACAATCCGAAAGGCCTGATCTTCGAACGCTGGCGGCATATTCACGGCTGCGGGCGCTTCTTCAACGCGGCGCGCGATACGGTGAGCGACAAGTTCATCATGACTTACAAGGCGGGGGAGCCGAAGCCTCAGATCGGTGCTGCGGCGGAGAAGCATGCGCCTGTCGAGACATATGAAGCCCTGGAAGGAGAGGCGCAATGAGCGGCGTGAACCGTATTGTCGGCAAGGGCCGTCTGACGCCGGCCAGAACCGCGCGCTTCAGCTTCGACGGCAAGAGCTACACGGCGCTCGAAGGCGATACCGTCGCCTCGGCGCTGATCGCCCACGGCGTGCATCTTCTGGGACGTTCGTTCAAATACCACCGGGCCCGCGGCATTCTGTCGGCCGGGGCCGAGGAGCCGAATGCGCTGATCGACGTCGCCCGCGACAAGGCGCGCAAGCAGCCGAACGTGCGTGCCACCGTGCAGGAAGTCTTCGATGGCATGATCGTCAGCTCGCAGAACCGTTGGCCGTCGCTTGCCTTCGATGTCGGCGCCGTCAACAATCTGATGTCGCCGTTCTTTGCTGCCGGCTTCTACTACAAGACCTTCATGTGGCCGCGTGCCGCCTGGAAAAGCGTCTATGAACCGATCATCCGGCGTGCCGCCGGCCTCGGCGTCGCGCCGACGGAGGAGGATCCCGATCATTATGCCAGCCGCTACGCCCATTGCGACGTGCTGGTGGTGGGCGCCGGCCTTGCCGGGCTTTCAGCCGCGCTGGCTGCGGCCGAGGACGGCGCCCGGGTCATCCTGTGCGACGAGCAGGCGGAAGCGGGCGGGGCATTGCGTTACGATACCGGCGTGACAGTCGACGGACAGGACGGTAATAGCTGGGCACAGAAGGCCGTGGCGCGGCTGAAGGCGATGGACAACGTCGAAGTCCTCGCCCGCACGACCGCCTTCGGTTACTACAACCACAATTTCGTCGCTCTTGCCGAGCGCGTCACCGATCATATCGCCAGGCCTTCGCGCGATCTGCCGCGCGAGCGGCTCTGGCAGGTCCGGGCCAAGCGGGTGATCCTTGCCACCGGCGCGATCGAGCGGCATATGGTATTTCCGAACAACGACCGGCCGGGCATCATGCTGGCCTCGGCGGGGCGGATGTATCTCAATCACTACGGCGTCGCCGTCGGGACCAAGGTCGGCATCTATACGGCGCATGACTCGGCCTATGAGGCAGCTTTCGATCTGAAGCGAGCCGGTGTTTCGATCGCCGCCATCGTCGACAGCAGGCAGGCGCCGGGAGCGGCGGTGCTGGAAGAGGCGCGTGCGCTCGGCATCGATGTTCTGGCCGGCCAGTCGGTTGTCAATACGGCAGGGCGGCTGCGCATCTCATCGATGACGGTGGCGCGCAACGGCGGCGGTTCGCCGCGCAAGATCGCGGTCGACGCGTTGCTGGTTTCGGCCGGCTGGACGCCGTCCGTGCATCTATTCTCTCAGTCGCGGGGCAAAGTGGCTTTCGATGCCGAAAGCCAGCGCTTCCTGCCCGGCTCCTACGCACAGGACTGCCTCTCGGTCGGCGCCTGCAACGGCACCGACGATCTGCAGCGGACGATCGAGGAATCGCTTGCGGCCGGCGAGCTGATGGCGCAGGCCACCGGCGGAAGCGGCGGCGACAAGATCGTCATTTCGGCCGAGCAAGCCTATGACTGGACGGGCGGCATGATCGGTGCTGCAGAAGGAGCCGGCCCGAAGAGCAACGCCAAGGCCTTCATCGATTTCCAGCACGACGTCTGCGCCAAGGATATCCGCCTTGCCGTGCGCGAGGGCATGCATTCGATCGAGCACATCAAGCGCTTTACGACCAACGGCATGGCCTCGGACCAGGGCAAGCTTTCCAACATGCACGGCCTGGCGATCGCCGCCGAAATGCTCGGCAAGGAAATCCCGCAGGTCGGTCTGACCACCTTCCGCGCGCCCTATACGCCGGTTACCTACGGCACTCTGATCGGCCATTCGCGCGGGGAGCTGTTCGATCCGACGCGCAAGACGCCGCTGCATCACTGGGAAGAGGCTCATGGCGCCGTCTTCGAAGATGTCGGCAACTGGAAGCGCGCCTGGTTCTATCCACGGGCGGGCGAGACCATGCATGAGGCGGTCGCCCGCGAATGCCGGACGGCACGCGAGTCAGCGGGCATCTTCGATGCTTCGACGCTCGGCAAGATCGAGGTGGTGGGGCCGGATGCGGCAAAGTTCCTCAATCTCATCTATACCAATGCCTGGGACACGCTGAAGCCGGGCAAGGCCCGCTACGGCATCATGACCCGCGAGGACGGCTTCGTTTATGACGACGGCGTCGTCGGGCGCCTGGCGGACGATCGTTTCCATGTGACGACGACGACCGGCGGCGCGCCGCGCGTTCTCCATCACATGGAAGATTACTTGCAGACGGAATTCCCGGATCTGAAGGTATGGCTGACCTCGGTGACCGAGCAATGGGCGGTGATTGCCGTGCAGGGCCCGAAGGCGCGCGAGATCGTCGCGCCGCTCGTCGAAGGGCTCGATCTGTCGAACGAGGCCTTCCCGCATATGAGCGTTGCCGAGTGCACGGTCTGCGGCGTGCCGGCACGGCTCTTCCGTGTCTCCTTCACCGGCGAAACCGGCTTCGAAATCAACGTGCCGGCAGATTACGGCCAGTCGGTGCTCGAAGCGGTCTGGGCCAATGCCGTGCCGCTCGGCGCCTGCGTCTACGGCACCGAGACGATGCACGTTCTCCGCGCCGAGAAGGGCTATATCATCGTTGGCCAGGATACAGACGGCACCGTGACCCCCGATGACGCGGGCGTTGCCTGGGCCGTTTCGAAGAAAAAGAAGGACTTTGTCGGCATTCGCGGGCTGCAGCGTCCTGATCTCGTCAAGGAAGGGCGCAAGCAGCTCGTCGGCCTTGTCACCAAGGATCCGAAGCTGGTGCTCGAAGAAGGCGCGCAGGTCGTCGCGAACCCGAACGAGCCGAAGCCGATGACCATGCTCGGCCATGTCACATCGGCCTATTGGTCGGAAAATTGCGGCCGGTCGATCGCCTTCGCGCTTGTCGCCGGCGGTCGGGCGAGGATGGGCGAGACGCTCTACGTGCCGATGGCGGACCGGACGATCGCCGTTGAGGTGACGGATCTGGTATTCTTTGACAAGGAAGGAGGCCGCATCCATGGCTGATGTCGCAATTCGCAAACCGGCGCTTGCCGGCCGTCTCGGCGGCTCCGCAACAGTACGGCTGACGACGGCGCCGGCAGCGAGCCGTGTGGCGCTGCGCGCGCCGGCGGAATCGCTTGCAGCACTTTCCTTCGCGCTCGGTCTGTCCGTGCCGATCGCCCCGAAAACATCGGGCCGGGCCGGTGCCCGATCGGTGCTCTGGATCGGGCCGGACGAATGGCTGCTGATCGACGAGGACGGCGCCGATCTGATGACGGTGCTTTCGGGCGTGGATGCCGTGCATTCGGCGACCGACGTTTCTCACCGCAATCTGGCGATCATCGTCTCGGGACCGGGTGCGGAAAAGACGCTTGCCGCCGGCTGCCCGCAGGATCTGTCCTTGTCTTTGTTTCCGGTCGGAGCCGCGTCGCGCACGATCCTCGGCAAGGCGGAAATCGTGCTTCTGCGCACCGATGAAGACACGTTCCGGGTGGAGTGCTGGCGGTCGTTTTCCGATTACGTCTTCGGGCTGCTCGACGAGGCCGCTCATGATGCCGGCCATTGAGGCTGGACCGATCCGGCCGCGTAAGTCTGATTGCAGGGATAGGTGAATGCTGCATCATGCCTCCCTCGGCGTTTCCGATATCGAACGATCGGCGGCATTTTACGATGCCGCCCTTGCCGCGCTCGGTTATGTCAGGGTCTGGGATGACATCCGGCCGGGGCAGACGGGACAAGCAGTCGGCTACGGCCTTCCCGATGGCGGCGACAAGCTGGCGATCAAACATAGACCGGACGGCCAGCGGCCGGCCGGCCCGGGTTTTCATCTGGCTTTCGCTGCTCCGAGCCGCCAGGCGGTCGATCGATTTCATGCCGCGGCAATCGCCCATGGTGGCGGTGACAATGGTAGTCCAGGCTTACGCCCCCACTACGGCGAACATTATTATGCGGCGTTCGTGATGGATCCGGACGGACACGCACTCGAAGCCGTCTTCAATTCGGCTTTCTAAACAAAAGCGCCGTTCCGTCTACACGTCCTCGGGACGATCCTTCGGGTCGAACTGGATGATGGTGATCCATTTTGCCGTGAGCGCCGGCTTCTTCTCGTTTTCGATCTCGATCGAGACGTCATAGGTGGTCATCAGCATGCCGCCGCCGCGGAAGCGGGCGTCGGAGAGCAGGAAGCGGCCGCGGACGCGGGCGCCGCTTTTCACCGGCGTCATGAAGCGGACGCGATCGAAACCGTAATTGATGCCCATGGTCTGCTCGCGCACTTTCGGCAAGCAGTTGTAGTTCATCGTCGACAGCAGAGACAGCGTCAGGAAGCCATGGGCGATGGTGCCGCCGAAGGGGCTTTCGGCCGCGCGCTGGGGATCGACATGAATGAACTGATGGTCGTCTGTCGCCCCTGCAAAGGCATCGATCATCGTCTGGTCGACGGTGATCCAGTCCGAAAGGCCTGTTTCCATGCCGATCAGTCCCCGGACGTCGGAGAGTGAAATTTCCGTGACCATGAATTCCTCGTGAGATAGGCCGCCAGCCAAAGCCTTATCGTGCATTTATGACGATTGCGACAAGGATTTGCGCAAGCGAGGGGAGGCGGTCACTTTTCAACGAAAAAGGCGACGGAGCGTGGCTCGACGGTGACGCGGGCGCCGGTTTTCTTGGCTCCATCCGGTGTCAATTGACGCCAGCCCGGTTCGATTTCGGACGGGAGTGTGAAAAATTGGCGGTCCCCCGAACGGTTGAAGAGCACGGCAAGCCGGGTCTGCCTGCCGCGCACGGAGCGGTCACCTGTGGAAAGCAGCATGCCGAGGGTGGAAAGCCACGGCGTCTCCCATTCGGAAACGGTCATCGGTTCGCCGGAGAGCGAAATCCATTCGACATCGCCGTTGCCTGACAGAAAGCCTGTTTCGGAAAAGACCGTGAAGCGGCGGCGCAGCCCGGCGACGAAGCCGGTATGGGCGATGAGATCCTCGTTCAACGCCTTCCAGTCGAGCCAGGTGATCTCATTGTCCTGGCAATAGGCGTTGTTGTTGCCATGCTGGCTGCGGCCGCCCTCGTCGCCCGCCGTCAGCATGATGCTGCCGCGGGTGGCAAAGAGTGTCGATATCAGCGCCATCACATCCTCCCGGCGACGCTTGCGGATCGTCGGATAGACGGTCTCCCCCTCGACGCCGTTGTTCCAGGAGTGGTTCTCGTTATGGCCGTCACGATTGTGCTCGCCATTGGCGTCATTGTGCTTGCCGGCATAGGAGACGAGATCGGTCAGCGTGAAGCCGTCATGGGCGGCGAGGAAATTGACGCTGCGCGTCTCTTTGCCGTCGTTGCGGGAGAAGATGTCGGAGGAGCCGGCGAGTGCGGTGGCCAGCGCCCCGGTCTTCCAATCGTCGCCGCGCCAGTAGCAGCGCAGATCGTCACGAAGCCGGTCGTTCCATTCGAGGAAAGGCGGCGGGAAATTGCCGAGTTGGTAACCGCCCGGACCGATATCCCAGGGTTCGGCAATCATGATCCGGTCGGCAAGCACATTGTCGTCGAGGATCGCGGCAAGCGTTCCACCGTCGCGCTCGAAGCCCGTCTCGGTGCGGCCGAGCACCGGGGCGAGATCGAAGCGGAAACCGTCGACGCCGGCGTTGAGCACGAAATGGCGGAGGCTGTCGATGACGAGACGCCGCACCTCGGAATGATCGCAGGCGAGCGTGTTGCCGGTGCCGGTGTCGTTGACGAGTTCGCCCGGCCAATTCCGGGCGTGGCGATAATAATGTAGATTGTCGAGGCCGCGCAGCGACAGCGTCGTGCCGTAACGGTCGCTCTCGCCGGTATGGTTGAAGACGAGATCGAGGATGACGGCGATGCCTTCGGCATGGAGGGCGGCGACTGTCTGGCGCAGCTCCGTCATGCCGCCCGGCGCCAGCCGCGGATCGATCGCCATGAAGGCGACGGGATTGTAGCCCCAGCCGTTGGTGAGGCCGAGCGGCGGCAGGTGGCGTTCGTCGATCCAGGCGGTGATCGGCATCAGTTCGACGGCGTCGACACCGATGCGCTTCAGATGGGCGATGACGGAGGGGTGGGCAAGGGCGGCGATCGTGCCGCGCTGAGCCTCCGGCACGTCCGGATGGAGGATGGTGAAGGGCCGCACCGCCACCTCGTAGATGAAGCCGCCCGGTTTGAAGAGCGGCTTGCGGATTTCGGCGCGCGTGTCGGTGGTGACGATCGCCTTCGGAATCAGATCCTGGCTGTCCTCGCCATAGATGCCGAGGCGGGGATCGTAGCGGAACGGCCTGTCGATCTCCTTGGCATAGGGATCGATCAGCAGCTTGGAGGGATCGTACCAGAGGCCGTTGTCAGGAGCGTAGATACCGTCGGCGCGGTAGCCGTAGCGCGCGCCCGCCTTCAACCCGTCGACAAACAGACGGTGGAATTGATTGCTGTCGCGCGCCATCGGCAGGCGCGCGAATTCCCTGTTGCCATCATCCTCGAAGAGGCAGAGCTCGATCTGTGCGGCGTGATGCGACCACACGGCAAATTCGACGCCGGTCTCGAAGACGATCGCGCCGCTTTGCGCCGAACTCTCTCCCCGCATGTTCCCCCCGGATCAGGTGATCACGGTTGGCGCATCGCGTCCCGTGCGTTCACGAATGCTGGCAATGCTTTCGGCGGCCGCGATCAGATCGGCGAGCGCTTCCTGCGTTTCAATGTTGTGGCGAGTCGAATCCGGCTCGTAGCGCTCGATATAGACACGCAAGGTTGCGCCAGACGTGCCGGTGCCGGACAGGCGAAAGACGACGCGGGAGCCACCGGCAAAGAGCACGCGGACACCCTGATGCTCGCTCACCGACTTGTCGATCGGATCGTGATAAGCGAAGTCGTCGGCCTTTTCGACCTTCAGGCTGCCGAAGTTCTTGCCGGGCAGGGTGGAAAGCTGGCTGCGGAGGTTGTCGACCAGGCCGTTCGCCGCATCGGTGTCGAGGCCTTCGTAGTCATGGCGCGAATAATAGTTGCGGCCATAGGTCTGCCAGTGCTGGGTGACGATATCGGCGACGCTCTCGCCGCGCACGGCAAGGATGTTCAGCCAGAGCAGCACGGCCCAGAGGCCGTCCTTTTCGCGGACATGGCTGGAGCCGGTGCCGGAGCTTTCCTCACCGCAGATCGTCGCCATGCCGGCGTCGAGCAGATTGCCGAAGAATTTCCAGCCGGTCGGTGTTTCGTACATGCCGATGCCGCGCTTTTCGGCGACACGGTCGGCGGCACCCGATGTCGGCATCGAGCGGGCGATGCCGGCCAGGCCGCCAGAATAGCCGGGAGCGAGATTGGCGTTGGCGGCAAGGATTGCCAGGCTGTCGGAAGGGGTGACGAAAATGCCGCGGCCGATAATCAGGTTGCGGTCGCCGTCGCCGTCGGAAGCAGCGCCAAAATCGGGCGCGTCATCGCCCATCATCTCATCGAAGAGTTCTTTGCAGTGAACCGGGTTCGGATCAGGATGATGACCGCCGAAATCCGGCAGCGGCATGAAGTTGCGCACCGAGCCCAGCGGAGCGCCGAGGCGATTTTCGAAGATTTCCTTGGCATAGGGACCGGTGACGGCGCTCATCCCGTCGAAGGCAATGCGGAAACCGAGGCTGATCAGGTTGCGGATGGCGCCGAAATCGAACAGTTCTTCCATCAGCGCCGCATAGTCCTCGACCGGGTCGATGACCGAGAGGATCATGCCGCCCGGCAGTTCGTCCTTGCCGATGCGATCGAGATTGACGTCGGCGAAATCGGCGATCTTGTAGCTGTCGATCGTCTTCGAGCGCGCATACATCGCATCCGTGATCTTTTCCGGCGCCGGGCCGCCATTGTTGATGTTGTATTTGATGCCGAAGTCTTCGGTCGGGCCGCCGGGATTGTGGCTGGCGGAGAGAATGATGCCGCCGAAAGCCTTGTACTTGCGGATGATGTGGGACGCGGCCGGCGTCGACAGGATGCCGCCCTTGCCGACCATGACCTTGCCGAAGCCGTTGGCGGCGGCCATCTTGATCGCCTTCTGGATGACTTCGCGATTGTAGTAGCGTCCGTCGCCGCCGATGACGAGGCACTTGCCCTGATAGCCTTCCAGCGAATCGAAGATCGACTGGATGAAGTTCTCCGCATAGTTCGGCTGCTGGAAGACCGGAACCTTCTTGCGCAGACCCGACGTGCCGGGTTTCTGGTCCAGATAGGGCGTGGTGGGTACGGACTTGTTCATTTTAGTTCACATGCCTTTCGAGACGAGGCTTGAATAGAGGGCAGCGTAGCGTTCGGCGCTCTTCTCCCAGGAGACATCCGATTTCATGCCTTGCTTTTGCAATTGGGTCCAGAGTTTTCGGTCCACGTAAAAATGCATCGCACGGCGGATTGCCTGTAGCATGCCCGTTTCCGTCACGGGTGAGAATTGTATGCCGGTTGCCACTTTCGCCGCAAGTGCGGCGTGATTGGCGTCGATCACCGTGTCGTTCAGCCCGCCGGTGCGGGCGACGATCGGCACGCAGCCGTAACGCAGGCCGTAAAGCTGGGTCAGGCCGCAGGGTTCGAAACGCGACGGGATGATGATGGCATCGCACCCGGCCTGCATCAGGTGCGACATTGGCTCGTTATAGCCGATCGAGACGCCGATGCGGCCGGGATGGCGGCTGGCGGAGGCAAGCAGTGCGCCTTCAAGTGCGGCTTCGCCAGAGCCGAGCACGACAAGCTTGCCGCCCATGGCGACGATTTCGTCGGCGACATTGGCGACGATATCCATGCCCTTCTGCCAGGTGAGACGGCTGATGACGCAGAAGATCGGGGCGTCGTCATTGTCGAGATGGAAGAATTCGGCGATCGAGCGACGGTTCTCCTCGCGGTTCTTCAGCGTCGTCGGGCCATAATGGGTGTGGACGACCGGATCGGTCGCCGGGTTCCAGATATCGGTGTCGATGCCGTTGACGATGCCGTGCAGATTGTCGATGTGGCTGGCGATGACGCCCTCGAGGCCCATGCCGAATTCCGGGGTCAGAATCTCGTCGGCATAGGTCGGGCTGACCGTGGTGATCGCATGGGCGGTCTGCAGGCCGCCTTTGAGGTAGCCGACCGTGCCGTAATATTCGATGCTGTCGGTGGCGAAAGCATGGGCGGGCAGGCGCAGGCCGGGAAAGATCTCGGGGCCGAACTGGCCTTGGAAAGCGATGTTGTGGATGGTCAGCACGCTCGGCAGTTCCGGCGTCGGGTAGTAGCGCATATAGACCGAGGTCAGCGCCGCCTGCCAGTCGTGCGTGTGGACGAGATCCGGCCGCCAGCCGGGCAGCAGGCCGGCGGCGATCTCGGAGGCGGCGAGCGACAGAGCGGCGAAACGCCGCCAATTATCTGGATAGTCCTTGCCGAGCGGATCGACATAGGGGCCGCCCGGCCTGTTGTAATAGGCCGGCGCATCGAGGATGAGCAGATCGAGGCCCTCATGCTGGACCTCAAGCACTGCAGCCGGCTCGCCGAGCAGGTCGGGGAATTCGAGCCTGATGACGGGGTCGCGAATAACCTTCATGACGGCGGGATAGCCGGGCAGAAGGGTCTTGGTCTCGACCCCAAAGGCTTTAAGAGCAATTGGCAGGGCGCCTGACACATCGGCCAGGCCCCCTGTCTTGATCAAAGGGAAGACTTCGGACGAAACCGAAAGAACTTTCATAAGTCAGATATCCAGCTTGTCGATCATCGGTTGGGTGATCAGGCAGATGCCGCTTTCCGTCCGCCGGAAGCGTTTGGCGTCGAGTTTGGGATCCTCGCCGACGACCAGGCCTTCCGGAATGACCACACCATGGTCGATCACCACATTCTTGAGCTGCGCCCGCCGGCCGATCTTGACGTTCGGCAGGATGACCGCGCCTTCCAGTTTGGAGAAGGAGTTGGCCCTGACACCGGTAAAGAGCAGGCTATTGTTGAGGCTGGCGCCGGAGATGATGCAATCGCCGGAGACCACGGAGGAGGTGGCCGAGCCGCGGCGATCCTCGTCGTCATGGACGAATTTCGCCGGCGGGGTGATCTCGGCATAGGTCCAGATCGGCCAGGACTTGTCGTAGATATCGAGCTCCGGAACGATCGCCGTCAGGTCGATATTGGCCTGCCAGTAGGCATCGATCGTACCGACGTCGCGCCAGTAGGGCTCGTGCTCGAAATCGGAGCGGACGCAGGACTTGGCGAAGCGGTGGGCGACCGCCTTACCGTTCTTGACGATATAGGGGATGATGTCCTTGCCGAAGTCGCGGCTGGAGTTCGGGTCGGCAGCGTCGCGGCGCAGCGCATCGAGCAGGAACTTGGTGTGGAAGACGTAGATGCCCATCGACGCGAGCGCGAAATCCGGCTTGTCGGGAATGGGCGGCGGATCGGCCGGCTTCTCGACGAAGGCGATGATCTCGTCCTTCTCATTGACGTGCATGACGCCGAAGCCCACCGCCTCCATGCGCGGCACTTCCAGGCAGCCGATGGTGACGTCGGCGCCGGAATCGACGTGCTGCTGCAGCATCCATTCATAGTCCATCTTGTAGACGTGGTCGCCGGCGAGAATGACCATGTATTCGACACCGTAATCCTCGATGATGTCGATGTTCTGGTAGACGGCGTCGGCAGTGCCTTCATACCACTGCGTTTCCGAGACACGCTGGCTGGCCGGCAGGATGTCGAAGCTCTCGTTGCGCTCAGGGCGGAAGAAGTTCCAGCCGCGCTGCATGTGGCGGATCAGCGAATGCGCCTTGTATTGCGTGGCAACGCCGATGCGGCGGATGCCGGAGTTCAGGGCGTTCGACAGGGCGAAATCGATGATACGGGCCTTGCCGCCGAAATAGACGGCAGGCTTGGCACGCCGGTCGGTGAGTTCCTTGAGGCGGCTTCCCCTGCCGCCGGCCAGAACATAAGCCATTGCATCGCGGGCAAGTGGCTGAACACGCTTTTCTACCATTTTCTCCTCCCACCAGTCACTAATTTTCAGGTTCAAGCATGATTGTCGCCAAGGGCGGCAAGGTGATCGAGCAGGTGATGTCGCCGCCGGCATCGACGGCCTGCACGCGCCCGCCATTGCCCTTGCCGCTGCCGCCGTAGATATCGGCATCGGTGTTCAGGATTTCCCGCCAGCGGCCTGCGGACGGCAGGCGGATCGTATAGTTCTCGCGATAAACAGGGGTGAAATTGGTGATGACGGCGACCGGTTTCTGGCCCGGCGCCTTGCGTAGCCAGGCAAAGACGGAATTCTGGTGGTCGTCGGCGACCAGCCATTCAAAACCTTCGCCCTCGCAGTCACGCTCATGCAGCGCCGGCTTGCTGCGATAGGTGAAGTTGAGGTCGCGCACCAGGCGCCGCATGCCCTCGTGCATGCGATACTGCAGCAGGTTCCAGTCGAGCGACTTCGCCTCGCTCCACTCGCTCCACTGGGCGAATTCCTGGCCCATGAACAGCAGTTTCTTGCCGGGATAGCCCCACATATAGGCGTAGTAGGCGCGCAGATTGGCGAATTTCTGCCAGTCGTCGCCCGGCATCTTGGCGATCAGCGAACCTTTGCCATGGACCACCTCGTCATGCGAGAGCGGCAGGACGAAATTTTCCGAATAGGCGTAGAGCAGGCCGAAGGTGAGTTCGTTGTGATGGTGTCCGCGGTATATCGGATCGCGGCTCATGTAGCTCAGCGTGTCATGCATGAAGCCCATGTTCCACTTGAAGCCGAAGCCGAGACCACCTTCATGCACGGGTTGGGAGACCTTCGGCCAGGAGGTCGATTCCTCGGCGATGGTCATGACGTTGGGATGATTGCCGTAGATGCGGGTGTTGAGATCCTGCAGGAAGCGGACCGCTTCGAGGTTCTCGTTGCCGCCATATTCGTTCGGGATCCATTCGCCGTGCTTGCGGGAATAATCGAGATAGAGCATCGAGGCGACGGCATCGACGCGCAGACCGTCGAGATGGAATTTCTCGGCCCAGTAAAGCGCGTTGTTGACGAGATAGGAAACAACCTCGGTGCGGCCGAAATTGTAGATCGCCGTGCTCCAGTCGGGGTGGAAGCCCTTGCGCGGGTCTTCGTGCTCGTAGAGCGCCGTGCCGTCGAACCAGCCGAGGCCGTGTTCGTCGGTCGGGAAATGCGCCGGCACCCAGTCGAGGATGACGCCGATGCCGACCTTGTGGCAGCCGTTGACGAAACGGGCGAAACCTTCCGGCTCGCCGAACCGGGCGGTCGGTGAGTAGAGGCCTGTCGTCTGGTAGCCCCAGGAGGGGTCATAGGGGTACTCGGTGATCGGCAGGAATTCGATATGGGTAAAGCCCATGTCGGCGCAATAGGGGATCAGGCTGGAGGCGAGCTCGTCCCAGGACAGCATTGTGCCATCGTCCCGGCGCCGCCATGAGGCGGCATGCACCTCGTAGATCGAGATCGGCTGGCGGCGTTTGTCGGTTTCGCGCCAATGCTTCAGATGGGCTTCATCTTCCCACTCCTGTTCCAGATCGGCGGCGGCGATCGAGGCGGTTTTTGGTCGGAGCTCGCTGCGGCGGGCGAAGGGATCGGCCTTCAGCGGCAGCAGCACGCCATCCTGGCCGCGGATCTCGAATTTGTAGGCAACGCCGATCGGCACATCCGGGGCAAAGATTTCCCAGATGCCGCTGTCGGAGCGGAAGCGCATGACGTGGCGGCGGCCGTCCCAATTGTTGAAATCGCCGACGACGGAAACGCGCTGCGCATTCGGGGCCCAGACGGCGAAATGGATGCCCTGGGCGCCGTCATGCTTGATGAGGTGGGCGCCCATCTTGTCGAACAGGCGCAGGTGCGAGCCCTGGCGGGCGAAATAATCGTCCATCGGCCCGAGCACCGGACCGAAGCTGTAGGGGTCGGTGACGGCCCATTCGGCATCGCCGCGCCGGGCGCGGTAACGCACTGGCTGGAGCTTCGTAAGGGAAACCGGGCCGGCGAAAAAGCCGTCGGCATGGAGCTGCTTCAGTTCGCCGATGACGCCGCCGTCGAGCGTCATGGCGGTTACTTCCTCAGCGCCCGGGATGAAACAGCGGGCGACGAAGGCGTCGCCTGCCTGGTGCACCCCCAGGACGGCAAAGGGATTGGAATGCGAGCCGGCAAGGATCGCCGCGATTTCATCTGCCGAAATTTCCCAGGAAAGCTTTACTTCAGGGACGTTTTTCGGCGTTTTCATCCGGCTCTCCAGATTTCGTCTGCATATTGCCTGATCGTACGGTCGGACGAGAACCAGCCCATTCGCGCCGTGTTGTTGATCGTCTTGGTGTACCAGTCGGACTGATTGGTCCAGATCTGATCGACTTCGCGCTGGGCCTGGGCGTAGGCGTCGAAGTCAGCCGCGACCATGAACCAGTCGTGCGAATAGATGCCGTCGATCAGCGAGGTGTAACGGTTGCGGTCATCCGGCGAAAAGACGCCGGAGCCGATGGCGGCGAGCGCCTGGGCGAGTTCGCGCGATCCCTCGATGATGGCGCGGGGATTGTGGCCGTCGCTCCGGACCTTCGAGACTTCATCGGCCTTGAGGCCGAAGATGACGATGTTGTCCTCGCCGACATTGTCGCGCATCTCGACATTGGCGCCATCGAGCGTGCCGATGGTGAGCGCACCGTTGAGGCCGAACTTCATGTTGCCGGTACCTGATGCTTCCATGCCGGCGGTCGAGATCTGTTCGGAGAGGTCGGCGGCCGGAACCATAACTTCGGCGAGCGAGACATTGTAATTCGGCACGAAGACGACCTTCAGCAGGCCGCGCACCGACGGATCGTTGTTGATCGTGCGGGCAACGTCGTTAATCAGCTTGATGATCAGTTTGGCGTTGTAATAACTCGGCGCCGCCTTGCCGGCAAAGAGTTTCACGCGCGGCACCCAGTCGAGCTCGGGATGCGAGCGGATCTGGTCGTAAAGCGCGACGGCCTCGATGATGTTCAAAAGCTGGCGCTTGTATTCGTGAATGCGCTTGATCTGGATGTCGAACATTGCCGACGGGTCGAGCTTCACGCCCATGCGGCTGGCGACGAGGTTGGAGAGCGCCACCTTGTTGGCGCGC
Organism: Rhizobium sp. F40D2; assembly: GCF_051810745.2. Classification (NCBI taxonomy): domain Bacteria; kingdom Pseudomonadati; phylum Pseudomonadota; class Alphaproteobacteria; order Hyphomicrobiales; family Rhizobiaceae; genus Rhizobium; species Rhizobium sp. F40D2. The sequence continues at coordinate 2,253,753 of NZ_CM131436.1, forward strand.
TTCACCGCTGCGAACTTCTGCTGGAAGCTCGGATCGGAAGCATGCGCCTCGAGCGGGCGCAGCTTTTCGGCATCATCGAGGAATTCGTCGCCGATCGCCTCGCGGATCAGGCCGGTGAGACCGGGATTGCACTGCTGCAGCCAGCGACGCGGGGTGATGCCGTTGGTCTTGTTGTTGATGCGGTCGGGATAGAGCTTGTGCAGGTCGGCAAAGACCGTGACCTTCATCAGGTCGGTGTGCAGGGCAGAGACGCCGTTGATCGAATGCGAGCCGACGAAAGCAAGATTGCCCATGCGCACGCGGCGGTCGCCGCTTTCATCGATCAGCGAGATCGAGCGGATTTCCCCATCGGAGAAGTTCTTGCCCTTGCGCGCGTCGATCAGAATCTTGGCGTTGATCGCATAGATGATCTGCATGTGGCGCGGCAGCAGACGCTCGAACAGCGGCACCGCCCAGCTTTCCAGCGCTTCCGGCAGAAGCGTGTGATTGGTGTAGGAGAAGGTATGGCGGGTGATTTCCCAGGCCTGGTCGAAATCCATGCCGTGGACGTCACAGAGCAGACGCACGAGTTCGGCCACCGAGACGGCCGGATGGGTGTCGTTCAGCTGGATCGCCACCTTGTCCGGCAGCGAGGTGAAATCGTCATATTGCTGCAGATGGCGGCGCAGGATGTCCTGCAGCGAGGCCGACGAGAAGAAGAACTCCTGGCGCAGGCGCAGTTCCTGGCCGGCCGGGGTCGCATCGGCGGGATAGAGAACCCGGGTCAGGCTTTCGGCCTTGTTGCTTTCGCGCAGCGCTCCGATGTGGTCGCCGGCGTTGAAAGCATCGAGCAGGATTGGATCGATCGGCTGCGCCGACCAGAGGCGCAGCGTGTTGACGCGCTTGCCGCGCCAGCCGACGGCCGGCGTGTCGAAGGCGGCGGCGATGACGCGCTCGGCCGGTTTCCAGACGTAGCGCGGCTGGTCGTCATGGGTGGTGATGAATTCGACGGCGCCGCCGAAGCCGATTTCATAGGCACTCTCGCGGCGCTCGAACTCCCAGGGATTGCCGTGGGCGAGCCAGTTTTCCGGCAGCTCCACCTGCCAGCCGTCGGCCAGCTGCTGGCGGAAGAGGCCGTGCACATAGCGGATGCCGTAGCCGTAAGCGGGCACGTCGACCGTTGCCATGCTCTCCATGAAACAGGCTGCCAGGCGGCCGAGGCCGCCATTGCCGAGCGCGGCATCGGGTTCCAGGCCGGCAATAACGTTGACGTCGACGCCGAGCGAGGAAAGCGCATCGCGCACCTCCTCCATCAGGCCGAGATTCGAGACGGCGTCGCGCATCAGGCGGCCGATCAGGAATTCGAGGGAAAGATAATAGACGCGCTTGGCGCCGGTCGCATAAACCTCGCGGGTAGAGGCCATCCATCTGTCGATGATGCGGTCGCGCACCACCAGGATCGTCGCCGTCAGCCAGTCATGCGGCTTTGCCACCTTGGCATCCTTGCCGATGCGGTAGGTTAGGCGCTCGATGATTTCTTCGGCGAGAATTTCCGGCTTCGAGCTGCGCGGGGCGGGGGAGGGGATAATCGGCTTGGAAACGGTGTTCATTGTCAGGTCTCGCCAATTTTAATTTTGTTTCAGGATGTTATCCCTGATTTAATCAATTTGTCGCTTGTGCCGACGACAGTTTATGCATCGTTACTAAGCACTTGCAACAAAGGATTTGGACAAACGAAAAATTTGCGAAACCTTCATATTCACCGGGCTCAAGGGGATTGATTTCAATCGCTTTTCCCGATCAGATGGGTGGGACAGCGATAACGAAAAGCCGCGCCGGTTTGTTCCGGCGCGGCTTTTCGTTTTCCGTTTACAGGGCCTTTATCAGTTCGTCAGACGTGTCATCTGAGCAGAGGCCTTCGCTCCGATCGCTTTGAACGCGGCGAGCAGGTCTTCCATTTTTTCCGCCTGGAAATAGTGGGAGTCATCGGAGGCGCAATAATGCAGCAGCGTTTGTCCCCCCGCCGGGGCCATGAAGGCGATCGTATAGATCTCGATGCCCTTGGATTTGGCCGTGTCGCATGTTGCCTTGGTCAGCGTATCATATGAACGGCCGCCGCTGCTATCGTCGTTATTGTCGCCGTCCGTCATGAAGACGATGTACTTTTTGGGTGTTTGCCCGGTCTTCAGCTTGTGGGCTGAGTCTTCGGCGTCGTTCCCCGCAGCATTCTTCGCCGTCAGGGACGAATAGGCGGTGCTCATTGCGCCGCTCGAATTCGTGCCGCCATTCGCCTGAAGTGCGTTGACATAGCTGGTGACACCGGTGGTTCCCCAGGCAAGATTGCTCGGAGTGTATTGGTTGATATCATAGGACACGGCGCCAGTGCGCACGTACTCCGCATTGGGATCGGCGCTGTTCAGCTGGCCGAAGAGATTGCCGGCGGCGATCTTAAGCGCCTCGATCTTGGTGTAGTAATTTGTGCGGCTGCCGGTGCATTTGTCGTAAACCCACTTATTATTCTTGCTGTTGTAATGGAGGTTGCAGTCGTAGGTGTACGATTCCGTTGGGTCGTCCGCATTGACGGTCGCGGTAGCCTCTCCCATCGATCCTGATTTATCGAGCGCGAGAAACATCGAGATCGAGCCTTGGGTCTGTGAGTGCCCGCCGACCGTCGTGCCGGAAGTCGAGAGATGCTGCGTCTTGAAGCCGACCGCCTGCATCAGCGGATTGACCGTCAGGTCGTAGCTCGGTGAAACCGTTACCTGGTAGGATGTCGATTTGCCCGATGTGCTTGTCTGCACATTGACGCTCGTCCCGCTCTTGAGATCGACGCCGCTCTGCACGTAATTCGCCATCTGGCCGGCGACAAAATTCTGCGCAAAGGCCTCGGCTTGCGACGTTTGGATCGTGCCATTTGCTAGCGCCGTAGCGGTCGCCAGCGCCGCTGAATCGGCTGCTTCCTGCAACTGCTGCTTCGAGAGCATCATATCCCCGACCTGGATCGCCACGCCGGCAACGCCGAGAAGAACCGGCGCCATAATCGCCGTCATGATACCGAAGTTACCGCCTCGATCGCTGAACATGCGACGCAGGCGGGGACGCAAAAAGGAGGTGCTCATCATGTTCACCCAACTGGAAACCCTGTGAGGTGATTAACGCACGCTGCTTCTTTACGCCTGACTTACGACGTCAATAGGATTTTAACGAATCGGCGGATTTTTCCAGTTTTGGGATTATTTCAGCGGGATTACGTCGACGGCCTGGACGGCGCGCTGGCCGCCATAACTCTTCAACACGCCGATGACGGGAACGACGTCGGAATAGTCGCGGCCATAGGCGACGACGATGTGGTCGGTGCCGGCGGGGATGTTGTTGGTCGGGTCGAGTTCGATCCAGCCGATCGTCTCGCCACACCAGATCCGCACCCAGGCATGCATGGCATCCGCCCCTTCGAGGCGTTCCTTGCCGGGCGGCGGGATGGTGCGCAGGAAACCCGAGACATAGCCGGCCGGGATGCCGAGGCTTCGGAGCCCCAGGATCATGATGTGGGTGAAATCCTGGCAGACGCCGCGCTTCAGCTTGAATGCCTCAAGCGGCGTCGTGTCCACCGTCGTCGCGTCGGCATCATAGGTGAAATCCTTGTGGATGCGGGCACAGATCGCATAGGCGATCTGCATCGCCGTCAGATCAGGCATAGCGCAGCTTCGCGCATAGTCGGCGATTTCACGCGCCTGCGTCAGGCGCGGGCTGTCGCCGAGAAAATGGTGCGGCGAATCCGGGGCCAGCGACCAGACGCCTGACAATTCCTCCGGCAAGTCGGCCAGCAGCGGCGAAAAATCGGCGGTGATCGGCTGGCTTTCCACCTGCACGCGGGCCTGCATGCGAATATCGAGCGTCTCGTGCGGCGCGCGCAGCATGAAGGCGGTGGCGGGATGATCGAAGAAATCGACGAAATGCGACTGCTCGTCCGGCGTCGGCGAAATGGTGATCGAGCCGGCGACCAGGCGCTGCCGGTTGGTCAGCGACAGCGGCATCAGGCGCATGATGTGGCGGGCGCCGGAGGCCGGCACGTCATAACTGTAACCCATGCGCAGCGAAAGATCGTAAAGCATCGCCGTCACCCGAGATAGGTCTGGGCGAGCAGATCGGAAAGCTGCTCCAATTCGCGCTCGAGCCGCTGATAGACCTCGGCCCCCATGCCCTCCGGCGTCATCACCGCCAGGCCCGAGTGGAGCCGCATCGCCTCACGGTAGAAGGGCGACATCTGGCCGTTGATCAAGGCGTTCGGCAGTTGCTCGACCTCGTGGTGGATCTCGTTGACCTGGAAGAGGACCGAGCGGGGGTTGAGCGGATCGAGCGCCAGCAGGTCGGTGACGGTCAGCCGCGCCGTATTGACATTGTAGCGGCGGCGGTGGGTCATGACGCTGTCGCCGATTTCGAGCAGCATGTCGAGTGCGCCGTCAGGCGCTTCCGGGCCGGACATGTGGCCGAGCAGCCGCGTCATGTGCAGACCGCGCTCGATATAACGGCCAAGCGAGAGGAAGCGCCAGCCCATGAAGCGGTACATGTTCTCGTGCACGAGGCCGGCAAAGCCCGCAAGCTTGCGCAGAAGGATCGTCATCGCGTGGCTGGCGTCGTCGCCGGCGGCGACGGTGACATGGAAGCGACGGGCGGTCTTGGCGAGATCGTTGAGCGCCAGCCAGCCATCCGGCGAAAAACGGTCGCGAATATTGCTCGCCGAATAAACGGCGCTGTCGATGTTGCGCAGCAACGTTTCCGGCACGGGTTCGGCGGTATCGATATCGACGGCTGAGAGATAGGCGGAGACGTCGGCGAGCAGCGGCTGGCTCGGATCGGCGGCTTCGGCGTAACGCGCATGCCAGGCGCGCAGGATGCGCAGCGCCCCTTCGGCGCGCTCGATGTAGCGGCCGAGCCAGAACAGATTGTCGGCCGCCCGGCTCGGCAGGCTGCCCGGCATGTTGCGGGTAAAGCTGCCTTCGGCCGGCAGCAGAGTGTGGCGCTCGACCGGCTTGTCGCTGACGATCCAGACATCGGCGGCCGCGCCGCCCGACTGCATGGCGATCGCGGCGACATCGGCGCCGGAGCCGATGCGGGCAAAACCGCCGGGCATGATCTGCCAGCCGTTCGCCGTGCGGGCGGCGAAAACGCGCAGCGACATCGGCCGCGGCACCAGCTTGCCGTCGACCCAGGCGGGCGTCGTCGAGAGCGTGACGACCTCCTGTCCCACAAGTTTCGGGCCGTCCGAGCTCAGCCAGTCGGTGATGGAATCCTTGGCGGTCGCCCGCAGCGACGATCCGAGCACGGATTCGCCGTCGTCGTCGAAGAAGGGGGCGCGGGAATAGGCCGGGCCGATCACCATCTTCTCGATATTCTTGGCGACGTGCTCGCGCTCATCTTCCTGGCCGCACCACCAGGTGGCGATCGACGGCAGTTGCAGATCCTGCCCCAGCAGGCGGTGGCAGATGGTCGGCATGAAAGCCAGCAGCGCCCGGGTCTCGAGAACGCCGGTGCCGAGCGCATTGACGATGGTGACGCTTTCGGCGCGCAGTGCTTCGACGAGGCCGGGTGTGCCGATATGCGAATTCTGGTTCAGTTCGAGCGGGTCGGCAAAGGCCGAATCGAGACGGCGCCAGAGCACGCCGATCGGCTTCAGGCCGGCGACGGTGCGCACCATGACGCGGCCCTTGACGACGGTGAGATCCTCACCCTCGAGCAGCATGAAGCCGAGATAGCGGGCGATGTAGGCGTGTTCGTAATAGGTCTCGTTGGCGGGGCCTGGCGTCAGCACGGCGATGCGGTCGTCGCCGGAATGTTTCATCCCCTGCAGCGCGTCGCGGAAGCCGCCGAAGAACGAGGCGAGACGGTGAACCGGGGTTTCGGCATAGATATCCGAGAAGGCCCGGGTGGTCGCGACGCGGCTTTCCAGCGCGAAACCGGCGCCTGATGGCGCCTGCGTCCTGTCGGCCAGCACCCACCAATTGCCATCCGGCCCGCGGCCGATCTCGAAGGCGCAGAAATGCAGATAGTGGCCGGAGGCCGGCCGGATGCCGGCAAGCGGACGTTGAAATTCCGGATTGGCGGCCATGAGCGCCGGCGGCAGCACGCCTTCCTCCACCAGCCGGTTGTCGCCGTAGATGTCGGCGACGATCGCTTCCAGCAGGTCGGCGCGCTGGACAAGCCCGGCCGACAGCGTCTGCCATTCACGCTCGTCGATCAGCACCGGGATATGCGAGATTGGCCAGGCGCGCTCGCCGGTGCCCTTGCTGCCATAGGCCCGGTAGAAGACGCCGGCGTCTCTGAGGTAGCGGTCGGCGCGAGCAAAACGCTCGGCAAGATCCTTTTCCGGCATTGCGCTCAGATGCGAGAGGAAATGCTGCCAGACCGGGCGGACCCTGCCTTTGTTGTCAACCATCTCGTCGGCGGTGCCGGGAAGCGGCGCATAGTCGAAGGCCGCACGTTTGCCGGTGCGGTCCTCTGTCTCTTCCCTGCGCTCTACTGCCGGCCTCTTACCCATCAAAACCCAAGCTATCCCCCAACCCCGGCATCAAATTCCAGCGGGCCGCCGCAGATCCAGCGTCAGCGGGAATTCCAGCGAGCCCGTCTCGGCACGCGGAATGTATCCGCCCGCCGTATGTCCCCACGGCTCGAAGCGGGCGAGCCGCCTTGCTTCCGCCTCGTTGCCGTTGACCGGGAAGGTGTCATAGGTCCGGCCGCCCGGATGGGCAACATGATAGATGCAGCCGCCGATCGAACGCTTCGACCATGTATCATAAATGTCAAAAGTCAAAGGCGTGTTGATCGGCAGCACAGGATGCAGGCCGGAGGCCGGCTGCCAGGCCTTGTAACGGACGCCGGCGATCGACACGCCGGCCGTGCCGGTCGGCGTCAGGGGCAGGGTGCGGCCGTTGCAGGTGACGGTATAACGCGTCGTATTGCTGGTTTCGAGCCGCACCTGAAGCCGCTCGACTGACGAGTCGACATAGCGGACGGTGCCGCCCGGCGCGCCCTCTTCGCCCATGACGTGCCAAGGCTCCAGCGCCTGGCGCAGTTCCAGTTTCGAGCCTTCGTATTCGACTTCGCCGCAGAAGGGGAAGCGGAATTCGAGCTGGGCCTTGAACCATTCCGGGCTGACGTCGAAGCCGTTTTCGCGAAGGTCGGCCAGCACGTCGAGGAAGTCGGCCCAGACGAAGTGCGGCAGCATGAAACGGTCGTGCAGCGTCGTGCCCCAGCGGACGAACTTGCCGTCGACGGGGTTGACCCAGAAGCGGGCGATCAGCGCGCGCACCAGCAATTGCTGGGCAAGCGACATGCGCGCGTTCGGCGGCATCTCGAAGCCGCGGAACTCGATGAGGCCGAGCCTTCCGGTCGGGCCGTCGGGGGAAAACAGCTTGTCGATGCAGATTTCGGCGCGGTGGGTGTTTCCGGTGACATCGGTCAAAAGGTTGCGGAACAGCCGGTCGACCAGCCAGGGCAGCGGCTGCTGGCCGCGGCCGGGGGCAGCGATCTGCGCCATGGCTATCTCCAACTCGTAGAGGCTGTCGTGACGGGCCTCGTCGATGCGCGGCGCCTGGCTGGTCGGGCCGATGAACATGCCGGAGAAGAGGTAGGAGAGCGAAGGGTGGCGCTGCCAGTGGAGGACGATGCTCTTCAAGAGGTCGGGACGGCGCAGGAAGGGACTGTTGTTCGGATTGGCGCTGCCGACGACGACATGGTTGCCGCCGCCGGTGCCGGTATGACGGCCGTCGATCATGAACTTGTCGGCGCCGAGCCGGGTGGCGCGCGCCTCTTCATAGACCGCCGTGGTGATGTCGACGCATTCCTTCCAGTTCGAGGCCGGATGAATGTTGACCTCGATGACGCCGGGATCCGGGGCGACGCGGATGACGTTGATACGCTCGTCCTGCGGTGGCGGGTAGCCTTCGATATGGACGGGAAGTTTAAGCTCGGCGGCGGCGTTTTCGGCCGCGGCGATCAGCTCGAGATAATCCTCGATGCGCTCGACCGGCGGCATGAAGACGCAGAGCCTGCCGTCGCGCGGCTCGACCGACATGGCGGTGCGCACGGCGCCGCGGAGTTCACCAAGCGTCTGTTCGATCCGGCCGCGATTGCTCTCGCCGGCATTGAAAGAGGCCTCCGGCATGGCGCGGCCGGCCGGTACAAAGACATCAGGCAGCGGTCCACGCGGGATCGTCGGATCGGCAGGGTGGATATAGGGATAACGCGCTGGGGGAACATAGGGCAGCGTGCCGAGCGGCAGGCGGTAACCGATCGGACTGTCGCCCGGGACGAGAAAGATATTGCCGCGGCGGGTGCGCCATTTCTCGCTGACCCAGACGCGGCTTTCAGCCGCCTTGGCGTTCCATGCCTGAACCGGGAGGATGTAACCTGTGGGGACGGTAAGGCCACGGGCAAACACTCGGGCGATGCGGTTGCGTTCTTCGGGATCCTTCAGCTTCGAATTCGCCGGATCGACGTTGTCGGGAAGATTACCTTCCTTGATGATCCAGTCGGCAGGATCCTCATAGGCCGGCTGCACCATGTCGGGCTTGATCGCCAGTTCTCTTGCGATCGCCGTCAGCAGCTTCTCGGCATCCTCGGCGGTCACGCCGGTGTCCTTGCCTTCGGCGGCGACCAGATCGAGGTTCTGCCAGACCGGCTTGCCGTCGCGGCGCCAGTAGAGCGAGAAGGTCCAGCGCGGCAGGCTTTCGCCTGGATACCATTTGCCCTGGCCGTAATGCAGGAAGCCGCCGGGAGCGAAACGTTCCTGCAGCCTGCGGATCAGTCTGTCGGCCTTTTCGCGCTTGGTCGGGCCGACGGCGGCGGTGTTCCATTCCTCCGATTGGAAATCGTCGATCGAAACGAAGGTCGGCTCGCCGCCCATCGTCAGATGCACGTCCTCGGCCTTAAGGACACGGTCGACTTTCTCGCCGAGTTCGTTGAGTTCCTCCCAGCTTTCATCGGAGAAAGGTTTGGTGATGCGCGGATGTTCGGCGACGCGCGACACCTTCATGTCGAAGGCGAACTCGGTTTCGGCCTCGCCGAAGTAACCGCCGGAGATCGGAGCGGCATTGCGGTAATGCGGCGTGGCGGCAAGCGGGATGTGGCTCTCCCCGGTCAACAGGCCAGAGGTCGGATCGAGGCCGACCCAGCCGGCGCCGGGCAGATAGACCTCGGCCCAGGCATGCAGGTCGGTGAAGTCGACTTCGGTGCCGGAGGGGCCGTCGAGCGCCTTCAGATCCGGCGTCAGCTGGATGAGGTAGCCGGATACGAAGCGGGCGGCAAGGCCGAGATGACGAAGGATCTGGACGAGCAGCCAGCTGGTGTCGCGGCAGGAGCCCTTGGCGCTTTCCAGGGTTTCTTCCGGCGTCTGCACGCCGGTTTCCATGCGGATGACATAGCCGATCTGCCGCTGCAGGCGGGCATTCAACCCGACGACCATATCGACCGTCGGTTGGCCGGGCGACCAGTCGAGCGTCGGCAGCAGCGCCTTCAGCCGCGGGCCGGCCGGTTCCGGCGTCATGTAGATCGACAGATCTTCCTGGATCGTTTCCGGATAGCCGAAGGGCCATTTGGTCGCCTCCTCCTCGACGAAGAAGTCGAAGGGATTATAGACCGTCATGTCGGCGACGAGATCGACCTCGATCTTGAATTCCGTCACCGGGTCCGGGAAAACGTAGCGGGCGAGGTAATTGCCGTAGGGGTCCTGCTGCAGGTTGACAAAGTGGTTGGCGGGCGTGACCTTCAGCGAGTGGCTGAGGACCCTCGTCTTCGAATGCGAGGCAGGTTTCAGCCGGATGATCTGGGGGCCGAGGCGGACCGGCTTGTCATAAGTGTAATGTGTCAGATGATAGATACTGGCTTTGATCGACATATTTCTCTTTTTATCCGGCTCGCATCGTCGTGCGGCTTGCTGTTCCCGAAATCAGTGTGTGCAATGCAGCGAAATAAAGCAAGGAGGGCCGAAGGCTTTTAAGCCGCCTTGGCAAAGGTGACGACCGCTTTCAGACCCTTGCCGTTCAGGCCTGGCTCCAGCGTCAGGTCGGCGTTGAAAAGATTGGCGATTTCCTCGACGATCGGCAGGCCGAGGCCGGTGCCTTGCGCACCTGTCTGATTGCCGCGCGAAAAACGCCCGCGCACCGCCTCCAGTTTATTGCGTGGAATGCCGGGTCCGTTGTCCTCGACTTCGAGGCGGATCGTCTCCGTGGCGGCGATGATGCGGACAGTGACCTCCGCCCCCTTGCCGGCATAGGCGATGGCATTTCCGGCAAGATTGCGCAGCATTTCGCCGATCAGCAGCGGCTCGGCGCGGATCATTGCCGGGCTTTCGCCCTCGAAACCGAGATCGATGCCGGCAACGGCTGCCGTCGGGATCTGCTCGCCGGTGATTTCCTGAGCGATGGCGGCAAGATCGATGGCGGAAGCGGTCAGCGCCTCCTTGGCGGTGGCGGCGTCGATCTTTGCCATCAGCAGAAGCTGGGCAAGGATGCGCTCGGCATGCGCCACGGCCTGGTCCCCCTTCAGCGCTGCCGCCTGGGCCTCTGCAAGCGAGCCGGCGCGGGCGGAAAGCGCAAGCTGGGTGCGGATGATCGCCAGCGGCGTGCGCAGCTGATGGCTGGCATTACCGGTGAAATGGCGCAGCGCATCGAGCGCCGATTGCAGGCGGACCATGAAGCTATTCACCGTATCGACCAGCGGTTCGACCTCGCTCGGCACGGTCTGCTCGATCGGGTGCAGGTCATCGGGGCTGCGCTCGCCGATTGCGTCGCCGAGCTTGTAGAGCGGGCGCAGAGCCACGGTGACCGAGATCCAGACGATGAGGGCGGCACCTGCGATCATGAATGCGAGGCGCAGGGCCGAGCGAACGAGGATCGCTTGCGCCAACTGCCGGCGGGCGATGGTAGTTTCGGCGACCGTCACCACGAAGGGCACGGAGCGGATGCCTGTGGAGGCGGAGCGTTCGAGCGTGGCGACGCGGATCGGCTCGCCGCGGAAGGTGTCGTCGGCGAAGGCGGCAGCATTGGCCGGCGTTTTCTTGAGGACCGGCAGCGACTGGTAGCCGGTGATGAATTTGCCCGGCGGACCGTCGACGCGGTAGAAGACGCGGTCCTGCGCTGCCGAGGTCAGCATTTCAAGCGCGACATAGGGGATGTCGACCTGCAGCGAGCCGTCCTCTGCAACGACGACGCGTTCGGCGATCGCCAGCGCCGAGCCGGCGAGCACGCGGTCGGAGACGATGTTCGAGGTCTGTACCGCCTCGCGATAGGTATCGGCAAGCGCCAGCGTGCCGATGACGGCGGTGGAGACGAGCAGCCAGAAGAGCAGCCGGCGCCTGAGGGAATAGGCGGCTTTCATGACGCCTCGGGGAGCTTGTCGAGATAATAGCCAATGCCGCGGGCGGTCTTGACCGTCAGGCCGTGCGGCGAGAGGCGTTTCCTCAGGCGGCTGACATATTGCTCGATGGCGTTCGAAGAAATGTCGTCGTCGAAGGCCGTCAGCGACTGGATGATCGCTTCCTTGGCGACGACCTTGCCGGCCCGCATGAAGAGAATTTCGAGCAGGCCAAGCTCGCGGGCGGGAATATCGAGCGGCGTGGCCCCGGCCGAAAAGGCGCGGGAATTGAGATCGAAGGAGATGCCGCCAAAACTGACGGTCGCCGAGCGCAGGCCGGCCTGACGGCGCAGAAGCACACGTACGCGGGCCTCGAATTCGGCTATGTCGAAGGGTTTGATCAGATAATCATCGGCGCCGAGATCGAGGCCCTTCACCCGTTCTTCCGGCGTGCCGCGCGCGGTTAGGATAAGGACGGCCGCCTGGTTCTGCCGGGCGCGCATGGCGCGCAGCACGTCGAGCCCGTCCATTTCGGGCAGGTTGAGGTCGAGGATCACCAGATCGAAATTTTCCGCGGCGATCACCGCATTGGCGGATGCGCCGTCATGGACGACATCGACGGCATGGCCCGTGCCGCGCAAGATCGCCGACAGGCCGTCGGCCAGCGCGATATTGTCTTCGGTGAGCAGGATGCGCACGGATGTCCCCTGTTTTTCAAGGGAGATTACAGAGGTGGGGGAGCAATGTCACAGCGATTTTAAAGATTGGGTGAAGGAAAAGTCCGGTGTCAGCTCCCGGTCATTTCGACCCGTTCGCGTTGCATCATCGCGGCGGTGAGCAGCCTCAGGAAGCGGGGATCGTCGCGGATGTTATCGAGATCGGAATCATTGTTGAACCATTTGATATGGTAGACGGAGCTGTGCGGCAGCAGCCTCTCAAGGAGATCGATGGCCTGGTCGACATCGCCGAGGACGGAATAGACGCAGGCGAGATTATACTGCGCGACGATGTCGTCGGGATCGATGGCGATGGCGCGGGCGGCCCAGTCGCGCGCCCTCTTGGTATCGCCCATATGTGCAAGCGCCAGCGCGCCGCGATGGGCCGGGCCGGAATTTTCCGGATTGAGGTTCAGCGCGCGTTCGGCGCGCAACAGGCCGAGACGCGCCCAATTTTCGGTATCCAACACACGGCCGAGCGAGCGGTAGGCGGACATAAGATGGATCGGCGAGACGTAGTCGTCAGGGCGGATTGCGGCGGCGCGGGTAAAATATTGAACCGATTCGGCAAAGTTGCCGTGCATGAAGAAGAATCGGGCATAGTGGAAATTCGCCTCGAACAGGTTCGGGTCGAGCGATAGGGCACGTTCGAAGGCTGCCGCCGCCCTGTCATCAAAGCCGCTCTGATGCAGGGCCAGACCGTGAGAGGCGTGGGCCTCGGGAAGGTCTGGATCAAGCGCAAGGGCGCGGGCGCTCATCTCTAGGATGCGCCGTAGCGGCACGTCGTCAGGTGCCCAATCGCGGATCGCCGCGTCGCAATCGGCAATGCCGGCATAGGCGCGGGCATAATCGGGGTCGAGCTCGACCGCCTTGCAGAACATGCGCCTTGCGAGCTGGAGATAGGATTTGGTCCAGGTGTGGGAGAGCTGGCGGCCGCGGAGATAATAGGTATAGGCCTCGACATTGGCGGTCGGCTCAGTGGCGATCGCCTTCTTCTCTTCCGGCAGCAGGCGCACCTTCAACTGGCCGACGATCGCATGGGTGATCTCGTCCTGGATGGCGAAGATGACGGTCAGGTCGCGGTCATAACGTTCGGCCCAGAGATGATCGCCGTTGGCGGTGTCGATCAGCTGGCCGGAAATGCGCACACGATTGCCGAAGATGCGCACACTGCCCTCGAGCACGTAGCGCACGCCAAGTTCCTGGGCGAGCCGCTTCACCTTCACCGATATGCCCTTGTAGGTGAAAATCGTATTGCGCGGTACGACGTGCAGGCTGGAGATCTTGGAGAGATCGGTGATGATGTCTTCGGTGATGCCGTCGGAGAAATAGTCCTGATCGGCATCGCCGCTCATATTGGTGAAGGGCAGCACGGCGATGAAGCAGGTATTGCGGTTCTGCGCGACCAATTTCGCCGAGGAGGGCGGCGCCAGGGTGACGGTATAGACCTGAACCGGCTGCCGGATGTTCTTCAGCATATGCTCGCCGATGAATTCGAAGCCGAGATTGAGGCGCGCGCCGACCTGATCGCGCACCGAGGCCGATACGGCGATGCCGCCCGGCGCTGCGATACGCTCAAGCCTGGCGGCAAGATTGACGCCGTCTCCGAAGATATCGCCGTCCTCGACCACGACATCGCCGAGATTGATGCCGATACGGAATTCGACGCGCTCGTCCTTGGGCACGTTCTCGTTGCGGGCGGCCATGCTGCGCTGGATTTCGGCGGCGCAGGCAACCGCGTTCACCACGCTCTGGAATTCGGCAAGGATGCCGTCGCCGGTGAGTTTGACGATCCGGCCCTTATAGTCTGAAATCCTGATATCGACCAGTTCGCAGCGGTGGCGGTTCAGCGCCTGCAGCGTGCCGGCCTCATCAATGCCCATCAGTCGGCTGTAGCCAACGACATCCGCAGCGAGAATAGCGCTCAGTCGTCGTTCCATGACCCCTCCCATGGATCTTCCCAGTTTAGTCCAGCTTTTTATAGAGTTTTTGTCGCGTAGAGTCGCCCCCAGAATAGAAATTCGGGCGGATTCGACGTTTTGACACGGCAGCGCGACCATATAGCGTCGCCGTTCTTCATCAATACTCTGAATGGGTGAAGGATAGCGTTCGGCGCTAATCCTTTGTGATGAAAAATGGATTCTAATTGCAACAGACGGACAGATTTGCTTCAGGCAAAGCTTCGGATAGGCACTACAAAAAGTGGCCGTCGATCGGTTCGTGACTTGAAAACGGACCCATGGTGCGGGCCGGAGGACGGTTGCGAGGGGTATCCAACATCGAGTGTGATTCGCGGCTGCTTGGGCGGTTGCCGTGCGGCTGGTGCCGGTTATTGTGGCGAGGGTTCATGCGGAAGGAGGATTTTGGATGACAGCTTCGGCTCGGAATTTTCTGGAGTTTCATGATATTCCGGAGGCCGAACTGCGATCGGTTATCGCTCGCGCCGGGGTGCTCGCCAGGGCCTGGCATGAGCGCACCCTGCCGCAAAGCCTTGTAGGCAGACGCGTTGCGCTGATTGCCGACGATAGCGGCTGGCGCAATACGACTGCCTTCGATCTCGGCGTCCAGGCGATGGGCGGTATCTGCGTGCATGTGCCGATCGGCTTCAACGGCCGAGAGGAACCCGGCGATCTTGCGGGTTATCTCGGCAACTGGTTCGACATGCTGGTGATCCGCACAAGGGAATTGGCGACGCTGAAAGCGGTGGCGGCAGCCGCGCCGGTGCCTGTCATCAACGCGCGCACACGCTCCAACCACCCTTGCGAGACGCTCGGCGACCTTGCCTATATCATGAGCCGGCGCGGCTCGATCGACGGGTTGAAGGTCGTTGGGGTGGCGGCAGACGCAAATATCCTCCGCTCCTGGGTCGAGGCGTCGATCGTGTTGCCGATCGAGGTGGTGCAGGTCTACCCCGAACGCTGGCATATAAGTGACGCGACACTGCTCAACGAGCGCTTTCGCGCGAGCACCGATATGGGCGAGCTATCGGATGCCGACGTCGTCATCACCGATTCGTGGCCGGGTGACGCTGTTGGTGACGCGCTTGCCGGCTACCGGATCGGGACCGATATTCTCGATCGTTTGCCGAAAGACGCGATCTTCCTGCCGTGCCCGCCGGTGACGCGCGGCCAGGAGGTGACGGCCGAGGCGATGGAGCACTCGCTTTGCCAAAGTCGCGCCGCCAAGGCCTTCCTGCTGCACGCACAAAATGCGCTGATGGAATGGGTCGTCGCCTAGATCCGGCGCCCTTGCTCCTGCCGGCGGCCTTGCTCCCCCCGGCGCGCTCAGGCATTGTTGCGGCATGAGGAGAATTTTCATCTTGCTGCTGGCGTTCTGGCCGGGCTTTGCGCTGGCCGACCAGGCCTTCTATGCGGCAAAATCGGGCAATTCAGATGCGCCGGTGCTGACGGTTTATTCCTCGCTCGACGAACCGTTGGCGCAGCCGATGATCCGAGGTTTCCAGGAAGCCAATCCCGACGTCGCGGTCAAATATGAGGACATGCTGACCGGCGATATCTACGACCGGATCGTCAGGGAGACGGATGCCGGCAAGAAGACGGCGGATTTTGCCTTTTCCTCGGCGATGGACTTGCAGGTGAAGCTCTCCAACGACGGATATGCGCAGGTCAGCAACCTGCCGATGAGTGCCGCATGGCCGAAATGGGCGAACTGGCGCAACACCGCCTATGCGCTGACTTTCGAGCCGGCAGTGTTCGTCTACCATAAGCCGAGCTTTGCGCATGAGCCGGTGCCGAGCTCGCGGGCGGAATTCGTCGATTACTTGAACCGCAAGGGCAACGACGTCTATGGGCGGATCGGCACCTACGATATCGAGCGCTCCGGCGTCGGTTTTCTGTTCATGGCGCGCGACCAGGAGCAGTTCGGCGATATCTGGTCGGTGATCGGAGCGATGGGGGCGGCCGGCGTCAAGCTCTATTCGACGAGTTCGGCGATCCTGGAGCGTGTGGCCGACGGGCGCTTCGTGCTCGGCTACAATATTCTCGGCTCCTATGCGGCCGACTGGGCCTCGCGCTATCCGGATGTCGGCATCGTGCTGCCGAAAGACTATACCGTGGTGATGTCGCGGATCGGGCTGGTGCCGCAGGCGGCCGCCGAGCCTGAGCTCGGGCGGCGCTATCTCACCTTCTTCATGTCGAGGGAAGGGCAGACGATCATGGCGCGCGAGCTGCAGATCCCGGCTGTCAGCCCCGAAGTGGCCGGCGAGAATACCGCCAATACGCTGCAAGAACTGCTCGGCGCCCAACTGCGGCCGGTGCCGGTCAGCCCCGGGCTGATGGTCTATCTCGACCAGGTGAAACGGGCGCGGCTGATCGCGCACTGGAACGAGGTTCTGCGCGCGCAGTGAAGCGTTTCAGGTTTCTGCCGGTCCACACATGGGATCCAGGATTGAGACCCGCCCCTGGCAATTACGGCAAAAAAGTGGCTTCTTCTCCTGGATATCTCGCCGATGTCAGCTAAATGACAGCTTGTTGTGGTGGCTTTGGCTACTTCTTCTCCGTGGAGGCGGAGAGCTGAAGCCTTTGGGAGGTCTTCTGCTCGTCATTCAGGACGCTTGCGTCCGCTGGCCGGCCGTTCCTCCCGATTCCCAGAGAATAACAGGCGGTTCGCTCAACCGCCCACGGAGGACACATCATGAAGCATACGTTCATCGCAACCCTTCTTGCCGCGACCATCGCGCTGCCGGCCTATGCGGCCGACTACACCATCATCGCGCCGGCTGCCCCCGGCGGCGGCTGGGACCAGACGGCTCGTTCGCTGCAGACGGCAATGCAGCAGGAGAAGATCTCCGGCAACGTCCAGGTCCAGAACGTGCCCGGCGCCGGCGGTACCATCGGCCTGGCACAGTTCAGCAGCCAGGCTGCCGGCAATCCGAATTCGCTGATCGTCGGCGGCTATGTCATGGTCGGCGCGATCCTCACCAACAAGTCGCCGGTGACGCTCAAAGACGTCACGCCGATTGCCCGTCTGACCGGTGAATATGAAGCCGTCGTCGTTCCTGCCTCTTCCGAGATCAAGACCATGGCCGATCTGGTTGCGGCGCTCAAAAAGGATCCGGGTGCGGTTTCCTGGGGCGGTGGTTCGGCCGGTGGTACCGACCACATCGCGGTCGGCCTGATCGCCAAGGCCGCCGGCGTCGATCCGACGAAGATCAACTATGTCGCCTTCTCCGGCGGCGGTGAAGCGCTCGCCGCCATTCTCGGCAATCAGGTCACTGCTGGTGTTTCGGGCTACGGCGAGTTCGAATCGCAAGTGAAATCCGGTATGCTCCGTCTTCTCGCCGTGTCCAGCGACGAGCGCATCGACGGCATCGATGCTCCGACGCTGAAGGAGGCCGGCACCGACGTCACCATCCAGAACTGGCGCATGGTCGCCGCCGCGCCCGGGCTGTCGGATGCAGAGGTCGCCGCCATCACCGCCGATTTCGAGAAGCTGCATAGCTCGGCAACCTGGCAGGAAACGCTGAAGACCAAGGGCTGGGCCGACACCTATCTGTCTGGCGACGCGTTCAAGGCGCAGCTCGAGAAGGATGTCGCCGCCACCGAAGGCATTCTCAAAGATATCGGACTTGTTCAATGAGCGAGGATAACACCTCCTCGGCAACGACACGCCGCCCTGATTGGGCGGCGTTCATCATTGCCGTTTTCCTCTTCGTCACCGCCGGCGTGATGGCCTGGGATGCCTCGCATCTGAAGACGATCGCGCAATACGACCGCATCGGCCCGGCGACGGTGCCCGAAGTGGTGGCGTTCGGCCTCTTCTGCCTGGGGGTCTGGACCGTCGCCGAAGCCTGGCGCGGCGAGTTTCCGGAGCGCGATCGGCAGGAAGTGGCGCCGGTCATCTGGATCGTCGCGGGTCTTGCCGGCCAAATGCTGCTTCTGCGCGTCGCCGGTTTCTCGATCGCCACCGGTATCCTCTTTGCGCTGACGGCACGCGGTTTCGGCAAACGCAAGCTCTGGATCTCGCTGCCGTTCGGCATCGTCCTCAGCTTCGTCGTCTGGGCGATCTTCTCGCAGCTGCTGCAGTTGACGCTGCCGGCCGGCCCGCTCGAACATCTGTTCTTCTGATTGCGCGGGACGTGCTGTCAGCTATTTTGATTTTACGCGGCGCCTGACCTCGAAATCGCATGGTCGGGAACGCTGCTTGGGACACCAAGATGAGCACATTCGAATTCCTATGGCAGGGCATCCTGGTTGCGATGCAGCCGATGAACCTGGTTTATGCGCTGGTTGGCGTGACGCTCGGCACCGCCGTCGGCGTGCTGCCCGGCATCGGCCCGGCACTCACCGTGGCGCTGTTGTTGCCGGTCACCTACAAGCTCGATCCCGGCGGCTCGCTGATCATGTTCGCCGGCATCTATTATGGCGGCATGTATGGCGGCTCGACGACCTCGATCCTGCTCAACACGCCGGGTGAAAGCGCCTCGATAGTCACTGCGCTCGAGGGCAACAAGATGGCGCGCGCCGGGCGCGGCGGACCGGCGCTGGCGACAGCGGCGATCGGCTCCTTCGTCGCCGGTCTGATCGCGACGCTGGGGCTCGCCTTCATTGCTCCCTATATCGTCAAGCTGGCGCTGGTCTTCGGGCCGCGCGAATATTTCGCGCTGATGGTGCTTGCCTTCGTCACCGTCTCCTCGGCCTTCGGCGATTCAGCCCTCAGGGGTCTGACGGCGCTGTTCATCGGCTTCGCGCTTGCCATGGTCGGCATCGACCAGCAGACGGGGCAGGCGCGGCTGTCCTTCGGCATCCCCGACCTGCTCGACGGTGTCGAGGTGACGACGCTTGCGGTGGCGATGTTTGCGATCGGCGAGACGCTTTATATCGCCGCACAGGGCAACCGGATTGCCGAGAAGGTCGAGGCGGTCAAGGGTTCGCTGTGGATGACGGCTGAGGACTGGGCGCGATCATGGAAGCCCTGGCTGCGCGGCACCTTGATCGGCTTTCCGATCGGCGCGATGCCGGCGGGCGGCGCCGAAATCGGCACTTTCCTCTCCTATGCCACCGAAAAGCGGCTGGCGAAGAACCCGGAGGAGTTCGGCCATGGCGCGATCGAGGGCGTGGCCGGTCCCGAGGCGGCCAACAACGCGTCGGCCGCCGGCACGCTGGTGCCACTTCTGACCCTCGGCCTGCCGACGACGGCAACTGCGGCGATCATGCTTGCCGGCTTCCAGCAATACGGCTTGCAGCCGGGGCCGCTGCTGTTTGCCACCAATCCGCAGCTCGTCTGGGGCCTGATTGCCAGCCTGCTCATCGCCAACGCGATGCTGCTGGTCTTGAACCTGCCGATGATCGGGCTCTGGGTAAAGCTGCTGACGATCCCGAAGCCGTGGCTTTATGCGGGCATCCTGCTGTTTGCGACGCTTGGGACGATCGGCGCCAACCCGTCGGTATTCGAACTCGGCATGCTGCTCGCCTTCGGCCTGCTCGGCTATCTCATGCGGCTCTTCGGCTATCCGATCGCGCCTGCCGTCGTCGGCCTGATCCTCGGGCCGCTGGCCGAGCAGCAGCTGCGCCGTGCGCTGGCGATCAGCCAAGGCGACGTCACGACGCTGGTGATGTCGCCGATCGCCGCGGGCCTGCTGATCGTTGCGGCGGCCGCCTTTCTCATCCCGCTGATCCTGCGGATTCGCGGCCGCGGCCAGGTGTTGTCGCAGCTCGCTGCAAACGAAGACTAAAAAGACGACATTACCCCTCCCTCAAGGCCGGCCATGGAAACATGCGCCGGCCTTCTGTTTTTGCATGGCTGCGGTGATTTTCTGAGCATTGTGGAGGTATCTGCACGATACCATTTATAAGAGGTCAATCAAAGCAAGAGGAAATGGACAATGTCCGCCATCCGCAATTCAGTCCGCATGGGTTTCTTCGGTCGCGCATTTGCCGTGCTTGGTGCTGCAAATGCTGTCAGCGCCGCCGTTGAAGCCGGCCGCCGGCCGCGTGCCAGCGACCTGAGGGAACTCGGCATCGACCCGGCCTCCTTCGGCCATGCTTCCCGCTAACAGGCTTCAAGCCATGCATGAATGAATTAGCCCGCAACCGGTTGGTCGCGGGTTTTATTTTTGTCCAAAGGGAAGGCCGCAACGCCAAGCGCTGCAGCCTTTGTACTTATGTTAGGCGTGAAGCTCTTCCTGCCGGTTGGCGTGATCTTCCACCCGCTCGCGCTTGTTGTGGCGAATGGAAGACCAGAGCGACAGACCGATCAGCGTCGCGCCGCCAAGCCCGGTGATGACCTCGGGGATGTGCACCAGGGTCTGCGCATACATGATCACAGAGAGGATCAGGATGGCGTAGAAGGCGCCGTGCTCGAGATAGCGGTATTCGGCAAGCGTCCCCTTTTCCACCAGCATGATCGTCATCGAGCGCACATACATGGCGCCGATACCGAGGCCGATCGCGATGACGAAGAGGTTCTGGGTCAGCGCAAAGGCGCCGATGACGCCGTCGAAGGAGAAGCTGGCATCCAGCACCTCGAGATAGATGAAGGCGCCGAGGCCGCCCTTGGCGGCAGCGCTCATCGTCTGCTGCGAAGCATCGAGCAGTTCACCCACCACTTCGACCGCAAGGAAGGTGAGCAGCCCGTAGATGGCGCAATGGACAAAGACGCTGGCCTGCTCGCCGCCGATCAGCCAGGAGAAAACCAGCATCAGCGCCAGAACGAAAGCGATCTCGATGCCCCTGATGGTGGCCGAGCGCGCCATCACCTTTTCCAGGCCCCGGAACCAATGGATTTTCTTATCATGGTCGAAGAAATAGCTGAGGCCGACCATCATCAGGAAGGTGCCGCCGAAGGCTGCGATCGGCAGATGCGCGTCATTCATGATACGGGCATATTCTTCCGGCTCACGGGCGGCAAGCACAAGCGCGTCCCAGGGGCCGATCCGTGCCGCGATCGCAACGATCGCCAGCGGAAAGACAATGCGCATGCCGAAAACGGCGATGATGATGCCCCAGGTGAGGAAGCGCTTCTGCCAGACCGGCGTCATCTCCTTGAGCTTGTTGGCGTTGACGATGGCATTGTCGAAGGAGAGCGAGATTTCCAGCACCGCAAGCACGGTGCAGATGAAGAAGACGGTCGCCATGCCGCCGATCGTGCCTGTCGTCTGCCAGCCGAGCACGGCGCCAAGAACGAGGCCGAGGGCAGTGACAACGAAGGCCCAGCGGAAATAGCTGAGCGAGGAGTGGTGGGTCTCGGGCTGGTTCATGGCCGCACCTCGCGGCCGCAAATCATGGTGGAGAGGGAGCAACGCGGCATGCCACAACGGGCATGCGGATAAGGCATGGTTAGCTTGTTCATCGATGAAAAATCCGCCGGCTAAGCTGCAGGCGGTACCGACATCACGAGAGCGCCGTAAAAACTCTCGCCAGAGGGGCCCGGCACCATAATTACCCGCAGCCGATGTCTGGGAGGCTGCGGGACAGGCCATAGGTAATCAACTTCCCGAGCCAGTCAAGGCCGGCGGCCGCACGGAGACGAAGTGTTTTTTTGGAACCATCCCGGTGCCTGCTCGTTAGACACTGGTTGAGCTTAAAAAGGAGGCCGATGATGCACACTTCGACCCATGTTCCCGACAAACGCACGGAGGCGTCCGACCGCATGAAGCGGGCGAAGCCGAACCGCATGCAGAAGGCGCAGGTGCTGCCGCCGCATCATGTCGACCTGACACTGACACCGGGCGTCTATCACGACATTCACGTGCCGGCCCACGTTACCGGTGCGGATCTTTCCAAGGGTGGTCCCGACATCAAGGGTAATGCAGAGACCAAGAAATAGCCGGCATTGCGCAAGCCCGCTTGGCGCGGCTGACCGCAGAATTGAAACAGGGTGAGAAACAATATGACGATCAACTTTGTGCCCCGCGAGATCTTTATCCGGCACGAAAACGAATGGCAGGCCGTGCGCGAGGCGGCGGACGAGCGTATCAATATCGGCAAACGCCAGAAGCCGCTTGCCGCCTCCGGCGGACCCGCACCGATTGGGAAAAGCGATGCTTCGGCCGCACGCTGCGAATGACATACAGACAGTCCCGATGATACACGCCCGGCATATGCCGGGCGTCTCTTTTTCTACTGGTCTTCATGCCGATCGGCGCGCCGTGCGGGATTGTAGCCGAACCGTTGTTCGAGCTTGCCGAAGGCGAAGAGCACGCAAATGGCGGCCAGCGTCGTGAAGAAGGCGATCGGCCAATAACCGAAACCCATGGCAAGGCCGATCGCGCCGGAGAGCCACATGCCAGCGCCCGTTGTCAGCCCGTGCACCCGGCCTCTGGCAAAAACGATCATGCCGGCGGCAAGGAAGGCGACGCCGGCGGTTACGGCTTCGATGACGCGCAGCGGGTCGATCCGCACCTGCTCGTCATCGGCAAGACCCGGCATGTGCACCGCCTCGATCGAAATGATGGCGAAGAGGGCAGCGGCAAGACTGATCAGAATATGGGTGCGGAAGCCTGCCGGGCGGTCGCGTGCCTCACGCTCGAAGCCGATCAGCCCGCCGAAGACGATGGCGCCGAGCAGGCGGGCGAAGATGACGGGATAGTGGATACGCGACGCCGGTATCATGTCGGCGATGATCAGATCCATGGATTTTTCCTACAACGGATGAATTTTTCGCTGGCTAACGTCTGAACGCTAGATTTGTTCGGCTTTTTTCGCTCATGCGCGTGGATTCCACGAGGCGCTTCTCCCAAGCCGGCTGGTGCTCGCATGAAAGATCGGCGAACCTGGCATCGTCGTGTCGCCGCGCCAACCTTTCAGAAAGGATTGGGCGGCGATAATCCCGGCCTCACGGGAATCGGACAGATGGCCAAGACAGCGACACGCGGCCGCCGCAAGGCGCCGCCCAGAGGCAAGAGCAAAGCGCGCAGCGGCGGTGGCGGATTGCTGCCCTGGGCGGTGATCGGCATTGCCGCGATCGGCGGCATCGTTGCCCACGACCATTGGAGGAGCATCCAGCCGATGCTTGCCCGGCAATCGGTGCCGGTGGCGCGCGAAACGGCGGAACCGAGACCTGCCGCCAGGAAGGACGTGCCGCCGAAGCAGGTGGCGCTTGCCACACACACCCCGAAAGCCGTACCGCCGGCGCCGCAATCGCAGCTGCTGCCGCCGGCGACGATCCCGACGCCGGCCGTCCAGCCGGTCAAGGCGGTGCCGTCCCCGCTTACCCCCGCCAATCCGGAAACCGGGACGGTCGCCTTTGGCTATTGCGGGCAGGGCGCCCATATCAACTGCGTCGGCGATGGCGGCGTCTTCTGGTACAAGGGCGAGAAAATTGTGATCGCCGATATGGCAAGCCCTGTCGTCGACCAGGCGCGCTGTGACGGCGAACGCCGGGTGGCCTTTGCCGCCAAGTCGCGGCTACTGGCGCTTCTGAACGCCGGTCCCTTCACCATGAATGCCGCGGGCAAGGCTGAGTCTTCAGGAGCGCCGCGTGTCGTCTCGCGCGACGGACGCTCGTTCGGCGCGCAGCTGATCAATGAAGGGCTGGCGCGCAAGCCGGGGACTGCCGGCGGCGCGTGGTGCGCCTGACGGCTAGAACAGGATGATTTTAGGCCTGGTTGGCCAAAAATCTGAATCCTGTTCTAAATTGGAGAGTTAGAGCATGATGTCGACCGGAACTCGCTCACACTTTTTGGCATCATGCTTAGCATTTCCGTTTTTCTTCGAAGCAGGGAAATGCTCCGTCTCTTTGTTTTCACGCAATCCCGGACGCTAAACCGCTGTGCAGTTTTGCTGGGATTGCGCTACTTTCCCTTTTTCACCAGCTTGCCGCCGGTGCGGAAGCTGCCGGTGAACGAGGAATCCTTGCTTTCGGCCGTGCATTCGATCGCAATTGGCTTGCCGGCATAGGGATTGCCGAAGGTGCAGAAGCCCGCGACCTTGACCTCCCCGGTCATCTTATTGCCGACACCCGTGGTGACGAGGCTGAGCGGCAGGCGGGCATTGCCGTTCGAAGCGGGCTTGATGCCGCTGCCATCGCCCTGAAAGCCGAGCGCCTTGCCATCCGACGTGAAGATGAAGGTTACCAGACCATTGGCCAGCGTGACGCTGGCGAGTTCGTTCTTGCAGCCCTTGGTGGCGTCGAATTTGGCGACGACAAGCTTGGCGCATTTGCCGGAAAGCGTGATGACGCCGGGCGCGCCTGGAAACGTCTCGGCAGGGGACGCTGGCGCTGAAGCGGCGGGCAAGGCGAGGGCGGCGGAAAAAATTGCGGCGGCAACAGGCGCGGAAAATTTCATTTCGATGTCAAACCCCATGTGCTGGCGAGGCGAATCACCACGTCATCCTCGGTTCGGCCATGGCACGGCTCTGTGTCCGAAATTTGGTTCTGTTATTCCCGAGGCAGAAAGTTTCCATCGGCGGCCGGGCTGGCTCGGTGATCGGTCACAAGGTCCGGCGATGGCATGGGATGTGGGGGCATCGACAACGACATGACGGTGGCAAGGCGCTGATAGAGCGCCTGCCGTCTTGGACGCATTTCTGGTCAGGGGGAATGGGCCCAGGCAGGGAAGTCCAGGCCCATTCTTTCCCGATCGGAGGTCAGTCGGATCAGGAATTTGTGGCTGCCGGCACACAGCGCCGTAGCAAGTCGCCGGCAGCCCCGTATTAGAACGCGCGCTGCAGGCGGAAGTAGCCCGAGGTTACGTCAGCAGCGTTGTCCGGATCGAGGTACTGAACCGAGACCTTGGCTGCGAGGTTGTCGACGATCTGGTAGTCGATCGTTACGCCGGCCTTCCAGGCGCTGACGTCGTCGTTGAACTCGCCGGAAGTGACGCCGTAGTTGTCGTAGTACTGAACAGCCGGGGTGATCTTCAGCTTGTCAGTCGCCTTGATGGCGTATTCGGCAGCGATCGCCCATTCAGCCTTGTTGTAATAGGCGTTCGGGTTCGTTGCGTAGACAACTGCGAGGCCGAGCGTGCCCGGACCGACAGCAACCGTACCCATTGCGCGGACGGCGCCTTCTTCATTGTCGGTGTCGTAGCCGGCAGTGATCTGGTAGCTGAAAGCACCAGCCTTGCCGCCGAGACCGACGGCAACGCCCCAGTTGTTGGCAGTTTCGCCGTCATAGAACGGGCTGTCTTCCAGCTCGTCGACGCTGATGCCGGCGTAGAAGGCGTCGGTTTCGTACTGATAACGGATGGAGTTATGCAGCGTGACCGGAGAACCGATATCGTCGGTTTCGCCGGAGAGGCCGTCGTCCCACCAGCTGTAGAACAGACCAGCGCGGAAGCCGGCGACGTCGAGGTAAGCGGAATCGAGCTGAGCCTTCTGAGCCGTTGCGTTGTCAGCATTGAACTGCATGACGATGACGCCGGTCAGCGGACCGTATTCGGTGTCGCTCTTGGCGGTGAACTGAACCTGGCCGCGCGTACGGGCGTCCCAATCCGAGTCATTGGCGACAGAACCGCCGCCGCTGGCGCCGATCGAGCTGGCGTTCGGAGCGACGTCAACCTGGAAGCGGATGTAACCGTTGATCTTGAGGCAGGTTTCGGTGCCCGGGATGTAGAAGTAGCCGGTGCCGTAAGCGTCGCAGACGCGGACGTATTCAACCGGTTCCGGCTCGGCAGCAACGATAGCGTCAGCAGCCTGAGCGCCGGATACCGCTGCAAGTGCAGCAGCGGAGCCGAGAAGAAGGCTCTTGATGTTCATGGAATAACCTCCAGTTCAGATGCAAGAGGATGAAGACCGTTGCCATCGGCAGTCCCTACGGATCTTCACCCCGTGTGAGCGAAGCGGCGCCTGTTTTGGCTCGGTGCCTGCCTCGCCGCGGAAGTTACATAAGGGATGTTGCGCTGCAACGTCATTGTCGATCGTGACAGCAGGCTGTCCAGGCTATGTTGCTGAAATCACACGCGTTTTGTCACAAACTCGTCATCTGTCCGTCACAAACAACGAGGGGCTGAGAGGTCAGAAGCGCTATGCAATTGACGCTGGAATGAGCGCGTCCTCATATACGAGCGCGCATCATTGCAATCTGCGTAAATCGGCTCAACCTGACGCCAGCACGGTTTGTGAGGACGTGCAGATGTTAGGCTCAAAGTCTCACCGGCAGTGGATCAGCGATCGACGATATGTCGCCTCCGCGAGAAGCGAAGAAGATCCGGCATCGGCAGTGCTAAATGAGAAGAGAACCGGGAAAAATTCACCAATCAGCGGTTTGGCGAAAGCCCCTTGTGAGGCAAGGGGATCGGATGGTGGGCGTGACAGGGATTGAACCTGTGACCCCTACGATGTCAACGTAGTGCTCTCCCGCTGAGCTACACGCCCATCCGATGGCGGCGCATAGATCACAAAACCTTCGGAGCCGTCAATAGGCTTTTTTCAGTTTTGTGACACGCCACCCGGCAAGCCTTATGCGGCAAGCATTTTGTTGACCTCGTCGACGAGATCGCGCAGGTGAAAAGGTTTGGAAAGGACCTTGGCATCCTTCGGCGCCTTCGAATCAGGGTTCAGCGCCACGGCGGCAAAGCCGGTGATGAACATCACCTTCAGGTCGGGGTCGAGTTCTGTGGCGCGGCGCGCCAGCTCGATGCCGTCCATCTCAGGCATGACGATATCGGTCAGCAGCAGGGAAAACGGCTCCTCGCGCAGCCGGTCATAGGCGCTGGCGCCATTGTCATAGGAAAGGACCTTGTAACCGGCCTTTTCGAGCGCCTTCACCAGGAAGCGGCGCATGTCGTTGTCGTCTTCTGCGAGAAGTATCTTCTGAGTCATCAATCCAGACCGCTGATCAATAAGTTTTGGTGGGCTGCCAAGCGTTTACACTAGTCTTGACCCGGTAAACAACCGGTGAATTGCCCGTGCGCGGCCGCATCCCTCCTGCATAGTATGGACTTGGGGCCGGGCAACTGGCAACATGGGCAAAGTAGTCAGTTCATGACATGGTAAAGAGGGCCGAAAGTGCCGGAAATACGCGAATACGAGCTTTTTGAGGTTCATGAGCCCGTGTCGCAGACCATTCCGTTCGTCTACAACTCCCCTCATAGCGGCCGTATTTATCCACCGGAATTTATCGCCCAGTCTAGGCTCGAGGGCATCGCCATTCGCCGTTCCGAGGATCATTACGTCGACGAGCTCTTCGGCTCGGCTGTCGCCCTTGGCGCGCCGCTGCTGGCGGCCAACTTTCCGCGCGCCTATCTCGATGTCAATCGTGAGCCCTATGAGCTCGATCCGAGGATGTTCGACGGGCTGTTGCCGCCCTATGTCAATGTCAATTCGCTAAGGGTCGCCGGTGGGCTCGGCACCATTCCGCGCATTGTCGCTGAGAACATGGAGATCTATGCGCGGCGCCTGCCGGTGCAGGAGGGGCTCGATCGAGTCGAAGCGGTCTACAAGCCCTATCATGCAACGCTTCGGCGGCTGATCGCGCGGACCCATGTGCAGTTCGGCTTCGGCGTGCTGATCGACTGCCACTCTATGCCCGGCAATGTGCGCGTCGCCGGCTGTTCCGCACGGCCCGATTTCATCATCGGCGATCGCTACGGCACCAGCGCTTCGGCCGAGCTTTCGCGCGCCGCCATTGCTATCCTTGAGGAAATGGGCTTTGCGGCGATCCGCAACAAGCCCTATGCCGGCGGCTTCATCACCGAACATTATGGCCGGCCCTCGCGGCGGGCTGCATGCGCTGCAGATCGAGGTGAACCGGGCGATTTATGTCGACGAGGTGACGCTGGAAAAACGCGCTGACTTCGCCGCGGTCGCTGACGCGGTCACGGGTTTCATGCAGCAGATGGCGGATTATGTCGAGAAATTCGCCGGCGATCGGGCGCTGGCGGCCGAATAGCCTGCGTCGATTTCACCGATATTTTCCGGCCGGTCTTCGCGGCCAAAAAAACCGCGCTTATCAGCGCGGCTAAGTCTAGGGAGGAAACACCCAAGGAGGGTATTTACAGTCAGAAGACTGTACGAAGGAGGCTACTATTGCGTTGCACAAATGTCAAGCAATATATTGCGTTGCGATATCTTTGGGCAGATGCCGAAACGCCCGCGTTTGCATTCCCGCTGCTTTTCGCTATGAAAGCACCCACTCCCGCCAGCAAACGGATCGACCATGCTTCCTGACCGCTCGTTCTTCAACCTTCTGGCGGAGGCCGCCAAGGCCGAGACGCTGCCGCGTTTCCGTTCCGGCCTCGACATCACCAACAAGCTTTCCTCAGGATTCGATCCGGTGACGGAGGGTGACCGGGCAGCCGAACTCGCCATCCGGGCGCTGATCGAGGAGAATTTCCCCGACCATGGCATTCTTGGCGAGGAGCACGGCAATATCGGGCTCGACCGCGACTATATCTGGGTGATCGATCCGATCGACGGCACGCGCGCCTTCATATCAGGCTTGCCGGTGTGGGGAACGTTGATCGGCCTGCAGAAAGAGGGCCGAGCGATCATGGGCATGATCGAACAGCCCTTTACCGGCGAGCGTTATTTCGCCGACCAGAACGGTTCGATCTATAGCGGACCGGAGGGCGAACGGCGGCTGGCGACGCGCCAGTGCGAGACGCTTTCGAACGCCATCCTGTTCACTACCTCGCCACATCTCTTCGCCGGTGCTGAAATGGAAAAATACCGGGAGATCGAGGGCCAGGTGCGGCTCTTCCGCTATGGCTGCGACTGCTATGCCTATGCGCTGCTTGCCGCCGGCCATATCGATCTCGTCATCGAAAACAGTCTGAAGCCCTATGACGTCGGCGGCATTATTCCGGTCATCGAAGGGGCGGGCGGCATCATCACCACCTGGGACGGCGGACGGCCTGAGAACGGCGGCTCGATCATCGCCGCCGGCAGCCGGGCCGTCTACGAGCAGGCGATCGCCATCCTGCAGCGCTAAAGCGCGTCGCATCAAATTTGATTCATGCGACGCGCTTTAGCTCTTTGTTTTGATGCATGTCGTTGTCCCGGAACCGCTGCACACTTCCGGGCGACATGCATTAATCCCGCTCACGTGCCGAGGGCGGTGACGTCCTGGTTCTCCTCGGCATCACTGCCGGGAATGAAGGCGTGGAAGGCGGCAAGGGCGGCAGCGCGGTAAGTATCCCGTTCCTGGAGGATCTCGTGACGGGCGCCGTTGATCGGGATCAGCTGGCCGGCGCGGAAATAACGCGAGAGCCGCTCCTGCGCGGTGTAGGGCACCACGCCGTCACGCGTCGGAGCAATGACGATGGTCGGGATCGTGATCGAGAATAGATGGTTGGGCGAGGTGACTCGGTCCATCGTGCGGAAGGCCTCGGTCAGCCAGCGAGCCGTCGGCGGCCCGAGCGTTAGCTCCGGATGGGCCTTCATCATCGCGACATTGCGCTCGAAGCGGGTTTCGTCCGAGGTCAGCGGGTTGTCGCGGAAATCCGGTTCCTTCAGTTTCGAGGTCAGCGGCAAGGAACCAAGACCGATTGCCGTCAACGTGCCGGCCAGGGCGCGGATGACGCGGGGCGAGGCCGACTGGCCGGTCAGGCCGATAAAGGGCGCCGACAGCACCATGCGATCGATACGGGTGTTGAGATAAGGCGCGGCCGACAGCGCGATCAGCCCGCCTGTGGAATGGGCGAGCAGGTAGAAGGGCAGGCGAGTATCCGGCAGCACCACCTTTTCGAGGAAGGTGTCGAGATCACGCTCGTAATCAACGAAGCGGCGGATGTGGCCGTGGTTGCGGCGCTTCAGCAGCCGCGCCGAACCGCCCTGGCCGCGCATATCGAAGGTGGCGACCCAAAGACCTTTGGCCGTCAGGTCGCGGATCGTCTCGAAATATTTCTCGATATATTCGTTGCGGCCGTGCAGGATCACGACCGTGCCTTTGGCGACCTGGGCGCCGGCGCGGAAAACGGCGTAACGCAGCCGGTGGCCATCATGGGTTTCGAAGAACCCTTCCGTGCGGTTTTCCGGGGCGGGATTGTCGGGCGTCGAATAGAGAACCTGATCCATGACTTTGCCAATGCGCCGCTGCTGTCTGCTTCGCATCAGGGATAACGCATGGCACCCGGCTTGGAAAGCGGCGGCGTCCGCAAGGCTGCAGAGCGCGAAAAGGGCCGGCAGGAGCATGAGGGTGCTCACAGCCGGCCGAGTTTGAGGCTGAAGAAGAAGGGACGATGCACTTCAGCCATCGGGACGAGATTCACCCGACGCTGCGATCTCTAGGCGGCGGCGCCTGAATGCGCTCCGAACCGGCCGTTCATGCGGGGTTCACGGGGCCAGCCGGGCGATTTCGGGAGGGTCTTGAACTCGTCGAATCCCATCACCATCTCCTCTCTGCGGGTGCCGATGAGGGCCCGCGCAACCGTCCGGAGACCGCCAAAGATGGGGTTTCAGGGGCATTTTATCGCAACACGTCGCTTCCACAGGAGGACATCATGCGTCACGTAGACTTCTCTCCCCTTTATCGCTCGACCGTCGGTTTCGACCGGCTCTTCACCATGCTCGACAGCCTCGCCCAGCCGGAGCAGGCCCAGACCTATCCGCCCTATAATATCGAGCGCACCGGTGAAAACACCTATCGGATCACCATGGCGGTTGCCGGTTTCGACGAGACTGAACTTTCGATCGAAGCGCACGCCCATGTGCTGTCCGTGAAGGGTGAAAAGGCCGAGGAACCT
Organism: Rhizobium sp. F40D2; assembly: GCF_051810745.2. Taxonomy (NCBI): domain Bacteria; kingdom Pseudomonadati; phylum Pseudomonadota; class Alphaproteobacteria; order Hyphomicrobiales; family Rhizobiaceae; genus Rhizobium; species Rhizobium sp. F40D2. The sequence goes on from NZ_CM131436.1 coordinate 2,284,383, forward strand.
GCCGAAAACGGCGAATTCCTCTATCGCGGCATCGCCAAGCGCGCCTTCGAGCGCCGCTTCCAGCTTGCCGACCATGTCGAGGTGACTGCCGCTTCGCTGAAGAACGGCCTGCTGCATATCGACCTTCTGCGCAACATTCCCGAGGCCATGAAGCCTCGCAAGATTACGATTGCCGCAGAGCCGGTCGAGGCTCCCAAGGCCATCGAGGCGCAGGTCATCAACGGCTAATCACATCCCTTAAGAAAAAAACGGCGCCCCGATCGGGGCGCCGTTTTTTATTGCGGCAATAGGTTCAGGCCGGGCTGGCGGCTTCGTCTATTTCCTTTTCCGTTGCGCGGCGGGCCGCGGCGGCGGCATATTTCTGGGCGATGACGGCGCAGACCATCAGCTGGATCTGATGGAAGAGCATCAGCGGCAGCACGATCGCGCCAATCGACTGGCCTGAAAAGATGACATTTGCCATCGGTACACCGCTTGCGAGGCTCTTCTTCGAGCCGCAGAAGGTGATGGTGATCTCGTCGGCCTTATTGAAGCCGAGCTTGCGGCTGCCGAACATCGTCAGCGCCAGCACGATTCCAAGGAGAACCATATCGGCGACGATGACGACGGCGATATCGGCGATCGAGAAGGTGTGCCACAGGCCCTCGACCACCGCCGTCGAGAAGGCGAGATAGACGACCATCAGGATCGAGCCGCGGTCGACGGGCATCAGGATCTTCTTCTTGGCGCGAATCCAGTCGCCGATCCAGGGCTGCAGGATCTGGCCGACGATGAAGGGGGCAAGCAGTTGCAGCAGGATCTGCTGCAGTGCGTCGAAAGAGAATCCGCCATGGCCGCCGACGGAAAAGAGCAGGCCGACCAGCAGCGGCGTCAGGAACATGCCGAAAATGTTGGAGGCCGAAGCCGAGCAGATGGCGGCGGGCACGTTGCCGCCGGCCATCGAGGTGAAGGCGATCGACGACTGCACCGTCGACGGCAGTACGCAGAGGAAGAGAATGCCGAGGTAGAGCGGCTGCGGCAGGATCGTGTCGGGGAGGAAGCCGAGGCCGAGACCAAGCAATGGGAAGATGCCGAAGGTCGTCAGCAGGATGACGAGATGCAGGCGCCAGTGCAACAGGCCTGCTATGACGACATCACGCGAAAGACGGGCGCCGTGCAGAAAGAACAGCGCGGCGATGGCAAGATCGGTGGCGATGCCGAAATAGCCTGCGAATGTGCCGCTCGCCGGAAACAGCGAGGCGAGAATAACGGTGCAGACCAGCAGGATCGTAAAGGTGTCGGGCAGAAAGCGGCGCATAACGGTCTCGCGGCGTGACAGATAATCATTGTTTTGTCGTCCATTATGATCCACGATGCAAGAAATAACAGTTATCAAGAAACAGGATCATGCTGGACCTTTCGCAACTGCGCAGTTTCGTCGCCGTCGAACAGATGGGCAGCTTTACGCTGGCGGCGGAGAGGCTCGGCCTTGGCCAGTCGACGGTCAGCCAGCACATCCAGCGGCTGGAGGCAGCCCTCGGGCGCAAGCTCCTGGCACGTGACACGCATAAGGTCATTTTAACCGGCGATGGCGAGGCGCTGCTGTCGCATGCGCGCAGCATGCTTTCGATCGAAGGGCAGGTGCAGTCGCTGTTTCGAGGCAACAGCCTGCGCGGCAGCCTGCGGCTTGGCGTATCTGAGGATTTCGTCACCAGCCAACTGCCGGCCGTGCTGGAAGATTTCGTTCGTTCACATCCCTCCGTCGATCTGGAGCTGACGGTGGCGCTATCCGGCGTGCTATACGAGATGCAGGACAATGGCGAGATTGATCTGGTGCTCGCCAAACGCCGGCTCGGCGATGCCCGCGGAAAACTCGTCTATCAAGAGCCGCTCGTCTGGCTGGCGCGCGATCCCGAACGTGTGCTCGCCTTCGGCCCTTTGCCGCTGATCGCCTTTCCGCCGCCGAGCGTCACACGGGCGATCGCGCTGGAAGCGCTGGCGCGAAATGGCGTGGCGTGGCGGATCGTCTGCACCTGTGGGAGCCTCAGCGGGTTGACGGCGGCGGCGCGGGCCGGGATGGGCGTGCTGGTGCAGCCGCGCAGCATGGCGCCTTCGGGGCTGAAAGAGATCGCCGCGGCAAAACTTCCAATGCTGGAGGACGTGGAATTCGTGCTGGTGCCGCGCAAAGGGGCAGATCAGGCGCTGGTCGCTGCCCTTTCAGACGATATTCTGCAGAAGGTGAGAAGGCTGGTGTCGGTGTGAGCCGCGGCCGTCGCCGAAAGGCCCGCCGGAGGCAGGCCTCGGAAGGCGGTCAGGCGGCCAGGCATTTCAGGAAACCATCCACGTCCGCTTCCGTCGTCGCGAAGCTGGTGACGAGGCGGATCAGGGTTTCGTTTTCGGAAACCAGTTCGGGCGTTGCCGCCGGGACCGGCCATTCGTAGAATTTTGCGCCCTTTTCCTCGGCGGCTTTTGCCGCATGTTTGCTGACCACGGCAAAGACTTCATTGGAAGCGGTCGGCCAGGCGAGGCGGGCGGCGTTGCTGGCGCCGATACCGGCGCGCAGGCGGCCGGCCATGCTGTTGGAATGACGGGCGAGATCGAGCCAGAGGCCGTGTTCGAAATAAGCATCGAACTGGGCGGCAATGAAACGCGATTTGGAGAAAAGCTGGGCGGCGCGCTTGCGGATGAAAGGCATTTCCCGGGCGTGATCGGGATCGAAGAAGACGATCGCTTCCGCGCACCAGCAGCCGTTCTTGGTGCCGCCGAAGGACAGCATGTCGACGCCGCGCTTCCAGGTCATTTCGGCCGGCGTCGCGCCGAGCGCGATCAGTGCGTTGGCAAAACGGGCGCCGTCCATGTGGAGCGGCAGGTTGCGTTTCCTTGCTATGGCGGCGATCTCACCGATCTCGGGAAGGGAATAGACGGTGCCGATCTCGGTTGCCTGGGTGATCGTCACTGCGCTGGCGCGTCCGTGGCGGAGCGCGTTCTCCGGAAAGTGTGCGATTTTTGCGGAAAGCTTGGCCGGATCGATCTTGCCGGCTTCGCCGTCGACGGCGGCGAGGCGGGCGGAGCCGGAGAAAAACTCGGGCGCCCCGCATTCGTCCTCGATCACATGTGCCTCCGAATGGCAGAAGGTGATGCCGCCGGGGCGCTGGACGCTTGCCAGCGACAGGGAGTTGGCGGCGGTGCCGGTGGCGACGAAGAATACCGAAACCTCGCGCTCGAAGACCTCGGAGAAACGGGCCTCGACCTTCTTATCGAGATCGCCGGCGCCATAAGCGGCGGCAAAACCGGCCGATTCCGCCATCAGACGCTCGGCAATGGATCTATGGGCGCCGGCCCAATTATCGGAAGCAAAGAACATGAGGGGAACCGTTGAAAAGGAAGGGTTTGGCAGGGCCGAGGCTGAGATTACGCCAAAGCTTCACAGGATCAAGGCTGTTACCCATGACACATCACAGAAATTGAACTACGCAATCAATAAACAAAATGTATGCTTTTGGCGTAATTTTATTTCGCAGGGGCGACTGATCCGGTAATCTTCCGTCGCAAGTTGACGTTTTTTGAGGGCGCGCTCTTGCGGACCCGAATGCTTTCTGGCATAGAGCAGATGAATTAGGACAGTGTTGCTGTCCTATTTTGGCCAGAACGGCCGAGGAGACGCCGAAAGCCCTGGAACGAACGGGCTTTCACGCTATAGTTCTTCCGAGCGCCAAGCCTTAAGGGCGGCGCGCGGAGGCGAATGGCAGGCGCGGAACGCGACGGTTTGCTTTCCTTGATAAGCAGATCTCTGCGGCCGATCTTCACCATGCAACAGCGCTGTCATGCGCCGGACCTATTTTGGTTGCGGCACAGGACGAAAAGCCGCCCGCGGCTCCGCGGGATTCGACAGGAGGAAAGATGATGACGAAGACGCCATCCATGGAATTTGACCGGTTCGCTGCTGCTAAGGTGCGCGCCACGGCCAATACGTCCAAATCCGCCTCCGGCCTGCCGAAGAAACAAGGCCTTTACGACCCGCGCAACGAACATGATGCCTGCGGCGTCGGCTTCGTCGCGCATATGAAGGGCCAGAAGTCACACCAGATCGTCGAGGACGGCTTGTTCATCCTCGAGAACCTGACGCATCGCGGCGCCGTCGGCGCCGATCCGCTGATGGGCGACGGGGCCGGCATCCTGGTGCAGATCCCCGACCGGTTCTTCCGCGAGGAAATGGCCGCGCAGGGCATCACCCTGCCGCCGGCCGGCGAGTATGGCGTCGGCCATATCTTCATGCCGCGCGATGAAAGGCAGATCGAGCACTTCAAGAAGGTGATCAAGGATGTCGTCACCGAGGAAGGCCAGGTCCTCATCGGCTTTCGTGACGTGCCAGTCGACAATTCCTCGCTCTCCAAGGCGCCGGCGATTGCCGCCACCGAGCCGCATCACGTGCAGGTCTTCATCGGCGCCGGCGAGGATGCCGAAAACAACGACGAGTTCGAGCGTCGGCTGTTCACCCTGCGCAAGGTGATCTCCAACCGCATCTATGACGAGTTCGACGGCGAAGAGAGCAATTTCTATCCGGTGTCGCTGTCGTCGGCGACGGTGGTCTATAAGGGCATGTTCCTGGCCTATCAGGTCGGCGCCTATTACAAGGACCTAACCGACCCGCGTTTCGAAAGCGCGGTCGCCCTGGTGCATCAGCGCTTCTCGACCAACACCTTCCCGTCGTGGAAGCTCGCGCATCCCTACCGCATGGTCGCTCATAACGGCGAAATCAACACGCTGCGCGGCAATGTCAACTGGATGGCGGCGCGCCAGGCCTCGGTCTCCTCACCGCTGTTCGGCGAGGATATCTCCAAACTCTGGCCGATCTCCTATGAAGGGCAGTCCGATACGGCCTGCTTCGACAATGCGCTCGAATTCCTGGTGCGCGGCGGTTATTCGATGGCGCATGCGGTGATGATGCTGATCCCGGAAGCCTGGGCCGGCAACCAGTCGATGGCTCCAGAACGCAAGGCCTTCTACGAATATCACGCCGCCCTGATGGAGCCCTGGGACGGGCCGGCTGCCGTTGCCTTCACCGACGGCAAGCAGATCGGCGCGACGCTCGACCGCAACGGCCTGCGGCCGGCGCGCTACCTCGTCACCGATGACGACCGCGTCATCATGGCGTCGGAAGCGGGGGTCTTGCCGGTTCCGGAGGAGAAGATCATCCAGAAGTGGCGCCTGCAGCCCGGCAAGATGCTGCTGATCGATATGGAAGAAGGCCGCATCATCTCCGACGACGAGGTGAAGTCGGAGCTTGCGACGGCGCATCCCTATCGCAGTTGGCTCGGCCGCACCCAACTGATCCTCGAAGAACTGAAGCCGGTGGAGCCGCGGGCGCTGCGCCGCGACGTGTCGCTGCTCGACCGTCAGCAGGCCTTCGGCTACACGCTTGAAGATACCCGCATCCTGATGTCGCCAATGGCGACGACGGGCCAGGAGGCGATCGGTTCGATGGGCACGGATACGCCGATCTCGGCGATGTCGGAAAAGCCGAAGCTGCTCTACACCTATTTCAAGCAGAACTTCGCGCAGGTGACGAACCCGCCGATCGATCCGATCCGCGAGGAACTGGTGATGAGCCTCGTCTCCTTCATCGGCCCGCGGCCGAACATTCTCGATCATGAAGGGGCGGCGAACGCCAAGCGTCTCGAAGTGCGCCAGCCGATCCTGACCAATGGCGATCTCGAAAAGATCCGCTCGATCGGCCATACGGAAGACCGCTTCGACACCAAGACGCTGGATTTTACCTATGATATCGAGCGCGGCGCGGCGGGCATGCCTGAGATGCTCGACCGGCTCTGCGAGCGCGCGGAAGCCGCCGTCAAGGGCGGCTACAACATCATCGTGCTCTCCGACCGCCAGATCGGGCCTGATCGAATCGCCATTCCAGCCCTGCTTGCCACAGCGGCGGTGCACCATCACCTGATCCGCAAGGGGCTTCGCACCTCGGTCGGTCTCGTCGTCGAGACCGGCGAACCACGCGAGGTCCATCATTTCTGCCTGCTTGCCGGCTACGGCGCCGAGGCGATCAATCCGTACCTCGCCTTCGACACGCTGCTCGACATGCATGCCAAGGGCGAGTTCCCGAAGGAAGTGGATGCCACCGAAGTCGTCTACCGCTACATCAAGGCGGTCGGCAAAGGCATCCTCAAGGTCATGTCGAAGATGGGCATCTCGACCTATCAGTCCTATTGCGGTGCGCAGATCTTCGATGCGATCGGCCTGCAGTCGGAGTTCATCGACAAGTATTTCTTCGGCACCGCGACGATGATCGAAGGCGTCGGCCTCGAGGCGATCGCGGCGGAGACGGTCGACCGCCATAACGCTGCCTTCGGCACGGATCCGCTGCTGGCCACGACGCTCGACATCGGCGGCGAATATGCCTACCGCATGCGTGGCGAAAGCCATGCGTGGACGCCTGATGCCGTCGCCGCTCTTCAGCATGCGGTGCGCGGCAATGCCGAGGACCGCTACCGCGAATTCGCCGATATGGTGAACGCTTCGGCGCTGCGCATGAACACGATCCGCGGGCTCTTCAATGTCAAGAACGCCGAGGCGCTCGGCCGCAAGCCGGTTTCGATCGACGAGGTCGAGCCGGCGGCCGATATCGTCAGGCGTTTCTCGACGGGTGCGATGTCCTTCGGCTCGATCTCGCGTGAGGCGCATACGACGCTGGCGATCGCCATGAACCGGATCGGCGGCAAGTCGAACACCGGTGAGGGCGGCGAGGAGTCCGACCGCTATATGCCGCTCTCCGACGGTTCGATGAACCCGGAACGTTCGGCGATCAAGCAGATCGCCTCGGGCCGTTTCGGCGTCACCACCGAATATCTCGTCAATGCCGATGTGTTGCAGATCAAGGTGGCGCAGGGCGCTAAGCCCGGCGAAGGCGGCCAGCTGCCGGGTCACAAGGTGGATGCGACAGTTGCCAAGACCCGCCACTCGACGCCGGGTGTCGGCCTGATCTCGCCGCCGCCGCACCACGACATCTACTCGATCGAGGATCTGGCGCAGCTGATCTACGATCTGAAGAACGTCAACCCGACCGCGGATGTCTCGGTCAAGTTGGTCTCCGAAGTCGGCGTCGGCACTGTTGCTGCCGGCGTTGCCAAGGCACGCGCTGACCACATCACCGTCGCAGGCTTCGACGGCGGCACGGGTGCGTCGCCGCTGACCTCGCTGAAACATGCCGGCAGCCCTTGGGAAATCGGTCTTGCCGAGACCCAACAGACGCTGGTGCTGAATGGCTTGCGGTCGCGCGTCGCGCTACAGGTGGATGGCGGTCTGAAGACTGGTCGCGACGTCATCATCGGGGCGCTGCTGGGGGCCGATGAATTCGGCTTCGCCACCGCGCCGCTGATTGCGGCCGGTTGCATCATGATGCGCAAGTGCCATCTCAACACCTGTCCGGTCGGCGTGGCGACACAGGATCCGGTGCTGCGCAAGCGCTTCAAGGGTACGCCTGAGCACGTCATCAACTACTTCTTCTTCGTTGCCAACGAAGTGCGCGAGATTCTCGCCTCGCTCGGGTTCACCCGGCTCGACGAGATCATCGGCGCCTCGGAGCTTCTGGAGAAGGACGAGATGCTGGCGCACTGGAAGGCCAATGGTCTCGACTTCAGCCGCATCTTCCACAAGGTCGACGCCGCTAAGGAAGAGACTTTCTGGACGAGCCGGCAGCAGCACCCGATCGACGATATTCTCGACCGCGTGCTGATTGCGCGGGCTGAGCCTGCGCTGGCCGACAAGTCGCCCGTCGCCTTTGAGGTCGGCATCAAGAACGTCGACCGTTCGGCCGGTGCGATGCTGTCCGGCGAAGTCGCCAAGCGTTACCGCCATCGCGGGCTGAAGGAAGACACGATCAATGTGACGCTTCGCGGCACGGCCGGCCAGAGCTTCGGCGCCTTCCTGGCGCGCGGCATCACCTTCAACCTGATCGGCGACGGCAACGACTATGTCGGCAAGGGGCTTTCGGGCGGCAAGATTATCATCCGGCCGCCAGAGAATTCGCGGATCGTCGCCGAAAACTCGATCATCGTCGGCAACACCGTGCTTTACGGTGCGACCGAGGGCGAATGCTACTTCCGCGGCGTGGCTGGCGAACGGTTCGCCGTGCGCAATTCGGGTGCGATCGCCATCGTCGAAGGTGTCGGCGACCATGGCTGCGAATATATGACCGGCGGCGTCGTCGTCGTGCTCGGCGCGACGGGCCGCAACTTCGCGGCCGGCATGTCCGGCGGTGTCGCTTACGTACTCGACGAAACAGGCGATTTCGCCAGCCGCTGCAACATGGCGATGGTCGAACTCGAGCCGGTGCCAGAGGAGGACGACATGCTGGAGAAGCTGCATCATCATGGCGGCGATCTCATGCACAAGGGACGTGTCGACGTCTCTGGCGACATGACCCGCCATGACGAAGAGCGCCTCTACCAGCTGATCTCCAACCATCTGCACTATACGGGTTCCACCCGCGCCAAGCAGATCCTCGACAGCTGGGCCGACTACCGCCCGAAATTCCGCAAGGTCATGCCGGTCGAATACCGTCGCGCGCTCGAGGAAATGGAGCGCAGCCGGATTGGCATTGCCGCGGAATGAAGTGCACCGGGACAGCCGTCATCCGCCGACCTGATGCGGCGGATGACGGCAACCTCCCGATGACCCCGTGACGATCAAGCCGACGGCGGAAAGCCGTCCAGATCGCGCGGATGTTTCAGAGGACATGTTCCAATGACGGTCAAGAGAAGCAACTTGCCCCGGTTACCGGGACTGACGATAGACAGATTGGCTGCGGTGAGGCGGTCATGAGGGTAAGGGACGAAGATATGGGTAAGGTAACAGGGTTTCTGGAAATCGACCGGCAGGTGGCGAAGTATCAGCCGGCGTCGGATCGTATCCGCCATTTCCGTGAGTTCACGATCCCGATGTCGGACCCGGAAGTACAGAAACAGGCTGCGCGCTGCATGGACTGTGGCATCCCCTATTGTCACGGCCCGACGGGCTGCCCTGTGCACAACCAGATCCCCGACTGGAACGACCTCGTCTATAACAACAACTGGGAAGCGGCGATCCAGAACCTGCATTCGACCAACAACTTCCCGGAGTTCACCGGCCGCGTATGCCCGGCGCCCTGCGAAGAAGCCTGCACTTTGAATCTCGAAGACGCGCCTGTTGCCATCAAGACGGTCGAACAGGCGATCGCCGACAAGGCCTATGAGCTCGGCTTCATCCGGCCGCAGCCGGCCACGGTTCATACCGGCAAGAAGGTTGCGGTGATCGGCTCGGGTCCCGCCGGCATGGCGGCTGCCCAGCAGCTCGGCCGCGCCGGCCACGAGGTGCATGTTTACGAGCGCGAGACCAAGCCGGGCGGCCTGCTGCGCTACGGTATTCCCGACTTCAAGATGGAGAAGAATTTCATCGACCGCCGCGTCGAGCAGATGAAGGGCGAGGGTGTCACCTTCCATTGCGGCGCCAATGTCGGCGTCGACGTCAAGGTCGAGCAGCTGCTCGCCGATCACGACGCCGTTCTCTATTGCGGCGGCTCCGAGACGCCGCGCGAGGCCGGCATTCCGGGCACTGACCTTGCCGGCGTGCATGATGCCATGCCCTATCTGGTGCAGCAGAACCGCCGCGTCGGGCGCGAGAACATCGACAGCGTCGGCTGGCCGTCGGATCCGATCCTTGCCGGCGCCAAACATATCGTCGTCGTTGGCGGCGGTGACACGGCTTCGGACTGCGTCGGCACGGCGTTCCGTCAGGGCGCCGTCAAGGTCACCCAGCTCGACATCCGGCCGCAGCCGCCGGAGAAGGAAGACAAGCTCGCCGTCTGGCCCTTCTGGGCAACGAAGATGCGCACCTCGTCCTCGCAGGCTGAGGGCGCCGTGCGCGAATTCCAGGTGGCGACACTCGAATTCGTCGGCGAAGACGGCGTGCTGACCGGGGTCAAATGCTGCGAGGTCGATGAGCGCCGTCGGCCGGTTCCAGGCACGGAATTCGTCATCCGCGCCGATCTCGCCTTCATCGCCATCGGTTTCCGCGGCCCGTTCACGACAAGCGTGCTGAAGGAACTCGAGGGAAAGCTGACGCTCAACACCGACAAGCGCGGCTCGACCAATGTCGTCGCCAACGACCGCGACTACAAGACGTCGGTCGACAAGTTCTGGACGGCAGGCGACGTGCGCCGCGGTCAGTCGCTGGTGGTCTGGGCAATCCGCGAAGGCCGCCAGGCGGCGCGCGCCATCGACGAGGCATTGATGGGCTCGACCGTTCTGCCGAACTGACCGCAGGCCGCATAGAGATCCCGAGACAAGAACTCCGCCCTTCCGGCGGAGTTTTTTGTTTGGGATATGCGCTGGGTGCGACCGCTTGACGCGTCGATATCCACTGTAAGCCTCAAGCAATGCGGGGAAGCTGGCCGCGGGCGGCGGCGACGTAAACGGAATGAAGCGGAAGCCTGCCGCGTCGACTTTTCATTTGACCGAGACTTCGGCCGGCGTCTTTGCCGCAGGCAAGCGGTAATCGTCGACGCGGCCGGGCGGCGCGGGCGTCATCTCGCCCTGCTCGACCAGGAGGTCGCGGGGCGACTTGGTCAAAGTCATTGGCGGGGGCCTTGCGCCGAGAAGCTCGGCGCCGCCATCGAGATTGGGATCGGAGAGGCTGATCGGCACGGTGTGTTCGACCGGATTGGTGGGAAGGCCGAGGCCCGGCAGATTGCTTTCGTCCAGGCGGACCAGATCCGGGCTTGCCTGGGTGCCGAGAATGCGGCGGGCGGGCTTTTCCACATAGAAGGCGAGCTTGCGCCGGCCGGCCTGCGTGAGGTTGATGCCGTCGGAGGTGCGCAGGCGCACCTGCTGACCGTTCACATCCGAGCCGGTGACGATGAAGTTGCTGTTTTCATCGACGAAACCATCCCAGATATCGACGAATTCGCCGCCGATGCTTTCGACCTGGTTGCGGTAAAGCTGGTTCATCTGGACGGCATCGGCCGTCATCTGGTCGGATTCGAAGGCGGGAAGGCCGACCCAGAGCAGCGGGATCTTGCGGTCGGTTACTTCTCTGCCGAAGGAGAGGACGCGACGGCGGTATTCGCTAAACCAGCCGTCGGTGCGGAACTTCTCCTTGTCGGTATCGGTCACCATCTGCTGGCGGTCGTTGGCGCCGATCATGACGACGACCATTGCCGGCTTCAGCTCGTCGATCATCTTCGGCAGCTGTTCCGGCCAGTCGTAATAATCGTCGCGGACAAGACCGGATGAGACGTTGCCGCGGGCTTCGACGACGACCCCCGGCGAAGTCTCGAAGGCCGCGGTCAGGCCGTCGCCGAGGCCGCTGGCCAGGAAATCGCCGACGATCAGGATCTTCTTGGCGTCGCCGAGCTTCTGCACGACCGGCTCCTCCTGCACGGGCGCGCGGATCGGTGGCGCAGTACGGGTGTTGACGACGGCTTTCTGCGGCGGCGGGCGCTTGCGCTGCTGGCGCCGCGGTTGCGGGACGTCAGGCGCCTGCGGCCCGTCGTCGAGGTAGCGCCGGCCGAGGAAGAAATCGAGGATCGAACGGCGCTGGTAGCGCTGCTCCTGGGCTTCCGCCATATGCACCGGCGCAAGCGCGCCAAGGCATAGCGAAACCGCCGCCAGGGCGAGCACGAGCCAACGGATTGGGGTCCGGTCAGTTTTCTTCGTCATGGGCAGTTCCGCATCTGCCGGCATTTTGCACGCAGGACAGGCCAGCGTCCACACCCGCTCTTATCTAGGTCACGATTCCGCCGCTTCTAGCGACGAAGGGCGTTCAGAAGCGGCAATGAGGGCTCGCCGTCCGGCTGCATGCCGATGCGCGACTGCACCGCCGATATCGCCGCCTTCGAACCCGAGCCGAAATTGCCGTCGACCTCGCCATTGTAATAACCGAGCGTCTTCAGACGGGTCTGCAGCTCGAACTTCTCGGTGATGTCGAGGGCGCCGTCCGGGCGCGGCCAGCGCTGCTGCATGCCGCCGTAGCCGGCGATCTGATCGGCAAGCAGGCCGACGGCAAGTGCATAGCTGTCCGACGCATTGTAGTTCTTGATGGTGAAGAAGTTGGCGGTCATCAGGAAGCCTGGGCCACTGGGCCCGGCCGGCATTTTCAGTACGGCCTTGGTACCGCTCTCGCGGAAGGCCTTGCCGTTCGGGCGGGTCAGGCCGAGGGCTGTCCATTGGGCGAGCGTATGGGTCTTGCCGATCTGCTTGGCGGCTGCAGCGGGAACGACAACCTCGTAGCCCCAGGTCTTGCCGGTGTCCCAGCCGTTCTTCATCAGCAGATTGGCCGAGGTCGCCAGCGCATCGGGCACCGAGTTCCAGATGTCACGATGGCCGTTGCCGTCGGCATCGACGGCATAAAGCAGGTAGCTTGTCGGAATGAACTGGGTGTGGCCCATGGCACCGGCCCAGGAGCCGGTCATCTCGCGTGCCGGCACGTCGCCGTTCTGCAGGATTTTCAACGCAGCGATCAGCTGCTTCTTGGCGAATTTGGCGCGGCTCGGATCGGCATAACCAAGCGTCGCCAGTGCGCGCGGCACGTAATGCAGCCGGTCGTCCTTGTCGAGGATGGCGCCGTAATTCGATTCCATCGACCAGATGGCGAGCAGAATGGTCTTGTCGACGCCGAATCGCTGTTGGATCGCAGCGAGCGTTCTGGCGTGCTTGGCTGCCATCTCGCGGCCGATCTTGACCGTATAGGGATTGACGCGGGAATCGACATAGTCCCAGATTTTCGAAGTGAATTCCGGCTGGTAAGCCGCCTTTTCGAGCACGGTCGGATCGGGCTCGCTCACCCCGGAAAAGGCCTTTTGATAGGTTGCCTTACTGATGCCACTCTGAGCGGCAGTTTGGTAAAAATCCGCGATCCATTTCTGGAACCGGGAATCGGCTTTCGCGTTGTCAGGAACCAGCCCAACCTGGGCGGCGACAATGAGGGCGAGAGCAAGACCACGAAGGGAGTATTTGTGATTCTGGGCCATCGACAATCGTATCCGTCATCTTCAGTTTGCGGTGCAGCGGGGCATCATGTCCGCCCAGACCCGAGACTACAGGAACGGAGTCAACAAATTCTTTACCATGGCGATCCGCTGCGGTCACCATTTGCAAAACAGTAGCAATTCTATACTAGTTAAAGCTAAAAAGCTCCATTTCCAAAGCGATATGATCGAAGCAGGAGGCCGGGTGTGGCTCAACACAAAAAAGTTCGTAAAGCAGTATTTCCGGTTGCCGGATTGGGAACGCGATTCCTGCCTGCAACCAAGGCTGTTCCGAAGGAAATGTTGACCGTCGTCGACAAGCCAATCATTCAATATGTCGTCGATGAGGCGATCGAGGCCGGGATCGAACATCTGGTCTTCGTCACCGGGCGCAACAAGCACGTCATCGAAGATTATTTCGACATCCATTTCGAGCTGGAACAGACGCTGCGCGAGCGCGCCAAGAAGGCCGAGATTACCCTTCTCGCCCAGCAATTGCCGAAGGCCGGCACGGTGAGCTTCACCCGCCAGCAGGAGCCGCTCGGCCTCGGCCACGCGGTGTGGTGCGCCCGCGAGATCGTCGGCGACGAGCCCTTCGCGCTGCTGCTGCCCGATATGATCATGAAGGGCGACAAGGGCTGCATGAAGGGCATGATCGACCTTTACGGCCAGAGCGGCGGCAATATCATCGCCGTCGAGGAATGTGCCCCCGACCAGGCGCATAAATACGGCATCGTCGGTGTCGGCGAAGCGATCGGCGACGGCTTCCGAATAACCGGCATGGTAGAAAAGCCCGCCAAGGGAACGGCACCTTCCAACTTCTTCATCAACGGCCGCTACATCCTGCAGCCGGAGATTTTCCAAATCCTCGAAACCCAGGAGCGCGGGGCCGGCAACGAGATCCAGCTGACCGACGGCATGCTGAAGCTGCTGAAGGAACAGGATTTCGCCGGCTATCACTTCCGCGGCGCGACCTATGACTGCGGCGCCAAGGACGGCTTCATCTTGGCAAACGTCGCCTTCGCCCTCGAACGCGACGATATCCGCCCGACCGTCGAAGGCGGCTTCAGGGAATTGCTTGCCGGTCTGAGGTAAGTTTTCCGCACAGCATATGAATGTTAGAGCGCCGCGTATCCTCCCGGATGCGCGGCGTTTTTTAGTTCGAGCATGATGTCGCCCGAAAACCGCACACACTTTTCGGCATCAGGCTTAGCGTTTCAGCTTAAGGCCGACGCCGGCGCGCCATTGCTGAGAATCGGTGCCTTCCTTGCGCGCGGTCAACTCGTAGCCGAGCGTGCTGGTCAGATCGAGATAGCGGTTGATGTTCCAGGTCAGGCCGGTCGCCGCGGTATAGACAAGCTCGTCGTTGATGGTGCTGTCGGTGGGATAATCGCGCCACGTCACCCCGCCGATCATCGTGCCAACCAGACTGTCGCGCAGTTGATGGGTGACGGTCGTCGTCAACGCGTGCGAGACGTAGCCGCTTTCGCCCGCCGTGGTCGAGGGCTGGATGCTCGTCTGCAGGTCGAGATTGACATCGGTGCCGCGGATCGGCGACCAGAGCAGGCTTGCATCGAGGGTAGCGGTATCGATCGACGACAGTCGGCTGTCTTCGAAATTCGCCATCTCGTAGCCGACACCGACTTCACCCTTCAGCTTTTCGCCGAGATCGACCTCGACGCCTGCCTTGGCGCCGTAGCTATGGCCGGAACGTTCGTAACCGGCGGAATCGCGCGTCTCGTCATAGAGCGTCCGGCCGATCGTCGCCTCGATGAAGGGGATGAGTGCCGGAGACAGTTCGTAACCGACGCGGCCGCGCAGCGTGCCCGTCGTCTGGTTGCGGTCGCTGAGAGCGACGGTCGTGCCGTTGGCCAGCGTGGCATCCGAATAGATCGAGCGGGTCAGCGCCAATGCCGTCGTGCCGCGTAGGATGCCGAAATCGCGTTGGACGGAGGCACCGGCCGAAAATTCCTGTACATCAGACTGCTGCGTGGCGTCGGCGATCGCATCGGGATCGTCCGTATCCTCGCGATAGAAATTATAACCGGCAGTGAGATGCGCGACCGTATCGTCGGGAAGATCCAGCCGGAGGTCGCCATTGACCTTGAAGGACGGCTGCTCCTCACCCTCCCCGCTGATATTCCGCTGCCAGGCGCCTGCCGAGGTGACGGTCAGCTGATGCCGGCCCCAGTCGGAGGTGAGTGTCGCGGCTGCATCGGTTTCGAGGAAGGCGCGCCGTTGCCTGGTGCTGCCGTCCTTCGTGGTCTCGGTGTTGACGCTCTGGGTGACGCTCGGGCGGAGCACGAAGGTGCCGATCGGAATGCCCGGCGTTTCGGCCGTCGAGGCACTTTCGGCAGCCCGCCGCCGCGGCAGCGTTTCGTCGATCGGTGCTTCGCGGGTGTTCAGCCGGCGGATATCCTCATCGAGGATGGAGCCGGTAATGTCGTCGCCGGCTTGGGCGTCCGGTATGGCCGGCCTCTGCGCGGCATCATCCGTGTTTGCGGTCGTGCCGTTTGCCGCAGGCGTGACGGTATCGTCGGTGCCGTCATCGAAAGTGGCGGCGGCGTTCGTTGTGCTGTCCTGAGAGGCGGCGGAGCGGCTATTTGCCGTCGTCGCCAGCTGTTGCGAGGCGGACTGCGCCAGGGCTGCTGTTTGGCTGAGAAGCAGGCTACCGAACGCAACAATAGAGACGGCACGGCTCATGGCGCGGAGCGGCGTCACACTGCTCGTCTGTTTTGGCTGGCCCATGCAATTCGCGCCTGACATGCTTTTGGTTCTTACCCAAAGGTAAAGCCTCGTGGTTAATCATTCGTTGCCGACGGCGGGCGCCGTTCACATTTCGGAAAGAGTGCGGGGTGGACTTGGAAAGTGAAAAGGTCTAACGCAGCTTCATGAACAGAAGAGCGATAAACCTCGTTGAAAACAGCGTGCTCGAATCGGCAAAACGTACGATAGAGACCGAAAGACGCGGTCTTGAAGCGCTCGAACAGGCCTTCGACAATGGATTGGCCGGTCCTTTCACCCGCGCCGTCGAAATCATCGGAGATATCTCCGGGCGTGTCATCGTCACCGGCGTCGGCAAAAGCGGGCATATCGGCGCCAAGCTTGCTGCGACGTTCGCTTCAACGGGAACTCCTGCCTTTTTCGTGCATGCGGCGGAGGCCAATCACGGCGATTTGGGGATGATCGCGACCGACGACGTCGTGTTGGCAATTTCCAAAGGCGGCGAGAGCGCCGAGCTCAAGAGCATCATTTCCTTCACGCGGCGCTTCTCCATTCCGTTGATCGCGATTACCTGCAGCGGCAGTTCCTCGCTTGCGACAGCCGCGGATATCGCCCTTCTCGTGCCGAACGAGCAGGAGGCCTGCCCGAATGGGCTGGCGCCGACGACCTCGACGCTGATGCAGCTTGCGATCGGCGACGCGCTGGCCGTGGCGCTGTTGGAGGCACGCGGCTTTACAGCCACGGATTTCCACGTCTTCCATCCCGGCGGCAAGCTGGGCGCGAGCCTGATGCATGTCGCCGATATCATGCATACCGGCGAACGGCTGCCGCTCGTGGCCAAGGGCACGGCAATGCCGGAGGCGATCACGGTGCTGTCGCGCAAGCATTTCGGCTGCGTCGGCGTGCTTGACGGGGATGGGCGGCTCTGCGGCATCGTCACCGAAGGCGATATGGCGCGCAACCTGACCCGCAATCTTTCAGAGCTTGCCGTCGACGACATCATGACGCGGACGCCGAAGACGGTGAAGCCGACGATGCTGGCGACCGCCGCGCTGGCGCTGCTCAACCAGCATCACATCGGCGCGCTGATTGTCATCGACGACGACCACCGGCCGGTCGGGCTGGTGCATTTCCACGACCTGCTGAGGATCGGCGTCGCCTGATCAGAGCTGTTTCATCACACGGGCTCGACTGTCAGGTCGCGGCCGTTGCTCGACACCACCTTCACGTGCGTTCCCGCCGGCAGGTCGGGTCCCATCACCTGCCATAGCGTATCGTCGAGTCGGATGCGGCCGCGGCCCTCGCGGATCGGTTCGTGCAGCGTCGCCGTGCGGCCGACGAGGCTCGCGCCGCGCTGATTGAGGAAGGGCTCGTCGGTCGTCGAATTGCGCAGCGTCAGCCGGCGGCCGGCGAAGGTCGTGGCGACGGCAAGAACAGCAAAGAGGATCGCCTGCAGTTCCCAGACCCAGAAGGCGCTGTCCCAGAAGATGAGCGACAGCGCGCCGACGATCAAGGCGGCAAGGCCGATCCAGACCAGGAAGAAGCCGGGCACGATCATTTCCGCGGCGAGCAGCACCAGGCCTGCGACCCACCAGCTCCATGGGCCAAGTTCGGCGACGATCTTCGCCAGCATGGCTTAGCGCTCCTGATCGGGATTGAAAGGATTGGGCGTCGACGGGTTGATCGGTGGCGTCGAGCGCGCCGGCGCCGGGCGGGGACGCGGCAGGGGTGGCGGTGAAGCCGGGTTGTTGCCGGCATCGCCGAACACTTCGCGGGCAATGGCGCCGATGCCGCCGAGCGAGCTCAGGATGGAAGAGGCCTCCATCGGCATCATCACGATCTTGGAATTGGATGCCGAACCGATCGAGGTGAGCGCTTCGGTGTATTTCTGCGCGACGAAATAGTTGATCGCCTGAATGTCGCCGGCGGCAATCGCTTCGGAAACCATCTTCGTCGCCTTGGCTTCGGCCTCGGCCAGGCGTTCCCGGGCTTCGGCATTGCGGAAGGCGGCCTCGCGCTGGCCTTCAGCCTGGAGAATGGCGGATTGCTTGGCGCCTTCAGCCCTCAGAATCTGCGCGTTGCGCGAGCCCTCGGCTTCCAGCACCTGGGCGCGTTTCTCGCGCTCGGCCTTCATCTGCCGGGCCATCGCATCGACAAGATCGCGCGGCGGCTGGATGTCCTTGATTTCGACGCGGGTGACCTTGATGCCCCAGGGCTGCACTGCCTCGTCGACGACGCGCAGCAGCCGGTCGTTGATCGCATCGCGGTTGGAAAGCAGCTCGTCGAGATCCATCGAGCCCATGACCGAGCGGATATTGGTCATGGTCAGATTGAGGATGGCGTTTTCGAGGTTGGCAACCTGATAGGCAGACTGCGCGGCGTTCAGCACTTGATAGAAGGCGACGGCATCGGCCGAAACCGAGGCATTGTCCTTGGTGATCACCTCCTGGGTCGGCACGTTCAGCACCTGCTCCATCACGTTCAACCGGGCGCCGACGCGCTCGATGAAGGGGGTGATGAGGTTGAGGCCGGGCTCCAGCGTGCGGGTGTAGCGGCCGAAGCGCTCGATCGTATAGCGATACCCCTGCGGCACGGTCTTGATCCCGGCAAAAAGCACCAGGATGACGAAGATAACCAGTACGATCACGACGATATCGAAGCCGCCGAACAGCATGAATTCCTCCTATCGGCGCATGCATGCGCGCCTCACAACTGATGTGGTGAGGTAGCATGTTCTTTGCGAGGAAGAAATGACCCACGAATGCCCCGCCTCCTAGAACAGGATGATTTTAGGCCGGATCGGCCTAAAATATGAATCCTGTTCTAAATTAAAGAGTTAGAGCATGATGTCGTCCGAAAACCGCTCACACTTTTCGGCATCATGCTCTAGGAAAAGAAGGATGGGTCAGGGCAGATTTTTCAGCGTGGGATCTCTCAGATCCAGCCCTGCAATTCGCGGCGGGCGACCTTTTCCAGCACCTTCATGCCGTCCTCGCCGTCGTTCAGGCAGGGGATATGTGCGAACTTCTCGCCGCCATTCTCGTGGAAGGAATGGGCGGCCTGTTCGGCGATCTCTTCCAGCGTTTCCAGACAGTCGGATACGAAGCCCGGATTGATGACAGCGATGCGCTTGACGCCGTCTTGGGCGAGCTTCTCCACTGTCTTGTCGGTATAGGGTTGCAGCCATTCCTCCGGCCCGAAGCGGGACTGGAAGGTGACCATGAAGTTTTCCTTAGTCAGCCCCAGCCGCTCGCGCAGCAGCCGGCCGGTCTTCTGGCATTGGCAGTAGTAGGGGTCACCCTGCTTGAAATAGGACATCGGAATGCCGTGGAAGGAGGCGAGCAGCATGTCCGGCTTCCAGTCGAGCGTCGCAAGATGCGTTTCGACGGATTTTGCGAGCGCTTCGATATAGGTCTCGTCGTCGTGATAGTCGGGCACGGTGCGCAATGCCGGCTGCCAGCGCATTGAAAGCAGCTTCTGGAACGCCTTGTCGTTGACGGTGGCGGTCGTTGCCGCCGCATATTGCGGATAAAGCGGGAAGAGTACGATACGGTCGCAGCCTTCTTGCTTCAGCGCCTCGATGCGCGAGGCGATCGACGGCGTGCCGTAGCGCATCGCCCAATCCACTTTGACCGTCGCCAGATCCTTCAGGCGCTCGGCCATCAGCTCGGACTGGTTGCGCGTATAGGTGCGGAGATAACTTTCGTTCTTCTCCTTGTTCCAGATCAGCTCATAGGCCTTGCCGACTTTCTGCGGGCGGGTGTTGAGCACGATGCCGAATAGGATCGGATACCACTTCCACGGCGACCATTCGATGACGCGGCGATCGGTCAGAAACTCTCGGAGATAGCGGCGCATCGACGTGTAATCGGTGCCATCGGGCGTGCCAAGATTGACCAGCAGGACACCGACCTTGCCTGACTTGACGGCCGGATGGTCTGCCGGGCGGAGTGATATATCTGCTGTCATTCTGGTCCCAACGCTCTTTTGTCTCGTTGGCTCATACGCAGCCCCGAGATCGTGGTTCACCCTATAGAAAGAAAAGCCGGCCCGGGAAAGCCCGAGCCGGCCAGTGACATCGGGACAAATCGTCTTACTTGGCGGGAACCTCGATCTCTTTGCCGACCGTCAGGTGACGCGGGTTCGGACTGCCGTTGGCCTCCGAAAGCTTCCGCCACAGCGTGCCGTCGCCATAGAAGGTTACGGCGAGATCCCAGAAGGTGTCGCCCGCGGCAATGACGTGGGTGGACGGCGTCGTTGCGGCAGGTGCGGAGGCTGCCGGCGCCGGTGTCGGTTCCGCAGCGGGGGCGGGCGTTGCTGGCGTTGCCGGGGCGGGTGCTGCCGGTGCTGCGGGGGCAGGCGCGGGCGTTGCCGGTGCAGCAGGCGCGGGAGCAGGTTCGGTCGTTGGTGCAGGGGCTGCCGGTGTTGCCGGTGCACGAGCGGCCGGTTCGGCAGTCGGTGCCTGGGCCACCGCCGCGCCGTTTTCGGTGACGCGGCCGTCGGTATAGGGCTTATAGGGCGAGTGGGCGGCCAGATATTCGGAGGTCACGTCGGCAAGATCCGGACCGAAATCATAGGCGTTCTTGCCTTCCTTGAAGATCGAATAGCCGTCGCCGCCGGCCCGCATGAAGTTGTTGGTGGCGACCTTGTAAGTCTTGGCTTGATCGATCGGTGCAAAGTTGTCGCCCTCCTTCACCTGGACATCGCTGACGCGGCTGCCGACAGGTTTGGACTGGTCGAAGGAGAATTTCAGGCCGGCGACCTGCGGGAAGCGACCGGCGCCCTGATCGATCTGGCTGACGCCGTTTTCGAGCGCCTTGACGACATCTGCGCCGGTGGCCTCGAAAGTGGCGAGCGTGTTCTGGAAGGGCAGGACGGTGATGACTTCGCCCTGAGTGACCTCACCGCCATCGATCGAAGCGCGCAGGCCGCCGCCGTTCTGGAAAGCGATGTCGACACCCTGGTTCTTCGTGCGGTCGAGCATGGCATCGGCCACCAGATTGCCCATCGAGCATTCCTTGACGCGGCAGACCTTGCGGTCGCCGTCGATCGGTGCTTCGGAGGAGCCGATGACCTTCTTGCGCAGTTCCTCGATCGGTTTGGCCAGTTCCGCGATGCGGGCAACGACAGCCGGATCGGGCGTAAAGCTGGAATCCATCAGGATCGGATCGCCCTTGGCATCCTTGACGACGCCGCTATCGTCGAAATTGACGACGAGATCGCCGAGATACTTGCTGTAGGAGGCAGCCTGGACGACCGGCACCTTGTAGCCGCCCGGATTGTCGACCATCGTCGGATAGGGGCCTTCAGCCTTGGGGTCGGTGTTGGAAAGCAGGCTATGGGAGTGACCACCGACGACGATGTCGACATCCGGGATCTTCGCGATCAAAGCGAGGTCGCGAGGATAGCCGACGTGGGTCAGCGCGATGATCTTGTTGACGCCCTGGCCCTTCAGATCCTGAACGGTTGACGTAATGGCCTGGACGTCATCGGCGATCGTGACATTCGGGCCGGGGGAGGATAGTTCGGCCGTGTCATTGGTGACGGCGCCGACGATGCCGATCTTCTGGCCGCCGACATCGAGCACCAGCGAGGGCTTGATGCGGTCGCCGAGCTTGGAGGCGGCTGTCGCCTTGACGTTTGCAGTAACGACAGGGAACTGCACCTTGTCGAGGAAGGTCGCAAGCCCGTCCTCGCTGTCGTCGAATTCATGGTTGCCGACGGTCATGGCGTCGAACTTCATCAGGTTCAGGAATTCGGCTTCGGCAGCGCCCTTGTAGGTCGTGTAGAAGAGTGAGCCCTGGAAATTGTCGCCGGCATTCAGCAGGAGGACATTCTTGCCGGAAAGCGCCTGACGGCGCTGGTCGATCGCTGTCTTCAGGCGGGCAGCGCCGCCGAAGCATTCCTTCTTGCCTTCTTCTTCGGCCGAGCAGGTGGAGTCGAACTTGTTGATCGATTCGATGCGCGAATGGAAATCGTTGATATGAAGAATATTGAGTTCGTAATCCGCAAAAGCGGCGCCCGTGCTCAGCGCCAGCATGGACGCGGTCAAAAGACCGAAGCTGAAAGACTTCGTCATCCCTGTTCTCCTGATTGAGGCGAGAGATCCCCCTGATCCTCGCCGATCCCTTCCTGATCCGCCGGGGCGGTTCCCGGCCTGCGGATGTTCCATCAGACGATGGGCGACCGCAAGAGAAAGCTGGGCCAGGCAGGGCGCTTTCCAAGGGGGCGGGGCAAAAAAGCGGCTGTCTATCCCAGGCATTCGCCGTCGGCGGCGTTTCGGTAGAGTTCGTGCACAGCCTCTGCAACATTCGGAACCGTGGCGAGGGCGATGATCAGACAAAGAAGAAAAACGAGGCGGTGAAAGCGCCAACCGGCCCGATAGGCAAAGAGCGCGCCGGCGCCATAAATCAGGATTGTCGGCACGGCTAAGATCATCACCTGCAGCGGTCCGTCGCAATCGGGAGCGGCGATGCCCTGGGCACGATAGACGTTGGCCGGAAAAAGGACGGCAAGTGCTGCAAGCGGCAGCGCGAGCAGCAGCACGAGGTAAACGGCGAGGGCGCGCATGGCGTGCTTAGCCTATCGCCCTATCTTCAGCCTCGGCGGGAAAGTGTGAATTGTGAACCCGTTGCTGTGGTGCAATTCAGCTGGGTCGATCCGATCAAAGCGCAATTAACAAGGGAACTTGTTCTTTTGATATTCGAGTACAGATTAATCTGAATAATTCCGTCTGGGCTGGTCGTATATGTTCCTGACGCCATCTGCGTATTTGTTCCATCGTTCGTACGGGTTACAAACTGTCCGTTTGTGAACGTAGACGTTAAACCGTTGGCGTCAGCCCATGCGCCTTCAACAGAATTTGTAACAGGCGGCGCGACTGCGGCCAGTCTTTGCCGCGGCTCTGGCGAAACGCAGGCGGCAAGCGCGGCCGCTGCACCGAAAAGAACGAGACCAGTTCTGATTTTCATAAGGCTTCTCCCGGGGAATCGGCGCGGCAGACAGCCGCCAAGTTCGGGCAAAACATGGCGTGCGACCGCCGCGAAGGCAAGCCTTGGCGGGGTGCCGGGCGGCATTTAGACAGCAGGCGTTACAAAAATGCCCGCCTTGCGGCGGGCACCTTCTAACTCGCGCAAGCGATCTCAGCGAACGAGAACGTTTCTGAACTGCCACGGATCCTTGGTGTCGATATCTTCCGGGAAGAGGCCCGGGCGGCCATCGAGCAGGGTCCAGTCGGTGTAATGTCCCTCGACCGGGCCGAGATAAGGCCTCTGCACTTCGAGGCAGCGCTTGTAATCGATCTCGTCGGCTTCGACGATGCCGGCCTTAGGGTTTTCCAGAGCCCAGACCATGCCGGCGAGAACGGCTGAAGTGACCTGCAGGCCGGTGGCGTTCTGATAGGGCGCGATGCGGCGCGTTTCTTCCAGCGACAGACGCGAGCCAAACCAGTAGGCGTTCTTCTCGTGGCCGTAGAGCAGAACGCCGAGTTCGTCGATGCCGTCCTCCAGCTCGTCTTCGTCGAGAACGTGATGAACCGGCTGCGGCGTGCCGCCATTGCCGAACATCTCGTGCAGCGAGAGCACGGCGTCGTTGGCCGGATGGTAGGCATAGTGGCAGGTCGGGCGGAAAGTCACTTCGCCATCCTTGTCGCGAACGGTGAAGTAGTCGGCGATCGAGATCGACTCATTGTGGGTGACGAGGAAGCCATATTGCGGGCCGGGCGTCGGGCACCAGGTGCGCACGCGGGTATTGGCGCCCGGCTGTTCCAGGTAGATCGCCGCCTTGTTGCCCTTCTTGTGCTTCTTGGCGTTCTTCGGCATCCATTCTTCATGGGTGCCCCAGCCGAGTTCGGCCGGCTGCAGGCCTTCGGATATGAAGCCTTCGACGGACCATGTGTTCCAGAAGACGTTGAGCGGCTTCGGGTGCTTGGTGCGCTGGGTGTCGCGCTCGGCGATGTGGACGCCCTTGACGCCGAGCTTCTTCATGAGCTTGGCCCAGCCTTCGCGATCGTGCTGGTCCGGTTCGTCGAACTTCAGGCCGGTGTCGTTGGCGAGGTTGACGAGCGCCTGCTTGACGAACCAGGAGACCATGCCCGGATTGGCGCCGCAGGTGGAAACGGCGGTGGCGCCGCCCGGGTTCTTCGCCTTTTCCTTGCGTACGGTTTCGCGCAGCGCATAGTTGGTGCGGTCGGCATTGCTCATGCCCTTGTCGAAATAGAAGCCGAGCCAAGGCTCGACGACGGTGTCGATGTAGAGAACGTCGAGCTTGCGGCAGAGCTTGATGATGTCGAGCGAGGAGGTGTCGACCGAGAGGTTGACGCAGAAGCCCTGACCTTCACCCTTCGTCAGGAGCGGCTTCAGCAGGTCCTTGTAATTGTCCTTGGTGACATATTCCTTGATGTGAAGGGCGCCGTACTTCTTCAGAATCTCCATGTCCGAGGGCTCGTCGCGCGGGTCGATGACGACCATCCGGCTCTTGTCGAATTTGAAGTGGCGCTCGATCAGCGGCAGGGTGCCGCGGCCGATGGAGCCAAAGCCGATCATCACGATCGGACCGGTAATTTCGGCATATACCGGGTGGTTCTTTTCCGTCATTCTTTTCTCCTGTGGAAGGGGACGAAGGCGATCAGCCTGAAGAATTCTTTTGAAATTGCCGCAGAAATTGCGAGGTGACCGGCTCTAACCACAAAACGGCGTCACAATAAAGAGCGTTGACCGGGAAAGGTCAAATATCGGGCGGGTGAGGCCAGCAAGCGAAGGCGGACCATCCGGCCCGCCTCTGCAAAAATCAGCGTTTCAGAATTTCCAGGCCTTCGACCGTCGTGGTCACAGCAAGCTCGGTGATGGCATATTCGGCGATGCCGTGGATGGTGAAGGGGTCGGCGGCGACATAGGCCTCGATGGCGGTGCGATCGCCGATTGCGAGGATCGCGCCGCCGGTGCGCGGCACTTTGCGGCCGGAGGCGAGGAACCAGCCCCTGGCATAACCGTCCTTCACCCAGGCCATATGCGGTTCCATGTATCTGTCGGCTTCGTCATTGGATTTGAGATAGGTAAGGGAGAGAATGAACATGGTCAGTTCCTCAGAAGGTTGGCGCGGATCAGGCCGCGCAGCGAGTTCCCGATATAAAGCGTGCCGGCGTCGAGATCGGCAAGTGTAAGGCGGCCGAGACGCGCCTTGCGCGCGCAAATGAGCTCGGTGCGCAGCACGCCGGCAAGCAGGCCGCAGGAGATCGGCGGAGTGCGTAGCATACCGGTCCCGTCATCAAGAAAGACGGAGGTGATGGTGCCCTCGCAGACCTCGCCGCGCTCGTTCAACAGAATGACTTCATCGGCTTCGGCCGATGTATATTCGGCGCGTCCCGTCTCGTAGACCGCGCGGCGGGTCGTCTTGTGGCGCATCAACCTGTCGGTGGAATCAAGACGCCTTTCGGCGATGCGCACCGTCCAGACTGTCTTCGGCGCCAGCGGCACGAACGCCGCGGTCGTCACCTCGATGCGGCCCTGCACGTCGAAGGTCAGTCGGAGGCGCAGCGGACTGGCAGAGCCTGCAACGGCCGCCTCGAGCTTGTCGGCCGCCTCGATCGGTTGCGGGAAGCCAAGGCGACGGGCGGAGCGGGAAAGCCGGGCGAGATGCAGCCGCAGGCGGATGAAGCCGTCGCCGGGCTGCCAGCGCAGCGTCTCGATCAGCGAAAAACCGGTCATCGCGCGATCCACTGGTCGCCGACGGCGAAGCGGGCCTTGAGCAGACATTCCTCATATTCGGCCTCGGCTGTGGAATCAAAGACGATGCCGCCGCCGACATTGAAGACGGCCCTGCCGCCGTCAAAAAGCGTGATGGTGCGGATGGCGACGGAGAACCGCATGGCGCCGCTGGGCGAGATCATGCCGATCGCTCCGCAATAGGCGTCCCGGGGAGCATCCTCGAGCGCGTGGAGGATTTCCATTGCCCGCATCTTCGGTGCGCCGGTGATCGAGCCGCAGGGAAAGAGGGCGGCAAAGATGTCGCGGATCGAAAGGCCGGGGCGCAGTCTGGCCTGCACATGGCTGACCATCTGGTGGACGGTCGGATAGGTCTCGATGTCGAAGAGCTTCGGGACATCGAGCGTGCCGACTTCGGTGATCCGGGAGATATCGTTGCGCAGGAGATCGACGATCATGCGGTTTTCCGCCTGCGTCTTGATATCGCGGCGCATCGCCTGGACGATGTCGGCATCCTCGGCGGCCGTGGCGCCGCGTTTCGCCGTGCCCTTCATCGGATGGGTCTCGATCCAGCCCTCTTCATCGGTGCGGAAGAACAGTTCCGGCGATCGCGACAGGATGATCGGGCCGCCGAGATCGACCAGCGCGCCATATTTGACCGGCTGGCGTTCGATCAGCGACCAGAAGGCGGCACGGGGATCGCCGTTCCAGCGAGCTTCGACCGGCATGGTGAGGTTCGCCTGATAGGCATCGCCGAGCCGCAGGTGCTCATGCAGGCGGTCGAAGCGCTCTTTATATATAGGGAAATCCCAGGCGGCTTTCGGGGCGGTGAGGAATTCCTCGTTCTCAAGGCGCTGTTTCGGTTGGGCAAGCGGGTGCGTGTCCGGCTGAGGCGCATCGAAGACGCCGAAGTAGAGCAGCGGCGTTTCGCGCTCTTCCCGAGCGAAGGAGGCGAGCTTCTCCTCGAACAGATATCCGGCCTCGTAGGCCATGTAGCCGGCAAGCCATTTGTCCTCGGCCTTGGCCTTTTCCATCCTGACAAGGCCGGCAAAGAATTCGGCGCGTGTTCGCGCGACGATGATCTCTACCGGTTCGGCGAAAAGCATCACCTGGCCCGATGTGTCGTCGCGGAAGAGAATATAGGGGTCAGACATGATTGCGCCGCATCTTGCTTAGTTATCCGACGCTGGCTACGGTTTTGGCCTTTGGGATGCTGCGGCAGGTCGAGACCGTAACAACACCCACCGCCCTCATTCCTGTGCTTGTCACAGGAATCCAGCCACGGCGCGTCCGCGCCGTGAATGACTTGTTTTCGGCAGACAAAGGTCCCCGGCGCCCAAGGACTTGGGCGCGCTGGATTCCTGTGACAAGCACAGGAATGAGGGAGAGTGGGTTGCCGTCATGGTTCCTAATGCACGTTACAGAGCGCGGTTGGTCGACCAAAGGTTACAATTGCCCATCGGGCACTCGTTGGTTTCAAGTCTGGTCGAGCCTCAGCCCTTATCCAAAGCTTCCAACTCGTCGATCAGCCCTTCGATCATCGACAGGCCCTGGCTCCAGAACGACGGATCGGTGGCGTCGAGGCCAAAGGGCTTCAACAGTTCCGAGTGATGCTTGGTGCCGCCGGCCTTCAGCAGTTCGAAATACTTCTCCTGGAAGCCCGTCTCGGCCTTCTGGTAGACGGCATAGAGCGAATTCACCAGGCAATCGCCGAAGGCATAGGCATAGACATAGAAGGGCGAGTGGATGAAATGGGGGATATAGGCCCAATAGGTCTCATAACCTTCCGAAATGCTGATCGCCGGCCCGAGGCTTTCCGACTGGACCGAGAGCCAGAGTTCGCCGATGTCGTCGGCTGTGAGTTCACCTGCCTTGCGGGCGGTGTGCAGCTTGCGCTCGAATTCATAGAAGGCGATCTGGCGGACGACCGTGTTGATCATGTCCTCGACCTTCTGGGCGAGCATCGCCTTGCGCTCGCGCTTGTCGCTGGTCTTTTCCAGAAGCGCGCGGAAGGTCAGCATCTCGCCGAAGACGGAGGCGGTTTCGGCAAGCGTCAGCGGCGTCTGGCACATCAGCGCCCCTTGCGCGCCAGCGAGAACCTGGTGCACGCCGTGGCCGAGCTCGTGAGCAAGCGTCATCACATCGCGCGGCTTGCCCATGTAATTGACGAGCACATAGGGATGGGCCGAGGGAACCGTCGGATGGGCGAAGGCGCCGGGCGCCTTGCCGGGGCGGACCGGGGCGTCGATCCATTGTTCGTCGAAGAAGCGCCTGGCGATATCAGCCATCTCGGGGGCGAAATTGCCATAGGCCGAAAGCACCGTGTCCTTCGCCTCGGGCCAGGAAATGACGGCGCTGGAGGTTTCCGGCAGGGGCGCGTTGCGGTCCCAGAAATTCATCTGCTCCATGCCGAGCCATTTCGCCTTCATCTTGTAATAGCGGTGCGAAAGGCGAGGATAGGCTTCACGGACGGCCGCGGCCAGCGCATCGACGACCTCGCGTTCGACGCGGTTTGCGAGATGCCGTGAGTCGGCGATATCCTCGAAGCCGCGCCAGCGGTCGGAAATATCCTTGTCCTTGGCGAGCGTATTGGTGATCAGGGTGAAGATGCGGATATTGGCCTTGAAGGTTGCCGCAAGCGCCATGGCCGCCTTGCGGCGCACTTCGGGATCCTTCTCCTGCAGCATGTTCAGCGCCACTTCGAGCGGCACTTTCTCCCCGTCTATCTCATAGCGCAGTTCCGCCATGGTTTCGTCGAAGAGGCGATTGAAGGCGGCAGCCGATGTCATCGACTTCTCGAGGAAGAGCTGTTCCAGCCGGTCGTCGAGCTGGTAGGGCTTGTCTTTCCTGAGGTCGACCAGCCAGGGGCGGTAATGGCCAGCGGCGGGGTCTTTGGCCATGCTGGCGTCGATCACCGCGTCATCGATGCGGTTGAGTTCGAGTGCAAAAAACAGCAGGTGCCCGGAAAATTCGGTGATCTTGGTCTGCACATCGCCGTAGAGCTTGCCGTTTGCCGGATCGGTGGTGTCGGAGAAATAGGTAAGGCCGGCGAAGGAACCGAGGCGGCCCATGATATCGTCCAGCGCCTCATATTCCTTCAGCGCCGCGCCGATGCCCTCAGCGCCGGTCTTCGTCGCGGCCGCGGCGAGTTTGCCCTTCCACTTCTCCTCAAAGGCGATTGCAGCCTTGCCGGCCTTTTCCATGTCGGCGACGAAGGCGGTCGAGGTAGCAGAGGGATAAAGATCCTGCAGCTTCCAGACCGGCAGATCGCCGAGCGCCGGATTGGTCGCCCCGGCCGGCGCTGCTGCCGACAAAAGAAGGCGGGCGTGCGGGAGCTCGATTTTCATGGGGCAATTCCTCTCCACTTTCATAACAGGTCTGTTTGAATAAGCGTGAGAAGGCCCCGCATCAAGGGCCTTTCGGCGCATGAAAGGCCTCGCTTCGGTACGAAAACGACCCGTTCCAATCGTTAAAATGCAATTATTTCTCAAAACAGGATGTTCAAGCCTTTCTGTCAGAGTGCGCTTCATGGTTTCGCATGAAGTGAGGCGACAATGACCGGTTACAATGAGCTCAAGGGAGCAGGGCAAATTCTCGTGGTCGAGGACGACCCCGTGCAGCGCCGCCTGCTCAAAAACGCAATCGAGCGTCACGGCCATGTCGTGCACCAGGCGGAAAATGGCCGCATCGGCTTGGAAATGGTCAAACGCGACAGCGGCCTTTTCAACGTCATCGTGCTCGACCTGATGATGCCGGAGATGACCGGCCTCGAATTCCTCGACGCGCTTCATGAATTCGGCACGCAGATCCCCGTCATCGTGCAGACGGGCCAGGGCGGCATCGAGACCGTGGTGCAGGCAATGCGCGCCGGCGCCTTCGATTTCGTCGTCAAGCCGGTTTCGCCCGAACGCATCGCCACGTCGATCTCGAATGCGATGAAGCTCGATCAGCGCGAGGTGAAGGCGCGGGCTGGACGCCGGTCGCGCTCCGGCTCGGTCGGCTTCGACGACATCGTCTCGGCAAGCCCGGCGATGATCCGCGTCATCGACCTCGCCCAGCGCGCGGCTCAGTCCAACATTCCGGTTGTGCTCGAAGGCGAATCCGGCGTCGGCAAGGAACTGGTGGCGCGTGCCATCCAGTCCGGCGGCGACCGTTCGAACAAGCCCTTCGTTACGGTCAATTGCGGGGCGATCCCGCACAATCTCGTTGAGAGCATTCTCTTCGGCCACGAGAAGGGCGCCTTTACCGGCGCGACCGAGCGCCATATCGGCAAATTCATGGAAGCCGACGGCGGCACCATCTTCCTCGACGAGATCGGCGACCTGCCGCTCGAGGTGCAGGTGAAGCTGTTGCGCGCCGTGCAGCAGGGCGAGATCGAGACCGTCGGTGCGCGGACCGCACATAAGGTCAATGTCCGGCTGATCTCGGCGACCAACAAGGATCTGATCGAGGAGGTCAAGAACGGCCATTTCCGCGAGGATCTCTACTATCGCCTCAACGTCTTCCCGATCACCATCCCGGCGCTGCGCAAGCGCAAGGAAGATATTCCGCATCTGGTGCGCGTCTTCGCCGAACGCTTCTCCAGCGAGCAGAAGAACGGCCGCCGCATGACGGTCAACTCAGGCGCGCTGGCGCTGCTGACCGCCTATGACTGGCCGGGCAATATCCGCCAGCTCGAAAATGCGATCTTCCGCGCGGTCGTTCTGGCCGAAGGGCCGGAACTGACGGAAGGGGACTTCCCGCAGATCGCCGCCCAGCTTCCGGAATACGAAGTCGTGGATCACCTGGCGCTGGTTGCCGACAATACCGGCCTCGATCCGGACGACAGCTATGGGGAGGAGTTCAGGGCGTCGATCTCGGGAGAGGTGCACCACCGTCTGTCCGAAGCTTCCGAAAACGCGATCGCCAGCGTCAATCCGGCCGGCGACGTGCGCAGGCTTGCCGATGTCGAGGAGGAACTCATCCGATCCGCGCTCAAATTCTATCGTGGGCAGATGAGTCAAGTGGCGCGCAAACTTGGCATCGGCCGGTCCACACTTTATCGCAAGCTCAAAGATTACGGCATAGACCCTGATAATCCCCAGAAAGATGCGGCTTAAGCGCCTTTTATTAAGACTAAGGCAACCACGATTTGTTACTGATCATAAACCACTTGTTAGTGGCTCGTTCACTATGTAAAGAAAAGGTTGATCATGTGTGGCATTTTTGCCATCGTGTGACCGCATTTGACAGTCATCTGAGACAGTACGGGACATTGTCTGTCTGACGGGGATCGAGTTGCCGAATCTGAATGGGAATTCCAAGCCTTCGCGCTTGAGCTGGCGTAGGTTGTGCGCCGACATCTGCGGAAAGGCAGCAAGGACGGCAGCGGCCGCCCTTCTTGCGCTCGCGGTTTCCTCACCGGTATTCGTTAGTACACCTTCCGAGGCAGCGGGCGACACCCGCAGCCTCAAGCTCTATTTCATCCATACCGGCGAAAAGGCCGTCATCACCTACAAGCGCAACGGCAAGTTCGACCCAAAGGGCCTGGAACAGCTGAACCGCTTCCTGCGCGACTGGCGCAAGAACCAACCGACGAAGATGGACCCGCGCCTGTTCGACCTGATCTGGGAAGTTTATCGCCAGAGCGGTTCGCGGGATTATATCAACGTCGTCTGCGGTTTCCGTTCGCCGGGCACCAACGAGATGCTGCGCGGCCGCTCGCGCAACTCGGGCGTCGCCGAAAAGAGCCAGCATATGCTCGGCAAGGCGATGGACTTCTTCATTCCGGACGTCAAGCTTGCGACATTGCGAGGGATCGGCATGAAGATGCAGGTCGGCGGTGTCGGCTTCTACCCGAAATCGGGCTCGCCCTTCGTGCATATGGATGTCGGCGGCGTCCGTGCCTGGCCGCGCATGAGCCGCGACGAACTGGTCCGGCTTTTCCCAAACGGCAACACCATTCATATCCCGGCTGACGGCAAGCCGCTGCCCGGCTATCAGCAGGCGATGGCCGACTATAAGCGCCGCGTCAGCGGTACGCAGATCGAAATCGCCAGCGCTTCCGAATCGGCGCCGAAGCATAAGACGCTGTTTGCTGCGCTGTTTGGCGGCGGAGCGGACGAGCAGGAAGACGATTCGGACGATTCGACGCCTGTTGCCGTCGCCAAGGCGACGCCGCCGAAGGCCGCGCCGGTACCGGCGCCTGCCGAGCCGGAGCAGACCGAAGTCGCCGATCTGAACGCGCCGGTGCCGCAGGTTCGCCCGGCATTCAGCAATCAGCCGGCCGGCAGCGACGTGGCGAGTGCGCTCGTCGCACCGCCTTCGGGTAATGCCGCGCAACAGGCTCTTACCGCAGCGCTTCCGGCCGATCAGGCCCCGCCGCAGCAATTCGCCGATCTCAGTGCCTATAGCATCCCGGTTCCCTCGCTTCTCGGCCAGCGCCGCGCGCCGGGCGATGCTGAGCTCGCATCGACCGATCCTGCCATGCTGACCGGAATGCCGGTTCCGACGCCGGTCGAACGCCCTGCCGTTGCCGAGAACCTTCTGGCTGCGGCCAATGCCGATCCGGAAGCAGAGGCCGACGAGGCGGATCAGGACGGCGGACTGTCTCCTGCCGTCGCCGACGCGCTCGACCAGCAGAACAAGGGTGGGGAAAACCAGGTCGCCGCCCATGCGCCTGAGATGACGGTGGAGCAGGCAATCAACGCCGCGATGACGCAAAAGGCGCCTGCCGCAAAGCCGCCGCTCGAGCTCGCAGCCCTAGCGCCGATGACCAAATCGGCAAGCTTCGGCGACGGCTTTGATGAACCGGCCGCCGAAAACGCCGTCGCGCAGGGCCTGCCCACCAAGGGCGGCCGCCCGACGCACAAGGAAGCCGCCGCAGCGGACGCCAGCCGCGCGACTGTTCGCACCGAGCCGAAGCTGACGCAGAAGATGATTTCGCAGTGGGCGCTGACCAATGCCCGTCTGGAAATGGCCTCCAAGCAGGTGAAGGCGCCACGTTTTGTCAGCCAGACGATGCGTGCGCAGCCGACCACCGTTTATACAGAAGGTTTCAACGTCAAGACCGCTTCGGTCGACCCGGCCCGCTTCAGCGGCACGGCTGTGAACTTCATGGAAGTGCGCAAGTTCAACACGAACTGAGCCGGCCGATATCCCGAACATCAAAACCGTCGGAGCGATCCGGCGGTTTTTCTTTTTGGCTGCTTCGGCCAGCGGCGGACAGTCGTTATGGCTTGTGCAGCCTAAAGCGCGTCGCATCAAACTTGAATCATGCAACGCGCTTTAGCTCTTTGTTTTGATGCATGTCGTTATCCCGGAACCGCTTAACCCTTCCGGGAGACATGCATTGGGCAAAAGAAAAGCCGCCGGGCGGTCCGGCGGCTTGTCGAGATGTCAGCAAGGAGGGTCGGATCAGCCTTCCGGCGGCGACTCGATCATGCCGAGTGCGTGCAGGTAGGTGTCGAGGATCGCTTCCTCTTCCATGCGCTCCTGCTCGTCCTTCTTGCGCAGTGCCACGACCTTCTTCAGGATCTTGGTATCGAAGCCCATTCCCTTGGCTTCGCCATAGACGTCCTTGATGTCGTCGGCGATGGTCTTCTTTTCTTCTTCCAGCCGTTCAATGCGCTCGATGAAAGCGCGAAGCTGGTCGCGGGCGACGCCATGAGCATCAGACATCGTGTTCTCCTGATTGGGGATGATCAATTCGAAGGCACGTGACTGCCGCGAAGCGGCGTCACGGTCAAGCCTGTTCGGGGTCGGCCAGGCTATTTGTGTGGGTTGTTCAGTTCAAAAGCAGCCTTTTGCACAGGCGAGGCCTCGTTCTGGTGGAGTTTTTTCCAGTCCTCGTAGGGCATGCCATAGACCATCTCGCGCGATTCGTCCCTGGTGATCGGCACGCCGTCGGCCTCGGCTGCCTCGCGATACCAGTTCGACAGGCAGTTGCGGCAGAAGCCGGCGAGGTTCATCAGGTCGATATTCTGGACGTCGCTGCGTTCCCGAAGATGCGCGACAAGGCGGCGGAAGGCGGCGGCCTCGAATTCAGTCTGCTGTTGTTTGCTGAGCGCGGTCATCTCGCTCTCCTTTCAATAGGGGCCCATCCTTCAATAAGGACCTGTGCGCGAGACGTGGACGTCGTATTCGTGCAAGGCGGGATCGGCATCCATTGCCGCAAAGATCGGCGCGAGGCGCTCGGCCCATGCCGATATGCCGGCCTCGTCTGCAATCAGGTCCTGACGGACTTCGAGCAGCGCATGCGGAATGCCGGTGATCATGCAGTGGCGGTACATGGTATCGCCCTTCAGCGCGCCGTCATAGGGTTCGTTGTCGCCGACGATAAGATCGGGATCGGCGCGCAGCATGTCGAGCAGCGGGCCGACGGCGCGATGATCGCTGTCCCAAAGCACGGCGGCGTGCCAGGGGCGGGGAATACCTTTCCAGGCGGGCGTGAAGGAGTGCAGCGACAGCACCAGCGGCGCCTTGCCGGTGGCGTTCGCCACCCTATCGATCGTTGCGGCGACGGCGTGGTGATAGGGGCGATGGAAGGTTTCGATGCGGTTCTCCCACTCCTGCGGCGTGATCGGATGATTGCCAGATATGACGGCGCCGTCGGAGATCTTCATGATCAGCGTCGGATCGTCTTCGCCGCGGTTCGGGTCGATCAGCAGGCGCGAGAAGCCGCCGAGCACCGCGGGTACGCCGAGGCTTTCCGAAAGCTGCCGCGTCAGCCCCTCGATGCCGATGTCATAGGCGATGTGGCGGGTGAAGGCCGCGTCCGGCAGGCCGAGCCGGCCATAGCGCGCTGGGAGGCGGTTCATCGCGTGATCTGCGAGGATCACCATGCCTTTGTCATGTTTGCCGGATAGGATTTCGAAGGATTGGAAGTCGTCCATCAGGAATTGCCGTTCATCATTGCGCAGTCGGGCAGTGATCGCATGCGTCCGCGCCAGGTTCAAGCGCTGCAGGCGGACAGAGGTTGAGCCGGACCCTCGACGGGCGGTTTATGAAAGGAAATATAATCGATTAGCATTGCGTTGACTTTCGCTTGACGGCGGCGCAAGAAGACAAGCATACGAATAACCGTGGAGCTATTTGGGAGCCGTGTTGATCCAAGCCGCGCCAAGTTTCCTCACGCGGTCCGGACCGCTGGTCCGTCTCGCTCTGTTTGCTCTTGCATCCTTTATGCCGTTCTTCATCGCAGATGCCGCGCGCGCCGATTTTCGCGTCTGCAACGGAACGCAAAATCTCGTCGGCGTGGCGATCGGCTATCGGGCCAAAGACGGGTGGATGACGGAAGGCTGGTGGCAGGTACCGGCAACGACCTGCGCCGTGTTGATCGAGGGAGAATTGCAATCGCGTTATTATTACCTCTACGCAGAGGACGCCGCCCGGGGAGGACGATGGACGGGGGACGTGCAGATGTGCGTGGCGGAAAACGAGTTCAAGATCACGGGTGTGCAGGATTGTTATGCCCGCGGTTACCAGAAGATGGGTTTCAAGGAATATGACACGGGCCGCCAGGGCAGCTGGATGGTCCAACTCTCCGACACCCCAGGGACGCAAGAAAGCCAGAATTGATGAAGCGTAATCGCAAAATTAAAATCCTCGCCACCCTCGGGCCCGCCTCCGCTGAGGAATCGATGATCGAGAAGCTGCACCAGGCCGGTGCCGATGTCTTCCGCATCAATATGAGCCATGCGAGCCACGACGTGATGCGTACGCTCATCCAGCGCATCCGCTCGGTCGAGGCGCGCTCCGGCCGGCCGATCGGCATTCTCGCCGACCTGCAGGGGCCGAAACTGCGTGTCGGCAAATTCGTCGACAGCAAGGTCGACCTGAAACCCGGCCAGACCTTCACGCTCGACAACAACGAAGCGCTCGGCGATCAGAACCGCGTCTATCTGCCGCATCCCGAGATCCTGGAGTCGGTGCAGCCAGGCCACCGCCTGCTGATCGACGACGGCAAGCTCGCGCTCCGCGCCGAAAAATGCGACGGCAAGAGCATCGTCACCACCGTAATTTCGGGCACGCGCATCTCCGACCGCAAGGGCGTCAGCCTTCCCGACACGCTGCTCGGCGTCGGCGCGCTGACGGACAAGGACCGCGCCGATCTCGACGCCGTGCTTGCCACCGACGATGTCGACTGGGTGGCGCTTTCGTTCGTCCAGCGTCCTGACGACCTTGCCGAAGTGCGCAAGATCGCCCGTGGCCGTGTGGGCCTGATGTCGAAGATCGAAAAGCCGCAGGCTCTCGAGCGTATCGAGGAAATCATCGAGCTTTCCGATGCATTGATGGTCGCTCGCGGCGATCTCGGCGTCGAAATGCCGCTGGAATCTGTTCCCGGCATCCAGAAGCAGTTGATCCGCGCCTGCCGCCGTTCGGGCAAGCCGGTGGTTGTCGCCACGCAGATGCTGGAATCGATGATCTCGGCGCCGGTGCCGACGCGCGCGGAAGTTTCCGACGTCGCAACCGCCGTCTTCGAAGGCGCCGATGCCGTCATGCTCTCGGCCGAGTCGGCCTCGGGCGACTATCCGGTCGAAGCCGTTTCGACCATGGCGTCCATTGCCACCGCCATCGAGCGCGAGCCGCATTATCCGGGCATTATCTATGCCCAGCGCGCCCAGCCGGAAGCCACCGGTGCGGATGCGATCTCGCTCGCTGCGCGCCAGATCGCCGAGACGCTGAAGCTGTCGGCGATCGTCTGTTACACCTCGTCGGGGACGACAGGCCTTCGCGCCTCGCGTGAGCGTCCGCAGGTGCCGATCTTGGCGCTGTCGCCGATCATCAAGACGGCACGCCGCCTTGCCGTCGTCTGGGGTCTGCATTGCGTCGTCACGCATGACGCGACCGATCTCGACGACATGGTCAACCGCGCCTGCCGCATCGTCGCGGACGAAGGCTTCGGCAAGCCCGGCGACCGCATCATCATCTCGGCCGGCGTGCCGCTTGGCACGCCCGGCGCCACCAATATGATCCGCATCGCCTATATCGGCTCCGACGGCCAGAGCGGCATCTGATCCGATCGCATCCCTTCGAAAGCCCGCCGCCTCAAACAGGCGGCGGGCTTTTTCGTTGATGGCCGGGGCATTGCCAAGGGCGGCGGTGCATGCAAGTTTCCTCCCCTATAGCGCTGGGTTCGGAGGGATCTTCATGGATATCGTTACGCTTATGGCTTTTGCAGCCGTTTCCTTTGTCGGGATCGCAACGCCGGGGCCGACAGTGCTGCTGGCGCTGACCAACGGTTCGCGGCATGGCCTGCGCCGGGCAATGGCCGGCATGATCGGTGCCGTCCTCTCCGATTTCGTGCTGATTGGCGCCGTGGCGGTCGGGCTCGGCGCTTTGCTGGCGGCATCGGAATTCTGGTTCTCGATGCTGAAATGGGCAGGTGCTGCCTATCTCGCCTTTCTCGGCATCATGCTGCTGCGCTCGAAGGGCGGGATCGATGCGGCGTTGAAAGCAGGCGCGCCGGCGGGGGCGACGTCGATCTTCTCGATCGGACTGAAGAGCTTCATGGTCGCAGCGACCAATCCGAAGGGCTATTTGTTCTTCTCGGCCTTCCTGCCGCAGTTCATCGATCCGACGCTGCCGCAGGCAACGCAATATGCGCTGCTCGCGCTCACCTTTGCCGTGCTCGATTTCCTCATCATGTTCGGCTACGCGTTCTTCGGCTCGCAGGCGGTGCGTTTCCTGAAAACCTCGGGCGCCCTGTGGCTGGAGCGCACCTGCGGCGGCGCGTTGCTGGCGCTTGCCGGCTCGCTCGCCTTCTATCGCCGGGCCACCGTTTAAGGTCAGGCTTAAGGCAGGGATAGGTGACCGACGCGATAGGCCTGCATGTGCTCAGCGCTCTCGGGGATTTCTCGCCATAGCCTGAAGCGCACCCGTGTCCATGTCGTCGGCTCGAAACCGCGGATGGAGGCGAGGGCGCCGCCGGCCCGAACCTCGGCTTCAGCCTCAGCGCTTTCGGCGTGGCGGATATCGGCAAGCGGCGCGTAAGGCTCCATTTGCAGGATCTCGCGGGTGGCAAACCTGGCTGCGGCAATATCGGGCGAGATTTCTGCCTGCCAGACGATCCAGGTTTTTACCTGCGGCCAGCCGAAGGCGCCGGCGAGCGTTTGGAAAGCGGGGCCGCAGAGGAAGTCGCTTGCCCCTTCCGGCTTTTGCCAGAGGTAGAAGGGTGCATAGAGATTGTCGCGGCTGGCGAATTCGCCTTGGCGGGCGCTGAGATAAGCCTTGAAGCCGAGATTGGGGAAACCGTCGAGCAGCGGTCCCTTGTCGCGGATGCGCCGGTCGATGATCGACATGTCGTAATCGGCGGGCAGGGTGAAGCTGTATTGCATGGCGATCATGACCCTGCCTCCACCGGCTGCAGCCATTCGACGATGCTGCCGTTTTCCGCTGCCTGGATGCTGAGATAGCCGAAGGGACTGTCATCAGCCGCGCCATGCCAGTGGCGCTCGCCGGGCGCAAACCAGACGGCGTCGCCGG
Source organism: Rhizobium sp. F40D2 (assembly GCF_051810745.2). Classification (NCBI taxonomy): domain Bacteria; kingdom Pseudomonadati; phylum Pseudomonadota; class Alphaproteobacteria; order Hyphomicrobiales; family Rhizobiaceae; genus Rhizobium; species Rhizobium sp. F40D2. Next base: position 2,322,267 of record NZ_CM131436.1, read on the forward strand.
CGCGCAGTTCCGTGACGGAACCGCCCTCGCTCTGCGCCAGCCCATGTCCCGAAAGCACATAAAGCAACTGGCCTCGAGGGTGCGTATGCCAAAGGGTGATGGTGCCGGGATCGAGCGTGGCGCGCATGGCCGTGTTTTCGCCATCGGCGCTGCCTTCGAGCAGCATCTCGACCCAGAAGGGTGCCGTGGCGACACCCTCCGGCGCGCGCACCGCCCTGCCGGGGCGGCTGACCGTCATGGCCTTCGGGTTCGAAGCGCTCATCGTTGGCCTCCTGCCACCCGCAGCCGCCAGTCGGGGTCGGTCATCTGGGCGATGCCGTTGCCGAAGGACCAGTCTTCCGGGGCGCTGGTGCTGATGACGATCATCACATCCTCCGGCCGCAGGCCCGGCGATTGCGCCAGCAGATCGGCGAGCCGCCGATAGAGCGCTGCCTTCATCTCGGCCTTGCGGGGCCGACCGATGGTGATCGAGATATAGACGAAATCGTCGGAGCGCGGCCCGGCAAGATAGCTGCTGTCGAAAATCAGCTCGTTTTCATCATGCTGATGGATGGCCTGAAAGCGGTCGCTTTCCGGCACGTCGAAGGTTTCGACCAAGGCGCGCTGGATGGTGTCGGTGAGTGCCGTAAGATACTCCGGCGACTTGCCTTTGCGAAGGGAAATGCGAACGAAGGGCATCGGGATCTCCATGGTTCGGGCCGTCGTCGGCCTTGACAACAGCACCATCGCACGACACGATGATGCCGAAAATCAGAATTTTATGAACTGATGGTCCTGAAAAATGGGATTATGTGATGCGACGGACGATCTTCGATCTCGATGTGCTTCGAAGCTTTTCGACCGGCATGGAGCTCGGCAATTTCGCCAAGGCGGCCGAAAAACTCGGACGTTCCACCTCGGCAGTGAGCGCGCAGCTGAAGAAGCTGGAGGAGCAGGCGGGCACGCCGATCTTCCGCAAGGCCGGGCGCGGGCTGGCGCTCACCGATGCCGGCGAGACGATGCTCGGTTATGCCAGGCGGTTGCTGGAATTGAATGACGAGGCGGCGGCGGCCGTGCACAGCATCGAGCTTGAAGGCTGGGTGCGGCTCGGCCTGCAGGAGGATTTTGGCGAGACCCTGCTGCCGGAAGTGCTCGGCCGCTTTGCGCGCGCGCATCCGAAGGTCCGCATCGAGGCGCGGGTGGTGCGCAATGTCGAACTGCTCGAGCGCGTCACCTCAGGCAAGCTTGATCTGGCGCTCGCCTGGAGCGACGGCACGGCGACGGCGCATTGCGAGCGCATCGGCGAGGTGTCGATGCGCTGGATCGGGCCTGCCGAGAGATCGCCCGGCTGGCATGCAACAAGTGGCGAGCCGATACCGCTCGCCTCGCTGGAGGCGCCGTGCCTGATGCGCAGTGCGGCGACCCGGGCACTTGACGAGGCCGGCATTTCCTGGCGTCTCGCCTTCGTCAGTTCCAGCCTCGGCGGCCTCTGGGCAGCGGCGGCCGCAGGCCTCGGCATCACTATCCGCACACCGATCGGATTGCCGGCAAAGGTCCGGCCGCTGGCGCCAGAGACGCTCGGCTTGCCTGATTTGCCGAAGCTCGGGCTGGTCCTGCATCGGGCCGAAGCCGAACCGCAGCCGGCGGCGGCCCGGCTTGCCGAGCTCGTGCTGCAGTCGGTGCATGGCGCGCTGCGCGGGACGGCGGCCTGACATTGCCGCATTGACCCTTCGATCGCGTGGCTATAGCTTCGGACTGCTATGAAGATGATCGCTCTCAATATCGCTACGGCCTTCTTCTTGAGCCTTTAAAGCTCTGCCTTCGGGCATCGGAAGATGCGGCCGCTTGCCAGCCTTCGCGGCTGGCGCGTTGCCGTGGACTGCAACCACCCTGCATCTGGCCAAGGAAAGAGCCGGCAGGATTGGCGATAGAGAGATCTTTCATGACATCAAATGTTTACCCGCCGGTGCTGAGCGCCGCGCACATCGAGCAATTCATCGAGGACGGCTTTATCCGGATCGACGTGGCTTTTCCCCGCGAATTGGCCGAGGAAGCTCGTGCCATTATGTGGCGCGATATTCCCTTCAATGCGGATGATCCAAGGACATGGACGCAGCCGGTCGTGCGGCTTGCCGGTTATGGTGGAGGCCCGTTCGAGAAAGCCGTCAACACGCCGGTATTGCATTCGGCGTTCGACCAGCTTGTCGGCAGAGGGCGCTGGGAGCCACGCACGGGGCTTGGCAGTTTCCCTGTGCGCTTTCCCCATCCGGACGATCCCGGCGATGCCGGCTGGCATGTCGATCTGAGCTTTCCCGGTGTGGATTCCGATCCGAACGAACAACGGGACTTTTCCGCCTGGCGGGTGAATATCACCTCGCGCGGGCGGGCGCTGCTGATGCTTTTCCTGTTCTCGGATGTCGGGGAGGAGGATGCGCCGACCCGTATCCGTATCGGCTCGCACAAGGATATCGCGCGCCTTTTGGCACCGGCGGGCGAAGCGGGGATGGCGCATCTCAGGCTGGAGCATGTCGGCGAAGACCGGCCGCTGGCCTTGGCGACGGGGCAGGCGGGCACGGTCTATCTGTGCCATCCTTTCCTGATCCATGCAGCGCAAAAGCATCGCGGCAAAGAACCCCGCTTCGTGGGGCAGCCCGGCCTTGCACCGTCCGAACCGCTTCGGCTTGAGCGGGAGGACGGCGTCTATTCGCCGGTCGAGATGGCAATCCGCCGGGCGCTTCAAGCTATCTGACGCCAGAATACGGCATTCGGCTCGAGGGATCCGGATGCCTCATCAACTTGCATTTGCTGTCGGGACTATCGGGCGGCTGGCTGTCTCACGATGCCCTCAGCCGAAGCGTTCCAGCGCCATGGCGAAGATGTCTGAATCGACATTGCCGCCGGAGGTCACGGCTACCACCGTGTCGCTTTCCAGCGCTTCGCCATGGAAGAGGGCGGCGGCGAGCGCCACCGCGCCGCCGGGCTCGACGACGATCTTCAGCCTGACGAAAGCGAGCGCCATGGCGCGCAGCGCCTCCTCGTCGGTCACGACGATGCCGGCGCCGGCCAGGCGCTTGAGGATCGGGAAGGTGATATTTCCAGGCTGCGGCGTGACGATCGCATCGCAGATCGAGCCCGATATCGCCACATTGCGTTCGATCCTGCCTGAGGCAAGCGAGCGGGCGGTGTCGTCGAAATCCTTGGGCTCGCAGGGGCGGACGCGAAAGCCGGGGGCGCTGGCTTCAAGCGCGAGCGCGATGCCGGAGGTCAATCCGCCGCCGCCACAGGGTACGAGGACTTCGGCTGATGTCACGCCTTCCTCTTCCGCCTGCTCTGAGATTTCAAGGCCGGTCGTGCCCTGGCCGGCGATCACCAGCGGTTCGTCGAAAGGCTTGATCAACGTCAGGCCGCGCTCGGCCGACAGCCTGGCGCCGATCTCGTCACGGTCCTCGTTGACGCGGTCGTAGAGTACCACTTCGGCGCCGAAGGCGCGGGTATTGGCGATCTTCAGCTTCGGAGCATCGCTCGGCATGATGATGACGGAGGGCACGTTGTGCAGCTTGGCGGCAAGGGCGACACCCTGCGCATGGTTGCCGGAGGAGAAGGCGATAACGCCCTTCGAGCGGATCGCCGGATCGAGGCCGGAGACGGCCGACCAGCCGCCGCGAAACTTGAACGAGCCGGAATGCTGCAGGCATTCGGCCTTCACGAACAGGCGCCGACCGGCGATCTCGTTCAGGAAGGGAGAGGAGAGAAGCGGCGTGCGCCTCGCGTGACCGCGCAGACGGGCGCGGGCGGCGACAATCATTTCAATGCTGGCCATTCGGGAATCGTCCTGCTTGCGGGTTCGCTCATGCTTAGGGCGCGGCAAGCCATTTGTGAACGGCGACTTTGTCACCGTGACATGAATGGCTCGTCGCGTTTGTCGCCCGCTGCTGACGATCGTCAGTAGCCGCTCGCCGAACCCTCCGCGGCGCGGCTGTCCATGGCGCCGTTATACCGCGCACCGCCGCCCTTTTCGATGGCGGCGAGGCTTTTGCCGCCGACGAGGATGCCGGCGGCCTGGCCCCAGAGCGGCGCGTCATTGCCGCCATCGAAGCTGTAGCCCATGGCGGCGAGGGTCTTTTCCGTATCGGGCGAAATTGCATAGGGTTCGAGATAGACCTTGTCGGGCTGCCATTGATGGTGGATACGCGGCGCATTCACCGCCTGGCTGATATCCATGCCGAAATCGACGACGTTGAGGATCGCTTCCAGCGTGATGGTTATGATACGCGAGCCGCCGGGGCTGCCGATCACCATGAAAGGCTTGCCGTCCTTGGTGACGATCGTCGGGCTCATCGACGAGAGCGGTGTCTTCTTCGGTGCGATGGCGTTCGCCTCGCCCTGGACGAGGCCATAAAGGTTCGGCACGCCGGGCTTGGAGGTGAAATCGTCCATCTCGTTGTTGAGCAGGACGCCGGTGCCGGGTGCCACGACGGCGGCGCCGAAGGAGCCGTTCAGCGTATAGGTGACGGCGACCGCATTGCCCTCGTCGTCGATGATCGAATAATGGGTCGTCTCGGTGCTTTCCTTGCCGCCGAGCGGTTTAAGGTTGGCCGAGGTGCCGGCCTTGTAGGGATCGATCTTGGCGGCGATCTCCTTGGCATAGGTCTTGTCGATGAGCTTTGCGACCGGGTTATCGACGAAATCGGGATCGCCGAGCGCAGCGTTGCGGTCGACATAGGCGTAGCGCATGGCCTCGACCATCACATGCACGGTGTCGGCCGACCCGTAGCCCAGGTAGGAAAGCGGATAACCTTCGAGAACATTGAGGATCTCGCAGATGATGGCGCCGCCGGAGGAAGGCGGCGGCGAGGAGATGATGTCGTAGCCACGATAATTGCATTCGACCGGCTTCAACTCGCGCACGGCATATTGCTCGAAATCCTCCTTGGCGAGGATGCCGCCCTTGGCCTGGCTTGCCTTGACGATCGCCTCGGCGGGCGCGGCCTTGTAGAAGGCATCAGGTCCTTTTTCGGAAATGGCTGCCAGGACCGCGGCAAGGTCGGGCTGCTGGAGCTTTTCGCCCGATGCATAGGCTTTGCCATCCGGTTTCAGGAAGATCTTCGCTGCCGCCTCGTCTCTGGCGAGGCGCTTGGCGCTGCCTGCGAAGCTTGCGGCATCGCCCTGTTCCAGTGTGTAGCCTTCCCTGGCGAAGCGAAGTGCCGGTGCGATCAGATCCTGGCGCGGCTTTGTGCCATATTTCTCGCGTGCGGTTTCGAAGCCCATCACGGAGCCGGGAACGCCGACGGCAAGATAGCCATCGAGGCTGGCGCGCGGCACGATATCGCCCTTGGCATCGAGATACATGGTCTTCGTGGCGGCAAGCGGCGCGCGTTCGCGGAAATCGAGGAAGGTCTTGGTGCCGTCCTTCAGGCGAATGGTCATGAAGCCGCCGCCGCCGAGATTGCCGGCCGAGGGATAGACGACCGCCAGCGCATAACCGACGGCGACGGCTGCATCGACGGCATTGCCGCCGCCTTTCAGCACCTCGACGCCGACATCGGTCGCTAGATGCTGGGCGGTGACGACCATGCCGTGCTCGGCCTCGACAGGCGCGGGCGAGGCGGCGAAGACCGACGTCAGGCTCAGCGACAGTGCCGATATGACGGATCGTGCCAATATGCAGGCGGCCCATGATTTCCCCTCCTATGGACAATGTTGAAAAGCATATGGGGCTGCGACGGCCCGAGGCAATGCGAGGGTTTGGCTTTAGGCAAGAAGCTCGGCGAGTTTCCGGTTGGTGTCCTCATCATCCAGCGGCGTATAGACGACAAGCTTCATCTCCGGCCGGCTCGTCAATGTCAGCCCTGTATGCTCGAAGCACATGCGGCCCTTAACCGGATGGTCGATGCGCTTGATACCCGACAGCGGGGTGACGACCTCGTGGCGCTGCCACCAGTCACGAAATTCGGAGCTTGCCTGTTTCAACAGGGCGATCAGTCGCTCGAAATCCGGATCACCGGCATAACGCGCGCTGTCGGCGCGAAACATCGCCAGCGAGACGCGGGCAACCGTCTCCCAATCGACGAGCAGCCGGCGATGCGCCGGATCGGCGAAGAGGCGATGCATGGTGTTGCGCTCGTCACGGTCGAGCGTGTCGTAACCGCCGAAGAGTACTTCGGCGGCGCGGTTCCAGGCGAGCACATCCCACCGACGGCCAAGCACATAGGCCGGTTGGTGGGTGAGGTTGGCGAGCATGCGCCGCAGCGGTTCGTCGACGCATTCGGGCGCGCTGGATACTGTCTGCGGCATCTGGCGGTCGTTGAGGGTGAAGAGATGTTGGCGCTCGGCCTCGTCGAGACGCAGCGCATCGGCAAGGGCATTCAGCACCTGTGCCGAGGGTCTGATGTCGCGGCCCTGTTCCAGCCATGTGTACCAGGTGGTGCCGACGCCGGCCAGCATGGCGAGTTCCTCGCGCCTCAGACCTGGCGTGCGTCGCCGAAAACCCTCCGGCAAGCCAACTTCGGACGGCGCCAGCCGCTCGCGACGCGAACGCAGGAAGGCTGCGAATTCACGGCGGCGGGCTTCGAATGTGTCGGCTCTCTGGTCCATGCCGGGGATCATATCAGTATCGATACCAGGATAAAAATGGAACTGTTTGACGTTTCCAGGCGGCGCATGATGCAGGCGTCGCGGGTGATTGAAGCGTCTGCGGCTCGAATAATCAAGGAGCAGCATCATGTCTTTACAGCATGTCGTCGTCATCGGCGGGTCTTCCGGCATCGGCTTTGCTACGGCGAAATTACTTTTGAAACAGGGATATACGGTCACCATCGCAGGCCGTGACGGCGAGAAGCTTGCCGCGGCAAAAACATCGATCGACGGTGATCTGCGCAGCCTCGTGCTCGATGCGGCGAAGCTATCGGCACTCGGTGAGGCTTTTGCCGGGATCGGCGCGTTCGGTCATCTGGTGCTGGCCATGGGCAGCGGCCATGGCGCCGGGCCTTTTGCTACACTCGACATGGCGGATCTGCTTGCCGGGTTCCAGACCAAGCTCATTCCGCATGCCGCGGCAGCTCAGGCAGCATTGCCGCTGCTGCAGCCGGGCGGCAGCATCACTTTCGTTTCGGCGGTCAGTGCGCAGGCCGCGATGCCCGGTACGGCTGGGCTTGCTGCCGTCAATGCCGGCATCGAGGCGATGGTGCCGGTGCTGGCCGCCGAATTGAAGCCGTTGCGCGTCAACGGCGTTTCACCCGGGGTCGTCGATACGCCGTGGTGGAGTTTCCTGCCGTCGGAGCAGCGGGGCAGCGTCTTTGCGGACTTCGCCAGCCGCACGCCGGTCGGTCGCGTCGGCAGGCCGGAGGATATAGCGGAGGCGATCGCCTTCCTAATCGGAAACGGATTTATGAGTGGCCACGTGATCACCTGTGACGGCGGTGTGCGTCTCAGCGCCTGATGCAGGTTTCGGTATTGCTGCCGATGGTCTCTTCGTCGAACTCGAGCCGCAGAGGTCATGCGCCGTGAAGGGCGCTTGGCCTCAACGAGGGCGCGGCTGCAAGCGTCCTGTCGCTTGATGCGGCGGCGAGCCTCTCTTCGGCCCGACGGGCGATCGCCTGAAGGTCGCGCGGCATGCCGGCGATCTTCTCGATGGCGGCGATGGCGACATCGGTTGCGAGATAATCCGGCTTGTGGCCGACGCCGCGAACGGTGATAAGTTCGGAGCCCGCTATATCTCGGGCCAGGCCGCGTGAATGCAGGTGCTCCCAGACAATCTCGTCGCTGTCGCCTGTGATGATGACGGTCGGCGCGGTGATCTGCGCATAAAGTGGTGACTGTTCCTTCACATAGGCAAGCAGTCTCTTTAAATCGGCGGCATTGTTGTGGAAAGCGTCGGGTCGCAGCACCAGCGACGGACCGGTCTGTTCGATGTAATCGGCCGGGCGCGGATTGGGGTGGAAGACGTTCCGCGTGCCGCGATCCAGCCGGCTCAGCCCGAGCGGCACGACGATCGCGTGGTTGAAAAGCCAGCCGAGGACCGGCACGGTTGCGATGTGATAGAACCAGTCGATGCCGCCCGGCCACGGGTGGGTGGCGGGGGCGAGGAAAAGCAGGCCCGAGGTCTTATCGGGATGGCGCAGGCCGAAAGCGGCGGTGATCGCGCCGCCGAAGGAATGGCCGACTATGACAGCTTTTTCGATGCCGCGCTTTTCCATCAGCCTGGCGATCGCATCGGCCTGACCGGAGGGAACCGCGTTATCAGGACCGCCGCGTTCGGAATAACCGTGGCCGGGACGATCGACGAACAGCATCTCGGCCCGGCCTTCGAGTGCTGCGCGGAAGGCGACGACCTGGTCGAGCAGATTACCGCTGGCGCCGTGAATGAAGACCAGGGCCGGCAGGTCGGCGCCTTCGGGACGCTCGATATGGACGGCATTCATTCGGTAGCCGCCGACATCCGTCAGTTCGCCGATATTCGGATAGGTCTGTTCGAATTGCCGCGCCTTATAGGAGGAGTAACCTATGGCGGCGGCGAGCGGGGCGAGAAGAGCGGAAACTTCTGCAAGCATGATCTTAACGGGCGATAGTTGCGGCGGCTTTGGCGAGAGCCGACGTGTTGCATCGTTTCCCGTCTAAAGTTCTAAATTGCGCGGTTCGGCCGGAGGTCAAGCTCGACGCCCGAGGATCAGGTGCGGTTGCCGGCGAGTTTTTCTGCAAGCGTGTTGGCCTGTTCCTGCGCGGTCCGTTCGGCGGGGTAGATGTCAAGAAAACGCTCCCAGGCCTTCAAGGTCAGCTGGTCGTTGCCGGAATTGCTGAGGATCGCCGCCATGCCGGAGAGCGCGCCAAAATGGCGCGGCTCGAGATCGAGCACACGTTCGATGTCGGACATCGACTTGCGATAATTGCCCATGACGAAGTTCAGCGTCGCGCGGCGGTTCCAGCTTTCGGCATAATCGGGTTTTAGCGCGATCGCCTCGTCAAGGAAATCGAGGGCGGCGGCATTGCGCTTTTCCTCGATCGCCTTATCGGCCCACTGCATCAGCAGATTGATGGTTGCGCTGCCGGAATCGTTCCATTCCATGCGGATCTCATTGGCGATGCCGCTGGCTTTGTCGGGGTCGCGCTCGCGTTTCAGCTGGCTGAAGAGCTGGTCGATGTGTTGTTTCGGCGAATTGGAGACATCCGCCTGCTCGACGATAACGTCCTTTTCCGCGGCAGTGGCCGGAAAGGTGGCGGCGGAGAAGATGAGGGCGAGCGGCAGCGCCGCTGACGTCAAAGCAAAAAAGCGCATGGCGGACATATTAGCCCGCCAACGCCGAAGATCAAACAAATTTGACGTGATCACCGCAGCGACCAACCGGATATCTGCCGGCGCAAACTCGCGCGGGCGAAGCGATCCGGGCGCGCTAAATCAGCCCTGACGAGCCTTGTAGCGCGGGTTCAGCTTGTTGATAATGTAGATGCGGCCCTTGCGGCGAACCAGACGGTTGTCACGGTGGCGTGCCTTGAGCGACTTGAGCGAATTCTTGATCTTCATTTTTCTGATCCGCGATCTCTATGGGGGAATTCACATTCGCCCGTATCTTTAACAATCAAAAGCGCGCCATCGGGCGCGCTGTTTAGGTGGGGGAGCAGATACCTCGTCACCTTTTCCGTGTCAACCGCATGACGGTGTTTTTCCCAAGGCGCAGCAGTGTTTTCTCAGGCCAAAACCGGCGATTTCGGCGTCAAGGTGGTGACATGGCCCATCTTGCGGCCGGGGCGCCATTCCGTCTTGCCGTAGAGATGAACCAGCGTAGCGGGGCGCTGCAGCCAGTCGGCAACGGCCAGGATATCGTCGCCGATCAGGTTCTGCATGAAGCAGTCGGAATGCCGCTCTGCATTGCCGAGCGGCAGGCCCGCGACGGCACGGATATGCTGTTCGAACTGGCTGACGACGCAGGCGGCCTCCGTCCAGTGACCGGAGTTGTGGACACGTGGCGCCATCTCGTTGGCAATCAGGCCGCCATCGGCAAGCACGAAGAATTCGATGCCGATAACGCCGACATAGTTCAATGCCGCGAGGATCTTTTCGGCCGATCGGCGCGCGGCGTCCGCCGTCGTCGGCGAGATCGCAGCCGGAACCGTCGAGGTGTGGAGGATGCCGCTGCGATGGACATTCTCTGCGGGATCGAAGCAGACGACCGTGCCGTCCGTGGCGCGGGCGGCGATGATCGAGACCTCGCGCTCGAAGGCGACGAAACTTTCGAGGATCAGCGGCACGGCGCCGAGCGCGGCATAGGCGCCATCAGCGCTGTCGGCGGCTGAATGGAAAACCCTCTGGCCCTTGCCGTCATAACCGAGGCGGCGCGTCTTCAGTACGCCCTGGCCGCCGAAATCGGCGAGCGCCATTTCCAGGTCGGCCTGGCTGTCGATCGCATGGAAGCGGGCCGTTGATATGCCGCAATCATTGAGGAAGCGCTTTTCGACAAGGCGGTCCTGGGCGGCTTCCAACGCCTTCGGCGGCGGATAGATGGGTATGCTTGCCGAAAGCGCTTCGGCGGCTGCGACGGGCACGTTCTCGAATTCGTAAGTGACGACATCGCAGACTTCGGCGAGTTCGGTCAGGGCGGCTGGATCGTCATAGGCGGCGACGATCTGCCGGTTGGCGAGCTGGGCGGCCGGGCAGTCGGCCTGCGGCTCGAGAATGACCGTGCGAAAATTCAACCTGGCGGCGGCAATGGCCAGCATGCGGCCGAGTTGGCCGCCACCGATGATGCCAATCGTTCTTGCCGTCATAGGTCGTCCATCGGGAATTCGGCGACGGCAGCACTCTGGCGCTCGCGCCACTCGTCGAGCCGGTCGGCGACTTCTTCGTCGGAAAGGGCAAGGACGGCGGCGGCGAGAAGGGCGGCGTTGACCGCGCCGGCCTTGCCGATGGCGAGCGTGCCGACAGGAATGCCGGCCGGCATCTGCACGATGGAAAGAAGGCTGTCCTGGCCGAACATGGTTTTAGACTGGACCGGCACGCCGAAAACCGGCAGCGGCGTCATCGATGCAGCCATGCCCGGCAAGTGGGCGGCGCCGCCGGCGCCGGCGATGATGACCTTGAAGCCCTCGGCCCGCGCACCCTTGGCAAAATTGACCAGCCGGTCGGGTGTGCGGTGCGCCGAAATGATGCGCGCATCATAAGGGATTTCCAGCGCCTCCAGCGTGTCGGCGGCGTTCTTCATGGTCTCCCAGTCGGACTGGCTCCCCATGATGATGGCGACGGACGGTCTGTCTGTCATCATTTGTTGCTATCCCCTCAGGCGATGATGTCAGGGATGATCTGATCTTCCAGCTTTGAAAGCCTGTCCTTGATGACGAGCTTCTTCTTCTTCATGCGCTGGATCCGCAGAGCATCGCACCCGATCTGGATCATGGCGTTGATCGCGGCGTCGAAATCCTCGTGCTCCTGGCGCAGCCGCGCCACGGTGAGCCTGATTTCCGCCTGTTCCTGATCGGCCATATGCATTCCCCGTTATCGTCCCCGGACCTTGTCCGATCTGCCGATGATTTCCGCAAGCTCCTATCACCAAATACGGGTAACGGCTAGTTAGTCTTGATCATGAAATTGCCATCCAGTCTTCATCTTTTGGCCTTCGACAAGCCTTCAAAAATATGTCACAGTCCGCCGCGTTGACACCTTGATCCCCGACGATGTTGGCCGGGGAGGGTAAGAGGAAGGAAGGGTCAAATGACAGTTCAAGCTCATCTTGAATCACTCCAGAAAAAGCATGTCGCTCTTGAAGAGGAGCTGCACGCGCTCAGAACAGCTCCCTCTATCTCCGATACAGAAATTGCCGAATGCAAGCGCCGCAAGCTGCGCATCAAGGACGAGATCATGCGTCTCAAGTCATCCGTCCACTGATCTTCCCAAGGGTCGCCGGTCGATCATCTTGCGAAAGAAAAGGTAAATCCATCCATTCCGCCTGAAATCAGCAAGACCCGGTGATTTTACACCAGAATTGCGCCAGCCCGATGCCAGCGGCATCGCGGCTGGCGCCTTTGCGAGTGCCGTGTTCAAGTCGCATCCAAATGATGGGCAGGGCTGTCATATGAGCCTGCATCAGGCCCAGAACTGATCCAGCCATAAATTGAGCTTGTCGAAACCGCGGTTGTTGACCGTGTAGATGCGTTTCGTGCCTTCCGAGGTCACCGAGACGAGGTTGCTGTCGAGCAGCGCTTTCAGGTGCTGCGACACAGCGGGGCGACTGATCGGCAGGCCCTCGGCGAGTTCGTTGACGGTCCGAGGCGCGCGACGCAATTCCTCCAGCAGAAACCGCCGGTTCGGATCGGCAATCGCAGAGAAGGGGTCCGTGTTCGACATAGCGGGAAAGCTACGTTAAACCGGCCGTTCCAGCAAGGAAATTGTGCATTGCAGCGTGCAACGGCGTCGCAGTCTTTCAGACGCGCCAAGGATGGTTACACTTAGAATTGCTGCCTAATTCTTTAGGTCGGTTCCGGTTGAAGGAATTACACAGCAAGGCTCCTTACCAGCCAAGACCCTCGCGCACGATGAGGAAGGCGGCAATCAAGGCCATCGCATACATGAAGGGATAGAAGATTGCCGGCTTCATGCGGCGCACACACCAGGCGCCGGCAAGGGTGGCGAGTGGGGCGAAGGGCAGCAGCGTGGCGGAGGTCGCGAGATTCTGGGTGTCGAGCTGACCGAGTGCGAAATAGGGAATGAGCTTGATGGCGTTGAGGATCGCGAAGAAGCGCACGCTGGTGCCGGTATATTCGCGTGGCTGCAGCTTGAGCGGCAGGGCATAGATCTGAAAAGGGGCGCCTCCCGCATGGGCGACGAAGCTGCCGTAGCCGGAAAATGTACCCCAAAGGCCGGCGGCCACCGGCCGCTGGCCGCGCGGCGGGACGATCTTGCCGGCGCCCGGGCCATAATTGTTCCAGAAATAGCGCAGGCAGAAGAGGATGGTCACAGCGCCGATGACGATGCGCAGCATGTTGCCCGGAACGAGCGCCGAGGTCGCCCAGCCCAGCGCGATGCCGAAGACTGCGCCCGGCAGCATGATCTTCAGCGTTGCCCAGTCGCCGTGCTGGCGCCAGATGATGAGCGAGATCATGTCCATGAAGACCAGGATCGGCAGCAGGATGGCCGCCGCCTCGACCGGCGAGACGACGAGGGCGAGGAAGGGCAGGCCGATCAGCGACAAAGCGTCGCCCATGCCGCCTTTTGCGAGGCCCACCAGGAGCACGGCGGGCACGGCGGCGTAGTAGAATGACAAATCCTGCGGCATGCTTTCGGCGTCCTCCTCTTGCAAGCCTCGTCTAACGGAACTACTCACACAAAACGAGTGCGGATCCTTCATCTCAACGAGGAATTCGCGAGGAAACGGAAAGACCTGATGACCGAACCGGAAAACCGCTGCCGCCTTGTGCTCATCGTACCCGATATTACCGATGCTGATGAACAGGCAAGGATCGTTGCCGACGCGCTGAAGGGCGGCGATGTCGCCTCGGTGATCGTGCCGCAATACGGGCTTGACGACGGCACCTTCCAGAAGCATGCCGAGAAGCTGGTGCCGCTGATCCAGGATGCCGGCGCCGCCGCCCTGATTGCAGGCGACAGCCGCGTGGCGGGACGGGCAAAGGCCGACGGCCTGCACCTTTCCGGCAATGCCGAGGCACTTTCGGAAGCGATCGAAAAACATGCGCCGAAGCTGATCGTCGGCGGCGGCAACGCAGCCGACCGGCACAATGCGCTTGAGATCGGCGAAGCCAGGCCGGACTATATTTTCTTCGGCAAGCTCGACGGCGATATCAAGCCGGAGGCACATCCGAAGAACCTTGCGCTCGGCGAATGGTGGGCCTCGATGATCGAGATTCCCTGTATCGTCATGGGCGGCACCGATCCGGCCTCGGCGCTTGCCGTCGCCGAGACCGGAGCGGAATTCGTGGCGCTGCGGCTGGCTGTTTTCGGCGAGCCCAACCGGGCGCCGTCTATCGTCGCCGAAGTCAACGCCTTGCTTGACGAAAAAGCGCCACGGTTTGAGGATTGAAATCGCGCTCATGCCGATCCCCACCGCCCGCCTGTTGAAATTTATGCTTGCCAGCATGGTCACCTTCGTTGCGGCCGGGCCGGGTGTCGTCTTGGCGCAGGCCACCGACAACGTCATCAGCCAGCCCGGCTCGGCCCCGGCCTCGACCTTCCGCACCGACCGGCCCTCCGTCCCGGGTGTGCGGCCCTCCGATGGTGTCGGCGTGTTCGACCGCATGGGTGCGAAGCTGCCGGACCTGCCGCCGGAGAAGGATTACAAGGGACCTGTCGACGAGGCTTACGGCGCCTTCCAGCGCGGTTATTACCTGACGGCAATGGACAAGGCGCTGCCGCGCGCCCAGCTCGGCGATGCAGCGGCACAGACGCTGATCGGCGAAATCCTCTCGCAGGGGCTTGGTGTCAAGAAGGACGTCAAGAACGCCGCCTTCTGGTACGGCAAGGCGGCCGAAGGCGGCGACGCGGCGGCAATGTTCAAATATGCGCTGATCCTGATGGAAGGCCAGGGTGTGCCGCGCGACAAGGTCAAGGCCGACGACTACATGCGCAAGGCGGCCGAGGCCGGTAATCCTTCGGCGGAATTCAACTGGGCGCAGCTTGTCATCGCCGATCATCCCGGCGAGACGGGACTGAAGCTCGCGCTGCCATTCTACGAGAAATCGGCCGAGCAGGGCATTGCCGATTCGCAATATGCCGTGGCGCAGATCTATGCGACGCTGAAGGACTTGCCTGAGGAAAAGAAGCAACTCGCCCGCGAGTGGATGGCACGTGCGGCGCGCGCTGGTTTCGACACGGCCCAGCTCGATCTCGGCATCTGGCTCGTCAACGGCGTCGGCGGGCCGAAGGATTACGTCAAGGGCTTCGAATGGCTGAAGCTTGCCGCCAATGGCGGCAATGTCGTCGCACAGAACAAGCTCGCCCACCTCTATATCAACGCCATCGGCACGGCGCCCGATCCGATCGAGGCGGCGAAGTGGTATGTCCTGTCGCGCCGGGCGGGGCTCGCCGATCCGTCGCTCGAGGATTTCTATCTCGGCATCGAGGACGATCAGCAGAAAGCGGCGATCGAAGCCGCCAACAAGTTCCGGCGGCGATAAATTACAGCGTCCTTTGCGCGTCCCAGCCGGGAACGATTTTAAAACAGCGCGTCGGCGAAAAGATCCTCGTCGTTTTCGGCTTTGGCGGTCTCGGCGGGCGCCGGGGTGCTGTCTTCGCAGGCTGGGATGATGTCGCGGTGAATGCTGCGCTCCTGGACCATCGTATAGTGTTTGAAGATCTTGCGGTCGAGCGGAGCGATCACTTCCGTAAGATCGGAGATATCGGCGACCTCGGTGCCGGCGGCGCTTTCGAGCAGATCGGCGCAGCGGGCAAAGACTTCGCCGAGATCGCGCTGAAAATCGAGCTTGCCGATCAGCAGGCTGATCTTGGTGGCGACCTCGCGGCCGTTCTCGGCGAGCACCTTCAGCTCATTTTCCATCATATTGGCTGCGGAGCGGATGTTGCCGACGGCCGATGTCAGGCTTTCTCCCAGACCGCCGGTCCCGACGTCGGCGGCGGGGGCGACGCGCCCGGCCGCGGCTTCGAGTGCCGGCAGGCCGGTGACGATGGCGTCGGCAGATTCGTCGAGCTTGCCGGCAAAGATGCGCAGCTCGGCGGTGACGACGTTGATCGACCTGCCTTCCTCACCGAGGCGGCTGCAGCGCAGGTTGGTGTTCAAAGCCATATAGTGAATGTCGGTCTTGACGGCGCGGATGTTGGCGATCGCTTCGGAGAGCTTGGCAGCCGTGCCGATCGTCGACTGGCTCACCTGGTCGGCCTGGCGGCTTGCCGTGTCGACCTTCTGGACAATTTCGTGGGCGGCTGAAACGCTGGATTCCAGCGCACGCATGAAATTGCTGCCGGTTTCGCCGCTCTCACCGCTCATCTGGTCGCGCAGCTTGAGGATCTCCCGCATGTCGTGGTCGAAACTGGCGATCGTCGTGACGACGTTCTCTGAATCCCGCTGGAAATTGGTGCACATGTCGTTCATCTGCGCTGCGGTCAGATGGTGGATGACATTCTGCAGGCGCTTGCGCGCGCCGGCATCGAGCTTCGCGCCCTCCTCGCCGGCAAAGAATTCCTCAAGCAGCGATAGGGTGGCCTGCACATGCTCGATGCGCTGGCGGGTGATGTCGCCGATCTGCAGGGCAGAGAGCGTCGAGGCGACCTTGCTCTGGACGCCGCGGGCAATCGCGCCGACCTCGCGGGCGACGACGCCGAGATGCTTGCGGTGTTCGGCGATCTTGACCGCGTCGTCGCGCAGGGCGGCGGCGACGGCCGGAACGGTATCGGCATAACCCTTGGAGACACTGGCGCCGAAGGAGGCGGCGAGCTTGACCTCCTTGTCGAGGCTGTCGAGATGCGTGGCGAAACGGTTGACTTCATCGGTGCCGGAATAGATTCGCTCCAGGATTTCCTGTGCGAAGCCGGCGAATTCGGCAAGGCCGGCGCCGGTGATCTTCACGGTGACGGCGAAGGTTCTGAGATAACGCATCGTCTCCTGCATGTCGGAGACATGCTTGCGCAGATCCATACCGGTCTGCGCAAGCGAGACGAGCGCCTGCTGACGATTTTCCTCGGTGACCGGCAGTGCCGTCAGGCTCTCCACCGTGGCACGGAGATCGGCGCCGGTATCGCTCGACTCCCCATTGTCGAGTGCAGCGGTGACACTCTCAAGAGAATTCAACAAGCGGTTGAGAACATCCATCACCGAAAGCAGGACCGTGCCGCCTTCGAGAAAACGCTCCTCGACCCGGCTGCGGGCGGATTCCAGCGTCCGGCCGATATCCCGTCCGGATGTGTAGGCTGCAGCGGTCGGCGATACCAGAGCGTGTGCCAACATTTATACCTTTTCTTAAACACAGGCTTATCTGACTCTATTTCTACGGGCAGGATGGAAACGTCCGGTAAACGCGCCGGACTCGTCAGCGTTGTGATTAACGAAAGATGTGGATGGCACGCCAACCCAGCCTCTTGGCTGGGTGATTTTGCTTAACCCACTGCTTTTATTTTATTTGTTTCTAAATTTTGAGAAAAAAATACAACTTATTCCGGATGAGAATTCGGAGTCTTAAGACTCGTTATACGGCAGTTTCCTACAACCGCTGTTTACCCTGCATTAACGCTGCCGTGAGAGTCCTTTTAGGGCCGTCAAGTATTTCTCTGGCCGGGGGGACTGCGTTGGACACTCCTAAACAATATTACGATCCTATAAATCTGCCCAATGTGCTGAGTATTCGCTCCGCGTCCGAACTATATTCAAAATTCATCGATGAATTTCACGACAACGATACAATCGTCGTTAGCATTTCTGAAAGTGCGGAAGCCGATCTGAGCTTCCTTCAACTCATAGAGTCAGCGCGCCGCCAAGCAAAAGTTGACGGGAAGACGTTCAAACTTTCTATGCCTGCTCGCGGCTCGGTCCTGAAGGTACTTGAACGCGCAGGTTTCATTGAATCCTTCGATCAAGAAGACGCAAATTTTTGGTTGCATAAAGAGGTGAAGTTATGAGTGCGAATATCCTGACTGTTGACGATTCTGCCAGCATCCGCCTGACCACCAAGGTCACGCTGAGCAATGCCGGTTACAGCGTCACCGAAGCCGCCGACGGGGCCGAGGGCCTGGCGACTGCCAAGGGTGGCCGCTTCGATCTGATCGTGACCGATCTCAACATGCCGGTCATGGACGGCCTGACGATGATCGAGGAACTGCGGAAACTGCCCGGGCAGGCCGGCGTTCCGATCATCTTCCTGACGACGGAATCGGATGCGGATCTCAAGGCGCGCGCCAAGGCCGCCGGTGCGACGGGTTGGCTGACCAAGCCGTTCGACCCCGAACATCTCGTGAAGATCGTGAAGAAGGTTCTCGGACGATGAACACGCTCGATCCCGTTGCCGTGTTCCGCATGGAGGCTGCCGAATGCCTTGAAGCGATCGAGGCCGGTCTTCTCGACCTCACTCACCAGCTCGACAACAAGGATCTCGTCGACGCCGTGTTCCGCGGGCTCCACACGCTCAAGGGCTCCGGCGCGATGTTCGGTTTCGAGGCGCTCGCCGCCTTCACTCATCATTGCGAAACCGCCTTCGACCGCGTCCGCAAGGGCGAGGTCGCGGCGACCAGCGAACTCGTTGCCGCTGTTCTTGCCGCCCAGGATCATATGCGCGCCCTCGTCGACCAGCCGGACGCCGATCACGGTGATACCGGCAGCAAGCTTCTGGCGCAGTTGCAGGCGGCCGTCGGCGGCAAGCCGGCGGCGCCCGCTGCCGTACCGGCCGCTGCTGCCGCACCCGCGGTCGTGCGTGAGGTATCGACGAAGAAGAAGAATAACTGGCGCATCCGCTTCAGCCTGCCCGCCAATTCGATGGCCAACGGCACCAACCCGCTCGGCCTGCTGGACGAGCTGCGCGATCTCGGCGAATGCACGGTGCGTGCCAACACCTCGGCCATTCCGCCTCTTAGCGAGCTCATGCCGACGGAACTCCATATCTCCTGGGACGTGATGCTGACCAGCGAGCAGGACCGCTCGGCGATCGACGACGTCTTCATCTTCGTGCTCGACGATATGGAACTCAGTGTCGAGGAGATCGACGGGCCGGCAACGGCAAACGTTGCCCCGATTGAGCAAACGGCAGCACCTCTCCCCGTCGCCGCGGTCTCGGCGGCTGTTCCGGAGTTTCGTCCTGTCGAGGCGGTGCCGGCGAGGCGCGAGCCGCCCGTCGCCGTCAGCCAGGCGAAGGCGGCGGAGAATGTCCGCGTTCCAGCCGAGCGTCTCGACGAGCTGATGGACCGCGTCGGCGAGCTCGTCATCGCCCAATCGCGTCTCAGCCAGCTTGCCAGCGCCAGCGCCGATATCGCGCTGCGCTCCGTCTCGGAAGAAATCGAACGCCTGTCCGGTGAATTGCGCGACACGATGATGGTGCTGCGCATGGTGCCGGTCGCCACCCTGTTCTCCCGTTTCCGCCGCCTCGTCCACGATCTCGCCCGCGAAACCGGCAAGGTGATCGAGCTGGTGACGGAGGGCGAGAGCACCGAAGTCGACAAGACGGTCATCGAGCGGCTGGCCGATCCGCTGGTGCACCTGGTGCGTAACTCGATCGATCATGGCCTCGAAACGCCTGCCGACCGCCTTGCCGCCGGCAAGACCGAGGCCGGCACGGTGACGCTTTCGGCCCGCCAGGCGGGCGGCGAGGTGATCATCTCGATCAAGGACGACGGCCGCGGCATCAATCGCGAACGGGTTCGCGCCAAGGCCGAATCCTCGGGCCTTATCCAGCCCGGCCAGCCGCTGTCCGATCCCGAGCTGCTGCAGCTGATCTTCGCTCCCGGCTTCTCGACGGCCGCGGCGATCACCAATCTGTCCGGCCGCGGCGTCGGCATGGACGTGGTCAAGAAGACAGTCGAAGCGCTTCGCGGTGCGATCGACATCGTCAGCGTGCCGGGACAGGGCTCGGAAGTGTCGCTGCGCATCCCGCTGACGCTCGCCATCATCGACGGCCTGCTGGTGCGTGTCGGTTCCGGCCGATACGTCATCCCGCTCTCGGCGGTCGAGGAATGCCTCGAACTGTCGCTCGAGGAAGATCTCCGCTCGCGCGGCCGCAGCTTCATCTCGCTGCGCGACAGCCTAGTGCCGTTCCTGCGCCTGCGCGACCTCTTCCGCACCGGCACCAAGCCCGACGTACACCAGAAGGTCGTCGTCATCTCGACCGGCACGGAACGCGTCGGCCTCGTCGTCGACCAGATCATCGGCGACCACCAGACGGTCATCAAGTCGATGTCGAAACTGCATAACGACGTCGCGACATTCTCGGGCGCGACCATTCTCGGCGACGGCAGCGTCGCCCTCATTCTCGACGTCGGGCACCTGGTTGCCGCGGGTCAGCAACAGGAGGCGCAATTGCGGGTAGCAGGATGAGCGCAACAGCAGCAACAGCCGAACGATTCGACAATCACTGGAGTTATGCCGAGGAAGTCGAAGTGCTGACCTTCGATCTCAACGGCGAGACCTTCGCGCTGGAAGCGGTTATCGTCCAGGAAATCCTGGACCTGCTTCCGGAGACCGCGGTGCCGGGCAGCCAGCCCTTCGTTGCCAGCGTCATCAACTTCCGCGGCAAGGTCATTCCACTTGCCGATCTGCGTCTCGCCTTCGGGATGGAGGCAGCGCAGGCGACTATCGATAGCCGCATCATCGTCATCGAGATCGATCTGCAGGGCGAGCAGACGCTCGTCGGCCTCAGAACCGACAAGGTGAACGAGGTGACGTCACTTGCAAAGAGCGCGAGTGAAGCGCCGCCGAGCATCGGCATGCGCTGGCGCGCCGACTATATCAACTGCCTGGTGAAGAGGGGCAGGGAGTTTATCATTCTCCCCAACCTGCAGGCGATTTTTTCATCGAAGCACGACGCGGCAGGAGCCGCCAGCTGACGTCGGCTGAGTTCAGGTTGGGGTTAAACCGATGCGATTGACAATCAAGACAAAATTGGTGACTGCGTTCACCTTCATCATCCTTATGCTGATTGGCACCGCTGCCTACGGCATCGTCAGCCTTGGATCGCTGAACGACACGATCGGCAATCTGCTTTCCGGTCCGGCGGCCCGTCTCGACCTCGCACAGCAAATCAGCATTGCCCAGCTCGAGGCCATCCGTCAGCAAAAGAACCTGCTCACCGCCCGCACTGCCGAGGAGA
The DNA here is from genome assembly GCF_051810745.2 of Rhizobium sp. F40D2. Taxonomy (NCBI): domain Bacteria; kingdom Pseudomonadati; phylum Pseudomonadota; class Alphaproteobacteria; order Hyphomicrobiales; family Rhizobiaceae; genus Rhizobium; species Rhizobium sp. F40D2. The sequence continues at coordinate 2,342,985 of NZ_CM131436.1, forward strand.
CAGCCGGCGCGATCGCCAAGGGCGATCAGGCCCGCAAAGAGTTCGCTGATGCCTTTAGCCAGGTCCTGACGCTGGCAACTGAAGAGGGCAAGATTCGCTGGGCGCGCATCGCGGAACTTTCCAAGACATTCAATGCAGCCGACGATCAGCTCCGCGACTATGTGAAGGCCGGGAACGCCGAAGGCGCAAATACCGTCTCCGTCACGTCAGCCCGGGCTGCTGCCAACGATATCGACTCGACGCTTGGCGAAATCCTCACTCTCGAGAAGCAGCGCATGAAGGCTGCCGACGATGGCGCCGACGCGCAGTATACGACCACACGCACGATGATGATGGCGGTAGCCGGCTTTGCCCTGGTGGTTGCGGCCATTACCGCCTTCTGGATCGCCAGCACGATCAGCAAGGGCCTCAGCCGGGCCAATACCGTGGTTCGCGAAGTGTCGGAAGGCGATTTGACGAAGATGGCGGATATCACCAGCCGCGACGAAATCGGCGAGCTTCTCGGCAACGTCAACATCATGATCGAGCGCCTGCGTGGCGTCGTCGCCGATGCATTGTCGGCCGCCGACAATGTCTCTTCCGGCAGTCAGGAGCTTTCCGCAAGCTCCGAGCAGGTCTCGCAGGGCGCCACCGAACAGGCTGCTTCGGCCGAAGAGGCTTCCGCCTCGATGGAGCAAATGGCCGCCAACATCAAGCAGAATGCCGACAATGCCGCCCAGACGGAAAAGATCGCCCGCCAGTCGGCCAAGGACGCGGAGATGAGCGGTGAGGCGGTGACACGCGCTGTGGACGCCATGCGCACGATCGCCCAGAAGATCGGCATCGTCCAGGAGATCGCCCGCCAGACCGATCTGCTGGCGCTCAACGCCGCCGTGGAAGCGGCGCGTGCCGGCGAACACGGCAAAGGGTTTGCGGTCGTCGCTTCGGAGGTTCGCAAGCTTGCCGAACGCAGCCAGTCGGCTGCGGCCGAGATCAGCTCGATGTCGAGCGATACGGTCAAGGCTGCCGCCGATGCCGGCGATATGCTCGGCCGCTTGGTGCCGGACATCCGAAAGACGGCCGAGCTGGTTTCCGAGATCAGTGCCGCCTGCCGCGAACAGGATATCGGCGCGGCCCAGATCAACGAAGCGATCCAACAGCTCGACAAGGTCACCCAGCAGAATGCCGGCGCTTCCGAGCAGATGTCTGCGACATCTGAGGAGCTCGCCTCACAGGCCGAAGAGCTGCAGACGTCGATCGCCTTCTTCAAGGTCGATACGGCTGGCAGCCGCCGTGATCGCGCACCGGCTGCCAGAATGACGGTCCGGAGCCCGGCTCCAGGCGCCACCCGCAAGCCCGCCTCCAAGAAACCGGCCGCCAACAGCGTCGCCGGCCAGCAGGCGCGGGTGAAGGGCTTCGCTCTCGATATGTCGATGGGCGGTCCCGACACTGTCGATGATGAATTCAAGGAGAGCGCTTAGCGCTCCCCAATTGAGAAAAGGGCGGCTGGCTACAGCCGCGTTTCAAACGAGACCGGCGTATGGACGTGCCGGAGGTACCGGCAGCGCCGGGAACGCATGAGGCGTCTTCACCACTGCGCACATGAAGCTCGCAGGATATTCGCAGCAATTCTATAGGGGTGTTAGGATGCGCTTCACAATCAAACTCAAACTGAGCATGGTGTTCGGTTTCATCGTTCTTCTCACCTGCGCCATGGCCGGCCTTTCGATCTACAATCTGTCGTCACTGAACGGCGAGATCTCGATCATGGTTGCCGGCCCTGTCGCCAACCTGCGCGATTCCGGCGGTCTTTCCGACGCCGTGATGCGTTCCATTCGCGCCGAAAAGGACGCGATCATCAATACCGATGCCAGCAAGATCGGCGGCTATGTCGACGAGATCTCGCAACAGCGGGATCTCATCAAAACGCTCCGGAGCCGCCTTGCCGCGTCCGCTGACCCGGAGATCAAGACCGCGATGGCCGAGTTCGGCGATCTCTACGGCAAATGGACCGCGCTGCAGGACCGGATCGCCGGTCTCGCCACTGAGAATACGACGGAATCCAATGCACAGGCCGGTGTCATCTCGATGGGCGAAGGCCAGCAGGTGACGATCCATCTGCTTGGTGTCCTCGCCAAGCTGAACGACACGGTGGCCGGTAATTTCGCTGAAACGGATGCGGCCACCAACGACCAGTACGCGCAGTCGCGCAACCTGCTTGTCATGATGACGATCGTCCTGATCGTCATCTCCTCGGCGGCCGCGATCTGGATCCTGCTCAACATCTCACGCGGCTTGAAACGGGCCGTCAGCCTAGCCGACGCTGTCAGCATCGGCGATCTCGAGCAGAATATCGAGCACAAGAGCAATGACGAGATCCGCGATCTCGTGCAGTCGATGAGCCGGATGACGGCGAACCTGCGCAACACCGCGACGATCGCCAACCAGATTTCGAACGGCGACCTGATGGTATCGCCGAAGCCGCTCTCGGAGAAGGATACGCTTGGTATCGCGCTGGAGCAGATGGTCGAGCGGCTGCGCGGCGTCGTCGCCGATGCGATCTCGGCCGCCGAAAATGTTTCGGCCGGCAGCCAGGAGCTTTCGGCAAGTTCCGAGCAGGTGTCGCAGGGCGCCTCGGAACAGGCCGCTTCCGCCGAAGAGGCTTCCGCCTCAATGGAAGAGATGGCTGCCAATATCAAGCAGAACGCCGACAATGCCGCGCAGACAGAGAAGATTGCCCGCCAGTCGGCCAAGGATGCCGAAGCCAGCGGTGACGCGGTGACGCGCGCCGTGCAGGCGATGCGGACCATCGCCGAGAAGATCGGCATCGTTCAGGAAATCGCCCGCCAAACCGATCTTCTCGCTCTCAACGCCGCGGTCGAGGCCGCTCGTGCGGGTGAACATGGTAAGGGCTTTGCGGTCGTGGCCTCGGAGGTGCGCAAACTTGCCGAACGCAGCCAATCGGCCGCCGCCGAGATCAGCTCGATGTCGGGCGATACCGTCAAGGCTGCCCAAGAGGCCGGCGACATGCTCGGCCGGCTGGTGCCTGATATCCGCAAGACGGCGGAACTCGTTGCCGAGATCAGCGCCGCCTGCCGAGAACAGGATGTCGGTGCAGCGCAGATTAACGAGGCGATCCAGCAGCTCGACAAGGTCACACAGCAGAATGCCGGCGCCTCCGAGCAGATGTCCGCCACTTCCGAAGAGCTTGCGAGCCAGGCCGAAGAACTGCAGGCCTCGATCGCTTTCTTCAAGGTCGATACGGCAGGCAACCGCCAGTCCCGCACGCCGGTCGCCAGATTGACCGTGCGCAGCCCGGCTCCGGGCGCCGCCCGCAAGGCTGCGTCCAAGAATCCGGCCGCCAACAGGGTCGCCAGCCAGCAGGCGCGGGTGAAAGGTTTCGCTCTCGATCTCTCCATGGGCGGTCCAGATGATGGGGACGTCGAATTCAAGGAAAGCGCCTGATCATGGCTCCAACATCTCTGGAAGCGCAATTCGTGACCTTCAGCCTCGGTGAGGAGATTTTCGCCGTGCCGGTCGAGGTCGTCCGGGAAATCCTCGACTATGCGGAAGCTTTCAAGATTCCGAATGGTCCCGACTATCTGCTCGGCCTGCGCGATGTGCGCGGGCAGGGCGTGCCGACGATCGATCTTCGATTGAAGCTCGGCATGACGAAGACCGAGCCGACACCGCATACGCGGGTGCTCGTCCTCGACGTGCCGATGGAAAGCCGGCTTCTCACTCTCGGCCTCGTTGCCGACCGCGTCTTCGAGGTCACGCCGTTTCGGCGTGACCAGATCGAGGCGGCGCCCGATATCGGCGTGCGCTGGCGCTCGGATTATATTGCCGGCGTCGTTCGCCGTGAGAACGGCTTTGTCGTCATCATCGATCTCGCGCGGCTGCTGTCGCGCGAGGACGCCTCTGCACTGCAATCGGCGGCCTGACCGCCGCGTCACTCGGAGTACCGCGTTTTATGAGTATGGCAGCAGCGGTGGAAACCCAATTGCCGGGGGACCGGATCAGCAAGCGCAATTTCGATAAGCTTGCCCGGTTCATCTACGACTATAGCGGCATCAAGATGCCGCCGACCAAGCTGACGATGCTCGAGGGGCGGCTGAGGCGCCGCCTTCGCGCAACCAATCATGCGACCTTCGACGATTATTGCGACTTCCTGTTCAATCAAGACGGCCTTGCCCAGGAAACCGTCTACCTGATCGACGTGGTGACGACCAACAAGACCGACTTCTTCCGCGAAGCCAAACATTTTGACTATATGCAGAGCGTGGCCTTGCCGGCGATCGCCGGCAGCGGCGTCCGCACCATTCGTACCTGGAGTTCAGCCTGCTCAACGGGCGCCGAACCCTATACGATGGCGATGGTTCTGGCGGAGTTCACCGAAGGCCGCAACGACGTCTCCTACAGCGTGCTGGCGACCGATCTTTCCACCGACGTGCTGCAGACGGCCCGTCGGGGCATCTACCCGGAAGATCTCATCGCGCCGGTGCCGCGCGACCTGCAGCGCAAATACGTGCTGATGGCCAAGCAGCCGGATCGGCGGGAGGTGCGCATCACGCCGAAACTGCGCAGCAGGATCGGTTTTGCCCGCATGAACCTGATGGACGAGAAATACCCGATCGGCGAGCCGATGCACGTCATCTTCTGCCGCAATGTGCTGATCTACTTCGACAAGCAGACTCAGGCCGGCGTGCTCAACCGCCTCTGCGATTGCCTGGCGAAGGGAGGGTACATGTTCATCGGCCATTCCGAATCGATCACCGGTTTCGATCTGCCGTTGAAGCAGGTCTCGAACACGGTGTTTCAGCGCATTTAGAGGCTTCATGGCGAAGAAAATCCGCGTTCTCATCATCGACGATTCCGCCAGCATCCGTCAGACGCTGACGCATGTGCTGGAGCAGGATCCCGATATCGAGATCATGGCGGTGGCGTCCGACCCGTTCGTGGCGGCGCGCAAGCTGCTGGAGGAAATCCCCGACGTCATCACGCTCGATGTCGAGATGCCGCGCATGGACGGCATCACCTTCCTGCGCAAGCTGATGGCGCAGCGGCCGATCCCTGTCGTGATGTGCTCGTCGCTGACGGAAGCCGGTTCGGAAACGCTGATCCAGGCGCTGGAGGCCGGCGCCGTCGACGTCATTCTGAAATCGAAGATCGGGGCCGCCGACAGTCTTTCCGATGATGCGATACGCATTCGCGAAATCGTCAAGAGCGCCTCGCATGCGCGGCTTACCACCGTCCGCCGCGCTGCCGGAACCATCCGGTCGGCCTCGGCCGACGGACCGACCAAGAAGCTGACGGCGGATGCGATGCTGCCGCCGCCGACGGGGCGGGCGATGGCGAAGACGACGGAAATGGTGGTCTGCGTTGGCGCCTCCACCGGCGGCACGGAGGCGCTGCGCGAGTTCCTGGAGGAACTGCCGGCCAATGCGCCTGGCATGGTGATTGTCCAGCATATGCCGGAGAAATTCACCGCCGCCTTCGCCAAGCGGCTGAACGGTCTCTGCGAGGTCGAGGTCAAGGAAGCCGTCGACGGCGATCCCGTGCTGCGCGGCCATGTGCTGATCGCGCCCGGCGACAAGCACATGCTGCTCGAACGCCAGGGTGCGCGCTATTATGTGAGCGTGAAGACCGGGCCGCTGGTGTCGCGGCACCGGCCTTCCGTCGACGTGCTCTTTCGTTCGGCGGCGCGCTCGGCCGGCTCGAACGCCATGGGGATCATCATGACCGGCATGGGTGACGATGGTGCGCGCGGCATGCTGGAAATGCATGAGGCCGGCGCCTACACGGTGGCGCAGGACGAGGCGAGTTCGGTCGTTTTCGGCATGCCGAAAGAGGCGATCGCCAAGGGCGGCGTCGACCGTATCCTGCCGCTCGATCAGATCGCCCGCGAAGTGCTGATGACGCAGCAGAAATTCTGAGACTGTTTGTCCGACAGTCCAGTATCAATCCCGGTTTCCGGCACAGGATGGCAGCCATGCGCGCCGGCCCTTGAAATTTCCCTGATTTTGTGGTCTTGAGGCCGCCAATCTTTGCAGCGCTGCCTGTCATGCAAGTTCAGGGACACTTCCCGCCCCTGGCAGCGCGCACCCCGTATCAGTCCCAAGGAAATGCGCCGATGGCCCGTTCAGCTCTTCTCAATGTCATGGTTCAGGCTGCCCTCAAGGCAGGAAAATCGCTGGGGCGTGATTTCGGCGAAGTGCAGAACCTGCAGGTTTCCGTGAAGGGACCGGGCGACTTCGTTTCCACCGCCGACCGCAAGGCCGAGAAGATCGTCAGGGAGGAGCTGCTGAAGGCGCGTCCGACCTATGGCTTCCTCGGCGAGGAAAGCGAGGAGATCAAGGGCACGGACGGCGCGCATCGCTGGATCGTCGATCCGCTCGACGGCACGACGAACTTCCTGCACGGCATCCCGGCCTTCGCCGTCTCGATCGCGCTCGAACGCAATGGCGAAATTGTCGCCGCGGTCATCTTCAATCCGGCGACCGACGAACTCTATACCGCCGAGCGCGGCGGTGGCGCCTTCCTCAACGACCGGCGCCTGCGCGTCGCCGCACGTCGCGCGCTGTCGGATTGCGTCATCGGCTGCGGCGTGCCGGCGCTCGGCAAGCGCAATCACGGCAAGTTCCTGGTCGAGCTTCGCCACGTGATGGGCGAAGTGGCGGGTATCCGCCGCTTGGGATCGCCGACGCTCGATCTCGCCTATGTCGCCGCCGGGCGTTTCGATGGCTTCTGGGAAGCCGAGCTTGCGCCGTGGGATATGGCGGCCGGCATCCTGCTCATCCGCGAAGCCGGCGGGTTCGCCACCGATTGGGACGGCGGGGCGGCGATTCTGGAGAGCGGCGCGATCGTCGCCGGCAACGAAGCCATCCACAAGGCGCTGATCGAAGTCGTCAAGCGGCCAATTCCCGCCAAGTAAGCGGGCGGAAATCCGGCTGTTGTAAAGTCACGGTTTTCGCCTCGGCATACTTCAATTCGGCACAATGTTGCTCTAGTCTCCGCCAGCAATGACTCCGGAGGCAGCGGACCCTATGGAAAATGTGAATGTGGCGGAGATCGGCTCCACCGAAAAGACGGCCAGCGGTTATGCCTACAGGCTTTCGAGCCCCATGCCCTTCCTCTGGACGATGCTGCTTTTCCTCGTCATCGTCGGTTTTATCGCCGCCATCCTCTTCCGGCAGACGCAGACCGCCTTCATGCACAATCCTGGCCTCAACGGCCTGATCGTCGGCGTTCTCGCAGTCGGAATCATTCTTGTTTTCAACCATGTGCTGGCGCTTCGCCCCGAAGTGCGCTGGTTCAATTCGTTCCGCGCCGCCGGCAGCGCCGACAAGGTCAACCGCAATCCGCGGCTGCTCGCGCCGATGCGGGCGCTGATCGGCAGCCGCAAGTCCTCGGTGGCGCTGTCGACGACGGCATTACGCTCGATCCTCGATTCCATCGCCACCCGCCTCGACGAATCGCGCGATGTCTCGCGCTACCTCATCGGCCTTCTGGTTTTCCTCGGCCTGCTCGGCACCTTCTGGGGCCTGATCGGCACGATCGGTTCGATCAGCATGGTCATTCAGTCGCTCGATGCCGGCTCGAACGGCACGGGGGATGTGCTCGCGGCTCTGAAGGAAGGGCTTTCCACGCCGCTTTCGGGCATGGGCCAGGCCTTCTCCTCCTCGCTGCTCGGCCTTTCCGGCTCGCTCATTCTCGGCTTCCTCGACCTTCAGGCCGGCCGCGCACAGAACCGTTTTTACATGGAGCTGGAAAACTGGCTCTCCTCGGTCACCGATGTCGGTTCCGACCTGGCGCCGGCCCTCGATGCTGTTGCCGGCGCTTCGTCGGACGATATGCGTGCGCTCTCCGATTATCTGCGCAAGGTCTCCGAGGAAGGGGGTGCCGGCAGCCAGCGCTCCGTCGCCGCCATGGCGAGCCTTGCCGAAGGCATTCAGGGTCTGGTCAAGAACATGCGCAACGAGCAGCAGATGCTGCGCGACTGGATCGAGGCGCAGCAGGACGAGGCCAAGGCGATGCGCCGCACGCTCGACCGGCTGGCCGAACGCATTGGCGTTCAGGAGCGCGCCGGCGACCGGAGCGAGCGCGTGCGCGACCGCGCCAGCCAGGCAGAAAAGAGCGAGGGCAAGTAAGCCATGGCTCTAGCCCGCAACCGGCGCCGTGAACGCACGGTGGATTATTGGCCGGGTTTCGTTGACGCGCTGTCGACGCTGCTCATCGCAATCATGTTCCTGCTGACGGTCTTCGTCGTCGGGCAGTTCATCCTCAGCCGCGAGATCACCGGACGCGATGAGGTGCTCAGTCGCCTCAACAGTCAGATCAACGAGCTGACGCAGCTTCTTGCGCTGGAAAAGGGCAGCAATCAGGACCTGCAGGATTCGGTCGCCAATCTGCAGGCCTCGCTTGCCAGTGCCGAGGGCGATCGGTCGCGGCTGCAGGCGCTGCTGAACGCCGGATCGGGCGGCCAGGACGCTGCGCAGAAGCGGATCGGCACGATGACGCAGGAGCTTGACGAGCAGAAGCAGGTCAGCGAGCGGGCGCTGAGCCAGGTCGAGCTGCTGAACCAGCAGATCGCGGCACTTCGAAGCCAGATCGCCGCCGTCGAAGCGGCCCTTCAGGCTTCGGAGGAGAAAGACCGGGTCTCGCAGACTAAGATCGCCGATCTCGGCAGCCGCCTCAACGTTGCGCTCGCTGCGCGCGTGCAGGAATTGAACCGCTACCGTTCCGACTTTTTCGGCCGCCTGCGCGAGATCCTTTCGGACCGCGAGAATATCCGCATCGTAGGCGACCGGTTCGTCTTCCAATCGGAAGTGCTGTTTCCCTCGGGCGGCGCCGATCTCAACCCGGAGGGACAGACCGAGATGGGCAAACTCGCCGCCGCCCTTCTCGATCTCGCCAAGGAAATTCCGCCGGAGATCAATTGGGTGCTGCGTGTCGACGGCCATACCGACAATGTGCCGCTTGCCGGAACCGGCCGCTACCGCGACAATTGGGAGCTCTCCTCGGCGCGCGCGATTTCGGTCGTCAAGTTCCTGATTGCACAGGGCGTGCCGGCCGACCGGCTGGTTGCTGCCGGCTTCGGCGAGTTCCAGCCGATTGCGCCCGGCGAAACGCCGGATGCGCGCGCCACCAACCGCCGCATCGAGCTGAAGCTGACCGAGAAATAATCAACCTGCCGTCCCTTGCCGCGCCTCCTTCAGCCGGTCGGCGAGAAAATCGCGCACGGCGGGACTATCGCTGAGGCCGATCGCCGTCATGTAGGCGTCGATTGCTGCGGCATCGTCGCCGGCGCGTGCCAGAAGAAAGGCACGCACGGCCCAATAGGGCTGATAGGCAGCGGTATCGCGCGGATCGAGCCTGTCGAGCCGCTCCAGGCCGGCGGTGGCGCTCAAGGCCCTGCCGATCACCGCTGCTTCGGCGACGCGTGCGCCGAGCGTGGGTTTCATCGTGACCAGCGCCGCGTAGAGCGTTGTCAGCGCCTGCCAGTCGGTCGTTCCCGAAAGCCGGCGCGCCGCATGCACGGACTGGATCGCAGCCTGGCACTGAAAGGGACCGAAACGGTCGAAAGCTCCGGCCTTGCGCAGCAGCGCATCCGCCTCGGCGATCATGATGGCGCTCCAGGCCGCCGTATCCTGCTCGTCCAGCGGCACATAGCGGCCATTACGGTCACGCCGGGCACTGCGGCGGGCCTCGCAGTGAAGCATCAGCGACAACAGGCCGATCGCTTCCGGTTCATCGGGCAGCACCGCGAGAAGCGCACGGCCGAGCCAGATCGCTTCGCCGGCAAGCGAATGGCGCTCCTCCTCGCCGTCGAGACCGTCCCATCCGAGGCCGTAGGCGGCGTAGATCGCCGAAAGCACGGCAGCGAGCCGCTCCGGCAGAGCGGGGCGAGGGGGAACGGCGAAGGGAATGCCGGCATCGCGGATCTTGACCTTGGCCCGCACCAGCCGCTGGCTCATCGCCTCCGGTGAAACGACGAAGGCCCGTGCGATGGTTTTCGCCTCGATGCCGAGAACGGTCTGCAACATTAGCGCCGTATGCACGGAGCTGTCGATGGCGGGATGGGTGCAGGCGAAAAGCAGCTTCAGCCGCTCATCGGGAAAGACGGCTTTGCCGGCCTCGTTCATGCATTCCTCCGCCTCCTCGAAAGCGACGGTTATCGTCGTCTGCGCATTGGCCGCGACGGTGCGGCGGCGGGCGGCCTGCATCAGGTTGCGGCGTGCGGCCACCAGCAGCCAGGCTTCCGGCTTGTCGGGAACGCCGCGCTCCGGCCAGACGCGAAGGGCCGAAGCCAGCGCTTCCGACAATGCGTCTTCCGCCGCCGGCACGTCACGCGAGCGGGCGGCGAGAAAGGCGATCAGTTTGCCGTAGGACTGACGCGCCACCTGTTCGGCGGCGCGCCCGGCATCGGGCGGCATCGCCGCCTCACATCTGCAGGCGCGGACGCACCTCGACCGAACCCCTGTCGGAGATCGGAACGCGTGTTGCCCATTCGAGCGCTGTGTCCATGTCGGGGACTTCGATCAGATAGAAACCGCCGAGCTGTTCCTTGCCTTCCGGATAGGGGCCGTCCTGAACGTCGTGATCCTCGCCTTTGCGGCGCACGATCGTACCGGTCTCCGGCGCCGTCAGCCCGGCGCCGCCGGTCATGATCCCCGCCTGGGCAAGCGCCTTGCTGTAGGCGACCCAGCCGTCGCGATAGGCCGGATCGCTGCGGTTGGCGAAATCCTCGGCGGTTTCGCGAATGATGAGAGCATATTGCATGGGAAACTCCTAATCTCGTTGTGGCGTTGATCCGGGCATCGCCATATCGGGAATATCCCGAAAGCCGTGACGCCCGGTGGAGCGGTTCAGCCGTTCCGAGACAATGAGGCGCGACCAGCGGTCATTTCGACATGGTTTTCAAGAAATCTGCAAAAAAGAAAAATGGCGCGGAGATCACAAGCAACCAGGCCGGACGCGAGGTGCGGCATTGCTTATCGGCGCGCGGAGAGGCAGGGCGGCGTTTTACGCCGCCGCCGCCATTCTGCTCAGGCTTCGGCCTTCGTCTGGTCGACGACGTCGGCGCTTGGCGTGTTCTTCTTGATCGATTCGATGGCACTCATGGCGGACGCCTTCGCCTTGTAGCCTTCGGAAAGGAACATGGTTTCCCCGTTCGATGCCTTGAAGCGGAAGCGGAACTCGCCGGCCTTATCCTTATAAACTTCGAATTTATACATGGATGTCTCCCGAAACGCTGAATTGCAACCATCAGCGTCAGGGAAGCTAGATCAAAATGGCGAGCTTTTCCACTGCCTTAATTAGAATTGGCTGCTCGGCGTCCAATTGTCGCCGCTCCCAGGGACGCAACCGGAGGGGTCTGCGCCGCAGACGTCATTCCATCTGGATGTTCGCGCCCTTGACCACCGGACCCCATTTGGCGAGCTCGGCCTTGACATCGGCGGCGAGTTCATCCGGCGTCGAGCCGACGATGGTGGCGCTGAATTCCTTCATCCGTTCGGCAACGGCCGGGTCTTTAAGCGCTTTGTTGGCCGAGGCATTGAGTCGCATCACGACCTCGCTCGGCGTCTTGGCCGGGGCGAAAAGCGCATTCCAGGTATAGGTCTCGCATCCCGGTATGCCTGACTCGGCGACCGTCGGCGCATCGGGAAAGGAGGGCGCGCGGCCGTTGTCACCGCCAGCGCCCGCAAACGTCGCGTCATATCAAAAGGCGCCATTCCCGCCTCCTCCCAAGAATTTCAACAGCGATATCCCCACCCCGGGGGCATGAATAGGGTAGGGTAGGATACGCGAACGACCACCGTGGTGGGCGTGTGAGAGGTCAGACTTTGGTCGCACAGAAGCGGATGACCGCCTATTTCGTTGCGGCGAGCACATCCTCGTTGGCGGCGTCGAATTGCAGCCGTGCGAGCCGTGCATAGATGCCGCCGTGGCGGATCAGGCTCTGATGGGTGCCTTCTTCGACGACGCGGCCCTGATCCATGACGAGGATGCGGTCGGCCTTCAACACGGTTGCCAGGCGATGGGCGATGACGAGCGTCGTGCGGCCGTCGACAAGGCCGTCAAGCGCCTTTTGCACCAACGTCTCGCTTTCGGCGTCGAGCGCCGACGTCGCTTCGTCGAGCAGCAGCACAGGCGCGTTCTTCAGGATGGCACGAGCGATGGCGACGCGTTGGCGCTGGCCGCCGGAGAGCGTAATGCCGCGTTCGCCGACCTCGGTCTCATAACCCTGATCCAGCCGGGTGATGAATTCGTCGGCCTGGGCGGCAAGGGCTGCGGCGCGGATTTCGTCACGCGAGGCTCCGGGACGGCCGAAGGCGATGTTGTCATGGATCGAGGCGGCAAAGATGGTGACATCCTGCGGCACGATGGCAATGCGCCGGCGCAGCTCGTCGGGGGTGGTCAGCGGCGCGTCGACACCATCGATCGTCACGCTGCCCTGCTGCGGATCGTAGAAACGCAGCAGCAGCGAAAAGACGGTGCTCTTGCCGGCGCCGGAAGGGCCGACAATGGCAACGGTTTCGCCCGGCGCAATCGTGAAGCTCAAGCCATGCAGCGCCGATTTGCCGGGGCGCGAGGGATAGGCAAAATGGACGTCGGAAAATTCGACGCGGCCAAGGCTGGGCGAAGGAAGAGACTGCGGGTGGGCGGGGGCTGCGATCGGCGAAACTTCGTCAAGAAGCTCGGTCAGCCGGTCGGCAGCACCGGCCGCCTGCGAGAGTTCGCCCCAGACCTCCGACAAGGCGCCCAGCGAACCGGCGGAGATGACGGCATAGAGCAGGAACTGGCCGAGCGTGCCGGCCGAAAGCGTGCCGGCAAGCACGCTGTGTGCGCCGACCCAGAGCACGGCGACGACGCTGCCGAAGATCAGCGTGATGGCGATCCCGGTCAGCAGCGCGCGCGAGCGGATGGCGGCGCGGGCCGCTTCATAGGCGGATTCGACGGCGATGCCGTAGCGTGTCGCTGCGGCATCTTCGCCGTTGAAGGCCTGGACGGTGCGGGTCGCGGCGATCGTCTCGTTGGCGAAGGCGGAGGCATCGGCGAGCGTATCCTGGGCGGCGCGGGAGCGTTTGCGGACCGAGCGGCCGAAGGCGACGAGCGGGAAGACGATCAGCGGGATTGCCCCAATGACGAGGCTCGAAAGCTTCGGCGAGGTGACGATCATCATACCCATCGCGCCGATACAGAGGATGAGGTTTCTGAGCGCCACCGAGGCCGTGGCGCCGACGGCGGATTTGATCTGCGTCGTATCGGCGGTCAGGCGCGAGACGATCTCGCCGGACTGGTTGACGTCGAAGAAGGAGGGCGACAGCCGTGTCACGTGAGAAAAGACATCGCGGCGAAGATCGGCGACAATGCGCTCACCGATGGTGATGACGAAATAATAGCGCAGTGCGCTTGCTACCGCGAGCACGACGGCCATGATCATCAGCATGGCGAAGTAGCTGTTGATGAAGCGGCCGTCGGACTGGGTGAAGCCGTGGTCGATCATGCGACGCACGGCGAGCGGCAGCGCCAGCGAGGTGACGGCGGCAAGCGCCAGCGACGTCAGTGCACCGGCCACCAGGCCGCGATAACGCATGACGTAGGGCGTCAGCCTGCCGAGCGGCCGTAACGACCGCCTTTTGTTTTCCTCAGCCCGTGCCTGCTCTGCCAAATCGTCTCCGATCACCCTCAGGACCCGCGCAATGCGGCCTGTTGGCTCTTGTTATCTAGGCGCCCTTCATGTATAGGCACGCCATCCTAATGGGAAGCCGTAGCCATCACGACTGCGGCTTCATTTATTCAATCGGTTCGGTGGCCGCAACTGCATGCGGCAAATTGAACTCCGGTATCGCAGGAAGATTGTTATGAAGGCAGGCATCCATCCCGACTATCACATGATCAAGGTGGTCATGACCGATGGCACCGAATACGAAACCCGCTCGACCTGGGGTTCGGAAGGCGCTGTCATGAACCTCGAAATCGATTCCAAGTCGCACCCGGCCTGGACCGGCGGCAACCAGCAGCTCATGGACCGCGGTGGCCGCGTTTCCAAGTTCAACAAGCGTTTCGGCGGCCTCGGCCTCTAATCCCTTCTGCTCGACGGAATTCGAAAAGAGCCCGGTTTTGCCGGGCTTTTTTGTGTGGTCGGGAAGGGGCGTTCTCAGGCAAAGAAAAACCGGCCGCGTCGGACGCGGCCGGTTTGTATGGAATTCCTGCGGATCTGGTCAGTTGTTGCCGAAGGCGGTCTGCAGTAGGGAAAGCTGGGCCTGGACGCTGTTTTGATTGTCGTGAACGATCACGGCTTCGGACGGGCGGTAGATCTCGCGGTCGAGCAAAGCGATACGGTTCTGCAGACGCAGCGAGCGCTCGACCAGGTCGCGGAAGGATTCCGGCAGGTCGCCCCAGCCGGGCGCGGCGCGGTCGACGTTGAAGCCGTCGAGGCGAACCTTGTTCTTCTCGGCCAGCACCTGGTCCCGGGACATTTCGCCATTGTTGACGGCGCGCTGCAGCAGCAGCCAGGAGGCCATCTGCATGAGACGGGTGGTAAGACGCATCGATTCCGCTGCGTAGAGAACTGAGGCCATCCGCGGCAGAACCTTGGAAGCGGCGCGGCCCTGGCCGTCGAGATAGGCGGCGGTCTCTTCGACCAGCGACATGCCTTCCGCATAAAGTGCCTTGAACTGCGAGGATGCAGCGGCGCGACCTGCAAAACTGATCGTGTTCAATCCAACTTCCGACATCGCAATAGTCCCTGTTGCACGCAGCTACATATATTCAGGTAACGCGGGCACCGACGGAAAAGTTTCCGAGCCCGGTCTTTATGACTTTAAGATGGTATCATTAGCCCAAATGCGCAAGCCGTTTCTTAAGAAAGGGTTAATCTCCACAGTTTCGTGGAGAAGCGCCGGGCAGAAGGAAAAAGAAGAGCCGCAAAAGCGGCTCTCAAGGTAAAACAGGGAGAAAAATCAGACCAATTCACCGCTTGGAAAACTGTCTGAGATCCAGAGAAGATCCGGATGAGTACAGTAATATCTTATAAAGCTTAATATTTTATTAACATTGTGCCGAACTAAGACTTGAGGCGGGCTCATTTATCCACCTATAGCCTTGTTTTTTTGGATTTTTCGGATCACGAACGGAAGAAACTTTCCGCTGCCTGCCGCCCGGTGGCCTTGCGGGTGGCCTCGGCTTCGAGACGGGCGATCTCCGCCTTCAGCAAATCCACCCGCGCCTTCAACTCATCCACCGAAAGGATGGAGAGATCGGCGCCGATCTCGTGGGCGGTCTTCTTCGGCGGCCCGTCGTCATCGATGAAGCTCATGGGTTCTCCTCCATTGCTGCCTGGAGCAGCATGCCAAAAAGATATATGCAATCGGAATTTAGGCCGATCCAGCTAAAATTCATCCTCAACCAAAGCGCGCTTCATCAAATTTGATTGATGCGAGGTGCTTTATCCCGGGAACCGCTGCACGCTTCCGGGCGGCTTGCATTAGCCGAACTTTACAGCAGGATCGCCGCTTTCGGGAGACTTGCCGGATTCTGTCGGTTTGCCGGCGCCGCGATCGGCAAGCGACATGCTTTGCGGCGTCAGCATCGGCGAGGTGCCGGTCGGGATCGTCGTATAGGCGTCGCGGTCGCTGGCCGGGACGGCGGCGCGGATGCGGCTCCGGATGATGGCGTAAACGGTGATCAGCACGTGGGCGATGGCGGTGACGAGGAAAAGCGCGTGCGGGGTAATCACCGACATGACGGGGCCGCCGATCGTCGGGCCGATCACCGTGCCGATGCCGTAGAGCAGCAGCAGGCCACCGGAGACCTTGACGAAATCCTCCGATGCCGCGAAGTCGTTCGCGTGGGCGACGGCGATCGGATAAAGCGTATTGGCGACCGCGCCGTAAAGGACAACGAGCCCGATCAGCAAGGCTGGTGACGTCGGGTGGAGCATGAAGATCAGCAAGCCGGCAAGGGCGGCGATCCCGGACATGGCGGCGAGCACATAGCGCCGGTCGATGCGATCGGAAAGCCGGCCGGCCGGCAGCTGCATCATGGCGCCGGCGAAGATGGTGGAACTCATCATGACGGCGATGCTGGTGTCGGAGAGGCCGGCGCCGGCGCCGAAGACGGCGCCGAGCGTGCCATAGGCGCCGTTGGCGATGCCGACGAGCAGGATGCCGAGGCAGGAGACCGGCGAATTGCGATAGAGCGCCGGCAGGTCGAGGCGCACAGCCTTCAGCGGCTGCGGCGAAGCGGCGGTCGAAAGCGTCGTCGGCAGCATGGCGATGCAATAGAAAATGCCGCAGATCATAAACAGCACCGGCGTGCGCACATCCTCGAGCGGGATCATCATCTGGCCGCCGACGACGCCGAGCAGCGTGATGCCGATATAAAGCGAGAAGATCGCGCCGCGGCTCTCGTTGCTGGCGCGCTCGTTCAGCCAGCTTTCGATAATCATCGAGGTGCCGGCGGTGGAGAAGCCGGTAGCCGCGCGCAGGACCACCCACCAGACCGGATGGATAATGATGCCGCTCACCAGAGCGATGATGGCGATGATCGAGATGAAGCCCGAGAAGGAGCGCACATGACCGACGCGGCGCACCAGTTTCGGCGCCACCAGGCAGCCGATAACGAAGCCCCCGGCCCATGAGGTGCCGAGCAGGCCGAGCGTCGTCGTGGCATAGCCTTCGAGATTGCCGCGCACGGGAAGCAGGATGCCCTGCAGGCCGTTGCCCATGAAAAGAAAGAGCGTGCCAAACAGCAGCGCGGCGACGGACAGAAGGTTTCTCTTCATTTCCCCAGACTCGGTCTTAGTGATTTTGGAATGGACATAAGGCATGAGCTGCGTGAGCCCAGCCTCAAGATGATTGATTGTGCCCCGGAATGTCTTTACGGCGTGCGAAGCACCTGTGTTGGCGCGGAAAAATGTCCGTCCTGTGACATTCCGAAAAATGGAAAAAATAAAGCATGACAAAGCTGATAGCCTTGCTGCTCATCCTTGCCATGGCGATACAGCTGATCAAGCCGCTCGGGCTCCCCGGCCTCAGGCGGCGGACGGATTTCTGGAAGATCGCGCTGATCGCTTTCGGGATCTGGGCATTGGACCTGCTCTTGCGCGATTTCCTGATGTAGGCCTGTCGTCGACCTGCGATCGTCAGTCCTGCAGGATGATTTCCCCGCGCATGACGGGAACACAGCTGCCCGAGATGACGACATCGGTGACGGTGCCGCTGAGTTTCGAGACATCGAGGACGATGATGCTGCGCCGGCCCATTTCGACGCCTTGTTCGACGGTAATGTGGACGTTCATATGCGCATCAGGCGCAAGCGAGACGAGATAGGCGCCAAGCGCAGCTGAAGCACTGCCGGTTGCCGGGTCCTCGGGCACGTTGTCAAGCGGTGCGAACATGCGGGCGCGAATATGCCACGGATTTTCGGATGTTCTGGCATAGACGAAGAGCGAGAAGTCATGACCGCTCGTCGTCTGGCGGCCGGCAGCCGCCTGGAAACCGGCAAGATTCGGGCGGGCGGCGGCGAGCGCCTCAAGCCCGCTCACTTCGGCAACGGCGAAATTCAGGCCGACCGAGGCAAAGACCGGGGCGTGGGTGGTTGTGACGACGGCGTCAGGTTCGAGCGAGACGCAGCCGGCGATGGTTTCCTCGGCGATGGTATCGCCGACCGTCAGCGGCTGCGGCGCGCGGATGGCTGTAGCCGCGATCCTTCCGCCGCTGCGTTTCAGGCTGATTTCGACGATGCCGGCCTTTTCTTCGAAGCGTAATTTCTCGCCGACCGGCTTGCCGAAGATCTCTGCCTGCTGGCCGAGGACATAGGCGGTGCCGACATTCGGATGGCCGGCGAAGGGCACTTCCATCGTCGGGGTGAAGATGCGGACGCGGGCGGAATTTTCAGGATTTTCCGGCGGCAGGACGAAGGTCACTTCGGAATAGTTGAACTCGGTGGCGATCCTCTGCATCGCAGCATCGCTCAGGCCCCGCGCGTCGGCGATGACGGCAAGCGGATTGCCCTCAAAGCGGGTGGAGGTGAAGACATCGACGGTGACGTAGGAGAGGGTATCCATGGCGGCTCCTGTTGCGGCTGCGGCTATGGATAATCACGATTTTCCGGTGAAGCGAGCCGGTTTCTTGTCGCCGTGACAATGCAAGAAGGGGCGGCAACGATGGGTTGCCGCCCCTTCTTCATCTAGAGCGCGTCCGCTTTAATCCGGGTCATACCCCGCAGCGGCGAAGTAGTTTGCACATTCCTGCGGTTTGATGAGGGGAACGATTTTACCGACGGTATCCCACAAGGCATCGACGGAGCGCTCGGCCTTGGCCCGCAGAAGCGCTTTCAGTTTGGAAAAGGCCATCTCGATTGGGTTAAAATCGGGGCTGTAGGGCGGGAGGTAGAGCAGCCTGCAACCAGCAACTTCTATGGCGTGCCGAACACCTTCGGCTTTGTGTGCAGGCAAATTGTCCATGATAACGGTGTCGCCGGGCCTGAGTGTCGGCACCAGAACCTGCTCGATATAGGCCAAAAATGCCACGCCGTTCATCGGTCCGTCGAGTACCATCGGTGCGGTCATTCCGGAAAGCCTAAGCGCCCCTGTAAAGGTCGTGGTTTTCCAGTGGCCATGAGGAACCGCTGACCGGCAGCGTTCGCCGCATTGGGATCGCCCGCGTAATCGAGACATCTTCGTGGAGAGACCAGTCTCATCGATAAAAATAAGCTTGGCGGGATCGAGATCGAGCTGACCATCAAACCAGGCCTGCCGCCGTTTCAAAAGGTCGTCTCGCTCCTGCTCCAATGCATGTGCGGTCTTTTTTTAAAGGTCCAGCCCCGCTTGCGAAGCCACACGTCAAGAGCACTGCGGCCGATCACGACAGACCGCTCCTCACTCAAGCGCAGGACCATTTCGTTGAGCGTGATGTCTTTCTCGTCATCGATAAGGCCGATGATAAAGGCCTCATGCTCATCCAGTCTGGACCCTGAGCGTCGACCCTGTTTGCCCGCGGTCAGTTGACCCTGTCGCGCGTTGGCGATCCAGGCAATGGCCGTCGAAATCCCGATCCCAAACCGCGCAGCCGCCGAACGCGCAGACATCCCGTCCGAAGACGCAGCCAGAACTCGAATGCGAAGATCATCGCTGAACGCTCGTGACATTCATACCTCCTGATTCGAAGGCAGGGAATCACGCCAAACAAAGCATGTCACCAAAATTCCGATTCCGCGTTCAATGGACGTGCTCTAAGTGAAGGCTGCCTGAAAAATCAGGCGGCCTTTTCCAGGTCCTTCTTCCAGTTGCCCTTGGCGGCGAGGCTGTTCATCTCGGCGCGGTGGGTGAATTCGCGCTGGCCGGCGGCGACATTCTCAGGCTTGCCGTTCCAGGCCTTGAGCGCGCTGTCCTGCAGGGCGCGGCCGTAGGAGAAGGTGACGAGCCAGGGCAGGTCGGCGGTGGAATTGATGGCGGACAGGTGCGCGGTTGCTTCTTCGGTGGTCTGGCCGCCGGAGAGGAAGGCGATGCCGGGAACGGCTGATGGAACGGTCGCCTTCAGCACCTTGACGGTGCGTTCGGCGACTTCCGCGACCGAGGCCTTGCGGGCGTTCTTGCCGTCAATGACCATGTTCGGCTTCAGGATCATGCCTTCGAGGCTGACGCGGGCATCGGCCAGTTCTTCAAAAACGATGCGCAGCGTGGCTTCGGTGACTTCGGCGCAGCGGTCGATGTTGTGGTCGCCCGGCTTGCCGTCCATCAGGCATTCCGGCTCGACGATCGGCACAATGTTGGCCTCCTGGCAGAGGGCGGCATAGCGGGCAAGCGCCTGAGCGTTGGCGCGGACCGAACCGCGGGTCGGTAGTGACGAGGAGATGGCGATGACGCCGCGCCATTTGGCAAAACGGGCGCCGGCTTCATAATACTTGGCAAGGCGCTCGCCGAGACCATCGAGGCCCTCGGTGATGGTTTCGCCCGGATATTTGGCCATCGGCTTGGCGCCGGTGTCAACCTTGATGCCGGGAATGGAACCGGCAGCGCGGATGATATCGACGAAAGGCGTGCCGTCCGCGGCCTTCTGGAACAGCGTCTCTTCGAACAGGATGACGCCAGAGATATATTTCTTCATCGCCTCGTCGGAGCGGAAGAGCATCTCGCGGTAATCGCGGCGGCTGGTTTCGGTCGATTCCAGGTTGATCGTGTCGAAACGCTTCTTAATGGTGGAGGTCGATTCATCTGCCGCAAGCAGTCCCCGGCCGCCTGCAACCATCTGCACTGCAATGTCTTTCAGTCGTTCGCTCATTCTCGTTCTCTCCACAGCATTAAACATCGGCGGTTTAAGAATATAGGACGGCGATAACAGAAGTTTATAGAGAGGAAAATGGAAGGCTAAGTCACTGAAACGATTGAAATCAATTCAATCGTTTGAAAAAATGGGATTTTTTCCAACGCGTGAGCAAAAGACCGCGGAAGGCTCTTCGCCGCCGCGGTCTATCCACATGTAAAACCTGTCAAATCGGGCTTGCAGCGCCGCTGCGCCTTCCGAGGCGCGAAGGCTGCTGCAACATTTTGAACGGATGCATCGGCCCGATTGTCAGGCCGATGCATGAGGCAGTTACCGAGCGGCGTTCAGGACGGCGACGCCGGGTAGCTCCTTGCCTTCCATCCATTCCAGGAAAGCGCCGCCGGCTGTGGAGACATAGGTGAAATCGTCGGCAACGCCGGCGTGGTTCAGCGCAGAAACCGTGTCGCCGCCGCCGGCAACAGAGGTGAGCTTGCCGGCTGTGGTACGCTCGGCTGCGAATTTCGCGGCGGCGACGGTTGCGGCATCGAAGGGTTGGATCTCGAAGGCGCCGAGCGGGCCGTTCCAGACGAGGGTCGAAGCGCGCTCGATCCAGGCGTTGATGGCTTGAACGGACTTCGGGCCGACATCGAGCACCATGGCATCGGCGGGAATAGCGTCGATATCGACCGTCTCGTTGGCGGCACCCGCCTTGAACTCGCGGGCAATCACGCCGTCTTCCGGCAGGATGATGGCGCAGCCGGCGGTCGCGGCCTCGATCATGATCTGCCTGGCGGTTTCGGCAAGATCATGCTCGCAGAGCGACTTGCCGACATTGGTGCCGCGGGCGGCGATGAAAGTATTGGCCATGCCGCCGCCGATGACCAGTGCATCGACCTTCTTCACCAGGTTCATCAGCAGGTCGATCTTGGTCGAGACCTTGGCGCCGCCGACGATTGCGACGACCGGGCGGGCGGGATCACCGAGGCCCTTTTCCAGTGCTTCCAGCTCGGCCTGCATGGTGCGGCCGGCATAGGCCGGCAGATGGTGAGCGAGACCCTCGGTCGAGGCATGGGCGCGATGGGCGGCGGAGAAGGCGTCATTGACATAGATATCGCCGTTGGCGGCAAGCGCCTTGGTGAAGTCGGGATCGTTCTTTTCCTCGCCCTTGTGGAAGCGGGTGTTTTCCAGAATTAGGATATCGCCGTCATTCATCGCTGCGACGGCGGAGGCGGCGGCCTCGCCGATGCAATCGGAGGCCGTCGACACGGCATGATCCAGTACTTCCTCGACCGAAGGGGCGATCAGCGACAGCGACAGATCCGGCGAAGGGCCGTCCTTCGGACGGCCGAAATGGGCCAGCAGGATCACCTTGGCGCCCTTTTCGGACAGTTCGAGGATCGTCGGCGCCACACGCTCGATGCGCGTCGTATCGGTGACCTTGCCGTCCTTGACCGGGACGTTGAGATCGACGCGGACGAGAACGCGCCTGCCGCGGATGTCGGAAAGATCGTCGAGGGTCTTGAAGGAAGGCATGGGGAGATCCAGTCTTGGTTGGCGGAAATTGCGCCGACCATAGCAAGGATCATTCGAGACGCAAGGCGTTCAGCGACCGTTTTCGTGTGTGCCTTCGTCGCGTCCGGCCGCTGCTTTCGGAGCGGCTTCGGAGGCTGCTGCTTCTCGCCTCCGGCGCCCCTTCAGCCGGTCACGGATCCTCTCGATAATGTCCTTGAGATTGATGAAGATCGGTAGCGTGATCGCCGGTTCGACTGCTTCGAGCGACATGCCGACGGAGGTCACGTGGTCGTGCTCATCGAGATCGCGGACGATCAGGATGATCGAACCGAGACGGACGCGGTCGGCATAATCGGCCTTGCCGCCGAGGCGCTGCCGCATCAATTCGGCAATTGTCAGGCCTTTTTCGGATTCGTTGAGCAGGCCGGGACCGTAGGCGGCGTCGAGATCGGCGGCGGGGCGGGCGGGCGAGAGCGCGAAGGCGCCGAAGAATTCGGCATCGTCTTCATCGACAGGCGCACGGCTGGCGAATAGGCGGTCGAGCAGGCGCGAGTAGCTCGGCACGATGAAGAGATAGACGAGATCGTTCTCGCGCAGCCGTCCGGCATATTGATAGCGCATCGATTTGCCGTCGCGGATGACGAGCGAAGGTGTGGCCCAGCGCGGAATGCGCTCACCGCGCAGCACCGGGCTATCCTTGATCACGCGGTAGGAGAGCAGTTCGTGGTTGGCAGCACCCGGCAGGTCGACCTCGACCTTGTCGACCGCGCCGATGCGGGGCGGAATGATCAGGCCGAGCTTCTTGGCGACGGGTTTGATCGTCCAGCCCTGGACGAGCAGGGAGACCAGCACGATGATGAAGGCCGTGTTGAAATAGATCTGGCCGTTTTCCAGGCCGCCGAGGATCGGCATGATGGCCAACAGAATGGAGACGGCGCCGCGCAGGCCGACCCAGGCAACGAAGCCGATCTCCTGCTGCGTGTAATCGAAGGGGAGCAGCGACAGCCAGATCGCCAGCGGCCGGGCGACGAAGATCAGGAAGAGGGCAAGCATAATGGCCGGCACGATGATCACAGGGAATTGCGACGGCGTGGCGAGCAGGCCGAGCACCAGGAACATGATTATCTGCGCCAGCCAGGTCATGCCGTCCTGGAAGCGCTTGATGGTGCCGATCGCCTGCATCTTGCGGTTTCCCGCGTAAATGCCGGCGACATAGACGGCGAGGAAGCCGCTGCCGCCGACTGCGCCGGTGAAGGAGAAGACGAGAAGGGCGAGCGCCAGCACGAAAATCGGCGTCAGACCGCGATCGGTGTCGAGCTTGCTTACGATCAGCACAATCATCATGCCACCGAGCAGGCCGAGAATGACGCCGAGCCCCATCTGCTGGACGAACATGGCGAGCATGCCGATGTTGATACCGGCGTAGTGTTCGCCGCTCGCCAGCACCTCGACAAGGGCGATGGTCAGGAAGATCGCCATCGGGTCGTTGGTGCCGGATTCGACCTCCAGCGTCGAGCGCACCTTGTCGCGGATGTTGATGCCGCCGATGCGCAGCAGGAAGAAGACAGCGGCGGCGTCTGTCGAGGCGACGATCGAGCCGAGCAGTAGACCTTCCAGCCAGGTGAAGTTCAAGAGCCACATGGCGGCGAAGGCAAAGAGCGAGGCTGTAATCAGCACGCCGACCGAGGCGAGCGCCAAAGAGGGCACGGCTGCGAGGCGGAAAGCATGCATCGGCGTGCCGAAGCCGGAATCGAACAGGATGACGGCCAGCGCGATGGAGCCGAGAATATAGGCGAGATAATTGTTGCTGAACTCGATGCCGAGGCCGTCGACGCCGGCGGCAAGGCCGATCATCAGGAAAAGCAGCAGCAGCGGGGCGCCGAACCGGAAGGCGAGCAGGCTTGAAAAAGCGGCAAGAAGCACGAGCGCCGTCGAAACCAGCACCACGATATAGAACGCTTCCATGCCCACCCCTTTCCATCGACTGCTTCACGAAAACGACCACCCCGGCCGATCCGCCTTCATCCAACTCCTCCTCATGCGCGGCGGTCCATCAGTAAACGGCAAAACGTCAGAGAAGGGTAGGCCGTGCGGCTTAACCTCGTCGCGATGCTGCATCATGCTGCTGAACGGCTGCCGGACGGCCAACCGCCACGGAATGCTACGGGAGAAATTCTCTATAAAGAATGTATAAGAAAATCAGGCGAGAGCAGGGCAAAACGGACAGGCATAGATTTTTCCTGCCGGTCCGCCGCTGCTCTGCTGTCACAACACAGCCTGAAGGATGATGATGGTGAGAAACGTGAGGCCGATGAACGCGGCAACCCAGATGACCAGACGGTTAGCCTTTGCCAGCACGGCAGGTCTGACGTCCCGCTTGGGATGAAACCGCTGTCGCCGCTTGAGGGTGGTGTGGGACGAGCGTTTTTGTGCCTCTGCCATGTATCGCCTCCACTTGGATCACCTCAGCCATTGTGCAGCGCTGCGCATATCCTCAACCTATCACGCCTGGGCAGCGGATTGCCAACCTGTTATCCAGCAGCCTTGCGAGCGGCAACGCCACACCGAACCCATGGCTTCGGTGTGGCTTTCGAAGCCGGAGTCAGTCTTCGGTGTCCTCGCCCTCATCGGTCAGATCCGCGACCGGCACGAGGAAAACGACGAATTCGTCCTCGATGGTTCTTTCGGGGTCGTCGTCGAATTCATAGGCATGCTCGACTTCGCTTGCCTCTTCGGCGGTCGCCTTGCGCAGGCTGAGCGCGGCCTTGCGGTCCCATAGGGGCTTGCCCTCGGACTCCAGGATGGTCAGGTCGTCGCGAAAGTCTTCCGCCTCGAAGAAATGCGTCGCATCCTCGCTATTTTCGGAGCGAAAGCTGGCAACGGCGCGGCCGGCGATTTCTACGGTAAAATAATCCATCCATCTCTCTCATATTGGCGACAGCGCTGCCGCACGGTATTGGCGTTCCGCGCCTGGCCGGTGGCCGACGCGGCGCGAGGAACTGGGCATTGTGGAATGTCCAGGTGCTTTATTCTAACAGATCTCATCCCGGCCATGGGCGAAAAGATACCAGTGCAGAGAAGACCGGTTTCGTTTGCGGCATGGCAACAAAAAGCGGCCCGGTTTCCCGGGCCGCTTGTCTGTCGATGCTTTAACAGCGCTCAGATGAGCTTGGCGAAAGCGACGGCCGTGTCGGACATGCGGCTGGAGAAGCCCCACTCGTTGTCGTACCAGGACAGGACGCGCACGAAGTTGCCTTCCATGACCTTGGTCTGATCGCTTGCGAAGATCGAGGAGTGGCTGTCGTGGTTGAAGTCACGCGAGACGAGCGGCTCGTCGGTGTAGCCGAGGATGCCCTTCAGCTTGCCGTTCGCAGCAGCCTGGATGGCTTCGTTGATTTCGCCGACGCTGGTCGCCTTCTTGGCGACGAACTTGAAGTCGACGACCGAAACGTTCGGGGTCGGAACGCGGATCGAGGTACCGTCGAGCTTGCCCTTCAGATGCGGCAGAACGAGGCCGACAGCCTTGGCAGCGCCGGTCGAGGTTGGGATCATCGAGAGGGCGGCGGCGCGGGCGCGATACAGGTCCTTGTGCATCGTGTCGAGCGTCGGCTGGTCGCCGGTGTAGGAGTGGATGGTCGTCATGAAGCCGTGGTCGATGCCGACAGCGTCGTCGAGAACCTTTACGACCGGCACCAGGCAGTTGGTGGTGCAGGAGGCGTTGGAGATGACCATGTGCTCCTTGGTGAGCTGGTCATGGTTGACGCCGAAGACGACGGTCAGGTCGGCACCGTCTGCAGGCGCCGAAACGATGACGCGCTTGGCGCCGGCCGTCAGGTGAGCGGCGGCCTTGTCGCGCGCCGTGAAGATGCCGGTGCATTCCATCGCGATGTCGACGCCGAGTTCGCGGTGCGGAAGCGTTGCCGGATCCTTGATCGCGGTGACCTTGATCGGCTTGCCGTTGCCGACGATGATCGTGTCACCCTCGACCTTCACGGTTGCAGGGAAACGGCCGTGGATCGAGTCGTAGCGCAGCAGATGGGCGTTGGTCTCGACCGGACCGAGATCGTTGATGGCGACGACTTCGATGTCGGTGCGGCCGGATTCGACGATAGCGCGGAGAACGTTGCGGCCGATGCGGCCGAAACCGTTGATGGCAACCTTGACTGTCATGTTCATTCACTCCCGATAGAATAGAGCCCGATAGGAAAGGGCCTGGAATTGAGGAGATGGAGAGCGCCTCAAGGCGCCCTCATTAAAGCTTTGCTTCCGCGGCCGCAACGACGGCGTCGGCAGTGATGCCGAAATGCTTGTAAACGTCCTTCACCGGGCCGGAAGCGCCGAAGCCCTTCATGCCGATGAAAGTGCCTTCCGGTCCGATGAAAGCATCCCAGCCTTCGCGGACGGCAGCTTCGACGGCGATCTTGACCGGCGAGTTGCCAAGGATTTCCTTGCGGTAGGCGTCGGGCTGCTCGAAGAACAGTTCCGTGCAGGGAACCGATACGACGCGCACCGTGACACCCTTGGCTTCAAGGGCTGCGCGGGCGGCAACGGCGATTTCGACTTCCGAGCCGGAGGCGAAGATCGTCACCTTGGCGTCGGCATTGCCGGCCAGCGTATAAGCGCCCTGTTCGCAGAGGTTCTTTTCGCTGTATTCGGTGCGGGACGCGGTGAGGTTCTGGCGCGTCAGCGCAAGGCCGGAAGGACGGTTGTGCGTCTTGACGGCGATCTGCCAGCATTCCGCTGTTTCCGTGGCGTCCGCCGGACGGAAGACCATCAGGTTCGGGATGGCGCGCAGGCCGGCGAGCTGTTCGACGGGCTGATGCGTCGGGCCGTCTTCGCCGACGCCGATCGAGTCATGCGTCAGGACGTGAATGACGCGGATGCCCATTAGCGCAGCGAGGCGGATCGGCGGGCGGCAATAATCCGAGAAGATCAGGAAGCCGCCGCTATAGGGAATGAGACCGCCATGCAGCGCAATGCCGTTAATGGCAGAGGCCATGCCGTGCTCGCGGATGCCCCAATGCATGTAACGGCCGGCGAAATCCGTCGGCGTGATCGAATGCATCTGGCTGGTCTTGGTGTTGTTCGACGGCGTCAGGTCGGCCGAGCCGCCGAGCGTTTCCGGCAGGAAGCCGTTGATGACCTCGAGCGCGTCTTCCGAAGCCTTGCGGGTGGCAACCGTGGGCTTGGTCTCGGCGAGCTTCTTCTTGTAGGCGCTGATCGCGGCATCGAAGCCTTCCGGCAGCTCGCCTGCCATACGGCGGGTGAATTCGGCCTTGGCCGGAGCCTTGGCCAGACCCTGTTCCCAGGCGTTGACGAGATCGACGGAGCGGGCGCCGGCTGCACGCCAGCTGTCCAGGACGTCCGACGGGATGACGAAGGGTTCGGATTCCCAGTTCAACGCCTTGCGGGTGGCGGCGATTTCCTCGGCGCCGAGCGGGTTGCCGTGGACCTTATGGGTGCCCTGCTTGTTGGGGGCGCCGAAGCCGATGATCGTCTTGCAGGCAATGAAAGTCGGCCGGTCGGAATTGTGGGCAGCCTCGATCGCGGCAGCGATGGCAGCCTGGTCGTGACCGTCGATCTCGATCGTGTTCCAGTGAACGGCCTTGAACCGGGCGATCTGATCGGTGGAATCCGAGAGAGATACGGCGCCGTCGATGGTGATCGAGTTGTTATCCCAGAACAGAACGAGCTTGTTTAGCTTCAGGTGGCCGGCGAGCGCGATGGCTTCGTGGCTGATACCCTCCATCAGGCAGCCGTCGCCGCAGATCGCATAGGTATAGTGATCCTGAAGATCGGCGCCGAACTCCTCGCGCAGCTTGCGCTCGGCAATCGCCATGCCGACGGAATTGGCAATGCCCTGGCCGAGCGGGCCGGTGGTCGTTTCGATGCCGGTAGCGTGACCATATTCCGGATGGCCGGCAGTCTTCGAGCCGAGTTGGCGGAACTGCTTCAGATCTTCGACCGTCATGTCGGGATAGCCGGTCAGATACAGCAGCGAATAAAGCAGCATCGAGCCGTGGCCGGCCGAGAGCACGAAGCGATCGCGGTTCGGCCAATGCGGCTTCTTCGGATCGAACTTCAGATATTTGGTGAACAGGACCGTTGCCACATCGGCCATGCCCATCGGCATGCCCGGGTGGCCGGAGTTCGCTTTTTCGACGGCGTCCATGGCGAGGAAACGGATCGCATTCGCCATCCGGTCATGTTGTTCGGGAGAGGTCATGGCTTTTCCGCAAGTTCCGGGTGTCGGGGGATGGCCTCGAGCCTCCAAGACCATCGAGTGAAAGCGGCAGACACATAGCAGTTGGCGCTGGCAAGTCAATAAATGGGACGCCAAATCCGGGCGGGTCGCGGCGATTTTTGACATTTGATCGCGCGATTGTACAAAAGACAAATCTTGTGTGGTGAGGATATCTAAAACGCTCATCCACAAGATAGGCCGGTGGGCAGGTGACAGGATTTATTGACGGGCCGTCGGCGAGCTGCATATCCTTTTTGAAATCGCAGGACCGGCGCGGCGTGCCGATTCGCGGATCCTGCGCGGGAATCGGGAAGGCATGATGCCCACAGGCAAAACCATGGAAGCAGCGCTCAACGAATTGAGACAGGCGATTTCGAGCCTCGAAAACGCCGTCGATATGCGCGTCGAGCGGGAGCGCGAGCAGGGCGAGATCGAGGGCGAGGTGCGGCGCGTGCACGCCGATCGCTCCCGGTTGGCGCAGGAGCTCGATCAGGCCGAATTCCGCGCCAACCGGCTTGAGGAAGTCAACCGCGAGGTATCGCGGCGGCTGGTGACTGCCATGGAAACGATCCGCGCGGTTCTGGATCGCTAGAACAGGATGATTTCCGGCCAAGTTGGCCCAAAATCTGAATCCTGTTCTCATTGAAAGAGTTAGAGCATGATGTTGTCGGAAAACCGCTCACACTTTTCGGCATCATGCTCTTATGGAAAGAGTTTGGCATGGCGCAGGTGACGGTAACGATCGACGGCAAAGCCTATCGCATGGCCTGCGAGGAAGGGCAGGAGGATCACCTGACCGATCTCGCCACCCGTTTCGACCGCTATGTCGGCCATCTCAAGGGGCAGTTCGGGGAAATCGGCGATCTCAGGATCACGGTCATGGCCGGTATCATGATCATGGACGAGATTGCCGAGCTGACGCGCCGCGTCGCCGGGCTGGAATCCGAACTCGAATCCTTGCGCGGCAACCGCGACACGGTGCTTGCCGCCACCGCCCGCACCGAGGAGAATTTGGCGGCGGCGCTCAGCGAGGTTTCAACCCGCATTCGCGGTATCACCGACAAGCTGAACGGACGTCCCGCCCCCGAACTCAATTGATCTTCAATTAAATGAGGACGAGTTGCGGCCACTGGCGCGTCAGCGCAAACGACCTTATATATCGCGATGCGGTCTGCGCCTCTCGACAGGAACCACAATCCCTGGGGCCATACTCGATCCAAAGGGAGCTGTCCCTGGCCAGGCCCGTGGGCCTGGACACACGGCGCCCACCTACGTTTGTAGGCACCCAGGATCGTAAACATCCATCGGTGGTCGTGGATCGCACCTTCCCTTCTATCTTAAGCGAAGACGCCGGACCGACCGGGCGAAGGCGGCTACAGTGCCGCGCGTCTTTTTAGAGGCGCAAAGGACGCTGTAGCACTTTGAATGGCTGCATATTTTATCCTTAGATCGATGCCGATTTAAGGAATTATGCAGAGGGGCGTCCGCCCTTCGTCGAGTGCGGCTATTTCCTCAAACCGGGAAGGGTGACCTGGAAGACCTGGAACATGGTGTCGACGTCGGCGCCGCCGTCCGCCTTGTAAGCTGCGCCCACCTGGAAACCATCCTGCGTCAGGAAGTCGTTGTCATTGGCGACGAACAGGAAATAGTCGTCCGGCAGGTTCGGATCGAGAACGCTCGCAAGACCTATGGCTTCCCATTTTTCCGACAGGTTGTTCTTGTCGTTCGGTGCGCCGTTGTGCAGCCCGAAGCGGGCTAACTCGGCCTTGTCGTTAATATCGATGAAAGGCGTCAGCGTCGCCGGCGTCAACGAAGGATCGACGACGCCCTTCGGCGCGATCGGTTTGTCGGCATCGAAATCGCTGCCGGCGATATCGGTTGCACCGGAGAGATCGACGATGTTGATCTTGCGGTAGAGCGAAGTGTCGCCCTTCAGGCCCTGACCGTTGCCGCTGTCGCGGGCAAGCATCAGGAAGCTCTTGTCGGAAAGGGCGACGATTTCGCTCTCTGCCGCGACCACCGTCTTGTCCTTGGCATCCTTGAAGACCGGCAGCGGCACGACATATTCGTGCACCAGTTTCAGGTGATCGGAATCGGCGGCGTCATAGATCATGGCGCGGGTGTTCTGGCGGGTCGAGCCGGAATCGCCGCCGTCCTTGCCGGCCTCAGGTGTCGCACCCGGAGCGGTCGGCGTCAGGCCGATCGCAATGGTGTTCAGGCGCGGCCGATAGTCGACGGTGCCGACGGCGTTATAACCACGGTCGGGCAACAGGTAGAGCGTGCCCTTGTAGCCGGCGCCATCGCGGCTCCAGTCGGCGGAATCGATTGCCATGCCGGAGCCGGAGCCGAAAGTTTCACCGAATTTGTCGCGCTGATTGGCCGGGATGCGGCCGATGCCGACCAAGCCCTTGTTGGCGAAGGTATGGCCGCCGACGGCGG
The DNA here is from genome assembly GCF_051810745.2 of Rhizobium sp. F40D2. Lineage (NCBI taxonomy): Bacteria > Pseudomonadati > Pseudomonadota > Alphaproteobacteria > Hyphomicrobiales > Rhizobiaceae > Rhizobium > Rhizobium sp. F40D2. The sequence goes on from NZ_CM131436.1 coordinate 2,373,432, forward strand.
CGGAATTCTCCGCACTTGCTGCGGCCGGAATGGCGGCGGATGCCGCGAGAACCGCAGCAAACAGCCGCGATGCGTATGGTCTGACGTTCTTCATGAAATTCCCTCTCGGTCAAAGCGCTCCTGCAACGGTTTCCGCCCGGAGGCTGGACACCGCTTCAAATGACACCCTCGGCCTTGGGATCGATCCGCAGACAGAACTCGTCCTGGATCTCGTTCCCCATATCCCCGGCTAACGGTCTAGGATGGGATCGTGATATCTGGATGACGCTCCTACCGCGCCGCGCGTCTGAAAAGACGCGCAAAGAACGCTGTAGCACTTTTGAATAGCTGCATAATTTTATCCTTAAATCGGTTCCGATTTAGGGAATTATGCGGGAGAGCCTGCAATTCAGGCCGTTGCCTGATCGACCGGATAAGGTCCTTCGGTGAAGACCTCGTCGTGGTAGCCCTTGGAGCCGACATCGAGCGCCAGCGGGCTGCGCCATTCCTTGTTGTCGCTGAGGCAATCGAGCACGAAGCGGTAATCGTAGTGCGGCTCCCAGCCGAGTTCCCGCCTTGCGAGGGCGTTGACATAGACGCGGTCGAGGGTCGGGAACATACTCCAGCCGCGCTCGGCATAGAGGGCACCGGCACCTGGAAACAACCGTTCGACGGCGGCAGGCGCGTCGCGCCTGATCTCAGCGAGATCGTCCGACGTAAATGGCGTCGTGGCCGAGATGATGTAGCGGCCGAAGCCGATTGCCGGCGCCTTATCGAGCGCCAGCAGATGAGCGCCGACCACATCGGCGATGTCAACGCGGCGGTGAAGAAACTCGTTTGCTTGTACATTCTCTGCCGAATAGCCGCCGCGAATATCAGGAGCGTCGTCACTTTCGGGAAAGAAACGCGAGGTCCTGAGAATGACGATCGGCAGGAGGGATTTGCGGGCGAAAAGTTCACACAGGCCTTCGGCGGCGAATTTCGTCACGCCGTAGATGTTTTTGGCAACCGGCAGCACCTCCTCGGTGATCCATGCGGCCGGCTGGCCGGCGGCCGGCGTCAATGCCGCACCGAAGGTGCTGGTGGTGCTGGTGAAGACGAAACTTGCAACGTCCGCGGCGACCGCCTCTTCGAGCAGGTTCAGCGTGCCGCCGACATTGGTGTCGAGGAAATCGCGATTGCCATGAGTCGCCACATGCGGCTTGTGCAGCGTCGCGGCATGGACGACGTGGCGGATGTCCGACATCGCCTGTCTGACGAAGGTGCGATCGCCGATCGAGCCGACCATGTCGGTAAAAGCCGACGGCTTGACATCGATGCCGCGCGCCGGCCGGCCTTGTCCTCTCAGGGTGCGCATCAGCGCCTCGCCGAGATGGCCGGCGCTTCCCGTCACCAGTATCGTCATCGCACCGCCTCTTCAGTGTTTCGGCGCCGGAGGCTATAAAGGCCGGGATTTCCAGGCAACGCATAAATTATGCACGGGGGTGCAGGAAAGCTGCAGGCCGGATTGTTATTCCGCCTGGCCTTCGAGATCGCTTTTCAACCGGTCGAGGATCGATAGAGCATGCCCGGCATAGGCACTGATCCAGCGGTCATGGATGTGCTTGATCGGCAGGCTGTTCAGGTGGTTCCAGCGTTCGCGGCCCTCCTTCCTGGCGATGACCAGATCGGCGTCCTCCAGCACCTTCAGATGCTGCATCACCGTGCAGCGGTCCATCTGCGGAAACATCTCGCAAAGCGCCCCTGTGGTGCGCGGGCCATCCTTGAGCAGGTCGAGGATTTCGCGGCGGCGATGATGCGCCAGCGCCTTGAAAACGGGGTCGTCGGTCGATTCGCTTGACATGTTATATTTTTATAACATAATAGCGCCGAGCATAATGGAAACAGACATAATGGAGAAGAGGAGGAGGACCATGTCTCTCGGAATCCGCGTTTCCGGCCGTATCGGCCGTCCCGTCGCAGAGGTATTCGACGCCGTCGTCAACCCGAAGAAGCTCAGCAGCTATTTCACCACGATCGGCGGGGCGAGCGCGCCGCTCGTCAAGGGCACCACGGTGACCTGGTGGAAGGACGCCCAGGTGGAGGTCGTCGAACTCGTGCCGGAAAGTCGCATCGTGCTCAGCTGGGATGGCGGCACCGGCGACGACAAGAAGACCTATAAAACTTCGGTGGAGATGAACTTCAAGCCGCTGGAGGATGGCGGCACGCTGGTGACCATCGCCGAGACCGGCTGGCGTGAGGACGATGCCGGCCGGCGCGGCACCTATCTCAACTGTGAAGGCTGGACGCAGATGCTCTGCTGCATGAAGGCTTTCGTCGAATACGGCATCAATCTGCGCGAGGGCATGTTTCTCAGCGAAATGAAGGGAGAGCCGGCCAGCGCGCCGGATGCCTGACCGGTAAGTCGGCCTCAAGCAGATCGGCGGCGTAATCGTCGCATTCGCCAAGAGGAGCGAGACTTCGCTTGCCTGTCACACTGCGGGTGCTAGTTTCCGGATTCGACACTTCATTTCGATTTCCAGGAGATTTCATTATGCAGCTTGGCATGGTTGGTTTGGGCCGCATGGGCAATTACATGGTCCAGCGCCTGATGCGGGGCGGCCACGAATGCGTCGTCTACGACGCCAGGCCGGAAAGCGTTGCCGAACTCGCAGGCCTCGGTGCGACCGGCAGCGCTTCGCTCGAAGAGTTTGTCTCGAAGCTCTCGCATCCGCGGGCGATCTGGCTGATGCTGCCGGCGGCGATCGTCGACAAGGTGCTGGGGAGCCTGGTGCCGCTGCTTGAGAATGGCGACATCGTCATCGACGGGGGCAACTCCTATTACCACGACGATATTCGCCGCGGCGCCGACCTTATCACCAAGGGCATCCACTATGTCGATGTCGGCACCAGCGGCGGCGTGTTCGGCCTGGAGCGCGGATACTGCCTGATGATCGGCGGTGAGAAGGGCACCGTTCAGCACCTTTCGCCGATTTTCGCAACACTCGCACCCGGCGCCGGTGCAACGGAAGCCTCGCCGAACCGCACCGCGGAAGCGGCTGCGGCGAGCACCGCCGAACAGGGCTACCTGCATTGCGGCCCGCATGGCGCCGGCCATTTCGTCAAGATGGTGCATAACGGCATCGAATACGGTCTCATGGCCGCCTATGCCGAGGGCATCAACATTCTGAAACACGCTAATATCGGCGCTGCCTCGCATGAGGCCGACGCGGAAACCGCGCCGCTCGCCCATCCTGAACATTTTCAATACGACTTCAATCTGCAGGACGTCGCCGAAGTCTGGCGCCGCGGTAGCGTCATCACCTCTTGGCTGCTCGATCTCACGGCCGATGCACTGCATGCCGATCCGGCGCTGGCGAAATATGCCGGCCGAGTCTCTGACAGCGGCGAAGGCCGCTGGACGATCATGGCGGCAATCGACGAAAGCGTGCCGACGCCGGTGCTGAGTGCTGCGCTCTACGGCCGCTTCTCCTCGCGCGACAACGACGAATTCGCCAACAAGGTTCTGTCGGCGATGCGCGCGGGCTTTGGCGGTCACGTGGAAAAGCCGGCCCCGAAATCCTGAAGGCCAGAGGCTTTCGGCGCCATCCGGACAAGGAGGCGCCTTCCCTCCCTAGAGCCTTTGCTGGTCAGATTGAAGCATTCTGCCGGAGCAGGTTTTCGTCAGGGCAGAGGCGATTGGCGACGGGCATACCCCCAGGTACGTCCGAGCCGATCGCCTCTGATCCTGGCTAGAGATGCCCGGCCCACCGGCCGCACCGCTTCGTCACGGCGAAGCGATAAGTGCGTTCGGCGGTTCCTAAGTCTTGCAGATTTGCCAGGCAAATCTGCGGGAGGGTTGGCTGAAACGGGCCGGCTGATCGACCGGCCGGCTTGGCCGTAGAGCCGGGCTACGACGCGCGCCGGCCGGTCGACCATCCGACTCCGTTTGAGCCAACAAAATGCTTCAATCTGACCAGCAAAGGCTCTAGCCATCAGTATGGGTTTCCTACCGCTTGCTGGCGGCTGCTGTCGCGAGTATCCATTGCCGAAAGGGAAATGTCGGGGCTGCTTCGTCCAAGTGGCCGACACTCCATTGGAGGGCGGGCGGTGATGGAGCGTGACGCGGCAGGGGGCTTGAAGGCCGCCATATCAGGAATACTGGCACTCATCGTGCTACTTGGGGTGATTTCGCCAAGCTTTGCCCAGACGTCGCCGGCGCAAGCGCCGGCCGCGGCAAGTCCGCCGGCCGAAGTGCGCGAGATGATGGAACTCATGCAGAAACCCGAAGTCAAGCAGTGGATGTCGGCTCAGATGGCGGCAGCACCTGCGGGCGGCTCCGCGGCTGCGGATCAGATGTCGGTGCTGTCAGGCCTGCTGCAGCATGCCCGCCGGCACGTCGCGATGGTCTCAGATGCGGCAATGACGCTGCCCTTTCAGATCGGCAATGCGTCTTCGCTGTTCTTCGGTGAAATCGCCGCGAACGGCTGGCCGCGCATGGTGGCGCAGTTCCTGGCCGTCTTTCTGCTCGGCGCGATTGTAGAGAGCATTGCCCGTTATGCTTTCCGCCGCCGCCGTCGTCGACTGGCCGAGATGGCCGGCATGCATCTGGCGCCGCGGGTGATACCGGCGCTGATCTTCGCGGCGGCAACGGTGCTTGCGCTTCTGAGCCTCGCTTGGCCGCCGCTCAGCCAGAGTATCGCGATCGTCTGCGTCGTCGCGCTCATCGTCCAACGCTTCACCATCTGCCTCGGCGGTGTGCTGGTCGATCTCATCGGGCTGGCGCGGACCGAGGAAGAACGGCGGGGCATTACCGCTCCCACCATGCCGGGGCGTGTCGTTGCACTCTTCTGGTACCGCCGCTGCGCAACCTTCGTCATCTATTTCATGCTTGGCTGGGCGGCGATCCAGTCGATGGAGCCGCTTGGCTATTCCCCAAGCGCGCGGCTCCTCATCGGCTACATCCTCGGTATCGGCCTGTTGCTGATTGCGATCGAGGCGGTCTGGTCGCGACCGCACAAGGACGAGAAGCGCGGTCACGGGACGTCCTGGGCGCTCACCGTTTATTTCCTGTTGCTCTGGAGCCTTTGGGTCGCAGGCTTCAACTGGCTGCTCTGGCTCGGCATCTATGTGCTGCTGCTGCCGCGCGTGCTTGCGGTTTCGACGATTTCGGTGAAATCGCTGCAGCAGACCGAAGCGAGCTTCCTGGCGACGCGCCGCATTGCCACCGTGCTTCTCGACCGGGGTGTGCGGGCACTGATCATTGCCGTCGCCGCCATCTGGCTTGGGCATATGCTCGGCGTCGGCGCCGATACGATGGCCGCCGGCGAGACGATGGTGGACAAGATCGCGCGCGGCGTCATCGGCGGCATCGTCATCCTGCTTGCCGCCGATCTGCTCTGGCACGTCATCAAAGCCTATATCGACGGCAAGCTGCTCGATTCTTCCGTGGATGGCGGAGCAACGGATGAGGAGAGGGCCAGACGCGCACGGATACAGACACTGCTTCCGATCTTCCGCAATATCCTGGCCGTCGTCATTGCCGTCATCGCCGCATTGATGGTGCTCTCCGGCCTCGGCATCGAGATTGGGCCGCTGATCGCCGGCGCCGGCGTCGTCGGCGTCGCTGTCGGCTTCGGCGCGCAGACGATCGTCAAGGATGTCATCAGCGGCATGTTCTATCTTTGGGACGATGCTTTCCGTATCGGCGAATATATCGAAAGCGGTAGCCACAAGGGCGTGGTCGAGGCTTTCAGCCTGCGTTCAGTAAAGCTCCGGCATCATCGCGGGCCGCTGACGACCGTGCCGTTCGGCGAACTCGGCGCGGTGAAGAATCTCAACCGCGACTGGACTATCGACAAGATCAGCCTCAACGTTAAATACGACACCGATCTCGTCAAGGCGAAGAAGGTGATCAAGCAGATCGGCCAGACGCTGCTCGACAATCCGGAATTCGGGCCTCATATCATCGAGACGCTAAAGATGAAGGGTGTCGAGCAGTTCGGGGAATTCGCGATCGAAATCCGGCTGTCGATGATGACGAAGCCCGGCGAACAATTCGTCATCCGCCGCAATGCGCTGGCGATGATCCGCAACGCCTTCAAGGAAAACGGCATCGAATTCGCCGTGCCGACAGTGCAGGTGGCGGGTGATCGCGATGCGGAGGTGGATGCTGCCGTGGCGCGCTACGCCGCCCATGCGCGGGCGAATGGCGAACCGGCGGCATAAGCCGCTTCACATCGGGCCGGCGGCGGCGATCAGCAGGCCGCCGATGATCGCCATGTTGGTTTTCCAGGTATTGATCGCGCTTTCGCGGGCCGTTCCCTGCATATCCCAGAAATTCAGCAGCATGACGGTGGCGGCAAGGGTGAAGAGGATGAGACCGAATGCCGCTGCCGTCACGCAGAGCCCCAGTATCAGCAGCGTTTCGGCCAGGATCTGGAACATGCTGCCGGAGAGCAGCGCCCATTTCGCAAAGGGGATGCCGCGGGCTTCGATCGCATCGGTCAGCGGCACGATGACGAAAAAATGATGAATGCCGCCAGCGACATAGAGGCCGCCCAGCAGGAGACGGCCGAGGGCGATCATCATCAGGGCCGGACCATTCTGCATATCGAACCGTTCTCCTGTGTCTCAAATCGCCGCCGCGGATAAAGCTCCTCCGAAGCTTACGAAAATGCAATGCGCCGTTACGCTCGCCTGCGCAAATTCGCCCCAATTGAGAGTGATGGAGGCGCAAGCGGCGGGCTGGGGTTGCGGCGGCATGTCTTCATAGAGCTTGTATGCCTCTCATGTTACGTCTCTCAAAAATGATTCCCGCCGAGCTGGCAATTGCAGCAGGATAAGAGATGTCGGGTCACGACAATTTGAAAGAGATGGAAGACGCGGAGCGATTTTCTTTTCGCGGGCTGTTCAGACGTTACAGGACACCGCTGACGGCAGCGGCGACACTCGTGGTCTTCTGCCTCGTCGGCTATGCGATCATGCAGCTCACCAACGAAGTGCGCTATGACGATGTCGTCGATGCGCTGGCGGCGACCAGGCCGAGCGCCATCCTGCTTGCCCTGTTCTTCACGGCACTCAGCTTTCTCTCCCTGGTTTTCTACGATCTCAACGCCATCGAATATATCGGCAAGAAGCTGCCCTTTCCACATGTGGCGCTGACCGCCTTCAGCGCCTATGCGGTTGGCAATACCGCTGGCTTCGGCGCGCTTTCGGGTGGCGCGATCCGCTACCGCGCCTATACGCGCCTCGGACTTTCGCCCGAAGATATCGGCCGCATCATCGCCTTCGTCACGCTTTCCTTCGGTCTCGGGCTTGCGGGAGTCGGGGCGATCGCTCTCATCATCATCGCCGACGAGATCGGCCCGCTGATCGGCGTCAGCGCCTTCCTGCTGCGGTTGATCGCCGGCTCGATCGTCGCCATTCTGGGCGCGGTGATGATCATCGGCCGCGACGGGCGCGTACTCGATCTCGGCCCTGTGGCAATCCGCCTGCCGGATTCGCGCACCTGGTCGCGGCAGTTCCTCGTCACCGCCTTCGATATCGCCGCCTCGGCGTCCGTGCTTTACGTGCTGCTGCCGCAAACGGCCATCGGCTGGCCGGTCTTCCTGGCCGTCTATGCGATCGCCGTCGGTCTCGGCGTACTCAGCCACGTTCCGGCCGGGCTCGGCGTGTTCGAGACCGTGATTATTGCCTCGCTCGGCAGCGCGGTGAACATCGATGCAGTGCTCGGATCGCTGGTGCTCTACCGGCTGATCTATCATGTGCTGCCGCTGCTGATCGCCGTGCTTGCGGTCTCGGCGACAGAGCTGCGCCGTTTCGTCGACCATCCGGCCGCCTCCAGCGTCCGGCGCATCGGCGGACGGCTGATGCCGCAGCTGTTGTCGGCGCTTGCGCTGCTGCTCGGCGTCATGCTGATATTTTCGAGCGTCACGCCGACGCCGGACCAGAACCTCGAATTCCTCTCCAACTATCTGCCGCTGCCGATGGTGGAAGGGGCGCATTTCCTTTCCAGCCTGCTCGGGCTCGCGCTCGTCGTCGCTGCGCGCGGCCTTGGCCAGCGGCTCGACGGCGCCTGGTGGGTGGCGGTATTTTCGGCCCTCGCCGCACTGACTTTGTCGCTCATGAAAGCGATCGCGCTCGTCGAAGCCGCCTTTCTTGCCTTCCTCATCTTCGGGCTGTTCGTCAGCCGGCGGCTCTTTACCCGCCATGCCTCGCTGCTCAATCAAGCGCTGACGGCGTCCTGGCTGATGGCGATCGCGGTCATCGTCGTCGGCGCCGTCGTCATCCTGCTCTTCGTCTATCGCGATGTCGAATACAGCAACCAGCTCTGGTGGCAGTTCGAGTTTACCGCCGAAGCGCCGCGGGGCTTACGCGCCGTGCTCGGCATCACCATCATCTCGTCGGCGATCGCTATCTTCAGCCTGCTGCGGCCGGCGACCTTCCGGCCGGAACCGGCGACGGAGGAGGCGCTGGCACGTGCCGTGGAGATCGTCGGCAAGCAGGGCAATGCCGACGCCAATCTGGTGCGCATGGGCGACAAGAGCATCATGTTCTCGGAAAAGGGTGATGCCTTCATCATGTACGGCCGGCAGGGCCGCTCGTGGATCGCGCTGTTCGACCCGGTCGGCGAACATCGCGCCGGGCAGGAACTCGTCTGGCGTTTCGTCGAAGCAGCGCGCGCCGCCGGCTGCCGCGCGGTGTTCTATCAGATCTCGCCGTCGCTGCTTTCCCATTGCGCCGATGCCGGCCTTCGCGCCTTCAAGCTCGGCGAACTGGCAGTGACCGACCTTAGAACCTTCGAGATGAAGGGCGGCAAATGGGCGAACCTTCGCCAGACCGCGAGCCGCGCCCAGCGCGACGGGCTGGAATTTGCCGTCGTCGAACCTGAGGACGTGCCCTCGGTTATCGATGATCTCTCCGCCGTTTCGACGGCCTGGCTCGAGCATCACAATGCCAAGGAAAAGGGATTTTCACTCGGCGCCTTCGATCCCGATTACGTCTCTTCCCAGCCGGTCGGCATCCTGAAAAAGGACGGCAGGATCGTCGCCTTCGCCAATATCCTCGTCACCGAATCCAGGCAGGAGGGCACGATCGATCTCATGCGCTTCTCGCCGGACGCGCCGAAGGGCTCGATGGACTTTCTCTTCGTGCAGATCATGGAATATCTGCGCGGCCAGGGTTTCACCCACTTCAATCTCGGCATGGCGCCTCTCTCCGGCATGTCGAAACGCGAGGCGGCGCCCGTCTGGGACCGCATCGGCAGCACCGTTTTCGAACACGGCGAGCGCTTCTACAACTTCAAAGGCCTTCGGGCATTCAAATCAAAATTTCATCCGCACTGGCAACCGCGCTATCTTGCGGTCTCCGGAGGGGGCAATCCGATGATCGCGTTGATGGACGCGACATTTCTGATCGGGGGCGGAGTGAAAGGGGTAGTGAGAAAATGATCAGGACAATCCTACTTGCCACGGCATGCGCCTGCATGCTCGCGGCCGCATCGGCTGATGCCGCCGAGGAGACCACGCAGAGCTTCGAAACGGGGCTCATCCCGTCGCCGCACATCTTCCTGCCGGAAGGAGAGGTGAAGGGCACGGTAATGCTGATCTCGGATGCCGCCGGCTGGGGCGACTATGAGAAGGCGGAGGCCGACAGGCTGGTCGCCGAAGGCGCCGTCGTCATCGGCGTCGACTTTCCCTCCTATATCCAGGCGCTCGACCGCTACGACGTCAGCCTCAATGACGGCTGTCTCTACATGGTTTCGGATATCGAATCGCTGAGCCAGCAGGTGCAGCGTGCGACCGGCAACAATGCCTATCACCTGCCGATCGTCGCCGGTATCGGCGAGGGCGGAGCCTTGGCGCTGGCGATCGCCGCGCAGACGCCGGATGCTACGATCGGCCAGACGCTTGCCGTCGATCCGCTCGCCGGAATTCCCCTTGCCAAGGAGCTTTGCACACCGGCGTCCAAGAAAGTCGTCGGGCAACGCACGGTGTATGGCCTCAGCGAGGGGCCCTACCGGATCCTGTTGTATCAGTCTTCACGCCCAAGGCTGACAAGGACGGCCGGGCGCATGTCGAGGCACTGAAGAAGACCCATGCCGCGATCGAAATTCGCGATTCCACCGACGACGCGCAGACGGTGTTTGCCGATACGCTTGACGATCTCGTCACCGCCTCCGGCGCCTTCGGCAATCCGCTCGGACTGCCGCTGGCGATCCTGGAGGCGACGCCCGCCCTCGATACGATGGCGGTAATCTATTCCGGCGACGGCGGCTGGCGCGACATCGACAAGGAGGTCGGCGGCACGCTGCAGAAGGAAGGCATTCCGGTCGTCGGCGTCGATTCGCTTCACTATTTCTGGTCGGAGCGCAAGCCGGAGGAGACGGCCGCCGATCTTTCGAAGATCATCGATTTCTACCGGAAGCAGTGGAAGGTAAGGCATGTGCTGCTCGTCGGTTATTCCTTCGGCGCCGACGTCGTGCCCGCCACCTATCAGCTCCTCAAACCGGCCGAAAAGTCGGCGGTGGCGCAATTGTCGCTGCTGTCGCTCTCGCACCAGGTCGACTACGTCATCTCCGTTCTCGGATGGCTCGGCCAGAAGACGGAAGGGGCTGGAGGCGATCCCGTCGCCGATCTGAAGAATATCGATCCAAAACTCGTGCAATGCATCTACGGCAAGGACGACGATGACGATGTCGCCTGTCCGGCGGTGAAGGATAGCGGCGCCGAGGTCATCGAACTGCCCGGCGACCATCACTTCGACGAGAATTACGATCTTCTCACCAAGACGATCATCGACGGGCTGAAAAAGCGGCTGCAGAATTAGAGCCTTTCCTGGTCAGCTTGAAGCATTCTGCCGGAGCAGATTTTCGTCAGGGCAGAGGCGATTGGCGAAGGGCATACCCCTTGGTACGTCCGAGCCGATCGCCTCTGATCCTGGCGCAAAGATGCCCGGCCCACCGGCCGCACCGCTTCGCCACGGCGAAGCGATAAGTGCGTCCGGCGATTCCTAAGTCTCGCAGATTTGCCAGGCAAATCTGCGGGAGGGTTGGCTGAAACGGGCCGGCTGATCGACCGGCCGGCTTGGCCGTAGAGCCGGGCTACGACGCGCGCCGGCCGGTCGACCATCCGACTCCGTTTGAGCCAACAGAATGCTTCAATCTGACCAGGAAAGGCTCTAGAGCGGGATGATTTTACGTCCGTTCATATCCGGCTTCCTTGAAGTAGTTTAGGCACTCTTTTGGCGAGACGGGCTGGAGGATAGCTGCAAGCGCGTCGTCGATGGCGTTGCGGGTTCTGGCTTGTGCCTGTCGCAGCCCGTGTTTGATCTTGGCGAAGAGCTTCTCGATCGGATTGAGATCTGGGGAGTATTGCGGCAGAAAGAATAGTCGGGCGCCGGCCCTGCGGATGGCGACCCGGATCGCCTTGGCTTTATGCGAGCCGAGATTGTCCATCACGACGATGTCGCCAGGTTTGAGTTCTGGCACCAGCACCTTTTCAACGTAGATGAGAAAGCGTTCGGCGTTGATGGGGCCATCAATGATCCATGGTGCGCTGACGCGGTCGGTTCGAAGCGCGGCGATGAAGGTCATCGTATTCCAATGGCCGAAAGGAGCTTTGCCCAAGAGCCGCTCGCCACGCGGCGCCCAGCCTCTGAGCGGCGCCATGTTCGTCTTCGTCCAGGTTTCGTCGATGAAGAGAAGGCGGGCCGGATCGATGCGATGGCGATGCTTCAGCCAGCGCGCCCGCCTGGCGGCGACGTCGGGTCGCTCCCGATCGCTGGCGACCAGCGTCTTTTTTATAACTCAGCCCTTCATCCTGGACGAAGGCCCAGACGGACCGGTAATCCACGTCCAGACCCCGCTCCGCCAATTCCGCGACCAGCCCACGCAGCGTGAACGCACTCGCGCGGCAGCGTTCGACAAGCCATTCCCGGTGGCCACCGCAGATTGCCCGCGGCTTGTGGCCGCCCATCTGGCCGGGTGCTGCGCTGCCCGTTGCGTGGAACCGCCGCACCCAATCGATCGCGGTGCTGATGCCAATGCCGAACCGTTTGGCCGCAGCCCGGCACGACAGCCCCTCCTGCGTCACCGCCCCGACAACACGCTCTCGCAGATCATTCGAAAAAGGTCTCGCCATCCAGACCGGCCTCCTTACCGGCCAGAAGGGTGAATCTGATTTGTGTCCAAAAGGGAAATCTGGAGGGTTCTGTGAGGTCCGGGCGCTGTGCGTGCGGCATTCACTGATCGGACCTCATTGAAGCCGGATTGAGCGAAGGCGCGGGTTGTTTGGCGCTATGGGGATTTAGCCGAAGCGGTGGATGGCGTTTTGCAGGGTTGAGCCTTGCCGGAGCCCGTGGACAGGTATGGAAGGAGATTCTTGCCGGTATTTGCGGTGTCTTTGACGCGCCTGTCGGCTGGTTTGCATCGACCGAAACGTCGCTCGGGCACGATTGGCCAAAGCACTCGCACCGCGGCTCTTCGGCATGCCGACGCTGATCGTTGCAATGATGGCGCGCGTGGTATGATCATGAACTGTCGTTCCATGCTGGCCGACGTACCGGCTGGAGCGGGGTCCACGCGCCGATGATCGTCATGGTTCCGCCGCAACAGGAGCAGCGGTGCAGCAAAGGTGGTGGCTTTGTGTCCGGTTCTTCGACCGGGTGTTCCGGCGGCGGGACGTCGAGCAGGCTTCGGCACAGGTCCAGCTTCAGTTGCCGATGGCCATTGGCAAGCAGGCCATAATGACGAATGCGGTGAAAGCCGTCCGGAACGGTGTGAAGCAGGAAACGGCGGATGAACTCGTGGGCATCGAGCGTCATTACCTTTTGCCTGCCGCCCGTTCGATAGTCCTTCCATCGGAATGTGACTCGATCGCCATCGATGCTGACGAGGCGGGAATTGGAGATGGCAATGCGATGGGTATAGCGCCCGAGATAGGCCAGCACCTGTTCGGGTCCGGCAAATGGCGGCTTGGCATAGACCACCCAGGCGACACGCCGCGTTTCTTTGACAATGTGATTGAACGCCGCCGGATTGGCCAGGCCGGCGATATCGCCAAAGAACCGAAGCTGGTCCAGGTCGTAGGCCTGCTTCAGCTCTTCAAGAAACAACCGCCTGAACAGGGATGACAGAACGCGCACGGGCAGGAAGAAGTTTGCCCGGCAGGGAACCCAACGGGACTGGTCCGCCGACAATCCGCCGCCCGGCACGATGCAGTGGATATGAGGGTGAAAATGGAGGTTCTGTCCCCAGGAGTGCAGCACCGCGATGAAGCCGATCTCTGCACCCAGATGCCTGGGATCGGCAGCAAGTTTGCGCAACGTCTCGGCGACGGCGCGAAACAGGATCGTGTAAACGGCATGTTTGTTCTGGAAGGCAATTGCGGCGATCTGCTGCGGTAGGGTGAAGACCACGTGGAAATAGCCGACAGGCAGAAGGTCGGCCTGTCGGGCAGCAAGCCAGTCACGGCTCGCCTGTCCCTGGCACTTTGGGCAATGCCGGTTGCGACAGGAATTATAGGCGATGCGGAACGCCGCGCAGTCCTGACATTGCTGGACATGCCCGCCCAGGCGAGCGGTCCGGCACATCTCGACCGCACTCATGACCCGGCGTTCGACACGCCCGAGATGGGTGTCGTGGGCTTGACGATATCTTTCCCCGTGGCGGCGAAAAATATCCGCCACCTCCAGTCCCGCCGCCATGGCGAAACTTGCTCAGCTTGGCGGCACCACCTCCAGCGTCAGTCGGTCGAGCGGGCTGGTCGTGCTGCGGATCAGGGTATTGGAAACCTTCGTGTAGCGTGCCGTGGTGGACAGATTGTTGTGGCCGAGCAAAACTTGGATGATGCGGATGTCGGTTCCGCTTTCCAAAAGATGGGTGGCAAAGCTGTGGCGCAGCGTATGCACCGTTACCCTTTTGTCGATGCCGGCCGCGGCGCACGCCGAACGGCAGGCAGAATACAGAACCTGGACGTCGATGGGCTTGGTCTCGTCCCGACCCGGAAACAGCCAGACCTCGGGTCTCGCCAGCCGCCAATAGACCCGCAGGATCGCGAGCAACTGCGCTGACAGCATGACGTTGCGATCCTTTCCGCCCTTGCCATGCTCGACGCGGATGATGCCGCGTTCGCCATCAATGTTGCGGACCTTGAGATGGACAGCTTCCGAGGCGCGCAGCCCCGCCGCATACGCTGTCGTCAGTGCGGTACGGGTCCTCAGGCTTGGAACGGCTTCCAGAAACCGCACGATCTCGTCGCCGTTGAGGATCGTCGGCAGCTTGGCCGGTGTCCGGGCATAGGCAATGCGCTCCGGTATCTCGCCATGACCAAGCGTGACGCCAAAGAAGAACCGCAGGGCACAAACTGTCTGGTTCAAGGCTGGCCATGATAGGCCCGATGAAACCAGATGCACCTGAAACGCGCGCACGTCTTCCAGTCCAAGACGGTCTGGCGATCGCCCGAAATAGCGCGAGAACTTCGTTACCGCATGTAAATACGATCGTTGCGTTGCTGGCGAAAGATTGCGGATCGTCATGTCATCGATCATGCGCCGGCGTAGAGGGCTCATCTCCGTCATCGTCATCTCCTGATTGAAGGTTGGGCAAAACAGCCCATTCCTTCAATCAGGAGCGCTTCATGCAATCAGATCCTCCAAATGCCGCGAAAGCGGCTTCGTTCAATCCCAATTGCGATTCTACCTAAAATCATCCCGCTCTAACGCATCAGCGTTTCTTCGTTCCAGCCGAGCCCGGCCAGCTCCTCGCCGCGAAACCGGGCGTCGTCGGCGACGATGAATTCGTCGAGCTGCGGCGGAGCGACGCTGGTGCTGGAGAGCATCGCATGCACTTGGCCGCGATGATGGGTCTGGTGCTGGAAGAGGTGGGCGAAGACGTCGTCCATCCGCTCCTCTTGGATGCGGTCGCCGCGGTGGAGGCGGACGGTCGACACCAGCTTTTCCGGCGTTAGAGCCTCGCAAAGTGCGACCAAGCGCTGATCGACCTTCGCCTGCGCTTGCGCCAGCGATGAAATATCATCGAACGGTTCGTCGATCTCGAAGGCCTGGTAGCCGAGCGTGCCGCCTTCCAGGCCGTCGACATAGAACCAGTCGACCGTAATGATGTGGTTCAGGGTTTCCTTGATCGAGGGGAAGAAGCTGGTGCGCGGCGCTTCGAATTCGCCCGGCTTCAATGCCGCGCAGGCCTGAAGCAGACGGTGGCTGGCAAGAGCGTTGTTATAGGCGAGCTTACGAAATGACCTGATGGGATCGAAGGTCGGCATCGGCGCATCTCCTCTTCGCGTGCTTTCGGACTGGCTTGCGTCGGCCCTTCTCATCGAGATTGCCGTCCCGCCAGACGAGATGACGGGGTGCGATGGGCAGGTTCTCAATCTCATCGGCGATGAAATAGGGCGGGATGTCGAGGTCGGTCAGGGCCTCGCGCGTCGCAAGCACCCATTTGAATTCGAGATGATTGTCGCCGTCTTCGACGTGGTGGATGATCTCACCCGGCTGAAAGGGGAATTCCGGGGGGATGTCCATCAGGTAATAGAGGCCGAGTTCATGCCAGTCGTGCTGTTCATAGCGGAAAAAGTTCTCGACGATCCACAGCAGCCGAAAGACGGTAACGTCGACGCCCAGTTCCTCCACCATCTCCCGTTTCAGCGTTACTTCCGACGTCTCGCCGATTTCCGCCCTGCCGCCCGGAAAGGTCCAGAAGGGTTCATGCACGGCGCGATGAGCGAGCACATGGCCATCGCGAAAGCCGAGGCCGGCGATGCGATAATTGAAACGCTCAGCGCCCGCGGTCAGGCGAATGAGAGCGCGCTTGCTCATGTCATTCTATCCGAGATCGATCACGACAATTTCCGGCGGCACGCCGAAGCGTACCGGTGCGATGGAGCAGCCGAGGCCGCCTGAGACGATGATATTGCGCCCCTCCTCGACAATATGGCCATAGGCGTAACGATTACCGTAACGCGAGGGGACGATCGGCGAACGGCCGAGGAAACGGATCTGTCCGCCATGGGTGTGGCCGGACAGCGTCAGCGACACCCGTTCGGGCACGCACGGAAAGATGTCGGGCTCATGGGCAAGCAGGATGACGGGCGCATTGTCGGTCACCTGAGCCAGTGTTCCCTCGAGATCGTCGAGGCCGAGCATGCGGGTGCGGCCCCATTTCCTTCCGGGCAGCAAAGCCAGCTGATCTTCGAGGCCTGCGAGCCAGAAACCGCGGCCATCCTTTTCGAGCCGGACGGCGCGGTTGCCGTAGACAGGGATACCGACATCGGCAAGCGCCCGGTGCCCGAATGTTTCCATCCCGCCGTTCTTCTGGGCGGTCCTGTCCTCCCACCAATCGTGATTGCCCATGATCGCATGGACGCCGAGAGGGGCCTGCAGGGTGGCGAGCGCCTTCGACCACTGGCTCGAATGCACATATTGCGTCACCATGTTCATGCCGGCGGCGTAATCGCCGAGCAGGACGGTGACATCGCCCTCGAGCTCGTTGGCTCTGTGGCAGATCGCGGCAATGCGGCTTGTCGACATCCAGGGTTCGCAGGCATGGATATCGGCAAGCGCGACGACGCGGAGCTTCAGCCCTGGTGTCCATCCCGGCGGCGTCAGCCGGTAGCCGACAATGCCGAGCCGCGCCAGCGGTTCATAAGCGAAGGCGTACCCACCAAGCGACATGACGCCTGCAATGCCGCCGCCAAGAACCTTGAAAAACCCGCGGCGGGTGATCACTCAGTTGTCCTCCTGAAACAGCCGGAACTGCGCAGCCTCCATTTCCTTGGGCGGTTGCATTCCGAGATGTTTCCACGCGATTGCAGTCAGAACACGGCCGCGCGGCGTGCGCTGAATGAAACCCTGCTGGATCATATAGGGCTCGATGATGTCCTCGATCGCGTCGCGCGGCTCGGAAAGGCCGGCGGCGATGGTTTCGATGCCGACCGGGCCGCCGCCGAAATTGACGGCGATCATGTTGAGGTAACGTTTGTCGAGCTGGTCGAAGCCGACATTGTCGACGAGCAAGCGGGTCAGCGCCTCGTCGGCGATCTCACGCGTCACCGCCTCGGCCCTTGCCACCTCGGCAAAGTCGCGCACGCGCCGCAGCAGACGACCGGCGATGCGCGGCGTGCCCCAGGCGCGCCGTGCGATCTCGCGGGCACCCTCTTCGGTCATCGGCAGGTTCATCAGCCGCGCGCCGCGGCGCACGATCAGTTCCAGCTCCTCGACGGTATAGAAGCTCAGGCGCACCGGGATGCCGAAGCGGTCACGCAGCGGCGTCGTCAGCAGGCCGAGGCGGGTGGTGGCCGCCACCAGCGTGAATTTTGACAGATCGATTTTCACCGAGCGCGCGGCAGGGCCTTCGCCGATGATCAGGTCGAGCTGGAAATCCTCCATGGCCGGATAGAGGATTTCCTCGACGGCCGGGTTGAGGCGATGGATCTCGTCGATGAAGAGCACGTCGCGCTCCTCGAGATTGGTCAGTAGCGCGGCGAGATCGCCGGCCTTGGCGATCACAGGACCTGACGTCGAGCGGAAATTGACGCCGAGCTCCTTCGCCATGATCTGCGCAAGCGTCGTCTTGCCGAGGCCGGGCGGGCCGACGAAGAGCACATGGTCCAGTGCCTCGCCGCGGTTCTTCGCCGCCTCGATGAAGACCTTGAGATTGGCCCGGGCTTCCGCCTGGCCGGTGAATTCGTCCAGCGATTGCGGGCGTAGGGTGATGTCGAGATCTTCGCCCCGCTTTTCCGGCGATATCAGGCGGGCGGGTTCGCTCATGCTCTCATTCCGTTTTGAAACCTGTCACAGCAATACACCAAAAATCGGCTGCCTCGACATCCAATCATCGGTTTTCCTGGCTTCACCGCGCCAGTTCTTTCAAGCCCAACCTGATCAGCTTGGCGCTATCGGCGTCGTCGCCGGCCGTCTTCATCGCCGCGGCAACGGCGTTGGCGGCCTGGTCTCTGCTGTAGCCGAGGTTGGTCAGCGCGGAAACCGCGTCGGCCACCGGTGCGGCCGCAACACCTTCGCCGAGTTCCTGCTTGAGGGCGATATTGATCGCTTCCCCGGCAAAGGCCGGCGCCCGGTTCTTGAGTTCGGTGACGAGACGCATGGCCACTTTCGGGCCGACGCCCGGCGCGCGGGAGACTGCGGCGCGGTCCTGCAGGGCGATTGCATTGGCGAGTTCGCCCGGCGTCAAGGTCGAGAGCACGGCGAGCGCCACCTTGGCGCCAACGCCCTGGACGCTCTGCAGCAGATTGAACCATTCCCGCTCCAGCGCGGTCATGAAGCCAAACAGCTTCAACTGGTCCTCGCGCACATAGGTCTCGATGAACAATATGCAGGCCTCGCCGGCCGAGCCTAGCTTGGACAGGGTGCGGGCCGAGCAATGGGCGACGTAGCAAACGCCATGCACATCGACGAGCACATAGTCTTCGCCGATCTCGTCTATGGTGCCTTTCAGCTTGCCGATCATGGGGCGCGGTCTCTCAAGGGTGGGTTTCGGGCGTGATAAGTTCAACGGAGGGAAAATAAGATCGGTATCCGCTAGGGTCGCGGGTCAAAATCTTATAGCCCCTTATCGCCGCATGGGCGCCGATGAAGAAGTCGGGCAATATCCGTTCGCGTCGTCCGCCGGCGCGACGGTAAAGCCGGAAGGCTTGAGCCGCGGCGAAGGCAGCCGGCCAAGGCAGGTTCTCGCGGCGAAATTCATCCTGCGGAAGCAGTTGGTCAACTTCATCCATATCGCCGTAGCGAACGGAAAATTCGGAATAGATGATCGGATTTATGAGGACCGGCCCATCTCTGAAGACGTCGAGCATTTTCCGACGCGACCAACCGCGCCAGTCCGACCCAGCCACAGCCAGATCGACGAGTATGTCTGTATCGACAAGCGTTGCCATCAGCGATCACGGGTCATCGACATGAGGTCTTCGGCATCGATCGCCTGATCGCCGGTTCCTTCGAGACGACGGATCGTCTGTAGGAAACGGTCCAGGCGGCCCCGATCCTCGATCTCCTGCTTGCCGTTCTTCGGCGAGAGAACGAGTTTTCCGTTCTCGATCGAGAAGATGACCTCGCTGTTGGCCTCGATGCCCGCAAGCTCTCTGAGATCGCGAGGAATGGTGACCTGGCCTTTGGACGTGACGCGCATCTTGCTGCTCCTTCGAAGTAAGAATTATCCTTACTGTTAGAACAAGTCAAGAACGAACTAGCCGGCCAGCGCTTCCCGCATCCGGTTGCTGCCGCGATTGTGGGCATGGCAGATGGCGATCGCCAGGGCGTCGGCGGCGTCATCACCCTTGAATTCGACTTTCGGCATCAGGATCTTCAACATCATGTGAATCTGACGTTTTTCGCCGTGGCCGACGCCGATGACGGCCTTCTTTACGGCGTTCGGGGCATATTCGGAGACCCGCAGTCCGGCGCGCGCCGGCACCAGCATGGCGATGCCGCGGGCCTGGCCAAGCTTCAGGGTCGCCACCGCATCTTTGTTGACGAAGGTCTGTTCGACGGCGGCTTCATCTGGCTTGTAGGTGTGGACGACCTCCGCCAGGCCGTCATGCAGCTGGCAGAGGCGGGAGGCAAGGTCCATGTCTCCGTCGGAGGTCACGGTTCCGGAGGCGACAAAACGCAGGGAATTGCCAAGTGTGTCGATGATTCCCCAGCCGGTGCGGCGAAGGCCGGGATCAATGCCGACGATGCGAATCGTATTTTGCATGGTTCAACCTATAGCGACTGCGAAATAACTGCCACCGATATGTGAACAAAACAAAAACATTCTCGGATTTAAGCCGCTCCATTTACCGCGAATTAAAACAGATGCTTGAATTCTAGTGTCAAATACAAAGGGGGTCTCGTGTCGCAAGGAGATAAGCCCCCCGATGTTCTGTTTAAAAGATCGGTCGATCAGGCATGCGCTGCGTGCCCACGCCGGCGGGCGTGTCAGAAGGGGTTCGTCGTACATGGCTAAGAGATTTCAGTCCCTGTCCTTCAAGGTCATTGCCACATTCATTCTGCTGACTGTGCTGTCGATCGCAGTGATCGACGTGCTTGCCTATTTTGCCAGCAGCCGGATCTCCGACGAACAGGCGCTGAAAGCCAAGGAGAGCGTGTTGATCTTTCGCGGCGACATGCTGCAGGACCAACTGACGCAGCTTGAAAACCAGGCGACCTCGATTGCACGCATCGAAGCGCTGCAGATGTCGATCACCAGCCTGAAAAGCGGTTGGAAGACGATCGAGAAAACCTCCGGCGATGCCCGCGCCGAGTTGAAGAAGGTTTTCATCACCAGCAATCCCAACCCCGCAGACCAGCGTGAGAAACTGATGAAGCCGGAAGGACCGAGCGGCTTTTATTATTCGAACCATGAAAAGACGCAGGGGGAAGTCGCCCGCGATCTCGCAGATACCGCCTTCAGCGATCTGCTGATCGCCGATCTCGACGGCACCGTCATCTATTCCTACAAGAAGCAGGACGACTTCGCCGAGAATCTGAAGACGGATGCGTGGAAGGCAACCGGTGCCGGTATCGCTTTCGCCAAGGCAATCGAGAATACCGCCAAGGCGACGGATGATGCCGCACCGACAGGTTTTTCCGGCCTTCGCGTCGATGCCGCCAGCGGCAATTCGGCGATCTTCTATGCCGTGCCGATCGTCAAGCTCGGGGCGGCCAAGGGCATCATCCTGTTCAAGGTGCGCGACGACATCGTCACCAGCATCCTGGCCAAAGGCATTGTCCAGGACAGCACGGCGCGGGCGGCGATCGTTTCCGGCGATGGGTCGGCTGTCGGGCTCGACGCGAACGGCAGGCTTGCGACGCTCGATGCGACACCCTTCACCTTCATCAAGGACGCGCTTGCCAGTTCGGCGATGACGGTTGCCGATTTCAGCCGAGCGGATGGGGCGGCCCGCGCCTATGTCCGCGGTATCGATTATCGTGGCGACCGTTTCCTCGTGGTCGAAAGCGTGCTGCTCAGTGAGCTCAATGCCGGTTCGATCGAGATCGCCACTTTGCTGACGATGATCGGCATCGGCGTGCTCGTCGTCATGGCAATCGCCACCGGGCTCGTCACCAACTTCCTGTTCTCGCCGCTTGCGCGGCTTGCCGGTGTGACCCGCGACGTCGCCGACGGCAAGCTCGACAGCGAGATCGGCAGCCTGAACCGCAAGGACGAGATCGGCACGATGGCCAATGCGCTCGCCCGCTTCCGGCAGTCGCTGCTCGAAAGCCGCGAACTCGAAGCCGCCAGCGAAGAGACGCGCCTGCAGGCCGAGCAGGATCGCCAGCAGAACCTGGCCGAGCGCGAGGCCGAGGCGAAGACGCTGCAAGAGGTGGTCGAGGCGATCGACGAAGGTCTGCATCACCTGGCGAGCGGCGATCTTGCCTACCAGATCGATACGCGCTTCCCGAACGAGCTCGAAAGCCTGCGCATCAATTTCAACGAGGCGCTCGCGACACTCAGCGAAACCATGACGGCCATCGGCGGCAACTCGATGGCGGTGCGTGCCGGCTCCGAGGAAATGCGCACCAGCGCCGACGAGCTCGCCGGCCGCACCGAGCGCCAGGCCGGCTCGATCACCGAGACGGCGAATGCGATCAGCGCCATCACCCAGTCCGTCCGCCGGCAGATCGAGCGGGCCGAACAGGCCGAGCGCATCGCCCGCGACGCCAAGAAGGAGACGACCGGCTCCGGCCAGATCATGCGCGAGACGATCGCAGCGATGGAGGCGATCCAGACATCCTCGCGCCAGATCAACACGATCATCTC
Organism: Rhizobium sp. F40D2; assembly: GCF_051810745.2. Taxonomy (NCBI): domain Bacteria; kingdom Pseudomonadati; phylum Pseudomonadota; class Alphaproteobacteria; order Hyphomicrobiales; family Rhizobiaceae; genus Rhizobium; species Rhizobium sp. F40D2. The sequence goes on from NZ_CM131436.1 coordinate 2,395,165, forward strand.
GGTCATCGACGACATCGCCTTCCAGACCAACCTCCTGGCGCTCAATGCCGGCGTCGAGGCAGCGCGCGCCGGTGAATCGGGCAAGGGCTTCGCTGTCGTCGCCATGGAAGTGCGCGAACTCGCCCAGCGCTCGTCGAGCGCGGCCAAGGAGATCTCCAGCCTACTGCAGAAATCGACGCATGAGGTCGAAAGCGGCGTGGCGCTTGTGGAAAGGGCTGGAGTAGCGCTGACCGGCATCGGCGCCCATGTCGAGGCGATCAACGGGGAGATCCACGACATCATGGGTGCGACCCGCGAAGAGGCCGACACACTGCGTGAGATCAACAGCGCCGTCGCCGAGCTTGACGCGATGACACAACAGAATGCCTCGATGGTCGAGGAAACGACGGCGGCGATCCACAGGCTGGCGACGGAAGCCTTGGAGATGGACCGCCAGCTCGGCAATTTCACGCTGCCCCCTGGCCACCACCAGCCCAGCGCCGAGGTGCACGTGCTGCGCCGTCACCGGTAGCGACTGTCTCCGAGTATTGCAAAAGGGTCGCGTTGGCGCGGCCCTTTTTCTTTGTACGCTCGGTTTGGAATGGTGCGGGTGCGAACCTACATAGGCTGCATCCTTCAACTGGCCGGCAGGTTTCCCATGGTTCCCTTCTCCATACTCGACCTTTCCCCCGTTGCCGAAGGCAGCAGCGTGCGCCAGTCGCTCGAGAGTTCGGCGCGGATGGCTGAGAAGGCCGAGGAACTCGGTTACAAGCGCTTCTGGCTCGCCGAACATCACGGCATGCCGGGGATCGCCAGTGCGGCAACCGCCGTCGTCATCGGCCATGTCGGCGCCGCCACCAAGCGCATCCGCATCGGCTCCGGCGGAATCATGCTGCCCAATCATTCGCCGCTCGTCATCGCCGAGCAGTTCGGCACGCTCGAGGCGCTCTTCCCCGGCCGCGTCGATCTCGGCCTCGGGCGCGCTCCGGGAACGGATATGCGCACGGCGCAGGCGCTGCGGCGCAACCTCGAGGCCGGCGCCAACAGCTTTCCGAACGACGTTGTGGAACTGCAGCAACTGCTCGGCACGCCGGTCGAAAATCAGGCGATCCTCGCGGTTCCCGGCAATTCATCTTACATCCCGATCTGGCTGCTCGGCTCAAGCCTCTACAGCGCCCAACTCGCCGCCATGCTTGGGCTCCCCTATGCCTTCGCCTCGCATTTCGCGCCTGACATGCTGCTCGACGCGATCGCGATCTACCGCGACCGCTTTCAGCCCTCGGCGACGCTCGACAAGCTCTATGTGATGGTCGGCGTCATGGGCGCGGTGGCGGCGACTGATGAGGAGGCGCGCTATCATTTCACCTCCGCCGAGCAGCAATTCGTCAACTTGCGCCGCAATGTCCGCGGCCCGTTCCCGCGTCCGTCGGCCGATATGGAGGCGTTCTGGTCGCCGATGGAGAAGATGAATGTCGAACACACCCTGCGTTACGCCGTGGTCGGGTCGCCGACGACGGCGGAGGCGAAACTGACGGCGTTTCTCAAGGAAACACAGGCCGACGAGGTGATCATCTCCATGCCGATCCATGATATCGAGGTACGGCTGAGATCGGTGGAACTGTTCGCGGGCCTGGGAAACTTCATGCGGGTGGCCGCATAGGTTCGCAACGCGCGGCTTGGCACAAAAAACCCGGCGCCACGGCCGGGTTTTCCATGGAAGATCGTTTTAAGAGAATCAGGCCGAGAGCTTGGCCAGCACTTCTTCCGAGACCTCGAAGTTGGAATAGACGTTCTGCACGTCGTCATCATCTTCCAGGCTGTCGATGAGCTTCATCAGCGACTGGGCTTTTTCTTCGTCGACCGGCACATTGTTCTGGGCACGCCAGACGGCCTTGACGGTTTCGGCTTCGCCGAGGCCGGATTCCAGCGCTTTCGAGACTTCGCCGAGGGCTTCGAAGGCGCAGGTGATGTAGTGACCGTCTTCATCGGTCTCGACATCATCGGCGCCGGCTTCGATCGCGGCTTCCATCACCTTGTCGGCGTCGCCGACGGAAAGCTTGTAGGTGATTTCGCCGACATGGTCGAAGGAGAAGGAAACGGAACCGGTTTCGCCGAGAGCGCCGCCGGCCTTGGTGAAGATCGAGCGGACATTGGAAGCGGTGCGGTTGCGGTTGTCTGTCAGGGCCTCGACAATGATCGCCGTGCCACCGGGGCCGTAACCCTCGTAACGGACTTCATCGTAGTTCTCGCCATCGGCGCCGGCTGCCTTCTTGATGGCGCGGTCGATATTGTCCTTCGGCATCGACTGGGCCTTGGCGTTCTGGATCGCCAGGCGAAGACGGGCGTTCATCATCGGGTCGGGCAGGCCGGCCTTGGCGGCTACGGTGATTTCGCGCGCAAGCTTGGAGAACATTTTCGACCGCACGGCATCCTGACGGCCCTTGCGGTGCATGATGTTTTTAAACTGTGAATGGCCAGCCATGGCACCCCTGTTCACGTCTCATTGTTCGGAATGGGCCGCCTTATAAGAGCGAAACCGCACCCTTTCAAGGAAAAAGCAGTTTGGAACAAAGGTGAGGGGATGACGTTTCAAGAACTCCATCCAGCGGAAAGGAACGGTCATGGCAAGTCTCAGCGATGCGCAGGAACAGCCAGCACGTCAGCTCTGGGATCAGGTCAACGATGTTCATGCCGGCATGCTCGGAATTTCCGGGCTCGATATGCACATGCGGCCAATGGCGCCGCATGCCGATCCCACCACCAACACGATCTGGTTCTACACCAAGGCCGATGCCGACATCGTGCGCGCCATCAAGCCCGGCAGCCGCGCGCATTTCTGCGTTATCGGCAAAGATCACGACTATCACGCCTGCCTTGCCGGTGTGATCGACGTGCGTCCCGACCCTGCCAAAATCGAGGAATATTGGAGTTCGATCGTCGCTGCTTGGTATGACGGCGGCAAGAAGGATCCGAAGCTCACCATGCTTGCTTTGCATGTCGACGATGCCGAGATCTGGGTCTCGACCGGCAACAAGCTGAAATTCGGCTGGGAGATCGCCAAGGCCAATCTCGATGACGACACGGTCCCTGATGTCGGCATCAAGCGTCACCTGCAATTCGCCTGACGCGGCAAAGCCCGGACGCAAAACCGCCGGGCTTTTTACTGCACGCCCTTCAGCACATAGATCAGCGGCTTTTTCGGCAGAGTGCGCATGGAGACGGTGATACTGTCATCGGGCGCATTGGTGACGTCGAAATCCTTGCCGAACATCGAGACGAATGCTTCGACTGGCGGGCCGCGCCGGTGCATCGGCAGGATCAGCGACGAACGTAGCCGCTTGATGACGCGGCTCATGCTGTCGGCGCCCATGGTGAGGCCGCCGTCTACAGGAACCATGACGACGTCGAGGCGGCCGATCTCGGTATAGTGGGCATCCGTCAGTTCGTAGTGCAGGTGTCCGAGATGGCCGATGCAGAGGCCGGCAATCTCGAAAATGAAGATCGAATTGCCGTTCTCCTGCGAGCCGCCAAGGCCGTAGCTGAAGCGGATATCCGTCGGAACGTTGCGGATATAGGCATCGCCGATGACGAGATCGACATTGGCTTTTTCACCTGGAACGTCGCTCCATCCATGCAGCACATGCTTGATCGCAGGATCGGGCGTCAACGTATAGTGGGTCGGGTGCGCTTTGTTCATGGTCACGACATCCGGCATCGTCGCCGGCCTGTACCAGCCGTTGTAGTCTGTGGCGATGACGATGCCGCCAGGGGTGTCGATCTCGAAGGTGGAATGGCCGAGGAAAGTGAATTTGACCTCTTCTCCCTCGGAGACGGCAGGCGTCAACGGCGCGGCGCCGGAAAAGCTGGCGAAGGTGACCTTCGGGATATTCTCAGCGATCGCCTGGCACTGGCTGACGGGCGTTCGCTGTTCCTGCGCTCCGGCAGAACCCGCCGCGGCGAAGGCCGTAAGGCATGCGATAGCGAGGACGAGATATTGCGGCTTCATGCCAGCCCTCCGGCGCTCTACCACTTGGAATTGGCGGCGGGAGGATGCGGCATGAGGTCGCAGCGGTCCAGACTGAGGACGCTCACGATTGCGTGTTGGGCGCGCCTTGCGGGATGGATTAGCGCCAGAACTCCGGCACGGTCTCGGCCAGGCGCGGTCCGAGGCGGAGCGGTGCGATCTTCTCGGCCAGTCCCGTCGCATCGGAAATCTCCACGCCGACACCGCAGATCGTCGCCGGGCCGCTGGCTGCTTCCATGCGGCCCTTCGGCATCTTGGAGATAAAACGGTTGAGCGGCTCTTCCTTGTCCATGCCGAGGGAGGAGTCGTAATCGCCGCACATGCCGGCATCGGACATATAGGCGGTGCCGCCGTTCAGGATCTGCGCGTCGGCCGTCGGCACATGCGTGTGGGTGCCGACGACGAAACTGGCGCGGCCGTCGACGAAATGTCCGAAGCACTGCTTCTCGCTAGTCGCTTCCGCATGAAAATCGAAGATGATCGCATCGGCCTGCTCCTTCAGCGGGCAGGCGTCGAGGATCACTTCTGCCGATTTGAACGGATCGTCGAGTTCCGGATGCATGAAGACCCGGCCCATGACATTGGCGACGAGCACGCGTGCGCCGTTCCTGGCATAGAAAAGGCCGGAACCGCGGCCGGGCGTGCCTTGCGGATAGTTGGCCGGCCGCAGGAATTGATCGTGGCGCCCGGCAAAAGCCACGGCTTCCTTCTGGTCCCAGACGTGATTGCCTGTCGTCACCACGTCGGCGCCGGCATTGATCGTTTCCATAAAGATGTCCTCGGTGATGCCGAAGCCGCCGGCGGCATTCTCGCCGTTGACGATGACGAAATCGAGCTTGAGGTCGGAGATCAGGCCGGGAAGGCGGTCCCAGACCGCCGTGCGTCCCGTCTTGCCGACCATGTCACCCAGAAAAAGCAGCCGCATTCCCTATCCAATCCAAGAGGCAAAAAAGCGAAGGCCGCTTTCTGTCAGGATGGCATCCAGGCTTATGTCATGCGGCTCGTCGGGCACATGTGCCACTTCCTGGCAGTCGAATGCAATGCCGATCAGCTTCGGATGCAGGCCTTTTTGCCTCAGCCGGCTGATGGCGCGGTCGTAATGGCCGGCGCCGTAGCCGATGCGGTGGCCGCGGGCATCGAAAGCTGAAAGCGGCACCAGCATGATTTCCGGATCGAGAATAGCGGCATCCGCCGCAGGGCCGACCGTGCCGAAACCGGTATCGACAAGCGGCGCACCCTCCGCCAACTCACGAAAGACGATGGTCTGCCGGTCGAGGATAGCCGGCACGCAGAGCCGGGCACCGCGCACGGCAAAGCGCGCCATCAGCGGCCTGAGATCGGCTTCCGAACGGATCGGCAGGAAGCCCGAGACAATTGTGCCCAGCGCAAAGCCAACCGCTTCGCCGGCATGATCGGCCATCGCAAGGCTTTTGGAGGCGCGGTTCTCAGGAGAAATGGCGTCGCGTGCCGACAGTCGTTCGTTGCGCAGCTGCGCTTTCAGGTCTTTCACAGTCATTCGATCCGCCGGATAAGGACAAGTTCGAGCGAGCATAGACGGCTGGGTGTCCGATGCAAATATAGGATGCGACAACGCTACGGCCGTTTCACGCCCTGTCGCGGGATGCGGCCGAAGGTCAGATGACGATGCTTGTGGGTATTGTCGTGGTGGCGATGGAGAAGGCTGCCATGTCGGGAATGGCGTTCGCCCCGGCCTGCCGGTTCTGCTGCCGCAGATCGCGCATCGCGTTTTCGAGCAGCTGCTTGAGTGCGCGTACGACCGCTTTGAATTCTTCCATGGTTTCTCGATCATCGGCCGAGATGCCCGAGAATCGTGGGGCGTCCTCGGCAACGCTTTGATAGGCCTTGCGGGCGTTGGCGGCGGCGTCCGGCTCTTGCGAGCCGGTGTCTTCGTCCGCGGTTTTTCCTGAGATATCTGTCGGCGCAGCCTCGATCCCGTTCGTCGCGGCGGCCATTGTATCCGTTATTGGATCCACCGAAGTGACTGCTGCCGGGCTGCCGGTCGCGACGGCCGATGCGAATTCGGAGGCGGCGGTGCCGAGCTTGCGCGCCAGTTCGGCGGCCAGACGGGCGACAACCTCGGGCGGCATGTTGGAGCTGCGAAGCATCTCCATCTGCTGCTTTGCCTCTTCGAGCTTGCGTTCTGCCTTCGTCTTGGCTTCGTCCCCGGAATTCGCCAGAGTCTGCCGCATCTGCTGCAGCGCCTTGGTGCTGCGATGCAGCTCCAGCACACCCTGATCGGTCTCAATTCCGGCAGCAGAGATGACCGTTGCTGAAGACGTGCCGCGCAAGATGTTGGAGGCAGAGGTGGTTGCGACCTGCATGGACAATCCCCGACAGTCCGGGTCCCCGATTGCAATTCGGCGCATCCTGCAACGTCAGACTTGCGTGGACCTGTATACTGGGGCCGCCGGCAGCGCGGCGGCGAGCCGTTGCATCGTTTCCTCGAACAGCGGGGCTCCGCCCGGCATCCAGCCGAGCGCGCGGATTTTCTCCGTCTTCATGGGATTGAGCGCCAACCTGTCGGCGGGTGGCGGCAGCACGTGCCGAGAGCCGGTCGCGCGCCGGATGGGTGAAAGGATATCGCGCGTGTCGACTGAGATGTCTGAGACGTTGAAGATCTCGCCGGAGATGCGGGTGCTTTCCGTCTCCAGCATCAGCCGGACCGCATGCCCGAGATCGCGGCCGTGAACTTCCGTCCCCACACGAGAAACAACAGGCCGTCCGGCGAGGTAATCGGCGATGAGACCGTCCCATTTGTTCGGCGAGAAATCGCCATAGATGCCGGTCGACCTCAGGCTTACGCCGGCAAACCCCGGGGTGGAGAGGTGGACAAGCGCGCGTTCGGCATCTAGCTTGACCTGGCCGTAGAGCGTTTCCGGCTTGGCCAGCATCGTTTCCGTGAGTTCGGTTCCCTCGGGATGTTCGCCATAGGCGGCGCGGCTGGACAGGAAGATGCAGCGGCGCGTGCCGGCGCGTTTGGCGGCTTCGAAAAGCCGGACGGTACCGTCGAGGTTCAGCCTCTGGAAGGTCTTAGGATCGTCGCCTTCGCCGCCGCGATATTTGCCCGGAACATGGTTGAAGGCGGCGTGCACGAAGAAATAGGCGTCGTCGAAGATGTCGATCTGATCCTTATCGGAATCGAGCGAAAGTGCTGCGAACTCGACAGATCGGGAAAAAAGGCGGGGTGGCGGCGCACGACGTCCGCCGACGATCACCTGATAATCGGCGCTCAGAAGTTCCTCGACGACATAGCGGCCGACGAGACCCGTTCCGCCAGATACCAATACCTTCATGCTGCCCCTTCCGGATTTGCCAGTGCCGCAATCTCGGGCACATCGCCGCCATCGTGGAAACGGTGCCACAAATCGATCAAAGGTTGTAGCCGCGCCGCTTTCGGATGATCTTTTTCCCACGGTTTTTCATACTGGTAGTGCAGGATCGAAACGCTCTTCCAGTCCCAAAGCTCCGGCATGGTGAACCATACATACTGCAGCATGTTGAAATAGACCGGTAGGCCGTGCCAATCCGGGAAGAAAGCCTCAAGAAAGGTCTGGTCGGTGCGCCGCCAGAAGCTCTCCGGCCTGTCGAGCCTTTCGAGCATGTGCCGGAACGTGTCTTGCGAGGGCGTGGCGACGAAGACGCCGGAATTCATGCGGCGGAAGTCGGCAAGGCCTTCATAGACATTGGGGGCGGCGGAAAATTCCGGATAGAGGAAAAGCCGGTCGACGTTTTTGAGCACGAGAGCATCGGCGTCGATGAAGACGCAGCGCTCGTATTCGAGGAGCTGCCAGAGCCGGAGTTTGCAGAAATTGTCGAGCGGCGAATGAAAATCCGGCTTGCGGCCCTTGGTGAAGGGGGCAGCCGAATGGAGTTGGCCGCGGGCGTGGCGCTCGTTGAAGGCGGTAGACAGCGGCAGGTGCTCGACCTCGATCAGGCGGCAGCCGAGGGTCATGAGCGGGGCAAGGGCGGCTGCATCGACGCCGCCTGTATGGAGGATGACGATGTCGGCGCTGGTGCCCGTCCGCCTCAGTGAGTGGACGAGGGCGGTGGCGCCCATGGCGTAGTCGGCATTGGTGACGAGGGTGACGTAGGCGAGGCCTGAGGTAGAGGTCACTGGTGCCAGCCGCCTCCACGCACGCCCTCATTCCTGTGCTCGTCACAGGAATCCAGCCACGGCGCGTCCGCGCCGTGCATGATTCTCCAGCGCCCAAAGACTTGGGCGCGCTGGATTCCTGTGACGAGCACAGGAATGAGGGAGAGATCGTTGGACTGGCGGCGCTTCAATAGCAAACCATCACTCATGACACCGACTTCAGCCGCTTGCCTTCCGGATCGTGGTTGATCGTCGCGGCGATGTCTTTGGTCCAGGCGGAGACGGCCGGTACACGCGAACGGTCGACGCGATAGGCGAATTTCTTCGCCACGTCGACGATTTCGCCGAGAAGGCCTGCTTCCAGCGTGATCGGTTCGAGGCCGAGAATGCGGAATTTCTCGCTCTGAACGATCAGCTCGTTCTCGGCTGCTTCCTTGCGCGGGTTGGGCAGCCAGGCGATATCACCGCCGCTTATCCCCGCGATCATCAGGGCGAGGTCGCGCACCCGGTGGGTTTCCGTCATCTGGTTGAAGATTTCGACGCGGGCGCCACGAGCGGGCGGGTTGTTGAGCGCCAGTTCGATGCAGCGCACCGAATCCTGGATATGGATGAAGGCGCGGGTCTGGCCGCCGGTGCCGTGCACCGTCAGCGGATAGCCGATCGCCGCCTGGATGAGGAAGCGGTTCAGCACGGTGCCGTAATCGCCGTCGTAGTCGAAACGGTTGATCAGCTGCGCATGGCGGCGCGTCTGCTCGGTATGCGTGCCCCAGACGATGCCCTGGTGCAGGTCGGTGATCCTCAATCCGTCGTTCTTGGCGTAGAACTGGAAGAGGAGTTGATCCAGGCACTTGGTCATGTGGTAGATCGAGCCGGGATTGGAGGGATAGAGGATCTCCTGGCTGACCGTCTCGCCGGACGCGGTTTCGATGCCGACCGGCAGGTAGCCTTCGGGGATCGCTGCGCCCACAGTCGAATAGCCGTAGACGCCCATGGTGCCGAGGTGGATGAGATGGGCGTCGAGATTAAGCTCGGTCAGCGCGTTCAGGAGGTTGTGCGTTGCGCTGACATTGTTGTTAACCGTGTAATTCTTGTGGCGGTCGCTTTTCATCGAATAGGGCGCGGCCCGCTGCTCGGCGAAATGAATGACGGCATCCGGGCGGTGTTCGGAAAGCCAGTTCTTCAGCAGTTCGTAATCCTTGGCGAGATCGATTAGATTGAAGTGGATGCGGCGTCCGGTTTCGGCATGCCAGATGCGGGTGCGCTCCTGGATCGAATCCATCGGTGTCAGCGACTGAACGCCAAGCTCCGTGTCGATCCAGCGGCGCGAGAGATTGTCGAGGATATGAACGTCATGCCCGGCATCGGAGAGGTGCAGCGACGTTGGCCAGCCAATGAAACCGTCTCCGCCCATAACCGCAATCTTCATCACATCGTCTCCTGATCTGTCGCTCAATATCGGGAATAGTTAGGAATTATGACAATCATTCAATGCCTACCGGCTGGGCATTCAATGCCTGCCTACCGGTCATTCAATGCTTGCCTGTCGGGAAGCGTTGCGCCAAAGAGGGCACCGCAGTTTGGAGAAAATTATGACGGAGCGCCCTTTTTCCATTTCGGGAGAGCTGACGGAGGCCGGACATCGCCTCGTGCAGCGGGTCTATTATGAAGATACGGACTTCTCCGGTCTGGTCTACCACGCTCGCTACCTGCATTTCCTCGAGCGCGGCCGCACCGATTATCTGCGTTGCCTCGGCGTCGAGCAGCGCGAACTCGTCAGCGCCGACGAGGAGGGGCTCGTCTTCGTCGTCCACCGTATGGAGATCGACTTCAAGAGCCCGGCGCGCATGGACGATGTGCTGACGATCCTGACCCACACGGAAAAAGCCGGCGGCGCCAAGATGGTGCTCAATCAGCAGATCCGCTCGGGCGAGACGCTGCTGATATCAGCCAAGGTGATCATCGCCGTCATCAACGCTAAAGGGCGGCCGCGGCGGCTGCCGGAAACGCTGGCGGCGAAATTCCTGGAAGGTAGCACGCCGCTATAGGCGCGAAGTGCCCGGAATTCAGCCTTGTCAAAACTTGAGGTTTATGTGAAGGAATTCCCGCGCTGCAGGATGAGCGCTCTTTCGGCAGCCGGATCTTGCTCCGGTCAAGTAAACCATGGAACGAAATCGTCCAAACACAGGCTTACTGTCACAGTCAGGCACTAACGATCTATTAACCATAATAGTGTCTTACTGGGAAAGTCGGAGTTTGTGCGGTGCACGCCTTCCTTTGACCAAATTTGACGGCAAGAAGGCGGAAGATGAGCTTGGAAGTTTGACCAGGGCTTTGGGCGGCGGCCGCCGGACACTTCTTGCGAGATCACTTTGTGCCGCCCGGTCCAGCACCGGGCGTTTGGATTCGGGGATTTTGGATCAATGGAACAAGTAGGATTGGCAGCAGCAACGACGGACGTCAGCCTCTGGTCGCTTTTCATGCAGGCCGGTATCGTCGTCAAGCTCGTCATGCTCGGGCTTATCGCCGCTTCGGTGTGGACCTGGGCGATCGTCATCGACAAATACCTTGCCTATGGCCGTGCACGGCGCCAGTTCGACAAGTTCGAGCAGGTGTTCTGGTCGGGCCAGTCGCTGGAAGAACTTTACCGATCGCTGTCGGAACGCAACAATACGGGGCTGGCGGCGATCTTCGTGGCCGCCATGCGCGAGTGGAAGAAATCCTTCGAACGCGGCGCCCGTTCGCCGATCGGCCTGCAGATGCGTATCGATCGGGCGATGGATGTGACGCTGTCACGCGAATCGGAATTTCTCGGCGCCCGTCTCGGATCGCTGGCAACGATCGGTTCGGCCGGTCCGTTCATCGGCCTCTTCGGCACGGTCGTCGGCATCATGACCTCGTTCCAGGCGATCGCTGGTTCGAAGTCGACCAATCTTGCGGTCGTTGCGCCCGGTATCGCCGAAGCGCTGCTTGCAACCGCCATCGGCCTCGTTGCCGCTATTCCGGCGGTTATCGCCTACAACAAGTTCTCTGCCGATGCCGGCAAGCTCTCGGGCCGCATGGAAGGTTTCGCGGATGAATTCTCCGCCATACTTTCGCGCCAGATCGACGAGAAGCTGCAGCCGCGCGCTGCAGCTCAGTAACCAGCGGAGTATACTGACATGGGTATGGCTGTTGGAGGCAATGGCGGCGGGGGCGGCGGACGCCGCCGTCGCGGCGGTCGGAACAGGGCCGTGATTTCCGAAATCAACGTGACGCCGCTCGTCGACGTCATGCTCGTGCTTTTGATCATCTTCATGGTCGCGGCACCGATGATGACCGTCGGCGTGCCGATCGACCTGCCGGAAACGCAGGCCAAGGCGCTGAATTCCGAGACGCAGCCGATCACCATCTCCGTCAAGAACGACGGCGAAGTGTTCCTGCAAGAAACGCCGATCCCGGCCGCAGAGATCGCCGCCAAACTCGAGGCGATCGCCACCACAGGCTATAACGAACGGATCTTCGTGCGCGGTGACGCGACAGCGCCTTATGGCGTCATCGCCGACGTCATGGCCCGTATTCAGGGCGCAGGCTTCAAGAATATCGGCCTCGTGACGCAGCAGAAGAAGGACCAATAGCGTTCAAGATGAAGACCAGCGTCGTCACATCTGCTGTTCTGCATTGCCTGGTGCTTACCTGGGCGATGGTGTCGCTTAGCGCCCCGGAATCCTTCAAGGTGGAGGATTTCGAGGCGATGCCGGTCGATCTCGTGCCGGTGGAATCCATCACCCAGATGCAGCAGGGCGACAAGAAGGCTCCGAAGAAGGAGACGTCCGCGCCGGTGCCGACGACACGGCCGCCGATCGCACAGCCGGCCGAGAATGCCGGCGACAACAATGTCGACCTGAAGACACCGCCGGTTCCGAACGCCAAGCCGAGCAACAGCGAAGCTGCCGCGGCGAATTCCAGCGAAAAGCCCCTGCCGAAGACCGATCCCAAGCCGAACGACGTCAAGGACATCGTCAAGGAGGAGACGGAAGTCGAGCAGCCGAAGGAGGTCGCTTCGATTCCGCCGCCGAAGCCCGTCGAAGTGACGCCGCCGAAGCCGGAGGAAAAACCGCCGGAAGAACAGGCCAAGCCCGAGGAACCGCCGAAGCCGGATGCCGAGGCGCTGCCGGACAATGTGCCGACCCCGGTCGCCAAGCCGCAGGTAAAGCCGCCGGAACCGCAGAAGCCCGCCGAAAAGCCGCCGGAAAAGACCCCGGACCAACCGAAGACCGCCGACACGCCGACCGACAAGAAGAAGGCCGACAAGAAGCAGGAAGTGGCGAAGGCTGCGTCTTCGATGAAGAGCGACTTCAACGCGGACGAGGTCGCGGCTCTGCTAAACAAGACCGATCCTTCCGCCGGCGGCTCCAAGCGCTCGACGCAGGAGGCATCGCTGGGTGCGAAGAAGAGCAATGGTGGTTCCAAGCTCAGCCAGAGCGAAGAAGATGCGGTGCGCGGCTTGATCGAGGGCAATTGGCTTGTCACCCCCGGCATGGAAGGCCTTTCCGGTATGGTCATCAAGGTGCATATGAAGCTCGACAAGGATGGCAATATTATTGGTCAGCCAGAAGTCGAGTCATCGGGCGGCAGTAGTAGCGATGCCACACGCCGTGCGTTGGAAGGCGGGGCCTATAGAGCTGTCATGAAGTCTGCCCCCTTCTCGATGCTTCCGAAGGACAAGTATGAGGCTTGGAATGAGTTCGACCTGAATTTCGATCCGAGTTCTATGGGAATCTAGATGCTGACGGACCTGTCCCATGGCAACAAGTCTTTTGCAGCCGCCATCATGCTTGGAGCGATTCTGGCTTGTGCGCCTCAGGCGTTGGCACAGTCGGTCGACGCGGCGACCTCAAAGAAGTCAGCCATGGATTTACAGCACGCAATTGCTTCCTCCTTCAATGTTCCTACCGGGCAGGCGAGCGGCGGCAGAGTTTTGATCACCGTCCATCTGCGGCTCGACAAGAATGGGGCGATCGTTGGGTCACCCGCGGTAACAGCCTCGGGCGGCAACGAAGCTGCTCGAAAAAGCCTGTCGGCTGCGGCTCTCCGGGCGGTGAAGCGCTCGTCGCCATTCCCGATGCTCCCGAAAGATAAATACAGATCCTGGAACGAAGTCGTCCTGCACTTTGAATCCGGCGATCCGACTCCATAGATGCTGAAAGGCTGTTTGGTATGACAAAGTGTTCCTTTTTCCGCGCCATTTTGGTTGCAGTTGGCCTGATGACCACTGCCGTCTTTGCAACGCCGGCCAACGCGCTGGTCACCCTCGACATCCGAAAAGGCAATGTCCAGCCGATGCCGATCGCGGTGACCGACTTCCAGGGCGACATGGGTGCGCAGGTCTCGCAAGTCATCGCCGCCGACCTGCAGCGCTCGGGGCTTTTCGCGCCGATCAACAAAACCGCCTTCATCGAGAAGATTTCTAATCCCGACGCTTCGCCGCGTTTCGAGGACTGGAAGGTCATCAATGCACAGGCACTGGTTACTGGCCGGGTTACCAAGGAAGCGGATGGGCGTCTTCGCGCCGAATTCCGGCTCTGGGACCCGTTCGCCGGACAGCAGATGACCGGTCAGCAATTCTATACGCAGCCGGAGAACTGGCGCCGTGTAGCTCACATCATCGCCGATGCGATCTACAAGCAGATCACGGGTGAGGAAGGCTATTTCGACACCCGTGTCGTCTTCGTCTCCGAATCCGGCACCAAGCAGCAGCGCAAGCGCCAGCTGGCGATCATGGATCAGGACGGCTTCAACGTGCGGATGCTGACGGATGGCAGCGATCTCGTGCTGACGCCGCGCTTCTCGCCGAGCCGGCAGGAAGTCACCTATATGTCCTTTGCCAACCAGCAGCCGCGGGTCTATCTGCTGCAGCTGGAAACCGGGCAGCGTGAGGTCGTCGGCAATTTTCCGGGCATGACGTTCTCGCCGCGCTTTTCGCCGGATGGCCAAAAGGTGATCATGAGCCTGCAGCAGGACGCCAATTCCAACATCTATACGATGGACCTGCGCTCGCGCACGACGACGCGCCTGACCTCGACGGCTGCGATCGACACTTCGCCTTCCTATTCGCCCGACGGCGCGCGCATCAGCTTTGAAAGCGACCGCGGTGGAAAACCGCAGATCTATGTGATGAACGCCGATGGTTCCGGCCAGACCCGTATTTCCTTCGGTGACGGCTCCTATTCGACACCGGTCTGGTCGCCGCGCGGCGATCTCATCGCCTTCACCAAGCAGGCCGGCGGCAAGTTCTCGATCGGCGTGATGAAGCCGGATGGTTCGGGCGAGCGCATTCTGACGACGGGCTTCCACAATGAGGGCCCGACATGGGCGCCGAACGGCCGCGTGCTGATGTTCTTCCGTCAGGCGGCAGGTGCCGGCGGGCCGCAGCTCTATTCGATCGATCTCACCGGCTACAACGAGCAGCTTGTGAAGACGCCGAGCTACGGTTCCGACCCCGCCTGGTCGCCGCTTATGGAGTAGGCAATGCGCTGCTGCCCTCATCTCGCCCCAGAATCATGGAACCGGGCGACCAAGGGACAAATCAGTAATTCGTTAACCATAGTCTTTGAGGGGCGGTTAACCGAGTGCGGTTACTGTCCGGAAACCCTAATGAACCCGCAAGGAGACCGGCCATGAGCCGAATTCATACCCCGGCAATGAGCCGCATGCAGAATTTCGCCCGCAACCCCGTCATGATCGCGCTTGTCGCCGGTCTCGCCCTTGCGAGCTGCGCCAAGAAGAACGGCGGCATGCCGAATAACGCCGGCGATATCGGCCTCGGTGCCGGTGCCGCAACGCCGGGCTCTGCCCAGGACTTCACGGTCAATGTCGGCGACCGCATCTTCTTCGACACCGACTCCTCGTCGATTCGCGCCGATGCCTCGCAGACGCTCGACCGTCAGGCCCAGTGGCTCGCCCGCTACCCGAACTATCAGATCACCGTCGAAGGCCATGCCGACGAACGCGGTACGCGCGAATACAACCTCGCGCTCGGCGCCCGCCGTGCGGCTGCCGCCAAGGATTATCTCGCTTCGCGCGGCGTCCCGGCGCAGCGCCTGAAGACGATTTCCTACGGCAAGGAACGTCCGGTTGCCGTCTGTGACGATATTTCCTGCTGGTCGCAGAACCGTCGCGCGGTCACGGTTCTCGGCGGCGCCGGCATGTAATCTGCCGATTAATTCGCTTTCGGAAGGCGGTCCTCTCGGGGGCCGCCTTTCTTTTTGACCACACTTTGGCCAGACTCCGTTGCTTTTTGACAGCAATTGGAAAAATCTCCTGTTCGTGCCATCGAGGTGCGAAGAATCACTGGGACAGGACGATACATATGAAAAAACTTGTCGTGGCAGGCATGCTGTGCCTCGCGGCTGTGACCGGGAGCGAAAGGGCAGCCTACTCCGCCTCGTTCTTTGGGCTGCATCTCGGCGGCCGGTCCGCGGAAAACCAAGCGGTGCCGCCTGTTGTCAAGGTGCAGAGCGGCGACGCCGAGGTTCGCGTGCAGCAGCTCGAAGAGCAGCTTCGGCAGCTGAACGGCCGGATCGAGGAGATGAGCTTCCAACTGCTGCAGATGCAGGAGACAATCCGCAAGCAGCAGGAAGACAATGAATTCCGCTTCCAGCAGTTGGAAAAGACGGGTGCCAGCGGCGGCGGTGCCAAAGCCCCTGTCAAAAAGAGCGAGACCGACCCCGCTCCAGCAGCTTCCGGCGGCGATGACGTTGCCAGGGTGATCCAAGCACCGCAGGGAGCCGAAACGGCTCCCTCCACCAATGTGCCCAGCAATAGCGGCCTCGGCCAGCCGCCGAAGGAGCTCGGCTCGATCGAGTTCGATCAGAACGGCAATCCGGTCGGCGGAAGCGTCGACGAGAATGCCGGAGTGGGCTCCGGTCCGATCCCCGATGCCAATCCCGGCGCGCCGCAGCAGACTGCCTCGCTCGGCGGTGAGGCGGACCAGTACAAGGCGGCCTATGGTCACGTCTTGTCCGGCGATTACAGCACGGCCGAACAGGAATTCACCCAATACATCACCCGCTACCCGAGCAGTGCGCGGGCGGCGGACGCCAATTTCTGGCTCGGCGAAGCGCTCTATTCGCAGGGCAAGTACAATCAGGCGGCCAAAACCTTCCTCAATGCGCACCAGAAATACGGTACGTCGGAAAAGGCGCCCGAGATGCTGTTGAAGCTCGGCATGTCGCTGGCTGCGCTCGACAATACCGAGACGGCCTGTGCGACGTTGCGCGAAGTCTCGAAGCGGTATCCGAAGGCATCGCGTGCCGTCATAAGCAAGGTTGCGAGCGAACAGAAACGCCTCGCCTGCTAAGGTCTTCCGGCATGTCTCCGGAAGCCCGATCGCCACGAGAGGCGATCCTCCAGTTTCTCACGTCGCTCCAAAGCCCCGCACTCATTCTCGTCGCCATATCAGGCGGCAGCGATTCCACCGGCCTGCTTCTCCTTCTCGATGAAGCCGTGAAGGCCGCGCCCCATCTTGAAATTTCCCTATGCGCTGCGACCGTCGACCATGCGTTGCGCGCCGGCTCCGCAGACGAGGCGCGAGAAGTCGCAGCCTTCTGCGCGTCGCTCGGCATTGCCCACGCCATCATGAACTGGCAGGGCGACAAGCCGAAAACCGGCATCATGGCGGCGGCCCGCGAGGCGCGCTATGGCTTGCTAGCCGAAGCGGCAGAAGCGCTTGGCGCCGATGTCATCGTCACCGCCCATACACTCGACGATCAGCGTGAAACGCTTGCTATGCGCGGCATGCGAACGGAGGAGGTTTCGACGGGTATTGCCGATGCGGTGCTCTTCGACCGGCGTTTCTGGATCTTGCGGCCACTTCTCTTTTCCAGCCGGGCCGATATACGCTCTTTCCTGAGAGAGCGGCGCGCGGGGTGGATCGACGATCCCAGCAATGAAGATGTGAAATACGAACGCGTGCGCATCCGGCGGCAGCTTACGGCCGAGGCAGATGCCGAGAGTAATATCCGCACCGTCTGGGAAGAACGATTGGCTCTTTCGGCCAAGGGAGCGGAATGGCTGGATCGTCATTTCAAGCTTCACGGCGGCCTGCTCGGGCAGGTGATGTCTGCAGGGTTGTGGCAGGATCGCGCCGTTCTCGACTATGTGCTCGGCCGTTTGACGGCCGTTTTCGGCGGACAGCCGTTTGCGCCGGGGAGGGTGCAAATGGAGCGCCTTCTCTCATTTGCCGCGGGCGGGGAGCCGGGGCGGATGACTGTCGGCCGGGTGGTGTTCGATCTCAGGCGTGACGGGCTTTATCTCACGCGCGAAAGCCGGGGTATCTTGCCGCTGGTCTTGCAGCCCGGGGAGGCGGGGGTGTGGGATGGGAGGTTCAATGCAGTCAATAGATCTGGGGCGGATGCGAGCATAGAAGCGCAAGCCGGCCGTTCCTCCCTCATTCCTGTGCTCGTCACAGGAATCCAGCCACCGCGCGTCGGCGCGGGGAATGACTGGACAATGCCCAAGGTGTCTTCCGCGCCCAAGGAGTTGGGCGCGCTGGATCCTGTGACGAGCACAGGAATGAGGGCGGGTTAGGGAGCGCCCTGCCCAAGGCCGCATGGAAGCGCGCCATCGCCTCAGCGCCGGCCATATCCGTGCAAGAGGTCCCTTTATCTGCGGAAACCGCCGGAGCGATCAGCCTGACGCCTTATTTCGCACCCTTCGACCGCTTTTTGACACGATTTGATTTCATCTTTGCCAACAGGCTTTCGGCGGTTTTCGCGACGGCGCCCTATGCGAGGCCGCCTTTAAGAAGTATTGACGGAAAAACCATCTGACCTGGGGGCTCGCCTTGGCAATCGCTCGGCGCAACCCTATGTTAGAAACGAATAAGACGGTCGCCATGAGGCGGCTGTTCCAGTGCTGGGGAGTTCAATGAACCCTAACTTACGAAATTTCGCCTTGTGGGCGATCATAGCGCTTCTGCTGATCGCCCTTTTCAGTATGTTCCAGACGGCGCCGGCGCAGACGGGCTCCCGCGAAATCCCTTATTCGCAGTTCCTGCGTGAGGTCGATGCGGGCCGCGTGAAGGATGTCGTGGTCACCGGCAATCGGCTGAGCGGAACGTATCTGGAGAATAACAATAATTTCCAGACCTATTCGCCTGTCATCGACGACAGCTTGCTCGATCGCCTGCAGGCCAAAAACGTTGCTGTCACTGCGCGTCCGGAGACCGATGGTTCCTCTGGCTTTCTGAGCTATCTCGGAACGCTGCTGCCGATGCTGCTCATCCTCGGCGTCTGGCTGTTCTTCATGCGGCAGATGCAGGGCGGCTCGCGTGGCGCGATGGGCTTCGGCAAGTCGAAGGCCAAGCTGCTGACCGAAGCGCATGGCCGTGTCACCTTCGACGACGTCGCCGGTGTCGACGAGGCCAAGCAGGATCTCGAAGAAATCGTCGAATTCCTGCGGGATCCGCAGAAGTTCCAGCGTCTCGGCGGCAAGATCCCGCGCGGCGTGCTGCTCGTCGGCCCTCCGGGCACCGGCAAGACGCTGCTCGCCCGCTCGGTTGCCGGCGAAGCCAACGTACCCTTCTTCACCATTTCCGGTTCCGACTTCGTCGAAATGTTCGTCGGCGTCGGCGCTAGCCGCGTGCGCGATATGTTCGAGCAGGCGAAGAAGAATGCGCCCTGCATCATCTTCATCGACGAAATCGATGCTGTCGGCCGTCATCGCGGCGCCGGTCTCGGCGGCGGCAACGACGAACGCGAGCAGACGCTGAACCAGCTGCTGGTCGAGATGGATGGCTTCGAGGCGAATGAAGGCGTGATCCTGATTGCCGCCACCAACCGCCCCGACGTGCTCGACCCGGCGCTGCTGCGTCCGGGCCGTTTCGACCGTCAGGTCGTGGTTCCGAACCCGGATATCGTCGGTCGCGAGCGCATCCTCAAGGTGCATGCCCGCAACGTTCCGCTGGCGCCGAATGTCGATCTCAAGGTTCTTGCCCGCGGTACGCCCGGTTTCTCCGGCGCCGACCTGATGAACCTCGTCAACGAAGCTGCCCTGATGGCCGCCAGACGCAACAAGCGCGTCGTCACCATGCAGGAATTCGAAGACGCCAAGGACAAGATCATGATGGGCGCCGAGCGCCGATCCTCGGCCATGACCGAGGCGGAAAAGAAGCTCACCGCTTACCATGAGGCCGGTCACGCCATCACCGCGCTCAATGTCGCTGTCGCCGATCCGCTGCACAAGGCGACGATCATTCCGCGCGGCCGTGCGCTCGGCATGGTCATGCAGCTTCCCGAGGGCGACCGCTACTCGATGAGCTACAAGTGGATGGTGTCGCGCCTCTGCATCATGATGGGCGGCCGTGTTGCCGAAGAACTCACCTTCGGTAAGGAGAACATCACTTCGGGTGCCTCCTCCGACATCGAGCAGGCCACCAAGCTTGCCCGCGCCATGGTCACGCAATGGGGCTTCTCCGACCAGCTCGGTCAGGTTGCCTATGGCGAGAACCAGCAGGAGGTCTTCCTCGGGCATTCGGTTTCGCAATCGAAGAATGTTTCGGAAGCAACCGCGCAGAAGATCGACAATGAAGTGCGCCGCCTGATCGACGAAGCCTATACGCAGGCCCGCACGATCCTGACGGACAAGCACGACGAATTCGTCGCTCTTGCCGAAGGTCTGCTCGAATACGAGACGCTGACCGGTGAAGAGATCAAGGCGCTGATCCGCGGCGAGAAGCCGTCGCGCGATCTCGGCGATGATTCGCCGCCAAGCCGCGGCTCGGCGGTTCCGAAAGCCGGCGCACGGCCTGCCGCCAAGGGTGATGAGCCCGAAGCCGGCCTTGAACCGCAGCCGCATTGAGCGGCTGCCACGATTTTGTACAAGGCCGGATTTCCCCAGCGGGGAGATCCGGCCTTTTCTATTGGTAACGGGATATAATCATTTTTCTTGCTAATTTACGTGCCGATCGCCGCATTTTGTGGCATTCCGCTGAATTGAGGCAAGCGTGAATCACGCTCCTGGATTGACGACATTCCATGGAAGCCGGATTCGCTTGGAACGGTGCGCTGCCTTGAATGGCGCGCGAAAAGCGCAGGAGTGCAGATGAAGAGACGCTATTTCGGTACGGACGGCATTCGCGGCCAATCCAACGTGTTCCCGATGACACCGGATCTTGCCATGCGGGTCGGCATCGCCGCCGGCACGATTTTCCGCCGCGGCAACCACCGCCACCGCGTCGTCATCGGCAAGGATACGCGCCTTTCCGGTTATATGCTTGAGAACGCCATGGTCGCAGGCTTCACGGCTGCTGGTCTGGATGCCTTTATTCTCGGCCCGATTCCGACGCCTGCCGTCGCGATGTTGACGCGCTCGCTGCGCTGCGATATCGGCGTGATGATCTCAGCGTCGCACAATCCTTACGAGGATAACGGCATCAAGCTCTTCGGCCCTGACGGTTACAAGCTTTCTGACGACCTCGAAGCCGAGATCGAGGATCTGCTCGAGAAGGACCTGAACGCCCAGCTTGCCAAATCCGACGATATCGGCCGCGCCAAGCGCGTCGATGGCGTGCATGACCGCTATATCGAACATGCCAAGCGTACGCTGCCGCGCGACGTGACGCTGCAGGGGCTGAGGATCGCGATCGACTGCGCCAACGGTGCCGCCTACAAAGTGGCGCCTGCCGTGCTCTGGGAGCTCGGGGCCGAAGTCGTCACCATCGGCAATGAGCCGAACGGCACCAACATCAATCTCAATTGCGGCTCCACCAGCCCGGTTGCGCTGCAGAAGAAGGTCGATGAGGTGCGCGCCGATATCGGCATCGCGCTCGACGGCGATGCCGACCGCGTCATCATCGTCGACGAAAACGGCTCGATCGTCGACGGCGACCAGCTCATGGCCGTCATAGCCGAGAGCTGGGCCGAGAGCCAGCAACTGCGCGGCAACGGCATCGTCGCCACCGTGATGTCCAATCTCGGCCTCGAGCGCTTCCTCGACGAGCGACGCATGGCGCTTGCCCGCACGCGGGTCGGCGATCGTTACGTCGTCGAGCATATGCGCCAGCACAATTACAATGTCGGCGGCGAGCAGTCGGGCCACATCGTGCTTTCGGACTACGGCACGACTGGCGACGGTCTGGTCGCAGCGCTTCAGATCCTGGCAGCGGTAAAACGGACCGGCCGGACCGTCAGCGAGGTCTGCCGCCGTTTCGAGCCGGTGCCGCAGCTCCTGCGCAATGTCCGCATCAGCGGCGGCAAGCCGCTGGAAGATATCCATGTGCAGAAGGCGATCGCCGATGCAGAAGCCGAACTGGCAAAGAACGGCCGCCTCGTCATCCGCCCCTCGGGCACCGAGCCGCTGATCCGCGTCATGGCCGAGGGCGATGATCGCGCCCAGATCGAGCGCATCGTCAACGAGCTGATCGGCACGATCTCGAACGTGCGGACTGCCGCCTGATCCTGTGAAAATAGATTACTGAAGGAGCCGGTGCGCAAGCGCCGGCTTTTTCGTTATGCGCAATGGTTCAGCCAGAATCTATGCTTGCTGCAGGCCGAATTCTTATCGTTGCGACCCGTGTTTTTCTCTCAGGAGTATCTGCAGAATACGGTAAATAATCGTGGTTAAGCAGCTTTTAACGTTTCCCGTTCATTATCCATCCGAAGCGTATCAGTTTGGCAGCGACTTGAGCCTGCCGCCTCAACGAATTTTGGAGTGGGATCCATGAAAAGAAGCTTGTCCGGCATCTTCGCCGCATTGTTGATCGCGACAAACGCCTATTCCGCGGACCTCGCCCCTGCCGAGCCGATCCCGGAGCAGCCGCCTGAAGTGACGGTCAGCGAAGCGACCGGCTGGTACCTGCGCGGCGACGTCGGCTATGCCTTCACCGATCTGCGCGGCGCCCGCTATTTCCAAGGCAGCAACTCCAACGAGGTCGATTTCGACAGTGCCGATCTGGACGACGCGTGGACGGTCGGCGGCGGTGTCGGTTATCAGATCAATAGCTATCTGCGCACCGATCTGACTTTCGACTATCTGACGCAGGCTGATTTCAAAGGCTCGACGGTCGGGCAGTGCGGCTTCCCTCTGGTGGATTGCACGTCGAGCGATCGCTCTTCGCTGACCGCCTACACGCTGCTTGCCAACGCTTACGTCGATCTCGGCACCTACGGCTACGTCACGCCTTACGTCGGCGCCGGTATCGGTGGTTCCTACGTCAAGTGGAAGAACCTGCGTAACGTCGCCTGCGCCGATGACGGCAGCTTCTGCGATGATCAGGTCACCCATGGCGGCAAAGGCAACTGGCGCTTTACTTACGCCCTCATGGCCGGCGCCTCGATCGACGTCACCTGCAACGTCAAGGCCGATGTCGGCTACCGCTACCTGCATATCGACGGCGGCAACATGTTTGGCTATGCCGAAAACGGCGGCCCCGGCCGAGACAAGGGTCTCAGCGTCCACGAAGCCCGCGTCGGCGCCCGCTATCTCTTCGGCGGTTGCGCTCAGGCGAGCTACGAACCGCCGCCGGAAATCCCGCTGCAGCCGGCGGTCTACAAGTAGGCCTAATTCTCCTCCATCAGAAAGCCGCCCACCCGGGCGGCTTTTTGCTGCGTCAAGCGTTCCTGCGTCAAAATATCCTCTTTCTGCGACACTTCGATCTTGACTAAGACGCCTGCTATCCATACACACGGCGGCGGGACACCCTTCCCCAACGAAGGGCTTTCTATCTGAGAGGATAGCATCATGGTGAAGACCGCAAAGCCGGACATCCGTCCGAATAATACCCACTTTTCTTCTGGCCCCTGCTCGAAGCGCCCCGGTTGGTCGCTCGAGGCTCTTTCCGACGCGGCCCTTGGCCGTTCGCACCGCGCGAAGGTCGGCAAGACCAAGCTGAAACAGGCCATTGACCTTACCCGTGAAATTCTCGACGTGCCGGCGGATTACCGCATAGGCATCGTTCCGGCGTCCGATACTGGCGCCGTCGAAATGGCGCTCTGGTCGCTGCTCGGCGAACGCGGCGTCGACATGCTCGCCTGGGAAAGCTTCGGTGCCGGCTGGGTCACCGATGTCGTCAAGCAGCTGAAGCTCAAGGACGTGCGCAAGCTCGAAGCCGGTTACGGCGAACTCCCCGATCTCTCCGCCGTCGATTTCGACCGTGACGTCGTCTTCACCTGGAACGGCACCACATCAGGCGTGCGCGTGCCGAACGCCGATTTCATCCCTGCCGACCGCAAGGGCCTGACGATCTGCGATGCCACCTCGGCCGCTTTCGCGCAGGAACTCGATTTCGCCAAGCTCGATGTCGTCACCTTCTCCTGGCAGAAGGTTCTGGGCGGCGAGGGCGCGCACGGCGTCATCATTCTTTCGCCGCGCGCCGTGGAGCGCCTGGTCACCTATACGCCTGCCTGGCCGCTGCCGAAGATCTTCCGCATGACCTCGGGCGGCAAGCTGACGGAAGGCATCTTCCAGGGCGAGACGATCAACACGCCGTCGATGCTCTGCGTCGAGGACTATATCGATGCGCTTGTCTGGGCAAAGGGCCTCGGTGGCCTCAAGGCGCTAATTGCGCGCGCCGATGCCAACGCCAAAGTCATCCATGATTTCGTCGCGGCCAACGGGTGGATCGCCAATCTCGCCGTCAAGGCGGAAACGGCCTCCAACACCTCGGTCTGCCTGAAGATCGTCGACAAGGACATCACGGCGCTCGACGACGACGGCCAGGCGGCTTTCGCCAAGGGCCTGGTCGGCCTGCTGGAAAAGGAAGGCGTCGCTTATGACGTCGGACACTATCGCGACGCGCCGTCCGGCCTGCGCATCTGGGCCGGCGCCACGATCGAGGCATCCGACATGCAGAAGCTGATGCCCTGGCTTTCCTGGGCCTTCGAAACGCAGAAGGCGCAACTCGCTCAGGCGGCCGCCTGACGTGATCGCATCCGGCTCCGCCACAGGGCGGAGTGGATCATAGAATAAGAGCATGATGTCGTCCGAAAACCGCATACACTTTTCGGCATCATGCTCTGGCATCCCTGATTTCATCCATCGCTGAACACTTTTGAAGGAGGCCACAATGGCACCTCGCGTTCTCGTATCCGACGAATTGTCGGAAACCGCCGTCCAGATCTTTCGCGACCGCGGCGTCGAAGTCGATTTCGAACCGCAGCTCGGCAAGGACAAGGACCGTCTGCTCGACGTCATCGGCAAGTATGACGGTCTCGCCATCCGCTCCGCCACCAAGGTGACGGAAAAGATCATCCAGGGGGCGACGAACCTCAAGGTCGTCGGCCGTGCCGGCATCGGCGTCGACAATGTCGATATTCCGGCTGCCTCGCGCCGCGGCATCATCGTCATGAACACGCCCTTCGGCAATTCGATCA
Organism: Rhizobium sp. F40D2; assembly: GCF_051810745.2. Taxonomy (NCBI): domain Bacteria; kingdom Pseudomonadati; phylum Pseudomonadota; class Alphaproteobacteria; order Hyphomicrobiales; family Rhizobiaceae; genus Rhizobium; species Rhizobium sp. F40D2. The sequence continues at coordinate 2,419,631 of NZ_CM131436.1, forward strand.
CCACGGCCGAACACGCGATCGCGCTGATGTTTGCCGTCGCCCGCCAGCTTCCGGCAGCCGATACCTCGACGCAGGCCGGCAAATGGGAGAAGTCGAAATTCATGGGCGTCGAGATCACCGGCAAGACGCTCGGCGTCATCGGCGCCGGCAATATCGGCTCGATCGTCTGCGCCCGCGCCATCGGCTTGAAGATGCATGTCGTTGCCTACGATCCGTTTCTCTCCAAGGAGCGCGCCGAGGAAATGGGCGTCACCAAGGTCGAGCTGGACGAGCTTTTCGCCCGTGCCGACTTCATCACGCTGCACGTGCCGATGACCGACAAGACGCGCGGCATCCTCAACAAGGAAGCGCTGGCAAAGACCAAGCCGGGCGTTCGCATCATCAACTGCGCCCGTGGCGGCCTGGTCGATGAGGCAGCGCTTGCCGAAGCCATCAAGTCCGGCCATGTCGCCGGTGCCGCCTTCGACGTCTTCGAGGTCGAACCTGCCAAGGAAAGCCCGCTCTTCGGCCTGCCGAATGTCGTCTGCACGCCGCATCTCGGCGCCTCGACCACCGAGGCGCAGGAAAACGTCGCTCTGCAGGTGGCAGAACAGATGGCGGATTACCTCGTCAAGGGTGCGGTCTCCAACGCCATCAACATGCCGTCGATCACTGCTGAGGAAGCGCCGATCCTGAAGCCCTTCATCCGGCTTGCCGATGTGCTCGGCGCCTTCGTCGGTCAGGTCACCGAGGAGCCGATCAAGGAAATCGATATCCTCTATGACGGCATCACCGCCAACATGAACACCCGGGCGCTGACGAGCGCGGTGCTTGCCGGACTCATCCGCCCGCAGGTCGCCGACGTCAACATGGTTTCGGCGCCGATCATGGTCAAGGAAAAGGGCGTCGTGCTTTCCGAAGTCAAGCGCGACAAGACAGGTGTCTTCGATGGCTATATCAAGCTGACGGTGACGACCGAGAGCATGACGCGTTCGGTCGCCGGCACGGTGTTTTCGGATGGCAAGCCGCGCTTCATCCAGATTAAGGGCATCAACCTCGATGCCGATGTCGGCTCGCACATGATCTATATCACCAATACCGACGTTCCCGGCATGATCGGCTTCATCGGCACGACACTTGGTACTGCCGGCGTCAACATAGCCAACTTCCAGCTCGGCCGCGACAAGCAGGGCGGTGACGCCATCGCGCTGCTCTATGTCGACGGCGACGTGGACGACGCTGTACTGGGGCAGCTGACGGCCCACCCGGCGATCCGCCAGGCAAAGCTGCTCACCTTCAATATTGACTGAGTTTCTTCCTCCCAAGGGAAACAGCAAAAACCCGGCCTTGGAAACGGCGCCGGGTTTTTGCTGCATCAGGAATGGAAGAATTCAGTGGTGCTTGCGTCGGTGGACGATCCGGCCGAGGCGGGCGGCATCGTCCTGCGCCTTGCTGCGATGGAGAAAAGCGAGCCGGTTGCCGTCAAAACCCTGGAAGAATTCGTCCCAGGAAATTTCGTCCATCGGTGCCGAGGAGAAGTCGACGCAGACGGTTTCGCTATCTCGGGCGTCCTTGATACGGGCGGGATGGCCGCCGCGTTCCTCGATCCAGTGTCTGATCCTGCTGTAATCCGCTGTCGTTCCGAACCTGGCCATGAAACCCTCCGCAGACACTCGATTGCGACATTCATCACCCGCAACGCATGATAGAGGGAAGTGTTCCATGGCGCATAAATTATTTTGTCGAATGATTTTCGGTTCAACTGTCCTTCTCAAGCATTCGTTATTTTGAGAATTGTGGTCCAACCGGCATAATTCCCATGGGCTGGAAAGGAGGATGTCTATGAAACGCTATTCATTCTCGATAATCGGACTGGCGCTCTTGACCGCCATCATCGCCAATCCGGGCATCGCATTCGCCTGCAACAAGCTGATCGGCACCTGAGCCGCACCCCCGCTTTCAAGGCGTGGCCTAGGCTGCGCCTTGCTTTGCCGGGGAATTCCAAAATTCCGCTATCCGAGGCCGCCTCTTGCGTCCCGGTACAATCCTTTCTATATCGGTTGTTCAGCGAGAAATGGCGGCCGATCCCGCCTGATATAGGCAAATCCGCCGCAATTGCAGCGCAAGGGCGGATCGGGACCCACGCAGAATTTGGCACCACCGTTGAACACACTGGATTTTGACAAGCAGCCGGAAGAGACCCGTGTCGTCGTCGCCATGTCGGGCGGCGTCGATTCATCCGTCGTCGCCGGCCTTCTCAAACAGCAGGGTTACGACGTGCTCGGCATCACGCTGCAGCTTTACGACCACGGCGCCGCGGTTCACCGCGCCGGTTCCTGCTGCGCCGGCCAGGATATCGACGATGCGCGCCGCGTCTGCGAAACGCTCGGCATCCCGCATTACGTGCTCGATTACGAAAAGCGCTTTCGCGAGACGGTGATCAATCCCTTCGCCGAAAGTTACGTCGCGGGCGAAACGCCGATCCCTTGCGTTTCCTGCAACCAGACCGTCAAATTCGCTGATCTTCTGGCGACCGCCAAGGAGCTCGGCGCCGATGCGCTGGCGACCGGCCACTATATCCGCTCGCGGCCGAACCCGTCACCGGAGCATCCCGGCCGCCGTGCACTTTACCGCCCGGCCGATGCCGACCGCGACCAGAGCTATTTCCTGTTCGCCACGACGCAGGAACAGATCGACTACCTCCGCTTTCCCCTCGGCGGCCTGCCGAAGGCCGAGACCCGAAGGCTCGCCGAAGAAATGGGCCTCGTCGTTGCCAAGAAGGCCGACAGCCAGGACATCTGCTTCGTGCCGCAGGGCAAATATTCCGACATCATCACCAAGCTGAAGCCGAACGCGGCGCTCGCCGGTGAGATCGTTCATCTCGACGGCCGGGTGCTTGGAACCCATGAGGGCATCCTGCACTTCACCATCGGCCAGCGCCGCGGCATCGGCATCGCCACCGGCGAGCCGCTCTATGTCGTCTTTCTCGACGCACGCTCGCGCCGCGTTATCGTCGGCCCGAAGGAGGCGCTGGAAACCCATCGCGTCTATCTGCGCGACGTCAATTGGCTGGGCGACGAGACGCTTGCGCAAGCTGCCACGGGCGACGGTTTTGCCTGCTACGCCAAGGTCCGCTCGACGCGGGCGCCGGCGCCCGCCGTACTGCATGTCGATGCCACAGGCACCTATGTCGACCTGACGGTCGGTGAGGCGGGCATCGCCCCCGGCCAGGCCTGCGCGCTCTATTCCGCGCCCGGCGACAATGCCCGCGTCTTCGGCGGCGGCTTCATCGAGCGCTCGGAGCGCGAACCTTCGGCCGAGGCTTCGCTTAAGGCGCTTTTGGCCAGCCCCGTCGCCGCCTGAAACCGATAGAAGAGGGCGGGCGGCAAAGCCCACCGTTTTTCTCCATCATGCGCTTGACACAAAGCCGAAGCGCACCTTATAAGCCGCTCATCCCACGAGCCCGCAGCGCTTCGCGAGCAGGTATCGTTTGACCAGTGGCGGAGTAGCTCAGTAGGTCAGAGCAGAGGAATCATAATCCTTGTGTCGGGGGTTCAAATCCCTCCTCCGCTACCAACTCTCATTGCAGATTTGGCGATTTTTTCGGCTTGATTCGAGCCGGTGCCGGCGGTCGTGATAGCTCGCCGGTGGCAGCGCAAACAGCGGCGGCCGGCAAAGCCGGTCAGCTTCTGATTGGCAGGATTTCCGCTGGCGCCGAAGACTGGACTATTTATAGAGCGTCAGAAGCACTATTGGCAGCTTCATCGTCCAAAGGTGGGATACGGCAGCGATAATAATAGCCCATACGGCAAGCGAGAACGTCACCGCCGCTAACTTGATTCCGACTGGCTGCATCATTTCCTCCCCCAGCATCCGTGTCCTCCTCGGACATTCTCATGCTAGCAAACACGCAGGTCTGTCCGCTATCGCAAGAAATTGGTACTAGGCGGGCGGCTGCAGTGTGAGGATGTTGCCCGCGCGGGAATGTTCCTGATTGTTCTTCACCGTGGCGAACGGCTTCGGCCTCCCTGGCATCTCGAACATCACCTCGTTCCCGATGCGGCCGGAAGGCCGACTGCCTGTTCATCCGAGACGCCATTCAAACGATGAAATGAAAATTGTCGTATCGCGCACCATAATAATCCGGACCGCTCGTTTCCGTAATGACGGGCTCGGTGTCGAGTAGGAGATAGTCGATGTCGCCCCAGGCGCTGAGATCGATCACTTGGGGTGCGTCCATGCTGTCGGCGGTTACGTTAACCGTGGTCGAGAACACGATATTGCCATTGAGATGACCTTCGATCGTCAAGACATTGTCGTAGTCCGACGTGCCGTTTGCGACACTGAATTGCTCGATCTGGAAGGGGCCGCCATCGGCCGATAGAATGGGTGTCCAGAATACGCCGCCCGACAGAACATGGTTGCCGTCGGCTTCTTTCTGAACTGTGGCGTCGTCGCCATCTCGCCAGGCGCCCCAATCGAAGCCTTTATAGCCGGTAGGGAAGTCGTATTTGCCGACGTCCTCGAAATTGACGAAGACGTCGCCACGTTCCGGCAGGTCGACGGCGATATTGAGCAAGCCGAAGTCGGTGGCGCCTTTGCCGTCGGAAATCTTGAAATTGAACTGGTCGACAAGTTGATCTCCAGGGCCGAGCATGGCCACCACCGGGTTGGAATGATCGAGCGCATAAGTGTAACCACCATTGGAATAGACGGTCAGCGTGCCGTATTTTCCCTCGATCGTCGTGCTCGTGGCAGGCCCGTTCGGATCGGCCGGTTGGGGAATTCGTTGTCCATTCACGAAGTTCAGGCGCACCTGATCTCCGTCGACATCGGTAGCGCTGGTATTTTCGAGAATGTCGCCACTGATCGGGTCGTTGATATCGAAAACAGGCAAGTATACGTCACCTGCGACCGGCTTGTGATTTGCCATTTCTACCTCCCGTCTGATCTTATCTTTGACTATGCAACCCTATCGGGTGTCTGGCAACCGAAATTGCTGGGAGGGTCGGAGCAAATCCGCCTATCAATCCACAGATCTTCAATTGGCTTCAGATCAAGCATCGAAGTAAATAGATCGGCGTGGATGCCGATCTTGTATATATGCCGTGGTAGGGTTTTCTCTTACGCTGTCGCCGTCTGGTCGATCCTGGGGTTTCTCGCCTTTTCAGGCGATCCATCAATTCGTTTGGAAGAAGACTTTCGGGCAGGATAATAATGGCAGGCCAATGATGACGTCGTCATGACGATATACTGCGTGAATTGCTCGACGTGCCAAGTGCGATCTTGAAGGCGATACGGGGCGACCGACAGCTTGAGCTTTTGCCGAGCATCCATCAGTGTAGCCCGCCGACCCCAAGCAGGCTCTCGACAGCCTCATGATCCCTGGTGAGGCTCTCCGGCGTTCCCGTCCAAGCCAGTCGTCCTCGTTCGAGAATGACGACCTGATCGGCGAAATCGAGCGCGCTCTGGATGCGCTGTTCCACCAGCACGATGGTCATGTCGCCTGTCTTGGCGAGCTCGGCGAAGGCAGCCATCAGTTCCTCGCAGATAACCGGTGCAAGACCCTCCAGCGGTTCGTCGAGCAGCAGCACGGACGGGCGGCCGAGAATGGTGCGGGCGGTGGAGAGCATCTGCTGCTCGCCGCCGGAGAGCTGGCTGCCGAGGTTGCGGCGGCGCTCCTTCAGGCGCGGGAACATGGCATAGGCTTCGTCAAGCGCCGTTTTCGGCCGCGCCTTCAGGCCGACGAAGAGGTTTTCCTCGACCGTCAGCGTCGGGAAGACGCAGCGTGTCTGCGGAACATATCCGAGACCCCTATGCGCCCGTGCAGCACTTGGCGCCGCGGTGACATCCGAGCCGCCGAGGCGGATATGGCCGTCATATCGCCTGGTCTGCCCGGCGAGTGTGGCGAGAAGCGTGGTCTTGCCCATGCCGTTGCGGCCGAGCACGGCTAGCCGGGCGCCGGCCGGTATCGAGAAGGAAATGTCTTCGAGTACGCGCGTCGGCCCATATCCGGCCGACAGATTTTCGACCTCAAGCGACAGGGCTGGCATTGGCATAGCTCCCGAGATAGGCCTCGCGCACGCGGGCATCCTTGGTGACGTCTTCAGGCCGGCCGTCGAAGATGATCGCGCCGGCGGCCAGCACGATGACGCGCCTGGCGAACCGGAAGACAAGATCCATGTCGTGTTCGATCATCAGGACGGCGAGATCGGCAGGCAGATCGGCAAGCGCCTGCTCGATGCGGCCGGTATCGCTTTGCGGCACGCCGGCTGCCGGCTCGTCGAGCAGCAGCACCTTCGGCTTCAGCGCCAGCGCCACGGCGATCTCAACAAGCCGCTGCTGGCCATAGGCGATCTCGCTGACCTTGCGATGCATCAGCGGCGCCAGCCCGAGCTTTCCGAGGAGATCGTCGACCTCCGCCATGACATCGGGCATATGCAGAAAATTGCCGAACATGCGTCCGCTGCGCCCGCCCCGCTGAAGAACGGCAAGCCCGACATGTTCGGCCGGTGTCATATCCTGGAAAAGTCGTGTCACCTGGAAAGATCGCACGAGACCGCGTTTGACCCTGCCGATCGCGCCGACTTTCGTAACCACCTCGCCGCTAAGCCGCACCTCGCCGGAATCGGGGGGAAGGTTGCCGGTCACCAGGTTGACGAAAGTGGTCTTGCCGGCGCCGTTCGGTCCGATCAGCGCCACGCGATCGCCCGGCGACATCGCCAGCGAGACATCGTTGGTGACGGCAAGGCCGCCGAAGGCCTTTTTGAGATTGGCAACTTCGAAGACGGAGCTCATGAGTGCTGCTCCCTGCGGCGGCGGAAAAAGCTCGCAGCGGTCCCGTAGAGACCTTTCGGCGCGAAGAGTACGACGGCGATCAGCAGCGCCCCGACCATGGTCAGCCAGTGGAAGGGATTGGCGGCCGAGACATAATCCTCGAAGAGCATGAAGATGACCGTACCGGAGAGCGCGCCGAAGAGAGAGCCGGTACCGCCGAGCACGAGCATGACAAGCGCTTCGGCCGATTGGGTGAAAGACAGGCTGTCGAGGCCGACGACCTGCGTCGAGATCGCATTCAGGGCGCCGCCGACCCCCGCCACGGCGCCTGAAATGAGGTACATCCTGATGAGCGCCGCCTTCGGCGAAGCACCCATGGCGCGGATGCGCAGCGGGTCCTGCTTGATGCCGCGGCAGAGCATGCCGAAGGGCGAGCGGACCAGAAAGCGCAGCAGCACGAAGACAACAAGCAGCAGCGCCATTCCGAAGAAGAAGGCGGTTTGACCGTAGAGATCGAATTCGAAAATGCCGAAGATCGGATCCGGCGCGATGCCGGAAAGTCCATCGCTGCCTCCTGTCCATGACGACGCTTTGTTGGCGAATTCGTGGAAGAGGTTGATGAGCGCAATCGACAGCACCAGTTGCGGCAGTCCATGCGCCCGCAGAACGATTACGCCGCTAAGCAGCCCGGCAATGGCGCCGCCTGCCACGCCGGCAAGCATCATCAGCAGCGGATCATTGATGCCGTAATGCGCCGACAGGATCCCGGCGGCATAGGCGCCGGAGCCGAAAAGCGCGGCATGGCCGAGTGTGGCGACGCCGCAATAACCGGTGACGAGATCGAGCGACAAAACCAGCAGCGCGATCGTAATCATCCGGGTCAGAAGGGCGAGATTATCGGGGAAGGCGACATAGCCGATTGCAGCGATGGCCGTCATCACCGCTACTCCGGCAAGATCGCGGCCGAGAGCCCTGCGCGGATGCTGAGGACGTCCGTTTTTGTTGTACACAACAAGCGCCATCTCACTTCGCCCTTCCTGCAAGGCCGCGCGGAAAAACGCAGATGATCGCGATGACCGCGAGATAGAAGAAGAATTCGCCGAATTCAGGCATCAGATAACGTCCTGTCGTATCGATCGCCCCGAGCAGCAGGCAGGCGATCAGCGCGCCCGGAATGGAGCCCGCGCCACCGACGGAGACGACGACCAGGAAGGTGACCATGTAGCGTAGTGCGTAATAGGGCTCGACCGGTAGAAGTTCGGCGCCAACCACGCCGCCGAAGGCAGCAAGCCCGACGGCGACGGCGAAGCTCACGGCATAGATGATTTCGGTGCGCACGCCGAGCGCCGCGGCCATCGCCGCATCGTCGACGGAGGCGCGCAGCTTGACGCCGAAGCTGGTTCTTTCGATCGCGAACCAGAGTGCGAGAGCAACCGCGAGGCCGCAGAAGATAACGAAAAGCCGGTGAACGGGAATGGTGCGGAAGCCGAGATCGGCTGATCCCTGCAGCGCGGCCGGAAGCGGTATGGTCTTCAGCGTCGGCCCCATCGCGTAATTGGCGATGCCGATCACGCAGAAGGTGATGCCGATCGTCATCAGCACCTGGGTCAGCTCCGGCGCGCCGTAGATCCGGCGGTAGAGCAAACGCTCGAGCGGGATCGCGACGAGGATCGTGACGACGATGGCGGCGATGACCGCTATCGCATAACCGAGGCCGAGATCGCGTGCGGCATAGGAGGCGATATAGCCTCCGATCATCGCAAAGGCGCCGTGCGCCAAATTGACGACACGCATCAGCCCCATGGTCACCGATAGGCCGATCGATATGACGAAGAGCACCATGCCATAGGCAAAGGCGTCGACGGCTATGCTGAAGACGGTCTGCATGGAAATACCTTGCTTCGAGGCGACGGGCGCGGGTGGTCCGCGTCCGCCGCCTATCACGATGCCGGATGTTACTTGGCGGCGGCCAGGCCCGGATCGCCTTGCTTCTCGAAGATCTGGACCTCCTTGTTGATGTAGGTCCCGTCATCGGCCTTGGCGACTTCGCGCAGATAGATGTTCTGCGTGATGTGACGGCTTTCCGGATCGATCGAAACCGGGCCGCGGGGGCTTACCCAAGCAAGGCCCTTCACCGCATCGACCGCCGTTTGGGCATCCTGCTTGCCGCCTGTCGCCTCGATCATCTTGTAGATGACATACATGCCGTCATAGGCGCTGACTGCGGGGAAGGAGAGTTCGGCCTTGTTGCCGATCGCCTTGGCGGCGGCCTCGACGAAAGCCTTGTTTTCGGGTGAATCGTGCGAAACGGCATAATGGAAAGTCGTCTGGATGCCGAGTGCGGCATCACCAAGGGCCGGCAGGTCGGATTCCTGCGTCAGATCTCCAGGCGCAAAGAACTTGATGCCGGCGGCCTTCAGGCCGTTTTCATTGTAGGCCTTGACGAAGCCGAGCGTCGTCGGGCCGGAGGGCAGGAAGGCGAAGACGCCTTCCGCGCCGGAATCCTTGATGCGCTGCATGATCGGGCTGAAGTCATTGGTTGCGAGCGGCATGCGGATTGCCTCGACAACCTGGCCGCCGGCCTTTTCAAAGCCGGTCTTGAAGGCATTCTCCGCGTCGATGCCCGGGCCGTAGTCGCTGACGACCGAGATCACTTTCTTGACGCCCGCGTCGAAGGCGACCTTGGCGATCGGCGTCGAGGTCTGCCAGGTGGTAAACGAGGTGCGCACGACCAGCGGGCTCTTGGTCACGATCGCCGAGGTGGCGGCGTTCATGATGACCATCGGCACATTGGCCTGCTTGAGGATCGGCGTCACCGCCATGGCATCCGGGGTGAAATAGAAGCCGGCGAGATACTGGACCTTTTCCTTGACGATCAGCTCCTGCGCCAGCGCCTTGGATTGGGCGGGGTCGGCCTGCGGCACGTCGCGATAGACGATCTCGACCGTGTCGTTGCCGACCTTGCTGCCGTTGACCGCCATATAGGCGTCGATGCCGGCCTTGAAATTCTTGCCCTGAAGGGCGAACGGACCGGAGAACGGGCCGATGACGCCGACCTTGATGGTGTCGGCATGGGCAACGCTGCTGAGCACGATTGCCGCAAACGCGGCGAGAACGAGCTTCTTCATGGTTTTGATTCCTCCCTTTTCAAAATGCGGACCTCGATGGTTCGCACCAGTCTCAAATCTTCATGTCAGAATGGCAATCCCACATAGTTTTCCGCAAGCGCCGTCGAGGCCGCACGGGAATGGGTGAGATAATCGAGCTCCGCCTCCTGGATCTTCTGGTCGAAATCGCCGGTATCGGGAAAACGGTGCATCATCGTCGTCATCCACCAGGAAAACCGCACGGCCTTCCACACGCGGGCAAGCGCGGTCTGCGAATAGGCTTCAATGCCGCGGTCCGAGCCTTCGCGGTAATGCTCGATCAGTCCGGAGAAAAGATAATGAACGTCGCTGGCCGCAAGGTTCAGCCCCTTGGCGCCGGTCGGCGGCACGATATGGGCGGCGTCGCCGACCAGGAAAAGCCGGCCGAAACGCAGGGGCTCGGCGACGAAGGAGCGCAATGGAGCGATCGATTTCTCGAAGGAGGGCGCGGTCATCAGCGCTTCGGCATGATGCGTCGGCAGACGTCTTCTGAGTTCGTCCCAGAAGCGATCGTCGCTCCAGTCCTCGATCTTCTCGTCGAGTGCGCATTGGATGTAATAGCGGCTGCGCGTGGCCGAGCGCATCGAACAGAGCGCAAAGCCCCTCGGATGGTTGGCGTAGATCAGCTCATGGCTGACCGGGGCCACGTCGGCAAGCAGGCCCAGCCAGCCGAAGGGGTAGACCTTCTCGAAACGCCTCATGGCCCGTTCGGGAACGGCCTTGCGGCTCGCTCCATGAAAGCCGTCGCAGCCGGCGATGAAGTCGCAATCGATGCGCTGCGCGACGCCGTCCTTGGTGTAGGTGACGAAGGCGGAGCCGCCGTCGAAATCGTGCGGCGCGACATCGGCGGCATCGTAGATCGACAGGGCGCCGCTTGCTTCGCGGCGCTCCATCAGATCGCGCGTCACCTCGGTCTGCCCGTAGACGGTGACCCGCCTGCCGCCGGTCAAATCGTGCAGGTCGATGCGATGGTCGCGGCCGTCGAAAGCCAGCGAGAAACCGTCATGCGGCAGGCCCTCGGCATGCAGTCTCGCTCCGGCCTTCGCCTGATCCAGCAACCCGACAGTGCCTTCCTCCAGAACGCCGGCGCGCACCCGGCTGAGGATGTAATCCTTGTTGACGCGATCGAGAACGACATTGTCGATGCCGGCCTCGGTCAGAAGCTGACCGAGTAGCAGGCCGGATGGTCCCGAACCGATGATAGCGACCTGGGTTCGCAAATGCGTCCTCCCTGACATTTTTGCGTTTTGCCAGATTCTGCCGCGCTGTCCCTGCCGCAGCAATGGACATCCCGGCCTAAAAATTGCACTAATCGAACATTGCGCGGGAGAAGCCCGATGAGCAGGCATATACCGACATACGATCTCTATGGCGAAAATACCGGTCGAGGGCCGGATTTTTGGTTGCATTGCGAAACAATTCGCTCCCGCAGCAGCTTGCATCAATGGGAAATCCGCCTGCACCGCCACGAGAGTTTCTTTCAGATATTGTACATCGAAAGCGGTTCGGGCGATGCGATCTTCGGCGAAAAGAGCCATACCATCCGCCCGCCGGCAGTCATCACCGTGCCGCCCGGGCTCAACCACGGCTTTCGCTTTTCGCGCGATATCGACGGTCTCGTCATAACCTTATTGAGATCCCATCTCAGCCACCCGCTTGGTGACCGGAGCCAGCTCGGCGAATGGCTGGCGACGCCGCATCTGACGCTGCTCGATCCTGATAATGCCGAGGCTGCCTATGTCATGCAGACATTGCGGCGCCTGGGTGACGAGTTCGAAAATCGCCGCAGCGGCCGCAACGAGACGCTGGGGGCCTATGTTGCTCTGGCGCTGCGGCTGACGGCGAGGATTTCGCATGAGGGAGATAGTTACGAGCTTGCGTCGAATGAGAACGCGCGGCGCATGGAGATGCTGAACGAGCTTCTTCAACAGCATTTCCGATCGCACAAGCCCGCTTCCTTCTACGCCAGCGAGCTTGGAATTTCGCCGACGCATCTCACCCGCATTGTCCGATCGACGACCGGCAGCACGCCGCACGAGCTGATCGCCGGCAAACTCATCGAGGAGGCGAAACGCCAGCTCGTTTTTACGCTCGGCAGCGTTCAGGAGATCTCCTTCCGGCTCGGCTTTGCCGACCCCGCCTATTTCTCGCGCTTCTTTTTCAAATATACGGGAGAAACGCCGCGGGTATGGCGCGTGAAGGAAAAGGCTCGGCTCGAGCGCGCATAGGTTTCGGGCATTCACCTACGACGCATTCCCGGGCTCGCCGGCCACGTCCAGTTCTGCACCTCCGGCATGTCCTCGCCATACTCCCTTACATAGTCGTGATGCTTGGCAAGCTGGCCGCGGAAGGCGGTGAGTGCATCCGACGCCTTCTCCTTCAGACCTGGGACCCGTTCGATCGCTTCAATGGCGAGGTGGAAGCGGTCGAGTTCGTTGAGGACGGTCATGTCGAAGGGTGTCGTCGTTGTGCCTTCCTCGATGAAGCCGCGAACGTGGATGTTGCGGTGGTTGGTGCGTTTATAGGTCAGGCGGTGAATGAGGTAGGGATAGCCGTGATAAGCGAAAATCACTGGCTTGTCTGATGTGAAGATCGCATCGAAGGCCTCGTCGGTCAGGCCGTGCGGATGCTGGTCTCTGGATTGCAGTGCAAGGAGATCGACGACGTTGACGGTGCGGATCTTCAGGTCGGGGATGGCCTTGCGCAGGAGGTCGACGGCAGCGAGCGTTTCCATTGTCGGCACGTCGCCGGCGCAGGCCATGACGAGGTCGGGAGAAGTCGTATCCTCCTCGTTGCTCGCCCAGTGCCAGATGCCGATGCCGGCCTCGCAGTGTTTCACCGCCTCCTCCATCGACAGCCATTGCGGCTCCGGCTGCTTGCCGGCGACGATGACGTTGATGCGGTCGTAAGTCCGCAGGCAATGGTCGCCGACCCAGAGCAGGGTGTTGGCATCCGGCGGCAGATAGATGCGGACAATGTCGGCCTTCTTGTTGGCGACGAGATCGATGAAGCCCGGATCCTGATGGCTGAAGCCATTATGGTCCTGGCGCCAGACATGCGAAGTCAGCAGATAATTCAGCGATGAGATCGGCTTTCGCCATTCGAGCTCGCGCGTCACCTTCAGCCATTTGGCGTGCTGGTTGAACATGGAATCGATGATGTGGATGAAGGCCTCGTAGCAGGAGAAGAGGCCGTGCCGGCCCGTCAGCAGGTAGCCTTCCAGCCAGCCCTGGCAGAGATGTTCGGAGAGCACCTCCATGACGCGTCCATCCCGGGAGAGATGGATGTCATAAGGTTCGATACCTTCCATCCAGATGCGGTCGGTGACTTCGAAGACGCTGCCGAGTCGGTTGGATTCCGTCTCATCGGGGCCGAAGATACGGAAGTTGGCGGCCGCCGCGTTGCGCTTCATCGTGTCGCGCAGGTAATGGCCGAGGATCTCCGTCGACTGTACCATGGCGCTGCCTCGCGTGCCGATATCGACCGCATAGTCGCTTATATCGGGAACATCGAGCTCTCTGCGTAGCAAGCCGCCATTGGCGTGGGGATTAGCGCCCATCCGGCGCTTGCCGACGGGCGCCAGCGCCTGCAGTTCAGGCTTCAGCCGGCCGTCGGCGCCGAAAAGATCTTCCGGATCGTAGCTGCGCATCCAGTCCTCGAGGATCTTACGGTGGCCATCGTTCTCGCGGCAGTTGGAGACCGGCACCTGATGAGCGCGCCAGAAGCCTTCCACCTTCTTGCCGTCGACCTCCTTCGGCCCGGTCCAGCCCTTGGGGCTGCGCAGCACGATCATCGGCAAGCGCGGGCAGCCCTCCGCGGCCTTACCGTTGCGGGCCTGCTTCTGAATCTCGCGGATGCGGTCGAAGATCTGGTCCATCGTCGCAGCCATCTGCTGATGCATGTCACGCGGCTCATGACCTTCGACGAAGAAGGGTTCGTAGCCGTAGCCTTCGAAGAGGCGCCGGAGGTCATCGTCACCCGCACGGCCGAGAATGGTCGGATTGGCGATTTTGTAGCCGTTCAGATGCAGGATCGGCAGCACGGCGCCGTCGCGGGCAGGATTGAGGAATTTGTTGGAATGCCAGCTGGCGGCCAGCGGCCCGGTTTCGGCTTCGCCGTCGCCGACGACGCAGGCGACGATCAGATCGGGATTGTCGAAGGCGGCGCCATAGGCATGGACGAGGGCGTAACCGAGTTCGCCGCCCTCATGAATGGAACCGGGGGTTTCCGGCGCTGCATGGCTCGGAATGCCGCCCGGAAAGGAGAATTGCCGGAAGAGCTTGCGCATGCCTTCGGCATCCTCTGATATGTCAGGGTAGAGCTCGCTGTAGCTGCCTTCGAGATAGGTATTGGCGACCATGCCCGGCCCGCCGTGGCCGGGGCCGCATATGTAGATGACGTCGAGGTCGCGGGCGCGGATCAGACGGTTCAGATGCGCATAGATGAAGTTGAGGCCGGGTGTCGTGCCCCAGTGGCCGAGCAGGCGGGGCTTGATGTGCTCCGGTTTCAGCGGCTCGCGCAGCAGCGGATTGGCGAGCAGATAGATTTGCCCGACCGAGAGATAGTTGGCGGCTCGCCAATAGCGGTCGGTCAGGGTGAGTTCGGCGTCGGTCAGGGCGGCGGTCGAGACATGCTTTTCCATGAGTTTCTCCCGTTCGAAAACGTCTTCAACGTCTGTTCTACCGGCTGGCGCCGGCATGTTATTTGATCTCGATCAGCCAGTGCCAAGAATGGACAGCGCCTCGTCGGCGATGACCTGCTCCTCATCGGTGGCGACGACATGGGCGGCGATACGACTTTCCCAAGTGCTGATCGCGAACGCATTGGCGATATTGGCCTTTTCCTCGATCGCAAGGCCGAGCCAGGAGAGTCTCCTCGCCACGCCGGCGCGGATCTCCGGCTGATGCTCGCCGACACCGGCGGTGAAGACGACGGCGTCAAGGCCGCCGAGCGTCACAGCCATACGGCCGATTTCGCCGGCGATGCGCAGCGTGAAGAGGTCGATTGCCTGGCGCGCCGCGGGCCGCGTGTCGTTCAAAAGGTCGCGGATATCGGCGCTGATGCCGGAGACACCGAGCAGGCCGGAGCGATGATAGAGCAGGTCTGCGATTTCTTCGAAGGATTGTTTCCGTTGACTGGCCAGATGCAGAATAACGCCAGCATCGAGTGAACCGGGGCGCGTCGCCATCGGGATGCCGTCGAGCGTCGAAAAGCCCATGCTGCAGTCGCGGCTGACACCTTGGTCGAGCGCACAGAGGCTGGCGCCGCTGCCGAGATGGGCGACCACCGCCTTTGCCGCGTGCGGCGCGTTGCGGGTTAGCTGGCCGGCGATGAATTTATAGGAAAGGCCATGAAAGCCGTAACGCTTGATGCCTTCCGCATGTAGCGCGCGGGGAATGGCGAAGCGGCGAACGAGATCGTCCTGCGTGGCATGGAAGGCCGTGTCGAAGGAGGCCGTCTGGGCAAGATGCGGTTTCAGATGCGCCAGCGCGCGGATGAAACGCAGCGCCTGCGGCTGATGCAGGGGTGCCAGCGGCGTCAGCGCATCGACGGCATCGATTGTGGCGGCGTCGAGGGCGGTGGCGCTGGTGAAGCGGTCGCCGCCATGGACGACGCGGTGGCCGGCGGCGCGGGCGGCGGCAATGTCGAAATGATCGGCGAGAAGCGCGAAGGCCTCATCGATGACGCCGTGCAGGCCTTCCGTCACCTCGGCCTGCAACGGCATTTCGAATGTCTGCGATCCCTTAACCAGGCCGAGCGAGAGCGGTTCGGCGCGGAAATCGATAACGCCTTTGCCGAGGCGCCGCGCCTTATCGCCATCCATCGCGAAGATACCGATCTTGACGGTCGAAGAGCCGGCGTTGAAGGTCAGGAGCAGGTCGGTCGATGCCATGATCTTCGGAGGCTCCGCACAGTCGTCACGATGGCCGAACTTAGTGCGGGGACTGCGGACGGGAAGGCGTCTAGCGGCCCTTAACGCGTTTTGTCGATGCGCAGCCTATCGTCATGTTCGGCTTGGATCGAGTACAGCTCTCATCGATATGCCGGGCCTGGAAGCATGCGGTCGGCGCTGGCGGCCTCGATTGCATCCGTGTTCTCCCTCATCGACGCTCGATTTTTTTAAAGGTGTATCTTCAGGCCGTAGACGCCAGACTGGCATTGCGATCGCTGATGAAGATGCCCGCCTCGGCGGCGGGCATCGCCTTGCCGAAAAGATAGCCCTGGCCGATGTCGCAGCCGAGCTGCAGCAGGAAGGCGAGCTGGCCGTGCTCCTCGACGCCTTCCGCAGTCGTCTTGATGTTAAGGCTCCGGCCGAGTCCAAGCATGGCGCGGACGATCTTTTCCTGACGTTCGTCGCCGCGATAGGTGGCGATGAAGCTTTTGTCGATCTTGATCTTGTCGAAACGGTAGCGGGCGAGCTGAGCGAGGCTCGAATAACCCGTGCCGAAATCGTCGAGCGCGATCTGGATGCCGGCCGCGTGCAGTTCATCAAGGATGACGGCGGCGACGGCGGGATCTTGAATCAACGCGTTTTCGGTGATCTCAACTTCCAGGCGCTGCGGCGGCAGCCGGCTTGCCGAAAGGACCTTGAGAATGCGCGATGTCAGCAGCCTGTCTTCCATCTGTACCGGCGAGACGTTGAAGGACAGCATCACATGGTCCGGCCAGGTGAGTGCGTCGCTGCAGGCCTGGGCGAGAAGATCCTCGAACAAGGCGGTGATCATCCCGTTTTCCTCGGCGATGTCGATGAAGACCGGCGGCGGGATGTTGACGCCGTCCTCGCCGATCCAGCGCGCCAGAGCCTCGAAACCGCAGAGCTGACCGGTCTTCAGGTCAATCAGCGGCTGATAGAAGAGTTTGATCTGCTTGTTGGAGATTGCGGCACGCAGCCTGGTTTCCAGCGCAGCCCGCTCCGCGACCTTGTCCTGCATGGCCGGTTCGAAAACGAAATAATGATTGGGGCCGCGTGATTTCGCCTCGTACATGGCGAGGTCGGCCCGATGAGCGGCATCCTCCAGCGGTTCGGCTCCCTCGACCCAGCGGTCGTAGCCGACGCTGGCGCCGACTTCGACGGCAAAACCATCGATATGGATCGGCCGGGTGACCGCCTGGATCAGCAGCTTGGCAAAACGCTCCTCGCGCTGCGCCGTCAGGGCAAAGGCAATAATGATGAATTCGTCGCCGCCGAAGCGATAGACGCAATCGGCGCTGCCGAGCGCGCAGATCCGTCTGGCAACCTCGATCAGCAGAATGTCGCCGCCTTTGTGGCCGACGAGATCGTTGACTTTCTTGAAGCCGTCGAGATCGACGGAGAAGAGTGTGACGTTCTGGTCCCACTCCTCGATCTGGTCCTCGTCGTCCTTGATCGGCCGTGAAAGGATCTTGCGCTCGAAGGCGTAGCGGCTCGGCAGCTTGGTCAGATGGTCGTGGGTTGCGGTCCAATCGGCCTTCGCCTGGGCGGCGGCGCGCAGTTCCGTTTCCTTGCGCAGATCGGCGATGCGCAGCACCGAATAGATGAAGCTCATGGCGCCGGCGATGCCAAGCGCCAGAACGAGTTTGTCGGCGCCGTATTCGCCGAAACCGGTCATGAAGAAGACCAGGCTATCGTCAAGCTGCAAAAGCGCGCCGAGGAGCCAGAGAGTTATCCCAAGCACGACGATCGATACGCATTGCCTTCCGGCCCTGCTCTGGAAAAACACCGGCATATGGCCTTCTCCATCTCCACCTGTGCCGAACTATCATGAAAGTCTGAAATGTTCGTTGAAACCAGAAGGCGAATTATTGGAGACGGCAGCCTGTTGATGCACCGTCGAGAGACGGACGTGCTTCTCGTGACGCGGGGGCGGGAAAGAACGAAGGCGAGCGTGCTGGTGCATCGCTCGCCCTTTCTCGTGTTTCAGGCGGTGACAATTAACAGCGGAACGCTGACGATGAGACCGACCAGAACCGTGATTGTGGCGAGACGCGTCAAACGCAGGCGACGCGTGCGCTCTCCACTCCAATCATATGCCATGTCTTCCATCTCCTTGGGACAAGGAAGTAGTCCCGGCGAAACCGGGTTCAATAGAGATGACGCGATTTGCTTGTGTAAGGCTGGATAAGATGAGGGATCGCTAATGCGCGTCGCATTAAACGGATTCATGCGACGCGCTTTAGCTCTTTGTTTTGATGCATGTCGTTATCCCGGAACCGCCGCACACTTCCAGGCGACATACATTAGTGCTGAAAACGCAGAGACCAGCGCCGTCCATCGCTGGTCATGTGAATGACGGCGAGCGGCTCGATGTCGACGAGCCAGAAGGAGGAGGGCGGTGCCCGAAGCGCATGGGCGACCGCCGCCCGGATGATGGCGGCGTGGCTAATGGCGATCACATGGCCGCCGAGGGCGCATTCATTGTCCATCCAGCTGGCGACGCGTGTTCGAAGATCAAGAAGGCTCTCGCCTCCGTGCGGGGCGGCTTCCGGGTTCGTCATCCAGGCCATGAGGTTCTCCGGCTCCTCGGCCTCGATCGCCGCGATCGACTTGCCGGCCCAGCGGCCATGATCGCAGTCGCCAAGCGCCGGGTCTATCCGGGCTTGGAGACGGAGCGCGTCGGCAGTCTGGCAGGCGCGCAACGCCGGGCTAACGGCAATACGATCGGCGCGGGGCAGGGCGGCCATCCTGCCGGCTTCCTCCGTTGCCTTGGCTTCCAACGGTTCGTCGATCGGAAACATGGCCTTGCGGCTTGCCGCCGTCGCACCGTGGCAGATCCAGGTAAGGCGCGTGTTCACGGTCTTCTGATCTCCCGGGAATACAGTAGGACAACCCTTTGCCGGCACGTGAAGTTTCGTTGACAGTCTCTTCGGCGTGCAGATATAACCGGGCTGTTGCGGGTTTGGAAGCCGGTGGAAATCCGGCGCGGTCGCGCCACTGTGACCAGCGTGTCGAAGGTTCTTCGCGCTGGAAGTCAGACCTTACCGCACAAGCAATCTTTCGACTGAACGCGTCATTCCGGAGGAATACATGTCTGACACCACTTTCACGCCCGTCGTGGCACCGGCACCGATCCCCGTAGGAGAGATCCTACCCTGGGCGATCTTCGGCGGCCTGCTGATGCTCATCGCCATCTATTTCGTCGGCACCGAGGAAGGCGCGACCGCGCTGTTCAACGGCATGTATGTGCACGAATTCGTGCATGACGCCCGCCACCTCCTCGGCTTCCCCTGCCACTAGAGCGGTTCGGCAGAACCGCTCTAAGCTTTGTTTTAACGCAATTCCGAACGGGAAACCGCTTCGCGCTTTTCCTGGAATTGCTCTAGGGGAGTTCCTGGCATGGTTGGAAACCTTCTGCTTCGCGGCATGCTCGCGGGCCTGATTGCTGGCTTCCTCGTCTTCGCCTTCGCCCATGTCTTCGGCGAGCCGCTGGTCGATGCGGCGATCGCTTTCGAGGAGGCGAGCGCGCAGGCGGCCGGCGAAGCCGCCGAACCTGAAATCGTCAGCCGCGCCACGCAGGCCGGTCTTGGCCTTTTCACCGGTGTCATGGCCTACAGCATTGCCGTCGGCGGGCTATTCGCGCTTGCCTTCGCTTTCGTGCACGGCCGCGTCAGCAATCTTTCGGCGCGCGGCACCTCGGCGGTCATCGCCATCGGCGCCTTCGTGGCGATCGTGCTCGTTCCCGCTTTCAAATATCCGGCCAACCCGCCGGCGGTCGGCAATGCCGATACGATCGGCGTCAGGACCGAACTATTCTTCCTGATGATCGTCGTTTCGGTTGCTGCCCTGATCGCCGCTGTCGCGCTGTCGCGCCGTCTTTCGGAGCGTTTCGGCCTCTGGAACAGCGCGATCATCGCCGGCATCGCCTATCTCGTCTTCATCGGCCTCGTGCTCTATCTGCTGCCGCCGATCAACGAGGTGCCGGAGAACTTCTCGGCCATGGTGCTCTGGCGTTTCCGGACGACAACGCTCGCCATGCATGCGATCCTCTGGGCAACGCTTGGCCTTGGCTTCGGGGCGCTTGTGGAAAAGCGGCTTGCCGTAAAGGACGGGCAGCGGAGCCGGCCGGCGAGGGCCTTCCACTGAGCACATCGAGGGGCGCCATTTTGTCGGCGCCCTTAGGTTTTCGGGCCGCTATGAAAAGCTGCAGAACCTTATCGCTCCTGTCGACCGCGTTTGCCGCCGCCGCTTTCTTTAGCGTGTTTGCCGGAAACGCCCTTGCGCATGGCCGCAGCGCCGGCAGCAGCCATGCCGGCCTCGATATCCCTGAAATCTCGCATGGAGAGATGGCGGTGATTTCGGACTATCGCGGCCGAATTATCGACCTGGCGTCCCGTGCAGTCGATACGAATGAGCCGTTCCGGCGCGTCCTGAACTATGCCGAGATCCAATACTCCTACTGTCTATGGGGCCGGATGCCGGGCAGCGTGAGCGACGAGGAGAGCCCGTTCAACGAATGCGCTCATGCCTATCTGGCGGCGGCCAAGGCGGTATTGCTTGAGATGCGCGGGATGCCGGGGGAGGCCGTTGCGGCTGATGAAATCATTTCCGCGGTCGACGCCGATATGGTGCGGCGTAGCCTGGCGCTCATCACCTGCCGGTTCAGCGGCGAGGCCTTCAACACCGCCGATGTCGTCAAACCACGCTGGAGTAAAGTGCCGTTTCATACCGCCAGTATGGCATCGCTGACGGGGCTTGCCGCTCTGTTCGCCCTTTTGGTGATTGCACTTCGCCGCTTTCTGCGGCCGAAGGCTCAATCGTCGGAATAGCGCTGCTCGCGCCACGGATCGCCATACATGTGGTAGCCGTTCT
This sequence comes from Rhizobium sp. F40D2, assembly GCF_051810745.2. Classification (NCBI taxonomy): domain Bacteria; kingdom Pseudomonadati; phylum Pseudomonadota; class Alphaproteobacteria; order Hyphomicrobiales; family Rhizobiaceae; genus Rhizobium; species Rhizobium sp. F40D2. Next base: position 2,440,319 of record NZ_CM131436.1, read on the forward strand.
TTTCCCAGAAGCCGGCTTCGTCGTCCGGCATCAGCTCAATGCGGCGCAGCCATTTGGCGCTTTTCCAGAAATAAAGATGCGGCACGACGAGGCGCATCGGGCCGCCGTGATCCGGCGTCAGCGGCAGGCCTTCCCAGGATGTCGCAAGGATCGCGTCGTCGTCGGCGAAATCGGCAAGCGGCAGGTTGGTGGTATAGCCGTCATAACTCGTCAGTATGACGTAACCGGCTTGCGGCTTCGGCATGGCGAGATCGAGCAGATCGCGGGTCGAAACACCCTTCCACTTATTGTCGTAGCGCGACCAGGTGGTGACGCAGTGGATATCGCTGACCTTAGTGCTCTGCTCGATCGCCTGGAAGTCGGCCCAGGTGAGGCTGAGCGGTGTTTCGACGAGGCCGCGCACATCGAGCCGCCAGCTATCCGTGGAGACGGTGGGCTGTTGGCCAAGATCGAGCACCGGCCAGTTCATGACGAGGTGCTGCCCGGGCGGCAGGCGCTCGGTTTCAGGGCGGCTGATGCGGCCGGTCAGGAACTTGCCCTCAGCCGCCCAGCGCCGCTTGGAGTTGGTAAGCTTGCTGTCGGCGGGCGTATTGTCGTCGCTCATAATGGGGTTCCCTTGCGATGCAGCAATAGGATATCGGCCCTTGACGGGTGTCAAGTTTCGACGGCCCTTGGAAATCACTGCCGGTGTTATTAGAGCGCCGTGCGTCCTTTCGGACGCACAAAGAACGCTCTAACATCTTGAATCTACGCATCGTGCTTTCCGAAAATCGATTCCGATTTTCGGGCCGATGCGCTAGACTTGACCGTCGGGTATGCCTCGCTGGGGAGTGGAGGCGGAAAGGGGAGGAGCCGGACCTGTCTTCGAGATATCGCGCGATAGCGGCGTTGCTGGTGGTGCCACTGATCATCTTCGCCTTCTTCACCTATGGAAGCGCGATCGCGACGCGCGCCTATATGGGGGAGGCATCGGCGCAGGCGGGAACGGCGCTGCGCCTTGCCGTCTCGGCGCTCAGCGGTCACCTCAACCGCTATGAGGCGCTGCCGGCACTGATCGCCGATCACGACGACATCAAGGAACTGGTGAGCGCGCCCGATGACACAGCCTTGCGTGACGCGGCCAATCTCTATCTCAAGGAGATAAACGGGCTGCTGAAATCCTCCGATATTTATGTGGTCAAGCCGGACGGCGAGACGATTGCGGCCAGCAATTACGACGGACCGGGAAGCTTCGTCGGGCAGAATTTCAGCTATCGGCCCTATTTCCAGGACGCGATCGAAGGCCGCCAGGCGCGGTTCTATGCGCTCGGCACAACCTCGCTGAAGCGCGGCTATTATTTCGCTGCGCCGATCCGGACCGGCGCGGATATTCGCGGCGTCATCGTCTTCAAGGTCGATATCGACATGATCGAATCCTCCTGGGGCGGCGGCGAATACAAGATCTTCGTTTCCGATCCTGAAGGCATCATCTTCATGTCTGGCAGCCCGGAATGGCTTTACGGCGCAATCCTGCCGCTGACCGCCGACCGCATCGCACGCACGGAAGCATCGCGGCGTTATGCCAATGCCAGGCTGACGGAGTTGCCGGTGACGCGCCAGCGTTTTGAGCCACATGAACTGATGACGCTTGCCGGCGAGCGCGGCTCGAGCGAATATCTGGTGCTTTCGCACTACATGCCGGCCGAGGACTGGACGGTGAACGTGCTGATGGAAACGAGTTCCATCCGCACCCAGGCGCGCATGGCGCTTGCGGCGGTCTTTCTCATCCTCTGTATTGCCGGGCTCGCGGTCGCGGTTCTGCGCCAGCGGCGGGCGCGGCTTGCCGAGCGCATGCAGCTGCAAACGGAGGCCCGCAACGAGCTGGAGCGGCGCGTCGATGAGCGCACCGCCGATCTTGCCCGCGTCAACAGCCGCATCGAGGAGGAAATCTCCGAACGGCGGTTGACCGAGCAGCAGCTCCGTCAGACACAGGCCGATCTCATCCAGGCGGGCAAGCTTGCCGGCCTCGGGCAGATGTCGGCTGCTCTTTCGCATGAGTTCAATCAGCCGCTCGCCGCCGCCAAGACCTATACGGACAGCGCCACCGTTCTCTTCGATCGCGGCCGGATGGAGGAGGCGCGGGACAATATCCGGCGTATTGGCGGGCTGATCGACCGCATGGCCGCGATCAGCCGGCACCTGCGCAACTTCGCTCGCAAACCGAATGAGAAACTCGGCCCTGTTTCTCTCGACGAGGCGATGCATGACACGCTCGAGATCATCGCCTGGCGGCTGAAGGCGGCCGATGCCGAGCTCCGGCTTGATCTCGGGACCCGGCCGCCGGTGGTGCGTGCCGGTTCGGTGCGTCTGCAGCAGGTGCTGGTGAATGTGATTTCCAATGCCGCTGATGCGGTGGAAGGGCTTGATGACAGATGCATCGAGATTTCCGCCTTCGAGGAGGCAGGCAAGGTGGTGCTGACAGTGCGCGACCATGGGCCGGGCGTGCCTGCGGCGATCGCCGAGCGTATCTTCGATCCCTTCTTCACGACCAAGGGCGTGGGCAAGGGGCTCGGTCTCGGGCTGTCGATCTCCTACAATATCATCAAGGATTTCGGCGGCAGCCTTTCCGCGGCCAATCATCCGGAAGGGGGCGCGGTGTTCCGTATCGAGCTGCAATCGGCGGCGGGGTTGATGCCGGAGGCGGCGGAATGAACGATGCGAAGATCTTGCTGGTCGACGACGAGGAGGAATTGCGCCGCTCGACGGCGCAGGCGCTGGATCTGTCCGGCTTCAGCGTCGAGACCTTTTCGAATGGCGATCATGTGCTGGAATTGATCGGCTACAGTTTTCCCGGCGTCGTCGTCAGCGATATCCGCATGCCCGGCATGGACGGCATGACGCTGATGCAGAAGATCCGCGAGCTCGACCCGGAGGTGCCGGTCATTCTCGTTACCGGCCACGGCGACGTGCAGCTTGCGGTGAAGGCGATGCGTGAAGGCGCCTATGATTTCATCGAGAAGCCGTTCACGCCGGAGATGCTTGCCGGCGTCATCCGCCGGGCGATGGAGCGGCGCGGCCTCGTGCTTGAAAACCGTCTGCTGAAGGCAGTCGCCGGCAAGCGCGACGATCTTGAGGCGCGGCTGCCGGGGCGCACGCAGGTGATGGTGGATCTGCGCTACCGTATCCGGGCGATCGGGGCGAGCGATGCCGATACGCTCGTTGTCGGCGAGACCGGGGCCGGCAAGGAAGTGGTGGCGCGGGCGCTTCACGATATCAGCGCCCGGGCGAGCCGGCCGTTTATCGCCATCAATTGCGCCGCGCTGCCGGCAAACCTGATCGAAAGCGAGCTCTTCGGCCATGAGGTGGGCGCCTTTCCCGGCGCGGTGAGGCCGCGTTACGGAAAGTTCGAGCATGGGCGTGGCGGCACCATTCTGCTCGACGAAATAGGTTCCATGCCCTTCGACCTGCAGGCGAAGTTCCTGCGGGTGCTGCAGGAGCGGGTGATCTCCCGGTTGGGATCGAATGAGACGGTGGCGCTCGACGTACGCTTTATCGCCACGAGCAAGGTAGACCTGGAGGCGGAGGTGGCGGCTGGGCGCTTCCGCGCCGATCTCTTCTATCGGCTGAACGTTGCGACGCTGCATGTGCCGTCGCTGTCGCAGCGCCGGACGGATGTTCCGTTGCTCTTTCTGCAGCTGGTGCGGGAGGCGGCCGCCCGCTACGGCCGCGATGAGGTGGCCGTACCGCCCGAGGTGATCTCCGACATCGCCCAGCGCGACTGGCCGGGCAACGTGCGCGAACTCAGGAATGCCGCCGACCGTCTGGTCCTCGGTCTCGACGATAGCGGACCGCAGGTCGAGGAGGCGACCGGGCTTGCGGAACGCGTCGCCGAATTCGAACGGGGCGTCATTGCCAGTGCGCTGGTGGCGCATGGCGGCAGTCTCAAGCCGGTTTATGAGGCACTCGGCATTTCCCGTAAGACCCTCTATGAAAAGATGCAGAAATACGGCCTCGACAAGCGGATGCTGACGGAAGGCTAATTCTTGGCGGGCGTCGCGATGGGTGGAAATCCACCCATCGCACAAGGCGTTTGTTTCCAAATCGACCCATGCTGCATTGCACTGTCGCAAAATCGTCTCTCGATAGCGGCTGCAATGATTGCAGCTCGGTTTTTCCCGGCGGCAAATAGGTCATGCCCGGCGCGGAGGATGTGTCGGCGGGCTTGCTTGTTTGATCAGGGAGGAAACGATGAAAATTCTGAAGACCATGCTCGGCCTGACCGCGGCTGCCGCAGTCTCTCTTCTCGCCGGCGCCGTTTCGGCGCAGACCTATCCCGAACGCACCATCACCATGGTCGTGCCCTTTGCGGCCGGCGGCCCGACCGACACAGTCGCGCGTCTCGTCGCCGAATCCATGTCGAAGGATCTCGGCCAGCAGATCGTCGTCGAAAATGTCGGCGGTGCCGGCGGTACGCTCGGCGCCGGCCGTGTGGCGAGCGCCGACCCGGATGGCTACACGATCCTGCTGCACCATATCGGCATGGCGACCAGCGCCACGCTCTACCGCAAACTCGCCTATGACACGCTCGGTGCCTTCGACTATGTCGGCCTCGTCACCGAGGTGCCGATGACGATCGTCGCCCGCAAGGATTTCGAGCCGACCGACCTCAAAGGCCTGATCGAATACGTCAAGGCCAACAAGGACAAGGTGACGGTCGCCAATGCCGGCATCGGTGCGGCCTCGCATCTCTGCGGCATGATGTTCATGAGCGCCATCCAGACGCCGCTCACCACCGTTCCCTACAAGGGCACCGGCCCTGCCATGACCGACCTGCTCGGCGGCCAGGTCGACGTGATGTGCGACCAGACGACCAACACGACGAAGCAGATCCAGGGCGGCACGATCAAGGCCTATGCCGTGACCTCGCCCAAGCGCCTCGACGTGATGAAGGACATTCCGACGGCAGTCGAAGCCGGCCTGCCAGGCTTCGAAGTGGGCATCTGGCACGGCATCTACACGCCGAAGGGCACGCCGGCTGCGATCAACGAACGTCTGTCGAAGTCGCTGCAGTTTGCGTTGAAGGACCCGAATGTCGGGGCCCGCTTCGCCGAGCTCGGCACGACACCTTCCTCCGACGCCGATGCGACGCCGGCTGCACTGAAGGCCAAGCTAGAAAGCGAGATCGCCCGCTGGAAGCCGGTGATCGAGGCTGCCGGCGAATATGCGGACTAGTGAGGGATGCGCCAGGAATAGCCCCTCACCCTAACCCTCTCCCCGCGCGCGGGGAGAGGGGACCTGCCCTAGGTATTGCGGCAGAGACAGAGGCCGGCGGCCTATCCCTTCTCCACGCAGGGGGAGAAGGTGGCGCAGCCGAATGAGGGACAATTGCTGCAGCGACGGCATTACGAGAACCATCTCCAACCCCAGGAGACACCATGAAATCCATAAGTTTCGATACCACCAATGCGATCTGCGGCGGGCTTTTCGTCGCGACCGGCGCTTTCTTCGCCATCCAGTCGCTGGGGCTCGACCTCGGCACGGCAGTGCGCATGGGGCCTGGCTATTTTCCGCTGGTGCTTGCCTGCGTGCTCGTGCTTCTCGGCGCGATCATCTTTATTCAGGCACTGCGCGTCGAGGGTGAGCCGATCGATCCTTTCGCGTGGCGCGGCATGCTTTTCATACTGCCGGCTCCTGTCCTCTTCGGGCTGACGGTGCGTGGGCTGGGCTTTGCGCCGGCGCTGTTCTTCACCGCCTTCGTCGCCTGTTTTGCATCGACCAAGATGAACGTGGTGTTTGCGGTCATCCTTTCGCTGCTGCTGACGATCTTCTCGGTCGCCGTTTTCAGCTATGGGCTGGGGCTGCCGTTCGAGCGCTTCGGCCCCTGGGTCCGGTTCTAGGAGGCGATGGTGGATCTTTTCAGCAATCTCGCCCTCGGCTTCGCCACAGCAGCGACACCCGACAACCTTCTCTTCTGCCTAATCGGCGTGCTGCTCGGTACGCTGATCGGCGTTTTGCCCGGCATCGGCGCCACGGCGACGATCGCCATGCTCCTGCCAATCACCTTCCAGCTCGAGCCGGTCTCCTCGCTGATCATGCTGGCCGGGATCTATTATGGGGCGCAGTACGGCGGTTCAACGACGGCGATCCTCATCAACATGCCGGGCGATCCTCTTCCGCCGTCACCGCGATCGACGGTTACCAGATGGCGCGCAAGGGCAGGGCGGGGGCAGCCCTTGCAATCGCGGCACTCGGCTCGTTCTTCGCCGGCACGGTCTCGACTTTTCTCGTTGCGGTCTTTGCGCCGCCGCTGACCGAAATCGCGCTGAAATTCGGCGCGGCCGAATATTTCTCGCTGATGATCGTCGGTCTCGTCTCCTCGATCGCACTGGCGCACGGCTCGGTCGTCAAGGCGTTGGCGATGGTGGCGCTCGGGCTGCTGCTCGGCCTCGTCGGCACCGACATTTATACGGGCGCGCCGCGCTTCATCCTCGGCATCCGCGAATATTCGGACGGATTGAACTTCGTGGCGCTCGCCGTTGGCGTCTTCGGGGTTGCCGAAATCCTGCGCAACCTCGAGGGCGAATCGACGCGCACGGTGCTGATGGCCAAGGTTACCGGCCTCTTGCCCTCTCGCCAGGAATTCAAAGAGATGATCGCGCCTGTCATTCGCGGCACGGTGATCGGTTCGGCGCTCGGCATCTTGCCGGGCGGCGGCGCGATCCTTGCCTCCTTCGCTTCCTACACCGTGGAGAAGCGCATATCGAAGACCCCGGCGGAATTCGGCAAGGGTGCGGTCGCCGGTGTCGCAGGGCCGGAATCAGCCAACAATGCCGGGGCGCAGACCTCGTTCATTCCGCTCTTGACGCTCGGCATTCCGGCCAATCCCGTCATGGCGCTGATGATCGGCGCGATGATCATTCAGGGGATCGTGCCGGGACCCAATGTCGCCACCGAGCAGCCGGCGCTGTTCTGGGGCATCATCGCCTCGATGTGGATCGGCAACTTGATGCTGGTCATCCTCAACCTGCCGCTGATCGGGCTCTGGGTGAAACTGCTGACCGTGCCCTATTATGTGCTCTTCCCCATCATCATGGCCTTCTGCTCGATTGGGGTCTACAGCGTCAACGCCAATGTTTACGACCTCTACGCTGTCGCCTTCTTCGGGCTGATCGGCTACGTGCTGGCAAAGCTTCGCTGCGAGCCGGCGCCGCTCCTGCTCGGCTTCGTGCTCGGGCCGCTGCTGGAAGAGAACCTGCGGCGTGCGATGATCCTGTCGCGCGGCGATCCCACTACCTTCGTTACACGGCCGATCAGCGCCACGCTTCTGGCGATTGCGCTTGCCGTGCTCATCGTCGTCTTCCTGCCGAGCGTCAAGAAGAAGCGCGAAGAGGTGTTCGTCGAAGAGACTTGATGGTTGAACTTGCGACCTGTTTGATGAACAAGGGATGATCTGACGCGGGCGCCGGTGGGCGCCCCTTACGCTTGACAGGATATCCAGGCTCATGAGCATCCACGCCCGGATCAAGGACGATCTGCCGTTCCTGACCTCTTTGCGCCGTGATCTGCATGCCCATCCCGAACTCGGCTTCGAGGAGGAGCGCACCGCCGGCATCGTCGCGAGGCTTCTCGAGGAGGCCGATATCACGGTGCATCGCGGGCTGGCCGGCACCGGCGTGGTCGGCACGCTCACAGTCGGCAACGGCACGGGCAGGATCGGGCTCAGGGCCGATATGGATGCACTCGCCATGCCTGAAATGGCGGAGCGAGCTTATAAATCGACCGTATTCGGAAAGATGCATGCCTGCGGCCATGATGGCCATACGGTGATGCTGCTGGGTGCCGCGCGGCATCTGGCAGCGACGCGGAGTTTTTCCGGCACGGTGCATTTCATCTTCCAGCCGGCCGAAGAGGGCCGTGGCGGGGCGAAGCGCATGGTGGAGGAGGGGTTGTTCAAGCTTTTCCCCTGCGATGCCGTCTATGGACTGCACAATATGCCGGGACTATCGGTCGACGAGATCGCCGTGGTCGAGGGGCCGCAGCTTGCTTCTTCCGACAACTGGCGCATCACCTTTCGCGGCATCGGCACGCACGGCGCCAAGCCGCATCTCGGCCGCGATCCAATCACTGCCGCCGCCACCTTCCTGTCATCGCTGCAGACGATCGTCGGACGGGTGGTCGATCCGCTGCAGCCGGCCGTCGTCAGCGCCTGTTTCCTGCAGGCGGGCGACCCAAAGGCTTTGAATGTCATTCCTGATATCGTGGATATCGGCGGAACGGCACGGGCCTATTCGCCCGATGTGCGCGATCAGTTGGAGAGCGAGATCGGCCGGCTGGCCCGCGGAACGGCTGCGATGTACGGCATATCGGCCGATTATCGTTTCGAGCGGCGCATTCCGCCCGTCGTCAATGATGGGGATGCGACCGCCCGGGCGCTTGCCGCCGCCGGCACGGTGTTCGGCGGGAAGGTGCGTACGAGCTTTCCGCCGTCGACAGCAGGCGACGACTTTGCCTTCTTCGCGCAGAATGCGCCAGGCTGCTATGTCTGGCTCGGCAACGGGCCGGCGGTGGACGGGGCGCTGCATCACAACACGGCCTATGATTTCAATGATGAAGCGCTTGGTTATGGCGCGGCTTATTGGGTGGCGTTGGTGGAGAGGGAGTTGAAGGTTTAGAGACGCGCTTGTGACGGCCCCTCACCCTGACCCTTGCCGGGGTCGAGCCACGGGTCTCGACCCGTCCTTCGGACCCCCGTAAACAGGGCGAGGGGACGTGCCCTACGCCAGGTGAGAGCGAATTGAGAGGTTGCGGCACATCTCCTTCGCCCCGCAAGCGGGGAGAAGGTGGCGGCGGGGGATGACGGGCTCTACGGCAACCGCTCGTTTGCGGTCTGTGCGTCCCGACTTACAAAACCTTCAGCACCGGACTTTCCAGCACCTTGCCCGTCAGCACATCGGCAATCCCCCGGTCCGTCTGATGCGGGCCGGCATTGCAGGCGAGCGTTGCGCCGAAGCACGCCTTGAAGACGCGGTAGGGCGGTTTCCAGTCGGCGATTTTTTCCATGGCCTTCCGAATGCCGGTGAAGGCCGAAGCCGTGTCCTTCAGTGATGCGCGGGTCACCAAACCGGAGAGCGGCAGCGGCAGGATTGCCTCGATCGCGCCGTCGCTGGCGACCGCCATGCCGCCGCCGGCTGATATGACGGCGTTGGCGGCGAGCGCCATGTCACGGGCATTGCCGCCGAAGACGGTGAGGTTGTGGCTGTCATGCGAAACGGTGGTGCAAAAGGCGCCGCGCCATTCGCCCCAGCCGGTGAGGAAGCCGGTGCGCGGGGTGCCGTCGGCCTTGCCGTGGCGATGAGCGACGGCGATCATGGCGCTGCCGGCCGGCGGCACGACGAAGCCATCCCTGACCTCCGTCTCCGCCTCGCCCCATTGCGTGAAACGCGGGCGGTCGATGGTGGCGACGCGGACCCGCTCGCCTCTCGACGGGATGCGGAAATCATCCTCGGCGAATTGCGGGAGCTTCACCGAATTTTCAAGCGGCGCTGTGTCGAGCTGCTTGATGTCAATCTGCATGCCGCCGTTGCGGGCGACGATGCGGCCGCCCGAGATGACCAGCCGCGCCCGGAAGTCCTCGAGGTCATCAAAGAGCACGATGTCGGCGCGGCGACCGGTGGCGACGAGGCCGAGATCGGAGCGCTTCAGGCGCTCAGCGGCGTTGAAGGTCGCAGCGCGGAGCGCCCATTCCGGCTTCATGCCATACCGCACCAGACGGCGGATGACGTCGTCGAGGCCGCCGCTTTGATAGAGTTCATCGGGAAAGACGTCATCGGTGCAGAGCGTCACGGTCGCAGGCAGATGGCCGAGACCGTTCAGCACCTCGACGAATTCCTGCAGCAGATGGTCGTGGGAGCCGCGCAGCTCGATCGTCAGGCCGGCTGAAAGTTTGGCGGCGAGGTCGGCGCCGGAGGTCAGTTCGTGGTCGGAGGTGACGCCTGCTGCCATGAAGGCGTTGAGATCGGCCCCCTCAAGGCCGCGGGCATGGCCGCAAACGAGCTTGCCGGAGGCAAGACCGGCATTGACGATGGCGCTCATGCGCGGATCGCCGTCGATGACGCCGCGCATGTTCATGACTTCGGCAACGCCGGCGACGGCGGAGGCGCGCAGCATCTCGGCGATGACGGCGGCATCGAAGTCGGCGCCGGCCAGCTCCAGCCCTGGTGCCGATGGCACGCAGGAGGGGGCGAGCAGGATCATGCGCAGCGGCAGTGACCGCGCCGCCTCGATCGCCCAGCGCACACCGTCGAGACCATGGACGTTGCCGAATTCATGCGGGTCCCAGACGATGGTGGTGACGCCGCGCGGCAGCACGGCGCTCGCATATTCGGCCGGAGTCACCATCGAACTTTCGACATGCATGTGCGTGTCGATCAGGCCGGGTGTTGCGATGCTGCCCGCCGCATCGATGATCTCGGCCGCATCGGTGCGGCTTGCCGGGGCATGGACGCTTGCGATCAGGGCGCCGACGAGGCCGATATCGGCCTCCCGGATCAGGCCGGTCACCACGTCGAGCAGCCGGCCGCCGGTAATCAGTACATCGAAGGGGGCGTCGCCGCGTGCAGCCGCGACGGCGCGGGCGCGCAAGGCGGGATCGTTGAGATCGGCGGGTTCCTGGCGAAGGGTGGCGTTCATTTGCGGGCCTCGCTGACCAAGGCGGCGAGTATGATCCGGCGCGCCCTATCGGCATCGATTTCGGCGGCGAATTGCGCATTGAAGGCCGCGTGCGTGTCGCGGGTCTCGACGACGGTGCGGCCCCGGGTCAAGCTGCCCTGTAGCTCAACGTCGATGCGCGCGGGGCGGAAGCCGACGATATCGGGAGCGACGAAGGCGACCGCGGCGGAAGGATCGTAGATCGCCATACCGGGACGGCCGCGGCTGGTGCCGATGCGAATGTAACCTGCAAACAGATCGGCGATCAGCTCGGCATTGGCGCCGCCGGCATTGCGCACCGGCTCGGCATCCTCCGGCCTTGCCAGCACCTTGCGGCAGAGGTCGAGATCGACCATGCGCAGCGGCAGGCCATGAGCGATGACGATCGACAGAGCCTCGGGGTCGGCGAGCGCATTGAACTCGGCGGACGCCGTGTGGTTGCCGGACGTGACGCCGCCGCCCATCCAGACAAGGTCTCTGATACGGGCGGCAAGATCGGGGCGGGCGAGTGCCACGGCGGCGATATTGGTGAGCGGCCCGAGCGCCAGGATGCGGCGCTGGCCCTGGCCTTCCAGCCAGCGGCACAGTGCTGCGAAGGCATCGCTATCGGCAAGGGCAGATCCGTCCGGCAGGCTCTTGCCGATGGTCGGGATGCCGGTTGCGCCGAGGATCGCCTCGGCGGTTTCGAGCGTGCCCAGAACCGGCATGGCGCGCCCGGTGTGGATGGGGAAATTCCAGTCGAAGGCAGCGGCGGCGCCGGCGGCATTCCTTCTCACCTGCGGCAGCGGCGCATTGCCGAAGACGAGCGACACGCCGTCGATCTCGTATTCCGACTGTGCCACTACCAGAATGGCGGCGATATCGTCGAAGCCCATGTCGGTATCGATCCAGACGCCCATGATTTCACCCGAACCGTTTGAGGTTGGCCGCGCCGGCAACCGGCAGGTCGAAGGCGAGCACGCTGCCGATCTCGTGCGGCGGCAGGCTTGCGTCGATCTCGGCCTTGATGGGCCCAAGCGGTGTATCGAGAAGATATTCGCGGGTGTTGCCGGCGAAAGACGTGCCGCGCACCGTGCCCTGAAACGGGCCGGAACCAAGGTTCACCATGCGCGGACGCCAGGCGAGGCCGGCCGCGGCTTCAGGGGCCGGAGCGGAAAGCGCGACAGGGCCGTTCGGCGTCGCAAGCTTATCGTCTTTCAGCGCGAAGACATTCTCGAAGCCGACGAAATCGGCGACGAAGGCGGAGCTGGGTTTGTTGTAGATCTCTTCAGGCGTGCCGATCTGCTCGATGCCGCCGTTCAGCATCACGACGATGCGGTCGGCGAGCGCCAGGGCCTCCGTCTGGTCGTGGGTAACGAAGATCATGGTGACGCCGGTCTCTTTCTGGACGCGCTGCAATTCTGCGCGCATTTCGAGACGAAGCCGTGCGTCGAGATTGGAGAGCGGCTCGTCGAGCAGCAGCACTTTCGGCTCCATCACCATCGAGCGGGCGAGGGCCACGCGCTGCTGCTGGCCGCCGGAGAGCTCGGCGGGTTTGCGGCCGGCGAAGGCTGAGAGGCCGACCGATTTCAGGCCGCCAGCGACGCGGGTGTCGAGATCGGCGCCCGAGATGCCCTTGAGACGCAGGCCGAAGGCGACGTTCTCATAGACCGTCAAATGCGGGAAAAGCGCATAGGATTGGAAGACGAGGCCGACGGCGCGTTTGTTGGCGGAAACGCGGGTGATATCGGCGCCGTCGAGGCGGATGCGGCCGGAGGCAGGCGTCAGCAGGCCGGCGATGGCGCGCATCGTCGTCGTCTTGCCGCAGCCGGAGGGGCCGAGAAGGGCGACGAGCTCACCTTTGCCGATCGTAAGGTCGAGATCCCCGACCGCAACCGTGTCGCCATAGGCAAGCGTGAGCTTGTCGAGTTGAAGATAGGCATCAGACATAACGCGAGAATCCCAGGAAGCGTTCGGCGAGGAAGACGATGCCGATCGAGAGAAAGGCGAGAAGGGCGGAGAGCGCCGCAATGGACGGATCGTAGGTAGTTTCCATATAACCCAGCATGTCGATCGGCAGTGTCCGGACGCCGGGACCGGAGAGGAAGAGCGAAACCGGCACCTGATTGAAGCTGGTGACGAAGCCAAGGATGAAGGCGGCCAGAATGCCGCCGCGGATATTCGGCATCACCACGCGGAAGAAGGCGCCGAGCCTGGAGGAGCCGAGCAGCACGGCGGCCTCCTCGATATCCGAACGCAGATTGTCGAGGCTTGCCGAGACGACGCGCACTGCATAGGGCAGCACCAGGGCGGTATGGGCAAAAAAGAGCGCGAGCGTGATGTTGAAGCCGAAGGGCACGACGAGATAACGCAGCAGCGCCAGGCCGACGATGATGCCGGGGACGATGATCGGCAGCGAGACGACGGTGCGGACGGTTTCGGCCGCCGGCAGCCGGTAGCGCGAGAGGGCATATGCGGCCGGGATGCCGAGGAGGAGGGCTGCGAGCGTTCCGAACACGGCAAGGAACATCGACATGGCGAAGCTGTCGCGGAAACTCTCGACGGTGAACACCTTCATGACCCAGCGCAGCGACAGTCCCTGCGGCGGGAAGGCCAGCGTATCGCCTGATGACAAGGAGGCGGCGATGATGATCAGGAACGGGCCGATCAGAAAGACCAGCAGCAGGAAAAGCACGACGGGCGAAAAGAGGCGCAGGCTCATCGGCGGTTCCTCGCCGTCGCAAGGCGTTTCAGCAGGATGTTGGCGGCAAAGCTCATGACGATCAGGATGAAGGCGATGACGCTTGCCGAGACGAAATCATTGGCGACGGAAACCTGCTGATACAGCAGCGTTTCCAGCATCAGCACCTTGGAGCCGCCAAGCACGGCGGGCGTGATATAGGCGGTCAGCGATCCGGTGAAGACAAGCGTGCCGCCGACGACGAGGCCTTCCCTGGTCAGCGGCAGGATGACCTTCCAGAAGACCTGAAACCAGTTGGCGCCGAGAACGCGGGCAGCGGGAATCGCATCCTTCGGCATGTTTTCGAGTGCGCTGATCAGCGACAGGATCATCAGCGGCAGAAAGAGCTGCAGGAGGCCGATGAAGACGGCGGTCTCGGTAAACAGCAGCCGCAGCGGCTCGGCGCTGAAACCGAGGCCCGTTATCGCCTGGTTGACGATGCCGGTGCGGCCGAGGATGACGATCCAGGCATAGGTGCGCGCCACAGGGGAAATCATCAGCGGCAGGGTGACGAGGCCGATCATGCGGCCCTTGCCATTCGGCGGCAGGTTGACGATGGCAAAGGCTGCGGCATAACCGATGATAGCCGAGACGGCGGTGACTTCGAGGCCGAGCCGGAAGCTGCGCAGGAAAACGGTACGGTTCAGCGTCTCGGAGAAGAAACCGGCATAGGCCGACAGTGTCCAGCCGCCGCCGGCACCAAAGCCCTCCGACAGCAGGATCGCGACGGGCAGCAGGAAGACCACGGTCGCAAAGACCGCTGCCGGCAAGGCAAGCGCCAGGGCTTCAGCGCGGTTCTGGAACATGAGGCGCCTTTCGTGCGGACAGAGGATGGTCTCGGCAGAGGCGCCGGGACCGGTTTTCACGCAGGCCCTACTGGCCGACCTTTTCGTTCCAGCTCTTCAGCCAGCCGGCGCGGTTGTCGAGGGCGACTGCCGAAGGGATCAGCTTGAGGCTCTTGGCGGTTTCCTCGCCATAGGTGAGGTTGTTGGCGGCGGCTTCGGAAAGTTTGACCTCGCTGTTTGCCGGGCTGTCGACCAGCTTTTCGGCAAGCTTGGTCTGGATGTCGGTTGAAAGCCAGAAATCCATGAACTGCATGGCGAGATCCTGGTTCTTCGAACCTTTCGTCAGCACCAGCACATTCATGCCGCCGGTCTGACCCTCTTTCGGGGTCGCCCAGGCGACTGGAACATCGAGCTTGGTGAAGCCCGCCCAGGAGAAACGGCCGATCGGCGCTGCCCAGATCTCCTCCTGCTGCATCAACTGTACGAGTTGCGAGGATTTTTCGTAGAAGGTGACGATGTCGTCCTTCTTCTCGCCCAGCGCCTCGATCGGACCCTTCAGATCGGGTGTGTCCTTGCCGAGCGCCTGGCCCAGCATATAGAGCGCCGGCGGCCCCTGATTGGTCGTCACATTCGGGAAGGCGACGTGGCCGACATATTCCGGCTTCAGGAGATCGGCCCAGGAGTCGATCTTCATCTTGTCGGAGCGATAGGCGATCGAGGTGGCGTAGAAGGTGTAACCGACGCTCATGCCGTCGCCGTTCGGATCCTTGGCGACGTCGTAGAGCTTGACGAAATTGGCGAGCTTAGCGGTGTCGACCTTGTCGATCAGACCAGCACGGGAGGCGGCCAGCGCATCGGCCATGGAAACGGCGGCGAGGTCGATGACGGGATTGGCCTTGTTTGCTTCCATCTTGGCCAGGCGTTCGACGCTGTTGCCGGTCTCGACCACCAGCTTGCAGCCGCATTTGGCTTCGAAGGGATCGTAGACCAGCGTCTTGAAATCGTCCTGGGCAAAAGCATAGACCGAAATGGTCAATGTGCGGTCCGCTGCGGCTGCTCCGAGCGGAGACAGGGCGGCGAGTGCTGCCGAGGCAATGAGCGCTTTTTTCATCTTACATGTTCTCCATCTCTGAGGTTTTTGGTGCCTGGTCCGCAAGGCCCGGATGATTGGCGGACGATCAGCTGCATGGGGACACGGTCCATCGCGGCGGTCACGAGCATGCTCTGCCGGATGCTGCTCGCTCTTATGGTATCCACCAGTGCCGACACGGCAATTCCGGCAATAGCGTCCATGTCCATACGTACCGTCGTCAGCGACGGCGTGACGACGGGCGACCAGATAAGATCGTCGAAGCCGGTGACGCTGACATCGGCGGGAATGTTGATGCCGGCCTGCTGCAACTCCGTCAGCGCCCGCAGCGCCTGCAGGTCGGAGAGGGCTGCGAAGGCGGTGAAACCCTGCCCGACCTTTTCGGGGAGACCGAGCGAGCAGCCGCTGCCGCTATCCTGCTCGAGCCTATCGATCCACAGTGTTTCCGCATGCATGTCCGGACGCATGCCGGAGCGGATGCCGTCGGCGCGGTCGTTCTGGACGCTGGATTCCTGATTGTTGCCGATGATGAGGATGCGGCGATGGCCAAGGCCCGCCAGATGGCCGGCGATTTCGCAGCCGCCCTGCCAATGGTCGGCGGCAACGGTGTTGCCTGACGTCGATGGGGTATCGATGATGGCGACGGGACAGGCGGCCGAAGAGATGCGGGTGGCGCGGCGGGGAATGACGACCATGCCGTCGACGCCGCGCTCGACCAGCCGATTGATCGCTTCGGTCTGGGCGGCGACATTGCCGCGGGAATCGGCGATCAGTACGCCGTAACCGGCGGCAGAGGCGGCGAATTCAATCGCCTGGGCGATCTTCGGGAACAGCGGATTGGCGATATCGGGCAGCACCAGGCCGAGAACGCCGCTGCGGCCGGTCCTGAGCGCCCGCCCGGCCTGGCTCGGGACATAACCGAGCTCGGCGGCATGCTCGCGAATCCTTTCGACCAGTTGGCCGGAGACGCGGCCCTTGCCTGATAGCGCATTGGAGACGGTGGCGACGGAGACGCCGAGCGACGTCGCTATCCTGCTGAGGTTCGGTCCCGAACGCGATGAAGCCATGATCGACGGCGCTCTGATTAATCGTTTAATCAGAGCTTTACCTCAGCTCATTTCGCTTGTCGAATCCCAATTCACCTTATCGCGCATTATCCGCGCTACAAACTCGGCTGACATGAAAAAGCCCCGCGAGACGATCGCGGGGCTCTATATGTCCAGACGGCGCAAGGTGGCCGATCAGGTCTTGGCCGGCTTCACCACGACAGTGGTGTTGGCCACGGTCGTCTTGCCGCCGGGGGCATAGCCGCCGCCGACCGCGATGTTGAGGGAGACATAGTCCTTGGCCATCTGCTGAACGGCCTGGGCAAGGCTTGCCTGGGCGAGCGACACCTGGCGCTGCGCGTCGAGAACGTCGAGCAACGAAGAGGCGCCGTCCTTGTAAGATGCAGTCGACAGTTCGAGGGTTTCCTGCGTGGTCTTCACCTGGGCCTGGAGTGCCGAGACCGTCTGGGCGTCGCGCCGGACCGCGGCGAGCGCATTCTCGACCTGCTCGACGGCGGTCAGCACCGTCGATTTCCAGTTGAGGTAGGCGGTCGCGGCATCGGACTGCGCCGACTTGACGTTGGCGCGCAGGCGGCCGCCATCGAAGATCGGCAGGTTGAGGGTCGGACCGAAGGACCAAGGCGTCAGGCCGCCGTGGATGCCGCGCTGGTTGATGTAGGACGGCGAGATCGAACCGCTGAGCGAGATGCTCGGATAAAGCTGCGCCTGGGCAACACCGATATTGGCCGTTGCGGCGGCGAGATCGCGCTCTGCGACGCGAACGTCGGGGCGGTTGCGGATCAGGTCTGCCGGGATGCCGGAGTTGATGCCGCCGCGGAATACCGGCTGTCCATGACCCTTCAGCAATTCGTCAACGAGAGCCGAGGCCGGCAGGCCGAGCAACGTGGCAATGTGATGGGCTGATATGCGGATGTTGGTTTCGAGGCCGGGAATTTCGGCGAGCGTCGACTGTACGAGGCCTTCGGCCTGAACGACGTCGAGACGCGAGGCGGCGCCAGCTTCGAGCTGGAACTTGGTGAGCTCGTAGGTCTCCTGGCGAGACTTCAGGTTGGCCTTCGAAAGCGCCAGGCGCTGCTGGTAGTAGCGAACGTCGATATAGCTCGAGACGAGATCCTGGATCAGCGTCAGCTTGGCGACATCGGCCGATGAGTAAGCGGAATCGAGCGAGGCGAGAGCGCTCTCGGTGCTACGCTTGTAGAGGCCGAAGAGATCGAGCAGCCAGCTCAGCTGGACGTCGCCGGCACTGGTGTTGCGCGTGTCGAACTGCGTGCGCAACTCGCCCCTCTGGCCGCTCACCGTGTGCGAGCCGCCGACGGTCAGGTTCGGCAGGGCGCCGGCTCCGGCGGTAGTGACGGCGGCGGAGGCGGCATTGATGCGTTCGATCGCCTGCTGGACTGTCAGGTTCTGCTCAAGGCCAGCGTTAACGTAGCCGTTCAGCCTCGAATCGTTGAAGGCGGTCCACCAGGCTGCGGTAGCAACATCACCATCGCTCTTAGTTCCGCCTTCTCCGAATTTGGCAGGCAGCGGCATTTCAGGAGGAACATGATCCGGGCCAACAACGCAGCCCGACAACAACAATAATAATGCCGGGGTGGCAAAACGAAGAGATACCATTCATTTCTTCCTGTACTCGAGCAAGTCAATTCTTGTCCGAAGCTTCATGCTTCACTAACGCAACCGCGCCTCGTCCTACCAAAAATACACACACCGAAGCAGTCGGGCGCAATGTAGCAATCGGAACAGCATTATCACAGTGCATTTTTATCACACTCCTGCCGCATTTTTGCCCCGTGTGGCAAAGATGCGTCGAATGACGACGAAAAAGGACGGCACGAAGAAAATTCCGAGCATCGTCGCCGCCAGCATGCCGCCGAGAACGCCGATGCCGATGGCGTTTTGTGCCGCCGAACCCGCGCCTGTCGCGATCGCCAGCGGCACGACGCCGAGAATGAAAGCCAGCGAAGTCATGATGATCGGCCGCAGGCGCAATCTCGCTGCCTCCAGGGTCGCTTCGTAGAGGCCCATGCCGCTTTCCATGCGGTCCTTGGCGAACTCGACGATGAGGATCGCGTTCTTCGCCGCCAGCCCGATGGTCGTGAGAAGTCCGACCTTGAAATAGACGTCGTTCGCCTGACCGAACAAGGTCGCTGCCGTCAGCGCCCCGAGAATGCCGACGGGCACCGCCATGATCACAGAGAAGGGGATCGACCAGCTTTCGTAAAGCGCCGCCAGGCAAAGGAAGACGACCAGAACGGAGATCGCATAAAGCATCGGCGCCTGCGACCCGGAAAGGCGTTCCTGATAGGAAATGCCCTGCCAGGCGACCGTATACCCGCCGCCGAGCTGTTCGGTCAGCGCTTCCATCTCGTTCATCGCATCGCCGGACGACACTCCGGGAGCCGAAGCCCCGTCGAGCGGGATGGCGCTGACGGCGTTGAAGCGGGCAAGCGAGGGCGCACCCTTCACCCATTCCGTCTTGGTAAAGGCGGAGAAGGGCACCATTTCGCCGTCATTGTTGCGCGCGTACCAGTGGTTGAGATCATCCGGCTGCATGCGGAAGGGCGCATCGCCCTCGACGTAGACCGGCTTGATCTCACCGTTCAGCGTGAAGTCGTTGACGTCGCGGCCGGTGAAGATGATCGACAGCATCGAATTGACCGCGGCGATGTCGACGCCCATGGCGCCGATCTTCTCCTGATCGAGCACGATGCGCATCTGCGGCTCGACTTCCTTGTTGCTGCTGCGCAGCGCCACGATCTTGCCCGAGGTATTGCCCATCTGGATCAGCCGCTTGGAGGCGGCCGTCAGCGCGTCATTGCCGTGGCCGCCGGTATCAACGAGATACATGGAGAAGCCGCTCGATACGCCGAGACCCTGAATCGCCGGCGGCAGAAGTGCAAAGACCTGCGCCTCGCGGATCGCAAAGAAATTGCCGAGTGCACGATTGACGACCGACTGGGCGCTCAGCTTGGGATCGGTGCGCTTTGCGAAATCCTTCAACTTGGTGAAGACGATGGCGCTGTTCTGGCCAGAACCGTTGAAGCCGAAGCCGAGCGCGCCGAACACGGATTCGACCGCGTCCTTCTCGTTTTCACGATAATATTTCTCGACCTTCTCGACCACTGCCTGGGTCTGCTGGGTGGTCGAGCCCGGCGGCGTGGTGACGATGGTTAGCAGCACGCCCTGGTCTTCCTGCGGCAGGAAGGAGCTCGGCAGGCGGGTGAAGAGATAGGCGCAGCCGGCGCCGACGAGCAGGAAAACCAGCATGACGCGGATCGGCCGTTTCAACAGAAAGCCGATGGCGCCGATATAACCGTTGGTCGAGCGCGTGAAGTTGCGGTTGAACCAGTCGCCGACACGGTGCTTCTTGTGTTCGCCAACCGGTTTCAGCATCGTAGCGCAAAGGGCCGGGGTCAGCACGAGGGCGACAAGCGCCGACAGCAGCATGGCCGAGACGATGGTGATCGAGAACTGGCGATAGATAATGCCGGTCGAACCGCCGAAGAAGGCCATCGGAATGAAGACGGCGGTCAACACGAGCGCGATGCCGACAATGGCGCCGGTGATCTCGCCCATCGACTTTTCCGTCGCCTCGAGCGGCGAGAGCTTCTCTTCGGACATGATGCGTTCGACGTTTTCGACGACGACGATGGCGTCGTCGACGAGAAGGCCGATTGCCAGCACCATGGCGAACATCGTCAAGGTATTGATCGAGTACCCGGTGACCGCCAGCACCCCGAAGGTGCCGAGCAGCACCACGGGAACGGCAATCGTCGGGATCAGCGTCGCCCGCAGGTTCTGCAGGAAGATGAGGAGGACGACGAAAACGAGCACGATCGCTTCGATCAGCGTGTGCACGACCTTTTCGATCGACAGCTCGACGAAGGGCGTCGTGTCGTAGGGATAGGTGATCTCGACGCCCGCCGGCAGGCCACGGCCGATAACATCGAGCGCCGAGCGCACGCGGGCGGCAGTATCGATGGCGTTGGCGCCGATCGCCAGGTTAACGGCAAAACCGGTCGACGGCTGGCCATTGTAACGCGAATTGCCGCCATAGCTTTCCTGGCCGATTTCGATGCGCGAGACGTCGCTCAAGCGGACCGTCGCGCCATCTTTCTCGACCTTCAGGATGATGTGCTCGAAATCGGCGACGGTGGTCAGCTGGCTTTGCGCGGTGATGGTGACGTTGATCTGCTGGCCGGGGATGGCCGGCTGGGCGCCGAGCGAGCCGACCGAGACCTGGGTGTTCTGCGCCTGGATGGCCGCGGTGACGTCGCTCGGTGTCAACTGATATTTCAGCAGCTTGAAGGGATCGAGCCAGACGCGCATGGCATAGCCCGAACCGAAGACGTTGATGCTGCCAACGCCTTCCAGGCGCTGGATTTGATCCTCGATCGAGGTCGACAGGATGTTGCCGAGGTCGACCGAGTTGCGCTTGCCGTCGGTGGAAACAAGCGAGCCGACCAGAAGGATGCTCGAGGTCGAGCGGGTGACGCTGATGCCGGCATCGATGACGTCGCTCGGAAGCTGCGACTGAACCAGCTGCAGCTTGTTCTGCACCTGCACCTGGGCGATATCGGGGTCGGCGCTCGTCCCGAAGGTCAACTGGATGCTGGCCGAACCGGTCGATGAGGTCGAGGTCATGTAGGTCAGGTCGTCGAGGCCGGTCATGCCATCCTCGATGATCGTCGTCACCGATTTCTCGACGGTCTCGGCACTCGCACCCCGATAGGTGGCGTTGATGCGGACCGTCGTCGGGGCGATATCGGGATATTGCGAAATCGACAGGGTGAAGATCGCCAGCAGGCCGGCGAGCATGATGGTGATCGCAATGACCCAGGCGAAAATCGGACGTCGGATGAAAAACTTGGCCATCGGTTGTTCCTGTGCGGCAGAGACGGTGACGTCGGGGGCTCGAAGCGATTACTTCGCTGCGGGCTTCTGTGCGTCACCGGCCGCGGGCTGCTCGGCAGCCACGACCACGCCGTTGTCGGTGATCTTCATCGGGACCGGCTTCACCGGCATGCCTGATGTGATCGATTGCAGACCGCTGACGATCAACTGATCGCCATCCTTGATGCCTTCGGTCACGAGCCAGGAGTTGTTGGAGGGCGAGCTGTTTTCGAAAGCACGGGTCTCGACCTTGCCCTCGGCCGAAACGAACTGCGCCGTCAACCGGCCGTTGGCGTCACGGCTCGTCGCCAGCTGTGGCAGCGCATAACCGTCCTCGTCGCCGAGTTCGACGGTCGCCCGGACATACATGCCGGGCAGCACGACCCGGTCGGGATTGGGAAAGAGCACGCGGATGATGAAGGTGCCTGTGGTCTCACTGACCACCTGCTTCGACATGTCGAGCTTGCCCGGCTGGTTGTATTCCTTGCCATCTTCGAGGATCAGGTGGAAGACGACATTGGCTGCACCCTTGATGTCGCCGGCGGCCATCGCATCGCGCAGCTTCAAGAGGTTAGTGCTCGATTCCGTCAGCGAAATGTAGATCGGATCGAGCTGGCGGATCGTCGTCAGCGCCGTCGTCTGATTGGCGGAGACGACGTTGCCGACATTATAGGCGGTCTGGTCGATGATGCCGTCGAAGGGTGCGATGATCCTGGTATGGTCGAGGTCGATCTGCGCGGCGGACAGTGCGGCCTTCGCTGACTCGACTTCGGCCTTGGCCTGGAGCAGCGTCGTCTTGGCGGTTTCGAATTCGATCTGGGTGGCGCCGCTGCCGACCAAGCGCTGGTAGCGGTCGAGATTGCTTTCAGCGCTCGGCACACTCGCCTCGGCTTTGGAGATTGCCGCCTTGGCCTGCTCGACGGCGGCAATATAGGGCGCATCCTCGATCTGGTAGAGAAGGTCGCCCTTCTTGATCTCGCCGCCTTCCTTGAAGGCGATCTCGCGGATCAGGCCGCTCACCTGCGGCCGGATATCGGCCGTCTGGAAGGTCTCGGCACGGCCGGGAAGGATCGTGGTGACCGGAAAACTACCCTTATTCAGCGTGATCACGCCGACCGGCGAGGCCTGCTGGGCCGCGCCTGCGTTGCCGGCGGGCTTGCTGGCGTTGTCGCTGCAGGCTGCGAGCAATGCGCCGAACGTCAGCGCCGAGGAGATGAGAAGGGCACGCCGTATCATTCTGAATTCCCTGTGCGGTGGCAATGGCCGTTCGATCCACGGGCTCGGCCGAGTCGAGTGCAGGCCTATAGAATCGTCAGGATTGATCTGGCTGCAAATGCCATTATCCGAATTTAACAAAAGCTTTACGAAGTGACGTAAGTCAGCAATCATCACTTAGCAAGCGTTATTTTGCAGTGCGGCATCGACAAAGCCGACGATGTTCTCGGCGCGATGCACCAGGGTTTCCTTGTCGTCGCGGGCAATCAGGATCGGGTGCAACACGCAGGCCAGGAGGTCTGCGACAGTGTGTGCCGCGCGCTCGGGATCGCGGCACTGATAGCGTCCCTCCGCGATGCCTTCTCGGATGATTTCGTCCAGCTTTAACTCGATTCGGGCGCGATAGCGGTTGCCGGCCTCGAGTTTGGCTTCGATCGTCGAAAGCACCATTTCGAAGATGTAGGGATTTTTCTGGATGTCCTGCAGATGGCCTTCCAGCAGGCGCAAGACGAAGCGGAGCAATTGGTCCTTTGGGGGCAGGTTCTGGTCGAAGGCTGCGAAACGCTCGGTGGCATTGTCGAGATGGCGTCCGGCGATCGCATCGACCAGCGCGACTTTGGAATGGAAATGCTTGAAGACATTGGCGGGCGACATGTGCAGCGCGCCGGCGATATCGGCGATCGACACCGCGAGGTAGCCGCGCTGACGAAACAGCATCTCCGCCATGGAGAGAATGTCCTCCCGCGTTTCTTCGGCCTTGCGTCTCGGCCTTCTTACCATCCGTCCCCCGCCGGGCCAGGCCCGATCCTTTTGGCTGATGTTAGCGCGATTGCACGAAATGCCGCAAGCCGATGATCGGCTGGCGGCTTTCGTGCGCCGCCATCTCAAGGGAAGTAGGGGGCGAGGTTCTGCCGGATGCGGGCAAACGGCGTTTCGCCGCTATCGTCGGGAACAAAGCGCTCGCCGGTGATCGCCTCATAGGCCCTGATATAGACGGCCGAGGTCTGTTCGATCAGTTCGGTGGGGATCTCGGGGATCTCGTCCTTATACGGGTCGCAGCGTTCCGCCACCCAGGCGCGGACGAAATCCTTGTCGAAACTTTCGGGACGTTTTCCGGCGGCAAAACTGGCCAGATAGCTTTCGGCAAGCCAGTAGCGGCTGCTGTCGGGCGTGTGGATCTCGTCGGCGAGGATGATGTTGCCATCGCCGTCGGTGCCGAATTCATATTTGGTGTCGACGAGGATCAGGCCGCGTTTGGCCGCCATCTCCTGGCCGCGGGCAAAAAGGGCGAGCGCAAATCGCGACAGTGTCTCCCACTGCTCCTTGGTCAGAAGGCCGCGGCTGACGATTTCGGCAGGCGTCAGCGGCTCGTCATGGCCGCCGTCGAATTCCTTGCTGGTCGGGGTGATGACCGGTTCGGGCAGGATCTGGTTGTCGCGCATGCCATCCGGCAGGCGCATGCCGTACATTTCGCGCTCACCCTTCTTATAGAGCGTCAGGATCGACGTGCCGGTGGTGCCGGCGAGATAACCGCGCACAACGATTTCGACCGGCAGAATGTCTAGCCGCTTGCCGATGACGACATTGGCGTCGGGATAGTCGAGGATATGGTTCGGGCAGATGTCCTTCGTCGCCTCGAACCAGTAGCGGGCCGTCTGAGTCAGCACCTGGCCCTTATAAGGAATACAGGTGAGGATGCGGTCGAAAGCGCTCAGCCGGTCGGTGCTGATGATGATGCGGCGTCCGTCCGGAAGATCGTAATTCTCGCGCACCTTGCCGCGATAATAGTTCGGCAGTTCCGGGAAATGGGCTTCGGAGAGAATTCGCACGGCGCTCGACGGTCCTTGTGATTGGGGTGAAGGCTTCCTGCTCTACTGCATAATTCCTTAAATCGGAATCGATTTAAGGAATTATGCAGCACTCAAAGTGCTACAGCGTCCTTTGCGCGTCTGAAAGACGCGCGGCGCTGTAGTCATTGCCGGGAAGTCAAGGTGGTCCCAACTATCGCATCAGAGCCAGAACAGAGCCAGGAGAAACAAAGCGAGGCCGTAGCTTGTGACGGCAAGCGGCCAGCCGACGCGCAGGAAGTCACTGAAGCGGTAACCGCCGATGCCCATTGCCAACGTGTTGTTGTGATGGCCGAAGGGCGTCAGGAAATCCAGGGAGGCGCCGACGGCGACGGCAATCAGATAGGCGTCCGGCGCGTGGCTGCCGGCCTTGGCGAATTCCAGTGCGATCGGGATCAGGACGATCGCGACCGTCGCGTTGTTGACGAAGGGCGTCAGCGCCATGGCGAGAAAGAGGATGAGGGCGATGCCGAAGAGCGGCCGGCTGACCGGCACGACGAGGCTCAGCCCGCCGGCGATGGTTTCGGCCGCCCCGGTCGTCGCCACCGCCTGACCGATCGGGATCATCGCTGCCAGCATGATGATGATCGGCCAGTTGAGATCGGCCATCGCCTGGCGGATGTTCAGATGATTGAGCAAGGCGAGCACGAGCACGACGCAGGCAAAGGCGATGTCGGGACGCAGGCCGGCCGCAGAGGCGGCGATGCCGCAGGCAAAGAGCGCGAAGGGCCGCCAGGAGAAGAGGGCGGGTTCGACCGGGGCCGTCGGGGCGAGTGGCAGGCACTCGCTTTCTTCAAGCGCTTCGACGATTGCCGTTCGCGGCCCTTCCAGGGTCAATATATCACCGATCGACAGTTGCAGGTCGATGAAACGACCCTCGATGCGCGGCGCGCGCATGGAAAGAGCGGTGACCGCAACGCCGCGGCTTTGGAAGACTTCGAGCGAGCGGACGCGCGAACCGACCAGCGTGCTTTCCGGCATGACGACAGCTTCGACACGGGAAAAATCCAGCTGAAGGCCATGCGGATGTGCATCGGCGATCAGCGCCTGGGTGGCGGCAAGCCCGGCAAAAACCGCATCGGCCCCTTCGGCAAGCAGCACGTCGCCGGCTGAAATCACCGACTGATCGAGCGGACCGAAGACGAAACTGTCGCCGCGGATCAGCGCGTGCGGTTTGATGCCGAAACCCGCTGGACAATCGGAAAGGCGGATGCCGATCAGCGGCGAAATGTCGGGAATGCGGCGCTCGACGACGATGCGGCGCGTGCCTGCGGAGATCGCTGCCGGCGTTTCGTCGGGTTCGGGAAAGAGGCGCTGGATGCGAAAGGCGATGAGCAGAATGCCGGCGATTGCGACCGGCAGGCCGACATAGGCGAAATCGAAGAAGCGAAAGCTCGCTCCGGTCGCCTTGGCGAGCGCGTCGCTGACGAGCAGGTTGGCCGGCGTGCCGATCAGCGAGACGAGGCCTCCGAGCAGCGCCGCAAACGAGAGGGGCATGACGAGCTGGCGGCGGGGGATCGTCAGCGCCATGCCGAGCCGCAGCGCCACCGGCAGGCTGATAGCAAAGGCGCCGATATTGTTCATGAAGATGGAAATGAAGCCGGCAAGCGAGGAAGCGCCAGCGATGACCTTGAAGCCCGAAGGCTTGGCGGCGGCGAAACGGGCGGCGAGATCGTCGAAGAGTCTGGCGCGCGCCAGCACCTGGACGATCAGCAGGATCTCGACAACGGTGATGACGACGGGACTGGCAAAGCCAGTGAAGATGTGGTCGGCGGGATAAAGTCCGAGCGCATAGCCGGCAAGCAGGCCGGCGATCGAAATCACCTCGATGCGGATGCGATCGAACGAGAAGAGAACGAGCATCGCCAGCAGAAGGATCAGCAGGGATGCTTGCTCGAACGTCATGCGTGGATCCGGTGTTTCATCGATTGGGCAGACTGTAATCGTTCCTTCTGCGCTGTACAGAGGCGCCCTCAGGCAAAGATTGAACAATCCTCATCTCGCGCCTCAGGCGGGTGCCTGCCACCGGCCTGCCGCGTTCCGCTGCAAAATGGGCGTTGTAAAGACGCCGATGGTGCGTGCGATCCATTGCGGCCCGGCGGTAGCAAGGCTTTCGCGCCAACGCTCCGACTGCAGCATGGCCGCGCCGATGACGACCGGTTCG
Organism: Rhizobium sp. F40D2; assembly: GCF_051810745.2. NCBI lineage: Bacteria > Pseudomonadati > Pseudomonadota > Alphaproteobacteria > Hyphomicrobiales > Rhizobiaceae > Rhizobium > Rhizobium sp. F40D2. Next base: position 2,466,785 of record NZ_CM131436.1, read on the forward strand.
ATGCCGCAGGCCTCGAGCAGATCAAGAGCCGCGCCGATCGAGGCGCCGCTTGATATGACGTCGTCGATCAGAGCGACGCGCCCTTCCGCCAGCAGCGGCAGCATGCGCGGATCGATATAAAGGCGCTTCTGCTGGGTCGGCGTGGTGATCGAGGACAGGGGGACGGAGAGCTCGTCGCGGTACCAGAATTTGCGCGAGGTGCCGAGCGGAACATAGCGGCTGTGGCCGAGCTTCTGCGCAACCGCGGCGGCAAGCGTCAGGCCGAGCGTCGGCAGGCCGGCGACGACGTCGATGCGCATGGGCCTGATCTTTTCGGCGAGGCTTTCGGCGAACGCATCGAGGACGGAAAAGCTTGCCTGGTTGACGATCAGCGAGGCGAGGGCGTGCTCGCCATCCGCCAGCACGCGGATCGGCAAGCGAATCTGACGGCCATCTTCCAGCACGGCGACGTAGAAGGAGGCGAATTCGCCGTCGACGGCAAAGGTGCCGGGCGGATGAACCTCCTGCCAGAAATCATGCGGCGCCATCTCCCTTTCATAGGTCAAATGCGTCTCGCCTTTTCGATGCCGGTTTTCCGCCGCAGCGATTGCAATTCCGCTTCGGTCAGCGCACGCACGGCGCCTTTCGGCAGTTCGCCGAGCTCGAGCCCGCCGATCGCAACGCGCACGAGGCGCAGGCATTCGGTCCCGAGCGCCTCCAGCATGCGGCGGATCTGG